>NZ_SILG01000001.1:0-450726 GCF_004306515.1 Rhizobium beringeri | reverse complement strand
CCAGAACGGCCTGTTGCCTGAATACCACGTTGAATAAAGCCATGGATTGCGCCCTCATCGCGGCTTGACAGCCGTCTTCGCGATCCTTAGCGAGACAGTATCGACACTGTCAGGGCCGGCAAGGTGAATTACTTCAGGCAACTCAAGATAGCAGTGCTTCATACGGGGACTGAGGCCGGAAGTGCGCTCGATCGAAATAACCGCATTGCGGTCTTTGCCTTTGCAATCCTTCCGGGGCTTTCGCCGAACTTTAACTCCTTCATCCTCCTCGCGTCGATGGTATGGGGCCTCTACTGTCTGGCCACGGGCCGCCTCGCCTTGAACTTGTCGAGATCCGACCGGCTGGTTGCCATTGGCATGTCGATCTACCCGCTGGTGATGATCGCCAGCATATTCATCAATCCCCCTTACTCCGAAGAACTGGACTGGATATTCCGGCTCCTGCCTTTCTTTTCGGTCTGGCTGATGTTGCCGCGAATGCGCCAATCTCCCGATGGCCGTCTCGTGCCGCTCTTTATCCTCGCCGCAGGCATCGGCATGATCGTCACCTTTGTCTTCAGTCTCCTGCAGATCATGTTTCTGATGGAGAGGGCCGAGGCTGGAACGTCGAACGCTGCACTGCTGGGCGTCATAGGCGTTCTTTTCGGCGGCATTGCGCTTCTCAACGTTCAATCTCCGAGAAGCGTGGAGCAAAGAATTGCGATATTGGGATATGCCGCCGGCCTAGGCTGCGTGCTGCTTTCGGGAACGCGTTCGGCCTGGCTGGTCATTCCCGTCCATATCGTCATCTTTCTCTGGTATTTTCGCAAACACAGCTTCCATCTGAGCTTGCGCAGCCTCGCCATTACCGGCTCCTTGCTGTTAGCCGGACTTGTCGCCCTGGGCAGCGGCCAGATCCTCAATCGCATCGAGGCGCTCCAGGGAGATCTGACAACGCTCGAACGCAGTGACGGCGAGATCACGTCGCTCAGTGCGCGGTTCGCTTTGTACAAAGGTGCACTATCAGCAATCCGTAAGGACCCCTTGACTGGTTATGGCCCGCAAAACCGGATGGCTTCGGTTCTGGCGGAACTTCCCGATAACATAAGGCCGCAGCTGCCCTTCTCGCATGTCCACAACGGTTTTCTGACCGCGGGAATCGACGCCGGCGTTTTCGGTATTGCGGCGCTTTCGCTGATGCTCCTGACGCCCGTGATAGGCGCGTGGAGAAAAGAACCCGGACCGGGCCGGGATCTCGCCATTGCGCTCGCTCTTCTGCTCGTCAGCAGCTGATTCATAACCGGCAGCTTTGGCATCATGTTCAATCAGAAGGCTCTGGATCCGATCTTCGCCTATATGGTCGCCCTTATTTGTGCGGACAGAGGCAGGACGGGCTTTATGCCTGTCGTTCGGAGCTAGATCTCTCAAGAGCGGTTCAGTTTTTTGCGAAAGTGCAGAACCGTCCCGAGCTTTGCTCTTGCGCCATTCCTGGGAAAACTGCTTCGCACTTTACTGGCGTTGCTCTAGCTGACGTCACAGCGATGCCTAGTTGATCCGCTTACGGGCGGCCCGGAATCGCATTTACGAAACGCTGCATCACCAAATGGCACGCCTGAGCCGAGGTTCTGATCGTCTCCAGATCCGCATCGAGGTGATGGCCGAGTTGCCCGGGTTCGATGAGTTCGAAACCGAGAGCACTCGCAATTCCGGGGGAGCGTTCGTCGACCTTGACGAGAAAACTCCATTTGTTCTGACTCAACATATGAAGATGCGCATGGAGGCGACTACCCACATGCAAGTCCACTTGCCCGTAAAATGCCAGGAGCCTGTCAACGTCGTCAGCAAGGAGGATCTCGTACCCAAGCTGTCGAGCGAGTTGCCGCAGGTGGCGAGGCGTCTTCGCCTTTTGGCTGCCCAAACGCATCCCTAACCGGTCGGCCAACGGCTCAAAGACAGACGGAGGATCGAAATTCTGATGGAACACCAAAACCCGCCTCTTGTCCGGAAATAACTCGGCCACCTCTTTTAAAACCGGAATTTCTCTATCCCAGAAATCACCGCGATCTGTAATTGTTACCGCGATGGTTGAAAGGTTGCGCTCGAACTTATAGCCGTCCAATAAGGGCCGGTCCATGACAACAGGGCAGCAGGTCATCAGTGTCTGCTCTCGCAATGCCGGCAACGCCGTGTCCAGAAGCCCCTTCGTCAACGGACAGCGCCAACTTGAGTACTCAATTCGTTCGTGGATGATCGACAAGATCTCACTGGCGTTGTCTGTGAACCCTTCGTTGAAACCCGCTTCTCCGTGCAGACCGATACCGAAGGGTATGAACACCAGGTTTGACTTGCGCAGCGTGCTTGCCTTCATTTTGGCGATCGGCGCGAAGTCATCCTTGAGTTGGTTGGCTCCGGCGAGAATCACATAGCGATGCGACTGCAACCGCGCAAAATCCTCATCGTCGAGGGGCACTCTAGGAGAAAACATCGCCGACTGAGAGAACCTGCCAACCTGCCTCTCAATCGCACGCAAGATGAAGCCGTCACCATAATTGGCCTTCTTTTGATGACGAATGGAAGGCGGAACCAGGAATGGAGTAAGAACTGCGGACATCAAGAATTGCGCCTATTTCCGGCCAGCGTAAACCGCATATGGATTAGGGTGAGTGCGCACGATCACCTTTTCAACCACTTCACTATAGTTTTCAAAGAACACTTCCTCAAGGCACTGCGGCGAAAACCTATAGAAATCAGCATTGTATCGAATGCCGTGTCTAGCGAAAGTACGCGTGGTATTGTCACTATCGTCGGGAAGGGTCATGTAAATCGGCACCCCTATGATGGCGAGTCCACCCGGCTTCAGTACCCGCAAAAACTCCCCGGTGCTTTTCCAAAAATATTTGTCGTGCTCAAGCGAAGATGAGGACAGAATACAATCGAATGTGTTCTCGCTGTACTCCAATTCGTTCGAATTACCCAACACCATCTCACACTGTTCAAGCTCTGGCGAAGTTTTCTCAAAGCCCAGGTTCAGCGCAATTTTGCGAGCACCATTAAATGTATCCATCGACAATAGAGTATATGCACTTGCACCAGCTTCCATAACCGCTGCAACTTTGCGATCCCCTAAATGCTTCTTGACGATATCCTCGAAGACCGCAAACACCTGTGGACTCATAAATCACCCTTTCTTTATTTGTATCGCTGTATGTCTACTCATGTATCAGAGTATCAATAACAGCTATCCCGCACGGCTCCGGGCAATTACAAGAAACGTACGCTTCTCTATTGGCTCGAGATAACTATCCAGCACCTCCCAGCCACACTCGGCCAGCAGAGACAGGAGTTGATCTTTGGAAAGATGGTTTCTCCAGCCAAGTCGGGTCAGCGCTTCCCCGTCATACACGCCGGCATCCGATATGACATGCGAAATGATAAGCCGATCTGCCGATCCAGCCATCTTAACCAAGAAGCCCCTAAGATCATCGATATATTCGCTGACACCGAGGACTGTTATAAAGTCATAATGCCTGGGAAGCTCGTCCCTGTTGAGATCCAGAGCAATAACACGCCGGCTCTGAGGAATAATGTCGTAACCTTGATAGGAAACTCGGGACAAACGAGAAGCTAGGAGTCGCTCGAGTTTCTCATCCCCGCAGCCAAGATCGGCGACATCTACGCGCTCCGCTTCCCGAGTTTGAATATCTCTCTGAATAAAGGAAACGCAGATCTCAGCCCGATTGAGCCACGACGTAGCCTTTTGATCCGACAGGTTATAGCGATTCATGATTGCTCTCTTGACGGCTCCACTCAGAGGTAACAACTCCTCGATATCATCCGTGACTTATGCCCCGAAGGCGACATTGCGTTTACCCGCCTTCCGAGACAAAGGCTAGCCTTTTTCCCGAGCGGTGGCGCTTCCTTCGAAACCGCCGATAGGAAGCGCAACGCCTACAACCTGTTCAGTAGAGCGAGGATGGGAAGAAATTTTGTTTGGAACGCGCTTTGGCGCTTTATCCCTGTTCGCTTGAGCACGGACAACCTCTCAAAGGGCCAACTGCCATGCCGAGCCCGCTGAAATGCATGGAACGCGGCACGATTTTCGGGAGTAAGGCGATCCTCGAAGGTCTTGATTGCGAGTTCGTGGATAGTATTCCACGTCCGCCATTGCCCCCGGAGGGCCATCCACAACCTGACGATTTGCCCCGAGATACTATTGTTGGCGCCGACCAGGTTGGCGGCGTGTTGACGGTATTTCAACACCGGCTGCGAATCATATCGGACCACCCCGCCACAGCCCGCGACAACAATATAGAACCACCAGTCATGGGAAATGAGTCGTGTTTTCGGCAAGGTGCCAACCACAACATCCCTCGCCGCCTGGTTGAACATCATCGTGTTGCCTCCGCCGATGCTCTGGACCAGGGCGTTGCGAAAACTTGGTTCGAGTTTGAACTCCGGCGACATTCCTGCATGATTGAGTTGTTCATCGACAATTTCAGTCCGAGCGAAATAAACTGCCGGTGTGCCCCGGTCGATCCGCGAGAGCCAGTCAATCCCACGTTCGAGTTTGTCCGGGTACCAAATGTCATCTTGGTCGCTGAACGCATAAACGTCGGCGTTCCTGAGCTTCGAAAGATTGCTCAGGAAATTTCCGCAAAAACCGAGATTGACGGGATTTCGTATCAAGCTGAAGCGAGCATCATTTACGGCCAGGGCTGCCAGCATTTCGACGGTACCATCCGTTGAACCGTCGTCGAAGAACGTGACATGCCAGTCGGTGAGCGTCTGCGCCTCAATGGATGCGATCTGCTCCTGAAGATGGCGCATACCATTATAGGTCGCGCAAAGAATCTCTATCAAGTCAACATCTCCGAATCTTCAACGTGAAGCGACAGCAGCGCGTTGACGAGCAATTGGCACAGGGCATGCCACTTCTTCTGTTGACGGCGCACGTCCCGGCAAGCGCCTCTCCAGCTACAGCCCATCAGCCGCAAGCGAACCTACTTGCCATTGCACGACGCCAGTTCCTGCGAAGACGCGCTCTCGACGGCTCGGCGTGAGATGGCTGGAAATACCTCTCCGTCTTGCTCGAACATCGTCTCTCCTTGCAAGATAGCCTCCAGGAGAAGAGTTGAACCGGTGCATGTTTCCATGTGATCCTCGTCCGAAAAAAGGCTCCAATCCTCGGCAAATCCGAGCCCCTCACGCTCCAGATCAATGAACGGAATGTGATATTTTTCGGACACCCTCTTTAGGTCCTCAACATGCAAATCCAGGCCATACTCTTTCTCGAATTCAAGCACATCGGATCGCACCGGCGGCTGATAGAAGACGATCTGAATATTGTGTGCTTTCCCCCATATTGCGAAAAGGTCGAATAGCCCATCCCAGGGAAAATTGCTTCTGATATCAGTGAGCCTCTGAATTTTAGGATGTTCGCGTGCAATGGGCGGAAGTGGATTCGCATTCATCGCGGCAGACAAATCAATCCGCTCACCATTTGGACGAACCGTCTTGAACCAGGGATCATCGTAAACCGGGATGGAGCCATCCGCCCCGATCAACCTGCGGTATAAATTGGTCAGACGAAGATCCGATCTGTACCGCACAAAGTGAAGCAAATCGGAATCTGGCGACCCTCCATTCGTTTCGTAGTTGATAATTTCCGCTTTGGTCTGCTTTGCCTGATCCAGTTGATCGATAAGAGGCATCAAAGAAAGGAGCAACGGAAAGTATTTCTGGTGATCTCTTTCCATGGTTAGCCCATCGCGACGCCTCATCAAAACTGGTGCCTCGACATAGACCTTTCGCAAATTGGGGAATTGACGCCGTAATATTTCCGCCTGCAAGAGCAGCCCGTATGAGATTTCATTATAGGAATTCCCGGATCCATTGACTGCATCCGCGAACCCAAAGCGAGCGGGCCTCAGAACCTTTGACCGAGAACTGCCGACGAACGCGGTATGCACGGCCTCCGGATCCGGCAAGTGTTCGAACAGCGCGACATTGTGTACCAGAAACTGGTTGCCGATTTCGCGTCCAGATATCTTTGTTTCCGGCAGCGACCGAAGCAAGCCCTCTACACCCTCCGTGCTCGTTGCGGCCTGCGACATTTCATAAGCGCGAACCGCCCCCTCAACCATGGCTAACGCCAGCACAGACACCACGACGTAAGCGAATACCCTTCTCACCGCTGTTCTCCTAGAACTGGAAATAGATGAATTGCGCGCCATCTACATAGTAAATGAGTGAAAAGAAAAACATTGTTGAGAAAAACAAAAGCTGATTCCGAGTTGAATAATGGGTTATAGGTTGATAGTTTGTAGTTTTATTTGCGATGAAATACAAAATAACAAACATCACCAGCAATTCAAAGAAAACCCCGTCCAGTCTTGTCTGCATATATCCGGCGCCAAAGCTAAATATATTTGAAACTACCATTAGCGCTTCAGAGAGGGTCGGCGCCCTGAAAAATATCCATGAAAAGAAAACCACCGCCATGGTAAGAATCCACGACATCGGCGCCCATGAGAACACCGCCTTCACGCCCGATGGGAGCCTCACGAGGTGGTAGTACCTGTTGACGCTGAGGGCGAGGCCGTGAATTCCTCCCCATATGACGAAGTTATAACTGGCTCCGTGCCACAAACCTCCGAGCAACATGGTAATCATTAGATTTCGAGTGATTTTGAAATTGGAAAGATCTCTCGACCCCCCGAGCGGAATATACAAATAGTCGCGAAGCCAATTCGACAGTGTTATGTGCCAGCGGCGCCAAAACTGTTGAATTGATTGCGCCGTGTATGGAGAATTGAAATTCGAGGGCAAGTCATAGCCAAAGAGCTTCGCCGCCCCTAGAGCCATGAGAGAATAGCCCCAGAAGTCGCAGAAAATCTGAACGCCAAATCCGACAACAGCCAGCAGATTGTCGAGGCCGCCATAATTGCCCGGGTTGGCAAATGTCGTATTGACGTATGGAGCGATACCGTCGGCGATTCCACACTTCAGAGCGAAACCAGTGACAAAAAGATACGCTCCCGTAACAATGAGATCGCTTGAAAGTTTTTGCAGCGTGCCAATTTGCGGCATGAACTGATTAGCGCGGCAAATCGGGCCGGCAATCAGGTGCGGGAAGAACAATACGAATATCGACAGCTTCAGCGGATTTCGTTCCGCGACCATCTTTTTATTGTATAGATCGACAGCATACGAAATCAATTCAAAGACATAAAACGAGATGCCTAACGGCAGAAGAGCCGGAATCCTGGGGCTCTCTACCACGATTCCGATCAACTGAAGTGCATCGACTACGTTGTCGACGAAGAAGGAGAGATATTTGAATGAGAATAATATGCCCAGATTTGCCAACACCACCAGCCATAGGCCCAGACGGCTGTTCCGTGGATAAACCCCGACAGTGATGACCCAATTCAGAATAATGAGGCCAAGCAGTAGAAATACAAATAGAAAACTCCACTGAATATAAAAAACAACACTAGCAATAAATACTATGATCTGCCGAAGAGAGACAGACTTTGTCGACCAATACGCCAATAATGTAAGAGCCAGAAGGATCCCATAACCTTCAGAATTGAACAGCAAACGTCACCTCTCCGCGATCCAGCTCGTACAACGGGCACCTAGCGACTTGTCGATCCGTTGTTTCATCACCCATGCCGCAACCCCATGCGGCAGCGGCAAATATCTATGCCGGCGTGCGCCATAGCGCATGATTGACACTTATGCCAAGCGCCAACTGGTATTCAAAGGATGTCAGGAATGAATTCTCTTTTGGCTGCAGCCGTTATGTCACTGCAAAGCCCCTTGCGATCTCGGATAGAGACGAGCGGGACGCAAAGCCTCGACGCAATTTTGCTGGAATTACTCTACAAGCCAACACATTGCCGCAGCTTGAATCGTCTGCTCCGGCGCCGCACACATCCGGCGGCAGAACTGGATTCTCATCTTGCCGTCCAGGCCTCGCCAAGGTATGTGCTCAGCAGCACAATTGGCTATATTGCCGCGTTGGCCGCTGTCACAATCCAGCGATCAAGCCTAATGCAAGGATGTATGCGTTGAATGTAGAACAACTGGAGATCGGGGACGTCAAAAAGATCACTCCCGCCAGGTTCGGTGACTCAAGGGGCTATTTCAGCGAAGTCTTCAAAGATTCCTGGTTCCGCAGCAACGTGGCCGACGTCTCTTTCTTGCAGGATAATGAGTCCCTTTCAGCGCAGCCGGGAACCGTCCGGGGATTACATTTTCAGTTGTCTCCCTTTGCGCAAGGCAAACTTGTGCGCTGTCTGCGTGGCGCGCTCCTGGATGTGGCCGTCGATATCAGACATGGCTCTCCGACATATGGGAAGTGGGTCTCCGCAGAACTGTCGCCTGAGAATGGCTCACAACTCTGGGTGCCGGCCGGATTTGCGCATGGGTTCGTAACTTTGCAGCCTGATACGATCATAAGCTACAAAGTCACAGCTCCCTACAGCGCGGAGCATGACCGTGGCGTGCGGTGGAACGACGCCGAGATCGGGATCGAGTGGCCTCAGATGGATGCCTACGTTCTTTCTGATAAGGACAACAAACAGCCGCTGCTTTCCGAACTCCCCGCATATTTTCAACTTTCGTAAAACGGAGGGCCTCATGCGTGTTCTTGTAACAGGTGGCGCTGGCTTCATCGGTTCGGCATTGGTGCGCTATCTCGTCAGCGAGATCGGCGCCGAAGTGCTCAATATCGACAAGCTGACCTATGCCGGCAATCTCGCCTCGCTGAAAGCGATCGAGAATGCTGCCAACTACAGGTTTCTCAAAGCCGACATTTGCGACAGAAGCGCGGTCAGCAACGCTTTCGAGGAGTTTCGTCCCGATTACGTCATGCATCTGGCGGCGGAAAGCCATGTCGACCGGTCGATCACCGGCGCGGCGGATTTTATCGAAACGAATATAAACGGCACCTTCAGCATGTTGGAGGCCGCGCGGCAATATTGGCAAGGGCTTCCGGCGGACGAAAAGGCGGCATTCAGGATGCTGCACGTGTCTACCGACGAAGTCTATGGTTCCCTCGGTGAAGACGGGCTGTTTGCCGAGACGACACCTTACGATCCGTCCTCTCCTTACTCCGCGTCCAAGGCGGCCAGCGATCACCTCGCGACGGCATGGGAAAGGACTTACGGCCTGCCCGTGATCATTTCCAACTGTTCGAACAATTACGGTCCTTTTCATTTCCCGGAAAAGCTCATACCCCTCATCATATTGAACGCGCTCGAACGGAAGCCGTTGCCCGTCTACGGAAGCGGCTCGAACATTCGCGATTGGCTCTATGTCGACGACCACGCACGAGCGCTTTGGCTGATCGTGCAACGAGGCCGTCCCGGCGAAAAATACAACGTCGGCGGGCGCAACGAGCGGCGGAACATCGAGGTCGTCGAGCGTGTCTGCGCGATCATGGATGAAGTCCGGCCAGGACACGCACCGCATAGCGATCTTATAAGCTACGTTACGGATCGGCCGGGCCACGATGCACGTTATGCTATCGATGCGACCAAGCTCGAGACCGAACTCGGCTGGAAAGCACTGGAGAATTTCGACAGCGGTATTCGCAAGACCGTTGAGTGGTATCTGGAAAACGCTTGGTGGTGGCAGCCGCTGCGTGAGCGTGTGTATTCCGGTGAACGGCTTGGCGTGTTGAAAAAGGTGTGAGATGCGCATCGTAGTAACAGGCAAGAGCGGCCAGGTCACATCTGCGTTGCAAGCGCTGGACGCGGGAGGTATCGAGGTCATCGCCATAGGCAGGCCCGAGTTGGATTTGCTCCAGCCTTCGACGATGCGTGAAATCATTGCGAAAATCAAACCCGACGTCGTCGTCTCGTCGGCCGCGTACACCGCCGTTGACAAAGCCGAAAGCGACGAGGCGTCAGCTTTCGCCATCAATCGAGACGGCGCAAGAGCAGTCGCTGCAGCAGCTGCCGAGCTGTCCCTTCCTATCATCCATCTCTCGACCGATTATGTTTTCGATGGAGACAAGGCCGAAAGCTATGTCGAGAGCGACCCGGTCGGACCGGTATCCGTCTATGGCAGATCGAAGCTCGAGGGCGAATATGCGGTCGCCGCAGCGAATGAAAACCATGCCATCCTGCGGACGGCCTGGGTCTATTCAACGTTTGGCCACAACTTTGTGAAAACCATGCTCAGGCTTGCGGAGACGCGGGAAGAGTTGAGCGTTGTCAGCGATCAACTGGGTTGCCCGACCTCCGCCAACGACATCGCCGAGGCTATCGTCAAAATAGCGGCCAAGCTATCAAAGGATTCCAGCCCGGACTTGCGGGGTGTTTTTCATTTGGCCGGCAGCGGCGAAACGAACTGGGCCGAGTTTGCTCGATATATATTGTCCATTCTCGAGGAAAAGACCGGTAGGCGCGTCACCGTCAAGGACATTGCCACCGCCGACTACCCCACAGCCGCGAAACGGCCCGCCAATTCCCGATTGTGCTGCGATAAGTTGAAGCGCCTTTATGGGGTCAGCATGCCGGAGTGGCAGGTATCAACGCGAGCTGCTGTGACAAAGCTCTTGGAAGAGCCGAAGGAGGCCGTATGAAAGGTATTGTGCTTGCGGGGGGCAGCGGCAGTCGCCTGCACCCGATGACTCATTCGGTCTCGAAGCAGTTGCTTCCGATCTATGACAAGCCGATGATCTACTACCCGCTGACCACCTTGATGCTGGCCGGCATACGGGAGGTTCTGATCATCTCCACCCCGCACGATATGCCGCTTTTCCAGCGTTTGCTGGGTGATGGCAGCGACTGGGGGATGTCTCTGAGCTATGCTGTCCAGCCGAGCCCCGATGGCCTTGCCCAAGCCTATATTATCGGCGCAGACTTTGTGGCGGGCGGACCCTCCTGTCTTATCCTCGGAGACAATATCTACTTCGGCCACGGCCTTCCGGAACTCCTCGAAGAGGGCGTGTCCAAGGATGACGGTGCGACGGTATTTGCCTATCACGTGCACGATCCTGAACGTTACGGCGTCGTCGAATTCGGCAGCGATATGACTGCAATTTCAATCGAAGAAAAGCCGGCGAAGCCGAAATCGCACTGGGCTGTCACCGGCCTTTATTTTTACGATGCCGACGTCGTTGATATCGCAGCCAATCTAAAGCCATCGCCGCGCGGCGAATACGAGATCACCGATGTCAACAGGACATACCTGGAGCGGGGGAAGCTGCGTGTCTCGATGATGGGCCGCGGATATGCCTGGCTCGATACCGGCACGCCCGAAAGCCTGCTTGAGGCCGGCGAGTTCGTCCGCACGCTTGAAAAACGCCAGGGCTTCAAAATCGCTTGCCCGGAGGAAATTGCGCTGGCGAAAGGCTTCATCACGAAGGAGCACTTCGCCCAGATTGCCGCCAAAGCGGGCAAAGGCGATTACGGCCAATACTTGCGTGGTCTGGTGGATTAGAGCAATTCCCGCAAAAGTGCGCGCCGGTTTTTCGTCCGTAATTGCGCAAAAACAAAAAGATAGAGCATTTCCGTGACTCGGAGAGAAACGGAAATGCTCTAGATAGCTGCGATTCGGCAGAATATAGAGGTCAGGCTGAAAGCCTTCTCCTGATGTCCTCTCCCAATTCCTTCATGCGGTCGGCCGAAATGCGGCCGATCAGCATGAAGGCGTGCGTCTCGTTCGACCAGTAGATCACGTTCAGGCCCTTGCGGCTTTCGAGGTCCGGCGCCTTGCTGCCCGCATCTGATTTGACAATGCAGAGCGCCATCGGGCCGGTTTCGGGATCGAGATAGGCGATCTGGGCGAGCGGTTTGCCGTCATATTGCAGCATCAGTGCGCGTTTGAAATCGATGCCCGGGAGCGACACGGCTTCGGGGGAGAGCGACAGGCCGAGTTTTTCGTCGAGCGAGCCGAGCTGGGCGGCCTGGACCTCCCTGGCGGGCACGGGGCCGGCCAGCGTTTCCGGGGTGTAGAGCGAGATATAATCGGCGACCACGCTGCGCCATTCGCTGTTTTCGTCCTTTGCCGAAAAGCGTGCTCCCATGCCGATGACGGCGCGGTCGATCGCGATGCCGGCGACCAGCGATGCGGCGAGCGCGCCGAGGAAGCGGCGACGAGTGGCGAAGGCGGGCGTGGGGTCGGATCTTGCGCTCTGCTGCGCCGGAATGGCGGCGAGCATCGTCTCCAGTTTCTGGCGCGGGGCTTCGGCGAGCAGCGGGGCGAAGGCTTGCTCGAACGGGAGGCTGGCGCGCGCCAGAAATTCCAGCCGTTCGGCGGTGCTCTCGTCTTCGTTCACAATGGCTTCAATGCGCGCAGCCTCTTCGGGTGTCAGTTCGCCGTCGATGAAGGCGGTCAGGTCCTCGTCGGAGGGAATGGTGTGTTTCGTGCTCATTGCTGCCGTCCCCCTTCCGGTCCGGCGCCGGAGAGCTTGGCGCGGGCAGCCGCCAGCCGGCTCATCACGGTTCCGATCGGGATATCCAATATGCCTGCAACCTCGCGATAGGAAAGCCCTTCCACATAGGCGAGGAAAACCACCGTCCTCTGCGCCTCAGGCAGCGCATTCACCTGTTTCAGCACCTGACCCGCCATCACATGCGTTTCGGTGTCGTGCGCGCCGTCGAAGGTCAGCGTCTCCCCGGCATCGACGAAACCCTGGCCCTGGCGCACCCGGCGGGAGCGGATCTCGTTCAGCCAGATCGAGTGCAGGATCGAAAACAGCCAGCGGTCGAGCCGGGTGCCGGGGATGAACTGATCGGCGCGCTCGAGTGCGCGAAGGCAGGTCGCCTGGACCAGGTCGTCGGCGACATCGCGCTGATGCGAGAGAACGAGACCATAACGCCAGAGCCTTGCCAGATTTTCCGTCAGGCCGCTCCTGATATCCGCTTCGCTCGCGATGGCCGCCTCCGCCAATCCTGCATCCCTCGAAACCGCCGGATGAACCGGCGATTCCATTCTCGCGCGACTATAGGCAGGAAAATGGGTGTGCGCGACCGACATTCTTACATCCCTCTCGTGCTTCCATTTTTCCGCCCCGTGGCCTGCTGATCAGATCTTCGAGGGATCGAGGATTGCAGCGTTCAGATCCTGATATTCCTCGCAGCCGGTGCCGCAGATCGCCTTGATTGACTTCAGCTGGTCTTTAGCGAGATCGAGCTGACCCTTGATGACATAGGCTTCGCCGAGATATTCGCGGACCTTGGCGTATTGCGGGTCCATCTTCACCGACTGGAGATAATAGGAGATGCCCTCGTCGGTGCGGCCGAGCTTGCGGGTGGCATAACCGCGATAATTCAGCACTTCGGCGGTGTTCTGGTGCTTGACCGTGTCGAGCACGGCAAGCGCCTCTTCATAGCGGCCGGCCTTGGCCAGCGAATAAGCATAGTCGGCGCGGTTCTCGTCCGAGACGTTGGCGCTCTGCTGCTTGACGCATTTCTTGGTCTTCTGGTCGTAGATCTCGCCCTTCTTGCAGACCGGCGTCGTGCTGCTATCATCGCCGACCGCAAAAACCGGGCCGGAGACAACAGAAGCGGCAAGGCAGCCGCCGAGAATGATGGAAGCGATGCGGGCTGTCATGATCGTCATGGGGAAACTCCTCGAAAGTGACGTTGCGACGAGAGAACACCGCTACATCCAGCTTTATTCGGCTGCTGCTTGCATTTCTTCTTCACCCTTTCGTGAAGCTTCAGAGCTGAATAATTTGGGCGTCTGCGTGTTTTCCTTCGTTCCGCCGGAGGGACAAGGAGAATTCTGTGACCGACACCGTCAAACTCGTCAGCCTCGCCATTGCGACACCCGAACATGTCATTTTCCAAAAACAGGCGGTCGAAGCCTCGGCCCGGCTGTTTGCCGACCGCTTCGAGGATTTCCGCCATCTTGCCCGCGTCTTCGATAGCGCCGGTATCGACAAGCGCCATGCGGCGCGGCCGCTTGCCTGGTTCGACGAGCCGCATGGCTGGCAGGACCGCATGCAGGCCTTTGCAGAGGTGGCGAGCGGGCTTTTCGTCGAGGCTGCCAGCTCGGCCCTTCGCCAGGCAGGACTTGAGGCCGGCGATGTCGACTGTGTCGTGACGGTCTCGTCCACCGGTTTTACGACGCCGAGCCTTGATGCGCAGCTTAGCCGCAAGATGGGTTTCAGACCCGATATCGAACGCGTGCCGGTCTTCGGGCTCGGCTGTGCCGCCGGCGTGTCAGGTTTTGCGATCGCCTCGCGGCTGGCGCGGGGCCGGCCGGGCACTGTTGTGCTTTTCGTCTCGATCGAGCTTTGCACGCTCGCCTTTCGGCTGGATGAGCTGACGCGGCCGAACATCATCGCGACGGCGCTTTTCGGCGACGGCGCTGCCGCCTGCGTGCTGCGATCAGGCGAAGACGGGTTGGCGGAGGTGGAATCGACCGGCGAGCATCTCTTTCCCGATACGCTCGATATCATGGGCTGGAAGATCGATGACGGCGGCTTCGGTATCGTGCTGGCGCAATCGCTGCCGCCCTTTGCCGAAAAGGAGCTCGGCCCAGCGGTAACGGCCATTCTGGCCCGCAACGGGCTGAGGGTGGAGGATATCGACCGCTTCATTTGCCATCCCGGCGGCATGAAGGTGCTGGCCGCGATGGAGAGCGCGCTTTCGCTGGTGCCGGGGACGCTCGATCACGAGCGCGCCGTGCTTGCCGAATATGGCAACATGTCCTCGCCGACCATCCTCTTCGTGCTGGAGCGGGCGATCCGCGCCGGGTTGCCGGCGCGCTCCGCGATGATCGCCATGGGGCCCGGCTTTTCGGCCAGCTGCGTGACGCTGCGGAGGGCGGCATGATGTGGCCGTCGATCGCGCTTCTGGCATTCGTGACGCTGCAGCGGCTGGCGGAACTCGTGCTCGCCCGGCGCAACACGGCGGCGCTTCTTGCCAGAGGCGCCAGAGAGGTCGCACCCGCGCATTATCCCGTCATGGTGGCGCTGCATGCAGGCTGGATCGCCGGCCTTTGGTTGCTTGCACCGGGCAGGCCGGTCGCGCTCTTCTGGTTTCTCGTCTTCATGGGGCTGCAGGCGCTGCGGCTCTGGGTGCTGGCTACACTGAAAGGCCGCTGGACGACGCGTATCATCGTCCTGCCCGGCGCACCGCTCGTCAGATCCGGGCCCTATCGCCTCCTCCGCCATCCGAA
This sequence comes from Rhizobium beringeri, assembly GCF_004306515.1. Taxonomy (NCBI): domain Bacteria; kingdom Pseudomonadati; phylum Pseudomonadota; class Alphaproteobacteria; order Hyphomicrobiales; family Rhizobiaceae; genus Rhizobium; species Rhizobium beringeri. The sequence continues at coordinate 435,600 of NZ_SILG01000001.1, read as the reverse complement.
CTATGCGATCGTCGTCGGCGAGATCGCCGTCCTTCCCCTCGCCTTCGGCCTGCCGCTTTACGCGATCGTCTTTTCCCTTCTCAACGCGCTTATCCTCCATGTCCGCGTGAAGGCTGAAAATGCCGCACTGAAAAGCGCAATGATTTTGAAATGAATGCGATTTTCCGTTTGCGTCGCGGTATCGGCGCGGGCATTTTCACCGCATTAGACAAAGCGGAATGCAAGCGGAAATGACGAAGAACGCAATCGTACTCGGCGCCGGCATCGTCGGGGTTTCCACGGCCATCCATCTTCAGCGACGCGGCCGGCAGGTGACGCTGATCGACCGCAAGGATCCGGGCAACGAAACCTCCTTCGGCAATGCCGGCCTGATCCAGCGCGAAGGGGTCGCGCCTTACGGCTTTCCCCAGCAGCTCGGGCTTTTGCTGCGTTATGCGCTGAACAACCGCATCGACGCGCATTATCACCTGCGCACACTGCCGAGCCAGATCGCCTTTCTCGCCCGCTACTGGTGGAATTCCAATGCGCGCCGCCACGCGATCATTACCCGGGCCTATGCGCCGCTGATCGAAAATTCGGTTGTCGAACACAAGGATCTGATCGAGGCGTCGCAGGCCGAAGGGCTGATCCGCAAGGACGGCTGGATAAAGATTTTCCGCACTGAAGCCAAGCGCGACGGGGCTCTTGCGGAGGCAGCACTTTGGCAGAATGAATTCGGCGTGGAGTATGACAGCCTGACTCCGGCCGATATCGCCCGCATGGAACCTCATATGACCGGCGATTTCGCCGGTGGTATCCACTGGCGCGATCCTTGGTCGGTGCTCGACCCGCATGCGCTGACATCGGCCTATCGCCGCTATTTCGAAAGCCTCGGTGGCAAGTTCGTCACGGGTGACGCCGCCTCGCTCGGCCCGTTCGGCTCCGGCTGGAAGATCATGACCGCGGAAGGTCCGCTCGAAGCCGACGATACGGTGATGGCACTCGGCCCCTGGGCGGCCGCTGCAACACGCCGGCTCGGCTATTCCTTCCCGCTCGGCGTCAAGCGTGGCTATCACATGCACTATGCCGCCAAGGGCAATGCCGTGCTCAACAACTGGACACTTGATGCCGAACGCGGCTATCTCCTTGCGCCGATGCGCCGCGGCATCCGCCTGACGACAGGGGCGGAATTTGCAACGCTCGATGCGCCGAAGACGCCGGTCCAGCTCGATCGCGCCGAAGCCGTGGCACGCACCATCTTCCCGCTCGGAGGCAGGCTCGATCCCGAACCCTGGATGGGCGCACGCCCCTGCACACCCGACATGATGCCTGTTATCGGCAAGGCGCCACGCCATCAGGGCCTGTGGTTTGCCTTCGGCCATGCCCATCACGGGCTGACGCTCGGGCCGGTGACCGGCCGCGTGCTTGCCGAACTCATCACCGGCGAGACGCCGTTCATCGATATCGCGGCCTATTCGCCGCAGCGTTTCAACCCGTAATACCGAGCGCGGCGAGGCTCTTGAGCGCCGTTGCCGCAATGCCTTCGATCGTGTCGTCGATATCGACAGCGACGACGCCTGGCTCGCCGGTCGGCGGTTCCAGCGTCGCCAGCTGACTTTCGAGCAGGGAGGCCGGCATGAAATGTCCCTTGCGCTCGCCCATCCGCTTCATCAGCAACGCTTTGGAACCTTCGAGATAGACGAAGAACAGATTGCCGTCGACGGCAGACCGCAGCCTGTCGCGATAGATGCGCTTCAGCGCCGAGCAGGAAACGATAATGCCCTCGCTCTTTTCCAGCGAGGCTTTCATGTCTTCGCCGATGCGGTCGAGCCAAGGCATCCGGTCCTCATCGGTCAGCGGAATGCCCTTCGACATCTTCTCGACGTTGGCGGCGGGATGAAGCGCATCACCTTCGACGAAGGCCAAGTGCAGGACTTCGGCGAGTTTCTCGCCGACGGAGGATTTGCCGCAGCCGCTGACTCCCATGACGATGATCGCATGGGGTTTGTTCATCTGCTCCAACATGATTCCTCCTTAGCTTGCCTTCCCGCTCAATCGAGCGGGAAGTGACAGGCATATTGTTGTGCACCCTCACCGCTTAGTTCAGGAGAAACCTGGCGACAATAGTCCTGCGCCTTCCAGCAGCGCGGATTGAAGTGGCAACCCGACGGCGGCTTTAACGGCGAAGGCAGTTCGCCCTGCAGGCGAATGCGGGTCTTTTCGCGATCGGGATCGGCGATCGGCGTCGCCGACAGCAAGGCTGCGGTATAGGGATGGCGCGGCCTGGCGAAGACCTCGGCGGCGGGACCGGTTTCCACGGGACGGCCGAGATACATCACCATCACCTCGTCGGCGATATGATGGACGACGGACAGGCCGTGCGAGATGAAGAGATAGGCAAGCCCCATCTCCTTCTGCAGGTCCATCAAGAGGTTCAGCACCTGCGCCTGGATCGAAAGGTCGAGCGCCGAAACCGGTTCGTCAAGCACCAGCACCTTCGGCCGCAGCATCAGGGCGCGGGCAATGGCGATGCGCTGGCGCTGGCCGCCCGAGAACATATGGGGATAGCGGCCATAATGCTCCGGACGCAGACCGACGCGGGCCATCATCTCCTCCACCTTGCGGCGGCGGGCGGCGGTGTCGAGATTGGTGTTGATCTTCAGCGGCTCTTCGAGGATCGAGCCGACTTTCTGGCGCGGGTTGAGCGAGCCGTAGGGGTTCTGGAAGACGATCTGCACCTGGCTGCGCAGGCTGCGGTCGCCGACATGGGCGGGCTTGCCGTCGATCAGCAATTGCCCCGATGTCGGATTCTCGATCATCGTGACCAGGCGGGCGAGCGTCGACTTGCCGCAACCGGATTCGCCGACGACGGCGAGCGTCTTGCCGGAATGCAGGCTGAAGCTGACACCGTTCAGCGCCTTGACGGTGGCATCGGCTTTGAAGAGGCCGCGGTTGACGGTGTAGAAGCGGGCGAGATCCCTGCCCTCGAGAACAGCGCCCGTCATACGAGATCTCCTGCAGTTTCAACGGCCATGATGCCGGGATGCCCAAGCGGCTTGCCGTCCTTCAAAGGATAGTTGCAGAGCGCCAGTCCGAGCTCCGGTCCCTGGCGGACGACACCGCGATCGCATTCGACCGTGGCAAAGCCACAACGCGGCGCAAACAGACAGCCCGTCGGGCGACCATGCTGGCCGGGAACGACACCGGCGATCGAGGGAAGACGCTGGCCGACCTTGGCGCGTTCGGGCAGGGCTGCGAGCAGAGCTGCGGTATAGGGATGATGCGGATCGCGGAACAGTGCCCTCACCGGCTGTTCCTCGACCTTCTGGCCGGCATATTGCACCTGCACTCGCTCGGCGGTTTCGGCGACGACACCCATGTCGTGGGTAATCAGCACCAGCGCCATGCCCTGCTCTTTCTGCAGGCGAACGAGCAGATCGAGGATCTGTGCCTGGATCGTCACGTCGAGCGCAGTCGTCGGCTCGTCGGCGATGAGGAGCTTCGGATTGCAGGCGAGCGCCATGGCGATCATGACGCGCTGGCTCATGCCGCCGGACATCTGATGCGGGAAGTTCGACAAGCGCTCTTCCGGCGCCGGAATGCCGACGAGGTTGAGCAGTTCGATTGAACGTTGGCGGCGCTCCTTGCGGTTGAGGCCCATATGGACGCGCAGGGTCTCGCCGAGCTGGAAGCCGACCGTGAAGCACGGGTTGAGGCTCGACATCGGCTCCTGGAAGATCATCGCCATATCCTTGCCGACGATCCTGCGGCGCTGGCGGGCGGAGATGCCGCGCAGATCCTTGCCGTCGAACTGCATCCGGTCGGCGGTGATCTTCGCCGTCCAGGGCAAAAGCCCCATGAGGGCAAGCATGGCAACGGATTTACCCGAGCCGGATTCGCCGACGACCGACAGGATCTCGCCCTTGTCGCAGACAAGCGATACGCCGTCGACGGCGCGGAAGAGACCGGAAGAGGTCTGGAATTCGACCGTCAGATTTTCAATCTCGAGGAGTGGCATCACGACCTCTTCAGTTTGGGATCGAGCGCGTCGCGCAGGCCGTCGCCCATCAGGTTGATGGCGAGAACGGTGATGAGGATGGCAAGACCTGGAAACGTCACCACCCACCAGGCGCGCGAGATGAACTCACGGGATTCGGCCAGCATCGTCCCCCATTCGGGTGTCGGCGGCTGGGCGCCCATGCCGAGAAAGCCGAGGGCGGCGGCATCGAGAATCGCCGCCGAAAAGGCGAGCGTCGCTTGAACGATCAGCGGCCCAAGACAGTTCGGCAGGATCGTCTTGAACATCAACCGGAAGGTGCCCGCACCGGCGACACGCGAGGCGATCACATATTCCTTCTCACGCTCTGAAATGACCGAGGCGCGCGTCAGCCGCACGAAATGCGGCTGGTTGACCAGCGAAATCGCGATCATCGCATTGGTAAGCCCTGGCCCGAGCACGGCCACCAGCACGAGAGCCAGCAGCAGCGACGGGAAGGCCAGGATGATATCCATCAGACGCATGATCGCCGTATCGACCTTGCCGCGGAAAAATCCAGCGACGAGGCCGATCAGGACGCCTGAAATGACCGAAAGCGTGACGACGACGACGCCGATAAAGAGCGAAAACCGCGCGCCGTAGATCAGGCGCGAAAGGATATCGCGGCCGACGGCATCCGTTCCGAGCGGGAAGGAGGCGCTACCGCCCTCCATCCAGAACGGCACGGCCAGCAGTACCGCGCGGTTCTGCTCGTTCGGCTCATGTGGCGCAAAGAGCGGCGCGAGGACTGCGACGACCAGAATGATGATGAAAACCACCAGGCCGATGACGGCGCCCTTGTTGCGGGAGAAATAATGCCAGAACTCCGCAAGAGCGGATGGCTGGCCGGTTTTGACGGTGACCGTGCTCATGGACCGCTCCTAATGACGAATGCGCGGATTGATGAAGCCGTAGAGAACATCAACAATCAGATTGACCAGCATGATGACGCCGGCGATCAGCAGAAGACCGCCCTGGACCACGGCGTAATCGCGCTTGAAGACCGAGTCGACCATCCATTTGCCGATACCCGGCCAGGAGAAGATCGTCTCGGTGAGGATGGCGCCGGCAAGAAGAACGCCGATCTGCAGACCGATCGTGGTGATGACAGGGATCATCGCATTGCGCAGCGCATGCACGCCGACGACGCGCAGCGGCTTCAGGCCCTTCGAGCGTGCCGTGCGGACATAGTCCTCACCCAGAACCTCGAGCATCGCCGAACGCGTCTGGCGTGCGATGACGGCGAGCGGAATGGTCGCCAGCACGATGGTCGGCAGAATGAGGTAGCTGACGGCCGAGGAGAACGCTCCCTTCTGGCCCGACAGCAGGCTGTCGACGAGCATGAATCCGGTGACGGGCTTGAAGAAATACATCAGCGAGATGCGGCCGGAAACCGGCGTCCAGCCGAGATAGCCGGAGAAGAAGATGATGAGCAGCAGGCCCCACCAGAAAATCGGCATGGAATAGCCGATGAGGGCAACACCCATCACGCTCTGGTCGAACCACGTGCCTCGCTTGACGGCCGCAAAGACGCCGGCGGGCACGCCAAGACAGACGGCGAGGATAATGGCACAGAGCGAAAGCTCGAGCGTTGCCGGAAACAGCGTCAGGAATTCGCCGAGAACGGGCCGCTTGGTGACGATCGAGGTGCCGAGATCGCCTTGCAGCACTTTTCCGAGATAATCGAAATACTGCACATACATGGGCCGGTCGAAACCGAGATCATGCATGATCTGGGCGTGCCGCTCCGGCGCCATGACACGTTCCCCCGACAGGAGCATGACGGGATCGCCGGGGAGCAGGCGGATGAACGAGAAGGCAATGAGGGAAACGCCGAGGAATGTCGGGATCAGCACCGCGAAGCGGCCGATGAAAAAACGCAACATGGCAGATGTCCAATAGTTTCCGGCGGTCAGGAGACCCTGACCGCCGGCTGCGCCCAGCTCTGCCGGGCATTCTTACATTATTCTTATTATTCGGATACGTCGACGCCGTCGAAACGGTGAATGCCGAGCGGGTCCATCTGGAAGCCAGAGACCTTCTTGCTCATCGGAACAAAGACAAGCGAATGGTCGATGGTCGCCCAGGGAGCTTCCTTCTTGAAGATCAGCTGCGCCTGCTCATAGGCCTTGGTGCGCTCGCCGACATCGGCCGTCAGCTTGGCCTTGGTCATGAGGTCGTCATATTCCTTGTTGCACCACTGAGCACGGTTGTTGCCGCCGACGGCATCGCAGCCGAGCAGCGTATCCATGAAGTTGTCTGGGTCGCCGTTGTCGCCGGTCCAGCCGAGAATGACGGCGCCGTCGCGCTTCACGTCGGAGGAGAGCTTCAGATATTCGGCCCATTCATGGGTGACAATCTCGACCTTGACACCGATCTTGGCGAAATCCGCCTGCATCAGTTCGGCGGCGCGGCGTGCGTTCAGCATGTAGGGACGCGACACCGGCATCGCCCAGATCTTCATGCTGAGATCCTTGACGCCAGCATCGGCAAGAGCCTTCTTGGCAGCGTCCGGATCGTACTTGTCGTCCTGAACGGCGTCGTTATAGGACCACATCGTCGGCGGGATCGGGTTCTTGGCAACGGCCGCAGCACCCTGGAAGACGGCGTCGATGATCGCCTGCTTGTTGATCGCCATGTTCAGGGCGCGGCGAACTTCCGGCTTGTCGAACGGGGCCATCTGGGTGTTGTAGGCGAGGAAGCCAACATTGAGGCCGGCCTGTTCCAGAACGGTCAGATTTTCATCCTTCTTCAGTTCCGGCACGTCGGCTGCATTCGGATAGGGGATCAGCTGGCATTCGCCGGCCTTCAGCTTCTGGGCGCGCACGGCAGCGTCAGAGGTGATCGCGAAAACCAGATCGTCGATCTTTTCCTTGCCCTTGAAATAGCTTTCGTTCGCCTTGTAACGGATGACGGCATCCGGCTGGTAGGCGACGAAGGTGAACGGGCCAGTGCCGAGCGGCTGCTGGTTGAGCTGCGCCATCTTGCCGTCGGCGGCGAGCTTGTCGGCATATTCCTTGGAGACGATCGAGGCGAAGTCCATGGCGAGGTCGGCGAGGAACGGCGCTTCGGGATGGTTGAGCGTGAACTTGACCGTCAGGTCATCGACCTTTTCGACCGACTTGATCAGCTCGGGAAAGCCCATGCCGGCAGCGTATTCGTAGGAGCCGCCCTCGACATACTTGTTCCACGGATTGTCGGATTTCAGCTGGCGCTCGAAGGAGAACACGACGTCGTCGGCGTTGAAATCGCGCGTCGGCGTGAAGAAGTCGGTGGTCTGGTACTTAACGCCAGGATGAAGCTTGAAGGTGTATTCCGTGCCGTCGGCCGAAACGCTCCAGCTGTCAGCCAGGCCCGGCTCGATCTCGGTGCCGCCGTGCTTGAATTCGACGAGGCGGCTATAGACCGTGCGCGACGACGCGTCGAAGGTCGTGCCTGCCGTATAGAGGCTCGGGTCGAAGCCTTCCGGCGAGCCCTCGGAGCAATAAACAAGGGTCTTGGACCAGGCCGACGTCGCCATGACGGAAATCAAGGCCGTCGCTGCCAGCAGGACAGAGATCTTTTTCATAATATTGTTTCCCGGTTGTTCTTTTTTGATGTTTGGAGACCGTAGATTGGCATCTCAGTCGACGCTCGATGGAACGATATTTATTTACTGAAAGCAACGGGCTACGCAGAAAATTTTTCCACCTGGACAATTTTAGAAATTTTCCGTCAAAAATCAGCCTCATTCGGAAATATTCGCACAAAAATGACCGAAATTTTGTCGCATTTGGTATAAAAACGCGCCCATCGCGACATGCCGACGGCATTTCCTCCGTATGCCGGAGACCAACCAGACGCTGCAAAAACAAAAACCGCGGTTGCCGGGGCAACCGCGGTTCAGAAGTATGTTCTGATCTTTAAATCAGGCGGCGGGGGCAACGATCGCGGGTTTGCGATATGCCGGCTCGCCGGTAATTCCGAGAAGGAAATTGATCTGCGGACGCGCCTTGACGAGGTCGTCGATGGAATATTCCGACAGCACGGCGAAGAAGGCGTTGAGCGCCTTGCGCAGCGCCGAATTCAAACCGCAACTGTCAACCAGCGGGCATTCGACCTCACCGTCATCCTCGAAGCATTCGGCCATGGCGAAACTGTCTTCCGTCACCCGAACGACGTCGAAAAGACTAATGTCGGCGGCCGGCTTGCCCAAGCGCACGCCGCCATTGCGACCGCGCACGGTTTCGACCAGACCCGCCTTGTTCAGCGGCTGAAGGATCTTGAAAAGAAAGAGCTCGGAAACGCCATAGGCCCTGGCGATTTCCGGAATCCGGCTCAAGTGCCCGTCGTTGGCAGCACAATACATCAACATGCGAACCGCATAGTTCGTCTGCTTCGTCAACCGCATGCCATTCTCCTGACTCGTCTGTTCAGACCTATATAGGCGGTTTGCTAGTTTTGAACAATTCCAAAATATGAAATTCGCATTCAGCTTATGAGGCCATTTGCCGCGACGTCAATCCCGCTTCAGGACCTCGACGTCATCCAGGATCGCCTGCTTGCGCTCGGGCGTGCCTTGCGCATCAGTTTGACCTCGGCACTGGGGGAATAGGAGATGGCGAGCAGACCGCGCCCTTGTCTCAGGACATCCTCGATGTCGGACCGATATCGTCGGCAATCGCATGACGAGGAAAAATTCGGGAGCCAAAAGGCCCCCGAACTACAGATTTCAAATCGGAATGTCGTGACGATCACTTCATCGTCGGCATGACGAATTCGGCGCCGCTCTTGATGCCCGAGGGCCAGCGGGCGGTGACGGTCTTGGTCTTCGTCCAGAACTTGATCGAATCCGTGCCGTGCTGGTTGAGGTCGCCGAAGCTCGAGGCCTTCCAGCCGCCGAAGGAGTGGTAGGCGAGCGGAACCGGGATCGGGACGTTGATGCCGATCATGCCGATATTGATACGCGAGGCGAAATCGCGGGCGGCATCGCCGTCGCGGGTGTAGATCGCAACGCCGTTGCCATATTCGTGCTTCATCGGCAACGACAGCGCTTCCTCATAGTTGTTGGCGCGAACGACGGAGAGGACAGGTCCGAAGATCTCGGTCTTGTAGATATCCATCTCAGGCGTGACATGATCGAACAGGCAACCGCCGACGAAGTAGCCGTCTTCATAGCCCTGGAGCTTGAAATCGCGGCCGTCGACGACGAGCTTGGCACCTTCCTCGATGCCGCGGTCGATCAGGCCGCGAACTCGGGTATAGGCTTCCTTGGTGACGAGCGGACCCATGTCGGCCTCGTCGTCTGTGTAGGGGCCGATGCGCAGGGATTCGATCTTCGGCGTCAGCTTCTCGACGAGGCGGTTGGCAGTCTCCTCGCCGACCGGAACGGCAACCGAGATCGCCATGCAGCGCTCGCCGGCCGAACCGTAGCCTGCGCCCATCAAGGCGTTGACGGCCTGATCCAGGTCTGCATCCGGCATGATGATCATGTGGTTCTTGGCGCCGCCGAAGCACTGGGCGCGCTTACCGTTCATCGCCGCGGTGCCATAGACGTAGCGGGCGATCGGCGTCGAGCCGACGAAGGAGACGGCGCCGATATCGGGATCGGTGAGGATCGCGTCGACCGCACCCTTGTCGCCATTGACGACGTTGAGGATGCCGGCGGGCAGACCGGCCTCGATCATCAGTTCGGCGAGGCGGATCGGCAGGGAGGGATCACGCTCGGAGGGCTTCAGGATAAAGGCGTTGCCGCAGGCGATCGCCGGCGCAAACATCCACATCGGGATCATGCCCGGGAAATTGAAGGGGGTGATGCCGGCGCCGATGCCGACCGGCTGGCGGATCGAATACATGTCGATCGCAGGCCCGGCACCCTCGGTGAACTCGCCCTTGGCGAGATGGGGAATGCCGCAGACGAATTCGCAGACTTCGAGGCCGCGAATGACGTCGCCCTTGGCATCCTCGATCGTCTTGCCGTGCTCCTTGGAGAGGATTTCGGCAAGCTCGTCCATGTGCTTGTTCAGGAGTTCGACGAACTTGAAGAAGACACGGGCGCGGCGCTGCGGATTGGTGGCAGCCCATTTCGGCTGCGCAGCCTTGGCGTTTTCGACGGCGGCGCGCAGTTCCTCGACGCTTGCGAGTGCGACCGTCGCCTGCACTTCGCCCGTTGCCGGATTGTAGACGTTGCTCACACGGCCGCTGGTGCCGGCAACCTGCTTGCCGCCGATGAAATGACCGATCTCACGCATGGGATGTTCCTCCTGTTTTTGGATGACCGACAATCGCACTTCAATTTGCACAAATCAATGCGCTGATATAAGCAACCGTTGTGCGTAGATTATAGCCCTGTCGTTGCATCAGGCGCTGCGGCTGCTTCAAACTTGGCACGGCACGCCAACAAGTCAAACCCCAAGAGGAGGTCAAACCGATGAGCCGGAAACCCGTGGTCAGAATGGCGGAGCTGGAGATCGATCCGGCCACGCTTGAAACCTATCGCGCATTGCTCACGGAAGAAATCGAAGCATCCCTAGCGCTGGAAGATGGTGTCCTTTCCCTGAGCGCTGTTTCCATCAGGGACAACCCAAACCGGATCCGTATCCTTGAAGTCTACGCCGACCAGGAAGCATACGAGGCCCATCTGCGAACACCGCATTTTCTTAAGTACAAGAACCAGACGGCGCACATGGTGACATCGCTGACGCTTATCGAGGTCGATCCGATCGCAATGCGTGCCAAGCCATGAACTGGGACGATGTTCGTATTTTCCTCGCCGTCGCCCGCACCGGGCAGATCCTTGCCGCCTCGAAGCGGCTGGGGCTCAATCACGCCACGCTTTCGCGTCGACTGACTTCGCTGGAAGAGGCGCTGAAGACGCGGCTTTTCATCCGTCGCACAAATGGCTGCGAGCTGACGGCCGAAGGCGAAGTGTTCCTGGCATCCGCAGAGCGGATGGAAACGGAAATGCTCGCAGCACAGGCCAGCCTCGGCCACACAGATACGGCAATTGCCGGGACTGTGCGCGTCGGCGCGCCTGATGGGTTCGGTGTTTCCTTTCTTGCGCCACGCATGGGCAGACTGATCGAGCGCCATCCGGAGCTGAAGATCCAGCTCGTACCTGTGCCGCGCTCTTTCTCGCTCTCGCAGCGCGAGGCGGATATCGCCATTACGCTGGAGCGGCCTGAACAAGGCCGGCTCGTCTCCTCCAAGCTCACCGACTACACGCTCGGCCTCTATGCCTCACGCAACTACCTCGCCTCCCAGGGCACGCCAGGCGATATCGACGCGCTGAAAGCGCATCCGCGCATCGGTTACGTCGAAGACCTGATCTTCACCGCCTCGCTGAATTTCTCCGGCGAGGTGATGCGGAGCTGGGATGCCAGCTTCGAAATTTCGACGGCGATCGGGCAGACTGAAGCGGTACGATCAGGCGCCGGAATCGGCATCCTGCACGATTATATCGCCCGGCAGTATCCGGAACTCCAGCGCATCCTGCCGGAGGTTTCGATCCGCCGCGCTTACTGGACCACCTATCACGAAACGGCGCGCGACCTCATGCGCGTCAGGAGCGTTGCCGATTTTCTGCAGGAACTCGTCAGCGCCGAACGGCACATCTTTCTTTAAGCTTCGAAGCGTGTTTTGCCGGTTCGTCGTTCTCGTCGGGATTGGGAACCGGCGCTTCGTCGGGCAGCCGGTCAGGCTCCGGTTCCTTGATCGGCGGCACCGGCTTCCAGCCAGGCCCGGGCATCGGCGGCTGATCGGGAATGGGTTCGTTGGGCACGGACATGACCGCCTCCCTTTCATGATTTCAGTTTACGCGACTTTCGGGGCTATTTGTCCGGCTTCAGCGATTCGGCAGCACGCATCGGCATGCTGTCGATGATGGCGAAGAGCTCGCCATCGGTAATCGGCTCGCTGGCCTTGAGCTTCACAGTGCCGTCCTTGCCGAGAAGGAAAGCGGCGAATTCGCCGACCTCCGGCGCCTCGAGATCGCGACGGATCGCTTCGGCGTCGAGGCCATCAGCCGCACCGAAGATCGGTCGAACGCCGGCGCCGGAAATCTTCAGCACCACCAGATCACGCTCATCGAGCGCTGAACGGTCGGCCAGCAGGTGATTTTCCTGCCGGGCGGCGCGGGAATTATCCCTGTCGGCGAAAACAACGAAGACGCGGTTCTTCCACTGAAACTGGGCGAGACTTTCGACCGGCGCATAAGCGCTGTTGGTCTCGTCGATCTTCGTCGCACCGTAGAGAAGGGTTTTCGACATGCGTATTCTCCCGTTAACATGGAGAACGACCCGGTGCGGCATGGGTTCCATCGAAACGATAAGAACCGAATTTTTTGGTTGCGCCTCCCGAATTCATCAGTGAGATCCGCACCTTATCCCCCTGCGGCCCTATTTCGCCGTAGAGCGATATTCAACCTTCGTTTGGCACTACGGAGACTTTCGTGAGCGTGGGGATTTCTTCAAGGATTGCTACGTGACGCCGGGACTCACGAGAGGGGCGTTGGCTTGTCGGTTATCGGGTCGGCGACGATCTCTTCATTTCCAGCAACATGCCGGCTCCAATCGGAATTAATTCGTTTCGCATTTTCGCCGGCACGCCCTTATCGCCCACGCGTCTGATTAACGCATTCTGCTCGTCTGAGGCGCGATACCTTCTTTGCCTTCCGTTCGTTTCCCAGCCAGGATAATGCGACCGAGACGCTGCAGCCAAGAGCGATCCATTATGGATTCAGATCAGCAGACAATGGCGTCTTTTTTAAAAGCCATTCATATCGACGCCACGCCCACGGCTGACAGCCCGCTGACGCCGTTCCGAGATGATCTTCTCACTGCTCTCCCTGCGGACCGTCTGCTGGAGAACCTTCAGCTTTTCCTGCATCACCTCGAAGGCGCGGTGCTGCGCATGTGGCACGCGGTTGACGAGATCCTTTTCGCCGCGAATGATGGCGTTGCGACCAAAGCGCTCATCGAGCGCCGTGCTGACTGCGGCGAATTCCCGGCGAATGCTGGGATCGAGAGAAGCGGCAGATCCGCTCAGCTTGCGGCCATTGTTCTTCGCCTCGGCCGTCAGGCGGATGAGCACGTCCTCCGCCGCCTTCGACAGGCCGGGAATGGCGACTGCCATGCGCCGCCGTTCTTCAGTAATAGCCTGGCGTTCGGCATCGAGCAGATTGACGTAGGCCGAACCGAGCGCCCGCAGGCGGGCCCCGGCTTCAGGCATGGCCTGCACCGCCTCTTTCCGCTCCCGGCCGGCGGCCAGCATCCGGTCCATCAGGCGATCGGAACCGCGCAATGCGCCGTAGGCGGACGGATCGTTGGTCACCGCGGCTGCGATGCGCTCGCCAGCAAAACCCTTCTGAAGCAGCTCTTCGATCTTGCCGACGGCGCCGGCCGGATCGCGCCAGATCGTTGATGCCACCGCCGCCAGCGCGGCGCGCTGGTGGCGATACAGTGGTGTGGCCAGAGCGCGAGATCTCGCCTCCTCGTCGACAGGGGTCTTGAACTCGGTGACAGCGGCAAGCATGGGGACATTCTCCTTCTGCGGATCGACACTGGCCGCCGCGACGATCTTCGAACGATCCCACCGCTCGACAAGATGCTGTTCGTCGGCAAAGCGCTTCACGGCCTCGAACAGCCGGGTCAGCTTCTCACCGCTGATACTCGTCAAGTCTTCCGGCATACGCTCGATCATGTTGCGTTCGGCAACCGCATCGGCCTTCGCGGTAAAAGCGCTCCAGCCGAAGCGAGCGCTCAGCGCCTCGCTGACCGCCTTGACCTCCTGGACGATCGAGCGGTCTTCGGTGGCAAGCGCAAAGGCGGTCTTGTAGGCGTCGTCACCTCCTTGCCGGCGCACTGCCTCGATCTCCGTAAGACGTGCCATCGCCTTTTCGGAGAGCGCCGGGATTGGCAATGACATATGGGTGCGGCGGCGCTGCTCACCGAGATCGAAGCGTTCGCCATTCCGGCGGAACTCGGTGGCATGGGCGCGGGCCAGCGGCAGTAGGTCCGTCAAGGCGGTGATCGCGGCATTTCGTTCGTCGCGTGCCGCACGACCATCGATGATCAGATCGGAACCACGCAGGCGGCCGAGCCGATCGGGTGCATTGGCAAGATCGTCTGCAAGCCTGCGCGGTTCGATGCTTGTATCCGATGAAAGCGCGTTCAGGGCGACAAGTGCTGCATCCGGGTCACGATAGATCGTCTCCAACAGCGGCCGCAGGAGCGCCTCCCGTTCCTTCCAGGCCGGCGACGCAAGCTGAGCCAGTCGCGCATCTTCCTCAGCACTCCTGGCGAAGCCTGTGGCGGGCGGGATCAGATATCGGACGCGGGCAGCGTCTGCCTCCAAGACGGTTTGGGGTTCAGCCCGTTCCTCGCTATAGGCGACCCGTCGTTCCCGCTCGATCGTGAAGCCGAACGCAACGCCCGCCCGCTCCCAGAGCTTCGCCAGTTGCTTGCGCCTCTCGGCAATCCCGGCCCACCGCCGGGAAAGGTTTTCTTCCACCGCGGCTGCGGCAAGCGAAAGATGATCGAGACCGCGGCGTCGCGCAAAGTCTTGCGCCTGGGCGCGATAACTGGCCTCGCTCTCAAAATCGAGCGTCGTCGTCTTGGCGCCGGAGCGCGACAGGCGCTCTACCAACTGCTTGAACAGGTCAGGCCGATGGCTTTCCTGCTCGATGCGTTGCTGGCGTTCTGCGGCGGTTTCGATCCGTTTGGCGGTCCAGACGTTGCGGTCGACCTCTCTTTCCTCGAACCGCTTCTGGCCGGTTTGTTCGTCGACGACCGACACCTTGATCGTGACCCGCTCCACTCCGTCCTTGCGCAGGGTGACTGTATCTCCTTGCGAGATGCCACCTTCCTCGAGCGCCTTCGGCAAGCTGACGCCCCAAAGGCGATGGATGGTTCCGTCATCCGTCCTGACGTCGGCATAGGGGCTGTCGTCGGCATCCTCGTCATTCGGCCGGAACTTGGCTAGTCCTGACTCCACAAGCGCGCCGGTGACGCCGGCGGCATGATCGACATGCGGCTTCCGTCCCCATTCCGGCTTCGCCTCAAAGTCTTCCTTTGCCGAATAGAGATCGGCGCGGTCGCGATGCCGGGTCATCGACACATAGGTCAGGTGCTGGTCCATCATGCCGCTGGCGAGCACGAAGGTTCGGTCAACAGTCGACCCTTGAGACTTGTGGATGGTCGCGGCATAGCCGTGATCGACATTGCGATAGCTGTCCTCGCTGATGACGACATCACGGCCATTGTCGAGACGGACCGAAAGCAATGTGTCGCCACGTTTGTCGCCGGTGGACACGACCGTGCCGAGCATGCCGTTCTTGACATGTTGCGGACCGAGACGGGGCGCACGTGGCTCGAGGAAGCGGGCATTCTCCAGGAAGATGATGCGGTCACCGGCGGCGAAGTCCCGCGCGCCGCGTTCGGTTTGGAAGGCGCGGTTCTCACTGAGCGCACCCTCTTGCGACATCACCGATCGCAGCGCCGCGTTCAGACGCTTTACGTCCTCGTTGGTGTGGGCGAGTACGAGAAGCTCGTCGCCGCGAAGACGAGGCGTGTTTGCGCCTTCGGCAGATTCCCGAACGAGCGCGCGACGGGCATCCGTCCAGTCGGAAACGATCCGTCCGATGATTTCGTCGCGCGTCGCCGCCTCGATAAGATGACCCTGTTGCGCGTAGGCGTCGAGACCCTTCTCGGTCTCGCCGCGCGCAAAAAGCCGCGACGCCTCGCGCGCCCATTGGTGGCGCTGGCGGCGCACACCGGCAAGTTCGGCAAAACCGATGCGCTCGGTGATCGCCCGGAACGCCGCACCGGCCTGGATCGGTTGGAGCTGCATCGCATCGCCGACCAGCACGACTTTCACCTCCGCTTGCTCGGCGATGTCAAGCACGCGGGCCAACTGCTGCGACGACACCATGCCGGCCTCGTCGATGACAAGCACGTTGCCGCGTTCGAGCAATTCGCGACCGCTGGCCCAGGTGAGTTCCCAGGCGGCCAGTGTTCGCGACCTGATGCCGGAACTGTCTTCCAGCCCTTCGGCGGCTTTGCCGGCAAGGGCCGCACCAATCACCCGGCGGCCATCACTTTCCCAGGCGACGCGGGCTGCGGCAAGCAAGGTCGACTTGCCGGCGCCGGCAAGGCCGACCACGGCGGCAATGCCATTGTCGCCGGTGACATGACGGACGGCGTCGACCTGCTCCGGATCGAGCCGGAATGACGTGTCCGTATCCCGGGTCTCGACGTGTCTGATCGCGGCCGCCACCACCCGATCGGAGACGCCGAAACCCCGGTGTTCTGACAAGACCTGCGCCGACCGCGCCATATCATATTCGATGCGAAGGATCTCGCGCGTGGTGAAGACGGCGGGTTCCGCCACCTTCCCCGTTTCGGCATCGATCTGCTGCAGCTTCAGCATGATGAGGTCGTCCGACGCCATCAGCCGCGCGCGGATATTGGCGAAGACGGCGGGATCGTCGACGGTGCGATGCAGCGCCTTGGCGATGTCGCGCTCATCGAAGGTGGAGCGTTCATTGCTCAACTGCTTCAGCAGGAGCGCAGGATCTGCAAGCAGCCGGTCGGCCATCTCCTGGCGACGGGCAAGATCGGCCGGAGCAAAATACATCTCGGCACCCCTGCGGGAGAGTGCTGCCTTCTCCGGGCCGAGATGTCTTTGGGCGATGCCATCAAGGCCCTGATCGGCATAGGGACGGCCATCGAGCCGGATCTCGTGGCCGGCAAGCGCCAGATGCCGGTTGGCCGTCTCCGCCCAGGCGATCTTCCAGGCCTGCAAGGTTTCCTTGTCGCCGCCCCAGGACTTATAGACGATCCGACCCGTGGGCCGCCCGGCCGTGACAAAACGCAATGGCTCGCCATTCTCTCCCAAAACAGGAGCGTTTTTCGGCCCAAAGCCCTCTTCCGTCAGCGGTCTCACGGTCGTCAGCAGATGAATATGCGGGTTGCTATCCTTGTCGTGGTAGACCCAATCGGCGACCATTGCCTCGGACGTGAAATTATCACGGACGAACTCACGCGCCAGGGCGATGTTCTCGGCCCGCGTCAGTTCCTCCGGCAGCGCGATGATCAGCTCGCGCGCCAGCCGCGCGTTTGCCTGTTTCTCGAAAGCTTCAACAACATTCCACAGCGCTTCACTAGCACCGGCAACGGAACGCCCCTCGACCGCCGACCGGAGCCAATCCGGCATCTGATCCGGCAGAGCCAGTTCCTCGTGCACCAGCTCGGAGGCCCCGGCCCTGTAGCTGAACGACGTGCCGGCCTGTTCGTCGATCATCCTCGTGCGATGACGATAGGCGGCGGCCGCGACGACGTTGCGTCCGGCTCCCCGGCTGATCACCTGCGCTCTGACGAACATGATCGCCATGATTGTCCTCGCATATCCGGAGCAGTTGCACCAACGAGCGACATCGCTCTTTCACAATAGTCAGACCGAACGACTGACGCGCTCCGCGCTTGTCTCCGGTTTTCGCGCGGGTCCATTAACTGCGACAAATAAGCGATTTAACTATTTTATTCAAGGTAGTTTAATCTGAAACCTGTTTCACGCTTTGTTCGCCCTATGGCACAGCGTTCCAACTACGCCGGAATCAGACAATTTTTGTCCCTAAGCGCTTGAAGCTTTTCATCAATCCCTAGAGTGGAGTTGGCAACGGGATGGGACATAAGGGCAAAACAAGAGTTGAGCGATGCTAAAATTGCCAGTAGACGATATTGGATCTTTCGCCTATCGATTGCTTATGAAATCGTCGCTTGAACATATGCCGCTTCGCAAGCAGCGAGAACTCGGACGCGTCCTCGAAATCCTCCACGAGGAATTCGAGGATGCGCTGAAAGAAGGCACGGCTGATTTCAAGAAGCGCGGCAGGATCCTGAAGATCATCCTGTTCGGTTCCTACGCAAAGGGCGGATGGGTCGATGAACCGTTCACCATGAAGGGGTATCGCTCCGATTTCGATCTACTGATCATCGTCAACAACCGCAAGCTCTGCGACTTCGCCGAATACTGGCACAAGGCAGCGGACCGGCTGATCCACGAAGCCTCGATCGAAACGCCAGTGAGCTTCATCGTCCATTCCAGGCGGGAGGTGAATACCTACCTCAAGGAAGGGCAGTATTTCTTCTCGGACATTCGCAAGGAGGGCATCGTTCTCTACGAACTGGACGATGAGCCATTGGCCGAGCCCGAACCGCTTTCGTCGGAAGATCGACTGCGAATTGCGAAAGAACATTACGAGGATCGGCTAACACTTTCACGGTCTTTTCTAAAGATAGCAATATCTTGCGTTAGCGAAAAGGAACTCCGGGTCGCAGCATTCCAGCTCCATCAGGCGTTGGAACAGGCCTATTCCTGCATTCTCCTGACCCTAACAAATTACGGCCCGCCTTCCCACAACATCAAATTCCTCCGCTCCCTTGCCGAAGAACAGGATCGGCGGTTAGCTGAGGCATTTCCTCGCGATCAGCATCGTGAACGCGCCTGGTTCAACACGTTGAACGAGGCATATGTGAAGGCGCGCTATTCGAAACATTTCGAAATCAGCGAGGAAGCGCTTGGCTGGCTCGCAGAACAAACTGCGTTACTGCTCGAACTGGTTAAGATGGTTTGCAAAAGGCACCTGGAGATCCTTGAAGGCATAGTTGGCAGCGGCATAATCAAGCGAGATTCGCTTTCATGCGATTGACCAGCCTGCGTGAACGGAATTCGCCATCTCGGGCAGACCGGCTGCTACAAAGGTGACGGCCGGGAGGCGCTGGCGGGACTCGGCGGCCGATGCGTTGCGCCAACCAACAATCCGAGCCGGTCGAGGTGATAGTCACGCAGGTGCCAGAAGATCAGAGAACTGCTGGCCTAGCGCCTGGCCGGCGATGTGCGCATGCCGTCGAACAGAGGACTTTGCGAACGATCGACGTGCCCGTTCGCCACGAGGTTGTCACCGATGTCTTAGGTAAGATCTGTTACCTATGTCTTCGATATGGACAAGGGGGAGATGGTACGGTTGGGGGGTCTCGAACCTCCGACCTCAGGTGCCACAAACCTGCGCTCTAACCAACTGAGCTACAACCGCATAAATCGCGCTTGGCGCGACGGGGGTCAAATACGAGGACTTGGCGACGAATTCAAGTCCCATTCGTCGTCAATATACAAAAAGGCTGGACGCGAGGTCCAGCCCTTTATCTCCGATCGGTAAAGACCGATCAGGCAACCTTGAAGGAAGCCATGGCCTTTTCGGCGGCGTCCTTGGAGGGCTTTGCGAGCTTCTCGGCCACCTGCTTGGTGGTTTCCTGGATCGACTTCGCCTGCTCGACGGTGAGTTCGGCCTGCTTGCGGATGAACGAGGTCTGCAGCTCGAAGAATTCGGCAGGCGACTTGACGCCGAGCAGCGCTTCGAAGTGCGACAGCGAGTTCTCGGAATTGATGCGCAGGATGTCGATCGCCTTCAGGCCAATCTCGACGCTGCCGGCCTGTGCCGTCTGGACAGTGGCTTCGAGCGTCTTGCCGGCTTCCTCGCCAGCGGTCTTCAGCTTGGCATAGGCATCCTTCGACTGCTGAGCGCCCTTTTCGGCGAATTCGCGGAAAGATTCCGTGAACTTGGACGGGTCGAAAGAAGCGATTGAAAAAACGTCGTCGGTCTTTATGGTAGCCATGGGTCGCATCCTTTGGGTTGAGGCAGCCGCTGCCTGCGTTTGTTGGATGATGCTTATATAAGACATTTCATTGTGCATTGCAACAATTATTGTGCAGCGCACAAGACGTTAACCTTTCCGGCCGAAAACCCCCTCCTCTTCTGGACCGGCATGCGCCCCGCAGTTATTAATAAGCCGTTAATTTAAGAAGGCCGACAGCGACAAGGTTCGAACATGCCCGCAGTCCAATATCCGTTCATCGATATCGCCGTGCATGCACGGGTACGGGAACGCTTTTCACGCGGCGAGGCCATGGTGCTGTTTTCGGCCGATCTTGCCCGTCTGCTCTGGGCGAACGGTGCAGGTGCCGAGCTTTTCGGCCATTCGGCAGTCTATGACCTGCTCGATCAGGGGGTCGACCGCGCCGACATCACCTTCCGCCAGCTGGAAACCGCCGCGCGGCAGCTGACCGATATCGGCGACAGCCGCAGCCTGATGATCCGCGTTGCCAAGGGCTTTCAGCGTGCGCAGGTACAGGCGGCTGCCGAACTGATCCGGCTTTCCCAAGGCGAAAAGGCCATCCTGTTTTCAGTGCCGATCTCAGCAAAGCCACTCGCGGCCGGCGCATCGGCGGCGCAGATGCTGCAGGGACTTGATGATCCCGACACGCATATGGCGGTGATCGGCGCCAATGGCGAGGTCATCGCGGCTTCGCCGGGCTTTGCCTCGCTCGGGATCTCCGAGCAGACGGCAAAGACCTTGATCAACCTTGCCGGCGCACATCCCGACCGGTTGGTGAAGCGACCTGTCGCCACCGGCAGAGGCAATCTTCCGGCCGCGGTCGGCAAGCTCAGCGACGATCCGGCGTTCAATCTGCTTTTTGCCGTGGAGACTGCGATCGGTCATCTTGACGGGATCGATGCGCCCGCGCTCGACCCGGTCGATGCGCCCGCACAGGAAGAAAGCGTGCCGCCGGCCGAAGCGCTTCAGGACGAGCCTGTCGCCGCGACAGGCTTTACCGAGATCATCGACGCGGTCTCGGGAATCGAAGAGGTCGAGGAGACGCTCGAGGAGATCGCAGGCGAAAGCGAACAGCCGGCCGGGACAGCTCTAGCATCCGCAGACGAGGTGGTTGACGATGGGCTTTCTCCTGCCGGGGATGCGAAGCCGGAGAGCGACGAGGGCATGATCGATAGCAGCGCGGCTGAGGCCTCCGAGCCCGCCGCGGTCATCGAGGACGATTTGGCCTCCGTTGCCGAGACGGTGGAACCGCCTGTAGCCAGCGAAACGCCTGTCGACGACACGCCGGAGGCGGTCCAAGAAGAGCCCGTCATCGCAACGCCTGTGGTCACCGACCTGCCCCCGCTTGCGGCTGAGCCCGGCTTCGTCTTCAGGCCGAACAGCCGCGCCACGCGCTTCGTCTGGAAGATCGACGCCGAAGGCCGGTTCAACGAGGTCAGCCACGAATTTGCCGAGGCCGTCGGTCCGCACGCCTCCGATATCATCGGATCTGCCTTCGGCGATGTCGCCGCCCTCTTCAATCTCGATCCTGACGGCAAGCTTTCCGAGGCGCTCGCCCGCCGCGACACGTGGTCGGGCAAGACGATCCTCTGGCCGGTCGAAGGCACCAGCCTCGTCGTTCCGGTCGATTTGGCGGCGCTGCCGACCTATACCCGCAACCGCGACTTCGATGGGTTCCGCGGCTTCGGCGTCGTCCGGCTTTCCGATGCCCAGGAAGATCCGCTGGCGCTCGGCCTGACACTTGGCCCGGACGGCATCGGCCATGATGCCGCAAGTCTCGGCCCGCCGGCCGAGACCATTACCGAGGTGGTGCACGAAGCGGAGACAGTGCTTGAAGAGCCCCTGATCGAACCGGCCCTGACGCAAGAGGTTGAGGATCTGGCGCCGCAGACGGAGCCAGCGCCGGAAGAGATTGCCACCGAGCAGGCGGCCATCGAGACCCCTGCCCCGGAAAGTGCGGCAGAAAAAGCGGAAGGCAGCGCCGATGCTGGCGACGTTTCCGCCGCCGAGCCCGCAGCCGATCTTCCGCAAGAGCCGCCGGCGCTTCGCATTTCGGAAACGCCCAATCGCCGTTTCTCCGACAGGATCGTTCAGCTCCATAACGCCAGCGCCGGACTGACGGCCGCCGAACAGGCCAATTTCCGCGAAATCGCCAAGCGCCTCGAAGCCTTCGGCGCCAGCAAGGACGAGCCTGCCGTGCCGGCGCCGATGGAACCGGCCGTCACCGAAACCGCCGGCTTCGAAAAGGCCTCAGGACCCGAAGAGTTCGAGGCCGAAATACCCACCGCCGAGAAGGCTGATATACCGCCGCTCGAGGAGATGGTGCCGCAGGAGGCGATCTTCGAGAATGCCGTCGAGGCCGAGCGCGAAGACGACGGCGCCGCCGAAGAGCCTTCAATCATCGCGGAGGACGAGGCGACGGAAGGGCTTGAGGAGACGGTCAGCCAGATCGAGGTTCTCACAAGCTTCATTCCACCGCGCGTCAAGATGACGGACGGGCTTTCGGTGGGCACGGTCGACCAACTGCCTGTTGCCGTGCTTATCCATATCGGCGATGCGCTGATCCATGCCAATCCGGAATTCATGCGGCTGACGGGCTACGATTCGCTCGAGGCATTGCGCGAGGTGGGCGGCATCGAAGCCCTGCTGCAGCGCCGTGAACTCGAGGAAAAGTCTGTCGGCTCCGGCACCATGATGCTCGTCAAGGCCGATGATACGCTGGCGCCGGTGACCGCGCGGCTACAATCGGTGCGCTGGGAAGACGCCAATGCATTGATGCTGGCGTTGATGCCGGTGGAAGGCAAGGAAGACGGCCGTGGCGAAGCAAACCGGTCCGAGGGCCGTTCCGAAGGCCGCCCCGAGCGGATGGTTGAGAAGGTCGCCAAGCTTCAGGTCGAAGTGGAAGAATTGCGCTCGATCCTGGAAACGGCGACCGACGGCGTCGTCGTCATCGGCACCGAGGGCGACATCCGTTCGATGAACCGGTCGGCCAGCGCGCTTTTCAATTACGACGAGCAGGAGACGCGCGGCAAACCCTTCGTCATGCTGTTTGCCCATGAGAGCCAGAAAGCGGTCATCGACTATCTGAACGGCCTCTCCGGCCATGGCGTGGCAAGTGTGCTGAACGACGGGCGTGAAGTGATCGGCCGCGAGGCCGCTGGCGGCTTCGTGCCGCTGTTCATGACGATGGGCCAGCTCACCTCCTCCAACGGCTATTGCGCCGTCATCCGCGATATCACCCAGTGGAAGCGCACCGAGGACGAGCTGCGTAACGCCAAGGGTGCGGCCGAAACCGCCAACGCCCACAAGACCGATTTCCTGGCCCGTGTCAGCCACGAGATCCGCACGCCGCTCAACGCCATTATCGGCTTTTCCGACATGATGGCGGGCGAGCGCTTCGGCCCGATCGGCCATCCGCGTTATATCGAATATGCCAATGATATCGGCCGCTCCGGCCGGCACGTGCTCGACATCGTCAACGACCTGCTCGACATTTCGAAGATCGAAGCGGGCGAGATGGATCTCGATTTTGATGCCGTCGGTCTGAATGAGGCGGTCTCCGAGGCCGTGGCGCTGATACAGCCGCAGGCGAATGGCCAGCGCGTCATCATCCGCACGGCGCTGTCGCAATCGGTGCCCGATGTCGTGGCCGATCTGCGCTCGATCAAGCAGATCGCCCTGAACATCCTGTCGAACGCCATTCGCTTCACCCCATCGGGCGGGCAGATCGTCGTTTCCACGTCCTATGAGACCAATGGCAGCGTCGTCCTCAGGGTCCGCGATACCGGCATCGGCATGACGCGCAGCGAACTCGACCAGGCGATGAAGCCATTCCGGCAGGTCTCCTCGACCCAATCGCGCCATCGCGGCGACGGCACCGGGCTCGGCCTGCCGCTGACCAAGGCGATGGTGGATGCCAACCGGGCAACGTTCTCGATCAATTCGACGCCGAACGAGGGCACGCTCGTCGAGATCACCTTCCCGTCGCAGCGGGTGCTGGCCGGCTAACGCACCGTGCTTTGCGCGTCTGAAAAGACGCGCGGCAGTGTAAGCGCATAAAGAAAAGGCAGCCAGAGGCTGCCTTGAATTTGGTGCTGTTCAACAAGAGCTCAGTCGATCAACGTCATGTTTCGGAGGCCAGAAGGCCCCAGGCCGCCTCGTTCATGTGCGACCCCCAAGATGGTTTCACCTTTGACAAACCTTTCTTAACGAAAGGTTTCCATGACAGGAGATTGATAGAGGGTGAAAGCTTGTAGTTTCCGATCGCTGTCAATCCTTCAGCTCATTTAGCCCGGCGAAGAACCGCAGCGCCTCGGGATTGGCGAGGGCTTCCTGGTTCTTCACCGGCCGGCCGTGAACGACCTCGCGCACGGCAAGCTCGACGATCTTGCCGGATTTGGTGCGGGGAATATCGGCAACCGCGATGATCTTCGCCGGCACATGCCGCGGCGAGGCGCCGGTGCGGACTCGCGTCTTGATCGCCTTGACGAGATCCTCCGTCAGCACCACACCGGGGGCAAGGCGAACGAAGAGGATGACGCGCACGTCGTCGTCCCACTCCTGGCCGATGCAGAGCGCCTCGGCCACCTCCTCCATCTGCTCGACCTGATTGTAGATCTCCGCCGTGCCGATGCGCACG
This sequence comes from Rhizobium beringeri, assembly GCF_004306515.1. Classification (NCBI taxonomy): domain Bacteria; kingdom Pseudomonadati; phylum Pseudomonadota; class Alphaproteobacteria; order Hyphomicrobiales; family Rhizobiaceae; genus Rhizobium; species Rhizobium beringeri. The sequence continues at coordinate 411,296 of NZ_SILG01000001.1, read as the reverse complement.
CCGCCGGGATTGAGCGTCGCATCCGAGCGGCCGTGGATGATCAGGCCGCCATGCTCCGTCCATTCGGCGAAATCACCGTGGCACCAGACATTGTCGAACCGGTCGAAATAGGCGGCGCGATATTTGGCGCCATCAGGGTCGTTCCAGAACATCACCGGCATCGAGGGGAAGGCCTTGGTGCAGACGAGCTCACCCTTCTCCCCGCGCACCGGCTTGCCATCATCGTTCCAGACATCGACGGCAAGGCCGAGGCCGGCCCCCTGGATCTCGCCGCGCCAGACCGGCTGCAGCGGATTGCCGAGCACGAAGCAGGAGACGATATCGGTGCCGCCTGAGATCGAGGCGAGCTGCACGTCTTCCTTGATGCCCTCATAGACGAAGGTGAACCCCTCAGGCGACAGTGGCGAACCGGTGGAGGTCATCAGCCGCAGGCTGGAAAGATCGTGACTTGCGCGCGGCGTCAGCCCGCCCTTGCGCACCGCGTCGATATATTTCGCCGAGGTGCCGAAGATGGCAAATTTTTCGGCCTCGGCATAGTCAAACAGCACGTTGCCATCGGGGGCGAAGGGCGAGCCGTCGAACAGGCAGAGCGTTGCGCCGCTGGCGAGACCGCTGACCAGCCAGTTCCACATCATCCAGCCGCAGGTGGTAAAGTAGAACAGCTTCTCGCCCGCCTCCAGGCCGCAATGCAGCCGCTGCTCCTTCAGATGCTGCAGCAGCGTGCCGCCGGCCGAATGCACGATGCATTTCGGCACGCCTGTCGTGCCTGACGAAAAGAGGATGTAGAGCGGATGCGCGAAGCCAAGCCGCGTGAACTCGACTTCCCGTGCCGCATAGGGCGCGACAAAGGCTTCAAGCGTTGAAGCCCCCGGCGTCTTGCGCGCCACTGCCTCCGCATCGCCGGCGTAGTGGACAATGATGGAGGGAACACCCAGGTTTTTTGTGACAGTGGCGACTTTGGCGCCGACATCCTGCAGCTTGCCGGAATACCAGTAGGCATCGCAGGCGATGAACAGCCTCGGGCCGATCTGGCCGAAACGGTCGAGCACACCCTGCTCGCCGAAATCAGGCGAACAGGACGACCATATGGCGCCGATCGAGGCGGCGGCGAGCATGGCGGCGACGGTCTCCGGCATATTCGGCATCATGGCGGCGATGCGGTCGCCCTTGCCGATGCCGAGTGCTGAGAAGGCCTGCTGCAGCTTCGAGACCAGCGCGCGCAGCCGGTCCCACGACCAGCGGTCCTCGGCCTTATCCTCGCCGCGGAAGATGATCGCATCGCCGTCACCGCGACCAGACAGAAGGTTTTCGGCGAAGTTCAGCGTCGCATCGGGAAAGAAGCGGGCGTCCAGCATGCGATCGCCATTGGCAAGCACCTCTGCGCCGCGCTCTCCCTTCACGCCGCAGAAATCCCAGACGGTCGACCAGAAATTCTCCCGCTCGGCCACCGACCATGCATGCAGATCCTCAAAGCCAGTAAGAGAAAGCCCGAAATCGGCATTGCAGCGTTCCATGAAGGCATGGATCGGGCTTTTTGCAACGGCATCCTCCGAGGGCACCCAAAGTGGTCTGTTATCCTGCATTCAATCCTCCTCCCCAATGCCGTCCTTATATCATGCTGCATTGCATTATAAAGCGCGGAACCGACGCGATCCGTCGCCTGGAGCATGATGCCGAAAAGTGTGAGAGGTTTTCGGACGACATCATGCTCCAATTATTTAATTGAAAGTGCTACAGCGTCCTTTGCGCGTCTGAAAAGACGCGCGGCGCTGTAGGGGATTTGCATATGCCTGATATTTCCTATATCCGGCGAAATCAGCGCATAACGGGATGACCGGCTGAATTTGCCGGCGGAGATCATGAGCACGTCAAGACATCGCAGGTGGCGCAGGAAGATCGGACCCGTTTCGCGCTGGCTTCCGGCCTTCGCCCGCCTGTCGACGGTATTCCTGCTGATCGCGCTTGCGCTTTTCGTGGCGCTCAGGGTCGCCGCACCCTATCTCATCTCGACCGGCTTCGTGCGCTCCGGCATCGAGGACGCGCTGTCGAAATGGACGGGCTACCATGCCGAGATCAAGGGTAGTCCGGTTCTCGAATTCTGGCCGACGCCGCGCATCACATTGAACCAGATCAGCATCCGCCAACCGCGCGAAAGCGGCGATAAGCTGCTCGGTACCATTGAAAGCTTGTCGGCCGATTTCAGCCTCATCGATGCGTTGCGAGGCCGGACGAGCTTCCACGAATTCCATCTGGTGCGCCCCAACCTGGCGCTGACGCGCGACGAGAGAGGGCTGATCGACTGGAGTTATGCCGGCCTGCTCGCACGCGCGATCAACGGCGTAGGCTCCGAAAACGGAGCTGAGGTGCTCGCTCCGGATCTCGATGCCGAGATCGGCGCAGTGACGGTTGAGGACGGCACGCTTGTGGTCACCGACATCAAGTCCGCCAAGACCTATCATTTCGAGAGCGTCACCGCAGATATCGCCTGGCCGAGGCTATCCGGCGCGATCTCGGCGGTCGTCATCGCGCGCATCAATGGCGAGGACCTGAAGGTCGATTTCGCCTCGCGCCAGCCGCTGCTCGCCTTTGCCGGCAGGAATGCCGAGACCCGGACGTCGCTCACATCAAACCTGTTGACCGCTCACTTCCAGGGGATTGCCAGCATCGCCAGCCTTTCGGCCCTTTCCGGCAATATCACCGCCAGCATTCCCGATGTGCCCGCACTGCTGACATGGTCGGGCAAATCGATCCCCGGCATCGCAACGTTGAAGAGCGCTTCGCTGGAATCCGACATCATGTCGTCGGGCAACGGGCTGCGCTTCAACAATCTCAGTCTGTCGCTGAACGAAGCGAGTGCCACCGGCGTAATGGACCTTTTCACCCAGCCTGGAAAACGCCCGAAGATCGGCGGTACGCTCGCCTTCGACCAGATGAACCTCAAGCCCTTCCTCGATGCCTTCGCGCTCAGGCTCGCCGCCGGCGAGGCGGAGGAAATCTCCGCCGGCATAAGCGGGCCGCTGCGGGTGCTCGATGTCGACGTCAGGCTTTCGGCACGGCGCGCGCAGATGGGTCTCTTCGAGCTTTCCGACGTTGGCGCCAGCGTGATCGTTGCCGGCGGCGAAGCGAAATTCGATATTGGCGACAGCCAGTTCGAAGGCGGCGAGATGACCGCGCACCTGGAAGCGACGCAGCGCGACTTCGACGGCGGCGGCAAGCTGCAGCTGTCGATCCGCGATGCCGACTTCGCAGCCCTTGCCGAGCGCCTGCAGCTGAAGGGTCCGCTGCCGCTTGCGACAGGATCGCTCGATCTCGACCTACAGTCGCCGAAGGCGATCTGGACGACCGGCCTTACCGACGTCACCGGCAAGCTGCACTTCTGGACCAGGGAAGGTACGATCCCCGGCATTGATGCTGCGGCATTGCGCACCCAAGCAGCCGAAAAGCCGTTCTTTCCGTTGAGCGCGGCAGCAGGCGGCGCCTTCGCTTTCAACCAGCTAAACCTGCAGGCCGATTTCGCCAACGGCTCCGCCGAGATCCATGACGCCCACGTCGCCGGGCCTACACAGACACTGACGCTTTCCGGCATCATCACCTATCATTCGAACGGGCTGGCGCTTTCCGGATCGCTTGAGGCAACCGATCCGGCCAAGGCGGCGGAGCTGCCGCTTCTGCCGTTCTTCATCGGCGGCTCATGGCCGAACCCGGTGATCTCACCGGTTCCACTTTTCGGCAATACACCCCACGCGCAATGAAGCATGTCGCGCAAAAGTGTGCAGCGGTTTTGCGATAACGACATGCGTAAAATAGAGGTCTAAAGCGCGAGGAGCACGCGCTTTAGACCTCACGCGCCGGCGGCGGCCGCGCGCTCGTCCCTCTGTCGCTGCGTTTCGCGGCGCTTGGTGACGATCGAGGCGCAGATGACGCCGAAGGCGACGACACCGATCAGGATCGTGCACACCGCATTGATCTCGGGCGTCACGCCGAGGCGGACCTGGCTGTAGATCCTCATCGGCAGCGTGGTGGCGCCGGGCCCCGACGTGAAGCTCGCAATCACCAGATCGTCAAGCGACAGGGTGAAGGCCAGGATCCAGCCGGAGAGCACGGCTGGCGCGATGATCGGCAGGGTGATCTCGAAGAAGGTGCGCACCGGCGGCGCGCCGAGATCCTGGGCCGCTTCCTCGATCGAATGATCGAAACTCAGCAGGCGCGACTGCACGACGACGGCGACGAAGCACATGGTCAGCGTCGTATGCGCGAGCGTGATCGTCCAGAAGCCACGGTCGAGACCGATCGCCACAAAGAGCAGCAGCAATGACAGGCCGGTGATGACCTCCGGCATGACGAGCGGGGCATAGACCATACCCGAAAACAGCATCCGGCCGCGAAAGCGCGTGTAGCGCACCAATGTCAAGGCCGCCATCGTGCCGAGGATGGTTGCAAACGTTGCCGACAGCAGCCCGACGCGCAGCGTCACCCAGGCAGCATCGAGCAAGGCCTGATTGCTCATCAACGAGACATACCATTTCGTCGAGAAGCCGCCCCAGACGGTTACGAGTTTGGATTCGTTGAAGGAAAAAATGACGAGAAGCACGATCGGCAGATAGAGGAAGGCGAAGCCGAGTGTGACGGAGACGATGTTGAAACGGGTCCATTTCAGCATGGTTTATTTCCCCCGCTCTTCGGCTTTGGCCTGGACATTCTGGAAGAAGACGATCGGGATGACCAGGATCAGCAACAGGATGGTCGCCACCGCCGAGGAGACTGGCCAGTCGCGATTGGAATTGAACTCGTTCCACAGCGTCTTGCCGATCATCAGCGTCTGCGACCCGCCGAGCAGATCGGGTATGACGAATTCGCCGACGGCGGGGATGAAGACCAGCATACAACCGGCCACCACGCCGGGAATCGACAGCGGGAAGGTGACGCGCCAGAAGGCGGTGATCGGCGGGCAGCCGAGATCCTGGGCGGCTTCGATCAGCGTGCCGTCCATCTTCTCGAGCGCCGAATAAAGCGGCAGCACCATGAAGGGCAGATAGGAATAGACGATGCCGATATAGACGGCGGTATTGGTGTTGAGGATGATCAGCGGCGTATCGATCAGGTGCAGCGACAGCAGCAGCTGGTTGAACAGGCCCTCCGGCTTGAGGATGGCGATCCAGGCGTAGACGCGGATCAGGAAGCTCGTCCAAAAGGGCAGGATGACGAGCATCACCAGCGTCGGCCGCAGGCCACGTGGCGCCTGCGCCATGCCGTAGGCGATCGGATAGGCGATCAGCAGCGTCAGGAAGGTGGAGATCGCGGCGATCACCACGCTCGACACATAGGCGTTGAAATAGAGCGGGTCGTCGGTGAGGTAGGTGTAATTGTCGAGGGAGAATTCGCCGATCTTGCTTAAGAGGCCGGCCCAGCCGTCGGCGAAGGAGAAGACAGGCTCATAGGGCGGCATGGCGATCGCCGTCGTCGACATCGAAATGCGGAAGACGATGAAGAAAGGCGCCAGGAAGAAGAGCAGCAGCCAGGCGTAAGGGATGACGATGACGAGGCGATTGTAGAGGCCGGACGTGAACTTGCCCATGATGTCAATCCTTCAGCAGGACGCCGGCATTCTCGTCGAAGGAGACCCAGACTTCCTGATCGTAGGTGAAGGGGTCGTCGACGGAGCGCTGCGCATTGAGGGACGAGGCCTTGACGACGTTGCCGCTTTGCAATTTCACATGGAAGACGGTCATGTCGCCGAGATAGGCGATATCCCAGAGTTCGCCTTTGGCGGCGTTGACGGACGCATTGGCGGGAGCCGTGCGCCCGACCCGCATCTTTTCCGGCCGGATGGCAAAGCCGACGGCGCTGCCTGCGGAGGGCGTTTCGGCGGCAGCGACACGCACGCTGAAGCCGCTGTCGACTGATATCTCGACGGTGCCGTTGCCCGATGAGGCGACCTTGCCGTCGAAAATGTTCACATCGCCGATGAAATCCGCGACGAAGCGGCAATTCGGCGCCTCGTAGATTTCGGCCGGCGTCGCCACCTGCACGACTTTGCCGTGGCTCATGACGGCGATACGATCGGCCATGGTCATCGCCTCTTCCTGGTCGTGGGTGACGACGACGAAGGTGAGGCCGAGATTCTGCTGCAGGTCCATCAGCTCGAACTGGGTTTCCTCACGCAGCTTCTTGTCGAGCGCGCCGAGCGGTTCGTCGAGCAGCAGCACCTTCGGGCGCTTGGCGAGCGAGCGGGCCAGCGCGACGCGCTGGCGCTGGCCGCCGGAAAGCTGGTTCGGCTTGCGGGAGGCAAATTGCTCCAGCTTGACGAGCTTCAACATCTGCAAGACGCGGTCAGTCATCTCGTCCTTCGCCATGCCGTCCTGTTTCAGGCCGAAGGCGATGTTCTTCTCGACCGTCATGTGCGGGAAAAGCGCATAGGACTGGAACATCATGTTAACGGGACGCCGATAGGGCGGCGTGCCGGCCATGTCGGTGCCGTCCAGCACGATTTCGCCCGAGGTCGGCTGCTCGAAGCCGGCGAGCATGCGCAGAAGCGTCGACTTGCCGCAGCCGGAAGCGCCGAGCAGCGCGAAGAACTCGCGGTGATAGATGTCGAGCGACAGGTTATCGACTGCGGTGAAATCACCGAAACGCTTGGTGACGTTCTTGATTGATATGAAGGGCTTGGCGGACGGATCGGTCCAAGGTGCGAAAGAGCGGCGAATATTGCCTAGAGACTTCATATTGTTCCCCGAAAATACATTCTTTTGCTCCCGGTTTCACCCGGCCGGGATCGTCAAAAAAAGGCCCGGACGTTTCCGTCCGGGCCGTTATTCTATCATTGGCCGGTGACCACGGTGGTCCATAGCCGCGTCACGATCCGTTGCGTCTTCGGATCGAGCGGCGGAACGGTGAAGAGCTTCGCCATCACCTCGGGCGTCGGGTAGATCGCCGTATCGTCAAGGACCTCCTTGTCGAGGAACTGCTGCGAGGCCTTGTTGCCGTTGGCGTAGAAGACGAAGTTCGAGGCCTTGGCGATCACTTCCGGCTTCATCATGTAGTTGATGAATTCATGGGCTTCGGCGACATGCGGCGCATCCTTTGGAATGCCGAAGACGTCGAAGAAGATCTGGGCTCCCTGCGACGGGACCGAGTAGTCGACCTTTACGCCGGCATTGGCTTCCGCGGCACGGTCGCGGGCCTGGAACATGTCGCCGGAATAACCGAGCGCGATGCAGATATCGCCGTTCGCCAGCGCGCTGATATATTCGGACGAATGGAACTTGCGGACGAAGGGACGGACGGCCGTGAGAACCTCCTGCGCCTTCTTGAGATCGGCGGGATCGGTGCTGTTGGGATTGAGCCCGAGATAGGCGAGTACCGAGGGCACGACGTCGGTTGGGGAATCCAGCATATAGATGCCGCAATCCTTGAGTTTCGCCGCTTTCGCCGGATCGAACAACGCGTCCCAATTGGGCTTGTCGTCGGTGCCGAGGGCAGCCTTGACCTTGTCGACATTATAGCCGATGCCCGTCGTGCCCCACATGTAGTCGACGCTGTATTCATTGCCGGGGTCGAAGGACGCCACGCCCTTCATGATGACATCCCACATATTGACCAGGTTCGGCAGCTTCGACTTGTCGAGCTTCTGGTAGACGCCGGCGGCGATCTGGCGCTGCATGAAGGATACTGTGGGGACGACGACGTCATACCCCGAACCACCGGCCAAGAGCTTGGTTTCCAGCGTCTCGTTGGAATCGAAAGTGTCGTAGACGACCTTGATGCCGGTTTCCTTGGTGAAATCCTCGAGGATGGAACTGTCGATATAATCCGACCAGTTGTAGACGTTGACCACACGCTCCTGGGCAAAGGCCGGAGCGGCAGCAAGGAGTGCTGTAACGGCGGCGGCCGTCACGCATAGGATGGTTGACCTCATAACTTCTCCTGTTTGTTCAAAGATTCCGCACCCCCGGACATCTTTTCCCTCTGGTTTTCCACGCAGACTAAGAAGGAATTTCACAGCCCACAAGCGCAAAATCCTAGGCCCTCAATGATTTCACAATCACTGGAAGTCGAAGGCGCTGAGCCCCGCCACCATCTCGTCGAGCCCGAGCGGTCTCGTCACCGGCGGCTCGGCTCGGGAAAGGCAGCCGCGCCGCTCGCAAAGGCGACAGGCCGGACCGATGGCGACCGGATCGAGCGCCATCGCCTGCCCATAGACCACACCCTCGCCAAGGGCAGCGTCGCAGCCGATCAGGATTGCTGTGCGCCTGACCCTTTCGCCGAATTCGACGCTCGGTCCCTCCAGGGTGCGGGCGACCGTCAGGAAGGATGCGCCGTCCGGCATGACCACCGTTTCGGCGAGGATCTGGCCCGGCTGCAGGAAAGCGGCGTGGATATTGAGCTTCGGACAGCCGCCGCCGAAACGGGCCTGCGGAAAGCCCTGGGCTCCTGCCCTGCGCAGCCGGTGGCCAGCGGCATCGATTTCGATCAGGAAGAAGGGAATGGCGGCCGCCCCGGGCCGCTGCAGCATGGCAAGGCGCGCGGCGGCGTGGCCGAAGGAGACGCCGAAGCGCGCACGCAGAATATCGATATCGTAGCGCGTTGCCTTGGCCGCCGACAGAAAAGCTTCATAGGGCATTGTGAGCGCCAGCGCGGCGATGCGGGCAAGCTCGAAGCGGGCGATGCGCCTCGCCTCGGCGGAAGCGAGCGAGAGATCGGCGAGCTCGGCATCGATTGCCGGCAGCAAAGCGAGAGTCGCGGCCTCGATTGATATCTCATGCGCACGGTCGGCCTGCGACAGGCGCTCCGAGATGAAAAGACGCATCGAATGGCGATCGAAACGGCGGCGCAGATCCGGCATCACGTGGACGGGCAGGACACGCACCGCGATGCCGCGCTCGGAACGCAGCCAATCCTTCAGCCCGGCAGCAAGATCGAGGCCGCCGGGGAGCGTTGCGGCAAAAGCTTCTGCCGCCGTCTCGATCCGTGCGAAATAGCCGGACCTGCGCTCCAGCGCCTCGCGCACCTCGTCCAGCGGCAACCGGCCGGCGGCGACCGGCGCATGCCCTTCGGCGGCCATCAGCACCGTCAGATCGGACAGTCTTGCCGCCTGCTCGCGATAGGCGCGGTAGAGCTTGATCATGCCGCTCGCGGCATTGGGTGCTGCCTCGGCCACCTCCACCAGTTCCTGGTCACCCGGCAACTCACCCGACAGCAGCGGATCGGCAAAGATCTCCTTGAGCTGGTCGAGACTGCCGCCGGTCTGCCCCCGCAACTCCTCCAGATCGACCCTATAGACGCTTGCAAGCTTGAGAAGGAGCTGCACCGTCAGCGGCCGCTGGTTGCGCTCGATCAGATTCAGGTAGGACGGCGATATTTCAAGCGCCTCGGCCATGGCGGTCTGCGTCAGCGCCAGCGCATTGCGGATGCGTCTGACTTTCGGGCCTGCGAATATCTTTCGTTCCGCCATGTCACACCCTTTGACAAGGAAGGAGCGCTGTATTTACAAAATTTTACAAATTCACAGCGCCACTCTGTCAATCCTCGTCATCTTAACCTCTTTCCGGACAGGAAATCAAAGGTTTTTCTGGTCATAACGGCTGATATTGTCAATCTTGTCATGCGGCACCTTTGTTGGGCTTTTTAGTGAGGAAAGCAGCATGACCGATTTTTACAAGCTTGTTCCAAACGCATCAACAGGCCGCTTCGACGGCATCGAGAGACCGTACTCGGCCGATGACGTGCGGCGGCTCAGAGGCTCGGTGGCGCTGCGCCATACGCTGGCCGAAATGGGGGCGGACCGGTTGTGGCGGCTCATTCACCAGGAGGATTTCGTCAATGCGCTCGGCGCACTTTCCGGCAACCAGGCCATGCAGATGGTGCGCGCCGGGCTGAAGGCGATCTATCTCTCCGGCTGGCAGGTGGCGGCCGACGCCAATACGGCATCGGCGATGTATCCCGACCAGTCCCTCTATCCGGCCAATGCCGGTCCGGAACTGGCCAAACGCATCAACCGCACGCTGCAGCGCGCCGATCAGATCGAGACCGCGGAAGCCCAGGGACTTTCCGTCGAGACCTGGTTCGCGCCGATCGTTGCCGATGCGGAAGCAGGCTTCGGCGGACCGCTCAACGCCTTCGAAATCATGAAGGCCTATATCGAGGCGGGTGCCGCGGGCGTTCACTTCGAGGACCAGCTCGCTTCGGAGAAGAAATGCGGCCATCTCGGCGGCAAAGTGCTGATCCCGACGGCCGCCCATATCCGCAATCTCGATGCCGCGCGACTTGCTGCCGACGTCATGGGCGTTGCGACGCTGGTCATCGCCCGCACCGACGCGGAAGCGGCAAAGCTCTTGACGTCAGACATCGACGAGCGCGACCAGCCCTTCGTCGACTATGATGCCGGCCGCACAGTCGAAGGTTTCTATCAGGTGCGAAACGGCATCGAGCCCTGTATCGCACGTGCCGTCGCCTATGCGCCGCATTGCGATCTCATCTGGTGCGAGACCTCGAAGCCGGACCTCGATCAGGCACGGCGCTTTGCCGAAGGCGTGCACAAGGTCCACCCCGGCAAGCTGCTCGCCTATAATTGCTCGCCTTCCTTCAACTGGAAGAAGAACCTCGACGAGGCGACGATTGCGCGGTTCCAGCGCGAACTCGGCGCGATGGGCTACAAGTTCCAGTTCATCACGCTCGCCGGCTTCCACCAGCTGAACTACGGCATGTACGAACTGGCGCGCGGCTACCGGCAGCGGCAGATGTCGGCCTATTCCGAGCTGCAGCAGGCGGAATTCGCCGCCGAGGTCAATGGCTATACCGCCACCAAACATCAGCGCGAGGTCGGCACCGGCTATTTCGACGCGGTGTCGCTCGCCATCACCGGCGGCCGGTCTTCGACCACGGCGATGCACGGCTCGACCGAACATGCGCAGTTCAAACCGGCTGCGGAATAACTCGAAGAGGAGGAGAAGATCATGGCATCCATTACACGCGTCAGGGAACGGGCCGAGGAGCAGGCAAGCAGCATGAGCGAGGATCAGCAGACGACGATCCGCATGCTCGCCAACGACCTGCATCGGCTGAACCAATCGGTCATGAAGGCCGTCGAGGCCGGTGTCTCGGTCGAACTGGTGCGCTCGGCCCGTCATCACGGCGGCGACGGCCACTGGGGCGACCTGCTGATCCCCGTCGTCGTCACCAACCGGCATTGACGAAGACCGACCAGCGGCGGGGTCGATGACGTCGGCCCGCTTCTTCAAACGCCGCGCGACCTATCGGGCGCGCGGCGCTTTACGTCTCCAGTTAATGCAGCCGTGGTCCCAAACCGCTGCACAGTTTTGGGCGACACGCTCTAGCCTCGACTCGGTCGTTTCCCGGCGAAGAGATCGGCATAACTTTTGATGAGCTTGGTCATGCGGTCGGCGACTGTGCGGATCTCCGGGCGATGGCGGTCCTCGGCATTCATGACGATCCATTGCCGGTGGCGCAATTCCGGCAACTCGCCGCCCTGCCGCTGCAAGTCAGGATGGAGATCGCCGACGAAACAGGGAAGCACGGTCTTGCCGGCGCCGGCGCGCACCAGATCCGGCAGCGAACGCGGCCGATTAACCGTGGCGACGATCCCTGTTGCGGCATGGGCGTGCGGCCAGCGCAGATAGGCCGATATCGCCTCCTCCTCGGCGACTGCAATCCAGCGCTCGTCGGTCTCGGCGGCGTTGCGTCTGATATAGACGGCATAGGCCACCTCCCCGAGCTGACGTGCGGCGAGATTGGCCTCCTCGGGCTCGAAGGCGCGAATACCGATATCGCTCTCGCGATAGGCAAGGCTTGCCCGCGCCTCGCCGATGGTGAGCGAAATGGCGAAGGCATCGCCCGGCATGCGGATTGCGGCGAAATTCTCGGTCAGCAACCAAGCGAGCCAGGTGCCGGCGGTGACCCTGACGGTCGTGCCGCCCTCGCCGGATTGCCGCCACGCCTCGACCTTGCGGGCGACGGCTTCCATTTCCTGAAGGTGATCGAGCAGCGCCTGACCATCCGGGGTCAGACGGTATCCGGTCTGGCTGCGGACAAACAATGCACGGCCGATCTCCTGTTCGAGATCGAGCATGCGCCGGCCGACGGTCGCAGGACTAAGCCCGCTTGCGGTGCTTGCTCCCGTCAACCCGCCGAGCCGGGCGACCTGCAGGAAAAGCTGATAGGAATCCCAATTCGCGTTTTTCATTAATGAAAAACATAGCGGGATTTTCCCCGTTTATAAAGAGAAATTCGAAGCCTAGATCAGCTGATGTCTTACACAGCAAAGGACATCGTCATGATCGACATGATCACCATCGCAGGTACCATCGGCTATCGGCACTCTCCCAAGCGATGCGGCTGCAGGGCGGAGGAGGACAGATTCTATGCCGAGTTCGGAAACAGCAGCCTCGTTGGCTTCGCCGCCTGGCTGACGTCGTTCGATCTCCACCTGGGAAAGCGCCGCAAGGCCGCGACGCAATCCCGTGGCAGCTGCGGCTGCGCGGTTCAGGCGACTTTTCTTGCCCCGAGATGAGCCGGTGCAGATTCTGCGACGATGCGGAACCGCTCGATCAGCGCCATCAGCGTATCGGCCTCGCCGGCGAGCAGGCGGCTTGCCTGCGTCGTCTCGGCAACCATCGACGCGTTCTTCTGGGTCATCTGGTCCATGGCGTTGACCGAACCGTTGACCTCCTGCAGCGCGGCCGACTGATCGCGGCTGGCGGTGGCGATGGTCTCGACATGGCCGCTGATTGCGATGATCTCCTGGCTGATCGAGGCAAGGACGCTGCCGGTCTTCTGGACCAGTTCAGAACCTGCCGTCACTTCCCGGCTCGATGTCTCGATCAGCGACTTGATCTCTCGCGCCGCATCGGCCGAACGCTGGGCGAGTTCGCGGACTTCCTGGGCGACGACGGCAAACCCCTTGCCCGCCTCGCCGGCGCGTGCCGCCTCGATGCCGGCGTTCAGCGCCAGAAGATTGGTCTGGAAGGCGATGTCGTCGATCACCTCGATGATCTGCTCGATGCGCTGCGAGGCCTGCTCGATGCGCTCCATGGCGGAGACGGCATCGCCGACGACGGCGCCGGAATTGTCGGCGGTCTTCTTGGTCGCGGCCACGACATTGTTGGCTTCCCGGGCTCGCTCGGCGGAAGAACGAACCGTCACGGTGATCTCCTCCACCGCGGCCGCGGTCTCCTCAAGGCTCGCCGCCTGCGCCTCGGTGCGCTTCGAAAGTTCACCGGCAGAGGCGGAGACGGCGCCGCTGTTGCGCTGGATGCTCGAGGCGCTGTCGCGGATGCCGGACAGCGTATCCTGGAGCCGCAAAAGCGAAGCGTTGAAATCGACGCGCAACTGCTCCAACCGGCCGACGAAAGGCGTGCCGATCGTCTGCGAGACGTCGCCCTGCGACAGGCGCCCGAGGCCGGCGGCAAGCTGATTGACGGCAAAGTCGATCTGGCCGTCGAGCGAGCGCTTGTCGGCATCGTTCCTGGCGCGTTCGGCATCGCTCAAGGCGCGCTGTTCGGCAGCCTGGGTTTCCAGATCGCGCCTTGCGCGGGCGCTGTCGCGGAAAAGCGCCAGAGCCCGGCCGATATCGCCGAACTCGTTCTTCTTTTCGATACAGGGGATCGCTCCTTCGAGATCGCCCGAGGAAATCGAGTGCACGCTCGTCGTCAGCGCCTGCAAAGGCTTCACCGACAGGCGGATCGCATAGAAGGCGAGAACGCCGACGATCAGCATGACGATGGCGCCGACGCCGAGAACCAGCATCTGCAGCTCATACATGCGCTGGTAATAGAGCTCCATCGGAATGCCGATGAAGAGAATGCCGACATTGGCGCTCGAGGCGTTTTTGATCGGGAAATAACCGGTCATGAACTTGCGGCCGAAAAGCTCCGCCGGACCATAATAGGCTTCACCCCTGGCGAGGACCGGCTGGGCCGGGTGCTCGGCGACCAGCTTGGTGCCGACGGCGCGGTCGCCGTTTTCCTTCTTGACGTTGGTGGATATGCGGACGTAGTCGCCGCCCTGCTTTTGGAAGATGGTTGCGACACCGGCGATCGACTGCGCGGTGCGGTCGACCAGCGAGTGATCGGCAAGGGCCGGAATGGCGTCTTCGGTGACGGCGGAGAGCTGATTGTCCTTCAGCTCGATCTTTGCAGCCTGATCAGCTGCGCCGTAAAGGACGGCCATCGCACGGGCGGCGTCCTTCGCGTCGGAGACGGCCCCGTCCATGACCTGATGGCTCAGATTGTAATAGGTCACGCCGACGATGGCGGCCGTGCTGATGGCCAGCAGAAACAGCGTGATCGCAACGATCTGGCGTACGATCGACGTAGAGAAAAGGCGCAGCATCGAGACCCCCGGGAGATAAACCAAGGTTAAATTAGACTAAAAGCGTTAAGGAAGATTCTCCGCAAATCATGGCTGTCGGAGATATTCACCGTCTCGTTTCCGAGCATTTTCCGACTATCCCGGCCTGATAGGCTGCCGGGCATTCGACCTATTCTTCCATCGTTCAAATCTTCTCGATCGAGGCGCTGTTTTGCAGAATAAATAGAAACGGCCCCGGAAAGTCCGGGGCCGTTCGCATGAAGACGGATGGATCGATGATCAGGCGGCGCGGTAGACTGGTGCTGCGGCCGCCTCGCCGTCGATCTTGAACTGCTGGATGAGCCGGCGCAGCGAATCGGCCTCGTCGGCCAGTTCGCGGCTGGCGGCAGTCGTCTCCTCCACCATGGCGGCGTTCTGCTGCGTCATCTGGTCCATCTGGTTGACCGTCGCATTGACGCCCTGCAGCGCGTTGGACTGGTCGTGGCTGGCGCGAGCGATCATCTCGACATGCTGGCTGATCGTGACGATCTGGGCGCTGATCTTGGCGAGCACCGTGCCGGTCTCCTGCACGAACTGCGAGCCGGAGCTGACCTCGTTGGTCGACTTGTTGATCAGCCCCTTGATCTCCTGCGCCGCAGCGGCGGAGCGCTGGGCCAGTTCGCGGACCTCCATCGCGACCACCGCGAAGCCCTTGCCGGCTTCACCGGCGCGCGCCGCCTCGATGCCGGCGTTGAGCGCCAGGAGGTTGGTCTGGAAGGCGATCTCGTCGATGACGCCGATGATCTGCTCGATCTGGCGCGAGGCATCCTCGATGCGGCCCATCGCGTCGATCGCATTGCTGACGACGACGGCGGAATCGTCGGCGCTACGCTTGGCCTGGCGGACGATCTGGTCGGCATCCTTGGCGCGTTCGGCCGACGAACGGACCGTGACGGTGATTTCGTCGACGGCGGCCGCGGTTTCTTCGAGCGAGGCTGCCTGCTGTTCGGTGCGCTTGGAGAGGTCCTCGGCCGACTGGGCCATCTGGTTGCCGTTGCCTTGGATCAGCTCGACATTGTCGCGGATCTGGCTCATCGTCGCCTGCAGGCGCATCATCGAACCGTTGAAATCCTGGCGGAGCTGTTCGAGACGACCGATGAAGGGCGTTTCGATCGTCGTCGAGATATCGCCCTGCGACATGCGTTCGAGGCCGGCGGCGAGCGCATTGACCGCAAATTCGATCTGACGATCCATCTCGCGCTTTTCGGCGTCATTGCGCTGGCGCTCATGTTCGGCGGCGGCGCGTTCCTCGTCGCTCTGCTCCTCGATGCGTATCTTCGAGATGGCGTTTTCCTTGAAGATGCCGAGCGCGCGGGCCATGTCGCCGATTTCATCGTGGCGCTGCTCGCCGGAGATGCTGGTATCCAGCGCCCCTTCGGCGATGCGGCGCATGGCGGCGGTGATATGGCTGATCGGGCGCTGCAGCGTCAGCACCAGGGCAATGCCGCCGAGGATCGACAGTAGGATGCCGAGACCGGTGGTCATGACGGAGATGCTGTTTGCCTGGGTGCGCTCGGTGCCGGCCGTCTGCTTCTGCAGCTCGGCGAAATCGGTCAGCTTTTTCCAGATCTGGTCGAGTTCCTGGCGGGCCGCGGCATAGGCTGTGACGCGCTCGCCGATCGTGTCGACGATCTTCGAGCCGCCGCCGGAAATGATGTCGAGCGCCGGCTGGATCGCGCCTGATATGCCTTCGGCAAAACCCATGCCCTTGGCGCTGGTGATCAGCACCTGCATGTCCTTACCGAGCGTGCCGGCCTGCTGCTGCAGGCGCACGAGATTTTCCTTGCTGGAATCGGCGAGAAAGTCGGAAAGAACGATCTGCAGCGAATAGACGGAATTTTCGAGACGCCTCGTATCCTGCAGGACCGAGTTGGCCTGGGCAATCCGGCCATCGAGCGCGGCGAATTCCTGGGTGGCGTCACGCATTTTCTGCGTGGCGGTCAGCTGCGTATAGGTCGAGGTCTGGCGGAAGCGCGAAACGAGACGGCCGAGTTCGGTGGCGGTCTCGTCGGTCGGATTGGGCGTCTGGACGATCGTCTTGATGCCGTCGATGGTCGCAGCCAGCGCGTCGATAACGTTCTTCTGATTGCTCGGAACCGAGATGGCGATCAGACGCTGCGATTTGATGATCTCGGGCATCTGTTCGTTGATGAAGGCGATCTTGTCCTGCGGTGTCTGCGGCTTGCTGAAGCCGCTGGCGACGGTGCCAAGAAAATCGCCGCCCTTCAGCAAACGGTCGGCCGTGCGAAGGGTGCTGGTGGCGGCGCTCTCGTCGCTCTGGACGGTGCTCTGCAATTCCTCGGCCTGGTAGGACACGGTGAAGCGGGTGCTGATCACGCTCTTCTGCGCTGCGTCGATCTGCTCATGCAATGCCCGCTCCTGCTCGTGCAGCGCCCAGAGCTTGTCGACGACGCCCGAAATGTCCTTGGTGCGGCGCGATGCCTCCGCAAGGCTGTCGCGACCGGCGGCCTCTTCACCGACCTGGTTCAGCGTCTGGTCGAGCACGCCTTGCTGGGTCTTCAGATCCGCAAGCAGCTTGTCGCGCGCCTCAGGGCTGGTGACGCGCAGGAAATCATCCATCGAACCATAGAGATCCTTGAAGCCGCTGAGCGACTGCAGCACGCTGTTGGATATTTCCATGCGGCCCTGCAGAAGTCCCGAAGCGTAGAGGCCCGTCAGGCCCACCGCCGAAATGGTGACGACGAAAGGCAGAACGAAGATCAGGACCTTGGTCTTGATCCTGAAACGGGAAAGAATCTTGTCAATCAACATGGCGTTCCGGGCCTTTCATACACCACTCCTCCCGCAGGCAGCCACATGGCGCCAGCCGGGTGCACATCGAGCTATTCTTAGTTACATTGGGGAACCCGGAGGCCAGGCGGCAGTCATTGCCAGTTCATGTCCAAACAACTTGGAGATGCCCAAATATTCGCGAGCAATTGTGTCAGATTAGATATTAATTTTCGGATAAGCGGTTATGGCGGGTTAAGCCAAGGCAGTGAAATAGTTGCAAATTATGGGCCGCGACGCCGCGGTGCGACAATAGCCAAGTCGCAACGTTCGTTCCAGGTCTGCGGACAGGATCAGATGAAGTGCGAGAGCAGCAGCGCGATGCTGGCGGCTGTGGCGCCGGCTGCAAGCATCAGATAACGCAGGGCGACCATTCGAGCGTTCGGCTTTGCCTCGGCAATTGCTATGGCGCGGGCGCGTCGTGTGTTTCTGGTCATGGTCGAAACCTCACTTCTCTCTGACACAACAACAATCCAACAAATCGGCTTGCCGGTAAAGCTTAATTTAGGAACGACCTTACAAACCGCCAATTGAGACAGGATGGCGCACCTCTATTAAAAAGTCTTGAATCGGCTTTTCTAAAGCACGTCGCGTTGAATCGGAATCATGCGACGCGCTTTAGGTATTTGCTTTCTGATCAGCGCTGTGCTCCTCGGCCTCATGCAAGTCGTTATCCCAAAACCGCTGCGCACTTTTGGGCGACATGCATTAGGCCCATTCACCGGCGGCAAAACCGGAGGCCCAGGCCCACTGGAAATTATAGCCGCCAAGCCAGCCGGTGACGTCGACGCATTCACCGATGAAATAAAGGCCGGGCACGGCTTTTGCTTCCATGCTGCGGGAATCGAGCGCTGCCGTGTCGATGCCGCCGAGCGTCACTTCGGCGGTGCGATAACCTTCCGAGCCGGACGGTTTGACCGCCCAATTCTGGGCGCCAGCGGCAAGACGCAGCAGCGCCTTGTCAGGCAGGTCGGCCATGTTGCCGGAGATTTTCTCGCGCTCCACGAGAAACTGTGCCAGCCGCTTCGGCAAGAAGTCGCCAAGGGCTGTCTGCGGCGACTGGCGGCCGTTGAGCTGCTTTGCCGTCTTCAAATGCGCCGCAATATCGATATCCGGTTCGATGGCGACCACGATCTCGTCGCCCTCGCGCCAATAGGAAGAAATCTGCAGGATGGCCGGGCCGCTCAGCCCGCGATGGGTGAACAGCAGCGCTTCACGGAAGGCGGTCCTGCCATGGCGAATTTCGGCCGGGGCGGCGATGCCGGCGAGCGGGGCGATGCTCTCGAGCAGGCCGGGATCGAGCGTCAGCGGCACGAGGCCGGGTCGGGTTTCGAGCACGGGCAAGCCGAACTGCTCGGCG
Source organism: Rhizobium beringeri (assembly GCF_004306515.1). NCBI lineage: Bacteria > Pseudomonadati > Pseudomonadota > Alphaproteobacteria > Hyphomicrobiales > Rhizobiaceae > Rhizobium > Rhizobium beringeri. The sequence continues at coordinate 392,782 of NZ_SILG01000001.1, read as the reverse complement.
AGGCGATAGGCAAAGCCGGTGGCACCCATCTTCGGGATCGACTTGCCGCCGGCGGCGACGATCAGCGATGATGCTTCATAATGGCCTTCGCTGGTCGATACCCGGAAGCCGACTTCGGTCTTTTCGACACCTGATATCTCGGTGCCGAGATCTAGCACCGCACCGGCCATGCGCATCTCGGCCAGCAGCATGCGGATGATGTCTTTGGCGCTATCGTCGCAGAAAAGCTGGCCGAGCGTCTTTTCGTGCCAGGCAATGCCATGGCGGTCGACCATGGCGATGAAGTCGGCAGGTGTGAAACGGGCGAGCGCCGATTTGCAGAAATGCGGGTTGGCGGAGAGGAAATTCTTCGGTCCGGCATGGATATTGGTGAAATTGCAGCGGCCGCCGCCCGATATGCGGATCTTCTCGCCAGGCGCCCTGGCATGGTCGAGGACCACGACCGAGCGACCGCGTTTTCCCGCGCCAATGGCCGCCATCATGCCCGCCGCCCCGGCGCCGATGACGATGACGTCGCTTTTGCGCTGCAAATCCGTTTCCCCGTTCAAAATCACGTCTTCTTTTTCCATCAAAGGGCGAAAGTCAACGTTTGCCACCCCTCGCCAATTGGCAAAGTCTGGTTATGATGGTGCCACGATCAACACAAACCGGTGTGTCATGTCCCCAAAAAAGACGACGCTGAAACCTGCCAGAAACGTACCCGCCTCGAAGAAAGCTCCCCCGGAACCCGGATCCCTGCGTGGCGTTGCGAACTGGAAGGAAGCAGCGCGGTGGCTGAGGGACAGGGGCATCGAAGACATCGAATGCATCACGCCGGACCTTGCCGGCGTTGCGCGCGGCAAGATGATGCCGAGCTCGAAATTCACCTCGAACACGTCGCTGGCACTGCCTTCGGCGATCTACCGGCATACGATATCGGGCGAATATCCCGACGAGACGGAGAGCTTCCGCTACGAGCCGCGCGACAGCGACTTGAAGCTGATGCCCGACCTTTCGACGCTTTCGGTTGTGCCCTGGGAGACCGACCCGACGGCGCAGGTGATCTGCGACATCGTCGATTCGGACGGCGGCGAAGTGCCCTATACGCCGCGCAACGTGCTGAAGCGCATCATGAGCCTCTATCACGAGCGCGGCTGGAAACCGATCGTGGCGCCCGAGATCGAATTCTATCTCGTCGCCAAGAACGACGATCCCGACTATCCGCTGCACCCGCCCAAAGGCCGGTCCGGCCGCTCGATCCTCGGCGGTCAGGGCTATTCGATCGCCGGCATCAATGAGTTCGACGAGCTGATCGACGACGTCTATCATTTCTCGGAGAAGCAGGGGCTGGAGATCGATACGCTGATCCACGAAGAGGGACCGGCGCAGCTCGAGATCAACCTGCGCCACGGCAATCCGATCGAACTTGCCGACCAGGTGTTCCTGTTCAAGCGGACGATCCGCGAGGCGGCGCTGAAGCACGACATTTACGCGACTTTCATGGCCAAGCCGATGCAGGGTCAGCCGGGTTCGGCGATGCATATCCATCAGTCGGTGGTCAATATCGAGACGGGCAAGAACATCTTCTCCAATCCCGACGGATCGGCTTCGAAGGAATTCTTCCATTTCATCGGCGGCATGCAGAAATTCGTGCCAAGCGCGATGGCGATGCTTGCGCCCTATGTGAATTCCTACCGGCGCCTGCAGCCCGATATGTCCTGCCCCGTCAACAATGCCTGGGGCTACGACAACCGAACGACGGCCTTCCGCGTGCCGGTTTCCGATCCACAGGCGCGGCGCGTGGAAAACCGACTGCCGAGCTCGGACGCCAACCCCTATCTCGCACTCGCCGCCTCGCTCGCTTCCGGCCTGCTCGGCATCATGAAGGAGATCGAGCCGACGGCGCCGACCGAGGATTCGGCCAACGAGGGTTCGATCGATCTGCCGCGCGGCCTGCTCGAGGCCGTGGCGCTGCTCGAGGACGAACCCGCTTTCGAGGAGATGTTCGGCAAGCAGTTCATCGGCCTTTATGCCGGCGTCAAGCGCGGCGAGTTCGAGACCTTCATGCAGGTGATCAGCCCCTGGGAGCGGGAATTCCTTCTGCTCAACGTGTGAGGGACTATCATGGCATCGCAGGAGACATGGCAGAGCCCGATCGCGCCCGGGCTGTCCTGGTATCAGGCAACAGTCGGTGAGCGTCCGACCTATGCCGCTCTCGACGGCTCGAGAACATGCGACGTCGCCATCGTCGGCGGCGGTTATACCGGCCTGCAGGCCGCCTATAATCTTGCCAAATCAGGCGTTTCGGTGGTGCTGATCGAGGCCTTCCGCTTCGGCGACGGGGCGTCCGGGCGCAATGGCGGCCAACTCGGCACCGGCCAGCGATGGTGGCCGGAAGAACTCGAGGAGAAGATCGGCTACGAACGCTCGAAGGCGCTGTTCGATCTTGCCGAGGCGGCCAAGCGCCATCTCATCGATTTCGCCCGCGAGCATCAGATCGAGATCGACTATGTGCCCGGCCAGCTCAACGTCGCACACAAGGCGAGCTATAAACGCGCCTATTACGAAAACGCCGAGATCGCCGCCTTCCGCTACGACTATCCGCATCTGCGCTTCATGGACGAGAAGGAAACGCAGGAGAGGCTCGGCTCGAAGCGTTTCCATTGCGGCGTGCGCGATGTCGGCACCGGCCACATCCATCCGCTGAAGCTGCTGGTGGGGCTGGCGCGGGTCGCTGCCAATGCCGGTGCTGAAATCTTCGAGATGACCAAGGCAACGGCGATTCGCCAGGGCGGCGGCAAGGTGACGATCGAAACCGAAAGGGGGACGATCACCACTGAGCGCGCGCTGATCGCCTGCGACGGCTATATCGACGGCCTCGAACCGGTGACGGCAAGCCATGTCATGCCGATCCGATCCTTCATCGGCGCCACGGCGCCGCTCGACGGGCATCCCGATGTGCTGCCGGGGGGCGAGGCCGTGGCCGATTCGCGCTTCGTCGTGCGCTACTTCCGCAAATTCGGCGACGGACGCCTGCTGTTCGGCGGACGTGAGGCCTATACGTCGGACAATCCGCGGGACATTTCGCAGCACATCCGCCGGCAGATCGCCGAGATTTATCCTGATCTGAAGAATATCGACATCACCCATGCCTGGGGTGGCAGCGTCGGCATCACCCTGCCGCGCCAGCCATTCGTGCGCGAGGTCATGCCTGGCGTCATCTCGATCGGCGGTTATTCCGGCCATGGCGTCATGCTGTCAAACTACTGTGGCAAGCTCTATGCGGAAACGGTGCTTGGAAAATCCAGCGATCTCGACCTGTTCACATCGCTCGATATTCCCGCCTTTCCCGGCGGAGCCCGGATGCGCGCACCGTTGCTTTTCCTCGCCTTGTCGTGGTTTGCACTTCGCGACAAGTTTTAGTCCGATTGCGGATTTCCTCTTCCGGAAATTCGCTCTAAAACCGGTTCCTGAGAGATTCATTGCACTGCACACTGGCTTTTTTAAATCGATTAGATTAAAAGGGCCGCCAACCAGCCTGATTGAGAGACAAGCTCATGAGCAGCCAAATCATTCCCGTTGAGCCCTTTGATTATGTCGTCTTCGGCGGCAGCGGCGACCTTGCAGAACGCAAGCTTCTGCCCGCGCTGTATCATCGCCAGATCGAAGGCCAGTTTTCAGAACCGACCCGCGTAATCGGCGCCTCGCGCAGCCCGTTGACGCACGAGGAATACCGCAAATTCGCCAAGGACGCGCTGAACGAGCACCTGAAGAAGGGTGAATACGACGAGGCGGAGGTGGAGAAATTCTGTGCCCGCCTCTACTACGTCTCGGTCGACGCCCGCACGGATGCCGGCTGGGATCAGCTGAAGAAGCTGCTCGACGAAGGCAAGGATCGCGTGCGCGCCTTCTACCTCGCCGTCGCTCCGGGCATCTTCGGCGATATCTCGCAGAAGATCCATGACCACAAGCTGATCACCAAATCGACCCGCATCGTCGTCGAGAAGCCGATCGGTCGCGACCTCGCCTCGGCGCTGCAGCTCAACGACACGATCGGCCGCGCCTTCAAGGAAGAACAGATCTTCCGCATCGACCATTATCTCGGCAAGGAGACGGTGCAGAACCTGATGGCGCTGCGTTTTGCCAACGCGCTCTATGAGCCGCTGTGGAACGCGAACTACATCGACCACGTGCAGATCACCGTGGCTGAATCGGTCGGCCTCGAAGGCCGCGCCGGCTATTACGATACGGCTGGCGCACTGCGCGACATGGTGCAGAACCACATCCTGCAGTTGCTCTGCCTGACGGCGATGGAAGTACCCTCGTCGATGGATTCGGAAGCCGTTCGCGACGAGAAGCTGAAGGTGCTGCGCGCGCTGAAGCCGCTCAATGCCTCAAACGTCGAGCAGGCGACGGTCCGCGGCCAGTATCGCGCCGGCGCATCGGGCAGCGGCCCGGTCAAGGGCTACCTCGAAGAGCTCGAAGGCGGCGTGTCGAACACCGAGACTTTCGTTGCCATCAAGGCCGAGATCAACAACTGGCGCTGGGCGGGCGTTCCCTTCTACATCCGCACCGGCAAGCGGCTGACCGGGCGCATGTCCGAGATCGTCATCACCTTCAAGCCGATCCCGCACGCAATCTTCGACCAGGCGGCCGGACGCATCAATGCCAACCAGCTGATAATCCGCCTGCAGCCGGATGAGGGCGTCAAGCAGTCGCTGATGATCAAGGATCCGGGTCCGGGCGGCATGCGCCTGCGCAACGTGTCGCTCGACATGAGCTTCGCCCAGGCCTTCAACGTCCGCAATCCCGACGCCTACGAGCGCCTGCTGATGGACGTGATCCGCTCCAACCAGACATTGTTCATGCGCCGCGACGAAGTCGAAGCCGCATGGAGATGGGTCGATCCGATCCTCAAGGGTTGGGAAACGACCGGCCAGCAGGTGCAGGGCTATACGGCCGGCACCTGGGGCCCGAGCCAGGCAATTGCGCTGATCGAGCGCGATGGCCGCACGTGGCATGACGAGATCTAGGACGAAACCGATGGCATCGACCCTGCATTCCTTCGCCAGCGCCGCAGACCTCGCCGGCAGCCTCGCCGACAAGGTCGCGGATACGCTTTCGGCGGCGATCGCCGCCCGTGGAACGGCGTCCATCGCCGTTTCCGGCGGCTCCACGCCGAAGGCCTTCTTCCAGGTGCTTTCGACACGCGACATCGCCTGGGACAAGGTGACGATCACCCTTGTCGACGAACGCTTCGTGCCGGCCGACAATGCGCGCTCGAACCATTTGCTGGTCGACGCCAATCTGCTGCAGAACAAGGCAAAGGCGGCACACTTCCTGCCACTCTATCAGGATGTGGCTTCGGTGGAGGAGGCAGCCTCGCTCGCGACCGAGAAGACCAAGGCGATCAGCTCCCCCTTCGACACCGTCATCCTCGGCATGGGTGGCGACGGCCACACGGCTTCGTTCTTTCCCGGCGGCAGCAATCTTGCCAAAGCGCTCGATGCATCGACGCCGCGCGGCATCATCACCATGGAAGCGGAAGGAGCCGGCGAGCCGCGCCTGACCTTCACCTTCTCCAGTCTTGAGGATGCCGCACTCCTGGTTCTCCATATTGAGGGCGAAGGCAAAAAAGACGTTCTCGCCAAGGCGGAAGGCAGCGGTGACGAGGCAGAAATGCCGATCCGCGCCGTTCTGCGCCGGGCCACTTCCCCGGTCGAGATCTACTGGGCTCCCTGATCAGCCGTCATCCGGATTGAGATTCAGGCCAGAGCCGCCGAAACAGATAGAGACAACGAACAAGGCAGGGATTTTCCATGTCCGCTCACGCACGCATTTCTGCGATCACCGATCGCATCGTCGAACGCTCGAAGCCAAGCCGCGAACGCTATCTGGAACGCCTGCGCGCCGCCGCTTCCAAGGGTGTCGCGCGCTCGGTGCTCGGTTGCGCCAATCTTGCCCACGGCTTTGCGGTCTGTTCCCCCGCCGACAAGGATGCGCTCGCCGGCGACCGCATCCCCAATCTCGGCATCATAACCGCCTATAACGACATGCTCTCGGCCCACCAGCCGTTCGAGACCTATCCGGCAATCATCCGCGAGGCGGCGGCCCAAGCAGGCGGCGTGGCGCAGGTGGCAGGCGGCGTGCCGGCGATGTGCGACGGCGTCACCCAAGGACAGCCGGGCATGGAGCTCTCGCTCTTCTCGCGCGACCTGATCGCCATGTCGGCGGGCGTCGGCCTGTCGCACAACATGTTCGATGCCGCCCTCTTCCTCGGCGTCTGCGACAAGATCGTGCCCGGCCTCGTGATCGCAGCCCTGTCCTTCGGGCACCTGCCGTCGATCTTCGTTCCGGCCGGTCCGATGACCACAGGCCTGCCGAACGATGAAAAGTCGCGTGTGCGCCAGCTCTTCGCCGAGGGCAAGGTCGGACGCGCCGAACTGCTGGAGGCGGAATCGAAATCCTATCACGGCCCCGGCACCTGCACCTTCTACGGCACCGCCAATTCCAACCAGATGCTGATGGAGATCATGGGCTTCCACATGCCCGGCTCGTCCTTCATCAATCCCGGCACGCCGTTGCGCGAAGCGCTGACACGCGAAGCCGCCAAGCGGGCGCTGGCGATCACCGCGCTCGGCAACGAATTCACGCCGGCGGGCGAGATGATCGACGAGCGCTCGGTCGTCAACGGCGTCGTCGGTCTGCATGCGACCGGCGGCTCGACCAATCATACGCTGCACCTCGTCGCCATGGCGCGGGCAGCCGGCATCCAGCTTACCTGGCAGGACATTGCCGAGCTTTCGGAAATCGTCCCGCTGCTTGCCCGCGTCTATCCAAACGGGCTTGCCGACGTGAACCATTTCCAGGCGGCCGGCGGCATGGGTTTCCTCATCAAGGAACTTCTGAAGCACGGACTGGTGCATGACGACGTGCGCACGGTCTTCGGCCAGGGGCTCGCAGCCTATACGGTCGACGCCCGTCTCGGCGAAAACGGCGCCGTCCTGCGCGAGCCGTCGCCGGAAAAAAGCGTCGATCCCAAAGTGCTCTCCAGCATCGAGACGCCGTTCCAGGCGAATGGCGGGCTGAAGATGCTGCGCGGCAATCTCGGCAAGGCGGTCATCAAGATATCCGCCGTCAAGCCGGAGCGCCACATCATCGAGGCGCCAGCGATCATCTTCCACAGCCAGCAGGAGCTGCAGGACGCCTTCAAGGAAGGCAAGCTCAACCGCGATTTCATCGCCGTCGTGCGCTTCCAGGGCCCGAAGGCGAACGGCATGCCGGAACTGCACAAGCTGACGCCGCCGCTCGGCGTGCTGCAGGACCGCGGCTTCCGCGTGGCGCTGCTCACCGACGGGCGCATGTCCGGCGCATCCGGCAAGGTGCCGGCGGCGATCCACGTGACGCCGGAAGCCGTCGACGGTGGTCCGATCGCCCGCATCCGCGAGGGCGACATCATTCGGCTGGACGCGATCAAGGGCACGCTCGAGCTGCTGGTCGATGCGGCTGATTTGGCCGAGCGGGAGCCGGTGACCGTCGATCTCTCCGACAATGAATTCGGCATGGGCCGCGAACTCTTCGCGCCGTTCCGCCGCGCCGTCGGACCTTCGGACCAGGGCGCGAGCGTGCTCTTCCACCACTGAGCGCGGTGGTGTCTGGCAAACAAAAACCCGCGGGGAGCCTGAAGCCTCCGCGGGTTTTTGATTTCAATCCGTCCTGGCGGACGCGCGACTTTAGGCTCGAATATCGAGAACGTAGTCGCGGTGCGCCGGATGGGTGCTGTAGACGAAGATCTTGTTCAGCTCCTTCTGCGTCAGCAGGCGCAGGAAGCGGACGTCGATCGTATTGTTGGCGTTGACCTTCATCAGCAGGCAGCCGACCTTGGTAATGCGAGCATCCGGAATATCCAGATAGAACTGCTTCGGCAGGCTGAACTGGGTCAGGATCGCGAGCGTCGCGCTGCTCATCGAAATCCGGACAATGTCGCAGCGGCGCGAAGCCGCGTGCATGACGCCCTTTTCCGTATATTCGATGCGCGCGGCGTTCATGGTGTCCTCCATCTTGAACCGCGCCTCGCGGTCATACATGAAGGATTCTTCCTTGCTCAGGAAATGAGATTTTGGCTGTGACGGATTGGAAGCGGCCACCTGCTTATCCCCCTCATAAATTGACGAGGAAAAGGTAGCAGCCGATCTTTAACAGAAAGTAAGAATTCGGCCCGTCCCGTACAATTCTTGGGACCATCACCCCAAAAATGGCCGCCTCATTTCCGGTAGGTATGGCCGGTTGCGTCAAAGAGATGCAACTTCTGCCTGTCAGCGGCAAACCGCATCCTCTGTCCCTTCTTCACATCATAGATGCCGGGCAGCTTGACGACGATCGGCTCGCCCGGCACCAGGCCCTCGATATAAAGCAACGTCACTTCGCCGAGCGCTTCGACGATCGACACTTCACCTTCGAAAAGGTAGTCGGCGCCATCGGCAACCCGGAGATCCTCCGGACGAACGCCGAAGCTTGCCTGCTTGTCCGTTTCCGACGCGTCGGTCGCCACATCGAGGGTCACCGACATGCCGCCGGTCAGCGTCACCGTCGTCTGGGCTCCGGTTCCGGCGACCGTCGCCGGAATGATGTTCATCGCCGGAGAGCCGATGAATTTCGCGACGAAGAGGTTTGCCGGGCGCTCGTAGAGGTCCAGCGGCGCGCCGACCTGCTCGATATTGCCGGCGGAGAGAACGACGATACGGTCAGCAAGCGTCATCGCCTCGACCTGGTCGTGGGTGACGTAGATCATCGTCGTATCGGCCATCTGTTCGTTCAGGCGGGCGATCTCGATGCGGGTCGCGACGCGCAGTGCGGCATCGAGGTTGGACAGCGGCTCGTCGAACAGAAAGACCTTCGGATCGCGGCAGATGGCGCGGCCGATCGCCACGCGCTGGCGCTGGCCGCCGGAAAGCGCCTTCGGCAGGCGATCGAGATATTTGGTCAGCTGCAGGCTCTCGGCCGCCGCCCGGACGCGGCGGTCGATCTCCTGCCGGCTTTCGCCGGCGATCTTCATGCCGAAAGCCATGTTGTCGAACACGGTCATATGCGGATAGAGCGCATAGGACTGGAAGACCATGGCGATGCCGCGCTTGGAGGGCGGCACGTCATTGACGAGATGGCCGTCGATATACATCTCACCGCCGGTGATGGCCTCGAGACCGGCGATCATGCGCAGAAGCGTGGACTTGCCACAGCCGGACGGACCGACGAAGACGATGAATTCGCCCTGCTTGATATCGAGGTCGATACCATGGAGAACGTCCACGGAACCGTAGGATTTGCGGATATCCTTCAGCGTCAGTCCAGTCATTTCTCTCTCCCCTGTTCCTTTGGCCTGTGTTCCTAGAGCATGATGCCGAAAAGTGTGCGCGGTTTTCGGACGACATCATGCTCTATTTCTTTGATTTAGATCAGGATTCAGATTTTAGGCCGATCGGGCCTAAAATCATCCTGATCTAGGCAAGACGGGCGAAATACGCCCCCCAGGCCGGAATATCGATCTTGTCGCCATAGTTGTTGCTGGTAAAGCCATGGCCCGTCAATGCCTGCCATTCTCCCGCAGGCAGAATGACGGCGGCCTCGGACGGGCTCATGTTGAAGATGCAGAGCAGCTTCTCGTTGCCGTATTCACGGGTGAAGACCAGGCTATCGCCCTGTTGTTCCTCGAATTCGATCTCGCCCTTGGCAAAAGCCGGGTGCAGCTTGCGGAAGGCGATGAAGCGGCGATAGTGCTCCAGCACGGAAGCCTCGTCGCCCAGCTGGACGCTGACGGCACGCAGGATATGCTCGACCGGCACCGGCAACCAGGGCTTGACCGTCGAGAAGCCGCCCTGGGCGACCTGGCTGTCCCAGACCATCGGCGTGCGGGAGCCGTCACGGCCCTTGAATTCCGGCCAGAACTGGATGCCATAAGGGTCCTGCAGATCCTGATAGGCGAGATCGGCCTCGGTCAGCGCCAGTTCCTCGCCCTGATAGAGGCAGACGGAGCCACGCATGGTCATCAGCAACGAGGCATAAAGCTTGGCAAAGGCGTCGTGATCGGCGACCAGCCCGCCCCAGCGGCTGACATGGCGCATGACGTCGTGATTGGAGAAGGCCCAGCAGGCCCAGCCATCGGGTGCGGCGGCTTCGAAATCCTGCATCACCTCCTCGACGCGCTCCGGCGTCAGCGGATCGGGCGCCAGGAATTCGAAGGCATAGCACATATGCATCTTGTCATTGCCGGAGGTGTATTCGCCGACGATTTCAAGGCCGCGCTGGCTATCGCCGACTTCGCCGACGGCGGCGATAGCCGGGAATTCCTCGAGAACGGCGCGGAAGCGCTTCAGGAAGGCAAGATTCTCCGGGCGGTTCTTGTCATAGATATGCTCCTGGAAATTATAGGGATTGACCGCCGGCGCCGTCGAGGCGTTGCGGCGCTCGGGGGCAAGTGCGGGATTGTCGCGCAGCTGCGTGTCATGGAAATAGAAATTGATGGTATCGAGGCGGAAGCCGTCGACGCCGCGATTGAGCCAGAAGCGCACGACATCGAGCAGACGGTCCTGCACCTCAGGGTTATGCAGGTTCATGTCCGGCTGCGAGGTCAGGAAATTGTGCAGGTAATATTGCATGCGCGTCGGATCCCACGCCCATGCCGAGCCGCCGAAAATCGACAGCCAGTTGTTCGGCGGCGAACCATCCGGCTTGGCGTCGGCCCAGACATACCAGTCGGCCTTGGCGTTGGTCTTGCTCGAGCGGCTCTGCACGAACCAGGGATGCTGATCCGAGCTGTGGGAGATGACGAGGTCGATCATCACCCGGATGCCGAGGCGATGAGCCTCGGCGATCATCGTGTCGAAATCCACCAGCGTGCCGAAGATCGAATCGACATTCTCGTAGTCGGAAACGTCATAACCGAAATCGCGCATCGGCGAGGTGAAGAAGGGCGAGATCCAGATTGCATCGACGCCGAGGTTTGCCACATGCGGCAGGCGGGCGGTGATGCCCTTCAGGTCGCCGATGCCGTCACCGTTCGAATCCTGGTAGGAGCGCGGGTAGATCTGATAGATCACCGCACCGCGCCACCAGTCCTTGTCGGGGGTCGAGATCGATTGAGAAGCCACGTTCATGGAATATCCTGTTTGAAGTCACGGTCGGGAATAGTCAGCCTCCCTTGACCGAACCCGCCAGCAGACCGCGCACCAAGTAACGCTGCAGCCCGAAGAAGACGAGCAACGGCACGATGATGGTGACGAAGGCCGACGCCGTCAAAATCTCCCAATTGCCGCCACGCGAGCCGAGCAGTGCGTTCAGGCTGCCGGTCAGCACGAGGTGGTCCTTGTCGGTGCCGAGGAAGACCATGGCGACGAGCAGGTCGTTCCACACCCACAGGAACTGGAAGATGGCGAAGGAGGCGAGTGCCGGGAAGGACAGAGGCAAAACGATGCGGACGAAGATCTCGAAATCGCTCGCGCCGTCGACGCGGGCAGATTCGATGATCTCCTTCGGCAGGCCGGCAATATAGGCCCGCAAGAGATAGATGGCGAGCGGCATGCCGAAGGCGGTGTGGGCCAGCCAGATGCCGGGATAGGTCTTCGACGGCTGGCCGAGCAGGTTGCCGATCTCGTTATAGAGGCGCAGCAGCGGAATCAGCGACATCTGCAGCGGCACGACGATCAGGCCGACGACGAGCGCAATCAGCAGCCCGCGGCCGGGAAACTCCATCCAGCTCAGGGCATAGGCGGCGAAAGCGGCAATCAGGATCGGGATGATCGTCGCCGGGATCGTCACGGTCAGCGAGTTGATGAAAGATTGGCCGATGCCCTCGCCGGTCAGAACCGTGTTGTAGTTCTGCATCGTGAATTCCGGCGGCGCCGAGACGGATGCATAGATGCGCTTCGGGCGTTCGTCGGGCGAGAAGGCGGCGTTCTTCACATAGCGATAACTGCCGTCGCTGTTGATCTGCAGGGTTTCACCGTCGCCGAGATCGGCGGTCTCACCCGCCTTGAAGGCGCCCGGCTGCTGTATGCGGTTGCCGAAGGCCTTCACCGCGCGGCCGGTCTGTCCTTCCAGCACATTGCCCGAGATGACGTAGGTCGCTCCCTCCTGCTTCTGCTGGTCGGGTGTACCGAGGCGGACCGCGGCCGTCTGGGTCGAGCCGACGAAGGCCGTCCACCAGCCGGAGACGACGATCTGGTCCTTGTCGCGCAGCGCGCTGACGAAGATGCCGAGCGTCGGGATCAGCCAGACGATGACGATCAGCAGAACGGCGAGGTGAACGAAGAGACGGGCGGGGCCGATCTTGAAGTAGCTTCCGATAGCGGTCATCTCAGTGCCCCTTCAATTCGCGATTGGCGCGGCGCACGTTCCAGACCATGATCGGCGTGACGGCGAGCATGATGATGATGGCGATGACGGCGCTTCGGCCGGAATCGCCGCCGCCGCGGAACATCCAGTCGAACATCAGGTTCGCCAGCACCATCGTCTGCCACTGGCCGTTGGTCATGGTCAGCACGATGTCGAAGACCTTGAGAACGAGGATGGTGATCGTCGTCCAGACGACGGCGATGGAACCCCAGACCTGCGGCACCATGATGCGCCAGAAGATCTGCCAGCCATTGGCACCGTCGATGACAGCGGCTTCGATCGTCTCTTCCGGAATGCCGCGAAGGGCGGCTGACAGGATGACCATGGCAAAACCGGTCTGGATCCAGATCAGGATGACCATCAGGAAGAAGTTGTTCCAGAAGGGAATGGAGATCCACACTTCGGGCGTGCCGCCGAAAGTCTGGACGATGGCGTTCAGCAGGCCAATCTGGACGTCGTTGCCGCCGCGATATTCATAGATGAATTTCCAGATGACCGAGGCGCCGACAAAGGAGATCGCCATCGGCATGAAGACGATGCTCTTGGCGATATTGCCCCACCAGATGCGATCGGTCATCACGGCGATGACGAGGCCGAAGAAGGTGCAGGCGGCCGGCACGACGGCCAGCCAGAGGATGTTGTTGAAGATCGACTGGCGGAATTCGCGGTCGCCGATCGCCCATTTGTAATTGGCGAGGCCGACGAACTGCAGACCGGTGCGGTCGTAGAAAGAGAGGATGAAGGTCGCAACAACCGGATAGACGAGATAGACGATGAGCAGGAAGAGCGCCGGGCCGATGAACAGCCATGGTCGGACGAGTGCACGGCGGTTGAGATTGCGCGATGCGGCGCGGATGTCGCCATCCTTCACCGGCAGAGCGAGATCCAGGATCTTGTTCGAAAAATAGAAATAGGCCGAGCACGCGAAAACGGCGACGACCACGACGCCCAAAGCGGACACTATCTGCGACAGCATTTCGTCCCTCCCCTGCTTCCCCTGATCTTATTCCGACCGGTTGTTATTCTGACGGATCAGCGCCGGTCATCGTCAATCTTTTTGTATTGCCCAATCACAATATATCCTGCGATGGCCGGGCTCTTTGCGAGCCCGGCCAGTCATGCAAGCCATGCCGCCGGCAAGCCGGCGGCATAATTTTAAAAGATTACTTGATGCCGTCCCAGGCGCTCTGGATTTCGCCAGCAGACTCTTCGGCTGACTTGCCGCCGACAAAATCGACCATGCCCGTCCAGAAGGCGCCGGCGCCGATCTTGCCCGGCATCAGGTCGGAACCGTCGAAGCGGAAGGTGGTGGCGGAGGTCAGGATCTCGCCTTCCTTCTTCATCTGCGGGTTGGCATAGGCCTCGGTGCTGACGCCCTTATATGGCGTCAGGAAGCTCGACTGCGCCATCCAGACCTCATGGGCGATCGGGGTCTTCAGGAAGTCGATGAAGGCGCGGGCCGTCTTCGAGTCCTTGGCGATCGAGACGAGCGTGCCGGCGCCGAGAACCGGCTTGCCGAGTTCGGGATGCGACGCAAAGGTTGGCATGTAGAAGAAGTCGGCATCCTGGCCGAGCTTCGTGCCCTCAGGGAAGAAGGACGGGATGAACGAGGCCTGATGGTGCATGTAGCACTTCGGCGGAACCGCGAAGAGGCCCTTCGGGCTGTCGCGGAAATCGGTCGAGGCCACGGCCGCAACGCCGCCATCCACGTATTTCGCGTTCTTGGCGAACTTGCCGAATTCGTCGATCGCGGCAACGACGGCCGGATCGGTGAATTTCAGCTCGTTGGTCGTCCACTTGTCATAGGCTTCCGGCGGCTGCATGCGCAGCATGAGATCCTCGACCCAGTCGGTCGCCGGCCAGCCGGTGGCGCCGCCGGAACCGAGACCGATGCACCAGGGAACGCCGCCATCCTTGACGATCTGATCCGTCAGGGCATGCAGTTCTTCCATGGTCGTCGGGATCTTGTAGCCGGCTTCCTCGAAGTTCTCCGGAACATACCAGACCAGCGATTTTACGTCGGCCTTATACGGGAAGGCGTAGAAGGCTTCCTTGCCGTCCATGCCCTTGTAGGTGCCGTAACCGACCCAGCTGTCGCCGGCGCCGTAATTGTCCTTGATCCACTTGGAGTTGTCATCGCCGAGCGGCGTCAGGAAGCCTTTGCTGGCGAGATCGGCCAGGAGGCCCGGCTGCGGCAGAACGGCGATGTTCGGCGGCGAGCCTGCCTGCGTATCGATGACGATCTGCTGTTCGTAGTTTTCGGAAGAAGAGTATTTGACATCGATGCCGGTGGCTTCGGTGAAGTAGGCAAGAACGCTCTGGAAGAACGCCTCGTCCTCGCCGCGCCACGGCCCGAAGATCGTCAGCGGCTGGCCCTTCAGATCGGCATGAGCAGCCTTGAACTCGTCATAGCTCTTCCAGTTGAACTTGGCATCCTGTCCCGGGGCAAATTTCAGATCGGCTGCAGACGCAGTACCGGCAAAAAGCGCTGCCACGGCAACGCCCATCAAAAATGACTTTTTCATGTGATCAACCTCCCATCACAATCCCAACCGCGCCGAATTCCCTCCAAAAGAAATTTCAAAGCGCTTTGACACCAAACTCATTTCACTTTCGGTGGAATGGAGTCAAGTCAATTCGCGAAAACCCGCTGTGGACATGCTAGATATCGCAGCGCAGCAACGTCTATCGGGAAATATGGAGCGATTTTTCTTGAGTCAAGCGCGCCAGATGATACATAATTGAAAGCGCTTTGGATGCCACTGGGAGGCGGCGGGCCTTTTCAGGATGGCTGACGGGCGGGCCGGGAGGAAGCATAGCAGGTGAATCTCAAACAGCTATCGGAATTGCTGGGGCTGTCGCAGACGACGGTGAGCCGAGCGCTGAACGGCTATCCCGAGGTCAACGAGGCGACCCGGGAGCGTGTGCTCCAGGCTGTCAAGGAAACCGGGTACCGCCCCAACAAGGCGGCGCAGCGGCTTGCGACCGGCAAGGCAGGCTCGATCGGCCTCGTCATGCCGACGGCGCCCGGCCACCAGTCCGACGTGCATTTCGGTGAATTTCTGGCCGGGCTCGGCGAAGAGGCCGTACGCCACGATTTCCACTTCGTGATCATGCCGGCCGACCCGGATGACGAGGTAGCGGCGCTGCGCCGTCTTGCGATCAGCGGCAATGTCGATGCCCTGTTCGTCGCCTATATGCGCGGCCACGATCCGCGGCTTGCCATGCTGAAATCACTGTCGATGCCCTATGTCGTGCACGGCCGCTCCTTCGGTTCGGAGCCGGACTATCCCTATCTCGACATCGACAATGAAGGCGCCTTCTACGATGCGACGCGGCTCTTGCTGCAGCTCGGCCATACGCGCTTTGCGCTGATGAACGGACCGATGCATCTCGATTTCGCCATACGCAGGAAGAACGGCGTCATATCAGCCCTTGCCGAGCGCGGGCTGGCACTCGATGAGGGTTGCATGAGCCACGCGCTGATGACGGACGAACAAGGCCTGCTGGCAATGGAACAATTCCTGCGGTTGCCAGAGCGGCCAACGGCGATCCTCTGCTCCAGCACGGTGCTGGCGCTTGGCGCGATCCGCGCGGTCAACCAGGCCGGATTGCGGCTCGGCGAGGATATCTCGCTGATCGCCCATGACGACGTGCTGCCGCTGCTCAAACCGGAAAGCTTTTCCGTGCCGCTGACGACGACACGCTCTTCATTGCGGGCGGCGGGTGTTCGCATCGCGCAGCGGCTGATCGGCACGGTAAAACAGGCCGGTCCCTTCCCCGACCAGGAGCTCTGGAAGACCGAGCTGATCGTCAGGGCCTCGACCGGTCCTGTTCCCCAGGCCTAATCAAAACTGCGGCGGTGTCTGCCCTGCCGCGCGATGGGCGGCGATGACGGTGTTCGCCATCAGCATGGCGATGGTCATCGGTCCGACGCCGCCGGGAACCGGGGTTATGGTGCTGGCGACCGCTGAGACTTCCTCGAAGGCGACGTCGCCGACGAGCCGGGTCTTGCCCTCGCCTCTTTCGGGGGCTGGCACCCGATTGATGCCGACGTCGATGACCGTCGCACCGGGCTTCACCCAATCGGCCCTGACCATCTCCGGCCGGCCGACGGCGGCCACCAGGATATCGGCGTTGCGGCAGACCTCGGCGAGATTCTTGGTCCTGGAATGAGCGATCGTCACGGTCGCATTGGCGTTGAGCAGCAATTGCGCCATCGGCTTGCCGAACAGGTTCGAGCGGCCGATGACGACGGCATTAAGGCCGGAGAGATCCTCGCCATGGGTGCGGCGGACGAAAACCATGGCGCCGGCCGGCGTGCAGGAGACCAGTCCCGTCTTCAGGTCGCCGGTGGCGAGCTTGCCGGCATTGACGACGCTCAGGCCATCGACATCCTTTTCCGGCAGGATCGACTGGATAATCGCCTCGCTGTCGAGCGGCTTCGGCAGGGGCAGTTGCACCAGGATGCCGTGGATCGACGGATCGGCGTTGAGGGTGGCGACGAGGGCTGCCAGCTCCTCCTGCTTCGTCTCGGCCGGCAGCGTGTGCTGGACGGATTTGAAGCCGCATTCCTTGGCCATGCGGCTCTTGGAACCGACATAGGCGTGGCTTGCCGGATCGTCACCGACGATGACGACCGCAAGGCCGGTGGTGACGCCGCTGCTCTTTTCCAGCGCTGCCGTCGCACTCTTGACCGTCTGAATGACCGATGCTGCTACGTTCTTGCCGTCGATTACTGTCGTCACGCGTCTCTCCGCCCTGTTTCGCGCCAATCTATGGATAGTTGACGAGCGTCAAATGCCCGCTAACGCCCTATCCTGTCGGAAAGCGGCAACGCAATATCAAAAATGCAAGGAAATGTTCCTTTAACGCAGCGGCTGCCGCGCTTCGAGCGCATGAACACGAAGCCGGTCGCGCAGGTCGGAGATTTCGGAGCGCAGCACCTCCATCTCGTCGACCGGGGCGGGGTCCTGCGCGAACGTCGGCGGCAGTGGGGTCTGCGGCGGGGATACCGGCATTTTCTCACCTGCGGGATCGGCGACGGGCCTACGCAGGCGCAACAGGAAAGCCGCGGCAAGACCGAACGCAAGGCCCGCGGCTGCGCCCATCAGCGAGCGGCCGATGCGGCCATCCGTTGCCGATACCGCCGTCGCCAGTGCCGGCTTCAAGAGAACGACACGACCGTCGGCGGCCGCTCCCACCGCTGCGGACGTCGCCTCTTCGAGGCGCGAGCGCGCGGCATTGGCCTTTTCGCGCAGCTCGGTCAGACGTGACAAATCGACGCCGGTGTCCCGGCTCTGGGCGATCAGCGTATTGCGGCGGTCATTGAGGCCCTTGCGCGCATCGACGGCGGCCTTGGCGGCGAGGTTGGCGGTCTGGGCAAGACGGGCAAGCTCCTTGCCCATATTCTCCTTCAGACCATCAGTTTCGGCCTGCTGCTGCAAGAGGCGCGGATGGCGCGGGCCAAGCTCGGCGGAAAGCTGCGCAAGCGTCGTTTTGGCGACGGCATATTTGTCGCGCCAGTCCTGCAGCGCCGGCGAGAGCATATCGGAGGGCAACGAACCGTCGAGCACCTCGGCAAGTTTTGCGGCCTTCAGCCGGTCGGTCTGCGCCTTGGCGGTAAGAATATTTTGGTCGGCCGCTTTCAGATCGGCATCGAGCTGGTCGATCTGGCGGCGAAGATCGATCGCCACCTTGACGTTGCCCTCGCCGCTCTTTGCCGTGAAGGCGGCAAGCTCCGCCTTCGCCTCGTCATAGGTTTTGCGCAAGGCGGCATCGGTTTCGGCGTTGCCGCCCGGTCCGTCTGCTGCGGAAACCGCTTCGGCAAGCCTGGCGGCGATGCGCATGGATTTGCCGCTATCGCCGGTCGTCACCCTGACGAGGATCGTGCCTGTAGCGGCATCGGGCAGTATCTCGACCGCATGCTTCAGCGTCGCCTCGGCGCGAGAGGCTGGATCGGCAGCAGCACCGGTTGCCGAGAGAAGATCGAGCGCGACGCCGAGCGCATTGGCGCTGGCGCCGGCAAATTCGGGATCATGATCGAGTTTCAGGGCGGCGACCGTCGAAGTAACCGCACGCGCCGACAGCAGCCCTTTCGCAGCAGCCTGGGTGAAGGCAGCGCGGCTTGCGGCATCCGCCTTCACGGAAAGCGTCGTTTCGGCGCGATAGAGGGCCGGCGAAGCCGGCATCAGCGCCGGCAGGCCCCCACCGACGATCGTCGCGGCCGCGACCATCGTCGCAAGACCAATGCCGCCGACACGGCGGCGCGGCACCGGCCGGGGCTCGGCGGGTTCTTCACGGAATGCGGCCAGCGGTTCGGGTGAGATCATCGGCTGGTCGGCCGGAACGCTCAGCTCTTCATCGCCCACCGGTTCCTGAAGAAGCGGATGACCGACGTCGTTGGCGGCCCGGAGGCGGTTGCCGAGGATGGTTTCGATGCGGTCGACCAGCGGTGCGGTGCGCGCTGCTCTTGCGCGCTGCTCCTCCAGCACGCGGCCGATGGCGCGCAGCAATTCGGCCTCGGGCGGCGCGATATCCGGCCGGCTCGACCGGGGCGCCTCGTAGGAATCCTCATGGGGGCGCGGCCCTGCGGCTGCGCGATCCTGGAAGCTGTTTCTGGCCCTGATATCGTACATTTGCGCCACATCTCATGCACATGATGGCCGAGTTCGCTCATCCGCACGGACGCAGATGATTAAGCCACTCTAAATATTCATGGCAAAGAAATGGTTAACCGCTGCGGGTAAGAACTAAGCATAATTCCTCAAATCGGAACGATTTGAGGAATTATGCGGTAATTTAAAGTGCTGCAGCGCTCTTTGCGCGTCTGAAAAGACGCGCGGCGCTGTGGGTCAGCTCGCCTTCCGGCGATCCGACTGCGGCTGCAGCGCGCTACCGCGCTCTTCCGGATGGCTGAGGATCCTTTCGCGCCGGCGGAAGCGGTAGCGCAGGACATGGAAGAGGAAGACCGGGATGCCGATGACGTAACGGCGCCAGAGGCGCGCCGGCTCCTGCAGCAGGCGATAGGCCCATTCCAGGCGCATCATTCGCACCGTCCTCGGCGCGCGTGGGACGGCGCCAGAGACGAAGTCGAAGAGAGCGCCCACAGTCAGCACCAGACGCGCATGATCGGCGCGAATATGATCGTGAACCCACTTCTCCTGCAGCGGCGTCCCCATGCCGACGATCAGGATATCGACCTTCTGGCGCTCGAGCTCCTGGATGACATCAGTGGGATCGACCTTGTCGAAATAACCGTCGGAAACGACGACGAATTCGTGCCAGGGCGTGTGCCTGCGGAAATTTTCCGCCGCCGCCTCGACGACCGAACGCTTGCCGCCGATGAGGCCGATGCGGCGCGGGGCCTCCATGAAAGTCAGGAAGGCCGGCACGAAATCGGTGCCGTTCAGATTGGCCGGAAACGGCGAACCATGGGCGATCTGCGATGCGATGTTGAGGCCGATGCCATCCGGCAGCACCAGATTGTGCGACATGATCCGGTAATATTCGTCGTCGCGCAGCGTGGTCAGCATGTTATGGGCGTTGACGAAACAAACCACGGTCTGGCCGACGGGAATGGAGGCCAGCTCGTTGATGAAAACGAGGGCGTCGTCCCAGCCGAGATCGCAGACCGGCAGATCGAAGATCGTCCGCCGCGATGCGAGCACCGCGAAGTTTGCAATCAGATTCATTCCTACCTCCTGCCGAGGGTGCTGCATGCGCCCGACATCCCGGAAAACAAGCCCATATTTCCGCACCGGAGGTCTCGAAAGGACCGGTCGCGTCCCGCCGGGACGCGTCGCTCCGATCCCGGATAAGCGGCGCATGCCAAGCTGTGGCACCTGATATAACAGGACGGTTTCAAACAACCCTTAGGAAAATTCCTTGAATTTCCATGCTCGCATAAGTGGTTTATTAACCACGCGCGCCAACGACAAACGGCGCCCTCAGGCGCCGTTTGTCGTCAATGATACGATGGTCCTTAGTGGGCCGCTGGTGCCGGGGCTTCACCGGCCGGTACGGTTTCGACGATCTTGACGGGTGTGCCCACCTTCTTCGGCTGACCGGCGGAGCTTTCCTTGACCTCTTCCTTGGAGAGATAGTCGAGCTGCTCCAGCATCACGTCGGCGACGTATTCGCCACCCAAACGCTCGTTCATGCCCTTCTTGATTTCCTCGCGGAAGGCCTTCGGATCGAAGGATTTGATGTGGGCGATATCGACCATCTTGTTGCCGACGAGCAGGCTGAAAAGCTCGTCCGTCGTCATCTCGCTCAGCGGCAATGTCACGCCTTTCAGCATGTCCTTGTTCATCATGAACGATACGCGGCCGAGGAAGTAACCGGTGATCGCACCGTTACCGATGATCGGTACCGTGATCGTTTCGCCCTTCACCAGTTCGAGCGCGCTCTGCTTGGAATCCGTTGCCGCCGGTGCCGGCGCTGTCGCCAGGTACACCGAGAAATAGACCGATGCCAAGGTGATGGCGCAAACCCAGACACCGGTGAGGACGAGCTTGATCATCAGTTTCCACGCGCGGCGAATTGTTCCTGGGAATAGGTGCCGTCGGCATCGGCGTCCTGAACTGCGTTCTTCAGGAGGTCGGCCACGGCGCGAACCGCTTCGAGATGCGCCTCGACGCGACGGGCATTGAGAACCAGTTTCTTCTTCAGTCCGTGCAGCTGATCGAGATGGGCAGCGGCAAGCTCGGCCGGATCGGTGTCGCGGAAAAGCATCGACAGCTCGTAGAGGCAGCGGCTCTTATGCGCATTGGAGACCTTGAGATCGAACTGCGGATCGTTGCCGATCCGGGTGTTTTCATTGTCGATGATCATTTCGAGGCGTCCGAGAACGGATTTGATCCTGTATTCGTTCGAAACTATTTCCATTGTACCCCCGGTTATGCGTCGCTGAGAGCATGATGCCGAAAAGTGTGCGCGGTTTTCGGACGACATCACGCTCTAACTCTTTAATTGAGAACAGGATTCAGATTTCAGGCCAACGGGCCCAAAATCATCCTGTTCTATCGGACTTGGCTTCGGCGGTCGGCGTGCCAAAGGTCTTGCGCTGGAAGTCGTCGATCATGCTGAGCGCGGTGTTGCGGTCATCGTCATCGGTCGAGGCATTGACGATCTTGCCTTCCTGCCGGCGCAACTGCTCGCTGTACATCTGCTTGGCAATACCGATGCCGTCACCCTTGGCCATGGTGTTGCCGAGCTGTTCGGCCATCATGCCTTTCCAAATATCGCCGGTCGCGCCCTTGCCGTAGACATCTTCGCTTTCGCTCGGCAGCATGGACTTGACGAAATTCTGCAGGACCATGGCTTCGAACTTCCGGTAGCTTTCCGGAACTTCCTCGGCCTTGGTGCGGTTCTGGATGTTGGCGAGGCTGCTCTTCTGGCCGATATGGTCGAGAACGTCGACCGTATTGGAGAAGCCCTTGCCATTCTCGGCGAGGCTCGTTGCAGCAAAGGCCGCACGATTTGCCTTCAACTTTTCCTGGGCCGCCTGAACCTCCATGGGGTCGGCAGCTTTGACAACGTCCAGGACCAGATCACTGGGGGGCGAAATAGCCACGTTACAATCCTCTGAATTTAAGATCGTAACGACTATGGTTTTTGAAGCTTGCTGGAGGCTGGTGTTGCGAATTGCTGATCGATGACATCGTAGACGGCGTTGTCATCGGCCTCGCGGCGCTCGGCGTCGAGGGCTTCCTGCATGCCCTCTTCAAAGCGGTCACCCTTGGCGCGCTCACGCGCCAACCGCATCTCGTGGATCTGCTGCATTCCGGTCAGCTGCTGGTCCTTGATGGTCAGTCTGCCGAATCGGTCGGCGTAATTCTGCGAGAAGGCGTGGTGGACGGGGTCCATCGAGCCGAGCGCGAGGATGACGTCGTCCATCGCCGCATTGACCTCGACACGCTGACGGCTGGTTTCGGCCAGGTCGTTCTCGGCCATTCTTTCGATATGCCGCTGCACCGAGAGCAGTCGCTTGAGTTTCTGAGAGCGTTTCTTTTCGATCATGTCAGCCTCATCGCCCGATATAGATCGAGCCAAAGGACTGGCCGAACTGGCTGACCATTGCCGCAATCGAGAAATAGATCAGGAAGAGCCCGCCCATCAGCAGATAGGGCGTGGAAATGAAGTAGACCGGGATCTGCGGCGCCAGCTTGTTGATGAAACCGATCGAGACGTTGAAGATCATGCCGTAGATCAGAAACGGGCTGGACAGCCGCAGCATGATGTAGGTGGTCTGTTCCAGCGTGTCGGTAAAGGAGATCAGCGTAGCGCGCATCTGCATCAGGCCGCCGAAGGGCATGGTCGTGTAGGAATCGATCAGTGCGCGGAAGACGATGTGATGGAAATCCATGATGAAGAGAATCATGATGCCGGCAAAGGTAATGAAGCCGGAAAGGCTGGTCTCCGGCGTGTCTTCGAGGATGTCGGCCGAACCCGGCTGGGTGTAGCCGACCATCATCGCGATGATCGTCGCGGCGAACTGCATGCCGATCGTGTAGATCCTCGCCAGCATGCCGTACATCACGCCGATCAGCGATTCGCTGAAGATCAGGCCGATATAGGTTCCCGAGCTTGTGTGAACGGCCGGGTAGACAGTGTCCCAGAGCAGCGGCATGACGGCGATCGAGAGCGCGCCGGCGATGAAGACGCGCAGCTGATCGGGCACGCGCGCCGAGGAAAAACCCGGAAGAGCCAGCACACAGCCACCGATCCGGCAGAAAACCAGAAACAGCGCGAGAACGGTCCCTTGCGGGTCTGTTATCATGAAATAGAGCCCAAAATCTTTATCTCGATGCCCTTGGCCAGTTCGACATGCGACAGGACCGGGAGCGTGGCGAACAGCCGTTCGATGATCATGCGCACATAGGAGCGTGTTTCCGGCGACGTGACAAGGGCGAATGGCAGGCCGCGATCCATGAACTCACGGATAACTTTGGTGGCCTGCTCGCTGAACTCTTCCAGGCTGCGTGGATCGATGTCGAATTCGATCACCTCGCCCTTGGCGTCGCGCTTCAGCGCCTGGTGGAAAGCCAGATCCCATTTGCTGCCCAGCCGCAGGACACGCAGCACGCCGTTGTCGGCGAGGTCGCCGCAGAGCTGCTGGGCCATGCGGATGCGGACGTGCTCGACGATCTGCTCGGTCTTCCTGACATGCGGGGCGAGCTCGGCCACCGCTTCGAGAATGAGATGCAGGTTGCGGATCGAGACGCGCTCGGCAAGCAGCAGCTTGAGCACCGCCTGCAGGCCCGAATAGGACATGTGCGACGAGCAGATCTCGTCGGCAAGCTTCTTGTATTCGGGATCGAGCCGATCGATCAGCACCTTCACGTCCTTGTAGGACAGAAGCTGCGGGAGGTTGTTGCGGATGACCTCGCTCATATGGGTCAGCACGACGGAGACGTTGTCGATCGGCTGGAAGCCCTCGCGTTTCAGATCGTCGGCGAAGTTTTCAAGGATCGAGACGGCAGGCATACCGAAAGCGGGTTCACGGATTTCGTCGCCGGGAATGCTCGGCCGGCGGCCGGCGCCGGTCACGACGAGGACTTCGCCGACGCGCAGCAGGTTGGAGGCCACCGTCGTGCCGTGGATGCGGATCTGATAGGACTTCTCGGCGATGGCGATATCGTCGGTCACCTTGATCTCGGGCACGACGAAACCGTATTGCGTGGCGAACTTCTTGCGCATCTTGCCGACACGGAAGGCGAGCTCCTGGTGGGCGCCGAGCAGGCGCGTCGAGACCATCTTGCCGAGTGCAAGCTCGATCTCCGAGGTGCGCAGCACTGACTTGACCGAATCCTTTTCCAGCTCCTTGTTCTGGACGACCTTCTTTTCCTCCTGCTCGCGGCGAAGCTTGTTTTCAGCTTCGACCTGACGCGGGATGAACCAAGCGCCGAAGGCGAGAAGACCGCCGAGGACCACGAAGGGGACAAACGGCAGGCCCGGCATCAGGGCCAGCACGAACATCAGCACGGCCGAGACGGAAAGCGCACGGGGATACCCGCTCAACTGGTTGACGACCGCCTGGTCGGTGGAGCCGACGGTGCCGCCGCGAGAGACGAGAAGGCCGGCGGCGAGCGAAACGATGAGGGCCGGCATCTGCGAGACGAGGCCGTCGCCGACGGAGAGCTTGACGAAGACGTCGGCCGCTTCGCCGATCGGCATGCCGTGGCGGAAGTAGCCGATGATGATGCCGCCGAAGACGTTGATGCAGGTGATGATTAGGCCGGCGACGGCATCGCCGCGCACGAACTTCGACGCACCGTCCATCGCACCGAAGAAGGAGCTTTCCTCCTCGAGTTCCTTGCGCCGGCGCTGGGCTTCCTTTTCGTCGATGATACCGGCCGAGAGATCGGCGTCGATCGACATCTGCTTGCCGGGGATGGCATCCAGGGTGAAACGCGCGCCGACTTCGGCGATACGCGTGGCGCCCTTGGTGATGACGATGAAGTTGATGGTGATGAGGATCAGGAAGACGATCAGACCGATGACGAAGTCGCCGGACATCACCAGGCTTGCGAAACCGGCGATGACGCCGCCCGCTGCTTCATGGCCTTCATTGCCGTGGGACAGGATGACGCGTGTCGTCGCGATGTTCAGCGCCAGCCGGGTCATTGTCGCGATCAGCAGAATGGTCGGGAAAGACGAGAAATCGAGTGGTTTCTGGATCCACAGCGAGACCATCAGGATCAGCACCGAGAAGGCGATCGAGAAAGCCAGTCCCATATCGATCAGGAACGGCGGAATCGGCAGGAAGAGAATGCAGATGATGCCGATGATGCCAAGGGCAAAACCGACATCGCGCAGGCTCGGGGCGACTTTTGGAAGGGGGAGTGCAGGTGGTTGCGCCATGACGATTCCGTCTCTTCATGAGAGGAGGCGGACATGCGGCCCGCCCAATTCGGATCGAGAGTTAAATGGCGAAGCTTGCGCGAAGGTGGCTCAGAAGCCGGACTGGATGCGCGAGAAGACCAGATTGGTGAAAATGGAGATCTGCGAGCCGGCGAAAGGTGCGGTGACGCCGACCGTGATCAGCACCGCGACGATCTTCGGCACGAAGGTCAGCGTCGCTTCCTGCACCTGGGTCAGCGCCTGGATCAAGGCAATGATGAGACCCACTGCCATCGCGACGATGACGGCGGGACCCGCGGCAATCAGGACGGTCCAGATCGCCGCCTGGAACAGATCCAATGCATCAGCTTCATTCATCCGAAGGCAACCTCATATCGCCTTGAAACAGCCCCGCCGCGGCCGGACCACCATTGGTTGGTATCACTCGACGCATCGGCGCCGCTAAGGCGTGCGGTGCTGTCGTATCAGGTATCGCTGCTGGGAGCCTTGTCGGCAACAGTGATTCCCGCCTGCACCAGTATATTACCGCCAGCCGTGGTCGTCGCTATGATTCCGTCGGAATAAACCTTGACGGATTCGATGGTGCCTTTGACGGTGCCGTCGGCGCTTTCCATGTATTTGCCGACGTAGCTGCTGGCCTGGGTGAGGCTCGAGCTTGCGAGCAGCGTGTCCAGTTTGGTGTTGGTCTGGATCGTCTGTTCGACCTGCGAAAAGCTCGCCAGCTGCGACATCTGCTCGCTGGCGTCGACCGGATCGGTCGGATCCTGGTTCTTCATCTGCGCGATGAGCAGCTGAAGGAAATTGTCGTAATTCAACGTCGCCTTCTGCTGGGCCGAGCTCGTCGAGCTCGAAGTGCTCGTCGAGCTCACGCTCGATGTGGCATCTACCGCCATGGTGCAATCTCCCTGCGAATCTGCTCGACCATTGTCGGCGGCATTTCGTGGTTGTTGAGGATACTGTCTTCGATCGTGTAGAGGCCGCGGATCGCCTTGAGCGCATCGAAGGCGCGGCCCGTCGAGACGAGCGCATCGATGCGCTTCAGTTCGGCGAGGATCTCCTCGTTCTTGAAGCAGGAGAGCAGCATGGTGATCGACTTGCGGAACATCGCCGTCGAGTGCTCCTTGCCCTCGGGGTTGATGAGGATCATCTGCGCGATGAAATAGAGCTGACGCAGGGGCGTCGTCGCGCCCTCCGGCTGGAGGACGTGGTTTTCGAGAAGGAACGTCACATCATTCAGGAATTCCAGCGCGACCTTTCGGTCGACGCGTAGGACGGCGCCGTTGATGAAGATTCTTTCTCCGGCTTTCAGAGAAATGCGAAGTGTACTTTTCATTTAAGTCCATCCCTGATGATGGTGGTAACGTCGATGATGCCCTGGTAGTTATTAGACTGACGTTTTCTGATCCTGTCGCATTCCTTCAATATCCAGATCGCGATCGAGATGAGGTTGGCCCTGAGCTCGATCTCCAGCTGGTTGTCGGGATGTTTCAGATCCTCGATGAAGCTGATCCACACCCGGCGTGTATAAAACAGGGCTTCAATGGCTTCGCGGCCGTATTTTTCCTTTTCGCGCGCCAACGACAGCAGATCTATGGACCGGTCAAGAACCTGCCATTCCCGCTCTTTCGCGTCGGCCACCGAGTCCTGCATGACTTCGGCATATGAGAACTGATACATTCATGCATCCTTCTTTATTGCGCGCCTTTGATCATCAAAGGTAGTTTACGAGACTCAACTGCTGGATCTTCGAGACGATCGTGTAAGCGGTTTCAAGCTGCGTTTCCAAAGTCTTGACGAGGGTCGAGGCTTCGTAAGGATCGACACCCTGGAGATCGACGAGCTTGTTCTTGATGATGTTCGACTGGGCGTCTAGGGCGTCGTTGGACTTCTTGACGCGCTCCTGGGAAAGGCCGAGCTGGCTTGCCTGCGTCACGAGGCCGCTGGTCGCCTTCGTCGTATAGCTGATCGCCTGCTTGGACACCGTGCTCATCGCATCGCTGCTGAGGTTCTGGCCCAACAGCGCCGAGGCCATCACCGAGGCGAGCGCGAAGTAACGCATGCCCTCGGAATTGGCATTGGTCGAGGACTCGATCACTTCCGAGTTGCTGATGCGGCTCGTCATGTTCTGGCTCGATGCCTGCGACCAGCCGGTCGTCGAGTTGGTCCAGGCCGCCTGGTTGAACATCGGCTCTACCGTCGTGGTGATGAAGGTGCTCATTTCGGCGCCTGTGAGATCGCTGACCGCCTTGCCGAGGCCCGTTGCATAAGTGTTCAACTGCGTGACAATGGCTGCGCTCGTCGCGGTGGTCTTGTCGGTCAGCGGCTGCACGTCGGTGTTGATGCCCGAGAACAGATATTCGCCGTTCACCATGGTATTGGCGGTGTCCATCATGGTGGACAGGGCGCTGGTGGCGGACTGGATGGCGACGGTGACGCTGCCGGGATCGTGGCTGCCCTGGAGCGCCGTCAGCTTCGAAACGAGGCCGTCGCCGACGTCCTTCATCTTGGAAAGGCCGAGCTGCGAGGATTCCATGCGTGCGGTGACAAGCGAATTGCTTGCCTTGATCGAGGCTATCCTGTCGACCTCGCGGCTGAAGTCCACGCTCCTGGCGGCATTGCCGCCGAGCGAGACACCGATATCCGCATAGACTCCCGTCGTCGCTTCCATCGTTGCCTTCGTCATCTGGTTCTGCGCCTGACGGATCGTCAACCGCATCGCGTTCTGAATGGCCGAACTTGAAATAAATGAGCTCTTCATGGCTTAACTCGCAATATCCAGCAATGACTTCAACATTTCGTCAACGGCGTTCAGGATCTTGGTCGCCGCCTTGTAGGACTGCTCTATGTCGAGGAGCAGCGTCAGTTCCTCGTCGAGGTTGACGCCCGTCTCGTTGGAATAGGCTTCGTCGGAGCGTGACAGCGCCGCCGAGGTGTTTTCCGCCGCCGTCGTGGCATTGCTGCGGTACTGTTCGAGCCAGCCGAGGGAATTTGTGGCGAATTCCATGATGCTGACGTTTGAATCGATGCCGGTCGTGGCGTCGAACCCGACCGGCGTCCCCGCCGCTGGGTCGAAATCGATGTCGGAGCCCAATGCGGTATAGAGACGATCGAGTTCAGTCGTATAACCGCTGGCGCCTGACGTGTTCAGGACGAGCCCGGTGGCGTTGACGCCACCGTCGCGCAGGCGCATCGGATCGCCGCCTTGCGAGGTGATGACGCGGCTGCTGACCGATATGGTCGCCGCCATGCCGGCAACCGCGGTGGCGCCGGTATCAACCGTGCCGCCGCTCCAGGTGAAGAGGCCTGGCACATAGGCCGGGCCGGCCACCGTGTTCTGTTCCTTGAAGAGTGAGACCAGGCCGCGGGCGACTTCGTCGAGCTGCTTCTGGAAGTTCGGGGCGATTTCGTCGCGCACTTGGAGGAGAGACTGAAGGCTTCCCTGCCCCGTCGTCGTCGATCCGCTGCCGCGCGGAAGTGCCACACCGTCAACATAGACCGAATTGCCGGTGATGGTCGCGGTATAGACATCCTGAGACTTGAACGTCACCTTGCGCGGGATCGTCTCGAAGAGGATCGTCCCGTCAGACGTGCTCAGCACCATGTCGTTATTGTCGCGCGTCGTTGCGTTGACGCCGACGATCTGCGAAATCTGCTTGAGAGCCTTCTCACGTTCGTCGAGGGCGCCGGATGCATCCGCACCCGAGGCCGTGGCGGTCTTCACCGCATTGTTGGCCTTCTCGAAGTCGCTGAGAAGCGTATTTAGCTTATCGACGTCGGTGGCGATCTGCTTGTCGGCGGTGGCGCGGACATCCTGGACGGATTGCGAGGCATTGTTCAGCGAGTTGGCGACATCCTGGGCGGCGGTGATGGCGCCCTGGGCGGCGACGGTGCTGCCCGGCGTCGTGCGGAAGGCCTGAAGCTTCTGCTGGAAAACACCGAGATAGGTGGATGGCGACGTTTCGTAGTCGTTGCCACCCACAATCGACTTCAGGTCCTCGAGACCGCCGAGCAATGCCTGCTGGGCACTGTCCTGAGAGGATGTCTTCAGGTACTGGCGCAGCAGCGCCTCTTCCTGCGCCCGGTCGATCTTGACGACCTGCGCGCCATTCAAGGACGTGGTGAGCATCGCCTGCCGGCGCACGTAATCTTTGTTGCCCGCATTCGAGATATTGTTCGATACGACACTGCTCTGAGTGCCCGTATTGTTGAATATATTCTGCGCGGTATTAAGTGCGGATGTGAGCGACATGGCTTACCCGGTACCTTGCTTATCTCTTGAGGTTGACGAGGACGTCCATAATGTCGGACCCCGTCTGGAAGACCTTGGAATTGGCGGTATAGCTGCGTTGCGATTCGATCATCTCGGTCAGCTCACCGGCGAGGTCGACGTTCGAACCTTCGAGAGCGCCTGACTTGATCGTGCCGAGGCCGTTGGTCTGCGGGAAGCCGGTGACGGTGACGCCCGACTGGCCGTTGGCGCTGTAGACGTTGCCGCTCATCAGCGTCAGTTTGTCGGGGCTTGCGACATTGGCCAGCGGAATGCGATAGAGCGGCTTGGTGCTGCCATCCTCGTACTTGGCATAGACGATGCCATCGCCGTCGATCGTGACGTCCTTGACCGGGGTCGCCGCCTGGCCGTTCGGCGTACCCGTGCCGGAGAAGTCGGCGCCGAGCTGTGTGAAGCCCGAGAGATCCATGGCGATCGTCTGCCCGGTCACCGTATCGACGATGTTAACGGCGCCACTCGAGGTCATCTTGCCGTTGGCGTCGAAGGTGAGCGTTCCGGTGCCGACAGCGCCACCGGCGGTGTAGGGGAAGGAGGTCGTGCCGCCGACCGCCGCATTGGCGTTGCGAAACATCGCCACTTCCCAGGTGGCAGCCGTGGCGGGTGTTGCCGGCGGCGGCGTGACGACGGATTGCTTCGTGAAGTAGAAGTCGTACATCACCTTGTTGCCGAGACGGTCGTAGGCGACCATCGAGACCTTCTTGGTGTCTGTTGTCGTAGTAGCGGCATTGGCGCTCGGCAGCGTCGCGGGAGCGACCGGAGCGATCTTGGCGTTGGAATCGAGGTTGCCCTTGAAGACCCCCGAGGTCGAAGCGATGGCGGTCAGGCCATCCTGGTTGACGTTGACGGGAACGAGGCCGTCGAAGCCGTTGACGACGACGGCGGGAGCGCCGGAGTCGTAGGAATAGCCCATCAGCTGAAAGCCGGCGGCGTTGACGAGGTTGCCTTCGTCGTCCTTGGTGAAGTCGCCAGCGCGGGTCAGGACCGGCGTGCCGTCAGCACCCTGGACGATGAAGAAACCGTCGCCCGATATTGCGAGGTCGGTGCCCGAGGTGGTGTAGGAAATATCGCCCTGATCGGAAACGGCCTGGCGGACGGAGGTCTGAACGCCGCCGGAATTGTAATTGCCGCCCGAGGAGGGCAGAACCAGCGACGAGAAGCTCGTCGACACAGCCTTGTAACCGGTGGTGTTAACGTTGGCGATATTGTCGGCGACGGTGCTCAAGCGGTTAGCCTGCGCGTTCATCCCCGATACTGCCGTCTTCATGCTGCCGAAAATGCTCATCTGAAAACCTCGTTTTACCTGTTATGCACGAGAGTATTTGTCGGGCCTTGCGTGAAGCTGTCTGTCATGGCGAGTTGCGAGGCCAACTTTGAGGTTCAGCCGGGCGCCGCCGCCCGGCCGAGAAAATCAGGCCCAATCAATGCAGTAGCCAAGGAAGCGCTTGGAATCGACCGGGTCGACGCCGAGCTTTTTGCGCAGCTTCTTGCGCAGCTTCGAGATATGGCTTTCGACGACGTTCTCCTCGACCTCTTCATCGAAGATCCCGTAGATAGCGTTGAAGATCTGGGTCTTGGTGACCCGGCGTCCGCGGTTGGCGATCAAATATTCGAGGATGCGGCGCTCGCGCCGGGGAAGTGCAAAGACTTCGCCGTTGATCTCGGGGTCACGGCCATCCGAGAAGACGCGGATCCCGCCGATCTCTGTGTAATTGGTGATCGCCTTCAGCCGGCGCCGGATCGCAGCCGCCCTTGCGAGGATCTCGCGGGGGTGCACCGGTTTGCGCACCACGTCGTCGACGCCGCAGTCGAACAGCGCAAGGGTGTTTTCGAGCGAGTGCTGGTCGCTGACCGCGATCACCGGCGCCATCGACCGATCCCGGATCGCCCGGGGCAGTTCGAAATTGCGCTGGCCCTGACCGATCAGGAAGGCCTCGACTGCAGCTATATCGGAATCGGCGGCGGTCTGTACCCACTCGCCGAATTCCGCTGGATCAAAGCCGGTGGAGGGAATGCCCTCACGACCGAACAGAGATGTGTATCCATCTTTCACGAGCTCACGCTCATCAACCACTACGATCATTCGTCCGCCTCCGAATCAGTGTGGCACTTCGATGATCTATGGGTACGAATCGCACGAATCGGCGACAACTCGTTAAAGTTAATGGCAGAAACTAATAATTGATTAAGATCTGGGTAGCGATTTGATCTATATCTAGTGGGTGCACTAGTTTATGCACACCAAAATTTCGTGGAAAAGTTAACGGTCGGTTAATTATGGCTTGCGCACAGGATTCACGCCGGATTCCTGCCACATTGTGACACAGTTTCGTCACAATGCGCCTCTTCCATCTTTGGTTGAATCAATTTTCACAAAAGTTACTCGCATTGGGAGTCCATTTACCGTAGCCCGTGGCGACCAGATTGGCGATGACGCGGCAGACATATTGCTTCTGTGCCGGATTGTTGTTGGGTCCGGCATGGTATCTGGCTACCGCCATTGTCCACGTCTCATGACGGTCATGCAGGTTGCGGAGGAATTTCGCAGCGTACTCCACGTTGCGATGCGGATCGAACATCTCCTCGGCGGAGCGGAAATTCTCGCCGTGAAAGTAGTGGTTGATCTGCATGCAGCCGATGTCGATGAGCTTCGCGCCGCTGTTGCGGGCGACATCGAACTGCCTCATCGCGTCCTGCTCTGAGGGCGGAAAGATCGCTTTGCCTTCGACGTTCATGGCATAGGGATAGAGCGAGCCCTTGCGGCCGGTCTCCGTCAGACCGACCGAATAGAGGATGCCTTCCGGGATGCCATATTTGGCCGCTGCCGACTGGATCTCGCGCTCGCAGGCGCCGGTAGAAGCGACCGCCTCAGAGGTAAACGCCGCCAGTGTCGCTGTTGCCGCCAGCACGAGCGTCTTCAATACCCGTCTCGCCTGCGCCATTGAAGCCTCCGTCCGTCCGCTGTGCCGTCTGATTGTGGCGCTCGCGCGCTTCGCCGCCCTGCCCCTGCTGGGGGAGCGACTGCTGCTGGGAGGCCTGGCTGCCCGCCTGGTTGCCGGCATCGGGACGCTCGACCGGCGCCATGCTGATGGTGACGTTTTCGACTGCGTAGCCTTGGCTGCGCAGAGCTTCGAGAATCTTGCCGTGATCCTCCTTCATTTGACGGTAAGCCGCCCCGGTCTCGACCTTGAGGTCGACGTTCAGGGCATCGCCGGACAGGCGCATGGTCGCCGTCACCAGACCGAGGTCGAGCGGGTTCATCTGGATCTTCAGCGTATTGACCACCTTGCCGGTGCTCGTCCATTCGGCTGCGTTGGAGAGCGCCGAGCTCGGCTCCATGGCGCGCGCCCATTCGGAATCGCCGGAGAGAGCAGCGGTCACGGCTGCGGAATTCGAATTCTGCATCAGGCCGATATAGCGGCGCGATTCCAGCACCGAGACGTTTTCGACATCGGCTTTCTTCGAGCCATCCTTCGCTCCGGCCTGATCGGTACCGATGTGGACATCCATCGACACGCCGCGGCCATCGGCGCGGCTGATCCTGAATGTCTTGCCATCGGCAGCTTCGGCATTTTCCGCTCCGGGAACCTTGATGTCATCCGCCTTGCCGCTCTCGATGTTACCGCTGACCGCCGCCAGGGCGTCGGACGCATGGCCGCCCATCTTGGCGTCGATACCGTCGAGTTTCTTGTCGGCGGTTCCAGCCTCATCGACCTTGGCGGACACGTGCTGCGCGGCTACCGCCGTCGGCAAAGTCGCTGCACCGTCGGCGGGTTCCTGCTTCAGCAGACCGAGAACATCCGAAATGCCGCCGTCATCGTCATCGCTGGTCTTGTCCGTATCGGTTTCCAATGCGTCGCCCTTGGCGTGCTTGGCGCCCTTGACGGCCGGAGCGACCTCATCTGCGGAACGGTCCTTCGGATCGATCTTGCCCAAGGCGAGACCGGCCGGCATTTTGACTTCAGCCTTTGCTGGTTTTGCTGCGGCCTTTTCGACACTGACGATCGTTTCCGGCTGAACATCAGCCTGCGCCTTCAGCGCGGCGTCGCTAAGATCGATCAACGGCTTTGCGCTGCCGCGGCCGCGGATCGTCGGCGCCACTTTGTCGGCGCTCCCATCGGCAACCACGCCCTGATCCGGCTGCGCATCGTCGGGTTCGTCATTGGCGGTACCGTTGCTTGCCTTGGCCAGCGCGTCGGAGAAGCCGTGCTTTTGGCCGGCGGCATCGTCTTTTCCGGCCGGTCGCGCAGATTTCGCAATCGCGGCGGACTCCGCACCGGGGGCTCCGCCCGAGACGCTCATATCCATCATTGTTCGTTGCCTTCCTGCGCCAGAAGACCGTCGATCTCGTCGAGCTTGGATCGATTGGTCGTCACAAATGCGTTGAATGAGGGGTCGGTATCCTGGCCCTGGCCAGTCGATGCCACACCTCCCGGAACAGGCTCGGGAAGCGCGCCTGGCGCTCCCGATTGCGTGGCTATTGCCACAGCCTTTTCAGAAGTGATTTCTTGATGATCAGTGTTAGGATTGGAGGCTTGCGTCAAGCTTGCCGGGTCGGGAGCGCGCAGGATCTGCTCGGCAACCGATCGCGCCGCCTCCTGCAGTGCCTGATCCCGCGGCGAAAGTGTGTTGCCGTCGATGCCGCTGACATTCTTCGCCGCCCGGTCGATATCCTCTGTCGGAAGGCCGGCCATGCCGCCATAGAAATCCGCGAGCGGACCGAAGGCATTGTCGGTGCCGGCGCCAAGCGACTGCACACGTCCGACCGCCATGCGCGCCAGCTCCGGCTTGCCTGATATCGCGGCGGCGCGGGCAATGCGCAGATAGACCTCGCGCTGGCGCGGAGCGTCCATGAAGGACAGGATATCGACGACGTCCTGCGGTTTCACGTCGTGATCGTGGCCGACGACAAGTGTGACGAAAAGATCGGCGAACTGGCTGGCGTAGGGCGAATGCAGGAAGCGTCTGATATAACGCTGCGAATAGGCCATTCCCTTGTCGAGCATCCCCTTGTCGACGCAGATGGCGACGGAGCGGCGCAACGCCGCCTCCTCGACGATCGTACCCGGTGCTGCAAGACGCGCCTGGTCGTAGAGATCCAGCGCGTCTGTCGGTTTCGTCGCGATCAGCACGTTGCCGCCGATCAGCGCAAGATAGGGGCCGATCTTCTTGTCGCGATACTCCCTGGCCGTCTCCTCCAGCGTCTTGGCGACGAGCAGCCCCTTGCCGCTCAGATATTTGCGCAGCACATCGGTGACGCGGTTGTCGAAATAGCCGTTGACGTCGTGGGCAATCAGATATTCGAGTGTCTGGGGATTGCCGCCGCTCATCGCGTAGATCAGCGCTGCGTCGACATTGCGGTCGTCGTCGAACGTCGAAGGATCGACGGTGCGCAGCCGTTCGTCGATCGTACCAAGCATGAAGCGCTGCATCTCGCCGGCCGAATGATCGCCGCTGACGACGGAATCCTGCACGAATTGCAGCGACCGCAGCATCTTGTACGGCGCGAGATCATCCGGATCCTGTGCATTGCCTGCGGCCGGCGAAAGCATCGCCAGGCCAAGGGCCACAAATCCGACGTAGCGATGCTGCCGACGCGCCATTCGACTATCCTTGATCCGCCTGCACCAGAATCTCGATCCGGCGGTTGGTCGCGTTGAACGGGTCAGACGGCAGCTTCAGCCGACGGTCGGCGAAGCCGGAGACCTGGGAGATGCGTTTTTCGTCGAGCCCGCCGCGCACAAGCATGTAGTAGGCGCTCTGGGCGCGATCCATCGACAGCCGCCAGTTCTCGTTCTGGGTGCCCTTATACTGCCGCCCGTCCGTGTGGCCGCGGATGGCGATCGCACCACCCCTCGCCTTCAGGATCGCGCCGATCTTTTCCATGGCGAGCACCATCTCCTGGCGCGGAACCGCAGAACCGATATTGAACATCGAATCGTCGGTCTGGTCGGAGATGCTGACCAGCAATCCGCCCTCGGACGCCGTCACGGTCAGGCCTTCGGCGAGCTTACCGGCAACACCGCCGATCTGCTGGGCGATCTGTGCCTGCAGTTGCTCGGCTTCCTTCTGCTGCTGCTCGGTCTCGGCGGCGCTCTTGTCCGCATCCTTCTGATGATCGGCGTCTTTCTGAGCTTCGGCCTTCTTGTCCTCAGACGACTTGCCGGCCGGCGCCTTGCCGTCCTTGGCTTCGACCGCGCCCTTGGTTTCCTTGGTTTCCTTAGTTTCTTTGGTTTCCTTGGCGGCCTTCTGATCGGTGGTCAGCGGTATCGGCTTCATATCCTCGACCTTGGCGATCTCGCTTGTCTCGCTCTCGACCGCCTGTTGGTCGCTCTTGCCGGGCGGCAACGTCTTGCCGGCCGTCGTGACCTCGACCTGTTTCGTCCAGAAATCCGGATCGAAGGGATCACGATAGGCCTCGCCGCCATCGGCGCCGGTGGCCGGGCCGGAATCGGCGGCACCGCCGTCACCCTTAGCGCTGACATTGGCCTGCTGGCCGACTTCCTGGGCGATCTCGGCCAGAACCGAATAAGGATTTTCGAAGAAATCGGCCTCAGAATAATTGGTTTGGTCGCCTGATGTCGATGTCTGGTCGTCACCATCGGCCGCAGCCTTGCCGTCGTTCGGATCTTCTTCCTTCTGTTTCGACTTCTCCTGCTTCTCCTCGCCCTCGGCGTTGTCGACGGGCTTCTTCAGGCCCTTCTCGGTCGGCTTTTCGTCGGAGAGTTTGATCGGATTGAAATAGGTCGCGACCGAGGCCTTGGTCTCCTCGTTGGCGGCATTGACCAGCCACATGACCAGGAAGAACGCCATCATCGCCGTCATGAAGTCGGCATAGGCAATTTTCCACGCACCGCCATGGGCGCCATCGTGATCACCGCCGCCATGTCTCTTGACGATGATGATCTCGTTCTTGCCGTGGTGGTGGTTTTCGCCTTCGCTCATTCGAGAACTTTCTTCAAGCTGGCTGCCCAGGCGGACATACGGGTGACGATGACGGATTCACCGATTTCGACGGCAAGATCGATATCGTCGGTCTCAATGTGGCGAACCGCCTCGGCATGTTCGCCGAGTTCGGCCTTCAATATGTCGAAAAGCCGGGTCGGCCCCCTGACGACGACCGCTCCGGCCGCGCCTTCGAGGATCGCGTCACGCAGCAGAGAGGCGAGGCTTTCGGCAGCCTTGGCGGCAAGCGCTTCGGTCATCACAGGCGCGATGGCGACGGCAGCGCCTGCGCTGACCAGCTGCGCCACCTCTTCGGCAATATCGCGGATGCGGGATGCAATGACCGCCGCCGCCTCGACTTCGTAACGCAGCTTCAGCTCTTCGAGTGCGCGCGCATGGACCTCCGCCAGCATCCGCGCCTCGAGTTCGTATTTCTCAGTCAATTTCACGGTCGCTGCGGCATGACCTTCCGCATAGGCTTCGCGGCGCTCCGCCTCGACGTCGATCGCCGGTTCGCTCGGCATTTCGGGGAAAGCGTCGCCGCCGAAATCGTCCATGTCGAGGATCGGCGCTGACGATTCCGGTTCACCGAAATCCTTCAAATACCGGGAAAGCGAAATGCTCATAAAAAACCATCCAGCATTCGGGAGGCATGCAGCATGCCCGCCCCCGCTCAAAGTGACCTTGCGCGCCGGCATCTCCCTTCGAAACGGGCAAGGGCCTGACCCTGCGCCGGCACGGATTCGGACGATGCCTTCATGCCGGAAACTAGGAAGTCAAACTTGCGCGAGGATGAATGGCGCCGCCACCCGTGATCGCGCCCACCCCTATTCCAGCAGGATCAGGATCTTGCTGGCGGCCGTATTAAGAATCGAGATCGCTTCGACAGCCATCTGCTTCTGAGTTTCGATCGCCTTCTGCCGGATCGAAGCCTCGTCCATGTCGGTATCGACGAGCGCACCGACGCTCTTGTCGATCGAATCGGACAGATCGGCGATATAGTCGATCTGATCGTCGATGCGCGTCTTCATCACGCCGATGGACGCGGCCGTCGTCGTCAGCGAGGAGAGCAGCGAGTCGGTGACGTCAAGCATGTCGGTCAGTTGCGCATCGGTCGTGTTCTTGCCAATCGCAATTTCGGTACCTGTCGCCGGCGTGGTGGAGCTGGCGTTCAGCAGATAATAATTCCGCGACGTCGTGCCGCTGTTATTGATCGCATTGGCATCAACCGACTTGGTCAGCAGGCCGCCGCTCGCATTGTTCTTGTCGATGAGGATGGTCTGCGACGACGGGAAATCGATGGTCTGGGCCTGATATTCGCCGGTCGGAGCGCGCACGAAACCAGAGATCACCTGCCATGTCGGCGGCGCAGCGGTGTCGCCGTTCAACAGCCAGTTCTCCCCCGCAAACGACGTCGATTCGACGACCGTCTGCAGCTGCTCCTTGTATTCGCTGATCTCGGCGTTGATCTTGTCCTTATCGGCACCAGGCTCTCTTGCCGAAACCAGCTTGGCGCGGATCTGGCCGATGAGATCGATCGCCGAGTCCATCGCCGTGTAGGTCGCATCCACCTTGGCAGCGCCGAGACCGAGCGCATCTCCGATCGTTCCGAGATTGGTGCTGTCCGAACGCATGACGGTCGCGACCGACCAGTAGGACGCATCGTCGGCGGCCGTCTCGATACGATATCCCGAGGACACCTGCTGCTGGGTCTGGTTGGCTTCTTTGTTGATGCTGCGCAGCACCGCAAGCGCATTCACCGCGGCCGCGCTGGTAATCTTAACGGTCATCGACAGGTCTCGGAATCGGGGTGAAAGGGCAGGCCGGATTGCCGGCGGCGACTGAAGTGGCGTCATGCCTCCGGCAGAGTTTCTACCGGTGTGTCGCAAAAGCAAATCAACTCGAGGCGAAGTTAACTCGATAACAACCTGTTGGGCAAGAGCGCAGCACTGAGCCTGGCGCCGCGATCGTAATGCGAACCAAAGCATTGATATAAAAGAAAGAACCGCGCCATTTCGGGCGCGGTCCGGGAGGCTTTTCGCTTGCTGCCAGACGGTGGCGCAAGATTCGGTCCAGCTTCAGCGCCAGATTTAGCTGCGGAACAGCGTGAGGATGTTCTGAGCGCTGGAGTTGGCGATCGACAGCGACTGGATGGCCAGCTGCTGCTGCGTTTGCAGCGCCGTCAGCTTGCTCGATTCCTCTTCCATGTCGGCATCGACGAGGCGGCCGACGCCCGAGTCGATCGAGTCGCTGAGCGCGCTGACGAAGTTTTCCTGCAGATCGATGCGAGTGGAAATCGAGCCGAGCTGCGATGCAGCCTTGGTCATCGCGTCCAGACCGGCCTCGATTGACGTCAGGGCCATGGAGATCTCAGCCGAGCCGAAAGTGCTGATGTCCATCGAGTAGATCGAGCCGATCGTGCCGCTTAATGTGCCGAGAATGCCGGAGCTGGTCTCGATCGTGCCAGTCGAGGTCATGCCGAAGAGGACGTTGCCCGAGGAGCTCGAGTTTAGAATGTAGTCCGTTGTCTTGACCGAGACATTGCCGTTGCCATCGCGCACGAAGGTGGAAACGACGCTCTTGGTGCCGTCAGCGCCGGCAACCCAGTTTTCACCGGAGAAGGAAGCCGATTGCGCGATGCTCAGGAGCTGCTGCTGCAGCTGGCCGATTTCTTCCTGAATCTTGGTCTTGTCGACGCCCTTTTCGGTCGCGGCGACGATCTTCGCCTTGATTTCACTGATGATGTCGATGGCGCTGTCCATGGCAGAGTAAGCGGTGTCGACCTTGGCGGCGCCGAGGCCGAGAGCGTCGGAAACGGCGGAAAGTGCCTTATTGTCCGAACGCATGGTCGTTGCGATCGACCAATAGGCGGCGTTATCGGCTGCCTTTTCGACGCGGTAACCCGACGATACGTGGTTCTGCGTCGTCTCAAGGCTGTCGTTGATGCCGCGGAGTGTCTGAAGAGCGGCCATCGCCGCGACGTTCGTCAAGATGCTGGTCATGAAATGATTGCCCCTTGTTGGCAAATGAAAAAAAGGGACATTCCGGGAAGCTACCGGGAACGGGGATCAGCCTCATGCCTGTTAACCGGTTCTTAAATTTGGTTAACTCGCCGTCTCGTTGACCGCAGAAGACAGCATTATGGTTAATCAACAGTTAACGGATATAAAAAAGCCGCGCTCCATTGAAGCGCGGCTCGATTCCGAGATGCCCGCCGGAAACCGGCGAGCCGATATTTCCGAGGGTTATTAGCCGCGGAACAGCGTGAGGATGGTCTGCGAAGAGGAGTTCGCAATCGACAGCGACTGGACCGCCAGCTGCTGCTGGGTCTGGAGGGCGCTGAGCTTGGAGGATTCCTCTTCCATGTTGGCATCAACGAGACGGCCGACACCGGAGTCGATCGAGTCGCTGAGGGCGGACACGAAGTTTTCCTGCAGCTCGATGCGCTTGGAGATCGAG
This sequence comes from Rhizobium beringeri, assembly GCF_004306515.1. NCBI lineage: Bacteria > Pseudomonadati > Pseudomonadota > Alphaproteobacteria > Hyphomicrobiales > Rhizobiaceae > Rhizobium > Rhizobium beringeri. Next base: position 352,860 of record NZ_SILG01000001.1, on the reverse strand, counting down.
CCGAGCTGAGCGCCGGCGCTGGTCATGGCCTTCAGAGCCGATTCAACGTTGGTCAGAGCCGACTGGATCTCGCCGAGGGTGAAGTTGGTGATGTCCATTGCATAGACAGAACCGGTCGCACCATTCGAAGTACCGAGGATACCCGTGGAGGTTTCGACCGAGCCGCCGCTCATGCCGAACAGAACGTTGCCCGTGGAGCTGTCGTCGAGAATATAGTCGGTCATCACGACCGAAACGGCGTTGGAGCCGTCGCGGACGAACGAGGAAACAACGTTCTTGGTGCCGTCAGCGCCGGCAACCCAGTTTTCACCGGAGAAGGAAGCCGACTGCGCGATGCTCATGAGCTGCTGCTGCAGCTGGCTGATTTCTTCCTGGACCTTGGCCTTGTCGACGCCGTTTTCAGTGGCGGCAACCAGCTTTGCCTTGATGTCGCCGACGACATCGATGGCACTGTCCATGGCGGAGTAAGCGGTGTCGACCTTTGCGGCGCCGAGGCCGAGAGCGTCGGAAACAGCCGAGAGAGCCTTGTTGTCAGAACGCATGGTCGTTGCGATCGACCAGTAAGCGGCGTTGTCGGAAGCCTTGCCGACGCGATAGCCGGACGAAACGTGAGCCTGGGTTTCCTGGAGACCCTGGTTGATGCCACGGAGAGTCTGGAGGGCTGCCATTGCAGCGTTATTGGTGTTGATGCTCGTCATAGTTTGCTTGCCCCTTGTTGGCAGATCTTAAGAAGGGACATTCCGGATTTTCGGCCGGCCCACAGCGATCAGCATCATGCCTGTTAACCATCTCTGTTAGGGTTAACTCGCCGTTTCGATGGGCCTAGAAAACAGCAAGATGGTTAAAGAAAGCTAAATCAGGATCGGAAATTACTTAAAAATATCTGAGGCTTAGAAGGTTTTTCATTAACCTTATATTAAAACATTTCGCGGCCGGGGATGACCCGGCCGCGAAACTTGGAAACCTTATGCCGACCGGTCTTAGCGGAAGAGCGACAGGATGTTCTGCGAAGAGGAGTTCGCGATCGACAGCGACTGGATCGCCAGCTGCTGCTGGGTCTGCAGGGCGCTGAGCTTGGAAGATTCTTCTTCCATGTTGGCGTCAACGAGACGGCCGACACCGGAGTCGATCGAGTCGCTGAGAGCAGACACGAAGTCGTCCTGGGCGTCGATGCGGCTGGAGAGCGAACCGAGAGCAGCGCCGGCGCTGGTCATGGCCTTCAGAGCCGCTTCAACGTTGGTCAGAGCCGACGCGATCTGGCCGGCGGTGAAGTTGGTGATGTCCATTGCGTAGACAGAACCGGTCGCACCATTCGAAGTACCGAGGATACCCGTGGAGGTTTCGACCGAGCCGCCGCTCATGCCGAACAGAACGTTGCCCGCAGAGCCGCTGTCGAGAACGTAGTCGGTCGTCTTGATCGAAACGGCGTTGGAGCCGTCGCGGACGAACGAGGAGACGACGCTCTTGGTGCCGTTAGCGCCGGCAACCCAGTTTTCGCCGTTGAAGGAAGCCGACTGAGAGATGCTCAGGAGCTGCTGCTGCAGCTGACCGATTTCTTCCTGGACCTTGGCCTTGTCGACGCCGTTTTCAGTCGCGGCAACCAGCTTCGCCTTGATGTCGCCGACGACGTCGATGGCGCTGTCCATTGCGGTGTAAGCGGTATCAACCTTGGCAGCGCCTACGCCGAGAGCGTCGGAAACAGCCGAGAGAGCCTTGTTGTCAGAACGCATGGTCGTTGCGATCGACCAGTAAGCAGCGTTGTCGGAAGCCTTTTCAACGCGATAGCCCGACGAAACGTGGTTCTGCGTCTGGTTGAGGCCCTGGTTGACGCTACGCAGCGTCTGGAGAGCGGCCTGTGCGGAAGTATTGGTGTTAATGCTTGTCATAAGTCTGTCCCCTGGAAAACTAGATACAAAAAGGAGGACATACCGGACTATAGTACCGGCGATGACGGACCAGCTTCATGCTACTCGGCGCCTTTTTTGTTTGGCCCAAACCCGTCATGTCCAGGGCAATTTCGCAGCCAATGCTTGCCAACTCCTTAAAAATACAGGCCCCAGGCCGGCTCCTCGCGGGGCATAGTTAATGCTTGCTGAATATATTCCTTGGCATCCTAATTCTCTTGAAAACCAAGCGTTTTCCCTAGGCAAAAGTCGGCATTTTCCCGCAAAAACAGAGGTTCACCAAGTGCACCGGTTTCAAGCAAGCTTCGAATGCCAATGTGGCAGGCGCCGGGATAGCACCATCGGACCGATCCGCCCGTTTTTGCGGAGGACGGCCTGTCCGTGCCTCGGCGATCGACGCCAGAACATTTCCTTCACGGAGTTGGGTTTTGAACAGCAAAGTTTCGTTCTCTGCGGCATCCAAGGATTACCAGATGGGCCGCTACACACAGTCCTTGGCGACGCTCAACCAGCTCATGGATATTCAGCAGGACGCCAAGACCTATGCGCTGCTGGCCAAGAACCTCGTGCAGCTCGGGTTCAAGGCCGATGCCGCGAAAGCCTATGGCCTGGCCGGCAACTGTGAAGGACCGAATTCCTACGAATACCAGAAGCAGGCGGCCAAGCTGCACTACGAAACCGGCAGCGAGGACGATGCTCTGCTGATCGCCATGCGAAACCTTAGCAAGGCGCAGGAAGACCCGGAACTCGCCTTCATCATCACCGCGATCTATCTGAAGCGGCAGCAGCGCGATATCATCCGCCCGTTCAAGACGGTGCTGTCGCAGAGTGCCAATCCCGATCATATGCGGTTGGCAGCCCTGCTTCTGAGCGACGATCTGAACGACGCAACCAACCAGAGCCTCTCGCGCAACCTCTTCAAGCGGTTTCCAGGCAATCTCGCATTCCGCTTCCTGCATCTGGTTTTCGCCCGCGAATTCAATGAGTTCGAAGAGGCAAGCAAACATCAGGCGGTGATCGATGCCTCACTCGCAAAGGGCGATGTCGAGATCCTACGCAAGGATAACCCGTTCTATCATCTGCACTGGTGCGGCAACGAGGATTTCAACCGATATGCGACGATCGGCACCACCCCCCTCAACCCGGAACGGGTGGCCTTCCGCCGCAACCAGCCGCATAGCTGGTCGGACAAGATCCGGATCGGCTACATGTCATCGGACTTCTGGGATCGCCACGCGACGATGAAGCTCTTGCAGCGCATCCTCGAACTGCACGACAAGGACCGGTTCGAGGTGACGCTCTTCTGCCATACAGGCCCTGAGTACCTCAAGCACAACAATACCGACCGCAGCCGCTGGGGCCGGATCGTCACCGTTCACGGCTTCTCCGACCAGGGGATGCTGGCAGCGGTGCGCGAGCACAATATCGACATCATGGTCGACCTGAAGGGCCATACTTCGGGCAGCCGCGCGTCGGCCTTCAACTTGCCGCTCGCACCGGTGCATGTCGGCTGGCTCGGTTTCCCCGGCAGCACGGTCAATATCGATCTCGACTACGTCATCGGCGACCACTCGGTGCTGCCCGAGGTGGCCAAGCCCTTCTACCATGAGAAATTCTGCCGGCTGCCGGAGAGCTATCAGCCGAACGACCCGATGCATCGCCCGAAGCCACGCCCTGTCACCCGCGAGCAGCTCGGCCTGCCGGAAGACGCCTTCATCTTCGCGTCCTTCAACGGCAACCGCAAGATCACGCCGGAGACGATCGACAGCTGGTGCCGCATTCTCAAGCGCGCGCCGAACAGCGTGCTCTGGCTGATGGCGAACACGCCGCGCAACCAGGCGAACCTCTTGAAGCAATTCCAGGCGGCGGGGATCTCCGCCAAGCGGATCATCTTCTGCCCGCGCGCGCCCTACGAAGAGCACATCGACCGTCAGCAGGCGGCCGACATCGGCATCGATACCTTCCCCGTCAACGGCCACACGACCACCTCGGAGCAGCTCTGGGGCGGCCTGCCGGTCCTGACCGTCAAGGGCACCAACTTCGCCTCACGCGTCAGCGAGAGCCTGCTCAGGGCCATCGACTTGCCCGAACTCGTTGCAGCCGACCTGCAGGCCTATGAGGATCTTGCCGTCGAACTGGCGCAGAACCCGGCGCGGATTGCCGAATACAAGGCGCATCTCAAGGAGAAGCGCTATATCGCGCCGCTCTTCGATGCCGAACGGTTCTGCGACCATCTGGAGCAGGCCTATGAAATCATGGCCGCGCGTGCCAAGCAGGGTCTTGCACCCGATCACATGGACATTCCGGCGCTGCCGCCGCGCACGGCGCCGTTCGCGGCCGAGTGAGGCTTTCGATCCGCACTACGTTGCGCGTCGGTTCAGACGCGCAACGGGCGCTGCAGCACTTTGAATGGCTGCAAAATTAGAAACCCGCCGGAGCGATCCGGCGGGTTTTCTCATTGGCGAATATCAAGCAGCGGCAGCCGGTCAGCTGAACGAGCGCACCAGGCTGCCGACGAGCAGGTTCCAACCGTCGATCAACACGAAGAAGAGAATCTTGAAAGGCAGCGAGATCGAGGTCGGCGGCAGCATCATCATGCCCATCGCCATGGTGATGGTGGCGACGATGAGGTCGATGACGAGGAAGGGCAGCACGACGAGGAAGCCGATCTCGAAGCCGCGGCGAATCTCGGAAATCATGAAGGCCGGGATCAGCACGCGGTAGTCGATCGGATTGGTCGTCTGGATATTCTGTCCGCGTTCGCGCGCCAGATCGACGAAGAGCGCCAGATCCTTGTCGCGGGTATTGGCCGCCATGAAGGTGCGGAAGGGTTCGGCGATACGCTGGACCGCCTCGGTCTCGTTGATCTGATTGGCAAGCAGCGGCTGCACACCGTTCTGCCAGGCCTGATCAAAGGTCGGCGACATGACATAAAAGGTCATGAACAGCGATAGCGACAAAAGGATCATGTTGGAAGGCGTCGAGGAGAGGCCCATCCCTGAGCGCAGGATCGAGAAGGCGATGATGAAGCGCGGAAAGCTCGTCACCATGATCAGGATGCCAGGCGCGACCGAAAGAATGGTCAGCAGGCCGAATGTGCGAATGATCCAGGCGGCGACAGAGCCATCGACCGGGACGTTCAACAAGTCAGTCGGCAGCTGCTGTGCCACCGCCAGTTCCGGTACCGCCATCATGGCGGCAAGGAAAACTATGAGACGAATCATTCGATGACAAATGTCCTGAACATGACCTTCGATACCCGCCCTTGCGAGCGAAGGTCAACACGTTCCTGTATGTCATCCTTGAGATATTGAAAGCCGCGCGGCCCCTCGATCTGCTGAAGGGAAACGGTTCTGATATAGGCGAGGATATCCTGGTGAATATCCTCGGAAACCTTGACATCCGGCGGCCCGTTGAACAGCAGCGCGACTTCGAGTCGCACCCAGTTTTCCGAGGGGTAGGCGAGGTTCGAGGTGATCGGCTCGAGCTGGACGACGTTGTTGGCCTCGGTCGAGATGCGCGCCAGACCTTCCTCGGCCTTCTTCTTGGCCTCGGCATCCTTTGCCTGCTCGACCTCCTTGGCACCCTTGATGTTGGGCGCGACGATCGTGCCGACCGCCCAGCCGCCGCCGGCGCCGAGCAGGGTCAGGACGGCGATGCCGATGATCGTCATCAGCGAGCCGGATTTCTTGTTCGGTTGACCTGCGCTTGCGTCTGGCTCTGCCATCGTCGTTCAGCCTCAAAGCGGCGAGAAAAGATCGACGGCCTGCTGGCCGCGCGGAGGCTGCTGCACTTCCATCAAGCGGCCGCGGCCACCGTAGGAGATGCGGGCTTCGGCGATCTTGTCGTAGGAGATCTGGTTTTCGGCATTGACGTCCTGCGGACGAACGATACCAGCAACGTTCAGGATGCGCAGTTCCTGGTTCAGGCGGACTTCCTGCGAGCCGGATATGACGAGGTTGCCGTTTTCGAGAATGCCGGTGACGACGGCGGCGACCAGAAGGGTGAGCTTGTCGGTGCGCTCGATCTTGCCCTTGCCGTCGGTGCTGGTGTCGGAACCATAGGTCAGGTCGGTCTTGGACTCGGGCGTCCAGCCGAAGATCTGGGCGTTGACGTCCCAGTTCATGCCGCTCGAATTCTTGCGGCTGCGGTTGGTCTCGTTGTCGAAGGAGCCCTTGTCGTTGATCTGGATGTCGACGGTCAGGATGTCGCCGACGTTGAGCGCGCGCGCATCCTTGAAGAGAGCGGCCTGCGAATCGCTCCACAGCGAGTAGCCCTGCGCCACGGCGCGCGGCTGCTTCGGATAAAGCGCCATCTGTGGCGTCTGGCCGTAGGCGAGGCCGCTGCCGATCGGGCTCATGGCGGGCGCGCGGCCGATCTCGCTGACCGCTGTCGGAGACTGGCAACCTGCAAGGAGTGCGAGGGTGGCGATCGCGGCCGGGAAACGCATATTCATGAAGGATCCTTCGACGTATTGGGATCGGACGCACTGGCAATGACGCTGGCGATGGCAGCGGCCTTCTGCGGGTCCATCTCGTTGAGGATGAGGCTCGATTGCCGCGGGCCGAGCCGCATGATCACGGCGGAGGCCACCTCGATCTTCATGTCCTGCAACTGGAGTGCGGCCGCATCCGGCTTCATCTTCTTGTAGATCTCGGTGAGGCCGGCTTCCGCCTGCTTCAGGAAATCGTCGCGCCGCTTCAGCCAGTCCTGATATTCGGCCTTGCGCTTGTCCATCTCCGCCATGCGGGCGTCGATGTCGGCGCGAAGCTTTTCCAGTTCCTGCTTCTGCAGGAGATAACGCTGGTCGCGGGCGGGCTCGGCAATGTTGGTACAGAACTGCTTGATCTCGTCCTGGGACGTGATGTCGCCGGCCGGCGCATGTTCCTGCGCGAAGGCGCCGGGGATCGACAGAAGGACGAGGCCCGCGGCCGGCAGCGCCAGCCGGCGCAGCAATTGCAGGACCGTCATGTCAAGGTTGATGATCTTGATCATTGCAGCACGAGCTCCGCCTGCAGGGCGCCTGCCGATTTGATGCCCTGGAGAATGGCGATAATACCATCCGGTTTCACGCCGATGTTGTTGAGGCCGGCGACGAGGGTCCGGAGGTCGGGGCCGTCGATGATCGCGACGCGCCCGCCGGTCTGCTCCGCGGCGATATCGGTCTGCGGCTGGACGGCGGTTACGCCGCGCGAGAAGGGTTCGGGCTGGATGATCTGCGGCGTCTCGGTGACCTGAACCGTCAGGGTGCCGTAGCTGACGGCGACCGGCGAGACGCGGACGTCCGAGCCGATGACAATCGTCCCGGTGCGTTCGTTGATGACCACCTTGGCCGGCGTATCGGTCTCGACGATGAGATTTTCGATATCGGCCATCAGCCGGGTGAGATCGGCTGTGCGCGGCTTCTGGATCACGACTTCCTGCGAATCCTTGGCTTCGGCAACCGGGCCGCCGAAGCGCGCCGAGGCATAACCGTTGACGATGTCGGCGATACGGATCGCCGTCGAGAAGTCGGGGTTGCGCAGTTGCAGGACGAGATTGACAGAATCCTTGAAACGGGACGGCAGTTCGCGCTCGATGATCGCGCCGCCGGGCACGCGGCCGGCGGTGGTGACGCCTTCGGTGACGGTCGCCGCCTGGCCCTGCGCCTGAAAACCGGAAACGATGGCGGCACCCTGCGCGACGGCATAGATCTGGCCGTCGGCGCCGGAAAGCGAGGTCATGACGAGCGTGCCGCCGCGCAGCGACGTCGCATCGCCGAGCGAGCTCACCGTCACGTCGATACGGCTGCCGGGGCTTGCGAAAGGGGGTAGGTTGGCGGTCACCATCACGGCCGCCGTGTTCTTGGCGTTGGACTGGCCGCCCTGCGTCGAGATGCCGAGATTCTGCAGCATCGCGCGCATCGACTGCTCGGTGAAGGGCGAGGACCGGAAGCCGTCGCCGGTCCCCTGGAGGCCGACGATGAGGCCATAACCGATCAGCTGGTTATCGCGGCCGGCCTGAAGGGAGGCGATGTCCTTGATGCGGGAGGTCAGCGCCCAGGCGGGCGCGACATCAGCCAAACTCATGGCGAGAACCGCGACAAGAGTAACGAAACGGAAGAACAATTTCATTTTGCCCTCACATGGACCGTGCCGTCCGCAAGCACCGTGCCGCTGACGATGACGCCGGAATCCATATTACGTGCGCGCACGACCTGCCCCGTCGAACCGTCTTCGAGCGGCGTGCCGGCAGCCGAGATCGTCATCGCGCCGAGCGAGAAGACCAGGCGGATCGAAGAGCCACGGGTCACCGTATAGGCCTCGCGCAGGGCCGAAACCGAGATGGTGCGGCCTGGCAACAGCGTGCGCTTGGAAACCATGCCTTCGACCTGCGAAAGGGATTTGGCATAGTCGCCGGCGAGGTTGGGGTTGGTGACCTCGACCTCCTGAAGCTGGCTGGCCGACAAAGTGTCGCCGGGGTAGATGATCGTGGTCGGGACGACGGCATAACCCATGCCGGCATCCGCGTTCGCGGGCAAAACAATGCCTGCGACTGCGATCGTGGCTGCCGCCACCCATCCTGAGATGTGTCCTGCCCGGCAAAACATCATGTTTCGGCCCTTCCCTTTACTTCAGGTTCTTGCTGACGATGGAGGCCATTTCATCAGCGGTGGTGATCACCTTGGAATTCATTTCGTAAGCGCGCTGGGCCGAGATCAGCTCGGTGATTTCCTTCACCGGGTCGACGTTCGACGATTCCAGATAACCCTGCTTCATGTAAGCGAAGCCTTCCTCATCGGGATTGCCGATGACCGCTTCGCCGGAGGCTGCAGTTTCCTGGAAGAGATTGTCGCCGAGCGGCTGAAGGCCCGCCTCGTTGACGAAGTCGGCAAGCGTCAACTGGCCGAGCACGGTCGCATCCGTCGCACCCGGCAGCTTGGCCGAAACCTGGCCGGAGCGGCTGATCGTCAGTTCGGTCGAGCCCGTTGGAATGGTGATGCCGGGAACGACCTCGTAGCCGTCGATGGTGACGAGCTGGCCCTGGTCGTTCTTGTTGAAGGCGCCGGCGCGGGTGTAAAGCGTCGTGCCGTCGGTCGACTGGATCTGGAAGAAACCCTTGCCGATCAGCGCCACGTCGAGATCGTTGCCGGTCTGGGTCAGTTCGCCCTGGAGATGCAGGTTGCGGACCGCCGAGGTCTGGACGCCGAGGCCGATATTGGCACCTTCCGGAACGACGGCCTGGTTGGCGCGGTTGGCGACACCCTTGGCACGTTCGGTCTGGTAGAGAAGATCCGAGAATTCGGCGCGAGCGCGCTTGAAACCCGTCGTATTGATGTTCGCGATGTTGTTCGCGATGACTTCCAGATTGGTCTGCTGGGCATCCATGCCCGTTGCTGCGATGGCGAGCGCTCTCATGTGTTCGTCCTCAAATCAGTTACATCTGCATCTTGGTGACTTCGAGAAAGGCCGAGACGACCTTGTCGCGGATGGCAATCGCGGTCTGCAGCGTCTGCTCGGCCTGGAGCATGGAATCGACGACTTCACGTGTCGTCGCCGTGCCCTTGATACCGGCAAAGGACATGCTTTCCGCACCCTTCAGGCTGCTGACCGCGTCGCTCGCCATGTTGCCCATGACCGAGGCGAAGCTCATGCCATTGGCCGCACCGGCGGCGCCCGGCGTGGTGGCGGCAGACGACGAGGCGGAATTTTCGGTGTCGACGGCGCCGAGCGCACGGGTCATCGAAAGGTTGCTGACATTCTGGACGCTGCTGATCATGATTATTGGCTCTTCAGGAGATCGATCGTGGAGGAGATGAGATCGCGAGTCTGTTTGATGGTCTGCAGATTGGCGTCATACGAGCGGTTGGCTTCGCGCATGTCGGCCATCTCGACCAGGATGTTGACGTTCGGCAGTTTGACGACGCCCTTCTGGTCCGCAGCCGGGTTGCTGGGATCGAATTCAGTGCTGAAGTCGCCTTCGTCGACGCCGACCTTCTTGACGCCGACCGTCTCGACGCCGCTGGCGCGATCCATCTGCTGGCCGAAGGTAATCGTCTTGCGCCGATAGGGCTCGGCGCCGGGCGTGTCGCCGGTCGAGCGGGCGTTGGCAATGTTTTCCGAGACGATGCGCAGGCGCGTTGACTGCGCTTCGAGCCCGGAGCCGGCGATTTTCATTGCTGCTGAAAGCGGATCCATGATTTTACCTTCTGACGGTCATCAACATCATGCGGTTGAAGGAACTGACCAGCGAGGTGTTCAGATCGTACTGACGTTTGATATCGCCCGACTTGGAAAGTTCCTCGGCCAAACCGACCGTATTGCCGGATTCCTGGACGCCGATTTCCTGGTCGAGTGCAGCCTCCTTGACGTCGATATCGCCGCTGTTGCTGAAATCGTTACCGCTGAGATGCGCCGGATTGGTGCGCGCCATGGCGATGTCGGACTTGTCGAGCACAGCGTCAAAGGGCGTGACGTCCTTGGCGTGGAACTTCGGGGTATTGGCATTCGCGATATTGCCGGCAACAACCTGCTGACGAATCGTCAGCCATTCCGCCTGTCGCGAAGCCAAGTCGAAAAGTTGGATTGGTTGCATGAAACTCTCCGTTTTTACTGTCCCGAACCTAGTGCGGTAATCTTGCGTGGGACTTACGGGAATTCAGGCTTCGAGAGGCTTTTGTGCGAACGCCACCGCTATCAAAAGAAAGGGGCAAAAGAACAGGGGCTCCGGCCGGTTCGCAGCGGAGCCCCTGTTGCCTGGGTTTGCGGACAGGTTCAGTTGTTCTGGTAGGTCTCGCCCTTGGAGGTGACGATCACCCATTTGCCGTCGCGCTGCTCAAGTGTCGCAAGGCGGCTTTCATCAGGCAGGATCGAGCCGATGCGCACCACATACATGCCGGAGGTATCCTCGATCAGCGCCCGGCCGTTGGAAACATGCAGCAGGCGGAAGGATGATTTGCCGGGGAAGGGCTGATCCTCCAATATGGGGCCGCCATCGCGCTCCTTGCCGAGATCGGACACCGTTGCGGTGGTCAGCGGATCGATCGGCGGGGCCTTTTTGTCCCCCTCGTTCTTGTTGACCATGGCAAGCGGCGAGACGCTGAAGACGTTGCGCGCCGGCCAATCCGGCAATTCGCGCGAATTGCTGCTGGTGGCAACGTTAATGCCGAACTTGTCCGCGTTGAAGAACACATACCAGGGGAAGAAAGCGGAGGCGCCGGCAAGCGCCAGGCCGGTGAAGGTCAGCAGCCGATCCAGGATGACGGTTTTCCTGCGCTGCTTCAGGGAAGCGATGCGTTCGTCGTCGAATTCAGTCACGTCTATCTCCTCTGGATGGGTCCGCCCTGATTGCCCATGCCGGCTGCAGCCTTGAGCGCGCCGGCGAGATCGGCAAAGGCATCGGGCGAGTCGCGATCGCCCGGAGACTGTTTCAGGACGTCGTAAATGATCGGCACCTGCTTGACCGCCATGTCGAGATCGGGATCTGCACCCTGGCGGTAACCGCCGATCAGGCGCAGGTCGCGCGTCTCCTCGAAGCGGTGAATCAGCACCTTCAGCCGCGACACCAGCTTTTCCTGGTCCGGCGTCCAGGCCTTGCGGGCAAGACGCGAGATCGAGGCGAGCGGATCGATCGGAGGATATCGCCCTTCTTCGGCGAGACTGCGCTGCAGGACGATATGACCGTCGAGGATGCCGCGCGTCGAATCGGCAATCGGGTCGTTGTGATTGTCGCCGTCGACGAGGATCGAGATGATCGCCGTGATGGTTCCGGCGCCCTCGGGGCCGGGACCGGCGCGTTCCAGCAGGCGTGGCAGCTCCGTGAAGACGGAAGCGGGATAGCCGCGCGCGATCGGCGGCTCGCCGGAGGCGGTCGCCACCTCGCGGATCGCATGGGCAAAACGCGTGACGCTGTCGACGATAAAGAGGACGTTCTCGCCCTTGTCGCGGAAATGTTCGGCGATGGTGACGGCCGTCAGCGGCGCCATCTTGCGAAGCATCGGGCTCTCGTCGCTGGTTGCGACGACGGCGATCGCCTTCCTCATGTTGCTGCCGAGCGTATCCTCGATGAATTCGCGCACCTCGCGGCCGCGTTCGCCGACGAGCGCAATGACAACCTTGTCGAAAGCATCGGCGCGGGCGAGCATGGACAGAAGCGTCGACTTGCCAACACCGGAGCCGGCAAAGATGCCGAGGCGCTGCCCCAGGCAGAGCGGCGAGAAGATGTCGATCGCGCGCACGCCGGTCTTGAAGCCGGTCTCGACACGCTTGCGGGTCATCGAGGGCGGGGCGGTATTGGAGATCGAGCGGCGATCGAGCCCCTCGGTGACCGGACCCAGCCCGTCGATCGGCTCGCCGAGCGAGTTGACAGTGCGCCCACACCAGCTGTCAGACGGTGAAATGCGGAAGGCGCCCTTGCGGATGACGGTATCGTGGATGCCGATCGGCTCGCCGGGTTCGATCGGGCAGACATAGATCAGTTCCGGCTCGACGCGCACGACTTCGCCCAGATGGATGCCGGTCGCGGATTTATGGGCGACGAACTCGCCGAGACGAACATGGCGGGAGAGACCATGAACCGTGTAGTGGCCGGCGGCGATGGTCTGCACGCGACCGCCATGGGCAACCGCGAACTCCGGCGATGCGTATCGGTCGACGAGGCCCGCCAGATGCGCCAGCTTCGGGGAAAGGCCGTCCTCAGACAGTAGCGTGGTGCTCATGCTTTAACTTTCAACTTTCGCCTAGCGGCTGCCCCCAAGTGTCTGGACGGCTTCCTTGAAGGAATCTTCGCTGTCGCGCATCAGTGACGAGACACTTTCGAAGGCGCGGTTGACTTCGATCAGCTGGGTGATCTCGCGCATGGCGTTGACGTTGGAGTTTTCGAGATAACCCTGCTCGACACCGACATTGAAGCGGTCGACGACGGCGCGCGGCTGGTCGGTGGTCATGATACCGCTGTTTTCGTAGCGCAAGTAACCCTTGCTGATATCGGCCTCGAACAAACCGAGCGAAGCGACCTGGCGGTCGGCCTGATAGATGATGCCGTCGGTGCCGACGGCGGGCTCGCCGCCTTTGGTGTTGAGCTGGATGGGCGCGCCGCCGGCGTCGAGAACGGGATATCCCCTGATCGAGACGAGTTCGCCGGTATCCTTGATCGTGAAGCGGCCGTCCCTCGTCAGGACGCGGCCGGCCGGCGTATCGAGCGCAAACCAGGCATCACCCTTGATGGCGAAATCGAGCATGTTGCCGGTATGCTGCAGTTCGCCGTTTCCCTCGTTCAGATAGTCGTTGCCCTGGGAAACGAAGGCGACCTTGGTGTTCAGCTTGTTCTTGGTACTCGCCACCATCTCATCGAACTTCACTTCGGTAGCGCGAAAACCGGTCGTATTCACGTTCGCCATGTTGTCTGCGATGGTGTTCAGACGCTTTTCGAGGGCCATCTGCGACGACAGAGAAACATAAAGACCGGATTGCATGTCGGTAAGCTCCAAGCATTGGCGATGAACGGGACGAAAAGCCGGGCGTCGTCTCATGTGGTTCGGCCGGGATTTCGCTGAGGCGGCATCTCAGAAACGGGCGCGGGCACCCATTCGTCTCCTTTAGACTGACGGCAGATGCTTGCGCGAAGCTGGCACGCGGAAATGCCTCGCGATCGGGCCTTTCATCAGCCTCACGCAAGGCAGAAACCCTATCCGTCTCAAAGAAAAGCAACGTTCAGATTGGGCTGACGATGAATATCATTATCGGATTTATAGTGACTTGCGGCTGTATCGTCGGCAGCTTCATGGCGATGGGCGGCGAAGTGGACGCGCTCTTCCAGCCCTTCGAATTCCTCATCATCGGCGGCGCCGGCCTCGGCAGCTTCATCATGGCGAACCCGATGAAGGTGGTGAAGGACTCCGGCAAGGCGCTCAGCGAAGCCTTCAGGCACGCCGTGCCGAAGGAACGCAATTATCTCGATACGCTCGGCGTGCTCTATTCGCTGATGCGCGACCTGCGCACCAAGTCGCGAAACGAAATCGAAGCCCATATCGACAATCCGGCCGAATCGACGATCTTCCAGTCGGCTCCGACGGTTCTGAAGAACAAGGAACTGACGGCGTTCATCTGCGACTACGTCCGCCTGATCATCATCGGCAACGCTCGCAGCCACGAGATCGAGGCGCTGATGGACGAAGAGCTCAACACCATCATGCACGACAAGATGAAGCCCTATCACTCGATCCAGATCATGAGCGATTCCTTCCCGGCGATCGGCATCGTCGCGGCCGTTCTCGGCGTCATCAAGGCGATGGCCCACATCAACGATTCGCCTGAGGTGCTCGGCCACCTGATCGGCTCGGCGCTCGTCGGCACCTTCCTCGGTATTCTCTTGTCTTACTGCGTCTGCTCGCCGCTGGTCTCCCAGATCAAGGTCGTGCGCAACAAGCAGCACCGCCTCTACGTCATCGTCAAGCAGACGCTGCTTGCCTATATGAACGGCTCGGTACCGCAGGTCGCTCTCGAATACGGTCGCAAGACGATCTCGGCTTACGAGCGTCCGTCCATCGATGCGGTCGAGCAGGAAATGATGAACCCAGGTGGCGAAAACAAGGCGGCTTAAATGACTATGAGCAATGCTTCGCACGACAAACCGGCAATGGATCCTGCCCTCCTCGCCAAGCTGACAGGCGGGCTTGGCGACCGAGGCAGGGTCGCCAAGATCTGCAGCTCCTTCGGGGAAATCTACAGCGAATTCTTTCCCGACGTCATCAAAAGCGAGACTGGCCTCGATGTGACGGTCAACTATCTCGGCTGCGAGATCGGCTACAAGAACCACCTCATCGAAGACCTGAGCGCGAACGTCACACTCGTTGACGCGACGCTGCGCAACTGGTCGCAGAACATTACGCTTGCATGCGGCAACGGCTTCGTCATCACGCTGATGGAGCATCTGCTCGGAGCCACCGCCGATACGATCGAGGAACCAGCCAACCGGCTGCTTTCGATCATCGAGCTCGATCTGGCGGTCATGGTCTTCGACAAGATCGCCAAGGTGCTGCGCTCGGCCGTCAACGCGGCGGGCGGTTTCGAACCGAGCCTTTCGGCCCCGCACGCCCATGACATGCGCGCCCGGCCGCAGGAGGATCGTCCGGATGAATTCGCGGCCGCCATCAACATGTCGATCACGCTTGCCGGCATCATTTCGGAATTTTCGTTGATCGTTCCGCAGACGGCACTGCTCAAGACCAAGGTGACGCCGCCGAAGCCGAAACGCCAGGCCAGCAGCAACTCAGCGGAATGGACCGAGCAGCTCGGCGACCAGGTCCGCCGCTCACATGTCACGCTCGAGGCCAAGATCAGGCTGCAGGACCTGACGCTGCGCACGATATCGAAGCTGATGGTCGGCGACGTCATTCCGTTCCGCGACCACGGCGACGTGCGTGTCGAGGTCAGCGCCAACAGCAAGGAATTGTATGTGTGCGAGTTCGGGCGTTCGGGCGAAAACTACATGGTCCGCGTCAAGGATACGATGAACTCGGATGATGAACTCATCCGTCATTTAATGAATTAATCGGTTCTCTGGCTTTTGGGCTGCAAAGGCAGTTTGAGGCAAGTTTCAACTGGAATAGTGATTTCATGGCTACGAAGAAAACACAGCAGAACAGCGACCTCTCCCTGGATCTTCCGGGCAGCGAAGCGGATCTTGACCAGGCGATCGACGATCTGCGCGGCGTGCTGAAGCAGGATGCCGATGGCGACCTGTCGCAGTTTGGCGACGACCTGCAGAGCGACCCCTTCGCAGCAGGAACGGACCTGGCGGCCTTTGGCGGCGAGACTTCGGAAACCTCCTTTGGCAGCGACGATTTCGGCGGCGACTTCGGCGGCGGCGATGCCAGCCCGGCTGCCGGCATGGATTTCGGCAGCAGTTCCTCCTTCGAGGCGTCGCCGGCCCCGCTCGGCAGCGCTTTGAATTCCAACTTCGACCTGATCATGGACATCCCGATCGACGTCCAGATCATGCTCGGCACCAGCCGCATGCAGGTCTCCGGCCTGATGAACCTCAATGAAGGGGCGACGATCGCCCTCGACAAGAAGATCGGCGAGCCGGTCGAGATCATGGTGAATGGCCGCAGGATTGCCCGCGGCGAAATTACGGTGCTTGATAACGACGACACGCGATTCGGTGTGAAACTGATAGAAGTTTTGAGTACGAAAAAAGCCTGATCCCTGTGTGGGACGGAGAGGTTAGACCATGATGGACTTTGACGATTTCGGCGGCGCGCTAGCCGGGAAACCGTTGACCCAGGCTGAAAAGGCGGCGGCTGTTCTTCTCGCTATGGGAAAGGGAGTCGCCGGCCGGCTGTTGAAGTATTTCACCCAGGCCGAACTGCAGACCATTATCTCATCCGCCCAGTCGCTGCGCGCCATTCCGCCGGATGAGCTGCTGTTGCTCGTCTCCGAGTTCGAAGACCTCTTCACCGAGGGCGCCGGACTGATGGACAATGCCAAGGCGATCGAGGCCATTCTGGAAGAAGGCCTGACACCCGACGAGGTCGACAGCCTGCTCGGCCGCCGCACCGCATTCCAGGCCTACGAAACCTCGATCTGGGATCGCCTCAGCGAGGCGGAGCCGACATTCGTCGCACAGTTCCTGCTGCGCGAACATCCGCAGACCGTCGCCTATATTCTTTCGATGATGCCCTCCTCCTTCGGCGCCAAGGTGCTGCTGCAGCTTCCCGACAACCGCCGCGCCGACATCATGAACAGAACGGTCAACATGAAAGCCGTCAGCCCGAAGGCTGCGCAGATCATCGAAAACCAGGTCATGACGCTGCTTGCCGAGGTCGAGGCAGAGCGCAATGCAGCTGGCTCGACGAAGGTCGCCGATCTCATGAACGAGCTCGACAAGCCGCAGGTCGACACGCTGCTCAGCTCGCTCGAATCGATCAGCCGCGAGTCGGTCAACAAGGTTCGCCCGAAGATCTTCCTGTTCGAGGACCTCATGTACATGCCGCAGCGCAGCCGCGTCATGCTGCTCAACGACATCTCGACGGATGTGCTCACCGTCGCGCTGCGCGGGTCGCCCCCGGAGATCCGCGAATCGGTTCTCTCCGCCATCAGCCCACGCCAGCGCCGCATGATCGAATCGGATCTGCAGAGCGGCATGGGCGGCGTCAATCCGCGCGAGATCGCGATTGCCCGCCGCGCCGTGGCACAGGAAGCGATTCGCCTGGCCAATTCCGGCCAGATCGAGCTCAAGGAAAAGGAAGGCGACGCTTCGGCGGCCGCCTAACACGTCGAGACTGTTGACAAATCCGGCATGCCGAAAGGCGGCTGTTGATCGCCATGCCACAGGCGACTACCCTTCCAGCCATAGACCGCGCTCTAAAGCGCGTCGCACAGAACTCAGTTCCTGCGACGCACTTTAGATCTTTGTTCTGATGCATGTCGTTATCCCAAAACCGCTGCACAGTTTTGGGCGATATGCATTAGCTGCGGCCTATTTTTTTGACGGAGGGCCGCGACTTGGCAGACGATGACAAGGACAGCAAAACAGAAGCCCCAACCGCGAAAAAGCAAAGCGATGCCGCGGAAAAGGGCAACGTGCCGTCTTCGCGCGAACTTTCGATCTTTGCGACGATCCTCGCGACCTTTATTTATCTCGTATTCTTCCTTCCCGACAGCGTCGGCCGCATGAGTGAAACGCTGCGCGACATCTTCGAACAGCCCGATCAATGGAAGATCGAGACGGGGCCGGATGTGCTGGCGCTGTTCGGGCGGCTCGGCTGGGCAAGTGCCGCGCTGGTGGCGCCTGCCTTCATCCTGTTTATGGTGTTCGGCATCGCCTCCTCCGTCTTCCAGAATCTGCCGACACTGGTGCTTGAACGCATCCGCCCGCAGGCCTCGCGTATCTCGCCGATCAAAGGCTGGTCACGGCTGTTCAGCGTGCCCGGCCTGGTCGAATTCGGAAAATCGCTGTTCAAGGTCGTCGTCGTCGGGGTGATCCTGTTCTTCGTGCTCAGGAGCGAATATTTCGGCTCGATCGACGCGATGTTCTCCGATCCGCAGACGATTCTCGTGCGAATGATGGCAGCGATGCGCAAGATCATCATCGTCATGCTGATCGCCACCGCGATCGTGGCAATCGCCGATCTTTTCTGGACGCGCCATCACTGGTTCACCGAGCTGAAGATGACACGGCACGAGGTGAAGGAAGAAAACAAGCAGGCGCAGGGCGACCCCTTCGTCAAGAGCCGGCAGCGCTCGCTGATGCGCGACCGCGCGCGCCGGCGCATGATCGCCAACGTGCACCGCGCGACGCTGGTGATTGCAAACCCGACGCACTATGCGGTGGCGCTGCGTTACGCGCGTGAAGAGAACGATGCGCCGGTGGTGCTGGCCAAGGGTCAAGACCTTATTGCGCTCAAAATCAGGGAGATTGCCGAGCAGAACGGCATACCGGTGTTCGAGGATCCGCCGCTTGCGCGCTCCATGTTTGCGCAAGTCTCGATCGATAGTGTCATCCCGTCAGTCTTCTATAAGGCGGTTGCGGAGCTCATCCACCGGGTCTACGCCGCAGACGCCAAGAACAAACGGGTCAGATAAGCCGAATGAAAAAATGCCCCCACTCTACCCAGCGTGAAAAGATCCTCGCAGACGCGATCAGCCCGGTCGCCACTGAACTGCGCCTTCTGGATGCTTCTGACCTTATTTCACTGCTGCGCTTCGAGTATTACGGCAATCTTTCCGATCTCGTCGCTTCGGCAGCGGAGCTTTTCTTTCATCCGGGCACGGTGAATTTCGGCCTGGGCGGCAATTATACGCTGGAGTGGGGCGGCAAGCCCGAAGTCGTTCTCGACCTGGAAATCAAGCCGCGCGGCGTCACCGTCTACGCGCAACTCACCCTTGCCGAAGATCACGCCGGCATCGAGATCAATCATATCGCTTTCCAGGATCCGTCAGCCGATCCTGACGAGAACACCATCTTCCTCAAAAAGAGCCTTCGGGAAGCGCGTTACAGCGTCAACCAGCCGCCTCAGGCGCTGGCCGGCTAACGTCTTTCACGACAACCGAGCTTTCACATTCGCCTTGGACAACAATTCAAAGCGTTACAGCGTCGCTTGCGCGTCTGAAAAGACGCGCAACGCTGTGAAGGCCTGCGCGGGTTCAGCTGATATAACCGAGCCGGATCGCCTTGGCGATCGCCTGAATACGGTTGACGGAATCGAGCTTGATGGTCGCCGAGCCGAGATAGGCGTTCACAGTGTGCACGGACAGGCCAAGCTTGTCGGCAATCTCTTCGCTGATGCGGCCGTCGCCGGCAAGCTGCAGACAGGCGATCTCGCGTTCGCTGAGCGCCTCGGCGGCGGCCGTGCGGCGTTCGTCGAGCGAGAGTAGATCCATCATGATATGGCAGCAGCGACCGTGCAGTTCGACGATGGTATCGCTCGAGGGATCGATCTCATCGCCGGTAAAAAGGATGAAACCGTTGCCGACGGCGCCAAGCCGCACCGGAAAGGCAAGTCCGGAGAAAGGCAGAATACCGTCCTGCAGCCGCGTCATGAACGGCGCGAAGTCCGCCGGACCGGGTGCCGCACGGTCGTAACCGCCGGCCCAGGAAAGCGGCAGCAGCGATTTGTCGATATGGTCGAGAAGAATATCGCCATAGGCGTCCGTGAAGGCCTTGCCGAAACCGGCATTGGATGGTCCCCAGTTCTCAAGCTCGCAGACAAGCCGCTGCTTTGCCGGAAGGCCCGAACCGCTGACGCGGAAGATCGCGAATCCTTGCGCATCGGCAAGCTTCTGCATCGCGATCAGCCGCGGGAAAAGATCGGACCGGCTGGAAATCCTGCTCACACGCACCATGCGCAGCTGCTCAGCGCTGCTCATCGTCCTGCCTAATGGGTGCCCCATAGATCCCCCTATACGAGATTATTCCGGACGGCGAAAGCAATGGCCTCGGACCGGGTCTTGGTCGCCGTCTTGCGCATCACACTGGTGATGTAGTTGTTGATGGTATTGCGGGAAATTCCGAGGATCATCGCGATCTCGTCGCTGGTCTTGCCCTCGGCGATCCAGAACAGGCATTCCAGTTCCCGGTCTGTCAATTCGAAATCGCGATCGACCCTCGTCCCGCCGCAGCGAAGGAAGCTCGCGACATAACCTGCAAGCAGGCCCACATCGCGCAGCCGCTCCGGCGAAAGAATGAACCCCTCGCCGAACAGGAACATCAGAGCCAGCCGCGACCGGCCGACATTGAAGGTCACCGAACAATATTGCCGGCTGGCGCCGTCCGGAACTTCGGCACTGTCAGGCAGGAGAGCAAAATTCGGCTGGAAGACCTGCATGCATCTTTCCAGCTCGGTCGAACGGGCATAGCCCCGGACCAGATCATTGGCGATGTCCCTGACCAGGTCGAAGGGCCAATCAGACGAAACGATGAAATCGAGGCCACTTTCCTGGAGGAGATCGCAGCGCGCCAGAAGGTAGTACGAAGCACCCACGTAGTCCGTCAGTGCGCGCAGACCGGACTGCAACCTACCGCTGCTGGTGACACCGTGGAGACGCTGGAGCAGCTCATCGCGCGGCAACAGATCCGGCACCACCGCACTCGCGAAATTCGCCATCTGCCTCTCGCCTTTGCTCGCCTGAATTACATTCATATCCATTGGCAACGTCCTGCGGCTGAGAAACGATCGAACTCGGTGCAACAGCAATTTTTCTGTAAGGGATTCAATTCAAGTCCCGCTCGAATCCCATTTCGAATCACCTAAGGGTAAGCCAGCCGATGCAAATCACTATCTCCGACTTCTAGGGATTTACTTTCGCTGTCGCCAATGCACTGATTCGATCACTCGTTCCAGCCTTCAAGATATAGGGAGGCTAAGGTGATTCTGGCGGTATCGCAACTTGCTTCGCGTTTTACGCGAGTCCATCTTATCATATCGCGCTACAGCCGCATTTCAGTGGTCGGGCCTATCGTCTTATTCGAATTCACGACCCTGATTGTCATGGCGAGTCTCTCGCATCTCCAGTCACGGCTTTTTAGCAAACAGCGGTTGGGGAATCAGGCTTCGATACCGACATGAAAAAAGGCCGGTTGCCCGGCCTTTGTTTTACGCTGCGTCGTCGATCGCCCATTTCCTGAGGATTTTCGCGGCGCGTTCCTCGTTGATCTCGACCATACGGGAGAGCTTGCGTTCCGGGCCTTCCTTGACGCGCCGGTTGAAGTTTCCATCGTCGTCGCCGAGGCTGAGCAGGTCTTCGGTACTGTCGAAGCCGAAATCGGACCCGAAGCCATCCATGAGAGCGCCACCGGCGGCTCCTGAGGCTGGCGCGAAGTCCGGAAGCTCGAGGCCGGCCGCTTCCGGCGTGGCGTCGCCGAAAGCCGCAGAGCTGCCGTTGCCGCTGACGCTGCGCACCAGCGGCCGCAGACCCATCCAGACCACCACGAAGGCAACCGCGACGAAGGCGAGCGAGTTGATGATACCGGCAAGGTTGCGGCTCAGCATGTCCATGACGCGGACGCCACCGGTGGCGTCTTCAAGCAGCTGATTTTCGAGGAAGTCCATGGCCGTGACGGTGACGACGTCGCCGCGCTTGGCGTCGATGCCGGCCGCCGAAGCGACGATCTTCTGCATTTCGGCAAGATAGGCATCGACCTTGGTCTGGTCGGCGGGTTCTCCGACCATCTTGGCGATACGGCCCTTGTTGACCACCACAGCGATCGAAAGCTTCTCGACCTTGTAGCTGTTGCGGGTCGTCGCCGTCGTCTTGCTGTTGATTTCGTAGTTGGTCTGCTCTTCGCGCTTGTCGGATTTGTCCTGCGATTCGGGCCCGGCGGAACCGCCGGCCTCGGGGGCCGCCTGCGGAATGTTCTGCTCGACCGTCGTCGCGCTATCGGACTGCTTCTGCTGCGACTGCTGGGCTTCCTTCGTCGAGCGAACCGAGCGTTCGACCTTGGATTCGGGATCGTAAGTCGTTTCCTGGATCTGCTGGGCGTCCGTGTTGAGATCGGCGGTGACGCTGGAGCGGAAGTTGTCCATGCCGAGGAAGGGTGCCAGCGCCTTGTCGATGTTGGATTCGACTTCCTGCTGAACGTTCTGGACGATGTTGAGCGAGCGGTTCAGCGAGCTGTTGCTCGCCTCATCGCCGGAAGCGAGCAGCTGGCCGGCGGAATCGAGGATGGTCACATCATCGACGTCAAGCCCCGGCACAGCCGAGGCGACGAGGTGGCGGATCGAGGTCGCTGCGCTGCGCCCTGTGGTGGCGCTGGCGCGAATCATGACGGAAGCAGTCGGTTTCTGCTCCGCCTTTCGGAAGTTTCCGACCTCCGGCATGACGATATGGACGCGTGCGGCTGTTATGCCCGAGATCGACTGGATGGTGCGGGCGATTTCGCCTTCCAGCGCCCGAACCCGCGTCACCTCCTGCATGAAGGAGGTCAGGCCGAGAGAGCCGACATTGTCGAAGAGTTCGTAACCGGCATTGGCGCTGTTCGGCAGGCCGCGCTCGGCAAGCATCAAGCGGGCCTTGCCCGTCATCCCCGCGGGGACGCTGATGCTGGTGCCGTCCGTGCCGACCTGGAAATTGATGTTGGCTTCGGCAAGCGCCATGCTGATCTGGTTGAGATCCGGCGAGTCCAGACCGACATAGAGCGTTTCTTGTGCCGGCTTGTTGACGAAAAGGGCAGCCGCAAGGACGATTGCGATAGAGACGGCACCGACGCCTCCAAGAATCATCAGGCGCGTTCGGCCCAAGGCGCCGAAGTTCTTAAATATCTGAACTAATTGATTTAACAGATTCATTCTGTTCTCGCACGATCCGTCAAAGACAAAGCAGGCTTATTGCCTCATCAGACGAATAGTCGGCGAAACTTGTGCGAGCGTTTCGTGGAGAACGGAAGGGCCGAAAAGGTTCCAAAGCATGTCGCGCAAAAGTGTGCAGCGGTTTTGCGAAAACGAAATGCCCAAAATGGGCCTAAAGCGCAAGGAGCAAATCTGGAGAATTGCGACGCGCTTTAGAAGAAATCGAAGTCGCCGGCTGCCTTGCTCAATGGCTGGGAATGGCCGTGGCGTGTGGCGCCGCCCAATGCCTTCTGCATCTCTGCCAGCTTGACAAGGCTGAGCGCGGTTGCGACGTCGACTGCCCAGCCGTGCGGGATTTCGCCGGTGATGGTATCGATGAATTCGGCAAGGCCGCGCGATTTCTGCACGGCCAGATCAATGCCCTGCATGACCTTCATGGCATCCGGCGAATTCAGGATTTCGGCGCCGCCGATTTCGAGAAGCTGCGGCTCGATGCGCTCGATGAGATAGGCGACATCGTGCAGTTCGGACACGATGCGCATCAGGATGTCGCTCAGCGCTTCAACAGGCGCAGGCGGCTCCATCACCGGGTTAAATGTCATATGAAAATCCTCGCCATCAAAAAAATTCGATACTGGTTTCGACGGGCTTCTGCGGAGCGGCGGGACGCTGCTCGAGAGCGACAGTTCTCTGCGTTTCGGCGCCGGTCAGGGGGTATTGCCGTGCACGACCGGAGACCGGCCAATATTCAAGCTTGCGTCCATGCTCTCCACCAGTGCTGGAACCGACCACCGGAATGCCTTCATCCCTCAGGAACTGCACGGCGAAGGCCGCGTTCTGCTCACCGACATTGGAGAATGTCGAGATCGTCTTCGCGCCGCCGAAGATTTTTGCTTCCAGCCGGTCGCGCCGGGCGCCCTGCTTCAGGAGGCCGTTGATCAGCAGTTCCATCAGATGCACGCCGTACCGCGTGGCATCGCCACCTGAAGTCGGCGACGTCGCCGAACCGGGCAGCAGAAAGTGGTTCATACCGCCGACACCGGCGACAGGATCTCTGAGGCACGCAGCCACGCACGAACCGAGAATGGTCGACAGGACCGCATTCGGATCGCTCAGAACCTTGTACTCGCCCTGAATGATGTGCACGCGGCGGGCTGCCCCCTCAGTGATCATTTCAGGGCTCCAAACACGGCTTCGATGGCCGCTTTCATCTTCTCGATCGTGAACGGCTTGGCGAGCACGTTGTTGGCGCCGAGCTGGGCCGCCTTCTGCACCAGTGCGCGGTCGCCCTGGGCGGTCAGGATGATGAAGGCCGCCTTCTTGGTGTTCGGGTTGGTGCGAACAGCCTGAAGGAAGCCGATGCCATCCATCTTCGGCATGTTGAAGTCCGAGATCACCAGGTGGTGCGGCTGCTCGGCCATGATCTTCATGCCCTGCTCGCCGTCGCCGGCCGAGGTGATCTGCTTGAAACCGAGCTGGGTCAGCGCGTCGCTGAGCAGCAACCGGCTCGTTACCTGATCATCGACGATCAGAACTTTGATTTTCTCCGCGATCGACATTTATTCGGTCCCTTCCTTTCGGGCGGCTGTCATTTTCAATATTTCTTCACCGATGGCAGACAGCGGGAGCTGCTGCTCAACGGCGCCAAGTTCGTGAGCAACCCTTGGCATTCCGTAAACGACACAGGTTTTTTCGTTCTGGCCGAGCGTTCTGGCGCCGGCGTGGCGCATTTTCAACAATCCGGCGGCGCCATCGCGACCCATTCCGGTCAAAATCACGCCGACGGCATTCCGGCCCGCCAGTTCCGCGACCGAATCGAAAAGCACGTCCACCGAGGGGCGGTGACCATTGACCGGTGCCCGGTCAACGAGACGGCAGCACGGCGCCGAGGCGCTGGTGACCTGGAGGTGACGCTCGCCGCCCGGCGCCAGATAGATCTTGCCGATTTCGAGACGGGCACCATCGGTCGCTTCCTGCACCACCGGCGCACAGAGGCGGTTCAGCCGTTCGGCGAAGCTCTTGGTGAAGGTCGGCGGCATATGCTGGGTGATGACAGTCGGCGGGCAATTCGCCGGAAATTTCTGCAGCACGGCGATCAGCGCCTCGACACCGCCGGTCGACGAGCCGATCGCGACGATCTTGCGGCCGACGCGGAAATCGGCGACCGAGGGTGGTGGCGCGACGGCGGCAACAGGCTGGGAATATTGGCGTTGCGTGCGCGCGGCGGCCTTGACCTTCTCGGCGAGGTCGCCAAACGGCCTTAGTTCGCCCGGTGCCGGCTTGCCGACGCAGTCGAACGCGCCGATCTCCAGCGCCGCAAGCGTCGCCTCGGCGCCGCGATGGGTCATGGTGGATACCATGATCACCGGCATCGGACGCAGCGTCATGATCTTTTCGAGGAAATCGAGGCCGTTCATGTTCGGCATCTCGATGTCGAGCGTCACGACGTCGGGGTTCAGCCGCTTGATCGCCTCGCGCGCTTCCAGCGCATCGCCGGCCTGGCCGATGACGTTGACCTCGGGGTCGGAACTGAGCACAGCGGTGATCAGGCCCCGCATCGTCGGGGAGTCGTCAACAACGAGAACTCTTGCCGGAGCGCTCATGCCTTCCTCCCGTGACCTTTGGCCGTATAGCGATAGGTCGTGATGCCGATATTGTCGAAGACGTGTTTTGCCTCACCCGAAACACGCTCGGAATGGCCGATATAGAGATGCCCGCCCTCCGGCAGCAGACCGGCGAAACGCTGCCAGATCTTCATCTGCGTGGGCTCGTCGAAATAGATGACGACGTTGCGGCAGAAGATGACGTCGAACTTGCCCTTGAACGGCCATTGCGCCATCAGGTTCAGCTCGTTGTAGGTGATCAGCCGCTTCACGCGGTCGTCGACCTGGAACTTCCTGCGGCCCTGTATCTCGACTTCGCTGAACCATTGCTTGCGCATGGCAGGCGACACGGTTTCAAGCGCGCTCTCGTCATAGGCGCCGGCCCGGGCGATCGCGAGAATCTTCGGATCGATGTCGGTTGCCAGGATCTTGAAGTCGTAGTCCGCGACATTCGGCATCAGCGACAGCACCGTCAGCGCGATCGAATAGGGTTCCTGCCCATCTGAGGAGGCGGCTGACCAGATGCGCACCCTGCCGCCCGATCTCGCCCGCTGTAGAAGTTCCGGCAGGACATGGTCGCGCAGGTGGTCGAAATGGTGGTTCTCGCGGAAGAAGCGGGTAAAATTGGTGGTCAGGTGCGAAAGCATCTCGCGGCGCGGCGCAGCACCCGCCGGCGAAGCGACAAGGTCGCAATATTCCCGAAAGCCGGACAGACCGAGATTGCGGATATGCTTCGATAGACGCGAATAGACCAGCGACGCCTTTGTCTCGTTGAGGAAGATGCCGGCATCGGAATAGATCATCGCGGCGATCTCGGTGAGGTCGCGGCGCGTCAGCGGATATTCTCCGCTCGCCAGGACCTCGTCGGATCCCTGTTTCTGATCTTTTGCGCCCATTACACTCATGCGGCTTCGCTTTCGGTCTCTGGAAAGAGGGATTCGAGTTCGATCAGGCAGATCATTCGCTTCTCGATGGCGAGAATGCCGCGGGCAAATTGACGCTCGAGCTCGGAGGAGATCTCGGGCGTCGGCTGGATGGTTTCGTCGGTCACCGTCAGAATATCGGAAACGGCGTCGACCAGGAGGCCGACGACCTTACGCCGGACCTGGGCCACGATGATGACATGACGGGCGGTCGGATCGGCCGGCTTCATGCCGAGCCGGGCCGCAAGATCGATGATCGGCAGCACCGCGCCGCGCAGGTTGATGACTCCCAGCATATAGCCAGGCGAATGCGGCATCGCGGTCGCCGGGGTCCAGCCCCGGATTTCGCGAACCGACATGATGTTCACGCAAAACTCCTGATCCCCGATGCGGAACGCGATCAGCTCGCGATCCCCCTCGTTCAGATTTTTTACAGTGTACGACATTCCCTTAGCCCACCGCTGCTAACGACATTTCCGCTTTGAGCGACTGGCCGCGCGAGGCGCCGACAACCGCGTCGACATCGAGGATGAGAGCCACGCGGCCGTCACCGAGGATTGTGGCGGCAGCAATGCCCGGCACATGGGTGTAGTTCGC
Source organism: Rhizobium beringeri (assembly GCF_004306515.1). NCBI lineage: Bacteria > Pseudomonadati > Pseudomonadota > Alphaproteobacteria > Hyphomicrobiales > Rhizobiaceae > Rhizobium > Rhizobium beringeri. The sequence goes on along the minus strand of NZ_SILG01000001.1, from coordinate 326,066 downwards.
TTCCAGGCTCTTGATGACCACCTGCCGTTGACCCTGGATGGCATCGACCATCAGGGCGCGTTGGCCGCCGCCTTCGGATTCCACCAGAAGCGCCACGCCCTCGACCGGATTGGCCTGGGTGGCGCGGAAGTTCAGGATGCGGCCGACATCGACCAGCGGGCAGAAACTGTTGCGGATCGAGATCAGCCGGTGGTTGGCACCGAAGGAATGGATCGCGGCAGCTTCCGGCTGCAGGGTTTCGACGATCGCGGTCAGCGGCACGACCAGCGTCTGGCCGGCGACGGTGACCACCATGCCGTCGAGGACGGCGAGCGTCAGCGGCAGGCTCATGGTGAAGACCGAACCGTGGCCCGGCTTCGAGGTGATGTTGATGCGGCCGCCGAGCGCCTGGATCGAGCGCTTGACGACGTCCATGCCGACGCCGCGGCCGGAGATGTCAGAGATCTTGTCGGCCGTCGAGAAGCCCGGCAGGAAGATCAGATTGTCGATTTCCTCGTCCGACAGGTTGGAGTCGGCCGGGATGAGGTCGTTGTCGATCGCCTTCTGGCGGACCTTCTCGCGGTTGATGCCGGCGCCGTCGTCGGCAAGCTCGATCAGGATGCGTCCCGAACGATGCTTGGCGGTGAGGCGGACTGTGCCTTCGGTGTTCTTGCCGGCAGCTGCGCGCTTTTCGGGGGTTTCGATGCCGTGGTCGACGGCGTTGCGGATCATGTGGGTCAGCGGCTCGGCCAGCTTGTCGATGACCGTCTTGTCGACTTCGGTGTTTTCACCTTCAGTGATGAGGCGGATCGACTTGCCGGTCATGTCGGCGATTTCGCGGACGATACGCGACATGCGCTGGAACACCGGCTTCACCGGCTGCGCGCGGATCGCCATGACCGAGTCCTGGATCTCGCGGGTGAGCTGCTGCAGCTCCTCGAGGCCCATATTGATCGAGGAGGTGCCGGTCGTGTCATTCTCGATGACGCTCTGCGACAGCATCGCCTGGTTGATGACCAATTCGCCGACGAGGTTGATGAGGCGGTCGACACGGTCAAGATCGACGCGGATCGTCTGGCCGGCACCAGCGGCATTGTTCTGGGCGGCCGCACTTGCCGCGGCCGCTGCGGCAGCTGCCGATTCCTTCTTCTCGACACGGGCTGCGGCCGCGGCCATCTGCGTGACGTTGGAGGCAGTCTCGGCGGCGGCAACGGCTGCGGCCGTCTCTTCGACGCGCGCGTCTGAGGCGGAAACCTCTTCCGTTGCGCCCGTTTCGTCCAGGATCGACAGATCGAAGGGAACCGGCACCATCGGCAGTTCGTCGTTGCTGGTCGCGTCGGCCCTTGCTTCCTCGACCGGCTTCACCGTCAGTTCGCAATCCCACTCGGCGAATTCGAAGACGGTGCGAATGGCGTCCTCGCCCTTGTCCGTCTTGATCGTGACGTTCCAGAAGAAATAAGCGCCTTCCGGATCGAGTTCCTCGAGGCCCGGCAGGTCATCCGTATTGCAGTAGATGGTCATTTCGCCGAGGCGCGAGAGGTCGCGCAGCAGCAGGGTGGCGTCATTGCCCTTGGAATAGAGTTCGTAGCGCGGCTTGAAGATGACTTCATAGGCCGGCATGCCGCCCGCATCGCCCTCGCCGCCAAAATCGTCGAAGGAAAAGGGGACTGGCTGGAAGCCGCTGTCGTCGGTCGGCTTGGGGGTCGGCGCCGGAGCGGCCGGAGCAGCCTTTGCGGCGGCCTTCGGCGCCGGCGCTTCGGTCGATGCCGAGGGAGACGGCAATTCACCGTTGGCCAGCGCCTCGAGTTCCTTGACGAGGCCGCGGCTGCGGCTTTCATCGACGCTGCCGCCGTCGCGTGCGGCGTTCGTCAGGTCGGCGAGCACGTCGGCCGACTTCAGCATAACCTTCAGGACATCCTGGTTCGGCTCAAGCTTGTTGGATCGAACGCAATCGAGAGTGGTCTCGAAAACATGGGCGAAGGCTACCAGATCGTCAAGGCCGAAGGCGCCGGCGCCACCCTTGATCGAATGTACGGCACGGAACACCGCATTGATGGTTTCCGGATCGCGATCGCCATCATTCATTTTCAGAAGACCGGATTCCAGCTCGGCGAGCTGCTCCTCGCACTCCTGGAAAAAGATCTCTTTGATTTCGTTCATATCCATAGGAGCAAATCCTGGGTTTAAGCGGTTACACGCTCAATGGCATCGATCAGCTTGGCCGGGTCGAAGGGCTTGACGATCCAGCCCGTGGCACCGGCCTGGCGGGCGCGGTTCTTCTTTTCCGCGTCGCTTTCGGTGGTCAGGACCAGGATCGGGATCGCCCGATATTTCTCGTTGCGGCGGACACCTTCGATGAAGCCGAAACCGTCGAGGCGCGGCATGTTGATGTCGGTCACGATGACGTCAGGATTGGACTCTTCGAGAACCTCGAGGCCCTCGATGCCGTCTTCCGCCTGTATCGTCTCGAAGCCGGCATTGTTCAGCGTCACGAGAAGCATGTTTCGGATGGTGCGGGAATCATCCACGGTGAGCACTTTTTTCTTCATTGCCGAATCTCCTTGGCAAGCAGGTGGTCAATATTGACGCCAACCAGCTGCATCGTTTTCTGAAATGCGTCGGACACCTTGGAGAAGGTGAACGGCTGCTTGTCCTGCTCCCAGGTCTTCTCGGCGGACATCAGGACCTGGGCGCAAAGAGCACCGATCCGTTCGACGCCGGAAGCGTCTATCGAAAGACCGCTACCCCGGAGAGAGAGGAGTTTATCGCGCAAGGCGGAAGCCTCGTTGAGGTCGAGCACCGCTGTCAAATCCAGCGTCTTGCCACTCTTCTTTGCTGCCATCAGCTTTTCCTTGTCCCCTTATCCCCGGCCCGCAAAGACGAGCTGGGGCAATCATCCGATAGGTTAGTAAACATTCCGCCCACCTCCGACGCTTGCGAAGGGCTGTGGAAGGCCAAAATCGTCATTTTCGTATTCGTCCACGGCCTGTGCCGGACGGGAAGTGACCTCGATGGCGCGCGGCGGTGTCACGCGAACCGGTGCTTGACGCCCGGCAGTGGCGTTTTCCCGGGCGATGCGGAATTCGCGAATCGTCTGGCCGAGCTCGAGAATGACGGTGTGGAGGTGGTCGGCGCCTTCAGCGGAGCGTTCCGCAAGGCCGGCGCTATCCGCCACTTCGCCACCCAGGCCCTTGACGTCTGATGTCACGCTGTCGAGGCTGGCGGCATGTTCGCCGGTTCGAGTGGCGATGCCGGCGATGGCGGCGTTGATGTCGGTGACCTGACGCACGATGCTGCCGATCGAATCCTGTGTGCGGCCGACCATTTGCACACCGGCGTCGACCTGCGCCTTGGTCGTCGTCACCAGCGTCTTGATCTCGCGAGCGGCTTCGGCCGAGCGCTGGGCAAGGGCGCGAACTTCCTGGGCGACGACGGCAAAACCGCGGCCGGAATCGCCGGCGCGAGCGGCCTCGATGCCGGCATTCAGCGCCAGAAGATTGGTCTGGAAGGCGATCTCGTCGATCGCGCCGATGATCTGGCCGATCTTTTCGGCCGACTGTTCGATATCGGCCATGGCGCTGATCGCGCGGCCGACGACCTCACCGCTTTCCTCGACGGCTGCGCGCGTCGTGGCGGCCGCCTGTTCGGCAGCGCGGCTGTCGGCAGCACCGTTGCGCACACTGCCGGCAATGCCGGCAAGGGCCGCAGCGGAAAGCTGCAGCCGATCGGCCTGGCCGGAAGCTGTGCCGGCGAATTGCCGCGACAGACCGGCAAGCGAGCCCGTCGCCGCTTCGGCCTTGACCGTGCGCTCGGTGATGGCGGTGAACTCGGCCTGGAGGCCATCCAACGCACCGTTCAGCGCGGCGGCGATCCCGGCACAGGCGCCGTCGACGGGCGCGCGTCGCGTCAGGTCGCGTGCGGAAAGACCGTCGATGACATCGCCGAAGATCCTGATGATCTCGGCCTCGTTGTCGGCGCGCTGGTCGGCAAGCGCGCGCTGCTCCCCGGCGCGCAGCGCGTTGAAGCGGAGCGAGACGGCAATTTCCACATCGACCATGACGATGCGGATGATCGCCGTCATCAGATCGGAGATTTCACGGGTGCGGCGCTTGGCCGACGGCAGCAGCGGACGGCCGGCGATCTGCTCGGCGAGACCGGAAACGACATGCTCCAGCATGACGCCATGGCCGGCGACGTGCCAGCGCGGGTCGAGGCCCATCTTGCTTTCGGTATCGGAGAGAACCTTGACGCGCTCGGCATAGAGGCTGTCGAACCGCGCATCCGTCAGCACGTCCCAATGCGAGGACTGCAGATCGTGCAGGCGGTCGACCTGGCGCTCGCTCTCGAAATTGCGCGAGGCGTCGGGGAATGACTGGAACCTGTGGAAGAGATCCCTGAGGCCCGCCTTCAGATGCGCCTCAAGGGCCGGCCGGTTGCGGCGCACCAGCTCGCACTGGTCGGCATCGAGACCGGCAAAGCGCAGTCGGTCGCGCAAGCTGCCTGCCTGCGCGCCACGAGCCTGATCTGATGGCATATCCTGCCTCAACGCCTGTCCCCAACCACTTTCCGGGCGAAGGCCCGGCCAAAAACTTTCGCAGCATCCGATGAACGCGAAGCGTGGAGACGGTCCTCACCACCGGTTACAACCGGCGGATCGAAGCCCCCTGATCAGCTATGTTTCGGAGCTGTCTGAAGAGATGGATACCGGATCAACCCGGTACGGCGGGACGGCGTCATGCCTGGTGGGAACGAGTGCATCTTCCCATTCCGACGTGTAACCCAATGTTTATGGTTAATTCCTTGCTTGAAGGTTAATAAGCCTTTCGCGGTGCAGGCTTTTGAAGCAATTCAAGGCCGTTCACAGAAAATACTGCTGCGGAGTTGCATGGCTGCTACAAGGCACACGCAAGCTCCGTGTTATATGCCGGTCGATAACCAAGACATGACGTCGACAAGGACAGAGCAATGATTGTTCTCGGATTGGGTTCCTGCTTGATTGCAATGACGTTGCTTGCCGCCGTCGCCCGTCTCGATTTTCTCGCTGCAAACCGCGATCTCCGCGCGCTTCGGGTATTCTAAAGCGCGGCGCGATCTTTCAGATATGCTCCTCGCGCTTTAGCTCTTTGTTTTTAGCATGTCGTTATTGCAAAACCGCTGCACAGTTTTGCGCGACATGCTTTAGACCCACCCTTCCCCGTTGGCAGTCCGGCACCTTTGGTGTATCGCACTCGCGCCTTTCATGTCAGCGGAACTATCGGTTCATGTCCCCCAGATCTGGTCTCCTCATCGTTCTTGGCTTCACGCTCTGGCGTGTCGTCACGCTCAATTTCGATGCGACGGACCTTTTCGTCGACGAGGCGCAGTACTGGTTCTGGTCACAGAACCTCGATCTCGGCTATTATTCAAAGCCGCCGATGATTGCCTGGGTGATCCGGGCGATGACCGAGCTTTCCGGCTCCAACGCCATCTATTGGATCAGGCTGCTCGGACCGCTGATCCACATGGCGGCGGCACTGGTGCTGATGAAGACGGCAAAACGTTTCGTCGGGCCGGAGATCGAAGGCTGGACGGGCGCCACCTACATCACGCTCCCCGGCGTCGCGCTTTCTTCGGTGTTCTTCTCGACCGATGTGATCCTGCTATTCTTCATCGCGATCGCGCTGCTTGCCTATTTCGGCCTGACGCAGCGACGCTCGGTCGGGCTGGCGCTCGTCATGGGCCTTAGCGTCGGCCTCGCCTTCCTAACGAAGTATGCCGTGCTGTTCGTCGTTCCGGGCGGCGCGCTTGCCCTTCTCCTCATTCCGGCGGCGCGCATCGCCATCCGGGATTTCATCATCGCGGTCGCGGTTGCGGCGGTCGTCGCCGTGCCGAACCTCTGGTGGAACCTGGAGCACGACAACACGACGGTGCGGCATACGCAGGATATCGCCCATTGGAGCGAACTCGGTATCAATGTCCGTCGCGGACTTGAATTCTTCTCCGCCCAATTCGGCGTCGTCGGGCCGATCATCTTCTTCGCGATGCTCTGGGCGGTCTACCGGATGATCAAGGGCAGGAGCGACGACCGCGAGAAGATGCTGATCTGGCTTTCGATGCCGGTGGTGGTGCTCATCACGCTGCAGGCAACGGTCGCCAAGGCGTACGCCAACTGGGCGGTGACTGCCTATGTCGCCGGGACCATCATTGCCGTCTGGCTGCTTTACCGGATGTGGCCGAAGGGGCTCAGGCTGTCGCTGACCATCAACGGCATCGCCAGCCTGCTCTTCCCGTTGGCGACGATCTTTCCGCATCAGTTGCTGCTGCCGAACGGCGACGAGCTGATGAAGCGCTATCTCGGCCGCGCCGAAGTCAGCCGCGAGGCCGCCGCACTCGCAGCTCAGGCCGGCACCGATATCATCGTCACCGACAATCGCGACATGGTCGCCGATCTTTTCTATACGCTCCGCGATGCATCCTACAGGATCTATGCGCGAGCGCCCGCGGGCCTTCCGGAGAGCTATTACGAGCAGGAATTCGCTCTGCCTGCCGACATCACCGGCAAGGTGCTTTTCCTGACGGACGGGCCCTTCACCTGCGCCACCGAGACGCCCGAGGCGCTGAAGAACTGGCAGCCGACGGAAGGCAACTACAAGGGCAAGGCGCTCCACATCTACAAAGTCTCCGCGGCCTGCCTGGCGCCCTGAGCCGGTTTAGCCGGCTGGATCAGGCAGGCAAAGGCCGGTGCCCGCTCCTTCGATCTCCACAAATTTGACGCCGCCCTCCTCGAAGGCGAGGCGCAGCTGCGCCTCCGTCGCGCGGTGGATGTCGTGGTGGCGGCCTTCATAATCGCGGATGGTGCTGCGCGAGACGGCAGCCCTCTCGGCAAGATCGGTCTGCGTCCAGTCGAGCAGGCCGCGCGCCGCGCGGCAGAGAGGGGGAGTGAGAATTGTTTCCCTTGCGCCTTGACCCATGATTTCAAGTTGCCCATATTGGTCGATATAGACCATATATGTCATATTACGAACGGGATTTCCAGATCGGGAGACAGCAATGCCACACGATACGCCCTTGATTTCGACAATCGTCGGCGGCCTCGTGCTGGCTTTCATCTTCGGCGCCTTCGCCCATCGGCTGCGGATGCCGCCGCTCGTCGGTTATCTCATCGCCGGCGTGCTTGTGGGGCCACATACGCCAGGTTATGTGGCGGATCAGAACCTTGCGCCGGAGCTGGCCGAAATCGGCGTCATCCTGCTGATGTTCGGCGTCGGGCTGCATTTCTCCCTGAAAGACCTGCTATCGGTGCGTGGCATCGCAGTGCCCGGCGCGATCGTGCAGATCGCCTTTGCGACACTGCTCGGCTGGGGGCTTGGCGCCTTCATGGGCTGGCCGACCGGTGGCAGCCTGGTCTTCGGCCTGGCGCTTTCGGTCGCCTCCACCGTGGTGCTGTTGAAAGCGCTGCAGGAGCGGCGCCTGGTCGAGACCGAGCGCGGCAGGATCGCCGTCGGCTGGCTGATCGTCGAGGATCTCGCCATGGTGCTGGCGCTGGTGCTGATCCCGGCCGCCGCCAGCATCGGCGGCGAGGGTCACGCTCCCGTCGAACCGCTTTCGGCCGCGCTCAGCCGCCTGTTCGGCCTCGATCTCGGCATCGGCGGCATGATCGCCATGACGCTGGTGAAGGTGGCGCTGTTCGTGGCGCTGATGCTGGTTTTCGGCCGCAAGCTCATTCCATGGACGATGCACCGCATCGCCCATACCGGTTCGCGCGAGCTCTTCCGGCTCGGCGTGCTGGCGATCGCGCTCGGCGTCGCCTTCGGAGCCGCGAAGCTCTTCGGCGTGTCGCTGGCGCTCGGCGCCTTCTTTGCCGGCATGGTGCTTGCCGAAAGCGAGCTCAGCCATCGCGCCGCACAGGAAAGCCTGCCGCTGCGCGACGCCTTTGCCGTGCTGTTCTTCGTCTCGGTCGGCATGCTGTTCGATCCGAACATCTTGATCGACAAACCGCTGCCGATCCTTGCCACCATCTTCATCATCGTCATCGGCAAGTCCGTCGCCGCGCTCCTGATCGTGCTCGCCTTCAAGAAGCCGCTCAGTACGGCGCTGACGATTTCGGCAAGCCTCGGCCAGATTGGCGAATTCTCCTTCATCCTCGCCGCCCTCGGCGTCGAACTCGGGCTGCTGCCGGAGGAAGGCCGCGATCTGATTCTTGCCGGCGCCATCATCTCGATCATCCTCAATCCGCTACTGTTTTTCCTCTGCGACCGCATGCGGCCGCTGCTGGATGGTGCAAAGCGCGAAGACGTCGTGGCGGACCCTGCTCCCGCTGCCGATGCGATAGCAGCGCAGGAGGAGATGCCGTCTGAAGACGACGAGGTGCACCCGACCGCTCTCAGCGGCCACGCCATTCTCGTCGGCTACGGGCGGGTTGGCAGCATCGTCGGACAGAATCTCAAGTCGTCAGCCACACCTTTTCTCGTCATCGAGGACTCCGACAAGCGCATCGGCGAGCTGAAGGTGCAGGGTATCGAAACCCTGGCGGGCAATGCGGTGATGCGGGAAACGCTCGACCTTGCCAATCTTTCCGGCGCCCGCAGCATTGCCATCGCCATCCCGAACGCCTTCGAGGCCTGCCGCATCGCCGAGCAGGCCCGCAGCGTCAATCCATCGATCCTCATCGTCGCCCGCGCCCATTCCGACGCCGAGGTCGATGAGCTGAAGCACTATGGCGCCGACACCGTCATCATGGGCGAGCGTGAAATCGCGCTTGGCATGGTTGACCGGCTCGCCCAAGTGCATCATGAGAGTGTGCCCTATGAAGACGGGCATGGGCCTGATACAATTATGCCGACGGATGACCCTCCGCCGGGAAGAGAATGAGAGATTGGCGCGCTTTTGAGCCGATACGGGAGTGACATCGCCGGGACGGAGAAGATGGAGCTGGACCAGCACCGTCTGACGAGCCGTATCGCCGCTTCTCTCCTCGTCGCCATCCTTGCCTATCTCGGCCTGCTTTTCGGCGGCAATCTCGTCATCTCGCCGGCCGCCGCCGTCAATACGCTTTCCTCTTCCGGTCGAGATCCGCAGCCGCCGCAACTGACTGCGCGCGATACCGTGCGTGGGCTGCTTGCCACGGAGCGCAAGCTTGCGCCGAAGCAGACGGCACATGACGCCGGATCGCCCGCCCTTGCCGCCGCTCCGGCCCTTAATTTCGCCGGCTGGAACATATCAGCCGCTTTTCCGGCAGTCGAAGCTTCGCTTCACGCCGCAGTCTCCAGGACCCATCAGCCGCGCGCACCGCCGGTCGCTGCCTGACGCTCGCGCCGATCGGCGCTTCCGACATTGACGACATGCCGCCAGCGCCCGAGCGCCGGCCCTCGATATCAAGGAATACAACATGCGTACTTCACCATGGCTGGTGTTCACCTATACGGTGATCATCCTACTCGGCCTATTGATCGCCCTGCCGAACGTCCTGCCGCAATCCGTCCTCCAGCGCGTGCCGGCCTGGCTGCCGCATGAGCAGGTTTCGCTCGGCCTCGACCTTCGCGGCGGCTCGCACCTCGTTCTGGAAGTCGACGAAGCCGACCTGACCAAGGAGCGGCTGCAATCGCTGCTTCAGGACGCGCGCCGCGTGCTGCGCGAAAAGGGCATCCAGCCGAAAGCCGTGGTCCGCAGCCAGAACCAGATCGTCGTGACGCTCGCCGATGCCTCGCAGAGCGATGCCGCCGTCACCGAACTCAAGACACTCGCCAACCCGATCAGCACCGGCCTCAGCGCCGGCCAGTCCGATCTGGCCGTCACTGCAAACGGCGCCACCATCACCGTCGGCTTCTCGCCGGCCGGCATTTCCGCCAACGTCGACAATGCCGTCCAGCAGAGCCTCGAAGTCATCCGCCAGCGCGTCGACCAGGTCGGCGTCTCCGAGCCGACCATCCAGCGCATCGGCGCCAACCGCGTGCTCGTCCAGCTTCCGGGCGCGCAGGATCCGTCACGCCTGCGCGAACTTCTCGGCTCCACCGCAAAGATGTCGTTCCACATGCTGGCGCCGAACAATGCGCCCGGACCCGGCGTGACCATGCTGAAGGACGATGAAGGCAGGTCCTATCCGGTCCTCGACCGCGTCGAAATCTCCGGCGACCGCCTTTCGGATGCCCGCGTCGGCTTCGACCCGAACACGCATGAGCCGATCGTCAGCTTCCGCTTCGACAGCGCCGGCGCCAGCCGCTTTGCCGAGATCACCCGCCAGAATGTCGGCAATCCCTTCGCCATCGTCCTCGACGACAAGGTGCTGAGCGCACCTGTTATCCGCGAGCCGATCACCGGCGGTTCCGGCCAGATCTCCGGCAGTTTCTCGGCCGAGAGCGCCACGACGCTGGCCGCCATGCTGCGCGCAGGCGCCCTGCCCGCCAAGCTGACAGTCATCGAGGAACGCACCGTCGGCGCCGACCTCGGAGCCGATGCCATCAAAATGGGCATTTATTCCGGCATCGTCGGCTTTGTGCTCGTCGCAGCCTTCATCTTCGTTCTCTATGGCACCTGGGGCTTCCTGGCGAATATCGCGCTGTTGATCCACACGATCCTGACCTTCTCGGCCCTGACGCTGGTTGGCGCGACGCTGACGCTGCCGGGCATTGCCGGTATCGTTCTCGGCATCGGCCTTGCGGTCGACGCCAACGTTCTCATCAACGAGCGCATCCGCGAAGAAACGCGCAAGGGCAGGAGCGCCTTCGCCGCCATCGACACCGGCTTCCGCCGTGCCTATTCGACCATTATCGACGGCAACATGACGGCCCTGATCGCTGCGGCAATCCTGTTCTTTTTCGGCTCCGGACCGGTTCGCGGCTTTGCCGTGACCATGGCGCTCGGCCTGATCATCTCGATGTTCACATCGGTCGCCTTCGTGCGTGTCGCGATGATCGAGATCACCCGCCGCAGCAAGCTCAAGGTGCTGAACATCCGGCCGTTGATCCCGTTCAGCCCCTATGACAAGCACATCCAGTTCATGAAGGCGCGCTTCTTCGGCGTCACCGTTTCGGCGCTCCTTTCGATTGCCTCGGTCGTGCTCTTCATTCATCCCGGCCTCAACTACGGCGTCGATTTCCGCGGCGGCATCCAGATGGCCGTCAGGACCACCGCCCCGGCCGATCTCGCGACGTTCCGTGAAGGCCTGAACACGCTTGGTCTCGGCGAAATCTCGCTGCAGTCCTTCGGTGACAAGAACAGCATTCTCGTTCGTGCCCAACGGCAGGAAGGCGGCGAAGAGGCACAGACGGCAGCGGTGACCAAGCTGAAGGCCGAAGTCGCCAAGATCGATCCGACCTCCACCATCGAGGGCACCGACGTCATTGGGCCGAAGGTCAGCGGCGAGCTTGCCTGGGCCGGTATCCTGTCGGTCGTGATCGCAAGCTTCGCGATGCTCATCTATATCTGGGTACGGTTCGAATGGCCGTTTGCCGTCGGCGCCATCGTCACGCTGGTGCTCGACGTCACCAAGGCCATCGGCTTCTTCGCGATCACCGGCCTCGACTTCAATCTGACGGCGATCGCCGCCATTTTGACGCTCGTCGGTTACTCCGTGAATGACAAGGTCGTCGTCTATGACCGTATGCGCGAAAACATGCGGCTCTATAAGTCGATGCCGCTGCGCGAGATCATCGACAAATCGATCAACGAGACTTTGGCACGAAGCCTCTACACCAATGCGACGGCCTTCCTCGCCCTGGTGCCGATGGCGATCTGGGGCGGTAGTGCCGTCTCGAGCTTCGCGATCCCGATGGTCTTCGGCATTCTCGTGGCCGGCGCCTCGTCGATCTTCATTGCAGCACCGATCCTGCTCTTCCTGGGCGACTGGCGCCGCCGCCATGCCAAGGCACCGGCAGCCGATACGGCCGTCGAGATCATCCCGCCGGAACAGGGTCGCCCGCGCAAGTCCGCGAGCTAAAATCTCGTTTTTAATGCATGTTTGAAGAGGGCGCCGGTTGCAGAGCCGGCGCCCTCTTTCTATTGTCGGCTGCTGCATTATGTGTCAATTCAAAGTGTTACAGCGTCCTTTGCGCGTCTGAAAAGACGCGCGGCGCTGCAATTGAGATCGGGGAAGCCGCCAGATGTCATCCAACCCGACAAGACCGCCGGAAACCGCCGCCGCCGGAGACAGCGAGGAGCGCATCAAGCGTTTTCTCGCAACCGCCTCGCACGACCTGCAATCGCCGCTCCGCCATATCGCCATGTATGCCGAGCTGCTGCTCGACGATCTCGAGGAGACGCTCGACGGCGAACAGCTTCAGAGCCTCCGGATGATCATGGAAAAGGCGCAGACGGCGCAGCGTCTCACCAAGGCATTGATGAGCCTTGCCAGTGGCACACCTCAGGTGACGCCTGAAGAGGTCGATCTGCAGGCGCTGGCCGAAAATGTCTGGGGCGAACTGACCGATGAGACGGCGGTCCGTGAGGCAACGCTTGAAAGCGACGGCCTGCCATCCATCCGTACCGACCCTGCCCTCTTCGGTCTGGTGCTGCGGCACCTTTTGACCAATGCCCTCACCTATCGCAGCGAAGCGTCGCCGCATGTGGCCATTGCTGCGGAGCGCGAGGGGACGGACTGGTTCATCCGGATTTCCGACAATGGGACGGGCATCGATCCGGCTTATCGGGAGCGGATATTCGAGCCTTTCTGGAAATTGCCGAAGGCGGGAGCAGTGCAGGGCGCCGGTCTCGGACTGACGACAACGCGCGAATTTCTGACGGCGCTTGGCGGCGATATCAGCCTCGAACATTCGGATGAGAACGGCAGCCGATTCATCATCCGCCTTCCCATCGCTTGATGGTTAGATGCTGTAATCGTCCTTCCAGAAATCCGGGACGTCATAGGTCACATATTCGCGGATGATGTGCTGCAGCGCCTGCGCATCGATTTCGTCCTTGCCGATGCGGAAATCGACGCCGTAATCCGGGAATTCCTGGAAATAGCCGCCCGATATATCGGTCGAGACGACGCCGATCGGGCCGGTATAACCGATGCCGCGCAGCTCCGGCACCGTTTCGCGGAAATCTGCATTGGGCAGCAGGCGGTTGTCGAGTAGGATGAGATCGAAGCGCGCCAAGCGGATCTTGTCCAGCGCGTCACCGATCGATGGCGAATATTCGACCTCGACGGCGGGCTCGGAGAGATCGGCAATCTTCTTTTTGAGCGCGCGGAATTCGATGAATTCGTCGTCGACAAAGAGAACCTTTACGGTGTTCCTTCGGCCCGTTTCGGTGATCATCGTCTCATTTCCCCAATCCCGAAACCAACTTCACGAAACCAAACCATTCCTCAAGGCGATCGCCACCATATGAACGCGGTTGACAGCGTCAAGTTTGCGCGCGGCCGCGGTGATGTGCGAATTGACCGTATGTTCGGAGAGACCGAGAATGATGGCGATTTCCGCCGACGTCTTGCCTTCGCTCGTCCATTTGACGATTTCCGATTCGCGCTGGGTCAGCCGTCCGGACATTTCCGGCGTCAGGATTTCCTCGTAGAGCTTGTCGAAAATGCGCATGGCGTCGAGAAGTATGTCGGCGATCTCACTCTGATCCGGCTCCTGACGCTCGCCGCTGAGCACGAGGCAATAGCGCCGCCCTTCCGGCGTAAACAGCGGGATGAAGAGAAAGACGCCGCTCAGGAATTCGTTGAAAACAAGATCGGACGGATAAACTTCCGGCTGTGCGCTCCTGCCATGGACCGGCGTTGCCAGGAACTGGGCGGTCTTTGCCCGGACGGTCCCGAGCGCTTCCTTCAACGTCGTGATGAAAAGGCCGACACGCCGCTCGGCGACATTGGTGATGACGACATCACGTTCACCGAAAGGGGCCGAAGCCTCGGAAATGCGGGCCAGCGCGAAATTGTCGAAGTTGTAATGCTGCGCCGCCGACTTCAGCAGACGGAAAAAATCGGTGCGGTTGATCGCCCGGCTAAGCTCCGGTCCGGCATGAAACGGAATTGCCGGGGCATTGCTCATTCCCACTCTTCCTCTCCTCCCGCCAATACCACTAATCCCGAAATCTTGGGATATACGTCTTAAACGCGAAGAGCTACAAAAATTGCGAGACGGTTGATGAGAGATATCGAAAACGGGGACTTTCGATATGCAAGGCGGAAATCATCAATTATCTCAACGACAGGTGATGCACGGGCAGATTTTACTGAGGGGCAGTAGTTCTTACCTGGGTATCGTATTCTTCCTGCATTCAACATCCATGAATGCGAGAAGGCAGTGCCAGACGTAAGCGCGAGAGAGCCGATAGACCCATTCAGCTAAGGGGTTGGCTGATGTTCGTGGCGGCGAACGCGGGTTGATCGGTTCTCTCAGCGCTTATTTTGCGTTCCATATTCTTCGCTCCGGTTGCATCTTGTGATGCGTCCTCGACCTTGTCAATTGCGGTTCGTCATATGGCTTGGACGAATGAGAGGGAATAGGTCATCCGGCTTTCGCCGTTTTCTACATCTCAAGATTGAGAATGATCGTGGCAAGGTCAAGTGGCTTCTCCAGATAGACATCGGCGCCGGCATCGAGTGAGCGCGCGCGGTCCTCGGCAGCATCCGATCCGCTGCAGATAGCAAGCCGCATCGCCTTGAAACGATCATCCAGGCGCAACCGAGTGATCAGGCCGATGCCGCTATCGAGTGGCATGTAGAGATCGGCGACCAGCAAGTCTGGCGGGGTCTTGTCCTCCGCCGCGCGCGTCTCCAGCGCCTCCAGCGCCATTTCGGCTGTGGAGAAACAGAATAGATCGACGTCGATCTGCTGCTTTCGGCAGATATAGTCGAGATAGAAGAGGTCATCCTTGCTGTCGTCGACATAAAATAGGGTGGTCATCTAACACCGTAATTTGGATATTGTGCGAATGAACCTCGCTGTCCTTCGACATCACCATATCGCGGTTCCACTGAAATTCGATATACCTTATCGCCGATCATTTCGCAAAAAGCGTGGCACCGCCCCGCCTTGCCTATTGAGTATTCCTCGATTTCGGAAAAGATGGCCGCGCGAACTGAAGGAGGACACACGGGTGCAGGATCAGGGCAACGTGGACCTGCAGGATCAGCCAAGGCGGCACTACCGTGCCTTTGCGATTGCGGTGGGCTGCCTGATGTTCCTTCTCGGCGTGACTGCCCT
Source organism: Rhizobium beringeri (assembly GCF_004306515.1). Taxonomy (NCBI): domain Bacteria; kingdom Pseudomonadati; phylum Pseudomonadota; class Alphaproteobacteria; order Hyphomicrobiales; family Rhizobiaceae; genus Rhizobium; species Rhizobium beringeri. The sequence goes on along the minus strand of NZ_SILG01000001.1, from coordinate 310,959 downwards.
TGCCGGCTGGCTGCTGCAGGTCGAGATTGTCATTTCGCTGGTTCCCGGCTTTCCGTCGATGGCCTTCAACACCGCGCTCTGCTTCGTGCTTTCCGGCATGGGGCTTGCCGCCTCGACACTGGCGGCCCGCCGTTTTCGCGCAACGGCAACAATCACGGCGGGGCTTGCGGCGGCGATCGCTGCGGCCCGGCTCGTGGAAATCGTCACGATCGGGCGGACTTTTCACAATGTCGACGTGTTGATCACGCGTTTCCTGGTTCCGCCCGACTTCATCGCCAAGATCGGCGGCGGCATGGGGCCGAACACGGCGTTGGTCTTCCTGATCGCCAATCTTTCGGTACTGCTCTCGCTCCACGCGGAGAAGAAAAGCCAGGTGGTGCAGGAACTGACGAGCTATGTCGTTATCACGCTCGGCATGATCGCGCTGGCCGGCTATGTCACCGATGCCGAACAGGGTTACCGCTGGGGTCCCTATGCGGCAATGGCGCTGCATACGGCGATCGGTATTGTGATCTTCGGCTCGGGGCTTCTCGCCCGCTCCTGGTGGATGCAGCCGGCAAACCGGGCGCAGATCCCGCTCTGGATCCCGGCTGCGGTCTGTTTCACCGGCCTTCTCGTTGATCTCTATACGCCGCTGGGCGTCGCCAACGGCATTCTCTATGTGCCGCTGGTGCTGACAGCGCTCTGGTTTGGCAACAGAAATGCGCCGCTTTTCTTCGCCTTTGCCTGCACCGTGCTGTTGATGCTCGGCTTTTTCGCCGTCAGGCACAATGAGGCGGCGTTCTGGCAGGAGATCGCCAACCGCACTATTACAGCTGCCACGCTCTGGCTGATCGCGCTCCTCGTCTACTATTTCATGCGCAACACCCATTACCTGGAAGGCGAGCGCGTCCGCTTCGGCGCGCTGGTGCGTGGCACCCCTGATGCCGTCGTCGTCATCGACGAGCGTGGAACGATCAAGAATTTCAATCCGGCGGCTGAAAGCATGTTCGGTTACTCCCTGCAGGAGACGATCGGCCGGAACATCAAGATGCTGATGCCCGAACCCTACCATTCCGAGCACGACGGCTATCTCGCCCATTACCGGCAGACCGGCGAGGAGCGTATCATCGGCACGACGCGCATGGTCTCCGGACGACGCAAGAACGGCATCGTCTTTCCGATCGATCTTTCCATCAGCGCCGTCGTCACCGGCCATACAAAGACCTTCGTCGGTATCGTGCGCGACATCAGCGAGCGCGTCCGGCAGGAAGAACGGATGAAAACGACGCTTTCCCAGCTCGAGGCCTATACGGCCGAGCTCGAGCGCAGCAACCACGACCTCGATGAATTCGCCTATATCGCCTCGCATGATCTCAAGGAGCCGCTGCGCGGCCTGCACAACCACTCCCGCTTCCTCTTGGAGGACTATGAAGACAAGCTCGACGAGGACGGCGTACGCCGGCTGAACCGGCTCGTGCGTCTCAGCCAGCGCATGGAGAAACTGGTCAACGACCTTCTTTATTTCTCCCGCCTCGGGCGCCAGCAGCTGGCGGTCAAACGCACCGATATCGGCCTGATCGTCAAGGATGTCGTCGCGACGATGGAGCTGTTGCTGGAGGAGCGGCACGCCAAGGTCATCATCGACGGCCGGCTGCCGGAGGTGGTCTGCGACGCGCCGCGGCTGACCGAAGTGTTCCGCAATCTCATTACCAATGCGATCAAATACACCGACAAGCCGGCGCCGCTCGTCTCGATCGGTTACCTCGATCGGTTCCTCGGCAAGGACGGCACGGTTGCCCGCAACGTGTTTTTCGTTAAGGATAACGGCAAGGGCATTCCGCAGGAATTCCACGAGGATATTTTCCGCATTTTCAAGCGGCTGGAAAAGTCGCAGGATTCCGACGACGGCACCGGAGCAGGCCTTACCTTCGTCCGCAAGATCATCGCGCGGCACAATGGCGATATCTGGCTGGAATCCGAGGTCGGCACCGGCACAACATTCTATTTCACCCTGGGAAAAAAGCGCGAGGGGCAAAATGCAGCAGCGTGACACGCAACCGATCCTGATCGTCGAAGACAGCGAAGACGATTTCGAAGCGACGATGCGCGCCTTCAAACGCACCAACCTGCGCAACTCGATCCGCTGGGCGGCCTCCGGTCAGGAAGCACTCGACATGCTCGCCTCGATGGTGCCGAAACCGGGACTGATCCTGCTCGATCTCAACATGCCGGGCCTTGATGGCCGCAAGACGCTGGAGGCGATCAAGTCGAATGCCGGCTGGCGCAAGATCCCGGTGGTGATCCTCACGACCTCCGACGACGAACGTGACATCGAAGGCTGCTATGCGCTCGGCGCCAATACCTATGTGCAGAAGCCGGTCGATCTCGACGGGCTCTTCGCTGCGATCCAGCGGCTGAAGGAATACTGGTTCGAAATCGCGATCCTGCCGCTCGAGGACTGACAGATTGGCGGAACACTGCTCCATTCTCATCATCGACGACAACATCGACGATCGCGAGGTCTATCGGCGCATACTGGGCCGCGTTTCCAGCACCGCCTATACCGTCGTCGAGGCGGAGACGGGCGAAGAGGGCCTTGCACTGAACGGCCGGAAACGGCCGGACTGCATCCTGCTCGACTATTCGCTGCCGGGGCGCGACGGGCTCGGCGTTCTTGCAGACATCCTGGAGAACGATCCCGCCGCCAACGTCATCATGCTGACCGGCCAGGGCAATGAAACCGTCGCCGTCGAGGTAATGAAGAGCGGGGCACGCGACTATCTGACAAAGGATTCGCTTTCGCCTGAAACACTGCATCGCTGCATCCAGAACGCCATCATGCACGGGATGCTGGAAGCAAAGCTGGAGCAGAAGCGACAATCGCTGGAGATCTTCACCCGCGCCATGGCCCATGATCTGAAGGAGCCGCTCCGGACGATCAAATCCTTCAGCCGCATCCTGCACGGTTCTGCCGCGCTTCCCGCCGAAGACCGGGAATTGCTCGATTACGTGCTCAGCGCCGCCGACCATATGGAAGACCTGATCGTCAAGGTCTCGGGTTTCACCAAGCTCGAGGCCTACGGCGGGCTGGAGCTGAGGCCGGTCTCGTTATCGGCCGTGCTCGACCAGGTGGAGGACAATCTGCGTCAGCAGACCGAAAGCCGCGGCGCCGTCATCATCCGCGGGGCGCTGCCGGAGGTCATGGGCGATGCGACGCTGCTGACCCAGCTCCTGCAGAACCTGGTGTCGAATGCCATCCGCTATTGCGAGCAGAAGGTTCCGGAGATCAGCATCACAGGCGAAACACAGGGCGATATCTGCCGCCTCACCGTGCGTGACAACGGGCCCGGCATCGATCCAGAGCATCGCGAGCTGATCTTCCAGCCGTTCAAGCGCCTCGTCGGCCGTGGGATAGAAGGCACCGGGCTCGGCCTTGCCATCTGCCGCCGCATCGCACAGATGCATGGCGGCTCGATCTGGTGCGAGGCAGAAAATGGGCCGGGCGCCACCTTCATTCTCGAAGTGCCGCTCGCCGAGGCGAGGTCCACGCCGCCTGCCGCATCGGCCATCCCGCACAGCGCCAGGCCGGCGGAGCAGCCAGGCGAAGGTTCGGGCAGGCTGGCCGAAGTGCTGCTGGTGGAAGACAGCCCGGCCGACATCCAGATTCTGAAGATCAAGCTGATGCGGCGAGAGAAGGTGAATTTCAACCTGCACGTCGCCACCAACGGACGCGAGGCAATGCGGCTGCTCGAAGAACGCGCCGGCATCGCCGATCTGCCGCAGATCGACCTGATGCTGCTCGACATCAACATGCCGATCATGGACGGCTTCGAGGTGCTGCATGCGCTTTCGGCCGACGTCCGCCTCAAGCAAATTCCCGTCTGCATTCTCAGCACGTCAAGCGACGAGAGCGACATGCGGCGGGCCAGAAATCTCGGCGCCCGCGCCTATATGGTCAAGCCGCCGACCCTGCAGCAACTGGAAGAGGCACTCGAAGATGTCGAACATTTGGAGTTGTTGCAGCGCGGCGATTCGCTTGCGCTTTGTGCGGAACAAAACTAAGCGATCGTCATTGGCAACGGTATGACCTTCGCAGCTCTCATACTCGCGCTCCTGACGACGCCGCTTCAATCAGGACTGCTCTCGATGGTATCAGGCATACATCACGTCACGGCCGTCACCCGAAAGGTGCAGGCGAACGTGGACTTCTACGCGGGATTTCTCGGCATGCGGCTCGTCAAGCAGACAGCCGGTTACGAGGACGCGACGCAACTTCATCTCTTTTATGGCGATGCGGCAGGCACGCCGGGGTCTCTCCTCACCTTCCTCGCCTGGGAGGATGGCGCGCCCGGCCGGGCCGGCTATGGCCAGATCAGCGAAATATCGCTGTCGATCGACCCCGCCAGCATCGGCTACTGGCTGACGCGCGCCATGAGCTTCGGCCTGCGCTCGGAGGGACCGGCCGACGAATTCGGTGAGCCTGTGCTGCGGCTGAAGGACCCTGATAACATCATCCTCAAGCTCGCAGGCGCAAAGAACCTGGTATCGCCGGCCGCCTGGGACGGCGCCTCGATCCCGGTCGAGCATGCCATCCAGCGGGTGCGCGGCGCCACCATGCTGACGGAGAAGCCCGCCGAAAGCCGCGGCTTCCTCGAGAGCCATTTCGGTTACCGTTTCCAGGCCAGCCGCGGCACGATCGACAGGCTGGTGTCGCAGTCCGGCGACATTATCGACGTGCGCGATGCGCGTGGCTTCTGGTCCGGTGCGCCGGGCACCGGCACAGTCGATCACGTCGCCTTCCGCGCGGCCGACGAAGAGACTCTGCTTTCGGTTCGCAAGGCGCTGGAAGCGACCGATGCGTCGCCGACCAATATGCACGACCGCAAATATTTCCGCTCGCTCTACGCCCGCGAGCCCGGCGGCACGCTGGTGGAGCTTGCGACCGACAAGCCGGGCATGACCGTGGACGAAGAGCACGCCGCCCTCGGGGGCAAGCTCTTCGCGCCACCCGAAGCCATTACCAACCTCCATGACCTGAAGGTGATGCTGCCGCAATTTTCAATGCCCGGTCAGCCGCGCATCAATTATCGCGAGCTGCCATTCGTCCATCGCTTCTATACGCCCCCGGACCCCGATGGCAGCGTCTTCGTGCTGCTGCACGGCTCCGGCGGCAACGAGACGACGCTGATGCCGCTCCTGAACAAGGCGGCGCCGCGGGCGACGCTGCTCGGCGTGCGCGGCCGGGCGACGGAGGAAGGGTTTCCGCGCTGGTACAAGCGCATTACCCCCTTCTCCTTCGATCAGAACGACATCAAGACCGAGGCCGAGGCCTTCGCGGCCTTTATCGAGGGCGCCGTCAAATCCTACGGGCTCGATCCCCAGAAGGTCGTCTATGTCGGTTATTCTAATGGCGCCAACCTTTTGAACTCGCTGCTCTACCTGCACCCGAACCTGGTTCACAAGGCGGTGCTGCTGCGCTCCATGCCTGTGCTCAGCGACTATCCGCATGCCGATCTGAAAGGCACGGACCTGCTCGTCATCAGCGGCAAGACGGATGCCTACGGCAAATATGCGAGCGAGTTGGAAGAGAGGCTGAAGAGTTCAGGCGCCACCGTCGATTCCGACGTCATCCCCGGCGGCCACGATCTCGGCGATGCCGACATTCCGATCATCCAGAAATGGCTGCTGCAGGAAAATCGCTGACGATCAGCCGCGGCGGGCAACCATGATGCCGGCAAGCACGACGGCGCCGCCGAGCGCCTGCATCGTCCCGATCGCCTCGTTGAGCAACGCCCAGGCGAGGATGGCCGCAACAACCGGCTGCAGCAGCAACGTCAGCGAGGAAAAGGCCGCCGGCAGATAGGCCAGCGCATAGGTGATCGCCACCTGCCCGCCGGCATGGCTGATAAAAGCCAGGCCGAAGACGATCGACCAGCCGTAGACGGTCGCGGGCAGCATATGGCCCTCGTAGATCAGGCCGATCGGAAAGATGCAGACGGCAGCGCAGGCCGTGCTCCACAACATGATGCGGATCGTATCGAACCGGCTGCGCAGCCTGCCGATCGCCAGGATGTAGCAGGCATAGAAGAAAGCGGCGATCATCGCGATGCCATCGCCGCTGAGGTCGCCATTGCCAATGGCTGCCGGTCCGCCCTTCAGAATGACGACGCCTGATAGCGCCAGGACAAGCCCGAACAGGAAGATGCGGCTGATCCTCACGCTGAAGAAGAGGAAGGCGATCAGCGTGACGAAAACCGGTGCGAGGTTGGCCAGCAGCGTCGCATTGGCGACCGACGTCATGGTGAGCGAAAGGTGCCAGGCGCCGAGGTCGAGCGCCAGCATGACGCCTGGCAGAATCAGCATGCCATAGTCGGAAAGGCTTTGCGGCTTCGGCCCCGCATCCTTCTTCAGCAGCGAGACGATGAGGATCGGGATCAGCGCCAGCGCCACGCGCCAGAAGGCCGTCGCCATCGGGCCGACCTCGGACAGCCTGACGAAGATCGGCGAGCCGCCGATCGCCGCCCCGCCGAGAGGGAGCGCCGCAAGGGCGAAACGATTGGAAGGCGAGGCTTCGGAAAGGGTGGAGGCAGCCTGCGACATGGTCTCGATATTTCTGGTCGCCCGAATGCCGGGCCGGCGGAGATTACAGCGCCGCGCGTCTTTCACGACGCGCCAAGGACGCTGTAACACTTTAAATTGCTGCATAATTTTATCCTTAAATCGATTCCGATTTAAGGAATTATGCAGTGCCGAGTGACTATCAGAAGTCGATCACCGGGGACAGTCGACGAGCGACATATTGATGGAAAATCAGGCAGGACGCCTCTTCGTCGCGCTCGTCCGCAGCTTTTCGGCGATCTCGCCGGCGATGAAGAAGGCATGCTCGGTCACCTGCGGCAGGCCCATCAGCTCGCCGAACGTGCCGCGTGCCAACGGGCCGGAGATCAGCAGCGAAGGATCTGCATTTCCGGACGGGCCGATCGCCTCCGAACGCTGGTTACAGGAAAGGCCAAGACCGGTCGGATCGAGCGACAGGTGGCCGTGCGCCGCAAGTGCCGCGAGCCAGGGCTGGGTTTCGAGAATGCCGCCATGCGCCGGGCCGGTGGTGACGACGAGGGCGTCATAGCGCCGCTCCAGCGGCTGGCGCTGATGACGCGGCTGCAGGGTGCAAAGGATGAGTTCGCCGTCGATGCGCGCATCGGCGACCGAGCCGGCCAGGATATCCAGGCGGCCCGAGGCAATCGCTGCGTCGAGCACGGCCTCGACCTGCGGCGCGATGCGGAAGCGGTGCACATCCCAATAGGGACGCAGATGGCGAACGAGACGACGTCGCTCGGCAACCGGCAGCGCCTGCCAGAGATCGTATCCCTGCGCCCGCACCTGATCGATCACGCCATGCCAGCTTATGCCCTCAGCCTTCGCCGCTTTTATGGCAGTGCGGATCGCTGCCAACAGCGATACAGCGGAATGGGCGGCATCGGAGACGAAATCGCCGAAGAGCTGCTGCGGAACCGGCGCATGGCCGCGAGCCCGCAGACCGCGGCGCGAGATCGCCGTCACCGGACCGTCATGCCCGCGCTCAGCAAGCGAGGCAATGACATCGGCAGCCGTCAGGCCGTTGCCGATGACCAGCACGCAGTCATGCGGGCGGATCACGTCGAGCGCGCCCGGCTTGGTGGTATCGGCGACGAAACGAGGATGGGCAGCAAGCCGGGTCGCAAGCCGGCCGGGGGCTGCCGGCGGCGGATGGCTGGTGGCGATCGCGACAATATCGGCCTCCGTCACGCCACCTTTGTCGTCGAGGATCGACCAGCGGCCGGCACGGCGCTCGACACCCGTCACTGCGGCGCGGCAATGACGCACGCTACCGTCTTCCAGCAGCGGCTTCAGCAGGGAGGCGACATAATCGCCGAAGAGCCGACGCCGGGGGAAGAGCAGGCCCTCGGGCTGTTTGGCCTCAGGATCGCCGGCGACGGCGTCGCGGGCTTCGATCCAGGCCTGGAATTCGCCCAGGTCGCCGGGCTGCAGACTCATCTTGGCGGCTGGAACATTGATGCGGTGGGCCGGATCGGCCGTGTCATAGGCAAGGCCGCGGCCGAGCTCGGCGCGCGGCTCGAAGACCACGATGGCAGGGCGCTTGCCGCAGTCGGCGCTCGCGAGATGATAGGCGACGCCAGCGCCGGAGACACCACCGCCGATGATGGCGACGACGGGTTGTTCAGACGTCGGGAGAGGCTTGGGCTGCATGGTGGCCGGGATCGTTGCTTTTGATGCCCGAGCATAGAAGCCGGGCATTGGTCACGCAATCCTCCGCTCTCGATTGTCTATAATTATTATGTAGATACAGAATTACCCCGATATCGTCGTCGAGAACTCGGGATTGCCGCGGATGGTGTTGCTCACCGTGCAGATTTCGTCTTCGGCGGCATGGGCGATTTTCTGCCGGGTTTCCTCGTCGATATCGCCCTTGATCGAAAAGGCGATGTTGAACTTGGCGACGCGCGAAAGGCCTTCCGTCGCCTTCTCGCCGGTGACGTCGGCAGTGATCTCGGTGATCTTGTCGAGAATGCCCATCTGGCTGGCGGCGATGCGGGCGCTGAGCACCAGGCAAGCCGAGAGCGAGGAATAGAGCAGATCGAGCGGATTGAAACCCGGCTGCGACGGCGCGGTGACGATATCGATCTCGCCCTTGGTGGCGGAGGTGACATGCGGGAAACCGGTACGGCCGAGAACGGCAGTTGCGCCGGTCGGGCGGGGACGAGCCTTGAGATCAGCCATATTGAAATCCTCTTGCGAATATCTTGCAGATGGTGATTTCCGCCTGAGGCGGCAACGGCAAACGGCCGCCACCGGTTTCGGAACCTTTCCATCCGTCATCAGTTGAATACACCTGAACGAAATCAGTGACAAAGGTGGATTGCGATGCCTGACGTCCGCAGCATGGATAACCAAGGCCGGCGGATGGATGCTCGCGATCGGCTGATCGTTGCGCTCTATGCGCAGCTGAAGGCCGAGCGGGAAACCCGCGAAACGCTGGAATGGGCGATCCGAAATGGCGCCGTCTCACAGGCGGTGCTGGAAGCCATCGCTGCCGATCCGGTTCCCGTCGTCACCAGCGAGGACATCGCATCGCTAGAAAAGATCATTGCGCTCGATGAACGGCGCAAACCAAATCGGAACTAGCCGACGACATCATGCACCCTATTTAGTTGAGAAGAGGAGATCCGAAATGGCCGATATCACCTATCAGGTCGTGCCGCATGACAATGGTTGGGCCTATAAGCTCGGCGACACACTTTCGGAAACCTATGCGACAGCTGACGAAGCGATTGTCCATGCCAAGGACGCCGCATCGCGCCAGAAGATCGGCAATGGCGATGCGCTGCTCGCCTATCCCGCGCCCGACGGCCGCGGCTGGGCATTTCAGGAACTCGAAACCGACAAGAGCGGCGGCCGGCTCTGATTTGCGACGGAGGATGGAATGGCCGCTCGGGCAAGCTGGAAGGGTCATCTGAAGGTGGGCGACCTTGCCTGCGCCGTCGGGCTCTACACCGCCGTTTCCTCCTCCGACCGCGTCTCCTTCAACATTATCAACCGCAGGACCGGCCACCGGGTGGAACGACAGTTCGTCGACAGCGAGACCGGTAAACCGGTGGAGCGGGGCGACCAGGTCAAGGGCTACCAGATGGAGAATGGCGACTACATCGTCATCGAGGGCGACGAGATCGCCGAAATCATGCCGGAAAGCGACAAGGTCCTGAATATCAAGGCTTTCATCGCCTATGACGATATCGACAAGCTCTATTTCGACCGCCCTTACTATCTCGCGCCCGTCGATGAACATGACGAGGAGGCGCTGTCGCTGATCGCCAGGGGCATGCGTGACGGCAAGGTCGCGGCTCTGGCCGAAGCCGTACTTTTCCGGCGCAACCGGACGCTGCTGATCCGCCCGCATGACGACTACATCGTCGCGACGATGCTGAACTTCGACTACGAGGTGCGCTCGGCCGATACGGTTTTCAAGGATATTCCCGACATCAAGTTCGACAAGGAAATGATCGAGCTTGCGGGCCATATCATTGGCACCAAACAAGGCAGCTTCGAACCGAGCGAATACGTGGATCGCTACGAGGCTGCCCTCATCGAGCTGGTGAAGGCGAAGATCGAGGGCCGGGCGCCACCGAAGAAGAAACAGGCGCCGGAACGCAAGGTCGTCGACCTGATGGAGGCCCTCCGCCAGAGTGCCAAGATGAGCGGCAAGGCGCCAGCAAAGAAGGCCTTGGCGAAGAAGAAGGCGCCGGCGCGCAGCGACAGCCGGAGCAAGAAGGCAAGCTGAGATGGCTCTCGAAACCTATCAGGCGAAACGCAATTTCAAGCTCACCCCGGAGCCGCGCGGAGAAGAGGGCCGCAGCAGCGGCAACAGCTTCGTCATCCAGAAGCATGATGCGACCCGGCTGCACTATGATTTCCGGCTGGAGATGGATGGGGTGCTGAAGAGCTGGGCGGTGACGAAGGGGCCGAGCCTCAATCCGGAGGACAAGCGGCTTGCTGTGCATGTCGAGGATCACCCGCTCTCCTATGGCGATTTCGAGGGCATCATCCCAAAGGGACAATATGGCGGCGGCACCGTCATCGTCTGGGATCGCGGCACCTGGGCGCCGCACGGCGATGCTCACAAGGCCTACCGCAAAGGCCACATGGAATTCGAACTGGACGGAGAGAAGCTGAAAGGCCGCTGGCATCTGGTGCGCATGCACGGCCGGCACGGCGAGAAGCGCGAGAACTGGCTGCTGATCAAGGGGGACGACGCCGAGGCGCGCCACGATGGCGACATCCTCGATGAGCGGCCGGAATCGGCCAAAACAGGCCGACAGCTCGAAGAGGTGGCGAAAAGCCCGGATGCGACCTGGAATTCCAACGTAAAGAACGGCAGAGCGGTTTTCGCCAAAAGACCGGCGCGGACCATAAAAGCCGCAACACCCCGGGAACGCCGCTGGCCGAAGGGCGCGCGCAAGGGTGCGATCCCCGACTTCATCGAGCCGGCACTTGCGAGGCTGAAGCCGAAGCCGCCGGCGGGCGATCGCTGGATCCATGAGATCAAGTTCGACGGCTATCGCCTGCAGGTCAGGATCGAGGACGGCGAGGTCAAGATGTTGACCCGTAGCGGGCTCGACTGGACGGCAAAATTCGGCAAGGAGGTGCTCGATGCCTTCGCCGCCCTGCCGGTACGATCGGCGGTGATCGACGGCGAAATCGTCGTCGAGCGCGATACCGGCGCCTCGGATTTCTCCGCGCTTCAGCACGATCTGAGCGAGGGCCGATATGATCGCTTTGTCTTCTATGCTTTTGATCTTCTCCATCTCGACGGCCACAGCCTGCTTGATGTGACTGTCCTCGATCGCAAGCATCTGCTCGAGACCCTCCTGCCCGACGATAACGGCAAGCTGCGCTACAGCGTGCATTTCAACGAGAGCGGCGGATTGGTGCTCGACCACGCCTGCCGGCTCAGCCTCGAAGGGGTGATCTCCAAGCAGCGCGACAGCAAATACACGTCGGGGCGAAAGGGCGAGTGGATCAAATCGAAATGCTCGCATCGACAGGAATTCGTCATCGGCGGCTATGTGCCGTCGACGTCGATGAACAATGCGATCGGCTCGCTGGCGATGGGTTACTACCAAAACGGCGAGCTCAAACATGTCGGCCGCGTCGGTACCGGCTATACGATGGCAACGGCACAGATACTCCATGAGAGGCTGTCAAAGCTGACGCAGAATGAAAATTCATTCGACGACAAGCTGACGCCCGAGGAGCGGCGCGGCCTGATCTATGTCAAGCCGCAGTTGGTCGGCGAGGTGGAATTTCGCGCCTGGTCGGCCGACGGCAATCTGCGCCATGCCGCCTTTCGCGGCCTGCGTGAGGACAAGCCCGCGAAGGACGTGACACGCGAAACGGAAAAGATCCCAGCCCGAGCCCTGCCGAAATCGGCGGTAGCGCTTACCCATCCCGACCGCATCTACTGGCCGGACGAGGGTGTCACCAAGGAAGGGCTGGCAAATTACTACGCACAGGTCTGGCGCTTCATGGCGCCCTATGTCGTCAACCGGCCGTTGGCGCTGCTACGCCTGCCCGACGGCATCAATGGCCGGCAGCGGTTCTTCCAGAAACATGCCTGGAAGGGCATGAATCCGCATATCGGCGAGATAACCGATCCAAAGGACAAGCAAGGAGAGAAGCTGCTGCGCATTGCCGATTTCGATGGTGTCGTGGCGCTGGTGCAATCGGCGGTCCTTGAAATTCACCCCTGGGGTGCGACGACCGACAATTGGGAAAAGCCCGACATGATCACCATGGACCTCGATCCCGGCGAGGAGGTGGAGTGGGTGAATGTGATCGCCGCGGCTTACGAATTGAAGGAGCGGCTGGAGGCCGAGGGTCTCGCCGCTTTCGTCAAGACCTCAGGTGGCAAGGGATTGCATGTGGTAACGCCGCTTGAGCCGAAGGCCAGCTGGGTCGAGGTGAAGAGCTTTGCCAAATGGCTTGCCGACAGCATGTCATCCGACGATCCCGACCTCTATCTCGCGACGGCGACGAAGGCCAAGCGCAAGGGGAGGATCTTCATCGACTATCTCCGCAACGGCCGCGGCAATACGGCGGTCGCACCCTATTCGACACGGGCAAGGCCGGGCGCTGCCGTGTCGATGCCGCTGGAGTGGGGTGAGCTCACCGCCGACATCGGACCGGGCTATTTCACGGTGGACAATACGCCAACACGGCTCGATGCCTTGCCGAGAGATCCCTGGGATGGGTTTTTCGCGGCGGCGAAACCGCTGGAGAAGAAGAAACGATAGAGGACCGGATGCTTCGTTCCGCTCCGATCTTCCGTTGACGCAATTCCGAACGGAAACCCGCTTCGCACTTTTCCTGGAATTGCTCTAGCGGGGCTTGCGTCCGCCTTCCGCGGCCAGGCTCTTCTTCAGCGCATCCATGATATTGATGACGTTGCCGGTCGATTTCACCGGTGCAGGTTTTTCCGCGGGCGCCGCCTTCTTCAGGCTCTTCTGCTTGCCGCGGATCATCGACTTCAGGCGTTTCTGGATCGGGTCCTGCACCATGGTCGGGCTCCAATCCTTCGTCTCTTCTTTCACCAGTTGCGTCATCAGCGTCAGCAGCTTGCTGTCGATCTCGGCCTTATCGTCGAGTTCGGCTATGGGATCACGCACCTCGTCGCCGTAGCGCAGGGTCCAGAGAACGATGCCTTTGCCTAGCGGCTCCAGCAGCACGGCACGCTCGCGACGATAAAGGACAAGCCGGGCGATGCCGACAACGTCATTCGCCTTCATCGCCTCGCGGATGACGCAGAAGGCTTCCACCCCGACCTTGTCCTCGGGCGCCAGAAAATGCGGTTTGTCGTACCAGATCCAATCGATCGAGCCGCGCGGCACGAAACTGTCGATCTCGATAGTGCGGGTGCTTTCGAGTCCGACTTCCTCAATCTCCTCGTCTTCGAGAAGAACATAGTCGTCCTCGCCGCGCGGATAGCCCTTTACCTGGTCCCGCTCGGCCACCGGTTTGTGGGTGACGCTGTCGACATAGCGGCTTTCGACGCGGTGCTTGGTCTGGCGATTGAGGACGTGGAAACGGACCTTGTTGCTTTCGGTCGTCGCCGGCGTCAGCGAGACGGCGGCAGTGACGAGCGAAAGCTTGAGATAGCCTTTCCAGAATGTCTGACGTGCCATGACTGTCCTGTCTCCCGGACACGGTTGGGCATGGCAATCAACGGCGGGTTCGGGCTTTGGTTCCGGCAATTGAAGATTTCGTTGATCAGATGCGGTCAGTGCATTTCCATTTCATGGACCGGCGGCCAATGGGGCCGAGCATTGCGGGCGGAGACCAGAGCCACTCTCTCCTTGCCACGGCCATTTTCCTCTTCAATAATGAAAGCCCCAAGACGTCAGGATATCGGTAATCTGAATGTTGCGACTTTTCGCCAACCTCGTCATTGTCCTCGCATTGAATTTCCTTCTCATCGTCAGCAATGCTGGCCCGTCCTTCGGACAGGAATGCCCGGACCCTGCAAAAGTGTCGAATGCGCTGGCGCAACAAAAGCCGCCAAGCAAGAGATATGATCGCGCTCTTCCCAGCTATCGCGACAAATCTGCCCGATACAATCTGGCTCTTGTCGGCGATTCGCTTGTCGAACTCTGGCAGCCCTGGATCAAGGAGAGCTTTCCGACGCGACCAGTGATGAACCTCGCGGTCGCTGGGGATACCACCCAAAATGCATTGTACCGCCTCGATGGTCTAAACCTTCCGGATTTCCATCCCGCGGATGTCGTCGTGCTTATCGGCACGAACAACCTGGGTGTGAAAACTGCGCCATGCGCCGTGGCAGCTGGTGTCGTGGCTGTTGTCAGCAAGGTTCGCGCTCTTTGGCCAGGCGCCCATATTTATGCGTTGTCCATACCGCCGCGGGGCAAGCGCTATGCCTTCTACGAGGATGTACGAATTCCGGCCAACCACCTTGTCGCATCGTCATTGGCTGAAATGCCGGGTGTCACGTTTGTTCAAATGAACGATGATATGTTGCGGTGCGGCAAACCAAGCGATAAGGAATGTTCCAACTACAAGCCTGACCATCTTCATTTCAATGAAGGGGCATACAAGCTGATCACGAGCTTCCTCGCCGCAGCGGGTCTACAGCTTTGATTATTGCCGCTCAGGTGGTTACCAAAACGTAAGGCGGAATGTCATGAGCACCTCATTTGACAGCTACCAACCGATTGGCCTGCAAAGACATAGACCCAGAGCTCGCGCGCAATATCGCATTCGGCGTGAAACCTTCGTGCGGATCGTCCTCTCGGCAATATTTTATATTTCCCTCTGGAGAGCGACCGGCATGTGGTATGGGCTGCCGGCCGACTTCCAAGAGGGTGTCGGCAAAGATCCCATGCCGATGCGACTGTTGCTGATGTCGCTCGTCCCACTCATTGGGCTCTACTGCATCCTGGAGCCCAAGCGAATCTTTGAATTGATTCGCAGCGCTTCGCCGCTGGTCGGCATCGTCTGCTTATGCGTCTTTCTCTCGATTGCTTTTTCCGTCAGCGTCGGAGCCTCGCTCCGGGCCCTCGTCGCCGTCGCATTGCTGACAGCTGGACCCATTCTTTACCGGGCCCGTTATGGAGCAGTTGACACATTTGAAGCCCTGGCGAAATTTGCGATTGCAACGGCTTTCATCAATATTCTTTACACAGCAGCCTTTCCACGGTTCGCGGTGATGAGAGGCAGTTATGCCGGGATGGTGAAAGGGGCATTCTACCACAAAAACATGCTCGGCCAGTTTTCGGCAACAAACTTCATCTTGCTGCTGCCGGCCCTGCCGATGTGGCGGCTGCGCTACTATGATCTAATGCGATGGGCGGCAATGCTGCTCTACCTGGTGCTCATCGTGCTGGCGAAATCATCAACGGCGATCATCCTGCTTTCGATCGGAATAGCCGTATACTACGGAATGAGCTGGATTCAGCGCTTTCCAGGCCGCATCTTCAGATCCTTCGTCGTTCTCCTTGCATTCGCCCTGCTGGGCTTTGTCGTCTCCGTCGCGTTGATGGGTGTGGCCCAGGCGATTGCCGAGTCATTCGGGAAAGACCTTACGCTCAGCGGACGTACGAATGTTTGGGAACAGTTGCTGCCGCTGATCTTTGAGCGGCCCCTTTCAGGCTGGGGATTCGCCTTGTTCCGACAGCCCGAAATCATGGAGCAATATGTTCGCCTTACGTGGGACGCTCAATCGACACACAACACCTATATCGAACTTGCGCTGAACATGGGCATACCCGCCACCATCATCTGGACCTCGTTCGTCGTGGTGCGGCTCGTGGCGAAGATGACCTCGTCGCCCTTAAGTCAAGCGCTGGCCATCACGAAGAGGAAGGAGGTTGTCATTATCCTCCTGATCTTGATCGGCGCGTTCACCGAAGCCGGAATGATGCTGGCCCCCTTCATCCTATGGCCCCATACCGTGATCGCACTTTCGAGCCTTGGCCCGGAGTTCCTGTCCCGCTTCCGCAAACCGACCCAGGCAGGCGCGCAACATGCATCAGGCTAAAAAGATGAGTTCAAATAATCGTAGACTGGTTGGCCTCGATGGGATTCGTGGTTTGGCGGCTATTTGTGTGGCGGTGCATCATACCGAAGGGTTTGTCGGATTTGATGCAGCACCTGCTGCCTACCTCGCCGTCGACCTGTTTTTTTGCCTCAGCGGCTTCGTGATCGGCCACGCCTATGAGAAGAAACTCATCCAAGAGTCTTCGCTCTCTGCCAATGATTTCGCCATCAAGCGTCTCATCCGCTTATACCCCCTGTATCTGCTCGGTTTGTTGCTCGGCGTACTCGCCTATGCCGGTATGTCGCTCAGCAGAAATCAGCAAATGGATCCAATGCTGTTTGCCACCTCGTTGATTGCCTCGATGTTCTTCATGCCGGCGATCGGTGGAACATCACTGAAGGCGCCGAACCTGTTCCCCTTCAACGGTCCGTCATGGTCCCTATTCCTGGAGATCGTGATCAACCTGGCCTACGGCTATGCAGCAAGAATGCTGTCCAGCGGCGTGCTCGTTATCATCCTGCTTGCGTCATGGGTTTGGCTGGCAGCGCAAACGCTGGCCCATGGAAGCGCCGACCTGATCCCGCTCGACGGCGCTTTGCTCTCCGGATTTCCCCGCGTTCTCTTTTCCTTCACCCTCGGCATCTTGATGTACCGCTACCGCGCGCGGCTTTCCCCTTCAGGCATCGGAAAAGCAGCCGCAGTGACAACAATCGTCGTCGCGACTGCTCTTCTCGTCTTCCAGGCGCCAGCCGCCTTGGTTGGCATAAAGGACCTGATTGTCATCACCGCTTTATTTCCTATCGCGGTGCTTGTCCTTTACACAGCCAACTTCGATGGCGTGCTGCGACAACCGCTTCTTATTGCGGGAGAGGCGTCTTACGCGCTCTATGCAATTCATGTTCCGTTGCTGGGCTTGTTGTTGGGAGCCTGGAAAGCCACTGGCCTGGGGCAACCGCCGGCTTGGGCGATCTTTGCCATCGTTCTTCCGCTGATCGTCCTATTGGCCATTATCGTCACCCGCCTCTACGATGAACCTGTTCGCAAAGCGCTCAGCGCTGGAAAGGCCATGAGGCTTGGCTGGCGTCGATCCTGATTTAGGCGCGATCCTGGTCCCCGTTGCACCGCTTAAATCGAGAGATAGCGCTTCTGCCAAGGCAGCCTGTGTTCCTGCCAGGCGCGGGGTGTGAAGTCGTCATAGGCAGTCTCGGCGATCGCCAGCATCCAATTCTGCTCCTTGCGGGCCAGCAAGACGCATGACAATTCCATGCCAGGCTCAACCGCGATCGAGGGCCGGTTGGCGCCTGGGATATCGATCCCCTTGTCACGCCACTGGATGCGGATTTCGTCGGGCTCGGATGTCCATTCGCCGGAGGAAACGGAAGCCTTGCCGTCAGGCTTCAAGCGAAGCGGCGGCGGGGTGACATTCAGAAAGCTGCCATCGTTGCGATAGTTGCCATCGATATCACCCGCAGTCGCTTTGCCGTTTCCCTTGAGAACGATGTCTTGTTCGCACCGCAGAAATATGTTGCGCCGAAAGCTGCCGGACCACCGACGGTTGGCGAAGAACGCGATGTCACATTGGCTAATGACGTTGTCGTGGATATCGATGTCTTTGCGAAATGCCAGCTCCTGATCCGAAAACCCGCTCAGGCTGACGCCACGATTGGCGTTCTCGATCCAGTTGTCATAAATGTGATGGCCGGCGTGGTCGGCCTTGTCGCCAATGCCGTAGCCGAAGGAATAGTCATTCATCCTGCCATCGCGCATGATGTTGCTGCGCACCACGGCGTCATCCCCGATCGACGAAAAGGAGAAATTCTTGCCGCCGATGAAATTGTACTCGACCAGGTATTTCCGAGTTTTGTCGCAGACCAGCGCGCCCTTGTTCGATGCGCTCGCCGGCGACTGCAGGAAGAGGTTGCCGCGGATCACGATATCGGAGCTGATATTGTCGTCGCTGTTTTGATAGGCGAACTGGCAGCAGTCTGCTCCCTCGCCCGGGGCTGCGCCGATGCGATTATTCTCCAGCAACACGTGCGTCGTCTTCGTCAGGTAAATGCCGTCGCCGTTCACATTCTCCGTTTCACAGCGCCTGACGGTGAGATTCTTGCCATTGTGAAATTTAAAGCCTCGAGGAGAGTTCTTGACGATAACGTCTTCGATCACCGTATCGGAAAACACCTGATAGGCGACGCCGACATCGGGCGCACCATCGATGACCTGTCCGCGTGTAGACGCGCCGTGAACTTTCTTTCGCAGGATGGCGGTCATTGCATTTCCTTCGATACGGGTGCCGCGGGGAATTAAGCAGAGGGCATGTGGCGGATGTTTGAATATTTGGAAATTCAGCTTGTAAACCGCCCATCTTTCAGAAACGACAGGGCTTGGCTCCACATCGTCCTGTTGACGGGCAAGAACGTGTGGTTTGCCGGAATGACGATATGCGCTGCCGCGCCGTCAAGACGGGTGCTCTCCACCGAAACCTTCCCATCATTCGGAACCCTGAGGCCAATGATAAGCGAAGAGACCGGGTCAATGGTCCGGTTCCCTGCGATGATGCCAAGTTCGTAATCGACCGTGCCGAACAGCTCGGTCATGGCGGTTTGATCGGTAATCAACTGCTGTCCTGCCGGTCCATAGACCTTCCTGTATAGTGGCCAGCTCTTGAGGAAATCGGCAATCTGACTGCCGTTGTTCGGCGTTCCGACCATGACCACTCTCCCCAGCTTGGCTGGGCGATAGCTCTTGAGAAAAGCGCGGATGACCAGGCCACCCATCGAATAACCGACGAAATGGACCCGGCCATCGCCTGCTTTCTTCACGGCGTCGTCGATCTCCGGTCGAATGATGTCGACGAGGTCGCTGATCGAAAACCGGGTGGAGGGGTAACCGACGTTCACAACCCGATAACCGTGGCCGGACAAAAAGCTGGCGAGCTTCTCCATGCTTTTTTTCGTCCGGGCAATGCCGTGAAAAAGGAGGACAGTGTCGTTCATCAGTGTCCGCTCAACGTGCTGCTATCGATCGGGTCTATCCTGTAGCTTTCAAGGTGAACCTTGTCGATCAATGCCGGATAGCCAGGCATCCGAACAATTTCGTTGTGGCGCACATGTGCTCGAAGCCGGAGCATGCAAGACGTGAAAGCAGGGGTGCGCTTATTCTCACACCCCCACCACAAGCGCCTTGTTCTTACTTTGATACGTCTACGGCCGCCTCATCGATAAGGGCCGCGACTCCGTTGGCGGCCCTGCGAACGGTCTTACACATACATCCAACTGCATTAATTGATTGCATTCAATATAGCTAGATCTTTCCGATTGATGTCATATGTCATCTTGCCGCAAATCTTCCTTTGGATACGCGCCGCATCCATTGCCATTGCGGCCGACACCAGAAAGCGGCCGCGAGTCTAGGCAGCCCTTCCCAAGGCCCCGGCGTAAACAGGTGACAGAGGCTCGTGCTGCTCAAATATCATGGCTCCTCCCAATGATTGACGCCCAATTGGATGCATCTGATTTGGGCTTTCGTGCATTCGATTTTTGCATTCCGTCGCACAGAAAATCAGCTCTAGAATTTCATTCTGAAAATTGATAGCATAATTGACTGCATTATTGGTACATTTGACGGCTATTTGTGCATAATCAATCTGGCATAGCGCTTGCAATTGGATGGATGCTCCCCGGATGGGGATCGGATTTCAATCAAGGAGCCATCCATGCCCGCAGTGACCAAGCCAGCCAATCAAAAAGGCGACTTTCTTGTCGATTACGAGGACAAGGTTTTCGAAGACGTACAGGCCGGCGAAGGCGAAAAAGCCCTCGTCACCTTCCATACTGTGGCCTTCGAAGGATCGATCGGATTCGTCAACCTGCTGCAGGCGACGCGCCTGAAGCGGAAGGGGTTCGAGACCTCGGTCCTTCTCTATGGCCCGGGCGTCACGCTCGGCGTCCAGCGCGGTTTTCCGACGCTCGGCGCGGAGGCCTTTCCCGGCCATCTGAATTTCAACAACCAGATCGTCAAGTTCATGGAAGAAGGCGGCAAGGTCTATGCCTGCCGGTTTGCCCTTCAGGCGCTTTACGGCCATGGCGAAGGCGCGCTGATCCCCGGCATCACGCCGATCAGTCCGCTCGACGTTCTCGACCTGATCCTGATCCATCGCCGCGACGGCGCCTTCATCCTTGATACCTGGACGCTCTGAGCAGCAAGCGCCCCAAAGAATAAGGGCGGAGCCTTGGCGCTTCGCCTCCCCACCCGTCAATCGAGGATTTCGTCATGGAGAAAAAACCGAGCGTCCGGGTTGCCGCCGCGCAGATCGCGCCGGATCTGACCTCGCGCGAGAAAACATTGGCCCGCGTGCTGGATGCAATTCGTGAAGCGGCGGCCAAAGGCGCCGAGCTGATCGTCTTTCCCGAAACCTTCGTCCCCTGGTACCCCTATTTTTCTTTCGTGCTGCCGCCCGTTCTCTCCGGCAAGGAGCATGTGCGACTTTACGAGGAAGCCGTCACGGTGCCGAGTGCCGCCACCGATGCCGTCTCGGCAGCCGCCCGCGAGCATGGCATCGTCGTGGCGCTTGGCGTCAACGAGCGTGACCACGGATCGCTCTATAATGCCCAACTGCTGTTTGATGCCGATGGCACGCTCATCCTCAAGCGTCGCAAGATCACCCCGACTTTTCATGAGCGAATGATCTGGGGCCAGGGCGACGCCTCCGGCCTGAAGGTGGTCGATAGCGCCGTCGGACGGCTTGGGGCGCTGGCCTGCTGGGAGCATTACAATCCTCTGGCCCGCTACGCCCTGATGGCACAGCACGAGGACATCCATATCGCCCAGTTTCCGGGCTCGATGGTCGGGCCGATTTTTGCCGACCAGATGGAGGTCACCATCCGCCACCACGCGCTGGAAAGCGGTTGCTTCGTGATCAATGCCACAGGCTGGCTGACCGACGAGCAGATCGCCTCCATCACGTCCGACGCCGGCCTGCAGAAGGCCCTTCGCGGCGGCTGCATGACTGCGATCATCTCGCCCGAAGGCAAACACGTCGTGCCGCCGCTCACAGAAGGCGAAGGCATCCTGATCGCCGATCTCGACATGAGCCTGATCGTCAAACGCAAGCGAATGATGGATTCGGTCGGCCATTATGCCCGGCCCGAGCTGCTGCATCTTGTCATGGATGGCCGCGCCACGGTGCCGATGGTCACCACCACCCAGCCATCCCTCCCCACAGCCGAAGCAAGGACCCTTTCCGATGGAGAATACGACACGTCTGCCGACCGAGATTCTGATCAACGAATTGCAGTCCTACGGAGCCCGGCTCGTTGACCCCAAGGCCGGACATGAAAGCCGCCGCGGCGGGGCCGGACCTTCCGACCACAAGGCACTGACCATTGACGGCATGACGGTGATGGTGCCGGTTCACACCGCACCTGCGTTCGAGAGCCCCTATCTGGTGGAAAAGCCGGACGAGATGGGCCGCAGCCGTATCAGCCGGGACGGCACGGTGCTGGGCGAGGTTTCCTTTCCCCTGCGCCCGCGCTTCTACGAGCGCTCGACCGCCGACGGCATTCCCTATTCGCAGATCGCCGTTCTGCACGGCAAGGACGTGCTCGCCACGACCGTGCTGCAGACCTGCATCCGCTATCAGAGCCGCACCAAGACCTGTCAGTTCTGCGCCATCGGACAATCGCTGGCAGCCGGCCGTACCATCGCCCACAAGACGCCGGAGCAGCTCGCGGAAGTCGCCAAGGCGGCCGTCGAACTGGACAGCGTCAAACATATGGTGATGACCACCGGCACGCCGAAGGGCGACGACCGCGGTGCTGCGATCCTCGCCGACAGCGCCCGGGCCATCAAGGCGGCCGTCAATATTCCCATCCAGGCGCAATGCGAGCCGCCGGAAGACGATCTATGGTTCACCCGGATGAAAGAGGCCGGCGTCGATGCCCTGGGCATGCATCTGGAGGCCGTGACGCCGGAGGTCCGTGCCCGCATCATGCCGGGCAAGGCGCAGGTCTCGATCGGCAAATACATGGCCTCGTTCAAGGCTGCAGTGGAGGTCTTCGGGCGCGGCCAGGTCTCGACCTATATTCTGGCGGGGCTCGGCGACAGCCGTGAAGCCATTCTGGACATCTGCGAAAAGCTGGTTGCGCTCGGTGTCTATCCCTTCGTCGTGCCCTTCGTACCGATCTCCGGCACGCCGCTCGAAAGCCACCCGGCGCCGAGGCCCGACTTCATGCACTCGATCCTCGGACCCTTGTCCAGGATGCTCGTCGCCAGTGGCTTGAAGGCCGTCGACATCAAGGCCGGCTGCGGCAAATGCGGCGCCTGCTCCGCCCTTTCCACCTATGAAAGGATGCTCACCAAATGATGCTCGAAGCCTTTGCTCCCTATCGCTCGAGCGAATTCCAGGTGAAGTTCGCGACCTCCGCCTGGGAGCGCAGCCAAGCGCATGCGCTGCGCCGTGCCGTCTTCTGCGAGGAACAGCGGATCTTCGAAGGCGATGACCGCGACGCGATCGACGATCACGCCATCCCGATCGTGGCTCTCTCCATGCTCGGCATTGCCGCCGACCAGCTGGTCGGAACGGTGCGCATCCATCAGGCCGAACCCGGTCTCTGGTGGGGCTCGCGGCTGGCGGTCCATCCGGATTTCCGCAAGATCGGCGCCCTGGGGGCGACCCTGATCAAGCTCGCCGTGTCCTCCGCCAATGCGATCGGATGCCACACGTTCCTCGCCAATGTGCAGGTTCAGAACGGTCTGCTGTTCCGCAGGATGCACTGGGATGTGATCGAGGAATTCGAGGTCTACGGCAAGCCGCATCTCAGGATGAAGGCCGACCTTGCCTATTATCCGCCCTGCGCCACACCCGAGGCTGGCTTCACCGCCCTTTCCAGAAAGGCGGCGTGAGGATGGTCGCGATCGACATCAAGAGCCTGGCGGCAAAACTTTCGGCCAGCAGCGGCATCGCCGCCAAGCAGGATATCGGCACGATCGCGGCAAGGCTCGGCCTGCAGGGGCAGCAGATTGCCGTCGGCGACGATTGCGCCGCGCTGCCCGATGGCGACGGTTATCTGCTTTTTGCCATCGAAGGGTTCATGAACGAGTTCGTCGCCGCCGACCCCTGGTTCGCCGGCTGGTGCGGCGTCATGGTCAATATCTCCGACGTCGCTGCCATGGGCGGCCGGCCAATCGCCGTGGTTGATGCCGTCTGGGCCAATGGCGAGACTGGCGCGACACCCGTTCTCGAAGGAATGCGGGCGGCATCCAGCGCTTTTGGCGTGCCGATCGTCGGCGGGCACACCAATATCCGCAGCGAACGCGGCCAATTGTCGGTCGCCATTCTCGGTCGTGCCAAGACGCTGCTGACGAGCTTCGATGCAAAGCCCGGCGATGTGCTGGTTGCGACGATCGACCATCGCGGCCGTTACCGCGAACCCTTCAACAACTGGGAAGCCGCCACCGATGCCGCGCCGGCGCGCCTGCGCGGCGACCTCGAGCTGCTGCCCGAGATCGCCGAGGCGGGGCTCGCGCTGTCTGCGAAGGATATCAGCCAGGGCGGCATCATCGGCACGGCCATCATGCTGGCCGAATGTTCGCATGTCGGCATCGATATCGACGTCACCGCCATTCCCCTGCCCGCCGGTGTGAGCCTCGACCGCTGGCTCGTCACCTTTCCGAGCTTCGGCTATCTGCTCTCGGTCGCGCCGGAACAGGCGGCCGATGTCGTCACCCGCTTCACCGCGCGCGGCATCAACGCTGCGGTCATCGGCGCAGTCGTGGCTGGTGGCGAGGTCGCACTGGTCGATGGCGAGAGCCGTGCAGTGGTGCGCGATCATGCCGAAACACCCCTGCTGCAGCTCGGTCGGCAGGATGTCGCCGCATGAGCCTCCCGTCGCACCGAACCCTGCGCATTGCCATGCTGACCCATTCCACCAACCCGCGTGGCGGCGTGGTTCATGCCATGCAGCTTTCGGAAGCGCTGAGCTCGCTTGGTCATGAGGTGGTCCTGCATGCGCCCGATGCCAAGGGGGTGGGCTTCTTTCGTCAACCCTCCTGCAGCACCGCCTGCATTGCCGTGCCGCCAGCACCCGCGGACATGACGCAAATGGTCGAGCAGCGGATTGCCGATTATGTCGGTTATTTCCGGAGAACCGGAACCAATGGCTTCGACCTGTTCCACGCCCATGACGGCATTTCCGGCAATGCGCTGGCAACCCTCAAGCTGGAGGGCCTGATCCCGAATTTTGCCCGCACTGTCCACCACATTGACCAGTTCGCCGATCCGCGTCTGATGACCTTGCAAGATCGCGCGATCGACGCGGCCGATATCTTCTTCGCCGTCAGCCGCCTCTGGCAGGACAAGCTGAGAAATGATCGCGGCATTGATGCGGTGGTAGTCGGCAATGGCGTCGACACCAACCGCTTCTCGCCTGCCTGGAGCGGCGAGCAGGTCGCTCTGCGCGACAGGCTGCAGCTGGGAAGCGGGCCGATCTTCCTCAGTGTCGGCGGCATCGAGGCGCGAAAGAACACCCTTGGTATTCTCGAAGCCTTTCGTCAGGTCCGCGCCATCCGGCTGGATGCCCAGCTTGTCATTGCCGGCGGCGCCTCTCTTCTGGACCATGGCGACTATCAGGAGGAGTTCCGTTCTTGCCTCGCCTGCCTCGATCGGGACGCCGCAGCGGTGCATATCACCGGTGCGATCGCGGATGCCGATATGCCGAGCCTCTACCGGTTGGCGGATGCGCTGGTGTTCCCTTCGCTCAAGGAGGGCTTTGGCCTCGTCGTTCTGGAAGCCATGGCCAGCGGCATTCCGGTCGTGACATCCTCGATTGCGCCCTTCACCGAATATCTGGGTCCTGGCGATGCGATCTGGTGCGATCCGCGTCATCCGGTCTCCATTGCCGAAGGCATGGCGCTGGCGCTGGTCGCCCCGATCCGCGAGCAGATCATTCCCCGTGGTCTCGCGGTTGCCGCCCGCCATGGCTGGCACCAAACCGCAACGGCCCATCTTGCGCGCTATCACACGCTGCTGGAGCCCGATCATGCCTGAAATGCGGTTCGTCATTGCCTGGCCGGATGGCCGCAAGGAAACCTGTTACTCGCCCTCCCTGGTGATCAGGGACTATTTCGCCGAAGGCCAAAGCTATCCGCTGTCCGACTTTCTTGATCGCAGCCGCACGGCACTGACCATCGCCAGCGACAGGGTCAAGGCGAAATACGGCTATCCCTGCTCGCTGGCGCTCGGTCAGCTGTCGCGCATCGAACAAGCCGCCACTCCCTATCTCACCGACGCAGAGGCCGAAGTCCGCTGCGAAAGCTTCATCCTTTGAAAGGACTCATCATGACCACACCATCCCTCAAGAGCCATTACAGCGCGGTTGTCATCGGCGGCGGCCAGGCCGGGCTCTCGGCCTCTCACCATCTGAAGAGGCACGGCATTGATCACGTGGTCTTCGAGAAGAAGACCGTTGCGCATAAATGGAAGAACGAACGCTGGGACGCCTTCTGCCTGGTGACGCCGAACTGGCAATGCCAGCTTCCCGATCATCCCTATGACGGCGCGGACCCGCACGGTTTTATGGTCAAGGACGAGATACTCGCCTATGTCGATCGCTTTGTGAAAAAGGTCGAGGCGCCGGTCTTCGAGCAAACCAGCGTGACGTCGCTCGAAAAGCATGGCGACCTCTTTCGGCTCGAGACCTCGGCTGGCGCGGTGACCGCCGATGCCGTAGTGATCGCCACCAGCCTCTATGCAGATCCGGCCATTCCGCGTGCGGCCGAGCGCCTGCCCGAGGACATCATGCAGATCCACACCGCCGCCTATCGCAATGCCTACCACCTGCCGGACGGCGGCGTCATCGTGGTCGGTTCCGGCCAGTCCGGCTGCCAGATTGCAGAGGATCTGCATCTTGCCGGCCGCAAGGTGCATCTCGTCACCGGCAACGCGCCGCGTTGCGCCCGGTTCTATCGCGGTCGCGAGGTGGTCGACTGGCTTTCCGATATCGGCCAGTACGACATCACGGTCGAACATGATGGCATGACGAAGAAGAAGCACGACACCAACCATTACCTGACAGGACGCGACGGCGGACGCGATATCGATCTGCGCAAGTTCGCGCTGGAAGGCATGGCGCTATACGGCCGCATGTCCGGCGTCGCCGCCGGCCGGATGCTGTTCGAGCCGAACCTGAAGGCCAATCTCGACGGCGCCGACCGTGTCTATAACGGCATCAATGCCCTGATTGACCGGCACATCGCCGAAAAAGGCATCGATGCTCCGGCCGGATCCCCCTATGTCCCTGTCTGGGAGCCTGAGGCGGAGATTGCCGAACTCGACCTGAAGGCGGAGGGGATTACCTCCGTCATCTGGGCCACGGGATTCAGCCCGGATTGGTCCTTCGTCGGCCTGCCGATCTTCGACGGCAACGCCTATCCTGTTCATCGCCGCGGCGTCACCGCCGTCGATGGCGTCTACGTGCTGGGACTTCCCTGGCTCTGGACCTGGGGCTCGGGCCGGTTCCTCAGCGTCGGCAGGGATGCCGAACATGTGGTCGGGCATCTCGCAGCTGGACTTTCGGCACAGACATCGTCTCTCAAGCAATCGGTCAGCGCCTGATCATGAGCGCGGCCCTTCTCGATTTTCCGCCCGCAGGACCTTCGGCACGCGACCTGATGGAACGTGCTCTTGATCCGCATATACTGCTGGGCATGCCGCATCTGAATGGAAACGGGCTATCGGAGACCTGGCTGATGAAGGAACTCGGCCATCGTCACTGGCTAATGCTTGCGTGTCATCTCGGGCTCGACAATGCGGATTTCAGAACGGCGAATGGAGAAGAGGCCTATGCCGCGATCTGTGCAACGTCACTGACGGATGCACGTTTCGACATGGTGCAGGCGAACGACATTTTGACCATTCATTCGAGACTGTCCGCAGTCTCGCGAACCCGGACTTCGACCCGACACGAGTTGTCTATCCACGGACGAAGCGTCGGCGCGGTCGAACTCATCTCAACCTTCGTTCACAGAACGATCAAAGACAACAATCACTCGATAGCCCGTGTAACGTTGCCTGAGCCGCAGGGACAGCGGTTCCAGCCCAGCCTTCTCGCCCAGAATGCTGCAGACATCCGGAATGGGCGGTTAGCAACACCTTTCGGGTTTCCCGTCCCCGCCAACAAAGCGCTCCGAACCTTTCGGTTTGATCCCAGCGCCTCCCAGGAGTTCAACGGGGCGGGACTATTTTACTTTGCCGAGTATCAGGCATTGGCCGATCGCGCATTGGAAAATTGGTTTCCCCGCAAGGGGTCGCTCGTCCGAAAGGACGTCTTCTTCCTTGGAAATATCGAACAAAATGAGAGCGTTTTCTTCGACCTTATTGATTTTTCTGACGAGCAAAGAACTGTCCATGGGCAGCTACGACGCGAAAATGGGAAAGTGATCGCCAAAATATTCGGGACGTGGACGTGTCTTCGCTGAGGCATGGACGGGGGCCTGCGCTTGATGCAGCGTCCCGCTAGTGATCTAGTGGATGATGAAATGGAAGTGAACTTCAGCAGCCCGTCTCATGAATGTTCGACCACTCCTGTGCTAGCCTCCTATGCGCGTCTGAAAAGACGCGCGGCGCTGTAGAGAAAGAAATGCGAGCACGTGACGACCAGCATCAGACATATCGCTAAACTTGCAGGAACATCGGTCTCTTCGGTCTCGCGCGTGCTCAACAACAGCGGCTATGCCTCACCTGAGCTCAGGGAGCGGGTCGAGGCGGCTATCCGAACGCTGAACTACACGCCCAGCAAGGGTGCCCGTATGCTGCGCGGTGCACCAAGCCGGATGATCGGACTGATGCTGCCGTCGATTGAAGTGCCTTTCTTCGGCATCCTGGCGCATGCCATCGAACAGGAACTGTTTCAGCACGGCTATCAGACGCTGATCTGCAGCACGGCGGAAAATATGGACCATGAGGTGCGCTACATCTCCATGCTGCTTGCCCAGCGCGTCGACGGCGTCATCGTGGCGAGCGCCTTCGGCAGCACCGAGCATTTCGGAGTGCTGCGTGATGCTCACATTCCAATCATCGCCATTGACCGCGAGCTGAGCGGCATCGCCGACGACGCTGTCATGGCCGATCACGAGGAAGGTGGACGGCTGATGGCGCGCCATCTGATCGATCTCGGGCACCGGGCGATTGCCATCGTCGGCGCGCCGGCACACAGCCAGCCTATCCAGCTTCGCCTGCAAGGCATCACCGCCGAGATGGCGAAAGACGCCATCGCGCCCGCCATCGTGGCGATGGCGGAAGAGCACAGCTTTGCCGAGACCTACCGGCTGGCGCGGGAATTGCTGGCGTCTCGGCCTGATATCACCGCGATCATCGGCACGACCGACGTTTCAGCGATTGCCGCAATCCATGCCATCCAGGATCGCGGGTTTTCCGTTCCAAACGACTATTCAGTCGTGGGCTTCGATGATCTGCCGGAGGCAGCCTACGTCTTTCCAAGGCTGACAACGGTCGCACAGCCGATCCGCGACGTCGGGCAGCAGGCAGCACGGCTGCTGGAAGCGCTGATCGAGGCGCACCAAACAGGGGGCGAATCTCGGCAAGGGGCGATCGTAAAAGTGCCGGTCACGCTGATCGAGCGCGATTCCACCGGCCCCGTCCGCCGCTGAGCAGGTGGTGCGGATCAGAGAGGCCCGGCAGGTGGAGCTGGGGGCGCCCAAGCTAGGGCCGGACGATGACCTTGATCTCGCCTGGTAGTGGCGCGTTGCCCACCACGTCGGAGACCTCCTCGAGACCTATGGTTTTGGTGACCAATGCGTCCAGCTCCAACACCCCGCTCGCGACCATTGCCGCAGCGCGCGAATGGGTGAAGGGATTGAGGTAGGCCGGCCTGATATCGACTTCGTTCACGAGCAGATCGAAGGGCAAAACCGGCACTTCGACACCGGACGGCGTCACCCCAAAAAGCACGAAGGTGCCCCCGCGCCGCGCCATTTTCAGACCGGTTTGAAGCGTCTCGCTGACGCCGGCGCACTCGATGACCACGTCTGCGCCGCCTTTAGTGATCTCTCGAACGGAAGCGATTGTATCAGAAGAGACCGGGTCGAAGGCGTGCGTGGCCCCCAGGCGCAGAGCGGTTTGGCGTCTCGATTGCTGCCGCGTAATCAAAATGATCTCGCCTGCCCCAGCCAGGCGGGCCAGCTGCACCATGAGCAGGCCAATCACTCCCCCGCCAAGGATAGCGACGCTGTCGCCCGGACGGATCTTTGCCTTGTCGATGGCGTGGATACAGCAGGCCAGCGGTTCACTGAAGGCGCCGTGAACGGGATCGAGGTCGGCCGGCAGCATGATGGCTTGCGCGTGCGGCACCGCCACGTATTCTGCAAAGCCGCCATCCCGTGTCACTCCGATGGCGGTCAGGCTCTCGCACAAGTTCGGCCGCGCCTGCGCGCAAGCCCGACAGGTGCCGCAGGAGATGTTCGGGTCCACCGTTACCAGCTCACCGCCGGTAAACCTGGTCACCCCATCGCCGATCCCTTCGACGATGCCGCAGAATTCGTGGCCCAGCGTCACGGGGATCGCTGTCGGATACTCGCCCTTGTACATGTGGCGATCGGAACCACAGATGCCGGCGACTGCCACCCGGACAAGCAGCTCGCCCGGCCCGGCAACCGGCTTCTCAACGCTGCGCATGGTCAAAGACCCGATCGACTCCAAGCGTACAGCCCTCATTCCACTCCTCCAGACCTCAAGTTCGATTGCCTATCGTGCTGATGAAGCCGCCTTGCGGGATGGCGCGCCACACGGCATCGACCATCCCGGGCACGGCTCAAGCGCTCAGCTCATGACATTGCCGCCATCGACATTGTAGCACTGCGCCACGATGTATGCTGCATCCGGCCCGGCCAGGAAGGCGGCCATGGCAGCTTGTTCGTGGGGGGCGCCAAATCGTCCGGCCGGAACGGCGGCTGCCACGCGGCGCTTGACGTCACCGGGTTTCAAACCTTCCCGGCTGCCGAGCTTTGCATCGACGACGTCCCACATCGGCGTATCGACGACGCCGGGAGCGATGGCGTTGACGTTGATGCCATAACGGATCAGCTCCAGAGCGCAGCTTTGCGTAATGCTGATGACGGCCGCCTTGGAAGCGCAGTAGGCCACGGCCGGTCCTTCGCCCCGACGCCCAGCCTGGGACGAGAAGTTGATGATGCGTCCACCTTCCCCTCTCTCCACCATGTGCCGGGCAACGGCCTGCGTCATGAAGATCAGGCCTTCGATGTTGACCTGAAATACCTTAGCGGTGCGCTCGCGGGATATTTCCAGAATGGACTCGACCTCGTAAATGCCTGCGGCATTGACCAGGATGTCGATCTTGCCGGCGGTTGATATAGTGAAGCGCGCAGCTTCTTCGATGCTGTCCTGGCTGGTCACATCAAGCGCGACACCCCAGGCCTGAGGACCGATCGCTTCCGCCACCCGTGTGCATCGTTCACCGTCGAGATCCGCCACGACAACCCTGGCGCCTTCGGCGGCGAAACGTTCGCATACCGCCTTGCCGATGCCGCTCGCTCCTCCTGTGACCAATGCCACCTTGCCGGAGAGCCGCGCCGTTTCCGCATATGTCATCGCACTGCCTCCCCGGTCGCACTTAAATCGGCAAAGGTGCCGTGCGCGGCTGCCATAATGAATAGTTTCATATTTGCTCCTCCCTTGACTGAACGCTGATCGGAGCCGCTCTCCTGAGGCGGCGCCAATGGGCTAAGCGGATTGCGGGTTCGTCTCCCGAAGAAGGACGGACATGGTGGGGATGCCATCGGTGGCCGTCGCACCCGCGAGGCAATGCGCAGCCGCAGCATGGGCGACGGCGCAGATATGCTCGACCGGCCAGTTCTCATGCAGGCCGTAGAGCACGGCGGCACAGAAGGCGTCTCCTGCGCCGACGGTACTGACGATGTCATCGGGATTGACGGGTCGTGAACGCGTCATGATCGGCGAAGCGCCTGATGCAAACCAGAAGCAGATTTCCGGCGCATGGATGACCGCGCCTTTGGTGACGCCTGCGGCAAGCAGGCGCTCGCCCGCTTCCAAAAGCCCCGCCTCGATCAAATCTCCCTTCGCATCGCGAACGATAACGCCGGTTGCCCGACCCGCCTCCATCTCGTTGATGATCAGATAATCGCAGAAGGGCAGAGCGACGCCGACCTTGGCCGCAAATTCCGGGTCTTCGCTCGATACGAAATCCACGCAGGTCGTAAGCCCGACGCGGCGCGCCGCTTCCAGCAGGCGCGACGCTCCCGAACGACCATCGGGGCCAATTCGGTCGAGACCCGGCAACAGCATGAGGTAACCGAGATAGAACAGCCGATAGCCGGCCTTGGCGAAGGCCGCGGGTGAGACAAGCTCATCCGTGACGGCATCGTTGGCGCCGCCATGATAGAAGAAGGTGCGGTTCTGGCCGGGCACATTCATGACATGCGTATGCGCCGTCACCCGGTCGGCAAGCGCCGTCAGCCCACCGACATCGACGCCGGCAAGTGCAAGGCGGGCCTTGACGATTTCTCCGTCCTGATCAGCGCCGATGCATCCCGCCGCCGCTAGCTTTCCTGGAAATCCAAGCGAGGCCAGATCGGTGACGACATTGGCCGCCCCGCCCCCCACGCCCAGATCCTGGTGCAGGATATGCGCAAGGTTGCCCTGTTCGGGCCAATAGGACAGGGTGTGGACGCGATCGACGATGAAGTTTCCCGCGCAGACGATGCCGCCCTGCTTCTGACTGTCGCGATCGCAAACTTCCTCCCCGGCTCGCATCAGCTGCCCCCTTCGTTCCACAAGGGTCTGAGCGGCGGCTCGTCTTCCTCGATCGCGGCAAAGCGCCCGATCAGCTCCAGAAAGAAATTATCGCTGTTGTCGTCGTTGACCTGGCTGACCTCGCCGACAAGGACAGGTCCGCCCGCTTTCCTGCCGTAAAAGCGGTGGTAAAGCCCGGTGCGGATCGTCACGCTCTGGCCAGGCTGGAGGACCAGCGGTTCCCACGCAGCGAGCCGGCGCGGCAGCCCGTCAACCGGAACCGTCACATCATCCTTCAGCACATTGCCATCGGCATCGGTTGCGGCGAATTCGATGACGAGATCGCCGCCGGCGCGATTGATGATGTCTTCCATCTTCGCCGCATGACGATGCGTCGGCGTGACCTGCCCTTCCCCAACGAAGAGCAGCTTTTCGGCATAGGTCCGCTCACCCTTGACATCAACGATGCCATTGCGCAGGCAAAACAGCACGAGGCCGCATTCGGCGAACCGGTTCGAACCGAAATCGGTGACATCCCAACCCAGCTGATGGGCGCGCAAATAGGCTGAGGCCTCGGGATGAGCGGCAAAATCGGCCGCCGTCCAAGAGCCCCATGCCGGCAGGGACCAGTGCCAACGCTCGAGAGTCTCGGTTGCCTGCAGCAACGCGGCGTTGATCTCGGAGCGCTTCATCAGGCGGATGCCCCGTCATAGTCGACCGGCACCACGACGTCCTCGCGGCCGGATTTGAGGGCTGCCGTCAGGACGGCATGATGCGCCTGCGCTTCCGCCGGGGTCGCGCAGCCGAAACCATTGGCATTGCCGCCGGCAAGCTCATCGACGAAGGCCGCCCACATCTGCTGTATGGCGTCGGCAAACCCGAATTCGAAGATCTTGCCTGTTATGGCTGGAAACAGCGAGCCATAGCCGAGATCCTCGGTGCTCCAGGCTTGCGCACCGCCGCTATAATCCATCCACTGCCACTGGCGCGGCGACTTCGTGCTGAAGAATGCGCTTTTCTTCATGCCGAGAACCCTGATGTACCAGGTGTTGGATTCGCCGGGCGCGATACGCCAGGTTTTCAGTACCATCGGGAAATCCTGATCGCCGGTGCGCACGCGGCTGCTGATCGTGGCATTGTCCCAGGTGGTGCAGGGCAGCATGCCGCCCTTGCCGTCAGGGCGTTCGGTGACCTTTTTGACCAATTGCGCATGCAGGGTCGTCGGGTGCCAGCCGAGACGCAGCGGCACGTGCAGCACGTGCATGCCGAGATCGCCCATGCAGCCATAATCGCCATTGATCTCGGCCATGCGCTTCCAGTTGATCGGCTTCTGCCGGTCGATATCCGAAGAGTGCAGGAAACCCGCCTCGACTTCGAGGATATCCCCCATCTCGCCGCTTTTTGCGAGGGCGATGACCTTCTGTGCGCCGGGGAAAAAAGGCATTTCCGACGAGCAGCGGACCAGGAGGTCGGGATGCTCGGCGAGAACAGCCATGATCTCCCGGTTCTGCGCTGCGTCCATGCCGAAGGGCTTTTCGCCGAGAAGATGTTTTCCGGCCTTCAGGATGTCGATGTAGAATTGCTGGTGCAGCACATGCGGGACTGCGCAATAGACCGCATCGATCTCGGGATTGGCCAGAAGCTCCTTATAGTCGGCGGTGAACTGGCGAACGGTCGGCACATGATCCCTGAACCAGTCGAGCAGCGTCGCGTTGGTATCGCAGACGGCGACGATTTCCGGTCGCGCCTTCACATCGGCCAGATGCAGCCAGCGCGCCGCAGCGCTCGCGAACTCGCGCCCCATTAGACCGCAGCCGATGACGCCGAAGCGGAATATTTTCGTCATGACATGTCCTCCCAGACGCGCGTCAGCCAATATGCAGCGAGGCTTGCTCGACGGAAGCCTTGTCATGGACGATCGCCATCAAGGCCCGCGTCATGCCGCCGGGATTGTGATGCTGGATGACGTTGCGGCCATAGACGATGCCACGGGCGCCCTGCTCCATCAACTGCTTGGTGCGGATCAGGATTTCCTGATCCGAAACGCGGCCGCCGCCGCGCACGAGCACCGGCAGGCCTTGGGCGATTTCGACCACGCGATGATATTCCTCGACATTGTCGCACGGGTCGGCCTTGATGATATCAGCGCCGAGTTCGGCCGCCTGGCGCACCAGCGGCAGGATCTTGTCGATCGCGCCATCGACCATGTAGGCGCCCTTGGAATTGTCCTGCATGACGAGCGGCTCGACCATCAGCGGCATGCCGTAGATCTCGCATTCGCGCTTCAGGCTGTTCACATTGCGCACGCAGGCGCGGTAGACTTCTGGCTGGTCCGGCAGCATCAAGAGATTGACGACGACACAGGCGGCATCCAACGCAACGCCCTGCTCCACCGCCCTGTCGATCATTTCGGAAAACAGCTGAGACGGCAGGGGATTGCCATAGATGTTGGCGATGTCGGTGCGCAGCACCAATGCCGGACGATGCTTGCCGGGAATAGCCTGCAGCATGGGTGCCGTCCCCGGCGGCAGCTGAATGGCATCCGGCGCCGCTTGCGCGATCACCTCGATGGCAGTCTTCATGTTCTCGATGCCGGCGAGGAAAGTCCGTTCATTGAACATGCCGTGATCGATAGCAACGTCAAAACAATTTCCAGACACGCCGAAAAGTCGGTTCAACCGCGCGGATTTCATCAAGCTTCCTCCCAGTATGGCAACGTTTCCACATCTGGATAAACGGAGCAGGAATGCGAGTCAAGATAATGTGGTAACGTTTCCATACCGGTTTCCAGCTGTGGACGAGGCGCCGCTCGCACCTCATCCGGGAAGGACTACCAGCAGGTGAATCCTGCATCGACGTTGACGATTGCCCCGGTCATCAGGCTAGCGGCGCCCGACGCAAGGAAGAGGACGGCGCTTGCAACCTCTTCCGGCGTTCCCATCCTCGCCATCGGCGTGTCGGCGAGCCAGAGCGGAATACGCTCGCGATTGGCTTCGACGGCGACCACCATCGGTGTCTCGATATAGGTGGGCGCGACGGCATTTACCCTGATGCCGTGGTGTGCCCACTCGGCGGCCAACGAACGCGTGAGATGATGGACTGCCGCCTTGGAGACGTTATAGGCCGTCTGAGGCTGGGGCCGGTTGCAGATGTGCCCCGACATCGAGCCGAGGTTCACGATGGCGCCCCGTTTCATCGAAATCATGGGACGACCGAAGGCGCGCGAGCACCAGAAGACGCCGTTGAGATTGACGTCCATCATGCGCAGCCAATCCGCGTCGGTGAGATCCTGCGCAGGAACGCCACTCTGGCCAATTCCGGCATTGTTGACGAGGATCGTCGCCGGCCGGCCGCCATCGGCAAGCTCGCTTGCGATGGCGTCCATTCGGGCCGCGTCGGTGACGTCGCCGACCCGGACTTCGACGTCGTAGCCTCTGTCGCGCAGCGCAAGCGCTTGCTCAGCGTCGGCCTCGCTGCGTTCGATGACGACGACGGCAGCACCCGCCTCCGCCAGCGCCTCGGTGCAGCAGAGACCGATCGCACGCCCTCCGCCCGTGACCACCGCACGTTCGCCGCCGAGGCGAAATTTCTCCTGGTAACTCATGTTCGGCTCCTTCAGATGTCAAAGGCGCTTGGGAGCACCACGATGTCGCGGATGGTGACGTTGCGCGGCCGGGTCAGCATGAAGATGATCGCGTCGGCGACTTCCTTGGGCTCGATCAAAGCCCCGGCCTCCTTGGCCTTGCGAAGGTTTTCCTCCGGCCAATCCGCAAGCAAAGCGCTGATCACCGGTCCCGGAGAAACCGACCCCACACGAATACCATTTTTCAGAAGCTGGCGTCGCATCGTCTGGACGAAGCAGGTCATAGCCCACTTCGACGACGAATAGACCGGTTCCCACGGAATCGCCGAATGTCCGGCGACGGAGCTGGTGACGACAATGTCGCCGGTGCCACGTTCGATCATGTGCGGAATGACATTTCGAACGTTCTTGATGACGACATTGACGTTGAGATTGAGCATTCGATCGATGGTATCGAGGTCGGTTTCCATCAGGTCGCCGCCGATATAGGTGCCTGCATTGGCATGCAGGATGTCGAGTTTGCCGGTCTTCGACAGGACACCCTCGAGCAGTCCCGCACACTCGCCCGGATCCAGCAAGTTGATCTTGAGCGGAATAGCGCGCTCGCCAAGCCGGTCGCAAACTCTCTCAAGGGCCTTCTCATCGCGGTCCACCAGCACAACAGTTGCGCCTGCGGCGAGCATCGCCTCCGTCGAAGCGAGTCCTATTCCGGACGCAGCACCCGTGACCGCCGCAATCTTCCCATTCAATTCGTTCATCGATTTCTCCTCCTGTCTTGATCCTGATTGTCAATTTTTCCCGACGCCGCAGGCGGCGTGATAGTCCGAGAGACTCTTCGCCGCTCTCCAGATCAAAACCTGTTCCGGATCGAGTGGTGCATCTGCGAAATCCTGCGCGGCCGGCAAATGCTGCCAAAGCAATGGCAGCGGTACGGTTTGCCCTCGAAGGGCCTCGCACAGGCGCCGGACGGCATCTTGAGCTACAGCCGACGCCCAATAATAGCGGATGCGGTCAGACAGCGAATAGTGCCGCAGCCAGCGCATCTCGGCGTTCGTCCCGTGGTAGTGGTGGCTCCAATTGCCGGGCTGATCGAGCATCAGCGCTTCCATCGCCGCATAGAGCGGACGCTGGCCGTAATCGGGCAAGAGGTCCGAAGCGATCGCATCCAGCGCGTAGAGCGCCTCGCGCAGGACGAAGGTCAGCTCGGGACCGACCTTCAGAATGGGAAAGCCGTCCTCCACCAGCGCGGTCAAGGGCCGGGTCCCCTGATAATCCGTCGAGTGAGCCTCGAACACGAATTGCGGCTCCTCGGTGAGCACCGATTTCAGCGCGTCTATCTTGCTGCGATCATAAAGGATCACATTGTGATTGCCGAATTCGACGCCCGGCTGAACGACCAGCCCGATCGCCCGTTCAAACGCTTGGCCGAGTCCTGCCTCCGCAAAGATCCGGCGGTGGACTTCGATCGTCTTCAGCGCCGCTGCGGCAGCCGTCGGCTCGATCGTTGTGAGGGCATGATCAGCCCCGCCTGGCGGCGGCACTTCGGTGCCGATGACGTAAGCCGGCATTGCGCCGCCGGTCTTCTTCGCCGACGCCTCGGCGACCGCCGCAAGCCGGGCGGCGCGATGGGCGGTGGTTTCGTCGTCGAGCGCCACCGGCTCACCCTTGCAGCCCATCGAGGCATCGAGGTGAATCTTGCGGAATCCGGCGTCGACATAGGCGGCAACCATCTTCTCGGCCTCGGCCATCGCCTCTTCCGCCGGGCGGTCGCGCCAAGGATTGGGGCCGAGATGATCCCCGCCGAGAACGATGAGATTTTCGGGGCACCCCTCCTCCGCCGCGATCTTCATCACGAGAGACGCGAAGTCGCTTGGCGTCATTCCGGTGTAGCCGCCAAGGTGATTGACCTGGTTGCAGGTCGCTTCGATCAGGACGGTGCTCTCGTGTTGCCGTCCGTGTCGGAGCGCGGCGCGCAGCACGATCGGATGGGCGGAGCATACGGAGGTCACGCCTCTCGGGTGGCCTTCGATCCTCAGCCTGGCCAGTTCGTTGAGATGCACCTGCATCACGGGCGCCTTTCCGTTGAAGCGATGAACGCATCGAGTTCTTGCTGAGTGCCGGCACCTTCCATCGGACCGAGGACCGTCACGTTGCGGGCGCCAGCGGCCGAGCCGTAGGTCAGAGCTTGCTGCGGAGACATTCCGAGCCGCCGGCAGGTGAGATAGGCACCGCCGAAGCAGTCGCCGGCGCCCGTGGGGTCGACCTCTTGAACGACAAATGCCGGGGCGTCGATGCGGTCACCTTGCCTGCCGAAAAAGGTCGCGCCTTCGGCTCCGCGCTTCAGCACGATCTCCTTGACGCCCATCTCGAACAAGCGGCGGATCGCTTCTGCCTCGCCTTCGATACCTGCGGCACGCTCAAGCTCCTCTCCCGACGGCAGAAGCAGATCGGCGGCGGCAACAAGTTTGGAAAACCGCCGTTCGGTGTCCTCATCCAGCTTCAATTCCTTGCGAATATTAGGATCAACCGAGAGCGTTCCCCCGCGTGCCTTGACGATGTCGACCGCCTTGTCGATCACCGCGCGCGCACTCGGGACCGATAGCGCCGAGCCCATCACGTGAAGATGGCCGCTCCGATTGATGAGAACGCCGACCGCTTGAGACCAGCCGAAGCGCGCAGCTGCTGATGTGGCGATGTTGTAGACGAAATCCCGGGAGCCATCCTTGCGGTAGCGGACAAAGGCGCTTCCCGTGGGATAGTCCGGATCGATCGAGATCGTCGAAACATCGACGCCGTCGCGTTTGAGGCGATCGGTATTGACACGACCGAAATCGTCATCGCCGACGGCGCCGACCATCGCGGCCTTGCCGCCCAGCCGGCCGCACTGCGAGATGAAGATCGCCGGCGCCCCGCTCGCAAACGGACCGACGAGCGGCTGGGCTTCGAGAAACCCGTCTCCCACCGTCGTGGCGACGATCTCGACGAGGATCTCCCCTACGCAAACCGTGGGACCAAGCTGGTCCGGAGCCAGTACTGAAGTCATTTGCAATCCTGCTTTCGATAGTTCTTGTCGTCAACTCGTCGCCGATTGGACCGGCGCACCGTCCTCGCTGCCGAACTCCTCGCTCTCCAAGGACAGAAAGCGCTGGTGCAACATGCATGCCGCTCCGAAGGCGGAACCGAACTCCGCATCATCGTCCACGACGATCTCAGGCGTGGGGAAAGGTATATTCTGGCCCTCCGACATGTGGACCGCCACGCGGGCGGCGACCATCGGGTAGAGGGATGCGACGGAGCCACCCAGCACGATCCTGTCCGGGTCGAGCAGCCGACAGGCCTGCAGCAATGCATATGCGAGATGGCGCGACCAGCTTTCGGCGATATTGACTGCGGCCGGGACACGGTCACGAACGCCGCCGAGGAATTCCTGCAGATCAGCGTGCTTACGGCCAACAGCCTCGCGATACTGCCTGATGAGCACCTCGCGGCCGATCAGTTGTTCAAACTTCTGACCGCCGCTTCCCGGCACCAGGGTGTGGCCGATTTCCCCCGCCAGACCGTGGCCGCCACGGAATAGCTTGCCATCGATCATGATGCCGCCGCCGACGCCCGTTTCCATCAGCAGGAACAGGGTGACGCCTGCGGCACCGTGACGATAGCTGTCACCGATCGCGAAAGCATTGGCGTCGTTTTCAACCGCGATCGGCACGGCTGCCGGGAAGGCGGATCGCCCAATCTCCTTCAACGACACGTCTCGCCAGCCGATGATGGGTGCGAGGGTGACAATTCCGTCCGGCCGGATGTGGGCCGGCGCCGATATGCCGAGACCCTTGCATCGTCCGATCATCCCTTTCGCCATCGCACTGACAATCAGCTCAACGCCCTGCGCCACGGCCTCCTCCACCGTCGAAGACGGTGTGTCAAACGCTATTTTCCGACATGCCCGGACGTCGGCGGAGAGATCGACAACTGCAGCCGATATATGCTCAACGCCAATCTCGATTCCAACGAAGAATGCGGCATCGGGGACCAGTTCGAGCATGATGCCTGGACGACCGGCACGGGAATGCTCCAAGCGCTGCTTGCCGCTCTCGTCCGACTCCTGCACGAACCCGCCTTCCGTCAGTTCGGCGACGATCTCTCCCGAGGATGAGCGATTCATCCCGAGCTTCCGGGCCAGGTCGGCCCGGCTGAGGCTTCGGTGGGCGTAGATCGTCTGCAAGGCGGCGACGATATTGTTCTGTCGGATCCTGCGCGGCGAACTTCCGATGGAGACGGTGTCGTTCATATTTCAATTCCCTTCAGTCGGCCCAACCCTTACACCACTGGAACAGGCTGTCAGAAGGATAATTAGGGCCGCGCGTTTGTGGCGCGGCGACGCTTGGCCTCGTCATATTTCAGCTCGATGTAGCGCTTCGCGTGCGCGGCAAGCGGATCATTATCCTCCCAGGTGTCGCGCCAGATCGCGCAGGCGAGCGACAGGCCTTCGTCGACAACCGTCGTCGAGAAGCTCTCGAACACGACGTCGCGCTTGTAGTCGATGTCGAGCAGGGCGTCGAAGATCAGATCGAAGTTGATGACGCCGTCGCCAAGATAGCCGCGATTGCTCTCGCCGATGTGGAAGTAGCCGATCTTGTCGCCGGCCAGACGGATCGCGGCGGCCGGATTGGCTTCCTCGATGTTCATATGGAACGTGTCGAGGTGGAGACGAACATGCTCCGATCCGGTCTCGGCGATGAACTTCAGCCCCTGCGCCGCGGTATTCAGCAGGTTTGTCTCGAACCGGTTGACAACCTCCAGCACGAGGTCGACGTTCGCCTGCCTGGCGACTTCGCCGGTCGCGGCGATCGCAGCGACGCTGTTGTCCCAGCCCTTCTTCGTCGGCTGGCGATTGTACTTGGTGTGCGCGGAATAGAGAATCCCGCCGAGCTTGTTGCCGCCGATATCACGGACCGCACGAACGGCGTCGGCCAGTGTTTGCTTGCCAGCGGATACCGCAGACATATCCTCGCTCGATACGTCCTTGTCGAGCGGCAGACCCATCGTCACGCCAATCTCGACGTCAAGCGACTGCGCAAGCTTTGCCAGTCGATCGAGGTTGAATTTCTCGGGGCGCAGATAGGCAAATTCGATGGTGCGATATCCGTGTTCAGCCGTCTTGTTGAGGGCCATCTCCAGCCCTTCCTGCGTTTGGCCGCCTGTCCATACAAATGAATGGATACCCAATCGACGCATAGCCTTTCCTCCAAAAAATGCCTTTGGCTGCGCACAGTGCTATGCCATTTAGTTTGGCAAGACAACAAATAATTTTGGTTGAAATTTTTTTGCTGCTTTGCAAAATTACCTTGCGATGCAATATTTTAGGCTTCTCACCATTGCATTCCACTCTCTGCCGGAAATTAGTTTCTGCAAAAATCAATGGGATAGATCGATGATTTGCATGTTTAGACAACAAATGTTGCGCTGGCAGTTTTTTTGGCCTACACAATGCACCGGCGAAATGATCTCGCTGCAATTTGGGAGGATTGAAAATGAACTATGCTTTGAAGGCTAGCGCGCTTGCGCTGACGCTCGGCCTCGCCACTACCGCGTCGCCGGCCTGGGCTGACTTCTGGTCCGACGCTGGAGCTAAATTCAAGGGCGTGACACTGCACGGCGTCACCGAAAGCACGCCCCCATCGAACTACATCAGGAACGTGCTCGCTCCGGAATTCGAAAAGAAGACCGGCATCAAGGTCGACATCGAGACGACGTCCTGGGATCAGATGTATGACAAGGCCATCAAGGACATGGAAGCCAAGACCGGCATCTATGACATGGTCTACATCGAGCAGGACATCATCTACTCTTATCTCGCCAGGAATTTCCTCGTCGACATCACGAAGACGCTGAAAGACCAGCCGGATCTGAAGGCACCGACCTACGACGATGCGAACTTCACCAGCTTTGCCAACTACTTCAAGGACGCGAGCGGCGATCTCTTCGGCGTTCCGATGGAAGCCTTCCTGAAGACCTATCTCTATCGCAAGGACCTCTTCGACGATCCGAAGATCAAGGAAGCCTTCAAGAAGGAAACCGGCAAGGACTTGAAGCCGGCGACCACACACGCGGAATACACTGAGATCGCCGACTTCTTCACGAAGTACGGCAAGGACAATGGCATGGAGCTCTGGGGCACGACCGCCCAGGCACATACAGGCCATCCGGCGTCGTGGTATGAATTCTTCGAGTCCATCGTGCCGACCTTCGGCGTCTACAATTGGGGCATCGACGCCAAGAACAACTATGCGGCGACGGTCGAACATGGCGGCGCGATGAACAGCGACAAGGCGAAGGCGGCGTTGAAGTATTGGCTGCACCTGCGCGACATCGCTCCTCCGGAATCGACGCAGTCTACCTGGACGGAAACCGCAACGACCTTCGCCGCGGGCCGTGTCGCCCAGGGACTGATCTATGGTGAGAATGCCGCGTGGATCGCAAGCGATCCAGCGCAGTCGAAGGTGGTCGGCCAGGTCGGATTCGCTCTGCCGCCGCTCGAGCCGGGCGTGCTGGACGACGCGAAAGCCGGAAAGGGCTATATCGGCTACTATGATGGCGGTGCCTTCGGCGTGCCGGTTACGTCCAAGAACAAGGAAGCGTCGCTGCTGTTCCTCGAATTCATCGGTCAGAACGAAGTGCAGCCCGATTGGGCCATCGCCGCACCGCGCATCACCAACACGGCGACGTTCGACGATCCAAAGGTGAAGGAGATGGACGTCAAGCTCGGCGGCTTCTACACGATGCTGAAGGACGAGGGTAAGCTCTTCGCCGGCGCTCCCCCCTACCCCTTCCATGCTCAGGTGCGTGAAGCGACCGCTCCCATCTTCTACGACATCCTGACCGGCAAGATCGGTCCCGATGAAGGCCTCGACCAGATGGCGGCCAAGGCCGAAGAGGAGCTCACCTCGCTCGGTTATCGCAAATAAAACATCCTCCCCAACTGACGGGTCGTTCCGACGACCCGTCATCTTTCGCTCCGTGATGGAGCGGACGTCCACATAGTGTTCAATGGGGGATAGGCGATGCATTCGCAGAAGCTCGGGTGGCTGTTGCTGTCACCGACCATAGTGATCCTCGGACTGTTCGGGATCTTTCCTTTCATCTACGTCCTCTGGGTCTCTTTCCATTCATGGAACCCGTTCGCGGCCAATCCGGGCATGATCTTCAACTGGGCCGAGAACTATCGGCGGCTCGTCTTCGACCCGCAGTTCCTGGCATCGCTCGGCATAACCCTGGCATTCGTCTTCTTCGCGGTCGTGTCGGAGCTGGTCCTCGGCTACATCCTCGCCCAGGCGCTGCTCAAGGACTTTCCCGGAAAAGCGGTGTTTCGCACGATCCATACTCTGCCCCTGATCATGGCCCCCATCATCGTCGGCTCAGTCTGGAAGCTGATGACCACCCCGTCCATCGGCATCATTCCCTATCTCCTCAGGAGCTGGTTCGGGTACGATCTGAATATTGGCCAGAGCGCCGTCGCGGCCTTCACCGTCACTGTCATCATGGACATCTGGCACTGGACGCCGCTCGTCACCCTCTCGCTGATCGCCGCACTCGTCTCGCTTCCATCAGACCCGTTCGAGCAGGCGCAGATCGACGGCGCCGGCAAGAGCCAGATCTTCTGGCACATAACGCTCCCCTTGATCCGCCCGGCCATGCTGGCCACTGTGTTCATCAGGCTCATGGACGCGCTGCGCACCGTCGACGAAGTCCTGATGCTGACCGGAGGCGGTCCGGGCTCATCGACGCGCTACATCGGCGTCCATATCTTCAGGGAAGTCTTTCCCAAGACGAATTACGGCTACGGTTCGGCGATCTCCGTCATCGTCCTCTACCTCACTATCGTCGTCTGCTGGCTGCTCTACGTCGGCTTGATTGCGCCCCGCGTGAAGAGAGGTTGAAGTGATGAAGACCAAAAATCCCTGGCTTCCGGTCCTCCTGTGGACCTTGATAAGCTTCGTGACCCTTTTCCCGATCTACTGGCTCTTCGTCATATCGGTGAAACAGCCCTTCGACCTGTTCTCGACGCCCGATGTCATTCTCC
Source organism: Rhizobium beringeri (assembly GCF_004306515.1). Lineage (NCBI taxonomy): Bacteria > Pseudomonadati > Pseudomonadota > Alphaproteobacteria > Hyphomicrobiales > Rhizobiaceae > Rhizobium > Rhizobium beringeri. Next base: position 267,425 of record NZ_SILG01000001.1, on the reverse strand, counting down.
GGAGCTTTTTCTGGAAGAACTACCAGGACGTGCTGACCAATCCGACCTTGCGCGGATACATGCTCAACTCGCTGATCATTTCGTCAGGCAACGCGCTGCTCGTCACCACGCTCGGCTTTCTTGCCTGCTACGCCCTGACGCGCTTCGACCTCGCCGGCAAGGAAAGCATCTTCTTCTGGACGATCACCAACCGCATGGCGCCGCCAGCGGTCTTCCTGCTGCCGCTTTTCCTGCTGCTGACGCAGGTCTACAGGATCGGCGACTTCTCGCTTGCCGATTCCAAGCTGGGCATGATCCTGGTCTATTGCTCCTTCAACCTTCCTTTCGCCATCTGGACGCTGCGCCCGACCGTGGAAGGCATTCCGAAGGAATTGGACGAGGCGGCCTATATGGACGGCGCCAGCCCATGGACCGTCCTCTATGATATCATCTTTCCTTTGGCACGGCCCGGACTTGCGGTGACGCTGATCCTGACCTGGGTGTTTGCGTGGAACGAATATCTGCTGGCGGCGACGCTCACCAACTTCCATGCGCGGACACTCACCACCGGCTTGTCGGAATATGTGACGACGACGGGGACGGCCTGGGGCATCATGGCCGCGATCTCGATGCTGACATTGGTTCCGGCGCTCATCGTCTTCTCGGTGGTGCAGCGTCACATCGTCGCCGGCCTGACCTTCGGCGCCGTGAAAGGATGAAACGATGACGTCTCAATCAGGAAATAACGAACGCAAGCCGGGGTTTCTGCCGATCGAAACGAACTGGTTCGACCGGCTCTTCATCTCGATCGTCATCTGGGTCGCGCTCTCCCTGTTCTGGATGCGGTTCATCGAGCCGTTCGGGCTTTCGGTATGGTTCGCGGCGGCGATCTCGGCAGTCCTCGGCGCCTACATCGTCTGGAAGGGATGAGATGATGAATTCCGTCAACGACATCAAGTCACAAGCTGCACTGCTTTAGGGGGAACGACATTGGCAAACGTACAGGTTAGCGACGTCACCAAGAAATATGGCTCTCTTCAGGTCATGCACGGCGTCAGCGTCGACATCGAGGACGGCGAATTCGTCGTGCTGGTCGGTCCATCCGGCTGCGGCAAATCCACCCTGCTCCGGATGATCGCCGGGCTAGAGACGGTCAGCAGCGGTGACATCCGGATCGGCGGCCGTGTCGTCACCGACGCTCCTCCAAAGGAGCGTGACATTGCGATGGTCTTCCAGAGCTACGCGCTCTATCCCCACAAGACGGTCGCCGAGAACATGGGCTTTCCGCTGAGGATGGCCAAGCGTCCCAAGGCGGAGATCGACGAGAAGGTCGGCAAGGCGGCCGAGATCCTCGACCTGACGCGTTATCTCGACCGCTATCCGAAGCAACTGTCGGGCGGACAGCGTCAACGCGTGGCGATGGGTCGTGCCATCGTCCGAGATCCGAAGGTCTTCCTGTTCGACGAGCCATTGTCGAACCTGGACGCCAAGCTTCGCGTCACCATGCGCGTCGAAATCAAGGAGCTTCACCAGCGGCTGAAGACCACGACTGTGTACGTCACGCACGATCAGATCGAGGCCATGACGATGGCCAACAAGATCGTGGTGATGCGCGACGGCAGGGTCGAGCAGATCGGCAAGCCTCTCGATCTCTACGACTTCCCGGTAAACCTTTTCGTCGCCGGCTTCATCGGCAGCCCATCGATGAACTTCCTTCAGGGCCGCATAGCCACAAGCGACGGCAGGAAGGTCGTCGTCACCGACCAGGGCATCACCCTTCCGATGGCAGACACAAATGCGGATGAAGGAAGAGCCGTTACCTACGGCATCCGACCGGAGCATATCACGATCGGCGAGGAAGGCGTTCCTGTGGAGGTATCGGTGTTCGAGCCCACGGGTTCGGAGACATTGATCTTCGGCCGCACGGGAGGCGTGCCGATCGACGCCCTGATCCGCGAGCGCATCGAGGTAGACCCCGGACGGACAATGTACTTCCACATCGATCCGCGGCGTGCGCATATCTTCGATCGGGAAACAGGCCAGAGACTTTAGGAGAAGGATCCATGGACTTCAGAGGAAAGACGGTCATCGTGACCGGTGCCGGAAAAGGCATTGGACGCGAAATTGTAAGGATGCTCGTCGAACGGGGAGCGCTGGTCGTGGCCCTGACCCGGAGTGCTGCCGACGTCGAAGCGCTGCGAGAGGAATCCGGCTGCCGGGCAATACAGGTCGATCTCGCCGATGCCGATGCGACCAGAGAGGCTGTCATCGCTGCCCTGCCCGCAGATTTTCTCGTCAACTGCGCCGGCACGACCGAGCTCCAGCCGTTCCTGGAGACGACGGTCGAAGCATTCGATCGACTTGTCGCGGTCAACACGCGCGCTCCGATGATCGTCGCCCAGGAGTATGCCCGTTCGCTAATCAAAGAGGGCCGCAAAGGCGCCATCGTCAATGTCTCGTCGGTCGCGTCCTTCGTCGGCATCCCCGACCACGCTGCCTATTGTGCGTCGAAGGGTGGATTGGATGGCTTGACGCGCGTCATGGCCAAGGAGCTTGCGCCTCACGGCATCCGCGCGAACGGTGTCCACCCAACGGTGACGTTGACGCCTATGGCGGTGAAGGCATGGAGCGATCCCGAGAAAGCCGCAGGGATGATGAAGCGAATTCCCGTCGGTCGCTTCGCCGAGCCGGCAGACATCGCCGAGGTTGTTCTTTTCCTGCTTTCCGATCAGGCTGCGATGGTGAACGGGATATCGATGCCGGTGGACGGCGGCTACATGATTGCCTGAAGTTCAGGACTACCGTGTGGTACGAGCCCGCGATTGCAATACGGGAAGCGGCGACGTTGACCGCCGCACCAATCGGCGCAGCTCATCCTGATCGACAAAATGATCCGTCACACCGGCCTCTTTATCCGGATGACTGAAGACAAGCCCGTCGGAATCCTCAAGCTTCAGAGCTTGCTCCGTATTCATGATCCCCAGCGCCTGACGCTCATACTCGGACTCGAGCGCCGCCTCGACGATGGCTTTTCTCTTGCGCATGTCCATGTCCTCCGTTCCTCAAATGATAACGGACGGCCGGACTCGCGGTTCCCATCAAGGCATCACGATATGAAACCAGTTGAAACGAACGAGCGCCGATACCCGTACTGGCCGACACCGTCTAACTCGGCGAGACGTCAGGCCCACCGGCGGCTCTTTGAATTAAGCGGGCAACCACTTCAGTGCGGTTCTGCGCCTGCAACTTGCGCATTATGTGTTGCAAATGCATCTTTACCGTATGCCCCGACAAATTGAGTTTTCCTGCAATTACCTTATTTGAACAGCCGCATTGCAGCTCTGCGAGGACATCCGCTTCCCGGGGAGTGAACTCAGCAATCGCCAAGTATTGCGTCCTATCATCCAAGCTCTTTTCGGCCTCATTTCTGGCCGGACTATGCTCGCTTGAGCCGTTTGTACCAGCTCCCAATAGCTGCGGGAAAAATGTTCCTCCTGCCAGAACGAGACGAAGACCGGCAAGGGCAATGTCAATGGGAAGTGAAGTCGAGAAAAGGCCGCGGATGCCCATCTTGAGCGCCTGACGGGCTATGATGGCGTCATCCGCACCTGAGAGCAACGTGACAGGAGCCTCAGGAAAACGTGCAGCAATCGCCGCGAGATCATCACGCAGGCTGGCGCTCTCAACACCTCTGCCGGCCAGACCTAATACAATCAAACGCACCTCGGATCCAAGAGCTCGATCGAGACTCTCAGTCGAGATCAAATCTATAACGTTCCACCCGGTGAGTTCCCGCTCGAGAAGCTTCACCACGGTGGTGCGCGCCAAAGTAGAATGCTCAATGATGATCACAGTTGGTGCATTGCGCCCCGTACGGCGCCTAGTTCCAGCAATATCGGACACTTGCGTGCTCCCCAAGAATATTTGCAACGCAACAGCAGATTATATTATTCCTGTTTTCACTACATGTCATGAGAAAAAGTGAGTGTATTTCAGATATCAATAGTCTGATCTCTCATGATAATTCTTATAGTCTATAAGATATCATCGATAGATAACTGGGATTGCAGAGCACATTGAAGAGCTTTTTCATGAGTGCCTGCTGGTTCGACTTGTCGCTGCAGAATTTCCAGCCTTCGCCGAATTCACGTACGGCAAGGGGGTCAACAAAGCTTTCAAAGGTACTGTAAATGCAACCGATCTGCGACAGACCCATTTAGGAAAGAGTCATTGGATAGAACGAACTGCCGATCGGCCGGGCTTTGTTTCCATATCTCAATTCAAAACAGTCGCAGACCCGGCAGCAAAATGACAAACGCGAAAAGAAACAAAAGCCTGAGATCGCTGATTACCCGTTATGATTAGTAATACGGCGCTCTAATGACGCGTTAATACCAGTTGTTTCGCTCAGGCAGCACTGCGCCGGCACCGCCAGATGCCGGACAGGGTCAGGGCCCCTGGCGGCCGAAATCGGCGGCAATGCTGATGAGGTCATGGTGGAAGGTTCGGTATCTCAGTGAGCCCGCCGTTCAGTACCATGGCGGCCAAGGAGGCGAATGCCGGGCGGCGGAAACAATATGGCTTGAAAGATCGCACGAAGAACGGTTTCGTGGAGTTGAGCCTCTGCTACAGGTGGAGTCCATCTGCTAGCTGTGCATGAAGTCCAGAATGTCGTTTACGAGAGCCGAATGGGCGTCTGTGAGGTTCCCCTCTCCGCCGTGGCCCGCGATACCGGCCAACTGGAGCGCGTGTTGGTCATAGAGAACATGATCGATCTGCTGGGCGTCCGCCGTCCCGCCGGCGGGAACGGCAATGTTGATGGGATGGAAATAGCCGAAATTGACATCGACCATGCTGCCGGTTGACGATCCGTCCCCACCGCCGCCACCCGCGTGATTGCCGGTAAAAATCGTATCTGACGACAGGTTAAAGCCACCGCCTTTGCCGCCGATGCCTGCGATCTGCACAGTGCCCTGATCGAAAATGACATTGTTTGTCTGATGAGCCTCTGCAGAGCCGCCTGCGGCGCCCACGGCGATGTTGATCGGTGAGAAGATGGCAATACTGACGTCGACCATGCTGCCGACGAAATATCCATCGCCGCCATGACCCGCATAAAAGTCGCCGGTCAATGTGAGCGCAGTTCCCGGGCTCATCGACGGGCCATGGCCCGCGACGTTATGGTCTCCGCCCGAGCCGCCCATGCCGCCGATCTGGGTTGCGCCCTGCAGGAACAGGGCGTTGTTCGATTGGTCGGCGTGAGCCTCCGCGCCAGGGCCTGCAGCCACGGCGGTATTGACGGGGGCAAACAGCGCGACTTCGGTGCTGACCAGTCCACCGTAGAAGAGCCCGTTGCCGCCGGTGCCGGCATGATTGACGCCATCGCCGCTGCCGATGGCAACATTGCCGCTTCCACCATTCCCGCCTATCCCAGCCATTTCGGTGGGATGCTGATTGATGAGCGCATCGTTGCCTTGGAAAGCGTCGGCACCCGAATGAGGTCCTGCAATAGCGGCATTGGACGGCGTGAAGATGGCCAATGAATTGCTGCTGATCACGCCTTCGCTTATTCCATCGCCACCGCTGCCGGCGGAATTATAGCTTGGACCGGAAGCGACATCCAATGGAAGCCAGGTCGGCATCAGCGCCAGGTGCCCCGCGGCCACGTTGGAGACGAGGTGTTGATCGGTGCCCGCCTTGGGCAAGTCTTCCGATGAGGAACGAGTTTCCGCCATTACCGTCTCCATTCGCGGTCAACCGCACGGCCACCGAGCGTGCGGCGCTATGCAGCCTGAATTGTTCAGGCATTGTGCATCTGAACGCCGGAAAAGCAGAGCCTGCAATTCGTCTACATCTCATCGGCTAGTACTGTAGCCATTTGGCTGTCATGGCCGCGGCGCCCGTTGCGCGAGTTTGCAAGCACTCAATCCCCGTTTGGGTTAGAGGCCCTACATCTTGCACACTCGTTCTCGCGGCGGATCATGAAAGCGTTTCACCTCCAAGCGGGGTCTCCTGCGCCAAGCGCAGCCTGATCAGAACCCCGGAATGCAGCCGGTTCGCTTGGGTGGCCGTTGCTCCGAAAAACGGCGTCGCTTCGACGATGTCGCAGACATGATCATGACCATGCCATCCGGCCGCAAATCACTTCGTACTAATCCTAAATAACGTTCCGTCGCCTGCAAGTATATATCCGAATGAACACCACCGAATATCTAGATAGTTCACAGATTAAATCGCATGCATTATTCGATTGCGGTTGTATTGGCTGGCGGTGACATGCTGGATACCCACGCCGTAAAAGTAACGCTGACGAAACGAAGTAGAAGGAGTGACATCAATGCCTATTCCACAGATATCTGACACGATTCAACTCCATAACCCGGATGCCGGTGACGCGAATGCCGGCAACGGCGGTGATGGCCACAACGATGGGAACATCAACTACAACCCGGTTGCATATGTAGACCCCGTGCAAACGGTCTACGGGGCAGATACCCATCTGCACAATGGCGATCACGTTTGGCAGAAGGCAGGTTGGGACGCCGGCAGTGGCGGAGACGGTGGCTTTGCTCAGGCCAAGAACGGCTTCCTGGCGAAGGTCACGAACAGCGGCGACGGCGGCGCGGGGGGAGATTCCCACTCCAACGGCAGCCAAGGAAACTCGAGCGGCGGCGACACGGCCTCCGTGCATGCGGCTACGACCGCGACACAATATACGCAGCTCGTGGCCGATCAGCATGCCACCGTCCTCGCCGGCGTCGGCGGCAACGGCGGTAATGGGAACAACGCTCTCGGCGGCGACATCTCGTCAGCATTGGTTCACTCGGATCCCGAAACGACGACGGTGAACAATTCTCTCGATCACTTCATAAACGCCTTCGGCCATATCGACGTCGACCATCTCGGCTCATGAACTCAAACTCCGAGGGTCGCCGGTTTCGGCTGGCGACCCTCCTGAATTGCTGAACCAGCACGCAGTCTTTTCTCGTCAGTATCAAATCCAGCGAGAGCTGATAATGACAACGATTTCCATAATGCCATTGCGCCCGCAGACACAGCTCGTTGTCGCGCTCCGAGCCTGTGCCGGAGCCTTCGGGTTGGTCTTCCTCTATAGCTGCGGCTACAATCTCTTTCTTCTGGCGCCGTCCATCTATCTCCTGCAGATCTATGACCGGGTCCTGTCGAGCAGAAGCGCCGACACGCTCCTGATGCTGACGATGATCATCGCCATCGCCGTGTTGGTCGGGTCCACGCTGGATATCGTGCGCAGGGCAGCTCTTTCGCGCATCGGCAGCTGGCTGGACCACAGGCTGCGGCCCATGGTGCTCACCGCATCATTCGAATATGCCACTCGCGCCGATACGGGAGCCGCCACGGAGTGCTACCGGGACCTGGCCGCATTACGCCAGTTTCTCGATTCACCGGCCAGCTCGCTTTTCTTTGACGTTCCCTGGGCACCGGTATTCCTGCTCCTGCTCTTTCTCGTTCATCCGCTGCTTGGGACCATCGGTCTTCTGTGCGCAGTTGCACTTCTGCTGTTTGCGTTCCTGACGGAACTGGCGACGCGAGAGCCGCTTGCCCACGCCAATCGTGCCCTTTCGATAAGCTATCTCAGATTTGCGACCGCCCTCAAAAACATCGAGGTAATCAGGGCAATGGGCATGCAGGATGGCGCAGCGATGATCGTCTATCGCGATGCGGAAATGGCCAGAAGGGCGCAGGACATCGCGATGCATCGCACGGAGATCATTATTGGTTTCTCCAAATCGATCCGCACGCTCGCGCAGATTCTCATGATGGGATCGGCGACATGGTTGGTGCTCATAAACAGCGGCAGTCCCGGGATCATCTTCGTTGCGAGCCTGCTGCTCGGGCGCGGGCTTGCACCAATCGAGGGCGCAATAGGTGCATGGCGCTCCTTTACGTTTGCGCGCAATGCCTTCCGTCGCTTGAACAGAATGCTGATAGCAGTTGCATCGGATTGCGATCCCCGAATGGTGCCGATACCGGAACCCAATGGCCTCGTTCTCGATAATGTCAGCTATATCAAGCCATTCGCCGATCGGCCGATATTGACTGGCATCACACTGCGCCTCGCGCCCGGCGATTGCATGGCGCTCATCGGTCCGTCGGGATCAGGGAAATCGACACTGGGTCGCGTCATAGCAGGCGTTGTGCCAGCAACGAGCGGATATGCTCTTCTCGGCGGGGTAGATATCTCGGCTCTGCGCCTTTGTGGGGGGACCCGCCACGTCGGATACCTGCCGCAAGACATCGAACTTTTCGGAGGAGCGATCAAGGATGTGATCGGCCGGCTGGACGGAGGAGATCCCGGCAAAGCGATCGATGCCGCGAAGCTGGTTGGGTTGCACGAAGCGATCATGCGGCTGCCCCAGGGCTACGAGACCGATATTGGTGAAGGTGGAAACCTGCTCCTTCGAGCTCAGCGCCAACAGCTGGGACTGGCACGGGCGGCCTATGGAAATCCGTCTCTTATCGTTCTCGACGATCCGAATTCGAGCCTGGATTATGACGGCGAACGGATGCTGTTCACGGCAATCGAGCGCATGAAATCCAGGGGGATGACCGTCGTGATCATAACGCACCGGATGGGGATCCTGCCAGTCACCAACAAGATTGCCATCATGCGTGACGGGACTGTGGCTGCCGTCGGCGACAGTGAGCGAATTTATGAAACGTATCTTCAACCACCGTCTCGAACAGGAACGTAGGGAAGGACGCTGCCATGACCCTTGTTCAACTGGACGCAACGCGGGCGAAATTTTCAGATTCGCCAAGGACGGGTCGGCGGTTGGCCAGGCAACAGACGGCCTATTTGCCGGTGATCGAGGCGAAACAGCGCGGACCCGCCCCCCCTTCGCCCATGCCGGGGCTCAGAGGCGTTGTCTGGACGGGCAACCTGTTGATCCTGGTCTTCATCGTCGGATTGGGGATCTGGTCGGTTCTGGCGCCGCTGAAAAGCGCTGCGGTCGCATCGGGCGTCATCGAACCGGAATCCAGCCGCAAGACCATTCAGCATCTGGAAGGCGGGATCGTGCGACGGATCCTCGTCAAAAACGGCGATGCCGTCATGGCCGGGCAAATCGTAATCGAGCTCGACGATACGAAGTCTCGCTCGGAGCGCGACAGCATTCAAGGGCAACTTTGGGATGCCGAAGGAAGCCGCGCTCGCCTGCTTGCGGAGCAGACGGGCGGCGACCATGTCGCCTATCCTGGGAATCTGAGGGCAGCAATGGCCAAATATCCCTTGGTCGGCGCGATTCTGATCGGGCAACAGAAAATCTTCGAAGCCCGTCGCCGGGTCATGCAGGCGGAAATTCAGATCGCCAATGAAAAAATCGCGCAGGTGCGGCAGGAAATTGTCGGACTTGGCGCGCAGAAGGCGGCGCTGGCCGACAGAGCCTCGATCTCTCGGCAGGAACTGGATCAGGTTACGGTCCTTAACGCCAAAGGACTGGAAACAAAAAGCAGGCTTCTCAACCTCCAGCGGGAAAGGGCAGACCTTGATGGGCAGCAGGGTGAAGTGGAGGCGCAGATCTCCCGCGCCTACCAGGTGATCAGCGGATCACAGGCCGATCTCGCAAAGCTTGAGAGCGACCGGTTGAGCGAAGTCGCCCAAGGCATGCGCGAGACGGAAAGCCGGATCATGCAACTGCGCGAGCGCTTGCGGGCGATCGGCGACCAGCTCTCAAGGACCTATATCCGCGCTCCCGAAGATGGAACGATCATGAACCTGCGCGTCCACACATCAGGTGGGGTGATCGGCGCGGGTGAACCGCTGGTCGATCTTCTGCCGGGCGCCGATCGCCTTGTCGTGTCTGCCCACGTCAGGCCGGAAGACATCAATCTCGTCCGTGCGGGGCTCGAAGCACAGGTTCACCTCCTTCCATACAATCAGCGGCGCGTTCCACTCCTGAAAGGCCGGGTCGAGTATGTTTCGGCGGACCGTCTCATCGATGCGCAGAGCGGCCAGCCCTACTTTGCCGCGACGATCCGTATAACGGATGAGCGGTTGGCGGAAATGAGAGATGTGGAAATGGTCGCGGGCATGCCCGCACAGACACTGATCGAAACGGGCGAAAGCAGCGTGGCGCTCTATGCCATCAGACCACTCCTCGACAGTTTCAACAGAGCATTTCGCGAGGACTGAAGCGGTGATGGGCAAGAGAAAATTCGACGACAACCAGATTACCGGTATTCTGAAGGAGCACCAAGCCGGGGTGACGGTGGCAGATGTTTGCCACAGGTACGGCATCAGCGAGCCGACCTTCTATCGGTGGCAATCCTTGCAGTCCGGGAATGTCGGTCTCCATGCCAAAAGATTGAGAGCACTGGAGGAAGAGAACCAGAAGCTCAAGAGGCTTTTGGCCGAATCCATGCTCTCGGCGGCAACACTGAGCGAGATGCTGGCGAAGACATCGAAAGGGCGACACTAACCTCTGACAGAGGGGTTCAGCTTTTAACGGAAGCGCAGGACCGCTCTAGCCTTTTGTTTTTACGCAATTCCCGGCAAAACCGCTTCGCGCTTTGCCTGGGAAAACCGCTTCGCACTTTTCCTGGAATTGCTCTAACAGAGGGGTTTGTTGGCCGCCTTCAGGCCCTGCATATCAGGAGCGCGGGCGCTCGCATAGGCTAAGCCACTGAAATCTCGGCACTAATATGATATTATGCATATGAAATTAGTTTTAGGGGGATGAGTGGTGCCCAGGACCGGAATCGAACCAGTGACACGCGGATTTTCAATCCGCTGCTCTACCAACTGAGCTACCTGGGCTAACCTGCTTCCAATGTTCTTTTCAAGAAAAGAACCGCGGGGCCTTGGTTCACCCCGGAAGCGAGCGGGGTTATAGCATCTTGTTCGGCCATGGCAAGCATCAAATGACTCTTTTTTGACGGTCTTGCCGGCTTTGCGGATTCATGAGGAAAAATAAGAGCTTCGCCGGCGGAATTCTCTAAAGCGCGTCGCAATCTTTCAGATTCGCTCCTCGCGCTTTAGGCCTTTATTTCTATGCATGTCGTTGTCCCAAAACCGTTACGCACTTTTGGGCGACATGGCCTTAAATCTGATGCATGTCGTTGTCCCAAAACCGCTGCGTACTTTTGGGCGACATGCATTAGTTTTCCTCATCCGGATAGTCGGCCTTGGTCTCATCGTCAGCAACCGGAATGGCATAGGCGCCGGTCAGCCAGCGGGAGAGATCGGCCTCGCGGCAGCGGTTGCAGCAGAAGGGGTAATGTTCACGGTGGGAAGGTTTGCCGCATTCGGGGCAAGGGCGCGTCTTGCGCAGCGGTTCGACCTTGGCGGCCGGTTTCTTTTCTTCAGGCATATCGGTCCGTCCTAAAGCATGTCGCGTAAAAGTGTGCAGCGGTTTTGCGACAACGACATGCGTAAAAACAAAGCCTTAAAGCGCGCCGCGCGGATCTGAAAGATCGTGACGCGCTTTAAGCATCGGCCGTCGGGCTCAGCCCTCGGGCCACCGGCTATGCACATCGAAGCCTTCTCCGGTCAAAAGCAGAATGGTTTCATAAAGCGGCAGGCCGACGACATTGGTGTAGGAGCCCACCATCTTCTGTACGAAGGTGCCGGCGAGGCCCTGGATGCCGTAGGCGCCTGCCTTGCCGCGCCACTGGCCGGAGGCCAGGTAGTTCTCGATCTCGAAACCGGAGAGACGCTTGAAGCGTACCTTGGTCTCGACGATCTTCTGACGGATCTTGCGATCCGGCGTCACCAGGCAAACGCCGGTGTAGACCATATGGTTGCGTCCCGAGAGGAGATGCAGCGAACTCAACGCCTCGTCGGCGAACTCAGCCTTGCCGAGAATGCGCCGGCCAACGGCGACCACCGTATCGGCAGACAGGATATAGCTGCCCTTCCAGGTGATATCGCCCTTGATGGCGGCAAGGGCAGCTTCGGCCTTCTCAGCCGAAAGCCTGCGGGCAAGCGAACGCGGATGCTCCGACTTCTTCGGCGCCTCGTCGATATCCATCGGCATCAGGCGCGAGGGCTCGATGCCGGCCTGGTTGAGCAGGTCAACGCGACGGGGCGAGCCCGAGGCCAGAATGAGCTTGTATTTCAGCGCCATGGAACCTCGACCATCGGCAGACGGGAGCAAAAACCCTTGCGGGACCTTCGGGCGAACTTACTTGAAACGGTAGGTGATGCGGCCTTTGGTCAAATCGTAGGGCGTCATTTCCACAAGCACCTTGTCGCCAGCGAGAACGCGGATGCGGTTCTTGCGCATGCGGCCGGCGGTGTGGGCGATGATCTCGTGTTCGTTTTCGAGCTTCACACGGAACGTCGCATTCGGCAGAAGTTCGGTGACGATTCCCGGGAATTCGAGGACTTCTTCTTTAGGCATATAAGTGTTTTCTTCCTGTGGGTTGAATAGGCAGCGCAGCGCGCGCCTTTAAAATTTGGGCGGAAACTACACAATCAACGCAGGTTTGTGAACCTTGTTGAACGGCCTTTCCTTTATTTGTTTTCATGCCGATTGCGCGGCAATGCCATTTCGTTTGAGTAGCCGGCTTTCGATGAGGCCGGCCAGATGATCGCGGACCTCGCGGTAGCTCTCCAGAATCTGCTCGCGCGTTCCGATTGCAACCGTCGGATCCATGGTTGGCCAGTAGACGACATCGACCGCGTTCGACCGGGTCAGCTCAAGTGCTGCATGATGGGCCTGCGGTGACAGCGTGATGATCAGATCGAAATAATCATCCTCGAGCTCTTCCAGCGTCTGCGGCTGGCGGCGCCCGAGGGAAAGCCCGATTTCATCGAGCACGGCATCCACGAAGGGATCGCGCTCGCCGGCGCGAACGCCAGCAGACCTGATATAGGTATTGGCCGGCAGAATGCTACGGGCGATCGCTTCGGCTATCGGCGAGCGGATGGCATTCATGCCGCACATGAAGAGGATGGCGCCCGGCCGCTTTCCCTCCTCGACATCGGCGGCGCGCTCCATTGCCGTCATCCGCGCCAGTAGAGCACGCAGACCAGCGTGAAAAGGCGCCGGGCGGTGTCGAAATCGACCTCTATCTTGCCGGCCAGCCTATCCTTCAGCGTCTGCGAGCCTTCATTGTGGATACCGCGCCGGCCCATGTCGATCGCCTCGATGCGGCTCGGCGTCGACGAACGGATCGCTTCGTAATAGCTCTCGCAGATCATGAAGTAATCCTTGACGATCCGCCGGAAGGGCGTGAGCGACAGGATATGGGTGGCGACGCCGCCGCCCTCTTCGGTGGTGATGCCGAAAACCAGTTTCGAATCGACCAGCGAGATGTTCAGCCGGTAAGGTCCGCCGACATGGCCGAGCGGCTCGAACTTGTTCTCCTCGATCAGATCGAAGATAGCGACGGCGCGTTCATGCTCGACATCGGGCGTCGAACGGCCGATCGAATCGTCAAGGACGACGTCGCAAAGCCGGAATTCGCCCTTCGCCATGCCCTCACCTTTCGAGGTTGAGGCGGATCGCGACCGATCGCGCATGGGCATCGAGGCCTTCGGAAACGGCAAGGGCGATCGCCGCCGGGCCGAGGGTGCGGAGCTGCTGAGGCCCAAGGCGCAGGATCGAGGTGCGCTTGACGAAATCAAGCACCGAAAGGCCGGATGAGAAACGCGCCGAACGCGCCGTCGGCAGCACATGGTTCGAACCGCCGACATAATCGCCGATCACCTCAGGCGTATGGGCGCCGATGAAGATCGCGCCGGCATTGCGGATGCCGTCGAGCAGCCGGTCCGGATTGACGACGGCGAGCTCCAGATGCTCGGCAGCGATACGGTTTGCCAGCGGAATGGCCTGTTTCAGATCGGAAACGAGGATGACAGCACCGAAATCGCGCCAGCTTGCTGCCGCCGTCTCGGCCCGGTTCAGCGTCTTCAGCTGGCGTTCGACCGCCTGCTCCACCGCCTTGCCGAATGCGGCATCGTCGGTGATCAGGATCGCCTGGGAACTGACGTCGTGCTCGGCCTGCGCCAAGAGGTCGGCGGCGATCCAATCCGGATTGTTGTCCTTGTCTGCAATGACAAGCACTTCGGAGGGACCGGCGATCATATCGATGCCGACGGTGCCGAAGACATGGCGCTTGGCGGCGGCGACATAGGCATTGCCGGGGCCGGTGATCTTGACGACCGGGGCGATCGTCTCGGTGCCATAGGCAAGAGCCGCGATGGCCTGGGCGCCGCCGACACGATAAATCTCCGTGACGCCGACAAGCTTGGCGGCGGCAAGCACTGCCGGATTGACGGCACCGCCGGTGGCAGGAACGGCGATGACGATGCGATCGACGCCGGCGACCTTGGCCGGCACGGCGTTCATCAGCACCGAGCTCGGATAACTCGCGGTGCCGCCCGGAACATAGAGCCCGACCGCTTCGATCGCCGTCCAGCGCGAGCCGAGGCCGACACCGAGGTCGTCCTCGTAGATATCGTCCTTCGGCAGCTGACGGCGATGATGGGATTCGATGCGCAGTGCCGCGAGCTTCAGCGCGCCCAGCACTTCCGAAGGAACCGCCTCAACGGCGGCGTCGATCTCTTCAGGCGTGACACGCATCGGGACGGTGGCGTAATCGATGCCGTCGAATTTCAGCGAATATTCGGCAAGCGCGACATCGCCGCGGGCGCGCACGTCATCAATGATGGCGCGAACGACGATGTTCACATCCTCGGAGACTTCACGCTTCGTCGTCAGAAAGGCGGCAAAATGCTGCTCGAAACCTTCCGATGCCTGATCCAGCCAGATTGCCAAGGCCAATATTCCTTCTCAACTCGAAACTGCGATATTCAAACTCAAGGCGGCAAGCACTAGAGGTGGCGAGGCTTGGAAGAAGCCTCCCAGGCGCCGCCGATATCGGCCAGCTGGACCTCGATGCATTCGACATCGAGCGCAATCGAGGCCGTGCCGGACAGCGACAGCTCGATCGTGCCCTCCGGCCCCTCGCCCTTCTTCTCGAAGCGCAGCGCCAGCAGCGACAGCACCTCGTCCCGCTTCTGACGGTCGATGCCGAGCGAGCGGACGGCAAGCGCGCGCTTGAAGACCAGGGCAGCACGACGACGCTCGAACCCCCTGCGCTTGCGCTCGGCACCTTCCCAGACGAAACGATTGACGGCAAGCGCGAACTGCGCGTCGCGCGGCGACCAGTCGATGTCACCGACCTTGAAGACGCTGTCCTGCATATGTGCGGAAATGATCGCAAGATCCTCGTCATCGAGCGCAACAAGTTTCAGGTCGGTCATTCAGTCTCAATCCCATTGCCGGCCGAAGCCGGGCACCGCCGGAATGGCGATGCGTCAGACAAGGGAAATAAGGCGCTGCGGCCAATTACGCAACCGGGATAAGAACCACCTTAGATCCGGATTCCGATTTAAGGAATTATGCTCCAGCGCCCTTTCCTCACTCGCTGATGCGCTCGACGATGGCGCCGCAGCGGGTCAGCTTCTCCTCGAGCCGCTCGAAACCGCGGTCGAGGTGATAGACGCGGGAGACCGTGGTTTCGCCCTCGGCGGCAAGGCCGGCGATGACCAGCGAGACGGAAGCGCGCAGATCGGTCGCCATAACAGGCGCGCCGCGCAGGCGTTCGACACCCTCGATCTTCGCCGTCTGGCCGGACAGCGAGATCCTGGCGCCGAGGCGGGCAAGCTCCTGCACATGCATGAAACGATTTTCGAAGATGGTCTCGGTGACATGCGAGACGCCGGAAGAGCGGGTCATCAGCGCCATGAACTGCGCCTGCAGATCGGTCGGGAAGCCCGGGAAAGGATCGGTGACGATATCGACCGGCTTGATGCCGGCGCCATTGCGCTTGATGCGCATGCCATTGTTGGTCGACGAGATTTCCGCACCGGCGCGGCGCAGCGTTTCCACTGCGGTCTCGAGCAGCGCCACATCGGTATTCTCGAGCACGACGTCGCCGCCGGCCATGGCAACGGCCATGGCGTAGGTGCCGGTCTCGATGCGATCCGGCAGGACGCGATGGCGGGCGCCGGAGAGCGAGGTGACGCCTTCGATGGTGATCGTCGCCGTGCCGGCGCCTGTGATCTTGGCGCCCATGGCGTTCAGGCAGTTGGCGAGATCGACGACCTCAGGCTCGCGGGCGGCATTGCCGATCACCGTCGTGCCGCGTGCAAGTGTTGCCGCCATCATCATCACATGGGTGGCGCCAACGGAGACCTTCGGGAAGGTGTAGCGCGCGCCGATCAGGCCGCCAGCCGGGGCCTTGGCGTTGATATAACCGGCATCGATTTCCATGGTCGCGCCGAGCGCCGTCAGGCCTTCGATGAAGAGATCGACAGGGCGCGTGCCGATGGCGCAGCCGCCCGGCAGCGAAACGCGGCAATGGCCTTCGCGCGCCAAGAGCGGGCCGATGACCCAGAAGGAGGCGCGCATCTTCGAGACCAGTTCATAAGAGGCTGTCGTATCGACGATGGTGCGGCAGGTGAAATGGATCGTGCGCGAATAGGAATCTTCCTGGCGCTCGCGGCGGCCGTTGACGGCGACATCGACGCCGTGATTGCCGAGGATGCGCATCAGCAATTCGACATCGGCCAGATGCGGCACGTTTTCGAGCGTCAGCGTGTCGCTGGTCAGAAGCGACGCGATCATCAGCGGCAGTGCGGCATTCTTGGCGCCGGAAATCGGAATGATGCCATTCAGCTCATTACCGCCGACGATTCTGATACGATCCATGTGCGCTTACGGGCAGCGCCCGCCTTTCCTGAAAGTTCTGCCTTGGAATAAGGAGTGAGGTGTTTAGGGGATTTCTCGACACGCTTCAATTCGCGACGGACGGAACATTACGATTCGTCCATTTTTGCGGCGGGCAGCCCATTTGTTTCGTCGGCCTGGCCCGAACGGCGGGCGCGGACCTGCTGTTTGCGTCGCCCCAGATTTTCCCTGAGCTTTTCGGCGGCGCGCTCACGGCGCAGTTTCGCCTGTGCCTCGATCGCCTCTTTGCGGCTCTGCTGGCCGGTTTCGGTCTTTTCGTTCATGGGAACAGGATTAGCTGAATTCGCGCCAATCCAAAAGTCCCTTCGTCCCAATCGATGCGAAGTTGGAATTTGCGGCTTGCGCTTGCCGCCAAGCTGTGGCAATAGCCCCCCGTTCTCGCGATTGAGCCACCCGGCTCGCACGGGTACTGGTCCTGCTGCCGTAGCTCAGTGGTAGAGCACACCCTTGGTAAGGGTGAGGTCGGTGGTTCAATCCCACTCGGCAGCACCAGTTTTCTTGAAAAGACAGTCAATCTCGACTCCCCACCCTTCTCGGCGAAAACACCTCATAAGTTGGCGTTTCTCATCGGCTGCCGTCCATAGGCTTTCCTGTCATGGGTCGAGGCGAAACCATTCGTTGCGGCATCAGCGACGATCCGCCCATTGCTGCTGGTGAAAATCGCGCTAGAGTATTAACTATCGCAGAGTCTCCCTGGAGGAACTGGGAGATGCTGCGCTCGTTTCTATCGAAAATCGTGGAGGAGCGTCGATGGCAACTGAAAGATGGAACAGCCCGGTCAAGGTTGGTTTCGAAAATGCCGATGCGCGAACGGTCAATGGTCCGTTCGATGCGCTGAAGTGCTTGGCGGATCTCTGGCCGAGTGTGCGCGGGCTTCGTTATATCAAGGCCCGCAGCACTTGCCGGGCAGCGCTCGATGGGCGCAAGAGCGTGGAAGAGGCGAGAGCCGAGTTTCTGGCGGCAGCCGAAGAGGCGAAGCTGAAGCTTCATTGAACTGGCGCATAATCCTTTCCGAAAATCGATTCCGATTTTCGGGGTTATGCGCTGCACTTCGGTCAGGATTTCCAGGCCGCTTCAGCTCGTTCGTAAACGGAACGTGCCGGAACGGGACAATGCTTTAATTTTACTTAACCCTGCATCGAACTCGCGCCGGGTTTTGGGGCAACAGGCGTTGCGTCTGGTACAGGTGTATTCATAGAAGATGCCCAGCCATCATGATGATGGTTAGAGGCTCGTACCCTCTGCGGAAACGCAGGCGAGCCTCGTCCGAGCAAAGCGGATGTTTCAGCAGTCCGCGCCACCCTCATTCTCCACTTCGATATAACCGACACCAATGATCGTGCCATCCGCCGCGCGGATGAAGGACGGCAAATACTGAGGATCTGCCGGCGTGCAGGCGACGGTCCCGGTATATTCGTTGAGGGCGATCTGGTCCTTCGGCAAAGCGGAATAATTCGTGCCGGTTTCCAGCGAGGCATGGGCGGAGCCGGCAAAGACACCGTAACCCACTATCAAGGTCGTTGCCCAGAGGCGAGGAAGCAACTGCATGAGAGTCTCCAGCGTTTAGGTCCGGCCTTTCAACACGCGAGAGAGCATTTTGGTTCCCTTCATGCATCGCAAAGACATGCGCGCGAGAGCCGGCGCAGCGTTTCCTTCGCCGGCCTTTTATTTGATGCATGTCGTTGTCCCAAAACCGCTGCACACTTTTAGGCGACATGCATTAGCGTCGCAGCAGGCGGCTGCGCACATAGCCTCGGCCGACGACGCTCTCGGCAATCTCGACCGCCCGCTCGACATCACTCCGCCGGCGCACGACACCTTCCAGGATGAGATAGGAACCCGATATGCTGACGGTGATTTCGCCGGCTTCGATATCACCGGCCGCATGAAGAGCGCTTTCCACCGAGGCGCGCGTCGCCGCATCGCTGTGGCCCTGGCGGCCGGGCTCTTCATGCCCCGTGAATGCTGGAAAGCCGAGCACCGTGAACGTTTCCTGATGTTGGTTGATGTCAGTTAACGCCGCCGCGAGGCATTTCGTTGCGTCCCGCCAAACATGAAGGGCCTCTTCGGCAGAGATGCCTGCGCCGTGGCATGGGCTACCCTTGGCGAAAGGCGCCGCGGCTTCCATATCTGGCTGCAGTCGAAAAAGGATGACGATGATGAAAGCGCTTCTGCCCGCCTTGTTTGCCGGGGCATTGCTTGCCGGCTGCTCCTCGGCCGATAGGCCGGCGCTGGAACCCATTCCTGGCAGCATTACTTATGGCGGCCAGCCGCGAACGAAGCTTACCAAGTCGCCGATCGGCAGCGCCGTCTACAACCAGTTCTACAACGGGACCGGCCAGCGCGTGGAGGAAACCTATATTCTCCAGCCGGACCGCAGCCTGAAGCTGGTGCGGCGCGAGATCGGCCCGGATTTCCCCGACTGAAGCTTCCCTCGCGCGCCGCGGCGCTTGACAGAGGCGACAATCGCGAACATTCAAGGAACATCTAATCTTTTCGCAGTGATTCTGCGGGAGCCCAACCGGACGGCTGGATGTACCTCGAAAAGCTCAATCCGCAGCAGCGCATGGCCGTCGAGCACGGCACGCTCATCGACGGCAACCATATTGCCGGGCCGCTGCTGGTCATTGCCGGTGCCGGCTCCGGCAAGACGAATACCTTGGCGCATCGGGTCGCCCATCTCATCGTCAAAGGCGCCGATCCCCGCCGCATCCTGCTGATGACCTTCTCGCGCCGGGCAGCCGCCGAGATGGCGCGACGCGTCGAGCGCATCTGCCGCGATGTGCTTGGCTCGAATGCCGGCGTCATGGCGGATGCGCTTTCCTGGTCCGGCACCTTCCACGGCATCGGCGCGCGGCTGTTGCGCGATTATGCCCAACAGATCGGCCTCGATCCCGATTTCACCATCCACGACCGCGAAGACAGCGCCGATCTGATGAACCTGATCCGGCACGACCTTGGTTTCTCGAAGACGGAAAGCCGCTTCCCCACAAAGGGCACCTGTCTTGCCATTTATTCAAGGGCGGTGAATTCGCAAACCGCGCTCGACCTCGTGCTGCGCGACGTCTTTCCCTGGTGCGCGGCGTGGGAGAAGCAGCTGCGCGAGCTATTCGCCAGCTATGTCGAGGCCAAGCAGAGCCAGAACGTGCTCGATTACGACGATCTGCTGCTCTACTGGGCCCAGATGGTCGGCGAAGCGATGATTGCCGAGGATATCGGCAGCCGCTTCGACCATGTGCTCGTCGACGAATATCAGGACACCAACCGGCTGCAGGCCTCGATCTTGCTGGCGCTGAAGCCCGGCGGCCAGGGGCTGACCGTCGTCGGCGACGATGCGCAGTCGATCTATTCCTTCCGCGCCGCAACGGTGCGCAATATCCTCGATTTTCCCGCCGCCTTCAGCCCGGCCGCCAATATCGTCACGCTCGACCGCAACTACCGTTCGACGCAGCCGATCCTCGCCGCCGCCAACGCCGTCATCGATCTCGCCTCGGAGCGCTTCACCAAGAACCTCTGGACCGAGCGGCAATCGTCCGAGCGGCCCCGCCTCGTCACGGTGCGCGATGAGGCCGAGCAGGCGCGCTACGTCGCCGACATGGTGCTCGACAACCGCGAGGAAGGCCTCACCCTCAAGCAGCAGGCCGTGCTCTTCCGCGCCTCGCATCACAGCGGGCCGCTGGAGGTTGAGCTGACCCGGCGCAACATCCCCTTCGTCAAATTCGGCGGGCTGAAGTTTCTCGACAGCGCACATGTGAAGGACATGCTGGCCGCCCTTCGCTTCGCGCAGAACCCGCGCGACCGGGTGGCGGGCTTCCGGCTGATGCAGATCCTGCCGGGCGTTGGGCCGTCGACGGCGCAGAAAACGCTCGACCTGATGGCCGAGGATGCCAGCCCGATTTCTGCTCTCGCTGCCATGCCGGCGCCGCCGCGCTCCGGCGAGGACTGGACAATGTTCGTTTCGATGCTGCAGGAGCTGAAGACCGGCAAGGCCGGCTGGCCGGCGGAAATCGGCCTGGCACGGCAATGGTACGCGCCGCATCTGGAACGGCTTCATGAGGACGCAGCGACGCGGCAGGCCGATCTGCTGCAGCTCGAGCAGATCGCCAGCGGTTATGCCTCGCGCGAGCGCTTTCTGACCGAGCTCACGCTCGATCCGCCGGATGCGACCAGCGACCAGGCGGGCGTGCCGCTTCTCGACGAAGACTATCTCATCCTGTCGACCATCCATTCCGCCAAGGGCCAGGAATGGACGAAGGTCTTCATGCTGAACGTCGTCGACGGCTGCATACCGAGCGATCTCGCCGTCGGCACAACCGCCGAAATCGAAGAGGAACGCCGGCTGCTCTATGTCGCCATGACGCGTGCACGGGATGGTCTCGACCTTGTCGTGCCGCAACGCTTCTTCACCTATGGGCAGAACTCGCAGGGCGACCGGCATGTCTATGCCTCACGCAGCCGCTTCATTCCGGCAACCCTACTGCAGTTCTTCGAGGCCTGCAGCTGGCCGCAGGTGAAATCCGGCAGCGTCGCCCAGCAGCAGGCGCGGCAGGTGCGCATCGATGTCGGCGCCCGCATGCGCGGCATGTGGCGATAACTGGATAGCGTTCAGAGTGAAAGCGGCGGTTCGGCCGGTTTCAGGAAGTGCTCGACCGTTGATGCCTGCACGGCCTCGACTGGCGCCGGCGACCATTGCGGATTGCGGTCCTTGTCGATGACAGCGGCGCGGATACCCTCGAAGAAATCGGGATTATCAAGCATCTGCAGACACGCGCCGAGTTCGCGGCCGAGGCATTCGGCAAGCGAGGCGCTGCGGCGGCCGGCCCTGAGCAGCCGCAAAGCGAGCTTCAGACTGGTCGGTGAACGCGTCAGCATCACCCGGCGCGTCTCGGCGGCGAATTCGCCTTCCTCCCCGGCGAGTGCTGCCAGGATTTCCTCGACGCTGTCGAAACGGAATGCGCGATCGATCACCGCCGCGTTCTGTCGCAGCCGGCTTTCTCCCTGAGGCTCAGAAAGCGCCTGCAAGACGGCATCGACATCGCTGGATGAACTGCCGCGCGGCAGGCTCGAGAGAGCATCGGTCACCTCGCCGAGCCGCGACGAAGCGATCTGAAGGTCGGCAAGCCCAGCGTGGATCGCGTCCGCGGCACCGATATCGAGCCCTGTCAAACCGAGCCATGTTCCCGCTTCGCCGGGCGCGCGCGGCAGCAGCCAGGTGGCGCCGACATCCGGGACATAGCCGATGCCGGTTTCGGGCATGGCCAGCCGCGTGCGCTCGGTGACGATGCGGTGGCGGCCGTGCGACGACAGGCCGACGCCGCCGCCCATGGTGATGCCGTCCATCAGCGCGACATAGGGTTTGGGATAGAAAGCAATCATGTGGTTGAGGCGGAATTCCTCGCGCCAGAAGCTTGCCGCGAGACCGTCGCCGGCGCGGGCGCTTTCATGCAGGACGCGGATATCGCCGCCGGCGCAGAAGCCGCGTTCGCCCTCCCCCATCATCACGACGCTCGCCACCTCGGGATCTCGGGCAAAGTCGTGCAGGGTCGCGGTGATCGTGCGGATCATCGGCAACGTCAGGCTGTTCAGCGCCCGCGGCCGGTTGAGCCTGATGACGCCCGCGGTGCCCCGCCGTTCAATGATGACTTCGCCGTCCTGCATGGTTCACCTCAATTGCTAGAGCATTCCGAGTCACGGAATGCTCTAGCTTTTTGTTTTTGCGCAATTCCGGACGCAAAACCGCTGCACACTTTTGCTGGAATTGCTCCTGACCATGAATAGCCGACGATGCGCCATCGCTCCAGTCGATTTAAGGTCGGTTCAGGCAGACAGCGAATTGCGGGCGGAGGCTTCGGCCTCGCACCGGGCGGCGTAATCGATGGCAAGTTCCAGTGGCAGCGGCCGCGAGAAATGATAGCCCTGCGCCAGACGCACGCCCATCGCTTTCAATCCCTCAGCGATCTCTTCGCTTTCGACGCCTTCGGCGACGGAGGCAATGCCGAGATTCTGGCAGAGATTGGCGACCGAGCGGGTGATGTTCATGCAACGGGCGTCACGATCGAAGTTCATCACGAAGGACTTGTCGATCTTCAACTTGTCGAAGCCGAGGCGATGAATATGGCTGAGGCTCGAATAGCCGGTGCCGAAATCGTCCAGCGCAATCGAGATGCCGGCAGCGCGCAGCATAGTGATCACCTGATCGGCAGTGTCGAAATCGGAGAGCAGCGCGGTCTCGGTGATCTCGAATTCGATGCGCCTGGGATCGATGCCGGAGCGGGTGATCATGGCAAGCAGCGCCATCGAGGTCTCGTGGTCGCAGATATCGCGCGCCGAGAGATTGAAAGACAGCCTGAGATGCCGCGGAATGATCGCCAGCGCTTCGAGCGCCTTGGCGAAGAGGATGCGGGTCATGCGGCCGATGACCGCCGTGCGCTCGGCAGCGGGAATGAAGGCGTCAGGACTGATACGGCCGAAGCGGGCGCTGTCCCAGCGGGCGAGCGCCTCGTAAGCGACGACGCGGCCGCTCCTCAATTCGACGATCGGCTGATAGTCGAGTTTCAATTCCTTGGCGAAGTCGTTCGCCTGCAGCTCGAGTTCGATCAGGTGGCGCTGGGTCAGGATCTTCTCGTGGTCGGCTGAGAAGAATTCGACGCCGCTGCTGCGCTTGCTCTTGACCTGATAAAGGGCGAAGTCCGCTTTCTCGTAGAGATCCTCGGCGGTGTACTCACCGATATCGGGATAGACGATACCGCAGGAACCGAAGACGCGGACCGAGCCGTCGGGGATTTCGTAGGGATCGCGGACGGCAGCACAGAGCGCCTGGCCGAGATCGGCGATCGCCTGGCGCGTCATCAAGGAGGGAAAGATGATACCGAACTCATCACCGCCGAGACGGGAGACGATGCCCTCTTCGCCGACCAGCGCGACGAAGCGGCGGGCCGTCTCCTTGAGCACGAGATCGCCGGCGGCATGGCCGAAGACGTCGTTGACCGGCTTGAAGCCATCGAGATCGAGAATGCCGAGGACGGGCGGCGAGGACGGATCTTTCTGCAGCCGTTTTTCCAGCGAGAGAAAGAAGCTGCGGCGATTGGCAAGGCCGGTCAGCTGGTCATGCAGCGCATTGCGGCTGTTGACGAGGTTCAGCTCCTCGGCTTCCGCCTGCTTCTGCTTCAGTTCCTCGGTCAATTGCACCAGACCGACGAAATTCTGGAAATAGCTGTTGATCACCCGGAGGAAGGGCAGGATCAGGAAGAGGCCGCTGACAGCCGTCGCGACGAAAACGGGATTGCCCGAAAACATGAAGGTCGCGACCATGGCCGAGAAAGTGATGACCGTGGTCAGCGCCGCCGCCATCGGCAGATGCATCAGGCAAAAGATGCAGGAAATGCCGGTGACAACGAGGAAATAGGCGATCTGGCCCTGCTGGGAGGCATCGCCATACTGGTAAAGCGCAATCGCCCAGCCGCCGAAAGCGACGGTCAGGATACCGGCCCCAGCCATCGTGAGCTTCATCAGCCTGTAGGCCCGCTCGGCGGTCACATCTTCCTTGCCCCTGATCTCCCACCAGCAGAGACGGAAGACGCAGACGACGCTCAAGGTCACAGGAATGTAGAGCGAGAGCCAAAGGGGGGCGGATTTGAGGTGGGTGATCGCCACCGCAAGGGCGTTGATAATCAGCAGGACATAGAGAATGGGTATCTGCGACGAGAGGGCCCGGAACTGCGCCAGCAGAAGCGTCGGATTGTCTTTTTGCAGCTGCAATGAGGCCAGAAAGTTCTTCATCTTCTCCTTTCCGTCGGCCAGAGCCAGCCAGAGAAAGCTTGATTTTTCCTTATTCACGTAACGGCATGCGGCCCCCGCAGCCGCGGGGATGGTAAACAGGCTCCTGCATCAGAACGAAGCGGCGGCGAGTGCCCGGTGGATGCTGTGCAGGTCGTCGACACTCTTGTTCGACAGGAACAGTTCCCAATTGAGCGAGCTCTGGACGATGGTTTCCAGCGAATCGTATCTGGGCTTCCAGTCGAGCACCTGCCGGGCGAGCGAAGCGTCTGCGACGACGCTCGCCGAATCGCCGGCGCGCCGCGGCGCCATATGGATCTTGAAGGAATGCCCGTGCAGGCGGGTGACCATGTTCAACACGTCGAGCACGGAATAGCCGCTGCCGTAACCGCAATTGGCAACGAGCGAGCCCTTGCCTCTGCGCAGGTGCTGCAGCGCTTTCAGATGTGCATCCGTGAGATCGCTGACATGGATGTAGTCGCGCACGCCGGTGCCGTCATGGGTGGGATAATCGATGCCGTAGACATTGACGCTGTCGCGCGTGCCGAGTGCTGCCTCGCAGGCGACCTTGATGAGGTGCGTGGCGCCTGAGGTCGACTGGCCGGCACGATGGTGCGGGTCGGCGCCGGCGACGTTGAAGTAGCGAAGCGCGACATAGTTGAAATCATAGGCGGCGGCGGCATCGCGCAGCATGAACTCGGTCATCAGCTTCGACTGGCCGTAAGGATTTTCCGGATTGAGGGGGGCCGTCTCCTTCACCGGCAGGTCGGTCTTTTGCTGGCCGTAGACAGCCGCCGTCGAGGAGAAGACGAAGTTGCGGATGCCGGCCTTGACCGAAGCGCTCAGAAGCGCCCGGGTCTTGCCGGAATTGTTGTCGTAATAGGAGAGCGGATCGGCGACCGAGACGGGAACGACGGCGGAACCGGCGAAATGGATGATCGCCTCGATGTCGTTTTCGATGAAGACCTTTTTCAGTATGTCGGGGTCGGCAATGTCGCCGAGATAAAAACGCGCCGCCGGCGCCACGGCCCAGCGAAAGCCGGTGGAGAGGCGATCGAGCACGACCACATCCTCGCCTGCATCGAGCAGCGCCCACACCATGTGACTGCCGATATATCCGGCGCCGCCCGTCACCAAAACCGCCATGTCCCGCATCCCTGCTTTCGTTTTTATAAGCAGGGGCATCAGGCGCCGGTTTTTCTTTCCAATTTTCTTATCGAATGGCCTTTCAAGGACCTTTGAACGGGTATGTTTGGAGTCGTGGTTAGAGGCCGATTTCGGGCTTTGCTAGAGTTTTATCGATCCGGCGATTCCGGCACAAATCGATCCGGCCACCCGCCGCGATACCTCTTGCGGCCAGTGTTTCTCAGAGCTTGAGGATATAGTCGCAGAGACGCTCGGCGGCGGTCGCCACCTGCGCGGGGTCGCGCAGGAAGCAGGCGCGCAGGAAGAGTTCGCCGCCTCGGCCGAAAGCCGTTCCGGGGGCAAGGCCGACGCCTGTCTTGTCGACGATGTCGAGCGCTGCCCTGCGGCTGTCGGCGACGCCGTCGATCTTCAGGAAGGCGTAGATCGCGCCGTCCGGCTTCAGCGTCTCGACACGGTTGGTGGCGATCAGCGCATCGCAGAGAATATCGCGGGAGCGGGCAGCCTTGGCGATATTGGCAGCGACGAAATCGTCGCCTTGATCAAGGGCTGCAACGGCGCCTTTCTGCATGAATTGCGCCACGCCCGATGTCGAATACTGGATGAGGTTTTCGAGCACCTGGCCCATCTCAGGGGGTGCTACGATCCAGCCGACGCGCCAGCCGGTCATCGACCAGTTCTTCGAGAATGAATTGACGAAGATGATCTTGTCGTCCGGTTCCATCACATCGAGGAAAGAGGGCGCGCGGCCGCCGGCAAAATAGTAGCGGGCGTAGATTTCATCCGCCATGATCCAGAGGTCGTGCCTGCGGGCAAGCGCCAGGATATCGCCGAGGTCCTGTTTCGTGGCCGTCCAGCCCGTCGGGTTCGACGGTGTGTTGATGAAGATGCCCTTGGTCTTCGGCGTGATCGCGGTTTCGATGCGGTTGAGATCGACCGCCCATTTACCGCCTTCGAACTGCAGCTCAACACCGACGGAGCGCGCACCTGAGATTTCGAGAGCGGCGGCGATATTCGGCCAGGAAGGCGAGAGGTAAACCAGTTCGTCGCCCGGCGAGGTCAGCGCCTGCACGGCGATCTGGATCGCCTGCATGCCGGAACCGGTGACGTAGAAATGTTCGACCGGAAGCCGGATTCCGAAATGTCTGGTGTAATAATCCGAAAGCGCCTGGCGAAGCTCCGGAATGCCGCGCTGCCAGGTGTAGAAGGTCTCGCCGGCGGCAAGCGCGTCCATCGCCGCCCTGCTGATGAAATCGGGCGTCGGCAGATCGCCTTCACCCACCCAGAGCGGCAGCAGACCTTCGCGGCCACGGGCATAATTGACGAGTTCGACGATCCCGCTTTCGGGCGCCGCTACGGCGCGCGGGCTAAGGCTGCTGACGATCGACATGCATATCTCCGGTTTCCGCCTTCATAGCGGATTTGCACCGGCAAATCCCATGACATCCAGTGATGGCATATCTATTTTCGTGATGATTGAGCCCGGCCGGAACGGACGGGCTCCAGCCCGGATCAAGCCGTCGGGCGCTTGGCGAGAAGATCGCGGATTTCCGTCAGCAGCTGAACGTCTGCCGGCGGCGGTGGCAGCTCTTCCGGTGCGGCCTTTTCCTGGCGCTCGACCTGGGCACGCAGGGTGTTCACGCCCTTGACCATCAGGAAGATGATCCAGGCGAGAATGAGGAAGTTGATGAGCACGGTGAGGAAACTGCCATAGGCAAACACCGCTCCCTGCTCGCGGGCGGCGGCGAGCGACTGCGCGTTGACGGCCGAAGAGAGTGGGAAGAAGTAATTCGAAAAATCGAAGCCGCCGAAAATGGCGCCGACGATCGGCATGATAAGGTCATCCACCAAAGATTTGACGATACCGCCGAAGGCGCCGCCGATGATGACGCCAACCGCAAGATCCATGACATTGCCGCGAGCGATAAAGGCCTTGAACTCATTGAGCATCGGATCCGTCTCCCTTCGATACAATTGTTTTTATTAGCTACATCTTCATTGCAATTAATCAATCGGCAATCGTAATTATCCGGGGATACCCCATGCGGTCTTTGACTTAAGGCCTAGACCGGCGGGAATTCTCAAAGTGCCTGAAATAACTTAAACTGATCCACGTTGCG
This sequence comes from Rhizobium beringeri, assembly GCF_004306515.1. Taxonomy (NCBI): domain Bacteria; kingdom Pseudomonadati; phylum Pseudomonadota; class Alphaproteobacteria; order Hyphomicrobiales; family Rhizobiaceae; genus Rhizobium; species Rhizobium beringeri. The sequence continues at coordinate 239,668 of NZ_SILG01000001.1, read as the reverse complement.
GGAGGTCCCGGCGGGTTTTCCGCCGGCGGAGGGTCAATGCTTCCAGGCTGGGTCATATTCGCGTCTGCCTTCGGCTATCTGCTCCTGCTTTTCGCCGTGGCGAGCTATGGCGACCGCAAGAACCGCAGCCCGGGTACGCTCGACCGCGACCGGGGCACGCTCGACCGCGGCTCGGGCACGCTGGAAGGCGGATGGCCGGTGGTCTATGCACTGAGCCTTGCGATCTATTGCACCTCCTGGACCTATTTCGGCAGCGTCGGGCTTGCGGCGCAGCGCGGCCTGGAATTTGCCGGCATCTATATCGGCCCCATCCTCGTCTTCACGCTCGGCATGCCGCTGCTTCGCCGCATCATCGAGCTCGCCAAGGCGGAGAAGCTCACCTCGGTTGCCGATTTCGTCGCCGCCCGCTACGGCAAGAACCCGACGGTCGCCACGATCGTCGCCCTGATCTCGCTGATCGGCGCCATTCCTTATATCGCGTTGCAGCTCAAGGCGATCTCGAGCACCGTCAGCGCCATGGTCAATCCGTCCGATTACGGCATCGGCAGCGGCAATCTCTATTTCCTCGACCTGCCGCTCGTCGCAACGCTGGTGCTTGCCTGCTTCGCCATCATGTTCGGCACGCGGCATACGGATGCGACGGAGCATCAGGATGGGTTGATCCTCGCCGTCTCGATGGAATCGGTGGTCAAGCTCGTCGCCTTCCTGACGGCCGGCGTCTGCGTCATCTGGTTTCTCTTCGATGGCCCGACCGATCTTTGGCGCAAGACCGTCGACAATGAGCTGGTCATGTCGGCGCTCAGCTACCATACGCCGATCAGCCGCTGGATCACCCTGATCATCTTGTCGGCTTTCGCGATCATCCTGCTGCCGCGGCAATTCCACGTGACGGTTGTCGAAAACCGAACACCGAAACAGCTGAAACTCGCAGGCTTCCTGTTTCCCACCTATCTGATCGCCATCAATCTCTTCGTGCTGCCGGTGGCGATCGGCGGGCTGCTGACCTTCGGCGGCACCGGCAATGCCGATTTCTACATGCTGTCGCTGCCGCTTGCCGGTCAGATGCCCGTCGTGTCGCTGATCATCTTCATCGGCGGTTTCTCCGCCGCAACGGCGATGGTCATCGTCGATTCCGTCGCATTGTCGATCATGGTGTCGAACGACATCATCATGCCGATCTTCCTCAGGCGCAAACTCGCCGGCCGCGCCAGCCAGCGCGACGATTTTGCCAAGACGCTGCTCAACATCCGCCGCAGCGCCATTTTCGCCGTGCTGCTGTTCGGCTACGCCTATTACCGTTCGACGGACAGCACCGCCGGCCTTGCCTCGATCGGCCTTCTTTCCTTTGCCGCGATCGCGCAAATCGCCCCAGCGCTGTTCGGCGGGCTGATCTGGCGACGGGCGAACGCGCGCGGCGCGATCCTCGGGCTGACCTCCGGCTTCGTCATCTGGGTCTACCTGCTGTTCCTGCCCTCGCTCGGAGGCCCCGATTATTCCTATGTGGCGAGCGCCGTGCTCGGCTTCATCTTTCCCGGGACCTCGCTATTCACCGCAGCCGACGCCGATCCGCTGGTCAATGCGACGGCAATGAGCCTGCTCGTCAACACCGCCTTCTTCGTCGTCGGCTCGCTCACCCGCAACGCCAAGCCGCTGGAACGCATTCAGGCCGGGATCTTCGTCAAGCGGCATTCGCGCTCGCAATTTGCCACACGCGGCTGGAAGACCCGCATCAGCGTCGGCGATCTGAAAGCGGCGATCTCACGTTATCTCGGCGAAGAACGCATGCAGCGTTCTTTCACGACCTACGAACAAAGCTCCGGCCGCAAGCTGGAGGACGAGCAGCCGGCCGACATGGCGCTCATTCATTTCAGCGAGCAGCTGCTCGGCAGCGCCATCGGCTCATCTTCGGCCCGGCTGGTGCTGTCGTTGATCCTGCAGAAGATCGAGGATGCCTCTTCCGACACCGCCTGGCTGCTCGATCAGGCGAGCGAGGCGCTGCAATATAACCAGGACATGCTGCAGACGGCGCTTTCGCAGATGGACCAGGGCATTGCCGTCTTCGACAGTTCCAACCGGCTGACGATCTGGAACCGGCGTTTCCGGCAATTGCTGGATCTGCCGGAAAGTGCGGGCCAGGTCGGTTTTCCCTTATCCGATATCGTCACCACGCTCAGCCAGCGCGGCGACATCGCGCCCGGCGATCTCAGCCAGACGGTGCGGCATTTCCTGACGCTCGACAAACCCTTTTCGCTGGTGCTCGGCGGCGGCGAGCGGATCATCGAGGTGCGCTCCAATGCGATGCCCGACAAGGGCATCGTCGCCACCTTCACCGACATCACCCAGCGCGTCAGCGCCGACCAGGCGCTGAAACAGGCGAATGAAACGCTGGAGCAGCGCGTCGCCGAACGCACCGCCGAGCTTACCCGGGTCAACCGCGAACTCGGCGAGGCGCGCGCCGCCGCCGACGAGGCGAACATCGGCAAGACACGCTTTTTCGCCGCCGCCGGCCACGATATCCTGCAGCCGCTCAATGCCGCCAGGCTCTATTCCTCGGCATTGGTCGAGCGCATGGCGCAATCCGAGAACAGCCCGATCGTGCGCAACATCGATTCCGCGCTGGAATCGGTCGAAACCATTCTCGGGGCGGTGCTCGATATCTCCCGGCTCGATACCGGTGCCATGCGGCCGCGGCTCGCCTCCGTCGCGCTGTCCGATCTCTTGGAGCGTATCCAGACCGATTTCGCGCCGATCGCCCGCGAAAAGCAGCTGAAGCTGGTGGTCATGCCGACGTCGCTCAGGGTCCGCTCCGACCCCAATCTTCTGCGCCGGCTGGTGCAGAACCTTGTCTCCAACGCCATCAAATACACGATCAACGGCAAGGTGCTGGTCGGGGCGCGGCGGCGCGGCAACCAGGTGATCATCCAGGTCATCGATTCAGGCATCGGCATTCCGCCGTCGAAATTCCGCACGGTGTTCAAGGAATTTGCGCGGCTGGACGAAGGCGCGAAGACCGCTTCCGGCCTCGGGCTCGGCCTTTCGATCGTCGACCGCATCGCCCGCGTGCTCAATCATCCGGTCGAGCTGCAGTCGACGCATGGCAAAGGCACGGAATTCCGCATCGCCATGCCGCTCGACGTCTCGCGCCCAGCCGCGGCCGCAGCAACGGTTACGCCTGCCGACCGTCCGGGGCAGCCGCTGAGCGGGTTGAAGATCCTCTGCATCGACAACGAGCCGAAGATCCTCGAAGGCATGCGGCTCTTGATCAGCGGCTGGGGCTGCGAGGTGGAGGCGCTGGATTGCCTCGCCGACGTCACCGCCCTCAATGGCCAGGAAGGACCGCCTGATATCGTCATCGCCGATTATCATCTCGGCGACGGCACCGGCATTGCCGCAATCCTGCATCTGCGCCGGCGGTTCGGCGCCGATATCCCCGCCTTGCTGATCACGGCCGACCGCACGCCGGAGGTGCGCAGCGAGGCCGAGCGATACGGCATCGCCGTTCAGCACAAACCGGTGCGGCCGGCGGCGCTGCGCGCCTATATCACCCAGATTTCCGGCCTCAAGCGCGCAGCCGCAGAGTAAAAGACACGCTTAAAGCGCCGCGCCCATGACGCACGAGACGAGATCGCGCACGCGCGCTGCATCCGGCACATCACCGAACAGGATGCGGTACATGATCGGCGCCACGACCTGATCCATGACGCGCTCGACATCCGGAAAGACCTCGCCGCGGGCCTTCGCCCTCTCGGCGATGAGACCGACCTGCTGGCGGGTAAATTCAGCGCATTTACAGGCATTTGCGCTCGCCTGCGCCGCCAATACGTCGCGGATCATCTCGCGGCCCGGGCCGGAGGACATTTCCTCGGCATATTGCTCGGCCCAGGCTTCCAGATCAGCCTTGCCGCTGCCGGCATCGATCGGCTGCATATCCGGCCGCAGCCGATCGACGGCGACATCGGCGAGAAGCTGTTGCAGGTCGCCCCAACGGCGATAGATGGTCGACGGCGTCACCCCCGCCTTGCCGGCGATCAGCGGGATCGTCACCTCGGCGCGGCTCATCTCCGCCAGCAGCTCACGGACTGCTTTGTGCACCGATGCCTGAACCCGGGCGCTTCTGCCGCCCGGACGGAGGTTCTCTTTGACTGTCATGCCTGCAACCCGACTTTCGCCCCTGATACCGTTGGTTCAAAATCTTTGATAGGATTATTAACGCAAATAATTTGCTTTTATGAGGCGCCAGCTCTACATAAGCTAACGCAACGGCTTAGCTTTAAGGGGCTTATATATGTTCGCCGCAGCCAAATCCACCGAGAATTCGCCACGCCCCTCGATCGGCATTCACGCGCTGACGCTCGCGACCTTCTTCGGCGCCTCCGCGGCGCCAACGCCGCTCTACCGGATCTATCAGGAGAACTTTTCCGTCTCACCGGTGCTGATCACGGTGATTTTCGCGGTCTACGCCTTCGCGCTGCTGGCGGCGCTGCTGACCGCTGGTTCGATCTCGGATCATCTCGGCCGCAAGCCGGTGATCTTTTTCGCCCTCGTGCTCGAAATCGTCGCCATGGCGCTCTTCGTTGTCGCGAGCGGTCCCGGCTGGCTGATCGCAGCGCGGATCGTGCAGGGGCTGGCAACGGGAATCGCCGGCGCCTCGCTCGGAGCGGCACTCGTCGATGTCGACCGGGCAAAGGGACAGATCGTCAACTCGATCGCGCCGCTTTCCGGCATGGCGGTGGGTGCGGTCGGCACCAGCGCCTTGATCCAATATGGCCCCTTCCCGATGCATCTGATCTATGCGCTGCTGCTCGTCGCCTTCACGCTGCAAGCGGCCGCCATATGGCTGACAGGCGAGACCGGGGCCAAGCGACCCGGCGCGCTCGGCTCGCTGATACCGCGGGTCACCGTTCCGCCGCAGGTGAAGCGACCGCTGTCGCTGGTGACGCCGATCAACATCGCCAACTGGACGCTTGCCGGCTTCTATCTCTCGCTGGTCCCGTCCTTGGTCGCCACCACGACCGGCAGCCGGGCGCCGCTGACGGGCGGGGCTGTCGTCACCGCATTGATGGTGAGCGGGGCGATCGCCGTCTATCTCAGGCGCAGCAAGACGGCATCGGCCAATCTCGCTTTCGGCGTGTCGGCCAAGACGCTCGGCATCCTGACCGTCGTTGCCGGCGTACATCTTGCCAATGTGCCGCTGCTGCTCATCGGCACGATTTTTACCGGCGCCGGTTTCGGTACCAATTTCCTCGGTTCGATCGGCACGATCATGCCGCTCGCCAAACCGGATGAGCGGGCCGGGCTGCTGTCGGCCTTCTACGTCCAGAGCTATCTCGCCTTCAGCCTGCCGGCGATCCTGGCCGGGTTCCTGGCAAAATCGGCCGGCTACGCGCTGACGACGGATATCTATGCGACGGCGATCCTGCTTTTGATGGGCGTCGGAGTGATGAGCATTCGCGCCGACCGGCGGAAGGTCGCGGGGAGTGCGGCCTGATATTTTTCACGGTTTGAGGTCGAGCAGCGCCCGGCCGCTGCCATCCATGGCGAAGGGCACCGAGGCGTGCTGGTGGGCAACCAGCCAGCGGCCGTCCTGCTTGACGAGACCGAGGGTCTGGCGGAACCAGAGATCGACCGCGGTGCCATCTGTCTTGGTCCCGGTCATGCGCATGAGGCCGCTCCAGAAAGCGACATCCTTTCCTGCGGTCAGTCTGGCATCGCGCACCTCGCCGCCGATCGGGCCGTCCCAGGTATCGAACCAGGCCTGCAGACCCGCCTCGTCCTGGCCGTAATAGACGAGCGGCGGCGCCAGCGAAAATTCGACGGAATCCTCGGCCTCATAAGAAAGCGCGTCGCTGGCGTTCTTCTCACCCAGCGCCTTGGCGCGCATCATCAGCATGGCGATGATCGCCTCTTCCTCGATCCTGGCATTCGCTTCGTCTTTCACGGTCGTTCTCCTTCTCCGTTATGGACAGAGGACGAAGGGGAGGACAACGATCCGACATCGACGACAGAACCGCTGCGCACTTTTAAAATTGCGTCAGAGATAACTCGTTACCGCCGGTTCGTTCCACCAGGCATCGTGCCTGCCGTCGGAGTAACGGACAGGCAGTGCTGCCAGTTCCTCAGGGGTGATATCGTCGAGGCAGGCGATGTTGATCGAGACATAGGCGCCACCAATCGCTTCGACATAACCGTCGCCATAGGCTGAGATACCGCAGGTGCGGCAGAAGCGGTGATGACCGCTCCTGGTGTTGAACTGGTAGTCGGCCGTTTCCGCCTGGTCGCACATCAGCCGGAAATCCTCCGGCTTGACGTTGGCGCCCCAATAGCGCCGCTTGGCGCAGATCGAGCAATTGCAGCGGCCGGTGCCCTCCTCGAGATCCATGTCCACCTCGTAGTGCACTTTGCTGCAATGGCAGCTTCCTCTGTAGGTTTTCTTCACGGCGCTCTCTTCCTTCGGCGTTGCGTTCGCTATCCTGATATGACAATATGTTGTCATTATGGATGAGACACAAAATAGACAACATGTTGTCAAACGAAATCAACCGGAGCGGACGATGGAGGGGGATGCTTTCTCCGCTTTCGCGATCACTGCCCTTCGCCTCGCCGGCCATTTGACGGCGGCAGGCGACCAGTTGGCAAAGCCGGCTGGGCAGACGAGCGCGCGCTGGCAGGTGCTGGCGGCGGCACGACGCGGCGGCATGTCGGTGGCGCAGATCGCCCGCGCGCTCGGCCTCGCCCGCCAGGGCGTGCAGCGGCTCGCCGACGTGCTGGAGGGTGAAGGGCTGATCGCTTATGCCGACAACCCGCAGCATCAACGCGCCAAACTGGTGCGGCTGACCGAAGAAGGGGCGGCGCGGCTCGGCGTTATCGAGCTCGCGCAAGCCGGATGGGCCGACGGGCTGGGGGCGGCGTTTACATCAGCCGAACTCGATGCGGCGCGGGCGGTGATGGCGCGGGTCATGGAGATGCTGGAGACTGGCGAGGCGGCCGGAGGTTGAGCGGTTTACCTGTCTTGCGGGGTTTGTTGTCGCCAGCGACGTATTCAGCTTGGCGCAACGAAAGATTCTTTAAGATCGTGCCGTGGCCGCTGTCGCGGACGCATTTCTTGGGAAAAGGGCACAGCATCAGCCGGCCAGACACAAAAAAAGGCCGGGTTAACCCGACCTTCCCTGCTATCTCAACGAACCGTGCCAGTACATCCGTGGTCACGATCCGGAGATGATATTTAGAGCCTTGAAGGCTCAGGCCGCCTGGAGGCGGTCTGCCGACATCTTGCCGGACTTGTTGTCGCGGACGAGCTCGTAAGACAGCTTCTGACCATCCTTGAGATCGCGCATGCCAGCGCGTTCAACGGCGGAGATGTGGACGAAAACGTCGGCTGCGCCGTCATCCGGCTGAATGAAGCCGAAGCCCTTGGTTGCGTTGAACCACTTTACGGTACCTGTGCTCATGACGATATCCTTTTCGAATCGTTCATAGAAGAATGCAGCTTGGATAATTGCCAAGCGGCGATGAAAACCGATTTTGGAGGAAGTTCGCCAGGAACGACGCGAGGCCGTTTCAAAGTTCATCTAGCAAGATCGATGCGCGGATATGTAATCGGAAATTGTGTCCGTGACAAGGCCGCAGCAAGGGAAAGTCGAGCGGGCTGATGGTGGATTCTTTGACGTCGTGCCGCGGCAGGATGGTAAAGGCGGCCTAAGCCGCCTTCCCCACCTTCGCATAGGGGTCGAACCGACCGTAAAACGTCTCGCCCTTGGCGGCCATCTCCTTCAGCAGCGGCGTCGGCTTGAAGTGGCTTCCGTAAGCAGCAGCTAACTTTTCTGCCAATTCCACGAAAGCCTTTGCACCCATCCCGTCGATATAGCTCAGCGCCCCGCCGGTGTAGGGCGCGAAGCCAAAGCCCAGGATCGACCCCACATCCGCCTCGCGTGGATCGGTGACGATGCCTTCCTCCACGGTGCGGGCAGCTTCCAGCGCGATGGTGACGAGGAACCGTTGCTTGAGGACATTGACGTCAACCTCGTCCGCCTGCTTCTGCGGGTAGAGGGTCTTGAGGTCGGGCCAGAGGGACTTCTTCGCCGGTTTCGGCGGATAGTCGTAGAAGCCCTTGGAATTCTTGCGGCCGAAACGGCCCTCCTTTTCCACCATGCGGGAGATGAGTTCCATATGCCTGGGGTCGATGGCTTTGTCGCCGAGATCGGCGACCGTCGCCTTGAGGATCTTCAGCGAGAGGTCGATGGCGACCTCGTCGTTGAGCGCCAGCGGGCCAACCGGCATGCCGGCCATCTTGGCAGCATTCTCGATCATGACAGGCGGCACGCCCTCGATCAGCATGTCGTAGCTTTCCGACATGTAGCGCAGCACGCAGCGATTGACGAAGAAGCCGCGGGTGTCATTGACGACGATCGGCGTCTTCTTGATGGCTGCGACATAATCAAGAGCAACGGCCAGCGCTTTGTCGCCGGTGTCGCTTCCAAGGATGACCTCGGTCAGCATCATCTTCTCGACAGGGGAGAAGAAGTGGATGCCGATGAAATCGGCCGGGCGTTTCGAATTCTTGGCGAGACCTGATATCGGCAGGGTCGAAGTATTGGAGGCGAAGATCGCGCCTTCCGGCAGCACGGCTTCGACCGCCTCGATGACCGCTTTCTTCACCTCGCGATCCTCGAACACCGCCTCGATGACGAGATCGGCATTAGCAAGGTCGGCATAGTCTGCTGAGGGCGTGATGCGGGATAGCAATGCAACCGCTTCATCCTGGGTAAGACGTCCCTTACCGACAGAATCCTTGACCAGACCTTCGGAGACGGTCTTGCCCTTGGTCGCCGCTTCGATGTCGCGATCGATCAGCGTCACGGGAATGCCGGCGGCGGCGGTGACATAAGCAATCGAGGCGCCCATGAAGCCGGCGCCGACGACGCCGACATGTTTCAGCTCGGTCTTGGGGTGACCGGCCGGGCGGCGGGCGCCCTTGCCGAGCTCCTGCATGGAGATGAACAGCGAACGGATCATTGAGAAGGCTTCGCGGGTCTGCAGCACCTCGGTGAAATAACGCTGCTCGATCTTCAGGCCCGTATCGAACGGCACCTGCAGGCCTTCATAGACGCATTTCAGGATGGCAAGCGCTGCCGGATAATTGCCCGATGTTTCCCTGCGCAGGATCGCCGGGGCTGCCGGCCAGAGCTGGGCGGAAGCCGGCGTCCAGATGCCGCCGCCCGGTACCTTGAAGCCCTTCTCGTCCCAGGGGGCGACCGGCTTCAGGCCATCCTTGATCATCTGCTTGGCGGCCGGGATGAGCTGATCCGGCTCGACCACCTGATGCACGAGGTTCATCGCCTTGGCGCGGGAACCGGTCAGCGACTGGCCTGTGGTCATCATCTGCAGCGCATCCTGGGCGTTCGCCAGCCGCGGCACACGCTGCGTGCCGCCGGCGCCGGGGAAGATACCGACCTTCACTTCGGGCAGTGCGATCTTGACGCTCTTGGCATTGGAGGCGACGCGGCCGTGGCAGGCGAGCGATAGTTCGAAGGCGCCGCCCATGCAGGTGCCGTTGATGGCGGACACCCAGGGCTTGCCCGATGTTTCGAGTTTGCGGAACAGGCCGCTCATGCGGCCGACCAGACCGAAGAGGTTCTGCACCGCCGTCTCTGGACTCTTTGCCTTCTCCTCCTGATAGGAACTGAACATCGATTTGATCATCGACAGATCGGCGCCGCCGGAGAAGGAGGACTTGCCGGAGGTGAAGACGACACCCTCGACGGCGGCATCGGCGGTCGTGGCGTCGATGATCGCGTCGAGTTCGGCCATCACCTCGGCGGTGAAGACGTTCATCGATTTGCCGGGCATGTCCCAGGTGACGAGAGCGATGCCGTCGGCGTCGGTTTCGAGCGTGAAATTGGTGTAGGTCATTGGGTTTCCTCCCCGATCAGGCCGGCAAATGGCTGCGCTGCGCGTCTAAGGTCTTCGTCTTTTCGGTGACGACATCGCCGGTATGCTTGGTCTGCGACGGCTCGAAAAGCACGATCCAGCATTCCTCCGGCGCAACCGGATTATGCTCGACACCCCTCGGCACGACATGAAAATCACCGGCGCTCAGATGCACATGCGGGCGGTCGCGATATTCGATGGTCAGCGATCCCTTCCAGATGAGGAAAAGCTCGTCCTCGTCACGGTGGGAATGCCAGGCAAGCTGGCCCTGAACCTTGGCGAGCTTGACGCTCTGGCCGTTGAGATCGGCGATGACGCGGGGCGACCAGTGCTCGGTAACCTCGGCATATTCGGTTTCGATCGTGCCGGTGTTGAAGCCCATCGTCAGACCCTTTCGATAACCGTTGCCGTGCCCATGCCGGCGCCGATGCAGAGCGTCACCAGCGCGGTGTTGAGGTCGCGGCGTTCAAGTTCGTCCAGCACCGTGCCGAGGATCATCGCGCCGGTGGCGCCGAGCGGATGGCCCATGGCGATGGCGCCGCCATTGACGTTGATCCTGTCATGGTCGATGTCGAAGGCCTGCATGTAGCGCAGCACCACGGCAGCGAAGGCCTCATTCAACTCGAAGAGGTCGATGTCGGAAAGGCTCATGCCTGATCGTTTCAACAGCTTCTCGGTGACGTCGACAGGCCCGGTCAGCATCAGGGCCGGATCGGAGCCGATATTGGCGAAAGCCTTGATGCGGGCGCGCGGCTTTATGCCCATGCTCTCACCGCCGGCTTTGGAGCCGAGCAGGACGACACTGGCGCCATCGACGATGCCGGAAGAATTGCCGGCATGGTGGACATAGTTGATGCGCTCGATCTCAGGATGGGCCTGGATGCCGACGGCCTCGAAGCCGCCCATCTCGCCGGGCATTTGGAAGGAAGGATTGAGGGAGGCGAGCGCCTGCATATCGGTGCCGGGACGCATGTGTTCATCCTTTGCCAGGATCGTCAGGCCGTTCTGGTCCTTGACCGGGATGACCGACTTGTCGAACCAGCCCTTGTCCCAGGCATGGGCGGCGCGCTTCTGGCTCTCGACCGCGTAAGCGTCGACATCGGTTCTGCTGAAGCCGTATTTGGTGGCGATCAGATCGGCCGAGACGCCCTGCGGCATGAAATAGGCCGGGAAATTCACGGAAGGATCCATGAACCAGGCGCCGCCGGACATGCCGAGGCCGACGCGGGACATGCTTTCGATGCCGCCCGCGATGACGATGTCGTCGGCTCCTTGGGCGATCTTGCCGGCACCGAAATTGACGGCATCGAGGCCGGAGGCGCAGAAGCGGGAGATCTGCATGCCGGGCGCTTTCGTGGAGTAACCGGCTTCGAAGGCGGCGGCCTTGGGGATGACGGCGCCGGCATCCATGACCGGATCGACGCAGCCCATGATGATGTCGTCGACCGTTTCCGTATTGAGCCCGTTGCGCTCGCGGATCGCTTCCAGCGTCTTTGCCGCGAGGCGGACGGAGGGCACCTCATGCAGGGCGCCATCCTTCTTGCCGCGGCCGCGCGGCGTACGCACGTGGTCGTAAATGAAAACCTCGGTCATTTCCTCATCTCCCTGACGGCGCGGCGGCGCCGGTGAATTTCATTCTTCTCTTCTCCCCCGCGGGGGTCCGAAGGACGGGTCGAGACCCGTGGCTCGACCCTGGCAAGGTGGCCTCGAAGAGGTCGGATGGGGGGGCACTCGCAGCAAACTCGGCCTTACGGCCGCTCGCTCCTTCGTCGCTCACCCCCTCATCTGTCCTTCGGACATCTTCTCCCCGCTGGGGAGAAGAGAGTACGCTGTCAAAACGCTTCGGCGGCCAGTTCCATCATCGTGTCGGCGCCGGCTTCGATGCGGGCCTTGCGAAGCGCGGTTTCCGGCATGAGGCGTTCCATGAAGAAGCGGGCGGTGACCAGCTTGTTCTTCAGGTAATCCTCGCGAGCCGCATCGCCGGATGCAAGCCCATCCTCGGCGGCTTTCGCCATCTTTGCCCACATATAGCCGAGAATGACGAGGCCGAAGAGGTGCATGTAGTCGGTCGAGCCGGCGCCGGCATTGTCGGGCTTGGCCATGGCGTTCTGCATGAACCACATGGTCGCGCCCTGGACGTCGTTCAAGCCCTTCTTCAGATGCTTGGTGAAGAAGGAGAGCTTTTCGTTGCTGCGGTTCTCCTCGCAGAAATCGCCGATTTCCTTGAAGAGGGCCATGGCGGCGCGGCCGCCGTTCAAAGCGAGCTTGCGGCCGACGAGGTCGAGCGCCTGAATGCCGTTGGCGCCCTCATAGATCATGGCGATGCGGGCATCGCGCACATACTGGCTCATGCCGTGTTCTTCGATATAGCCGTGGCCGCCGAAGACCTGCTGGGCCATGACGGCATGATCGAAGCCCTTGTCAGTCATCACGCCCTTGAGGATCGGGGTGACGAGGCCGAGAATATCGTCAGCCGTCTGGCGCTCCTTCTCGTCGGCGGCGCGGTGGGCGATATCAGACTTGAGCGCGGTCCAGAGCAGGAAGGCGCGGCCGCCCTCGTTGAAAGCACGGATGGTCATCAGCGTGCGGCGAATATCCGGATGGACGATGATCGGATCGGCCTTCTTATCCGGCGCCTTGGGGCCAGACAGCGAGCGGCCCTGGATGCGGTCGCGGGCGTAGCTGGCGGCGTTCTGATAGGCGATCTCGGAAATGGCGATGCCCTGCAGGCCGACCATCAGGCGCGCCTCGTTCATCATCACGAACATGGCGTTGAGGCCGCGGTTTTCGGCGCCGATCAGGAAGCCGGTCGCCTCGTCGTAATTCATCACGCAAGTGGCGTTGGCGTGGATGCCCATCTTGTGCTCGATGGCGCCGCAGGAGACAGCGTTGCGGGCGCCGACCGCGCCGTCCTTGCCGACGAGGAATTTCGGAACGATGAAGAGCGAGATGCCCTTGGTGCCCTCGGGCGCACCCTCGATGCGGGCCAGCACCAGATGGATGATATTGTCGGTCAGGTCGTGCTCGCCGGCGGAGATGAAGATCTTCTGGCCGGAGATCTTGTAGCTGCCGTCAGCCTGCGGCACCGCCTTGGCGCGCAGCATACCGAGATCGGTGCCGCAATGCGGCTCGGTGAGATTCATGGTGCCGGACCACGTGCCGTCCACCATCTTCGGCAGATAGGTGGCCTTCTGCTCGTCGGAGCCGTGGACGAGGAGCGCAGCGATCGCGCCCTGCGTCAGGCCCGGATACATCATCAGCGACATGTTGGCGGCGGAGGTATATTCGCCGACGGCGGTATGCAGCGTATAGGGAAGCCCCTGCCCACCGAATTCCTCCGGCACCGCAAGGCCGATCCAGCCGCCTTCGCGATAGGCTTTATAGGCTTCCTTGAAGCCCTTCGGCGTCGAGACGCTGGCATCGTCGTGGCGAGCGCAACCTTCCTGATCGCCGGAATAGTTCAACGGAAAGAGAGCTTCCTCGGCAACCCTTCCGGCCTCGCCGAGGATCGCTTCGATCATATCGGGGGTCGCATCGGCAAAACCCGGCAGATTGTTGTAGCGTTCGAGACCCAGCACGTCGTTCAGGACGAAGAGCGTATCGTTCACCGGGGCCTTGTAGACTGGCATCTCTCAAATTCCTCCCATTCGACTGACCGGATCGCGCCGGCCTTGGGCACTGTCTTACAAAATATTGACGTTTGCGTAAACGTCAAATTCTGCGCTTGTGCCGTCTTTTCTTGAAAAAATTCGAGAGCACGAATCCGCGGGCCATGCAGCGCCGAAAGGAGCAGACGCCATCTCATCTTGCTTGTCCATCACGGAACGGAGTCTCGGCCGGGCAGTGGCGCAAGTCGATCGGACTTCCTAAGTCTTTCGGACGATTCATCGAGGAAGACATCATGACCGACTTTCCCTATGAGAGTGCGCTGATCGTCGGCGCGGGCTCCGGCATCAGCGCATCGCTTGCCCGGCAATTGTCGGCGCAGGGCGTCAAGGTCGGGCTTGCCGCCCGCAATATCGAGAAGCTGCAAGGGCTTATCGAGGAGACCGGTGCCAGCGCCTTTACAACAGATGTCTCGCAGCCGGCGAGCGTCGTTGGACTGTTCGAAGAGGCTGCAGCCGTGATCGGCGGACCTGACGTGGTGATCTTCAATGCCAGCGCCCGCCTGCGCGGGCCGCTCGCCGAACTCGATCCTGCCGAGGTCGAGAAGGCCATCGCGACCACCGCTTTCGGCGGTTTCCTGGTGGTGCAGCAGGCAGCGCGGCGGATGATCCCGCGCGGCCGCGGCGCCATCCTGATCACCGGCGCGTCGGCAAGCGTGAAGGGCTTTGCGCAATCGGCCCCCTTCGCGATGGGCAAGTTCGCGCTGCGCGGCCTTGCCCAGAGTGCCGCCCGCGAACTCGGGCCGCTGGGCATCCATGTCGCGCATTTCGTCATCGACGGAGCGGTCCGCTCGCAGACCCGGCCGGACCGGGTGGAGAAGCCGGATGGCACGCTGCTGCCGGATTCGATCGCCCAGACCTATATCGACGTGCTTCGCCAGCACCGCAGTGCGTGGTCGCTGGAGGTGGAAGTCCGGCCCTGGACGGAGAGCTTCTGACCCCCTGCTAGCGGCGAACAAGGCAACTTTCGCGGCGGTTTCAAACAGGCTAGACTTTGCCGTCAACGCTGGCTGGGAGGACACCGATGCCGCGCCTGGACCACGTCACCATCGAGACCCGCGATGCGCTTGGGATGATCGGCTTCCTGGAAGCCGTGCTCGGCGTTAGGGAAGGCTATCGGCCGCCCTTTCCCTCCCCCGGCCACTGGCTCTATTTGGACGAACGCCCGGTCATCCATCTCAGCCTGACATCGCGCAGCACCGATTTTCCGCCCGGCATCTTCAACCATGTCGCCTTCAGCCTTTACGAATTCGGGCCGGCGCTGGAACGCATCAAGGCGGGCGGCTATCGCTACGAATATTACGATATTCCCGACACCGATCTCGGCCAGGTCTTCGTCTACGGTCCCGAAGGTGTGAAGATCGAGCTGCAATATCCCAGGCCGGCCTGAGCACGCGAGCGGCCCTTCCATGTGGCGAGTTCAACGGCAATTGCCGCCAAAAACGGCGTTTGGAACACAAACGTTAAAAAATTCCCATCGACATTAACGGCTTGTTTACCACGTTTCGTGAAAGGTGCGGATTGAGCAGTAGCGATCCGCATTCCTTTTCCCAGTCTCGCGTTCCTTAAGGATGCCGCTACATCGTTCAGCTTGAGGAAAGTCTAATTGACTATCGTCTTATGAATGATGCGCTCCGGTCCGCGTAAACACGCGGGCAGCAGACGAAAAGCCAAAGATCGAGCTCTGACGAGAGGTCGAGCAGTCGAAGCGAGCAAGAAGATGAACGGATCGCGATCAAATCCTTCCCGACAGTCCGACAGGACCTCGCTCGATGCGCTGAACCGCACGATCGAAGGGCTGGAGGCGCGCATCGAAGGGCTGATGGGCAGCGGGCGCGAACAGCGGCCGCGCACGGCACCGGCCGAGCGCGATCCTTATGCCGGCTCCCACGCTCCCCGGCCCGCAAAGGCCCCGCCCGAGCCGCGGCCGGATCCGCTCGCCGAAATCCGTCAACGCCAGCGCGCACTCGAAGCCAGCCGCGAGCGGCCCTATCCACGCGAACAGGCCCCGCAGCTTCGTGAACCCACGCCGCGCGCCGCCGCCCTAGTGCCGGCGCCCGCCTTCCGCGCCGGCGACGACACGATGACGGAGATCGCCCAGGCGCTCGTCAACTTGCGGCAGGACCTGAAGCGCGACATTTCCGAGGGCGTCACCCGCGAGATGAACGCGCTGCGCGCCGAGCTGCGCGAAATCAAGACAAATGCCGGCGACGGCCGTTTCGCCGACGACATGCGCGCCGATATGGGCCGCCTTGCCCAGAGCATCACCCAGCTGACCGGCCGCTCGGCCGCACCGGAGGCCACGGGCCTTCGTGAGGATTTCGAGGAGCTGCGCTCACTGATGGACGGGCTGGCGCGCGAGGATTCGCTGCGCCATATGGAAAACCGCTGGGACGGTTTCGAAAACCGGCTTGCGGCGCTCGATACCGAAGGGCTGCAGGAAGAGCTCGTTTCGCTCGCCTATCGGCTCGACGATATCAAGCGCCATATCGGCGGCATGGGCGAGAGCCCGGCCGTTCGGGCGCTGGAAGACAAGCTGATCTCGATCGCCACGGCGATGGAGCATTTCGGCAACATGATCCAGCCGCACGACAGGGTGATGTCTGAACAGTTCGCCGCCATGGATATGCGGCTCGACGAGATCAGCCGGGCGATCGCGGCAAGCGGGCGCACGGCCACCACGAATGATCCGGGCCTGATGCAGCGGTTGGAAAGCCGGCTTGCAGCGCTGGCCGATCAGATCGACCTGATGAGCCATGATGCGGCCAACCGCGTGAACCCGGCCGACGAGCTGGCGATGCGGCTGGAGGCGCTGACGGGACGCGTCGAGGAACTGACCAAGGCGGAAGCGACGTCGCGGCTCGACGAACGGCTGGAACATCTTTCCTACCTGCTGGAGCGCACGCAGGAGACGGCGCCGCAGCCCGACCTCACCGGCGCGCTTTCCGACATTTCCCGCAAGATCGACGCGCTTGAGAACGGCGCCGTCAACGACGTGCTGGCGCAGCGGCTCGACCATCTTGCCCGGCGCATCGACGAGATGGCCCATCAGCAGCAGGCGCCGGCACTGGCCGCTGTGGCCGACGACGGCGCCTTCCGGCGTCTCGAAGGACGGCTGAGCGACATCGCCGCCCGGCTGGAGGAGAGCACATCGGCAGCACCGACCGATCCGCGCGCACTGAAGAACCTCGAAGACCAGATCGCCAATCTGTCGGCACTGATGAGCGCGCCGCGCGAAAGCGCTGTAATACCCCCCGAACTCGACCAGCGCATGGGCGCGATCGAAGACTATATGGCGACGAGCGATGAATATATCATCGAGGCGGCACGCCAGGCGGCAGAGGCCGTGGTCGAGGCCTATTCGCGCCATGGCGGTCCGCAGGGTGTCATGCCCGCCGCCGACATGTCGGCGTTGACGGCGCTGGCCGAGGATCTTCGCCACCTCGAGGATATCAGCCGCGACAGCGAGGAACGCACGCACAAGACTTTCCAGGCGCTGCACGAGACGCTGGTGCATATCGCCGATCGGCTCGACGGCATGGAAGATCGCGGCCGGCCGGTCGCCCAGATGCCGGTCGCCGACGTCGATTTCGATGTCGATCCCTATGCGCTGATGGTGGCCGAAGCGGAGATGAACAGGACGCCGGCCGCTGCCCCGACAGCGAAGGCTTCTCCTGTTATCCGCACGGCCGAGGTCGCCGCCGAACCTGCCGCCCCGGCGCAAGCCACCGCCATGAGCGGAACAAGCGCGATCGCCATCGAAGCCGCGACCAGGACGGAAGCTGCGACAGCGGCACGGGCACAGGCCCCGGCGAAGGCCAGCCTGCTCGCCAGCCTTGGCAAGCGGCTGCTGCCCGGCAAGAAAGCCGAGAGCCGGGCGACCGAACGTCCGATGATCGACCCCGCGCCGTCGATCGATCCCACCGACGTGGTGCCGACCGATGCCGCAAACGAACTGCTCGAGCCGGGCTCGGGCGCACCTGACGTGAAGAAGATCCTTGAACGGGTTCGCGCCAGCCAGAGTGCGGCACGCGGCAAACCTGCCGGCGAAACCGATCGCGCCGATTACATCGCTGCAGCGCGCCGTGCGGCGCAGGCGGCCGCGATGGAGGTGGATGCCAATCCGAAGCAGGCAGCCGTCAAACCCGAGAAGAAGGGCGCGAATGCCGACAAGGCCGGCAAGGCTTCTGACAAGACGGGCAAGACCAGCGCCTTTTCGCGCTACCGGCGGCCGATCCTGCTGGCGGTCGGCGCCGTACTGCTCGCCATCATGGCCTTTCCGCTCGCCCGAACGCTGACGAGCGGCGAGCGCGCGCCGCAGCCGCCAGCGGAAGTCTCGGCACTGACCGGTGCTGCGGAAAACCCGGCGCCGGCCTTGCCTGAAGCGACACCTGCCCAGCCGGATGCCGCCGCTCTCGGAACGACCGCTCCGGCAGCGGAAGCTGTACCGCCCGCTGCCGAACAGGCGCAGCCGGGAGCAACCCCACCGGTCGGCGGCGACCATCTGACCGATATGACACCGCTTGACGGCGAAGGGGCTGCGACCTTTGCCGCTCCCGGTCCGTCCGGCGCGACACAGGAAACATCGGGCTTCGTTCCCGCACCCGCACCGCAGGCGGCCATCACCATTCCCGACACCGTTCAGCCGAAATCGCTTGCCGATGCGGCGAGCGGCGGCGATGCGCTGGCGCTGTTCGAAATCGGCGCGCGTTATTCCGACGGCCGCAACGGCATCACGGTCGATCAGAAGCAGGCGGCGAGCTGGTACCAGCTTGCGGCCGACAAAGGCTTTGCGCCTGCGCAGTACCGGCTCGGCAGCATGTACGAGAAGGGCAACGGCGTCGAACGCGACATCGCCAAAGCGAAGGGCTTCTACGAACAGGCGGCCAATCAGGGCAATGCCAGCGCCATGCACAATCTCGCCGTGCTCTACGCCTCCGGCGCTCTCGGCCAGCAGGATTATGCAACGGCCGCCTCGTGGTTCACCAAGGCTGCGAACCTCGGCATCACCGACAGCCAGTTCAACCTGGCGATCCTCTGCGCTAGGGGCAACGGGGTTCCGGCGGATCTCGAAGAGTCCTACAAATGGTTTGCGATTGCCGCCAAGGGCGGCGACAAGGATGCGGCGCAGAAGCGCGACGAAGTGGCCAAGGCCATGAAGCCCGACCAGCTCGAACGGGCGCGCGCCAAGGCCGATCTCTGGAAGGCGGAACCGGTCGACCACCGCACGAACGCCATCGACATCCCCGACGAATGGGCCGGCACCGGCGCGAAGACGGCAAGCGTCGACATGAAGAAGGCGGTCCGCAACATCCAGGCGATCCTCAACAATAACGGCTTCGACGCCGGGGTGCCGGACGGCGAAATGGGCGCGAAAACCGTGACCGCGATCAAAAACTTCCAGAAGTCCGTCGGCCAGGAGCCGGACGGCAAGGTGACCGACGCGACCGTGAAGGCGCTGCTCGAACGCAACAAGCAGGGCGGCAACGCAATCTGAGGCCCGTCGACGCGGGATCGTCTGGACTCTCTGTTCGGGCGATGAAAAACGCCCGGCGGCACTATGCCGCAAGGCTTTTTCCAATTTTGCCTTCGCCTGTCACAAAACCTGAAAAAAGCCGGATTATGCCCGGACATATCGATCCGCGCATCCGGCGAATCCTCTGCCATCGATCTCTCCGCCAATCTCATGGCTAACCACGGGGCCGATCGAAAGCCTCTGGCAACGATTTCACAGTATGGTGCGCATTCGAACGGGGACGTGACAAGAAACCGCCCGGCAGGAGCGGTCATCATTCGGGGTCGGCTGTGACAATCTATCTGCCCATCGCAGAATTGTCGGTGAACATTTTCATCATTCTCGGCATGGGGGCAGCCGTCGGATTCCTGTCTGGAATGTTCGGCGTCGGCGGCGGCTTTCTCATCACCCCGCTGTTGATCTTCTACAACATTCCCCCGGTCGTCGCGGTCGCGACTGGCGCCAACCAGGTTGTGGCGTCGTCGATATCGGGCGCGATTACGCATTTCCGGCGCGGCTCGCTCGACGTCAAGCTCGGCACGGTGCTGCTGGTCGGCGGTCTTACGGGTGCGACGGTCGGCATCTGGATCTTCTCGCTGCTGCGCGCCATCGGCCAGCTCGATCTGATCATCTCGCTGATGTATGTCGTCTTCCTCGGCACCGTCGGCGGACTGATGCTGCTCGAAAGCATCAATGCCATGCGGCGAGCAGCGCGCAATGAGCCGCCCGCCCCGCGCAAGCCCGGCCACCAGCATTGGGTGCACAAGCTGCCGCTCAAGGTGCGTTTCAAGAAATCGAAGATCTATCTCAGCGTCATTCCAATCGTCGCACTCGGCTTTGCGATCGGCATCCTCACCTCGATCATGGGTGTCGGCGGCGGCTTCATCATGGTGCCGGCGATGATCTATCTGCTGCGCATCCCGACCAATGTCGTCGTCGGCACCTCGCTGTTCCAGATCATCTTCGTGACCGCCTATACGACGATCGTGCAGGCGGCGACGAACTTCTCCGTCGACATCGTGCTCGCCTTCATCCTGATGGTGGCGGGTGTCATCGGCGCGCAATACGGCGTGCGCGTCGGCCAGAAGCTGCGCGGCGAGCAGCTGCGCGCCCTGCTCGGCCTGCTGGTGCTCGCCGTCGGCCTGCGTCTTGCAATCGCGCTGGTGGTGGCGCCGGCCGACGTCTATTCGGTGGTGATGGGAGCGGGCAACTGATGCGCCTGCTCGTTTTCGCCATCGCGTTGCTTTGCCTGCTGCCGGCCTCCGCCGGAGCCCAGTGGCTGCCGGGGCAGGCAACGGAGGCGGTGCGTGAAGGGTTGGAAATCGGCACGTCGACCAGCGAAATCGCCATCACCTCGGATTTCCACGGCGCGGATCTGACCATCTTCGGGGCGCTCTCGAATACCGACCAGCTGCTGCTCGCCGTTGGCCAATATGACGTGGTCGTGGTGCTGGAAGGCCCGCGCGAGGATGCGACGGTGCGCAAGAAGGAACGCGTCTTCGGCATCTGGGTGAACACCCGCTCGATGACCTTCGAAGCGGTGCCGCACTCCTATTCGATGTCGAGTTCGCGCATGATCGACGACATCGTGACGCCGCTTGACCTGACCGATCAGGGGATCGGCATCGACCACATTCCGCTGACGCCGGTCGGCTTCGTCGGCGACGGCAGCAATCTCGGCGAGTTCCGCGAGGCCTTCCGGCGGCTGCAGCAGGGCGGGGGGCTCTATGACCGCAACCCGAGCGGCGTGCGGTTCGTTTCCTCCAACCTCTTCAAGGCGAGCCTGCGCCTGCCAGCAAACATTCCGAACGGGGTGCACAGCGTGCGCGCCTATTTGTTCAAGAGCGGCATTTTCGTGACCGAAAAATCGCTGCCGCTGCGGGTCATCAAGACCGGCATCGAGCAGACGATCACCGATGCGGCGCATGATCAGCCGATCCTCTACGGCTGTGCTGCCGTGCTGCTCGCCGTGATCACCGGCTGGGGTGCCAGCCTGATCTTCCGCAAGGACTGATCCGCCGCAAGGCGCTCAAGCGGATTTCTTCCTGAAAATAGGCTCGGCAAGACGCCCGGACACGAAGAGCCTGCCAGGCGGCAGCGGCTTGCCCGGATGTTTTGGCGGCAGCTCATCCATGCTTCCCAAAAAAACCACTTGCATATTGCTATCAGTCGATCTAGCTTTCAACCAGTTGCTATACGCAATCGGTTTTTTGTGGTTGGCAATTCAGAAGGAGGATGGAAATGAGAAAGCTTGTTGTCTGGAACCTGATGACGCTCGATGGTTACTTCGAAGGCACGAAGCCGTGGGATATCGACTTCCACAATCTCGCCTGGGGGCCTGAATTGCAGCGCTATGCCGAACAGTTCGGCAGGGAAAGCGATCTGCTGGTATTCGGCCGCAAGACCTATGAGGGCATGGCCTCCTACTGGCCGACAGCCGAGGGCGAAGGTGAGATCAAAGCCTATATGAACGGTATCGCCAAGATCGCCGTGTCGCGGACGATGACCGAGCCCGGCTGGAACAATGCCCGTGTCGTCAGCGATCCGATCCCCGAACTGACGAGGCTGAAGCAGGAGGACGGCAAGACGATCTTCATCTTCGGCAGCGCCGAGCTTGCCGACAGCCTGCTGAAAGCGGGGCTTATCGACGAAATCAGGGTTTGCCTGGTGCCGGTGATCCTCGGCGGCGGCAATCCGCTTTTCAAACAGGCGGAGGGCCAGGTGCCGCTGAAGCTCATCGAGTCCTCGACGACGGAGGGCGGCGCGGTGATCCTGCGCTACGAGCCCGTCAAGGCTTAAGGATTTTGATGCGATGCCGTCCCGGTGGTCAGGCCAGGGTATCCATCCCTGGCCGCACAGGAGAGCAGCCTGGGAAGTTCGCATTCGACTAAAAACCGGTTTTTAACATTTACGAGTTAGTAATCTCTCGGAAACGAGAGGTTTTGTTATGCGTACTCGTATCGTTCTGACGGCCGTGGGTCTCGCGCTGCTTGCCGGCTGCGCGACGGCGCCGAAGCAGACGAGGAACATCTGTGCCGTCTTCGACGAGCGCGACGGGCTCTTCTCCAGCTGGCAGAGTGCCGCCGAGCGGACGGAGAAGAAATACGGCGTGCCCGTGCCGATCCTGATGGCGACGATGTATACCGAATCCGGCTTCCAGCCCTATGCGCGGCCGCCGCGCACCAAGCTGTTCGGCTTCATTCCCTGGACCCGGCCTTCGACGGCCTACGGTTATTCGCAGGCGCTCGACGGGACCTGGGATCACTATCAGTCGCAGACCGGCAACTGGACCGCGCGGCGGGCGAACTTCGCCGACGCGATCGATTTCATCGGCTGGTATCACTATCAGAACAGCGTGGAGACCGGCATTCCGCTGAACGATGCCTATAATCTCTATCTCGCCTATTATTCCGGGCCGACGGGATACAAACGCGGCGACTGGCGCTCGAACGGGCAGTTGCAGCAGACGGCGCAGAAGTTTGCGCGGATGGCCGGGACGTATCAGCGGCAGTTGCAGGAGTGCGATTGAGCTTGGTGCCAGGTGGGTTTTGGGTAGGGCCGCAAAGCCCGCCGACCTGGAATAACAGGCGCTATCCCCACAAATTCCCATACCGCACCGAGTAGATCCGGTCTCTGCCGAGCAGATGCGCGACCAGCGACGCCCTGTCGAAAAGACCGTGCATCGCCTTGTGGCGAAGGTCGAGACCGCCGCTCATGACGCCGAAGGCCGGCATCAATAGGCGGGCGCCGTCGGTGGCAAAGCAGGGACGGCGGACGGATTTTTCACGACGGCGGACGGTCGCCGACGGATGCAGGTGGCCGGCGATTTCGCCGCTTTGCAAGCCGTTCTTCGGCTCGTGCCGGAAGGTCAGTCCGGCATAATGCATCTCGTCGGCGGAAGCACCCGGCAGATCGACGATGCCATCCGGATCATGGTTGCCATTGATCCAGATCCATTCGCGGCCGCGGGCCATATTGACGATCAGCGCGCGGAAATTCTCCGGCAGATGCTTCGAACCGATGCGGTCGTGGAAATTGTCGCCGAGCGAGATGACGAGCTTCGGATCATAACGCGAGATGACGGCGGCAAGGACGGTCAGCGTTGCCAGCGTATCGTAAGGCGGCAGCATCATGCCGCGACGGGCGAAGGCTGCGCCCTTTTCCAGATGCAGGTCGGAAACGACGAGCAGGCCGGCATCGGGCAGATAGAGGGCGCCGAGCGGATCGCAGACGGCGGCAATGCCATGGACCGATGTCTCGATGCCCGGCATCACGGCCAGTCCTGATATGTCGCGCGCCAGCGCCAGGCGGTTCATCACGGTCGTCATTCCTAAATCGTCGTCAGGCCTAAATCGTCGGGCCCTAATTCTCATCAGGCCCGATTCTCGTCAAGCGAGCGCTTCGGCAATCAGATCGTCCGCCGCTTCGGCCAGGAGCGCCTCATGGGCCTCGCCCGGCACCGCCTCGCGTCCGATTTCCAGCATCACCGGCACGGCGAGCGGGGAAATATGATCGAGAGCGCGGTGGGTGATGTGGCCCCTGATTCGTCTCAGCATATCGCCAAGACGGCCAATATCCAAAAGCCCCGTCGCTGCATCCTGCCGCGTCGCCTGCAAGAGGATGTGATCCGGCTCGTGGCTGCGCAGCACGTCGTAGATCAGATCGGCGGAGACGGTGATCTGGCGGCCGCTCTTTTCCTTGCCCGGATGACGGCGCTCGATCAAGCCGGCAATCACCGCGCAATTGCGGAAGGTGCGCTTCAACAGGAAGGATTCGTCCAGCCAGGCTTCGAGATCGTCGCCGAGCATGTCTTCGTCGAAGAGGTCGGAGAGGCTGAGCCGGCCGTTGCGGATCATCAGCCCCATATCCTCGAGGCCCCAGATGGCAAGCGAATAATCGGTGGCGACGAAACCGAGCGGCTTGGCGCCTATCCGCTCCAGCCGGCGGGTCAGCAGCATGCCAAGCGTCTGGTGGGCGAGACGGCCCTCGAAGGGATAGGCGACCATGTAGCCGCGGCTGCCGCGCGGGAAGGTTTCGATCAGGAACTCGTCGCGCTTCGGCAGCATCGACTTGTCGTTCTGCAGCGACAGCCAGTCGCGTACCTGATCCGGCAGGTGGCGCCAGCGATCGGGATCGGCGATCATCGCCCGCACCTGCTCGGCGAGATAAGTCGATAGCGGAAACTTGCCGCCATTATAGGAGGGGATCTTCGGATCGAGCGAAAAGGCCTGCGACGCGAGGCACTCATTTTCGCGAATACCCTCGAAGCGCAGCACCTTGCCAGAGAAGACGAAGGTATCACCCGGCGACAATTGCTCGAGGAAATATTCCTCGACCTTCCCCAACGTAGCGCCGCCGCGGCCGATCCTGCCGCCCTCGCCGCGCTTGACCATGCGGATATTCAGCATCGGGCTTTCGACGATGGTGCCGAGGTTGAGGCGGTATTGCTGGGCGACTGCAGGATTTGAGACGCGCCAACGGCCCTCCTTGGTCTTGCGGATGCGGGCGTAACGCTCGTAGGTCCGCAGCGCATAACCGCCGGTCGCGACGAAATCGACGATGCGCTCGAAGGTCTCCCAGCTCAGATCGGCATAGGGCGAGGCGTTGGTGACCTCATCGTAGAGTTCCAGCATGTCGAAAGGTTCGGCGCAGGCCATGCCGAGCACATGCTGGGCAAGCACGTCGAGCGCGCCGCGGCCGACCGGCGGGGTATCCTGCGCGCCGATATAATTGGCGTCGAGGGCTGCCTGACACTCCATGACCTCGAAGCGGTTGGCAGGCACGAGGATCGCCTTCGAGGGCTCGTCCATGCGGTGGTTGGCACGACCGATGCGCTGGGCAAGACGCGAAGCGCCCTTCGGCGCGCCGACATGAATGACGAGATCGACATCGCCCCAGTCGATGCCGAGATCGAGGGTGGAGGTGGCA
Source organism: Rhizobium beringeri (assembly GCF_004306515.1). NCBI lineage: Bacteria > Pseudomonadati > Pseudomonadota > Alphaproteobacteria > Hyphomicrobiales > Rhizobiaceae > Rhizobium > Rhizobium beringeri. Next base: position 214,633 of record NZ_SILG01000001.1, on the reverse strand, counting down.
ACGACGGCGCGCAGCCGGTTTTCAGCCATCGCCGCCTCGACCTTGCGGCGCTGGGCGACGTCGAGGGAGCCGTGGTGGAGTGCGATCGGCAGGTTGTCGTCATTGATCGTCCAGAGCGCCTGGAAAAGCATTTCGGCCTGGCTGCGGGTGTTGACGAAGAGCAGCGTCGTCTTGTGTTCGAGGAGCTTGTTGTAGACATCGGGAATGGCATACCGGGCGGAATGGCCGGCCCAGGGAATATGCTCTTCGGTCGACAGGATCGAGATATCGGGTTTGGCGCCGCCTTTGACGACAACGAGCCCGGCATGATGTTCGCTACCCTCTTCCTGGCCGACCAGCCATTTCTGCAGGTCCATGGGCTCCGCGACGGTCGCCGAGAGACCGATTGTCTTGAGGCCGGGGGCAAGGCGGCGCAGGCGGGCAAGGCCGAGCGAAAGCATATGGCCGCGCTTGGAGGTGACCAGCGAATGCAGCTCGTCGAGGACGATATATTTCAGGTCCTTGAAGAAGCGATCGGCCTCCCGGTTGGCCAGAAGCAGGGCGACCTGTTCGGGCGTCGTCAGCAGAATATCCGGCGGATTGAGCTTCTGGCGCTGGCGCTTGGCGTTCGGCGTGTCGCCGGTGCGGTTTTCGACGGTGACCGGCAGGCCCATCTCCTCGACCGGCTTCATCAGATTGCGCTCGATATCGATGGCAAGCGCCTTCAGCGGGGAGACATAGAGCGTATGGATGCCGGTGAAGGCGGAGCCGGGCGGGACCCGGCCTCGACGGGTGAGATCGGTGAGCGAGGGCAGGAAACCGGCGAGCGTCTTGCCGGCACCGGTCGGCGCAATCAGCAGCGTGCTTTCGCCGGCCTCGGCGCGGGAAAGCAGCTCCAGCTGATGGGCGCGCGGCCGCCAGCCCTTTTCCGCAAACCAGCGGGTAAAGGCGGCAGGAAGCAGGGTACGGGCTTCGGAATCGATCTGGTCCACGCCCTGAAAGTAGTGAAACGTCGGGGAAAAAGAAGAGCGGCGGCTTTTCACATGGCGATATAGCGGTCCTTGCGGTGGTTGATGGCAATCGTGAGGTTGAGAACGATCGCACCGAGCACGGAGCAGGCGATGATGAAGGGGCTTGCGACGAAGAAGGAGAGCGCCAGGATGATGCCGTCGAAACCGAGCTGGACGAAGCCGGCACGCCAGCCGAGGCGATCCTGGATATAGAGGGCGAGAATGCCGATGCCGCCGAGGCTGGCGCGGTGGCGGAAGAGCGCCAGCATGCCGGCGCCGATGACGAGGCCACCAAAGAGCGCACCGGCGATAGGATCGACATGCGCCATGCTGATGAAGCCCGAGATGAATTCCGACAGGACCGAGGTGAGCGCGATGGCGGCGAAGGTCTTGATGGTGAAGGCGAGGCCTAAGCGGCGGAAGGCGAGATAATAGAAGGGGAAGTTCACGACGAAGAAGCAGAGGCCGAAGCTCAGGCCGGTCGCATAATGCGCGAGGAAGGCAAGGCCCGCCGTGCCGCCGGCAAGCAGTCCCGCGCCGGAGAGAAGCGATACGCCGAGCACGGCGAGCATGCTGCCGGCGACGATGCCCTGGGCGTCGTCCAGCAGCGAGTGACGATCGGCGCTGGAATTCAGAAGGCCTGCGAAAGCGTTGGATGCCATGTTGTTCCCCTGTCGGCTTTTCCGTCTTCTATCCGGGGTCAGAATAAAGGCAAGTGGCAAGCAATGAGGACAGCTCTTGACAGTCGGCATAATCGTGGATATTTTTTATCCACGAATTGTGGAGGTCCGATGCATGAAGATGGGCGATGGGGTCGAGCAGGCCATTCACAGCGTTGCGATGCTTTCCGGCCTTTCCGAAGGCGGCGTGCTTTCGGCGGCCGCGCTGGCGGAATTCCACGGCGTTTCGACAAGCTATCTGCTGAAGCATCTGCAGGCGCTGTCGGGCGCCGGCATCCTCGATACCGTGCCGGGACCGAAGGGCGGATATCGGCTGGCAAAAGCGCCGAAGGAGATTTCGCTCCTCGACATCGTGCTCGCGGTCGAGGGGTCTGCGCCGGCGTTCCGCTGCGCCGAAATCCGCCAGCGCGGACCGAACCCGGTCTCCGATCGCTTGTTCGCCCAGCCCTGCACCATCAACGCGGCGATGCTGAAAGCCGAACGGGTCTATCGCGCCGAACTCGCCAAGACGAGCCTGGCCGATATCGGCATCGAACTCACCGCCGTCGACGACGGATCGATCGCAGCTAGAGGCTGCGCCTTCCTTGAAATCCATGAACGCAAGACGGCTCGTTGAGCCACCAACAAAGGAGAAGGACCATGCAACCACGTTTCAACTTCGCCAAAGCCGCCCCTGATGCCTACAAGGCGGTCGCCGCGCTCGAGCAATATGTCCAGTCCTCCGGGCTGGAGCGCCGCTTCATCCACCTGATCAAGCTGCGCGCCTCGCAGATCAATGGCTGCGCCTATTGCGTCGACATGCATGTGAAGGAAGCCCGCCATGATGGGCTCTCCGAACAATGGATCAACCTGATGTGTGTTTGGCGGGAATCGCCGGTCTATGACGCCCGCGAACGGGCGCTGCTTGGCTGGGTGGATTCGGTGACCCATATCGCCAAAACAGGCGCGCCTGATGCCGACTACGAGACGCTGAAGGCGCATTTTTCCGAAGAAGAAATGACGAAGATCACGGTGGCGATCGGCGCCATCAACATCTGGAACCGGCTTGCCGTCGGCTTCCGCTCGCAGCATCCGCTCGATGCGGCAACGAAAGCAGCCTGAGATATCTGCTGAAAGGGAAATCATCCTTGCAACCGACCCGAAAATCTCGGGTCGGTCGAATATCGGATCACTCGTGATCCCGAGTAGCCCGTACGGCAACGGCGTCAAACCGATTGCCCGAGAGGTCGATGCTGTTGAATAGGTCTCGGACGACTTTCGCAATTTCTTCTGCGGAAGCGCCCTTGGCGTATTCTTCCTGCATACGGCGTCTGACAAGTTTTTCCAAATCTGACATAGTTCACCTCATCAAATCCGGCGCGAGATGAGTTTCGCGCCGAGACCGATCACAGGCAAGTTACGTTTTATTTAGAATGGCTTACCGATTGGTAATGTTAGAGCGCGATGTAGCGATCAGCGCGGTGATTGATGGTGACGAAGAGGTTGAGGACGACGGCGCCGAGCACCGAATAGAAGACGACGGGTGGCGTGGTGACGAAGAAGGCGGCGGCGAGCACGCACATGTCGATGGCGAGCTGGACGAGGCCGGCGCGGATGCCGAACCGCTCCTGCAGGTAGATGCCGAGAATGCCGACACCGCCGAGGCTGGCACGGTGGCGATAGAGCGCCAGCAGACCGAAGCCGAGCAGCAGGCCGCCGAGAAGGGCCGCCCAGGCCGGATGGATGCTCGAAATGGACAGGAAGCGCGACTGCACATCGGCAATCACCGAGGTCAGGCCGATGGCGATGAAGGTCTTGATGGTGAAGGCCATGCCGAGGCGCTTCCAGGAGAGATAGAAGAACGGCAGGTTAAGCAGGAAGAAGGCGAGACCGAAATTGACGCCGAAGGCATAATGCAGGAGGAAGGCCACGCCGGCCGTGCTGCCGGTAAGAAGGCCGGCGCTGGCGAGCACATAGAGGCCGAGAGCGGCAACCAGGCTGCCGGAGAATATGCCTTGCACGTCTTCGATCGGCGTGTGGCGCGTCGCAGTCGTATTCCAAAAACCAAGGGCATTGATGAGCTGTGTCATGTCGCCAGTCTCCACGGCAGACGAGTTCAAGAACGCGCTTGGGAAGACCCGGGCGCGACGGAATTTTGCATAATGAAAGAAGCCGGAGCGCCTCGGCGTTAATTGCCGGGCTCTCTGCCGATGCAGTGCAGTATCGGGTTTTTCGGTCGTCCGATCAAGCGAAATAGGTAAGCAATGCTGACCTATTAAAAAATCGCAAGAAATGTTCGCTCACGCGGGCTTGCGCGTAAGGAACAGAATGCCGGAAACCGGTTTTCCGCCATCTTTGCGAATGACTGACTTGACGATCTTCAGGATTTCCAGCCCGTGACGGGAAAGAAGCATGCTGACATAGCTTTCCGAATGGGCGTAACGCAGCGACGGGGCGAGATGAAAGCCCTCGCCGTCCCCTGCATCCTCGACGGAAAAGGCGATATCGGCGCCTGATGCAGCGAGTTCTCCTGCGATGGCAAAGACGCTCTCGAGATTGCCGAGATACATCAGCACATCGGCTGCCGTCACCAGGTCGGCGCGATGGCGCGCGGCATCCGCAAAGACGCCAGAGAGCTCGGGCGCGAGCGAGAGATCGGCCTGGGCGAGGCTGTCATAGACCTGTTTCTCGGCGGCCTTGGCCAGCATGTTCTGCGAGAGGTCGAAGCCTTCGAGGCGAGCGACGTTGGGGCGGATTTCCGGGCCGAGCAGGCCGGTGCCGCAGCCGAGATCGACGGCGAGCTCGTAGCGCCTGCCGGTGGAGGCGACGAGCGCTGCAAGTTTCTGCGGGACGCTGTAGTCGAGCTTTTCGACAAGTGCTGATTCGAAACGGTCGGCATAGTCGTCGAAGAGGCGCTCGACATAGCGGCTCGGCGGCAGGTCAGGCGTGGCCGCATCGCCGAGAAGGGCGAGCTTGAGGGCTGCGCCGAACATGTCTTCGGGATCGAGGGCAAGCGTCCTGCGATAGGCCTCAATCGCGGCTTCACCCCTGCCCGCCTTTTCCAGATAGGTGGCCAGGCGATACCAGCCGGCGGCCCAGGCAGGCACCAGCTCGAGGGCCTGTTCCATCAGCTCGGCAGCCGCTTCCGGCTCGCCGCCTTCTTCGAGCATCCGAGCATAATCGGCGCGGCGGTCGGCGATAACATCGCCAGAGGAAAGCTGGTGGGACTGCATCAATGGACCTTATTGGCTACAGCATCCTTTGCGCGTCTTTTCAGAGACGCAAAGGATGCTGTAGCTCTTTGTTTTATGCATGTCGTTTTCCCGGAACCGCTGCACACTTCCGGGCGACATGCATCGGTCCGCATTTGGCGGCGGCCACAAAAAAACTCAAGTCCTATTTCAGAGGCGAAGCGGCCAATTCCGGAAAGGGCTTGCGGGCGCCGCGTCGCGACCTTATTCCAAGGGCAAAAAGGAGATGGCTTATGTCCGATCAGGCGAACAGGTTTCTCGGCGATTCAATCGGCCGCACATTGATAAAGCTTATCGTGGTGTCGCTAGTCGTCGGTTTCGTCATGACCGTCTTCGGCCTGACGCCCTGGAGCATCATCGATGGCGTCCGCGACTTCGTCCTGGAAATCTGGCATCGGGGCTTCTCGGCCCTCGGGCGCGTCGGCGACTATCTGATCCTCGGCGCGACGATCGTCATCCCGCTCTTCGTCATCCTTCGTCTTTTCAGCTACCGCCGGTAACATGACATCCATCGATCTTTCCAGGCGCGGCCTGTTGCGCCTCTCCGGACTTGCGCTCGCCGCCGGCATCGCCGGCTGCACCACGACCCCGCGGATGGCCGGGACGCCTTCCGACGGCGAGGACGAGACAGCGAGCGTGCTGCCGCTGGTCAACCAATTGCGGGCCAAAAACGGTCTGCCGCCGCTTGCCGTCGACCCGGCGGCGAGTACTGCCGCCCTGTTCCAGGCGAAACGCATGGCGAGCGCCGGCAAGATGGCGCATCTGATGGGGATGACCGACAGTTTCGGCGCGCGCGTCAAGGCGAGCGGTGTGCGGCTGCCGGCGGCGGAAAACATCGCGTCGGGCCAGCAGAGCGTCGATGCCGTGGTGACGGCCTGGATCAACTCGCCGCATCACCTGGAAAACATGCTCGGACGTTATGGCGGCCTCGGCGTCGCGGTCGCCCATAATACATCTTCCAGGAACCTGCCCTATTGGGCCATGGTGCTTTCCAGCTGAGGTGATTCCGCCTGCAGCAGTTCAAGTGATGCAGCGTCTTTTGCGCGTCTGAAACGACGCGTGGCGCTGCCGCGACGAGGCCGGCATGGATACAGGCAGCAATCACAATGCGCTTGCTTTTGACGTGACACACCGGCTGGTGCTGTCGATCGCCATTCCGATGACGCTCGGCTTCATGACGACGCCGCTGCTCGGGCTGACGAACACCGCCGTGGTCGGCCGTATGGGCAATGCGGAAGCGCTGGCCGGGCTGGCGATCGGCGCGATGCTCTTCGATCTGATCCTCGGCAGCTTCAACTTCCTGCGCGCCTCGACCACAGGGCTGACAGCGCAGGCCTATGGCCGTCGCGACCAGCACGAGCAGCAGGCGGTCTTCTCCAGGGCGATGATTTCGGCGCTCGGCTGCGGATTGGCGCTGCTCTGTCTTTCGCCGCTGCTGATGGCGGCGGGGTTGAGGCTGATGGGCGCAGAAGGAGCGATTGCCGAGGCAACCGGCACCTATTTCTCGATCCGCATGCTGGCAGCACCCGCAGCGCTGGCGAATTATGCCATCCTCGGCTTCGTGCTCGGGCGCGGACAGGGCAATATCGGACTGCTGCTGCAGGCGATCATCAACGGCATCAACATCCTGCTTTCCATCTATCTCGGCCTGACGCTCGATTGGGGCGTGGCAGGGGTCGCCTGGGGAACAATGGCCGGCGAAACCGTCGGCGCGCTCGCCGGGCTTTTCATCGTGCTGCGCGGCTTCGGCAAGGCAGCGCGGCCGGCATGGTCCGAAGTCTTTTCCCGGCATCGGCTGGCCGAGCTTTTCGCGCTCAACCGCGACATCCTGATCCGCACCTTCGTGCTGATCGGCGCCTTCACCATCATGACGCGGATCGGCACCAGCTTCGGCGCGGTGACGCTTGCCGCCAATGCCGTGGTGATGAATTTCTTCCTGCTGTCCGGCTATTATCTCGATGGGCTTGCCAATGCCGCCGAACAGATCATCGGCCGGGCAATCGGCGCGCATTACCGGCCGGCCTTCGACCGCGGGCTGAAGCTGACGACCTTGTGGTCCTTCGGACTGGCGGCGCTCGGCTCCGCCTTCTTCTTTCTCGCCGGTCCCTGGCTGATCTCGGTGCTGACGACCTCGCCGGAGGTGCGGCAGGCGGCCGAAACCTATCTGCCCTGGGCGGCGGTGACGGGACTGACCGGCGCGCTTGCCTTCCTGATGGACGGGGTCTTCATCGGCGCCACATGGTCGGCCGACATGCGCAACCGGATGCTGATATCTTTTGCCGGCTATCTCCTGATGCTCGCGGTCTTCGTGCCACTCTTCGGCAATCACGGCCTGTGGCTGGCGATGAACGCCTTCCTGCTCTTCCGCGGCTTCTTGCTGGCGATGCTGGTGCGGTCGCGGGCCGATCAGACCTTCCGCGCCGCCCAATAATCCAGCCTGGTATCGCGCAAGTCGCGGATCGAGGCGGCCTTTTCGCGGTCCAGGAGTTTCGAGAGGCCGCGGACGATATCGCCGGCCAAGCCGGGGCCTTCATAGACCATGCAGGAATAGAGCTGGACGAGATCGGCACCCGCCCTGATCTTCTCCAGCGCGGTTTCGGCCGAGGAGACGCCGCCGACGCCAATGATCGGCAGATCAGGACCGACGCGCTTGCGCATCCTGGCGAGCACGGCCGTCGACTTTTCGAACAGCGGCACGCCGGAAAGGCCGCCCGCCTCCTTCGCCTGGCGCTGATCCTTAAGGCCGTCACGCGACAGCGTGGTGTTGGAGACGATCAGACCATCCAGCGCATGCGAGAGCGCTTCGGCGGCGATATCGTCCATGCCTTCCTCAGTCAGATCAGGCGCGATCTTCAGAAAGACCGGGATCTTCCGGCCTGTTGTCGCCGTCATCTCGTCGCGCGCCGCAAGCACTGATGACAGCAGTACCGCAAGGCTTTCGCGCCCCTGCAGGTCGCGCAGGCCCGGCGTGTTCGGCGAGGAGATGTTGGCGGTGAAATAGCGCGCGACGGAATAAAAGCGGCGGATGCCGGCGACATAATCGGCGATGCGGTCCTCGCTGTCCTTGTTGGCGCCGATATTGACGCCGATCATGCCACCGCCTCTTAGTCCGGCGAGGCGCCCGAAGGCGGCATCATGGCCTTCATTGTTGAAGCCGAGACAGTTGATGACGGCTTCATCCTCCACCAGGCGGAAGATGCGCGGGCGCGGATTGCCGGTTTGCGGCTTCGGCGTCACCGTGCCGATCTCGGTGAAGCCGAAGCCGAGCTTCAGCAGCGCCTCCGGCACCTCGGCATTCTTGTCGTAGCCTGCGGCCATGCCGAGCGGATTTTCGAAGGTAAGGCCGGCAACGGTCTGGCGCAGGCGCGGATCGGGCGTCAGCTGGCAGGCGGGCACGAGGCCGGATTTCAAGGCAGCGATCGACATGCCGTGCGCCGTTTCCGGATCGAACAGGAAGAGACCCTTGCGGGCGAGACGCTTGAATGGATCGATCATGGCTGCAGCTCCGGGAAAATATGGGCGCCTGCTTCGTCGAGCGGCAGCGGCGCCTCCCAGAGCACGGCCGCAAGCGGTAGATCGGCGTAGAGATGCGGGAAGAGATCGCCGCCGCGCGAGGGTTCGAAGACCAGCTTGTCGGCGAAACGGCTGCCATCGACGGCAACCAGCAGCAGGCCGGACTGGCCGGCAAAATGCAGGGCAGCGGTCTGCTTCACCTGGTCCGCCGTCGAGAAATGGATGAAGCCATCCTTGAGATCGATGCCGGCGCCATGAAAAGTGCCGGTTTGTCTGGCTTGCTGCCAGAGCGTTTCCGTCACGATCTTGTAAAGGGTCGGTGTCAGGGTCATCATGGCCTCACGATGGGCTGTTCCTCGGTCACGAGGGCTTTGCCGGAAAGAGGCGGCGATGTCCACGCCCCGGCGCGAAAAACGGGCCACCCACAGGTAAATTCCGGAGGATGAGACGATGAAGGCATTGGTTATCACGCTTGGCGTTTTTCTCATGCCGTTGGCGGCCGCGGCGGCGGAAGCCGATGCGGGCCGCTTCCAGCTGGAGAAGAGCGGCGACCATTTCGTCCGGCTCGACCGGCAGACCGGGGCAATGTCGATCTGCCAGGACAAGGACGGCGCCCTCGTCTGCCGGATGGCAGCCGACGAGCGGGCGGCCTATGAGGACGAACTCGACCGGCTGGCAAAGCGGGTGACGGCACTCGAACAGGGTAATGCCGCCCAGCGCGCGCTGCCGAGCGATGCCGAGGTCGACCGTTCGATCAGCATCATGGAGCGGATGATGAAGAGTTTCATGGGGATGGTGAAGGAGTTCCAGGCCGAGGAAAACACCAATCCCCTTCCGCAGAAGACCTGATCTGATATAGTCTTATCGATAAGCCGGCATGCAACGCGGAGGGACGGCGTCGCACGCAAGGCATGATCGGGCTCTTGGGAGGGAGTTTTCGATGCAGGAACAGACCATCATCATTGCGGACGATCATCCGCTTTTCCGCGATGCGCTGCGCCAGGCAGTGATCGGCATGGAAGGCCGGCAATCGATTGTCGAGGCCGGCGATTTTGCTGCCGCGCGCCAGGCGGCCGGCGCCCATGCGGATGCCGACCTGATGCTGCTCGATCTCGCCATGCCCGGCGTCAGCGGCTTTTCCGGCCTGATGGCGCTGCGCTCCGAATTCGCCAGCCTGCCGATCGTCATCGTCTCGGCAACCGACGACGCGACGACCATCCGCCGGGCGCTGGAACTCGGTGCTTCCGGCTTCATTTCGAAATCCTCCGGCATCGAGGACATCCGCCGCAGCATCCAGACGGTGCTTGCCGGCGACATCGCCACGCCCGAGAGCTATCGCGACGGGCAGGAGCAGGATCCCGATGTCGCCGACCTGATCCACCGCCTGCATACGCTGACGCCGCAGCAGAGCCGGGTGCTGACCATGCTTGGCGAGGGGCTGCTGAACAAGCAGATCGCCTACGAACTCGGCGTGTCCGAGGCGACGATCAAGGCGCATGTCTCGGCGATCCTGTTGAAACTCGATGTCGACAGCCGGACGCAGGCGGTGATCCAGCTCGGCAAGATCAACATGGCGATGGTCGCCTGAGCGCAGCATTCGATAACAGGATTTTATTCCTCTTCTATCTTTACTCAGGCGGCGCGGTCGGTTAATATTCCGCCGGGTTGGAGCGCGGCGTTGAATGAGCCGCGACGGAATCGCGCATGCTGTCACACCACCAGATCTGGGAAGCGCTCGACAGGCTTGCCGAACGGCACGAGCTGACGCCATCCGGACTTGCGCGCCGCGCCGGCCTCGACCCGACCTCCTTCAACAAATCGAAACGGCTTTCCGCCGATGGGCGGCTGCGCTGGCCCTCGACGGAATCGATCGCCAAGGTGCTCGACGCCACAGGGGCGAGCATGGAGCAGTTTATGGCCTTCATGCGGCCGGATGCCGGCTCTTCCGGACCGCAGGAAGGCGCATTTCCCCAGCGAGGCGGCTCCATTCCGCTGCTCGGCTTCGCGCAGGCGGGCGCCGGCGGCTTCTTCGACGATGGTGGTTTTCCGGCCGGCCAGGGTTGGGACGTGGTGGAATTTCCGGCGGCCCCGGCACAGAAATCAGGCGTCTATGCGCTGGAGGTGCAGGGCGAAAGCATGATGCCGCTCTACCGCGACGGCGATGTGTTGATCGTCGAGCCGGGCGCGCAGGTGCGCCGCAACGACCGCGTCGTCGTGCGCACAAACGAGGGCGAGGTGATGGCCAAGGTGCTGCTGCGCCAGAGCCCGCGTTCTATCGAGCTGATGTCGCTCAATCCCGAACATCCCAACCGTATCCTCGAGCTTTCCGACGTCGCCTGGATCGCCCGCATCATCTGGGCCAGCCAATAGGAAGATATTCCATGCGCCCTGCCGCCTTCATCACAGGTATCACCGGGATGGTAGTGGTGGCCGGCCTGCTGATGGCGGGCGAAGCAAGGCTTGGCGGCGGCACTACAGGCGAAGAGACGGCGTCCGCAGAGGAGACGGCGACAGCACCAGCGGATGCGGCCCCCGACGCCGGCAAACCCGCGACGATGTCGGACGACCGTGCCGAAATGATTGCTCGCTCGGTCGAACCGGCGGCACCACCAGCTCCAGACCCAGGCGACGGGATGACATCCAAACCGGCCGATCTGCCGCAACAAGCGGAGACGGCAGCCGGGAAAACGGTAAGTCCGGCGACGAAAAAGGTGATGGAGCTGGCGCGGCCGGCGGTCGACAATGCCGGCATCCTTTCCTTTGGCGAGCGCCGGCTTCAGATTGCCGGCATTGTGCCGACGCCGGTCGACAGGGTTTGCGGGCCGGCGGGCCGGCAATGGCCCTGCGGCATGATGGCGAAGACGGCGCTGCGCCTGCTGTTGCGCAACCGCAGCGTCACCTGCGACCTCGACACCGCGGAATGGAAGGAAACAGCGACGACTGCCTGCCGGCTCGGCACACAGGATCTCGGCTCATGGCTTGCCGAAAACGGCTGGGCGGAAGCAGCGGCGGGTTCGCCGCTTGCGGAGATCGCCGAGACTGCCAGGCAGGCAAGAAAAGGCATTTACGGCGACGATCCGCGCCGCAAATAACCGGCAGCCTTGGCAAGCGATCGGACAGCCGGATCGGGCCGATCCCTTGTAATGGCTGTCGCCAATTCCTAATCTGGGCTGATCAAAAAGGAATCAGAGATGAATAAGCCGCTTTCCGCCCATGATGCACTGATCTACGTGATGGTGATGGCATCCGCCGTCGACAGCACGATGAACGACAGGGAACTGGAGAGGATCGGCCAACTGATCGGATTCCTGCCCGTTTTCCGGGATTTTGATGACGACAAGCTGATTGCGGTGGCGCGCGACTGCGCCGCGCTGCTTGCCGGGCCGGAAGGCCTCGACGTCGTTCTCGAAACCGTGCGCGACACCCTGCCTGCAAAACTTTACGACACGGCCTATGCGCTGGCCGTCGAGGTGGCATCTGCCGATCTCTCGGTCAAGGCGGAGGAATTGCGGCTGCTCAGCCTGCTGCGCGACCGGCTCGGTCTCGACAAGCTCACCTGCGCGGCGATCGAGCGCAGCGCGATTGCCCGGTTCCGCAAAGGCTAAAGCGCGTCCCGCGTCTTTTAGCGGCTTCAATAGAGCCCGTAGGGAAAGTAGCGCAGATAGATTTCCTGGAGGCGGCCGTTGCGCGACAGCGTGGCGAGCGCGTGGTCGATGGCGGATGTCAGCACGCTGTCCTTCTGCCGCAGCATGATCGTCATGCCCTCGCCGAGAAATTGCTCGGAGAGATAGGGACCGTCGAACAGCGCGCAGCATTTTGCCGAGGCCGGCGAAGAGACCCAGAAGGAAAGCTGCAGCGCATCGGCAAAGGCGGCATCGACCTTACGGTCCTTGAGCGCCGCAAGCAGGGCATCCTTTGTGTCGAAGGCTTGCGCCTTGATCGCCGGGAAGAAGGCGGCCAGCATCGCCTCGTGCACGGTCCCCCTGACAACACCGACCGGGTGGCTGGAAAGGGCGGAAGCCGTCTTTCCGTCGAGCGACACGCCGAGATTGCGCACGAAGCGCGCCGGCAGCATCAGATAGGGTCTGGAGAAGACGAATTGCCGGCGCAGCTCCGGGGTCACGGCAAAACCGGCGATGACGGCATCACCCTGCGAGGCGGCGAGCGCATCCCTGAGGTCGGCGAAGGGGAGTGCCTGGATCTGGCACTTGTCTGAAATTTCCAGCTCGCTGCAGATTTCGCGGGCGAGGTCGACATTGAAACCGGAGAGCTTGCCGTTCTGATCGGTGAAATTGAAGGGCGGGAAATCGACCGAGGTCAGGAAGCGCAGGCGGACCAGCGAGGAGAGATCGGGTCTCGCAAGACGTTCACGTGCATCGAAGAGCAGCGGCAGCGAGGGGGACGCCTGCTGGGCGGATGCGGCCAAACTCGAAAGAAGCACGCCCAGAAACAGGCCGAACGCGAGAAAACCCTTCAGAGTCAGGGATGCCAGCTTGGATTGCATCATCGTGATCTTGGTCTCTGGATTAAGCGCGAAGCATTGCGGCGTCGGCGAGATGTATCAGAGTCATGCGTGGTGGGGAATATGCGTGGAGGTGAGCCGGATCGTGCTGAGGGCACGTCCCCTCGCCCCATTTGGGGAGAGGGTTAGGGTGAGGGGCAGCCATCGGCGCGGACCCGACAGCCGTGGCAACGCACCCGAGACGACAATTCAGCCCTTAAAAATCACAGTCATCCGCCGCCCGGTGTTAGCGCGGAATTAAAGAATATCGCCTTTTATTTGTCGCGACGACATCGGACCCCGCCAGCCGATCGCATGATGCAAGCGTCAGCCCAAACGTAATCCCTAAACCGCGATATTGAAGCAGCGTTTTTTCTGCAACAATTGATTTCAAAAGCACCGGGCGCGCGACACGCCCCGTCAATCGGGTGACATTTCCATGCTGAAACATCTGAAAATCCGCACAAAAATCATATCGGTCGTGGCGCTGCTCGGGCTGATCACCATGACCGGGCTGATCTATGTCATCTCCGAGTTCCGCCGTGCGGATGCGGCCTACAGCGCCTTCATCGATCATGAAGCGCAGGCCTCGATGCTGAGCGCGCGCGCCAGCGCATCGGCGGTGGCCTCGGTGCTGCAGGTCACCCTGCTTGCCGACATGAAGCCCGATACGCCGGCATTCCAGACGGCGCTCGCCACACCGAGCAAGCTGCCGCAGGCGCGTGACCGCATGAAGCAGGCGCTGGCGCTGGTGCCGAGCCGCAAGCCGGCGATCGATGAAATCCAGGCGGGCATCGATGAGATCGAAACCCTGTCCAACAAGATCATCGAACAGAGCAAGGCCAAGGACAGCGCCGGCGCGCTTTCGAATGTTGCCCTGATCAATGCCAAGCTCGATGCGCTGACGCCGAAGATGATCGCCAACAATGATGCGATGATGGCGATGCTCAACGACGGTGGCGACGCACTCTCGGCTTCCGTCAACGGGCGGATCGTCTTCTGTTTCGTGCTGATCGGCATCGCCGTTCTTGCCGCCGTCGGTTTCAGCGTGATCGTCGCCCAGAAGGGTATCGCCGGCCCGATGACGCAGCTGCGCCAGCGCATGACGCGGCTTGCCGAGGGCGATACAACGAGCGATGTCAGCGGCCTCGACCGCGGCGACGAAGTCGGCCAGATGGCAAAGGCGGTTTTGGTCTTCCGCGACAATGCGATCGAGCGTGGTCAAATCGAAGCGCGCGCCGAAGCCGACCGCAACGTCAGCGACAGCGAGCGCCGCGAACGCGAGGCGCAGAAGGTCCGCGAAGCATCCGAACTGGAACGCGCCGTTACCGCGCTCGGCGACGGCCTGCGCCGCCTTGCCGCCGGCGATCTTGCCTCGCATATCGACGAGCCCTTCGTTGCGCATCTCGATGCGCTGCGTGAGGATTTCAACAACTCGGTCGAGAAGCTCAACGAAACCCTGCATACGGTCGGCGCCAATGCCCGGGCGATCGGCGCCGGCGCCAATGAAATCCGCTCTTCTGCAGACCAGCTTTCCCAGCGGACGGAACAGCAATCGGCCTCCGTCGAAGAGACGGCAGCGGCGCTGGAGGAGATCACAACGACGGTGCGCGACGCCGCCAAGCGTACCGAGGAGGCGAGCCAGCTCGTCGCCCGTACCCGCCTGGGTGCCGAGAAATCGGGCGAGATCGTCCGCAAGGCCGTCTCCGCCATGCAGCAGATCGAGAAGTCCTCGGGCGAAATCTCCAACATCATTGGCGTCATCGACGACATCGCCTTCCAGACCAACCTTTTGGCTCTGAACGCCGGCGTCGAAGCCGCCCGCGCCGGCGAAGCCGGCAAGGGTTTTGCCGTCGTCGCCCAGGAAGTGCGCGAGCTCGCCCAGCGCTCGGCCAAGGCGGCCAAGGAGATCAAGGCGCTGATCAGCACCTCCGGCACGCATGTGCAGACCGGCGTCTCGCTGGTCGGCGAAACCGGCAAGGCGCTCGATGCGATCGTCGCCGAGGTGCAGGAGATCAACCAGCACGTCCACGCGATCGCCGAGGCCTCCCGCGAACAGTCGATCGGGCTGCAGGAGATCAACACCGCGGTCAATTCCATGGACCAGGGCACGCAGCAGAATGCGGCGATGGTCGAGGAATCCACTGCCGCCAGCCATAACCTGGCGACGGAAGCGGCAGCGCTCAACAATCTGCTCAGCCAGTTCAGGCTGACCGGCACCGGCGGCTTCACCACGAGTGCGCCAATCGCCACAGCAGCACCACGCGCTGCCGCCCGCCCGGCAGCCAGGGCAGCCCCGATCCGCGTCGCCAAGGAAGGGACCGCCCGCCCGGCCGCCTCACCCGCCCGCGCGCTCGGCCAGAAGATCGCCAACGCCTTCGGCGCCGGCAGCAGCACGTCGCCGAGCCAGGATCCCGACTGGACGGAATTCTGAGCCGGTCAAAACAGGCATTGGCAAGGGCGGCTGCGGCCGCCCTTTCTATTTGGGGATCTAACCCGGCCGACAGCCGATCTCGACGAGGATGTTTCCTGGCGCCGTGCAATAAAACAGCCAGCCGCCGCGCATGGCGGCCGGCGGACCGGACAGATCAGCACCGGCGGCCGCAAGCCCGGCATGGACCGCATCGACATCCGCCCTCTCGGGCAGGATGAAGCCGATGTGATAGGTCTGGCGTCCCATCTCCACCTGATCGGCGGTGCCGAATTTTGCGATTGCGTGGCTGAGGACGATTTCGAGGCCGGTATCGTCTTCCAGGATCGCGAGGCCGTTCTGACCGCGCATATCCTTAAGCTTCAGACCGAAATGGCAGATGAAGAAATCCGCCGTGGCAGCGATGTCGGGAACGTGGAAATCGAGATGGTTCAAGCGCATGACAGTCTCCGTTCGAAAAAATCCCGGGACTGCTTTTTGCCGTCTCCGCACGCCGCCGGGATCCCGCATCTTGATGCGGATCACGTCGCGGGTTCTCGTGCCATGGCACGGAGCAGAGCTTCGCCAGAGCGCTTGACGCTCCAGCGGAAGGGATCGGGCTTACCTCAACCGATCCTGCCTTTTTCGACGATGCCGATCTAGCAGATGGCATCGATTTCGGCAATGGATGCGTCGGCGCGTCTGGAGGAACGGGACTCTCACCCTAATATCATTAGGTGGATGTCGCGTCCGGCCGGTCGATCACGACGTCCCGGGGGATGCTTCCCAAAGGATTGAAGAGCGGCATGGGCATTCGTGTCGTGAACTCTCTCCGGCAAGGCGTAGAGTGACACTATTCACGGCATTGGGAGGGATGGACATGAAACCTGCAATCATCGGCCTCGTCGGCACGCTCGTTCTGGCGGGATGCAACACCGTCAGCTACGGCGGACCGGGCCTCGAACCCATCCCCGGCAGCATCATCTATAGCGGCCAGCCGCGCACCAAACTCACCAAATCCCCGGTCGGCTCCGCCTTCCCGCATGATTTCATCGACCAATACGGCCGGCAGGTGGAGGAAACCTACATCATCCAGCCCGACCGGAGCCTGATCATCGCGCATCGGCAATATAAGCCGATCCGCTTTTTCGGGGATTAGGCATGGTCGGCGTGGTTTGCGGGAGATGGAGCGGGTAAGGGGCACCACGGGTGCTGTGCCCCAAGTGGAACAGCTTGCCACTACCGTGCCGGTGATCTTGAGGTTGTTGTCCTTTTGCATCTGGCTCAGCGCCGCACGCGTGTCCTCGTCGATGACGCCAGTCAGGGAGCCAGCGTAATAACCGTAGGCAGTCAACCCCGACAGCACCTGGATGACGATCCGCCTGAAACTTGTTAGATCAACCCGTCAGGGTCAGCCAATCACCGATTGTTTTTCCGTAACGCCGCGTGGAGCGGATAGCCGGAGCCGGCCGCTGTTGGGTTGCCACCGTCCTTCGGATTTCACGCGGGCTCAGCCTGAATTCGTGGATGAAGGCGCGCGTAAAATTGGCGGCGACCTCGAAACCGGCGGCTTCTGCGATTTCTGAAATCGGCCTGTGGTCGGCCGAATTGCTGAGATCCGCATAGGCCTGCAGCAATCGCCGTTTGCGAATATAATTGAGCACGCCTCCGTTCGCCTCAAACAGCTGGTAAAGCCGCGTACGCGAAATCCCCAACGCGCGGCACATCATGTCCGGTGTCAAGTTTTCCGAGTGGAGATTGACGTGAATGTAGCGGTGCGCCCGCTCCATCAGTCCCATGTTGGTCTGGTTTTGACCGGTATCAGTCCTTGTGGACGATGCGGCGGCCGCAACGACCATATCGCTGATGGTTTGGATGATCCGGGGCACTTCCTCTATCGTCAGATTGACGAGGTTCGTTTCGAGGCCCGTGAGATAGCCCGTGAGCAACTCGGCGTGGCTGCCCGAAAGAACCGTGTTGCCGGCGCTCTGGAGAAGGCTCGCATCGCGAGCCAGTAGCTCATACGGCAGAAACACGAGCAAAGCTTCGGTATCGGTCATCCGTCCGCGATAGGGGCTGCCGAGAGACATGAAAAGTATCTCGCCGGCACCGGTCTCGGTGACACGACGGTTGACCTCTGTCCAGGCTTGGCCGCTGCGCTGCAGGCCGACGTTCCAATGGTCGATGGGGCTCGATCGAAGCATGGCCTGATCGCGAACATATCTGTGGGCATGCGCGCGCTGCTGGACAATGAGGATATCGCCGAGATGCCAGCCGATCTGCTCCGCGAGGAACCCGTCTTCCGGTGATTTTCCCTCCGGCAGATGAACATCCACGAGCGGCGCCATATGTGCCCGCCAGGCCTGGAATTGTTCTGCCGGTGGCAGGTCCTGCGTCGAGAATCGCAGCGGCACGAGTGCAGAGGAGGCATGGGGTGGTCGTTCCTTGCGCATGGCCGGTTCACGCGCCCAGCGCCGCCGCTCCATATGCGCCGGCCGTTCCTGTTCCGAGGCAGGATCATCGTCGGATTCAGACCCTGTAGCCATCCAATTCCTCCAGCGCATAACCCGACCCGAGCCATGGAAATTGAGAAAAGCAATTGTTTTTGCGGCTGAAATCTCCGCAGAACTCCGTCTGAAAAAGCGGAAGTGCTCGAAGAGTCACCTCCATAAGTTGTTTATCATATTCCTTTTTGTTCAGAAATGTACGGAGCGATAATTTCCAGGACGTGAGGATAACGACAATTGCCTCCCTTAGCTGTATCTAAATAAACATCGGTACTTTCCAAAAGAAAAACCGGACGAATAAAATATTCGCATGATCGAACGACTTAGTTTCGCGGTATGGCGAAGTAAAGATCGAAGATCCCATAGCAAAATCTGAAAACACGGGAGGTAGTCGTGAACTATCTTGGCAGGATTCGTGCGCGCTCTGTGCAAAATTCGGCTCGTGATGCAAATTATTCATCCGGAATATCTCGCGCTCCCAAGAGAGTTCTTGTCACCGGCGGTGCAGGTTTCCTCGGATCACATCTGTGCGAGACGCTTTTGGCCGCCGGACACCAGGTGATCTGCCTCGACAACTTTTCCACCGGCATGCAGCGCAATATCGTCCATCTGAAGCGAGTCGATCGCTTCAATGTCATCGCCCACGATATCATCCACCCGCTCGATCTGGAAGTCGACGAGATCTATAACCTCGCCTGCCCGGCATCGCCCCCGCATTATCAGGCCGATCCGATCCATACGACAAAGACCTGCGTGCTGGGCTCCCTCAACCTTCTGGAGCTGGCCGCGCGCACCGGCGCACGCATCCTTCAGGCATCCACCTCCGAAGTCTACGGCGACCCGAACGTCCACCCGCAAGTCGAAAGCTACTGGGGCAACGTCAATTCGTTCGGGCCGCGCTCCTGCTATGACGAGGGCAAGCGGTGCGCCGAGACGCTGTTCTTCGACTTCCACAACACGCACGGCGTCGAGATCAAGATCATCCGCATCTTCAACACCTACGGCCCGCGGATGCGTCCGGACGACGGCCGCGTCGTCTCGAATTTCATCGTTCAGGCCCTGACGGGGCAAGACATCACGATATATGGCGACGGTTCCCAGACCCGCTCGTTCTGTTTCGTCGATGATCTCATCGGCGGCATGGTCCGCATGATGGCCTCACCGTCGTCGCTGACGGGGCCAGTCAATCTCGGCAATCCGGGCGAATTCACGATCCGGGAGCTGGCCGAGCAGGTGATCGAATTGACCGGCTCCCGGTCGCAAATCATCCATCGCGCTCTGCCGGTTGACGATCCCCGTCAGCGTCGCCCCGATATTTCGCTTGCCATGCAGGAACTCGACTGGCGGCCGAAGATCGATTTGTCGAGCGGCCTGCGTCAGACGATCGACTATTTCGATGGCCTTCTCACCCGTCCGGCACGCGAACTGGAGACGGTCTGATGGATGCGCCCCGGGTCCTTGTCACGGGCGGTGCCGGCTATATCGGCAGCCACACCGCCAAGCTCCTCCGCTCGGAGGGGATTGAGCCTGTCGTCTACGACAATCTCACGACCGGAAACCGTTCGTCCGTGCGCTGGGGCCCTTTCGTCGAAGGAGATGTCCTCGACACGTCATGCCTGATCGAGGTCATCGAGAAATATGCTCCCGATGCCGTCATCCATTTTGCCGCCTCAGCCTATGTCGGCGAGTCCGTGCAAAACCCAGCGAAATATTACAACAACAATGTCTGTGGTGCATTGTCGCTTATCGATGCCTGCCGGCAGACGGGGCTCCAGAACGTCATCTTCTCATCGAGTTGCGCCGTCTACGGCGTCCCCTCTGTGCTGCCGATCGATGAGACGTTGCCGAAGGCTCCAATCAATCCCTACGGCGAGACCAAGCTGATCGGCGAGCATATACTCGCCGATTATGCGGCGGCCTACGGCCTGCGGTATGTTGCCCTGCGTTACTTCAATGCCTGTGGAGCCGATCCGGACGGCGAGCTTGGCGAATGGCACGTTCCGGAAACCCATCTCATTCCGCGGGCGCTGCTGGCCGCGGCCGGCCGGATTCCGCACCTGGAAATATTCGGCGATGATTACGATACCCCTGACGGGACCTGCATAAGGGACTATATTCACGTCGCAGATCTCGCGCGCGCCCATGTTCAGGCCTTCACCCATCTCGCCAAAGGCGGCGCAAACCTCGCTGTCAACCTCGGCACCGGGCGGGGTTTTTCCATCAGGGAAGTCCTGCGCGTGATCCAGGAAACGACCGGGTGCGAAGTTCCGATCGTCATCCATCCACGCCGGCCTGGCGATCCGGCCAGCCTCTACGCCGACGCCAGCCTGGCCCGCGAGACGCTCTGCTTCCAGCCTCGATATTCCGACCTCGAAACCATCGTGCGGACGGCGGCCCCGTTCTTCGGACTGGAGGCGCGCGCGTGACCGAACTTGCGATTACCCAAGCGACGCATGCTCCGGAACCCTCCCACGAGCCGCTTCTTGTCCCGGTTCTGACCGGACATCGGCGGGCCGAATATCTGTTCTCGGCGGCCGTATGGGCCTGCGCCTTCGCCTATTTCTGGATCTGGTGGCTGGAGCCGCGCCATCACGTCGATGCTTTCGGCACAATTACGGTGAGCCTCGTTCTTGCCTGGGTTACCGCTCTGCCGGCCTATTTCATCGTGGTCTTCTATCGGGCGGCAAGACCGAACGGTCCCTTGCGCCTGCCGACGGGCAGTCGAGTGGCCATGGTCGTGACCAAGGCGCCGGCGGAACCCTTCTCGGTCGTCAGTGAAACCCTGCTGGCAATGCTTGCCCAGGAGGTGGAACACGACACCTGGCTTGCCGACGAAGACCCTTCCCCCGAGACTCTCGACTGGTGCTCCCGTCACGGGGTCCTCGTCTCGACCCGCAAGGGGCGATCCGATTATCATCGGACGTCGTGGCCCCGACGCACGCGGTGCAAGGAAGGCAACCTCGCCTTCTTCTACGACCACTACGGCTACAGCCGCTACGATTTCGTGGCGCAACTCGATGCGGATCATGTTCCCGCCCCCGACTATCTCTTTCACATGATGCGTCCGTTCGCCGATCCAAAGGTCGGCTATGTCTCGGCCCCCAGCATTTGCGACAAGAACGCTTCCGAAAGCTGGTCGGCACGTGGAAGGCTCTATGCCGAGGCCAGCATGCATGGCTCGCTCCAAGCCGGTTACAATGGCGGCATGGCGCCGCTGTGCATAGGGTCGCATTACGCGGTACGTACCGTCGCCCTCAAACAGATCGGCGGCCTCGGTCCGGAGTTGGCTGAAGACCATTCGACGACATTGATGATGAATGCCGGCGGCTGGCGGGGTGTGCATGCGCTGGACGCCATCGCCCATGGTGACGGCCCCAGAACCTTCAGCGATCTCGTGACGCAGGAATTCCAGTGGTCGCGCAGCCTGGTCATGGTGCTGTTGCGGTACTCGCCGAGCCTCGTCGGCCGGCTGCCGCCCCGGCTCAAGTTCCAGTTCCTCTTTTCGCAACTCTGGTATCCGCTTTTTGCGTTCTTTATGTTGCTGATGTTTGCGTTGCCGATCATCGCGCTCGTGCGCGGCCAGAACTTCGTGACGGTGACCTACCCCGATTTCCTGGCGCATTTCGCACCGCTTTCTATCGCCCTCGTGGTGATGGCTTATCGCTGGCGCGCCAGCAGCTCGTTCCGCCCCTACGACGCCAAGATCCTGAGCTGGGAATGCATGCTCTTTCTCTTCGCGCGCTGGCCCTGGGCGCTCGCCGGCACGCTGGCTGCGGTGCACGATTTTGTGACAGGCTCTTTCGTCGATTTCCGCGTCACGCCGAAAGGGCGGTCCGAAGTCGATCTGCTGCCGGTGCGTGTCCTGGCGCCCTACGCTGTGCTGGCGCTCATGGCGGTATTGCCCGCCCTGGCAATCGACGATGCCGGCGCCTCCAAGGGGGGTTACTTCTTTACCGTCCTGAACGCGGCAATCTACTGCGCGCTGCTGTTGGTCATCGTCGGGCGCCATTCGAAGGAAAATACGGTTGCGGCGGCCCCGCGTTTCTACCGTCCGGCGATGGCGACCGCGCTTGTTGCGCTTGTCGCGCTGCCGGGGGTTGCCACCATCATGCGCGGAAAGGATGCGACCGAGGCACTCGCCTGGGGCAGCGGCCGCCTTCAGCTGTTCGAAGAGCGCTATGCCGTCTCCGGCGCAGGCCGGGGCGGGACCACCCTGCGCACGATCTTCTTCAAACCACGATGGATTTCCGATCCGGAGGAGATCCAATTGAGAACGGATGCCGCTCACCCGGATCTGCGGCCGAGCGTGGAGGAAATACACAATGCATAGCCCATCCAAAATAGCCCTGTTGTCGTTAACCGGCCTGTTGCTGTCGGGAGTCGCGGTCCTGCCGACCGCTCTGGGCAGCTTTGCCGAGGGGCAGCCGCTTGCAATGACGACATCGTCCATTGCGCCGCCGACCAAAATGCCGGTCGTCACGAAGGAGTCGATCACGTTCGGCGCCTATGATCCGCACGGAGATTTAGCCGCCTCGTCCGATTCGAAGATCGAACACCTCTTCCTCCCCTGGGAAGATGTCGATCTGCGCACGCTCGCCCTCGCCGACGATTATGCGCAAGCGCGTGGCCGCACCCTGCTGATCTCGGTCGAGCCCTGGACCTGGTCATCCGATTGGCGCCAAACCTCGCAGGAACTGCTGCACAGCATCCTGGACGGTTCGCGCGATGCGAACATGGCCGCCGTCTGCTCGAGTGCTGCCAAGCTGAAAAGTCCGGTCATCATTCGCTGGGGACAGGAAATGGACGAAACCGACAGCCAGTTCTCCTGGTCGCATTGGCAGGGCGCCGATTATGCCAAGGCCTATCGCCGGATGGTGGAAGTCTGCAAGGTCCACCTGAAGACGGCCAAATACATGTGGTCACCGAAGGGCAATGAGGGGCTTCAAGCCTTTTATCCCGGCAATGATGTCGTCGATCTCATCGGGCTCTCGGTCTTTGGCCTGGAGCAATACGACAGGGACAAGACTGGCCGTGACCAGACGTTTGCCGAGCACCTTGCGCCCGGATACGCCCGTGTCGCTGGTTACGGCAAGCCCATCATGGTTGCCGAACTCGGCTACGAAGGCGACGATTCCTTCGTGCGAAACTGGGCTGAGAGCGTAACGAAACGCTATCCCCAGTTCCCGGCCCTGAGCGCCGTTATCTACTTCAACGACCGTGAAGTCTATCCGTGGCCGGACGGCTATGGCCGCCCCGACTGGCGGGTCGTCCGCGAAAGCATCAATTGAACAAGAAGGAACCTGAACATGTCCATGTTTCAAAAAATGCTCCTGGCCGTGGCCCTGACCAGCGGTATCGCCACGGCGGCGTCCGCTGCCGGAACCAATGAGCCTGCGGGGATCGAGACCGCAAAGCCGATGAGCAGCGCGGAAATCTATCGGCTCTACAACCAGAATTCCTGGATGTGGAAAGCCGGCGCCGGCTACTTCTCCACAAAGGCGCGTCGCTTTACCGCCTGGTCGCGGGAAAATGGCTCGCCGTCCTTCGGCAAGGGCCGCTGGTTCATCACGGAGTCGGGTAAACTCTGCTTCAACGCCGACTGGCACGCCAAGACCGGAACGGCGACGGCAATCACCTGCTTCAGCCACCGCAAGAAGGGCGGCCTGATCTATCAGAAACGCGAACCGGACGGTCAATGGTACGTTTTCAAGAGGGCACCGGCACAAGCCACCGACGAATTCGCTAAGCTTCGCCACGGCGACTACGTGAGTTCTCAATTGGGGAGAATTGAGACGAGCGTCAGTAAGACCAAATAAAGGCGAAGCTAGGGGTTGCGCGCGGCCGAGGCGCCATCTGTGTCCTTGTAGGAGCCGATGCCTGCGCGCAACCCTTTTCATAAAAGATCACGAAGCGCCTTCAAAAGGCGGCGAAAGGCCTGAGGGTGAGTGGAGCGGGTGAAGGGAATCGAACCCTCGTATTCAGCTTGGGAAGCTGCTGCTCTACCATTGAGCTACACCCGCGATGAAGCGAGATTTCCAACAGATGGGGGCCGCTGTCAAGTCGCGCTGGATGCGACGCCTCAGATGCGGAAGTGCTTCGACAGTTTAAGGCCCTGGGCCTGGTAGTTGGAGCCGAGGCCGGAGCCGTAGAGGCTGGCGGGCTTTTCCTGCATGTGTTCGTAGACGAGGCGGCCGACGATCTGGCCGTCTTCGAGGATGAACGGCACTTCGTGGCTGCGCACTTCGAGCACGGCACGGCTGCCGCGCCCGCCGGCAGGCGCATGGCCGAAGCCCGGATCGAAGAAGCCGGCATAATGGACGCGGAATTCGCCGACCAGCGGATCGAAGGGGGTCATCTCGGCTGCGTAATCCGGCGGCACGTGCACCGCCTCGCGCGAGACGAGGATATAGAACTCATCGGGATCGAGGATCAGCTCGTTACGGCCGCGGCTGTGGAGCGGTTCCCAGAAATCGAAGAGGTCGTGCTCGGCCTTCTTGTCGACGTCGACGACGGCAGTGTGATGTTTGCCGCGATAACCGATCAGGCCGTCCTTGTCTCCGGCAAGGTCGATCGACAGGGCGATGCCGCCGCCTGATACGTTCGGCAGCTTGCTGGCGACCAGCGTCTCGCTCTCGTGCAGCTTCAAAAGTTCCGGCTCGCCGAGCAGCGCCTGGCCAACGCGGAAACGAATCTGCGACAGGCGTGAGCCGCGGCGCACGACGATCGGGAAGGTGCGCGGGCTGATTTCGAGATAGAGCGGGCCGGCATAGCCTGCCGGGATCTTGTCGAATTCCTGGGCGTAATCGGTGATGACGCGGGTGAAGATATCAAGGCGCCCGGTCGAGCTCTTCGGATTGGCCGAGGCCGACATGTCGACCGGCAGCGCTAAGCTCTCCATCAGCGGCACTATGTAGACGCAGCCGGTTTCGAGCACCGCGCCTTCGGACAGGTCGATCACGTGCAGGCTCAGCCGGTCGAGCTTGTCGGAAACCAGATGCGAGGGGCCCGGCATGAAGCTGGCGCGCACGCGAAAAGCCTTGCCGCCCAAGCGCAGGTCGAGGCTTGCCGGCTGGATCTGGTCGCGGTCCAGCTCCCTCTCGGAGATCAGACGCCCCGTTTCGAACAGCGCGGAGATCGCGCGATCCGCCAGAATTCCCGTTTCGCGAGCCATCATGCCTCATCCATCATTTGCCGCCGACAAAACCAAACTCGGGGAATTGACGCAAGCAGCTAACAGCAGTATTGCAGAATTATCCCGTGGTGATTTGGCCGGTCGGCTTGCAGCCACGTTAAACAAGTGGCTAAAAAGACCGGGTTGAAACCGGTCTGCTTTTGCGACCGGTTTTTTTGTTATGTGAAGGTGATGGCATGAGCAAGACCTGGCGCCCGGCAACCCAACTCGTCCACGGTGGCACGCTGCGTTCGCAATATGGCGAGACGTCCGAGGCAATCTATCTCACGCAAGGTTTCGTCTACGAGACGTCGGAGGCGGCCGAAGCCCGCTTCAAGGGCGAGACGGAGGGCTTCATCTACGCCCGCTACGGCAGCCCCACCAACGACATGTTCGAAAAGCGTATGTGCATGCTCGAAGGCGCCGAAGACGCCCGCGCCACCGCTTCCGGCATGGCCGCCGTCACCGCGGCGATCCTCTGCCAGCTGAAATCAGGCGATCATATCGTCGCGGCGCGCGCCCTGTTCGGCTCCTGCCGCTGGGTCGTCGAGACGCTGGCGCCGAAGTACGGCATCGAATGCACGCTGATCGACGGCCGGGATCTCGCAAACTGGGAAAAGGCGATCACGCCGAAGACCAAGGTGTTCTTCCTGGAAAGCCCGACCAACCCGACGCTCGAAGTGATCGATATCGCCGGTGTCGCCAAGCTCGCCAACCAGATCGGCGCCAAGGTCGTCGTCGACAACGTCTTTGCGACACCGCTCTTCCAGAAGCCGTTGGAGCTCGGCGCCCATATCGTCGTTTATTCCGCCACCAAGCATATTGACGGCCAGGGCCGCTGCCTCGGCGGCGTCGTGCTTTCCGACAAGGAATGGATCGACGAGAACCTGCACGACTATTTCCGCCATACCGGTCCGGCGATGTCGCCGTTCAATGCCTGGACTTTGCTGAAGGGCATCGAGACGCTGCCGCTGCGCGTGCGCCAGCAGACCGAGAATGCGGCGAAGATCGCTGATTTCCTGGCTGAGCAAGGCAAGGTCGCCAAGGTGATCTATCCCGGCCGCAAGGACCATCCGCAGGCCGATATCATCGCCAAGCAGATGACCGGCGGCTCGACGCTGGTCGCCTTCGAGCTGAAGGGCGGCAAGGATGCGGCCTTTGCGCTGCAGAACGCGTTGGAGATCGTCAAGATCTCCAACAATCTCGGCGACAGCAAGAGCCTGATCACCCATCCGGCGACGACGACGCACAAGAACCTGACGGAAGAGGCACGCGCCGAACTCGGCATCTCGCCTGGCACGGTCCGCCTTTCGGCCGGCATCGAGGATACCGATGACCTGATCGAGGATTTCGCGCGGGCGCTTGCCAAGGTTTCGGCCTGATCTAGGATAAAGGCGGCCGGACCTCATCTGGGGTTCGGCCGTGCCGGACCTCACTAAAGCGCGTCGCAATTCGCTCCTCGCGCTTTAGTTTTTGTTTTTACGCATGTCGTTATCGCAAAACCGCTGCAAACTTTTGCGCGACATGCTTAGGGTTCGGTCGGATCAGCCCGCGGAACCGCGGAACAAGTTTGCCCGCCGCGGCGTTCCGAAACGGAATTAACACTGACAATTAGGCTTAACGATCGAAAACCCTTCGGATCACGGCCGTTTTAGCGATGATAATTGTTCCGTTTCTTGACGGACAGGGCCTCTTATAAGATACGGGTAACATATCTTGACTAAGGTGCAAGGCATGTATCGCGCCCTCACAAGAGACATCGAAGTTGTAGTCGAACCGTTCTATCTGGAGGAGCAATCCGATCCGGATGACGATCGCTATGTCTGGGGTTACCGGATTGTTATCAGCAACAATTCCGGCATAGCCGTTCGCCTGGTCAACCGTTACTGGAACATCACCGATCAGAACGGACAGGTAGACGAGGTCACCGGTCCCGGCGTCGTCGGCGAGCAGCCGCGGCTCAGCCCCGGCGACACCTATGAATATTCCTCCGGCTGCCCACTCGACACGCCCTCAGGGCTGATGTTCGGCCATTACCAGATGGAAACGGATGAAGGCGAGATGTTCGATGTCGACATCCCAGCCTTCTCGCTGGATTCACCGGGGCTGCTGCGCGTGCTTAACTGAGGCGCATCAATTGAGACGTCATATTCCGTCAGCGCCACGTTCCTGAGACGTCTTCGACGCCCGGCTCCTGGGGGATTGCCGAGGCCTGCCCCTCATCCGCCCTACGGGCACCTTTGTCCCCGCTCTTTCGGGGCGAAGGGGACGTGTCGCGACCTCTCCGTTCCCCACCAACCTTTCGCAGGGCACGTCCCCTCGCCCCGTTTTTACGGGGAGAGGGTTAGGGTGAGGGGCAGCCATTCGCGCCAACCGGACAGCAGTGGTGTCAACTATTCAGCCGGCTGAAGCTCGGCCGGCTCGAAGCGGTAGGTGGTCGAGCAGAATTCGCAGGTGACGGCGATTTCGCCGTTTTCTTGGCTGGCCTCGATCTCTTCGGCCGAAAAACCCTTCAGCACGCCCTTGATCTTGTCGCGCGAGCAGCTGCAGCGATCGAAGACGGCGCGCGGTTCGTAGACGCGGACGCCGCGCTCGTGGAACAGGCGAAACAGCAGCCGTTCGGTGCCGACAAGCGGATCGGTCAGTTCATCGGCGTCGATGGTCTCGACCAGGGAACGGGCTTCGACCCAGGCATCGTCCTCGCCATGCGGGCGGCTGCCGGTGTCGCCGTCGCCGCCGTGGAGATCCGGCTGGCGCATGCGCTCCGGCGCTTCCGGCAGGAACTGGGCGACGAGGCCGCCGGCCCGCCAGCGATGGCGCGGCTTGCCCGCATCGTCGCGATCGAAGAGTTCGGCCGCGGCGAGGCGCACGCGCGTCGGGATCTGCTCCGACTGGCGGAAATAGACGCCGGCAATTTCTTCCAGCGTGGTGCCGTCGAGCGCGACGATGCCCTGGTAAGGCTGGCTGAACTTGCCCTGGTCGATGGTGAAGGCGAGCACGCCCTTGCCGAGCAGTTGCTCCGGCTCGGTTTCACCAGACTCGATCGCCTTGTTGAGCAGCGCCTGATCGAAACGGGCATAGGCGCGGACGTTTTCCGGCGTCGAGAAATCGGCGACGAGAAGATCGACCGGGCCATCGCCCTTGGTCTGCACCGTGAACTTGCCGTCGAACTTCAGCGAGGTGCCGAGCAGCACCGTCAGCACGACGACTTCGGCAAGCAGCCGGGCAACGGGTGCGGGATAATGATGGCGCTCGAGGATCGCATCGAGCATCGGGCCGAGCTGGACGGCGCGGCCGCGCACATCCAGCCCCTCCACCTGGAAGGGGACGACATGGTCATCGCCGGCGAAATCAAACTGGCCGAGGGCGGCTGCAGCTTCTGCCATGGCTTTCACTCCTAGTTTTCAGAGCGATGGGCCAGCGTGCCCTTCGCTCACGCGGTCGCGAGTTTGTGACTCGCGACGTCCGATTATGGTTCAGATCGCGCCCAGGCACCAAGCAAGAATCGACTTCTGCGCATGAAGACGGTTTTCCGCCTCATCGAAGACCACGGATTGCGGACCGTCGATCACTTCGTCCGTCACTTCCTCACCGCGATGGGCGGGCAGGCAGTGCATGAACAATGCATCATTGCCGGCTTTCGCCATCAAGGCCGCATTGACCTGATAAGGCTGGAAGACATTGTGACCCCGGGCCCGATGTTCCTGATTCATGGAGACCCAGGTATCGGTCACCACGCAATCGACGCCGGCGACCGCACGGTCGGCATCATGGCAGAGCATGATTTCGGCGCCCTCATTGCGGGCCCAGTTCAGATAGTGATCCTTGGGCTCGGAGCCAAGGGGTACGGCCATGTTCATGCGGTAGCCGAAACGCGCGGCACCCTCGACCAGCGAATGCAGCACATTGTTGCCGTCGCCGGTCCAGGCGATGGTCTTGCCCTTGATCGGGCCGCGGTGCTCTTCGAAGGTCATGATGTCGGCCATGATCTGGCAGGGATGGGTGTCATCCGTCAGCGCATTGATGACAGGCACGGTCGCATGCTCGGCAAGCTCGACCAGCCGCGAATGTTCGGTGGTGCGGATCATGATCGCATCGACATAACGCGACAGCACCTTGGCGGTGTCGCCGATCGTCTCGGCGCGGCCGAGCTGCATCTCGGTGCCGGACAGGAACAGCGTTTCGCCGCCGAGTTGGCGCATGCCGACGTCGAAGGAGACGCGGGTGCGCGTCGAGGGCTTCTCGAAGATCATCGCCAGCATCTTGCCGGCGAGCGGCTTGTCGCCCGTGCCGGCCTTGAAGGCCTGCTTGCGGGCGAGCGCATCGTTCATGATGGTTCTGAGATCGGCTGATGTGACCGCCGAAAGATCGAGAAAATGTTTAGGAGCCATAGTCTTCTTACCTGTGCTGCGCCCGAAGGCGGCAATCTCTTCAAGCCGTCTTCTTGACCTTGGAGGCGCGAATGCTCTCGGCGGCGCGCTCGATGCGGGCAAGGCCCTCGCGGGCTTCCTCGGCGGTGACCACGAGGGGCGGAAGAAGGCGGATGACATTGTCGCCGGCGGGCACGCCGAGCAGATGCGCGGCGCGGATCGCCTGCAGCAGCTCGGCCGAGGGAACGGCAGCCTTGATGCCGAGCAACAGCCCCTCGCCTCTGATATCTTCGATCACATCGGGGTAGCGATCCTTCAGTGAGGCGAGGCCCTGGCGGAAGACCAGTGCTACATCGCGCACATGCTGGAGGAAGTCATCGGCAAGGATGATGTCGAGCACGGCGCTGCCGACGGCCATGGCGAGCGGATTGCCGCCATAGGTCGAGCCATGCGTGCCGGCCTTCATGCCGGAGGCGGCTTCGGCGGTGGCAAGGCAAGCGCCGAGCGGGAAACCGCCGCCGATGCCCTTGGCGACAGCCATGATGTCGGGGGTCACGCCCGACCATTCATGGGCGAAGAGCTTGCCGGTGCGGCCGACGCCGGTCTGAACCTCGTCGAGGATCAGCAGCAGGTCGTTGTCGTCGCAGAGCTGGCGGAGCGCCTTCATGAATTCGGTGGTGGCAGGACGGACGCCGCCCTCGCCCTGCACCGGCTCGATGAGAATTCCAGCCGTGACATCGGTGATTGCGGCGCGGACCGCTTCGATGTCGCCGAAAGGCACCTGATCGAAACCTGGCGCCTTGGGGCCGAAGCCTTCGAGATATTTCTCCTGGCCGCCGGCGGCGATGGTCGCCAGCGTCCGTCCGTGGAAGGCGCCTTCGAAGGTGATGATATGGAAGCGCTCTGGATGACCCTTGGAAAACTGATAGCGGCGCGCCGTCTTGATCGCGCATTCGAGCGCCTCGGCACCCGAATTGGTGAAGAACACCTTGTCGGCGAAGGTGGCGTCCGTCAGCCGTTTTGCCAGACGCTCCTGGCCGGGGATCTCATAGATGTTCGACAGGTGCCAGACCTTATCGGCCTGTTCCTTCAGCGCGCCCACAACATGCGGATTGCTATGGCCGACGGAGGTGACGGCAACGCCGGCGCCGAAATCGAGATATCGCTCGCCGCTTTCGGTGATCAGCCACACGCCCTCGCCTCGCTCGAACCGCAGCGGGGCACGAGAATAGGTGTCATAAAGCGGCGCGGCTTCAGCCATGGCGCGATCTCCATCAAAGTTGCCGGGCAATGACTCCGGCTAAGGAAACCAGGCCCGAAAAATCAAAAATGCCGCCTTGCGGCGGCGAGGGGCACTATTTCCTTTTCGCGCTGCAATGTCAACAAAACTGCGCCCTTAGCGTATGCAGCAAGGGTGTACAGCGGCAATTTCAGTCTTCAACAGGCATTATTGCAGAAATGCCACGCAGGGGCAGCAAGTTGGGGAAAACTACGAAATCGATTCATCCGGATTCATGCGACTCTTGTCACGGAGTCAGCCTCACACTAGGTTAAAGATCAATTACTAGACTGCATGCGGCGGAACTAGTCACCAAAATTGATCAAGCGTTTCTTGTTTCGGAGCTCCCGGGACAACGGTGAGGGATTCTGCCATCACCAACGCAAAAGGTGGAGACAGGGCATGAACTGGACAGACGAGCGGGTCGAGAAACTCAAGAAACTTTGGGCCGAAGGACTGAGCGCCAGCCAGATCGCTGCGCAGCTTGGCGGAGTCAGCAGAAACGCGGTCATCGGTAAAGTGCACCGGCTGAGCCTGCCGGGCCGCGCCAAGGCCGGCGGCACCAACACCGCGGCACGAACGCCGAAGCGCAATACATCGGCGCCGCGCGCGCCGAACTACACCTCACGGGTCGCCACTCGCACCGTTACCCGCCAGCAGGGCGCGACCATGCTGAAGGAAGAGATCGAGATCGAAACGATCGAGGAAATGGAATACGTGCCGAGAGGCAACGTGGTCGTGCCGATTTCCCGACGCCTCGGCCTGACGGAACTGACCGAACGCACCTGCAAGTGGCCGGTCGGCGATCCCCTGAAGGACGACTTCCATTTCTGCGGCTGCGAATCCCCCGACAATTCGCCCTATTGCAGCTACCACCAGAAGCTCGCCTACCAGCCGGTCAACGAACGCCGCCGGGCAGCAGCGCGGGCCAGCTGAGCGGCGTGACCATCGTTAGAATGCAGAAAACGGGCCGAGCGGCCCGTTTTTTTATGCGATTTTGGTTCGTACCGGTGGCTGCCCCTCATCCGGCTGCCGCTACCACCGGGGTCGAGCCACGGGTCTCGACCCGTCCTTCGGCCCCCTTAACCGGGGCGAAGGGGATATGCCGCGACCTCTCCATTCCCACTCACCTCTCATAGGGCACGGCCCCTCTCCCCGTTTTTACGGGGAGAGGGTTAGGGTGAGGGGCCGCCACTAGAGTGAACGGAATGGCAGTGGACTTGTCCCGAGCATGACGAAAGAGCCGTCGGCCGAGCGGCAGCCCTCAGGCTTCCATCGAATAACCGGCGCCGCGGACGGTGCGGATGACGTCCTGCATGTTGGAAAAATTTAGCGCCTTACGCAGGCGGCCGACATGGACGTCGACGGTGCGCTCGTCGACATAGATGTCGTGGCCCCAGACGCCGTCGAGAAGCTGTGAGCGGGAGAAGACCCGGCCCGGCGACGACATCAGGAATTCCAGCAGGCGGAATTCGGTGGGGCCGAGGCGGACTTCGCGGGTTTTGCGATGGACGCGATGGGTCTCGCGGTCGAGCTCGATGTCACCACATTTCAGGACCGTGGACAGCACCTCGGGACGGGCGCGCCGCAGCATCGCTTTGACGCGGGCAACGAGTTCCGGGGTCGAGAAGGGCTTGACGACATAATCGTCGGCGCCCGTCGACAATCCGCGAACACGCTCGCTCTCTTCGCCGCGCGCCGTCAGCATGATGATCGGCAGGCGCTCGGTTTCCGGCCGCATGCGCAGGCGCCGGCAGAGCTCGATGCCGGAGACGCCGGGCAACATCCAATCGAGGATGAGAAGATCGGGCGTGCGCTCCTGAAGCCGCATTTCGGCTTCGTCGCCACGAAGGATGGTATCGACCTCGAAGCCTTCCGCTTCGAGATTGTAGCGAAGAAGCACGCTGAGGGCTTCCTCGTCTTCAACAACTGCAACTCTCGGGATCATGCGTGTCGGTCTCCTCGCGCATGATCCTTAAATCGGGAGTGATTTAAGCACTGCATCCTGCGCAAAATCAGAATTGGCTGCGACCTCTTGCGCGCCCGGATGGGCGCGCACGCAAGCGGCGGGTGTGGGCGGTTATTCGGTGACCGCGCCGACGGTGTTGGCGCTGTCGTCCTTCGGACGGTCGCCTTCCGGCTGCGCGCCTGTCGTCATGTAAAAGATCGTCTCGGCGATGTTGGTGGCGTGGTCGCCGATGCGCTCGATGTTCTTGGCGCAGAAGAGAAGATGCGTGCAGCTGGTGATGTTGCGCGGATCTTCCATCATGTAAGTCAGGAGCTCGCGAAACAGCGAGGTGTACATCGCGTCGATCTCGTTGTCGCGTTCGCGGATCGCATTCGCCTTGTCGGCGGAACGATTGGTGTAGACATCGAGCACTTCCTTGAGCTGGACGAGCGCCAGCTCGGACAGATGCTCGAGGCCGCGGGCGAGCTTGCGGGGAACGCCGGTGCTTTGGACGGCGATGACGCGCTTGGCGGTGTTCTTGCCGAGGTCGCCAACGCGTTCGAGATCGGCGGCGATGCGGATCGAACCCATGATTTCGCGCAGGTCCGAAGCCATCGGCTGACGGCGGGCGATGGTGACGATCGCCTTGTCGCCGATTTCGCGTTCGGCGTGATCGAGGATCACGTCGTCCGAAATGACCTTCTGCGCCAGCGCGGTATCGCCGTTGACGAGGGCGCGTACGGATTCACTGACCATCTGCTCGGCCAGGCCGCCCATTTCGGAAATCCGCCTGGACAGGAACTTCAAATCATCATCATAGGCAGAAAAAATATGTGTCGATGCCATGGGGCTTTATCCTCGAATAACGGGAAGGCTTGATGTCGCCAAAATCAGCCGAAGCGACCCATGATGTAATCCTGGGTGCGCGGATCGTCGGGATTGGTGAACATCTTGTCGGTGTCGTTCTCCTCGACGAGGTTGCCGAGGTGGAACATGGCGGTGCGCTGCGAGACGCGCGCGGCCTGCTGCATGGAGTGGGTGACGATGACGATCGTGTAGTTCTCGCGCAGCTCGTGGATCAGCTCCTCGACCTTGGCGGTAGCGATCGGGTCGAGCGCCGAGCAGGGCTCGTCCATCAGGATGACTTCAGGGCTGACGGCAACGGCACGCGCAATGCAGAGGCGCTGCTGCTGACCGCCCGACAGGCCGGTGCCGGACTCGTGCACGCGATCCTTGACCTCGTTCCAGAGGCCGGCGCGCTGCAGGCTGGTCTCGACGATCTGGTCGAGATCGGCCTTCGACTTGGCAAGGCCATGGATGCGCGGGCCGTAGGAGACGTTTTCGTAGATCGTCTTCGGGAACGGGTTCGGCTTCTGGAAGACCATGCCGACGCGGGCGCGAAGTTCGACGACGTCGATATCGGGATCATAGATATCGTCGGTGTCGAGGGTGATCTTGCCGGTGACGCGGCAGCCGTCGATCGTGTCGTTCATGCGGTTGAGGCTCCGCAGGAAGGTCGACTTGCCGCAGCCGGACGGGCCGATCAGGGCGGTTACGGTGTTTTCGCGGACGTTCAGGTTCACATCGAAAAGCGCGCGCTTCTCGCCGTAGTAAACCGAGACATCCTTTCCGATCATCTTATACGGGACGTTGCTCATCTTGTGATCCAGCGCCTTTTCAACTGCAGCTTCCGTCAACATGTTCATGATGTGTAACTCCGTTTACCAGCGGCGCTCGAAGCGACGACGCAAGAGGATGGCGCCCATGTTCATGACGATCAGGAACAGGAGCAGGACGATGATGGCACCCGAAGTACGCTCAACGAAGGCACGTTCGGCCTCGTTGGCCCACATATAGACCTGTACGGGCAGAGCCGTCGAGGGATCGAGCGGTGTCGTCGGCGCGTTGGCGACGAAGGCGACCATGCCGATCAAGAGCAGCGGCGCGGTTTCGCCGAGCGCATGCGCCAGGCCGATGATCGTGCCGGTGAGGATGCCGGGCATGGCGAGCGGCAGAACATGGTGGAACACCATCTGCATCTTCGACGCACCGAGGCCGAGGGCTGCGGCGCGGATCGACGGCGGCACGGCGCGCAGTGCCGCACGCGTGGCGATGATGATCGTCGGCAGGGTCATCAGCGTCAGCACCAGGCCGCCGACCAGCGAGGCCGAGCGCGGCAGGCCGATGAAGTTGATGAAGACGGAAAGACCGAGCAGACCGTAGACGAT
Organism: Rhizobium beringeri; assembly: GCF_004306515.1. NCBI lineage: Bacteria > Pseudomonadati > Pseudomonadota > Alphaproteobacteria > Hyphomicrobiales > Rhizobiaceae > Rhizobium > Rhizobium beringeri. The sequence continues at coordinate 179,807 of NZ_SILG01000001.1, read as the reverse complement.
GGAGGGAACCGCGGCGAGGTTGTTGATATTGACCTCGATCAGGTCCGTCAGCTTGTTCTTCGGCGCGAACTCCTCGAGATAGATCGAGGCGGCCACACCGATCGGCAGAGCGAGCACGAGCACGATCAGCATCAGATAGAGCGAGCCGATCAGGGCGACGCCAAGGCCTGCGGCCTCCGGACGGCTGGAATTGCCGTTGACGAAGAGGCCGGTGTTGAACTGCTTGTGGAGAGCGCCGCTCGCCTTAAGCTCGTTCATCCAGGCAACCTGCTTATCGTTGACCTTGCGGTTCTTCTCATCGACCGACAGGTCGATCTGGCCCTTGCTGGCGCTATCGACATTGGCGTCGGCGAGCACCGTGACATTGACCGTCTTGCCGATGAGCGACGGATCGGCGACGACCATGTCGCGGAGCTGGACCGGCGCACCCTTGGAGAGCATGGCGGATGCATCGCGCACATCGGGACGGCTCGAGGCATTGACGTTCAGCTGCTTGACGATCGCGTCGCGCAGGAGAACCGGGTAGTTGGCGGCGATCAGCACCGAAGGGTCGGTCGCACGCTTATTGTTCGGGTCGATCGTCTTCTCGGAAAATTCGATCGGCAGGGTGATCGCCGTCTGCTGGAAGGCGGTATAGCCTTTGCCGATCACCGTCCACAACAGGATGAAGAGGAAGACGAGACCGAAGGTGATGGCGGCGATGCCATAGGCCTGGAACCGGCGCTCGGCGGCGTAGCGGCGCTTGATGCCGATATCGCGGCGCACTGGCGCCTTGGAAACGGTGACGCCTGATGTGGGAGAAACAATATCCGTCATTCGTACTGCTCCCGGTATTTGCGCACGATGTAGAGCGCATAGATATTGAGGCAAAGCGTGATGCAGAACAGCGTGATGCCAAGGGCAAAGGCAACCAGCGTCTGCGGCGAGGTGAACTCAAGGTCGCCAGTCAGCTGGTTGACAATCTTGACGGTCACCGTCGTCATCGGCTCGAAGGGGTTGATCTGGATGCGGGCGGCGACACCGGCGGCCAGCACGACGATCATGGTTTCGCCGATGGCGCGCGAGGCCGTCATCAGCAGCGCGCCGACGATGCCGGGAAGAGCGGCCGGCAAAACCACTTTCTTGATGGTTTCGGAGCGTGTGGCCCCAAGACCGAGCGAACCGTCACGCAGGGCGCGGGGCACAGCGGTGATGATGTCGTCCGACAGCGAGGACACGTAGGGGATCAGCATGATGCCCATGACGATGCCGGCCGTCAGAACGCTCTGCGCCTGGATGAAATTGCTGTAATTGCCGGACAGAAGGCCGCTGATCTGGGCGGAGAAATCGCGCAGGAACGGACCGACGGTGACGAGCGCGAAGAAGCCGTAGACGATCGTCGGAATGCCGGCGAGCACTTCGAGGAGCGGCTTGGCGATCGAGCGCACCCTCATCGAGGCGTATTCGGCCATGTAGATGGCGGCAAAGAGGCCGACCGGCACGGCGACCAGCATCGCGACCAGGCCGATATAGATCGTGCCGAGCAGCAGCGGGATGAGGCCGAACTGACCGAAGGACGAGCTGCCGGCGCCGGCAAAGCGCGGATCCCAGACGGTGCCGAAGAAGAAGTCCATGGCGGGAACGGCCGCAAAGAAGCGGGCGGCTTCCGACAGCATGGAGAGCACGATGCCGATCGTCGTCAGAATGGCGATCGAGGAGGCGAGCAGCAGGCCCCAGAGCATGACGCGCTCGACCCGGTTGCGGGCGCGGAAGCGCGGAGCGATGGAACGCAGGGCATAAAACGCGCCGGCAATGGCGAGAGCGAAGACAACAGCCGTCATGGCGATGCGGCTCGTCATGCTCATGGTGTTGAGCTTTTTGGCGGCGTCGAGCATGTAAGGCAGCGGCTGGCCGGCAAGCGGCACACCCTTTTCGAGGAGCTTGGCCTGCAGGGCTGCAGGATCGCTGGAGACCGCCGCAGCTTCATCCGCGGTCAGCATCGTCAGGCCGCGGGCGACCGTCGCCACCATCGAATAACCAAGATCCTGCTCGACCGAGGCTTGAGCCTTGATGTCGGCAGGGACAGCGCTGCGAACCGAGGACTGGATGATGCCGGGGCTGATGGAGAGCCAGAGGCAAAGGACGATGAGGGCGGGAAGAACCGCCCAGATCGCCGCATAGGCGCCGTAATAGGCCGGCCGTGAATGCAATGCGGAGGATCGGCCTCCGGCAAGCGCCGTGGCACGGTTGCGCGCGACCAGATAGGCGGCGGCTCCGATCACCACAATGCACAAAAGTATGATGGATGTGCTCATTCGTTACGTCCCCAGGCCCGTAGCCCCAAAAAGCCCGGCAGCTTCATCAGCCTGCCTTCAGCTTCCACTCATGGAGAAGGAATTCCAACCCTGCAGCTCCAGAACCGCCGGCGCGCAGGGACATAAGGCAATGCCGGCGCGGGCTGAAAGGCACCGCGCCGGCAAAGTGATTACATGGACTTGCCTGCTTCGACGTCCTTGCGGATCGCGTCGCGTTCGGCATCCGGAGCGGCAACGAGGCCGTATTCGACGAGCGGGCTGTCGGGGCCGATCATCTGGTCGGATACGAAGAAGTTGACGTATTCCTTCAGGCCCGGAACGGCGCCGAGATGTGCCTTCTTGACGTAGAAGAACAGCGGGCGGGAAACCGGGTAGGTGCCGTTAGCGATCGTTTCCGTGGACGGAACGATACCGCTCATGCTCGCAACCTTGAGCTTGTCGGCGTTGTTTTCGTAGAAGGAAAGGCCGAATACGCCGACGCCGGTCTTGTTGGCGGCGATGCGTGCGAGGGTTTCCGGATAGTCGCCGTCGATGTCAACGGCAACGCCGTCCTTGCGGACTGCGACGCAGGCCTTGCCCTGGGCAGCCTTGTCGGCGATTTCCTTGGCGATGACGTCGGTTGCGCCAGAGGCCTTGCAGCCGGCGGCGAGAACGTTCTGTTCGAAGACTTCGCGGGTGCCGTGCTTTTCGCCCGGGATGTAGGCAGCGATATCAACAGCCGGAAGCTTCGGGTTGACTTCCGACCACTTCTTGTAGGGGTTGGCGACGAGCTTGCCGTCGACGACGACCTGGGCTGCGAGGGCCTTGTAGATGTCGGCAGGAACGTAGGCGACGTCAGGGTTGGAAGCGTCGGTTGCGAAGACGATGCCGTCGTAGCCGATCTTGACTTCCTGGATGTCGGTTACGCCGGCAGCCTTGCAGGCTTCGGCTTCGTTCTTGTTGATCGGACGCGAGGCGTTCGCAATGTCGATGGTGTCTTCGCCAACGCCCTTGCAGAATTCCTTCAGACCAGCGCCCGTGCCGCCGGATTCAACGACCGGCGTCTTGAAGTTGGTGAAGGTTTCGCCGAAGGATTCGGCAACGATCTTTGCGTAAGGCAGGACGGTGGACGAACCAGCAACCTGAATCTGGTCGCGGGCGACGGCAGCGCCAGCGAAAGCAGCAGTTGCAGCGAACGCGGCAACGGTGAGCTTGAAGGTGTTCATGTAAATCTCCCGGCATTTGGGCTTGTGTGAGTGCGGCCTTAGAGAGGCCCTCGCATTGCCTTTTTTCATCGGCGAGACTCTCTTAGCGCTTTAAGCACCGTCCTTTTATGTCAAAGGCGTGAAACATTTGTGACAGGTTAAGGCATTGATTTATAATCATATATTTTATATCGACCAATCAATCGTGTCGGCGAACGGCAAATTCTGGCCGGCAATCCACCTTGCGTTGTAAAAATCGTCTGCATTCGGCGACGGGTAGTGAAGTGGCGGCTTTCCGCTTCCGTCTTTTCATTAACGTCTGTTCCGCGTGATTTGCATCCGGCTGCCGTCACCGTCCTTCGGACCCTCCTAAACGGGGTAAAGGACATGCCGCAGCGTCTCGGCTCCCTCTTCTCCCCTCGGGGAGAAGGTGCCCGTAGGGCGGATGAGGGGGCCAGCGAAGCCGGTCTTTCCTATAACCCGTGCAGGCGTCGTCTCGACCATCGTCAAGGCCCTTGGGCAGGTGTCGCGGAATAGGTTTTTACGTGAGAGGTGTGCCGTGCGGCCCCCTCATCCGCCTGCCGGCACCTTCTCCCCGAGGGGAGAAGAGATTCGCGGCAACCTCTCGATTCCTCGCGCGCCTCTCATAGGGGACACATACGTCAGAAACGGACCGTAAAGTCCGTACCCTTGCCGACTTCCGACTTGACGATCAGCCGTGCCCGGTGGCGGGTGAGGATGTGTTTGACTATGGCAAGGCCGAGGCCGGTGCCCTTCTTCGAGCGGCTGTCCTCGATGCTGACGCGGTAGAAGCGCTCGGTCAGGCGCGGCACATGCTCGGCCGGAATGCCCGGACCCTTGTCGACGATGCTGACCTCGACCGGCTGGCCGGTGCCGTTCTTCAGCCAGACATCGACGATCTCGCCCTCCTGGCCGTATTTGCAAGCATTTTCCATCAGGTTTTCGAAGACCTGGACAAGCTCGTCGCGGTCCCCCAACACCTCGACCTTGCCGTCGGGCAGATGCAGGTTGATGTCGACGCCGACATCCCTTGCCAGCGGCACCAGCGCATCTCTGACATGGCCGAGCAGCGGCACCAGGTCGATCTTCTCATCCGGGGCGATGTGCGATTTCAGCTCCAGGCGGGAGAGCGACAGCAGGTCGTCGACCAGCCTGCTCATGCGAGTCGCCTGGTCGAGCATGATATTGAGGAAACGCGCCTGCGCCTTCAGATCGTTCTTCGCCGGCCCCTGGATGGTCTCGATGAAGCCGCGCAGCGAGGCAAGCGGCGTGCGCAGCTCATGGCTGGCATTGGCGACGAAATCCGACCGCATGCGGTCGATGCGGCGGACTTCTGAAATATCGCGGAAAGAGAGGATGAAATAGCGCTCATGCGGGCCATCATCGGCCGCGAATTCAATGGGCGCGCTGCGCACGATATAGACGCGCTCGGAGGGTAGCCGCTCGGAATGCTCGATCTGGTTCGGCGCGTTGGTGGCGATGGTTTCGCGCACCATGTCGAGCACGCCGGGCGAGCGCATACGGGCCGAAATATGGGCGCCGAGCGCCACCTCTCCGAAGGCCTTTTCGGCAGCGCGGTTCTGGAAGAGCACCGAGGCGTCGTCCGACAGCAGCATGACGGGGAAATCGAGGCCGGAGAGCGTGGCGGAAACCTCCGGCAGGCGGCTTGGCGGCGCCTCCGGCTTGATCTCCACCGGCGGGGCGGGTTCGGCCTCGATGACGGGCGCCTCATTGAAAAGCGCGGTGAGGATCATCACAAGCAGGAGGACAAGCACAACCCACTTGTTCATGCCGGCGGCAAGCGCGGCGAGCGCGCTGAGGATCGCCGCAAGCAGCACCGGCCGTTCGCGCCTTATGCGCGCCAACAGGCTTTTTCTCCATGGAGTTTCGTCTGGCAAGTGCCCTCGCGGCGTCGATTCGTTTTTCTTTATATTGAACTCTGCCTGATAGCGGCAATTCATGACAGAAGTTTTCGGGCGGCCCGTCTCAAGCGAAAGGCCGCAGCCGAAACCCGCGAAAAATTACCGCCCGACTGCGAAAGATTTGATTTTCAACGGTAACTATGTTCGCCTGCGGGAAGAGAACAATCAGGCTGAGGAGGACCATATGGACGAGGACGTCGAAAACAGGGCCGTGGAGCTGGAGATCCGCGGAAAGAAACGCACCTTCGATGTCGACGATCCCATTCTGCCGGACTGGGTGGACGAGCACGCGCTGGAATCCGGCGACTTCCCCTACAAGAAGAAGCTCAAGGAAGAGGACTATCTGGAGGAGCTGGAAAAGCTGCAGATCGAACTGGTCAAGGTGCAGTTCTGGCTGCAGGCGACCGGCAAGCGGGTGATGGCGCTGTTTGAGGGGCGCGACGCTGCCGGCAAGGGTGGCGCGATCTCGGCCTCTTCGGCGCATATGAATCCACGCCTTGCCCGCGTCGTGGCGCTGACCAAGCCCACCGAGCGCGAACAGGGGCAATGGTATTTCCAGCGCTATGTCGCGCAGTTTCCGACGGCTGGCGAATTCGTGCTGTTCGACCGCTCCTGGTACAACCGCGCCGGCGTCGAGCCGGTCATGGGTTTCTGCACGCCGCAGCAATATGAGGATTTTCTCAAGCAGACGCCACAGCTCGAAAAGATCATCGCCCATGAGGGCATCTTCTTCTTCAAATTCTATCTCGATATCGGCCGCGAGATGCAGCTCAAGCGCTTCCACGACCGCAGGCATGATCCGCTGAAAGTCTGGAAACTGTCGTCGATGGACATCGCGGCGCTGACCAAATGGGGCGACTACAGCGACAAGCGCAACCGGATGCTGAAGGAAACCCATACGGATTTCGCCCCCTGGACGGTGATCCACGCCAATGACAAGCGGCGGGCGCGGCTCGAACTGATCCGCCACATGCTGAACAAGATGGATTATGACGGCAAGGACAAAAAGGCGCTCGGCTCGGTCGACGCCGAGATCATCGGCTCAGGGCCAGGTTTTCTGAAATAGGGCCACCGATTGCATCGGGACCGGGGTCACCAGCTCCGCCGGGACCGAGATCACCGGCTCTGCCGGGACCGAGATCACTGCCCCGGCAGGATGCGGATGGCGAAGAGGTTGATGCCGCGCGCCTTGCCGTCGAGATCGCTGTTGATCGTCAGCGTGCCCGGCGAATTCGGCGCCAGCGAGCGGTCGAACTTCACCTGCAGCAGCGCATCCGACTTTTCGCGGGTGACGTTGAAGCGATGGCGGGCGCAATTGCCGAGCGTCTGGAAATTGCACTCGACGGTGATCTGGGTCGGCTCGTCGGTGGTGGATTGCAGCGTCAGCGCGATCGTCGAGGATTTGCCGGCAAGCTGCTGCAGCACCGAAGGCGGAACGCTGATCGAGATATTGCCATCGGCTGTACCGCTCTCGGAAATCAACCGGACGGCGGGGCCGTCATTCTCGGCGATCTTTTCGGTGCGCGCCCGCGGGCCGCTGGTGATCTTGTCGGCGTCCTCAGGCTTGAACAGCGGGATCCAATCGGCCGAGAAACTGTTCTGCGGGTCGATGGTCACCGGCTGATCGGTATGGGAAGCGGCATTCCCGGCGCTGTCATCATTGCCGGTAAAATCCTCGGGCTGGGTGCTTGCCGGCGGATTGGCAACGCTGGTGTCGCGCTCGGCCGCCGTCATCAGCAGGCCCGAGGTATGCGCCCACCAGGCGCCGATGCCGATGAAGGCCAGCAGGACGCACCAGACGAGCAGTCTCGAAAAAAACTTGCGCGGCTTGCGGCGGCCTGCCGCCCGCTCCGGGCGGAAATCCATATTGGTGGCGCGCTGACCGCGGGCAAGGCGTTCCTCGCCGACAGGGGCGGCAGCCAGATGATCGGCGCTCCCGGCATGCACATCGTCAAGACTGGACTCGTCGCCGCGGTTCGGGGCCACGTCGGGCGCACGGGTCTCGCCTGAGACCATGGGACCGTCAAACTCATCGACACTGGCTTGGTGAACCGGCGGCGGCGGCATTTCCACCACCGGCGGCACGGGCACTTCGGGCGGCCTCTGGCGGGGGTGAAGGCGGTCGCGCTCCTCGCCCTCGATGGCGTGGATGGTGCTTTCCAGGCGGTGGCGGTGATGGGCGACGACCTCGGTGTCGGTGATATCCTGCTTGCGCAGCCCGGCTTCCAGCGCCTGGCGGGCCGACTGATAGATCCTCGCTCGAACCTCCGGATTATCGCGATCGGAATTCTCGAGCGCAGTTCTGATGGCCGTTTCTAATCCGCTCACATTCAGTCCTTCACCTTGAATTCGGCATCGGACTGCAATCCCCGCCGTTCTCCATCAAAATTCGGTAGCGTCAAGTGCGGCAAACCGCAAGCCTTGCGAGGCCGGGCCGCCGTTGATCGGCGGGGATAATCGGCAGGTTTCACCGCTTGCGGGCCTTATTCTATTAGCTTTCTCGGACGTATATATTCGGGCTGAAATCGACGAAGGCATGGCAGCCGCTCTTTTATCGCCTTTTCATCTCTGCTATGAGATTGACGTTTTCGTAAACGTCAATGGAAGCGACGAACCATGGCCCTGCCCCCGATCCTCAAGGACAGATTGAGACTGCCGGTCATCGGCTCGCCGCTGTTCATCATCTCGCATCCGGCGCTGACGCTGGCGCAATGCAAGGCGGGCATCGTGGGGGCGTTTCCGGCTCTAAACGCCCGGCCGGAAAGCCAGCTCGACGAATGGCTGGCTGAGATTACCGAGGAGCTTGCCCGCCACGACGCCGCCCATCCCGAGAGGCCGGCCGCCCCCTTTGCCGTCAACCAGATCGTCCATATGTCGAACAAGCGGCTGGAGCACGACCTCTCGCTCTGCGTCAAATACAAGGTGCCGATCGTCATCTCCTCGCTCGGCGCCGTGCCCGAGGTCAACGCCGCCGTGCATTCCTATGGCGGCATCGTGCTGCATGACATTATCAACAACCGCCACGCCCATTCGGCGATCCGCAAGGGTGCCGACGGGCTGATCGCAGTGGCGGCCGGCGCCGGCGGCCATGCCGGCACGCTGTCGCCCTTCGCGCTCGTCCAGGAAATCCGCGAATGGTTCGAAGGGCCGCTGCTACTGGCCGGCGCCATCGCCACCGGCGGTGCCATCCTTGCCGCAGAAGCAATGGGCGCCGACATGGCCTATATCGGCTCGCCCTTCATCGCCACTGAAGAGGCGCGCGCCGCCGACGCCTACAAGCAGGCGATCGTCGCAGGCGCTGCTGGCGATATCGTCTACTCCAACTATTTCACCGGCGTGCACGGCAACTACCTCAAGCCCTCGATCGTGGCTGCCGGCATGGACCCTGACAACCTGCCCTTAGCCGATGTCTCGAAGATGGATTTCGAGCAGGCTGTCGGCGGCGCCAAGGCCTGGAAGGACATATGGGGCAGCGGCCAGGGCATCAGCGCCATCAAGGCTGTCGAGCCGGTGGCAAAACTCGTCGACCGGCTGGAGGCCGAATACAAGGCGGCGCGTGCCCGGCTAACGCTCTGAGGCGCCCTTCCCGCGCCTCCCCTCTTTTTTGCCAAAGGCATGACAGGGCGCTTGAAATCTTCCAACAATGGCTGTATCAGCGCCATGCAAATCGCAGGCCGCATGCTTCGGCCGTGAGAGGCCGCTTTAGCTCAGGTGGTAGAGCACATCATTCGTAATGATGGGGTCACAGGTTCGAGTCCTGTAAGCGGCACCAAAAACCTCAACAAAATTAATAAGATATCGTTTCAGGTACGGAACGTTTCGCTTCGCGTGCTGCCTAGGGGGAAAATCTGGGGGAAAATTGGTTTTCCGTTTTCCCCGCCTCTGTGGCATTCTCCAACATGCCCGCGCCATCGAAAAGAACGCCGTCATCCGATCCGCATCGCTCCCTGCGGGCGGTGACGATCGCGAATCCGTACTACTCCCCGGCGTATGACGGTGAGGCGGGTAATCCCCGAACCGTTCCGGCGATCATCAACATCCGGGAAAGCGCCGTCACGATGCTGGCCTCACGCGGCCGGATCGACGCCGCCCAACTCGCCGCTGCGACGAGGTTCCGCGCCTTGTGGGAAGCGATGTGCCGGAGCACGCGGGCCATCGACTACAGTCGCGAGCCGGTAGATGGCGCCGGTCGTGCGGACCCGATCGGTCACCGGCAGATGCACTCGGCGCAGGAGCTTCGTCGGATTCGACCTCTGCTCGGCGAGAAGGGCTACTGGCTGGTGTCCCGAATATGCGGCGAGGGCTATTCCCTCGGTGAAGTCGTCGGTCCAGGCGCCAGCAAGCGGAGCAAGCTCAAAGCCGCCCGCGACCTCCGCGAACTCCTCGATCTGCTCTGTGAATTCTGGAACCTGTCCACCCGGCGCTGATGCTCCGCCTTGCCTCCCACGGGGCCGCCAGCGCGCGCCGTCGATCCGGCCGGGGGATTATGCTCCGTACCGAACATCGCCCGTTGCCGGCGCCCAGGAGCTGTTCAGGTAAAGGGAGCGCGGGTTGACGAAAAACCCACGCTTGCCGAAGCCGGCATCGAACTCGCAAAAGAGGATCGCAAGCTCGGCGCTTTCATTCAGTCCCGCCAGCAGGAATAACTTCATGGATGTCGGTCACGACGTAGCCCCTGGGCTCATCGCGAATATATTGAACATGCACATCTACGACAAACGCGCTTGTCAGCGGATTGACCTCTCGCGTGATTTGGCTTTTCAAGTTTTGAAAGCTTTTCCTGAAATAGACGGGCAATGGCTTGTCGTAGATATCAGGTATGATCCCTCTGTCTCCTGTGCGGCCACGCTCTTTCCCAGGCCCTCGATTTGCCTGATCGATAAAGAGCATCACCTCCCGCTTAATCTGTTCGCGAGGCACATTTTCGGACTCGTCCAAGAAGGGGGACTCAAGCGCTTTGTCGATGTTTATTGCCGCCCGGTTCAGTTCGGATTCAGTGAATTTGTATTCAACGACCACCGTTCTTTCGCCTTCGGTCCTCTCATACCGAGCATGTTTAATGCCCAATGCAGAGCCATTCTTGCCCAGAAGCGGTTTCGTAAATTCCTTGATATCTCTAGCGTCTTCTGGCGAAGGCGGCTCAATCCAAATGGACTCCGCCGGCGGCGGCGCACCTGAAAACGCTGTTACGCCCCGCCACAGTCGGCTCGTGAAATCAGCGACAATAACGGCGCCATCCATGAAGGAGAGGGTTCCCATTATCATCGCGTAAGGAGCGATCTCCATAAGAACGGAGCCGGTTTCGAGCTTCGTTACGTATAGCTTGGGGGCTGTCTCGCCGTCCTGGCGATAATGACGCTCATACATCCGAGCCAGCGCGGCAAAACTGCTGGACAAGTCGCCAAGCTCTATCGGATCACCCGGATAAAGCTCGATCACTATTCTGTCGCCCTCATGTCGAGACGATAGTTCAACCATTTGCTTTTTCCCCTCAAAGTAGGCCAATGCCGCATGACCACCTTATATCGTCAACGCTAAATTGAGGGTGACCTTGGCGGTGGCGCATACCGCGACCAGCCAAATCGGCATCGAAGAAGGAAGATGATCGCCCGTAGCGCCAGATCATTGCTACCGCCGGCGAGGCGGACCAGATGGCCGACAAAGAGTAGCTTCCAGTTTCGCGGCGCCGATGTCCCGCTCGCTGCGAAAGCGTCGCCTCAGGGTTGTCGGATCGATCTTCAGAGCGCGGTCGAAGGAAACGACCCGACAGCTCGACGCCATCATCGCGTCACTGGCGAAAAACAGCGCATGAGGAGGACGGGTTTGTTTCCACATTTCGGTTGAGTAACGGACGTGATCAGGCATAGTCAGGGCATGCTTGATCTCTCGTTTCCTTGGCCCATCGGCCCCATTCCCATAGTCATGACTGCCTGGGCCTCTTATGGTCTTTACCGTGCAGTTGTAACACGCGACGGGGTTACGGGGGCGTCAATGATTTCGGTACTGGGGCTGGTGGCATTCATGGCAGCACTAACTGCCCAAGTCGTAAAGCCCGTTATCAACCAAACACTTTCCCTGGTGATAGCCCAATTTCTCGGAACCGGTGCTTGCTTCCTGCTCGTCAAGCTACTGTGGTCCATTCAAAAAACGAAACCGGAACCATCTCTCGGGCGTCCCGACGTCAAACTCTTTCGCGGCATGGGCATCTGCCTAAGCTTCCTGATTGTCCTTGACGGGCTTTTCTTCTTATTCCCTGACGCCGGAAAGTGTAAACATTTCAGCGGGTATATGGCTGATAAGTGTGCTGGGCAGGAACTATTTTTTGGAATTCATGACCTTCCACTGGAAATTTATTTTGGAGTTGTCTTGGGCGTTCCTGCACTGGCTGCACTGATTTTAGGAATTTGGATGCTGTTTAGGACAGCTGGCCTCCCAAATGCTGACGAACCAAGTGCGAAAGACAGTGCCGGCGGTTGATGCCCGATGGTTTTGGAAGTTGATGGTAGTCCTTGGAGCTATCCGTCGCACCAGTCATTCCGATGCCTCGGGCTCCAGGTGCGCGCGAAGCCCTCCCGAAGCAGCTTCTTCCCGATCTCTTCACCGGTCGTTCGATAGATGTTGACGAGCGGCCGGTGCGACGGCGTCTTGTCGACAGCGCCGCTCAATACGATCCGCAATCCCTTTTCAGCCAGCAGCTCTTTCAGCCTGCCCTTGGCGATCAGCGCCAGCTTCCGTTCCTTGATGCACTTAGCGTGCGATCCGATCTCCGGTGTATCGATGCCCGAGACGAACGGAACACCTTCTCCCAGCAGTCGCATGTTCTGCCCGTCGCATTTCACTGTGTCGCCGTCGACGACGGTCAGCGATGCGCAGATGATGAGTCCAGCAATCATTTATTTCCCCTTGTTGCTGATCAAGAATCCGCCATAGCGGCTGTCTCCAGCTATGGCCAGGGACCTAGCTCGGATTCCGCCGATATCATTTCGATGAACTCGGCGCTGGTCAGGATTCTGGTTTCGAGGAAATACTCGCTTACGAAGGTGACGACCCAAAGCGCACTTTCGGTCTGCACTGCGAAATGAAATGATCTCATAGCTGCCTCCTTTGTGCGCAGAAGACAGCACGTCGGCGAAAGTCGGTCGACTCGCAAATCTGCGAGTCTCTCCAGCTAAAGATGCCAGCACGGATCCGAGGTCACCGCGAGACATAGCCGATGACGATGTTGGCGCCGCGGTGACCGCATTTACATTTCAGTCGCGGACCTATTGCCGAAATCATCGTATCCTTGCCGAGCCGCTTCTGAAGCGCCCAGCGGTCAAGTGACTGTTTCCGCTTGCAATCTGCGCTCCTGCAAAAGGCCACCAGCCCCTCCCACTCGGCCAGATCGCCAAGAGCGCGATCACCGTTCCGCGCTTCCTCGGGATTCACGTACCCGCGCCGCCGCGCCCATTCTTCCGGGCTGTGGTGATAGGTAAGTTTGCACCGCTCGTAGTATTTGTTTTCGGTTCGCTGGCAAGGGAAGCGCTCTCGTCTATGTCGGGGGCGTTGGAACCGGCTTCAACGACCGATCCGCCGCCGAACTCCGTGAGCAGATGGACAAGCTGATCATCGCCAAGCCCTCCGTCGACACCGGGAGGAAGCGGAATGCGGTCTTCGTCCGGCCGGAGCTTGTTGCCGAGATCCAATACGGAGGCTGGACGCATGACGCGAAGCTGCGGCATGCGTCATATAAGGGGCTGCGGGACGCTGCTGATAATCCGGCGGTTTATCAAATCGAGTGAGACATCCGGAATAGGGCAGGTGCCGAGGCGCGACGCCGCTGCCGGTTGGTCGGGAGGCATACGACAGGATCGCCTACCCAAACAGTGAAAGAGCGGCTCTAGGGAGGGACAAGCATGTTTATCAGCGTGATTTCGGCCGAAGGCGATAGTCAGATGTGGGTCAACTCCGACCACATCGTCGCCGTCAGGCAGGCCAGTTCGGCCGGCCCCAATCAATGCGTCCTGGAATGCGTCGCATTCAAAGAAGGACCATCGTCCATCAAGCTCAACATGTCGGTCGGACGGGTCATTTCCCTAATCGAGCAGGCAAACCTGCGCTATCAGCGCGCTGCCCGCCGCAGAACGGCTATTTAGCGAAATCTCGAACCGGAAAGCCGTTCGGAGGAACTGGGGCGATGCGAGCATCAGCAAACTGCGAAGGTTAGAAAGCCGCTGCAAACACCGGTCGGCGGAGTGAATGATTTTGCGAAAGCAGATTTCGCGTCTTTGGACGAAGCGCGCGCGGAAGCCATGTTGGTTGCTCAGGAACTTATGAAGAGGGCGGCCAGCGACGCGATTTTTGTAAAGGCCGGGCGCATCGACGCCGTTTAGGCGTTCGAAACTTAGGTCCACCTTTATACAACCTAGGACGGTAAAAATCACCGTATAATCCTAAGGGTAGTCTTAAAGTGATCGATCTGATAGTTTTCGTGTCCGCCTTACCAATCCAACAAGGCGCAACAGTGGAGATCGTTATGACCGATAACTCTAAGACTCCTTCCGCCAAGAAGGACCAAGCCGGCTATCAACAGAACGGGCAGCAAGCCGTGAGGCCCAGCGAAGGCACCGGCGACGTGAGTGGTGACTGGTTGGGCGGACCGCAAAACGGAATGGAGAAGAAGGCGCCGAAAGGTTCACTAACGGGCGGGTCCGGTGACTGGTTGGGCGGTCCGCAAAACGGAGTGGAAGACGAAGTCAATGATCGTGGTCGTGTCCCCGCAGACGACATAAATGAGAAGAAGGCGCCGAAGGGTTCCCTTTCGGGCGGCGTGGATGAGCAGGAAGGCGGCGGTCCAGACGTTTGACCCCTCTCGCTGAGCTCTGGCGGCTGGCAACGCGCCGCTGATGCCTCGCGTTGCCGCCTGCGGAGCCCGACAGCGCGGTTCGCGGGCATGGGCGGGGAAAGAGATAGCGGCGCGGAAATGGCCGCGTAGGAACGCCTTCAGTGGTGAGGTTGGCGGGTAGGCCGCCCGTTGCGGGATCTACGGCAAGCGCCGGGGAAGTCATCCGGTAAAGCCGCCCTCATCCTTGCGGTAGCGGATCGGCGGCGGTTGCTCGTTTCAATCGAGCCTTGATGGATAGCCACGTCCTCATGGCCTTTTTATTCCGGCGCTTCTGGTTGCAGGCAAAACAGACAAGATGAAGGTTTTCGAGGCGACCATTTCCGCCTTGGCTTGCGGGCTTGATGTGATCCCATGTGGCCAAGTTGTCGATCCTCTGAAACTTTCCGCGTTTTCGATCCTTGTTATGCAATCCGGGAAGTACCATGGCCTCTCCGCAAATACCGCATTGCCCGGCCTGAAGCTCAAATGCGCGTCGCTTGCGTCCGTGTTTGTACTTTGCGAGTTTGCTCAAACGATCACTGTCCTGCTGCAATGCTTGGTTGCTGTAGCTGTCAACTCGCCTAGAAGGCGGGGTTGACCTTCCCGTCGAACGGCGGTTCCCCGCCGCGTCGGCCTGTGCCCGATGGTCGACGGCGCTATTCGGGCGTGCCCGGCCTGTCTACCAACTTCTCGACCAGTCGCCTAAGCTCCGCCGGAGTGGTATGGCCGGCCACTACCTCGTAGTAGCCGATCCCAGCACGTCGTAGCGCTTCTTTCTTGACCGCATCACGCGCGGCTGCTGCCCCCTGATGATGCGCGCCGCCCTGATATTCGATGGCGTGTCGCGGCTGGCAATCGCCGTCCACCAGCAGCAAGTCGACCCGTTTCGAGTTGATGCAACTGTGCGCGGCCGCATCCTTGCTGCGGATGACCTCGCCCAACGATACTTGTGCCATCACCTGCCATGCCGGGTTGCAGCCAATGACGATGCGGTCAAGTTCCTTGAATACGCGCGCTTCGCTCTTGTTGAGAAGCGGCTGAATTGCGAAGGTCGCGCCCATAACGATCCGCAACTGGTCAGCAGCATCGGTTTTTTTTGAAGGCTCCGGTATAGGTATCGGAGGCCAAGGCCCAGTGGCGATGCTCGCCCCACTTTTTTTCTCCCAGCGGGGGCGGTTCTTTTCCCGCCATGCCTGCCTTCGCATCTTGGACCGGAACTGTTCGACGGCCATCCCCATGAAGACGCCTACAAACAGGACCACGATTAGGACCGGAAAGAAAGGCGTCTCGATTAGTGCAAGAACCTCAGCAGGGCGGTCGTAAATGGTCATGCCGCCCGCAGAGCCCACCGCGAGCGCTCCAATAAACAGTCCAGGTGCCGTGAAAGGCACCCACCTCTTTTGCGGATTGTCCATGCCCCGCTCCCCCTTGCGCGCCAAGATCGTAAACGGGCGGGCACATTGGTGGAAAGCTATCCAAAAGCGTTAGGGGCGCGGCGGAGGCACATACTGCGACCATCCAAACCGCGCCTGCAACGTGAACCGGATCGCCTTGAAGGCGACGGCGCCCTGGCCCCCGGCGATGCGGAGGAGCTGGCCAATAAGAGCGGCTTCAAGTTTCGCGGCGCCGATGTCCAGCTCGCGCCTGTAGTGCTTCCTGGCCGTCTTTTGGCTGATTGCGAGAATGCGGCAGATTTGCGCCTGTGGAACGCCCTCGGCCGTGAGAATTAGCACCAGACGACGTTGCATGTCCGTCGGGTGATGCGGGGGTCTACCAGGGTGTTTTTCGGGTGCTTCATCCATAGACGGGAAATATACGCATGTGGGTTGGCAACTGCCACTGAAGTGGTGACTGGCTGATCGGTTGCGCCCCGGGGTTGAAATCATGCGTCAGTTCCACTTTGATGGCAGGGGCGATCATTGCTCTATGGCCCGGAGACCTCAATGGATATGACCACCCCCAGCGGACGCCTTTTTGGCCTGTCCTTCATAATACTCTGGGTGTTGCTGGTGATCCTGATCTTTAGCGCCGTGCGTCAGGCGTTGAGTGCAGAGCCAAAGGAAGATGACCTGTCCCGCGTGCAGGATCGTTCACGTGGACGCATGACCCGGTATCTGCTCGAAAACGACAGGCAGCTTAGGGACGCGACTCAGGCCCTCGAGGCCAAGGCCTAGTCCTATTTTGCGCGCCGCATCGGCAAAATCCATTTGGCCGCGCTGGCCTTCTTTGTCGTGACAACAGCGTTTCTGGCGATCTGGAATCGGCATGAGGCCAAGATGCAACGGGCATCCCAAATGCAAGTTACGTCGCCGTTGCAGCACAATAAATGACTGATTTGGTGGCGGTGCTATAATCTGCGAAATGTACCTGGCCTGATGTTTCGTCAGCTTCAAAAAATCTCCGGATGAGGGTGCACGCGGGTCTTCTGGCGCTTTGCCTTTTAAGCTTCGACCCGCCCCCCTACGCCGTTGGGGTACGGAACCTACGCCAGATGGCGGAATGGAAGTGGACAACCTGTGCGGATATTTTGATGCCATGAAGGTCATCCAACGAACTATACCCTCAATGCTAATCGTCGTCTGTGGTTTCCTTCCGGGATGCTGGCAGTTGGAATGTGATTCTCCGATGCCTGCACTGCTGCGCGATTTACGCGCTACGGAAGGCTGGTGGAGCCAGGGGTGCCCACCTCCCGAAGACTTCCGCCGTCAACCTTCGAAGGAAGCGGATTCGCCGGAGCTTTCGGGACGAATGCGATCGCGGTTTCCGCCAGGGAGTGATGCGATGGCTATGGAGCGATATTTGCAGGCGGAGGGATTCCAGATTTCCTCCCCTTGCGGCAAGCGCGCTCCGCGAGTGCGTCAAGCTCATTTTCATCAAGAAGGTTGCCCATATCCGATGAATGCCAAGATAGCTTGGGAAAGAGCGGAGGACGGCAAATTAGCCTGGATCAAAACTCACGTATCTTACAAATATCCCTAGTAGCCGATCCACTGGCGATAAGGGTCGGAGACCGCCTCTCTCTATCCAAGCCGATCGACAACCGCCTTTCATCAAGCACTGATATCGGCCCAGGGGCGCTACGTTATTGAAGCCGCGCCGAGGGTGCATCGAGTTGGGTGAGGCCCCGGCGAATCTCGCTCAGGCATTTGGACTTCCAACTTGCTCCTTCCTCCCGGCGGATTGCGACGTGAGCGGCAATCTCGTCCTCCGATGCGCCCTTGTCGGCCAGGAGCAATTCGTCATGCGAGATCGCCTTCTCGATCTGTCGTTCGAGCGACGCGGCGGTCCGTGCTATTAGGTCGTCGAGGGTCATTGTTGGCGTCCTTCCACCTTTTTACGCGCGCGGGGTTCGCCCTTTTGAGAAAGCTGCCAAAGGGCGGTGTTTGAGCCGGGTTGAATGCCCGCGGGCACGTCATCAAGCGCTGTCCACATCGCCCCAGCAAAGGTAATCACGCTGCCCTTTCGGTATCCCATCGCCCGCTGGTAGCAGCCGGCATAACGGACGCCGCCAGCTTCGAGTTCGGCGACGCGGGCAGAGAGTGCCGTCAGTTTTGCCCCTGTAGCGGCGGTCGTGGCGGCGATGAGCGCATGAACACACCTGGTACTCAAGGGCCTTCGAAGTTCCTCCGGTGAGTACGCAGCATTCAGACCGGCTTTGATCTCGGCGGCACGCGCTGCGATCATGGCGAGTTCCTGGTCCTCGTCCTTATCAGTCACGGCCCCACACTCCGACAACTTCTTCGACCTCGGCGCCCGACATGCTGCGGCGATCATCAAGGACCAGCGCTAGTTTTTCTATCTCTTCACGGTGTTCGAGAACGAAACGGTCGGCGAGCACAGAAAGCGCGCTGCGCATCTCCTCGGGGTCGTCCGCCCATGAGCCTAAAAAGACCGAATGCTCCAGCAGCAGTTGATCCGATGTCGACATTCCGGTGTTTGGCGCCGCAGCTTGGCCGGGTAGCGCCACGACCGCGTATGCTACGGCGACGGCTGCGTGATGACTGCCCTGTTCGAGGCAGTCGCCGGGCGGATCGAGAGTAACCGCACCGTCGGCTGATGCTTGGCGGACACGAATTCTATGCCGGACGGCGGCGACGCAATGGGCGGCCTCATGGACTGCAACTTCGCTCAAATTCCTTTCGCTCATTTGCCAAGCATAGCAAAACTCCGGCACCCGAGGCGTTATGCGTCAGCATCCGGGCGGCAGAGGACCTGGATTATCCTATTGAGCCCACGCCGCAATGCTTCGTCATCGTCGGCGTCGCGCGGGCTTAGAAAATGCAACCTCTCCAGCGCGGCGGCGAGTTCGACCTCGTCGATCTCAATTTGGAGCACGCGGCGGCCGGCTTTTCGCCGGTGCCGATGGCGGCGCTGACGTTCTGCGGCACCCATTGTTCACCAACCCTGCCCCTGGTCGCCGTACCGCAGGTCGCCCACACCGGACGCCAACCGGCTGCGATCAGCGCAAGGCCCTTTTCGACGCCTTCCGCGATGCCGACGCCGCCGAGGGAAATGTCCCGGCAGAGCTTGACGGCCTGTCCGGCTGTAGGACCGAGAGCGAGCTTGCGACGGTCACCATGATAACGGTCGACGCGGATTCGAAGGACCGCCGTCGGCTCGGCCTCAAGGCCGGGGTCGTCTTCGGTTGGCGAGAAGCGCGCAAGCAGCGCCGGCACGCACTCGCCGCTGAACGGGCAATTCCTATGAAAGCGGAAGACCGGCAGCTGATCTTCGCATACCCGGTCATCAGCCTTGGACAGTGGCAAAGCTCATCCCGCGTCAAATGGTAACGGGAACGTTCGCTCCATGAGCGAATAACACGGTCTTCTGCTTCAGGCACAAATCGGTCCAACGGCGATTGTGATGGACGATCTATGTCTATCTTCGCGTGTGCACGCTCGCAGAACTGATTGCCTTTCAACGCTTTGTGGAGCACCATCATCGGCACAGCCGGGGGATGGAACAATGGGACAGCTCACGAGTGCGGAGCGGGGGTTCGCGGCAGCTATACTTATCGCTTTGATGGTAGTTGGTGTCGCGATGGCGGCCGCTGGCCGCTTTGATCCCATCGGCATTCACGGCGCCATCGTCCTTGTGTATTGCGGCGCGTTGTTCTGCTACATCCTGACTTCGGCTTTCGACGAAGAACCGGATGCTTCGCGCTTTTCCAGCTACTATGACGATCCGATCAAGGTCGGCGTGGCCTTCACATTGGCGTGGGCGATCTTTGGCATGTTCATCGGCGTTTGGGCAGCTGCACAGCTTGCCTGGCCGAGCCTGAATTTCGATACGGCGTGGTCGAGCTTCGGCCGTATACGGCCCGCCCATACGACAGGGGTGATCTTCGGCTTCGGCGGAAACGCGTTGATCGCGACATCATTCCATGTCGTTCAGCGAACATCGCGCGCAAGGTTGGCCGATCAACTCTCGCCGTGGTTCGTGATCTTCGGCTTCAACCTCTTCTGTCTGATCGCGGTCAGCGGGTATTTCATGGGCGTTACCCAGTCCAAGGAATACGCGGAAGCGGAATGGTATGCCGATCTCTGGCTCGTGATCGTTTGGATCGCCTATTTCGCGCTCTTCGTACGCACCTTGGCGCGGCGCAAGGAACCCCACATCTACGTGGCCAACTGGTATTATCTCGCCTTCATCATCGTGGTGGCGATCCTCCATATCGTCAACAACCTGGCAGTGCCGGTATCGTTCGGACACGCCAAAAGCTACACGGTCTGGCCCGGTGTACAGGATGCGATGGTCCAGTGGTGGTACGGTCACAACGCCGTGGCGTTTTTTCTGACGTCGGGCTTCCTAGGGATGCTCTACTATTATCTGCCGATCCGCGCTGAGCGGCCGATTTTTTCCTATCGATTGTCCATTCTCAGCTTCTGGGGGATTACCTTCTTCTACATGTGGGCGGGGTCCCACCATCTCCATTACACCGCGCTGCCTATCTGGGTGCAAAACCTTGGAATGACGTTCTCGGTCATGCTGCTCGTTCCGTCGTGGGCGTCGGCCGGGAACGCGTTGCTCACGTTGAACGGGGCTTGGCATCGCGTGCGTGACGACGCCACTCTTCGCTTCATCATGATGGCGGCGTTCTTCTATGGGCTGTCGACATTCGAAGGGTCTTTTATGGCAATCAGACCCGTCAACTCACTGTCTCATTATACCGATTGGACAGTCGGACACGTTCATGCCGGTGCGCTGGGCTGGGTTGCCATGATAACGTTCGGCGCGTTCTACACACTCGTTCCATCGATCTGGAAACGCGAAAGGATGTATTCTGCAGCCCTGGTCGAAGTCCATTTCTGGTTGGCGCTTGCAGGCACACTCATCTACGTCTTCGCCATGTGGAATTCCGGCATTATCCAGGGATTGATGTGGCGCACATATTCAGCCGACAACACCTTGGTCTATTCATTCGTCGACAGTCTGCTGGCGATGTATCCCTACTACATCGCACGCGCTTTCGGAGGGCTGCTTTTCCTCCTTGGGGCGATCGTGGCGAGCTTTAATATCTGGATGACCGTCCGAACGGCTCCCGCCGCGGGAGCAGTTCACGATGCGCCCCTGACTTCAGGCATTCTCGAAAACGCACCGGCGGAGTGAGAGATGAGCGAACGTCTGCATGGAAGACTGGAACGGACGGCCGTCGGGTTCATGCTGGCTATCGTTGTGGCGGGAAGCGTCGGCGGGCTTGTCGAGATCGCCCCGCTGTTCACGATCCACGAGACGGTCGAGGACGCCCCCGACATGAGAGTGTACACACCCCTCGAGGCGGCGGGCCGGAACATCTATGTGCGAGAAGGCTGCTACGCCTGCCACAGCCAGATGATCAGAACGCTGCGGGACGAGGTCGAGCGGTACGGTCCTTATTCTCTTGCGGTCGAATCCAAGTATGACCATCCCATGTTGTGGGGATCAAAGCGCACGGGTCCCGATCTGGCGCGCATCGGTGGGAAGTATTCAGATCTCTGGCACGTGGCCCATTTGATCAACCCTCGCGAGGTCGTCCCGGAATCCAACATGCCGTCCTATCAATGGTTGGCGACAACCCCGCTCGATCTGGGCGATCTGCGTGACCAACTGGCGGCCCTGAGAACCGTGGGAGTGCCTTATACGGATGACATGGTCGCAAACGCATCTGCCGATGCCTTCGGCCAAGCCAATCCAGACAGCGAACAGTCCTCTGGCGTCACGGAACGCTATGGGCAAGACACGCAGGTCTCCGCGTTTGACGGCGTAAAAACCAGCGTGACTGAAATGGACGCCATGGTCGCGTATCTGCAGGTGCTAGGCCGGCTCACAAAGGCTGCCTACCAGAACACTGCGGCACCGGAGCAGATGCCGAACCCCAACAATTGATTGCTCAGGGGATTTGAAATGGATCTTACCCACGAAACCATGTTGGAACTGTCCAAGGTTTGGGGCCTGTTCTATCTCATTCTGTTTTCGATCGGGGTGATCATCTACACCTTCTGGCCTTCCAACAAGGCGCGTTTCGATCGGGCGGAAACGGACATATTCGACAAGGACGACACCCCATGGCGATAGAGGAAGTCGATCCCGTAACAGGCCGGAAGACGACGGGACACATTTGGAATGGCATCAAGGAGCTCGATACTCCTGTACCGCGCGGGGTTCTGCTTTTCCTGATCATCACGCACCTGTTCGCCGCTCTCTGGTGGATACTGTATCCGACCTGGCCGCTTGGAAGCACGTATACGCGGGGCCTGATCGGTACGGGTCAAAAGCAGGCGGTAGAGCGAAAGATCATAGAAGCCGATGCTTCGCGCGCGCCCTGGATCGAGAAGATCGAGACCAGTTCCTTTGATGAAATCCGTGCCGACGAAAAGCTGATGGAGAAGGTGGCCTCCAGCGGCCACCAGTTGTTCGGAGACAACTGCGCCGCCTGTCATGGACGGGACGGCAAGGGCGGACGAGACTTCCCCGATCTTACCGATGACGACTGGCTTTGGGGTGGGGGACCAGAAAAGATCGTCCAGACCATGACGGTGGGAGTCAATACGACGCACTCGCAAAGCCGCGTGTCGCAGATGCCTGCGTTCGGAACAGACGAAATGCTCAACCGAAAACAGGTGAGCGACGTCGCCGCCTATGTCTATTCGTTGAGCAATACGTCCATCGAATCCGTAGACGCCAGCCAGATAGCTGCTGGCCGCGAGGTGTTCATGGCTAGCTGCGTGGCATGCCACGGCGAAGATGCCAAAGGTAAACAGGATGTCGGTGCGCCGAACCTGACCGATGGCCGCTGGATTTACGGCGGAGGTATCGAACGGATCGTCCAGTCGATCCATGGCGGACGGCAGGGACATATGCCCACGTGGGACGAACGCCTAAGTCCAGCTGAGATAAAGATACTCGCGCTTTATGTGAACAAGTTGGGTGGAGGTCAGCAGTGATGTCCGAAGCGAAGAGACCTATACCACGCGTTTTCAAGTGGCTGCTGATCGGACTGACCGGCGCGATCTTTGTCGGCGCTAACGCCCATTTTGTTTACATGGCGATCGCCACCCAGCCCGCCTGCATCGAGCATATCAAAGAAAAAGGCCAGCAACCCAACCAATTCAGGGCCGCCGCTTCAGCTTGCTGAACGCGCGAGGAGGATCAGATGCCGCAGGACGACACTTCCGGCCGATATCGGAGCGAGGTATCAGGAATACAGGAGACGATGAATCCCAAGTGGCAGCGGCATCTGCCCCTCGGTGCACCTCTCGGTTGGCTTGGCCAAGGCTGGCAGGACTTGATCCGACAACCCTGGCCAAGTCTGGCCTACGGGTTCGTGGTGTTCTTACTCGCGTTGGCGGCCACCGTGATGCTGTTTCGGCTCGAGCGCGACTATCTTCTCTTTCCCGCATTGGCGGGTTTATTGATCGTCGCGCCGCTCTTTGCCGCCGGGCTCTATGTCAAGAGCAGGAGTTTGGCGAACGGGGAGCGCATCACGCTTCGTGAGATGTTATTCGTCCGGCCGAGAGCTGGGGGGCAGGTGTTTTTCACGGGAATGCTGCTGTGCATGGTGATGCTGCTCTGGATGAGGGCGGCGGTCATTATCTACGCGCTCTTTTTCGGCGTTAATCCGTTCCCCGGCCTTGATGGCGTAGCAAGGCTATTGGTCACCACCCCCTCGGGCTGGGGCATGCTGATCGTCGGCTTGTGTGTCGGCGCATTGTTCGCTGGATTTGCTTTTGCAATCGGGGTCTTCTCAATCCCGATGCTTCTGGATGAGCGCATTGACGCCTTCACAGCGATGGGCGTCAGCGTTGTCATGGTCTGGAACAACATGGGACCGTCAATGGTCTGGGGCGCGATCGTACTCGCCCTCTTCCTCGCCAGCCTGCTGACGGGACTTGTCGGACTGATCGTCGTTTTTCCTTTGCTCGGCCACGCCACATGGCATGCCTACAAGGCAATGAGGTAGCGGGGAACGGACAATGACCTGCTGCGCGTCAATTGCGTCGTCGCTCCACGAGCCCGGACCAAGAAGGCCGGGTGTGGACGAGGTTGCGTTGGCAAGCAGGGATTTGGGCAATGGTCTCAGGCAGATCACCCTGTCCGTCCCGGACATGCGATGCGGCGCATGCATGGCGCTTCTGGAATCGACCCTTGGCAAGCACCCCGACGTTTACATGGCGCGCGCCAATCTGACGGCGAAGCGTTTGACCATCCATTGGCACGCAGAAAATGGTTCGCCGCCCGATTTTGCCGCCCTTATCGGAACGATCGGTTACACGGCCGTCTTGCCAGCGGAAGGCCGCGATCAACCGGACGGTGAGATACCAGGCCTGTTGCGCGCGCTGGCAGTCGCCGGCTTTTGCTCGATGAACATCATGGTGTTGTCCGTATCGGTCTGGGCGGGCGCAGACCCGGCAACACGTCAGACGCTCCACCTGATGTCGGCCGCGCTCGCACTACCGGCCGTTATCTACTCCGGGGCGACATTCTACCGGTCGGCGTGGCGGGCGCTCGCGCACGGTCGGGCAAACATGGATGTGCCGGTCAGCATCGGCGTCCTGCTCTCGTTCGGTCTCAGCGTATACGACACGTTCGCCGAAGGACGGCAAGCCTACTTCGAGGCCAGTACCTCGTTGATCTTCATTTTGCTCGTCGGACGCACGCTGGACCATCTGATGCGACGGCGGGCGCGATCGGCGGCGGCGTCTCTGGCCGACATGATGCCGAAAGGCGCGAATGTGATACGCGCGGACGGACGGATCGAATATGTTCCGCTGAGCGACATCGTTTCCGGCACCCGCACCCTGATTGCCGCCGGCGATAGAATTCCGGCCGACGGGACGATTCTCTCCGGCCTGTCGGACCTTGACCGTTCATTGCTGACGGGAGAGAGCCGTTGGGAGACGGTTGGACCAGGCGGACAGGTTCGCGCGGGAGATTTGAATGTCGGCCATCCCCTGACTGTCGAAGCCACCGCCGCACCGGGAGATTCGACACTCGCCGAGCTGCATAGGATGCTGGAAGCCGTCGAGGACGGCCGGTCCCAATACCGGATACTCGCCGACAGGGCCGCGCGTCTTTATGCTCCCGTTATCCACGGACTGTCGGTGCTGACATTCCTTTCGTGGTTTGCGGTGACGCAGGACATCCACCTCGCCCTGACGATTTCGATTTCGGTCTTGATCATTGCCTGCCCTTGTGCGCTGGGGCTGGCGGTTCCGATGGTTCAGGTCGTTGCAGCACGCAGATTGTTCACACAGGGCATCGTGGCACGGGACGGCTCGGCATTGGAACGTTTGGCGGAAATCGACACCGTCGTTTTCGACAAGACCGGTACGCTGACGCAATACGAGCCGACGCTGTTGACCGGGAACTGGACCGGACCACTGGAATTTTCACTGGCTGCGTCGCTGTCGCGGTTTTCGAGCCATCCGATGTCGAGAGCGATCGCGGATTACGCCTCACGACGCGAGTGGGAGGCCCTCGCGCTCGATGACGTCCGGGAAATACCCGGCAACGGTCTCGAGGCGACTTTCCGAGGGGAAGTTTATCGACTTGGGCGAGCGGCATGGGCGGCGAGCGGCGATGCAGATGACCGGACTGCCGCAGCTTCTACTGTCGTCCTGACGCGACAAGGAGAAATCCTCGCCTCTTTCGTGTTTGGAGAGAAGGTTCGAGCCGGGTCGGCGATGGCGGTGCAGTTCTTGAAGAGCCGCGGCATCGCCGTCGTAATGCTGACAGGCGATGTCCCCGAAGCGGCGCTTGCAGTGGCACGGGAAGTCGGAATCGACTCGGTAAAAGCAGCCGCCCTCCCCAAGCACAAGGCCGAGGCGATCAACGCGTTGCGCAATCTCGGACGCAAGGTGATGATGATTGGTGACGGAATAAACGACGCTGTCGCGCTCAAGACGGCGCATGTTTCCATGGCTCCGGCGTCAGGAAGCGACATCGGTCGCAGCGCCGCCGATTTCATCCTGCTCAATGGAAACATGGACGGAATAAAGGTCGCACTGACGACGGCAGGTCGTGCGGCCGTGCTGATCCGCCAAAATTTCGCTTTGGCTATCGTCTACAATGCGTGCAGCATTCCTCTCGCGCTGTTGGGTTATGCCAACCCGCTCATCGCCGCGATAGCGATGTCGACGTCGTCGATATTGGTCGTCGCGAATGCGATGAGGCTTGAGATCGACGGCACGCCACCAGAGCGGGAAATGCAGAGGATAAATAAGCTGGCGGGAGTGGGATAAATGAGCGCATTGTCGTTTCTGATACCCATAGCTCTGTTCCTGGGCATGGCCGGGCTTGGCGCCTTCCTTTGGTCCCTGCGCAACGGTCAGTACGAAGATCTGGATGGCGCGGCAGAAAGGATATTGTCCGAAAAGGACGACAAGCCTCTCGGCGGCTGAAGGATCGATTGTAAATGCTTTGAAGGAGGGTCGAATGGAAGACACGGATAGCCAGTCTCCGCCGGTTGAACATGATACCGCCCAAGCGTCACGCATCCGTACCATTGATCCATCGGAGGCTGTGACGGCGGTTGCCATTGTCTTGGGCATCCTTGGCGGAGCAATCGGCGTCGTTTTCACATTCGTCCTGGCCGATGCATCCAGTGTTGGCTCCTGGATCGCCTACTGCCTCATTGCGGCGTTGGCGGGCGGCTCTGCAGGGATCGTCGTTGGCGGAATGTTTGGAGCGATTTTCGCGGTAACCAGGGGAACAACGGTACCCGCCCACAGTGATCGTCAGGGCTGAAGAGGCTAGGCCGCGGTCACCGCCTCCGGCGCAATAGTGCCAACCAGCCCAACCCATCCCGGAACAATGCTCCCGCGGATCAAGTTTTCTCCCTGAGACAACCAGCATGGAGAAGATCATGTCCTGCAAGTTCATCGCGATATCATTGCTTTCGATCGGTCTCGCCGGCCCGGCGCTGGCGCAGACGGCCGGGGGTGCGGATGCCAATGGGCGGCTTTCGGTGGCGCCGATCATTGGCGGATCGGGGAGTTCGGGCGCCGGTTCGGCCGGCACCGGGTCGGCTGGCACTGGGTCTGTCGGCGGCGGTGCAACGGGTACCGGGTCTGTCGGAACCGATCCCGGCACCACCGGCAGCACGACCGGCAATGGCGGCGTCGATCTCAACAGCGGCCGAAGCACGATCAATCCCGGCGGGGTCAATCCCAACCTGCAACAGACACCGGGTTGCACCGGGGGAAGCGCGGACACCGGCTCGCTTGGCGAGGCATGCCCGCAATGAGGATGAGGCGATTATTCGCCTTCCCTCCTGATCAAACGAAGGTCCGGGCGGAATGGCGCCGGGCCTTCGTTTTCGACCGACCTTCCTTCAAATGACCCGAAAACAAATGCCCTCATGAGAAACCAGTCGCGGCCTGCTTTACCGGCCGGCCCCGAGGACGTAAAAGGACGCTATCACTCCGCAAGCGGCGCATCGCCCCACACCAAAGCCAGCCTGCCGATATTTCCGGCATCTGCGGAGCACCCGAAGAGGATCGTCATGTCGAATGCAGCGCAACGCTCGAACCGCGTGCTTATCGTCGCCACCATCATGCTCGCGACCTTCATGGTGGCGATCGAGGCAACGATCGTGGCGACCGCAATGCCACGCATCGTCGGGCAGCTCGGCGGCTTTTCCTATTACAGCTGGGTGTTTTCGGCTTTTCTGCTGGCGCAGTCGACGACCACTGTTATCTACGGCAAGCTTTCCGACATCTTTGGGCGCAAGCCGGTGCTGATCGGCGGCATCCTGATCTTCCTGGTCGGCTCGCTGCTCTGTGGGCTTGCCTGGTCGATGATGTCGCTGGTGCTGTTCCGGCTGCTGCAGGGGCTGGGCGCCGGCGCCATCCAGCCGGTGACGACGACGATCATCGGTGATCTCTTCAAGCTCGAGGAACGCGGCCGCGTACAGGGCTTCATGGCGACCGTCTGGGCGACCTCGGCCGTCGTCGGGCCGCTTGCCGGCGGCATCATCGTCGACAACATCTCCTGGGCCTGGATCTTCTGGATCAACCTGCCGATCGGCATCATCTCGATCATCGCCTTCATGATCTTCCTGAAGGAGGACGTGGCGCACAAGCAGGCGAAGATCGATTACCTCGGCTCGGTGCTGTTTTCGATCTCGATCGTGGCACTTCTCGTCATGCTGACGGAAACCGATGCCAGCGCCTGGATCCTGCTGTCGCTTTTTGCCGTCTTCGTGGTCGCGGGCATCCTCTTCCTCGCCCAGGAGAGGCGGGCGCCAGAGCCGATCATTTCGATCCCGCTCTGGAGCCGAAGGCTGATTGCGACCAGCAATGCGGCAACGCTGCTTGCCGGCATGGCGTTGATCGGGCTTTCGACAATCCTGCCGATCTATGTGCAGGGCGTGCTCGGCCGTTCGCCTGTTGTCGCCGGCTTCACGCTCACCATGCTCGTCGTCGGCTGGCCGTTGGCGGTGATCCTTTCCGGCCGCTTCTACAAGGCCTTCGGCATCCGCCGCACTTTGCGCGTCGGCAGCCTGATGTTTCCCTTCGGCGCCTCTTTCCTTCTGTTCCTGACACCAGAGAGTTCGCCGGTCGTTGCCGGCGCCGGCTCCTTCTTCATGGGCTTCGGCATGGGTCTCATCAGCCTCACCAGCATCGTGCTGGTGCAGGACAGCGTCGAATGGTCGATGCGCGGCAGCGCTACCGCCTCGATCATCTTTTCCCGCAGCCTCGGCAATACGCTCGGCGCCACCGTACTCGGCGCCATCCTCAATGCCGGCATCAACCACTATGCGAGCGGCGAGGCGGCGGCCGGCCTGCATGAGGCGCTGAACCAGCCGACCGGGCTTTCGGCGCTCGCCGCCGATCCGGCGATCCGCTCGATCTTCAATGCGGCCCTGCACTGGAGCTTCTGGGGTGTGGTCGTTGTTGCGGTGCTCACCTTCTTCACCACCTGGCTGATCCCGGTCGGTCATGGCCAGAAGCGCGAGGCGGCGGCGGTCGCAAGCGAGGCGGCCTCGCATTAAGCGGTTCAACCGTTCGGTGCGACTTAGGTAATAGGGCTCTGATGGGTTACGATCTTCACATCACTCGCAAGGCAAATTGGTTCGATGCGTCTCCATCGATCGCTCTCGACGAATGGCTCGAGTACGTTGCCAATGATCCCGAAATTCAGCATGACGGTTTTGCCGAAACTCTCGCCGCCGACGGGGGTGTTTTACGGGTGGAACAGGCGGGCATATGCGTGTGGAAAGGATACTCCCGCGGCGAAAATCGAGAAAACGCCGCATGGCTTTGGTGGAGCGGAGGCAACATCGTTGTCAAAAATCCCGATCAAGAAATCCGTCGGAAAATGTGGCTTATCGCCCAATCTCTCGAAGCCAAAGTCCAGGGAGAAGAGGGAGAATATTATGACCATGATGGCGAGATGATCGTGACGCCGACGGATGTCATACTCGCGTCCGAGCGTCCGATGTCTCCCGATCCAAAGCGTCCATGGTGGAAATTCTGGTAGATTCCAGAAAATGCTGTTCTGCACGCGTTTTCGCAGCGGCGGATTGTGTTGGGAGAGTTGTCGAACGATGGGTGTTTTCGTTTTGCTCTTGGGGTTTCCGGGCGTCGGGAAGCTGACAATCGCCAAAGAACTCGGCTCGCTTATATCAGCAAAGATCATTGATAATCACTGATTCAACAACCCGATCTTGCGCCTTCTCGACCAGGATCAGACCGCTCCGCTGCCTAAGGGTGTCTGGGAGTACACTGGCAGGGTCCGGCAGGCCGTCCTGGATGCAATCACCGCCTATAGCGGCCCGTCGGCGCATTTCATCTTCACGCATGCCGGTGTCGAAGGCGATGAGCGGAGCACACGGACGTACCAACAGTTCGTTGACGCCGCCAGACAGCGCGCCGCGGTCTTCGTTCCAGTGAGATTGCTTTGTGCCGAAGAAGAATTGGCGCGTCGCGTTTCGTCCCCCGCGCGGCGCGACCATTTGAAAACGACCGACGTCGAGACTTCGAGGAACCGAAGCCAACAGGCCGTGGTTCTTGATATCCCACACCAGCATGCGCTGACCTTAGATGTGACGTTCACGTCGCCTTTAGAAAGTGCTGCGGCAATACGGGATCATGTTGTGACATGCAGCGCCTAGACAGAGGGGACAGGCCTCGGGCGGGAAGACGGGTCAACGAGAGCGGAAATGGGCGTCAAAAACTATCTGATCGAAGGCGTTTCCGGCAGCGGCAAAACCGCGGTGGCTGAAGAACTGCAGCGGCGCGGCTACCACGTCATCCACGGTGACCGGGAGTTGTCTTATGTCGGCGATCCCGAGACTGGTGAACCGCTGGACGCGCTTGCCCATGAGAGCCTGACCGACAGCGTCACATGGGTGCACGAGCACCACATTTGGGATGTCGACAAAGTCAAATCCGTGTTTGCTGATCACCGCAACGCGATCTCCTTCTTCTGCGGCGGCTCTCGAATCTCTCCCGCTTTATCGATGTGTTCGACGGGGTTTTCGTTCTCGACATTGATCTCGACACGTTGAACCGGCGGCTTGCCGGCAGACCGGAAGACGAGTTTGGTGGAAGGCCTGCCGAACGGGAGCTGATTGTGCGATTGCATGCAACGAAAGAGGATATTCCGACGTGTGGGGTCGTCATCGACGCCACCGCGCCGCTCGCCGTCGTCGTCGACGAGATTCTGAGGCTATCGCGTGCCTGTGATGATCATTGCCGTTGAGCGAAGGTGAACCTTGCCGTCGCTGACGGATTGGAGAGCTAGCTCCAGGACCTCGCCGCGGATTTTTTCCCGTGTTGCCGCATCGGCCCTGGATAGTCCGGCAACAACCGGCGCGGCGATCTCGGTCATGAAGTCCCAGTAGCGCGCCGGGGCATCGTGCACCATCATCGCCGACACTTCTTCCTCGGCGACATCGAGAAGTCCCGCCTCTTTGAAGGTCTTGGCCATCATGCCTTCCGCCGCGCAGCGGAACAGGCCCGGAGAACCGGGCGGCGGCGGGGGCATTTCCACGTGGCGGGCGATCGTGCCCATGACCGTGGTCGCCCATGGATTTTTGGCAGGCACGCTCCAGACTGCGGCGCAGACGCGCGCACCGGGCTTTGCCACGCGTGCCATCTCCTGGGCGGCGGCAGCGATATCCGGGAAGAACATGAACCCGAACCGGCATAGGACGGCGTCGAAACTGGCATCGGCAAAAGGCAACGCGCCCGCATCGCATAATTGAGTTTTGAAGTTTTTCAGGCCACGCCTGGCCGCATTTTCGGCGGCAGCAACCAGCATATTTTCCGAGAGATCGGTGACGACAACCTGACCGTCGGGAATTGCCGCCGCCGCCGTCAGGCCGGGTTCGCCAGTGCCGGCGGCTATGTCGAGCACGCTAGAGCCGTTGGAGAGATTGGCGTGCCGGAGCATGGCATCGCCAAACGGCGCGAGCCAACCGAGAACCAGGCTGTCCCATTTCTTCCAGCCGGCCGAAAACTTGTCCCAGGTCTCACGTTGCTGGTTACGGATATCGTCGAGATTTGCTGACATGCCCCGGCTCCCCCAAACGTTCAACCGGCAAAGCCGGGAACGTCGACACTATGCGCCGCTAATGTCGGGATTCAATGGAAATAAGCGCCATCGGACCAATCGCCAGGCATGACCAAACCTGTTGGGTCGGAGTGATTGAATTGACCAAGACTATTGGAGCTTTTATACGATAGCTTTTGCGAAACTCCGGATTAGCCAAAAATAATCCTTTTAAATCAATGGGCTTCTCCTGGATGGTGCCAAATCAAGAATGCGGAACAAGCGGATTGCTGAAGCGATGCAGCCCGGCTGTATGCATCAGCCATGGAGAAACAAAATTCTAAAGATCATGGTCTTGCTGCACAGCGCCGATGGCCTGGCTTGGCAGTCTCCCCCCAAAGGCACCAGCCTGAAGACATTGAGCGAAGCCGAAGAGCAAGGCTTCATCTTGATCCGCGGGGAATTTCAAAAACGGCAATTCCGTCTGACAGAGCTGGGCTCCGACTATGTCGAGCGCGACAAGCGGCGTCTGGAAGCGCGCAGGCTCTGAACCGATATCGCCGCCTAAGCGCGAATTGAACCCACAAGTCAGGCCCCCGACGGCCGAAAGGCAGGCCTGACAATGGCGCGTCGCAACGGGAGCGGTCATCCCCGCATAGGGAGTACCAGCCTACAGCGCATCCTGGATATCGAAGCGGACGATCTTGTCGCCGTCCATGCGGAAGATGTGCGTTACTGTCTTGTCCTTCAGTCCATGGGCCTGCCCCTCCAGCGGCCGGCCATCGAGGTCAAAGACCGACTGGATCACCTCGACAGCGACGGCGCCCTCTTCGGTTTCTTCAAATGCGACCGGCTCGACGTGTGGACTGATCACAGCCCACTGACGTGTCCAATAGTCGCGCACGGCCTCACGACCATTGATGTGGCCGCCATCCATGCCGTTGGCCCAGGCGACATCATCGGAAAGCACGGCAAGGACAGCGTCGATGTCTCTGGCATTGAAGCTGGCATAGATGCGCTTGATCATTTCGAGGTCATTTTGAGACATATCGTTTCCTCAATGGAGATTGAAACATTTGCTGGGCGGCATCGAAACGGCATTGCCTCATGCCGCGTATCAAGATACATACGTACATATGCATCTCGGGGTCAAGCGGAATGGACGAAGACGTGCTTTCTACGCCGGGGCATCTCATCAGTCTTGCGGCGCGGGGGTTTGCCCGCCTCAGCGAGTCACGCCTGAAACCGCTCGGCTTCGGTGTCGGCCAGTTGCCGGTGCTGGTCGCGCTGCAAAATGGCAAGGCCAGTACACAGCGCGACCTCGCCCGCTTTGCCAGGGTCGAGCAACCGCCGATGGCGCAGATGCTCGCACGCATGGAGAGGGATGGCTTGATCGAGCGGACGCGCGACCCGGCTGACGGCCGCAGCAGCCACGTCGCGTTGACGAAGGCTGCACGGGAAGGCATGCCTGAGGCCATTACGGCCTTGTTCCAAGGGAATCGTGAGGCATTGACCGGTTTCACGGATGCGGAAGCGGGACAACTTGTCGATCTGCTCAAGCGGCTGATCGAAAATCTGGATCAGATTGCAAGCGCAGAGTCTTCGTCACGCGATTGATGCAGACCATCCAAGAACTCCGCGGCCCAACCAGCGGAATCCTCGGCGCAGCTTGGAGGCACGATCGGACTTATGAGAGGAACGTTTATGCATAAGGGATCCTGCCTCTGCGGCGTGGTAACTTTTGAAATCGAAGGCGATCTGCGAGCGCCCGACGCGTGCCATTGCTCCAAATGTCGAAAACAATCCGGCCACTTTTTCGCTTCAACCGACGTGCCAAGGCGTCAGATCACGATCCAGGGAAGCGAAAGTGTTACCTGGTATCAATCCTCAGAAAAGGTCAGGCGTGGATTTTGCGCGGTATGCGGATCATCGCTGTTTTGGGATCCACCCCATCACGACTGGATTGCTGTGGCGATGGGTGCATTTGATAGCCCGGCCGAAACCAAACTGAAAATGCATATCTTTGTCGCTGACAAAGGCGACTACTACGACATCACCGACAACCTACCCCAGAATGAGCAATAGGTAACTGTTGCTCATCCGCGAGCGCCCTTCAGTTTCTATTCTGGGACTGTGCTGTCTTTGCTCGAGGTCGTGCTGCCTTTCGGTAGGGAGGGGTTCCTCAAAACGCGTGACAGCAAGTTCCGTTTTCTCTTGCGCGGGACAAGATCGATATCGCTGACAAGCTTTGCGCCGCCCTTGCGTCGCTCCAGCGTGATCTTGCGGCTATGGAAGGCTTCCAGCTCAGCGCGATGCGCGACGCTGACGATGGTGACTTCAGGCAATTCATCGATCACCATCTGCATCATCTTATCCTGGCTCTTCTCATCGAGTGCTGATGTTGCTTCATCCAGCACGATGATATCGGGATAGTGCAGCAGCAGACGCGCAAAGGCGAGCCGCTGCTTTTCGCCGCCCGACAAGGTCTGGTCCCAAGGCGCATCTTCCTCGATCTTTTCGTTCAGATAATCGAGCCCCACCTTGTCGAGCGCCGCCTTGATCTTATCCAGCGTCCAGCTATCGGCGGCGCCGGGATAGGCGACGGCACGACGAAGCGTGCCGGACGGGATGTAAGGCCGCTGCGGCAACATGAACAATCGCCTGTCGGCGTGGAAATTGACGCTACCGCTACCCCACGGCCAGAGACCTGAGATGGCCCGCACCAGCGTGCTCTTGCCGGACCCGGATTCGCCTGACACGAGCACCCGTTCGCCGGGTTCGATCTCGACCCGGGTTTCCGTGACCACGGCGGTGCCATCGTCAAGCGACACGGAGAGATCGTTGAGGCTGAGCATCGCCTCGCCTTCGGTTTCACCATGCTTGATGCGCCCGAGCGAGTCGCTCTGTTCGGCGCGCTCCAGCCCGTCGAGCGACATCATCAGCGAGGCGATGCGCCGCGCACAGGCATTCCAATCGGCAAGACGGGGATAGTTGTCGACCAGCCAGCCAAACGCGCCCTGAACGATGGCAAAAGCAGAGGCGGCCTGCATGACCTGTCCAAGGGTCATGCTGCCTTCGAGAAATTTCGGTGCGCAAAGCAGGACCGGCACGACAGGCGCAATCAGCATCGATCCATGCGACACAAGCGTCGTGCGCATGTGCTGGCGCGCAAGGAGCGCCCATTGCCTGAGCACATTGGCGAAGGTCTTATCGAGGTCGTTGCGCTCCTCCTCCTCGCCACCGAGCAAGGCGATGCTCTCGCCGTTTTCCCGCACATGTGTCAGCGTGTAGCGAAACTCGGCTTCTGCCTGATTTTTAGCCTCGGAGACGTGGACGAAATAGCGGCCGATGACCGCCATCGAAGTAGAGGTGATCGCGGCGTAGAGGACCGCAGTGATGACGAGAAAGCCGGGAATGGTGATGGTCCAACCTGCGATCGGCAGAGTTAGGGCACCGCCGATCGTCCAGAGCACCACGATGAAGGTCGAGGCCGCCAGAAATGCGGAAATGACACCGGCGGTGAAATCGACAGGTGCTTCGGTGGCAATCCGCAAATCCTCGGAAATGCGCGCTTCGGGGTTCTTGTGGTCGCCGCCGATGAGATTCAACTGATAGTAACGGCCGTTTGCGAGCCAGCGCGCAATGACGGCTGTTGTCAGCCAGGAACGCCAGCGACGTTGGATCATCATGCGAACGGCGACTTGTATAGTGACAATGGCTACAGTTCCGAGCACGAGCGGCACGAATACCGCGCTCAGGAAATAGACGGTGCCGGCATCGTGTCGCTCTATGGCGTCGAAGATCCCGCGGTTCCACAGATTGATTCCGTACTGGAAGCCGACATTCATGCCGATCAGGGCCAATAGCCCGATCGAGAAAGGCCAAGCGAACTTGTCGCCACCGCGGCCCCAGTAACGGCGCGCGCTGATCCAGAAACGCTTGAGCAAATACCGCTTGCGCGCCTGCTCGGCCTCTTCAGGGGTCAGCTCCGGATCGGTTTCGATGGCATCTGGCGGCGGCATGACCTCGACAGTCGATGCCGTCTCCTGGGGCGAGTTCCCGGCACCGTGCGGTTCGGTGCCGTCGACCGATTTCGGTTTGAGTTTAGCGTCGGCCATAAGCGCAATAACGGCTTACACATCGAAATGTTTCATGATGTGGGTGTCGAACATCGCATCGGAGGGCTTGTCGAGAAAATCAGGCAATCACCGGAAGACCGCGACCGTGCTGTCGCTATTACGCAGCGTCTGAGCCCATGCCATAGCTGTCATTTGCCGCATTCTGGATCATTGCGATCGCGACCGGCGGCAAGATGAAGCTCCAGATCCCGAGCCAGGCAATCGAAATCAACCTTCCATGGCCTCTGTCGCGTGCGCGATCGTTGAGAAGGTTGCCAAGAGTCATGACAAGAACCGGCAATCCGAGCGGCACGAGGATGGCGATCAGCATGCCAGCAAGCGGTGTGAGCAGGCGCTGCGACGGTGCGGCACCCGCCAGTTCCCCGTGGATGCGATAAACCCAG
Source organism: Rhizobium beringeri (assembly GCF_004306515.1). NCBI lineage: Bacteria > Pseudomonadati > Pseudomonadota > Alphaproteobacteria > Hyphomicrobiales > Rhizobiaceae > Rhizobium > Rhizobium beringeri. The sequence goes on along the minus strand of NZ_SILG01000001.1, from coordinate 144,024 downwards.
TAGGCGAGATAGATAAAGGCGGCCACAGCAATGCCGAAGACCAGAAGTGCTAAAAGCAGCGTGACGGGGGAAGAGGCGACGTCGGCATCATTCGCCTGAAACAGATGGACGCCGAACGCCATCAGAAAAATCAGGATCGGCGGCGTGACCAGGATGACAGCGACCAGGAGAGGTGATCGCCGGCGCGGCGCAAGCGGCGTGTGTCGCGGACGCGGAGCTTCATCGAAGGCCAGGTTTCCGGCCGGCACCAGTAATATGACAGCGAGAAGCAGGCAGGCCAGGAAAGCCGAAACGACAGGCACGGCGCCCAGATCGAGTCCGTATAACCATGACGCGCCGATCGGAGCAAAGGCTGAGATCAGGATCGTCGTCGACAGGAGAGTGAGGGCGCAGCCGAAGTCGATTTTACCCGGTCGCCCGCCCACCAGGAATATCGCGATCGCGAGAGGGAAAACGGCCCGAACCGTGCCGAATACCACACCAAACAAAAACAGAAACGCCGGCGATCCCCACAATGCAGGCGCCGGCAGAAAACCGATGGCGACAACGGCACAGACGAGAATGGGCGAAATCAAAGCCGACCGACCATGGCGGCTCGCGACGATAAACGCCAGAAAGGCGCCGGCAACCCAGCCGAGAGTGGAGCCGAAATAGAAGATCCCGATCGTCTGAGCGCTGCTGCCGGTCATTTGCGAGATCAAGGGAAAGACCGTGCTGAAACCTTGTCCGCCGATTGCCAAAAGAAGCGAGGAAAAAAACAGAGCCCAATAGCGATAGGTGCTGAGGAAATCAGCCAGCATCCATTCGGCATTGCTGGAGGGGACAGAGGTGTTTTCCATCGGTGAAACTTGCCCTCCAGTCATGATCATCGCTCATCGCAAACGGTGGATGCGTCGACCATGCGCATCGAGGAAGTTATTTCAATAGGTTTGACGCGGCACCCGGATCAGCCCAGAGGTTTTGCCGACATATCGTGACCGATTTATAAATGTTCCCTTGGCGCCGAAACGTGCCATGGTTGGCATCCGCTCCGTAAGCCCACACTTTCCTGGAGTTGCTCTCGCCACCTCAGGCGGTTTCGGTGGCGATCTGCGGCAGGGATTGCAGCAGGGTCTGGCGGGCGGAGTGCAGATGCGCGCGGCAGGCGGTTTCGATTGCCGCCTGGTCGCCGGATTCCAGCGCTGCGATATAATCCAGATGTTCGTAGATAGCGCGCTCGTTGCGCTGGCGGGCTGCGGCCTTGTTCCACTGGTAGTGATAGTGGAAGACGATGGCGATCGCGTCGTAGAAATCGGCGATGAAGCGGTTCTTCGAGGCGCGGTGGATCAGCAAGTGGAAGCGCTCGTCGAGGACGGAGAAATCCTTGAAGCGCTGGTTGATGTCATCAAGCATGGCGTGATGTTCGTCACGGATGGCGGCAAGATCGGCCCAGCTCTGATTATCCCTGGAAAGCCGGCCGAATTCGGCGGCGGAATGCAGCTCGAACATCTCGCGCACATCGGCAAGCTCGAGGGCGAATTCTCGGGTGAACCCTTTAAGCGTCCAATGGCTGTTCGGTCGTTTTTCGATGAGGCCGAAGCGGGAGAAGCGGATCAGGAACTCGCGCACGCTGGTCGTGCCGGTGCCGATCTCGCGGGCAAGCTCCAGCTCGTTGATCTGCATGCCGGGCGCGGCATCGTCGGCAAGGATGCGCTGCATGAAGCTGCGCTCGATGATATCGTGCAGGGAATCGGTTTCTTCGGAGGGAAAGAGGTCGTGGTCAGTCGGCTGGCGCAGCACGATCTTCTGGCGCTTGTTCCAGCGGATGATGCCTTCTTCGCTGAGCCGCGTCAGGATGGCGCGCGCCGTCGAGCGGCTGACGCCGAGCTGGGCGGCGATCTCCGGTTCCGACGGCAACGCCGTATCCGTGCGCAAGGCTACGGCATACCTGTTGTACGCTTCCTTGAAGACCGTATTCTGCCTTGCCACCAGACCCCGCTTTCCGCCCTCGTATCCACCGCCCACTCTCCAGCAGGGCAGAAAAATCGGGGCTTGTTCAAACGACCTTTAGCTTATTTCCGGTCGCCTGCGGCTCATTGCCTCCCTCGTCCACAGGATCAATATTCCCGTTGACTTGAAAATGTTTATTGTAGATAAAAAACAAAATCAATGCGCTTTCGCCGATGCAGCGAGCGTTTCCCAGGGAGACGACATTGGATAAATTGCCTTGGATCATCCTTTCGGCCGGCGATAATGTCGCGGTCGCAACGGCGGCAATCGCGCCGGGTTCGACGGTTGCCGGCATTCAGACCCGTGAGAAGATCGACCCCGGCCACAAGGTGGCGATAGCGGATATTCCGCTCGGGGAACCCGTGGTGAAGTACGGACAGGCGATCGGCCGCACGACGGCCGAGGTCAAGGCCGGCGACCATGTGCACAGCCACAACCTGCATTTCGAAAACGACCGGCTGGCGGCGACCGCCAATTCAGCGCCGGAAGCGGCGACGGCCGACGACGTGGCGCGCACCTTCATGGGCTATCGCCGTGCCGACGGGCGGGCGGCGACGCGCAATTATATCGGCATCATCGCCAGCGTGAACTGTTCCACCACGGTCTGCCGGGCGATCGCCGACGAGGCGAACCGGACGATCCTGCCGCATTACAAGGGCATCGACGGTTTCGTGCCGATCGTGCACGACCAGGGCTGCGGCATGAGCTCGACCGGCGACGGCATGAACGTGCTGCACCGGACGCTGGCCGGCTACACCAGACATGTGAATTTCGGCGGCGTGCTGATGATCGGCCTCGGCTGCGAGGTCAACCAGCTGACGCTGTACGGCCAGAGCGGCGCCGGCGCCTCGAAGCGGCATTTCAACATCCAGGATGCTGGCGGTTCGCGCCGCGCAGTCGAGCGCGCCATGGGCATGCTGCGCGAAATTGCCGCCGATGTCGGCAAGGAAAAGCGCGTGCCGATGTCGATCGGTGAGATCATCATCGGCCTGCAATGCGGCGGCTCCGACGGCTTTTCCGGCATCACCGCCAATCCGGCGTTGGGTGTCGCGGCCGACCTGCTGGCGGCGGCCGGCGGTACGGCGATCCTGTCGGAGACTTCGGAAATCTACGGTGCCGAACATCTGCTACGCAGCCGCGCCGTCAGCGACGAGGTGGCAAAGAAGCTCGACGACAAGATTGCCTGGTGGGAAGATTACGTCGCTCTGCACGGCGCCTCGCTCGACAACAACCCGTCGCCCGGCAACAAGCGCGGCGGGCTGACGACCATCCTTGAAAAGTCGCTCGGCGCGGTCGCCAAGGGTGGGCGCTCGCCACTGACGGCGGTCTATGGGTATGCCGAACGGGTCACGGCCCCCGGCCTCGTCTTCATGGACACGCCCGGCTACGACCCGGTCTCGGCGACCGGCCAGGTGGCGGGCGGGGCGAACATGATCGCCTTTACCACAGGCCGCGGCAGCTGCTTCGGTTGCAGGCCGGCGCCGTCGCTGAAGCTTTCCAGCAATTCGGCGCTCTATGCCTCGATGGAAGAGGACATGGACATCGATTGCGGCACGATCGCCACCGGCGATGCGACGATCAGCGGCAAGGGCCGCGAGATCTTCGACCTCATCGTCGATACGGCCTCAGGCAAGAAGACCAAGAGCGAGCTCTTCGGCTACGGCGACAATGAATTCGTGCCGTGGCATTTGGGTGCGACGCTCTGACCTTTTGTTTCACGCAATTCCTGGGAAAACCGCTTCACACTTTTCCTGGGATTGATTTGAAGTAGACCAAGTTCAAGTTCTTCGCGAGGAGGCATGATGAAGACGAGACGGATCGGCAAGACCAAGCTGGAGGTGACCGAAATCAGTTTCGGTGCCGCCGCTCTCGGCGGTCTCTACCGCGCATGCCCGCGCGAGCAGGCGATGGACACGCTGCAGGCGGCCTGGGACAGCGGCATCCGCTATTTCGACGTGGCGCCCTGGTACGGGCTCGGCCTTGCCGAGCGGCGGGTCGGCGATTTCCTGCGCGACCAGCCGGATGGCAGTTACGCGCTTTCCACCAAGGTCGGCCGGCTGCTTCGGCCAGTGCCGACCGGCACCGTGCCCGATTACAGCTATGTCGACCCGCTCTCCTTCGACGCCGACTACGACTATTCCTATGACGGCATCATGCGCTCGGTCGACTTCAGCTATGCGCGCCTCGGCCTCAACCGCATCGATATTCTCTATGTGCACGATCTCGGCGTCTACACACATGGTGCGGCGAAAAACGCGGTCCACCAGAAGCAGTTTCTCGATTCCGGCGTGAAGGCGCTGGAGGAACTCAAGTCGTCTGGCGCGATCTCCGCCTTCGGCCTCGGCGTCAACGAGGTGCCCGTCTGCCTCGACGTCATGCGTCATTCCGATCTCGACTGCATTCTGCTCGCCGGCCGCTACACGCTGCTCGACCGCTCGGCCGTCGCCGAACTGCTGCCGCTCTGCCGGCAGAAGGGCACCTCGCTTGTCGTCGGCGGCGTCTTCAACTCCGGCATCCTCGCCACCGGCCCGGTGCCGGGTTCGCATTTCGACTATATGCCGGCTGATGACGACGTGCTTGCCAAGGTCGGCGCCATGGAGGCGATCGCCAAACGCCACGGAGTACCGCTGGCAGCGCCCGCCCTGCAGTTTCCGCTGCGCGAGGCGATCGTCGCGTCGGTGCTGATCGGCACGGCCAAGCCTTCGAGCCTGACGCGCAACATGGAGATCGTCGAGCCGCGGCTTGCCGACGAGATCTATGCCGAATTCCAAGCCTATACGCTGGTCGCGCCGCCGCTCGGCGCCGAAGCCGTCCGAGTCTGAGGAGAGACTATGCTCAAGGGTATTCATCCGCTGCTTGGCCCCGACCTGCTTCATGCGCTGAAGACCATGGGGCATGGCGACGACATCGTCATATCAGATGCCAATTTTCCCTCGGGCTCGATGGGTCCGCCGGTCATACGCGCCGACGGCGTCAGCGCCACTGACATGGCCGAGGCCATCCTGACCCATATGCCGCTCGACACTTTCGTGCCGGAAGCGGCGTGGCGGATGGAAGTGGTTGGCGATCCCGATGCCATGCCCGAGGTCTGCACCGAGTTCCAGCAGATCGTTGCCAAGTGCGCCGGCGATTTCCGCATCGTGCCGGTGGAGCGTTTTGCGTTTTATGCGATGGCCCGCAAGGCCACCTACATCGTCGCGACGACGGAATTCCGGCTGTACGGCAACCTGATTTTGAAAAAGGGCGTCGTCCATCCGCACGAGGTCAACACGGCCTGATCCCTATTTTAGGGTGCCGTTGTATTGGAATAAAATCAGTTGCTTGGCAGGAGTTTACCAAAGAAAAAAAGCCGGTTTGGCGCTCTTGCAATTTGATTGCGCCTCGGCTAGCTTCACCCGGCAAATGTTTTTTATCGATAAAAATCGTCCGCCTGCGTTCAGCGGCCGATTTATTTGGAGGAGAACGCACCCTGAGAGGAGAACCCTTATGAGTATCGTGAAATCCCTTCTGTCCCGCCGCGCCTTTACCGCGCTTGCAGGTGCCGCAGTCATCGCCACGGCGATGCCGGCAACGTCGTTTGCCGCCGACGTGACGATCCCGATCATCGTCAAGGACACGACGTCCTTCTATTGGCAGATCGTTCTGGCTGGCGCCCGCAAGGCCGGCAAGGATCTCGGCGTCAACGTGCCGGAACTCGGCGCACAGGCCGAATCCGACGTCAACGGCCAGATCAGCATTCTGGAGAACGCCGTTGCCGGCAAGCCGGCCGCTGTCGTCATTTCGCCGACCGAATTCAAGGCGCTCGGCAAGCCGATCGATGAAGCGGCCAAGTCGGTTCCGATCATCGGCATCGACTCTGGCGCCGACTCCAAGGCGTTCAAGTCGTTCCTGACGACCGACAACGTTCAGGGCGGCCGCATTGCCGCTGACGGTCTGGCCGCCGCTATCAAGGGCGCCACCGGCAAGGAAGAGGGCGAAGTCGTCATCCTCACCAACCTTCCGGGCGTCGGCTCGCTGGAACAGCGCCGCGAAGGCTTCCTGGATCAGGTGAAGACCAAGTATCCCGGCCTGAAGGTCATTGCCGACAAGTATGGCGACGGCCAGGCAACGACCGGCCTCAACATGATGACCGACCTGATCACGGCAAACCCGAACCTCGTCGGCATCTTCGCCTCGAACCTGATCATGGCGCAGGGTGTTGGCCAGGCGATCGCCGAAAACAAGCTCGGCGACAAGATCAAGGTCATTGGCTTCGACAGCGACGACAAGACGGTCGGCTTCCTCAAGGATGGTGCGATCGCCGGCCTCGTCGTTCAGGACCCCTACCGCATGGGCTATGACGGCGTGAAGACCGCGCTTGCGGTCTCCAAGGGCGAGAAGGTCGAGGAAAATGTCGACACCGGCGCAAACCTCGTCACCAAGGCGAATATGGCCGATCCGAAGATCGACGCGCTGCTGAACCCGAAGATCAAGTAACAACGACAGACAGGCCGCGCCGGCTTCAAAAACCGGCGCGGCCTTTTCTATCCATGGTATGGTCACCAGGGGTGGAGAGCAGAGGCGACACAAGGAGGAGAGGTCCATGATCGGACTGGAAGAGGTCAGTCATCGCCATGATGACAGCGCGACGCTGAAAGAAGCCAATCGAATTCCCGCCGGATCGCCTATCCTCGAACTCAAGGGCCTGCAGAAGAATTACGGTCATGTGCAGGCGCTGAAGCCAGCGACGCTGACCTTTCTCGCCGGTGAAATCCACGCCATCGTCGGGGAAAACGGCGCCGGCAAATCTACCCTCATCAAATTGCTGACAGGCGTCATCACCCGCACGGCCGGCGAGGTGCTGTGGTGCGGCCAGCCGGTGGCGCTGGCGACGCCGAACGAGACGATTGCGCGCGGCATCAATGCCGTCCACCAGGAAGTCGTGCTCTGCCGGCACCTGACGGTCGCCGCCAATCTCTTTCTCGGCGACGAGGTCAACCGCTTCGGCCTGATGCGCAAGAAGCAGATGGAGAAGATGGCGCAGGCCGTGCTCGACGATCTCGGCTTCGGCCTGCCGGCCGGTGCGCTGTTGAGCTCGCTGACCATCGGCCAGCAGCAGCTGGTGGCGACGGCGCGCGCGGCGATGCGCGGCACGCAGTTCCTGATCTTCGACGAACCCACAGCCTATCTCACACGCCAGGAATCGGCGCAGCTCTTCAAGCTGATCCGCCGCCTGCAGGGCGAAGGCGTCACCATCGTCTATATCAGCCACCGCATGGAGGAAGTCTTCGAGCTTGCCGACCGTGTCTCGGTGCTGCGCGACGGCACGCATGTCGGGACGCGCCTGATCGGCGAGACCAACGATGCCGAGCTGATCGCGCTGATGATCAACCGCTCGATCGAACAGATCTACCACAAGGAAGAGATTGCGATCGGCGAGACGATCCTCACGGTCAACGGCCTCTCCGGTCCGGGTTTCGAAGACGTGTCGTTGAGCGTCAAATCAGGACAGATCGTCGGGCTCTATGGCCTGATCGGCGCCGGGCGCAGCGAATTCGCGCTCGGGCTCTACGGACGCCAGCCGACGACATCAGGCGATGTCCAATGGATGGGCAAGCCTGTCGACATCCGCAACGAACGCACCGCGATGGAGCTCGGCATTGCGCTGGCGCCGGAAAGCCGGCGCGACCAGGGGCTTTGCCTCAACCTGCCGATCGGCCTCAACATCAACCTGCCAGTGTTCGGGCGGCTGAGCCACGGGCCGGTGATCAATCACGCACGCGAATCGGCCAATGCCGACCAGCAGATCCGCAATCTCAGCATCAAGACGCCGAGCCGGCGCGTTCCGGCCTCCAGCATGTCGGGCGGCAACCAGCAGAAGATCGTCATCGGCAAGTGGCTGAGCCATGGCGCTCGGCTTTTCATCTTCGACGAGCCGACCGTCGGCGTCGACGTCGGCACCAAGGCGGAAATCTACCGGCTGTTCGCCAAGCTTCTGAAGGACGGCGCGGGCATCATCCTGATCTCCTCCTACCTGCCCGAGGTCTACGAACTGGCCGACCGGCTGCACGTCTTCCGCGCCGGCAAAATCGTCGCGAGCCATGATTACCACGCGGCGACGCATGAAGAAGTGCTCAGCGAAGCGATCGGCGTCTGAGCCAAAAGAATAAGAGGGAGAAAATTCATGACTGCCACCCCCACCGAAATCGTCGCGCCGCCGCCGCGCCGGAAAATGAACATCCTGTTCGGCCTGACGCTGATCGGCCTGCTGATCTTCCTCTGGATCGTGCTTGGCGTCGTCACCCCGAGCTTCTGGACGCCGCTCAATATCTCCAACCTGCTGCGTCAGGGTGCGATGACGGCGATCCTGGCGCTCGGCCAGACCTTCGTCATCATCACCGCCGGCATTGACCTTTCGGTCGGCGCCATCGTCGGCTTCTGCACGGTGATCATCGCCTGGCTGCTGCAGGCGGGCGTGCCGGTCTGGGGTGCGATCGCGCTGACGCTGCTCATGGGTGTGGCGATCGGCGCCTTCCATGGCTTCGGCATCGTGCATATGGGCCTGCCGCCGTTCATCATCACGCTGGCAACCCTGACATCGCTGCGCGGCATCGGCCTGCTGATCACTAACGGCTCGACGATCAACATCACCAATGAGGGCTTCAGCAATTTCGCCCGCGCCGATCTGCTCAGTATTCCGAGCCTGTTCTGGATGGTCATCCTGGTGGCGGTCCCCTCCTTCATCTTCCTGCATCTGAGCCGTTGGGGCCGCTACCTCTTCGCGGTCGGTTCGAACGCCGAGGCGGCGCGCCTTTCCGGCGTCAACGTCAAGGGTATGATCTATCTTGCCTATATCCTCTCGGCCTCCTTCGCCGCCTTCGTCGGCGTGCTGCTCGCCTCGCGCATCGCCATCGGCAATGCGACACAGGCCGACGGCTGGGAATTGCAGGCGATCGCCTCATCCGTCATCGGCGGCACCAGCCTGTTCGGCGCCGTCGGCTCGGTGCATGGCCCGCTGATCGGCGCCTTCATTCTCGCCACCATCAACAACGGCGCGAACCTTCTGAACGTCAACTCCTTCTGGCAGCGCATCATCACCGGTCTGCTGATCATCGTGATCGTGTTCTTCGACCAGCTGCGCCGCCGCCGGAGCAATTGAGCGATAAGAGACAGCCGGCCCGAACAAGCCGGCTTCCTCCATTTCAGGAATGCGAGACCCGTCATGAAAGCAGTTCTTTGCCGGGAGCCCGGCGTGCTCGATATCGTCGAGCGTCCTTCGCCAGCGGCTCCCGCCGCCGGCTGGGTGCGGCTTGCCGTCAGCCATGTCGGCATCTGCGGCACCGACTACCACATCTTCGAGGGCAAACATCCCTTCCTCGAATATCCCAGGGTGATGGGGCATGAGATCTCGGCAACGGTGCTGGAAGCGGGCGACGGGGTCGCCATGGCAGTCGGCACGCCCGTCATCGTCAATCCCTATCTCTCCTGCGGGCAATGTATCGCCTGCCGTCAGGACAAGCCGAATTGCTGCACCAATATCAAGGTGCTCGGCGTCCATACGGATGGCGCCTTCTGCGAGGAGATTTCGGTTCCGGCCGAGAACCTCTACGCCGCCAAGGGTGTAAGCCTCGAAGCGGCGGCGACGACCGAGTTCCTGGCGATCGGCGCCCATGCGGTGCGCCGTTCGATGACCGGCGCCGGAGCCCGGGCGCTCGTCATCGGCGCCGGGCCGATCGGGCTTGGGGCGGCGATCTTCTCGCGCATTGCAGGACATGAGGTGACGCTGCTCGATACCAGCACCGAGCGGCTGCAGATGGCCTCGGAGCGTTTCGGCTTCACCTCCGGCATCGTTGCCAACGAGCAAACGGCCGACGCCGTTCGTGACAAAACCAACGGCGACGGTTTCGACGTGGTCTTCGATGCGACGGGTTACGGCCCTTCGATGGAAAAGGCCTTCTCCTTCGTCGCCCATGGCGGCGCGCTGGTGCTGGTCAGCGTCGTCAAGGACGATATCCGCTTCTCCGACCCCGAATTCCACAAGCGTGAGATGATGGTGATCGGCAGCCGCAACGCCACCCGCGTCGATTTCGAGCATGTCGCGGATTCGATCGCCAAAGGGCTGGTGCCGGTGGACAAACTCATCACCCACCGCACGACGCTTGCCGATGCGCCGCGCGATCTCGCGCGCTGGGCGCATGAGAAGAATGGGTTGATCAAGGCGGTGATCCGCATTGGTGGCTAGAGCAATTCCAGGAAAAGTGTGAAGCGGTTTTCCGCGCGGAATTGCGTAAAAACAAAAGGATAGACCGGTTCTGCGCTTCCGTTAAAAGCTGAACTGCTCTAGGCAATCCCAAGGTACGAAGTCGCATAGCGATTGCCTTGAACGCTTCCGGCAAATCCTGCCGGGAGCCATTGACCCTTGGTCTTCCACAAGACGTTCTGATGGGTGCGCCCGGAAACAACGCGGTTCCGGCTCGAACCGGCGCCCTCGATTTCGCGCAACATTTCTCAATCAAAAAGCACACAGAAGAAGACGGAAGTGTCCATAAGTGGGACCCGCCGGATACTCGGCAGATGTTCATCAATTGAGTGATGGAAAGGGTCGGGCGATGAAAATGCGTATTGCTTCCTTGGCAATGGCTATTGCGCTGACAATGCCGCTTGTGGTGCCTGCCCGTGCGCAAGTGGTCATCCAAGAAGGCCAGGGATCGGAGTTCTATGTTGATCCTGACGATAACCAGACGGAAACGGATTTTCTCCAGCGCTGGAATCGCCACCACGACCAGCGAAGCGGATGGCGCTCGGGTCGGGACAATTTCGGGCCGGACGATGCGGTTCGGCTCCTCGAACGGCGTGGTTATCGTGTCAGAGATGTGAAGGACGTCGGTGAACGATATCTGATCCGAGCATGGCGAGACGGGGACGATCTCCTGGTGAGTGTCTCCCGCAGGGGTGATATCATGGGCGTCGTCCATGATCGCGAGTGATGGGCCGTCTTGGGCTTTGTTCAAGAGCCGGGTGTCTGGTTCGCGCCGATGGCTGCCTCTCCCCCCAAACTGCCAGGGTCGAGGGAACGTGCCTTGCGAGAGCGAGCGGGGAACGGAGAGGTCGCGGCATGTTCTTTCGCCCCGAAGGACGGGGCGAGACCTGTGGCTCGACCGACTACAAATTCTAACCCACCGCCTCAATCGCCCTGCGCATCTGCCTCACAGCGGCGACATCCGTCTTGTTCGTACTCTTCGCCTCGAAACCGAAGGCAACAGCACGCGGATCGGCGCTTTCGACCGGCGAGCTGCAGGAACCGTGGACCTCGCGGGCGCCGGTCGCCTTCAATATCTCGCCGACATTTGCCGGGCGGATGCCGCTGCCGGGCATGATCGCGATGCGGCCGGCCGCCTTTGCCGAAATGCGCTTCAGCGTTTCGAGGCCGTCGGCGGCCTTCAGTGCGCAGCCGGAGGTCAAGATGCGTTCACAGCCGAGCTCGACCGCCTGCTCCAGCGCCTGATCGGCATCCGGCACCAGATCGAAAGCGCGATGCAGCGTCGAGCCGAGGCCCGCGGCATGCGCCTTCAACCGGTGGATCAACGGCATGTCGAGCGTACCGTCCGGCCGGTTGGCGCCGATGACGACACCGGCAAGGCCCGCGGCGCGCACAGCATCGATATCGATCATCATCGCTTCCTCGTCTGCCCCGTCGAAGATGAAGGGGCCGGCGTGAGGACGGATCATCGCGTAGACTGGAATGGGCGCTCGGGCGGCGATCCTCATGAGGCTCGGCAGCGGCGTCAGGCCGCCAAGCTCCAGCGCCGAGCAGAGCTCGATACGGCCAGCGCCGCCTTCGATCGCGGCGGCGAGGCCTTCGGCGCTGTCCACGCATACTTCGAGCAAGATCGTCACGCTGCAGTCTCCCTGGCTCCGGCGTCCGTCGGCCTTATGGTGCGCGCGACGGTTTCCGACGTAATTCTCGCCGCCACCTCGATGATGACAGTGCAGGCATCGGCGGCGGCTTTTCGATGGTTGAAGGCGACGTGATAGGACATCGGCAGATGCTCGTCGAGATCGACGATGCGCACCTTGTCGGCAATCGGCATGGCGCTGACGCGGCCGAGGAAGGAGACGTAGCCGTGATTGGCGACGAGGTCGACGATGACGGGCAGCGAATCCGCCGCGGTGATATCCTGGCCACGCAGGCGCCGGTTGGGTGCCCGTTCGTAGCTGAAGGCCATCGCCGCATGGCCGAGGCCGGTGCGCGGGCTCGGCATGCAGATCGGGTGGCCGGCGACGAGATCGGCGACGCTGGTCTCGGTGCTATCAGGCGGCGCGATCACCACCATGTCGGTCTGCAGCAATTCGCGATGCCGGAAGTTTTCCAGCCCGAACACCGAGTCCAGGATCGCGACATCGATGCGGCCGCTCTTCAGCGCCTCGCGCAGATCGTCGGCGGTCATCGAGACCAGCGAGATCGCATTGTTGTTGCGGCGTACATTCCATTCCGAGACCAGCGATCCCAGGCAGCGCGCCACCCAGCTTTCCGATCCGGTCGGGATGATCGAGCCGATGCGCAGCGACCGGGCGGTGCGCCGATAACGCTCGTCGGCCGATGATTTGAGATCGTTCCACGCCTGGCTGATCGCCATGAAGATCTGGTAGGCGCGCCTGCCCTCCTCCGTCAGCACCGAGCCCTGCGCCTGGCGCTCGAACAGGCGGTGCCTCAGAAATTTCTCAAGATTGGCAAGCTGAAGCGAAAGCTGCGGCTGACCGAGGCGAAGGCGGCGGGCGGCCCGGTTGATGCTGCCCTGGTCGGCAACTTCGAGAAAACGCTCCATAGTGACGATCTTGACGGGAATGCGGGATCCCCAGGCCTCGATCTCGGCGGCGGCGCCGTCATGACTGGCCCATTGGCCGAGCTCAGCGATCGCAGCCATGATCGGCTCCAGGCCTTCCAGCACCCTGCCGCTCGCAATCAGCGTCGCGAGCTCGCCGGAAGCGCGTTCCGTCAGCTTCATCGCCAGTTCGATCTCGAGATTATGGATTGCCGTCGAGACGGTGGAGGGCGACAGCTGGAAGCGCCGCGCGGTCTCGCGGACCGAACCGGAGGTCAGGACATGGCTTGCGATGAACAGGGCACCAAGATGCAAACGGCCACCTCCGGAAAGCGCTGGAAAAACCGGACGATATGATGTGTTCATGAAAAAAGATATCCCTGCCTCCGGAGAGGCGGGCTATCGTTCGATCACAGAAAAAATCCGGGCGGCGGGAATCCGCAACAGAGCACCGGAGCATCGTGGAAACACGCAAGGGGACAAAAACAAATCGCGCCGGCCCTGGAAAAGGGAATGCGTTTCCGCGCGCGGAGGTGCATTCGCCGCCATAATCGTGCCGCGACCGCAAATACTGGAGGGGGCTTGCATCGATTTTTCGGGCATGAACGCTATTTCCATGACGCACGCAATTCCGGCATGATGGCGGCCTCGTCGCCCTCGCCGGCGGATTTTCCTGCGCGCAAGCCTCCCGCCAAGGGCTTGGGCAACTGCATAATTCCTGAAATCGGAACCGATTTCGGGATAAATTATGCAGCAATTCAAAGTGCTACAGCGTCCTTGCACGTCTGAAAGTGCGGCGCTGTAGGTCAACGGTGTTTAACAAGGGGATATTCCATGCTGAAGAAACTCGCACTTGCCGTTTCGCTCTCTGCCTTCGCGGCGGGCGCGGCCCATGCCGCCGACGTCGTCGTCTCGTCGAAGATCGACACGGAAGGCACGCTGCTCGGCAACGTCATTGCGCTCGCTCTCGAAGCCAACGGCATCAAGACGCAGGACCGCATCGCGCTTGGCGCAACACCCGTCGTGCGCAAGGCGATCACCGCCGGCGAAATCGACATCTATCCCGAATATACCGGCAATGCCGGCTTCTTCTTCAACAAGGCCGATGACGCCGCCTGGAAGAACATCGAACAAGGCTATGAGCTAGCAAAGAAGCTCGATTACGACGCCAACAAGATCGTCTGGCTGACGCCGTCGCCTGCTAATAACACCTGGGCCCTCGCCGTGCGCAGCGATGTTGCCGGCCCGAACAAGCTGAAGAGCCTCACGGACTTCGGCAAATGGGTTGCCGGCGGCGGTGCCGCCAAGCTTGCAGCCTCCGCCGAATTCGTCAATTCGGCCGGTGCACTTCCCGCCTTCCAGACGACCTACGGCTTCCAGCTGAAGCCCGACCAGATGGTCGTTCTCTCCGGCGGCGACACGGCGGCGACGATCAAGGCGGCCGCCGACCAGACGAACGGCGTCAACACCGCCATGGTCTACGGCACCGACGGCGCCATCGAAGCGGCTGAACTCACCGTTCTCGAAGACGACAAGAACGTCCAGCAGGTCTATGCCCCGACGCCGATCATCCGCGAAGAGGTGTTGAAGGCCAATCCGAAGATCGAGGAAGTGCTCTCGCCGATCTTCAAGAGCCTGACCGCCGACGAGTTGCGCAAGCTCAACGCCAAGATCCAGGTCGACGGCGAGCCGGCAAAATCCGTCGCCGAAGCCTATCTCAAGGAAAAAGGCTTCCTGAAGTAGTCATCGCTCGCTCCGCCCGATTGCGGGCGGAGCCCCCTTTGCTGATAGGGTTGGGCTGATGTTGGCCAGACAGGGTTGATTTAATGGAAGAAACCTTAGCGGTCCGCAGGCTGGACCGGCTCGGCGTGGTGCTGGTGGCCGGCGGCATCGCGGCGACTGCACTGATGCCCTTCATCTACGTGAAGGCGAACCGCATCGCCGCCGGCAAGCCGATGCTGCTGATGCAGCTTCTTCCCCAGCCTTCCGTCGTCATCCTGACCGTGCTTCTCCTTCTCACCGCCTTCGCCACGCTGTTCCTCACCAATGCGATAGCGCGGCTTGTCATCGCCACACTCTGCCTTGCGGCGCTGATCGTTGCGATCGGCCTCGTCTCGACGGCGGCAACGCCCCCCGGCAGCACGGTGGCGCGCATGACGCCCGGCGGCGGCTTCTGGGTGCTGTTTGCCGTGATCGGGCTGGTGATATCAGATGCGCTGGTGAAGATCCGGCTGGCGCCCTGGATGCGGGTCGCAGCCCTTGCAGCCTATACGGCGCTGCTCTTCATCTCGCTCTCCTCCGGCCTGCTCGACAGCCTTTCGATCATGAAGGAATTCTCGACGCGGGCCCCGCAGTTCGAGACCGAAGCGATCTCGCATCTGCTGCTGGCGTTCGGCTCGCTTGCCATCGCCATTGTTCTCGGCCTGCCGCTCGGCATCCTCTGCTTCTGGGTGCCGAAGCTGCGCGCCATCGTGCTGCAGGGGCTCAGCCTCATCCAGACGATCCCGAGCTTGGCACTCTTCGGCCTGTTGATGCTGCCGCTCGGCTATCTCGCCACCCATGTGCCGCTCGCCGCCGCTATCGGCATCCGCGGCATCGGCACGGCGCCTGCCTTGATTGCGCTGGTGCTCTATTCGCTGCTGCCGATCGTCGCCAACACCGTCGTCGGCCTTCAGGGCGTCGACCCCTCGGTGCGCGATGCTGCGGCCGGCATGGGGCTGACGCGCTTACAGATTCTGACCGGCATCGACATGCCGCTCGCCTTCCCGGTTATCCTCACCGGTATCCGCATCGTGCTGGTGCAAGCGATCGGCATGGTGACGATCGCCGCGCTGATCGGCGGCGGCGGCTTCGGCATTTTCATCTTCCAGGGGCTCGGCCAGACGGCCATGGACCTCGTCCTGCTCGGCGCCGTGCCGACCGTCTTCTTCGCCTTCTCATCGGCCGTCATCCTCGATGCGGTCATCGACAGCATCCGGGGATCCGCCGCATGACCATGATCGAGATCAGGAACGTCACCAAGCGCTATGGCACGGCCACCGTCGTCGACAACGTCTCGATGAGCGTCGAGAAGGGTGAGATCACCGTCATCGTCGGCACGTCGGGCTCGGGCAAATCGACGCTGATGCGGATGATCAACCGGCTGGTGCCGATCACCGAAGGCGAGATCTTCGTCGGCGGACAGAATGTGATGGACGTTCCAGTGACGGAGCTTCGCCGCAAGATCGGCTATGCCATCCAGGGACACGGCCTGTTTCCGCACCGGACCGTGGCGCAGAATATCGCCACGGTGCCGCAGCTCCTCGATTGGGATTCCGCCCGTATCGCCAAACGCGTCGAGGAACTGCTCGGGCTCTTCAACCTCGATCCGGCAACCTTTGCCGACAAATATCCGCACCAGCTCTCCGGCGGCCAGCAGCAGCGCGTCGGTGTCGCCCGGGCGCTGGCCGCCGAGCCGGAGCTGCTGTTGATGGACGAACCCTTCGGCGCGCTTGATCCCGTCATCCGCGGCAAGGCGCAGGACGACCTGTTGGCGATCCAGAAGCAGTTCGGCACGACTGTCATCCTCGTCACACACGACATGGACGAGGCCTTCCATCTCGGCAACCAGATCGCGGTGATGAGCCAGGGCAGGTTGCTGCAATGCTCGACGCCGGAAAAGATCCTCACCGAACCCGCCGATCCCTTCGTCCAGCAATTGACCGGGACGTCCGACCGGGCCTTGAAGCTGATGTCGCTGCTGCCGCTGAAGGAGAGCATGGAGCCGGCCAAGAATGGCCTCGCCTATGCCCTGCCGCAGTCGCTCAGCCTGCGTGATGCGCTGGCCGAGATGATCTGGCAGGGGGTCGACGAGGCGGCCGTGCAGGACGGCGAAAAGGCGCCTGTGGGATCGATCTCGATGACGCGGCTTCTCGAACTGGGCCGCAAGGCATGAAGCTCTTCGTCGCCAATCTCTTCCGCCTGGCGGCGCTCGCCCTGCTCCTGATCCTGCTGTTCAGGACGGAGTGGCTCTCCTTCCTGCTCACGCCGCTGACCAACAACAATGCGCCTGCCGTCTATACGCAGAACAGTCTTGCCTCGCTGGCTGCCGGGCACCTGCAGCTAGTGATCGGCTCGATTGTCTGCAGCGCCGTGCTTGCCGTTGTCGGCGGCATCTTCGTGACGCGGGAAAGCGGGGCTGACTTCCTGCCGCTGTCGCGCGCCATCGCCAATGCCGGGCAGACCTTTCCGCCGGTCGCGGTGCTGGCGCTGGCCGTTCCCGCAACCGGCTTCGGCGCCATGCCGACGCTGATCGCGCTCTTTCTCTACGGGCTGCTGCCGATCTTCGAAAACACCGTCGCCGGCTTGAAGCAGGTTTCGCCGCAGGTGCTCGATGCCGCCGACGGCATGGGCATGAACGGCACGCAGCGGCTGCTGCGGGTCGAGCTGCCGCTTGCCCTGCCGCTGATCCTCGAAGGGCTGAAGGTTGCGACCGTGATCAATATCGGCACGGCGACGATCGGCTCGACGGTTGCGGCAAAGGGCCTCGGCGAGGTCATTATCGCCGGGCTGATCTCCGACAATACCGCCTTCATCCTGCAGGGCGGCCTGATCGTCGGCCTGATGGCGGTGCTGATCTATGACGCCATGGGCCTCGTCGAAGCGGCGATCACCCGAAGAATCGGCTTGCGCGCGGCGTAGGAGGACGGGTACCAAGACTGCCGTGATGGATGAGAAAGGGAGGCAGAATTGGCGAAGATGATCCACTCCATGATCCGCGTTCTCGATGAGGCGCGCTCCGTCGAATTCTACGAGAGGGCCTTCGGCCTTTCGGTCGCCGACCGCGTCGATTTCGAAACCTTCACGCTGATCTATATGAGCAATGCCGAGACCGGCTTCGAGCTGGAACTGACCGTCAACAAGGGCCGGACCGCGCCCTATGACCTCGGCAATGCCTATGGCCATCTTGCCGCCTCGGTCGAGGAGGTGGCGGTCGAGCGAGAGCGGCTGTCGAAGCTCGGGCTCAATCCGGGTGAACTGATAGAGCTCAACCGCGACGGCAAGCTCTTCGGCCTGTTCTTCTTCATCAGCGATCCCGATGGCTACAAGATCGAGGTGCTGCAGCGCCACGGCCGGTTTCTCTGACGCATTGTGCCGAGCCGGATTGCGGCGGCACACATCCAATCTCCCGATAATCCCACAGCTTCGAGCGGCATGAACTAGGAGCCCGCCCATGATCGAGAAGACCGAGCTCAATTCCGGCTGGACGCTCTCCTGTAACGATACAGCAAGGCCCGGCCTGCCTGCCGCCATCCCCGCAACGGTGCCGGGCTGCGTGCATCTCGACCTGATCGCCAACCGGCTGATCCCCGATCCCTATATCGACGTCAACGAGATCAGCAGTGACTGGATCGGCAAAACAGACTGGACCTATCGCTGCAGCTTCGAGGCGATGCCTGATGATGGCAGGGTGCAGGAACTGGTCTTCGACGGGCTCGATACGATCGCGGTGATATCCCTCAACGGGGAAGAGATCGGCCGCACCTTCAACATGCACCGCACCTATCGTTTCGATGTTTCCCGGCTGCTGAAGGCTGGCCAGAACGAACTCACCGTCACCTTCCGCTCGGCTTACGCCTATGGTGCGGAGATGGAAAAGCATTACGGCTACCGTCCCAACAACTATCCGGGGCCGGGCAATCTGATGCGCAAGATGGCCTGCAATTTCGGCTGGGACTGGGGGCCGACGCTGGTGACGGCGGGCGTCTGGAAGCCCGTCCGGCTGGAAAGCTGGGATCGGGCGCGGCTTGCCGAAACGCGGGTGTCGGCGACACTTGCCGGCGGCGACGGGCTGGTAAAAGTGCGTGCCAGGCTGGCGCGGCATGGCGGCACGACGCCGTTGAGGCTCATCGCCGCAATCGGCGGCGTGACCAAGACGGTGGCGATCGCCGACGGCGAAGACGAGGTTTCCTTCGAGCTTGCTCTCCCCTCGCCGCAGCTCTGGTGGCCGCACCATCTCGGCGCGCAGCCGCTCTATCCGATGACGCTCCGGCTGATCGGCGATGGGAGCGTCGATCTGCTCGACGCTCATGAGCGGGAACTCGGGTTCCGCTCGCTGCGGCTCGACACCTCGGCCGACGAACATGGCTCGGCCTTTACTTTCGTCATCAACGACGTACCGCTCTTCATCTGCGGGGCGAACTGGATTCCGGACGATTGTTTTCCCCCGCGGGTGACGGCCGAGCGCTACGCCGCTCGGATCGAAGAGGCAAAGGCCGCCAATATCCACATGTTGCGCGTCTGGGGCGGCGGCATCTTCGAAGCCGACGAATTCTATGAGGCCTGCGACCGCGCCGGCATGCTGGTCTGGCAGGATTTCCTCTTTGCCTGCGCCGCCTATCCGGAGGAGGAGCCGCTCAGAAGCGAGGTCGAGGCGGAGGTGCGCGACAATGTCGTGCGGCTGATGCCGCATGCCTCGCTGGTACTCTGGAACGGCAATAACGAGAACATCTGGGGTTTCGACGAATGGGGCTGGCGGCCGATCATCAAGGCGGGAGAAAGCTGGGGCCTCGGTTATTATCTCGACCTGCTGCCGAAACTCTGCGTCGAGCTCGATCCGGACCGGCCCTATTATCCCGGCAGTCCCTATTCCGGCTCGATGGAAATCGAACCCAATGCCGACGCACATGGCTGCAAACATATCTGGGACGTGTGGAACGATGTCGGCTACGAGGTCTATCGCAATTATATCCCGCGCTTCTGCTCCGAATTCGGCTGGCAGGCGCCGCCGGCCTGGGCAACGATCGAAGAAAGCGTGCACGACGCGCCGCTGACGCCGCAATCGAACGGCGTCTTCCACCATCAGAAGGCAACGCAGGGCAATGACAAGCTGATCCGCGGCCTGTCCGGCCATCTGCCGGAGCCGCGGACAATGGACGACTGGCACTTCGCCACCCAGCTCAACCAGGCGCGCGCCATCCGCTTCGGCGTCGAACACATGCGCTCGCATCGGAATGTCTGTAAGGGTGCGGTGGTCTGGCAGTTCAACGATTGCTGGCCGGTGACCTCATGGGCAGCGCTTGATTCGGCCGGGCGCCGCAAGCCGCTCTGGTATGCGCTGAAGGCAGCCTATGATCCGCGCCTGCTGACGATCCAGCCGCGCGGCGGCGGGCTTGCGGCGGTGGCCGTCAATGAACGGACGCTGTTCTGGCGGGCGAAGATCAGCGGCAAACGCGTGACGCTCAACGGCACCGTGCTTGCCGAATTCGAATTCTGGCGGCTGCTCTGCGACCGTTTCGAGGCAAAGGAGTTTCCGCTGCCCAAGGATATCGTCACTCCCGACTTACCGAAGAACGAGCTCATCGTCGTGGAGATGCTCGACCGGCGCGCCTTCCACTATTTCGTCGAGGATATCGAGCTTGCTCTGCCGGCGCCGCAGCTGACGGTCGATGTCGTCGGGATCGACGGTGGATATGAGGTCAAGGTGACGGCGCAAAACTTCCTCAAGAATCTTTGCCTGATGGCCGATCGGCTGGATCCGGATGCCGTTGTCGATTCGATGCTGGTGACGCTGCTGCCCGGCGAGGGCCATGTGTTTGCGGTCAAGACGGCAAAGGCGATCGTGGCAGACGATATTGTCGTCGGCACCGTGCTGCGATCGGCCAACGATCTTGTTGTCAAACACTAAAAAGGCCCCGCATGCCGCGGGGCCCTTCCAGCTCGGCCTATCGGACGACGTTACATCCAGTAGGGCGGCACGCCGTAGTAATCATAGACCCGGCGGCCATTGTCGTTGTACCAGGTGTCGTCATCGTCCGAATAGCTCGGGGCGCCTTCGATCTGCTCCTTGGTCAGGTCGATGCGATAGCCATCCAGCTGGGTGTCGTAGTTCAGCTTTTCCCAGGGAAGCGGATAGTGGTCGTGACCGATGCCCAGGAAGCCACCGAAGCTCAGCACGGCATAGGCAACACGGCCGTCGAGCTTTCCGATGATCAGGCGTTCGATCGAGCCGATATGCCTGCCATCGGCCCCGTAGACACGGGTGCCTTCGACGCGGTCGCTGGCGATCAGCGAGTGCGTGCTCTTGACATTCGGGTCACGGCGGGTGGCGTCAGTATCCTGGTTCAACATTGTGCACCTCCTTTTGGTGTTTCCTCATGGTGAGTATGCAAGATCAACGTCATGGCGGACTCAAAGTTCCCCATCCTTTCCATGATCGCGCGCTGGCGGAATGTTGACGTTTACGTCAAGGTTAGTATAGCTTCATTCGGCTTGAACCATTCAGGCAATGGCATAAGCTGCCGGACTGGAAGATGGAGGATCTTTCCGGTTATCTGCCGAATGATGTCGGCGCGGCGGCCGCAGGGGAGAGAGACAGATGAACAGCATTTCCGTCCATCCAAATGGCGCCAGGCCGGACAAGCCCTGGCTTGCCGCCTATCCCGATATCGTTCCGGCAGAGATTCCGCCGCTGGAATATGCCTCACTTGCCGAACTGCTGGAAAAATCCTGCGCCCGTTACGCCGACCGAATCGCCTTTTCCAGCATAGGCAGGGGGATGCGCTACCGCGAACTGGAAAGCCAGACGCGCAAGGTCGCCGCCTGGCTGCAGAGCACCGGCCTTCAGAAGGGCGACCGCGTCGCCGTGATGATGCCGAACGTGCTGCAGAACCCGATTGCCACCTATGCCATCCTGCGCGCCGGCCTGGTGGTGGTGAACGTCAACCCGCTCTATACACCGCGCGAACTCGAACACCAGTTGAAGGATTCCGGCGCCAAGGCGATCTTCGTGCTGGAGAATTTCGCCCGCACGGTGGAGCAGGTTCTCAACAAGACGGACCTTCGCCATGTCGTCGTCACCTCGCTCGGGGAAATGCTCGGGCCGAAGGGGCTGATCGTCAATTTCGTCGTGCGCAAGGTGAAGAAGCTCGTTCCCTCCTGGTCGATCCCTCAGCACAAGAGCTTCGGCCAGGTGCTCCGCGAAGGTGCGGGAAAAAAGCTCCAGCCGGTCACGCTGGCGGGCAGCGACATCGCCTTCCTGCAATATACCGGCGGCACGACGGGCGTTGCCAAGGGCGCGGTGCTAACGCATCAGAACCTGCTCGCCAACAAGGTGCAGCTGTCGCTCTGGCTTCGATCGGCCTTCGAGCGCAAGAAAGAGCCGGAGGTGCTGAATTTCCTCTGCGCCCTGCCGCTCTACCACATCTTCGCGCTGACGGTGAATTCGCTGATGGGCATGTCGCTCGGCGCCCACAATATCCTGATCGCCAATCCGCGCGACATTCCCGGTCTCGTCAAGGAATTCGAAAAGTCGAAGGTCCATATCTTCCCCGGCCTCAACACGCTGTTCAATGCGCTGATGAACAATGCCGATTTCGCCAAGCTCGACTTCTCCTCGCTGATCATGTCGCTCGGCGGCGGTATGGCTGTGCAGCGCCCGGTCGCTGATCGCTGGCTGAAGATGACAGGCACAGCCGTGACGGAGGGCTATGGCCTTTCCGAGACATCGCCCGTTGCCACCGCCAACCGCTTCGATTCGGCTGAGTTCACCGGCACGATCGGTCTGCCGCTTCCCTCCACCGAACTCGACATCCGCGACGAGGCGGGCAATTCGCTGCCGCTCGGCGACGTCGGCGAGATCTGCATCCGCGGGCCGCAGGTGATGGCGGGCTACTGGCAGAAGCCGGAGGAGACGGCGCGAGTGATGACCGATGACGGCTACTTCCGCTCGGGCGACATGGGCTTCATGGACGACCGCGGCTACACCAAGATCGTCGACCGCAAGAAGGACATGATCCTCGTCTCGGGCTTCAACGTCTATCCGAACGAGATCGAGGAAGTCGCCGCCATGCATGCCGGCATCCTCGAGGCCGCAGCCATCGGCGTGCCGGACGGGCATTCTGGCGAGGCGGTAAAACTCTTCGTCGTCAGGAAGGATCCGAACCTGACGGAAGCGGAGGTAAAAGCCCACTGCATCGCCAACCTCACCAACTACAAGCGGCCGCGCTTCATCGAGTTCCGCACCGAGCTGCCGAAGTCGCCGGTCGGCAAGATCCTGCGCAAGGACCTGCGCGGCTGAATTTGACGATCTGATGAATTAGAGCCTTCCTGGTCAGATTGAAGCTGACCAGGAAGGCTCTAAGGGCCATCCGCTTGCCGCGGGTGGCTTTTTTCTATTTCGGCAGGTGGCTGAACTTGATTTGCGAGTGATAAAGCGAATAGTTTCCGCAACCTTTCCGCCTCCAAAGGAGCCTCCCATGAACGCCATCGTCGAACAGCTGAAAAGCACCGCTGATGCCACCAAGGCGACCGATATCCGTGCCGCCTTCGCCGCCGATTCGCAGCGCTTTTCGCGCTTTTCCGTCTCGCTTGACGACCTGCTGATGGATTTTTCCAAGACGGCAGTGAATGACGACATCCTCAAGCTCTTGGTGAAGCTCGCCGAAGACGGCGGCGTCGAGAAGAAGCGCGAGGAAATGTTCTCCGGCAAGGCGATCAATTTCACCGAGGACCGCGCCGTTCTGCACACCGCGCTGCGCAACCGCTCCAACACGCCGGTTCTGGTCGACGGCAAGGACGTCATGCCCGACGTCAATTCCGTGCTTGCCGCCATGGGCAAGTTTGCCGACGACGTCCGCTCCGGCACGCTGAAGGGTGCGACCGGCAAGGCGATCACCGATGTCGTCAATATCGGCATCGGCGGCTCGGATCTCGGCCCTGTCATGGCGACGCTGGCGCTTGCCCCCTTCCATGACGGCCCGCGCGCGCATTTCGTCTCCAATATCGACGGCGCCCATATCGCCGACATCCTGAAGCTGGTGCAGCCGGAAACGACGCTGTTCATCGTCGCCTCGAAGACCTTCACCACCGTCGAGACGATGACCAATGCCCAGACGGCGCGTAATTTCATCGCCAAGGCGCTCGGCGAAGCGGCCGTGCAGCACCATTTCGCCGCCGTCTCGACAGCGCTCGACAAGGTCGCCGCCTTCGGCATCGACAGTGCCCGCGTCTTCGGCTTCTGGGACTGGGTCGGCGGCCGTTACTCGATCTGGTCGGCGATCGGCCTGCCGCTGATGATCGCCGTCGGGCCGGAGAATTTCGGCAAATTTCTCGACGGCGCCCATGCCGTCGACAATCATTTCCGTAAGGCGCCGATTACCGAAAACCTGCCGATGCTGCTCGGCCTGATCGGCTTCTACCACCGCAATGTGCTCGGTTACCCCACACGCGCCATCCTGCCTTACGACCAGCGCCTGTCGCGCTTCCCGGCCTACCTGCAGCAGCTCGACATGGAATCGAACGGCAAGGGTGTCACCATCGACGGCACGCCGGTCGAGGGCAATTCCGGCCCTGTCGTCTGGGGCGAGCCCGGTACCAACGGCCAGCACGCCTTCTATCAGCTCATCCATCAGGGCACGAGCATCATCCCGGCCGAATTCATGATCGCCGCCAACGCCTTCGAGCCGGAGCTGCGCCACCAGCACCAGCTGCTGATCTCCAACGTGCTTGCCCAGTCGGAAGCGCTGATGAAGGGACGCACCTTCGAAGAAGCCAAGAAGCAGCTGACCGACAAAGGCATGGACGACAAAAAGGCCGATTTCATCGCGCCGCACCGCGTCTTCACCGGCAACCGGCCGTCGATCACCTTCGTCTACGACAAGCTGACGCCTTACGCGCTCGGCCGCCTGATCGCGCTCTACGAACACCGCGTCTTCGTCGAAGGCGTGCTCTTCCGCATCAACTCCTTCGACCAGTGGGGCGTCGAGCTCGGCAAGGAACTGGCGACGGGCCTGCTGCCGGTCGTCGAAGGCAAAGAGAGTGCGGCATCGCATGATTCATCGACGCAGGGCCTGGTTGCTGCGCTGGCGAAGCTTGCGAAGTAAGTATTGAAGGGTCTGCCCAGGATTGGGTTGCCCCTCACCCTAACCCCACCGGGGTCGAGCCACTCGTCTCGACCCGTCCTATGGACCCCCTTAAACGGGGCGAGGGGACGAGCCCCACGAGAGGTGAGTGAGGAATGGAGAGAGCGCGGCATGTCCTCTTCTCCCCTCGGGGAGAAGGTGCCGGCAGGCGGATGAGGGGGCCTCACGGCACACCCTTCACCTCATATCCTATGCTGCCAAACCAACGGCAAACGCCGCAGAAGACTGGCTTCGCCGGCCCCCTCATCCGCCCTACGGGCACCTTCTCCCCGCTGGGGAGAAGAGGGAATCGAGAGGTTGCGGCTTAAGCCTTAAAGCCCAATCTCACGTGCCCAGGGCGGATTGGCGCCGGCGCGGGAGACGGTGACGGAGGCGGCTTTGGCGCCGAGGGTCAGGGCGTTGTGGAGTGCCTTTTCGTCGAGCGAGGCGACCTGAGGCTTGGTCAGCAGATTGTCCATCTTCAAGGAAGCCAGGATGCCGGCATCGAAAGTGTCGCCGGCGCCGACCGTGTCGACGACGGTGACGCGTTGGCTCGGGACCGTGACTTTGCGCTCCCTGGTATAACCGGAAGCACCTTCCGCGCCCTTGGTGATGACGACGAGTTTGGCGCCGTGGTTCAGCCAATGGGCGGCGAGCGCATCATGGTCTCCCTGCAAGCCGAACCATTCGAGGTCTTCGTCGGAGAATTTGACGATGTCGGACTTGCCGGCCATGCGCTTGATGCGGGCCATATGCGACGGCTTGTCCTTGATGAAACCCGGACGAATATTCGGATCGAGCGAGATGACGCGGCGAGCGGCTTCGCGGTCGAGCAGGGCTTCATAGGTTTCGCCGCAGGGGCTGGGGATCAGGCTGATTGCGCCGAAATGCAAGGCCTCGCAATCGTCGCCGAGATCCGGCAGGTCGGCCGTGGTGATCATCCGGCCGGCCGTACCCTCGTCGTAGAAGGCATAGGTCGCCTGGCCGTTGACCAGCTTGACGAAGGCAATGGTCGACGGACGTGGCGTGATGGCGCACGGGCTGTAATCGACATTGCTGGCCTTCAGCGTCTCGAGCAGGATTTCGCCCATCATGTCATCGGCAATGCCGGTGAAGAAGGCGGTGGGGATGCCGAGGCGGCCGAGCGCGATTGCGGTGTTGAAGATCGCGCCGCCGGCATAGGGCGCAAAGCCCTTTTCCCCGAGGGTCGTGTCCCTCGGCAGCATGTCGATCAAGGCTTCGCCGCAGCACAAAATCATCGTATTCCTCCCAACAGCACTGATATGTTCATCAACCGATTAAGCGAGCTTTTGTCAATAGCTAGAGCGAAAGCTCACTAACCCCACCATTCCTTCCCGACCAGGCCAGCGGCGCATCGAGGAAGGCCTCGACTTCCGACAGCGTCTTGTCGTCAAAGAGCTTCTGCTCCTTGGCGACGGCGAGAACATTACGCCAGGTCGCGATGTGATGCAGCCTGACCTTGCCGTCAGCAAAGCGCTGTTCGCCGAAGATGCCGTAGAAAAACAGCGCGATGCCGTGATCGACGATACCGCCGGCGGTACGGACCGCATCGATGAACTTGAACATGCTGCCGCCTGCTGTCGTCAGGTCTTCGATGACGAGCACGCGCGACCCTTCCGGCATGTTGCCTTCGATCTGGGCATTGCGGCCATGGCCCTTCGGCTGCTTGCGGACATAGATCATCGGCAGGCCGAGGCGGTCGGCCAGCAGGGCGGCGAAGGGAATGCCGGCGGTCTCGCCGCCGGCGATGCAATCGAACTGCTCGAAACCGGCATCGCGCAGCAGGGTGCTGGCGGCGAAATCCATCACCGTCGAGCGGATGCGCGGGAAGGAGAGCAGCTTGCGGCAATCGATATAGACCGGGCTCGCCATGCCGGAGGAGAGTTTATAGGGCTGGGCGGCATTAAAATGCACCGCCTTGATCTCCCAGAGCATCTTGGCCAGCAATTCGGCCATCACGGCGCGATCGGGAAATGTGGTCTGGATCATGCGGCTCTCCTTCGGCTTGGATCCTTGCGGGAATAGCAGCAAGAGCCCGACGTTTCCAGACGAAAGGCGCGCTCATTATCGCAGCAGACGGCCGATATCGGCGATCTGCATCTTCTTGAACAGGGCGATCGCCTGGGCGCCCTCCTCCGCATCGAGCGAAACGGCATAACGCACGCCAGCGGCAAGCAGCTGCATTGTCAGCCGCGCGATCGCCAGCAGCTCCTTGCGGTCGCGATCCGGCCATAGACGGACAAGCACGGTGAGAAATGCCTGGGCATGAAATTCCATGTCCTCGGCATCGACCTGCTGCAGCAGCTTGTCGGTATGGGTCGCATGCCAGATGTCGCGCATGACAGGCTCGCGGCGGAAGAAGGCGTAATATTCATCGGCGATATTGGCGAGCGCGCCCTGCAGGGCCGCAGCGTCGGTCACCTTCGCCAATTCCTCTTCGACGCACCGCCTGCCCTCTTCGTTGAAGCGCTCGGCCAATGTGCGGATGATCGAGGTCTTGTCGGGGAAATATTGGTAGAGGGCGCCGAAGGAAAGACCGGCCTTTTCGACGATCTCGCTCATCTTCAAGCCGTCGCTGCCATGGCTTTCGATCAGTTGCGAGGCAACCACGAGGATCTTTTCGAAGCGGTCGCGGCCGCGCTGCTGGCTGGGGATGCGGCGCAGCTGGCCGGTAGATTCCTGCTGGCGCCTGCGCGTTGCGACCGGCTGTTCCGACATGCTCTCTCCTTTTCCACGTTGACAAACAAAATAAGAGAGATTATCTCATTTTGCAAATGAGAGAGTTTCTCTTGTTTGCAAAATTTGGAAGGAGTTTTGACATGCAGGATTCCGAAATCGTCCTCGTCGGCGGATCGGGAAAGACCGGCGGCCGCATCATCAAGCGTCTGGAAGCGCGCGGCCTCACCGTTCGCGCGGCATCGCGCTCCAGCGCACGTCCCTTCGACTGGGAGGACAGGTCGACCTGGCGCGCCGCGCTTGAGGGCGCATCGAGCGCCTATGTCGCCTTCCAGCCGGACCTTGCCGTCGCCTGGGCGGCAGAGGCGATCGAAGCACTCGCCAAGGTCGCGGTGGACTGCGGCCTTGAGCATATCGTGCTGCTCTCCGGCCGCGGCGAAGAGAGCGCGCAGCGCAGCGAGGCAGCGCTGACGACGTCCGGCATTGACACCACCATCCTGCGCGCCTCCTGGTTCTGCCAGAACTTCAGCGAGGGCGCCTTTGTCGAGCAGATCATTGGCGGCAGGCTGCAATTGCCGGCGGGCGAGATCGGCGAACCTTTCATCGATGCCGACGACATCGCCGATGTCGCCGCCGCCGCCCTGACCGATCCGCGCCACCGCAACCAGACCTACGAGTTGACCGGCCCTCGGGCGCTGACCTTCCGCCAGGCGGTCGGCGAAATCGCCGCGGCCGCTGGGCGGCCGATCGAATATCAGCAGGTGTCGATGGCGGATTTCACCCGCGGGCTTGCGGATGCCGGCCTGCCGCAGGGTCTGATCGATCTTCTGGAGGAGCTCTTCGGCCAGGTACTCGATGGGCGAAATTCCAACGTGATGGGCGGTGTCGCCGAAATTCTTGGCCGCCCCGCCACCGATTTCAGCGAATATGCCCGCCGGACCGCGGCAACCGGAATATGGAGCGCCTGACCATGCAGATCATTCTCATCCTTTCCCTCGTCGCTGCGGCGATCGGCAGCGGCCTTGTCGCCGGCATCTTCTTCGCCTTCTCGACTTTCATCATGACCGCCTTCTCGCGGATTCCGGCAGAGCAAGGCATCGCGGCGATGAACTCGATCAACGTGACAATCGTCCGCTCGCCCTTCATGGGCCTCTTCGTGCCGACAGCGATCCTCTGCATCGTCATCGCCGTGCTTGCCCTGATCGACTGGCGCGGCGGGGCATCTTTTCTGATGCTGGCCGGGGCAGCCCTCTACGTCTTCGCCTCCTTCGTCTCGACCATCGTCTTCAACGTGCCGATGAACGATGCGCTGGCGAAGGTCGCCGGCAACGGGCCGGAAGCGGTTCAGCTCTGGACCAGCTATGTCAGGGACTGGACATGGTGGAACCATGTGAGGACGATCGCCTCGCTGCTGACCTCGGTCGCCTTCGTGCGGGCGCTGATGATCGTCTGAGAAGCAAGCGGAGGAGCAGCCTATCCCAGCTATTTGCCAGCATCCCGGCTTCGGAAAACGCGCCAAGCTGAGATCAGAGCAAGCAACAAGAGCAACCCTGCCAGACCAGCCCACAGAGAGCCGCCTTGCGTGAGATTGTCACCGTCAGGAGTGAGGCAACTGGATAATGCTTGAGATATGCAATCTCGAAATTTCCAGTACCTTTCATAGAATAACCATCCGAAAAAAATCGACAGAAGCGTTAAAATCAAGACTGAAACGTATTTCATTTTGTTCCTCCCTGCAGACATTGCCGCGAGCAAAACTCTGCGGAAAGGTCGCATCCTATAACGAGGAAATCTCGCCAGCCAAATTCGTCGCCGGTGCAGCAGATGGCGCGTGGGGTGCTCCATCAGATAGGCGCTCACCCACCCTCATTCCTGTGCTCGTCACAGGCAGGAATCGGGTGGTTGGTTTCGAGGCGGCATGCGACGTTGAGCCGATTGCAGCGAAAGGACCGTCATGTTCACACTTCACGATTATCTGCCGTCGCAAAATGGCTGGAAGGTCAGGGTTTTGCTCGGCCTGCTCGACATGCCCTATCGCAGCCGTATCGTCTCGATCTTCGAGGGCGAGAGCCGCGCCGAGGCGTTTCTGAAACTCAATCCGGTGGGCGCCATCCCGGTTCTCGAACTCGACGACGGGCGTGCGATCGCCGAATCCAATGCGATCCTCACTTTCCTCTCCGAGGGCACGCGCTTCCTGCCGTCAGATCACTATCGGCGCGCCAAGGTCATGCAATGGCTGTTTTTCGAACAATATCATGTCGAGCCGGTCATCGGCTCGCTGCGCTTCTGGACGTTGACGGGACGGCTGGAGCGTAACCAGAGCATGGTCGCGGGCAAGCGCGAAGCCGCAGCCCGCGCGCTTGCCGCCATCGATCGCGGCCTCAGCGACAACCTGTTTCTTGTCGGCCAGCAGCTGACGATCGCGGATATCGCCGTTTACGCCTATAGCCACCGGGTCGAGGATTGCGGGTTTTCTCTCGCAGCCTATCCCGCCTTCGTCGCCTGGTCTGAGCGCGTTCGAGATGCCATCGGGGCCGATTATCCGGTCTATCCCTATAGCATCGACCCGCATTCCGATGCCGGCGCGGTACTGTAGACTATGCCTGCTCGCAAAAGGCGATGCGGTTGCTGAAGGGGTCGGTGACGGTCATCTCCAGCCCCCACGGCGCTTCCTCGACTCCGGGCTTCATGTATCGGTAATCCTTGCCGGCAAGTTCGGCGTGATAGGCCCGGACATTGGCGACGCGAACGAAGGCCTTGGCGCCGGGGCTGGCGTCGCCGGAATGTTCGCTCAGGTGCAGCGCCATGCCGTCACGAGAGACCTGGCAATAGAGCGGAAAATTTTCGCCGAAGCGGTGCTCCCAATCGAGATGGAAGCCCAGAAAGCCGCAATAGAATTCCATGGCCTTTTCGACCGAGAAGATGCGGAAGATCGGCATCGGCGGCTCGATGCCGACGACCGAGCGGGAGGCGGCGGCCTCCTCAATCTTGGCCGAGAGGATATTCCATTGATCGAGCCCGAACTGCCGGGCTACGATTTCGAGCGTTTCGCTGTGGGTGAGCGAAATGTCGCGGTCGGCCAGGGCCTGCCGCAATGTCTTTGCCATGAGCTTGGCATCGCGAAAATCGCGCATGATGTCATCCTTCCGTTGACGGCAAACAGGAAGATCAGTGCCCGCGTCTGCTGACCCGTTCGCCATCGATCGCCAAACGGCAAGGATGTGAAGGATGTTGTCTGGATGCATTCACCATAACGCCAGAACATCAAACTCGAGCGTCGCGGGGCGGCTGGCCGCATCCGGCCGACGGCGATAGTATGAGAGGATCGCTCGGCGATCAAGACGCGGTGCGCGCTGCCTCGACGGGAACGGCCTGCAGGTGGCCGGCAAGCTCGACCCGGTTGCGGCCGGCGCGCTTGGCGACATAAAGCGCCTTGTCGGCGGCGCTCAGCATGGCGTCGAAATCCTGCGGCTTCGAGCGGCCGGGCGCGACGCCGACGCTGACCGTGCATGTCAGCACCTCGTCATCGATATGGATCTCGCGCGCCTCGAAAGCCCGGCGGATGCGCTCGGCCGTGAGTTCCGCCCGGCCGGGCATGATCTCCTTCAGCACCAGCGCAAATTCCTCGCCGCCGAGCCGGGCGGCGGTGTCGCCGGTGCGGCAGCTGGCCGCGAGTTCGCCGGCGAAGACCTTGAGCACGCGGTCGCCGGCGGCATGGCCGAAGCGGTCGTTGACGGATTTGAAATGGTCGATGTCGAAGACGATGACGGCGGTGGTCGTGCCCATCGGGCGCATGCCGTACGCGTCGAACAGGGCGCGGCGGTTGAGCAGGCCGGTCAGCGGATCGGTGATCGCATCGAGACGGTGGCGGGCAGCGAGCCGCCATTGATGCAGCGCCAGCGACAGCGCACCGATCCCGGTCATGCCGGCGATGCAGACGGCGAGGCTGAGATCTTCCGCCCAGTTGCTGGGCGCCTTGCCGAGCACCAGCTTGCCGTCGGAGATCAGCACGGCGGCGCAGAGGACGAAGGAGATCGCCGTCAGCGTATAGAGCGCGGTAATGCCGAGGAGCGGCGCGGGTGCTTCGGCGCGGGCGAGCCAATATTGCCGGGCGGTGGCAAAGAGCAAAAGGGCGATGGCGAGGTTGTCGGCGATGAAGGCCAGGCCGTCATATCCCGATAGCATCGGCACGATGGAGAAGACCATCGCGGCAAGCGCCCGGATCGCGATGGCCGGGATGGACAGGCGGCCGGTGAGGAATTGTTTGCCGGCGCCCCAGATGGTGGCAAAACCGGCATGAAACAGCACGAAATTGGCGACGCCCAGCCATGTCTCCGGCCTGTTCACATAGGCGCTGTAGACGAAAATGCCGCTGACGACGAGGACCAGGCCGACGGTGGCGGTGAGCAGCACTGTTTCCGCCCGGCGGACAATCCAACCGCCCATCAGCGTGACGGCCAAGCATGCCGCGGAGACGCCGAGCGCCAACAAGAGGGAGTTGTAGTCAAGCGTCATGCTTTTCAGTCTCCGCAGCTAGTATCGCGCCGGATGATGTTGGTAGCTTATGGGCTCCGCGACGAGGAATGTCTTATGCATCCGTTAACAAATGATGCACTGCACAATGCAAATGTTACGCGTTTAACGTCGCGCCGAACTTTAAGATGAATATTCTATTTAAAATTGAATTCTGAAAGCTTACGCCTGCTGCACCACCTGCCAATGCAGGGGAAACATCGGATCGAACACCGTCACCGGACCGGCGCCGGTTTCAATCCTCGCGGGAAAGACGACCGGCTCGGCCTGCCTTGACAGGGTGATGCGCTCCTCGTTCGGCTGCAGCCCGTACCAGGCCGGCCCGTTCAGCGACACGAAGGCTTCGAGCCGCTCCAGGGCGCTTTCCTGTTCGAAGACATGGGCGAGGCAGCTCATCGTATTGACCGAGGTATAGATGCCGGCGCAGCCGCAGCCGCATTCCTTCAGCGGATCGACATGCGGGGCGGAATCCGTGCCGAGGAAGAAGCGGGCGTCACCGCTGACGGCAGCTGCGCGCAAGGCCAGCCGGTGGTTTTCACGCTTGGCGACCGGCAGGCAGTAATAATGCGGGCGGATGCCGCCGACGAGGATGGCGTTGCGGTTGATGATCAGATGGTGGGTGGTGATCGAGCCGGCGAGATTGCCTTTGGCCGCCTTGATGTAATCGACGCCATCCGATGTCGTCACGTGCTCCATCGTCACCTTCAGCTCCGGCAGGCGCCGCCGCAGCGGATCGAGCACGGTCTCGATGAAGACCGCCTCGCGATCGAAGATATCGACCTCCGGCGTCGTCACCTCGCCATGGACGCAGAGCGGCAGGCCGATCTTTGCCATACGCTCCAACACCGGCATCGCCTTTTCCATGTCGCGCACGCCGCCATGCGAATTGGTCGTGGCGCCGGCGGGATAAAGCTTCACGGCGGTGATGAGACCGCTGTACTTACCCTCCTCCACGTCATCGGGGCTGGTATGTTCGGTCAGATAAAGCGTCATCAGCGGCTGGAAGCGATGGCCGTCCGGCAAGACCTTGAGGATACGCTCGCGATAGGCCTTGGCGTCGGCGGTGGTGACGACCGGCGGCACGAGATTGGGCATGATGATGGCGCGGGCGAAGGTGCGGCTCGTATCGGCGATCACGCCCTCCAGCATGGCGCCGTCGCGCAGATGCAGGTGCCAGTCATCAGGACGGCGGATGGTGATCGATTGCATGGCAGGCCTCCGAAGCGATGCGTCTGCCGTCTCGATAACACTAAAGCCGGCCGCATAGAAATTGATTCATGCGACCCGCTTTAGCTCTTTTTTCATGCATGTCGTTATCCCGGAACCAGGGCATTACGCCAGCGCGATCTCCAGCGTCACATCGGCCGGGCGGCGGTTATCGAGGATCAGCCGGCCGTTCGGCAGGTCGTTGCCGTAGACCTTGGCGTTGGCGGCCTCTTCGGTGAGGTTATAGCCGCGCCAGCGCGCCCAGAGCCGCTCCTCGAGTACCTCGATCGGCGGCGCCAGCATGATCGAAAAGTCGAAGACGCCTTCGAGCTCGGCCCATTTCCCCAGCGAAAAGAGCAGATAATTGCCCTCGACGATGATGAAGCGATGATCGGGGGAAACGGGACGGGCCGACGCGATGGCGAGTTCACGCGAGCGGTCGAAGACCGGCACCAGAACCTCCTGATCGGCCAGCCTAACGGCACGGATGATATCGAGGAAACCGCGGACATCGAAGGTCTCGGGGATGCCCTTGCGCGCCAGCAGGCCGCGTTCGATCAGGATGGCGTTGTCCATGTGGAAGCCATCCATCGGCAGGACTTCGGCACTTTCGCCCCTGGCTTTCAGCGCTTCCGCCAGATTGTCGGCCATGGTCGATTTGCCGGCACCCGGCGGTCCGGCGATGGCGACCAGGAAACGCTTGGAATGGCCGGCGCGGTCAAGAACTGCGCCGGCGATTTCATCGATGCGTGCATTCATGCGGCGACGGGCTCCGTCGGCACCGCCTTGGCGCCGGTCATGAAGGCGACGGCGTCGGACATGGTGTATTCCTTCGGATCGATCACCGTCAGCCGGCGGCCGAGACGGTGGATATGGATCCGGTCGGCTACTTCGAAGACATGCGGCATGTTGTGGGAGATCAGCACGATCGGCAGGCCGCGGGCGCGCACGTCGAGGATCAGTTCCAGCACGCGGCGGCTTTCCTTGACGCCAAGGGCTGCCGTCGGTTCGTCCATGATGATGACCTTCGAGCCGAAGGCGGCGGCGCGGGCGACCGCGACACCCTGGCGCTGACCGCCGGAGAGCGTTTCCACGGCCTGATTGATGTTCTGGATGGTCATCAGGCCGAGTTCGGACAGCTTGTTGCGCGCCAGCTTTTCCATGGCCGGCCGGTCGAGCATGCGGAACATCGAACCGAGCACGCCCGGTTTGCGGATCTCGCGGCCGAGGAACATGTTGTCGGCGATCGACAGCGCCGGCGACAAAGCGAGATTCTGATAGACGGTCTCGATGCCGGCGTCGCGCGCCTCCATCGGCGAGCGGAACTGCACCTGCCGGCCTTCCAGCGTGATCACCCCCTCGTCCGGGGTGACGGCGCCCGATATCGCCTTGATGAGCGAGGATTTGCCGGCGCCGTTATCGCCGATGACGGCGAGGATTTCACCCGGATAGAGGTCGAAATCGGCATTGTCGAGTGCGGTCACGCGGCCATAACGCTTGACGAGACCGCGGGCGGTGAGAAGGGGTTCGCGAGCCATGATTACACCGAAACCTTTCTGATCCACTGATCGATGGCGACGGCGGCAATGATCAGCACGCCTGTCAAAAGGACTTTCCATTGCGGGTCGGCGCCGAGCATGTTGAGGCCCATCGAGACGACGCCGACGATCATGGCACCGAAGAGCGTGCCGAGAATGGAACCGCGGCCGCCGAACAGCGAGATGCCGCCGATCACAGTCGCAGTGATCGCCTGGAGGTTAAAATCGGTGACGGCCGAGGACGGCGAGATCGAGCCGTTACGGCCGATCGAGACCCAGGCGGCCAAGCCGGCAATGACGCCTGATATGGCGTAAACGGTCAGCAGCACCTTCTTGGTCTGAATGCCCGAGAGCTTGGCTGCCTCCGGATCGTCGCCGACCGCATAGACATGCCGGCCCCAGGCGGTGTGATTGAGGACATACCAGAGCACCAGGACGAGCAGCACCATGGCGATGACGCCGAGGGTCAGCACGGCGCTGCCGAGCTTGAAGCTCACGGCGAAAAGATGCAGCAGCGGCGCCTTTTCGTCGACGTCGGTGTCGCGGATCGTCTCATTGGCGGAGTAGATGAAATTCGTCGCCATGACGATGTTCCAGGTGCCGAGCGTGACGATGAAGGGCGGCAGCTTCATGTAGGCGACGAGGAAGCCGTTCAGCAATCCGCAAAGGCCGCCGACAAGCATGCCGGCTGCGACCGCGATCGGCGTCGGTATGCCGTAGGTGATGGCGACATTGCCCATGATCACCGCCGAGATCACCATGATGACGCCGATCGAAAGATCGATGCCGGCGGTCAGGATGACCAGCGTCTGGGCGGCGCCGAGAATACCGACGATGGCGATCTGCTGCAGGATGAGCGTCAGCGTATAGGACGAGAAGAACCGTCCGCCGATGGTGATCCCGAAAATGATGATCGCCAGCACCAGCACGATCAGCGGCACGGCGGCCGGCGTCGAGTGCAGAAAATGCTGCGCGCGCTTGATCAGCGAGACTTTCTCGTGCTCGAAGGAGGCAACGCTCTTGTCGCTGCCGTCGAGGACACGTTCGAATTCCTGTGTTCCGGTCATGGTTCCTCCTCCGCATCCGCGCACCGAACTCGCGCGGGGGCCGTCACCGATATCCATCCGGTCTTTGATTAGCCGGTTCGTGAGGCGACGGAACATCGTCCGTCGAAAACGGCCGGGGATCAAGCCCCGGCCGGTCTGCTTTCAGCAATCAGGGCTCAGCCCCAGCACTTGTCCGTGCCTTCCTTGGTGTCGATCGACTTGACGCCGGAGACCGGCTTGTCGGTGACGAGCGAGACGCCGGTGTCGAAGAAGGACTTGCCTTCGGTCGGCTTCGGCTTTTCACCACTGTCGGCGAACTTCTTGATCGCTTCGACGCCAAGGGCTGCCATCATCAGCGGATATTGCTGCGAGGTGGCGCCGATGACACCTTCCTTGACCGACTTCACACCCGGGCAACCGCCGTCGACCGAGACGATCAGCACGTTCTTTTCCATGCCCACGGCCTTCAGCGCCTGATAGGCGCCGACAGCGGCCGGCTCATTGATCGTGTGGATGACGTTGATGCTCGGATCCTTCTGGAGAAGGTTTTCCATGGCCTTGCGGCCGCCTTCTTCATTGCCGTTGGTCACGTCATGACCGACTATGCGGGCATCGTCCTCGTCGCCGATCTTGTTCGGGTCCTTCGGATCGATGCCGAAGCCCATCATGAAGCCCTGGTCGCGCAGAACGTCGACCGTCGGCTGCGACGGGGTCAGGTCGAGGAAGCCGACCTTGGCATCCTTGGCCTTGTCGCCCATCGTTTCCTTGGCCCACTGGCCGATCAGCTTGCCGGCGAGCAGGTTGTCGGTGGCGAAGGTGGCGTCGGCGGCATCGGCCGGCTCGAGCGGTGTGTCGAGAGCGATGACCAGCAGGCCGGCTTCACGCGCCTTCTTGACCGAAGACACGATGCCCTTGGTGTCGGAAGCAGCAATCAGGATGCCCTTTGCGCCGTCGGCAATGCAGCTTTCGATCGCGGCCACCTGGCTTTCGCTGTCACCGTCGACCTTGCCGGCATAGGACTTCAGCGAGACGCCGAGTTCCTTGGCCTTGGCCGTCGCACCTTCCTTCATCTTGACGAAGAAGGGGTTGGTGTCGGTCTTGGTGATGAGGCAGGCAGCAACGTCAGCCGCCATGACAGGAGCGGAAAAGGTGACACCAAGCGCGAGCGCGCCGAAAGCGAGAACAGATTTCTTCATGGAACTCCTCCCAGAGTTTGCCGGCGCCGCCCCTGCGGGGCCGGAAGCTTAAGATATGACACTTCGCCGTGGATCGCTAATGCCTCCCAGCGGTCCCGTGCCCTTGACGACGGCAATTAAGAGCGAAAAGAAATTGGCTTGTCAATAAATAAATCCAATTGAATTATTAATTCGATGTGGCATGCTCCATCGAATTAGGGCATAGGCCAACAATCGGGAGGAGCGGCCATGTCGTCCTTGGATGGACCGGAACACACGCCGGTCCCGCCACCAATTCTGAATCCGGCCGGCGGTGCAAACCAGGTCAGGGTGCGAGCCTATAACGAACGGCTCGTGCTGTCGCTGGTGCGTCTCTACGGCACGCTGTCGAAGGCCGATATTGCGCGCCGCAGCGGGCTGTCGGCGCAGACCGTCTCCGTCATCATGCGGGTGCTGGAAAAGGAAGGGCTGCTGTCGCGCGGGGAACCGGTGCGCGGCCGTGTCGGCCAGCCGTCGATCCCGATGCATATCAATCCCGACGCCGTCTATTCCTTCGGCTTGAAGATGGGCCGGCGCAGCGCCGATCTGGTGCTGATGGATTTCGTCGGCCGCATCCGCATGCAGTTGCACCGGACCTATGCCTATCCGCTGCCGGATGAAATCCTCGCCTTCGTCACCTCGGGCATCCGGGAGCTCGAAGACCGGCTCGACGACAAGCAGCGCAGCCGCATCGCCGGCCTCGGCATCGCCGCCCCTTTCGAGCTCTGGAACTGGGCCGAAGAAGTGGGTGCGCCGCCAGGCGCCATGGAGGTCTGGCGCGACGTGGACCTGCAGGCCGACATCGCCGCCCGCGTCTCCCATCCGGTCTTCATGCAGAACGATGCGACCAGCGCCTGCGGCGCCGAGCTCGTCTTCGGCGTCGGACCGTCCTATCCGGATTTCGTCTATTTCTTCATCGGCTCCTTCATCGGCGGCGGCATCGTCCTGAATTCGGCAATCTTTTCCGGCCGCACCGGCACGGCGGGGGCGATCGGGCCGCTGCCCGTGCGCGGCAAGAACGGCGAGACGATGCAGCTGCTTGAAATCGCCTCGATTTTCGTGCTCGAAAACATGCTGCGCGAGCGCGGCATCGATCCCGAGCCGCTCTGGTATTCCGCCGACGGCTGGGTGGATTTCGGCGAACCGATGGAAGCCTGGATCCAGGATAGCGCCAAGGCGCTGGCGCAGGCGATCGTTGCCGCCGCCTCGATCGTCGATTTCAGCGCGGCTGTCATCGACGGCGGCTTTCCCGATTGGGTGCGCAGCCGTGTGGTCCAGGCCACGATCGACGAAGCCGCCAAGCTCGACCTGCAGGGCGTCGTCATGCCCGAAATCATCGAGGGCGCGGTCGGCGCGCAGGCGCGCGCCATCGGCGGCGCCAGCCTGCCGATCTTTGCGCGTTACCTCACCGACCAGAACGTACTCTTCAAGGAGGTAGACCATGCTGAAAGGACTTGATCCGCTGTTGAGCCCGGAGCTGCTTTTTACGCTTCGCGCCATGGGCCACGGCGACGAGATCGCCATCGTCGACGGTAATTATCCCGGCGTCGAACATGCCCGCCGGCTGATCCGGCTCGACGGCCACCACCTCATCCCGGTTCTCAACGCCGTGCTCAGCGTGCTGCCGATCGACGATTTCGTGGCGGAAGCGATCTTCCGCTCGACCGTCAGGGCCGAGCGCGACAAGCTCGACCCCGTGCATGAGGAGATGATCGACTGCTGCGCGCGCCACGAACCGCACCGACAGGTGGTGCCGCTGATAGGCCAGGATTTCTACGGAAGGGTGAAGACCGCCCATGCGTTGATCCAGACCGGCGAGCCCAGGCTCTATGCCAACATCATCCTGCGCAAGGGCGTGATCTATCCGAAAGAGCCGGGCACCCATGCGGCGGCCGGGGTCGATCCGTTCGTCTACTAGCGGTCACCCGTCGATTTCGACTTCCGCTTCACAGTTTACGGGCGCATTTAAAGGGATGGCCATGCCGATGGACGAGCGGGCGTGGGCGCCAACGTTGGGCCCGTACAGCTGCAGTATCAGATCGGAATAGCCGTTTGTGACCAGCGGCGTCTCATCGAAACCCGGAGCAACATTCACCATGGCGAAGACGCGCAGCCAAGCCGTGACCCGATCAAGGTCTCCGACAGCGCGTTTGAGGCTGGCGAGATGGGCCAGGGCAACGAGCCGGGCCGACGCGTAACCCTGTTCTGGCGAGACCTCCACTCCGACCTTGCCAAGCGGACTTGCCAATGTCCCATCGCGATTGCACGCGACGTGACCCGAAATATAGGCGCGGTTGCCGCGCACCCGAACCCAGGCGAAGGGCATTCGCAGCCCTTCGCGAACTTTCAAAGGCTCGGGCAATTCCAGACCCATTTCGGCCAGACGTTGTTCGATGATGGCCATGATGCACCTCCCGGCGTGATTAAGGTACGATGTTGTCGAGCTCCGGCATCAGAACGACGCTCTCGTTGGCGGCGGGGTCATTGCGGGCACCGAGGAACTCGGCGTTTTCGGTGCTGCGATTGACGGCCACATGGGGAACGCCGGCCGGAATGAAGAGATAGTCGCCGGCGTGGACCAATTCGCACTGTTCGAGCTCCGACCCCGACCAGATCTCGATCTCTTGGCCCGCGGTCATGAGAAGGGCAGTCTCGTGTCCCTCATGGCGATGGGCCCTGGTTCGCCTGCCTGCGGGTAGCGAAATCGTCCCGAGCCACAGCATGGTTGATCCGACGCTTTCCGCCGAGACGCCCGAGCGATAGACAGACCCCTGCTCGGCGACATGGCTGCCGCTCCCGCGTACGACTTTCGCGCTAGATATCTGCGGATTTTTCGGTTGCGTTGCTTCGTTCTTCATCGCTCTCACCACTTCAACCGCTGGACTGGAGCAGAATCTGCGCGCTCAGCCGGCGCAAGTCCTGAAGCGCGGCCGAAAAATTCCGAAAAGCTGCGAAATCGGGGTATCATTCCCAGCCATGAACACCCAGCACCTTGCCTTCGGCCACTTCGAGTTCATTGCCGAGAACGGATGCCTGTTTCGCGACAATAGGCCTGTCGCTATCGGCGCCCGAGGTGCTTCGCTGCTTGCCGTTCTGCTTTCGGCACAGGGGGGTGTCGTCTCAAAGTCGGCCCTGATGGATGCCGTTTGGCCGGGATTGGCCGTCGAGGAAAGCAATCTTTCCGTTCAGATTGCTGCCCTTCGCAAGCTGCTCGGCCCTGCATCAGACGGCAGCGAATGGATCGTCACCGTCCCGCGGGTCGGGTACAGATTCTCCGGTCCGGTGGAGAGTCGGACCGACGCAGCCGATAGCGGATGGCATGCGCAGACCGGTTCGATCCCGGCGATTGCGGTACTGCCGTTCGAAAATCTCGGCGGCGATGGTGAAAGACAGTATCTGGCCGACGGCATCACCGACGACCTGATCATGGCGCTCGTCCGGTTCAGATGGTTCCGCGTCGCGTCACGTGGGGCAAGTTTCACAAGGAGGAATGGCTCGAGGGATCCGCAATCTATCGCGCGCGAACTTGGCGTCGATTTTCTCGTGGATGGAGCTGTTCGGTATATCGGCGATCGGATCCGAATATCGGTGCATCTCGCCGACGCCGCGAAAGGCGCCACCGTCTGGTCCGAACATTACGATCTTCAGGTGGCCGAGGTATTTGCGGTGCAAGATGCCATCGCCGAGCGGATTGCAGCGGCGGTCGAGCCCGAGCTGCTGTTGCGCCATGGGCTTCAGGTGGCTCCGCACACCGGCAACATCACTGCCTGGGATCTTGTCCGGCAAGGCACATTCCATTTCCACAAGGCCACGCAGTCCACCCACCTTGTCGCACGGCGATTTTTCCGCGAGGCCACGGGGCTCGATCCCATGCTGCCGGAGGCGCAGATCTGGCGGGCGCGGGTCAATGCGGGCCTCATTGCCTACGGCTGGAGTGATAACCCCGCCGCGGACGGGAAGGAAGGATTGGATGCGGCGCTGCGAGCGATCTATCTCGATGCGCGAAACCCGTACTCGCACTATGCGCTGGCGATTGTGTCGGCCTATACAGACAGGGCTGACCAGGCGATCCTCGCAGCGGAACGGTCCATCGAACTCGGTTCGAGTTTCGCCTTGGGCTATCTCGTCCTCGGCATGGCCCGTCTTTTTTCGGGAGATGCGGCCGGCGCGCGCAAGCCCCTGGGCCGCGGCCTCGAACTCAACCCCCATGATCCGCAGAATGGGGTTTGGTTCAGCCTCTTGATACTTGCATTGTTCTTTTCGGGCGACGTGGAGAACGCGCTCGAAATGGGGCGTACGGCGCTAAAGGCGCGGCCCGACTGGCCGGCGCTTCTGCGCATTCAGGCGTGCTGCCATACGGCCGTGGGACATCGTGAGCAGGCTCGCCGCTTTGCTGCGGCGGCCAGCGACCTTCCCGAAGCTGCCGGTGATGCGCTTGGTCCTTTCAGAGATGGCAACAAGGAATGGGCCACCCGCCTGGACGAGCTGCTGCGAGAGGCGGAACTTTAAAACGACCGGTTGGGCTTTCGGGCCGGCCGAAGGTCAGTCTTTCGCCATTCATTCGATGGATGTTATTGTGCGGCCGGTGCGTTGGTCCACCGCGGAGCCTCACCTCCAGGAGCCGACGTCGCGCGGCTCATAGAGACCGGCGGGATCAGGCCGGTGAAGCGATGAGGGGACGGATCTCACATGGCACCTGACATGAGCACGACCCCTCGTCGCAGCACCACCGGTCTGTGCAAGTTTCTGGGTCCTGAGCAGCAGCGGGATTGGATAGAAGGCGAGGCGGACTTGATCGACGCCGAAGAGCGCTTGGAGTCCCTGGAACAGCGGTTCAAGTACGTCGCACGGTTCCAGAAGCTGCTGCGTCGCCCGCAGGCGCAAGACGTTCTGGAAATTCTCGGGGTATACGGGCAGACCTGCATCCCCATCCCGCGCAAGACCGAGCGTCACTACTGGTCGGTTTCGTGTCTGCCCTCGACTTCCGACAAGCGGCTCGTTCGCGTTAATGCGAGTTGGATGGAGCTTTTCACGCTCTACGCCGATGGCGAAGGTCTGCGTGCACGATTCCTGGTGCATCTTTCACATTTCACCACCGACCATTCCCCCGCGCAGGGCGAGCTGGACGAGGCTTTTCTCGAGCACTGCGTCACGACGCCTGAACACGTCGGTTATTTTTTTCCGCGCGGCGAGGACATTTTCGGCATCAATGTGCGGGGCTCGGCCTCGATCCGCAAATTCCTCGCGGAGCGCCGCATCTTGCGCGCCATTCGGACTTTCAATGTGGTCGGAACGCCTATCAGGCGAGCCACTGCTACAGCCTGGCAGATAACATGCTGTCAGGTTGATCGGCTCTGGTATGCGCCCTGCACCCATCCGGCGGATTCTTCAGCCGTTCGAAAGAACGGAAGATTGCGGCGACCGGTAGACACCTGGAACCGAATCCTCATCCGATTTGCGGCAAAGATATCCATTGTGCGCAGCGAAACTCCCGTGCCTTCGTAAAGGCAACCCACCATTAACCTAGCAAGCGCACAGACTATCTTTGGGATCTGTCGGTGCTGCGCGGCTTCATCAGCCACCGCGATATCGGCCCTCTTAATTCCGCCCGAATGAATTGAGGCGGTCTTCGGTCACGGCG
Organism: Rhizobium beringeri; assembly: GCF_004306515.1. Lineage (NCBI taxonomy): Bacteria > Pseudomonadati > Pseudomonadota > Alphaproteobacteria > Hyphomicrobiales > Rhizobiaceae > Rhizobium > Rhizobium beringeri. The sequence goes on along the minus strand of NZ_SILG01000001.1, from coordinate 101,479 downwards.
TGGGACCGCCGATGCTGTGACGTTGCGCCATCCGTCGTCGGCATTCGCTGATGCGAGCGTACCAAACTGGCCATGACGGCTCTTCACACAACAGGAGCCTGTTCATATGCCTCGCATCCAACCAACCAGACCGCAGATGGAGATCGTTGCCTGGCTCGCGATCTTCCTGCTTCTCTTCTGTATATCGTGGCTCTTCCATTGGCATGAAGGGCTGGATGGGTTCATCGAAAAGCATCATGACTATCCGCTGGACCACGCGCTCCTCGCCCTTAATATCTCCGGGTTTCTCGGGCTCATTTATTCCGCGCTGAGGATCCGGGATCTTTCGAGGGAGGTCAATCGCCGGCTGCAGGCCGAAAAGAACGTAGACTGGATTGCCTGTCACGACACGCTGACCGAACTGCCTAACCGTAGGTTTCTGGATTCCGTATGCGCGCAGGCGATGACCGATCAAAGGGCAGAAGAAACCTACGCCGTGTTCAGCATCGATCTCGACGGCTTCAAGAAGATCAATGATCTCCTGGGGCACGATCACGGTGATGCGGTGCTGAAGACTGTTGCCCAGCGGCTCTCTTCCCTCTTTCCCCGTGAGCACGTTTTCCGCCTTGGTGGAGACGAATTCGTTGTTCTGGCGCGGCGCATCGGAAATCCCGATCTTGTCGCGTTGGGGAACCGCATAGTGACCGTGATCGGCAAGCCGTTCACATTCAACGGTGTCGCCGTCGACCTCGGCGCCAGTGTCGGCTTCGCGCTTTTTCCGGAGAACGGCGATGACCTCAGTCAAGTCATTCGACATTCCGACTGTGCGATGTATGTGGCGAAAAGGCAGGGGCGCAATCTGGTGAAGCCCTTCGTGCCTTCGATGCAGGACGAGTTGGCGAAGCGGATTCGAGTGGAAGCTGATCTGAGAGCAGCCATCAAGAAGGCCGAGATCGTTCCTTACTATCAACCGCTCGTGGACCTGAAGACGAATAGGATTATCGGCTTCGAGGCGCTGGCACGCTGGAAGACGGCCTCCGGCGAATTCATTCCACCGAACGAATTCATTCCGGTGGCAGAGGAAGCCGGTCTGATCGTCGAATTGACAGACCAACTGCTTCGCCACGCCTGCACCGATGCGCTTTCCTGGCCAAATGAGCTCGTCCTGTCATTCAACCTTTCGCCGATCCAACTGAGCGATCGGTTGCTGGGCCTGCGAATTCTCAAGATATTGGGCGATGTTGGTCTGCCGACGCACAGGGTCGAGCTGGAGGTGACGGAGAGCGCCATCATCCAGGACGCTGTTACGGCACGAATCGTCCTCGATGATCTGGTGAACGCGGGGGTCAGGATTGCTCTCGACGACTTTGGAACAGGTTATTCCAGCCTCTCACAACTATCCAACTACCGGTTCGACAAGATCAAGATCGACAGGAGTTTCGTCTCTTCATTCGAGACCAATGATAAGCAAGACAAGGTGATCAAGGCGATCATCGCTCTCGGTGTGGGACTTGGCGTGACGATAACCGCCGAGGGTATCGAAGAGGAGAGCCAGCTTCAGCGGCTTCAGGATCTGGGTTGCGACATCGGCCAAGGGTATCTGCTTGGCAGGCCAGCGCCGGCCGAGAAGCTTGCCACAGGCCAGGTCAGCGCCAGAATTTTGCAACGCGGTTGATGGGGGCCGCGGTATGTCGGATTCAGCCGCGAGATGCTCGAGCCGTCGTCGAGCAAGCGCTGTCCACCTGGCCGACCGGCCGTTCCACGCTCTCCGAAATATCATCCTAAACCTTAAGCGACGGACGCCCACGCGCTTGGGATGACCGAGGTCGTCCAGGCGAGAATTTTCGCCGAAAGTCACGGGAGCCCGTTGCGTTCGTATTCTTTATCAGTCATTCTAGAACAATCGATAAAGAATCGGAGTAACGATGGGCCGAACGCGGGAATTCGATGAGGAAGCGGTGCTGAAGGGGGCGATGCACATCTTTCGCAAGCACGGCTATCAAGGTGCCTCGATCCGGGACCTCGAGGAGGCGACGGGGCTCAAGGGCGGAAGCATCTATCACGCCTTCGGCGACAAGGCCGGCCTCTTCGACGCGGCATTCGGGCATTACAACCGGGCGGTGCTGGAGGGCCGCATCGAGCGGTTTGCGCCGCCAGGAAGCGGGCTTCGGGGCCTCCGCGAATTGTTCCTCTCGCTCCTGCATGAGCCCGACAATGGTTCCCTCGGCTGCCTGATCACCAATATGGCGGTGGAATTCGGCGGTGGTGTCAATCCGCACCCCCGTGTCGAGGCAGCGCTCGGCCTCCTTCGCACCACGTTCCACGCGAGACTGACCGAGGCGTCGACCTTCACTCGGGAGGGTGATGGAGCCAAGGCGAATAGGACAGCCACCCGCCTTCTTGCCTTCTATCAGGGCCTCCTCGTGCTCATTCGCGGTGGCGAAGACAAGGCCGGCCTGCGGCAGGCGATAGAAGACGAATTCAATCAACTGGAGACGATGTCATGACACCTGAGGCACTCTGGAATCGATATGCGGCCGTCTGGTCGCTGGATGCTGACGCTCGTGAGCCGGAAATGTTGGCTTGCCTCGCGGACGATGTGACCTATTGCGACCCGAATGGAGCGATCGCCGGGCGCGCCGGTCTCTCGGCTTATATGGCCGGCTTCAAGGAGAGCATGCCGGGAGGCCGGTTCAAGATATTGAGCGTCCTCCACCATAATGACCGTTCGCTGGCGCGCTGGGCACTGCGCCACGAAGACGAGAGGGTCTTGCAGACCGGCACGAGCTTCGGGGTGATTTCCGATGGCCGGCTCGGCGCGATCACCGGCTTCTTCGATCTGCTGGCGGAGCCGCACTATGAGTAGCGAGGCGACACGCGGGCTGGCGCTCGACTTTGCGAGCCAGATCGCCCCAGCCGGCTGCATCGATATCAGGCGCTTCTTCGGCGGATCCGCCCTGGTCCGAAACGGCGCGCAGTTCGGATTCGTCATGAAAGGCACTTTGTATCTCCGCGTCGACGAAGCGATGCGCGCGAAGTTCGAGGCAGATGGCTCCGAACCGTTCAGCTACCGCGCCGCCGGCAGGGAGGTGACGGTTCGCCGCTACTACGCAGTCCCGGCACATGTGATCGACGATCCTGCGCTGCTGCACAGCTACGCGGAGCGCGCATTGCGCGCGACCCCCACGCCCGGCCGCAGGCTCTCCGACACCATCCAGGCCGTCACCCCGTCCGGCTAGCGCGCTTCGTCGATCGCTCAGGCCGCGGATACGGTTCGATATCCTCCAAACCCTGCCCCTCTCAACGAAAGAAAGGAACCGACATCTGTCGGTCCCTGTCTTTTTGCAGGCCCGCGGCAACATATCCCGATTCAGGTGTTCAAGCCGCCATCGACTGTGAGGATGGTTCCGGTGATGTGCCTTGCAGCAGGGCTTGCGAGGAAAGCCACAGCGGCCGCCACATCTTCCGGCTCGCCATAACGGCCAAGTGGGATGAGGGCACGCTGGAAGTCGGCGAAGTCGCCGTCTGCGGGATTCATATCGGTGTCGGTCGAACCCGGCTGGACGAGGTTTACGGTGATATCGCGAGATCCCAGTTCCCGCGCGAGGCCGCGGGTAAACGAGTGGAGCGCGGATTTTGTCATGAAATAGACCGTACCGGTGTCGCCGACGATGCGTTCGGCGCCGACCGAGCCGATCGTGATGACGCGGCCTCCCGCCTGCAGATAGGGAATGGCGGCCTGTGAAGCGAGCAGAGGCGATCGCACATTGACATCAAGCAGCGCATCGATCTGCTCGACGCTGACGTCGGCGATCGCACCATAAAGCGCGATTGCGGCATTGTTGACGAGAATGTCGAGACCGCCAAGTGCCTGGGCAGCCTCGTCGACCGAGCGCTTCACGGCTGCCGGATCGGCGCTGTCGGCCTGGATGGCAAGCGCCTTGCGGTCCTTGCGCTCGATCGCCCGGACGATTTCGGCGGCGCGATCGGCCGAACGCTCATAGGTGATGGCGACATCAGCGCCTTTGTCGGCAAGCGCCAATGCGATGGCGGCACCGATGCCACGCGAGCCACCTGTTACCAGGGCACGCTTTCCAGCCAGTTCTGTCATGATCTTCTCTTTCTGTAGTGATCGACACATAAATAGCTAGGCACGTTGCGATGGGGTGTCAATGGGTTTATATAATGATCGATGCAAAAATCGGATGAGATCGCGGAAGTCGATAAAACCCCCGCCCGCAGTCGCGGGCGGCCGCGGGCGTTCGATCGGGAAACAGCCTTGGCGCGGGCAACCCGCCTGTTCTGGATCAAAGGCTTCGAGGCGACTTCGATCGCCGATCTCACCGAGGCGATGGGGATCGGATCGCCGAGTCTTTACGCGGCATTCGGCTCGAAGGAGGCGCTCTATGCCGAGGCGCTGCGCCACTATCGCGACAACAACGAGGCGCTCGTCTGGGCCGGCTTCTTTTCCGCAGGCACGGCCCGTGAGGCGGTGAGGTCGTTTCTGATGGATTCGGCCGCTGCCCTGACCGGCTGTGTCGTGGATATTCCCCGCGGCTGCATGGTGGCGCTCTCTTCGGTCGGCAGCGAGGGCCACGCGGAACTCGGCGAACTCGTACGAGCCGCCCGCGCCGTCACGCTCGACCGCCTGAAGCTGCGCCTGAACCAGGCGATATCAGAAGGCGAAATTCCGGTCTCGACCGACATCCACGCGCTTGCCCGCTTCGTGCAGACCGTTCAGAATGGCATGTCGATCCTGGCCCGCGACGAAGCGACCCGCGGCGAACTGGAGGCCGTCGCCGAGCTGGCCATGCTGGGTTGGGACACTCGAACCGGGGATGCTGAGCGCAGGCTGGGCTGACCGCGTTTCGAATATCGCTACGCGGATGCTCCTGTGTCACCTTTGGTTAGTTGCTCGCGGCAGCTTGGTAGGATCGCCGGCGTGTGGCGCTGCCCCTCATCCGGCTGCCGCCACCTTCTCCCCGCTCGCGGGGCGAAGGGCCCCCGCCGCGACCTCTCCGTTCCTCGCCAGCCTCTCGCGGGGCACGTCCCCTCGCCCCGTTTACGGGGGTCCGCAGGACGGGTCGAGACGAGTGGCTCGACCCCGGTAGGTTAGGGTGAAGGGCAGCCATTGAAGCAAACCGGTCAGGAAACCGCTTCACACTTCCGGCACCATGCTCCTCGCAGTCAAATCTCCCCAGCCGCCGGTCCCCACACATCCGTCAGCGCAAAACCGTTCGGATGCGGGTCAAAGGGGTCGAGCGCTACCTGGGTCAGGCCGAAGGTGAAGCCGCGGCCGGTGATGGTGGGGATGACGGCGGGGCGGCCGGCCACCTCGGTCACTGCCTGCAGCCCGACCTCGAATTCCGAGCCGATGATCGATTTCGAGGTGAAGACGTCGCCGACCTTGGCCTTGCCGCGGGCATAAAGCGTGGCGAGATTGGCGGAATTGCCGGTGCCGCAGGGCGAGCGGTCGGCCCGGCCCGGCCACATGGTGGTGCAGGTGCGCACCGTGCCATCGGCTTCCGTATCGCGGAACATGACATAGGCGACGCCCGAGATCGCCGGGATCTCGGGATGGACGACCTTGATGTCGCGGTTGATCAGCTCCTTGAGAATCATGCCGGCCTGGACGAGGCCGGCGGCATTCGCCTTCTCGATCGTCAGACCGATCTGGCCGACGTCGACCAGCGCATAGAAGATACCGCCATAGCAGATATCGGCCTTGATCTTTCCCCAATGCGACGTGTCGATTGCGACATCGAGCTCGTGCACGAAGGACGGCACCATGGTCAGCCGGACCTTCTCGCAGCGCCCGTCGCGGCAGGTTGCCGTCGCCTTGACGAGGCCGGCGGCGGTTTCGAGTGTGACTATCGTCTCCGGCTCCTTCATCTCGACGATGCCGGATTCGAGCAATGCCGTGGTGACGCAGATCGAGTTCGAGCCGGAGCTCGCATGCGCCTGGTCGGGCTGCAGGATGATGAAGGCGGCGTCGGCCTCCGGGTGGCGCGCCGGCAGCAGCAGGTTGACCGAGCCGATCGGCGCGCCGCGCGGCTCCAGGCAAAGGAAGCGGCGCAGTTCGTCACCCTTCGGATCGGTGTTCAGCCAATGCAGCTGGGCGGCAATGGTATCGCCCGGGATCTTCGGCACGCCGCCGATCGCGACGCGGCCGATCTCACCTTCTGCGTGGACATCCAGCAGCTGGATAGTGCGCTTCCATCTCATATCGAAAACTCCAGATCAGACGTGACGGGTGACGCCGCCATCGACGCGAATATTCTGGCCGGTGATATAACCCGCGCCGTCGGAGAGCAGGAAGGCCGCGGTCTTGGCGATCTCCTCCACATGGCCGATGCGCTTCATCGGCACCTTCTCGGCGGTCTCGGGCTTGTGGTTCAGGCTATCGATATAACCCGGCAGGATGCAGTTCATGCGGATATTGTCGGCCGCATAACGATCGGAATAGAGCTTGGTGAAGGCGCCGGCAGCGGCGCGGTAGGTGCAGGAAACGGGGAAGACCAGCGACGGCTCGTAGGCCGCAAAAGTGGTGATGTTGACGAAGGCGCCCTTGCCCTGTTTCAGCATGACCGGCGTCACCAGGCGGGCCATGCGCACCAGCGACAGGATCATCATGTCGGAACCGAGCGTCCAGTCCTCGTCTGAAATATCGAGCAGGTCGCCCTTCGGCGGATGGCCGCTCAGGTTGACGACGGCGTCGATGCGGCCATAGGTCTTCATCGTCAGGTCGAAGATCGCCTTGAGATCATCGGCCTTTTCGGCCACGCCGCGCGAGGCGACACCACCGAGTTCGGCAGCGAGCTTCTCACAGCTTTCCGACGGCGACATCAACGCCAGCTGATAGCCCTGCGCGGAGAGCTCGCGGGCGATTGCCTCGCCCATGCCGCGGCCGCCGCCGGTGATCAGCGCTACGGGTTTGGTGGTATCGGACATCGGGGCCTCCTAATAGCGGTCTATGCGGAACGGGGTCATATCGAGGGGTGGTTTGAGCCCGGTCACCATATCGGCGATCACGAGCGCTGTCGTTGCCGAAAAGGTCAAGCCGAGATGGCCGTGGCCGGTCGCATAAAAAACGCCCGGCATCTTCGACGACGGCGAAATGATCGGGATCGTATCGGGCAGCGCCGGGCGATGCCCCATCCATTCCGTCGTCTCCTCGACCTTCAGGCCGGGCAGCGCGCGCTGGGCATGGCGCACCAACACCCGCGGACGGCGGAAATCGGGCGCGGCATCGAGACCGGCGAGCTCGACATTGCCGCCGACCCGGATGCCGCCCGCCGTCGGCGTCACCATGAAGGCGCGATGCGGCCAGATCACCGAATAGCGCATGGAGATGCCGGGCTTCATGATCTGCGTGTGATAGCCGCGCTCGGTTTCGAGCGGAATCGGCTCGCCGAGCTTTTCGGCAAGGAAACGGGTGTGGACGCCGGCGGCAAGCACGACCGAACCGGCCTCGATCCGCCTGCCATCCTCGAGGAGAACGATGGCTGTGCCATCGCCCCGGCGCTCGATATTCCGCACAGAGCCGGAGACGAAGGTCGTGCCCGCAGCCTTTGCGGCATCGGCGAGTTTCACCACGAGCTTATAGGGGTCGCGGATCGACTTGTTGTCGGGGAGCAGCACGGCTTTGGCGATCGCTGGCGACAGGGTGGGTTCGTAATATTGGATGGCGCCGTTGCTCAAAACCTCGAATTCGAGGCCGTAGCGCTGCATCATGGCGAGATGGCCGCGATCGGCAGCGAATTCCGCCTCCGTCTCGTAGATCGCCAGGCAACCCTCCTCGGTCATCAATTCGGGTGCGCCGATCGCCTGGAGCATCTGCCTGAAATCGCCGAGCGCGCGGTTCGACAGGCTCATACCGGCATCCTCGATCTCTCGGAGACTCGAGGGCCGGCCGGCGGCGAGGAAGCGCAGGAACCAAGGCAGCATCCTGGCGGCATAGGAGGGCCGCAGCCAGACCGGGCCTTCCGGATCGAGCAGCCAGCCTGGGATCTTCTTCCAGGTCGAAGGGCCGGAACCGGCGGCAAAATCCAGCGCGATGCTTGCCATATTGCCGAAAGAGGTGCCGCGACCCGGCTCGCCCTTGTCGATCAGCGTCACCTCAAAGCCGCGCCGCTGCAGCTCGAAAGCGATCGAGGCGCCGATCACGCCCGCGCCGACGACCGCCACCCTCTTCTTCATCTCATCCGCCATGCCATCAACCCATCGCACGGCAGACAGAATTGCCGTCGTGAATCTGATATATCACATCAAGATGCGATGCCTAGAGAATTTCCGTTTTCTCCGAATCACGGAAATTCCCTACCTCTTTGTTTTTCGCAATTCCGAAGCGCAAAACCGCTGTGCACTTTTGCTGGAATTGCTCTGTGGAATTTTTACTGGCTTTCCGGCAGGCCGGCACCGACGCTGTCGCCGACCGAACCGACGGTATTATTCATCGACTGGCCGAGACGCTTCAGCTGGGCATCGTAGTTGCGCCGGGTGCGCGGATCGAAGATCGCGATCGGCGTGCTGACGGCAACACTGACAGCACTTCCGGCGGTCTGGGCAGCGCCCATCGCCACGGCACCGACGGCCTCGCCGAGCCCGACATTGGAATCAGTGATCGCCTGGCCGGCAATCAGCCGGTCGCCGATCAGCTTCACCACTTCAGGGCTTTCGGCGAACTTGCCGTGGTTCAGCCGGTCGCCGCCCTTGAGCTTGGTGAGATCGAGCACGGTGATGCCGGCCGCCTCGAGCTTGCTGCGATAGGGTTCGACGGAGGGATCGATCTGGCCGAGCCGGTCGACATTGCCGGAGATGCGTCGCGACAGCGCCAGAGCCCGGTCGTCCTGCGAGACGAAGATGGTGAAGTGCGGCCTTTCCTTGCCGAGGCTGGCGAACTGGCGGCCGAAGACGTCGACATCGAGATCCGGCGAAGCGAGGATGACATTGTTGATCTTCGAGGCGACATGACCGTTGCGGATCGCCATCTGCCGCAACGCTTCGACGGTCAGCCAGGTGCCCATCGAATGCGCCATGATGGTGACGTCGCTGACGGCGGGATTGGCGGCGGTGCGGGTGAGCAACTCCTCCAGCGCGTCACGGGAATAGTTTGTGCTTTCCTTGTCGTAATTATAATCGAAGATGCTGCCGCGCGACGGCCAGGTGAAGACGACGGGCGCGACGTCGGCATGCGAATCATGGACGATCTGCGCGAAGCGGTAGACGGCATCCTCGTAGCGATTGTTGAAGCCGTGCACGAAGACCAGCACCCGTCGGCTCTTCGGCATATGGGTCTTCAGCCAGGTCTCGCCGGCCCGCTCGCCTTCCAGGGGATCGACGGAAACGGTGACGAAGTCGCGCAGCGGATCGGCCGGCAGGCGGCTGGGCCATTGCACCTGGCCGACCTTGCGATTGGCTTCCGGCGGGATCGAGACGTCGACGGCATTGACGGCGAGCCCGGTGCCGCGCTCACCGGAGAAAAGCACGGCGGGATTGTCGTCGGCAGCGCGCGTCGTCGCGACGAGAAGATCGACCTTGGAGGTGCCGGGGGCGACGGTGCCGGCCGCCTGCATGACACCCACCGGCCTGCCGCCGCAGCCGGCGAGCCCCATCGTTGCAACCAGAAGACCTGTCAGGGCCGCGCGCGAGGCGCGCCTTTTGCCGATCATGACCAAACTCCAATCGGTTCACGCACCGGACAGGCGGCGCCCGTTCAAATAGTCCGACGAAGCTTGCCGAGTCAAACCGCGGGAGGTGGAAGCCTTTGTTTTGTGCAATCCCTCGTGAAAACCGCAGGACCAGCGCTGCCCGGATCGGCGATTGATCGATTTCGACTTGGGGGAAAAGAAAAAAGCCCGACGCGGGAGGAGGTGCGTCGGGCTCTTGATCCTGACTGACAACTGGGAGGAGGAGTGTTGTCAGTCCGATGTAAGAGCGCTGGGAGGAGGAGTGCGCTGCTTACGAAGATAGTAATACCCAATTCTTTTGATTCGGAATAGCGAAAATACCGCAATGCAGCAATGCACTAGGCGCAATGCTTGCCCTCAAAATAACAGGTCACCGCCTCATTTTGCAGCATGTTTGACCGGATGGTCAAATTTATGCCGAAAATTTGGAGCCTCGGGGATCGCCGATGGCTTGCCCCTCATCCGCCTGCCGGCACCAACCGGGGTCGAGCCACGGGTCTCGACCCGTCCTTCGGACCCCGTAAACGGGGCGAAGGGGATATGCCGCGCCCTCTCGATTCCCGTTACCCCTCGCAGGGCACGTCCCCTCTCCCCGTCAGAACGGGGAGAGGGTTAGGGTGAGGGGCAGCTACTTGCGCAAACCGGACAGTCGTGGGTTCGCCCGTCAAGCAGCCTTGAAGAGCTTCCGGCCTTCGGCGTCGAGGGCCGAGAATTCCTCGTTCGAGAGGGTGATGTCGACGGCCGCGACGTTTTCCTCGAGATGCTTGACCTTGGAGGTGCCGGGGATCGGCAGCATGACCGGGCTGCGCCTCAGCACCCAGGCGAGCGCGATCTGGCTTGGCGCGGCATTGTGCTTTTTGGCGATCGTATCGAGCAGCGAGCCGGGCTTGGCGAGGTCGCCGGCGGCCAGCGGATACCACGGGATGAAGCCGATATTGTGCTTGGCGCAGTAATCGAGCACGTCCTCGCTGGTGCGATCGACGAGATTGTAGCGGTTCTGGACGGTCGCGACCGTAAAGTGCTTCGAGGCGGCCTCGATGTCGGCAACGGACACCTCGCTCAGACCCGCATGGCGGATGAGGCCGCTATCGAGCAGCGATTTGATCGCATCGAACTGTTCCTTGGCCGGCACCTTCTGATCGATCCTATGCAGCTGCCAGAGATCGATCTGCTCGACGCCGAGATTGCGCAGGCTCTTATGCGCCTGCTGGATCAGGTATTCCGGACGTCCCACCGGCAGCCAGATGTCGGGACCGTGACGGGTCAGGCCGCCCTTGGTGGCGATGACCGACTTGCCGCCATAGGGATGCAGCGCTTCCTTGATCAGCCATTCGGAGACATCGGGGCCGTAGGAATCGGCCGTATCGATGAAGTTGATGCCGAGTTCCGGCAGGCGTTTCAGCGTGCGGATGGATTCGGCATGATCGGAAGGCTCGCCCCAGATGCCCTTGCCGGTGACGCGCATGGCGCCGAAACCGAGACGGTTGATCTCGATATCGCCGCCGATCTTGAAGGTGCCTGACTTGGCTGCATTGTAACTGGACATGGTCTTTCCTCTCTTATCAATCAATCATTGAAATCGGTGGAACGGTCGGAGGCGGGTTCAACAGCTGCGGCACGGATGCCGAGGCTTTCGGAGATGCCTTCGAGCGCGAATGTCGGCCTTGATCGAAAGCGATGCCCGCCATGGTGATGATCCGCCCCTCGCGGGGATCAGCAGAATGTGGCCGCTGCGACGCTTGCACATATAGGACGGAACAGCCCTGATGACAGGGCTCGATGAACGAGATGAGCGGAAACATCGACATCGAACCGACGCTTGGGGAGCGCGCACCGATCCTTAAGCGGTCTGCGTCAAAGCCTGGTCCTCGCCTCGTCGCCGAATTCCGCCAGCATCTTCCAGAGGTCGGCGAAAATCTCACGGGCAAAGTCCTCAAGCGAGGCGCCCGGCGGGCGCTGCTGCCAGAGTTCGCCGCCGACGCGCAGCGCGCCGATGACGATCGCCGCAAGGAGGCGCATGCGCGACCGCTGCTCTGGATCATTTCCCTTGCGCAGCAGCAGCGCCTCGGCGAGCTTCTGTTCGAGCCTGCCGTATTTCAACTGATCGCGGGCCTTCAGCGCCGGCGTGCGATGGATAAGTTCGCCAAGCGCCAGGCCGGGCTCGTCAACCGAGGCGATGACGGTTGCGGTGATTGCCGCCTCGACCGCCGCGACCGAGGATTCTGCCGCCGGCCTTGCCGCGACCGCCGCCATCAGGCGATCGGCGAAGGCATCCTGCCAGGCGAAAACCACCTCTTCCTTGGAAGGGAAATAATCGAAGAAACTGCGCTTGGAGACATCGGCCGCCTCGGTGATGTCCTCGATCGTCGTGGCCTCAAAGCCGCGCTGCAGAAAAAGGGTCATCGCCGCATGCTCGATGCGCTCGCGCGTCTGCCGCCGCTTGCGTTCCCGCCTGCCTTCGGTCGTCTCCGTCCGCTTGTTCTCAGCCATTCCGGCCCGGCATCATCGTTCAGCCGCCGGTTTCGTTGGAAAAGGCGGCGACGTCGTCGATGTCAGTCTCGCTCTGGCGATAGCTGATGCGCTCGCGCGACAGTTCCAGCGGCTTGCGACGCGAAATCCGGTAGACGGAGGCCGGCGGCAGGTTGCGCACCGTGCCGCCGATGCGCACCGCCTTCAGGCCGAGACGGTCGAGGATCGGCCGCGGCACCGGGCAGCGCGGACCATAGGTAAACTGATAAACGGCCCCACCCGGCCGCATATAGGCGAAGGCGCCGGCCATGATCGAGGCGATCTTGCGCGGCGACATGGACAAAAGCGGCAGGCCGCTGACAACTGCGCCGACCGGTTCGCCTTCGAAAATATCGGCATGGGTCAGATGGGCGGCATCCATCTGCAACACGCGCGCCTTCGGGAACCGCGCCTGCAGCGAATTGATGAACTCGGGACCATACTCGATCAGCGTCAGATCCGCCTCGCTCACCCCGCGCGCCAGAAGCGCCCGGGTGAAGACGCCGGTTCCCGGGCCGAGCTCGATGATCGGACCGTCGAGTGCGGCAATTTCACTGGTCATGATCCTGGCAAGCGAATCCCCCGACGGCGCGATGGCCGCGACCCGAAGCGGATTGCTGATCCAGGAGCGGAAAAAATGCAGGAAATCGGCGCGTGCGGACTTTGCAGTCATGACTATCCCACCTGTCTGAAATTCGATTGATTATGAAATGCGACCATCGCGGCGAGCGTGGCAATTCCAAGGCAGACGCGTCAATCGCTCTTCGCTGCGGCTTTTCGCAACACCCACTGTCACCAGTTTGCATGATTCTGTACTTATTGCATTTTTGCATTCAGCGCAACATTTTCCAGGCGGGCGACAATCGACCCAGCGCAACCAGTCACCCCGCATGCGAAAGGGCGACCCTGAGGCCGCCCCTTCAGCCCATTGCGGGCCGCTCACGATCGCGGAAACGCCGAGCGTCTCGTCAGTAATTGCAGCTGGAGCTGCTCGTCGGGTTGAAGCCGAGCTTGCAATCCTGGTTGAGCGGCTTCTTTGGGTTCATCATATAATGTGTCGAGCCTGTGGTCTCCGAAGCGCGCTCGCCGATCGAACCGGTCGTGCGCCTGTCGTGCTCGACCTTGGTTTCTTGTTGGGCAACCGGACGCGTGGCTGCGCCCTGCTCTGTCGCGCTTGACTGAAGGGGAGCTGCCGTGGCGGAGAAGGCCGAGAGGCCGAGGATTGCGCCGAAGGCAGCGGCCATCAGGCCGTTCTTGAAAGTCGTGGTCATAATCGTCTCCTTGGGAGGATTCGTGGAATTTACGCCCCGGAGTTAGGAAGGCGATCTGTCACATACTACGGTGCCAAAGCAGAGGTCACGGATATGTGAGCGGCGGCCCGATCGAAAAAAAGGCGGCTCATCGCCGCCTCTTTCATTTGCCGGCTCAATAGCCGTTATCGCAAGGCATGCTACCGGGGCCGATCGATCCGGAAAACGTAGGGTTGCACACTTCCGGAGCTGCCGGCCTGTTCACCGGCTGGCGGACGATGGAGCCCGTGGTGCCGGCCTCGACGCCGAAAGCGGCAAGCGGATACCAGTAGCCATCGGAATGGCGGCGGGTGCCGGGGCGCTCGGTGCGGAAGCCCTGATAGCCATGCCAGTACCCGGCATGTGGTTTATATTGCACCATTTTCACGTCCGAGACGGTTGGCGGGGAAACCGTCAGGACGGGTGCGGCTCGCGCGGGGACAATCGACGCGAGGGCGAGAAGGGCGCCGAGTGCGGCGGTGGAAGGAGTGAGAGTGAGCATCTTCATGATAAACCCTCCTTACTGGATTTATCTCGAGAGAATGCCTTTCCCGCGTGCGGAGTTCCGCCGTTGCCTGCAACTTCCAAAACTCGTGATTGCAGGCGATCCGGCGTGACTAAATCGCCGAAAAACGTGAAAAGTCGCGATCAGGAAGAGGGCTCAAACGGCGCTGGTGAGGAAACGTGAATTCTCTGTTCTCAATTCGCGTATAATGTCCGGTAGCCCTGGCCGGAGAGGCAGGCGACATATTGCCGATGGGCGGCGGCGCGCGCCGTCGTTTCGGCCTCCAGCTCATCGGCCCCGGCATATCCGGTCAGCTTGGCGCGCAGCTGATACTGCTTCCTCGCCTCGTCATACATGGCGTTGCCGTCGGTCATGCAAAGGCCGTGCGCAACAGCAGGCGGATTGACCGGCACGCCGACCGCCAGGAGCACGGGATCATTGGCATGGTCGATACAGCCGGCAAGGCCCGTCATCATCGCCAGGGCAGCCAGAGCCCGAAAAATTCCCACCGTCATGCATTCCTCCGGCTGAAGCGCCTCAAAGATCATCAAACCTGCGGATACATCAGGAAGGTTGCGCGAAACTAGGCTGACGGTTTGCCTGCCAATTCCGACCGGACGGCTCCTATCTCATTTGCAGCGGCGCGTCGTGGAAAAGAGAATTCGGGGGTTGATAGAAACCCTTTAGTCGAAGAAAGAAGCTGAGCCTTGATCTCCCGATCTCAATCCTGAAACCTGAAGCAGTTTCGCGCAAAACGATTATTGCGGCAACGGCACTACCCATCCTCTTCATCAGCAAATATGCTCGCGGCTGGCGGCCGGACGGCGCCCCACAACCTACAATGTTCAGAGGCCCTGCCCGCATGACATCACTGCACTGGAAGAGATTTGTCTGGTTTTGCGTTTGCCTCACACTCTCCCATCCGGCATGGTCCGCCGGCGGCATCGAGATCCCGGGCTACGCGCCGGCGACGGGTGTGGAGCGCAGCTACCGCGTTCAAAAAGCGACCGAGACCGATATGTCGTTCTGGTTCGACAAGCCAGGCGCCTCGGCCATGACAGTGCGCGGCGCGTTTCGCCAGCGTATGACCGTCCTGTCGCGGGATGAAGGCAGCATGCGGCTCCGCTGGTCCCTCAGCGCCGATTTGCCGGAAGGCATTACCGGCCTTGCCGACAGCTATCAGATGAACCTGCTCTATCGTAATTCCCTCACGGCCTATGGCACCGCTGCGCTCGAACTCGAAACCGACCTGAACGGCAACCCGCGCGATCTCTCCGGTGTCGATCAGATCGTGGCGCACATGCGGGCGATGGCGGCCAATGGACCGGGTGGCGTTCCCGCGGCTGGCGCCTCCACGGCGCGGGAAAGCGGGCTCGATGACATCATCGCCAAGCTGGAGGCAAACCCTCTTCAGATTGTTGCCGCCTTGGTGCCGGAGGCGCAACTGCTTGCCACAGGGCAATCCTATCAGGCAGAGACCATGGAGATTGGTCAGGCCTCAGCGACCTCCCGGGACGAAGATTATGGCGGCCTCAGTGTCCCGGTGACCTCGACCTGGACCCTGGAATCCACCGACGCAACCGCACGCACGGCAACCCTTTCGCTGTCGGAGGAAGCCGACGGCGCAGCGTTCAGCCAGTCGCAGCAACCGGCGATCGCAAATTTGATGACCGGCTTTCCCGAGCGGGCAAAGAACCTCACGGCCGATCAGCTGGCTTCCCTCAAACACGCCAGCAAGAACCGAAGCGTCGAGCTTGTGGTGTCCCTGAACGATGGTTCAACGCTCGAAGCGTCGGAGATCGTAACCGTTGAGGCAGCAGGGACGACGTTGCGCACATACACCCACATCCAACGCGAGGATATGCCGGCCAGCCTGCAGCTTCCCGCCGTGCTGACGGCAAAAGCCTTGCAGACGCCCGATTTGCATATCGAGCCGCTGCCATCAGCCAAGGCCGGGCCGGGCATCCTAGATGAGCTTTCGACACTGCCTGCCCCACCGACGGCATCGCAAGATACGACCGTTGCTGCAGACAATGACGCGGCCAAGGCGATCGCACCTGTCTCGCTTGAGGTGAAGAGTGCGGAGGTAAGCCTGTCCCCCGTGTCCTACAACCATGGCCTGAATATCGTGCTCACCCCGGAAAGCGCCGCCAAATTCCGCGATTTCACGCAGGCGGTATTGGGACGACAAACGCAGATGCTGATCAACGACAAGGTCGTCATGGAACCCTGGATGAGGGAGCCGATCATGGATGGGCGCATCGTTCTGGCGGGAACGGATAGGAAAGATCTGGAAGCGATGGCGGAACAGCTGAGGGTTCCCGGGGCCGAGATTCTCGTCCGGTTACGCCCGTGAGGGCGCCACCTGTGTCGTTCGCGTTCCGAGCGGCATCATCGGCCGCGCCTTGGTGAGCTGCCCTTCATCTCAGCCGCTGGGTCGGTCGCCGACGGCAAAATAAAAGGGTGAACGGCGCGGGGCCTCAATCCTTCGCTTCAGAGATCAGACGTATCAGAGTTCCGTCACTCGCCGCAGCGCTGATTGCCGATGTGATCTGCCGGAGCGGTCCCCGCGCAACGAGCGTCGCTGGCGGAGGGTGTTTTCCGGGACCCGGATCGATAAAGGCCGAACACTGGTGATCCGAGTCGAGCATCGCCATGAATGATGTGGCGACAATCGCTTCGCCGCAGGCGGCGCAGCGAAGAATGTACGAACCGCGGTGGACGATCGATTCTGTTTTGTCCAATCCGCACGAGGGACAGGCCAACATATTGGTCATTGTTTCACTCCAGCATGAGCACGCGGCTCTAGAACAGGATGATTTTAGGCCGGGCCGGCCTAAAATCTGAATCCTGTTCTAAATTATATAGTTAGAGCATGATGTCGTCCGAAAACCGCTCACACCTTTCGGCATCATGCTCTAGGAGGCGGCGGCCAGAACGATGGCGATCGCGAGCAGCAAGGGACCCATCCACTTGAAGTGGCGAACCACCGGCGGCCGGTTGGCCGGATTGCCGGGAAACGGCAGATAACCAAAGCCGACGGACGCCATCCACAGGCCGGCGCAAAACATGATGATTTCATCGATATAGGCTGCGATCATTGGCTCTCCTGCCTCTGGATCGGCGCTGCGATCTCCCGTCTCCACATCCTACCCATGAGCACGACCAGACGGAAGAGAAGAGTGGAGCTGAGAGATTAAACTTGGGGTGGTATAGTTACTTCGAATCCCCTAGGCATTCGAACTCGTAACACACAAATCCGCTACAGCCACTTTCTCGGGAATGTTTCATGCACAACGCCAAATTTATTCGCCTCGCTGCCTTCTCCGCATGCGTCGTTTTTGCGGCATTCCAGGCCCGACAGGTTCTGGCCGATTCGGCCAATGACAAGTTCTTTGACGCAGCCCTTTGCAAGCCACCCTATTCGATGACATCGGCAATGAAGATCTATGATGTCGTGGAAGCTTTGGCCAAACCGGACACGTCGTCTTTGGGTGCGGCGATCTACAAACTCCCGAACCAGATAGACCGCGACGGCTTTAAGTCGACCGAGGTTTTCTTTGCAAGCAACGCGGTTGGAATTTTGGTCGAAGGCGAGCGCGCTGACGATCTGGCCGCAAAGTACGGTTTGAAGCGGGAGACCTCGGAGCTCCTCGGCACATCCACCAAGGGCTATTCGCGCGAGCTGCCGGCAGATCTGCAGCCGGAACCCGGAATGGCCGGCCCCGGAAAGGTCTCCATCGTTGCCCGCCAAGGCAACGCCCTGCCAGGCAAAACCTTACTGGCGTGTGAATTCGTGCAGGAGTTCTAAGAGGCGTCGCATAAGCGCGTAAAACGGCGTCACGAATCCCTTTTCGAAAAGCACGTCCCAGCAGTTCGCTGCTTAAGAAAAGCATCTCGTTCATCCCCTCACCTCGCCACGCTGGATGAACCGCGCTATGTGAGCAGCCTACAGAGAGCACGCAGCGGAGATCCCGAGATCATGCAAACCATTTGGAAGAAGCCGGTGACGCTTGCCCTTGAAGGCCCGGACCAGTGGGTGGTGATACAGACGACCCAGGCGGCAACATGGGCGTTGGTTGAGGACTGGCCGACCGAAGAAGGCCCCGCCTTGGATAGGGCCTGTGCGGTTTGCGCGGATGTGATGTCGGGAAAACGGAACCGGGAAGAGGCGCGACAGGCGTTCATCGAAGCTGCGATCGAAGCCGGAATACCGATCAAGGAATGAGGCCAGGGGGCTCTGGCACAGATGCCACCAACGCGCGCCCGGTCATGCTGGGAGCCTGCGGCAGCGGGCTAAGTGATTGGGAAGAATGGCGCACCCGAAGAGATTCGAACTCCTGACCCCCAGATTCGTAGTCTGGTGCTCTATCCAGCTGAGCTACGGGTGCGTGCAAAATGCGGCGGTGCCGCTTGCGTGGCGATCCTCTAAAACGTCCTTCGGGACAATGCAAGAGCATTTCTGAAAAAATCGCGTGTTTGTCTGCCAGCAGCCGCGCCTTCGGAAATCACGTCACTTCTCGATGTGCGTCCGGCTGCGGTAATCCTCCAGCGAAACCGGGCGATCGGGGATCTCGATGCGGAACTGCGTGCCGACCGTCGGTTTTTCCACCAGCGCTATGGTGCCGCCATGGGCGAGCACCAGCTCGCGGGCGATGGTGAGGCCGAGGCCGGTGCCGCCGGAACGGGCGGAGCCGCGGAAGGCGGCAAAGAGGTTCTGGCGCGCCTTCAGCGGCATGCCGGGGCCGGTATCATCCACCGTGATGCTGACGACGCTGCCGACGCGCTGGGCGGAGACGGTGATGCGCCTGACGGAACCCGGGCCGCCCTCGCCCGGCGACGTCAGCGCCTGCAGCGCGTTGCGGCAGAGATTGTGGATGACGCGGAAAAGCTGTTCGCCATCGGCATCGACCTCAAGCTCGGCGCCGATCTGCTCTGCGAATTCGATGCCGCTCAGCGGATCGATCGCCAGCATATCCTTGACGTCCTGGGTCAGTTCCAAAAGGCGGATGTGGCGGCGGCGTGGCGCGGATTCGCTCGCCTTGCCGTAGGACAGCACCTCGGTGGTGTAACCGACGGCGCGGTCGATGGTGCGCAAGAGCTTCGGCGCGAAGCTCTTGACCATCGGATCATCGACATCGACCAGCCGGTCCGACATCAGCTGCGCAGACGCCAGGATATTGCGCATGTCGTGATTGATCTTGGAAACGGCGAGGCCGAGAGCGGCAAGGTTCTTCTGCTGCTTCAGCGTCTTCTGCAGCTCCATCTGCATCGAGGTGAGGTTTCGGCCGGCGACCGCCAGTTCGTCGCGGCCGCCATCACCGATATAGATATGGGCCGGGTTGTCGGGATCGGAGGAGAATTGCTGCATGCTGCCGGTCAGCCGGCGAATCGGGCCGATGAGGATGCGGTTGATCGCAAAGAAGATCAGCGTCGCCGTGAACAGCGAGATCAGCACCGACAGCAACAGGACATTGCGGGAATAGACGAACATCGCCCTGCGCAGCGGCCTGTCCTTCATCACCACCTCGACGCCGGTATTGGTGTCACCGACGGGACCATAAACGCGGATCATCCTGCCGCCGCCGAAAACCAGCGTGTCGAGCGCATCGCGGATTGCCGTTACCGGCGGCACGTCGGTGAGATCGTAGGATTCGTCGACGGAGGTCGGCATATCGGTCGTCGCCAGCAGCCGCGAGGTGCCGTCCTTGCGCAGCACGATCGCCTTGGTGCCGGTCGCCTCCAACGTCTCTTTCTGCAGTGCGCGCGGCAGCTCGACCGGCTGCAGCCCATCGATGACGATGGCGGCGGCAGCGGCCGTATTCAGCCTGTCCTGCAGCCAGCGCACGCGCATGCTGGCGACCGAGGGAAAGAAGATCAGGATTTCGGCGAGCATGATAAAGACGACGGTCAGCCAGAGCAGCTTGCCGGAAAGGCCGCCGAACAGGCCGGCAGGCGGGCACGGCGCCCTTGCAGCCTCGCCGGCCGCCGGGTTTTCCGCCGAGGGATTATCGCCCTGATCTTGAATCGGCATTCTGGTCTCGCCCGATCGGCAGCACGTCAGCCGCCCCTACCGCTGAGCTCTATATTAGACCAATACGCTCCGCTTTCAAATCTTTGCGAGCAGCGTCATGTCGCCACAAGAAAACGCCGCCCGGAGGCGGCGTTGAAATGGCGCTTTGACTCGAGTCTTTTATTTTACGCAATTCCGGACGGAAAACCGCTTCACACCTTTCCTGGAAT
Organism: Rhizobium beringeri; assembly: GCF_004306515.1. Taxonomy (NCBI): domain Bacteria; kingdom Pseudomonadati; phylum Pseudomonadota; class Alphaproteobacteria; order Hyphomicrobiales; family Rhizobiaceae; genus Rhizobium; species Rhizobium beringeri. Next base: position 81,266 of record NZ_SILG01000001.1, on the reverse strand, counting down.
TGCTCAGAGGATCAGAACTCTTCCCAGCTCTGTTCGGCTGCGGCCGCATTACCGCCGAAGGCGCGGGCGACCTTGGCGATCGCCCGGCGGGCGGGCGAGGCAACCGGTCTTTGCGGCTCGTTGCGGACAAGAGCCACAGGTGCCGGCGCATCATCCGACAGTTTGAAGCGGGCGATGAGGCGCACCAGCCCACCGGCTTCGGCCGAAAGCCTGTGCGTGGCGGCGGAGGTCTCTTCCACCATCGCAGCATTCTGCTGTGTCACCTGGTCCATCTGGTTGACGGCGGTATTGACCTCCTTGAGGCCGGTCGACTGTTCGGTCGCAGCCGTCGCGATCGAATGGATATGGTCGTTGATGGCGATAACGCGGGTGCCGATTTCGGCCAGTGCTTCGCCGGTCGCCTGGACCAGCTTGACGCCAACCTGCACCTCGTTGCCCGACTTGGTGATCAGCGCCTTGATGTCCTTGGCAGCCGTTGCCGAACGCTGGGCCAATTCCCGCACTTCCTGCGCCACCACCGCGAAGCCCTTTCCGGCATCGCCGGCGCGTGCCGCCTCGACGCCGGCATTCAGCGCCAGCAAGTTGGTCTGGAAGGCGATCTCATCGATGACGTTGATGATCTGGCTGATTTCGCGCGAGGCCTGCTCGATGCGGCCCATGGCCTCGACGGCATTGCGCACGACGACGCCGGAGCGGCCGGCATTCTCCTTGGCTTCGGACACCATGATGGTGGCTTCATGCGCCCGCTCGGTCGAATTCTGGACGACGGCGGTGATCTCGTCGAGTGCCGCCGAGGTCTCTTCGAGGGCGGCTGCCTGCTGCTCGGTGCGCTTCGACAGGTCATCGCTGGCATTGCGCAGCTCGGCGGTGTTGCCGTTCATCGCTTCCGTCGTCTCGCGCACTTCGCGCATCGTCGCCTGTAGGGTGACGAAGGTATTGTTGACGTTCTGCTGCAGCTCGGCGAAGGCGCCCTGGAAGTTGCCGCTCATCGTCTGGGTGAGGTCGCCTTCGGCAAGGCTTGCGACGACGCGGCGGGTCTCGCCGATGCCGGCATCGACGCTCGACAGCAGCGTGTTGATGTTGCCGGCAAACTGGTTGAGGTTATCGTCCTCGTAGTCCTTGCTGATGCGATGGCTGAAATCGCCGGCCGCAGCCGCGGCCACGACGACGGACATGCTCGACTGCAGGTCGTCGCTCTTGGCGCGCATCGCCGCCTCCTGGGCGTTCAAGCGCTTGATGGCGAGGCCGTTCGCCTTGAAGACCGCAACCGCTGCGGCCATCTCGCCGATTTCGTCCGGACGGCCGGCAAAGGGGACCTCGGCGTCGAAATTGCCGTCGGCGACTTCCTTGATCGCATGGGTGACACGCTTGATCGGGCGGCTGAGATGGCTGGTGCCGATATAGAAGCCCATGCCGATGCCGACCGCGATGCCGATGGCGGTGATGCTGAGCACAAGCATCAGCACCTGGGTGCGGAAGCTCTCGATCTCGGCATTGACGGTTTCCAGTGCTGCCTTGTCGGTGGCGACAACGGCATCGATTTCCGCCTGGAATGCCTTGCGGTTGGCGCGGTTGGCGTCATTGTTGCCCTGTTGGCCGGCGGCTTCGGGGCCGACTTCCGTGCCGAGGCGGGCGGTCTCCGTGCGGAAGGTGCGGAATTCCGCGGCGCGGGCGACAAGCTTGGCAAAATCGGCCTTCTGGCTCTCGGGAACGAGCGGCGCCCAGCCCGAGACGACCTTGTCGATCTCGTCGAGGTCGGCCATCAGGCCCTTGGCGAAGCTCGGCGTATCCTTGATCGTCTTGGCGGCATAGATGCCGCGCGATTCCATGACCACCGCCGTGACGAAGCGGTTGAGCCGCTCGCCGGCATAGGCGCGGGCGGCGGCATGCTCGTAAGCCGTCAGATTGCGACTGTATTCGTGCATAGCGGACAATGCCGTTGCGCCGATCAGAAGTGCGACCGCGCCCATCACGCAAACCAGCAGATTAATTTTGCCCCGGATCTTCAATGCAATGCTCCTAGCTACGCCACTGCCTGGAAAGCAAATTCCCAGTCGATGCTTTGAATATCGGCGAAATTTATTAAAGTTAGATTTCTAATATTTACGATTATGGCTTCGGAAATGATCGATGCCGAATGCGGCGGGAAGGCGGAAACGCCTGAAAACCGGGGCGATCGCTCTGCCGCGGCGCAAAACTACAACCACTCGGGGCAAGCCTCATTTCTTAACACCAGAGTGCGAAATTACTTTCGGGGCCGGCAGTGCAGAGTGAAATCATCCGGCATAATTGACTTTTACGGGCTTCATCCTTATAAGCCCGCGCACGTTCGGTCACTCAAGCCTTTCATGGCCCGCCCGTTCGAAAAACAACGCTCCTTGCATTATGCAAATTCAAGAAGGGCCGCACTCCGCGGTGTTTAAAATAAATGAAGCGTACCTACCAACCATCCAAGCTTGTTCGCAAGCGTCGCCACGGTTTCCGTGCGCGCATGTCCACGAAGGGTGGCCGCAAGGTCATCGCAGCCCGCCGCGCGCAGGGCCGCAATCGTCTGTCGGCGTAAGGCCGGGTTGCCCGGTAAGAGATGGCGGGCGAATTGACGACCAGTGAAAAGAAACACACTGTCGGGCGGCTGAAGAGCCGCCCGCAGTTTCTTGCTGTGCGCGAGGGCGAAAAACGCCGAGGCGGCATCTTCCTTCTCGAAGTCCTCGACCGGAAGGAACCCGACAGCCAGGCACGCGTCGGTTTTACAGTCACGAAGAAACATGGCAACGCGGTCGAACGGAACCGCATGCGCCGCCGCCTGAAAGAGGCGGTGCGGCTTCATGCGGGGTTTGCAATGCAGCCCGGACACGACTATGTGGTTGTCGCGCGCAGGGACGTGCTTGACGCGTCCTTCCAGGAATTGGCCGCGGAACTAAAATCCCGCGTGGAAACCAGGCCGAAACATCGGCGCTCCGGAGACGGACGCCCCAGGAACGTATGATGGAAAACAACCGCAATTACTTCATTGCGATCGCTCTCTCGGTGCTGATCGTCCTCGGCTGGCAGTTTCTCTATATGAATCCGCGCATCGAGGCCCAGCGCAAGGCGCAGGAAGCCCAGAAGGCGCAGCAGCAGACCGAGCAGGTGCAGCAGCCGGCAGCAGGCGGCGAAACGCCGGCCCAGCCGAGCGGTACGGCACCTTCCGGCCAGGCAGCCGCGACGGCGACGCTCGAGCAGGCGCTGGCAAAGACCCCGCGCGTCGTCATCGACACCCCGGCGCTTTCCGGCTCGATCAACCTGGCCGGCGCCCGCCTCGACGATCTGAAGCTCAAGGGCTATCACGAGACCGTCGATGACTCGAGCCCGATCATCACGCTGTTCAGCCCGGCCGAGACCAAGGACGGCTATTTCACCGAGCTTGGCTATATCGGCAGCGACACGACGGGCAACGTTCCCGGCGCCTCGACGCTCTGGACGGCACCTGAGGGCGCCAAGCTCACCGAAAAGACGCCGGTGACGCTTTCCTATACCAATGACAAGGGCCTGACCTTCACCCGCACGATTTCGGTCGACGAACGCTACATGTTCACCGTCGCCGACAAGATCACCAATACCGGCCAGGCGCCAGCCGCGCTCTCTTCCTACGGCCGCGTGACGCGCTACAACAAGCCGACGACGCCCTCCGTCTACGTGCTGCATGAAGGCTTCATCGGCGTCATCGGCGAAGACGGCCTGATCGAAACCAAATATAGCGCCGCCGAAAAGGAAGCCGTGATGCCGGCGAAATCCACCGGCGGCTGGCTTGGCATTACCGACAAATACTGGGCCGCGACGATCGTTCCGCCGCAGAGTGCTGCCTATGAGGCGCGCTTCTCGCACTTTGCCGATGGCCAGCCGCGCTATCAGGCCGATTACAAGGACGATGCCTTCACCGTCGCGCCGGGTCAATCGATCGAGCTGAAGAACCTCGTCTTCGCCGGTGCCAAGGAAGTGCCCGTCATCGACGGTTATGAGGCCAGCTACTCGATCCCGAAGTTCGACCGGCTGATCGACTGGGGCTGGTTCTATTTCATCACCAAGCCGATGTTCAAGTTGATGGACTTCTTCTTCCGCTACTTCGGCAATTTCGGCGTGGCGATCCTGTGCACGACCATCGTCGTCAAGGCTCTGTTCTTCCCGCTCGCCAGCAAGCAGTACGCTTCGATGGCGAACATGAAGCGCATGCAGCCGAAGATGGAGGAGCTGAAGGCGAAATTCGCCGATGATCGCATGGGGCTGCAGCAGGCGACGATGCAGCTCTACAAGGAAGAGAAGATCAATCCGATCGCCGGCTGCTGGCCGGTGGCGTTGCAGATCCCGATCTTCTTCTCGCTCTACAAGGTGATCTACATCACCATCGAAATGCGGCACGCGCCGTTCTTCGGCTGGATCAAGGACCTTTCGGCGCCCGATCCGACGACGATCGTCAATCTGTTCGGCCTGCTGCCCTTCGAGGCGCCGACCATTCTGCATCTCGGCGTCTGGCCGCTGATCATGGGCATCACGATGTTTTTGCAGATGCGCATGAACCCGACGCCGCCCGATCCGACGCAGGCGATGATCTTCACCTGGATGCCGCTGGTGTTCATGTTCATGCTGGCAAGCTTTCCGGCCGGCCTCGTCATCTACTGGGCCTGGAACAACACGCTCTCGGTGGCGCAGCAGTCGGTGATCATGAAGCGCCACGGCGTCAAGGTCGAGCTCTTCGACAATCTGAAGGGTCTGTTCCGACGAAAAACGGCGCCGTCGAAATGACGCTTGCCAAGCCCCGCTCCGGCGGGGCTTTTCTTTTCCGGCAGCGGAAGAAGGAGGCAAAGCAATAGGCTGCAAACGGCCTCGAAGCTTGACATCCGCCCGCAAAACCACGAAGCCCGGTAAAAGACCCAACCCAAAGATTGCAGAGCCCGCATGCCCGAAACCGAAAAGCCGCTCTTCGGCCACCCATGGATCTTCATCCGCGGCGTACCGTCCCTGAACTTCCTGCCGCCGGAAGGGCCGTTGGAAGTGGCCTTCGCCGGTCGCTCGAATGTCGGTAAATCCTCGCTGATCAATGCGCTGGTCGGCCAGAAGGGCCTGGCGCGCACCTCGAACACGCCGGGACGCACGCAGGAACTCAATTATTTCGTGCCGGACGGTTATTCCGGCGAAGGCGGCGACCTGCCGCCGACGGCGATCGTCGACATGCCGGGCTATGGTTATGCGCAGGCGCCGAAGGAGCAGGTCGACAAGTGGACCAAGCTCGTCTTCGATTACCTGCGCGGCCGCGCGACGCTGAAGCGCGTCTATGTGCTGATCGACAGCCGCCACGGCATCAAGAAGAACGACGATGACGTGCTTGATCTGCTCGACAAGGCCGCCGTCTCCTACCAGATCGTGCTGACCAAGACCGACAAGATCAAGGCGGCTGGTGTGCCGAAGCTGCTTGCCGAAACGGCGGAAAAGATCCGTAAGCGCCCTGCTGCCTATCCCGGCGTGCTGTCCACCTCGTCCGAAAAGGGCGATGGGCTGGACGAACTGCGCCAGGCGATCGCCGAGACCGTCGGCATCGCCCGCTGGAAGTAGAAGGCGTACGCGCGCCGGACGCGGAGCCCTGTTTGGTGTAAAGGTCTCCGCGACATCCCACAGTTGAACATTGCGTCAATGGAAAACTAACGGTTGACGGCGCAAGATTGATGAGCTAGATAGCGGGCATCGAATTTTGCTTGCTGGCTTGGTTATCGCGCGATTGGCACCGCGCCCTGAACGAACTTCCTTTCAAAAATCGCTATCACCATCCGCATCGCCTTGGCGTTGCGGTTCTTCAATATTGCTACGAAAGGGTTCATCATCATGGCCACTGGCACAGTTAAATGGTTCAATTCCACCAAAGGCTTCGGCTTCATTCAGCCTGATAATGGCGGCGACGACGCCTTCGTTCACATCTCCGCCGTCGAGCGCGCCGGAATGCGCGACCTCGTCGAAGGCCAGAAGATCGGCTTCGACCTCGAGCGTGACAACAAGTCGGGCAAGATGTCCGCTTGCAATCTCCAGAACGCTTAAATCGGTATCTGCTTCCCTTTGACCACGGATGTACTGGCACTGCCGGAAGCACGTTATCAATCCAAGGCCAGGCGATTTGCCTGGCTTTTTTTGTTTTCGCTCGCGCGTCGAGCCCTCCAGTATCGGAGCCAACATGACTGAGACACACAGCAAATCTCGCCAGCGGGCGGAGATTGCCTTCGGCAACGTCCAGACCCAATTCTTCGCGAAGAACCAGGCGGCCGAAGAGCTCGAATCCGACGCCCAATCGCAACAGGCAAAGACGTTGCGGCTTCGGGAAGCCCGGCTTGCGAGGGAACAGAGTGACCGGGTGTCGGCAACCTCTGCCCTCATTGCCAAACGCGCCAGGGCCCGCTGAGATCACAAGCCGATCGACAAGGCTCGAGATTTAAACCGCGTCTGAAATGACGGGCTTGCAGATCGCGCGCTGCAGCGTGGCCGAAGCCGTGCTGGCATTCACTCGCACCAAGGAAGCGTCAATGGCAGAGACTGCGAACGAACTTCAATCGATCAATACGGCCTGGCAGATCGCCATTCAGGAGATCCTGCGCATGGTGATCAGAGACATGTATCACGGCGGCGGCGAAGCGTCGTTCAGGACCCATATCAAGCGCATCGAAGAAGCGGCCGTCGACAGCATTTACACGGATTTGCGGCTGCGCGGGACAGATGAATGGACGGAAGTCCTGGTCAAGGAAAGGGCGAGCAATTTCGTCACGACCCTGCTGACGTCATTTACCTATGACCGGGCTTAAATCACCCTGTGGCCGGCAATCAATGGACGTGCCGCCGATCAACGCTTGCGTCCCCGCAGTTTTTAAAGCAACCCTAGTTCTCCTGCCGTGCGGGAGCAGCCGCGTCCAAGAGTAATATTTGATGACCGATAGCAAAGACCAGCCGATTTCGCCGGAAGGCGTCGGCAACTTGCCCCATCTTGCCGAAGCCCTTGATGACGACCGGTTTCGACACTTTCTCGATCATGTGCCATTCGCGGTGGCTGTCTCCGAACTCGGTGGCGACGAGCCGCTGATTTACGTCAACCTCGAATTCGAACGTCTGACGGCGCTTGAGGCAACCGAGGTCCAGGGAAAACCCTGGCCGGAAATTGAATTGAAGTCCACCGCTGTCTCCGGAGAGGTGCCGCTCACGGCCGCTGTGACCTCTGCGGAAGAGTATATTGGTGCCTTCTCGCTGGTGGCCGAACCCGAGAGCACCGTCATTATCGATGTCTGGTCGAATACGATCGTCGACGATGATGACACGCCGCTTTTCCGATTGGTGGCCTTTGCTGCCCGCAATGAGGCGACGGCCGCCGAGAGCTTCAGCGAACTGCTGACGGAGAAAGATGTCCTTCTGCGGGAACTTCAGCATCGCGTGAAGAATAATCTTCAGATGATCACGGCGCTCATCCGCATGGAGGCGCGCAATGCTCAACAGAATGAGGAAAGCGAAAGGTTTGCACGGCTTGCCGGGCGGATTGAAGCCCTGGCCCTGCTCTATCGCTCGCTGTCAGACGAAGAGAAAGGCGCCACAGTCGATCTTGGCACCTATGTCAGCCAGATTGCCGCCTCGGTGATGGCGGCCCACGCGGTGGAAGGGATCCGGCTGGACATGAAGGTCGATACCTGGCCGGTTTCGGTCGATGTCGCCATGCCGGCCGGTCTCGTCATCAACGAACTCCTCACCAATACGCTGAAGCATGCCTTCGTGGGGCGTGATGGCGGCGAAATCACGCTCCGCTGTGTCGTCAGCGATACCGGCTGCAGGATCACCGTTGCTGATAACGGCGTCGGTCTTCCCCAGGATGTGACCTGGCCGCAGCCGGGAAAGCTGAGCGCGATGATCGTACAGTCGCTGAGACAGAATGCCCGCGCCGAGGTTGAAGTGAGCTCGTCCCCTGACACCGGCATGAGTGTCTCCCTCGTCTTCCCCAGAGTTGAAGCGGCCCGATAGAGCGCCGCGCGTCTTTTCAGACGCGCTAAGGACGCTCTATCACTTTGAATCTGCGCGTAATCCTTTGTGCGCTAGCCACCACATCAATGTGTGTTTGGGGCGCCCCCAAGAGCGCCCCAATGCGTCTGTCGATACGAGCGGGCTTACATCTTCGGCAGCAGCACCTTGTCGACGACGTGGATGACGCCGTTCGACTGCTTGACGTCGGCAATCGTCACATGGGAGACGCCGCCGTTTTCATCGGTCAGCGTAATCTTGCCCATGCTCTCCTTGGCTTTCAGCACGCAGCCGCCGACGGTCTTGATGTCGTGCTCGCCGCCGTCATCCTTGATCATCTTGGCAACGGTCTTGGCCATCGCATCGGCGGCAACGACGTGGCAGGTCAGAACCTTGGTCAGCGTCGCCTTGTTTTCCGGCTTCAGCAGCGTATCGACGGTGCCCTTCGGCAGCGCGGCAAAAGCTTCGTTGGTCGGCGCAAAGACGGTGAAGGGGCCCTTGCCTTCGAGCGTGCCGACCAGGCCGGCGGCCTTGACGGCGGCGACCAGCGTCGTGTGATCCTTGGAATTCACGGCGTTCTCGATGATGTTCTTGCTATCGAACATCGCAGCGCCGCCGACCACCGGGTTCTTGGCGGCGGCAAAGGCGACGGCGGACATGGCAGTGGCGAGCGCGAAGCCGCGAAATACGGACTTGATCATGATTTTCTCCTCACCGGACACCATCCGCGGGCTTTATGCCTGAGCGTCGTCCGGACAATTCGAACTACGGAGGGCTACGCCGAAGAGTTTCAGACAGGAGAAATTTGATTGACGACTGGCACGATGATGTCGGCACGATCATGGCCGGTGCGATTAGGGTCGGTGCAGGGGGCCGCTTGCGATCACCGGACCGGTCGCCTGTCCGGTCGGCGAGCCGCCGAAGGGTTCAAGGCTCACGGCAAGCGTTGCGCCATCGGCGACCTGGCTGCGCAGATCGGCGGGAATTACAAGTTCGCCGCTTTCGCCCGGCTGGAACACACCGAGCGATCTCGTCATGCCGCTGCCCGGTACCAGCCAGAGTTCCAGCGACTTCTCCTCCGGCTTTCCGGCGGCGACCGGCACGATCTTCAGGCGGCCGCTCTGCATCTCATAGGAGGCGAGAAGATTGATGGTGCTGTTCTGGCCCGAAAGCGAGGCTACCAGCGGTGCCGGTCCCTGCGGCTCCGGCACCACGCCGGAGGCGAAGATGACGGCGCTGACGGCGACGACGATGCAGGCAAAGCTCAGCGAGCGCCAGAAAACGGCGGAATTCCAGAGCCCTTGCGAAAAGGATGCGGGCTTTTGGCCATCGCCGAAAAGCCGCGCCTCGATCTGCTTGAAGGTTTCCCGGTTCGGAGCGGCGGCTTCATACTCGTCGTTGAAGGAGGAGAGGTTGGTTTCCCAACGGCTGACGATCGCAGCGAAGGGCCGATCGTGGCGCATGCGCTCTTCCACCACCCGGCGATCCTGCAGCGACAGGACGCCAAGCACATATTCGCCGGCGAGAACCTCGTCGCGGGAGCGGTCTCCCTTGCTTTTGTCGGGCGATGTCATCGTTCCATGCACTCTCTCAGTTTCAAGAGGCTGCGCCTGAGCCAGGTCCGCATCGTGTTCAGCGGGACACCAAACTGATCGGCCAGTTCCTGATAGCTCAGCCCTTCGACATAAGCCCGTTTCACCGCGACCGCACGATCAGCTTCCAACTCTTCCATGCAGGTGTCAATCCGCCTTCCTTCATCCTTCGTCACCGTCTGCATTTCCGGGTCGGGCCCGGCATCGGCAAGATCATAGACCGTGTCCAATTCGTCGGCGACGGGCTTGCGCGCCCGCAGCGCATCGATCGACCGGTTGCGGGCAATCGCGGCGAGCCATGCCGATGACGAACCCGAGGCGACGGAGAAGCTGCGAGCGCGCTGCCAGATGCTGATATAGACTTCCTGCAGGGCCTCGTCGGCTTCCGTGCGATCCTTCAAGATACGCAGGCAGATCGAGAAAAGTTTCGGTCCGGTCTGATTGTAGAGGGCCACGAAAGCCCTGCGGTCGCCGAGTGCAACGCGGCCGATCAGGTCTGCGATGTCATCGCCTTGCATGCCGTTCCTCATCTCAAGCTTGCGTGCGCCAGACCGTAACGGCGTCCGGCTCCGCGCCAGATACGAAAAACTATTGCCCTCTGGATTATTCCCTCAGTCAGAAACTTGCGATAAAAGGCCGCGAACAATTCTGCGGGGTTCCCATGAACGAAACCGAAAGCGAAATGCAGGCACGGCTTCTGGCCAAGGCACTGCCCTTCATGCAGCGTTACGAGAACAAGACGATTGTCGTGAAATATGGCGGCCACGCCATGGGCAATCCCGAGCTCGGCAAGGCCTTTGCCAGCGACATCGCCCTTTTGAAGCAATCGGGCGTCAACCCGATCGTCGTTCATGGCGGCGGCCCGCAGATCGGTGCCATGCTGAGCAAGATGGGCATCGAATCGAAATTCGAGGGCGGGCTTCGCGTCACTGACCAGAAGACGGTCGAGATCGTCGAGATGGTGCTCGCCGGCTCGATCAACAAGGAAATCGTCGCCCTCATCAACCAGACCGGCGAATGGGCGATCGGCCTTTGCGGCAAGGACGGCAACATGGTCTTCGCCGAAAAGGCGCGCAAGACCGTCAAGGATCCGGATTCGAACATCGAGCGCGTGCTCGATCTCGGCTTCGTCGGCGAAGTGGTCGAGGTCGACCGCACGCTGCTCGATCTGCTCGCCCGCTCCGAGATGATCCCGGTCATCGCCCCCGTGGCGCCTGGCCGTGACGGCGCCACCTACAATATCAATGCCGATACCTTCGCCGGCGCCATTGCCGGGGCGCTGAACGCCACCCGTCTGCTGTTCCTCACCGATGTGCCGGGCGTGCTCGACAAGAACGGCCAGCTCCTCAAGGAGCTTTCCGTCGCCGAAGCGCATGCGCTGATTGCCGACGGTACGATTTCGGGCGGCATGATCCCGAAGGTCGAGACCTGCATAGATGCGATCAAGGCCGGCGTGCAGGGCGTCGTCATCCTGAACGGCAAGACCGCCCATTCCGTGCTGCTCGAGATCTTCACCGAGCACGGCGTCGGAACGCTGATCGTTCCCTGAACCAGGCTGCGCCCTTCACTTGCCAAGGGCGGATCTTCCTGACACGGGAACAGGGTATCGAGGAAAGCAATGCGCCTGACAGACTGCTATAATTTTCACGATTTCCGGCGCATGGCCAAACGGCGTCTTCCCGGGCCGATATTCGACTATATCGACGGCGGTGCCGATGACGAGGTGACGTACCGGCGCAATACGGCGGCGTTCGAGGCTTGCGATCTGGTGCCCGACGTTTTGCGCGGTGTGGCCGAGGTCGACATGTCGGTGACCGTCATGGGGCAGAAGCTCGCAATGCCGGTCTATTGCTCACCGACGGCGTTGCAGCGCCTTTTTCACCACCAGGGGGAGCGGGCGGTCGCGGCGGCGGCGGCAAAACACGGCACGATGTTCGGCGTCTCCTCGCTCGGCACGATCAGCCTGGAGGAAGCCAGAAAGATCAGCAACGGGCCGCAAGTCTATCAGTTCTATTTCCACAAGGACCGCGGCCTCAACCGCGAGATGATGGCGCGGGCGAAAAATGCCGGCGTGCAGGCAATGATGCTGACGGTCGACAGCATCACCGGCGGCAACCGCGAGCGCGACAAGCGCACCGGCTTTGCCATTCCCTTCAAGCTCAATCTTGCCGGCATGACCCAGTTCGCGATCAAGCCTTCCTGGGCGATCGACTGGCTGACGCACGAGCGTTTCCGGCTGCCGCAGCTCGAAAACCACGTCAAGATGGATGGCGGCGCGCTGTCGATCAGCCGATACTTCACCGAGATGCTGGACCCCTCGATGTCGTGGGACGACGTGGCAGAGATGGTGCGCGAATGGGGCGGGCCATTCTGCCTGAAGGGCATCATGTCGGTCGAAGACGCCAAGCGCGCGGCCGAGATCGGCTGCAGCGGCATCGTGCTTTCCAATCATGGCGGACGTCAGCTCGACGGCTCGCGCAGCGCATTCGACCAACTGGCCGAGATCGTCGACGCCGTGGGCGACCGGATCGACGTGATGATGGATGGCGGCGTGCAGCGGGGAACGCATGTTCTTAAAGCGCTGTCGCTGGGGGCGAAGGCCGTCGGGCTCGGGCGCTATTATCTCTTCCCGCTTGCCGCTGCCGGACAGCCCGGCGTCGAACGGGCGCTGGAGACGATGCGCACCGAGATCGAGCGCGGCATGAAGCTGATGGGCTGCACCTCGGTCAGCCAGCTCAGCCGGCGAAATCTGCGCTTCCGTTCCTGAGCGGAACGGGATTTCATTGCGGGCTGCAGCCTTTCGCACCAGACCTGCGGCCCTCGGGCATTCGACGTCAGAGCAGGCTATAAATCGCCGCCGCCTCCTGTTTCAACTTTTCCATCATCGACCGGTAAGGCCCCGGACCATAACTGACGCGGCCGACGCCGAGCTTGGCCAGCGTCTTCACATCAGGGGCACCTGTCCGCATCATGATGTTGACCGGCAACGGCGATGCGGCGCAGATCCTCTCGATCAAGGCGGGATCGATCAAGCCAGGAACGAAGAAGCCGCTGCCGCCTGCGGCCGCATAGGCCTTGCCTCGCTCGATCGCCTCGTCCACCAGACCGGCATGTTTGGAAAGATCGCTCTCGGCCAGGAAGAGATCGGTGCGGGCGTTGATGAAGAAGGGGATATTCTTGCCCTCCGCCATCTCGCGAATGGCGCGGATGCGGGCCGTCTGCCTCTCCACCGGATAGAGGCCATCGCCGCCGAGCACCTGATCCTCGAAATTGATGCCGATAGCGCCAACCTCCACCAGTTTGGCAACGTTGGCGGCCGCTCCCGTAGGTTCGGCCGAATAGGCGCCTTCGAAATCGACCGAAAGCGGCAGATCGACCGCAGCAGTGATGGACTTCGCCGTTTCGACCAGCACCGACATCGGCAGCTTCTCGCCGTCGGCATAACCATGAGCAGCGGCCACCGACCAGCTTCCCGTCGCAAGCGCCTTAGCGCCGCCATCGGCGACGGCCTTGGCCGTGCCGGCATCCCAGATATTGTAAAGAACAACCGGGTCGCCCTTACGGTGCAATGCTCCGAATGCCTTGGCCTTTTCAGTCTGGTTCATGCCGTCTCCTCCATGTTGGGTGCTTGTGCGCTGATCTTCTCTTCATGCCGCAGCAGCCATTGCTTGCGCCAGAGCCCACCGCCATATCCCGTCAGCGAACCGTCAGCGCCGAGGATGCGATGGCAGGGCACGACGATGGCAAGCTGATTGGCGCCGTTGGCGCGGCCGACGGCACGCACGACCTCCGGCCTTTCCATCTCCCTTGCAAGATCGCCATAGGCGCGCGTCTGGCCGGCAGGGATATCCATGAGCTTTGCCCAGACATGTTTTTCGAAGGGTGCGCCGCCGAGCGCCAACGGCGTCTTGAAGACTGTCAGCCGCCCTTCGAAATAATCCCGGATCTCCGCCTCGATCTGGTCGATCGCCGGCGTGCGGCCGATCGCAACCGAGGAGCGGACGCGCTTCTGTAGCGCCTCGAGCTCGGTCGGCAGTGCCTTACGGTCGTGGAATTCGAGAAGATGCAGATGCGTCCGGTCAGCAACGGCCACCATCGGCCCGAGCGGTGTCTCGAACCAGTCGGTAAAGAGAAGTTCACGGTTCTGCGAGAGCGCCGGCGCCTTGCCGACGAGCCGCTGAAAAGCCGTCCGGAAACCACTTGGAGATTCATATCCCGCCTCAAGCTGCGCATCGATGACGCGCGCGCCATCAGCCAGTTGCCGGGCCGCCTCGCCCAACCGGCGATAGCGGACGATATCGTGGAAGGTCATGCCGAGCGCCCGCTTGAAGGCGCGACGCACGGTTGAGGGATCGTGGCCGCGGCGCACGAGCTCATCTTCGGTCCAGCGCAGCTGCGGCTCGCGGTCGAGAGCGGCAAGCAGCTCGTCGACGATTGGCTCCCTGCCCGGCTGCTCCAGCGGCCTGCAGCGCTGGCACGGGCGGAAGCCGGAATGCATGCAGGCGGCGATCGTATCGAAAAAGAGCGTATTTTCCCGCTTCGGCTTGCGTGCCGGGCAGGTCAGACGACAGAAGATGCCTGTCGTCTTGACGCAGACATAGGCCTGCCCCTCATAATCGGCGCTGCGCGCGATCAGGGCATCATAGAGCGTATCATCGTCGGGGCGTTCGAAAAGCATGACCGCTTTCTAGCATCCCGCCCCCGCGCCGTCCGCCGAAAATCGGGCGTCTATTCTTTCTTGTCGATTTCCTTGGCGGATAAGCCGTGCCATAAGACCGCCATGACCAAGATCGACCGCACGCCTGATAAAACCGATTTCGAGCACGTCACAGACTGGGTCTTCGACCTCGACAACACGCTCTATCCGCATCATGTCAATCTCTTCGCGCAGATCGACAAGAACATGACCGCCTATGTCGCGGCACTCCTGCAGATGGAGCGGGAAGAGGCGCGCAAGCTGCAGAAGCAATACTACCTCGAGCATGGCACGACGCTGCAGGGCCTGATGATCCATCACGGCATCGACCCGAACGACTTCCTCGAAAAGGCACATGCGATCGACTACACGGCGCTGACGCCGCAGCCGGAACTCGGCGAGGCAATCAAGGCGCTGCCGGGGCGCAAGTTCATCTTCACCAATGGCAGCGTCAAGCATGCCGAAATGACGGCGGAGGCGCTCGGCATTCTCGAGCATTTCGACGACATCTTCGATATCGTCGCCGCCGATTACGTGCCGAAGCCGGCGCAGGCGACCTACGACAAGTTCGCGGCGCTGAAGCGGGTCGAAACCACCAAGGCCGCCATGTTCGAGGATCTGCCGCGCAACCTGACGGTGCCCAAAGCGCTCGGCATGCAGACCGTGCTGCTCGTGCCGCGCAATCTGGAAGAGACGGTGGTCGAATGGTGGGAAAAGACCAGCGGCGAGGAGGATCACATCGATTTCGTCACCGACGATCTCGCCGCTTTTCTCCGCAAGATTACCGGCTGAAGCATTACGAAGTTTTCACTCAGCTTACCGATGTTTAACTGGGTCTTCCGGGCCTGCGGCCATATCTTCTTTCGTGAGGGGACACCTTACGAAAGGCAAACATGATGTACCGCAACAAGCTGATACTGGCAGCGCTTTCCTCCACCCTCATCTTCGGCGCAGCCGCCGGGGCAGTTTTTGCCGCACCCGGTGACGGGCCGCGTCAGCACCCCGGCAGGCACGGTCCGGGGCCTGCAGCCTTCCGCGAAATCACCTATGTCCGCATGCTGAAGCAATTCGATACGAACAAGGATGGACAGGTCTCCAAGGACGAGGCGACCGCCGGCCTCGACAAGATCTTCGCCGCGATCGATACCAACAAGGACGGTTCGCTGACCCCGGGCGAAATCCGTGAGTATCGGAAAACGCAGATGCAGGCGATGAGAGATCAGCGCAAGCAGGAGGCCGGCGAAAATAAGGATGCGAATGCCGCAGCCGCGACGCCAGACAATAACGACCAGGGACGGCCGCCTCGCGAAGGTCACGATGGTCGTGACGGGCATCGCTGGATGCGCCATGGCGGCAATTTCATGCGCGCCTCGATGATGATGCAACGGATCGACACCGACCAGAACGGTCAGATTTCCAAACAGGAAGCTGAAACCGCCTTCGACAAGCTGTTCACCCGGATGGACCGCAACAAGGATGGCGTCATCTCGATCGACGACATGCCGGACCGGCCGTTGCTCTAGAACAGGATGGCGACTTCCCCTTGCCTTTCCCCGCCTCAGCGGGGAGAGGCTCTGCAGCTCGTCCCTCCGAAGCGCCTATTCGCGGTGTTCGTAGAAATCCTGGACGATCTTCCAAGCGGCTTCAGCGGTGTCGACGAAGCTGATCAGCTTGACGTCGTCGGGCGCAATCGTCCCGAATTCCGCCAATGCGTCGAAATTGATGATGCTCCGCCAGAACGCCTCCCCGAAGAGGATCAGCGGCAGGCGCTCCATGCGGCCGGTCTGGATCAGCGTCAGGCATTCGAAGAATTCGTCGAGCGTTCCGAAGCCGCCGGGAAAGACCGCGATCGCCTTGGCGCGCACCATGAAGTGCATCTTGCGGATGGCGAAATAGTGGAAGTTGAAGCTGAGTTCCGGCGTGACATAGGCGTTCGGCGCCTGCTCGTGCGGCAGCACGATGTTGAGGCCGATCGAAGGGGCACCCTCGTCGGCCGCGCCGCGATTGCCGGCCTCCATCACGCCGGGGCCGCCGCCGGTGACGATGACATATTCGTGGAAATTGAAGGTGGCCGAATATTTCGAGCAGAGCCGGGCGAATTTGCGCGCCTCGTCATAATAGACGGAAGCGGCCTCCAGGTTGACGCGCTGGATATCGTTACGGGCCGCCCAGGCGCTCTGACCGGGGGCGGGAATGCGGGCGCCGCCGAACATGACGACGGTCGACTTGATGCCGCGTTCGGTCAGCATCATCTCCGGCTTCATCAGTTCCAGCTGCAGGCGGATCGGCCGCAGCTCCTCGCGGCAGAGGAAATCCTCGTCGACATAGGCAAGGCGGTAGGCAGGCGACATCGTCTGCGGCGTCTTCGGCACGGCTTCGGCGCGCTGCCTATCGGTCGAGCTGCTCTTCAGCGGGTCCCATACGCCATCCTTGCGCCGCGAACCGCCGTTTCGTCCCTTCGCCATGTCGAAATGCCTTTCGGTATTGCCGGCTACGAAGCCGGATATGTCGCTACAACGCCTTGAATCCAGGTATGATCTTGTCGGAAAAATCATTCCGTTCTACGGCTTCATGCTGTAGAGCAGGGTAAACCCCGCCAACCGCACTTCCGGAGACACCCCGTCTCCACGATAAAGATCGAAGTTTAAGGAATTCTCATGAGCGCCACCGACCTCGCATCCCTCGAAAAGATCATCGAAGCCGCCTTCGACAATCGCGACAATGTGAACACGTCGACGAAGGGCGAGGTTCGCGATGCGGTCGAATCAGCACTCGATCTGCTCGATGCCGGCCAGGCCCGCGTCGCCGAACGCTCCGCCGACGGTGCCTGGACGGTCAATCAATGGCTGAAGAAGGCCGTGCTGCTGTCCTTCCGGCTCAACGACATGGATGTGGTGAAGGGCGGCTCGGGCAACTCGAGCTGGTGGGACAAGGTTCCTTCGAAATTCGAAAACTGGGGCGAGAACCACTTCCGCGCTGCCGGCTTCCGCGCCGTGCCGAACTGCGTCGTGCGCCGCTCGGCCTATATCGCCCCGAACGCGATCCTGATGCCCTCTTTCGTCAATCTCGGCGCCTATGTCGGCGAAGGCACGATGGTCGATACCTGGGCAACGGTCGGCTCCTGCGCGCAGATCGGCAAGCATGTGCATCTCTCCGGCGGCGTCGGCATCGGCGGCGTCTTGGAACCGATGCAGGCTGGCCCGACGATCATCGAGGACAATTGCTTCATCGGCGCCCGTTCCGAGGTGGTCGAAGGCTGCATCATCCGCGAAGGCTCGGTGCTCGGCATGGGCGTCTATATCGGCAAGTCGACCAAGATCGTCGACCGCGCCACCGGCGAGGTGACCTACGGCGAAGTGCCGCCCTATTCCGTCGTCGTCGCCGGCTCGATGCCGTCGGGCAATGCGACGATGGGCAACGGCCAGCCGGCGCCGCATCTCTACTGCGCCGTCATCGTCAAGCGTGTCGATGAGAAGACTCGCTCGAAGACCGGCATCAACGAGCTGCTCAGAGATTGATGACACCGGGACGTTGATCCGGTAAATAGACGGCGTCTTTTTACGCGAGGCGGCCCCGCCTTGCCATGTCTTTGCCATTCCCGCCGGATAGTTCGACCGCCATGACCGCTACCGACCCCGTCGCCAATCTTCAGACGCTGATTCGCTGCCCGTCCGTGACGCCCGCCGAAGGCGGCGCACTATCGGCGCTGGAGGCAATGCTTGCGCCGCTCGGCTTTTCGGTCGACAGGGTGAAGGCGAGCGAGGCCGGGACACCCGACATCGAAAACCTCTATGCTCGCCTCGGCAAGGATGGCCCGCATTTGATGTTTGCCGGCCATACCGATGTCGTGCCGGTCGGCGACGAAGCTGCCTGGACGCATCCGCCGTTTGCCGCCGAGATTTCCAAGGGCGAGCTTTTCGGCCGCGGCGCCGTCGACATGAAGGGCGGCATCGCCTGTTTCGTCGCCGCCGTCGCCCGGCATATCGAGAAAAACGGGCCGCCCAACGGCTCGATCTCCTTCCTGATCACCGGCGACGAGGAAGGGCCGGCGATCAACGGCACGATCAAGCTGCTGCAATGGGCGGCCGAACGCGACGAACGCTGGGATGCCTGCCTGGTCGGCGAGCCGACCAATCCGGACAGGCTCGGCGACATGATCAAGATCGGCCGGCGTGGCTCGCTGTCGGGTAAAATCACCGTTCACGGCGTCCAGGGCCATGCCGCCTATCCGCATCTTGCCGACAATCCGGTGCGCGGCATGCTGCAGCTCACTCACGCGCTGATGAACCCGCCGTTTGACGGCGGCACCGACGATTTCCAGCCGTCGAACCTCGAAGTGACCACGGTCGATGTCGGCAATCCGGCGACCAACGTCATTCCGGCCAAGGCATCGGCAAGCTTCAACATCCGCTTCAACGACAGCTGGACCGTCGAAACGCTGCGTGCCGAAATCCTGCGCCGTCTGGACGTTGCCGCCCGGGATGGCGCGTTGCGGCCGGGCCGCGAACCGGTGGCCTACGATATCGTCTGGGCCGATCGGCCGAGCCATGTCTTCCTGACACGCAACAATGCGCTGATCGCTTCGCTGTCTTCAGCCGTCGAAAGCGTTTCCGGCCAGTCGCCGCGGCTTTCGACCACCGGCGGCACATCGGATGCGCGCTTCATCAAGGATTATTGCCCGGTCGTCGAGTTCGGTCTCGTCGGCCAGACGATGCACATGGTCGACGAGCGCGTGGCTGTCGCCGATCTAGAGACGCTGACGGCGATCTACGAAACCTTCATCGCCCGCTGGTTCGCCAATGCCGGGCTTTAGGGAGGTTCAATATTACCTGGCCGGCCTCTGGCTGCTGATCCGGCTGGATCCGCGCGGCTTCCGCTACCTCGATATGTCCGAGCGCGGGGTCAACCGTTCGTTCTGGGCAATGCTCTGGTGCCTGCCGCCGATGGGTATTTCCTGGCTCTGGTGGCGGCAGGCCTTCCTGCGGTCGATGCCGCCGGAAGCCGATGTCGACTTTGCCTTCTATATCAGGCTCGGCCTCGTCGAGGTCGCCAACTGGTTCGTGCCGCTGGTCTTTGCCGGACTGCTGCTGCTTGCCGTCCGCATGGGCGAGCGTTTCGCCCCGGTCGTCGTCAGCGTCAACTGGCTCGGCGTGCCGCTCTCCTATATTAACGGGCTGCTGCTGGCGCTGGTGTTCTTCCTGCCCGGCTCCGTCGGCCTCGTCTCGCTGCTGCTGCTCGCCTTCATGCTGGCGCAGGTCTTCGTGCTGGCGCGCATCCTCCGGATGATCTGCCACGGTCACGCGCTGATGGTCGGGGCGCTGACACTGGTGCTGCTCGTGCCATCGATGATCCTTTCGGAATATCTGCAGCACTTCCTCGGCATCTATCCCGCCTGATCAGGCTCCTGCTGGAGCGGTATTTTCATGACAGATCATCATCGGTATCGGTGACCGGCCTTCGGCGATCGACGATCACCTCGGGATAATCCACCTGCATAAAATAGAGTCCGTCCGGCGGCGCCACCGGGCCGCAGGCCTTGCGGTCGCGCGCCTTAAGCGCCGCCTCGACATCATCGGGCGTCCATTTGCCTTCGCCGGCGAGCTTCAGCGTGCCGGCGAAGGAACGGATCTGGTTGTGGAGAAAACTCTGCGCCGTGGCGCGGATCTCGATCAGCTCGCCGTTGCGCGTCACATCCAGCCGGTCGAGCGTGCGCACCGGGCTGTTTGCCTGGCAATGGGCGGCGCGGAAGGTGGAGAAATCGTGCCTGCCGACCAGCCTCTGGGCGGCAGCGTGCATAACCTCGTGATCGAGCACCTTCGGCACCCACCAGGCCTTACCGGCTTCGAGCGCCAGCGGCGCTTTGCGACTGACGATGCGATAGAGGTAATGGCGCCGCAGCGCCGAAAAGCGCGCATCGAAGAAATCGGCAACCGCCTCAACGTCGAGTATGGAGACGCGCTCGCCAGCGAGCCTCAGATGCGCGTTCAAGGCATTCTGCAGCTGGTAGGGCGACCATTGCTTCGAAAGATCGGCATGGATCACCTGCCCCATGGCGTGGACGCCGGAATCAGTGCGTCCGGCGCCGCGGATCGACACCGTCTCGCCGGTCAGCGACAACACCGCGGCCTCGATCGCGCCCTGCACCGAGGGCCCGTTCTCCTGCCGCTGCCAGCCGACATAGGGGCCGCCGTCATATTCGACGGTCATGCGGAAACGCGGCATCAGGTAAGCCTCGTGCCCGCCGCAAGCGGCGTGCCCCTGAGGAAATCGGCCGCCGCCAGCGGTTTGCCGCCGGCCTTCTGCAGCCTGATCAGCCGCACCGCGCCCGAAGCGCAGGCGACCACGAGATCATCCGTCAGCAATTGCCCGGCAGCACCCTGCCCCTCAGCCAGTTCGGAAGCCAGCACCTTCACCCGCTCCGGCTTGCCGCCGATTTCGAGCTCGAACCAGGCCCCCGGAAACGGCGCCAGGCCGCGGATGTGATTGTGCACGTCCTTGGCATCCCTGGAAAAATCGATGCGCGTCTCGGCCTTGTCGATCTTGGCGGCATAGAGCACGCCGTCTTCCGGCTGCGGCGTCAGCGGCAAGTCGTTCATCTCGAGTTTCACCATGGCCTCCGCCATCGCCTTGGCGCCCACGAGCATCAGCCGGTCGTGCAACTCGCCAGCCGTCATATTCGGGGCGATCTCGACCTCGCGGGTCAGTGCGACGGCGCCGGTATCCAGACCCTTGTCCATCTTCATCACCATCATGCCGGTCTTTGTATCGCCGGCCATGATCGCCCGCTGGATCGGAGCAGCACCGCGCCAGCGCGGCAGCAGCGAGGCATGACCATTGTAGCAGCCATCCCGGGTGCCGTTCAAAATCGCCTCCGGCAGCAGCAATCCGTAGGCAACGACGACGCCGACATCGGCATTGAAAGCGCGAAACCTCTCGCGCTCCTCGGGGTCCTTGAAATTGACCGGCGTGAAGACAGGGAGGCCGAGCAGTTCGGCCGCCTGATGCACCGGCGATTTCTGCAGATCGAGGCCGCGCCGCCCGCCCGGCCGCGGCGGCTGCGTATAGACCGCAACGATCCTGTGCCCGGCATCGACGAGCAGGCGCAGGGTCGGGACCGAGAACTCCGGCGTTCCCATGAAGATGATGCGAAGAGACATTTTATCTCGCCAATTGAGGATCACCCGTCTTCAAACGGGTTTACGAGCTTGAGATCAAGCCCCTCGAAATCTCTGGTGTTGCGGGTCGCAAGCGTCGCGCCGTTTGCAAGGCAGATGGCGGCAATCATAGCATCCTGGACCGAAATAGGCCGCCCCATGCTTTCGCGTTTCGCTCGCAAGCGACCGGTTGCCATAGCCGTTTCCAAATCCCAGCCGACGATACGATCGCGAAACTGGCCTTTCACCAAATTCTCGATCGCGCGAAAGAAGCGGTCCGATCCTGTCTTCAAGAAAACCCTTTCGGCTCCGTGAATCTGCTCCGTCAAACCGACCGTGCAAAGCCAGATTCTCGAGCCATCCTGCCGCAATATCCAGGCCTTCACCTTTTCACTCGGCAATGGCCTGGCGAACTCGGAAATCACATTCGTATCGAGAACGATCATTCGAAATCCTCGAACTGTCGGCCGAAATCCTTTTTCCGCGCGGCCTCGATTTCGTCCATGATTGCAGCGAATTCATTGTCTACTGCGTTTTCGCTGACGAAAGCGGCGCGTATTGCTTCATACGCCGACAAGGTCTCGGGCCTTGCTTCGGTTTTTCTTTTCAGCGCTTCCCGCAGAAGCTCCTTGGCCTCGTCAGAAAGGCTGTTTCCGCTCCGCTGCGCCGATTCCGCAATGTCTCGCTTCATTGCTTCGGAAATATTTCTGATCAGAAAATCACCCATTCGGCACCTCCGTCATGATATCAGTGATATCATAGTGCCTGGCCGGTGAATTTTCAACGCAGCGTCAGAGCGCCTTGGACTTTGCCGCCTTGGTGAATTTCTTGATGACCATCTCCCGCTTCAGCCGCGAGATATAATCGATGAAGAGTACGCCGTTCAGGTGGTCGATCTCGTGCTGCAGGCAGGTGGCGAGCAGTCCGTCGGCTTCCACGGTCTGTTCCTTGCCGTTGCGGTCGAGATATTTGACCGAGACGACAGCCGGGCGCTCGACCTCGGCATAATAATCCGGAATCGAAAGACAGCCTTCCTCATAGACGGAGCGCTCGTCGGAGGATTTGACGATCTCAGGATTGATGAAGACCTGCGGCTGCTTTTCCTCGCCCTCGCGCGAGATGTCGATGACGAGCATGCGGCGCGGCACGCCGATCTGGATGGCGGCAAGGCCGATGCCCGGCGCGTCGTACATGGTTTCCAGCATATCGTCGGCAAGACGCTGCAGGTCGGAGTCCACCCGCTCGATCGGCTTGGACAGCTGGCGGAGAACGGGATCGGGAAGAATGATGAGTGGCTTGATGGTCATGGCGTTCCCATAACCCATCTTTTCCGACTATGGAATTATCCGGCAGGCGGGGAATACGCTTTTTTGCATCCCCGCCTGGAATTTCGCCATATTCGCCTCAGGCCGCCCGGCGGGCAGCGCTGGCGGAACGGCCATCCGGCCGGGCGCGGAAGCGCCGCAGCAGCTCGATCAGGGTTTCCACCTCGTCCTTGAGGCGGCGGGTTTCCGCTGAGGAGTGCTCGACCATGTCCGAATTCTGCTGGGTAATCGCACCCATGTTGCGGACGGCGACGCTGACCTCGTTGACGCCGGTCGCCTGATCGCGGGCGGCGGCGGCGATATCAGCGACGAAACGGTTGATGATGTCGATGCGACTGATCATGTCGTTCAGCGCCTCACCGGTGCTGGAGACGATGCCGACACCCTGATTGACCTGGGTCGAGCTCTGCGAGATCAGGTTCTTGATCTCCTTGGCCGCTTCCGCGGTGCGCTGGGCGAGTTGGCGGACTTCCTGGGCGACGACGGCAAAACCCTTGCCGGCATCACCGGCGCGGGCCGCCTCGACGCCGGCGTTCAGCGCCAGCAGATTGGTCTGGAAGGCGATCTCATCGATGACGCCGATGATCTTGGAGATCCCCGTCGAAGATTTCTCGATGCCGGCCATCGCCGAGACGGCGCTAGTGACGAGTTCGCCGGAGTTCTTCGCCTTCTCTTGCGTCTCGCGCACGGCGTCCGAAGCCTTCTCGGCATTGGCGGCCGTCTGGCCGACGCTGACGGACAGCTGCTGCAGGGCGGCCGAACTCTCCTCGACGCCTGCCGCCTGCTGGGCAGTGCGCAGCGCCAGATCGTTGGTTGCATTGGAAATGACGTCGGCGCCGCTCATGATATGGCCAGAAGTCTCGCGCACGGACGCGAAGGACTGGCGAAGGGCGCTGACGGCGCGGTTGTAGTCCTCGGCCATCTGCTGGAAATTGCCCGGCAGGTCGGACGGCAGGGTGGCTTCGAGATCGCCGTTCGACAGCGCTTCCAGACCGCGGCGCAGCTGCTCCAGCGCGATCGCCTGATCGGATTCGGCCTGGGCACGCTCCTCTTCCAAGGCACGGCGCTTTGCTTCGAGCGTCTCGAGATAGACCGAGATGGAATAGTCCATGTCGAGCATGCCGGCCTTGATGACGGCCGACAGCTTCTCGGCCAACTGCTTGCCCTGCTGGCGCGCAAACATCGACGGCCACTGCTTCTCCATGATGCCTTTGACGAGTTCTGACATGACGATGGCGTAACCGCCAATATACCAGCGCGGCTCCAGCCCGATGCGGGCGTGCGTCCGGCCGACCGCGGTCACGCCGTTGACATAGCTCTCGTCGAACGCGCCGCCGGCCAGATTGGCCCAATGATCCTGCTGGCGCTTCTTGGCATGGCCGACATGGTTCCTATCGGCGAAGAAGCCTGCGACAGCGGGGGTCTTGGCGATCTTGGCGTAGAATTTATCGAGGGCGCCGCCGATCAGCTCTGATATGACAGGGCGCAGATCCCGCATCGACTTGCGCGCTGCCTCATCCAGTTCGATGAAATCGAGGCGCTGCCTGAGGGCACTGTCGGTCTGCTGGGCGGTCATGGGGATCTCTGTACTTGGCGCGACGCGCGCGGGAAGGAATTTCTGCGCCGCAGGTTTTGGCCAATATGGTTGAGCAATCGTTAAATCGGACGGCGATTTCTTCTCCCCGAGCGAGGAAGAGCGATAGCTTGCGAGGATATTGGGGGCCGCCCATTCCGTTCACGTTTTGATCTATATATTGCCATTTCTTCTGTTATGCTCGGGGCATGACCATCCATTCCGAATCGCTCGCTCTTTCCCTTGCCTCGATCAGCCCGGCCATGCTGGCGCTTATCGGCGGGGCCCTCGCCGTCCTCTTCGTGCTGGTGATCGTGCTTCTCCTGCGCGGCGCCAGCCTTCGCCGCGAGCAGGCGGAGGAAGCGAGCTTTCGTGCTGAGGAAAACGAAGCGCGGATGGCAGAGCTTTTGAAGATCCAGGCGGAGATGCAGGGCCGCATCGCGGCGATGACCGAGGTCTTCGGCGCGCGGCAGAGCGAACTCAACCAGACGATCAGCCAACGCCTCGACGGCATGTCGCAGCGCGTCAGCTCGACGATCACCGAGCAGACGAAATCGACGCATGAGAACCTGCAGCGGCTGCAGGAGCGGCTGGCGGTCATCGATGCCGCACAGAACAATATCCAGACGCTCGCCAAGGATGTCGTCGGGCTGCAGGCCATTCTGTCCAACAAGCAGACGCGCGGCGCCTTCGGCCAGTCCAGGATGGAAACGATCGTCGCCGACGGCCTGCCGATGGGCGCCTATGCCTTCCAGCAGACGCTGTCCAACGGTTCGCGGCCGGACTGCACGATCCGCATGCCGAACGGCGCGCCGCCGCTGGTGATCGACGCGAAATTTCCGCTCGAAGCGTGGAACGCGATCCGCGACGCCGGCAGCCCCGAGGCCGGCAAGATCGCCGGCCAGCAATTCCGCCGCGACATGGAGGTCCATATAAGGGACATTTCCGAGAAATATCTGATCCAGGGGGAAACCCAGGATACGGCCTTTCTCTTCGTGCCGTCCGAATCGATCTTCGCCGAGATCCACGAGCACTTCGAACCGGTGGTGCAGAAGGCGCACCGCGCGCGCATCGTCATCGTCTCGCCGTCGCTGCTGATGCTGTCGATCCAGGTCATCCAGGCCGTGCTCAAGGACCAGCGCATGCGGGCGCAGGCACATCTTATCCAGGGCGAGGTGGCAATCCTGATGGACGATCTCAGCCGCCTCGATGAGCGGGTGCGCAAGCTGCAGGGCCATTTCGCCATGGCGCAGAAGGATATCGACATGGTGGTCACGTCAGCCGACAAACTCACCAGGCGCGGCGCCAAGATCGAAGCGCTGGAATTCGAGGCCGGCGGCGATGCCAAGCCCGCCCGCGACAGCGAAGCCGCGGCCAAATCGGTGGAAAGCCGCACCGGTCTTCTCAAGCTCCGGGTGGTTGACGAGGAGTGACCGCTTCGGGCAGTGTCTCGCCCGCATGAAACAGTTGGAGCCTGATTTCACTTGCAGGCTCCAGAAGACGGGACACATTCATGATCACAGTTTTCGGGTCCATCAACATGGATCTCATCGCCACGACCGAGCGCCTGCCGAAGCCCGGCGAGACGGTGGCCGGCAACGGCTTTGCCACGGCCGCCGGCGGCAAGGGCGCCAACCAGGCGCTGGCGGCCCGGCGCGCCGGCCGCTACGTACACATGGCCGGTGCCGTCGGCAAGGATGCTTTCGCTGCGGAGGCGCTGGCCCTGCTCGATGATGCAGGTACCGACCTTTCTCTGATCAAACATGTCGACGGTCCCACAGGCACGGCGCTGATCCTTGTCGGCGGCGACGGAGAAAACATGATTGCCGTCGTTCCCGGCGCCAATGGCAAGGTCACACCTGCCGATGCCGAGACGGCGATCGGCCGCATGAACGAAGGCGATATCCTGATGCTGCAGCTCGAAGTGCCGGCTGCTGCCGTCGAGCGCGCGCTGTCGGCCGCCCGCGCCAAGGGCGTCACCAGCATCCTCAACCTCGCGCCGCTGATCCCCGATGCCCCGCGTCTCGGCCGGCTCGCCGATATCGTCATTGCCAACGAGACCGAATTCGAGCGGCTGGCCGGACAGGAAGGCATGGACGCCGCAGCGCG
Source organism: Rhizobium beringeri (assembly GCF_004306515.1). Classification (NCBI taxonomy): domain Bacteria; kingdom Pseudomonadati; phylum Pseudomonadota; class Alphaproteobacteria; order Hyphomicrobiales; family Rhizobiaceae; genus Rhizobium; species Rhizobium beringeri. The sequence continues at coordinate 54,804 of NZ_SILG01000001.1, read as the reverse complement.
TGAGGCCGCCCTTGTGCGCCTGCATGTGGAGACGGGCCAGACGCTGATCGTAACGCTCGGCGGCGATGGGGTCATCGCCATCCGCGACGGGGCGATTTCAAGGGCGCAGGGTCTCAAGATCGAACCTGTCGATACGGTCGGCGCCGGAGACACTTTCTGCGGCTATTTCGCTGCAAGCCTCGACGACGGCCTCGATTTTGTCTCGGCGCTGCGCCGTGCGGCGGTTGCCGGTTCGCTCGCCTGCCTCAAGGCCGGGGCGCAACCGTCGATCCCCTTGAGCGAGGAAGTCGCAGACAGGATATAGCCGCGTCTCTTTGCGAAACGGCCAACGGATCTCCCTGTAATTCAGGGCGTTCCGGCGATTTTCCTGGTCCCGATCGATAGAGTTTTATTCAAATTTAAGAGATTTCCGGCGATGTTCCTCATGGCCGCCGGCGCCTCCCGCCTTTCGGATTCCGGACGTCGACTGCATAATTCCTTAAATCGGAATCGATTTAAGGAATTATGCAGTGATTCAAAGTGCTACAGCCTCCTTTGCGGCTCTCGAAAAGACGCGCGGCGCTGTAGGCGGCTGCCTCATGAGGGGGCGAGCCTTTGCTCCTGTGCCGGAGAATGCCCGTTCGGCGCATCCTTGCCCGAGGACCCCATGTTCATTTTTCGTATGAAATCGCTTGCCGCGAAACTCATCGTCATCACCGGCATCGCCATCGCACTTGTTCTCATCGTTTCGAACTTTTTCCTCATCGACCAGACCCGTGATCGCGTCCAGACGCTGACAATGGATCAGGCCAACCTCGAGGCAAAATCGATCGCCAATGAAATCGCCGCCAATGTCGGCGAACTCGCCAGTGCCGCGCGCACCATGTCGGGCGTCATCGGCCGCGGCCATGAAGGCAAGTCGCTCGATCGCAAGGGCATGATCAATGTGCTCAAGGCCAATCTCGAGCAGAATGCCTTCGCCTTCGGCAGCTGGTTCTGCGAGCAGCTCGGCGCGCTTGACGGCAAGACCACCGAGATCGCCAACAATAATGACGAAGGCACCAACAAGAACGGCGCCTTCACACCCTACTGGTCGAAGACCAAGGACGGCGGCATCCAATATTCGACCTTCGACAATGATTATACCGCCGCATGGTGGAAGCTCGCCGCAGACAGCGGCAAGGGCGCGATCACCACGCCCTATATGGCTGAGGGAACAGACGTGCCGACGCTGCTGACCTCGATTGCCTATCCGGTCATGTCTGATGGTAAGATGATCGGCGTCGGCGGCGTCGACATTTCGCTGAAGTCGCTGACCGACAAGCTGCAGGCACTGCATCCTTTCGGTTCGGGCCGCGTCACGCTGCTGTCGCAGGCCGGCAACTGGATCGTCGCCCCGATCCCCGACCTGATGACCAAGGAATATGACGGCGAGGGCGCCGACATCGTCAAGACGGCGCTGTCCAGCAAGCAGCCCGGTCTCGTCAGGAACCTCACCTATGACGGCCTCGATCCCTTCGATCGCGTCGTCTATCCGTTCGCGGTTCCCGGCGTCAACGCCACCTGGGTCGTGCTCGTCGACGTGCCGCACACGGCGATCAACGCGCCGGTGCAAGACCAGACCTACATGATGATCATCAACGGGCTGATCGTGCTTGGTGCGGTCATGCTGGCGCTCTATTTCGCCGTCCGCTCTTTCGTGCAGCGGCCTCTCGGCGGGCTCGTCGCCAGCGTCAAGGCGCTGAGCGACGGCCAATATGGCGAACCGGTCTCCGCCCAGGACCGCAGCGACGAAGTCGGTTCGGTCGCCAAGGCGCTGGAAGGCTTCCGCTTCACGCTCGCCGACAGCCGCCGCCTCGAAGACGAAACCGCCAGAGAGAGGCAGGCGGCCGAGACCGAGCGCAGCCGCTCAGAATCGGAACGCCAGGAATCGGTGTCGCTGCAGCGCCATATCGTCTCGATCGTCGGCGCCGGCCTTTCCGAGCTGTCGCAGGGCAATCTCGGTCACCGCATCACCGACGAATTCCCCGGTGAATACGGCAAGCTGAAACAGGATTTCAACGCAGCGCTCGCGAGCCTCGAAGAGACCATCAACACGATGAACCTAAGCGTCACCAACATCGGCTCCGGCACTGGTGAAATCAGCAACAGCGCTTCGGACCTCGCCAAGCGCACCGAGCAGCAGGCAGCAAGCCTGGAAGAGACGGCGGCCGCGCTCAACGAGCTCACCGCGCAGGTCGATTCCAGCGCCGAGAATGCGCGCACGGCAGCCGAGAACGTCAACCTCGCCTGCCAGGATGCCGAAAAGTCTGGCGAAGTGGTGCAGAAGGCGATTGCCTCGATGCAAGGGATCGAACAATCTTCGACGGAGGTTTCGCGGATCATCGGCGTCATCGACGAGATCGCCTTCCAAACCAACCTGCTGGCCCTGAATGCAGGTGTCGAGGCGGCGCGTGCCGGGGAAGCCGGCAAGGGTTTTGCCGTCGTCGCCCAGGAGGTGCGTGAACTCGCGCAGCGTTCGGCCAATGCCGCCAAGGAAATCAAGACGCTGATCAACACCTCGGCCGTCCAGGTCAAGGAAGGCGTCGATCTCGTCGGGCGCGCCGGCGGCACGCTGCACAAGATCGCCGAACAGGTGATGGGCATCAACGACCTCATCCGGCAGATCTCGGCATCCGCCAGCGAACAGGCTGTCGGCCTGAAGGAAATCAACCAGGCCATGAACCAGATGGACCAGGTGACGCAGCAGAATGCGGCCATGGTGGAGGAAGCGACCGCGGCGAGCGTCGCACTCAACGACGAGGCGCAGACGCTGAAGGCGCTCGCCACCCGCTTCAATGTCTCGGGTTCGAGGAACGCCGCAGCCCTTGCCTCCGTCGCGCAAAAGATGCGTGCGCCGGCAGCTGCGGCCCCTTCGCCTCGGGTGAGCGCCCCGGCGGTCCGTCGCTCCGTTGCCCCGTCGCGTGGATCCGCGGCCGTGGCGCAGGACAGCTGGGAAGAGTTCTGATCGTTCAGCGCATCATAATGCGAAAGGCGCCTGAGAGATCAGACGCCTTTTTGCATTCGAGAATCGATGCGTTATCGCGCGACGTGCGTCAGGCAGCGTTCGACGTCTGCTCTTCGTTGAGAAAGGCATAGATCGCCTGGGAGGAATCGGTGGCGCGCAGCTTGGCGACCAGATCGTGATCGCGCAGCACGCGGGCGATCCGCGACAGAGCCTTGAGATGATCGGCGCCCGCCCCTTCCGGCGCAAGCAGCAGGAAGACGAGATCGACCGGCTGGTCGTCCAGCGCCTCGAAATCGACCGGCTGCTCCAGCCGGGCGAAGATGCCGACGATCGAATGGATGTTGACCAGCTTGCCGTGGGGAATGGCGATGCCGTTGCCGACGCCGGTCGAGCCAAGGCGCTCGCGCTGCAGGATGACGTCGAAGATCTCCCGTTCGGAAAGCCCGGTGATCCTGGCGGCTCTTGCGGCCAACTCCTGAAGCAGCTGTTTCTTGGAATTTACTCTGAGGGCGGGAATGATCGCATCCTGATGGAGCAAATCTGCCAATGCCATTTCTTTTTCCTTCTGTCGCCGGGATCAGATAATGCAAGGAGCGGCGGCAATACCGCCGCTCACCACCCTGATCTCAGCCTTTGATACTGGCTGAATCGATCCAGCCAATATTTCCGTCGTGCCGACGGTAAACGATGTTCAGATGTTCCTTGCCGGGGCTGCGGAACAGGAGAAGCGGCTCGTCGGTCATGTCGAGCGCCATCACGGCGGTGGCGACCGACATGGTCTTCAGCTGCTTCGTGCTTTCAGCGACGATCGCCGGAGCGAAATCGTCGGCGATTTCATCATCGTGATCAGGAACGGAATCCATAACCGTGTAGGAGACCTCTGCAAAACCATTCAGATGGTTTCCGGCGTGATGGTCCTTCAGCTTGCGCTTGTAACGCCGCAGCCGTTTTTCGATCCGCTGGGAGGCGGCGTCGAAAGCCAACTGCGGGTCGGTCGCCTCGCCGGCCGCATGCAACACCACCCCGCTGTCGAGATGCAGCTTGCAATCCGCCGAGTAACGAGAACTCGCCTTTTCCACGGTCACCTGGCCGGAATATCCCCCGTCGAAGTATTTCGTGATGGCCATACCAATTTGGTCCTCGATCTTTTGACGGAAGGATTCACCAATTTCCATATGTTTCCCGGATACACGCACACTCATGGAGTTTCCCTTCTTATGGTCGTTTGCGGGTATCAGTTTACGCCAAGCCTCAGGTTCATCCAAGCACTTCGCGCAATCTCAAGCAAGATCGGCTTAGGCCTGCAGGTCCTTGGTGCCTTGGGGATGATGGGGATAACTCCAGATGCCGTTCACGGCACCGATTGCGGCGCGCTTCTAGCCATAGGTTACCGAAAAGTCAATAGGGCGACGAATCACCCCCAGCGGCACTCGGACAACGTGTGTCGGACACCTTGCGGGGCAACGCATGCCGCCAATCACCACCTAACCACTTTACGCGTTTCGCGCTTGCGTTGTGCTCACCTTTGCGGGGATCGTCATGGCAGCGACGCCTGCTATGACGCAGACGAGTCCGATCCAGGCCGTCGAGCTCAGCCTTTCGCCGAGGAAGACGATGCCGATCGCAACACCGATCGGAACTCTGAGATAGGCTTGCGAGGTGGTTCCGACCGAGCCCAGCGTCTGAATGAGACGGAAATAGATCGCAAAGGCGAGCGCCGTCGAAAAAGCGGAGAGGGCAAGCAGCGCCAGCATCGATGCTGCCGAGGGATCGAGCTCCCACGGCCGATCGACGACGAGGCTCATCGGCAAGAGAATGACCGCGCCTGAGATCAGCGAGCCGGCCGCTGGCACTGCGGGATCGAGCCCCTTGAAGTTCTTGCTGAAAATCGCGGCACCTGCATAGCAGATGGTCGCCAGGATGATGGCGAGCTGCGCTATCAGGCTTTCGCCGAGACCGCCGAGCGCTTCGAAGCCGATGACGAGGCAGATGCCGGCAAGCCCGGCCATGACGCCGAAAAGCCGTCGCAGCGTCACCTGCTCATGGCGGCTGATCAGCACGGTCAGCAGGAAAGTGAAGATCGGCGTTGCCGAATTCAGGATCACCGCCAATCCGGCATCGACGGACTGTTCCGCCCAAGCGATCAGCGTGAAGGGAACGACGCTGTTCAGACAGGCCTGAACGAAAAACCGCCGCCAGGTCGCACGATCGCGCGGCAGGCGGACACGCCGGTGGCGCAGCACGGCCAGCAGAATGCCGCCGGCAATCAGCGTGCGGGCGGCGATCAACGTTATAGGTGGAATCGTCTCGACGCCGATCTTGATGAAGCTATAGGAGGAACCCCAAAGGGTCGCCAGCACCAGCAGCAGGAAAAGCTCCCTGGCAAGGTTCGGATTTTGCGGCGTTATCGTCGGCATTTCGATCTTCGTTCAAGAAATTCAAAGGGTTGCAGCGCCGTTGCGCGTCTGAAAAGACGCAGGGCGCTGGAGAGGAATAACGGGATTTGCGGGCAGAATGCTTCGATCCAGGTCGAAGCATGACAGCGTCAGAAGCCAGCGACCTTGGCGAGCGCCCGCTTCTCACGGCGGCGCTGGACCGAAGAGGCGATGTTCATCGCCTCCCGGTATTTCGCAACCGTGCGGCGGGCGAGATCGACGCCGCCCTTCTTCAGCATGTCGACAATATCGTCATCGGAAAGCACCGCCTCCGGGCTTTCCTGCAGGATCAGCGCACGGATCTTGTGACGTACGGCCTCAGCCGAATGACTGTCGCCGCCAGCGACGGCGCTGATCGAGACGGTGAAGAAATATTTGAGTTCAAAGAGGCCGCGCGGCGTCAGCATATATTTGTTCGAGGTGACGCGGCTGACGGTGGATTCATGCATCTTGATCGCCTCGGCGACCGTCTTCAGGTTCAGCGGGCGCAGATAGTCGACGCCGTGCAGCAGGAAGGCGTCCTGCTGGCGGACGATTTCGCTTGCCACCTTCATGATGGTTTTTGCCCGCTGATCGAGGCTGCGCGTCAGCCAGTTGGCGGTCTGCAGGCAATCGGAGAGGAAGGCGTGATCCTCGCCGTTCTTTGTCACCCGGGAAAAATAGGACTGGTTGACCAGCACGCGCGGCAGCGTATCCGGATTGAGCTCGACCAGCCAGCCGCCCTCCGAGGAGGCTCTGACGACCACATCCGGCATGATCGCTTCGGAAACACCTGCCTCGAAACCGCTGCCGGGCTTCGGATTGAGCTGGCGGATCTCGCCGAGCATGTCGAGAAGATCTTCCTCGTCGACGCCGCAGAGCCGCTTCAACGTGGCGAAATCGCGCCGGGCGAGCAGTTCGAGGTTTTCGACCAGAACCTGCATGGCGGGGTCGTATCGGTCCTTCTGCCTGAGCTGGATCGCCAGGCATTCGGCAAGGCTGCGGGCGAAAACACCCGGCGGATCGAGGCTCTGGAGGGTGGCGAGCACGCGCTCGGCCTGTGCGAGGCTCGTGCCCAGCCTCTCGCCCGCCTCGACGATATCGGCCTGCAGATAACCGCAGTCGTCGAGCTGGTCGACGAAATTCTGCGCGATCAGCCGGTCGGCCATGTCAGGCAGGACAAAGGGGATCTGCTGGGCGAGATGATCGCGCAGCGATACCTGGCCGGCGACGAAATCGTCGAGATCGTAGTCGGCGCCCTCGCCGCTGCCCGGCATCGATTTCCACTGGCTGACGAGCTCAGGCGCATCGAGGCGCTGCGGGGCGCCGTCATCAGGAAAGACATTGGTGTAATTGGCGTCGAGTTCGTCGTTCAGCCGGCTCGTGCTTGCACTGCCGCCATTGTCATACCAGTCGCTGGAGAGCGCCTCGGCGCGGTTGTCATAGCCATCGTCGGACCCGGCATCCTCCGGCTGATGAGCATACTGCTCATCTTCGCTTTCGCCACGTTCTCCGACCGCCTCGCCGTCATTCGACGGAAATTCGAGCAGCGGGTTCTTCTCCACTTCCATGGCGATGAACTGGTTGAGTTCGAAATGAGTCATCTGCAGCAACTGGATGGATTGCATCAGTTGCGGTGTCATCACCAGGGACTGGGTCTGGCGCAGGAAAAGATTGGCGGACAGTGCCATGACGGACGCGAAACTCCCCTCGATTCCTCCGGGAAACCGCGTCCGATCAAGGCTTCAGGCCACGGAAATCCAAGTTGGCCCAAAAATTGCTTTTTTATTGTATTTGGTCAAGCGGAACTATGCCGACAAGGTGAATTTCTGCGGGCCGCCCGGTATCAGAGGCTGAACCCGGTATCAGAGGCTGAAATTGTCGCCGAGGTAGAGCCGGCGCACTTCCGGATTGTTGACGATGTCGTTCGCCCGGCCATGGGTCAGCACCTCACCGGCATGGATGATGTAGGCGCGGTCGATCAGACCCAGCGTCTCGCGTACATTGTGGTCGGTGATGAGAACGCCGATGCCGCGCGCCGTCAGGTGGTGAACGAGATTCTGGATGTCGGCGACCGAGATCGGGTCGACGCCGGCGAAGGGTTCGTCGAGCAGCATGAAGGTCGGGTCGGTCGCAAGCGCACGCGCGATTTCGAGGCGGCGGCGCTCACCGCCGGAAAGGGCGACGGCGGGACTCTTGCGCAGCTTCTGGATATGGAACTCCTCCAGCAGCTCGTTCAGCTTCTGCTCGCGCTCGACCTTGTCCTTCACATGCACTTCGAGGACGGCGCGGATATTCTCTTCCACCGTCAGCCCACGGAAGATCGAGGCTTCCTGCGGCAGGTAACCGACGCCGAGACGCGAGCGGCGGTACATCGGCATGGTCGTGACGTCGTTGCCGTCGATCTCGATCGTGCCTTCGTCCACCGGCACAAGGCCGGTGATCATATAAAAACAGGTGGTCTTGCCGGCGCCGTTCGGGCCGAGCAGGCCGACGGCCTCGCCACGGCGCACCACCAGCGAGACGCCGTTGACGACGCGCCGCGTCGCATAGGTCTTCGTCAGACCGCGTGCGATCAACGTTCCCTGATAACGGCTCTTGTCGGCGGCACCCGCAGCTTGTGGCCCGGGCTTGCCGAACATGGTGGATAGCGATGATAATTTCACGTGGGAGGCCGGCTTCTCAGTTCTGCTTCTGCTGCGGTGTATTCGGCTTCGATTTCGGATCGAGCTGAATTTGGACACGCCCGCCGCAGCTTTCAAGCTCCGCCTGGCCAGTCTGCATGTGAACCGTCAGTTTGCAGCCGGTGAAGACGTTCGGCCCGTCCGACAGGATAACCTTGTTCCCCTCATTTGCCGTGAGGATGAATGTCTGCGAGGCCATGTCGAAATTGCCGTCATCGGCGGTCGCCGTCTGCGTGCCCGAGGTCAAGAGGACCTTGTCCGTCACCAGGATCTTGTCGATATCAGCACTTCCCGATGCAAGCGAGGCCGACTGCTCCGGCTGGGCAGCGGGTTGCGCCCCGTCAGCAGCCGGCTTTGCCGCCTTGTCCTTGTAATAGACGGTCATCTTGCCGGACTGCATCGTCGTCGTGCCTTGGACGACCTTGACCTTGCCGGTGAAGAGCGCGGTGTGTTCCTGGTCATGGATCTCGAGCTTGTCGCTTTCGATCTGGATCGGCTGGTCGTTGGAAAGCTTCATGCCCGACATCGTGGTCGACTGCGCACCCGCGCCCGAGGCCGTCAGAATGAGGGCAAATGCGCCGGCAACGAATGCCATGCCTGTCTTGCAAGTGGAAATGCGACAATCTTTTGTCATGGATGACCCGGCTGGTTAAGTGCCCTGTTTATGGATGGTGGATGGATCGACATTCATGCGAACATTCCCCTCGAATGTGATCACCCGCCCCTTATCGGTTATCTCCATCGTCTGCGCAACAATGGAGGCATTGTCCTTGGTGATGGTGACGGGATCGTCGCTTCGCATGTTTCCGCCCTTGATGTCGAGCTGGGCGGACTGGAAATTCGCATTGAGGCCGCTGCTCAGCACCAAAGTGAAGGGGGCCGTCATATGCAGATTGTCGGTGGCGCGGTTGTAGTCGGCGGTCGAGGCGACGACGCGGGCGATCAGGCCGTCATTCATCGGCACAGCGGCCTTGATGGTTTCGAGCGTGATGAGATTGGGATTGCGGATGTCCTGCAGCGCCCTTTCGGCCAGCATCGAATAGTTGATGCCGTCGGAATTGCGGCCGGCGATCGCCGGCTTTTCCATCACGACCTTGCCGTTCTCGATCTTGGCGCCTTCCAACTTGATGTTCTCAGGCAGATAGATGCGGACCAACGCCACCGCAGTGAGGCTCGCTGCGATGACCAGGGCCGCCACCGGCAGCAATATTTTCAGCCGCCGCACGCGGGCGGAATGGAACAACGCATCGCCATAGGCATTCTTGCCCGACCCTGAATAGGCGGCATGTCCGTTGTTCTTCAGGGTATCGAGCATAGGCCTCGTCCATGTGCGGTGATCGCCGCGCCTTCATAACAAAGCCGGCCGCCAATCACAGTTCGTTTCGCATTATTACATTGGCTTGCCAATATGGAATTTTTTCTGCAACAAGCAACAAAACGGAAAAACATTGAAAAGTGGCATTCGTACGGGCCGCTGCACCCTATTTCACCGGATCGATCGGCGCCATGCCAAAGCCGGTGCCAGCGCTGGAGGTTTCTATGGACAGTTCGATCATCGCGGATCGCCGGCGGTTGCGCCGCAAGCTCGGCTTCTGGCGCCTCATCGCAGTGGCCCTCATCGTGGCACTTGGTTTCGCCTTCTACCGCTTCGCCCTAGGTGATGCCGGGACGGAGCGCCCGCACATCGCCCATGTGACGATATCGGGGCTGATCGTCGACGACGACGAGCTTCTGGAGCGGCTGAAGAAGGTCGAGACCAGCGACCAGGTGAAGGCAGCAGTGATTTCGATCTCCTCGCCCGGCGGCACGACCTATGGCGGCGAAAAAATCTTCAAGGCGATCCGTGCGATATCAGCCAAGAAGCCTGTTGTCTCCGACGTGCGCACGCTTGCCGCCTCCGCCGGCTACATGATCGCCACCGCCGGCGATACCATCATTGCCGGCGACAGCTCGATCACCGGCTCGATCGGCGTCATCTTCCAATATCCGCAGATCCAGCCGCTGCTCGACAAGATCGGCGTCTCGCTGCAGGAGATCAAGTCTTCGCCGCTGAAGGCCGAGCCCTCGCCCTTCCACGAGGCGAGCGAGGAAGCCAAAGCGATGATTCGCAACATGGTGGTCGACAGCTATAACTGGTTCGTCGACCTGGTCGCCGACCGGCGCAAGCTGCCGCGCGACGAGGTGCTGAAACTGGCCGACGGCACGATCTATACCGGCCGCCAGGCGCTGAAGGTGAAACTCGTCGATGCAATCGGCGGCGAGGCTGAGATCCGCGCCTATCTGACATCGCGCGGCGTCGACGGCGATCTGCCGATGGTGGACTGGGACAAGAAGAGCAATACGCCCTTTCTGCTCGCGGGGGCTGTTTCGCGGTTGATTACGATCTTCGGTTATGATGATCTCATGAAAACCCAGGATATCAATGGAATCCTGCCCCCAAAGTTGCTTCTTGACGGGCTGCTTTCAGTTTGGCAGGTTGGCCGCGATTGATAAGAAATCAATAATTTAAGGGGGCGAATGTGATCAAGTCCGAATTGGTGCAGATTGTTGCGGCACGCAACCCGCATCTCTATCATCGCGACGTCGAGAATATCGTCAACGCGGTTCTCGACGAGATCACGGATGCACTGGCCGCGGGTAACCGAGTCGAATTGCGCGGCTTTGGCGCCTTTTCGGTCAAGAACCGCCCTTCGCGCTCCGGCCGCAACCCGCGGACCGGCGACACCGTCTTCGTCGAGGAGAAGTGGGTGCCCTTCTTCAAGACCGGCAAGGAGCTGCGCGAGCGGCTCAATCCCGGCCAGGCCGACGAAGAGGATTGAGCCGTCGCTGCCTGCGGCGAAACCGCACTTGAACTCGAGAGCCGTTTTCCTATTCTGGTAACGCATCGTGCTTTGCGCGTCTTACAAAGACGCGTGGTGCTGTAAGCATGAAACGCGCCCTTCAAAAAGACCGGCGCAATCTGCCGCGTGGAGACCTCAAATGGCCAAGAAGATCGTCAACCTGTTGATTCTGCTGCCGCTCGGCGTCATCCTCATCGTCTTCTGCGTCGCCAATCGGCAGAGCGTCACGCTCGCCTTCAATCCGTTCCGGCCGGAAGACCAGGTGCTTGCGGTTTCCGCGCCCTTCTTCGTCTTCCTGTTCATCGCGCTGATCACAGGCATGCTGATCGGCGCGGCCGCCACCTGGTTCAGCCAGGGCAAACACCGCAAGCGCGCCCGCACCGAGGCCAAGGAAGCCATCCGCTGGCAAAGCGAGGCCGACCGCCACAAGAACCGCGCCGAGGAAATCGCCGGGCAGCTGCCGGCGCGGTAAAACTGGTCAATATTCGATTGGCTTGGTTTCGGCGCTCGGCTTTCGGCGCCCTTCAAACCGGAAAAAAGCTCAGCTCCTCATAGTCGCCCTCCGGCGACGCGCCGTTGCCGGTCACATGGAAACCATGGGAAAGGTAGAACGCCTTTGCCCGCCGGTTCTTCACCAGGCATTTCAGCCGGTACCGGTGTTGCGGCCATTCCGGCAGCGCATGCAACAGCGCCGTGCCGGCGCCCTGACCCTGGAATTCCGGTCTTAAGTAGAGCATGTGGATGAAATCGTCCTCCGGCCAGAGCGACAGGAAGCCGGCGACGCTGCCATCCGCATGCGCGCAGACAAAGACCGTCTCGCCATTGGTATGGGCGGCGAAATCCTCGCGATGGAACTTGCCAGGATCAACCCAGACGAATGTTTCGCGGCGCACGGAAAGATAAATCTCCGCGAGCATTTCCTGGTCTTCCGCCCGCGGCGGCCTGATGGTCCACGTCATCACGCCGATTTAAACGAAGCTCTAACCCGCGCCAAGCCTAACCGGCCGCCATCTTCGCGACGACGGCGGCATTGAAATCCGAAAAGAACCCTTGGGCGAGCCTTTGCGAGGTCGAATCGAGCAGGCGGGCGCCGAGCTGGGCGAGCCTGCCGCCGAGTTCGGCCCTCGAGCGGTAGTGCAGGATGGTCTCGGCACCCCTTTCCTCAAGCACGATATCGGCGCTGCCCCTGGCGAAGCCGGCAAGACCGCCCTTGCCTTCGGCCGACAGCGTATAGCTCTTCGGCGCGTCGACATTGGAAAGCGTCAGCAGCCCGTGGAAGGTGGCGGACAGCAGGCTGAACTTGACTTTGATCGTCGCCTCGAAGGCGCTCGGCGACAGCCGCTCGATGCCTTGGCAGCCTGGAATGCAGCCGCGCATGATGTCGGGATCGTTGAGTGCTGCCCAGACGACGTCCCGCGGCGCGGCGATGCGTTCTTCGCCGGTGAAATCCATTCGATGGCCCCATCTTCGATTCGCTCATCTTATCCCAGCGGGAAAGCGCTTTGCCAAGGCGGGACGGAATGTTATCTGCCGGGTTCCGATGACACACATCTGATACACAAGGGATGGGCCGATGACCGACGAACTGAAGCCCTGGAGCGTGACGGCAAGCCGGATCACCTATGAGGACCGCTGGATCCGGGTCCGGAGCGACGATTGCGTCACCGCCGATGGAACCGTCATCGCGCCCTTTCATGTGCTCGATTATCCCGACTGGATCAACGTCATCCCTGTGATGCCCGACGGGCGCGTGCTGCTGACGCGGGAATACCGACACGGCCGCGGCGAGATCGTGCTCGGTCTCGTCGCCGGCGGCGTCGAACGCAGCGACAGCAACACCGGCGATGCGGCGTTGGCGGCAGCACAGCGCGAGCTCCGGGAGGAAACCGGCTATGAAGCCTCGACCTTCGTCAAATTGCTCACCTCCTATCCGAATGCCGCCAGCCACAGCAACGCGGTGACGAGTTGGCTGGCGCTCGGCCTGAGCAAGGCCGGCGAACCGTCTTTCGACCCGGGCGAGAAGGTCGAGCTGCTGTTTGCGGATCTTGCTGCTATCCTTGGCGACCTGCAGTCCGGCGCCGTCATCATGCAGTCGATGCATGTTGCAGCCCTCTATGCGGCGGAAAGCTGGCTTCGCACACAGCCCTCCGACGGCTTGAAATAGGCGCCGCGCCGGGAGAACCCGCTCCTCTTGCCCGGGCTTGGGCGGCTGCGCAGTTGATCCGCCACACTTTTCTGGGCTACTGCATATTCAAAGTGCTGCAGCGTCCTTTGCGCGTCTGAAAAAGACGCGCGGCGCTGCAGCAGACGTAAAGCCGACAAGACACCCCGACAGAGACGCGGAAGAGCACGTTGAAACAGAGAGAAGGCCGGCCGGGCCAGAAGAAAACATCAGGTTCCTCCGGTGAAAGCCGCAGGAACGATCGGACAGGCCGGCCGCCGAAGCCGGTCGCGCGGCCTGCGGCTACCCGCGAGACGGTGCGCGAGGCTGCTGTGCCCGTCGCCGCCGAGCGCCCTCTGATGACGCGTAGCGGCGAACGTCCGGTCGAGCGTGTGCCCGTCATCCTCGAATCGCTCGGAGCCGGCGACTTCCACCTGATCGACAGCGGCAACGGCGAAAAACTGGAGCAATACGGCCCCTATCGCATCATCCGTCCCGAGGCCCAGGCGCTGTGGCGGCCTTCGTTGCCCGCCCATGTCTGGGAAAAGGTCGATGCCGTCTTCACCGGCGATACCGACGAGGAAGGCTCCGGCCGCTGGCGCTTCCCGAAAGAGGCGCTCGGCGAGACCTGGCCGCTCAATCTGCTCGGCGTCGATTTCCTCGGCCGCTTCACCTCCTTCCGTCATGTCGGCGTCTTCCCCGAGCAGATCGTCCACTGGAGCTGGATGAAAGAGCAGGTCGAAAAGGCCGGCCGGCCGCTGAAGGTGCTGAATCTCTTCGGTTATACCGGCGTCGCCTCGCTGGTTGCCGCCGCCGCCGGCGCCGAGGTCACCCATGTCGACGCCTCGAAGAAGGCGATCGGCTGGGCGCGGGAAAACCAGGCGCTCGGGCGCATGGAGAAGCTGCCGATCCGCTGGATCTGCGAGGATGCGATGAAATTCATCCTGCGCGAAGAACGCCGTGGCAGCCAGTACGACATCATCCTCACTGATCCGCCGAAATTCGGCCGCGGCCCCAATGGCGAAGTCTGGCATCTCTTCGAGCATCTGCCCCTGATGCTCGATGTCTGCCGCGAGATCTTGTCGCCGAAGGCGGTGGGCCTGGTGCTGACGGCCTATTCGATCCGCGCCAGCTTCTATTCGATCCACGAGCTGATGCGCGAGACGATGCGGGGCGCCGGCGGCGTGGTGGAATCCGGCGAGCTGGTGATTCGCGAAGCCGGCACCGACGGCAAGACACCGGGCCGCGCGCTTTCCACCTCCCTCTTTTCCCGCTGGGTGCCGAAATGAGCAAGGACTTCCACGATCAGGGACCGCGCAGGGTCGGGCAGGTGAAGGAAGTCACCTCGCTCGCCAATCCGATCATCAAGGACATCAAGGCGCTGACGAACAAGAAGTCGCGCGAGGAAAGCGGTACTTTCCTGGCCGAGGGACTGAAGCTCGTCATCGATGCGATCGAACTCGGCTGGGCGATCCGCACGTTGGTCTACGCCAAGGCCGCCAAAGGCAAGCCGCTGGTCGAGCAGATGGCGGCCAGGACCGTCGCTTCGGGCGGGCTGGTGCTCGAAGTCAGCGAAAAGGTGATCGCCTCGATCACCCGCCGCGACAACCCGCAGATGGTCGTCGGCATCTTCGAGCAGCGTTGGGCGCCGCTTAAGGGCATTCGGCCGAAAGAAGGCGAGACATGGGTGGCGCTCGACCGGGTGCGTGACCCCGGCAATCTCGGCACCATCATCCGCACGGCCGATGCGGCCGGCGCTTCCGGCATCATTCTGGTCGGAGAAACGACCGACCCCTTCTCGCTCGAAACAGTACGTGCCACCATGGGTTCGGTCTTTGCCGTTCCGGTCGCGCGGGCAACCCCTGAAGAATTCATCGCCTGGCGGAAATCGGCCGGCGTTTCCGTCGTCGCGACGCATCTTGCCGGCGCGGTCGATTACCGGACGATCGACTACCGGAAAAAGCCTGTCGTGCTCCTGATGGGCAACGAACAATCCGGCTTGCCGGAGCAACTGGCCAAGGAGGCCGACGCGCTTGCCCGCATTCCGCAGCAGGGCCGCGCCGATTCCTTGAACCTCGCTGTCGCCACCGCCGTCATGCTTTTCGAGGCGCGCCGCCATCTCCTCTCACTTGCCGAGGGCAAATGACCGAACAGACGCTTGCACGCCCCGCGCTGTTTTCGCGCCCGGCACCGATCCTCTTCTTCATCGTCGTCGCCGTTCTCATCGACCAGGTCGTCAAGATCGCCGTCGATCACTACCTGCCGCTACAGGAGGTCGTGCCGGTCATTCCGATGCTGGCGCTCTACCGCACCTACAATCTCGGCGTCGCCTTTTCGATGCTGTCCGGCATGGATGGCTGGTTCATCGTCGGCATGCGGCTCGTCATCGTCGCCTTCGTCATCTGGCTATGGTACCGCACGGCGAAGGATCGCTGGCTCGCTCATCTCGGTTATGCGCTGATCATCGCCGGGGCGATCGGCAATCTCGTCGACCGTTTCGCCTATGGACATGTGATCGATTACATTCTTTTCTACACCGAGAGCTGGTCCTTCGCGGTTTTCAATCTCGCCGATAGTTTCATCACCATCGGCGCCGGTTGCGTCATTCTCGACGAGCTGCTGCTGCCGAAAAAGGCCGGCCGCTAAAATCTTATCGAAATCCTGAAGGCATTCGGAACGGGCCTCATGTTAGCCAGGTAGCATGCAGAACCTGGGACAGTTGCAGGAAAGATTGTCCGCCGCCTTCGGTGGACCCGCCGCTAAGCCGCATGAGAAGCGGATGGAGGCCGTTTCCTCACGACCGAACGCCTCGGCACCCCGGGGAGCCGATGACCACCAGAGCGGGCCCGCAGCGACAAGGCGCCTGCTGTTCTACTGGCTGGGCGGCGCCGGCCTTCTTGCCGCAACGATCCTGATGCTGCTTGCCCATGCCGGCGATCCGCTGCTGCTTTCGGGCGGTCTCGTCGTTCTTGGTCTTGCCGTCATCGCCAGTTATGCCCTGCTGATGGTTCGGTCGCGCAAGGCCGGGCAGCGTCCCGGTCAATCCATGCCGGATTGGAACGCCGGCGCAAAGCTGTTTGCCGACGTGCACGACGTGCTTGGCGACATCACGGTCAGCCGCACCATGGACCGGCGCATCATCTCCGCCAACGACACTTTTCGCCGCCTGACCGGGCGCCTGCGTCCGGAAGGACGAACCTGCGAGGAGATCGGCCTGGCCTTCCGCCCCGGTCCGATATCGCACTGCTACGATGTCGAGATCTCGACACCGGAAGGCCAGCGCATCTTCCTCTGGCGCGACGTCGTTACCCGCGACCCGGCGAACGGCCGCCTGCTGCTGCAGAGCGTTGCCCGCGACGTGACCGACGAGCGGCTCATCGCGCAGGGCCGCGAGGAGGCCCGCCAGAAGGCCGAATATAACAGCGCCGCCAAATCGAGGCTGCTTGCCACCGTCAGCCACGAGGTGCGCACGCCGCTTTCCGGCATCCTCGGCATGACGCATCTGATTGCGGAGACGCGGCTGACGCAGGAGCAGCAGAACTATCTCGCGAACATCCGCCAGTCCGGCCATGCATTGACCCAGCTCGTCGAGGATCTGCTCGACTTCTCCACCATCGAGGTCGGCCGCTTCGCGCTGCACCCGCGCTCGGAATCGCTGCGCAAGCTTCTGGAAAGTGTCGTCGAGATGCTCGCCCACCGGGCGCACGAAAAGGGTATCGAGATCGGCGCCACCGTGTCATCCGATGTCCCTGAGAATATGAGTTTCGACCCGGCGCGGTTGCGCCAGGTTCTGTTCAACGTCATCGGCAATGCCGTGAAGTTCACCCAGGTCGGCGGCGTCTTCATCCGCGTGTCGCTCGACGCCGGCGACTTGCTGATCACCGTGACCGATAGCGGTCCCGGCATGACGGTGGAGGAGCAGGCGCGCGTCTTCGGCGAGTTCGAGCAGGGCGGGACCGTTGCCGACAAGAGCAACGGGACCGGGCTCGGCCTTGCCATCTCCGCCCGCATCATGCGCGAATTCAACGGCACTCTGACGGTTGCCAGCGAAAAGGGCAGAGGCAGCGAATTCGCCATCCGCTTCCCGGTCGATATCGGCAGCGAGCGCCCCGACCGGCGAAACACGCTGCTTGCCGGCAACAGCGTCGTGCTGCTGGCGCCGGCAGGTGCCGCGCGCACCGCCATCGCCGAGACGATCACCGCGCTCGGCGGCCTCTGCCATCTCGTCGGCGACGGCGAGACGGCGCGCACGACGCTGCTCGGATTGGCAAAGGGCGGACGGCGGCCGACCGATATCATCATCGACCATCGCATGTCGGCGGAATTTTCCGACCATCTTGCCGATCGCGCCGAAATCGCCGCCCTCGGCCTGCGTAAGGTCCTGCTCGTCAACCCGGAAGAACGCAGCGCCCATCCGCTCGACCTCTTCGATGCCTGGCTGATCCGGCCGCTGCGCGAACAGTCGCTGATCGACGTGCTGCGCGGGCGCATGCGCGGCATGGAGAAGCGCGACGCGCTGAACGACAACCAGCCGGGCTTCGGCCTTTCGGTGGCGGAGACGATGGTTCCCGCCAGCGGGCTCAGCATCCTGCTCGGCGAGGACGATCCGATCAATGCCATGCTGGTGCGCGTCGTCCTGGAAAAGGGCGGGCATAAGGTACGCCATGTCGAAGATTTCGAGTCGCTGCTCGACTGCGCGCTCTGCGAGGCGAATGCCCGGCCCGATATCATCATCAGCGATCTCTCGATGCCGGGTGGGAACGGTATCGACATGCTGGGACGCCTGCGCGGCCACGAGCGGCGGCTCGATCTCGCCTCGGTGCCGGTGATCGTGCTGACTGCCGACAAGAGCGACGAATCACGCCGTCAGGTCTTGCTCAACGGCGCCAACCGCGTCATGGTAAAGCCGGTCGATCCGGTGCGGCTGCTGACCGAAGTTCAGGCGGTCGCCGCACTCTCCGCCCGCCGGGCAGAGGCGCGGTGAGCGCCTCAGGAACCGGCACGCTTCTTGCGCTTTGAAATTCAAAATGTCACTTTCCTGTCGCAGAGAAGTGTTTTATGGCGTCGATAAGCCGGCAACGGGAGAATCGTCATGTCCGCCATCGACATCCTGAATCGTGACACCACCGCGGAGGCTGCACGGCCCTCGACGGCTGCGGTGCAGAAGGACGGCGATATCCTCGGCCGCATCGGCAATCTGGAGACCCGCCTTGCCCGCACGGCGCGCGAGATCGATGCTGCCCAGGCCGTGCGCTACCGCGTCTTCGTCGACGAAATGAAGGCGCAGCTGCCGCTGGATGCCATGCGCCGCCAGCGTGATGTCGATGCCTATGACGCCGTCTGCGACCATCTTCTCGTTCTCGACCGCTCGATCGAGGGCGATCCGGAAGACCAGATCGTCGGCACCTACCGGCTGTTGCGCCAGGATGTCGCCATCGCCAATGGCGGTTTTTACTCGGCTTCCGAATTCGAAATCGAGGGCCTTATCGCGAAACATCCGGACAAGCGCTTCATGGAGCTCGGCCGCTCCTGCGTGCTGCCGGAATACCGCACCAAGCGCACCGTCGAACTCCTGTGGCAGGGCAACTGGGCCTATGCGCTGAAACACGGCGTCAGCGCCATGTTCGGCTGCGCCTCGTTCCCCGGCGTCTATCTCGAAAGCCACGCACTGGCGCTGTCCTTCCTCTACCATAATGTGCTGGCGAAGAACGAATGGGCCGTCGGGGCGCTGCCGGATCTCGCCCGCAACATGGACCTGATGCCCGTCGAGGCCATCAACCCGAAGCGGGCGCTGATGGCGCTGCCGCCGCTGATTAAGGGCTATCTGCGCCTCGGCGCGATGGTCGGCTCCAGCGCGGTCGTCGATCATGCCTTCAACACGACTGACGTGCTGATCGTGCTGCCGATCTCCAGCATCTCGGACCGCTACCTCAATTATTACGGCGCCGATGCCGGCCGCTTCGCGAGCTAGGCGCCAGGCCCTGCAATGCTTCAGGGCATGATCTCTATCGGTGTATGGTTGGGGACGCGAGCCCAGATATCCCGCATCTCCGAGTTGGTTACTGCAACACAGCCATCCGTCCAATCCCACAGGTGATGGACGTTTCCGAAGAGGCCCCAGCCATTGGGAAGCCCGTGGATCATGATATCGCCCCCGGCGGGAAAACCTCCCGCTTCAGCGTTGCGCCGATCATCCGGGTTTGGATAGGAGATGTGCAGGCTCAGATAGGCCATGGACTTTGGATTTCGCCAGTCTATTTCATAACGTCCTTCAGGTGTTCTCTCGTCACCTTCTCGTTGCTTTGGCCCGGCATCGGCAGCCGTGCCGAGAGAAATCCGGTATGTAGAGATGGGAGCATCGCCTCTCAAAAGGACCATGCGGCGTTCGGATTTATAAACGCGAATGAGGTCAGCCCGTTGTTCCAATGGCGCGTCCGGAGGCGGCGAGCCTGAGCCGACCCTGGCCATCAATTTCGTATAGGCGAAACAGCTGGCGATCACGGTGGCTAAAACGACAAGCTTGTTTCTCAACTTGATCTCATCTTCAGGAGGTGCGCTCGAGGCAGGACATGATCGGCCGGCCGGCAATGGCTGGCAGGCCTTGGCGATCATCATGCTTCACGCCTTGGCGCCAGTCTAAAGCCGGATAAATGCCCGGCCGACGCACTGTCGGCCGGGCACCAAAAAGCGTCTCCGAAACGCAGGCGAGTTTACGAACCCGCCCCATAGGCGGCGATCGCCGCCATATTGACGATGTCGCTGTCCTTGGCGCCCATCGAGGTGATCTGCACCGGCTTGTCGACGCCGACGAGGATCGGGCCGATAACCGTGGAGCCGCCGAGTTCCTGCAGCATCTTGGTCGAGATCGAGGCCGAGTGGAAAGCCGGCATGACGAGGACGTTGGCCGGGCCGGAGAGGCGGCAGAAGGGATATTGCTCCATCACCTTGCGGTTCAGGGCGACATCGGCGGCCATTTCGCCATCATATTCGAAATCGACGCGGCGCTTGTCGAGGATTTTCACCGCTTCGCGCACCCGCTCGGAGCGTTCGCCCGAGGGATGGCCGAAGGTGGAATAGGCAAGCAGGGCGACACGCGGTGGATAACCCATGCGCCGCGCCAGACCTGCGGCTTCCTCGGCGATATCGGCAAGCTCCTCGGCCGTCGGCATGTCGTGCACCGCGGTATCGGCAACGAAGACGGTGCGGCCGCGGCAGAGCGCCAGGGATACGCCGATGACGCGATGGCCGGGCTTCTGGTCGATGCAGCGGCGCACATCTTCGAGCGCCGTCGAATAATTGCGGGTAATGCCCGTCACCATGCCGTCGGCGTCGCCCAGCGCCACCATGGTGGCGGCGAAATGGTTGCGGTCGTTATGGATCAACCGCTGGGCATCGCGGTGGAGATAACCCTTCCGCTGCAGCCTGGCATAGAGATAGTCGATATAGGCCTCGACCCGGGTCGAGATACGGGCATTAACGATCTCGAGGCCTGGCCGATTGAGATCGATGCCGGCGCGTTCCGCCGTCGCCCGGATCAGATCCTCGCGGCCGAGCAGGATGGCGGTGCCGAGCTGCTGGTTGGCATAGGACATCGCCGCACGCAGGACCTGTTCTTCCTCGGCCTCGGCAAAGACGATCCGCTTCGGATGGCGGCGGACACGCTCGTAGAGCCTGGCGAGCGTCGAGGCGATCGGATCGCGGCGCGCCGAAAGCTCGCGGGCATAACCGGCCATGTCGGTGATGACCTTGCGGGCGACGCCGCTTTCGATTGCCGCTTGCGCGACCGCGACCGGGATCGCCGAGATCAGCCTGGGATCGAAGGGAACGGGGATGATGTATTGCGACCCGAAACGCGGCCGGTTGCCCTGATAGGCGGCGACCACGTCATCCGGCACGTCCTCGCGGGCAAGATTTGCCAACGCCTTGACGGCGGCGATCTTCATCGCGTCGTTGATTGTGGACGCGCGCACATCGAGAGCGCCGCGGAAGATATAGGGAAAGCCGAGGACGTTATTGACCTGGTTCGGATAGTCCGAACGGCCCGTCGCCATGATCGCGTCATCGCGGATGCGGGCCACCTCTTCCGGCGTGATCTCGGGATCGGGATTGGCCATGGCGAAGATGATCGGCCGCTCCGCCATCGAGCGGATCATCTCCGCCGAAAACGCGCCCTTCTGCGACAGGCCGAAAACGACGTCCGCGCCCTCCATCGCCTCTTCCAGCGTGCGTGCGTCGGTCTTTGCCGCATGCGCCGATTTCCACTGGTTCATGCCCTCGGTGCGGCCCTGGTAGATGACGCCCTTGGTATCGCAGAGGATGACGTTCTCAGGCGCAAAACCCATCGCCTTGATCAGTTCAACGCAGGCGATCGCCGCAGCACCCGCACCATTGCAGACGAGCTTCGTCGTCTTCAGGTCGCGGCCGGTCAGCTCCAGCGCGTTGATCAGGCCGGCAGCGGCGATGATCGCCGTTCCGTGCTGGTCGTCATGGAAGACGGGAATGTCCATCAGCTCGCGCAGCCGGCTTTCGATGACGAAACAATCCGGCGCCTTGATATCCTCAAGGTTGATGCCGCCGAAGGAGGGACCGAGAAAGCGCACGCAGTTGATGAACTCGTCGACATTTTCCGTATCGATCTCGAGGTCGATGGAATCGACATCGGCGAAGCGCTTGAACAGCACCGCCTTGCCTTCCATGACGGGCTTGGAGGCCAGCGCGCCGAGATTGCCGAGGCCGAGGATCGCCGTGCCGTTGGAAATGACGGCGACCATGTTGCCGCGGGCCGTGTAATCATAGGCCGTCTGCGGATCGGCGGCGATCGCCTTGACGGGTACGGCAACACCCGGCGAATAGGCAAGCGAGAGGTCGCGCTGCGTCGCCATCGGCTTGGTCGGGTTGATCTCCAGCTTGCCGGGCCGGCCCATTGCGTGAAATTCGAGCGCCTCCTGGTCGGTAACTGAGGTCACCGGCCGGTCCTTCTTATCGATATCGGGCATAAATCCTCCAACGTCCTGTGGGCGACGCTTTGCTCTTCCTCAAATGCTGTTGTCATCTATAGCGGCGCGCGGATAGGGTTGGCACCTGTTTTTTTGGGAAAAACTGCACCTCCGTGAACGCACGAATAGATACAGGGAATGAAGCCTTTTCGGCTGCCGAGCTCGCCACGGCGGAAAGCCGTGCCTCGGCGACGCCGATGATGGAGCAATTTATCGAGATCAAGGCGAACAATCCGGGTTCGCTTCTGTTCTATCGCATGGGCGATTTCTACGAGCTGTTCTTCGAGGATGCGCTGGAAGCCTCACGCGCGCTCGGTATCACGCTGACCAAGCGCGGCCAGCACATGGGCCAGGATATCCCGATGTGCGGCGTTCCGGTGCATGCGGCCGACGACTATCTGCAGAAGCTGATTTCACTCGGCTTCCGTGTCGCCGTCTGCGAACAGATCGAGGATCCCGCGGAAGCAAAGAAACGCGGCGCGAAATCCGTCGTCAGGCGCGACGTCGTCCGCCTCGTCACTCCAGGCACGATCACCGAGGAAAAGCTGCTTTCGCCCTCGGAATCCAACTATCTGATGGCGCTGACCCGCATTCGCGGCAGCGGCGAGGCCTTGCTGGCGCTTGCCTGGATCGATATTTCCACCGGCGTCTTCCGGCTTGCCGAGACCGAAGCCTCGCGCCTGCTTGCCGATATCCTGCGCATCGATCCGCGCGAACTCATCCTGCCCGACACGATCTTCCACGATCCCGAACTCAAGCCGGTCTTCGACGTGCTCGGCCGGACAGCCGTGCCGCAGCCGGCCGTGCTCTTCGACAGCGCCAGCGCTGAAGGCCGGATCGCGCGGTATTTCGGCGTCGCGACGCTCGACGGCTTCGGCACCTTTTCGCGCGCCGAGCTTGCAGCCGCGGCTGCCGCCGTCGCCTATGTCGAGAAGACACAGATCGCCGAGCGGCCGCCGCTTGGAAAGCCGGAACGGGAAAGTGCCGCTTCGACGCTGTTCATCGACCCCGCCACCCGCGCCAATCTGGAACTTGCCCGCACGCTTTCGGGCGATCGCAACGGTTCGCTGCTAAAGGCGATCGACCGCACCGTCACCGGCGGCGGTGCCAGGCTTCTCGCCGAACGGTTGATGTCGCCGCTGACCGACCCCGTCCGTATCAATGCGCGGCTCGATTCGATCGGCTTCCTGATCGGCGAACCCTTGCTCTGTGGCAATCTGCGCGACACGCTGAAACATGTGCCCGACATGCCGCGCGCGCTGTCGCGGCTGGCGCTCGACCGCGGCGGTCCGCGCGATCTCTGGGCGATCCGCCAGGGCCTGGAAGCGGCGGGCGGACTTGCGGCGATGCTCGGCAAGGCGATGCTGCCCGAAGAGCTCGGCCAAGCATTATCCGGGCTGCAGGCCCTTCCCGCGGCCCTGGAAAAGCTGCTTGCCGAGACGCTTGCCGACGAATTGCCGCTGTTGAAACGCGATGGCGGCTTCCTGCGCGACGGAGCCAGCGCCGAGCTCGACGAGGTCCGGGCGTTGCGCGACCAGTCGCGTCGCGTCATTGCCGGCCTGCAATTGCAATATGCCGAGGAAACCGGCATCCGGTCGCTGAAGATCAAGCACAACAACGTCCTTGGCTATTTCATCGAAGTCACGGCCGGCAATGCCTCACCGATGACGGAGACGGCGGACGCGAAAGCCCGCTTCATCCACCGCCAGACGATGGCGAACGCGATGCGCTTCACCACGACCGAACTTGCCGATCTCGAAAGCCGCATCGCGAATGCCGCCGACCAGGCGCTGACGATCGAGCTCGAAGCCTTCGACAGGATGACGGCGGCCGTCGTTGCGGAAGCCGAGGCGATCAAATCAGGCGCCCGGGCGCTTGCCGTCATCGACGTCGCCGCAGGTCTGGCGCTTCTCGCCGAGGAGCAGGCCTATTGCCGCCCGCAGGTCGACGGCTCGAAGATGTTTGCCATCGAAGGTGGGCGCCATCCCGTCGTCGAGCAGGCGCTGCGGCGGCAGGCTGGCGGCCCCTTCGTCGCCAATCATTGCGATCTCTCGCCAAAGACCGGCGACCGGGACGGGGCGATCTGGCTGCTGACCGGCCCGAACATGGGCGGCAAGTCGACCTTCCTGCGCCAGAATGCGCTCATTGCCATTCTAGCGCAGATGGGCTCCTTCGTGCCGGCGACATCAGCCCATATCGGCATCGTCGACCGGCTTTTCTCGCGTGTCGGCGCCTCAGACGACCTGGCGCGCGGCCGCTCGACCTTCATGGTGGAGATGGTCGAAACGGCGGCGATCCTCAACCAGGCGAGCGACCGTTCCCTCGTCATCCTCGACGAGATCGGTCGCGGCACCGCCACGTTCGACGGTCTGTCGATCGCCTGGGCCGCCGTCGAGCACCTGCATGAGGCCAATCGCTGCCGCGGCCTCTTCGCCACGCATTTCCACGAGTTGACCGTGCTTTCGGAAAAGCTTGGCCGGCTGTCGAACGCCACGATGCGCGTCAAGGAATGGGACGGCGACGTCATTTTCCTGCACGAGGTCGGGCCGGGTGCGGCGGACCGCTCCTATGGCATTCAGGTCGCGCGCCTTGCCGGGCTTCCGGCCTCGGTCGTGGCGCGGGCCCGCGATGTGCTCACCCGTCTGGAAGATGCCGACCGAAAGAACCCGGCGAGCCAGCTGATCGACGACTTGCCGCTCTTCCAGGTGGCGGTGCGCCGCGAGGATACGGCCCGCGGGACCTCCAAGGTCGAGGAGGCGTTGAAAGCGATGAGCCTTGACGACATGACGCCGCGCGAGGCAATGGATGCACTTTACGACCTCAAGAAGAAGCTGAAATAGGAGTAGCGCGCCATGTTCATGGAAAAATTGGTTCGCGAAACCGAGCGCCTCTCGCTGATCTGCTCCATGCTCGACACGATGCGGCGCGCCGATAAGGACCGCAATGCGCGCGGCTGGACTTCGCCGATCGGCATGCTGAAAATCACCCGCTGTTGCGCGATGATCTGCGAACTCGGAACGTCGATCGCCAAGGCCGGCTATCGCGAATGCGACAGGCAGGCGCTTGAAGAGATCATGCGCGAGACACGGCAGGTTCTGCATTTGCTGAATGCGCGGGCCGCCGGCTGAGGATTCCGGGAAAGCCGGCGCCTTGCGTCAAAGCGCCCTTGCATCTTGCAGCGAACCAACACCATTTCGCCAAATTTAAAGGTTCTTGCAGTATGAAAGCCCGTGTCAATCGCCGGGCAAAGGGGCTATAGCGCATGCAGACGAAACAAGCGGCAGGCCGTGAACCGGCAGCCCGGCATGAACAGGAAACCGTCCCGGCGACAGCGATGCGCGACCTCGATTTCTCCAATATCCTCGACGTCGAGCTCTTGCAGAAGCAGTGTGACGCCGTTGCCGAGGCCAACCGCAACCGGCCCGACGTACTGCGCGCCGATCTCCTGGCCGTGCTGAAGAAGGCGAGCACGGAAGGTCGGCAGAAGGCGCGCGCCGCACTGATGGCCGACGGCGGCGGGCTCAATTGCGCCTACCGGATTTCCTGGCTGCAGGACCAGATCATCACCGTCCTCTACAATTTCGCCACCGCCCATATCTTTCCGCATCAGAAGGACAAGTTCGCGGTGACCGCCGTCGGCGGCTACGGCCGCGACACGCTGGCGCCCGGCTCGGATATCGACCTGTTGTTCCTCTTCCTGCCGAGGCCGGCGGAAGAGACGCACAAGGCGGTCGAATTCATGCTCTACGTGCTCTGGGACATGGGCTTCAAGGTCGGCCACGCCACCCGCACGGTGGAGGAATGCATCGCGCTTTCCAAGTCCGACATGACCATCCGCACCGCCATCCTGGAGATGCGCTACATCTGCGGCCTGCAGCGGCTGGAAACCGAGCTCGAGACCCGCTTCGACAAGGAAATCGTCACCGGCACCGGTCCCGAATTCATCGCCGCCAAGCTTGCCGAGCGCGATGAGCGCCACCGCAAGGCGGGCGACACGCGTTATCTCGTCGAGCCGAATGTCAAGGAAGGCAAAGGCGGACTTCGCGACCTGCACACGCTGTTCTGGATCTCGAAATATTATTACCACGTGCGCGACCAGGCGGAGCTGGTCAAGCTCGGCGTGCTGTCCAAGCACGAATACCGTCTGCTTGAGAAAGCCGACGATTTTCTCTGGGCGGTGCGCTGCCATATGCACTTCCTGACTGGCAAGGCCGAGGAGCGCCTGTCCTTCGATATCCAGCGCGAGATCGCCGAAGCCTTCGGTTATCACACCCGCCCGGGCCTTTCGGCCGTCGAGCGCTTCATGAAGCACTATTTCCTCGTCGCCAAGGATGTCGGCGATCTCACGCGCATCCTCTGCGCCGCGCTTGAAGACCAGCAGGCGAAGTCGATCCCCGGCCTCACCGGCGTCATCAGCCGCTTTACCCATCGCAACCGCAAGATCGCCGGCAGCGTCGAATTCGTCGAAGACCGCGGCCGCATCGCGCTCGCCGACCCCGAAGTCTTCAAGCGCGATCCGGTCAACATGATCCGGCTCTTCCACGTCGCCGACATCAACGGGCTGGAATTCCATCCGGACGCGCTGAAACGCGTCACCCGTTCACTCGCTTTGATCGACAACAGCCTGCGGGAAAACGACGAGGCCAACCGCCTGTTCATGTCGATCCTGACGTCGAAGCGTGATCCGGCGCTCATCCTGCGCCGCATGAACGAGGCCGGCGTGCTCGGCCGCTTCATCCCCGAATTCGGCAAGATCGTCGCGATGATGCAGTTCAACATGTATCACCACTATACGGTCGACGAACATCTGATCCGCACCGTCGACATTCTCTCCGAGATCGACAAGGGGCGCGCCGAGGACCTGCATCCGCTCGCCAACAAGCTGATGCCCGGCATCGAGGATCGCGAGGCGCTATATGTCGCCGTTCTCCTCCACGACATCGCCAAAGGCCGCCAGGAGGATCATTCGATCGCCGGCGCCCGCGTCGCCCGCAAGCTCTGCGCCCGCTTCGGCCTGTCGCAGAAACAGACTGAGATCGTCGTCTGGCTGATCGAGGAACATCTGACGATGTCGATGGTGGCGCAGACCCGCGACCTCACCGACCGCAAGACGATCACCGATTTCGCCGACCGCGTGCAGTCGCTCGACCGGCTGAAGATGCTCTTGATCCTGACGATCTGCGATATCCGCGCCGTCGGTCCGGGCGTCTGGAACGGCTGGAAGGGCCAGCTTCTGCGCACGCTCTATTATGAAACCGAGCTGCTGCTGGCCGGCGGCTTTTCGGAGGTCTCCCGCAAGGAGCGGGCCAATGCCGCCGCCGAGGCGCTGCATTCAGCGCTCGCCGACTGGAGCCAGAAGGACCGCAATACCTATACCAAGCTGCACTATCAGCCCTATCTGCTCTCGGTGCCGCTGGAAGACCAGATCCGTCACGCCCATTTCATCCGCCAGTCTGATAAGGCGGGCCAGGCGCTCGCCACCACGGTGCGCACCGACAGTTTCCACGCGATCACCGAGATCACCGTACTGTCGCCCGACCATCCGCGATTGCTCGCCGTCATTGCCGGCGCTTGTGCTGCGGCCGGGGCCAACATCGTCGACGCCCAGATCTTCACGACATCGGACGGGCGGGCGCTCGACACGATCCATGTCAGCCGCGAATTTACCGACGATGCCGACGAGCTGCGGCGGGCGGCGACGATCGGACGGATGATCGAGGACGTGCTGTCCGGCCGCAAGCGGTTGCCCGAGGTCATCGCCACGCGCTCGCGCAACCGCAAGAAAAGCAAGGCTTTCGTCATTCCGCCGTCGGTCAACATCACCAACAGCCTGTCGAACAAGTTCACGGTCATTGAGGTCGAATGCCTCGACCGGCCGGGATTGCTGTCGGAGATCACTGCCGTGCTCTCCGATCTGTCGCTCGACATCCAGTCGGCCCGCATCACCACCTTCGGCGAGAAGGTGATCGACACCTTCTACGTCACCGATCTGGTCGGCCAGAAAATATCCGGCGACAGTAAGCGCGCCAACATCACCGCCCGGATGAAGGCCGTCATGGCCGAGGAAGAAGACGAGCTGCGCGAGCGTATGCCTTCCGGCATCATCGCACCCGCCGCCACCGCCCGGACCCCGCCTGCCGCCGAAAAGAAGGCCGGTTCCCCCATATGAGCCACCACGCATGAGCCCAAACGCATGAGCCTCGTCAAGAAATTCGCGACCGTCGGCGGTGCCACCCTCGGCAGCCGCATCTTCGGCTTCGCCCGTGAAACGCTGATGGCTGCGGCCCTCGGCACCGGACCGATGGCCGACGTCTTCTACGCCGCCTTCCGCTTTCCGAACCTGTTCCGCCGGCTGTTTGCCGAGGGCGCCTTCAACGCCGCCTTCGTGCCGCTCTTTGCCAAGGAGATCGAGGCGAACGGCACGGACGGCGCCAAGCGTTTTTCGGAAGAAGTCTTCGGCGTCTTGTTTTCGGTGCTACTGCTCATCACCATCGTGATGGAGCTTGCCATGCCGTTGCTGGTGCGCTTCGTCATCGCGCCGGGCTTTGCCGATGATCCCGACAAGTTCTCGATCACCATCCGCATGGCCGCGGTGATGTTTCCCTATCTGATGTGCATGTCGCTGACGGCGATGATGAGCGGCATGCTGAATTCGCTGCATCATTTCTTCGCCGCCGCCATCGCGCCCGTCTTCCTCAACGTGGTGATGATCGGGGCGCTGTTTTATGCGCTCTATACCGGCGCCGATCCGCTAGCGACGGCCTGGTACCTCTCCTGGGGCGTTCTTGCCGCCGGCGTTCTGCAGCTCGCCGTCGTCTATGTCGGCGTGCTCGCGGCCGGCATGAGCATCGGCTTCCGCTTCCCGAAGATGACGCCGAACGTCAAGCGACTGCTGATCCTGGCAGTGCCGGCTGCGGTGACGGGCGGCATCACCCAGATCAACCAGCTGATCGGCCAGGCGATCGCCTCCTCCCGCGACGGCGCGATCGCAGCGCTGCAATATGCCGACCGCATCTATCAGCTGCCGCTCGGCGTCGTCGGCGTCGCCGTCGGCGTGGTGCTTCTGCCGGAACTTGCCCGGGCGCTGAAGGGCGGCAACCTGCGCGAGGCCGGAAACCTGCAGAACCGCTCGATCGAATTCGTGCTGTTCCTGACGATCCCTGCCGCCTTCGCGCTCTGGATCCTGTCCGACGAGATCATCCGCGTGCTCTATGAGCGCGGTGCCTTCCATCAGGAAAACACCGCGGTCGTCGGGTCGATCCTGGCGATTTACGGCATCGGCCTGCCGGCCTTCGTGCTGATCAAGGCGTTGCAGCCCGGCTTCTATGCCCGCGAAGACACCAAGACGCCGATGCGCTTTTCGGCCATCGCGGTTGCGACCAACTGCGCCACGGCGCTGACGCTCTTCCCCTATATGGGCGCGCCCGGCATCGCGGTTGCCGAAGCTACGGCCGGCTGGATCAGCACCGTGCTGCTGTTCACCACGCTTTTGCGCCGCGGCCATCTGACATGGGAATGGGCGCTGGCAAAGCGCACTGCCCTGCTGATCGTCGCCGCGGCCGTCATGGGTGCTGCGATCGTCTTCCTCAAGCAGCACTGGGCGCCCTGGCTTGCCTCCGGCGCGCCGCTTATCACCAAGATCGGCACCCTCGGGCTGCTGATTGCGATCGCGATGCTGATCTATTTCGCCGCCGCTTTCCTGGTCGGCGGGGCAAATCTCGGCATGATCCGACGCAATCTGAACCGCAAACCGGCACCGGCAAAGGACGGGTGAGGTCGCAGTTTTCCCGGAAATTGCTTCAGCAATCGACCCATCGCCGTTGCGGTCCGACGTCGACATGGATGATGCCGTTGCAATAGCTGCCGATGCCGCCGATGCCCGGCGCGCTTCGTGCGGCTGATATGATCGTGCGTTCCGACAGGCCGGGCATCCTGATATCGGCCGCCAGACATTTTCCGTGCAGGGACCCATGGCGGCGGGGATGCGGCCTGTGGCCCGAGGTTATCACAGGGCGGCGGCCGGTCTTTGCAGCAATATACGACAGGACCGCTCGCAGGCGCCCTGGAAAGCAGCCGGCACGAACGCTGACGGTCTGGACCGTGTAGGCGAGACGTGCCTGATGTTTTGGAAGATGAACGGCATGCCTTTTCATGTCTTGACCGATGGCACCCGTTGCTGATTGTAAGGCGAAAAGGCCTGCTATGGCGAGCAAAGTTGCGTTCTGCATAGACCCTCCGATCGGCGACCGTGGCAGCCCCATCGGCGCTGGTGCCAGGCGGTGGATTTTCAGTTCAAAAAAAGCTTTTTTGTGAAATTTTATACTCAATTATGAGTAAGACGGTTGATCAATTCGGCTTAAAAACCGGGATATTGCCGCTCAAACCTGGAATAAACATCTCAAACACGAGGCAGCACATGATGACCCAGTCTCTTTTCCTCGTTACCCTCGTCGTCGACGACTACGACCGCGCCAAGGTCTTCTATTGCGATGGCCTCGGTTTCGCTTGCCTTCAGGACGAGCCGCAGCCGGAGGGCAAGCGCTGGGTGGTGGTGAAGCCAAGGGGTGGGGATGGAGCCGCGTTTCTGCTGGCGCAAGCGGCAGACGAGACGCAGCGCGCGGCCATCGGCAATCAGACGGGTGGCCGTGTCGGCTTCTTTCTGAAGACCGACGATTTCGCCCGCGACCATGCCGCGATGCTGGCAGTCGGTGTGCGCTTTCTGGAAGAGCCACGTCATGAGGTTTACGGCACGGTGGCGGTCTTTGCGGATCCCTACGGCAACACTTTCGATCTGATCCAACACGCGGCTGCCTGAACCCCTTGATTGCGACCGGTCGGCCGTGCATAAGCCGCCGCGTTAGCAACATGGGCGCAGAGCCCTGGGGCCCTCCACCAGCCTATTGAGGACGACATGAGCGAATTCAAGAAACTCGTATTCTCCGGCGTGCAGCCGACCGGCAATCTGCATCTCGGCAATTATCTCGGTGCGATCCGCCGGTTCGTGGCACTGCAGGAAGGCAATGACTGCATCTACTGCGTCGTCGACATGCATGCGCTCACCGCCCAGCTCGTGCACGAGGACATGCCGAGCCAGACGCGCTCGATCGCCGCTGCCTTCATCGCCGCCGGCATCGATCCGGAAAAGCATATCGTCTTCAATCAGTCGGCCGTGCCGCAGCATGCCGAACTCGCCTGGATCTTCAACTGCGTTGCCCGCATCGGTTGGATGAACCGGATGACGCAGTTCAAGGACAAGGCCGGCAAGGACCGCGAGCAGGCCTCGCTCGGCCTTTACGCCTATCCGAGCCTGATGGCCGCCGACATTCTCGTCTATCGCGGCACCCATGTGCCGGTTGGCGAGGACCAGAAGCAGCATCTGGAGCTTGCCCGCGACATCGCGATGAAGTTCAACCTTGACTATGCCGAGCATATCAGCAGGACCGGCTACGGCGTCGACATCACCGTCGGCAACGAGCCGGTGCATGCCTATTTCCCGATGGTCGAGCCGCTGATCGACGGGCCGGCGCCGCGCGTCATGTCGCTGCGCGACGGCACCAAGAAAATGTCGAAATCGGACCCCTCCGATCTCTCGCGCATCAACCTGATGGATGACGAGGACGCGATCTCGAAGAAGATCCGGAAGGCCAAGACCGATCCGGACGGCTTGCCGAGCGAGATCGACGGGCTGCAGGGCCGTCCGGAAGCCGACAATCTGGTGGCGATCTATGCCGCACTCGCCGACAAGTCGAAGGCGGACGTGCTTGCCGAATTCGGCGGCCAGCAATTCTCCGTCTTCAAGCCGGCGCTGGTCGATTTGGCGATCAACGTGCTGGCGCCGATCACCGGCGAGATGCGCCGGCTGATGGACGATACCAGCCATATCGACGCGATCCTGCGCAAGGGCGGCGAGCGCGCAAGGGCGCGTGCCGAGGTGACGATGAGCCAAGTGCGCGACGTCATCGGCTTCCTCTATTGAGATAAATCTCCTCTTCTCTCCGCCGTGGGAGAAGGGGACCTTCCCCGGGGGAGAAGAGGATTTCTTCTCGGGCATCAGGGCAAAAACTGGACTTGCAAATTTTCCGCTTCGGGTGTCAGAGTCCGCGCCATGGTATCAAAGCGACTCTCACGGCTTGAAGGTCACCGCCGCAAATTCATGGCGGTAATCGACGGCACACCCGAATGCCAACGCGCCGTTCATTATGCCGGCCGGCGCGCGAAGAATTCCAATGGCGGGCTGGTGCTGCTCTATGTGATCCCGGATGGGGATTTCCAGCAATGGCTCGGCGTCGAAGAAATCATGCGGGCCGAAGCGCGTGAAGAGGCCGAGGCGGTCGTTGCCAAGATCGCCCAGATCGTGCGCGAGACCATCGGCATCGAGCCTGAGGTCGTCATCCGCGAGGGCGGTGCTGCCGAACAGATCAATGCCGTGATCGAGGAAGACCGCGATGTGGCGATTCTGGTTCTGGCCGCCGGTTCTGCGAAGGAAGGTCCAGGGCCGCTGGTCTCCTCGGTCGCCGGCCGCGCGGCGGCGTTTCCGATCCCGGTCACCGTGCTGCCGGATACGCTGACCAACGAGGAAATTGACGCCCTCTGCTAGCTTTTCTTGAGTACAAGTCTCTTGATTAGAGCCGTCAATCGGCTTATCTTCTTTTGAAGAATTCTAAAGACGGCCGAGACCATGGGCCGGCCGCATGGAGAACCAGATGTTCATTCAGACCGAAGCCACGCCGAACCCCGCCACGCAGAAGTTCCTGCCGGGCAAGGTGGTGATGGAAAACGGCACGGCCGAGTTCCGCAGCGCCGAAGAGGCCGCAGCCTCGCCGCTCGCCGCCCGGCTGTTCGAAATATCAGGCGTCACCGGCGTCTATTTCGGCTATGATTTCATTTCCGTCTCCAAGGATAATGCCGACTGGCAACATCTTAAGCCGGCTATATTAGGCTCGATCATGGAGCACTTCATGTCCGGCAAGCCGGTCATGGGCGATGCCTCCATCCTTTCCGAAGACGCCGATGCCGGCGACGAATTCTTCGACGAAGGCGATGAATCGATCGTGCTGACCATCAAGGAGCTTCTGGAAACCCGCGTACGCCCGGCCGTTGCCCAAGACGGCGGCGACATCACCTTCCGCGGCTTCAAGGACGGCAAGGTCTATCTGAACATGAAGGGTTCCTGCGCCGGCTGCCCGTCTTCGACGGCAACGCTGAAGCACGGCGTGCAGAACCTGCTGCGCCATTTCGTTCCGGAAGTGCAGGAAGTGATTGCCGCCTAAAAATCTTGAGTTCGTCCGGCCGTTCATCTCAGGTTCGGCCGAACGGATTTATCGATAGGCGACACTAGTTTATTCGGAAATTGATGGCATGATCATTCTGGCGCTCGACACGGCGGGTGTGGACTGCGCTGCCGCCGTCTATGACAGCGGCAGGAATACGGTGCTGGGGGAGGCATCGGACATGATCGGCAAGGGGCATGCTGAACATCTGATTGGTATCGTCGATCGCGCACTGGATCAGGCGGGACTGGCGCTTTCGGATGTCGACCGTCTTGCCGTCACCATCGGTCCTGGCTCCTTTACCGGTATCCGCGTCGGCGTTGCTGCAGCCCGCGGTTTCGCGCTTTCCCTCAATGTGCCGGCCGTCGGCATCACGACGCTCGAAGTCATGGCATCAGCCCAGCGCGAGAAGACGCCTCATCGCGCCGTGCTGGCGGCGATGGATGCCAAGCGCGACGAGATCTATCTCCAGTCCTTCGCAGCCGACGGTTCTCCGCTCGACACGCCACGGGCGGTCAGCATTGCAGAAGCGCAGGCTTTCGCCGCCGGCTTCGACGGCGAGATCACCGGTTCGGCGACGGCCCTGTTGAAGGCCGACGCCGACGGCGATCACACCAACAGGTTCCCGATCTCCGTCGTGGCGCGCCTGGGCGCTGCCGCCTCTCCCGATGCCGGAAAGCCGAAGCCCCTTTATCTGCGCGGACCCGATGCCAAACCGCAGGCCGGATACGCGATTGCGCGACGAGTATGACGATGCTGGAAGCCTATCTGACACTGAAACCGGAATTCGAGATCATCGCCATGGAGCGCGAGGATTGCCGCGATGTCGCTGTCCTGCACGGCGAACGCTTCGCCCGGCCCTGGGGCGACGGTGAATTTCACGGCCTGCTGATGCAGGACACCGTGTTCGGCTTCGTCGCGCGCCAGACCAATGCCATCCTGAAAAAGCCGCTTCCGGGGTTCATCCTCGCCCGCCATGTCGCCGGCGAAGCGGAGATCTTGACCATTGCCGTGCAGGCGAAGGTCGCCCGTGCCGGACTTGGCTGGCGGCTGATGCAGGCGGCGATGCGGGAAGCGCGGTCGCGCGGCGGCGAGAGCATGTTTCTCGAGGTCGACAACGGCAATACTGCAGCGCTTGGCCTCTACCGCAAGCTCGGCTTCGAAAAGGTCGGCGAACGTCAGGGTTACTACAGACAGGAAAACGGCGCCCTCTCCACGGCGCTTGTCATGAAGCGCGTTCTTCGGTAGTTCCCTGGCAGCAAGATGACATGCAAGCTGGCGCAAATGCCGTGCGGCGTTGTCGAAACACGAATATCTCTATAGGCCGGCGATGACTGATGTAGCCAAGACCCTTGAGGAGCTTTGCACCGAACGCGGCATGCGCATGACCGAGCAGCGCCGCGTGATCGCGCGCATCCTGGAAGACTCGGAAGACCATCCCGACGTCGAAGAACTCTACCGCCGCTCGGTGAAGGTCGATGCGAAGATCTCGATCTCGACCGTCTATCGCACGGTGAAACTGTTCGAGGATGCCGGCATCATCGCCCGGCACGACTTCCGCGACGGGCGCTCGCGCTACGAAACGGTTCCGGAAGAACATCACGACCACCTCATCGACCTGAAGACCGGCACGGTCATCGAATTCCGCTCGCCGGAGATCGAGGCGCTGCAGGAGCGCATCGCCCGCGAGCACGGCTTCCGGCTGGTCGACCACCGGCTGGAGCTCTACGGCGTTCCGCTGAAGAAGGAAGACCTCTGAAGCAATGGCAGCCCGGGAGACCAGCATTTGATCGCCTGGTTGCGCATCGCCTTCGCCGCGGTCGTCATCCTTGCCGTCAGCATCGTGCTCATGCCGCTGCAGGTGCTGGCGCTCAGTTTCGACTGGCGGCTGCGCCGCAGCCTTCCGCGCGTCTGGCACCGGATCGTCTGCTATTGCCTCGGCATCCGCGTCCGCGTGAGCGGCAAGCTGGAAGATCGCCGGCCGCTAATGCTCTGTTCCAACCATTCTTCCTGGCTGGATATCATGGTGATGTCGGCCGTTGCCGACGTCGTCTTCATTGCCAAGATCGAGGTGCGCGACTGGCCGATCTTCGGCACGCTCGCCAAGCTGCAGAAGAGTGTCTTCGTCGTGCGTGAGGAGCGGCGCAAGACCGGCCATCAGGCAAACGAGATTGCCGGGCGCATGGCCGACGGTGAGATCGTCGTGCTCTTCCCGGAAGGGACGACCTCGGACGGCAACCGGCTGCTCGAGGTCAAGTCCTCGCTGTTCGGCGCCGCGGCGATGGCGGTGCCTTATTCGCCGACGGGAACCGTCGTGGTGCAGCCGGTGGCGGTTGCCTATACCAGGGTGCACGGCATCGCCATGGGACGTTATCACCGGCCGCTCGCCGCCTGGCCGGGTGATATCGAGCTGCTGCCGCACCTCCTCGATATCGTGCGCTGCGGCGCCATCGACGCCGAAGTTTCTTTCGGCGAGGCGGTGGATTACCGCGCCGAGACCAGTCGCAAGGAGGTGAGCGCGACGATCGCCTTGCGCATCCGCAACCTCCTGAACAGCCGCCTGCGTGGGCGGGAAATCTCCTAGAGCCTTTCCTGGTCAGCTTGCAGTTGGCTGAAACGGGCCGCCTATTCGACCGGCCGGCTTGGCCCTAGAGCTGGACTACAGCGAGCATCCGACTCCGTTTGAGCCAGCAGAATGCTGCAATCTGACCAGGAAAGGCCCTAAGACAAGATTTCGATTTTCTCCGGCGTCAAAAACCACTAAATAGCGCGCCATGACACAGGACAGCGCCCTTCTCCAGGCCCCGGAGGCAATCCTCCACGAAGGCCCTCACGATGCCCCCAACGAGGCCCTCCGCGACGGCAGCAACAGCCGCAAGGTCTTCATCAAGACCTATGGCTGCCAGATGAACGTCTACGATTCCATGCGCATGAGCGATGCCCTCGCCCGCGACGGCTATGAGCCGACGGAAGATATGGAAGAGGCTGACCTCGTTCTCCTCAACACCTGCCATATCCGCGAGAAGGCGGCCGAGAAGGTCTATTCGGCGCTTGGGCGGCTGCGCGAGATGAAAAAGAAGAAGGCGGCGGACGGCCGGGAGATGATGATCGGCGTTGCCGGCTGCGTCGCCCAGGCCGAAGGCGAGGAGATCCTGCGCCGCGCACCGGCCGTCGACGTCGTCATCGGCCCGCAGACCTATCACCGCCTGCCGGAGGCGCTGCGCCGGGCCAAACAAGGCCAGCGCGTCGTCGACACCGAATATGCGATCGAGGACAAGTTCGAGCATCTGCCGATCGCCGAAAGCCGAAAGATCCGCGCCCGCGGCGTCACCGCTTTCCTGACGGTTCAGGAGGGCTGCGACAAGTTCTGCACCTTCTGTGTCGTGCCCTATACACGCGGCTCGGAAGTGTCGCGACCGGTTTCCCAGATCGTCGACGAAGCCGAAAAGCTCGCCGAAGGCGGGGTGCGCGAGATCACCCTGCTCGGACAGAACGTCAACGCCTGGCACGGCGCCGGGCCGCGGGGCGAGGCATGGAGCCTCGGCGACCTGCTCTACCGGCTGGCCGAGATCCCCGGCCTTGCGCGGCTGCGCTATACCACAAGCCATCCGCGCGACATGGACGACCGGCTGATCAATGCCCATCGCGACCTC
Source organism: Rhizobium beringeri (assembly GCF_004306515.1). Classification (NCBI taxonomy): domain Bacteria; kingdom Pseudomonadati; phylum Pseudomonadota; class Alphaproteobacteria; order Hyphomicrobiales; family Rhizobiaceae; genus Rhizobium; species Rhizobium beringeri. The sequence continues at coordinate 17,800 of NZ_SILG01000001.1, read as the reverse complement.
AGGGCGCTCATGCCCTATCTGCACCTGCCGGTGCAATCGGGCTCGGACCGCATCCTGAAAGCGATGAACCGGCGTCACACGGCGGCCGAATATCTGGCGCTGATCGAGCGCATCCGCACGGTGCGGCCGGACATCGCACTGTCGGGCGATTTCATCACCGGCTTTCCGGGGGAGACAGATGAGGATTTTAAGGATACATTGAGACTTGTGGAGGAGGTCCGTTATGCACAGGCCTTCTCGTTCAAATACTCGACACGGCCGGGTACGCCCGGCGCGGAGCTGAAGGACCAGGTGCCGGAAGAGATCAAGGCAGAACGGCTGGAACGCCTGCAAATGCTTCTCCTGAAGCAGCAGCAGGAATTTGCCGAATCCTGCATCGGCAAAGAGATCGACCTGTTGCTCGAAAAGCCCGGTCGCATGCCGGAACAACTAATCGGACGTTCTCCCTGGCTTCAATCAGTGAATGTTGATGCAAAAGCATCGCAAATCGGTGACATTATTAAAGTGCGAATCACAGGGACCGGAACAAACAGCCTGTTTGCCGAACGCGCAGAGGCTGCGGTCTAACCCAAGGAGCCCGACCGCTTGAACGGACAAGAATTGGTTTCTTCTTCACCGCGCCACCCCCGCACGCCGAGCGATACCAATCACTTCGTCCTGACGTTCGAGAACAACCGGTTCGCCAGCGAGCTCTTTGGTCAATTCGACCAAAACCTCAAGCTGCTCGAGCAACGGCTGAACATCGATGCGCGGGCACGCGGCAATTCGGTCGTCATCACCGGCGATATCGTGACCACCAATCAGGCGCGGCGCACGCTCGACTATCTCTATGAAAAACTTCAGAAAGGCGGCAGCGTGGAACGATCCGACGTCGAGGGTGCAATCCGCATGGCGGTCGCCGCCGACGATCAGCTCAGCCTGCCGACCATGGAGCGCAAGGCCAAGCTGACGATGGCGCAGGTTTCCACCCGCAAGAAGACGATCATCGCCCGCACGCCAACCCAGGACGCCTATATCAGGGCGCTGGAGCGCGCCGAGCTTGTCTTCGGCGTCGGCCCGGCCGGCACCGGCAAGACCTATCTCGCCGTCGCCCATGCCGCCCAGCTGCTGGAGCGCGGCGCTGTCGAAAAGATCATCCTGTCGCGCCCGGCCGTCGAGGCCGGCGAGCGCCTCGGCTTCCTGCCCGGGGACATGAAGGAAAAGGTCGATCCCTATCTTCGCCCGCTCTATGATGCGCTCTACGACATGATCCCTGCCGACAAGGTCGACCGGGCGATCACCGCCGGCGTCATCGAAATCGCGCCGCTCGCCTTCATGCGCGGCCGCACGCTCGCCAATGCCGCCATCATCCTCGACGAAGCGCAGAACACGACGTCGATGCAGATGAAGATGTTCCTGACGCGTCTCGGCGAGAATGCGCGGATGATCGTCACCGGCGACCCGAGCCAGATCGACCTGCCGCGCGGCGTCAAATCCGGCCTCGTCGAGGCCCTGCAGCTTCTGAACGGCGTCGAAGGCATCTCGATCGTGCGCTTCACGGATACCGACGTCGTCCGCCATCCGCTCGTCGGGCGCATCGTCAGGGCCTATGATTCCACCTATGCCGTCGCCGAAGACGTCAGCCGGCAGGGCTAATGGCCGAACTCGACATCCAGATCAGCGTCGAGGACATCGGCTGGCCCGGCGAGGAGACGCTGCTGTCGTTTTGCGAACGCGTGCTCAGTGCCGCGGCAATCTATCTCCGCGACAGCGAGAAGCAGCCCTTCCCCACGATGCCGCCCGAGGTTTCGCTCGTCTTCACCGACGACGCCTCGATCCAGGACATCAACGCCGAATGGCGCGGCAAGGACAAGGCAACCAACGTGCTCTCCTTTCCGGCCTTTCCGGTGCAGCCCGGCAAGATGCCCGGCCCGATGCTCGGCGACATCATCATCGCCCGGGAGACGCTGGAGCGGGAAGCGACCGAGCTCGAAAAGAGTTTCGACGACCACCTGACCCATCTTCTGGTGCACGGTTTCTTGCATCTTCTCGGCTACGACCATATGAATAGTGCCGAAGCCGAGATTATGGAGGGGCTGGAGACTCGCATTTTGGCCCAGCTCGGCCTATCTGATCCCTACGAGGGTCAAGACCTTAAAATGGAACCATGAGCGACTTTACGACGAAGCCGGCGGCAGACGCCAAGGACTCCGAGCCATCCTCCTCTTCGGACGAGGCAGGCAGTAGTAGTCGGCCATCCGGCCGATCGCAATCCTTCTGGTCGCGCGCCGCGCGCATCCTTCGCCCGCAGCAGGGCTCGCGACTGCGCGAGGATCTCGCCGACGCGCTGATGACCGATGCGGCTGGCGACGACGCCTTTTCGCCCGACGAACGGGCGATGCTCAACAACATCCTGCGCTTTCGCGAGGTGCGCGTCGCCGACGTGATGGTGCCGCGCGCCGATATCGAGGCGGTCGACCAGAATATCACCATCGGCGAGCTGATGATCCTCTTCGAGGAATCCGGCCGCTCGCGCATGCCTGTCTATGCCGATACGCTCGACGATCCGCGTGGCATGGTCCATATCCGCGACCTGCTCTCCTATGTCGCCAAACAGGCGCGCAACAAGCGCCGCGGCCCGACGAAACCGGCCGCAGCCGTGCCGGCGATCGAGGTTGCGCCCGAAAACATCCAGAAGACCACGCGTTCGGCCAAGCCGAATTTCGATCTCGCCCGCGTCGACCTGCAAAAGACGCTGGCCGAGGCCGGCATCATCCGCAAGATCCTGTTCGTGCCGCCGTCGATGCTGGCGTCCGACCTGTTGCGCCGCATGCAGGTGAACCGCACGCAGATGGCGCTCGTCATCGACGAATATGGCGGCACCGATGGGCTTGCCTCGCATGAGGACATCGTCGAGATGGTGGTCGGCGACATCGACGACGAACATGACGACGAAGAGGTGATGTTCAAGCGCGTCGCCGAGGACATGTTCATCGCCGACGCCCGCGTCGAACTGGAAGAGATCGCCGCAGCGATCGGGCCGGATTTCGACATCAGCGAGCAGGTCGACGAGGTCGATACGCTGGGCGGCCTGATCTTCTCCGCACTCGGCCGCATCCCGGTGCGCGGCGAAGTCGTCCAGGCGCTGCCGGGCTTCGAATTCCATATTCTCGACGCCGATCCCCGCCGCATCAAGCGGCTGCGCATCACCCGCAAGCGCCATGCTATCCGCCGCCGCGCCAAGTCGGATGGCGACATCGCGCCCGGCTCCGAGGCGGGCGACGACCGGCCGGCGGAATCGACCGCCAACTAAAGCGCGTCGCATGCATGTCGTTATCCCGGAACCGCTGCACACTTCCGAGCGACATGCATTAACAGGACAAAGAGCCACTTTTTTGAAAGACTGCGAATGGGTTGATTCGCGGTTTGATGGGAGTGCGCATGGAGCGGCTTGCGGACAGGGTTATCCTCGTCTGGGGTTTCAAACGGTCGCTGCTGGCCATCGCCGCCGGGGCATTCGCGGTTCTGGCGCTGCCGCCCATCGGCTTTTTCGCGGCGATGTTCGTCTCCTTCACGCTGCTCGTCTGGCTGATCGACGGAGCGGCGGCTTCGCCTGAAAGCGGCCTGATCGGCAGGTTATGGCCGGCATTCACCACCGGCTGGCTGTTCGGCTTCGGCTATTTCGTCGCCGGCCTCTGGTGGCTCGGCCATGCGCTGCTGGTCGATCAGGAAGAATTCGCCTGGGCGCTGCCGCTGGCAATCCTCGGGCTGCCGGCCTGTCTTGCGATCTTCTACGGGCTGGCAGCCGCCCTTGCCCGCATCTTCTGGTCTGACGGCATGGGGCGGATCGCCGCGCTTGCGGCAGGCTTCGGGCTGATGGAATGGCTTCGAAGCGTGATCCTCACCGGCTTTCCCTGGAACGCCATCGGCTACGGCATGATGCCGGTTCCGCTGATGATGCAGTCGGCACATGTGATCGGGGCGATGGGGGTGACGGCCCTTGCCGTCTTCGTCTTTTCCGCGCCTGCCCTTGCCGGGACACGGCAGGGGGCGCGACCGGGCATCGCACTCGCCGTCCTGCTGTTTGCCGCCCATCTCGGTTATGGCGCTTATGCTCTCCATCTCGCGCCGCGTCCGGACGCCTTGCCTGAGGACAAGCGGCCGGTGGTGCGGCTGGTGCAGCCGGCCATCGACCAGGCGGCGAAAATGGATAACGACGTCGACCGCGCCGCGATCTTCGAGACGCATCTGAAACTTTCGGCTGAAGCGCCGAAGAATGGGGGACGCAAGCCCGATATCATCGTCTGGCCGGAAACCTCGATCCCCTTCATCCTGACCGACAACCAGGATGCGCTGACGCGGATCGCCGATACGCTCGACGACAATCAGATCCTGATCGCCGGCGCCGTGCGCGCCGAGGAGATGGGACCCGGCACCCCGGTGCGCTACTATAATTCCATCTACGTGATCGATGGCCGCGGCCAGATCATCGCCGCCTCCGACAAGGTGCATCTGGTGCCTTTCGGCGAATACCTGCCCTTCGAGGACGTGCTCACCGGATTCGGTCTCCAGAACGTCGTCGAGATGCCGGGAGGGTTTTCGGCCGCGGCAAGCCGGCACCTGCTGGCGCTGCCCGGCGGGCTCAATCTCTATCCGCTGATCTGTTACGAGATCATTTTCCCCGATGAAATGACCGGCGACATAAAAGACGCCAACGCGATCCTCAATATCACCAATGATGCCTGGTTCGGCGCGACGCCCGGCCCTTACCAGCATTTCCAGCAGGCGCGGGTACGGGCCGTGGAAACCGGCCTGCCGCTGATTCGTGACGCCAATAGCGGCATTTCAGCGCTGGTGAACGCCCATGGGGAAATTATTGCAGGCCTCGATCTTGGAGAAACCGGCTTTATCGATGCAACGCTTGATAGTATCGGCGACGGACGCGGAACAACATACCCCCGGCAAACTTACTTCTGGTTGACCGAGGCGCTGCTGATTCTGATTGCGCTAATTTCTCGCAGAGGTTTTATTTCCGGGTTGAATTGACCAAAAACCCCTAAAATTGCATAGTGATGGCAATCGGCGTTCTTAACGTATGTTTGAAGGTGGGTTCCTCACCGCTTGCAACGTGGCGTTTTGGGATGGATCAGGGGCATGCCGGTTAGAAACAGGTTGAAATTCTTAGCTAGGGCACGACCATGATTGAAAACAAAAAGAAGCCGAATCCGATCGACATCCATGTTGGCAGCCGTATTCGCCTCCGTCGTACGATGCTAGGCATGAGCCAGGAAAAGCTTGGCGAAAGCCTTGGCATCACCTTCCAGCAGATCCAGAAATACGAAAAGGGCACCAACCGCGTCGGCGCAAGCCGTCTGCAGAACATCTCGAACATCCTCAATGTTCCGGTGTCCTTTTTCTTCGAGGACGCGCCCGGCGAACATTCTGCCGGCGGCGGCATGGCCGAAGCCTCCAGCTCGAATTACGTCGTCGATTTCCTGTCTTCCTCGGAAGGCCTGCAGCTCAACCGCGCCTTCGTCAAGATTTCCGATCCCAAGGTTCGCCGCAAGGTCGTGGAGCTGGTGAAAGCCTTGGCAGCTGAAGCCGACGCCGACTGAACCACGACCATCGCAGAATTCGAAAGGCGGTCGAAAGGCCGCCTTTTTTGCGTTTTTAGGGCAAAATTTGTCACTTTGCCGCAGATATAAAGATATATTTATGTCCTTCTGCGCTTGTCATCGGCCCTCGAACTGAGTACCTACTAGCTGGCTTTTATTCTTTGAGGGGAATCCCGAAATGCGCGCGAATTATCTCTTTACCAGCGAGTCTGTTGCCGAAGGTCATCCGGACAAAGTCTGTGACCGCATCTCCGACGAGATCGTCGATCTGGTCTACCGCGAAGCGGCCAAGACCGGCGTCAATCCATGGGGCGTGCGCATTGCCTGCGAAACGCTGGCGACGACCAACCGCGTCGTCATCGCCGGCGAAGTTCGCCTGCCGCCGAGCCTGATGAAGAAGGACAAGGACGGCAAGGACGTCATCAACCCGTCGAAGTTCAAGGCCGCCGCTCGCCGCGCCATCAAGGATATCGGCTACGAGCAGGACGGCTTCCACTGGAAGAAGGCCAAGATCGACGTGCTGCTGCACTCGCAGTCGGCCGACATCGCGCAGGGCGTCGACAGCGCTTCTGACCAGCAGGGCGACGAAGGCGCCGGCGACCAGGGCATCATGTTCGGTTACGCCTGCCGAGAAACGCCGGACCTGATGCCGGCCCCGATCTATTATTCCCACAAGATCCTGCAGCTGCTCGCGATTGCCCGCAAGAAGGGCGACGGCGAAGTTGCCAAGCTCGGCCCCGATGCCAAGAGCCAGGTGACCGTGCGTTACGTCGACGGCAAGCCGTCGGAAGCAACCTCGATCGTGCTTTCGACCCAGCATCTCGACGAGAGCTGGGATTCGAATAAGGTCCGCGCCGTCGTTGAGCCCTATATCCGCGAAGCGCTCGGCGAGCTGAAGATTGCCGATGATTGCAAGTGGTACATCAACCCGACCGGCAAGTTCGTCATCGGCGGACCGGACGGCGATGCGGGCCTCACCGGCCGCAAGATCATCGTCGACACCTACGGCGGTGCCGCTCCGCATGGCGGCGGCGCATTCTCCGGCAAGGACACGACGAAGGTCGACCGTTCGGCCGCCTATGCCGCCCGCTATCTTGCCAAGAACGTCGTTGCCGCCGGCCTTGCCGACCGTTGCACGATCCAGATCTCCTACGCTATCGGCGTCGCCCAGCCGCTGTCGATCTATGTCGACCTGCACGGCACCGGCAAGGTCACCGAGGATCAGATCGAGGCAGCGATCCGCAAGAACATGGACCTTTCGCCGACCGGTATCCGCCGCCATCTCGACCTCAACAAGCCGATCTATGCCAAGACCTCTGCTTATGGCCATTTCGGCCGCAAGGCCGGCCGCGACGGCTCGTTCTCCTGGGAGCGCACCGACCTCGTGAAGGCGCTCAAGGAAAGCGTGAAGGCCTGAGATAAAGCATGACGGATATGGAACGCCGCGGCCGGGCGACCGAAGCCTTCTTCGGTCGCCGCAAGGGCAAGGCTCTGCGCGAACAGCAGGCCGAGACGCTGAACAGTCTGTTGCCGGCATTCCTCATCGATCTTACGGCGGCTCCCCCGGAGCCGCTGACATCCCTCTTCCCGGTTCCGGTCGAGAGATTGCGGCTGGAAATCGGTTTCGGCGGCGGCGAGCACCTGATCCACCGCGCGCTGGAGGCGCCTTCGACCGGCTTCATCGGCGTCGAACCCTTCGTCAATTCCATGCAGAAGCTGCTGTCGCGCATCGGCGAGACCGGCGCGCGCAATATCCGCGTCTATAATGACGATGCGACGCAGCTGCTCGACTGGCTGCCGGACGGCTCACTCGATCAGATCGATCTGCTCTATCCCGATCCCTGGCCGAAGCGGAAGCACTGGAAACGGCGCTTCGTCTCGAAAACCAATCTCGACCGCTTTCATCGCGTGCTGAAGCCCGGCGGCCTGTTCTGCTTCGCCTCCGACATCGACACCTATGTGAACTGGACGCTGATCAAATGCCGCGACCATGCCGGTTTCGACTGGATGGCCGACAATGCAGCGGATTGGCTGACCCCCTATGAGGGCTGGCCGAGCACGCGTTACGAGGCCAAGGCGCGGCGCGAAGGCAGGTCTTCGGCCTATCTGACATTCAGGAAGATCTGAGCCTACCGCACCATTCAAAGTGCTGCAGCGTCCTTGCGCGTCTGAAAAGACGCGCAGCGCTGTCGACGCAATGTCAGGGCAACAGCCCCGACTGCAGCGAAATCGAATAAGGGATCCCGCACCGGAAGAGCGGTGAAACGCGACAGACGCTATTTGACGGTCAGTGCAGGCTGACCGTCTTCAATTCGTCCTCGGCAGCCTTGAAAAAGGTGCTGGAGCGGTTGTCCGTCAGCAGGATCGGCGTGCCGTCGGCGCCGAAGAGTGCCCAGAGATCGACGGTCGGATCGATATCCGGCGCCTCGGGAAAGCACTTGGCGACCTCATCGGTCCGCATTTTTCTGATATAGGCGACCTCGCCGTTGCCGATGTGGGCAAGCTCGGATTTGGTCAAGTGAGACGTGGCTTCTTTCATCAACATTCCTGTTCCTCCGGGAGAAGGGACCAACGGTTCGACAAACCGTTGTGCTACTGTGAGACCGAAATGTTAATTTTCTTGACCATTCTCGCAGGTTCCGGACGAATTAGATCGACGGAGAGCAGACCGTTCTTCAGGCCGGCGCCGAGCACCTGCATGCCGTCGGCAAGAACGAAGGTGCGCTGGAACTGACGGGCGGCGATACCGCGATAGAGATAGTCCCGCTCGCCCTGTTCGACCTGGCGGCCGCGGATCAGAAGCTGGTTCTCCTCAATGGAGACGTCGAGTTCCTCCTCGCTGAAGCCAGCCACCGCAAGGGTGATACGCAGACGTTCCGGCGCGCCGCTGTCGGCGCCGATGCGTTCGATATTATAAGGTGGATATCCGTCGCTCGCCTTGGAAATGCGCTCTAGCGTCTTTTCCATGGCATCGAAGCCCAGAAGCAGCGGGCTGGCGAAAGGGGTAATGCGGCTCATCTCTTTTCAAGTCCTTGATGCAAGCGACCATCCCGGACCTTAACGGCAGCATCCGGATGCCGCTAATATGGGGACAGGAGCCCGGCGCTGCAAGGCGTGGGCGCGACGTGTCGGCGCCCCCTCTCAATTTTGAGGTGGTGGCGGCCCGGCTCTTTCCTTGACAAAGCCTCCGCTGCCTCGCATCAAAACGTGCCCGCGCGGAATGTGCTGATTTGTGACGGGAGATGAAGAAATCGGTGCATGCCGATAACACGCAGTGCGAGGATGGAACGATCGGAATGGCAAGCGCAAGAAAGATCATCATCGACACGGATCCCGGCCAGGACGACGCGGCCGCCATCATGCTTGCCTTCGGCAGTCCCGATGAGCTGGAGGTTTTGGGAATCACCACGGTCGCCGGCAACGTGCCGCTTTCGCTCACCAGCCGCAATGCGCGCATCGTCTGCGAGCTCTGCGGCCGGACGGAGACGAAGGTTTTTGCCGGCGCCGATGCGCCGATCGCCCGCAAGCTGGTGACCGCCGAACATGTGCACGGCAAGACCGGCCTCGACGGTCCTGAGCTCAGCGAGCCGACGATGGCGCTGCAGCCCGGCCATTCCGTCGACTTCATCATCGAGACGCTGCGCCATGAGCCGCAAGGTACGGTGACGCTGTGTACGCTCGGGCCGCTCACCAATATCGGCATGGCCTTTCAGAAGGCGCCCGACATCGTCCCCCGCATCCGCGAACTCGTGATGATGGGTGGCGGCTTCTTCGAGGGCGGCAACATCACGCCGGCGGCCGAATTCAACATCTATGTCGACCCCGAGGCCGCCGACATCGTCTTCCGCTCAGGCGTTCCGATCGTGATGATGCCGCTTGACGTGACGCACCAGTTGCTGACCCGCAAGGACCGGGTGAAGCGCATGGCAGAGATCGGCACGGCACCGGCAAAGGCCATGGTCGAGATGCTGGAATTCTTCGAGCGGTTCGATATCGAGAAATACGGTTCCGACGGCGGGCCGCTGCACGACCCGACCGTTGTCGCCTACCTGCTGAAGCCGGAGCTCTTCCAGGGCCGGGACTGCAATGTCGAGATCGAAGTCCAGTCCGAACTCACCGTCGGCATGACGGTCGTCGACTGGTGGCACGTGACCGAGCGCAAGCGCAATGCCAGGGTCATGCGCTATGTCGATGCGGACGGCTTCTTCGATCTGCTGATCGAACGCTTCGCCCGCATCTGATCCTTTGGTTTTCCTTCTGCACGAGGCAGAAGGAAAGGATATCAGGCGTCCTTCTCGTCGAAGACGGAGTTGGTTTCGGCTTCGGCCGGCTTCGGGCCGCCCTTGGCGACGCCGACCATGGCCGGGCGCAGCACGCGCTCGCCGATGGTAAAGCCTGCCTGCACGACCTGAACGACCGTGTTGTTCGGCACGTCGGGGTTCGGCACCTCGAACATCGCCTGATGGAAATTCGGATCGAACTTCTGGCCAACCGGCTCCAGCTTGCGAACGCCGTGGCGCTCGAGAGCCGACAGCATGGCGCGCTCGGTCATCTCGACACCCTCGATCAGCGTGCTAAGGCCGGCATCGGCCGCAGCCTTGGTCTCCGGAGGGATGGCATCAAGCGCGCGGCGCAGATTGTCGGACACGGCGAGCATGTCGCGCGCGAAACCCGCGACGGAATAGGACTTGGCATCCTTCACCTCGCGCTCGGTGCGCCGGCGCAGATTGTCCATCTCGGCAGCAAGGCGCAGATAGCGGTCGCGCAGTTCGCCGTTTTCGGCTTTCAGAAGCTCGATCGGGTCCGGCTGGGTGGCCTCTTCCTGCGCAGAATCGTTCTCGACGTAGGCGGCAGCGTCGGCTGCGGCATCGGCCGCAGTTGCGTCAGGTCCGTTTTTCGTCGTGTCATCGGTCATGACGGTCTCCGGTTGGTGTCTTCAGATGCGCCCGATATCGAGGTTTGACCGAAAAAAATCAAGTCTGCGTGACAAAGAAGCGAAAATTCCGCGCACTTGAGAGCTGCGCATCAAAGCTGATTGCGCGAAAGGCGGGAGACGAGCTGGGCTGTATAGTCCACCATTGGCACGATGCGGGAATAATTGAGCCGTGTCGGGCCGATGACGCCGACGGCGCCGACGATGCGATCGTCATCGTCACGATAGGGCGCGACGATCAGCGACGAGCCGGACAGCGAGAAGAGCTTGTTTTCCGAACCGATGAAGATGCGCACCCCCGAACCGCTTTCGGCGAGATTGAGGATCTCGATCAGGCTGTCCTTCTTCTCGAGATCGTCGAACAGCAGGCGCAGCCGGTCGAGATCCTCGGCGCCGGCCAGGCCCTCGAGCAGGTTGGCGCGGCCGCGGATGATCAACTGAGCGGGCTTTCCCTCGTCCGGGCTGCCGGACCAGACAGCGATGCCGCGCTCGACGAGATCGCGCGACAGGGCATCGAGCTCGTGGCGGACATCGTCCTTCAGCCGGCTTAATTGCTTGCGAAGCTCCGGCAGGGTCTGGCCGGACATGTGTGCGTTGAGAAAATTCGCCGCCTCCGTCAGCTGCGAGGAGGTGACACCCGCCGGCAGCTCGATGATGCGGTTTTCCACCTGATCGTGATCGCCGACGAGCACGGCCAGCGCCTTTGTCGGTTCGAGCCGGATGAACTCGACATGTTTCAGCACCGGATCGCTTTTCGAGGTGATGACGAGGCCGGCGCCGCGCGAAATGCCGGAGAGCATGCGGCTTGCCTCGTTCATCATCGATTCGACAGGGTTGCCGCCGCTTTCGGCCCGCACCTGGCGGTCGATGTTGGCGCGCTCCTCGGCGGAGAGGTCGCCGACCTGCATGAAGGCATCGACGAAGAAGCGCAGGCCGATCTGAGTCGGCAGCCGGCCGGCGCTGACATGCGGCGAATAGATCAGGCCGAGCTCTTCGAGATCGCTCATGACGTTGCGCACCGAGGCCGGCGACAGCGACATCGGCAGAAGACGGGACAGGTTGCGCGAACCGAGCGGCTCGCCGCTTTCCAGATAACCTTCGACGATGCGACGAAAAATTTCCCTGGAGCGCTCGTCCAGCGCAGCTACGGCATCCGAAACCGACGTCGACCTGATGCCCATGAAGCTTTCGAACCCGCGCTGATGATACTTCCCGAAAAGTAAGTCAAACTCGCACCCGTGGCAAAAGGGAATTTGCAAATGAGCGCCGCCAATCGTAGAAGCGGTCAAATAAACCCCAGGAGATAAGAATGCGGCCTTCAGGCAGAAAAATCGACCAGATGCGCAAGGTCTCGTTCGAGCGCAATTTTTCCAAGCATGCGGAAGGCTCCTGCCTGGTGAAGTTCGGCGATACGCATGTGCTCTGCACGGCGAGCCTCGAAGAAAAGACGCCGCCATGGCTGCGCAATACCGGCAAGGGCTGGGTCACGGCCGAATACGGCATGCTGCCGCGGGCGACCGGCGAACGCATGAAGCGCGAGGCCGCCGCCGGCAAGCAGGGCGGCCGCACCCAGGAAATCCAGCGGCTGATCGGTCGGTCGCTGCGCGCCGTCGTCGACCTGCAGGCGCTCGGCGAACGGCAGATCACGCTCGATTGCGACGTCATCCAGGCCGATGGCGGCACGCGGACAGCCTCGATCACCGGCGGCTGGATCGCGCTTTACGACTGCCTGAAATGGATGGAAAGCCGCAACATGATCAAGGTCGACCGGGTCCTGAAGGATCACGTCGCCGCCATCTCCTGCGGCATCTTCGCCAGCCAGCCGGTGATCGATCTCGATTACCTGGAAGACTCCTCGGCCGAGACCGATGCGAACTTCGTCATGACGGGCACCGGCGGGATCGTCGAGATCCAGGGCACGGCCGAAGGCACGCCGTTCAGCGAAGGCGAGTTTACCTCGCTGATGCAGCTTGCCAGAAACGGCATCGGCGAACTCGTGGCGCTGCAGAAGCAAGCCGTCGAAGGATGAACCCCATGCTGGAAGGCATGTTGGAAACGGCGCTCTATGCGCGGGATCTCGACCAGGCCGAAACGTTCTACGAAGACGTTCTCGGACTTGAAAAGATCGCCCGCGCCGCCAACCGGCATGTCTTCTTCCGCTGCGGGCCGGGCGTTCTCTTGATCTTCAACCCTGAGGAAACGGTGAAGCCGCCGGCGCCCGAAGCACTGCAGGTGCCGCCGCACGGCACGACCGGCCAGGGCCATGCCTGTTTCCGGGTGTCCGGCCGTAATATCGATGCCATGGCCGAACGGCTGACGGCGGCTGGCGTTACGATCGAATCCGAGGTGCGCTGGCCGAACGGCGGCCGCTCGATCTATTTCCGCGATCCTGATGGCAACAGCCTGGAATGCGCGGAGGCTAAAATCTGGGGCATCCAACAGGATATCTGAATGCGCAAGCTTGAAACGAAGACCATCGTCGTCGCCAGCCACAATGCCGGCAAGATCCGCGAGATCCAGGAATTGATCGGGCCGCTCGGCTTCACCGCCAAATCGGCTGCCGAGCTGAACTTCGTCGAACCGGATGAGACCGGCACGAGCTTCGAGGAGAATGCGACGATCAAGGCGGTCGCCTCGGCCAATGCCGCCGGCATGCCGGCGCTTTCGGACGATTCCGGGCTGGTGGTCGACGCGCTCGGTGGCGATCCCGGTGTCTACACCGCCAATTGGGCGGAGAAGGCCGACGGCACGCGCGATTTCGACATGGCGATGGCCAAGGTGGAAAAGGCGCTGCAGCATGCGGGCGCGACACAGCCGGAACAGCGCACGGCGCGTTTCATCAGCGTGCTCTGCCTCGCCTGGCCGGACGGGCACACGGAGTTGTTCCGCGGCGAGGTGGAAGGCAGCGTCGTCTGGCCGCCGCGCGGCACCCAGGGCTTCGGCTACGATCCGGTCTTCCAACCCGAGGGCTACGACATCACCTTCGGCGAAATGAGCGGCGAGGAAAAACACGGCTGGAACGTCGGCAAGCCGCAAGCACTGTCGCACCGGGCCCGCGCCTTCAAACTCTTTGTCGAAACCTGCCTGGAGGCATAAGGTCGGTCCGTGGTCAATTTCGACACGCCAAGCATCTCACGCGACGCGGCCCTGCTGCCCGATACCGGCGAGCCGGGCTTCGGCGTCTATGTGCATTGGCCCTTCTGCGCGGCGAAGTGTCCCTATTGCGACTTCAACAGCCATGTGCGCCACCAGCCGGTGGATCAGGAGCGCTTTACATCAGCCTTCCTGACGGAGATGGCGACGGTCCGATCCATGAGCGGGCCGAAGACGGTGACGAGCATCTTCCTCGGCGGTGGCACCCCTTCGCTGATGAAGCCGGAAACGGTCTCGGCCATTCTCGACGGCATTGCGCGGCACTGGCATGTGCCTGCCGGCATCGAGATCACCATGGAGGCCAACCCTTCGAGCGTCGAGGCCGAACGCTTCCGCGGCTACCGCGCGGCCGGCGTCAATCGCGTCTCGCTCGGCGTGCAGGCGCTGAATGACCGGGATCTGAAATTTCTCGGCCGGCTGCATGATGTCGCCGACGCGCTGAAGGCGATAAGGCTGGCGCGCGACATCTTTCCGCGCATGTCCTTCGACCTGATCTATGCCCGGCCCGACCAGACGGTCGAGGAATGGGAAAAGGAACTGAAAGAGGCGATCTCCTACGCGGTCGACCACCTTTCGCTCTATCAGCTGACCATCGAGGAAGGCACGCCCTTCTACGGCCTGCACAAGGCCGGCAAGCTGATCGTACCGGACGGCGAGCAATCGGCGCTGCTCTACGAGGCGACGCAGGAGATCACCGCGCGCGAGGGCATGCCGGCCTATGAGGTTTCCAATCATGCCCGGCCGGGGGCTGAAAGCCGGCATAACCTGACCTACTGGCGCTACGGCGATTATGCCGGCATCGGTCCAGGCGCCCATGGCCGGCTGACGCGTGGCCCGGAGAAGCTCGCGACGGCGACCGAGCGCAAGCCGGAAGCCTGGCTCGACATGGTCGAGCGTGACGGGCACGGCATTCTCGACGAGGAGCGGCTCGGCTTCGAGGAACAGTCCGACGAGCTGCTGCTGATGGGGCTGCGGCTCAGGGAAGGTGTCGATCTTGCCCGCTGGCAGCAGCTTTCGGGTCGCGACCTCGATCCGAAACGCGAGGAATTCCTGCTCGAACACAAATTCATCGAGCGGATCGGCAATTCACGCCTGCGCTGCACGCCGTCCGGCATGCTGATCCTCGATTCCGTCGTCGCCGATCTCGCCTGCTGACGTCAATACGACGAGCGGAATTGCAGCGCGGCGGCATCGATGTTGCCGCCGCGCCGAAAAGCATGTCTCAGCCATGGCTGGTCGCACCGGCCTTGAAGAGGCTGCCGGTCGGCGTCTTCAAAAACATCTCCAGCGGAATATGCTCCTGGTGCAGGAAACCGGTCGCCGGCAGCAGGCCGTCGCGGACCATCTCGATGACGGCGACGACGGAGGCTGACGTCGTCCAGGCGATCGCCGTGCGGCGCGCGCCGGCAATCTCGATCGGGTAATAGGCGCGCACGAACTCCTTGCGGCGCAGGCTGCCATTCTCAGTGCCTTCGGCGGCGACGTGGACATAGACGACATCGTCTTCAACAGGCGGCTTGGCATTGGTCAGGATCTCGCCGGCGAGCTTGCGCTTGTCGCGCATCAAAAGCTCGTGGAAGAAGAAGTTCATCAGTTCCATATGGCCGGGATAACGCATGGTCTTGTAGTCGAGATTATCGATCTTGCCGAGCATGGTATCGCACATGGTGCCAAGGCCACCCGACGTCGTGAAGGCTTCGAGCTTGACGCCGCCGACATAGACGGTCTCGTGCCATTCCATCGGCGAGACGAGCTTACGCACACCGCCCTCGATGACCTCGCAGTCGTTCAGATATTCATTGACGACGCCCTCGGGCGACCAGTTGAAGGCGTAGCCGAGCAGTCCGGTCGGATGCTGCGGCAGGGCGCCGACGCGCATGCGGATCGAACGGCAGCGATCGAAGCCGTCGGCCAGGCTTGCGCCGACGATGCCGACGAAACCCGGCGCCAGGCCGCATTGCGGCGCCATCAGGCCACGGGCGGTCTTCGACAGCTCGATGATGAAATTGGTTGTGGGAACGTCTTCGGTCAGATCGAAATAATGGATGCCGGCAAGATGGGCGGCGCGCGCCAGCTCGATGTTCAAATGATAGGGCAGGCAGGAGAGCACAGCCTCGACATTCGAGAGCAGTTCGCCGATCACTTGGGGATCGGAGATATCGCCGGTGCGGCACTTGAAGGGGACGTCGCTCAGCGGCAATTGCGCGTCGACGCCGATGACCTCGAAGCCGCCTTCATGCAAAAGCGTCGCCGCCAGCCGTCCGACCTTGCCCAGGCCGAGAACGGCGATCTTTTCAAAACTCATTCATTCCTCCCACGCGCCGTTTTGGCGCTTCAGTCTTTGACATGCACTTGATGCGCGGGAGGTATAGAATAAAAAACTTATAAAGGAAAACGGCCGGAATCGCTTCCAGCCGTTGAATCCTTAGGAAAACCCGTCGATTATTCGTTGATCAAGCGCTTCAGAAGCTCGACTTCGTGCGAAAGTTTGGTGTCTCCCGAAATCAGCTCCTCGATCTTGCGCACGGCATGCAGCACGGTCGTGTGATCGCGCCCGCCGAAACGGCGGCCGATCTCCGGGAAGGAGCGCGGCGTCAGCGTCTTCGACAGATACATGGCGATCTGGCGCGGCTTGACGATGACGCGGGTGCGGCGGTTCGAGACCAGTTCCTGACGCGAGACGTTGTAGTGCCTTGCGACGATGCGCTGGATATCCTCGATGCGCACACGGCGAGGCTCGCCGGAGCCGACCAGATGGGCGAGCAGTTCGTCCACGCGTTCGATCGACAGGTTCGGCTCGAAGGAGCGGCGGAAGACCAGCTGGTTGAAGGCGCCTTCGAGTTCGCGGCCGCTGGCCGTGACGTTGCGAGCAACGTGCTGGAGCAGTTCGGCGGGAATTTCGAGCGACGGATCTTCGAGCCGGGCTACAGCAAGGCGACGCTTGAGGATTTCGAGACGCATCTCGTAATCCGGCGCGTCGAGTTCGATCGCGACACCACCCTGCAGACGCGAGCGAACGCGGGGATCGAGCGACTCCAGCTCCCAAGGCGCACGGTCGGCGGCAACGACGACCTGCTTGGCGCTGTCGAGCAGCATGTTCAGGAGATGGCAGAATTCATGCTGGATCATCTTGCCCTGCAGGAACTGCATGTCGTCGATGATCAAGAGATCGATGTTGCGCAGCGAATCCTTCAGCGTCAGCGCATCATTGTCGCGGATCGCGGTGGCGAAGCGCCACATGAAATATTCGGCCGTCAGATAGACGACGCGCAGCGCCCGCGGGTTCTGCACCGCCGCATTGGCGACCGCCTGCAGCAGGTGGGTCTTGCCGAGACCGACGGTCGAATGGATGAAGAGCGGGTTGAAGCGCACCGCGCCCTGACCAGCTTCCGCGATCGTCTTCGCAGCCGCAAGCGCGACACGGTTCGAGCTGCCTTCGACGAAGGTGTCGAAGGTAAAGCGGCTATCGAGTGGCGAACCGAAGAGCGGCGAGCCAAAGCTTGCAGGCCTTGCAGCGGCAACGGCCGAAACCGCCTGCTGGACGGCCTGACCGGCCGGCTGGGCGCTTGTCGGGCGGCGCATCTGCGCGGGGGCGGCCGGTTCCGGCACCGCCGCTTCGTCGATTGGCTTCATGCCATGGCGCGTCGCCGTACGCACCAGGACTTCGATCTTCAGAATTTCCGGATCTTCGGCCTGGAACAGACCGGTGATGAGATCGAGATAACGATTGTTGATCCACGACTTCAGAAAGGTCGTGGGGACCGAAAGGCGAACGACGCTCTTCGATACCGAATGCAGCTTCAGCCGGGCGAACCAGCTGGCGTAGACATCCTGACCGACCTGAGCCTTCAAGCGCGCACTGACGCGCTCAAACAATACGTTCTGCTTCATATCCGCCTTTACTTCCGCCGCTTCCAGGCGAATTGAGCCGAACGCCTGCGGTGCCGCATCCCCATTGTCGAGCCCGCTCGTCGTCATCGTATTCATCTGCATAATGCCGCCTTTCAATTCCACCGGGCGGCATCCGCTAAAACGGCCGCCCGATCATTCCCCGCTTTGGCGGGCTGACGGATCCTCATGAGCCGCTCGCCTGCCGGTTCACTCAAACACTGCTCCCGAA
>NZ_SILG01000005.1:0-283601 GCF_004306515.1 Rhizobium beringeri | reverse complement strand
GTCTCCAATGAAAGAACGCAAGGGGCAGAACACCACCATTTGGCGGCTTTTCCTTGGGTTCGGTTAAGTTTTGACCGGCATTCGCACCGATCGGCAAAGTCTCTCTTTCCGCCGGACAGATCGCTTTGCTGTCCTTCGGTTCTTGAACCAGTCTCCAATGCGTGACCTGATGCCTGGGGCTTCGGTCACAGAGTGGCGTTCGGCTCCCGGTTTCCCATTCTCCTTGAGAAGCGCAGCCCAGTCCTGCCGGGCTCGCTAGACTGCCATCAGGACAACCGGGATATCGTCGACGCGCCTTCCATGGTGGCGGTGCCGCGCGGCTCGTAGGCGCGCTGGTCACGCAGGATCTGGAAGGCGATCGTCAAAAGCTTGCGCGCGATGGCAACCCGCGCCTTGTTTACTCCTTTGATCTTCAGATGCTCGTATTGGGCGCGCAGCTGCGGATCGCTGGCGATGGCAGGTGTTACCGCCTCGACGAAGGCCCAGCGCAGCCACTTGTTGCCCTGCTTGATGATCTTGCCGTGGAAGGTCTTGCCGCCGGAGGAATAGGTCGACGGCACAAGCCCGGCATAGGCGGCAAGCTTCTTCGAGTGGCGGAACCGCGATATGTCGTCGATCTCCGCATCGATCAGCCGGGCGAAGAACTCGCCGATGCCGGGGATCGTCTTCAACAGCTTGACGTTGGCATTGGCCTTGGTCATCGCCCGGATCGTTGCTTCCGACTGTTTGATCCGCATGTCGATGTCGCCGATGAAGGCGAGACCACGGTCAATCTGGATGCGGTCGATCTCAGACACGTTCACTTGAGCCAGCTGGACGCGGCCGGCCTTGCCAAACAGGTCGCCAAGCTTCTTCAATTGCGCCGTCTGCTCCGGATAGCGGTCGAACACCGTGACGATGCGGTTCTTCGTCATCGTGCGCAGGCGCACGTAAAACATCCGCTCGCGCAGCGCGACGCGAAGGTCCCGCGATCTCTCGCTTGGCGCCCAGGCTTCGGGTACCAGATCGGCTCTGAGCAGATGTGCCAGCACCGTCGCGTCGATCTTGTCGGTCTTGATCTTGGCGTCGGCGATCGCTTTAACCTTCAGCGGATGGGCGAGAACGACATCATCACAAATGTCGTCGAGCCAGTCGTACATCACCATCCAGTTGCGCGTCGCTTCGACAACCGCATGCGAGTTCTCCCGATAGCGTTCGAGAAACCCGCCCAGCGACTGTCGGTCGTTCTTCACCCGGCCGGATCTCAGCGTCTTGCCGCTGCTGTCCTGAACCACCAGGTGGCTGTAGGATTTGTGGTAGTCGACCCCGATATGGTATTCATAAGAGGCAGTCATGCTTCCAACTCCCTTATTGAGATCTTCGAAACCCCAATAGGATAAGCCGAAAGGCTGGAAGTGTGACTGTCCCTCGATCATCATCTGCATCTCAGTGATCCGTTCTCTCAACGGGCGCGGCCTCTTTCATGCCACCTCCTTGTTCGCTATCGGAAAGACCCGACGTAGGACGCAGGTCGTAAAGCCTTAGCCAATCCAGCTTTCGATGTTCGAGTAAGCGGCCATCTCGCGAGAAGCTGCCTCTGCCATTCGCCTTGAACCGCAGAGCGTGTCTGCGGATTCAAGGAGACGTTCCATCGAAAAATGCCGCAGTACGCACTTTGCGCCCGAGTGTGCTGGACTTCCCTGGAATCCTCAGCTTCGTGCGATCGTCATCACATAGGCGATTGCCAGTTAGATCAGATTTGCTGACGCAACTCGGCCCGAAGTTTGAAGTCAACCCGCCATCCACATTGAGGATCGAGCCGGTAATGTAGGAAGCGTCAGCCGAAGCCAGGAAGTAGGCTGCGTCGGCCACTTCTTCCGGTTCTCCAAGCCTGCCCATCGGGATCTGCCGCGCGACCCACCTCGACATGAATTTCGACCAGTGGGTGACGCCAAGTGTGCGGATATGGCCTGGAACGATTGTGGCTGTCCTTACGCCAAATGGTCCTAGTTCTGCCGCCATGCACCTCGTGAGCATTTCTATTGCCGCGTTGTATGCATCGGCGGTATGGCGAGAAGCGGGGCGCAGAAAATCCGCGCAGGCTCCGAGGTTGAGGATCACGCTACCAGGTCGCATCACCTTGATGGCCTCGCGGGCGCAGGTGAAGGCGCCGGTGAGATTGACACTCAGCCCCCGTTCAAAAACTTGCGAAACGTCTTCTATGGATAGGACAAACGCGCCCTTTGGTGCAGCGCAGTTGACGAGAATGTCAATATGGCCGTAGCACTGCCGCAGTTCGTCAAACAGCGCGACGACCTCGCTCTCTCGGGTGACGTCTGCCGATATTGCCAGATGCTTGTCACCAAGCGAACTCGCCAAATCTGCCGCTGCCTCGCCGTTTTTGTCGACGATCACCACAGTGTCGCCTCGTTCGGCAAACCGGCGAACGACAGCAGCGCCTATCCCTTTCGCACCACAGATGACGACCGCAATTCGCGCATGGGTGCCTTCAACGCGTCTTGGGGGCTCTGCATCGCGTGAGTTGTCCACTGTTGGATGCGCTTCGCCGGGCTGGTTGAATGACATCAAACCGCCATCCACGACCAGCGTTGATCCGGTAATGTACGCTGCCTGCACACTGACCATAAAACGAACTGCCCGAGCGACCTCGTCAGGCCGAGCCATGCGCCCCATTGGTATGCGGCTCCTGACTTGAGCAGAACGGATTTTGCCCGCGCGTTCTAACTCCGCAATCATCGGCGTGCGCACGTAGCCGGGCGCTACGGCGCACACGCGGATGCCGCGTGGAGCCCATTCGCATGCCAACACTTTTGTGATCGCGATCAAGCCCGCTTTTGATGCGGCATATGCGTTGCGATGAGGGTTGGCTAGTAATCCAGCGACCGAGGCGACGTTTGCGATCACGCCGCCAGGCTTCATTCGTCGCGCTGTCTCGCGCGCCATGATATTAGGTCCAACGAGGTTTACCCGAAGGGCGAGTTGAAAATCTTCGACATGGGTATTCGATGTCGCCACCAGGTCAGGCCCCACCGCCGCATTGTTGACAAGCACATCAATATGCAAAAACCGTTCTTCGATACGACTGTATAGCGACAGGATGTCTTCCTCGCGCGAGACGTCGCACTCGAGACAGAGATGCGGATACTCGAGATGGCGTGCCATCTCGAGCACGCCACTGTCAGGGAGATCTACGGCGACGACAGTGTCCCCGCCTGTGGCAAAAAGATCGACCAACGCGCGGCCAATCCCGCCTGCAGCACCCGTGATCACGACGACGCGCCCTAGCTGCTGTTTCATGAGAACTCCTCTGCACGCTGAGTGTCGGGCCTCGCTGCAGGAGCCCGGGAATGCAACGTCGGCATTTTCCTGAGGCAGAGCCGCATTCCGACCCTTTCTTTAGGAACGCGTCTGCACAAGTGAAGCAACGCTGGGGCCGTTCTCTCAGGAAAACGTTGAGACGAGATCTCTTTGTACTCTCGTAATTGCTCCGCCAACACCGGGCTCTTGCTGGATGAGCACGTCGGCGGCGCAGATATGAAGATCAAGAGACAACCATTTGTGCGCATCGTCTCTAAGCAGACACCAGGGGGAGGAAACGGTGGATGTTGCAGATCAATCATGGTCATTCGCCTCCGATGTTGGTCCACATCTCGGGCTGGTGCCTTTGAGAAGCGCATAAATCGGATCATTCGGATGCGGCGCTCCAATTGGCCGTCGTGATGCGAACCTTTCGCTGTCAGGCAGTCCGGGTGGGATCTGCTGCTCAATCCAATCGTAAATCACTGTTCGGGCTATGATGCGCCACTCCCCTTCCCGCTTGTGGAACAGATCGCCGTAGCGGCCGCACAGGAGCACCTGCCGTATCTCACCGCCTGCGTCCGGTCCACGTTGAAGCGCCGTGAAATAGCTCTCGACCGTGGCCTCTGACGGGCTGGAGAATTCAATCAGTATATTCGCTATCTGATGAACATTGCGCGCCTCGGTCTCGAAGATGCCAAGCGCAAGTCGGATAAAGCCCTCGGATGGTCCAGAATAGCCCCCATGGTTGTCATGCGCATCCGGCCAGTACGCGCTGCGCAGCGCCGCCTCATCCCCCCGGTCAATCCCGCGGCAATACCGGTAGAGGCAGTCTCTGATGGCCTCGCGGTCGAGTAGCTCACTGATATTGGCTTCGTCCATTGTTTTTCCCACCATCGTTGAGTTTGTTAGGACCAGTCAAAATTAAATATTTGAGCCCGAGTACATGACCCCGATGGGTCATCGGCGACATACCTCTTTGATTCGAAAGGTGGGGATCCGAGTCAGCCAATCGCGGTTAGCAATCATCGTTGCGCAGGAAACGCTCCCTTACGCATCGACAGTCCTTCGAAGTCCACGTCTTTCGTAGCCACGCGGTAATCTGAACGGTTGAATAGGCACGCAACAATTCTTCAACTGCGGTTGCGATCCGGGTCGGCTCTCTCCGCAGCGATTCCTGATCCTCCGGATTGCGTGCGAGATAGGCCAGGTCTAAGCCTAACGCGGCAGCGACCGTGTCGAGTCCGGCACCCAAGAAGAGTACGCCGATGCCCCGGACTTCCTCATCTGTCAGGGAACGAGCCTGGACCTGCGCGTGCACGATGTATGTCGTGAAATCGGCAGCCGATTGCTGCCGACGGCTCGCTGCAAGTTCGTCGATGAAACTTACGATTGATTGGGCCGCTTCGGTACGTTTAACATCATTGCCGTGGAGCAAGTCGCTCACCCAACCAATGAGCTCGTCGGATCCGCTGTTTGAGAGCCCCATAGAGCCCAGGTAGACTTTGACTTTGACTGTGAATAGAAGGGCGAAATCTTTCATGACGCCACATCCGGTGCTCCGAGCGATCAGATCGATAATCGCACTTGCTTGCTTACGGACATTCCGCTCCAATGCCATAACTCCCCTCAGGGAGAACTGCGGATCTAAGAGTGCACGAAAAATGCCATGGGCCCATGGTTGGAGTTCCAGCGGGATCATTGGCCAGTTTTCACCAAGTGCCGAGGAGAAGATGCTGCGATGGCTGGAAATAGTTTCGACATCCTCTAGCACCTTGCGCTGGTCGCACGCGCCCGTGATCACCCAGGTACCCCGCCTGTATCGAGTGTTAAAGGAGGAATAAAAAATGTGGGGCTCTCGATGGATCCGAGAAAAAACTGCGTGTGGATCTCGGTTCGCTGTTGGTGCCATGCCTGGGGACGTGAACAAGCTGAAGTCCCTCACCAAACTGGACCGAACATGATCCGGAATGAAATCGCTCTGCACTCTGTTTTCTCCTTCTGTGAACCAGCCGATCCGCGAAGCAGCGTCGCAAATCTCATACCAATTGAGACGAGGATCGGGTTTACCTCCGATTTCAACGGCTTAACTCAGATAATGATCTAGATATGATAAAAGGCTGTGTGGCGATTCCGACAAAGCCGACAGGAAGTGTCTTGCGACAGATGTCGGCGTGGCGGCTCAACAGAAAGAGGCCTGAGGCCGCGCGATGCACCGGATCATGCTCGCGCAACCACCGCTTGAACGGGTACGGGTCGTGGGTGCAGGCTGGCGACGTCAGTTCGGCGAAGGCGTCCGGGTAGGCGATGTTGTTTGATCAACGGCCGTAAAGTCGCTTGTCGGTAAACTCATGCAATTGCAGCGGTCACGGCTTTCCACTGCGCCATGGCGCGGATGCGATGAATATGGGTGGCTAGGGCTGAGTGTCTCTGGTGCGGCGCGACGAAAAGATTTCGGACTGCTGAAAAGACCGAGATGAAACGTTGCAAACCTCCGACGGATCGAAAGCCCTGCATCATCCGCTCTCGTTTTCGAAGCGGCACGTGAGAATTCTCTGCGCGATTGTTAAGGCCCTTGTGCGATCGATGTTCGACAGCGGGCATCACGTCCCGTTTTGCCGCTCCGTATGAGCGCAGTTTGTCGATGATGCGCTTCGGTGACAGGCCCTGCTTCTTCAGCAGCCTGACCAGCAATCTCTTGGCAGCCTTGGTATCGCGGCGGGTCTCGACGATCTCATCGAGAACGTAGCCGTCCTGGTCAACGGCGCGCCAAAGCCAATGTTTTTGACCGCCGATGGAAATCACGACCTCGTCCAGATGCCAGATATCCTTCCGCGACGGCTTCTTTCTACGCAACTGCTTGGCGTAGGCCGCCCCGAATTTGCGGCACCACCGCCGTATCGTTTCGTAAGAAACGACGATGCCGCGCTCCAGCAACATTTCCTCGACCAGCCGCAGGCTCAACGGGAACCGGAAATACAGCCAGACCGCACGGGCGATGATCTGCGGTGGAAAGCGGTGGTTCTTGTAGCTGATGGTCGATGAAGTCATCTCAACCGAATTATCCGCCACCCGTTAAGTTGCCGACAACGTGACATCGCCCCAAATACGGTTGATTGTCACACGAAAGCGTGGATAGTCACCGGGATGGAGAGCCGGAAATGAATCTCAACGATGACGACGAACACCTGATAGAAACGCTTTTCCGCAACGGCACGATTACCGTCGTGGGGGTGGTGCTTTCATTTTCCCTAGGCTTCCTTACGCAGTGGGCCAGCAATCCAATACCGTGGAGACTTGCCGACCTGCCGACGTTGGTCGTCATAACTATAGGCATCGTCTTTCAGCTGCGCTCCCTCGCTTTACTTTTGCAAACGTCATCACTGAAAAAAGTCGTCTACGACAAGGCAAGCCGGCTATTTCTGAATGGCGTGATCATCACTGGGTCTGGCGTTTTTCTGGCGATCCTCATTGACACGTTCCAGTTGCTGATGGAGCGTTAACCGACACTTGGATTGTGTCAGGCGAAATGAGAAACTGACCCCCTAACGAAATGAAGAAGTGCCCCCTCGTTTCACAACGAGGAGAGATGGATGACGAGCTTGATTTCAGCGCATCCTGCATTGTCGCGAACGATGCAGGGCGAAGGGCACTGTAAAGTTATCAGCGGATTGATGCAGCGATAGCTGGCCGGGACGGCTGTCAGGCTGCGGCGACACACGCGATTTTGTTCCAGATTTGCATGGCGGCGTTACGCAGGTCTCGATGTTGAGCCGATGACAGCGTATTGCGGGGAAAGTGGAACAGGTTGGCAATCGGATCATGGATGGAAACGAACCGCTGAAGCTGGCGTGCCGACTTGAAGCGTTTCATGGTCCTTTCGCGTCGTCGGGTCGGCTGGTGCGAATTTTCCGCTCGATTATTGAGGCCTTTGTGCGACCGGTGTTCGACACCGGGCATGAGGTCGCGCCTGGCGGCATCATAGGACCGGAGCTTGTCGGTGATCATGACCCGTGGTGTCCGCCCTTGAGCCTTCAGCAACTTACGCATCAGACGCTTTGCCGCCTTGGCATTTCGGCGGCTTTGCACCAGTACGTCGAGGACGAAGCCGTCCTGATCGACCGCACGCCAGAGCCACTGCTTCTTGCCATTGATGGCCACCACACATTCGTCGAGATGCCATATGTGGACGGCCCCCTCCTTGCAAGAACTCTTTGATGATTTGATCGGATCTCTTGCGTTCATATGTCCGGCCTTTTGTTGCGTTCACACATGAACGCTGGCCAAGATGGGTTCCGCGACGTGGGTTCCAAACACTTGATCGGCCTCGTTGGGCCACTGGCTACTACGGAGTGTACCGCGTCTCGGATCGATCGATCACACCATCTAATCGTTTCCTGCAAGTTCACGCATCAGCTCAGCACGGTAGCGTCTGTATCCTGTTCACCGTGACCGACTGATCTCTTCACGCCGCGCAGGCCAGAGCCGGGCGCGCAGCATTGCCCTTGTAAGCCTCGCCGGTCACCATCATTTTCCAGGCGATCCTGGCGATCTTGTTGGCCAACGCGACAGCCGCGAGTTTTGGGGCCTTGCGCTTGAGCAACTCGATGAGCCAGAGCGAAGCGTTCCTGCCTCTTCCCGCTCTCACCTGTCGAAGCAACGAGGTTGCACCCACGACCAATGTTTTGCGCAATGCCTCATCGCCGGCCTCGTAATGATACCGAGCCTGACTTTGCCAGCAGTCGAATGATCCTTGGGCGTCAGGCCCATCCAGGCGGCAAACTGCCTTCCAGATCTGAACTGTTCCGGTGCCGGCGCTTTCATCACCAGCAAGACCGCGCCGATTGGTCCGACACCAGGGATCTTTGCAAGACGGCGACATCATTCATTGTTGCGATACCAAGCCATCAGTTTTGCCTCCACCTCTTTCAGGCGCTCACCCAACTGCGCAAATTCCTCAACGAGAGACGCGAACAGCTCACGCGCCACAGCCGGAATGCTTTCATCAATCATGATGCGTTCCAGAAGGAGCGGAAGATGAGACATGCCTTTGGCCGCGGTCAGCCCGAACTCAGCTGGATAGCCACGAATCGTATTGGCAAGCTGCGTCTGTGCGGCGACAGCGCGCTCGCGCATGCCCACCAGCATCAGCGCGGCTTGCTGATCCGCACTCTTTACCGGAACGAACCGCATCGTCGGGCGGCTCATCGCCTCGCATAGCGCTTCGGCATCGGCCGCATCATTCTTGCCGCGCTTGACGTAGGGCTTCGCCAGTTGTGGCGCGATCAGCTTTACCTCATGTCCGAACCCTGTCAGCAACCGCGCCTAGTGATGCGAAGCGGCACAGGCTTCGATCGCAATCACGGTCGGTGGGCATGTCGCAAAGAAATCCACCATCTCCTTGCGGCGCATCTTCTTGCGCAGGATCGGCCGCTCGGCGGCGTTCACACCATGCAATTGAAAGACGTGCTTTGACGTATCCATGCCAATACGGATAATCTGATCCACGGGCGGCTCCTTCGTTTGAGATCGTTAACAGCTCACTCTGGCACATTTCGATGCCGTTCGGGGGCCGTCCACCCCAACATTTGTCGCCCCAGGCAGCCGGCTGACCGTCGCTTGATCTCCCGGGCGAAATGCCGTCCGAATTTCTCCGCCCAGCTTCGAATGGTCTGATGCGTGACGATGATGCCGCGGGCCGCCAGCATGTCCTCAACCATGCGCAGGCTGAGCGGAAAGCGCAAGTGGAGCCATACCGCGTGCGCAATGATCTCAGCGGGAAAGCGGTGGCGACGATAAAGCGGATCACGAGCAACTTCTGACATGGCCCATGTACGCACATCTTCATCAGCCGTCGGTTAACTTTACGGTGCCCTTTCGTAGCCACGCGGATAATCTGAACGGTGCGGTTTCCATAATCTACTCCTTCCGAGCGAGTGCTTTGATGCAGCCTCACTCTGCCAGAGCGCCTGTCGCTGTCTCATGGGATCTAAAGCCGAAAGGTGCCCCTCACCCGCCCCGATCTGATCTTGCAACCCGGACCAGCCGGTCAGATCGGGGCTGGTCGCCCTACGATATGGACCTCAAAGTGACACTTCTACTTTGCACGCGATCCGGACATTCCAACTTCCCCGCCACATAATCAGCTTGCCCCCTGTCCCAGCCGTGACAAGGACTTGAACTAAGATGCCCCTGACCACTTCGCGCCGCCTACTTTGGCTCTGCCGGTCGGGATCACTTGTGCAAATTGTAGCGGCCGACCGCCTTACGAATCAACTTCTTGGCGACATTGACGTCCTGCCAGCCGGCTATCTTCACCCACTTGCCGGGCTCCAGATCCTTGTAGTGCGAAAAGAAGTGCTCAATCTGCTTCACCAAGATATCCGGCAGGTCGGTATAGTTCTCAACCTTGTCGTAGCAGCGCGTCAACTTCGCCACCGGCACGGCGATGATCTTGTCGTCCTTGCCGGCATTGTCTTCCATGACCAGAACACCTATCGGACGCACACTGATGACGCAGCCCGCAACGAGCGGCCAGGTGTTCGCAATCAGGACGTCGATCGGCTCACCGTCTTCTGACAGCGTGTGCGGCACGAAGCCATAGTTTCCCGGATAGGTCATCGAAGTGGAGAGGAAGCGGTGTGCGACGAGTGCGCCGGCTTCCTTGTCCAGTTCGTACTTGATCGGCTTGCCGCCGACCGGCACCTCGACAACGACATTCACCTCGTCCGGCGGGTTCTTGCCAACGGAAATCGCTTCGATACGCATAGGGCCTCCTTTTGTTGAATTTAGGCGCGCAAGCTAGCCCACAGGATCAATCGCGTGAAATCGACCTCTGGATCGCAAACGATGAGGATTTTCTGCCCGAGTTCGACAAGGGCGGCGAGCGTATTCTGGGACGTAGTGGATTTGCCAATGCCTCCCTTTCCGTAAAACGCGATCTGACGCAGAGCAGCCATTATTACTTCCTTTTCGTGTTCGAACCGACCGAGGTGATGCCGCGACATTGGCCGCGGCTGCTTCCGTCGCAGCCCGAGAACAATTTTCAAGCGTCGTGCCAATTGAGCTGATTGATAGAGCAGAACGGAAACTGGTGCTCCCGCAAACACTTAGAGGGATAAAATACCGGACCGAAGAATCCTAAAGCGTGTCACGAAGCCGACAAAGGTGACGACAATGTCGCACACAAGTCGTCAAGAGCCAGCAGAGCGTAAGCCGCAATGCGCATGCATTTCTTAGTCGAATGACCTGCACTTGATGCAAATGCTGGCAGTGAAAAGCCGCGCTGCACTCCGGTGAGAGAGGATGGCCATCTTTGCCCGGAGACACCGTTTCGGGTTGACATTCGCACGATCGAACGTAGTTTTCAGGCGCAACGATAGCGCATCGCGGTTGCCGATATCAAAAGGGGTGCCGCCGCAATCAATCGACGGGCTCTCAAGCTCGGTAATCGAGAATATCGCACTTGGCGAATTCGATCCGGACATCGCGAAGATCCTGCAAATATGCGATCAAGTAGGGTTACGAAAGCCAATCGAATGCTGGCCCAGCGGCCTTCAGACCCGTCTGGGCGAGAATGGTGTACGCCTCTCCGGTGGCGAGAAGCAGCGCCTTGCGTTGGCTCGAGCTCTCTACCGGGCGATGTTGTTTGATCAACGGCCGTAAAGTCGCTTGTCGGTAAACTCATGCAATTGCAGCGGTCACGGCTTTCCACTGCGCCATGGCGCGGATGCGATGAATATGGGTGGCTAGGGCTGAGTGTCTCTGGTGCGGCGCGACGAAAAGATTTCGGACTGCTGAAAAGACCGAGATGAAACGTTGCAAACCTCCGACGGATCGAAAGCCCTGCATCATCCGCTCTCGTTTTCGAAGCGGCACGTGAGAATTCTCTGCGCGATTGTTAAGGCCCTTGTGCGATCGATGTTCGACAGCGGGCATCACGTCCCGTTTTGCCGCTCCGTATGAGCGCAGTTTGTCGATGATGCGCTTCGGTGACAGGCCCTGCTTCTTCAGCAGCCTGACCAGCAATCTCTTGGCAGCCTTGGTATCGCGGCGGGTCTGGACGATCTCATCGAGAACGTAGCCGTCCTGGTCAACGGCGCGCCAAAGCCAATGTTTTTGACCGCCGATGGAAATCACGACCTCGTCCAGATGCCAGATATCCTTCCGCGACGGCTTCTTTCTACGCAACTGCTTGGCGTAGGCCGCCCCGAATTTGCGGCACCACCGCCGTATCGTTTCGTAAGAAACGACGATGCCGCGCTCCAGCAACATTTCCTCGACCAGCCGCAGGCTCAACGGGAACCGGAAATACAGCCAGACCGCACGGGCGATGATCTGCGGTGGAAAGCGGTGGTTCTTGTAGCTGATGGTCGATGAGGTCATCTCAACCGAATTATCCGCCACCCGTTAAGTTGCCGACAACGTGACATCGCCTAGCCGACTTCGTGTTGATTCCAGTGACTGACGCCCAGGGTGGTGATCGCAATCAACGCGGCACCCACTGGTCGCTGCTGCTCCTTGATCGCCGCGATCGAAACAGGCCGATTGCCTATCACTACGACTCCCTCGGCGACTACCACGACGCCGCTGCCCAACGGGTCGCAGGGACGGTGGGAGCCGCCAGGGTGATCCGAATGGGGATGGCCCAGCAGAAGAACGGTCGTGATTGCGGCGTCTTTTTGTTGGAGGCGGCGCAGGCGCTGATTGGACAATTGATACGAGGACAGCCCCCGCGGGACCTCGACAACCTCGTCCCCGATCGGCGAGCACTCCAGGCCCGATTGCAGCGCTTGACCTGACAGCAGGGCAAGCCCACGACAACCGGATAGCAGAACCGATGGCACCGTAACGTTAACCGGGCATCGATCAAAATGTGGGATCTGGCGGCATGACCAGATTTTCCCGTGATACTCTTTATCGTCACCACCGATTTCCGGCGCAGGTGATTGCCCATGCCGTTTGGCGGGCCTGTCGCAAATTTTTGCGCTTAACGTATGTTGACCGTCGGAGGAGAAATTTCCGCTCCAAATGTTGTGGAGCGTGCGGATGATTCTGAATGCTATTGCCGAAAAGCTGAAACGGCAGTCGAAGGATGATTTCAAAGGCAGGCATTTCGAGGCATGGCTGATCGTACAGGCGGTCACCTGGTATTTGAGATATCCCCTGAGCTATCGAGATCTGGAAGAAATGTTCGAAGAGCGCGGCTTCGAGGTCGATCATAGCACGATCAACCGCTGGGTATTGAGCTATGCGCCGATGATCGAGAAGCGTCTTCGCCAGTTTCGCCGGCCGCATTGCGGATCGGTTCGGATTGACGAGACCTACGTTAATACCAGCGTGAGCGACCTGTGACTCTTTTTGAGGTTTCCAAATCAGTTGATTTCTGAATCAATACCGCAAACGGAGGTTTGCGGATGACATCAGGAATTCCACTGCGCGATGACTTCGACGGCTTCGCTCTTCGGGCGTTGGCCAAAGGCACGAAGGATGCAGCACAGGCTCGGCGGCTTCTTGCCCTTGCCGAAATCTATGATGGCCATTCCCGCAGCGATGCGGCCAGGATCGGAGGCGTGACCCTGCAAATTGTCCGCGAGTGGGTTATTCGCTTCAACGCGCGTGGCCCGTAGGGCTCATCAATGGCAAAGCACCCGGCAATCAAGGAAAGCTTTCCGACGTGCATCGCCAGGCTTTGGCAAAGATCGTCGAAAGTGGCCCGATACCGGCGGTGCATGGCGTTGTGCGCTGGCGGCGCAAGGATCTTGCTCAATGGCTGTTCCAAGAATATCAGATATCCGTCGATGAAACGACCATTGGCCGCGAATTGAAGGCGCTCGGCTTTGCAAAGCTGTCTGCCCGCCCGCGCCATTACGCCCAGAACGAAGGCGACCTGGAGAGTTTTAAAAAAACTTCCCCGCCACACTGGCAGCAATCAAAGGCAGGCTCCCGAAGAACGTCGAGATCGAGCTCTGGTGGGCCGACGAAGCTCGGATAGGCCAAAAGAACAAGATCACCCGGCGATGGGCACGCAAGGGAACAAGGCCTTCGGCACCACACGATCAACGCACGATGTGGACCTATATCTTCGGCGCTATCTGCCCCAAGAAGGGCAAAGGTGCGGGTCTCGTTCTTCCCTACTGCGACACCAGCGCCATGAACCATGCATTTGATCGAAATCAGCCAGGCCGTCGATGACGGCGCTCATGCCGTGCTGATCGTTGATCAGGCGGGGTGGCATGTCACGCCGAAGCTCGACGTGCCCAACAACATCACACTGCTCTTCCTGCCGCCACGATCGCCCGAATTAAATCCCGTCGAGAACGTGTGGCAATTTCTGCGTGACAACTGGTTGTCCAACCGGATCTTCAACGATTACGAGGACATCGTCGCCCATTGCTGCGACGCATGGAACAAGCTGGTCGCTCAGCCGTGGAAGATCATGTCGATTGGAATGCGTGACTGGGCGCACCGGTTTTGATTAGCGCTCGTTGGTATAAACCAAGGAGTGTCTTCTCGAAGTGCCGCCCAAATCGAGGCCCGTTTGCCCCTTTTAATATAGGTCCCCGCGCCCTGCTCGGGATTGGAAACACCCAGCCTCACCGCCTCAGAGTCTTGGATACGCCACACCTGCGTTCCGGACCCATCATTGTCCTGGCGAAGATAGTGCGTCGGCGGCTCCTCTTCTCTCGTTCCGTCGCTCATCCCGGGCCGCCCTCGACGTCATCGTTCCAATTCATATCTCTACACCACGCCGAAGCGCTCGCGCATTTCAGCGGTGCGTAACCACGTGTCACCGGGCAAGCGTTCGATGAATGCCGCGAAAACGCTGGTAAATGACTGGAGGGTCGTTTGGTCGGTCAGAGCTTCGGCCTGCTGTGTTGGAAGCAATGGCTGCATGTCGGTCAGAAAGCGCGGCCGGGCAAGCTTCGCGAACATCCGTTGCTCAGCCTGTGCCCGCGTGATGACCTGGCCCGAAAGTGCGACGTAGCGGCCAAAAAAGTCAGCCACTTTCTCCACATTCAGGCCCTCAAACGTCTCTAGGCCATGCGCCAGGTCATAGAGATCGCGACCCTTCTCCCGCTGCAGCAGCGCGCGCAGTTTGGTGGCCAACATTTCCTCACGGGAGAATGTCGGGACGGACGCATTCCCGATGAACCATGGATTGGTCACGCCGAACGGCAAGTCGATCGGCGGATCATACGCTTCGATCTCGCTGATGTTGGTTTCGACCTTGAGGCGGATGGGGACGCCGCCGCCGTCCTCGGCCTCAATCCGGAATTTCAACTTGGGTGCGACCGGACTTGACTCGTACTGACCGTGTCCAAGCCACGGCTCGAGGACGACACGCAAGGCGTCCAGGACCGGGCCGATCGGCCCGGCCTCTGTGCGCACGAGATCAATGTCTTCCGAGTAGCGCAGCGGAGCCGGGAAGTGCAGTTTATTGAGGGCTGTGCCGCCGCGAAACCTCAAGGCTTCGCGCAAGAAGGGGTCGGTGAATATCGCGACCACCGCCCGGCTGATAATCAGATCCTGTTCGATCTGACGTTGATCGGCCCAAGGCGCGACATTGCCCCACGCGACAATATTCTGAGCTGGTATCATTCATCGGCCTCCGGATAGCGGCGGACGATGACCCGCCAACGCGGGTCGCGCTCGAGCACTTCAGTAGAAAAGTCGGGATCGCCGGCTTCTTTGCGGTCCAGCTCCGTCCAGGGCAGGTTGCCGCGGTCTTCCAAGGCGGTACGCATCGACGCCAGGCGTGGGCCGTGACCCAGCCTGTCGAGAAGGTAGCCGAGGCGCTGCACGACCGGCCGTTCGGTGACGCGTGACAGGTTAGTCAGGCTTTCGAAATCAATCTGCGGCGCGATATCCCTGAGGACAGTGAAGATGTTATCAAGACCGCCGGCGCCACGAGAATACCGCAGAATGTCGAGCGCTGTGAGAGCTGGTGACGACACTCTCATCGAACCTGTCTCGGTTTTCTTGTCGACAACGCCCGCGGCGACGGTCTCCATATCCTTTCGGTAGTAGAAGACGACGCGGTTGCGACCGGCCCTGATCTTGGGGAGCCGTTTGGCCGCCACGACTTGAAACTCCATCACGGCCTGATGCGTTGCACCGTGCAGTTCGGCAGCCTTAAGCAGACCGACATAATAGGAATTCCCCTCATGGCGCATCAGCGCGTCAATGTACCAGGTTGGTGGCGGAGCGCCCAATGACATGAATTGTGGAGGGATGACGATATAGAAGTCGTGGCGCGGGTTGAGGAGTAGTTTTCGACGCTGCAAACGCTCGGCTGAGTCCAGGAACGCGCCACGATTGATGCCCAGCGCTTCGATCGCCTCTCGGCCATCAAAAACTACCCGCCCCTGGGAGAGCAAGTTTGATGTATAGGCGGAAAGCGCGGCCCGTTTATCGTGAATCATGTCCAATTATCCGCTCTATGCGCAGACATTGCAACACGCTTTGTTTTCATGGATGATTCATGTTCAAATATCCGCGATATATGCGGATTTTCCCACATGATTTCTCTCGATAGCTTGCAAATCCAGCCGTTGCGCGGACCTTCGCTTTGCACGCCGGAAGGGACTCCTGCCAAAGCGACGCTGCGCATGCCGAATTTCAATCCCCTGACCGCGGGCTATTTCCTGAGCCGTCAGACGCTCGTTCCCTGCACGACCCGATCGCCAACCTCTTTCACGTTCCCCGCCACGATGTTCCATCCACCCACCATCGAGAACTGCGAGCAACTGCCATGCAAGCATGGCGCCAAATCGCGCCCCTTCACGCCGAATGAACCAAAGCCTCACTCCCAGATCTTGTTTTCACAGCGTTAAGTTTAGAGTGCCGCATCATCAGGACGGCTCGGAAGAAGAACTGAGACACGCCTCATGCTGACATGCCGAGCCTGCGGCATCGAACCCTTGGCCTACTTGCGCCATCTTCTCGGCGAGTTGCCCCAGGGCGGAGCAGATGCCGACATCACCGATCTGCTGCCCTTCAACTTCACCAAACCCGCCGCTGCCTGAACCGATGCGACCGTCTGACAGCGACCAACGTCAAACTGGCCGCGTCAATGCGCATGGAAACGAGCGCTTACAGTAAATCTACTCATTTACCTCGCCCAAAAATGATTATAGCTGAATTGGTGTCTTCAATAACACTCGCCTCAGTTGGAGCTGGGCCAAGAAGCGGTCCAAACGATTGGAGGCACCGTAAACTTAACGCTGTGAAAACAAGATCTGGGAGTGAGGCTTTGGTTCATTCGGCATGAAGGCGCGCGATTAGGCGCCATGCTTGCATGGCAGTTGCTCGCAGTTCTCGATGGTGGGTGGATGGAATATCGTGGCGGGGAACGTTAAAGAGGTTGACGACCGGGTCGTGGATGGAAACGAAACGCTGAAGCTGTCGCGCTGACTTGAAGCGCTTCATGATCCTCTCCCGTCGTCGGACGGGTTTATGAGAGTTCTCCGCCCGATTGTTCAGGCCCTTGTGCGAGCGATGCTCGACGCCCGGCATGATCTCTCGCTTTGCTGCGCCGTAGGACTGCAGCTTGTCGGTGATCATCACACGCGGCGAACGGCCTTGGCCTCCTGCTGTTGCTTCAAATGGAGGTTACGATGAGGGAACAACGTTGGTGGACGCAGACGGCCCTCTTCCCCGGTGTGCTTGCTATCGCGACATCATGGATCATTCCTTCCCTCTTCCCTCCGTCGTTGTCGTCGTTAGCCGTTGACCTTGCACCATCTGGCGTGGGGTTGGCGGTTCTGGCTATCTCAAGCCTAGGACTTCCGCATTGGAAACGATTGGCTCTTGCCGTGTGCCGTCCGACCGTTTCCGAATTCTGATCTGGTCTGAGTGGTGGATAGGTATGTCTTCAGAACCCGAAAAGCATGTCTCCCAAAGTTCGGCCCGGACTGCGGCCCATATCTCAGCATCGGTGCATCAGCGTGTTGATTTCGAACTACGTCGGCTGGAGGGTGGCAAGTGGCGGCTTCGGGTCATTTCCCAGCAAGGGTTATATTGGATGAAATCCATGAACGTGGGCTCTGGCGAGGACGAGCTTCATCTTAACCTGATCGCCGCGAACGATTTTCTGAGAAGTGTTCGACGTCACGGCCTCAAGACGGAATACATCGGCCCCCTGGGTCGTTGTCTGCTGTGAGCCGGTCGGTGTCGCCATTGTTAAATAGGCCCGGAAGCATCCTCTACCGGGCGAGGACGGCATCTTATGCGTGGTCCATCGCTGAAATGAGATCAGGGAACTTTGCCATGTATGTCGCCAGCAGCAGGGGATCATTGTCCAGGACTGGAAACGGTCCGAGCGAATGCCGACACGGCGCGCCCGCTATGCCGGAATATACCATGAAGGGAGCGGACTATAGCCGCCAGTTTGCGGGTACCGTATTTCCGCGTTTGGGTGCGCAGGATCATACACATTACGACCCCAGCGATTTCGGCTACGTAGCCTATGAGGCTCGAGGCTATGCCATCCGCGGCGGCAATCATTTGTCTGGCACCCACATCACGGGAGCGACGAAGGCCAATTCCGTCGTGGACAAGAACCAGCGCGGCTGGGACCACGAAAACCTCTACCTCGTGGGTGGCGGCAGTATGCCGATCATCGGTACAGCCAATGTCACCTTGACGCTGGCCGCCATGTGCTTCCGAAGCAGTCGCGACATTCTGAAATATCTGCACTGAACGAAGACCAATATCCGGTACGCGGAACGAACTGCGGAACTCGACGCACGCGACACGAAGCCGGACTGTGCACCTAACTACATTCCAGGGAGCTTGAGGATGGATCCTTATGGCATTAAGACGCTCGATGAGCTGAAAGAGTTTCTCCACCGTGCGATGCAGCTCGAACATGCAACGATTCCGCCGTATCTGACGGCACTTTACTCGATTAAGCCCGGTGTAAACCGGGATGCGGCGCAAGTTCTTCGCGTGATCGTCGTGGAAGAAATGCTGCATTTGACCATTGCGGCCAATATCCTCAATGCCATCGGTGGCACGCCGGATCTTACTAGGCCAGATTTCGCGGTTAACTATCCCGCCTCGCTCCCTGACGGCGAGACCGACTTTAAGGTCAGCATACAGGCTTTCAGCCGTGAAGCCCTGGCGACATTCTTGAAAATCGAGCGGCCGGCCCGGCGCCCCGAACATCTCGCTGGCAAGGGCCGGATACAACGCAAGAACTCCCCGCATATCACAGCGCTCGGCAGTGATCCGAGGCACGAAGATCTCCATTTTTACAGTATTGGCGAGTTCTATTCGGCAATCGCAGACGGCATGAAATACTTAGAAGCCGAAGCGCGCCGGGCGGGCACAACGATTTTTATCGGCGACACGTTTCGCCAGATTACCTCGGAACATTATTGTTCCGGCGGCGGTGCGTTGTTTCCCGTGACCGATCTGAAAAGCGCCCTCGAAGCCATAAAGCTCATCATGGAACAGGGCGAAGGTGACGGTGGCGGTATCTACGACGATGACGAGCACGAACTGGCCCATTACTATCGTTTCGATGAACTGGTGAAAGGCCGCTATTACCGGAAAGGTGATCAGGCCGACCACCCCACGGGTCCGCATTTGCAGGTCGACTGGGAAGGCGCTTATCCCATCAAACCGAACCTCAAGGTGGCGGAAATATCCGAAGGCTCGGAATTGCGTGAGGCGGCGGCCGACTTCAATACATGTTATGGCGAGTTTCTGGAGCTTTTGACGCGTGCCTATAATGGCCAGCCGAGCTTGCTGCTGGAAGCCGTTCCGATCATGTTCGAATTCCGCAATATAATCGTTGAACTGATCCGCAATCCCCTGCCGGGCCATCCCGGTAAGTACAGCAGCCCCACCTACGAGATTCCCCACAGTGCCAAACAGGCAGCTGTCACCGGGCAAGCGGAGGTGATCGCATGAGAAGACGAAGCTCAGGGTGACGAACTGGCCGGAGTATGAAGCAGGACTTCGTCGGCGTGGCAGCCTGACCTTGTGGCTGACACCGGAAGCCCTGTCCAAATGGTATGCTCCAAGACGCAAGACCCGCGGCGGCCAGCACCGTTATTCCGATCTAGCAATCGAGACCACCTTGACGCTGGGCCTGGTGTTTGGCTTGCGGCTTCGCCAGGCAGAAGGCTTGTTGGAATCGGTGCTGCAATTGATGGGCTTAGCGCTTGCCGTCCCCTATCACACCACGCTGAGCCGTCGGGCGCGCGCATGGCGATCTGCCGGGAAGCGGCCCGGAAATCAGGTTCCACCTGCCGGACCGTTGCTGCTCTGGTGGACAGCACCGGCCGGCAGGTTTACGGGGGAGTCAGCCGTTTCAAAGATCCCCATCCGTTCAGTTCCACATCCGTCCACCAACGCCCGAAAACATAAGACATCACTGTTCCTCTTCGCATTCAGATGGGAGATCGCACCACAGCCGAGCCGTACTCAATCGCGCGGGCCGGAGGCCCGTTCAATCCACAGGGACCGGCAATTTTAACAATGATTGCCGGTCGATCTTGCCTGTTCCGGTCTTCGGCAGTTCGGCGACATACTGAATGATGCGTGGGTATTTGTGGGGCATCAGAGTCGATTTCACGTAGTCGCGCAGGATGCGGGTTTGCACATCGCCGTGCACTGCGCCATCGCGCAATTTCACCACGGCCCGCAATGTCATACGGCGATCCTCCAATTCATGTGCGAGGATGGCGCACTCATGCACGTCGGGATGTTCGTTGAGGCAGCGTTCAACCTCCATCGGCCAGACCCATTGCCCGGAGACTTTGATCAAATCGTCGGTGCGACCCAGAAAGTAATAATAACCATCCCGCTCGACGAAACGGTCTCCGGTGGCCATCCAGTCTCCACGCATCGTCTCGCTCGTCTTGTCGGCGCGGTTCCAATAGCAAGGCGCGGAAGAATGGCCGCGGATGAGCATTGCGCCCTCCTCGCCCGGTTCTACCGGCTCACCATCTGGCGTGACGAGCCTGATTTCGTAGCCCGGAACGCGCGCGCCGGCGGCACCGATACGGTGATCGTCGAGTTGGTTGGAAAGATAGATGTGTAAAAGCTCGGTCGAACCCAGCCCTTCGGTCGGACCGTGCCCGGTAAGATGTTTCCAGGCATTGTAGACGTCTTCCGAGAGGATTTCGGCCGCCGACATCGATTGCCGCAGCGACGAGAGATCCCTTGTCTTGGCTGAACTTGCGCGAACTAGAGCAGTGTAGAGGGTCGGCAACCCAAAAATTACGGTTGGTTTGAACGTTTCGACCGTGTCCAGCACGGCCTCAGGCAACGGTTGCCCGGCCACCAGCAACGTCGTTGCGCCAATTGAGAAGGGGAAAGTAAACGAGTTCCCGAACCCGTAGGCGAAATAAATCTTCGGCGCCGAAAAACAGATATCTTCCTTGCTCAGTTTAAGGACATATTTTCCGAACGACGCTTGAGTATAGGCCATATCATGGTGAAGATGGACAATGCCCTTCGGTCGGCCCGTAGAGCCTGAGGAATACATCCAGAAGGCCATATCGTCCGGCCCCGTATCGGCGCAGGGCAATTCATCCGGCTGGCCGTTCAGAAAGTTAACCGCAGCGATCCTCTGTGTGCCGTCAGCGACTCCGTTGACAGTCACCACCTGAGCGACAGCTGTCCCATCGAGAACCTCCGCCCCGAATTTGTCCGCCAACGCCGCCTCGCAGAGCGCGATTCGGGCTCCGGTGTCCTTAAGATAAAAGTTAAGCGTATCGGGCGTCGTCTGAATGTTCAAAAGAACGGGGACAAAACCTGCTCGCACGGCCCCAAAGAAAGCTGCCGGACAGGCGGGCGTGTCATCGAGGAAGAAAGGGATGCGCTCCCCACGCTGCAGACCAGCGGCGATGAAGGCATTCCCCCAGCGCGAGGCCTCGGCCACAAGCTCCGCATAAGTCAGCGATCCGATGGGACCGATCACAGCGAGCTTATCGGGATTGCGGGCCAGATTGTCCCACAGAATAGACGAGCAGTTCGGATGTGCTGTCTTATCGAAGCCGATTTCGACCGCGCCTGGAACGTTGTCGCCAACCGGATCGCTGATCTTTTGCCCCTCACTCGCCTTCGATGCGTCATAGCGGGCCATGAATTGCGGCGTGATTTTGCGTAGTCGGTCCCTGTCCACCCGTCCCGAACGTGTCATATAGTCGAAGGCGAAATCCAGGGGCTCCATCCTCATCTTCGAAGCAAAGCCGTCATACCAGTTCGCAGATGTATTCGCGGCGTTGACAATTTTCCTCGCAATGGGGGACCTCTCCGCCTGATAGGCTGCTAGCGCTGCGTCCACGTCCTCATGGGCCGCGAGAGCGCTGACCAGCGCGATGGCATCCTCCATTGCCAAACGCGTGCCCGAACCGATCGAAAAATGCGCCGTATGCGCGGCGTCGCCCAACAGCACATGCCGCCCCGCTACCCATTTGTCGCACCATAGACGGGGGAACTGCCGCCACATCGACTTGTTGGCGATAAGCGGGGCGCCTTGGAGAATATCGCGGAAAATCTCCCCGCAGAGCCGAGCACTTCCTTCTTCACCGAGGGCACTGAAATTCCAAGCTTTGAAGGTGTCGTCGTCACATTCGACGATGAATGTGCTGCGATCCGGTGAAAAGCGGTAGCAGTGCGCATTGAGCGGGCCATGCTCCGTCTCCACGAAGCTCTGGGTCAGGGTGTCGAACGGGCGGGTCGTGCCGAACCACGCGAAGTGATTGCCCAAGACCTCCAAATGCGGCGCAAATTTTGATCCAAGGGACCGTCGCACGAGGGAATTCACCCCGTCCGCGCCGACGATCAGATCCGCTTTGAGTTCGTCGAGCGACTCCACGATGTGGGAAAAGCGAAACTCGACACCAAGCGCTTCTGCCCGCTTACGCAGGATCTCGATCAGTTCCAGGCGACCGATAGCGGAAAAACCGACCCCGTCTAAGACAACACTGCCCTTGGGCAGGTTGAGGGTCATGTTCTGCCAGCGCTCCATATGCGGCGTGACAAGGCTATGCGTTTCTGGATCGTGGCCCTTCAGGAAATCCAGCGCCTGATCTGAAAAAACAACACCGAAACCGAAAGTCGCTCCCTGCGGATTCTGTTCGCTGATCCGGACCCTGACATGCGGCAGCAGACGCCGCAAAAGAATTCCGGTGTAGAGCCCAGCAGGTCCA
Organism: Rhizobium beringeri; assembly: GCF_004306515.1. Lineage (NCBI taxonomy): Bacteria > Pseudomonadati > Pseudomonadota > Alphaproteobacteria > Hyphomicrobiales > Rhizobiaceae > Rhizobium > Rhizobium beringeri. Next base: position 261,132 of record NZ_SILG01000005.1, on the reverse strand, counting down.
CCACCAAGGATCTCGATCGTTGAACGTCCCATATTTCTCCTCCCAGGGGGCTTTGACAATGTGAGACAGAGCATAGTACGTGTTCAAAACAATGAACCAAGCTGATTTGTCCCAGAAGGTCACATTTGGGGACTGCGACCCAGCCCGAATCGTGTTTTATCCCAATTACTTCGCGTGGTTCGATCGCACTTTTCACAGCTGATTGCGGCCGCACGGAGGACATGGCGCCCTGGTCACTCGATTGGGAGCGATAGAGCTGGGCCTGATGCAGGTGTATCGCCCGAACGGATGATCGAGACGGCTTCGGCGGCGGAGACAATCTTGGTAGTGGACTTGCCAATTCCGCCCTTTCCATAGAATGCGATCTAACGCAGCCGCCATGCTTGGCGTTCCTTCATGTGTTCGAAGCAATGCGGTTATACCGCAACGCAGATGCGGAGGCCGTTCCGCTGGCTCGCAATAGCTCTCAAGATTCGTGCCAGACAGGCCGATTGAGCTGACCAATAGTTATTTGCTGCTATTCCAGTTATGTGGGCAGAAAATACGCGATTGGGCGAAGATGAATGCTTGTCGCGAAGCCGACAAAAGTGACGACGATGTCATAAGTTGGATGTCGAGAATTTAGTTAATCAGGCCATCTGGAACTGCGACTTACGACCCGTGCGGGAAGAAATTAAGCGGAGATCGCATTGTCCTCAATTTTGGTAGAGGGGGAGTCCGATCGCCGATGTCTGTCGCAAAGCAGAAGCTCCTAATCGCGACCTTCTAAATTAGCGCAAAATATACCGGTCTGATGCTCTCACAAGTGAAGCGTCTACGCCATTTTGGAAGGGCGAACGTCAAGCAGGAGAACGTCGCGGAGCTATCGCTGAACAAGACCGTGCTGCAGGGGTGTCTCCTTCGTTCGTGCAAGCGTCATGGTTATCCAGGTGCCAGGCGCACGGCGAGAGCCTCGTGAGGTCACCACCACCAACGGGATGGTCCGCCTCCCCCGCGCAAGCCCTCGGCATCAGCAAGCAGGGAACCGCTATGTTCGGACTTTTATGCATGCCGCACAATCGTCCTTCGGAGATCCTGCTTTCGCCCAATTACAACGCACCGGCATAATGATGGACGAAACAGTCGATCAACATGCCGTAAATCCTGTGAAAAAACGGCTTCGTGCCCGAACTATCTATTGGGAACGGCGTGTGCGGATCTGTCATCATGACCTGCTGCAACAGCAATCCACGCGCGCAGGGCCGGATACATTTATGAAGCGGCAAGCGTCATTTGCGACGTCGCGGTCCCTTGCACGGGTGAGGCCGCCCAAACATTTTTTAGCCGATGACGCAGCAGGACGGCAACGTTATGCAGGGCACCAGATGCGGCACGAGGTTACCTCGTCCTGGTGAATGGGATCGCTCGCCGCGGCGCTTGATCGTCGTCAAATGATCCCACCGGAGACAGCGCTGTGGGGCAAGTAGGATCCTATCCCAAGGAGTTTAACGGCATAGCACTGGCCCACCAGTGTTTTCCGGTAGGGTCGGTTGTTGATGACAATCAACTTACGACATCGTCGTCACCTTTGTCGGCTCCGCGACATGCATTCTTCCTCCCCCCCAATCCCGTATTTTCCGCCCACGTCGCTGAAATAGCAGCAAATAATTGTCGTCAGCTCAATCGGCCGGCTTGGCACGAATCTTGAGAGCTATTGCAAGGCAGCGGGAGCGACCGGCGCCATCCACAGTGCGGCATAACCGCACCGAACACGTGAAGGAATACAAGCTATGGCATGCGCGACGACCAAGGAATTCACAGCAGCAATGAGATGAGCCCGACGGCGGTCAGGGAGGCATTCCGCATCGCCCAGGAGGAAAGACCGGGGCCAGTGCTTCTGAGCTTCCGGAAGCTATCGCTTCCGAAGAATGCCCAGGAGGTCGAAACGGTTCAATCGATGAGGAATCAAGATGACAAAGCGGAAGAGGGCGTTCTTCGTCAAGCGGGTCAGGGATGGCAAGAAGGGGTTCGCCAAGGCGGATTACGGCAAGAGGGAGGTCGCCATCGAGGATATCGGCAAGTCCAAGTGGAAGCCCAAAAAGTCTAAGCATAAAAGGAGCGGCGAAGGACACAAGATGGCACTCACCCTTCCACACAATCGGCGAACGCTTCTAACCGCGCCAATCTCCCTTTGCGCCCTATCGGGGCCGGCGCGCGCGGCTGATGTCATTGATCACGATAGGGTGCAGGGATTTCCCGACAGCACCTCCGGCTTCGTGTGGCACGAAACGCAACGGATGAAATGAAGGAAAGCAGACAACATGACAGATCTAATAGCGTCCATTATGAGCATAGTTCTCGCCTCAACGTTGGTTGGCGCGCAGAGCGAGAGTTCAATCATTGCTGACAGTGCCACCAATGCCATCGCATGGGACGGGGCGAAGGCTGGCCTGCAAACCCAAAACGGCCCGGTGCAGCCGGGCGACGAGCCCGTCGCATTATCGATTTCCACCCGCTGCGAGACGACGGCAAAATTTGGCTCCAATGATCCGGATGATCCAGTCGACGGCACCGTCAACCAGACCATCACCGAGTGGTTGGCGGCCGGCAACAAGGCCGATTGGAAATCCGACTTCGGTCTGGACAGCCCCGCTCTCGGCGACGCAGAAGACGAAATTGAAAGCGCCGGCTACGGCAAGGATCTCTTCCTGACCGGACTCGAGACCAAGGCCCGCGGCATCGATCCACATCGAAAGCAAATACTACCCCACCGCGGCATGTTCGATAATTCCGAGGGCATTCTCGAAAACACCATTTCAGCCGCCGCCAACGCGTTCAAGTACGGTTTCCATGGTGTCGAACTCGATCTTCGCGCTGATAAGAACGGCCATGCCTGGATGATGCACGACACAACGCTCGGGCGGGTTACCGGCGATCCGAACAATTGCCTGATTTCGGATGTCTCTACCGAGGAAATCAAGAACATGAACCTCTCGATATGGAATCCCATCACTAGTAGCCGCACGCTGGCACTTGACCGCAACGGCAATCCCCAAAAAATGGAGGACCTGCAGAGTATCATCGATTACATTCGTGAGAAAAAAAGAAACGGCGACGAGTTCAACGTCCTCATTGACCCCAAGGACGAAGGGTCGACGATCGCAGCAATCAAGATGCTCTCGGCGCCTGAGAATGCTGACGTACGGAGCCGCCTCGGCATCAAGATCTATTCGACCTATGTGCCCACTACCGATCGCGTCATTGCCAAATGGGACAAGAAGACCACCAATGTACTTGATGCGCTGGAGCAGGCCAATGTCGCCGTCCAACCGGACAACAAGCTCAACCTGATCCCCGTTCTCGTCACGGTCGAAGGGGTCCAGTCTTCTCACATCAAAGACGATTCAGTGACCCAGGCTGGCGATTGGCTGACCTCCTTCGACAAGCTGGGCGACCTGACCATGGTGCAAATCTCCCGCCTCAAGGGAACCGCTACCTTCGACGAGATGAACCAGGTGACCAAGTCATTCCGGGCAGCGGGTGAAACATTCGCCAACACGCCTCTCACGATGTCCTATATCTCCGAAGCCTTCTCCGTGAACGGTCAGAAGTTTTACTACAGCCATCAGGGCGTGCCGATCACCCTGCCCGGACGTCCCGACATGGATTTCCGTGCCACTTTCGGGGCGCTTGAGCCCTACGCCGATGTGCTGGTGGCCGACAATCCTTATCTGGAGACGCTCTATGCCGCTGGCTTTATCACCGAAGGCAATCATGCGGACTACTCTTTTCCGATCGATGCCCACTACAACCCGGCATCCATAATCGACGCACCGAAGGATATCATTGGCAAGCCAAGCTGGATGAGAAAGTCCACGCCGGCGTCTGGTCGATAACCACACCAACTGAACTGGATGTGGCCGAGTTCCTGGCCGCGCCTTGGGATGCGACGGCCAGCGGCGATGACAGCGAAGGCGCCTTGCCGATGCACCAGCTTCGGATCCTTGACGATATGGAACAGCGGCACTTCGCTGGCGCGGCGGAAGAAGGAAAAGGCAGCGTGAGCCGAAATGCGGCCGCCGGAACTGGCGAAGCCGCTTTTCGATCATCGGCGCCTAGGCCAGAACCCAACGGTTGACGGTGCTATGATCGACCTCGAAGCCACGTTCCCGGAACATCTCCTCAAGATCCCGATAGTTGAGTGGATAACCCAAATACCAGGCAACCGCCTGCACATCGGCCATGCCTCGAAATGCCGGCCATTGAAATCATCCTTCGATTGCCGCTTCAACTTTTCGGCAATAGCATTCAGAATCATAGGCTCGCTCCACAACTTTCGGAGCGGCATCTCTCTTCCATGGTCAACATACCGTTGAGCGCCAAAATTTGCGACAGGCCCATGCGCAGCCTTCCTTCGAACGATCGGCTGGGCTTCCGGCCATGTAATACGCCGTCGAAATGTCGCTGAGTACTCTGCGCACGCCGCGCACGCTCTCCGCGGTGACCTTCGCTGCTTCCCTTTTCGACGGACACGCCATCCTTCCGCGCAAGGTCACCTCGCCATTGAGAACCGTCACCTTCACGACATCGTACGTCAGTCCGAGTTCCAGTTCCAAGCGCATTCTAACTGCAGTGGAAAGGGCGCCGTCGCCGATAGGAATGACGGTGTTTGCGGGCATAGACTCTTCCTCCGTTGCGACGGCGAGATCCTATGTCTGGTTTGCCGTTGCGGCGTTGATGCAGATCAACTGGCGGCCACGCCGCAAGCCAATCTCCGCGGCGGTCCCACGGTCGAAGGTGATTGAGCGGCGCGCGAGGTGCGGTGCCGGCGCTGTCACGTTGTTTGAATGTGGCCACGTGAGGCCGAGCCTGCGCTTTTCAGGCAGGCCGTGCACTCACGGCTTCCCACGCGGCCATTGCCTGGCGTCGATAGAGGTTTCGGACGGCGGAGAAGATCGACACGAAAGGTTGCAATGAGCCAACCGACCGGAAACCCTGTCGCGTTCGCTCCCGTTTTCTCAACGGCAGGTGAGAATTCTCCGCCCGGTTGTTCAAGCCATTATGCGAGCGGTGTTCCACGTTCGGCATGACCTGGCGTTTGGCCGCCCCGTAGGAGCGCAATTTGTCGGTGATCATACGCTTTGGCGGCATGCCCTGCTTCTTCAGAAGTCGCGTCAGCAGGCGCTTGGCCGCCTTGGTGTTACGGCGCGTCTGGACGATCTCGTCGAGCACATATCCCTCCTGATCAACCGCTCTCCACAACCAGCATTTCTGACCGTTGATGCGCACCACGACTTCATCGAAGTGCCAGACATCCCCTTTCGTCGGCGCCTTGCGGCGTATGCGGCGCGCTAATCAAGGCCATGCTTTCGGCACCATCGGCGGATGGTCTCCTAGGAAACGACGATCCCGAAATCGAGCAGCATTTCCTCGACATCGCGCAGGCGCAGATTAAAGCGAAAGTAGAGCCAGACAGCACGGGCTACGATTTCGATCGGATAGCGGTGGTTCTTGTAGGTCGGTGCACTCACGGTCATGGGTGCGCTGCTACCTCAATTTCCTTACCGCTCAATCAATGTGACAGTGCCCTCTCATCAACCCGTCCGACGGCGAGAGAGGATCATGAAGCGCTTCTAGTCAGCGCGACATCTTCAGCGTTTCGTTTCCGTACCGACCCGAACGCCAACCTCTTTAACGTTCCCCGCCACGATACTCCATCCACCCACCATCGAGAACTGCGAGCAACTGCCATGCAAGCATGGCGCCAAATCGCGCCCCTTCACGCCGAATGAACCAAAGCCTCACTCCCAGATCTTGTCTTCGCAGCGTTAAGTTTAGAGTGCCCGCCGAGCCGTTCGCGCAGGTCACGCCAGCGACCGCCGGAACGGGCGGTCCACAACAGCGCGTCCAGGAACAGCCGGTTGTTCGTGCGCGGGCGCGCGTTTGCCCTTCGTGCCGCCCGGCACACAATCCTTGATCCGTTCCCACTGGTCATCCCGAAGCGCATCACAATCCACGGCCGATCTCCAAAAGTCAGCCTTGAATCTGATTTGCGCCTCCGGCGGAATCCCACATCGTTAAATCGTCACCACGACCTAATTCGGTCGAAGCCTTTTGGTCGCAATCAGCATGACGAGATCTTCGGAGGCATCTGCGAGCGCCAGTGCCAATTCCGCAGCCGACCATCCACGTTTCTGCAAACTGACGAGCATTTCCACCATCGCGACTTCGACTTCTCGTCTGCAGCTCGAAATCGGCTTCAATTCCATATGTTTCTCATCACATGCCGTGGTCATCTTAGCCTCCGCTCTGCCATATGAAAGGCAGCGTCAACAATTTCGACAATTGGTGGATATGGTAGGGGTTGCATGCAAGCCTCGAGCCATTACGCATCGACACAGATTGCCTCGGCCGCGCGCAACCCCTCGCGCGCCATTATTTGCCGATGTCCGGCATCAGGAGCGTCTCGCATGAATCTGCACAATAGGTGGTGGAATTCTTCCCGGCGCCTGAGCGGGTGCACGCAGAATGATTCCTGTTGCAAGCAAACGCTTGCGCAAAGCGCGCAAGAACAATTCTCCGATAGTTCACGACCTATCCTCCTATTTTTGCATGTTTTGTTTTGAATAAATATCGTTTTACGTTGCCGGCGCCTCGAAACTACATTGCACCGGCAGCTGCGTATTTTGGAATTCCGAACTTCCTTCGGAATTAACCACTACTCATTTAGATATATGAACAGGACGCAATTGTCGTTATCGCTGCATCCTGAAAATTATCGGTCCGTCCATTTCTGCTCGCCATGGAATATGATAAGTAGCTTATGCACGTAAAGCTTTAGCCAATTCGGCTTTTGTAAGATGGCTGCGCGGTTCAGCCGCGAAAACGATTGTTTGCTTCAGTTTCAGCAGCCCGGATCCCGCTGCGGGACAGGAATGGCCGGCGCACCTGGAGCGGCGGTGGCCGTCCATATCGGTTGACTAAAGGGCCACGCAACACCATGTTGAGAGTTAACAACTAACCCAGCATCCTGAGAGACATGCGCTCCGGGCGGTTGGGGGAAAAAGCCGGCGCAAGGTTTTTTTATGTCTTGGGGGCAAGGTCAGCGTTTTGCGTCCCCAGCCGACCTACCTCTCGTTTCCTCTGCAAAACCTACCCAACCGCCCTTCCCTAACCCTTTGGCAAGTATCCTCGGGGGTCTGGGGGCAGACGGCCCCCAGGGGTGCTTCATTTTTGGCGTCGGCTAAATACGGAGCTACGACAAATCTGGTTCTCTTGCACTGCTAACGCCCTTTTTAAAAATGCGAAAAATTTAAAAAATGTCAGCGTCAGCGTTTTCTCTAAGTTTCGATAGTTTTAAAAGAAAGAAGTTTTATTCTAGTTTTAGGGTAAAAAAAGCTTCCTATATCAGTAGCTTACAAGGCGCTTTGGGATCGAAGTACGGTTTTGACGGAACGATGTACGGCAGTTGACGGAATGATGTACGGCGCCGACAGAACGAAGTACGGTTATCGTGGACCGAAGTACGGTGGACTTCGACATATCCACAGCCACTGGGGATAACTCCTCAAACATCGTGCCACAGCCATTTTTGTCAAAAAGAGGCGGATTGGAGTACGGTTTTGTGACAAATATCGCCTGTGAATCGCGCGCTCATATTTTTGTCAAAAATGGGCGGATCGAAGTACGGCGCTTGCCAAAATTAGGCGATCGCTGCGAGGTCCATCTCCCCGGGAAGGCTCTTGTTGCGCTTGCGCATGTGCAAGACCAGATCGTGACCGCGATCCTCAAGGTTGAGATCATAGTCAGGTAGCGGGGTAGTCTTGGCCGTCTCGACGATCTCCTCAATCGTCTGGCGGAATTTTCGCATCGGACCCTTCGCACCGCTACGCTTGTGCAGTTCCTTCAAGGAATAAAAGGCCGTGGTGTCGCCGGCAGCCTTACGGGCAAGGCGGTAAATGAAACGGGCGATCGGCCGTGACAGCAGGAAGTAGTCGGGATTGAGCGTCAGGATGGTCGGCTTTCCATCAGGCCGCACAACCCCTTCATAGACCCACCCCGGGATTTCAATCTCGACCTGGCCTATCCGATCCTGGTTGGTGCGGCTGACGACCTTGTAGCGACCGATCAGCGGGAAGGATTCGGTTGCGCGGCGGTCCCGGCCTTTACGATCGCCTTTAAGATTGGTGATGCGGATATTCGTTGCCTGCAGGCGCGCTAACGCACGCTCCAGATCCTCGTATTGCTTACCACCAAGCTCACGCCGGCAGAACTTGAGGATTTCGGCTGCAGCTGGGCGGTACACCTGGGGCGGAATGCTCGGCTTGAGGCCCTTGGCCTCGTCGATGCGGAAGCGCCGTGTGGCTTCCGCCAGATGCGAGATCATGTTGATGACGATGTCGTAGTCGTAAGCCGTTGCCAGCCCGACCTCCGCACCTCCTTCGATGGTGATGATGGAGTCTTTCAGCTCGTAGCGAATAACCCCTGCCCCGCCGGATTTGGACAGCGCAAAAGGTGCAATGTCCATGAGATTGAAGTCGTCCTTGAGCGGCGCGTCGTGAACAGACGGCACAAAAAACATCAGCTGGGCGTCATCGATCGGCGCCGGACGCGAAAACGCAGCGCTACGGCGAGGTGCTGGCAGCTCGTGCTTGAGGAGGGTTACAACCTCGTCGCTGCGAATACCGTCAGCCAAGCTCTCAAAGGTGCGGCGGAGCGGTCCGCCCACTTCGTTGAGGCGAAGGTCAGCCATGGAGCGACGGCTGTAGTAGCGGCGCAAACGCGCTAGCGCGTCCTTGTCCAATTCGACCGGATCCTCACCCCGCACGGCTATGATTAGACCGGCTACTTCCTGCAGGTAAGCGTTCTTGTGGTGCAGCGACAGCTCGGCGAACGCTTCGCGGGATTTGAGGTTGAGTTTCTTGGAGGCCATGCGGCAGTCTAGCTAGGATGAAACAACGTGACATCGACCTCCAGCCGGTACCGAGGGACGACCATGGTGAAAGCTTACCGCGAGACTTGAACGACCCGCCGGCTATGCAGGCAAGTTCTCGGCAAAAATGACGTCAAATGGCAAGGTCCGGTTTGGCGCGGCCGGCCGTATGCCTATGATGGAGGAAACCATCTCATCAATGACCGCACGCGCAAATGCCTCGATTGGTAAGCAGAGGAAACAACTGATAACGCCGTCAATCAGCGCGGGTCGCGTTGCGTCAGTCAGATCGTTGCAAACGACGACCGGCCGCTGGCCGCTACTATGAGCTCGAATTGCCTGAACAATCCCGTCCTGTCCGCCACCCGCATTGTATATGGCAGCGAGATCGGCGTGTCTATCAAGGAGGCTCGTTGTGACTTCACGAGCCACCTCTGGATTGTCGAAATTGACAATTGTTTCAAGCAACCGGGCCTCTTCTCCTATTTCACGGAAATAGGATCGAAACCCCATCTCACTGAGATCTTGCCCCAGGTATCTATGACTTCCCACGAGTGTGGCAATTTTGCCTTTGGCTCCGGCCATTTTGGAGATGATGAAAGCGCCGGTGCGGCCGACCTTGCGGCTATCCAAACCGATATACCCGGTGACCCCGCTCGCCGAAATTCCCGACAGCAAAGTGAAGACGGGCTTCTTTCGCAGATTGAGTTCATCAACGGCTAACACGACAAGCGGATGGTCGATCGCTACGACCGCGACCGCGTCTGTCCTCGATCCGACCTCCAGGATTTTCTTCCTCAGCGACTCCGCGGTGATGTCATCCACGAAAACGATGTCGGGCTTTCCTTTAACGTCAAGCCTGGATGAAAGCTCTTTTCTAAGGCCAGTAGCGACATTCTGATAGAATGGATCCGTCCCTTTCTGAAGTACGAAGCCAAGTCGGACGTTCCTTACGTTCCTTGCGTTCGTCCGGTGTCTTATGAGGGGCAGCGCATGATAGCCGATAGCTTCGGCCGCCTCTCTGACGCGATCGGCCGTTTCCTTTCTCACAGGGGCTCTGCCGTTGAGAACCCTATCGACCGTTGCCACGCCAACGTCCGCACGCCTTGCGACGTCGGCCGCTGTCGGTCTTGATTTTGCCGCCATTTTTCACCTCTTCGTAATTAAACCCGGTCGGCACTAGGATTTCGTAATCTCGTGGAATTAGCAAGCCGCATTCGTGATGAAATCATCACGGGATTCCGCAAGACCATGATGAGTTTGATAGGAACTGTCATGCTCGCGTTGAGCTGCGGGTAAGTCTCGCGTATATGCTCTTCACAAGAGCTAGGCCTCAACAACCACATCGTTGATTCTCAACGCCAGGATAAAAAATGTTTCACAAAAGCGATCTCCAAGCCGACCCCGATGTCCATTTCGGCACGCTCGCCAACGGCATGCGATTTGCGATCATGCGCAATGTCACGCCGCCCGGGCAGGCAGCGATCCGCTTTCGCATTGGCTCCGGTTCGCTCGACGAAAACGATGACCAGCAGGGGCTGGCGCATTTTCTCGAGCACATGGCCTTTAAGGGTTCGACGAATGTCGCCGAAGGGGAGATGATCCCTATCCTGCAGCGCAAGGGCCTGGCCTTTGGGCGGGACATCAACGCCCATACCTCCTATGACGAGACTGTCTATAAATTCAATCTGCCTGAGGTCGATGCCGACACGGTTTCGACGGGCCTGATGTTGATGCGCGAGACGGCGAGCGAGCTGACCCTCGATGGCGGCGCCTTCGATCGCGAACGCGGCGTCATCCTGTCGGAAGAGCGGTCGCGTGATACGCCGCAGTACCGCGCGGCGCTCGGCATCACGAATTCGTTGCTCGCCGGCCAGCGCGCGACCATGCGCGCCCCGATCGGTAAAACCGACATCATCAGCAATGCCCCCGTGGAGCTTGTCCGTGATTATTACCGGGCCAACTACCGGCCCGAGCGGGCGATGCTGATGGTGGTGGGCGATATCGACCCCGCCGCCATGGAAGTCGAAATCCGCCAGCGCTTCGGCGACTGGAAGGCCGTGGGTCCGGCGCCGACAAAAGCGGATCTTGGCGCGCTGGAGACGAAAGGCGAAAGCGCCGAGGTCATCGTCGTTCCCGGCGGCATGACCAGCATACAGATCGCCTGGACGCGTCCCTATGACGCCGCGCCTGACACCTTCGCCAAGCGCCGCGCTGGGCTTATCGAAGATCTAGGCCTGAGGGTGCTCCAGCGTCGGCTGAGCACCATTGCCGGCAAGGCGGATGCCCCTTTCATCGAAGCGACCGCCTACTGCGAGGATCTCCTCCATTCCGCCCATGTCGTCCTGATCGCGGCGAACTCCGAGCCGGACAAATGGCAGGCGGCGCTCACGGCCATTGACCAGGAACAGCGCCGGATCCAGGAGTTCGGCGTTGCGCAGGCGGAGATCGATCGCGAAATTCGCGAATATCGCTCGGCCCTGCAAGCTGCTGCGGCCGGAGCCGCGACGCGGATGACGACCGACATTGCTTCCATGCTGGCTCGCAGCGTCGATGACGATCAAGTCTTCACCTCGCCCGCCGAAGACCTCTCGATGTTCGAGACGATGACGAACGGCGTCACGGCGGCCGAGGTCAATCAAGCCTTGCTGCATGCATTCTCCGGCAACGGTCCACAGGTCGTGCTACAGACGACCCAATCACCTGAGGGCGGAGCCGATACGGTTCGGCAAGTCTATGATGCTTCAAAGGCTATTGCTGTCTCGGCTCCATCCGGTGCGGCCGATGTCGCCTGGCCCTACACCCATTTCGGCGAACCGGGTGCCGTGGTCGAACGCCGTACGGACGAGGATCTGGGTTTGACCATGGTGGGCTTTTCCAACGGCGTGCGCCTTACCGTCAAGCCGACCAGGCTGCGTGCCAACGAAGTGCTGGTACGCGAAGATATCGGCCGCGGTCGGCTGGGCCTGCCGCACGACCGTTCCGCTGCGATCTGGGCATCTCCGGCCGTCGTGCTGTCCGGCCTGAAGGCCATGGATTACCAGGATATCCAGAAAGCACTGACAGCCAACATTGTCGGCGTCGACTTCTCGGTCGGCGACAGTTCCTTCAAGTTCGACGGTCGCACGCGGACGGAAGATCTTGCGACGCAATTGCAGCTAATGGCGGCATACACTTCCGATCCCGCATACCGCCCCGAGGCATTCAAGCGGGTGCAGCAGGAGTATTTGAGCGATCTCGATCAGTATGACGCGTCGCCCGGCGACGTTGTCGTCCGCGATTTGGCCGGGCTCGTGCATTCCGGCGACCCGCGCTGGACCTTCCCTGATCGCGCTGAGTTGTCCGCCGCTAAGCCGGAAGATTTCGAGGCGCTGTTCCGGCCTATGGTTTCCAATGGCCCGATCGACATTACCATCGTCGGCGACGTGACGGTGGACGACGCAATCCGGATGACGGCTGAAACCTTTGGCGCCTTGCCGCCGCGCCCGGAGACGGCGCCGAGCAATGATTGGGGTGACGTGCGTTTTCCGGCCGCGAACAAGACGCCCGTTTTGCGGACCCATAGCGGCAGGGCGGATATTGCAGCCGCTGCCTTGGGAGTTCCAGTCGGCGATTTGCTCTCCGATCTGCCGCGGTCGTTCACTGCTAAGATCGCCACCCACATTTTCCAAAACAGGCTGATTGACCAGTTTCGTATTGCCGAAGGCGCAAGCTATGCCCTGAAGAGCGATGTTGACCTGTCAAGGGAAGTTCCCGGCTACGGCTGCGCCTATTTCTCCGTCGGGACGGAACCGGAAAAGGTCCCGCGTTTCTACGCAGTTGTCGAAGAGATCGCCACCGACCTGCGGTCGCATGATGTTTCTCCGGATGAGCTTGCGCGCGCTCGCGAGCCCATCGTCGAGACATTGAAGCATCAGCAGCAGAGCAACGAATATTGGATTGAAGATCTGCACCACGCCCAGACGGACTCGCGTCGTTTGGACCGGATACGCAATAGTCTCACCGGCTACGGCAAAGTCACCGCCGGAGATATCCGCGTGTTTGCCGCGACCTATTTCAGTCCGGAAAAATTCTGGAAATTCGAAGTGCTGCCGGCGACGGTAAGATAGCGGGCGAGGCCGGTTGCGATCAGGGGCGGCGTTTAACGGGCCTGTCGCAAATTTTTGCGCTTAACGGTATGGCCAACGCACTCGATATCCCCGTGACAGCCGAAGGTGTCGAGACCCAGCGGCAAGCCGAAATATTGCGGGATTCAGGCAGCGATCAATTGCAGGGGTATTTGGTTGGCAAGCCTATGTCGGCCAACGAGATTCATGAAAAACTGCTACGGGATGGGGTCGCCCCATGACATTGCTTGGCGTTTTATAGACGTCACGGCACCCGCTCGATCAGCTTGTTCGACCAGCGACGCCGGCCGTCAACCATATGCAAAAACAGATAGAAATTTATTGGTTTGCATATGGTTGGCGGCGGAATGATCGCCATTGCTCGTCTCCGGCTTAGGCCCTCCTACGTCAGGCTTCTCCATCCTGGTTGGTTGGGCAGACCGGCCCGCATGGCGCAAGCGCATCGAATTAATGACTATTCAACCGATATCTGTTATACCAATCCAGTGCGAACAGCTGGAACAAACGTCAGCTGGAGCTCATTGAATGATCGACAAAAGAAGAGTATGAGTGACATCGATCTCTAAAGAGAAGAGAAATGGATTCAGATCGCGCCCACTTTGATGTTGATCAGCGTCGCCGCGAAAAACAGCGGGATCGCGAGCTTGACTCAGCGCGTCTTCTCAAGGGCGAGGTCGACGCCGATAAACTTTTCGAGCGCAATGGCTTGTTCTCGGCATTCAAACCAGAGCAGATGAGCATTGGGCAACGTAGGGTGCGCATGCAGCTGGCATGACGGTCTACAATGAGTTTCTGCGTCCGGACGAAGTCATCAAAATAGTTTCGAATCTTACTGTCGATGATGAGGCTTTCATCGTCGGTGGACAGGCGACATTTCTTTGGGCTGGCTTCTACGAAACTGTGCAGCCCGAGCTCGAAAAGTACAAACCATTCACGAGTAAAGACATCGATTACTATGGCGGTGTGCAAGCGGCCGAAAAATTAGCGGAAGCCATCGGTGGCACCGTCAAGACACCTGACAAAGACAGTATGAATTCGCCAAGTACCGCAATTGTCGAAGCGAATATGAACGGCCGTCCAATTATCGTGGACTTCCTCCATGACATCATTGGTGTCAAACGAGAGGAATTTCGAAACGGCGTAACCACCATCATGCTTCGAAGCGAAGACGGCTCCACCATAGAGGTGGCGGTGATGCACCCTGTGCTGTGCCTGAAAAGCCGTATCGGCAACATTATGAGCCCGGCGACACAACGACGCGATGAGATCGCAATCCGTCAGATAAATGCCGCATGGTGGGTTGTCCGGACTTATATCGACGACGCCCTCGAAGACAACGACCACAAAGAAGCGGTCCATTGCCTATCAGATCTGTTTTGCTTCCTGAGAAGCCATCAGTTTGGCCGGAATGCTCACGACGTCACGGGTACCGACGTCCTCGACATACTCAAACATTTCGTGGACGACACAAGGCTAGACGAGCGATGGCGGAAGCGAACATTAATACCGGCAATCGAGAAGATTGAAAGCAGGCGGGAAGCGCGCGCGAGGCGAGCAACCGGAGGAATGGGAATATTATCCTGAACATTAGAAATCAGCAGAATGCCGATGAGAATCAGCGCAGTAGCAGCCCGCGGATTTTTTTCCGTGCGTTTGCGAGCGCTACTCCCTTTGTGTGAATTGCGGGGACAAGTCGATATCGTCACAGTGTCTTTAAGATTTTTCTGCTGAACTGGGGCGATGAAGAAGCCTCCGAGATCAAAACCCCTCCTGCGTGACGCCGAGGCCCCGATCCGTTCCAGGCCGCGAGGCAAGCGCAATCCCGCCCAGCCACAGCTGCTGTTCGATCCCATGCCTGAGCGCGTCGAGCCTGCGCTGGCGCAACTGAAGTCCCGTCCCCCAAAGGGAAGCGAGTGGAGCTGGGAGCTGAAATTGGATGGCTATCGCCTTGCCGTTCATATCGAGCCCCAAGGGATCCGGATCCTCACGCGTGGCGGCCATGACTGGACGCACCGGTTTCCGGCGATAGAGCAGGCCGCCCGAGCGCTCGGACCGGCGACGATGATCATCGACGGCGAAGCCGTCGTGCTCGATGAAGAGGGCCGGCCGGATTTCGGGCTGCTGCAGCAATCGCTGGGCGCATCCGGCAAACAAGCTGGCAGCCGAGCCTCCAACGCCGTCCTTTACGCTTTCGATCTTGTTTATCTGGACGGCCACGATCTGCGCGGTGTCGAATACCGGTCCCGCCGACATCTTCTCGAGGACTTGTTGAACGGCGCAAAGGACGAGCAGGTCGGCGCTATTCGGCTATCGGAAACACTCGATGGCGAACCAGCTGTCCTGCTTGAGCATGTCTGCCGCCTCGGCCTGGAAGGCATTGTCGGCAAGCACCTCGATCGGCCCTATCGCTCTGGCCGGACCGGAGACTGGGTGAAAATCAAATGCGTCCAGAGCGAGGCCTTCTTCATCGTCGGCTATGAAATGTCATCAGCTTCGCCTGCCGGCTTCGGCTCGTTGATACTCGCAGCGTATCGTGGTGATGAGCTCGTCCACGTGGGGAGCGTCGGCACGGGCTTCAAAGAAGTCGAGGCCATCAGGTTGCGGAAGATGCTGGACGCGCTGCGATGGAAGCGAAAGCAACCGCCCCTGCCCTATTCCGGAAGTGCCGATATTGCCTGGGTCGAACCGACCCTAATCGCCGAGATCGAGTTCCGCGCCTGGACGGCGGACGGGAAACTCCGTCATCCGTCGTACAAGGGCTTGCGAGAACGGCAGGACAATGCCGACGTCTTCCGGCTCGACTAGCGAAATCAGCGCCATCCGCTAGATTGGTCACCATTCGAGCTCACGCGGAGTGGATGGCCTGCTATGTGTAACCTCTATCGCATGGAAGACAAGGACTGGGTCGCCAAATGGGCCCAGGACGCCCAAAGCCTGATCAATCTGATGCCCGCCTACCAGATGAACCCCGATCAGATGGGGCCGATCGTCCGCAACACCGCCGACGGCAAGAAGCAACTGGTCCATGCGCGCTGGGGACTGCCCTCGCCGCGCTTCGCACTTGAGAAGACGGCCAAAATCAAGGCCGAGAAACTTGCGGCCAAGGGCAAGGCTTTCGATCTCGAAGAACTGATCCGCATGGAGGCCGACCGCGGCACGACCAACGTGCGCAAGCTCAGTTTTCCGCACTGGACGCGATGGTTCGGTGTCGAAAACAGATGTCTCGTCCCGGTCACCAGTTTCGCCGAGCCGGATCCGGCCAGCCAGCAGCAAGGCGGCAACTTGCCCAATGCCTGGTTCGCCCGTGACGCAACCAAGCCGCTGATGTTCTTTGCCGGTCTCCATGTGCCGCAATGGCAGAGTGTTCGAAAGGTCAGGGACGGCCTGACCACTGATGACCTCTATGGCTTTTTGACCACGGGTCCCAACGACCTGGTGAAACCGATCCATGACAAGGCCATGCCGGTCCTGTTGCTGACGAAGGAAGAGACCGACATCTGGATGCGGGCGCCCTGGGAAGAGGCCAAGAAACTTGCCCGCCCGCTACCGAATGACGCGCTGATCATCTCGTCCCGCGAACCATACGGATCCACGATTGTCTCGAAATCCGGAGAGCCGGTGGAACAGGGCATTCTCCTTTGACGTCTGCACTCAGCGTTTGAATGCATCGGAAAATGAAAAAGCCTGCCGCGGGAGGAGGTGCGGCAGGCTTCTCGGAATATTGAACAACGGCTGGGAGGAGGAGTGCCGCTGTTCCGTCAGGCTCCCCTTGGGAGGAGGAGTGGGTCGCCTGATACACGAAGCTCTGCGGGAGGAGGTGCATTGCTTCGTTGACCTGAAGATATCAGAGGCTGCCCCGACCGCCAGCGCTCAGATCGCAGTGCAGCCATGCGCATGTTGCAATGCAATATAAAATCTTGTGCTCATTTTTCGGCCATTACAGCTTTGATTGTGGTGGGCTCGAAACCGAGAACGAATTCGATCACCTTGGCGGAGGACATTTCGCACGGCTTCAGTATCGATCCGGGTCCGCCCAATCGATAGAGGTTGAAGCTGACGATATCGCTTCCGCTAAGCTCCTCGCCATAGAGCCAGGTCCGTTGGCCATCCTCCGACCGCTTGACGGTCACGCCCCATGATCGATTATCGAAATATCCGCCGACATAGCCGTCCGGTAACCTCGCAAGCGCGTCTTCGAACGTTGCCTGAACCGATGGAGGTATTTTGCCGCCGCCGTTCATGGTGCCAGGCATTCGTCGCAGATCCCGCAGCCATCGTCATCCATGCTCGAGGCCGGACGTAACCTTCGACAGCACGGACATGTCGTTGCATCCGGTGTACACGTGTCATCGCGCTCCGGCGGAAGAATTTCAATATAGAATTCCGACAGCATATCGGCCGCGCTTCGGTCCATGGCGATGCTCCGGTTCGGGTTACACCAGAGATAGTAAGCTTCGACGACTGCACAAGCCGGCAGAGATGCCGTGAAGGACGATCCAGTTCGAATAGATTTTCACAATTGAGCGGCCTTCTTGACGATCGTCGCCTGACCTTGTTCATTCGTGTCATGTTCAAACCCGCAAACGCCGTGCAGGTCAGAGTTTCCATCGACGAGATCCAGCCGGACGTCTGGCGCCGATTGGTCCTGCCTATGCATTGGAACCTGGAGCATCTGCATCTCGGTATTCAGGCAGCATTCAACTGGTGGAACTATCATCTTTATGAATTCCGCATTGGTGGTTTGCGGTATGGGGAAGTCGAGATCCTGACGGAGGATGCGACGGACGACGATCCTCGGGTCTTCGATCAGAGAGAGGTTCGCTTGCTGGACTTCGAGCAAGGTGCCGTCTTCAGTTACCACTATGATTTCGGGGATGGCTGGCGGCACACTGTTGCGGTCGAGGAGTTCTTGACGCTCGCCGCTACGCCCAGACACGGGAGCTGCGTCGCCGGGGAAAGGGCGCGGCCGCCCGAAGATGTTGGTGGCGTATCGGGATATGAGCGGTTCCTGGAGATCATCGCAGACGGGGAAGATCCGGAATATGCCGAGACCATTCGGTGGTGCGGCGGGTACTTTGATCCCGAATGGTTCGACCTGTCGGTGGTGGACAAGGATGTACGCAACGCTCTGCGCTCAAACGTCAGACGGCGTCTGTATCAGCCGAAACCGAAAGCCGTACCGAAGAAATGAGTTGGGTGAGAGTTCGAGGTGGAACACGTTGAAAGAGTCTGAGCCGACACCCATAGCTTACCGGGCCGTCCTTATGATGCACGTTTGCAGCTAACATCGACCGGCCATGAGGAACGGCCAACCTGGGCGACGGTCAGGTTTCGGGCGTCAAGGATGTAATAACCGCCCTAGAGCGCCGCCCTACGGTGTGTCAAGTTTGGACCCGGCTGCACGAAGATGTAGAGATTTGCCCCTTTCAGGGTGCCCTAGCCCGCATGGAGACGCAGATGCCTGTCGACCGCCCGAGTTCATTCATCGGCGACTTCACGCTGGCCAGAAATGTCGCGCACAGCCTCGATGTAGTCCGCACATTGTGGACCCTACGGGAGGAGGCGAACCCCGCGCGGAAGCGCTACCTGCAGAAGCCAATGATCATCCTCAATGTGGCGATCATTGAGGCTCTGCTCTACGACCTCCACAAGCGGGTCAAATGGTTCACCCGTGAAGGGGTCATGGGCATGCCGGCGAATATCATCACCTACGTCCGGGGCAAACAGATTGACAAGCTGGAAACCCTCATCGCCAGTTGCCGGAAGCATGACCTATTCGATGAGCTTGGCTCGACCTTTTACGACGACCTCGATCTTCTCAGGCGGATTCGGAACCGGCTGCATCTGCAAAACGATAAGAACGATCTGGAGCCAGATGACGTCAATGCGTTTTCGGCAGAACGGCTCACGCTCTCGGAGCGTGCGGTAGAATTCGTCATGATGACGCTTGAGGCCAAGCATCCACGGCCCGGCAACACTTACACTCAGCCATTTCATCTGCCATGGCCGAGCTATTTCGGTGATTGAGCAGACTCTTCGTCCGTAGCTCGATGGGCTGCTACAGTAGTCCTTTTTGGCCCAAAATGGCGCTCGCAGCTCAAAAAAGGAAATGCGGGTGGGTAATAAAAAGCTTAATAGGCGTTCGTTTCGGGTTCCCCCCTGAAGCGACATGTAAGGGGTTCCTGGATCAACAGATGAACGACACGATCTCTTATGCTCATTCGAACGACGAGAACTGGAGCCAGGCGTGCCAGTGCGCCGATCTCTATATTACTGCAGAGATAGCTCGGACCTATGGTTTGAAAGCGCTTGCGGAAGACTTCTTTGATTCGTTCAGGGAGCACATATCAGATGAGCTCTTCGCCCAAGCATTAGAGCTCAGGCGCCGAACTTTCGACGGTGAGAAGTTCCATCGACACTGCCGGCAGGTCTGCTCGGATCGCGAACGGCAAGTCGCACAACACGCCGCCCAAACAGCTCGCTTACCATCCAGCCACCCACGCGCATGGAAGCGCGACGTGGCGAAACAAGTTTTGGGGCATCATCGATATCAGCTTCCGGTCGGACAGGGTGGCTTCAACGTCGGCACCCTTCGGGATCTTGGACAGAACGAGGCGATGTGGAGGGCGTCGTTAGCTTCCGATGCCATACCCTCCGCTGACTTCATGTATGTTTACGACTGTGGCTCGGATCCGATTGCGGGTGTGATCCAGTCCGTGCGATCAATTGTGGCTCGACGCCTATCGCGTCGGCTCGATATGCTTTTCGTGTCGCATTTCGACCGCGACCATATCTGTGGCATTCCCCATCTTCTGCACGAGAAGACGGGGCTCCGGGTCGATACGATCGTAATGCCGTATCTGGATGACACCGACCGGATAATCGCGTTCGGGAGAAGCGGTGCGACAAGCGGCGAACGCAGTGCAGAGCGCTTCCACGAAGATGTGATCATCGATCCCATTGGCACCATGGCTCGGTTCGGGCCGCGGCAGATCGTCGTGGTAATGCCGGAAGGCGAGGACGAGGGCGGTTCGGGGTTCTTCGAGCTGCCGCCCGCGGAGCCTCCTCGTTCCGGCCCGGACGGCATGGCATGGAAGGGCAGGGATTCGGCAGGCGGGCGCAGTGCCCCGCCTCTGGCGCGCCGGACTCCCGAGGGAGCGACCATCGTACAGCGTATCGAATTCGCTGTTGCGGCGGGAACCGAAGGCGGATGGCTCTTAAAGCCCCATGTGAAGCGAGCGTCTCAGCAGGACCGGGAGGCTTTCTGTGCCGCAGTCGAGGTGCTCCTGCAGTGGCCGAAAGGTAGCTTCCGAGAAAAGGTGAAAATCGAGAAGGAACGGCGAAGCTTGGTGACGAAACACCGCATGGCCGTTTCTCGAGCATATTCCTGGGCATTCGGCGACAAGAACGAGACCTCTTTGTCCTTATATTCCGGTCCGGCTGAGCCACAGACGGCAGGCGCCGTGCTCCGCAACTCGCGGACGTTCGCAAGTGCGCGCGTCGGTTGGATGGGAACCGGCGACGCAAGTTTCAAGGATCCGCTGGCTGTACAGAGGTTCGAGCATCATTATCGCGACGAGATGGACTGGGTGACTACCTTCATGCTCCCCCATCACGGCTCGGCGCACAACTTTGATCCATCGCTTTTCGTCGTCGATGCGGAGCTCTGGGTGGCTGCCGCCCAACCGATCCACTTGCATTGGAAGCATCCGGCGCCGGAAATCGTCAAAGCGATCAAGGCAAGCGGCGCCAGGTTCCGCAAGGTGGACTCGTCGCCGAAATCACTTCTCGAGGAAAAAATGGTCGTTTTCTGGCCTGGCTGAAACGAGACTAGAGCGCGAAATTCTAGCGGATCGCTAAGTCCCCCAATGTTACCCTGAGATTCTCCTTCGGCCACCATCGGCGCTCGGAATAACGTGGTCACGCAAAAGGTGGTGGTGGCCGTTTCCGGACAGGTCGTCACTGATGAAGTCGAATGAGAATGCAGACATGATCCCTCAGATACGATAGTCAACTAGATTACAGTATTTGAACCAACAATTGGCGGTTGGACCAGAGCAATTGGCTCCCCCCGTTAATCGTACGGAGAGCGGTGGATGGGATTCTGCCCGATCTGCAAGACGTCGGCGAACCTTGAGCAGCCGAGCGGCGGGGACTATCGGCGTGTGGAGTGCCGCAAGTGCGGCAAGTACCAGATCACGGGAAGCGCATTGTCGATGCTGGAGACACGCCTGCCCGCTAACGACAAGAAAGCGGTCGCGCGGCTTAGTCATGCCACCCGGCTGATGTTCTCGACAACGGATGCGGAGTGGCCAGAAATCAACTCCGTCAATCTGGATGACATGCTCAAGCGCCCGCTGCCGACGATCGACCGGCAGATGGCCAACCTTCTGGTCTGGACGGCCGCGCAACTGGAAGACGATCATCTCGGGGCGGTGGAACTGTCCGACGAGGAGGATCTCACCGGGGTGATTGGAACAATCGACGGAAGGCGGGTCCACGAATTGATCTCGCGAGCCGAAAGCGAAGGCCTGATCGAGTTCGTCCCGGACAATTGCATCAGCATCACCACACAAGGCTGGGCGAGGCTGTCGGCAACGGTCGCGGAAAAGGCGGAGCCGATGATGGCTTCGCCTGCGGCTCTCGCTGTTGCCAAGGTTGATCGGATTATCAAGGCGCACTGCAATAAGTGCCGGGGCATTACCAATTCGTGGGTGCGCGCGGAACACACAGTGACGGGTAACGACGGGCCGATCTCGTGGAGCGACAGCTTCGAGGTGCTGCAGTGCTGTGGCTGCGATACCCTGTCGGTTCGCCAGGAGCACTGGTTCTCTGAATGGGACGAGATGGACTACGACCAGTATGGCCGCATGGTGATGCGTCCGGGGATCAAGGAGGTCTACTTCCCAGCGCCGACTGTGCGCGCGAAGCCGGAATGGTTTGATACTATCGCTGACGAGGTTCTCCGAAACGTGCTGGACGAGCTCTATGCCGCGCTAAATGCCGGGTTGAACGTGCTCGCCTCAATAGGAGTCCGCACTTTGCTCGACCGCGCCGGCTATCTTTTGATCGGGGATCCGCGCGGCGGGTTCGAGGGCAAGCTGTCGGCGTTGCAGACTGGGGGCCACATCAGCGCGCATGAGAAGACGACGCTGGAGGCGGTGGCGGACGCGGGGAACGCCTCGGCGCATCGCGGCTACACACCAACGGTGGAGCGCCTAGGGCATATCGTCGACATCATCGAGAACTTCTTGCATCGCGCATTTGTCCTGGCCGGCGCAGCGGAGGATATCCGAAAGACCACCCCCGCGCGCCAGAAATGACAGTGGTGGCTGCACCTTGGTCGTATTGACTGTTTTCGGCGTAGACGACCGTCTGTCGTCGGCGTTTATCAATCTCAGTGCACCTAGATCGCTTTTGCGATTTGGCGGGAGTAGTTGGGACTTGCGCCGATGATCGGACTGCGCGGTCTCACGGCCCACACAGCCGTTTCAGAGAAAGACAAATGGCAGCTTTTAACAAGCGGTCCCGGCCGCCTGAATGGCTGAGATGAAGGCGCGAAGCCGTCATTGAGCGTGAACGCAGAGGCATCGAGCCAGCTGCTTCACGGGCGTGTTCGCCTTGAAAGGAATCGAACCGAAAAGCGTTGGTCAGATGACTTAAGCATCTGGAAGGACATGCTTATCAAAGCTAGGTCGCATGCAGCGCGAGTTCCGTTATGGGACTCGTTAGAGTTTGGACATTATCTTCGCGGCTCGTTAATTTGTCTGTGATTTATGCGGCCTTGGCTTCGAGAACGGATGTTGTATGGCGAATTTTTATGCTGGGTTTGGTTGGTTTATCGTGTTGGCCGTGTCTGTCGGTATTGCGCTCTGGTCGGGCAAAACGCTCTGGCCAAGAACTGTTGGTGTCGTGTTTCGGGAATTTGACCGCTTCAACGCATCGCATAGGATCGATTACGAAGCTCCGAAGAGAAAGATGACGGTTGGGAAGCTCCTCGCGCGCGGCTTTCTCTTTATTTTCTTTATCGCATCGGCCGTTGGTATTTTTTACGGTGCAAAGAACCTGTGGCCCTATATTTACACGCCGTCCGAAGTCGACTTCTAGGCTTCGGCTAGGACCGCCGAAGCGCCATTCTGGAAAGACGTTGCGCCGGGGGTGCTGCGCCCGCACGGCGGTGTCACTGCACTGGCGGCACATCGGGCGGCCTTCGAGCAGCGATGCTGCACGCCAAGGCTGGCCGGTGGCCTGCCTTGGATCTGCACGTGGAAATGCGCAATGCGGGTTTGGCCGGATCTTTTGCGCTTTTCCAACCAGATGCTGCGCTACCAGCGCATGCCCGAGGGCCTCGATCATGAGATCGGCCGGCCGGCCCATCGGGCAATGCCCGATGCCTATGTGACCGCCCATCACTTGCGCGACCTTCTCAACGCAGAATCCCATGAAAAGCTATTGGCCTGGAGCAGCCAGCCGGGTCTGCTGCCGCGGGCTCCATCTGGCCCCGATCGTGGCAAGGCCTGGGACCGTGTTGGTCAACAGGCGTTGGAGGAACTCTCCCAAGATCGGGATGTCGATATCCGGTTCAGCGCTCAGACTGAACTCGTTCGTCGCGAGTGGGCAGCCTGCCGTGGTCGAGCCCGCGCAACGAACACTATTATGAAAAGCGCCGTTTGATGGCGGCCTACCGTCCTATCTCCTGTCTTTCGCGCGCCAGCGGAGGCCGAACAATCCAATTCGATCAACGACGCACCCGCCTGCCAGGAAAGAAGAAGAGCATCGGAGCTTTGGGAATTCTCGACACGGTTGCGCCGGAAAGAGGCAGCCGCAGGAGCCTTAGCATAGCGCCGCGAAGCGGAAGGCGGGACCGACTGCCACCGGCGCAGCCGTTCCGCACGATCAACTGCCGTCGTGTCGTGTCGCAAATAGCCTTGACCCCGTGCAAGGCACAGCTTCAGGACGCAGGTGGCGGAACCTGCTCGTTTAAGGCAAAAAGGGATACTTGCAACGAAAGGCTCGACAGATGACCGGCACATCCGACACGTTGGCTCTCCTCATCGACGGCGACAATGCCTCCCCGAAAATTGTCAGTGGGCTCCTGGCCGAGATCGCCACCTACGGCACCGCCAGCGTCAAGCGCATCTATGGGGACTGGACCAAGCCCAACCTCAACGGCTGGAAAGAGTGTCTGCTGGAGCATTCGATCCAACCAGTGCAGCAATTTGCCTACACGACGGGGAAAAATGCCACAGACGGGGCAATGATCATCGACGCGATGGACTTGCTCTATACCGGCCGGTTTTCCGCATTTTGCATCGTTTCCAGCGATAGCGATTTCGCCAGGCTGGCGTCGCGCATCCGCGAACAGGGTGTCACCGTCTACGGCTTCGGCGAACGCAAAACTCCGCGCCCCTTCATTACCGCTTGCGACAAGTTCGTCTATTTCGACGTGCTCAACGCCAACTCAGTCGAGCCCGAGGCGCCGCGGCACGATCCGCAACCGGCTGCCGTCGTAAAGGCCAAGGAAGCCAAGGCATCCCCAGCGAAGCCGCCGGCAAAACCGAAGCTTGACGCTGCCGCATTGAAGATGCTTGAGAATGCCGTGACGGCGTCGGCCGATGAAGACGGGCGTGCCAACCTGGCGCGGGTCGGCGCCCATCTGGCGAAACAATCGCCGGACTTTGATGCGCGCAACTACGGTTTTGCCCGCCTCACCGACCTGGTCGAGGCTTCCGGCATCGTTGACGTGGAGAGAAGTGGCGACAGCCCGAAGATCGTCACGGTGCGCATGAAGGGGAAGGCAAGGCCAAAGCCCAACGGCTAGCTCCGCCGCCAATGGGATCGCGGCGGCCTATCCAAAATGTCCCGCTCCAAACCACAGGTGTCGCCTTGGTGAAGGCGCTCGCATGAATAAGATGCTTGAAGATGCCACGACGGAAACTAACCAGAGAAGAACTCTTTGCTCTCGTATGGGAGAAACCGACCAGCGAGATCGCCAAGGAACTTGGCCTTTCGGACGTGGCGATCGGTAAGCTCTGCACCAAGCTGCAGGTCCCGAAGCCGCCTCGCGGCTATTGGGCCCGCATGCAGGCCGGGCAGCGACCACGTCGACCGGCCCTGGTTGCTTTCCGCGAGGAACTCGACACCAAGCGACGCGACGAGTTACGTGCAAAAACAGCAGAATCGCTTTCGAAACTGCAGCGCCAGTTCCTCGAAATGGCGTTGTCGGATATGAACAGTCGGGGCGCCGCTATTGCTCCACCGCCAGGGACCAGGCCGCTCGCCCTTCTCGATCGCGATGTGGCAGCACAGGTCCTGCTGCTCATTCAAGGCCGGGCACAGGCCTGGGTGGAAGACGGTCGCATCGCCACGCGCTGGGGACCGTCTGTTCGCAACAGCGTTGCCAAACTCGTTGAGCGCCTGTTGCCGATGGCGCGGCAGCAACTCGTGGTATTCGAGACCGAGAGCAAACGAACATCCTTCATGGCGGACGGGCCGGTGATCTTTGTCCGGCTGACAGCGCCACTCCAGGAACGCATTGCCGCCCTTTCGGCGATGGTCAGGGATCAACAACTCCAGCATGTGGTGATGCCGCTGACGGCGGCAGATCACGCCTGGTCGACGCACCACCTCTATTCCCCGGAACCGCACTTGTTCCTGGACAGTTGGCTTTGTGTTTCGGCGCGCGAGATCTGGGTGGAATGGAATCGCAAGTCCTGGCGCGAGGAAGAGCCGCCCGAGCGGCATGCGACCAATAGGATCGGCCTGCGGGAGGTGATGCCGGTCGACTTCTTGTCCACTTCCATCAAGGTGCTCTCGCCGGTCATTTCGAGGGTGGCAATCACGCCCTATGCGGACCGGCTTCGCGCCCTGCAAGAGGCGGAACGGATCCACGAGATGATGAGCACCGCCGCTTACGCAATGCAGAGGGAGGTCCCGGGAGAAATCCTTTCGGTCGTGGATCGCCTGTGGTTTGGGGAGGAACGTCCCTTTCAAGCCGCGCGAGACGCGTTCCGCCATGTCGAAACAGAGTTGGAGCGATGGGATACCGAACTCGAAGCGGAACGATCAGCGCTTGCCCGGTCCATTCTTGGAATCGTGCCTGGAGATATCGTTACGTCCGAAAGCCGCGGGAAACTGTTGCGGCTATCGGTTACGGGCATAACGCTATATTCTGGCGGCAGCAGCGTCAGCTTCATGGTGTCTGGAATTCGGTTTCGAAAGGACGGAACGCTGGGCAAGCTGCAGGAAACGCTGAATTTGTCTTTCACCGACGAGAACCACACTGGAAAATAACGCCTTCCACGCTTGACGGACGCAGGCTCCTTAACCGAGCCGGGATGAACGAGAAGCACTCAGACCGGCGACAAGCAGGAGCCTCGACGTTCGCGTCCGGCATAACCGGCCGCCCCTCGCTAGGGAAGCCCGTTAGATTCACCCGACTGGCTGTGAAGGGGCTGATCGTTGAAGAGCATTTCTCGCCTGATGACGAAGCTCGTGAATTCCATAAGATTCTTCGGGTTACCCGCGGCTGACGGCATTGCGCATCCCTCGATACCGTCCGGGTCCAGCTGCGGAATGAAGTGAGACGTCACGGGCTGCGACGCGACAACCTTGCCTGCATGGAGATATTTGGACCGTCGTTGATAGCTTTCCTTGAAAATTCTCTCGACACCCGGCCCGAGGTGCTTTTTGCCCAGATCCACGACACGCTGCGATATCTTGTACGTTGGCTGACTGCATGCGGGGCAGCTGGCAGGATTGCTCAGAGGCAAATCAACGGCTTCGAGCGCTGACACGAAAAGCGCCATGGCGACGTCATGGGCTTCCGGAAGGTTGCGATATATGCCAGTGGCCCTGTGGAAGATACTCGCCGCGCGCGTCAGACGGTCGTCGCCAGTCCTTTCTTCAACAAGGTTCTCGCAGAATCGCAGCTGCGCAACGCTGAGCCGGAGCAGACGATCTATCGTGGGAAAGTCATCGAGCCAGTCTTCTTCGACCAGAAACTGGTTTGCATCTTCGTGCCGGGCGCTCACTTCACCCTCTCTGTCATGAACCTCTTCGAAGGCGACATTTGTCATGCAGGACAGGGCATCCATCAGTGGGACAAGGCGTACAGCGAATTCGTGCCGAAGATCGGCATCGTCGAAACCCCTGACAGAGATACCAATCTCCGACTGTCCATTGGTCAGCGGCCCGCAGTACCAGTTTCTGCCGCGGTAATGAGCAAGCGGGATCTGAGGGAATGTTCTGACCTGGGTCGACAGGAAGTGCTCACTGGGCTGGTCTTTTCGTTTGAAAGCCTCCTTCACACACGCCCGGAGCATCTGTCCGATGTCGGGATGGATCTCTTGTATTCCGTACTGAGGGTTGAACTGGACCGCCGTGATCACGCCCACCTTCCTGTAGCGTATGCTCACCTCCACGCCTGTCGGAGCTGTCGTGCCGAGAGACATCCATCCAAACCGGACCAGTTGCTGCGAGCCGGTTCGACGGGGTGTATATTGCCAGCCAAGTCGCCCAAATCGATCGCGAAGACTTGCCCAGAGCGCGCGCAGAAAAAGGTTGGAATCCGCCAGGGAGGCTAGTTTGAGCTGGTCGACAACGATCACAGGACACCGGAAGTCAATGTGGAAACAATGGGTTCAGTCGCCGCAGTCGGCATGCCGCATAGCGATAGGAATGCCTCCGAAAACTCCACATGCGCGCTCCTGCCGTTCATCGCGACCTTGTATGTCGAGATCATCAGCCCTTCCGCCTCGACCGCAGAAACAAGGGCCGCACTCGGCTTTCCGGGAAGGAGAAGAACGCGACGATGATCGGACAGATCCAGCATGCGGCTGTAGAGAACGAGCTGGCCCACGCCCTCGTAGATGTCAGCAGCCGATGCGCTGGTCTTGATTTCGATGAGAATCCTGGACGGTCCGCCAAGGATGATACCGTCGACTTCATAACCTGCGTCGTGCCGCAGCTTCACAAGATGAAAGCCCGCTTCTTCAACGACACGGCGCAGCGCAAGCCATACCTCGCCCTGACGTCTCAGTATTTCCTTTTCAGGAGTGGCATCCTTCGCCCGCTTGACGAACACACCACCCTTTTCGTCGGACGCCAATGTCGGCGGTGCGGGCTGCGGGAGAACCAGGCCTTTTGAGAGAAGGCGAGCTCTGGCGCACGCGTGAACGAATTCGCCCGTCTGCCGTCTGATTTCCTCGGCGCTGCCATCGATGTCCGCAACAACATACCAGTCGCGGGCGATCTTGCTGACGGCGCCGGTAACGATTACCGGCTCAAGGCCGCTCAACGTCCTGAACTTCGCGCCCTCGACCTCGCCGTCGGAATCCGGGTTTGGACGCAGCCGACCCTGCCGAAGGACGAAGCGGCGGCCGTCCGTGTCGGCAGCAACGTTGACGAGGCCGTTCGGATCGGCTGCCGCCCCGGGCGCGTTGATCTCGACCGACCACGGCTTGCCCGAACTATGAATCCCCAGCTGGACGTCAAATGCGTTCGCTCTCTTGCCGGATGGGGATGCCTTCAACATCACCATTTCTCCACTCATCCAGAGCCGATTGCCCCTGTCCGGACGTGATCCCTGCCTCAACGCTTCGAGCCATTCGCCAAGGGCTGCATCGACGCCAGACAGCTCTGGCATCATTTCCAGACTCCGGACTGCGAGACGATGCGCCAAGGTCAGCTCCAAATCGGCAGCTCCTCGCATGGGACTTGGCAAAGTCACGGAGAGCGTCATTTTTCTCGTGTTATTGCCGCCACTTGCCTGGTCACTCGCGATCCGGCCACCGGCGGTTCCCAGCGCCTTGCGCAGCTTGACGCTGTCCGTACCCCGAAGCAGCAAAGGAAACGGGAACGCCCGGGGCTCGAAGGTCGGATCGATACCTTTCTCACGCACGAGTTTCATCACCGGGTCACTGGTGATCTGCGCTCGCGTCAGGGTCGCGTCAACTTTCGACAGTCTTTCAAGGACGATCGCGACGCCGGCCGCGTACTGGGAGTTCCTTCCACGTCCGTCCCCTGATTCAAAGGTGATCTCAAAGCTTGGATGCGCGCCGGCTACGCTGAAGGTCGAATGAAGCTCGTGGCCGTTGTTGTCGAGGGGTTTCAAGCGCACTCCTTTGAAATTTGTCACCAAAGTGGAAGCAGTCTGGGTGAGATGTCCGAGTGACCCTTGGGTGATGAGGGCCAGCTACGCCGCTTCCTGCTTCATCAAGGGTCTGACAGGAAGCGGGAAGACTGTAGTCTTGCTGCTAGCCAACCTCGGTGAGACATAATTTCCGCGGACCGCGCAACATTAGCGACGCTGTCAAGATACTGGCCACTCTCCTCCATAGGCATCACTCTGCTTTATCGACGTCAGGCGTGAGCAGAAGCTTGAAATCCATCAGCCTCGAGGCGCTGGAGTATTTGCAGAAGCTTGGCACACTGGCGCTCTGTCGGAAGCCGTCCCGGTATTCCCGCTGCAACGGTCAGGATCGAAGCGTCATCGGTCGACAAGGCCCTCCTGCGGGTACCCCAAGCCTTGACCTCGGACCAGAACCCGCCGCCACGCCTGAGAACCTCGGTCTGAGCCTCGATGCCGTTCAGCATTTTCTGGTCCCGCACCGCGCTCCGCCTGTTTGCACGATGTTCGTCCCGTCCAACGAGCGTGTCCTCCCAGTCTTCAGGCCATGAGACCTGCAGGGTCTTGACCCTGGCCCAGCAAGCCTGCTGCTTTGCCCACTCAAGCGGATTGGCGATTTCACCGGGCCCGCCGGCGATAACCCCGTGCACGGCTTCCAGCCCGCTGCAGAGGGTGCGCTCGAGAACATCGGTCAGGCCTTGCCGTCTCCAGACCTTGTCAAGGTCTACGACGCCCTCGATCCTGGCAGCATCGAACTGCAGTTTTGCGATGGCATATGGCACGACGCGCGATCTTATACCTCCGCCTTGGTACCAAGGCTGCTTCGTTACAAGTCGCTCTGCCTCGCGGAATATGATCGCCTTGGCAATCGAGTGGCGGAAAAAGTCCTCGTTGAACGCGTCAGAGTTCTTTTCCCATTCCTTGCCGATGCTATCTGCAAAATGCACGAAGTTCTTCTGCGAGCCCCTGCTGACGATTTCGGGAAAGCCTCGCCAGGGATTGAGGAACTTGGCAAGATCCGTCTTGTCGATCATCTGGCTTTTCGGAAACTCGACGTCGAACTTCCGCTTCTGGGCCGTCTTCAGCAGGTTCCTCGCATCCTGATACTGGCCCCGGGCCCGCTCGTAGAACCACTTCGATTCCCTGAATGTACCGTCCGGTGATGGCGCGAAGATACGCCTCGAGAACTCCTGAAACCTGATGTGAAAGGCATGATTGGCGAAGAAGTCAGCGGCGTTTACCTTGTTCTGACTGTTGGCAAACTCCGAAATCTTCGGGACCACGTCGGATGCCATCGACTGCTCGACAATCGACAGCTTCATCTGAACGAACACCTTGTCGAGACCCGGCTCCTTCTTTCTGCTTGCAGCATGGATCGATGCGGTGGTCTGTCCCCCGTTGACGATCTGAAGGTTGCTGATCGAGGCGATCGCCAGGGTCCCGGCGTCCTGGGTGAGCTTCACGCTCTCGGCGGTGGCCGTAATCCCATTGTTGAACGCAAAGAACATTTCCGGGTCGCGTTCTATAGTTGTCCGGATTCCCTTGTTGACGCTGCCTCTGGCTTGAAGAAATACGCGAACATTCTGCTCCAACAGCTGGGCACCCCATCGCTCGTAGATGGCAGCGAGTGTGGTTCCTGGGATGACGACAAGGTAAGCCTCGTAGCCCGCCTCCGAAAGGTGCGCCGGGAGTGCTGGTATTGAGCCCCCGAAGTCTTCGGCGAGATCGATCTCGATCTCCTCTCGCCCATGTCCGGAAGAAACGAAACGGTGCAGTCGTGCGATGTCCCATACCGAGTATGCGACTGGAATGTCCTTAAGCTCGTCCGATTCCCTGCCTTCCACCCTGCTGCTCAGCTGCCGATTGGTAATGAAAACGAGCTTGATCTTGTCAATGGAGTGCCAGCGCTTCGCAATCATGTCCGCGACACCGAAGCCAGGTGAAGTCTCTTCCAGGCCCTGCCTGAACGTCGGGTCGAGCGCCTTCAAGATGAAGTTCGTCAGCCTCTTGAACGTGGCGTCCATGTCCGCGCGGGAAAGCGACCTGATCTCCGAAGCCTGCGAAAAGTCCACGATGATGAGCGTGAGCTCGCCTTCGTTGGAATTCGGATCGCCTGCATAACCGTCGACACGTATGCCTCGTGGCGACTGATAGAGAGCACGATCTGCAGTGTCGAGCTCACCCGCATCGATCAGCTGCTTGCAGAAAAGGTCGAAGAACGCATCTTCCGTAAACTGGCCCTCGGCATCGGCAGATGCCAGCACATCCTGGAAAAACTCATGGTTGAACTCTGCCAGCTCCTCGGACATCCTCACCCCCCGCTGAGACATGATCTTATCGACTCTTCTGGCAGAGCATATTCCTGACACTCCGACAACGCTACGGTGTATTTCACGCGCGCAACCCCCGGAAGGCAGGAACTCGTCGTTAGTCGGGGAAAGCCATCGCGCACTTGGAAAATTTCAAACAGACCCTCGACCCACAGCGATGTCGAATAGTCGTCTTCCCATCGAAATCCTGCGGCCTGCAGCCGTTCGTCGAGCAGAAGCAGGGCGCCCTGATCAAGATTCTCGATCCTGGTGCGGATACCGTTGGCGTAGTCGTTCAGGCTTCTCGCCCCCGGATGGCCAGACTGCGCTTCGGAAAGATGCACGACATGGAGAAACAGCTGTTCGAGGCCGGCATCATCCAGCTGATGCTCCGAGGATATGACGACGGCAGCAATGGCACCGGCGCGTCGCGTCTTGACCTCGACCGCTGTCAGGCCGATCTCGAAATCCTTTGGTGCATCCTTGGGGCCGATCCAGGCGAGCAGCGCATCGCTCGCGCTCATGACGGGGAGAAAATGCCTGTCCAGAGTTATCAGTTCACCGATGAGACCCTTCTGTTCCTCCGGGGACAGAAGTATGGATGAACCTCCACGAAGGAGGTGATGCCAGCGCCATGTTCTGGCCACCGCTCGACCAAGGGCGTCGGTCTCGCTGATCGCCTGGAACGTGGATGCGAGGATGCTGTTGCACAGCTCGAGGAAGATGTCCCTCAGGGAAGCGTCGAGCAGGCGGATGAGGAGACGCCCCCCGTTCCCGTCTTCGCGCGACTGGGTTGCTACCTCGATCCCGTGCAGCCGCGGGAGCGACACGACAGTTTCAAGAGCGCGTTGATGCTGGAGGAGAAGCATATACCTTCCCGCCACAT
This sequence comes from Rhizobium beringeri, assembly GCF_004306515.1. Classification (NCBI taxonomy): domain Bacteria; kingdom Pseudomonadati; phylum Pseudomonadota; class Alphaproteobacteria; order Hyphomicrobiales; family Rhizobiaceae; genus Rhizobium; species Rhizobium beringeri. Next base: position 228,770 of record NZ_SILG01000005.1, on the reverse strand, counting down.
CCTTGGCCCAGAAGAAGTCCCATCGACCACCGGCATCGACGCGCCGGGCACTGGCTGTTTCCGTTCCGACTGGGGTGCTCAGATCTTTCCATGGATCACTGATCATCACCCGCCATCTCCTCCTCGTCGCCCTCGTCACGGAAGTGCTCCCTGATCCAGGTGGTGTTGACGATGTACTCCACGGTGTCCTCCTCCTTTGCCGTTCTCGGGAAACTGATGCTGTAGGCGACCACAGGCTGCGGATCGTCGGCCACCTTGGCGGTTTCAGGATCAACTCTCAGGAGGTGTACGATCAGCAGGGGGCGCCGCCGAACAGCGCGGTAGATCTTGTCAGGGAAGTTTACCCGCTCGCCCGCGGCCGGCAGCTTTCCGTCCCGCTCGAGCCTGGAAAGATGATCATCGCGCGCCGACGCGATCTCGTCGACGTCAAGACCTGTCGCTTCGACCCCACGGGAGGCAACACGCTGCTTGTTGGTTATATGCAGCGTCTTCTGGTTGCTCTGCTTCCCGGCGGTTCGGCGCTGCCGGTTCAGCGAGATTCCGAGATTTTCATCAACCGTATCGTCGGTTCCCCGCTCCAAGCCGGCAAAGAGAATATCCCAGCGCTCAAGCTCGTCGTCAGCGCGAGCAAGGATATACCGCCGGAGAGGATCTCCGTCCGTCAGCAAGGCACCTTCGTGGTTCTGGAATTCCTTCAGAAACTGCAGAACGGGGGCAACGGGCGCTCCGGTCAGCAGCCTTCCGCCGGTGACGGTCGCGGCTCCCGACAACGGGTGTCCCTGTTCCCGCAGGCCGGCCGCGAGATTCTTCGCAGCCTCAAGGTTGCGCTTCAGCTTGTCGTTGGTTCGATGGAGAATTGCGGTTTCGACGAAACTGTTGGCAAGACCGACAGAGACAACCAGCCGCTCCCCGGACCCCATCTTGTTCTTGGCCGTGACAAGCAGCGTGTCCGGGTGGCTTCTCACCTTGAGACCGAACTGCTCGGGGGTGGCATTCGCGGCCTCCATCCGCCTCAGCTCGTCCCTGAGCTCGTCGATCGACTCAGCTACATGGGCATACCAACCCTCTGCCTCTTCCGGCATCCAGACTCGGCAGAGATCATCGTAGCCCGGTCTATAGCCGAACCACCGGCCCATCTGCATGAGCGTGTCGTACATCATGGAATTGCGAAGAAAATAGCTGACCGTGAGGCCCTCGAGGGTGAGCCCGCGCGAAAGGGAAAACCCACCGACGGCAATGACGTTCAGGCCGGAGCCCTCATGATCGGCATAGGCGAGGTTGCCGGCAGAACGGCTGTTCACCTCGACGACGCTGATCGGTGCGGCAGACGAATGAAGAGCCATCTGCACTTCGCTCCACTCAGTCCCCGACGTGAGTGAATACTCCTCCTGCCAGACCCCGTGAAGCGCACGGATTTCCGGGTCTCTCAAGGCGTTCCGCTCGGATTGAGCTCCGTTGACGCTGATACTCGCCTTGATGGCTTCTAGGGTGTCATGGATCTCGTTGCGAAGCTGCTGCTGAACGTCCGTGAACCTCGATGCATTCACGAGCATCGAGTTGTGTGCCGATTGCTGACCCCGAACGAGGCGGATCGCTCGCGCGACGATGAAGGTTCGGATAGCCTTGAGCAGGCTGTCGGGCAGCACAGTGATCACCGTATCCCTGGGGTGCTTGAGAGGAAGGATTTCGTCGTGATCCTCGATATGGCGAATGATCTGCTGTGGCTCGTCGAGGAACACCCTGTTTGCACCGAAATAGTTGGACGGTGGATCAAGACTAACGATGAAGTTCTTCGGGAACAGGTCCTCGCCCCTCATCTCGTCGAAGGAATCGGGATCGATGAAGATGTTGGCGAACGGTGTTGCGGTATAGCCGATATAGCAGCTGCGGTCGAAGAGCTTCAGAAGCGACCGGATCTGCCCGTTGATGTTGGAGACTGCACCTTTTCCGTGCTTGATGTTGATGGACGCATTATCGGCTTCGTCATCGATGACGAGCATTGGAGCCGAGATTGTCCTGGCGCCACGCTTGCGATTGTAGTTTCCCAGCCACTCGAGGAGAATGCCAAGCGTACTGCTGTTCTTCTTTATTACGAAGACCGCTGGTACGGAGAGGGAGTCGAGATTGCCGCCACCCTGGCCAGCGCCGATCGAATTGAAATCGCGGACGGAGGTGGTGAATGTCCACGGATGGCGTGAGCTGTCATAGCGCCCGACGCCAATGATGCGGTCACCCTTGGTTGAGCCGAGACGGGCGCTGTCCCTGCCAACGAAGCCCTCGTCAATTCGCAGCTGCGTCTGGTTGCGCAGGTTGTTGTGTATCCCGGCTATGACGATGATGAGCTTGTAACCTGCGTCGGCGGCCTTGCAGATGAGACCCGTGTAATTGGCGGTCTTTCCCGATTGGACATGGCCCACGACCATTCCTCGGCGGTCCCATTCACCTACCTTCCGGGGATTTTCCATCAGGCCGAGGATACGATCGGTCACCGCATCAAGTGTCGCCAGAACCTGCCCTGAAAATCTTTTTTCGACGAGGAGCCGCCGATATCTCATCCAGTAGTAACGGTCCATCGACGGCTTTTCGCTCTCGAGCCACGGCGTCCATTCCCTGTCGACAAGCACCGAACCAATCTTCATCGATACGCCGTGCTGGGCTTCGAGCTCGCGAGCGAGTCTTTCGGCGTCGGCGTCATCGACCTGGCAGTCAGGTACCAGCCTGAACTGGGTGATCCACGATCTTATCGTTTCCGGAGTTGGCATCGCCGCCCTCGCGATGAACGGCTCGACGGCCATCCGAAGATTCTCGTAGTTCTCAGTCATCTCCCCTGCCCCCAAATCTCTCGTTCAGAATGTCTTCCGTTGCAGCCCAGTGCGATCGGAACGGCTCGGTCACCTGCATCATCAGCCTCAACTCTTCGGCGGAGGTGCCTGAACTGATCAGATTCTCTGCTGTGAAGTCGATGATCCTGCGCAGGGTGTCATCCGGGATTCCGACGTTTCGCACGTTCTCGGGCTCGCTGCCCATGTCTGCGTAGAGGCTCTCCATGGGGATCGTTGCTTCGATGAGGACTGTCAGGCGATCGAACGCTGCCTTCTGCTCCTCGCTGAGAGCGCCGACGAAATCCAGGATCACCGGATGCTCTGGATTCAGCCGATAGGAAATCTCGTTCTTGTCCTGGTGCCGGTTCCACACCGGAAGGCGGGCATCGGAAACCAGCTTCCGGCCGCGGGCGGTATATATTCGCTTCGAAGTCGCGCCGATCGTTTCAATGATGCGACGAAGCCTCTCGCGAACATTGAACGGAGGCTGGGCCGATGCCTTCTTGACGTCGATCTTCCACTCGGCATCGAGGGCCGTGGGAATATCGATCTTCACACGAGCCAGCTTGGTCAGCTCCGTCTGCCGGGCAAGCCCGAACCATGTCCCGTGAATGATGAGGCGACGTGCCCGGTAGACGTAGAAGCCTTGGTTCTTGAGGTAGCCGGCGCGACCTGCATTGCGTTCCCAGTCCGTTGCAGCAAGCTTCTTGTGGTGGGGAAGCGTGAAGCTCTGGATAGTGACAATGTGCCTGCCGGAACGGAATTCCTCTGTCGGGCCGACTATTGTCGCCGTATTGCTCTGATCGAACGGATCAAAGGCCCTGAGTTCGCGATTGTTGAGCCGCATCCGCACACGGGCAAGGCCGCGCTCTCCCGAAATATATCGATGAAACACCAGCTCGAGGTGTTCGCGTGCCAGGTCGAGTGCACGTACGAGATCGCCTCGCTCACCTTTCGGGGCAAGCCGGTCCAGGGCTTCCCAGATCACGAGGGTTCCCTGGCTTCCAAGCTGATCGCCCCATGGCTGGGCTTCGCTCTGGTCAGGTAGCTGCAGGAGCCATTCATTCTGCTCCGCCACGAAGTCAAGGTCCCAGATCGCTGCAGATCGCACGCCGTCCCTGGCAGTGATCACCGTCAGACGCCTGCATTGTGAGAACGATGCAGTCTTCAGTCCCAGGCCGAATCGTCCGAGATCCGTGCCTGTCCGCTCCTCCAGGGGGTTTCTGCTTCCGGGCCGCATCGCTGCCATCAGCTCGTCCGGGGACATGCCGCTCCCATTGTCCAGAATGGCAATCTTCGGATCATCGCCCGCGGTGTCTGCAAGAATGTCAATCAGGCTGGCGCCGCTTGCGAGCGAATTGTCGATAATGTCTGCGAGGGCTGTTTCGAGCGAGTAGCCAATGTCCCGCAAGCTCTCGATGAGGGTCGCAGCAATTGGTGCAGCCGGAAACGTCTTCGCCTTTTTCTTCACGACGCCGCCCGCCCCGATCGTATCAGATGGTGATGCCCGGCTCGGTCCGCGCCTGGAAGAGGGGCTCGCAGGGACTCGAAGAGTTCCCCTGCTCCCGGACTGACAATGTCGTGATCAGGCGACATTCGACAGTCTGGCCCTTTCGACTGGTTCCTCTGCAGCGTCGGCATGTGCTGTGAGAATGGAAAACAGCGCCTCGCCGATCCAGCGGGCGAGAAGGGGGGGAACTGCGTTGCCTACCTGGATGTACTGCTCCGTCCGGTTTCCCTTGAAGAAGTAGTTGTCGGGAAAGGTCTGAAGTCTGGCGGCTTCTCGTACCGAAAGGCTGCGGCACTGGAGCGGATCCGGATGGATGAAATAGTGCCCGTCCTTGGAGATGTGACTTGTCACCGTTGTCGATGGCCCGCCGGCAAGCTGGACACGAAAGCGATCGGCGAACTTCCCGGTCGTCCAGTTCTGATGGTTCGGAGAAAGCGTTTCGGGGAAATCGGTCGCCTTGGGTGATCGACCTACGACCTGGGCAAACACCGCAGCAAAGAAATAGCGTGCAAGGTCGCTTGGCATGTGGCTGCGCGTCGCATGGTTTGGAAGATTGGAAAGTCTTTCGTCAACAAGCCACTCCCGCAGTTCTGCGGGGCACTCGGCGGAGATCCCATGCCCCCAGGCTTCACGTCCTGGAAGCTGGTTCATCCCCCTCAGGACGGCCAGACACTTTCGTGCTCGGGCAGTAAAGGATAGCTGCATATCGTCGGGAAGACCCAGGTCGAGATCTGCCACGAGTGCCATGGCATCTTCAACTACGGCACGCCATTCGCTGTCGCTGTCTACACCCCGGCTCAGCCCGCTTCTGAGCTTCGGCATGCCGTCGAGGACATGCTGAACAGTCGTCTTCAGAGTATGGCGCACCATGAGATCAGCCAAGGCCGCTGGCGGCAGACCTTCAGCGACATCGGCGCGCAGTCCCACGACAATGACCCGATGACGGGCCTGCGGAACGCCGAAATCCTCGGCGCGCACGATGAAATCGGCAGCGCGCGGTTCGAAGGCCGACAGATCCAGCTGGCGGCGAGATCTAGGATCAAGCGCAACGAGCCGGTATTCGGTCGCCCCCGGCCTTTCTCCCCGAAGGTCGCGAAGGACCTGATCGAAGATCCGGTTCTCGCCATCCACGGATGACGACAGCATGCCCTTGACGTTTTCCATGACGAACGCCGCCGGCTGGAGGCGATCGAGAATCCGGATATATTCCTTGTAGAGAAAGTGTTTCTCATCATCGCTGGCGATGTAGTCCTTCTTCCCCTGATTTCGAGCGCGACCAACGAGCGAATAGGCCTGGCATGGTGGGCCACCGATCAGGATCGAGTTCCCACCGCTTTGCTTGCGGATCTCGTCGATGCGTCCATTGAGCCGCTGCTCCGGATCTTCCTTGCCCAGCTCCAGCTGCCACGCTTCGTCTGCGGCCCTGGCCCATTCCCGCGGATATTCAGTCGCCCAGTCTGGTTCATCACCGCCGCGCATCAGAAAGTCATAATACCGCTGAGGTAGCTCGCCCTTGAACTGGCGCAGGAAGCTCCTGAGGCGCAGGGTGGAATGTGCAGCCCTTTCCTTCTCGATGGAAAGGGCAATTTGATAGGCGCGCTTATCCCCGACGCCGGGAACGCTCGAAAAGCCTTCCGCGAGCCCACCCGGCCCTGCAAAGATGTCGACGACAGAATATGAGGACAAGAATCACGCACTTCGGAGTTGTAGACACTATTCGCAATGCATATCATCTTCGTGTGGAAATGACAGGCAAAACGTCATGGTCGACGTAGTGAGTCGAGAAAAACGGTCGCAGATGATGGCTGGCATCCGTGGCAAGAATACCAAGCCAGAACTGATACTTAGACGTCATCTTCATGCCGCTGGTCTTAGATTTCGTCTCCACGGTCCGGATGTAATCGGTCGCCCGGACCTTCTGTTCAAGTCGAGAAGGGCAGCCGTGTTTGTCCACGGCTGCTTCTGGCATCGCCACGAGGGCTGTCACTGGTGCACCACGCCGGCATCGAACCCTGAATTCTGGGCCGCAAAGTTCGCGCGCAACATAGCTCGCGACCTCGAGGTTCGTAGTGCCCTCAACGCAGCCGGCTGGCGGGTTGGTACCGTCTGGGAATGCGGCCTGCGCTCGCCATGGCTTGCGCTGACGCTGGAAGAGACCACCTGCTGGATCAGGGACGGAACGGATAATTTCGAGAGCGCTCTGGTGCGGCCGCGACGCGAGACAGAGAATCCACAGCGGACAGAAATGTTACCTATCCTGGGTGAAGAATGCAGTTACACCCAGGATAAGTAACAAATAATGTGTTACCTATCCTGGGTCCAGATTTGAACTGCACCCAGGATAGGTAACAAGTGGCCGCATCGACACAGCAGGAAAGACTACGTGATTATATCGCCGAACACCCGATTGTACGGTTCTATGAGCTGCGCAACGCCGGCATATTCGCGATGACAATCGCCCGAGCCGTGGAAGCCGGAGAGCTTGTCCGACTGTCGCGCGGGCTGTACCAGCGCCCGGATGCCGATATGGATACGCTACAGGCTCTGGCTGAAGCAGCAAAACTGGTCCCACAGGGTGTCGTTGCTCTGACTTCAGCGCTGGCCTTTCACGGTTTGACGGATCAGATACCCCGCGAGGTGTGGATGGCGGTAAGCCAGAAGGACTGGGCAGTTGCGCCCACGTATCCGCCTATACGGATTACGGAATTCCGGGACGCTTACATGCAGCAGGGCGTGGAGCATCACCAGATCTCCGGAATCGCAGTACCAGTCTTCTCAGTCCCGAAGTCGCTTGCCGATGCCTTCCGGAGCAGGCTCGTTGATCGATCGGTTTCTATCGAGGCGCTGCGTGCAGCGCTCCAACGGAGAAAGGCGAGCCCGGCGGCAATAGCCGAGACTGCCATGGCGAACGGCGCCTGGAGGAAGATGAAAGCCTATCTGGAGGCTCTGACCTCGAATGGCTAGGGAAATCAGAAACAGGGCGGCTTCCATCAAGCAGCAGCTCAGCAACCTTGCCCGTCGTGAGGGGCGGGTCTTTGAAATTGTCATGATCCGGTATGCCCTCGAGCGACTGCTCTTTCGGTTGTCGGCATCCGACAAGGCCGATCGTTTCATCCTCAAGGGTGGCATGCTCGTCACGCTCTGGCTGGAGGGGGACAACCGCGAGACCCGCGACGTCGATTTCCTCGGATACGGTGAAGCCGACGGCGACACGTTGAAATCGATCTTCGCAGACATCATGGCAGTCCAATACGATGACGGGCTCGTCTTCGATATCGACGGGCTGCAGGCCGAGGTCATCCGCGAGGAGATGGAATACAACGGAGTTCGACTTCGCACCGTCGCCCTGCTGGAGCGCACACGAATACCTGTCACGATCGACATCGGGTTCGGCGATGCTCTGACGGGGGCCGAATTGACCTCCTACCCGTCCCTGCTCGGCATGGATTCCCCACGCATCCGCAGCTATCCTCCCGCGGTCGTCATTGCCGAGAAATTCCAGGCAATGGTGCAGCTCGGCGTCATCAACGGCCGGATGAAGGACTTTTTCGACCTCTGGGCAATCCCCCAGATCGTCAGCATTCCGGATCGGGAGCTTGATGCAGCGATCAGGGCGACGTTCGAGCGCAGACGAACGCCGATCCCGTCAGCACGACCGCCTGGTCTGTCCAGTATCTTCTTCGAGGACGCCGGCAAGCAGGCGCAGTGGCGAAACTATGTCCGGTCGATCCAGGTTCCGGACCTGGCGCTCGGCGAAGTCACGGACGCGATCTGGACTTTGGTCGGTCCATGCTGCGCCCGCCTGCTTGCCGATCCGACCGCCGACAAGGAGCCCTGATCGCTAGAAACGAAGTGTCCCCGGCCGCATCGCATGCGAAGCAACGTGAACAAGGATCGTCGACAGCAGCTGTTCGCGCAGCCGAAGCGTGGCTGCCGGCCAGTTCTGAAGCTCCTGCGCGACGGTTGTCGTGCTGAAACGTGCATGGATCATAAGACTGACCGGCTCCTGATAGCCGTCGAGCTCGAACTTCTCGTCGCAGACGTGGATCGCTGGCGACCGCTTGTTTTGGGAAAGCGCCGTGCTCGGAACCAGAAGTCCGAGGAGCAACGGAATGGGCCCGCTCTGACTCTGGGCCTGGTCGCAGGCAGCCCCGGCGCGCACCACAACCAGGTGCCCCTCCGTCCGACGTTCGAGTCTCAGCTTGAATTCCCGATCACGGAGGTTGTCCGTCGTGACGCCAAACCTCGCATTCATGGCGTCGTCGCTCAGCTGATCGTCCCCGAGAAGAATGATCGCGCCCCAGTCGAGCCGGCTGAGGGGTTCCGCCGGTGACACGGCGAGATGAAGCATCCTGTTCATTCGCGCCTTCTGGGCAGCCTGAAGTTCCGGTCCCTGCGGGAAGGTCACCGCCTGCTCCCACAGGGCGTTTGCATCGGCGTCCTGGGGGCGGTTCGCTATTCGATCGGAAAGCAGCGGTGCGAGGGCAGCGGTCACTGCGCCTTTCCTGTCATTCCGCGCATTGGCATTGCCCGCCGAGGCGACGGCGATATGACTGAGGACTCCGTCGAGCGCGCCGGCATAGTGCGCAACAGTTCGCTGTTCGGCAGGCACCAGCCCGCCGATGACCGCAAGCGTCTCATTCGCTGCCGCGAGAACATCGCGTTCCCAATTTAAAAGTGCCTGGAGCTGAGGCATGGAACCGACACGCGCCTCGATTGCTTCCTGCAAACCCGCCGCATCCCACACTGCTCCGTGTCGAAACTGAACCTTGTCAATTGCAAGCACGGCGATGGGTTTCTTGGACGAGGGGAGTATTTCTTCGAGACGAGCTGCGAGCGCCGCCCTTTCGTGCTCATGCGATGTCCACAGGACAAGCAGATAGGGGCCATGGCTTTCCGGGACACAGCGATCAAGAAGCCCCGCAAGAGTGTTGTAATGCTGCACTCCGGCTGGCTGAGCCTTCACAAGATGCAGATCACTGAACAGGACTCGCAGCCCTTTGAAATGCGCCGGCTTCGGAAGATCAAGCGGATCGAAACGTATTCCGATGCAGGGCGCACCCAGAACATGAAGGGCATCAACAAGAGTTGCGAGTTCAGAGACTTCATCGTCCAGGACGATATAGCGTGCTGGCGTAAACAATCAGACTCTCCCGAACACGAGCGCTGCGACTGCCCCGTCATAGCCGTCAGGCACCTCCGCCTGATCCATGGTCGGAAATACAAGTCTGCCTTCGTTCAGATCCATCACCAGGTTCGCAAAATAGAGCCCAAGCCCGCTCCCCCCAGGTCGCCGAGTAAAGAACGGGCTGACCATGGTCGCAGGATCATCGAGGAACCCGGTACCGTTGTCGGCTACCACGATCGCCGGGCCGCCCTCATAGTCAGGAATCACATTCACATAGATCCGGCGTTCGCCTGGCTCAGGATGACGCACCTTGACCCAGTGCACCGCATTGTCGATCAGGTTGGTAATGGCGCCCAGGACAAGCCCCGAGGCAAAGGTTGCGGTGGCGTCCGGGCCGTGATCCTCGAGCGCGGGGCATTCGAGCTTGATACCATGCAGCCGAAATCGCAGGAGGCTCAGATCGCGAGCCGTGCGGACCATGTCTCTCAGGGAGCCGGGTTTCGTCGTCGTGTTTCGAAGAAGCTGCGAGGAGGTCTCGAGCACGCCCTGAAGCTGGCCGGCCTGATCGCGAAGGCTTTCGATCGTCATGCTGGGGTCATTGATCGAACCTGTCAGAACTCTGACACCTCGCTCGACTTCGTGGAAGATGATCGCCAGACCAGCGTGCGAGACGCCGGAGCGCGCGAAGTTTTCGCGCAGGGTTTGATAGTCTTCCTCGATCCTGCGAATGGTCGGCTCAAGGACGTCACCGACGCTGTTCTCCCGGGCGAGACGGCGAAGTTCAGTCAGCGGGCCCGCCAGTCCCTGTGGCACGTCGCTTGAGCCCCCGGTCACCTCACGGATCCGCTCCTTGTCGAGGTTGCGCTCGACCTGCAATATCCACAGTGCCCCCAGGACCACGCGACGCAGGCGCTCATATGCAGCAGTCTCGACAAAACCTTCGCGGTTCGTCTTTTCCTGCAATCCCGGGCTTTCCGCCAGGCCTAGATCAACAACACCAATCGTTATGTTGCGGCTGAGGCGCTTGGTCGGCTCGTTGACGCGGCGCAGATCAAGGCCAAGCCAGTCGTCACTGGGTTCACCATAGTTGTAGACGCGCACGCCATCGCGATAGACACGCACACCGCCATTCTGGTTCAGGAAGCGCTCGAGAAAGCGGGTGTCGCCGTAGTTCGGCAGGACCTTCTTGTCACGGTCGAAGATGTGGAACTTTCCGGAGACCTTGCCGATGCCTTCGAGCGTCGAAGGATCGGCACTCGAAGCGGTAAGGGGCCATCTCAAGAAGCTGGCGAAGTCCGGGGAGCGTTGCAAGCCACTCCGGATGTTCGGGCACCTCCAGCTTGACCTCGAAATCACCACCCCGATCTCCGAACGGCGAGGCTATGGATGTAACCTGACGGTAGAGGTCGCGGATCGTGCCACGCGTCCAGTCTTCGCTTCTCAGGCGCGTGACCTCGATCAGCGTGCCCGTACCTGACGAAAACACTTCAGGCGCACGCTCGCGGACGGTGATCTCCGCATCGGTTAGATAGGTTTCCTTGAGCAGTCTGTCCCAGTCGAATTCCGCCACGCATTCGGGTTGTCCTTCGGCTCTGGTCACTAGCCTGATCGTATCGCCGAGCTTGTGGACCGCAAAGCGGCCAACCCCCTTCTCACCAAGCGGAAGACGCTGAAACCTTGGAGATCTGACAGCACTCCCGCGCGCTCGTTCGCGGTGATCGTCGCCGGGAACGAGCCAGATATTCTCGATGACATCCAGAGACATGCCCTGGCCATCGTCCCTGATCGAGATGGCAGCATCCGCCGTCCCCAGCTTCGTGAAGGTGATCGTCACCTCGCTCGCATCGGCATCATATGCGTTCTTGACAAGTTCGAAGAGGGCCAGTCGTGCCGATCCGATCAGCTGATCGCCGAGCAGCTGAAGCAGGCGAGCTCGGGGCTTGAAAGCGCGCTGCAAGATGCGTTCGTCCGTCAAATCAGATCCCCCTGAAATATCTAGGTCGGCCAGTTACGGCGCTCGAAGAAAGGTGTTCATGAAACCCCGACCCTGAATCCTTTCGGGGCAAGCATGTGGAGCCTGTCCTCCTCGTATGGCCAGTAGATCAAAAAAGTAGCGTCTGGAAATTCCGCGGACTGACATCGCAGCTCGATGGGTGTCCCGCGAAGGATTTCGACGCCCCTCGCATTCGCCTGCGTACGCAACAATTTTTCGAGGGCTGAAGGCACCTCGATCATGGCGAGATCAGCAAGCGGAAGGCGTTGATCGATGAAAGGATAAAGCCCGTCGGGCAGGTCAAACTCAATCATGGCTACCTCCCACCTCACGAGTACTTTCGTTTCAACCCTGGAGTGACAAAGAGTCAAGCGGTGTGTGCGCAATGACGTCAAGGAAAACACGCTTCCGCTGAAAGAGCGGGCGACAGCATCGGCCTCCAGATCGGTTGCCCCACGATTCCAGAAAGCCGCAGGACTCTGTCGGTAATCGTCTCGCACTTGTCCTGTGGGAGCCAGGTTACAAACGACATGAGTTGGCTTGCGGGATCCCGCGCGTACTGCGGTCGCCAAGAGAAGGATCTAATCTGCCCGGCCCTCCCATGCGAAATGGGCTCGGGTCGGTCAATGTCGTTTTCCAGTTGATCGTAACGGAGGGGTCGAATCTAGGTGTTAAAGCAGCTCCGTTGTGCAGTCTTTACGCCTCCCGTGTGGGTGTCGCTCGTCGGCTACAGTTGTCACAGATCCCACCTTTTCCGCAGTAGCCTTTGATGCGTGCTAATCCTCGAAGGCCGCGGGATCGCTTGCGTGTCGCAAGATCGTCTGCGGCGGGCCGTCGTGTAAAAGACCCTCGCGAGGCAGTTGCGGGAATTATCGCCTCTGCCCTTCGCCCAGGCCCCGACAAATGTTAGGTTCCAGTGGGCTCCGGGGGCATTGATGAAAATTGTAAGGCTGGACATAGCCGGGTTTCGCGGAATTGAAAGCGGCACGCTCCTTTTTGATGATTTCACAGTCCTCATCGGCGCAAACAACTGTGGCAAAACGACAATTATTGAATCCCTCGCCCTTCTGCTCGGGCGGGACAGGCTGGTGCGCAACCTGACGGAGCACGACTTCTTCGGCTCGGATCCACAGCCTGCCGACCGAATCAGTATTATCGCAACGGTAGCGGGTTTCGCGCCCAACAGCCCGGAACACCATCACGATTGGTTTCGCGCCGGCCGGGCTACCGAGAAATGGTTCGATCCTGCCTCCGGCGAGCTTTCTGCAGTTCAGACCGCCCAGGCCGGTCAACTGGCCTGCCAGATCGCTTTCTGCGCACGCTTCGACCGCCTGACGCTTGAAGCCGACGCGGTGCGATATTTCTACGATGACACCGATGCAGGCGATCCCTTTGCCGAGGACTCGACGATAGTTCCCCTGCCGACGAGCCTGATAAAGGAAATCGGCCTGTTTCTGGTTCCTGCCAGCCGGACGTGGGACAAGATGATGTCTTTCGGCTCCGAGCTGTTCCGGCGAACGGTCGCTTATGTGGGCGGCAATCCCTCGGAAGCCGTGCTGGCCGAACGCGACAGGCTGAGGCAACCCGTGGAGCCCCTGGAGGCGGACGGGCAGCTTGCCGGCCTGGTGGGCGATATCAACGATGACCTGCGAAAGCTGTTCGGTCGCGATATAGCCCTGACGCTTCGGCTAACGACAACCGACAGCGAAGGCGTGCTCGACGCCGTCATGCCGCATTTTACCGAGCAGGGAAGACCGCAGCTTCCGGGCAGAAGGCACGGCAACGGGCTTATCTCTCTTCAGACCCTGATTTTGCTGATGCGCTTCGGAAACCTGCGCAAGGCGCGCGGTGACAATTTCATCATGCTCATCGAGGAGCCGGAGCTTCATGTGCCCCCGCCTCAGCAGCGGAAACTTCTCCACTATCTCAAAAAGATGGCGACCCAGACCGTCGTCACAAGTCATTCCCCGACCGTGGCCGCTGTCGCCGACCCCCAGCAGCTCGTGCTCGTCACCAATAGGGCCGGACAAATTTCCGCCAAACCGCTTCTGCGGTCGCCGATCGACGCAAACGCAAGCGCGGTGCGTCGCGCGCTTTTCCTTTCGGACCGGCAGGCGACCGTATCGGCAATCATGCATCCGGCCGTCCTGATCCCGGAAGGAAAAACGGATGCCGGCTGGCTGCGTCTCTTCGGCCGCATCGCGGACCTGACAGAACCGGCAGACGCGCCGGACGAAGCTACATTCACGCATGAAGTCGGCGTCATTCCAACCAAGGACGCCCGTATCCGGGACACCTATCTCGACCTCGTGGGCGTTCATCCATCCCTGACATGCCTCGTGGATGGAGATCAGGCAGGGACTGACTACAGTGCGGCCCTAAGCGCCGCCAATCCGCGATGCAGGCGGATCGTGCGGTGGCCGGACGGGTGGACCATCGAAGATGTTGTGACCTGGGTCTGCAGCGCCGACGCAACCGTTCTCGAGCAACCCGATGTGGCTGACCTCGGCCTTCCCGCAAACATCGCCGATCTTGCAGACCATCTCAAGGTTCAGGCGCGGAAGACCGACGAGATCCTGCACGCTGCACTGGCGGACGCCATCACCGCGAAGCCGCTCTGCAGCCGCCGCGTCCGTCATGTGCTGTCCACGCTTGGGGCTATCGCGACCGATCGGGCAGCGCCGGCCGGTTCGGCGACAGACCTGCCGCATCAGAACGGTGTCACCCATATCTGGACTTTCAATCATGCCTTTCCGGGGATTTGAAGGTCCAGCAGGATCGGGAAAAACTTATCGCCTGATGGAGGCGGTGGCGCAGCGCCTGCAGAATGAGCCATTTCTTCCCCACCAGAAAATCCTCTCGCTGACCTTCATGCATGGGTCGCGCCGCCGCCTAGACGCCGAGTTTCGCGGCAATCCTGTCTTGCGCGGAAAAGCCGTCGCCATGACGATCGACAGCTTCGCGCAAAATGTTTGGCACAGGTGGCGGACGCTCGCCGGATCCCTGAATGCCGAAATCGGCGACTTCAACCAGACCTGCGATGCTTGCGGTCAGCTTCTCGAACAGCCAGCCGTAGCGCGTTGGGTCGCGCGGTCTTATCCTGTCATCGTCGTTGACGAAGCTCAGGAACTGGCGGCGCCGCGACTGAGGATGATCAGCGCCCTCGCTGGCCACAGTGCTATCTTCGTCGCCGCCGACGAATTCCAATGTCTGGATGAGACCGTGGACACGGCGCCTTTCGTGAACTGGTTTGCCACTGGCGAAATAACACCACTTAACCAGATCCACCGCACCAATCAGGCGGGCTTGCTCACGGCCGGCGCCAATTTGCGCCAGCTGATAGCACCCGCTCCGGGGGCGGGCCTGCAAATCCGCTATGAATTCCCGAACATGGCCCCATTCAGGATCGGTTCGGCCATCGCCGCGGCCCATGGCACAGTTGCCGTCCTTTACCCGCCAGGCGGTGGCGCCTGGGCACAATCATTGGCGCAGCGCCTTTCCCTGGGCCTTCACTCCGCGCAGTTCAATATTCCGCCAATCATCCTGGCGCACGAAGCGCGCGCGGGCGACGAGGTGAACACGATGATGGCCGCGCTTGGCGCTATCAACAACACTGGGTTTCTGGAACTTCTAGGCCGGATGGCGCCGGTCGAAAACCAGCCCCTGTGGATGCCGAGGGTGCAGGCGTCGTTACGCGCGAGCGCCAACCGCCTTGGCAAGACAAACTGGTCGGCCGATGAAATCAGAATGCTGATGGAGCGCACGGCGGCCAATCATCGCGCCTATTCCGGCGACCGGCCGAGAGGCATTCCCCTGCTTTCGATCCACCAGGCCAAAAACCGGCAGTTCGATCACGTCATCATCCTCTGGCCCCCCGGCGTTCCTGGGAGTGAGGAGCTAAAAGCGAGGCTGCTCTATAACGGCATCACCCGGGCACGCCGCAGTTGCAAGGTTTTTGTCCGGACCCAGGCGCTGCTGAACGAAGCGCCCTTTGTCTTCACGCAACCCGCTGTCGCCGTGACCGCCTGAGCATGCCCAGCGCAGCTAAGCCGACGCCATCAAAACACCAAGCCATCCTTTGCTGAGCAGAACACCCGCTCGTAACACTGATCGACGACGCGACGGTTGTACCGTCTCAGCATGTCGAGATTGTTGCGCAGGAAGGTTACACTTACCGGTTGCTGCCGGCGTTCCAGGGAGGCAATCGCACTTGCGATCCTTTCCGGCGGAGCCTTCCCCTGTACAAGGGTCGCAGGATCCGCGAACATATAGTCGACGAACGCCGTCCCACACAGGTTGAACGAAAATGACAGAAGGGAGCCATCCGCGACCGCCTGGCTGAAACCCCGGTCGGACAGGAGGCATCGATCGTGGTCGTAGTCGCAGATGATCGCGGCGATATATTTCGTCCGGTCCTCGAACAGCGCGCCGATAATCTCCTCAAAGAAATTCGGGCGGTTTTCTGCCATTGGCATGAGTAGCATAAAAAGCACGCGCAACCATTCGACATACTGCGCGTCACTGATACCGAGCTGGCCACAGAGATGCGCCTGATGCGGTTTTCTGCCACTCACGATGCGATCGCGTTCGGCCAGAAGCAACGGGTTCGTTGGATCGTAATGGCCAAGGCCCGGAAAGGTGTTGAGGACTTTCGCAACGGAATACGGGTTCCGCACGAAATTGAGCAGCTTTGCCGCGAACAGACCAACTATCTCGGCCTCGACTTCCTGGCTACCGGCGTTGAGTTTGGCGAGAAGGCTTATCGTAAAGTTCTGGATGTCGGCTTCGTATCTCTGAAACAACGCCTCGAAATTGCGTCGCAGCTCGCTCCCGCCCGGAACGTCAAAACTGAACATGTCAAAGAGCGACAGGTTCCGATCGATCGGGTTGCCGTTCGGCTTTTCGAGCACAAGCCTGTAGTTTTCCCGGTCAGCGATCCCGAAAGCGTAAATCCTCAGATTATCGGCGTTCGCCCGTGGATTCATGGCGTTGAGCCTCTGCTCCACCTGGCTCAGGAAATGCTGATTGCGTGTCGTGTTCTGGAGCATGTCTGACAGAAGCCTATGTCCGCTCTCCGCCGAGCCAACGCGGCTCAATGCGGCGCTCACTGAATCGCGCAGGCAAGTTGTCACAGATGGCAAGTGGCGGTCAACGTGCGCTCAGTGTCCCTCCGGTGACCGCTATCGATGCCCATCGACACACGGCGCCTCGTGTTGGGCATACTAGCCCGTTCTTTTCGTCGATAATGAGCGCGTCCAACCGATCGTGTCCAGATACCCTGGCGAAGTCGATCCGAAGTTCCGGGCCATCTGGTTCGAAGGTCCTCGAACCTCAAGTTGCTGCGGGTTCCAGATGAGCGAACCCCAACCTAGAACTGCAATCCGCATGTCTCATCGCCCCCTCCAAATGCAAACGAGTTACATCAAGGTGGGCCTACTTTGTCTATCCGGGTTTCAATTTCCGAACGACATCAATGGTCGGAGATGGCACTCCGACATCAATTTGGTTTACCGGGACCTGGTATTTCATCCCGCGGCTTGTGATTCGATCTTTGCGAGCGTGTCCTCGATCAAGTCGATCCGAGCGCCATCTTCACCCGCCGGGGTGTAGATGTTGGTCTCGTATGCAGTCTTTTCTGGCGTCGACCTACGAGCGGTACCGGTTACACAGTCGTGGGTCCAAAGCTCGCCATCTTGCTGAGTGAAGTACCTCACATAAAAGCGGGGCACCACATGCTGTCGTTTTGTACGTTCGCTCATGCCTTCACTAGCCCTCTCGAAAGACGCGCAAGCATCATATCACCCCCCATGCGCGAAACCTCCCCCTCCCGGTCATCTCCCTGAGGCCGAGTTCCAAAACGATCCGCCGCGCCGCCTGCGGCGTAACCCCGAGCGTCTTCACCACCATCCCGGCCGACACCAGCGGTTTTGCCATCACCAGCTCAACCAGCTCCGGCAGTTTTGACGACGTCCGGCGCCCTTCCAGCTTTCGCTCCATCAGTGTTCGAGCCAGCGCCAGCCTGTCATGCTCCTTGAGCCCGATCTCCGCGGCCGCGATCAGTCCGTGGGCGATGGCCAGCATCCGGGTTTCCCGGTCGCGATGCCGGCGACGATCGACGGGAATGGATTTCAGGCCGAGATTGATGGCGGCGAGGTGGGCGCCGGTGGTGATGCCGGCCTGGCGCAGCATCGAAGCGCAAAACAGCCGGCCAAGCCAGGGCGCGTGCTGCAGGACGGCAAGCTCGTTCCAGGCATCGAGGGCGACGATCGCCTGCAGCACCGCCGGCAAATTTTCGACCTGGCGCACCACGCTGCGCCATTCGTCGAGCCTTGAATCCTCGTCCCAGTCGAGATCATAGATCATCGGATCTTTTTCAGCCGCGCCGCCACGGCCAGGCCGTGTTGCGTTCTCGATCGCCGCCTCCGATCGGGCCAGAACCGCATCGATGGCGGCATAGTCGACGCCAGGAAGATTTTCGATGTCGTCGGCGTCTTCCCCCTCGCCTTCCGGATCGTTCACGACCGCGCGCCGGATGGCATCGGCGGTCGTCGCCTCGTCCGTGTCAGCCGCCGTGATCTCCGAGGTCTTTCGCAGCGTCCGAATACCGTCGGCCGACAGTGCCCAGCCGGGAAGTTGGGCGGCGATGCGCCGGCGCGTGCGCAGCACGTCGCGGGCGATTGTCAGTTCGTGGGTGGGTGTGCGAATATCTCTGATATCGTCGTGGAGGACGAGATCTTCGAGATGGACGAGTTCGCCGTCGATCCACAGCGAGGCGCAGGCGTCGGTGAATTGGCTGCGCTCAATCCATCCTTGGCCGACCGGCGAACGGGCGATGCGCTCGTCGAGACGCGCCAGCGCGATGCCGGCGTCGAAAGCCGACCGCATCAGGGTAGTCATGCTGATTTTCGCGAGATCGTAAACCATTGAAATCATGGTAAATGATTTTCTAAAGGAACTCTATTTAAATATTGTGGTTCCTCACATGGTATGATTGCGGGGTGGTGCGCTAACCATCGATAAGTACTGGTTATCGATGGTAGATTGATTTGGCGGCCCAAATCAGAAAGAATCGCAGCAAATCACGGTCCCAGCGGCTGGCGAAACCCGCGATTTTGGAGCGTCCGTGGCCAAACCCAGAAAATCACAGACTTCCGTCGAGCGGCGCGCCGAAGAACTCGACACCATTGCCGCCGTCCTGCCGATAGAGCGCCGCGACGAACTCGCCAAGCTTTTGACCGACCAGGACGTCGAGACGCTGCGCCATCTCGTCAACCAGGGCATGGGCGACAACACGCTGCGGGCGCTGACTTCCGACCTTGCCTATCTGGAAGCCTGGGGACTGGCGGCGACCGGACAATCCCTGCCCTGGCCGGCACCCGAGGCGCTGCTTTTGAAATTCGTCGCGCATCACCTCTGGGATCCGCAGCACCGCGAGACCGATCCGGATCACGGCATGCCGGCCGACGTCGACGAAGACCTTCGGAGCCAGGGTTTTCTCAGATCCGCAGGCCCGCACGCGCCATCGACGGTGCGCCGGCGGCTGGCGAACTGGTCGACGCTGACCAGATGGCGCGGTTTTGACGGCGCCTTCGCCTCCCCTGCCCTCAAATCAGCCATTCGGCTGGCGATCCGAGCCGCGCCAAGACAACGTCTTCGCAAGAGCGCCAAGGCGGTCACCGGCGACGTCCTGGCAAGACTGCTGGCGACCTGCGCGACCGACAGTCTGCGCGATCTCCGGGACCGGGCGATGCTGATGGTCGCCTTTGCCTCCGGCGGTCGCCGGCGCAGCGAGATCGCCGGGCTGCGCCGCGAACAGTTGACCGTCGAGCCGCCCATTCCGGTCGAAGGCGGGAGCCCCCTCCCCTCTCTCGCCATCCATCTCGGCCGCACCAAGACGACCAGCGGCGACGAGGACGACGTTGTCTACCTGACCGGTCGGCCGGTGGAGGCGCTGAATGCCTGGATGGTGGCCGCCAAGATCGACAGCGGCAGCGTGTTTCGGGCGATCGGGCGATGGGGGACTGTTTCGCGACGGGCGATCGATCCGCAGTCGGTCAATGCGATCATCAAGCAGCGGGTGGAACTGGCTGGATTAGAGCGTGGGGAGTTTTCCGCGCACGGGCTTCGGTCGGGATATCTCACCGAGGCCGCCAACCGGGGTATTCCACTCCCCGAGGCGATGGAGCAGTCGCGTCATCGATCGGTGCAGCAGGCATCAAGTTATTATAACAGCGCAACACGCCGGGAAGGCCAGGCGTCGCGTCTTCTTGGCTAGCCGAAAAGGGTAGGATCGGTGCAGCTCAGAGCATATCCGGGAATGGGGTGAGTGATCGGGCTAAAGATGATTCCAAGAAGGTGTCTGAAGCCTGAATGGACGGGTCATGTGGAACCCGACCTGACGGATGCAGAGTGGGCGGTCTTCCGCAGCCGGCGCCAAGGGGCGCAAGCCAGCTTGGCCGCTGCGAGAGATCATCGGGCACCTTCTATGTTTGCCAGGAAGAAGACCCTGGCGTCTGATCCCGAAGGTCCTGCCTCCCAACAGTACGGTGTTCGGCTATTTGTGCCGTTGGCGTGACGCCAGTGTGTTCACGAGGATCAATCACTGCCTCGTCATGGCGGACCGTGAGCGGACCGGCCGCCAAGCCTCTCAGAATGCCCCTGTGCTGGATAGTCAGAGTGTCAAAACGACCGAGGGCGGCTGTCGGCACGGCTATGCTGCGGGCGAAGAGATCCTGATGCAAGGGCGAAAGGAAAGAGACTCAGTCGCCAAGAAGATAGACGCCGTAATGAGATTGATTGACGCTAAAACGTTCCCACGAAACAGCAAGGCGACTCGGGCTCGGTTGCTCCACGGACTATGGGGAAATGCGTCAGCTGGGGATTAGCCGGCCTTGCGTGGAAAGCATGCAATGATCCTGCTGTGTCTAAACCGCAATGAACCAACGCGATGCCCTCTGAAGCCGGTCACGCAGCAAGTCGAGGCGATCGCCGCGGAGTTGTTCGAGGTCACCCGACCCAGATTGCCGACCCGCCACGCCACCTCTCCTCTCAGCTTTCGGCCATGGTCATCAGCGCGCTGATGGCGTGCTCTGCGAGGATCACGCCTTCTTCCCCGAGCTGTCCGACAAGGTGATGACCCACCTATCTAGCTTCGACAAAATCATCAAAAAAAACATTAACTTTCAGTAAGTTAGAGCTGCGGTCAGTTGACCAACCGATCATGCGCTGTCTTTGGTCCTCTTGCCGCCGGTTAATGAATCTCCGGCCCGCCATTGCTGCAACACGGCGGACCCGGGGTCGGCACAATGAACGAAAGGAACCACCGTGGCGAGAAATTCGTCAATTGAGGGCCCGAGCGATGGGTCGGCCGAAGATCGGCTGGTCGACATCGACCTTGCTCGCGGTTTGGCTGTCTTCGGCATGTATGCCGCTCATGTCGGTGGTGACCCCATCCCCGACGACCTAGGACTGATCGGGAATCTGATGGAGCTACCCCTTGGGCGGTCGTCTGCCCTGTTTGCCGTATTGGCCGGTTTTTCAATCATCCTGATTACCGGCCGCAAGGCGCGGAAATCGGGGGAAGCAGGTAGACAGGCCGTTGCCAGAGTCGCAATTCGTGCCCTTGTTTTGCTCGCGATTGGCTCTATCCTGACCCGCCTCGGTACAGGGATCGCAGTCATCCTGAAAACCTACGGAATCTGCTTCCTCTTGGTACTGCCGCTCTATCGGCGCAGCGCACAGCAGCTCGGCTTGCTCGCTGCAGGGACCGCATTAGTTCTCCCGCAAATGCGCTTCCTCCTTAAGTTGTTTGGCCCCGAGGGGAGTTTGAACCCGGTGTTCGACTTCATGGTCCACGGCGCCTATCCCGCGATGACCTGGGTTCCTTTCGTGATCGCAGGTATGGCCATCGCACGCCTTAGCCTTAATACGCAAGCAATGCATTGGAGGCTTGGCCTAGAGGGGGTCGCGCTGGCCGTGTTGGGCTATGGGGGATCCTGGCTCGCGTTGCGTTTGCTGCCTGTCCCAGCCGTTTTTCGGGAGCCTCTTGACTCGTGGTGGTATCTCGACTCTCCCTGGTCGCTACTGGTTGCCGCACCTCACAGCGAGACGACGTTCTCGATCCTGGGCAACACCGGTTGCGCAATGATTGTCTTGGCGGCTTGCTGGCTTGCTATGGACGGGCTCCCGCATCTGCAAAAGCTGGTCTGGCCAATAATCGCGGTCGGCTCTATGTCTTTGACGGCCTACGTGCTGCACATTGTGGGAGTAGCCTATTTAGAGCGCATTATGGGAATAGATGCGCTTGAAGAAGATGGGAGCCTGTCTGTGCTCTTTGGTTTCGTCGTGGTTATAAGCACTTTCGCCGTGCTTTGGCTGCGCGCCTTCCAACGAGGACCGATGGAAGTGCTGATGGGTAGGATCACAGATCTCGCGCATCACATCCGCTAAGCACCACGTCGCCCCGACTCTGATCTACCCTTATAGGGATTGATGATACCGACTTGCCTTCGTGCCCGCCGCGCGCAGTGACGGTCAAGTGGGCCGACGGCCAATCGCGCCGCGACCTACCCTTGACCGTCACGAGCACAGCGCCAGAGTGTTCTGGTAGGAGGCACCTTAAACGGTGCAGACAGGATTCCGGAGCGGAGCTCGCCATCAGCAGGCGCGCGCCCGTATCCGATCGATTGGCGAAAAGCCGACCGCGAGGCCGACGAGAACGGCAAGCCCGACAACTGTGTAGAGCCCGACCGCCTCGCGTGGCTTGTGCTCCAGTCCGGTTTTCCACCGGCCGGTCGAATATGGCGTAGGCTGCCGATCCTGCCAGCACAGGCACGGCGAGCAGCCCGGTACCAATGCTACCCGGGTTGAATAGCGCGAATATTGGTGGTGCCGAAGATCGCCACTACCATCGTCGCCGTCGCTCCGTCAGAGCGAGCTGCGGGGTCACCGTTCGCAAGGTAACCTCGGTCCATTCGGTCTCAACTGTCAAGACGACGCCGACATATCAATTGCCTTGCCGAAGCGTGCTCGGCAGACGCTTTTCTTTGCGGGCAGCACTGATGACGCTTCTCGTCGCAGGCGAAAGCCATACTCACCGTCGTGGCCCGGCACTTGCTCGCTCCATCGCCGCTACCATTGTGCTAGTTTTTGCCTCGTTGTTTATGCTGATCGGACCGCCCTCGGCCTGACGACCTCAAATTGGTTCGTCTTGCTGATAAGATCGCTGAGTTTTCGGAAGCCGAATGTCGCGGGTCGAAATCCGGCGCCAGATTCAACAACTGCTTGCCGACGGTGCCCAGGTTGACCCAGCCGTCATCGCTATCCTCCTGGGACAGTACCTTCTTGATCAGCGGCACGGCCGATGTTGCCGGCTGCAGCGGCTTGTCTGTGGATGCAGTATTCTGCTCGTCCTTGATCGCGCCAGGAAGCAGGTTTTCGGTATAGACGAACCGCCGGCAGGCCTGGCGAAAACTTTCCGGTGTCTTCTGCTCGCCGAAGCCGAACACATCAACACCCTGCTCACGGATCCGGGCGGCAAGCCGCGTGAAATCACTGTCCGAGGACACTAGGCAGAAGCCGTCGAACCGACCGCTGTGCAGCAAATCCATTGCATCGATGACCAAAGTGATATCGGAAGCATTCTTTCCCGTTGTATACGCAAATTGCTGCTGCGGGATAATCGCGTGCTTTGCGAGTACGTCCGCCCAACCCTTGGAGCGCGTGCCGGAAAAATCACCGTAGATGCGACGCACGCTTGCCTCCCCGATTTTGGCTACCTCTTCGAACAGCCCGTCGGCGATTTTAGCGGATGTATTGTCCGCATCAATCAAAACAGCCAGGCGCGGAGATCGAGTTTCAGACGGCATTGCTCTTCCTCATTTTTAAAACGGTCTCGAAGGCCAGCAGAGCACGACTCGGACCAGCAAGGAACTTCATTTAACTTGCCCATCGGACCGAGCGAAAACCTACCTTGTCGGATGATGTCAGTAGCCGCCAGCCGAGCTGATCTACCCTTCCCCGCTCCAGCATCCGCCGATCGCAAAACCCTGACAGCTGTCAGGGTTTTGACCAGCCGACCACAAGTCTAGGCAACCAACTATCCCGTCCTGCGATTGCTATCGCCATCGACCCGAAGCAGCGCCATAAGCGCCGGGCCAAGTGAAAATTCGCCACGTGCTGCCTTGCGTGTCAGGTCCCGCAGATATCCTCCCGGCGAATTGATATGCCCAATTCGCTCAAGGATACAGGCGATCGCCGTGGCTGCATTCTCCGGCCCCATAACCTCACAGGCCTCCTGATAGGCTGACGGGCTGACACCGAGCATTGACCGGACGACGACCGCTGCACCCATCATTTCGCGCCAATTTCCGATCGTACCGCCCGGCCCATATATCGCGATCTCGGGGCAAGCCCGCATCACCATACCAAGCGGAAAATTCCGGATTGGCCCCCGCTTCGGCCGATCATCGTCCACCGCCTTTGCTTCCTGCGCGTTTTCGGAGCATGGTTCAAGTTCATTGGTGGATTCGGTATTTGAATTCTGTATGTGACGTTCATTGTGGTCACCATTGGTGCTATTATTTTCATCTTTTTGCTGCATTTCCAGGATGTTGATGGCCTCCTGCAGCAAGATCTCCATCTCGTCCAAGATTGAATTCACATCACCGAGCGTCGGAGAGCGCGGAATCCTGCCCACGAGACCGATGTAAATCGCTTCGATGTTTTCCCAGTTGCCTGACGCACCTTCCTCGATCGCGGCAGAAATGAGCTTTCGAACGTCGCGCCGGCATATCGTCAAATTTTCCTTCGCCCGGCGGAGGGCGAAACGATCTGCAACGACCTGTTGCGCCATCATGGCAAGCTCATCTGTTCGCATGAGCAACGGTGACAGATCAAAGCCGAATGCGCTATCGATCGCACCCGCCTTGTCCTTCCGGGGGTAGCGCTTTCCGTTCGGGCTGTCCTTCCGCACGATCAGTCCTGCCTCAACGAGAAGGGCCAGATGTCTGCGAAGGGTAGCGCCGGCGATACCGTGGGCTCGCAGCGTCAATTGCGCGTTGGACGGAAAAACGATGAGCTGCGCATCCTGGCGCAATTCCTTGTCTGGATGAAAGCTCAGGAGCGCATCAAGGACGGCCAGGCTGCGATCCTGCAGCCCAAGCAGCTCCCTTGCTTCGGATGCGTCCCGAAAGACTTTCCATTTGTCCGCTGTCTTGCCCGGCTTGATTTTACTCGTCTCGATTTGCCGCTTCACCAGGGCAAGCGTCACCGGCCGCCGCCCAAAGGGCGTCGTCACACTTCCAATCTGCATTTTCTTCACCTTCAAAAAGGCAAAAGAAACCTGCTCACCAAATTACGGTGCCAAAGACTCTTGACTGGGATTCGGGGAAATGCGATTCTCTAGTTGTCACACATTGAGAGAGGCTTCCACGACGGCAACGTTTGGGGGCCTTTTTCTTTTACAGTTCGTCCTTTTTTCATCTCCAAACCCTGACAGCTGTCAGGGTTTCTCTTCTTCTCGCAGGCGGACAAAGCGCTCCGTTAGCGCTGGGAGTTCCGCCTCAACAAACTTCAAAAAGTCGACCCCGAGTGAACCCTCAGCCGAGATTCGAACCTCCTTCGAGGATATCAACAGGGCGCCAAGCTTCGTTCCGCTCTTGTCTGTAATCGGGCTTGGCTCTCTCCGACCAGTCGATACTGGCCTGATGGCGTTCAATGCACGCTGAAACCGTTGATCAGAGGTCTCAGCCGTCTCGCCCTTCCTAACCAGTACCGCCCGCAATGCATCGAGCGCTCCCGTGTCGCCAGCAACCGTCTTGGCAAGGTCGAGCCAACGTGGCCGCCCGATCTTCGGCGCCCGCCCAATGGCCTCGATGATATCCGCGGGAACGATCCTGTAGACATTCCGCATCCGAGCCAGTTCTGCGTCCTCGATCGAAAGCGCAGCGTAGATGTGCCGAGGCTTGATCCCCGCATCGTCCATTCGGGAGGCAAACAGCGCGCGCTCGATCCAGGTGAGGTCTTGGCGACCCGCGTTTTCAATGCCTTGTGCAAGAACCAGGTCGAGGTCGGAAATCTCGACTTCGAGAGCGCGAACAGGCCTGTCAAGCTGCCTAGCAGCGAGCCATCGTCGATGACCGTAGACGATCTGATAGCGACCTGGGGAGGAGGGGTGTTTGCGGACCTGGACGGGAACCTGTTGCCCCTCAGTCTCGATCGACCGTTTGAACGCCTCGAAGCTCGTTGCGTCATCGTCCGGCAGTCTGTCCGGATAAGGGGATGGGTCGATGAGCGACGGATCCAACTCGCGAACCGAACCACCGCCCGACTCCACGATAGCCTTCAAGCGATCTCGCTCTGTTCGAATGTCGTCGATTGCTCGGTGTGCAGCACCGATCACACCTGCTCCGACACGATTTCCGGGAACCGGGGCAGGGGCCTGCGACGGCTGCTGTTGATCCGCAGCCTGATCGCTTTCCAGCTCTGCGGAAAGCAACCCGAAGCTGGCGACAATCGACTTGCGAGGGGATTTGCTCATGTCCGCCCCCAGCTCTCATTGACGAGGCGAACAATCGCCTCGTTCACAGCATCTACCGCCTCGCGGGCACGCTTGTGAGTATCGCGTCCGATCTGTCCCAATTCGAGCTCGTATACCGAGCGTTTCGCCAAGCCGGCTGCTTCAACGGCAGTGCTTTCAATGGCGGTCGGCAATAATACATCGGAGCCGAACAGGTGCCGAAGCATCGCAACGACTTGCGACTGTGGCGCGTCATTGGGGTCGTGTCGTGTAACCAGATACCGGATGAAGTCCTGGTCCAACTGAGCGCCGCTCTCGTTCAGAACACTAATCAGATCACCCATCATGAGAAGGAACTGGCTCATTGACGCGACGTCCAGCATGGCCGGGTGGACCGTAATGATCATGCTAGTCGCGGCGTATATCGCGCTCAAGGTCAGAAAGCCGAGGGACGGCGGAGTGTCGAGAATCACGATGTCGTAGTCCGCCTCGACTTCCAAAAGGGCGAGTTTCAGTCGCTCAAAGAAGATTGCGCCGGAGCTGGACTTGTTCGCCAAGATCCGTGGCGTTTCGTGCTCATACTCCATGACTTCAAGATTGCCAGGAATGAGATCGATGCCATCGAAATATGTCCTGCGAATTATATGGCGGATGGGACGACGCTCGGCGTCATCGTAACGCAAAGCGGCATAGATCGTTTCATTCGACCCGACATCAACTTCTGGCTGAGCACCGAACAAAGCGGACAAGGATGCTTGCGGGTCCAGGTCGAGTGCGAGGACGCGATACCCATGAAGGGCGAGATAGTGGGCAAGGTGGACACAGGTTGTCGTCTTCGCGCTGCCGCCCTTGAAGTTGGCTATCGCAAGAACCTGGAGGTGCTCCCCGGCACGACGACGAGGAAGGAATCGCAAGGCGTCTGCAGGTTTCTGCATCGCGAACAATTCACGCAGTTCATTGATCTGGTCCAGCGTGTAGACGCGATGGTTATTTTCCAGCCTACTGGGAATCGGCCCACGTCCTTCAGTGGACATGAGCTTCAGGGTGGAATCGGGTATAGACGTCAGCTTCGACACTTCGTTGGTCAGAAAGGGACGCAGGGTCTTTTCCGATTTTGGCGGATACATACGAGTTCTAAGCTGCTGCAATTGCCCGGACAGAAGCCCGGCATGGCGCATGATTTTGCTGCCGGCATCTTCCTTCGAGCCAACACTTGCTTCTACTCGGTTTGCTATCGCCATCTGTCCCTCTTGGCGGCTTTTCGCCGGTTTACCGGCCATTGCCCGCTAAAAATAGAACACGATTCTCCGAACTGGTCCAGAGGTTTAGGGTTAACAAAAGGTTAACGACCGGGGACAATCTGAATAAGGCTGTTCGGATTTTTGCTTTCCCGCTCCGGGAGTTAGCCTCAAATGCCCGGCTCCCTGATCCCGGAATGTTCTCCTGTGAATCCTACAAATCCGAACAGTGTAGCAGCAAGTAGATTAGGCGGTTCTGTAGCGCCACACCCCTCATGAGCCGCGACTCACCTCGCTACGCGCATGTTGAATCCTACAACTGCCCTCCGATTCCAAACTGTGCTGATTTCCCGCCGACCAACAACGACGGAGAAAGATCATGCGGGCTCTCGCGCTCTCAACACCCCGGACGATCCAAGAGGCGCATCTCCTACACATCCACTATCAGCTTCGTGCTCGGGTCTTTTCCGATCGCCTGGGTTGGGAAGTCGATGTAACGGCGGGGTGCGAGTCCGATCGTTTCGACGCGCTTCGGCCGACCTATATTCTCGCCATCGCAGAGACCGGCGAATTGGCGGGGTGCGCAAGGCTTCTTCCTGCGCTCGGACCGACAATGGTGGCCGACGTTTTCCCGTCGCTGCTCCCGGACGGCCAACTCAAGGGGCATGCCGCGATGATCGAGAGTTCTCGCTTCTGTGTCGACACGGCTCTCGCGGAGGGGAGGGGCGCCGGCTCGGTCCATGAAGCGACGCTGACCATGTTCGCTGGCATCATCGAATGGTGCATGGCAAATGGGTACACTGAGATTGTTACGGTGACCGATCTTCGGTTTGAGCGCATCCTCGCCCACGTGGGATGGCCGCTGCAGCGTTTAGGCGAACCCAAGAAAATCGGCGTGACGACGGCCGTAGCGGGCACGCTGGCCGCCAATGCGGCCACGTTCCTCAGGCTTCGCCCCTCCAACTACCGTTCTGAACTCGCCCCCTGTCAGCCAGGCAGCGTAAGGAGAAATCCGTGAACCAGCTTCGCTCTCACCCTCGGCTCGTCCGCAAACTTCAGGAGGCGCTCGGCGACCAGCTTTGTGTTGCCCTGGACGACGCGAACGTCGTCGAGATCATGCTTAATCCGGACGGAAAGTTGTTCATCGAACGGCTCGGTCACGGCGTTACGCCCGCCGGCCAGATGTCGTCGGCTGCAGCGGAGATGGTGATCGGTACAGTGGCGCACGCGCTTCAGTCAGAGGTCGACACGGAACAACCGATCATCTCCGGCGAGCTGCCAATCGGTGGCCACCGCTTCGAGGGTCTATTGCCCCCGGTTGTCACCAAGCCCGCCTTCACAATTCGTCGCCGGGCGTCGCGCCTCATTCCCCTCCAGGACTATATTTGCGCCGGCGTGATGACAGAATGCCAAGCCGCAACGATCCGCAGTGCCATTTCCTCGAGGCTGAACATCATCATTTCCGGAGGAACAGGCTCAGGCAAGACGACGCTAGCGAACGCGGTCATCCACGAGATCGTCAAATCTGCGCCCCAGGATCGTCTCGTGATTCTTGAGGATACCGCGGAGATCCAATGCGCGGCCGAAAACGCCGTTCTCCTCCATACCAGCGATACGATCGACATGGCCCGGCTCCTGAAGAGCACCATGCGCTTGCGCCCCGACCGGATCGTCGTTGGCGAAGTTCGCGACGGAGCGGCCCTCACGTTGCTCAAGGCCTGGAATACCGGTCACCCGGGCGGCGTGGCGACCATTCACTCCAATACCGCCATGTCGGCACTCCGTCGCCTTGAACAGCTGACCGCCGAAGCAAGCCAGCAGCCGATGCACGAGGTGATTGGAGAGGCCGTCGACCTGGTCATTTCGATTGAGCGGACGCCGCGCGGGCGAATTGTTCGCGACATTATCCAAGTCGAGCGGTTCATCAACGGACAGTACGAGATCGAATCCGATCAGCTCACCGAAGAACAGGAGGCGCGCCATGTCGCGTAAGCATACCCTCATCGCCGCCGCGCTCGTTGCGGCGCCAATCGTTCTTGCCTCTGTCGCGCCGGCGCTCGCCAGTTCCGGCGGCAGCCTCCCATGGGAAGGGCCACTGCAGCAGATTCAGGAGTCGATCACCGGCCCGGTCGCGGGTGCGATCGCGCTTGCAGCCGTGGCCATTGCCGGCGGCATGCTCATCTTCGGCGGCGAGCTCAACGATTTCGCGCGGCGACTTGTGTATGTCGTTCTTGTCGCCGGCATCCTGCTCGGCGCCACCAACATTGTCGGCCTGTTCGGTGCGACCGGCGCTTCGATCGGGCTGACAAACGAGCAGATCTACTTAATTGGTACGAACGGAGGAGGGGAGGGAGATCATGGCTGAGTCCCTGTCCGGCCTGCGGCGTAACCGCATCCATCGCGCGCTCTCCCGCCCGAACCTACTGATGGGCGCCGATCGGGAGCTGGTCCTGATCACCGGTCTTGCAGCCGTGATCCTGATCTTCGTCGTGCTTACGGCCTATTCGGCGATCTTCGGCGTTGCTGTCTGGGTCGTGATCGTCGGGCTGCTCAAGATGATGGCGAAGTCCGACCCACTGATGCGGCAAGTCTATATCAGGCACATTTCCTACGAGCCCTACTACAAGGCGACCACCTCGCCGTGGCGACGGTACTGAGGAGGCGGCCATGGTAGCTCTCAAACCGTTCCGCGTGACCGGCCCTTCCTTCGCCGATCTCGTTCCTTATGCCGGTCTGATCGACGATGGTGTCCTCCTCTTGAAGGACGGAAGCCTGATGGCCGGCTGGTACTTCGCTGGCCCGGACTCCGAAAGCGCGACTGACCTCGAGCGCAACGAGCTGTCGAGGCAGATCAATGCCGTTCTGTCGCGGCTCGGAAGCGGCTGGATGATCCAGGTCGAGGCCATCCGTATTCCGACAGTCGACTATCCATCCAAGGACCGTTGCCATTTCCCCGACCCGGTGACCCGCGCGATCGATGCTGAGCGTCGGGCGCATTTCGCGCGCGAGCAAGGACATTTCGAGAGCAAGCATGCGTTGATCCTTACCTACCGGCCGCTTGAGTCCAAGAAGACTGCTCTCAGCAAATACATCTATTCGGACGAGGAAAGCAGAAAAAAATCCTACGCGGACACGGTGCTCTTCGTGTTCAAGAACGCAGTGCGCGAGCTTGAGCAGTATTTTGCCAACTCTCTTTCGATCCGGCGAATGGAAACCCGCGAAACGTTTGAAAGGGGAGGGGAACGAATTGCCCGATATGACGAGCTGCTGCAGTTCGCCCGATTCTGCACCACCGGGGAAAGCCACCCAATCCGGCTTCCCGATGTTCCCATGTACCTCGATTGGATCGCGACTGCCGAGCTTGAGCACGGGCTGACGCCGAAGGTTGAGAACCGTTTCCTCGGCGTGGTTGCCATCGACGGCCTGCCGGCCGAAAGCTGGCCAGGTATCCTGAACAGCCTTGATCTGATGCCTCTGACCTATCGGTGGTCGTCACGTTTCATCTTTCTCGATGCCGAAGAGGCCCGACAGAAGCTCGAAAGCACACGCAAGAAATGGCAGCAGAAAGTCCGGCCGTTCTTTGAACAGATATTCCAGACACAAAGTCGATCCGTCGACCAGGACGCGATGACCATGGTGGTCGAGACTCAGGATGCGATCGCGCAGGCCTCGTCGCGACTGGTAGCCTATGGCTATTACACGCCGGTCGTCGTTTTGTTCGACATTGATCGCGAGGCACTGCAGGAGAAGGCCGAAGCGATCCGGCGGCTAATTCAGGCGGAAGGTTTCGGGGCGCGCATCGAGACGCTCAACGCCACCGACGCCTATCTCGGCAGCTTGCCAGGCAACTGGTATTGCAACATCCGTGAGCCGCTGATCAACACCAGCAATCTCGCCGACTTGATTCCGCTGAACTCGGTCTGGTCCGGAAACCCGGTCGCGCCATGCCCCTTTTACCCACCGAATTCGCCGCCCTTGATGCAGGTTGCTAGCGGCTCGACAGCGTTTCGTCTGAACCTGCACGTCGATGATGTCGGCCACACGCTGATTTTCGGTCCGACCGGTTCTGGCAAGTCGACGTTGCTCGCCCTGATCGCCGCGCAGTTTCGTCGCTACGAAAATGCGCAGATCTTCGCCTTTGACAAAGGCAGTTCACTTCTGCCCCTGACGCTCGCAGCCGGCGGCGACCACTATGAGATCGGCGGCGACAATGCGGAAGAGGGGAGGGCATTGGCCTTCTGCCCACTCTCCGAACTCAAAAGTGATGCCGACCGGGCTTGGGCGACGGAATGGATCGAGATGCTGGTCGGCCTGCAGGGCGTCACCATCACTCCCGATCATCGTAACGCCATATCTCGGCAAGTCGGCCTGATGGCGAGCGCCTCTGGTCGCTCGCTCTCGGATTTCGTCAGCGGCGTGCAGCTGCGCGAGATCAAGGACGCGTTGCACCACTACACCGTCGATGGTCCCATGGGCCAACTCCTCGATGCGGAAGAGGATGGCCTCACACTCGGTGCCTTTCAGACCTTTGAGATCGAGCAGTTGATGAACATGGGCGAGCGCAATCTCGTGCCGGTGCTGACCTATCTGTTCCGCCGGATCGAGAAACGCTTGGATGGGTCGCCGAGCCTGATCGTGCTCGACGAGGCCTGGCTGATGCTCGGCCATCCGGTATTCCGCGACAAGATTCGCGAGTGGCTGAAGGTGCTGCGTAAGGCCAACTGCGCAGTGGTCCTTGCGACCCAATCGATCTCGGACGCTGAGCGGTCCGGGATTATCGACGTCCTGAAGGAATCCTGCCCGACCAAGATTTGCCTTCCGAACGGCGCCGCTCGCGAGTCGGGAACGCGCGAATTCTACGAGCGCATCGGCTTCAACGAGCGGCAGATCGAAATCGTCGCAACCGCCACTCCGAAGCGCGAGTACTACGTTGCCACGCCGGAAGGCCGGCGGCTCTTTGACATGTCGCTTGGGCCAGTCGCCCTGAGCTTTGTCGGCGCATCGGGCAAGGAGGACCTAAAACGCATCCGCGCACTGAAATCCGAAAATGGTCACGACTGGCCAATCCACTGGCTTGAAACGAGAGGGGTTCACGATGCCGCACCGCTACTCAAATAGATGGCTCGCCTGCTTGGCGGCCGCCGCGCTCACGATCGGAGCTGCAGGCTCAGTGCAAGCCGGTACAGCCACCGGCGCTGCGACGGAATGGACGCAGCTCGCCAACAATGCGCAGCTCGTGGACCTCATGAAAAGCTCCGGCATCCAGGTCGACAATCAGCTGACTCAGATCAGCCAGCTTGCAGAGCAGATCGAGAACCAGCTGAAGATCTACGAGAACATGCTTCAAAACACTGCGCAGCTTCCTGACCATGTCTGGGGTCAGGTCGAAAGCGATCTCAACCAGCTGCGCAGCATCGTCGACCAGGGACAGGGCATCGCCTTTTCGATGGGCAACGCCGACGATGTTCTTCAGCAGCGCTTTCAGAGCTATGCCGATCTCAAGACGAATTTGCCTGATAACGCGACGTTCTCCTCGACCTACCAGTCCTGGTCGGACACCAACCGCGACACGATCGGCAGCTCACTGAAGGCTGCGAGCCTGACGGCCGAGCAGTTCGATAGCGAGGAAGATACGATGTCGTCGCTTCGTTCCATGTCCGATTCGGCAGACGGACAGATGAAGGCACTGCAGGTCGGCCACGGGATCGCCGCCCAGCAAGTCGCACAAATGCAGAAGCTGCGCGGGCTCGTCTCGGAGCAGATGACGATGATGGGAACCTGGCTGCAGACGGAACAAACGGACAAGGATCTGGCACAGGCTAGGCGCGAAAAATTCTTCAGTGCGACGGCTCCTTCCACTTCAGGCGGCGAGAAGATGAAGGTGGAATGGTGAGAACGAACGCAACTCTCATCGCGATTGCAACGATCGTGGCCGCGGCAAGCGCCGGCATCTGGTTTTTGATCTCCGAGAAGCAGGAGGCTCAGGAACGCAGCGCGAAGTTCTTCGGCTCGTCGAGCGATCACCCCACATCTGGCGGCGAAAAGATGAAAGTCGAATGGTGACAGGATGACAGCTACAACGAAACTCCGTCAGCTACAGGCCGCCATGCTCCTGGCCGCCTTCGCAGCGGTCGCGGCCCAGCCGGCGCTGGCGCAAGAGGGGTCAGTATTGACATCGCTCCAGAGCCAGATCACGACCGCAGCGAAGGGGTGGGAAACCACCGTTATGGACGCTGCGAGATCTTTGTTCTGGATCCTCGCAACGATCGAGATCGGTATTGCCGCCGTCTGGCTGGCAATCCAGTCCGCCTCTCTGGATAGCTGGTTCGCCGAACTGGTTCGGCGGATCTTGTTCGTTGGGTTCTTTGCGTTCGTGCTCGCGCAAGGACCGACCTTCGCCAAGGCGGTCGTGGATAGTCTCTTCCAAATTGGCGCAGGGGGAGGGACGGCGTCGCCAGCTGACGTATTCAACGCCGGTCTCGCAGTTGCAACGAAGATGTCTGAGAAGGTTCAGTTCGGTCTCTTCGAGGACAATGCCCTGGCAATCTCAGCCGCATTCGCGATGGTCGTGACGGTCATCGCGTTTTCCCTTGTCGCCGCGATTTTTGTGTCGGTCATGGTCGAGATGTATATCGGCCTGCTTGCCGGCATGATTATGCTTGGCCTTGGTGGATCGTCCTTTACCAAGGATTTTGCGATTCGCTATTTGGTCTATGCTTTCTCCGTCGGTATGAAGCTCATGGCGCTCGTCATGATCTCCCGCATCGGCTCCGAAGTGCTAATCGGCCTCGCCAACCAGCCCGATATCGGTGACCAGTTTCAAACCGCTCTCGCCATCGCTGGAATTGCCGTCGTTGTCTTCATTATCGCGATGTATGTCCCGAACATCATGCAGGGCGTTGTGCAGGGCGCATCCGTCTCCGGTGGTATGGAGGCAATCCGACACGGTGGGCAAGCGGCGTCTTTCGCAGCTGGTGCTGGCTTCCTCGCCGCCGGCGCTGCCGGCGCGGGGTTTGCGGCGGCTCAAGCCGCACGAGCTGGCGGTTCATCCGCTGCAGGTGCTGCTCTTCGCGGCGTGGGCGCGAGCTTCACTTCCGGCGCACAGGCTGCGGGATCAGCCGCGAAGGAAAAAGCGATCGGTTCTCCCGGCGCCTATGCGGGGTCCATTCTTGGATTGGCCAACGCGAAGCTCGATGAACAGCGTGGCGGTCATAGCGGACCAAAACCTCTTCCTGAACGCAACGACAAACCATAATCGAAACAAGGGAAGAACAAATGGCCGCAAACCGCGCTCCGGAAAACCCGTATCTTGCCGCTCGCCAGGAATGGAGCGAACGCTATGGCTCCTATGTGAAGGCCGCAGCCGCATGGCGCATTGTTGGTGTCCTCGGTCTGGTTATGGCCGTCATCGGCTTTAGCTACGCGATGTATCTGAGCACGCAAGTGAGGCTGGTGCCCTACGTCGTCGAGGTCGACAAGCTCGGAACCGCAGTCACGGCAGGTTTCCCCGAGCAGATCGAGTATGCCGATGTCCGCGTGGTGCGCGCCACTCTCGGCAACTTCGTCACAAGCTTTCGCTCGATCACGCCGGATGCGGTGGTGCAGAAGCAATACATCGACCGCACCTACGCCCTTCTTCGCACGTCCGATCCGTCGACGGAGAAGGTCAACGCCTGGTTTCGGGGCAATTCTCCGTTCGAGAAGGCGAAGTCTTCGACAGTTGCCATCGAGGTCAACAACATCGTGGCGCTTTCGAACCAGACCTATCAGATCGACTGGACGGAATACGAGCGGGACCGCAAGGGCAAGGAAACCGGCACGCGTCGGTTTCGCGGGATCGCAACGGTGACGCTCACCGCGCCACAGGATGAGGCGACGATCCGCCTCAATCCGATCGGCCTCTACGTCCGAGATTTCGACTGGACGGCACAGCTTTAACGGCAGGGATTCCTTCAATGAAAAAATCGGGATTGATCGCAGCCGCCGGCTGCATGGCTGGACTCTTGCTTGCGGCGGGCGCGCAGGCGCAAAGCATGACGAGCAACGAGGTGAAAGGAACAAATCTTTCCAGAAAGTGGCGCGGCACGCCTGGACTGGTCACGACTGGTCCGGACGGAAAGGTCACTTTTCTGTTCGGCGAGACCCAGCCGTCCGTCGTCTGCTCTCCTCTACAGGTCTGCGACATCGAACTTCAGGGTGGCGAGATCGTTCGCGACGTCCTCGTCGGCGACACCGTGCGCTGGAAGGTAGAGCCGGCCACTTCGGGGGCCACAAGCGGACAGGCGATCCATCTCATCGTCAAACCGTCGGAGCCGGGCCTTCTCACCTCAATGGTCGTGACGACATCGCGGCGCACCTATCATATCCAGCTCAAGTCCCATCCGAGCCAGTACATCGCGCGCATTGGTTTCGAATATCCGGAAGACGTGCCGACCAAGCTCGCCGACATCAACGCCCGTCTCGAGACGGGCGGCATTCCAGGCACCGCGCCAGACAAGCTGAACTTTTCCTATTCAATCAGCGGCGACGCCTCGTGGAGGCCGAAACGGGTCTATTCGGACGGGGTGAAGACCTACATCCAGTTCCCGAGGTCGATCTCTGGCCAGGACGCGCCAGTGCTCTTCGTCGTCTCCGGCGGTCAAAATCGCATCGTCAACTACCGGATGAAGAACGACATGATGACCGTCGACTATACGATCGACAAGGCGATCCTCGTTTCCGGTGTCGGTTGGCGGCAGCAGAAAATCACGATCCGGCGGGGAGGCTGAACCATGCGGAAGCTATTCGCATTCTTCATCGCGGCCACGTCGCTCTCCGGTTGCCAAACAGCGGAAGACGCATTGCCCACAAGTTCCGCTCCTGTGGCCGCCGCCGGACCGGCTGCGAGCGCCATCGCCGGCGACATGGCAAGCCGCTTGGCTGAGCAGATCGGCCCGGCTGGCGGTACGACCACGATTGCAATGGAAAACGATAAGTCGGAATTCGCGACTGCCCTCGAAGCAGCCCTGAAAGGATGGGGCTATAGGGTCGTCACGGACGGCAAGGTCGCTAAGGACGCTAAGCCCGTCGAGCTTGCTTATGCGATCGAGGGCTTCGACGGACAAATTCTGGCACGGGTCTCAACCTCGTCAATCGCTCTGAGCCGAGCTTATACGCCGACCGCGGCCGGCGCAGCGCCGACCAGTCCGCTTTCGATCATGCAGCGCAACTGACGGAGACTAACATGGCCCAGTCGCTCCAACTCGGCACGTCCAGCCAAGCAGACGAACAGAATGGCATGCGCCGGCTCAACCGCTTGCCGATCATCATAGCAATTATTGTCGTCGTGGTTTTTATCGGCGTTGTTGTGATTGGTCTGTCACTGCGCGGACTATCTTTCAATCGTGGAAACATGGACGATGCTTCTAACAATCCGGCAACGAGTTTCGGGGATCAACTCAAGCGGGGCGTCACCGATGGCATTATCGGTGAGCCGGAAAAACAGGAGGTGTTCCAGCCGACACCTGTCGTAGTGGAAAGAACGGAGAAGCAGGAACCGGTCACTGAGCGCCAACCAATTGAGCGACCAGACCGTCGGCGAATGCTTGAATCCGAGGAGGAGTGGAAGGCTCGCCTGAAGCGAGAGCAGGATGAACAATATATGCGCGAGGCGCAGCGCCAACGCATGGCCCGCCTTCAGGCTCGTGCCACGGCGCTCGATTCGCCGCTGAAGGTTGACATTTCCGATGTCGAGAAGACTGCAATCTCCACCAATGACACCAGCCGTCAGCCGACAAATGTCGCAGCAAACAGTGCATCAGACCTTTATGCCGCCGCCATGAAATCCGGCCTGATGGGACAGAACTTCGATCAGAACGGGCAGACCTCGAAAGAGGATTTTTTCAATCAGGATATCAAGGATCTCGGCTACTTGCCAAACCAGGTCGTGCCGCAGATTTCCCCTTACGAATTGAAACGCGGCTCGGTCATTCCCGCCACCTTGATCACCGGCCTCAATTCAGATTTGCCAGGGCGCATTACCGCTCAGGTCAGCCAAAATGTCTTCGACAGCGCGACCGGCTACCGCCTTCTCATCCCGCAGGGTGCAAAGCTGTTCGGTCGCTACGATTCCAAGGTGTCCTTCGGCCAGGAACGGGTTCTCGTCGTCTGGACGGACCTCATTTTCCCGAATGGGTCTACCCTGCAGATCGGCGGCATGGCTGGCACGGACGCGGAAGGATATGGGGGCTTCAAGGATAAGGTCGACCGCCATCTCTGGAGGACTTTCGGTTCGGCGGCGCTGGTGGCAATCATCGGGACGGGTATCGATATGTCGATGCCTGAGAGTTCGACGCTCGCTACGCAGGACACGGCCTCGGATGCAGCACGACGTAATTTTGCCGAATCATTCGGCCGGGTAGCGGAAGAGTCGATCTCGAAGAATCTGAACGTTCAGTCGACGATTCACATCCGACCGGGCTACAAGTTCAACGTCCTGGTCGATCAAGATATTGCTTTTCCGTCTGTGCATATCGGCCGCTAACTAGGTAAAGGACCCTCAGATTTTCGATACTTCGCTGAACGTCGCAAGGTCATTCCGCGTGGCGGCGCAGGTGTGACTAAAATTCTCTACAAAGATCATCGTCTTTAGATCAGAAAGAGTTGAATACTCGGGAGAGGTGAATAGACCTAGGCGATGCAACGAACGTGGATCTGCTTCGCGTAGAAGCAACTGCCGTATCGTCCAATGTCCCATGTGGCTCCGGCTAGCCGAACGGTGGCAACCGGTACCTCGTGGCGTCAGAACGGCGCGACGAGTGGGAGGCTTGCACCGTCGTAAAAGGAGAAAAGTTAGTGGACGGTGACCTTCGCTCTCTCATCGATATGACAGAAGCCGCGCATGATGAACGTATGATCAAAAGTGCTCTGAAGACCTTCGCGCACGCATGTGGCTGCGACCGTTTTGCTTATCTGCAGACTGAGGGGTTGGAAATCCGCACATTCAACTCCTATCCGGAGGAATGGCAGGGCGTTTATCTCGAAAGCCAGTACTCCCGCATCGACCCGGTCGTTACTGAAGCCAAGCGCCGCATGGAAATGTTTTCCTGGACGGCCGACGATTGGCCCGCTCGTGGAAATTCCGAAATCAGGCGTTTTCGGGACCAGGCGATCGATTACGGCATTCGGAGTGGGGTGACTATACCCGTCGAAGGAAGTTTCGGGTCGACGATGATGCTGACGTTTGCATCCTCAGCTCAGACGGCTGACGTTAAAAAGCTGCAGGATGCGCAAAAAGCGATCCAGGCGGTACTGGCGATCCATTACCGCCTGAAAATCATAGCTGCGAAGACGATTGTCGCTCCGAAACGGTTGCTTTCACCAAGAGAAGCAATGTGCCTCATGTGGGCGGCAAAGGGCAAAAGCGCTCCGGAAACCGCAATGCTGACGGGGATCAACCCGAGGACAGTGCAGCACTACCTTGATAAGGCGCGCGAAAAGCTCGACGCAGCGACCGTTCCGCAACTTGTCGCGATCGCCAAAGACCACGGTCTGGTATGAGCGTCATTCTTCGCCATCTGGGGCAACTTCAGGGATGTAACCAAGCGCATCGATGATTTCCGACAGCACCTCCTGCTGGGCCTCAGATTTGTTCTGACGCGCGACGTACTCATCCTGCAGACTTTTTAGTACGGCACCGGAAACGGACGGATCGCCGCTCGCGCGAGTCCATTCCTCGTAGACAGCTTCGTCGGCGGCAATCAGGCGGCGGTGTTCGAGAATTGCCGAGACAGCCAACGCCTCCAGCTCCGGCTGTTGCATCGAGCTGAAGCGCGATTCTCTTTCGTTTTCTTGACCATTTGCATCGGATGAGCTCGCTTTGTTCACCCGCTTCTCCCAAACTTTCATTTTCTCACCAAGTGGCCCGAAGGTTCGCCTACATCAAATCCGGCACGGTTACGTCCGAAATCTCTGGGTTGCAGGCAAAGCGCTGATGCTTAGATCGACCCTAACCCATTACCCGCCCCGCATTGGCGGGCATTTATAGGAAAGGCTTTTACATACTTTAGTTGATAAACTCAAAGTGTGTAAACGGCGATCTTTCGGCGCATGGACATGCGCAAACTGGTCGGCTCGAATTTTGCCCGCCTGCGTCGGGAGAAAGGCCTGACACAGGAAGAGGTCGAGGCGCGTTCCGGATTCAGTCAGCAATATCTTAGTAGCCTGGAGCGAGGTCGTCGCAACCCAACTGTAATTACGCTTTATGAACTGGCTCAAGCCTTAGATGTCAGCCACGTCGAATTAGTTCGACCAATTGGTGAGACCCAAGTTGGTGCGAAAGCAGGTGCATAACCTTGTTGTAGCAACACCTCCGGCCTGGGACAGCGAGAATCGTCTTCGCAAGCCGGCGGGATTGAGACTGTTCGCTCCTCGTATATACTCTCTCTAAAAGGAATGATTATTAGCAACGCTCTTCGTGAATGTATGGCTGCCGAAGCCGAAGCCGTCAGCGAGATCGCTGTGAAGGCTGTACACAAAATGCCATCGACAAGCGCATCCTCTCAACCCGACTGTCGCGCAGTTCCGCCCGAGCGCTGGCAGACGAAGATCTGCTTCGTTGAAACTCTCGTACGGTGTCGGTTCGATCCTGTCGGCAGAGCGTCGCAAGCGTTTGTTCGTATCATTGACCAGGACCCCCATGCAGAAGAAACTGTTAGAGCGGACGACTATCTGATCATCGACGTCGCGAGAGCGAGGGAGCACTTGGCCGCGCGCGGCGAAGTGCTCTGGACCGGACTAGATCATCCACTGCGTGAAAGGTTAGTTGGCGGCGAGCCGGTTTTCAAAGGCAAAGGTATGCGCGTCCCAGTCCGAACAATCGCTGGATGAAATTCCAAGAGCGAGGGCGTTCTCCACCTCAGGGATTGTGATACAAATCCTAGGATAATAGATCCAACTTTCCGAGCTTTTATATCAATGCCCGGTCCCTTCACGCAACGCCAGATCGCCCGGACCGTGCTAACTGAGCGCGGAATAGCACGTTTGGTGGAACTGCGGAACGCAGGTGTGACGGCTGCCACCATGAGCCGAATGGAACGAGATGGTGAAGTGCTGCGGCTTGCCCGCGGTCTTTATCAACTTCCTGATGCGCAGCTCGACGTCAACCACAGCCTGGCGGAGGTTGCCAAACACGCACCCAAAGGCGTTGTCTGCCTCGTTTCGGCATTGGCGTTCCACGGCTTGACAGATCAGCTCCCCGGACAAATCTGGCTTGCCATAGGCCGTAAGGACTGGGCTCCGAAACTGGACGGCCCCGCTATGCGCATCGTGCGTTTCGCAGACAGCCTTCTCAACGAAAACGTCGAAACCCATGTCATTGAAGGCGTTCCTGTGAGGGTCTTTGGAATTGCCAAGACAATTGCCGATTGCTTTCGCTATCGAAACAAGATCGGCCTTTCGGTAGCGATAGAAGGGCTGCAGGAGGCGTTGCGGCAACGAAGGGCTACTCCTGGCGAAATCGCCAACCAGGCCGAACGCGGTGGCGCCGGATCGGTGATCCGGCCGTATCTCGAGGCGCTGACCGCCAATGGCTAAAGAAATCAGAAACGTCAGCGCCTCGGTGCGCGCGCCTGTTGCAACTCGCCAAGGCAAGCGGGCAAAGCTTCGATCTGGTTCTGACGCGTTTCGCTCTTGAACGGTTATTGTTCCGGCTCAGTCAGTCGCCCCACGCCAATCGCTTCGTTCTAAAAGGGGCGATGTTGATGATGAGTTGGTTCGACGACCCGCACCGAGGCACGCGCGACCTCGATCTTTTGGGTTTCGGTGATCCGAGTCCGGACCCGATGCTTGAGACATTTCGGGAAATTCTGGCGCAAGAGGCCGACGATGGCGTCACGTTCGATCCCGATACGCTGCATGTGGATCGCATTCGCGAGGCACTGGACTATGGTGGGCTCAGGCTGCGGGTGATCGCTACAATCAGTGGAGCCCGGATCAACCTGACGATCGACATCGGGTTTGGCGATGCGCTTGAGCCTGGAGTGGAGATCCTGGATTATCCTTCCATGCTCGATTTTCCGATGCCGCGGTTCCGGGCCTATGCGCGGGAAACGGTCATTGCCGAGAAGTTCCAGGCAATGGTAATGTTGGGGCGAGTAAACAGCCGCATGAAGGATTTCTACGACATCTGGATCCTCAGCAGGTCTTTCGACTTCAGCAATGATCGGCTGGCGCGCGCAATAGCCGCTACCTTTGAGCGCCGCGAGACACCGATCCCCACCGACAGACCCGACGCCCTAACGGACGCCTTTGCCAACGACCAGCAAAAACAGCGGCATGGCGCGCTTTCGTTGAAGGTGTTGCACACAATCCTGGCGATCTGACAGACGTCATCGCGGAGATTGCCACATTCCTGATGCCGCACGCGGTTGCGGCTGCTAGGCTGGACAAATGAGTGCTTGGTCGCAATCTGTCTCACATTAATTTCATGCTTTGGAGCCGCGCTAAATTCTGGCTTGGCCGGAAGATGCTCCGCGAATGCAAGATAAACTCAACGCTATTGCTGACCACTGATGCGGGAAAGATCGATCCGCATCCCGGCGCGTCCAACATCCTGTACCGTCTCTGGCTGTACGTCTTTCGGCGTCGCTTCCTCGACATCCATTGACCCGGCCGGACGGGTCTCATCGCTTTTCTGCGGCGCTTCGATGGGTATGCCTGGATCCTCCGCCTGAAACACGCTTACGCCCTCGAACTCACCAGTCTTCCATGCGTAAATCGCATCATCGAAAATCTGCGGGAACACGTCTTTGCTCGTGGGGTTGCCATACCATTTCGCAACGATCCTAAGGACCTTGCCGAACATCGCCGTGCCTTTGCGAAGGTTCTGGCAGGAGTCGACCAAACCTGGCTTTAAATCGGTCGCTTCCTTGGCTCCAATCCCAGCGGGAAACTGCGTCAGGCCGACGCGAACGACGGCCTGACCAGCAAATTGCCGGACGATCGCCATTGCCTCGTCCGCCGTTCTGGCTTTCGGAACGAGGATCAATCGGCCGCCCGATTTGACCGTAACGGCGAGGGGATCATCCGTGCCCGCTGCCATCACGAACTGCTCGATGAGCGCGGGCTTGAGGGAAGGGTCTGCGCATTCTTTTATCAGGGCGGCGTCGAGCATAGTGTCTCCTGCGCTGTCAGGTGTTGAAGGCAATAACGAGCGGTTTTGCGAAGAGCTTTGCCCATGCCGTGGTAGCGGCGCGCTGAATGGCGACGATCGACGTCCCTTCGGTCCACCATCCGTTTCCGACGGCAACGACGAGATCGGGATCGTGGAGCATAGACTGGAGGATCGGCCAAACGATCAGTTGCTCGTAGCAGATCAGCGGTGCTGCCCGGCTGGCACCGATCGCGACGACCGGGTTCGCAAAAAAATCTGCCCTGGCGCCGCCACTCTCCCCGAGCAAGGATCGCCACGGCTGCCACATCGAGCCGGGAACCGGCATGCGTTCGCGATAGAGGATGATTCCGCCCTTCCTGTCGACCGCGACGAGGACATTGTCGTAGCCGGTGCCATCGAGCACCGTGGCGCCGGCGATGACCGTCGCATCGGTATCGCCGGACGCGCTCGTCCAAAGCTGCGCCACGGTCGGTGTCCAGAAACCGAGCGCAGCTTCCGGCAGCACCACAAAGCGTGCGCCATCGCTGGCCGCGTTCCGGACCGTTGCGATCATGTCACGGTGGCGGTGAAGACCGGCCTCACGGCCGAGCGAAGCGCCCAATTCCAGATCGACGCCGCGCCAGCCTTCCGGTAGTTTCGGATCGGTCCAGATCGCGGCGGACCACAGCCAAAGGCCCGCAAAGGCGATGGCGACAGCTGGCCAAATGCGGGTTACGAGGCCCGCAAGGCCGGCTGTCATGAAGCCAAATCCCCACCATCCCCATCCTGGGAACAGAACACCCGCCGCCGTGACAGGATGCGCCCAACCCGTGATACCGAACGGCGGGACGGACATGATGATGGCCGCTAGGAGATAGCGAAGCGGACGAGCTCCGCTATTCTTCGTCCAGAGGGCCGAATGCACAGCAACGAAACTCATAGACGCACCCAGCCAGAGCAAGAGGCCCGGCCAGATATCCGACGAGTAAAAGGCGGCCACGCCTTGCGGCAAACCACGTGATGCGGCCAGGAAATATCCGGCGGAGACAAGTGCCGCCACTGATCTCGTTCGCGCGATCGACCAAAGAACCGGAAACCCAAGCGCGATAGGAAGGAGCAACATATGGCCGCCCCAGCCCACCACGCCGATCGCGATAGAAGTGAATATCAGCGCCGTCGCCCGAAGATATTCACGGCGCATAGGTGAGGACCTCCTGCGCCAGCCCGAGAATACCGGAGGCGGGCACCGGACCAAAATATCGGGAGTCATAGGAGCCGGGGAATGCGGAAAGCAAGAAGACATATCCTGGCGGTACGATGCCGCTGGGAAAGGGCGTCAACGGCCGGCCTTTTCCATCGCGTTGGGCAAGACTGGAAGAGGAAACTTCCCGGCCGTCCACGTTTACGCTGGCGCCGATTTCGACATGTTGTCCTGCGACAGCGATCACTGTCTTGATCAACGGCGCGACGCCGCCCGGACAGGAGCCAGAACGGAGATAGCCACGCGCTCGTGCCTTCACCATTTCCGCCGTTTCCGGTGGGCAGATGAACACCAGGTCATCAATAGCCAGCGGACGATAGAGAGGAACGATGCGCCACAGGCCGAGCGGTTCGCTTGGCGTCAGATTGATGCGGTAGCCGCCGGCGACGGCAGTCACCACCAGCAGGATGGCGGCGACCGCCGCCATCGACAGAACCACAATGCCTCGTCGTTGCTGCGTGGTCATCGACCGGCGGGTTGCAGCCTCGGTCATTTCAGCGAGAGTCCTTGGCTCCTAGTTTGCCGCAGCGTCTCGGCCTGCTTCAGCGCTTCGGTCGTTCGTTCATGAGCAGCCATTTGCTGAACCGCCCGCATGGCGTCCCAGGCGTTCCGGACCTCGGCCTTCTGGCCGGCCGTCATGCCTGCCGTGACGGTCTCGAAGGTCTTGCCATCAGTGTCTTTCGCCGCCAGTGGCAGGAAGGTCCGTTCCCCGAAACGTTCGGAAACCGCCTTGGCGAAACCTTCGAGTTCTGCTTTCACCATTTTGTCCGCGAGCGCGTATTCGAGACCAGCCGGGAGATCGTTGCGATCGATCGCATCGCGCACGCGTTCGAGCGTTTGCTTAGCGGCTGGAGAGAGCGCCGGGATGTCGACCGAAACCTTGAGCCGGACCGCGCGCTCCTCCGTCTCATGTTTGAATTCGGCCTCGGCCCGCTCACGAAGGTAGCGTTCAAGATTTCGGGCGAGCGCCGGTACATTGGCGAGCGCTTTTTCCCGGTCCTGCTTGTCGCCACGGCTCGCGAGAAGACCGGTCTTGCCCTTGAGCGCGCCAAAGCTCTCTGGCTCGCCGGCAATCCTTGCCAGGGTGGACTGCGCCACCGACTGGTCCGTGAGCATGGCGTCGACATTGATTGCCTTGAAGGCCGCTTCCGGCTGGGCGTAGACGAGATGGAAGCGGGTCGAGACGTCCTCCCATTGTTTCTTGAGGCTGGGATCGGCGGCGAGCTTACCCTCAACAGCCTGGTCGAGCGATTTGGGGAAGGTGGTGATGCCTGACACCATGGGCTTGGCCTCCTTGATTGTGTCCCGGATGGAGTGTTTGTTGCTGCCGCGGACCAGTCCGAG
Organism: Rhizobium beringeri; assembly: GCF_004306515.1. Lineage (NCBI taxonomy): Bacteria > Pseudomonadati > Pseudomonadota > Alphaproteobacteria > Hyphomicrobiales > Rhizobiaceae > Rhizobium > Rhizobium beringeri. Next base: position 183,826 of record NZ_SILG01000005.1, on the reverse strand, counting down.
TGCCGCACCGATTGCGGCCAGACGGGCGCCGAGGTCGGCGAGTTTCTGTTTTTGCCGGACGGCCCATTGGAGGCGATCGTGTGCGATCGTGCGGGCGACGTTCATGAGCTGCAGGCCGCGGGCCTCGGCAAAGCGCAACGCCTGGCGATAGAGAGCGCTCTTCTGGTAATCGAGGCTGGTTTCCTTGGCGTTCCGGCGCGACAGGATCGGAATGAGGCCGCCGGATTTCGCGAAGGAGCGACTGCCGTAGTAGACGGCGAGATCCTCACGATGGCGCGTCATGGCCACATAGGTGAGATGCCTGTCCAATGAAAGGGAAGCAAGCACCTTCACACGGTCGACGGTCGCGCCCTGGCTCTTGTGGATCGTCGTCGCATAGCCGTGATCGAGATTGTTGTAGAAGCGCTGCTCGACCGTGACCTGGCGGCGGTGCTCGCCGTCACCAATCTCCGCAACAATCCGGCCAGATGCGGCTTCAAGCACCCTTGCGAGCATGCCGTTCTTGACGCCAAGGCTGCCCTCGTTCTTGAGGAACACGATCTGGTCGCCGGTCGCGAACATGCGAGTTCCGTCCTCTGTCTTGAACGCAAATCCGTCCGCGACGACGCCGCGTTCGACCAGCTTGGCGCGCGCCATATCATTGAGCATTCGGACGTCGCGGCGAAGGTGTGCGAGGATCAGGCTGGTCTTCGAAGGGTCGTAGTCCCGGTCCCAAGCTGCGATCAGGCTTTCGACGGCCTCGTCCTTCAGTCTCAAACCAATCATTCGACCATGAGCGGTGTAGGCATCGACAGCCTTGCGGACATTGCCACGAGCGAGATCGAGCGAGGCGTCGCGCATCCATTGCTGGCGCTGACGATAGATCGTCTCGAGTTCGGCATAGCCGATGCGATCGGCGATCGCACGGAAGGCGGCGCCCGCTTCGATCGGTTGAAGCTGTTCCGGATCGCCGACAAGGACGAGTTTGGCGCCGGCCTTGGTTACGGCTTCGACCAATAGCGCCATCTGCCGTGACGACACCATGCCGGCCTCGTCGAGTACGATAACAGTCTTGTCGTCGAGCCGGTTGCGACCCTGGTTCCAGCGAAGCTCCCACGACGACAGCGTGCGGGAGACGATGCCAGCTTCCTTCTCCAAACCTTCGGCGGCTTTGCCCGCCAATGCTCCGCCGACCACACGATAGCCGGCCGTTTCCCACGCCTCACGCGCAGCCTTCATCATCGTTGTCTTGCCGGCGCCGGCGCGGCCGATGATAGCGGCAATCCGCGTGGCCCCGGCGACATGCTCGATCGCAGTTCGCTGCTCATCCGACAGACGGGAATGGCGCGCAAAGGTCGCGTGCAGCACCGCCTCACGGACGCCATGGGAGGCGCGAGCGGAGAGCCAGATCGCGTGATTGGCCATCTCGGCTTCAATACGGATCATCTCGCGCGTGGTGTACTTCGTGGGTGTCCGAATACCTGTCGCAAAGTTGATCCGCTCGCGTTCGAGGCGGAGCGCTTCCGGACTTTGCAGAATGCGGACCATCAGACTTTGGAACAGAGCGACATCGTCGATATAGCGATACAACACCTTCGCAACATCGCGTTCGTCGAAGACGCTCTTCTCCCGCGTAATCAGGTCGAGCACGATCTCCGGACGGCGCTGGATGCGGCGGGCGTTCTCGCTGCGGCGCTCCTCCTGAAGCTCGATGCGTTCGAGTTTGGGGGTCGAGGTCTCCGACTTGTGGTCGGATTGCTCGGCCTTGCGCTCGATGGCTTTGGCGCCGACGCCGAGGTGAATGGTTGGCTCGAGGTCGATACCCTGCTTTTCGAAGGAACGGCCATCGATGCGGATATCGAGGCCGGCAAGCGCCAGATGTTTGTTCTGGCAGGCAAACCAGCCGTCGCGGAACGCGTTGAAATCCTCCGTGCTTCCAGCCCAAAGCTCATAGACGATCTTGCCGGCGTCATTGCGGATCGGCTTGCCGTCCGGTCCCAGAATCGCAACCTTCTTCGAACCGAAGCCATCCTCGATGAGCGGCCGCAATGTCGTCATCAGATGCACATGCGGGTTGCCGGGGGCGTCGTGATAGACCCAGTCCGCGACCATGCCCTGCGCGGTGATGTGCCCCGCCACAAAGTCGCGCATGAGCGCGATGTTCTGCTCGGCCGTCAACTCGAGCGGCAGGGCTATGGTGACGTCCTTGGCGAGCTGCGCGTCGGATCGCTTCTCGAAGCCCTCCACTTTGTTCCAGAAGGCCTCGGATGCGCCGGCGACCGAGCGATCGGCAATCATGCTGCGCACCCATTCCGGCGCGTCGGCAGGGATCACGAACTCCTCATGCAGGAGCCCCTGCTTTCGCGTGTAGTCGATCGTCCGGGCTTCCCGCTCGAACTCCATCTTGGCGCAATGCCGGTAGGCCGCCGACAGGACGGCGCTGCGGCCTGAGCCACGGGCGACGACGCTGACGGAGAAGTGAGGGACGGCCACGGCGGAGTTCTCTCCCGGTTGCGAACGAAATCAAAGGGTTTGTCGGAAGCGGCGGCCCCACCAGGCACTCTCAGCAACACGTCGCGCCAGCGACGTATAATTGCGCCCTTCGGATCCGCTCCTTCGGAACGGCCGGGATGATCCACCAAAGCATCGCCGTTGGCGATTGTAGGATTCACAGTAGTGCGTTCCGCACTCTGTTCCGAATAGCTGGGCTCGTATGACACGCTTTCTCAGCCAGGAGACGACCAGACATGAAGAAGCCATCCTCGAAAATCCGCGACGAAATCGCCAAGCTGCAGGAGCAACTCAAGATCGCCGAGACCCGGGAAGCGGAACGCATAGGCCGGATCGCGCTCAAGGCGGGCCTTGGCGAGATCGAAATCGACGAGGCGGAACTTCAGGCAGCGTTTGAGCAACTGACCAAGCGATTTCGCGGAGGGCAGGGCGCTACGACCGGAGGGAAGAAGGGCGCCGGCGGTAGCAGCGGACAAGCGTCGACCGCGGCGGACGCGTCTGGCGCGGGCGCGAGCAGCACTGGCGAGGCTTGAGCGCATGGCGAGGACTTTGACATCCGACGCCCGCAAGAAGGATACGCGGGAGAAGATCGAGCTCGGCGGCCTGATCGTCAAGGCAGGACTGCGCTACGAGAAGCGAGCGTTGTTGCTGGGCGCGCTGCTCGATATCGCCCGCCGGATAAAAGGCGACGAGTGCGAGCGGTCCAAGCTCACGGCAATCGGCGTGGAGGCCTTCGGCAATGACGATCAATAGGATTGCGCTCGTCATCGTGCCAGCGGCGTTGATGATCCCGGTCGTCATCGGAATGACCGGGATCGAGCAGTGGCTTTCAGGCTTCGGCAAGACCGAGGCCGCACGACTGGCATGGGGGCGGGCGGGGATCGCCTTGCCCTATGGTGCCAGTGCGGCGATCGGAATTCTATTCCTGTTCGCGAGCGCCGGCTCGATCAACATCAAGCAGGCAGGTTGGGGTGTCCTTGCCGGATGCAGCGGGACGATCCTGATCGCGGCTACACGCGAAACGATGCGCCTTGCCGCGTTCACGAAGGCGCTTAACGCCGACAAGTCAGTCTTGGCCTATCTCGATCCAGCAACGGCGATCGGAGCGGGCGTAGCACTCATGTGTGCCTGCTTCGCACTCCGCGTCGCGCTCATCGGCAATGCGGCATTCGCAAGGGCCGAGCCGAAGCGCATTCAGGGCAAGCGGGCGCTCCATGGCGAAGCGGATTGGATGAAGCTCACAGAGGCGGCAAAGTTGCTTCCCGATGCTGGTGGCATCGTCATCGGCGAGCGCTATCGGGTCGACAAAGACAATGTCGGGAGCCAAGCGTTTCGCGCCGACAGCGCTGAGACCTGGGGCGCCAGCGGCAAGTCGCCGTTGCTGTGCTTCGATGGCTCGTTCGGCTCGTCGCACGGGATCGTCTTTGCCGGTTCCGGCGGTTTCAAGACGACGTCGGTGACGATCCCGACGGCACTCAAATGGGGCGGCACGCTGATTGTGCTCGATCCATCGAACGAGGTCGCACCCATGGTCTCCGCGCATCGCGGCGGAGCGGGGAGAGACGTGTTTGTCCTCGATCCGCGGAAGCCGGACATCGGCTTCAACGTCTTGGACTGGGTCGGACGTTTCGGCGGAACCAAGGAAGAGGATATTGCCTCGGTCGCCTCATGGATCATGAGCGACAGCGGCGGCGCGCGCGGTGTCCGCGACGACTTTTTCCGCGCGTCAGCTCTGCAGCTTCTCACAGCGCTCATCGCCGATGTCTGCCTGTCCGGCCACACGGAGGAGCAGGAACAGACGCTTCGGCGGGTGCGCATGAATCTCTCGGAGCCGGAGCCGACATTGCGCAAGCGGCTGCAAGACATCTACGACAATTCCGGCTCGGATTTCGTGAAGGAAAACGTCGCTGCCTTCGTCAACATGACGCCCGAAACCTTCTCCGGCGTCTACGCCAACGCGGTCAAGGAAACACACTGGCTTTCCTATCCGAATTATGCCGCCCTCGTATCCGGCAAGAAATTCTCGACCAGCGATATCGCGGCGGGAAACACAGACGTCTTCATCAACATCGACCTCAAGACGTTGGAGACCCATTCCGGTCTTGCCCGCGTCGTCATCGGTTCGCTTCTCAACGCGATCTATAATCGCGACGGACAGATGAAGGGGCGTGCATTGTTTCTCCTCGATGAGGTCGCCCGCCTCGGCTACATGCGGATCATCGAGACCGCGCGTGACGCCGGCCGTAAATACGGGATCACGCTGACGATGATCTATCAGTCGATTGGCCAGATGCGCGAAACTTATGGCGGCCGCGATGCGGCAAGCAAGTGGTTCGAGAGTGCCAGCTGGATTTCGTTTGCCGCGATCAACGATCCAGAGACCGCCGATTACATCTCCCGACGCTGCGGCATGACCACGGTCGAGATTGACCAGGTGAGCCGCAGTTTTCAGGCAAAGGGATCGTCGCGAACGCGATCGAAACAGCTCGCTGCTCGACCATTGATCCGACCTCATGAAGTTCTGCGCATGCGGGCGGATGAGCAGATCGTGTTCACCGCAGGAAACGCACCGCTCAGATGCGGACGAGCTATCTGGTTCAGGCGCGACGACATGAAGGCCTGCGTCGGCACGAACAGGTTTCACATGGTCGGGGATACGCCAAAGCCTGCATGATCCAAGCCGGCGCGCGGTGCAAACAAGCAAGGCTGATCGAGGAAAATGAAGAGTATCGGAGAAATCAGCATAGCGACGCCCGGCGGGCGGGATTTCGGGAATTCTCGTTGCGCGACGGGAGGAAAGCAGGGCAGCCGCAGGAGCCTCAACATAGTGGTCCGAAGGGGAGGCGGGATCGACTGCCCCCGCCCGGCGCGCACCATTTTGCCGGCCACACCGCAGCCCGGAGCCACGCTCCTCCGTAAACGCAGATGAAACCGGGGCCGACATAGGGTGAGACGAAACGAGGGGATCGGAAAGTGGCGAAATCAAATGTGGTTCCGTTTAGAAAGCCGCCGAAGGCCGGGGGCGGTCGCGACCGGCAGCGCGCGGGTGGAGGACTGCTGAGATCTGGGCGGAACAGATGGCGTAAACGCTCGACGGCAGTTCTATGCTCCGTGATCATTGCTGTTGGGGGTTGGCTTGCCTGTGGCGGCGCCGACGTTCTCCCCGATCTCGGCACTTTGGCCAAGAAACCGACGACGGATTCATTGTCGACCGCATTTTCGATGTGCGACGGAAGCCATCGCGCGAACTGCGTCGTCGACGGCGACACCTTCTGGTTCGAGGGCGAGAAAATCCGCATCGCCGACATCGATACGCCTGAACTCAGCCCGCCCCGGTGCGAGGCGGAACGGATAAAGGGTGAGGCGGCAAAATCCCGCCTGCTGACGCTACTCAACACTGGAAAATTCTCGCTAGCGGCCGGGTTCCGTGACGAAGACAAATATGGACGCAAACTGCCAACCGTATTTCGTGCAGGCAATTCGCTGGGCGATGCCTTGATCAAGGAAGGGCTTGCCCGATCATGGGATGGTGCCCGACACGGCTGGTGCCAGGGCGGGTGACAGCCATCTTCACCTTCCCTGCACGGGAGAGGGATATGGGCTTGGGGAAGGGGAGGAGGGAACCGTCCCCTTTCTCCATGGGAGGAAGTTTGAAGGAGGGGCATTGCCCTTCCTTCATGGGGTGAGATTGAGAGGGGCGGCAGAGCTCCCTTTCATAGCCGCTCCGCTCGGTCGATCCGGCTGGAGGGGCTCATGTGAATAGGCAAAGACCAGAGGCGACAAGCCGCCTCTGGTCTCGACCTCAGCCGCTCGGATCGAAAGGCTCTTTGTCCTCAAGGCCGATGTGCCATCTTTTGTCGGTCCACCGCGACGGGAGGTAGATCTCATCACCGCCGAAGTGCGCAATGATGATCTCGCTGGCCTCGTGGAACAAACCGAAATCGACCTTGTTGTCGACTGCCCAAAGCAGCGCTGCAGACAGAAACTCCCGCGAGATATCGGCGGGAAGATGCACTTCCGCATCAAAATTTCGGCGCAGTCGTTCAAGCCAATCCGGCTGTTGATCCGGCCGCTTCTGATCTTCTTCCACCACACGAGCGAATTGATGCTTTGTCATCAGAGTCTCCTTTTCGTTTTCTGACGAAAGGTGTCGGCACCGTAGTCCGTGAGGGGTCAGGGACCGCGGAACGCGGCCGCCCTGCGGCGAGCGGAGGAACCGATTTTCTCTGTGCCGCTTGCGGCGTTGGGAAAATTGGAGGGGCCGCGATGTCCTTGACGCCGGAACGGCGGGTGCAAAATGGGACGTCAGAGAGAGATAGAACCGCGTCCTGAAGGGATGCGACCGCTTGCCATCTCCGATGGCGACGGGAGGCTCCGGCTGTCTCCGGACAATGAGATTTCGCAGAGGCATGCCTCTTGCTGAGAGAGGATCGTAACCCGGCGGGGCGGAGACCGCGTGCGGGCTCCGGTCGCAGTGCGACTAGAGCCGCGCGCCATCGGCGCCTCGCCCGAACGCCATTCTTCACGAAAATGAATCGGTCGCACCTGTAGGATTCACATATGTCGTTGGACGTAGCGGCGCTGTGTGACGATCATGCCGGCATGATTTCGCAACCCTACCAGCTTTATGTCGAACGAACGGATCCAGCCAAGAACATGGCGCGGTACTATGCCATGGAGATCGGGCCGACGATGTTCGGAGAGGCTTGCCTGACCCGGCGATGGGGGAGGATCGGCAAACGAGGCCAGGAGAAGCAGCATGTGTTCGAACGGGAAGAGGAAGCGGTTCGGTTGTTCCTCGACCTGGTCAAACAAAAACGTGCTCGCGGCTATCGGCCACGAGCCACTCTGCGATATTTCCAAAGCTGACCCCAATCGTCTCCGATCGCTCGAGTAGCGAAACAGGGGGCCGCCGAAGCGGTCCCCTGATGGCGCGTCATTCGCGCCGGTTCCAGTCGGTCTCGAACGACGCCTCGATCTCACGAAGAACGGAATCTTGATGGCCAGTTTCAGGCCGAGTTTCCCCTTGCGGAAGTAGTGACAGATCACCTTGCCGAGGGTGCGGAGCCGACGGCCGGTGGCGGTGAGGAACTGAGCGAGCTGTTGCACGGTATTTTCTCCTTTCGAAATGCCGATATCGCGGGGATAGGCCGCATGGCGGACAAGGAGGGACGCACCTGAAAGGACGAAACGAGAGTGAAGGACCTGCCGGCGCCAGAATTTAGCACGCGAGGAGCCGCAATACGGCGGGGAAAATTCTGGCGCCAGCTGGTTGCGGGCGACGGACGGGATGCAGCATCCCCGATGTCGATGACGGTAGATCGAAAGGAGAGTCGCAGCGGATCGCCCCTCTCGGGATCCTGGATGCCGGCGGTCCCCCCAGTGCTGGTGGTATGCCGCCCTCAGAAGGGCGGCTCGGCGTCGATGGAACCATCCTGTTCGCCAAGCATCATGATCAGCTCGGCCTGGGCGATTTCGAGCTCGGCTTCGATCTCGCGACGCTCGGCGGGCTCGATGCAAGCGTTCAGCTCGGCGCGCAGTTCTTCGATTTGTTGTTCGATCATCGTCATCTCCTTGATGTTTGAGAAAGATGACGCCCGCCGGCGTGGCGGTGGGTCAGGGTCAAGGATCGCGCATGCGACCGCCAGCGGCGGTGAGTGGAGGAGCCGAAATGCGCCAAGCATTTTGGGGGGACCGCTCGTCCTTGAGGCTGGCCCGGCTCCACGGCACGATTGGCTTGATATGAGCAGACCCCACCTCTCCGTACGGCACCCAAAAAGCTGGAAACGGGCTCGACGCCCGTCGCCTGCTTTCTCAAAGCGGCCTGTTGGCCCCGCCTTAGGCGGCGGGGCCTTGGTGGGACCTCAATCCCGGTTGGGGCGGGACCAGATCAGCTGGTAGCCGTCCTCGCCTTCGACCTCGGTGAGCGTTGCGTAGATCGGCGCCGGGAAGCTCGGGTCGTCCAGCTTGACCGAGAGGTAGTCGCGGTCGGTCTCGCTGGAGCGCTTCTGCCAGGCGGCACCCAGCTCGACATTGCCGGCGTAGATACGGAAGTGCGGACCCTTGTCGGAGGGGTTTTCGATGCGGGCGATGCGGGCCTTGACGTTGAGTGCGAGGGTGCGGATCGAGCCGGTGAAGCCGCTTTCGGTGGAGGTGAAGGTGCCGATGGTAGCCATTGTCTGTTCCTTTCGGTTGTTTCGGGCCGCGCCCTTCGCGGCCTCGATGGCTGTCGCAAGGATCGGGGGCGATCGGACCGCACCTGAAAGGCCGCAATGAAATGGAGGGCGGCCGGAGAAACTTTGTTGTCGCGCGAGGAATGCGAACACAGTTCGCAGGGGGAGAAAGTTGCGGACGGCCGTTGCGGGAGAACGATTGAGGCGAAGCCGGTCTCCGATCAGACATGCCTCATCGAGCCCGCGGAGGGCGTGGCCTATGACAGCGGTGGAAGGAACTTGGTCATGGCCCTCGCCGTGCGTTGCCCCGGCAGAACAGCCCGGCCGCGAAGCCGTTCCTCTGTCTCTAAAGCATAGGGTCGGCTTCGGATGCGACAAACTCGGCCGTCCGGGCAGTTGTCTCCTCTCATCAACGCAATATTGTCGGGCCGCGATTCGTCGCCTGGAGGATCTATGCGTCAGCAGACAAAGCCGTTTACCGTCGAAATCAAGCAGTCCCTAAAGCTGAAAGCCAACGATCGGAAACCATCGATCTGGGGGAGGCTGGACCTCACGTCCGATGAGCACGCGCTCGCGGAGAGAGCGCCGAAAGAGCTGTCGGCCGTTGCGGGTGACAACGACCGACCTTGACGTCTCCTACGCGGCCGCTCTCTCGTCGGCCTGAACGGGCTGGAGACCGTGCAGGAAGCTGACAGCACGCTGGGCATGCGCCGCAGCTTGGAAGATAGCCCGCTTGTCGTCAGATAGAACCTTCAGCCACGAGCCGAGATAAGACGCATGGTCCGGCCGTGGCTCCAGCTCCGGTGCGATCCCGAGATCGGCGCATAGGAAGCAACTCCCGAGCTCCGCAATCAGCTCCTCGCGGGCGCGTTCGGTCTTGTCCTTCGCATAGCGGCTAAGATCGCGATCGACGCGATCGGGGCGCGCAGTCCAATGGCAACTTTCGTGACTGAGCGTGGCCACGTAGGACGCCGCGTCGCGGAACGTTTCGAACGGCGGCATCTGGATGTGGTCCGTGATAGGGGAATAATAGGCCTGCGCTCCACCATGGCGGATGACAGCGCCCGTGTTGCGGAAAAAGCAATCGGCGTGCTCGATGTGCTCGATCGCATCGAGCACCGGGGTCGGTGGGAGACGATAGTGTTCGGGCAGTCCGTCGATCTGCTCGATGTTGAACACTGTGTAAGCCTTCAAGAATGGGATTTCTCGATCGACTTCTCCACCACTGCCGTCCGCCTCGGACTTGGTGAACCGGCTGGCGAAGACGACCGTCGAACCGGTCTCGCCCTTTCGCACCGCCGCCCCCAGTTCAAGCGCCTGCTTGAAGGTCATCCACATGGGGGAAGTGAACCCCCGCGCCATTCCCTCCGACCATAACAAGAGAATGTTCATGCCCGAATACGGCTGGCCGTTGTGGCGCAGCGGCAGGGTGATCCGGCCATTGGTGTTGGCCGCGTGCCAGGGTTTCATCCAAGGCTTCACACCCTTTTCAAGATCTGCGACGATCCTATCCGTGATCCGCGCATAGATGTCGGCGCGTTCGCCTTCGGCTTTCCTGCTCATGTCATTATCCTCCGTTTTGGAGGCCGCGCCATCGCGGCCCCGTCGCGGAGGTCCGAAAGCAGGAGCGATCAGGAGGCCGGCCGCACCGGAACGGCCGTAACGGAGTGAAGGACGGCAAAGCCGTTGCGGCAGGCGCCGGCTCCTGCAGGACCGCCGAGCGGGACGGGACGCGTGCCGGGCGGGGTCCGTGTTCTTCCTTCTCTTCTTTCGTGACATGGAAAAAGGCCGGTCCGAAAGGAACCGGCCTAAAGGTCAAAGAGGGAAGAGATGGTGAAGCCGAAGCTCTCCGCGCGACAAGCGGCTCAACCGAGAGCCGCCATCTGTGCCTCGGCCGCCTTGCGGTCGAGCGACTGGCCCAGGTTTTCGACCGGGCGGTCGAAGGGCTTCCAGGCTTCGCCGATGACGTGGCTGTAAGCTGCGACTGCGCCCTCGGCGGCCATCCGCAACGCGTGGGACTGTATGCCCATGTCGGCGGCGAATTCGCGTTTGCGCTGGGCGGCGCTGTCGTAACCGACCGGGCCATCGAGATCCTCGTCGCGGGCATCGTTTGCCGATTTGGCGGTTGCGTCTCGGGCTTCGGAGATTGCTCGACTGTAGAACTGGCCGGCGCCGTGCGCCGAGCCGACATAGGCACCGACGATACGCTGGAGATGGATCTGCATCGCCTTCTCACCGAGACCGTCCGAGAGGCTATCGGCGGTCTCAATGATCAGGCGCTCGTGGAGTTCACGGATGCCGTCGCTGTCGACCCCCGCGGTCCCGAAACTCTCGGCGATCAGCATTGCCTGGGCGGTGTCCGGGCATGTGAGCCTGACCATTTCAAGGGTGGCGCCCTTGCGGAGCGGCACGACGCGGGCGGCAGGTCGATTGGTTGCGGGCTTGGACATGGGATCTTCCTTTCGTGGTTTTCACCGAAGCGGCTCCGGCCCCTGCCGGTCTGCCCTTCGATGCGGTCGACAGGAATCGGTTGAGGACGGGCGCTTTCACAGGTCCGGGACGGCCGGACGAGCGAAACGGGTTTGCGAACAAGCGGGGTAAAGCCCTGCGAAGGGCGCGGAGCCGTTTTGCGAGGGAGGCTGCACCGGCCGCTCCGCGGCGCGCCAGCGGCCTTGAAACGACCGGCCGCCGGTTCAGACCGCAGCGAAAACGAAGGGCGGGCCGGCAGGGGTCGGGCTATGACTCAGAAACCCCGAAGGACAGAAACCACTGCGACCGATAGCCCCCGCCTCCCTTCCTCCCGCTCGGATCAGCCGCCACGAAAGCCCCATCCGGCCGGGGCTCACGCCGCCGCATTGCCCACATCATCGCCGAGCACATACGCATGGTGGCGATCGCCCGCTCCTGACGTTGGAGTTTGCGAGCCAGGGCAGCGATTTCCGTTCGCCGCTCGACGTGATCGTGAAACAGCAACTCGTCGGAGCGCGTCCACCGCGACCCGCCCCGGCGGTGCGAGCGGGCTTTCGCCTTCTCGGTAACCGCTATGCGTTCGCCCGGCCCGTGTTGTGCCGGTGAATGCAATCGAGATGGTGGCGCGTCTCTCGCCGCGCCGCCTCAATGCGGAACAGAAGAACGCGAGAACTGACCGGATTCATGGACTGGTCACCCGCGGCTGCCAACTGATGAACGACGACGGTCCGTCATGGCCAGCATGTCGCGCGGTATTGATGACGAAGCCAAATCGGCCGACCTCGTACTCGTCGCTTGGCACAAAGAAGCGGCGCTCTTCCGCGTGGACGGCACGCACGCCACCAATCGTGGCGATAACTTCGGTCATGCCGGGTTGGTGATCTGAGCGTAGCGCGGAGATGACGATCCAGTCGCCGGCATGCTCGCGCTCAAAGGCGCGGCGATCCTTCTCGTGGGATTTGGCCGAAAATCGATTCCCAGGCATCGGGCAAGAAATCCCGGATCGTCCGATCGGCGGACTTGCGCTCGTATCTCGTAAAGGTGTTCCGGATAGGCGAGGCCAACCGCGGCCCACGCGGCACCTTCGTCGTACCAACCGCCGGCGCAACGAAGCATCACATGGATTTTGCCGTTGCGATCGTTGGACAACTTGAACCCGCCATGCCCGGCCGTGGTGTGAGATACGATACCCTCCGCGTAGACGGTGGCGCCCTGCGACGGTCCCCATGGGGTGGAGCAGCTCATCCGGACAGTCTGCCGGGCGAGCGCCCAGAGGTCTCGGGACGTGCTCCGCCTGTTCGAACATCCGTGCCCGAAATTCCGCCTCATCCGTAACGGCGCCATGATGCGAGTAGAAGTCGTAGCGCTTGAGCTCGGAAGACGGCCGTGACACGCGCCAGGCACTCGCGAGAAAATGCTGGCCGTCACGTCCCGGCACCGTGGCGAAAACGAGATCGCCGACACGGGCAACCGGCATGTCATCGGCGCTGCGGCCAAACTCCACCCCTGAACCTTCAGGGGTGGAAGCTGCTTTGCTTGGAGAGCAGGCGTGTTCATGCCGCGACCCTCCCTTCGACATGGGCGGCCGCCACTTCATCGGCCGTGACCTCTTCCAGCACGGCATTGGGATAGCCATGCTGCGTCAACCATTCCTCCGCGGCTTGGCGATTGGCGGCGAGGTGGACGAGCTCGGCGTTTTCGCAGGCGAGGTCGACGACCCTGATGTGGCCGAGCTGCGGGCGCTCGATCACCTTGAATGTCAGGTTGGTGTCGAGCGAGAACGTCCGGTGGATGCGAATGGTGATGACGCCTTTGGCGCCGAAATCGCCCTCATGCAGCGTAAAATCCGGCGACAGGCCGACATTGCCGATGCCACGCTTGCCCTGCTTGCGGATCAGGCGGCCCTTGCTGTTGCGCTCTTCCCAGGCGGCGAGCTTCTTCCTGTGGCGCTCGGGCGGGCGGTGCGTGCGGTCGGACCAGACGACAATCGAGCCATGGGGTGAGGTCATAAATCAAAGACGCGGACATGCGTATTCTCCTATTTTGAGGTGACGAAACAAAGCCGCCGCCGGTGATGGCCGGCGGCGGTATCGATCAATATGACGTTGTGGGGGAGGGTTACTCTGCCGCAATTCCGTAAGCGGTATCAGGATCCTCAGTGCTGGTGTCAGCGGCGGCATCGTCCAAGTCTTCGAGCTCGGTGTCGGCTGCGCTGCCGCCGTCCTCGGTTTCCGGAACATGCGGTTTGACCAGTGCGCGATCCTCGATCGACGGACCAGACCCACCGTCGGCGCCGTTCTCGATGCCGCCGATCGGCCGGTCGGCAGGTGCATCTTCGTCCTCGCTGCCATGCTCCATGTTCTTGGCCAGCCACTCGGCCAGCTTTGCGTCATCGGGTGCGAAGAGGGCTGCCGGATGCACGAAGCGTTCTTCCTTGAAGTGCTCGACAAGGGCAGCCCGGGTGTCCCTGACGCGCGGGCGGGGGGCGACACTGGTGCCGCCGCAGGACGCTTCCAGCGCCGGGCGGGAGAGGCACGCGAGGAACTCCTCCGTGCCCATGTTCGGAAGATAGGTGTCGGCGCCTATGGCATCGCCGGCGATCCGGGCGACAATGCCGCTGTCCGTGCGGTTGGTCCGCGCCGACAGTGCGTCGATCAGTGTCAACCTGGCCACGACACGAAGCGTATCCGTGTCGAATTCCAGCTCGCCGCTTTCACCTATCATCGGGACCGCGTGCCGGGCAAAACGCCTGGAGCCGTAGACATGGTTAGAGGTTTCGGAGCCGGAATCTACCGAGACGTTCTGCCCGGCGAATGCGAGGACGAGCAGCGCCATGAGGGTATCGTCCTCAATCGGCGCTCGTGCCAGTGCCTCGTGCAGAGCGTCTGTGCGGAAATCGCCGATCATCTCGAGGCCGTTTCGGGTCACGTCGGGACGGGTCTTCGCTGCAACGTCGATACCTTCGTTTTCGTCCTCGCCGCCGGGGGCGGTCGGATCGCCCTTTCCCTTCGCCTTCTTGATCTCCGGCAACCGGAAATGGGCGGACTGCACCTTCCCCTCACGATCAAGATACATGGCGGTGCAATCGCCTTGGCCGGGCTTGCCGTAGACACGCTCCGCCTTCGGCGGCAATTGCGGTTGGCCCCAATTGTTGAGCTCGACGATGGAACCCTTCTTGGGAAGATTGCTGCTCATCCATTCCTGCTGCGCACCGAGGAATGCTTCGACGTTGGTGGTATAGCGGTTATCCTCGTCGGCCGGTCCGAACAGGTCTTCCGCCCATTCGATGCCATAGGCCTGGCGGAGATCGTCGCCGAAACTCGCATCGCGCGCGAACATGCGGGTCTTGGTGAGGCCGTTGGCGATCGCCCACCAGGATGCTGTGTCACTCTTCTTCGTCTTGTGTGCCTTCCAGACTTCCTTCTGCTCGTCGAGTGACGCCGCGGAAATCGTGCGAAGCTGCTGCTCGCTCGGCATGTCGCCCTTGGCCATGTGATCGAGCATCGCAGGCAGGACATTGGCGAGCAGACGAAGCTTGCGGATCTGTCTGACCGGCAACGCCAGCGCGATCGCAATCGCCTCCTCGGTCCAACCGAGTGCAACGAGACGCTCGATGCCCCGCCATTGGTCGACCGGATTGAGGGGCTCGCGCGCGATGTTTTCGATCATCGATCGCATCGCGCCATTGTCGTTGGCCGCCTCGACGACGATAACATCGATTTCCTCGATGCCGGCGGCGATGGCCATGCGCGTGCGCCGGTGGCCCGCTTCGATGACATAGCCGTTGCCGCTGGCTTCGGCGAAAATGACGGGCGGCTGGATGACGCCGACAGCCTTGATGGTCGCAAGCAGCAGCGCGTCGGCCTGGGGCGTCGACTTCGACTGACGAGTATTGTCGGGATTGTCCTTCAGCGCACGCGGATCGACTTTCATGAGTTGCATGGGAATGTTCCTTTTTCCGGGGATGCGGACGCGGCCTTCTGCCGGTCCTTCCTGTCTTCATTTTTTTCTGAAGACACCTCCCGGACCGCAAAGCGGCGCGACCGGCGCAACTGCGGGCGAGCTGCCCTGCCGCGAAGGATAAGCGGGGCCAACAGCCATGCGAAAGACGAGTGGCCGGGATGCGGAGTGCCGCGGTTGAGCGCCAGCGGCGGCGGGAGGACCGATCTGCGACCGGTTTTCCTTCCCTTTCCCCTTCTCCTTTCCCAACTTCTTCTGATAAGCGCTCTGCTACAGAGCTCGGAATCTGGGTTGAGCGGGAACAAAAAAATGGGCCGTCGGAAGAACCGAGGCCCATGAAGTGTGAAGGTTATTTAACCTCCAGAGGGGAACAGCTGTTGCGGCGGCACTGGGAGGAGACCGCCATGTGCATCAGCTGTGTGCACTATGATGATATTTTGATCAGATGGAAACCATTTATTGTGCAATGCACCTATGCATATGCTGCACTGCTTCCAAAATCAGGCTGCCTCCCTGGTAGGGGCACCTGCTTCGCACGCCTCGGCTGCGAGCTCGGCCTCAACCTCCCGGAGCTGGCGACGCTTTTCGGCCAGCTCACTCGCGAAGGCAAAATCGCCACCCTGACGGGACTGGTAGGAAGCAAGACGCCGGCGCGCTTCCTCCAGCCGCTGGCGATAGCGTTCCCGCTCCCGTCGAAATCATCCAACGCATGCTCGAGGCGGGAGACGGCGCCGAGCGGCGTCACCGTGACGGCGAGATCGATCTCGTAGTCCGCGCCCGTGCGCTGAAGCATGGTGGTGTAGCGATAACCGTCAGACTTGCCGAAGCGCTTGCCATCGTAGACGAGTTCGAAGCCACCAATGGAGGCGATGACGATCTCATACTCCTGTTGAAGCTGGACGAGGGTGAGGATTTCCTTCATCAGCGGGGCTTGTCGCAAACTTCCACAGAGGCCGCGGCTATCCCCTGAAGGACGCTATTTTCATGTTTTGTTAACCTTTATAAGTCCGAAGAGGCGCGCAACCAAATTGTTTTGCTCGTTGATCGTCCAGCCGCCGGAAAAGCCGAAGCCTTTTCTCAACCACAGTATCGGCTCGAAACCGGCAATCGTTCGCCGCGCCGTGTTGAAGGATTGGAAGCCGCCGATCTTCGGCATGTTCTTTTTCACACGGAAATGATCGCTCTCAATGCCTTGTTGCAGGTGCTTGGTCGCATAGTGCACGGGGGCGGGCTGTAGGAGCCCGTCTTCAACCGAAGCTTTGATCGCCGACGGGAAGGTATTGGCACCATCTGTGCAGATCTTGTTCGGCGACAGTAAGGGTTGATCTTTCAGCGTCTTGCGGAAGAACCGCTTGGCGGCTTCGAGATCTCGCTTTGCAGAAAGCAGGAAATCCACCGGGTTGCCATGCTTATCGATGGCTCGGTACAGATAGCGCCATTTGACGCGGATCTTAACGTAGGTCTCGTCAATCCGAACCGATCCGCAATGCGGCCGGCGAAACTGGCGAAGACGCTTCTCGATCATCGGCGCATAGCTCAATACCCAGCGGTTGATCGTGCTATGATCCCTCGAAGCCGCGCTCTTCGAACATTTCTTCCAGATCACGATAGCTCAGGGGATATCTCAAATACCAGGTGACCGCATGTACGATCAGCCATGCCTCGAAATGCCTGCCTTTGAAATCATCCTTCGACTGCCGCTTCAGCTTTTCGGCAATAGCATTTAGAATCATCCGTACGCTCCACAACATTTGGAGCGGAAATTTCTCCTCCGACGGTCAACATACCGTTAAGCGCAAAAATTTGCGACAGGCCCCTCTTTAACGTTCCCCGCCACGATATTCCATCCACCCACCATCGAGAACTGCGAGCAACTGCCATGCAAGCATGGCGCCAAATCGCCCGCCTTCACGCCGAATGAACCAAAGCCTCACTCCCAGATCTTGTTTTCACAGCCTTAAGTTTACGGTGCCAGCCCTTCTGTAGGATGCCCCTACTGAATCCCACCTTCGCTGACATGGAAATGGCCCTGCCGCTCGATGCCCGTCAGGAAGGTGGTTTTGTGGACGCCGGCAGAGAGAATCTCCGCGTATGCCAGTTCCTCACTCTCCGGCGCATCGCCGCCCAGCACGCGGCCTGTCATCGTCTTCGGCGCGTCGATGCCCAGCAGTGACAGGATTGTGGGCGCAATGTCCGTGATTGAACTCGGAGCATCTGAAACCCGGCCCTGCGCGAGTCCCGCGCCGTAGCCCGCGAGAACGGCCGTGAACTCGCCGCGATGCAGCCCCCCATGCGTGCCGCCGCCTATCCGCAGATCGTTGTCGCCGGGGTCGTAAAAGACCGAATCCACATGCCCGGCCTGATCGGTCTGATTGTCGGCAGGCGTTTTCCCGAGGTGCACGAACAGGCCAGGAGCGCGCTCGCCGCCCGCACCCAACAGTTCCAGCGCAAGACTGCCATCCACCGTGCCGCTGGTGCTGCCCGGTTCACTGGCAGGGCTGAATGCGCCGCCGAACCATACCTGTTCCATCATGAAGTCCCGTATGTCCCGCAGTAAGGCCGGGTCATCATGTTTGAGCCACAGGCCCACGGCGCGGCCCGGTCGAACAAGCACCTGCGTTGCATGATCGTTGAACGATGCCGCCGCCTTGAAACCGGCCTGACAAAGAGCGTCGGCCACGTTGACTGTGCCGCCGATCGTCACATGGCCATGATCGGAAACGATAAACAACGTGATGCTGTCGCGCTCCGGCTGGGCGTCCCGCCATGCCCGCAGCTCTCCAATTACATCATCGCAGGCCCGCATAATCTCTCGTAGCTGGGTCGATTGCAGGCCGTGCAGATGGCTGACGCTATCGACTTCGGTGCACCATAGAATGGTGGCGGCGGGCTTGTCGTAGGGCCATACTTCGCGCTCAAATACCCGGAACGCCGTCATTGGTCCATCGGCGGAGATGCCCCCGGCCGGGATTTTCAGGGAACGATGGGCGCGGGCGGCAAACGAATGCGGGTAGCCGATCTGGGGATGGCGGACATTGAACCCGGTTTGTCCGCGCTGCTGGCCCTTCCAGTTCAGCGCGGGCAGAACGCCGGGGCCACTCGACGTGACGACCGCAAACGGCCGTCCCGCTTGGTGTAGAACTTCCGAGATCGAGGGCACTTTCACCAGGTTGCCCGCTAGGCGTTCATCCGCCGCCCACCAATCATGCGTGGTTTCTGTGAACACTTGATCGGGGCTGGTCCCCCGGATATAGAATTGGTTTCCGGCAATCCCGTTCACCTGCGCGGTTGCGCCAGTGGCCAAGGCCGTGAGCGCCCCCCGCGTCTCGCTGGGGAACACAGTGGTATGACGGCGGTTCCACGTTCCGTCGCTGGCCAGCGCCGCAAGATGGGGCATGGTGCTTTCAGCGACCAGATCGGGCCGCAGGCCGTCAATTCCCAGCACCACGACATGGCGCGCGTTATTGGCCATTGGTGTTTTCTTCCATGTTGTTCGTTTCGTTCTTTTGTGGATAAACCACGCGCACACCTGCATCCTTGAACCCATCCGCAAAGCGGGCGGGCGGTGGCTCGTCGGTGACGATGGTCCCAATGTCCGACAGGGACGCCGAGACATAAGCTCCTGACGCGCCGAATTTGCTATGGTCAGCAACGAAGATGCGACGGCGGCTGCGCTCAAACAGCAGTCGCTTGAAGCGTTGCAGGTACTTGCTTGACTCTACCAAGCCATGCACCGGGTCAACGCCGTAGGCTGCAATGATGGCCGTGTCGAAAATGCACTCGGAAATGGCCTCTAGTACTTGTTCGCCCATTAGCGCGCCATTGGCATAGTCGTACTCCCCCCCGGTGAGCGTGACCCGGTGCTTGAGGCCGCTTTGCAGCACTTCCGCGATGGCCGGCATGTTCGTCATGACCGATACCGCAGGGCCATCGTTCAACGCCTTTGCGACGGCCAGTGCTGTGCTGCCGTGGGTGATGAATATCCAGCCGTCCCGGGTCGCGGTTTGCGCTGCCAGCTTTCCAATCACGGCTTTTTCTGCACTCAGGCTGGCCAGCCGCGACGGCAGCGGCGCGGCGCGGGAAACTGGGATTGCGCCCCCATGCACCCGCGTCAGCAGGCCGTCCTTTTCGAGAAGGACCAGATCACGACGGACGGTTTCCATCGTCACCGAGAAGCGCTCGGCCATTGCGGCAATTCCGATGCCTTCGCCTGTGCGAAGCATATCAGCTATGGCTTGCAGGCGGCTTGCTGCCGGTAGTTTCGTCACAAATTCCTCACTCTACACGATGGAGTCGGCCGCGCTTACAACCGATATGTTGTCATTTTTGGGAATAATTGCCTTTCAAATATCTGTCAACGGCTCTTTCATGACAGTTTTCGCGCGCATACACTGAAAATGCCTGCCATTCCTTCATCTCACCTTATGTGCTCCAAGCAAAAGCGCACTTTCCTGGCACGTATTTTCTGTAATTGCCAATTTATGCCAGATATTGTCACATTCTTGTAAAGAGTAGCCGTTAGTCGGCAAGGCTTCATTTAATTGCTAGTTCCCGCGAGAGGAAACCGGATGATTAGGAAACGGATGACTGCCTATCTGACTGTAGGTGTCGCTTGCCTGGCCATGCCATTTGGCGCGCATGCTGACGAAATGGATGATCTTGTCGCGGCTGCAAAGGCCGAAGGGCAATTGACGGTTATTGCCCTCGGGCATGATTGGTGCGGCTATGCTGCGCTGATTCAAGGCTTTAAAGATAAATACGGCCTCACCGTAAACGAACTCAGCCCGACCGCCGGATCCGGTGAAGAATTGGCAACGATCAAGGCTAATATAGGCAACAACGGCTCGCAGGCGCCGGATGTCATCGATGTGGGCCTTGTTTTTGGCCCCATTGCGCAGAAAGAGGGCTTGCTGCAATCGTACAAGGTGCAAACGTGGGACGAAATCCCGGCCACCGCCAAAGACCCCGAAGGGCAATGGTACGGCGACTATTACGGCGTGCTTTCTTTCGTCGTGAATAAGGACGTTATCTCAAAGTCTCCAGCCGATTGGGCTGATCTTCTCGACCCCGCCTATCGCAAGAGCGTTTCACTGCCTGCTGACCCGCGAACCGCCAACAATTCCATCCTGAGCGTCTATGCCGCGGGCCTTGCAGCCGGCGCGCAGCCGGGCGCGGCAGCAGCCCGCGCTGGGCTCGAGTTCTACCGCCAATTGAAGGACTCCGGCAATCTCGTTCCCGGTTTCGGCTCTGCAGCATCCATCGCCAAGGGCGAAACGCCAATTACCACGCGCTGGGATTCCAACGGCATCACCTATGCCGAAAATTTCAAGGGAAATCCGCCACTGGACACCATTGTCCCGGCAAGCCTTACCGTGGCTGGCGTTTATGCCCAAGCCATCAGCAAGTACGCGCCGCATCCGCATGCCGCCAAGCTCTGGATGGAGTACCTTTATTCCGACGAGGGGCAACTTGGCTACCTCAAGGGCCTTTGCCACCCCATCCGCTTTGACGCCATGCGCAAATCCGGCAAAATTGCCGATGACATGCTGACCAAGCTCCCGGCGACAGGTAACAATCTAGTATTTCCCGAGTTGTCCCATCTAGTGGAAGCCGGCGAAGTGATTGCCAAGGAATGGACTTCAACCGTAGGCGCAGGCAGCAAATAAGTTGAAACCACAGTCCACACACGGCAAGCCCGGCGCGAGTGGCATTCGCGCCGGGCTGGCAGGTACCTCATCCCTCAAGTCCATTGACTGGCCCGCACTGCTTGCCACGGCCCCGTTTTTCATGTTTGCCATCGTCATGATGGTGATGCCCACCGCGGCGCTACTGGCCACGGCCTTTGTTGATAAGCAGGGAGGTTTTACGTTAGCGAACTTCGCGGAGATCATCACGCCGGAGGTTGCCGACGCCTTCATGGCTTCGGCCAAAATCTCCGCCGTCACCGCCGTTCTTGGAACGGTGCTCGGGCTCGTACTGGCCCTCACCGTTGGCCGGCGCATGACCAGCCAGAAGGTGAAGGCCGCCGTTATGAGCTTTTGCGGCGTGGCCTCGCATTTCTCAGGCATACCCCTTGCCTTCGCCTTCATCGCCACTCTGGGGCGGCTTGGCCTCGTGACTGTGTTTTTACGGAAGGCCTTCGGCATCGACATTTACGCGGCAGGTTTTGAGCTTGCCAGCTTTTCCGGCTTGACGCTTACCTACCTGTTCTTTCAGGTCCCGATTGCATTCACGATCATCATGCCCGCCGTTGACCGGCTTTCCACACAGACACGTGAGGCGGCCGAGATGTTGGGTGCCACGGCTACCCAGTATTGGCGCTTTGTTGGCCTGCCAATCCTCTGGCCAACAATCCTCGGGGCGTTGGCATTGTTGTTCGCCAATGCATTCGGGGGCGTCGCAACGGCCTACGCGCTGACAGGAACGGCGGTGAACGTCATCCCGATCTTGCTCTACGCGCAAATTCGCGGCGACGTGCTGCACAACGAGCAGCTTGGCGCCGTCCTAGCCTTGCTCATGGTATTTGTCATGACGGTGACCATTTCTCTTTACCTGATGCTTCGCGTGCGCTCCGAACGGTGGATGAAATGAAATTCGTCCTGCGCTATTCCCCTTGGACCATATTCGCCATCGCCGCAGTGTTCTTTCTGATGCCGCTTTTCAGCACGGCGGAATTTTCATTAAGCATCCGGCGCGGCGTATATTCGCTTGAGGCTTACGAGTCGGTTTTCTTAGACCCGGAATTTGCGGCCAGCTTCTTCTATTCGCTGATAATAGCAGTATTGACGATTATCTTTGGCACGATCATCGTGGTTCCGATGGCCTATTATGTCCGGTTGCGCCTCCAATGGCTGCGGCCTGTGGTGGAAATCTTCGTGATGCTGCCCATGGTCGTGCCGCCTATCGTGCTTGTCTTTGGCTATCTGCGGCTGTTTTCGTCATCGTCGGTGCTGCCGCTGGCCGATAGCAGCGCTGGTGCGAGCATCCTGCTTATCTGCGGCTGTACCACATTATCTCTGCCGTACCTCTACCGCACGATTGATACCGGCTTGCAGACGATTGACGTTCAGACGCTGACGGACGCCGCTGGCATTCTCGGCGCTCGGCCATTCGCGACAATCAGGCTGGTGATCTTCCCGAACATCTTGCCTTCCGTCATGGCAGGCGCATTCCTGACCTTCGCGGTCGTGATGGGGGAATTCGTGATTGCTAGCCTTTTGACGCGCCCGGCTTTCGGCACCTACATTCAAAAAATCGGCATGAGCAAAGCCTATGAGCCTGCGGCCCTGACCATCCTGTCTTTTGCCATCACTTGGGGCGCACTGGCCATGATGAACGTCATGACGCGGTTTTCGCGGCGAGCAGGGTAGGGTTTCCTCTCATTCTTCTGGTGTGAACGGTATCCTGTATCTGAAGGCTCTGCAGATACAGGTCCGTCACGCCAAGATGCATGGCATCGAGCTGAGGCAGAGCGATACGCGTCTGACGAAAGCAGCGGCGGTGCGCGCCGGCCGTTATGCCCATGCCCGGCAATTCCGCCGCATGCGCCGCGAACTGAAGCGCCTGCGCATCTCTCTTGGCTGCGTCTTGCGCGATATTGGCCGCAAGGTCGCCGGCAACGTCGAACTGGAGCGGACTTTTGCCCGGCTGTTCGGTCTTATCGAACGGCTGCTGGCGCAAAAGCCGAAGGACAAGAACAAGGTCTATGCGCTGCATGCTCCCGAGGTCGTCTGCTTCTCGAAGGGCAAGGCTCGCGCGCCATTCGAGTTCGGTTGCAAGGTAGGGTTCGCGGCGACGGACCGCGAAGGGCTGGTTCTGGCGGCCAAGGCATTCGAAGACAATTCCTATGGCGGGCACACCCTCTCACATCCCGTCGACCAGGCTGTTGCCATGGGTGGTATCCGGATCGCATCTACGTCGAGGAATATCGCGGTCATGATTACACCGGATCGGCGTCGGTGATGATTGCCGGAAGCCGGCGCGGGCTGACGCCGACCATGCGACGGGAGCTGAAACGACGATCGGCCATCGAGCCCACCATCGGCCATATGAAGACCGATGGCAGGCTGGACCGGAACTTCCTTCTCGGGCACGATGGCAACACCATCAATGCGCTGCTCGTCGGGGTAGGTCACAATCTGCGCCTCATCCTGGCCAAACTGGCCCCTTTGGCGTGCTTCATCAGGGCCGCGCTTAACGTTCTCATGGCGAAATCGGATACTTCTCCAGATCTTCCCAACCGCCAGAAGATCAATGATTTAAGCCTTTGTTCAGGCCGACTAATTAGGGGCTGGCGGGCGAAAAGACCGCTTCCGGTTTTACACTTTCGTCGGTAATGGCGCGGGCGAAATGCTCCTCGTCCGCGAACATCCGAAGCCAAGTTTCAATCGAAATGGCTTTCCAGGCGTTTTGAACGGTACTACGGGTGACCTCGCGCACGAGCTCTTCCCTTACCAGAGCCAGATTTTCATAATCGTAGACGTCCCGCTTTTGCGCCGCGGCGGAGTTGAACAAGAGATCAAATGTCGTCAACAACCAAGTCCGCATTGCGCTGTCATACATCAGCTGCTGTATTCGTTTCGGTCGCTTTACAATCTCCTCGGGCAAAAACATCGCCGACGCTTGGCGCAGGATAAGCTTATTTCCTTTGTCGTTGACCTTCTGGGCGTCAGGAATGCGCATTGCGGTTCGGACGACGTGGGTGTCGGCATACGGCATGCGCAGATCGATGCCAAAACGAGCGGCTAGCATTTCCTGGGCACCCATCCGCTCGTCCCGCCTATCCATTGTGGCGATAAGTTCGGCATGCAAGGAACCGTGAGAAGGCGACCGCGTCCGCAGCGTCGCGTGGGTGCCGCTTGCTGCCCCCTTGAGGATTGTAAGGCTTCCATTTGGGGCCGATTCCTCATCAGTTGGCCGCCCGTTAAGGCTCTTCCACAACTGTGTGTGGAAGTTCATGCCTCCAAATAATGTATCCGAGAGATTGCCAGAAAATAGAACATCGACATGCAACCCTGCCATCTCGCAAAGCCCGAACAAGCATGGATACTCGTCATAGCCCCCGGGGTTCTCCATCGCCCACATCGCTTCTGGAAGCAGTCGTGAAAATTCTGATGGTTCCAGAAATAGTTCGTGATGCTCCAGTCCCAAAACCAACGCGGTCAACCGGGCGCCTTCGATCTCGGGGTCTCCTCCGTTGTGACCAACAGTGAACGACTTGACCGTGATTTGCTTCATGGAGCGAGCGACCAACTCTGCGATTAGAGCTGAGTCCACTCCGCTACTCAGCATTATGCCCACCGCTGGCGGTTGATCGGCGCCGAGCCTTTCCACAGCGCTCAGCAAAGCGTCTGCGACCACCTCCACCGGTACGAAAGCATCCGCTATCGCAGGCGTGATCGATGATGCCGCCTCCGATGGAAAGGAATTGTCTTCATAGCTGACCTTCGACCATTTTCCGGGCAAAACCGGCTTTACCTCGGAAAAGAATGTTAGCCCGCTCGGCACCCACCCGGTTCGTTCGAATCCCTTGATCGCTTCCAGGTCGATTGATCGATCAAAGCCAGGCAATGCCCGAAGGCATTTGTATTCAGTGCAGAAGGCTAGGCCCCTTCCGATCCGCGTGACATAGAGGGTGTTGACCCCGATGTTGTCACGGAGGAAACGAATCTGTTGCTTCGGTATGTCGACCAGTGCGATGCAATAGTGACCATTTACTGCATCTGGGGCGTCCAGCTTGCCTAGTGCGTAAAGCTCCGCAAGATCCGCGGCCATCGAGACCTGTTTTCCTTCGACAGAAGGGGATCCGGTATAGGCCACCATCAACTCTGGATCCTTGAAGATTCTACCAGGCAACCTACTGACCGTGGTTAGTGAAATGTCGGCCCCTTTGATCGTGTCGACGTAACTTCCCCGGTGTTTCAGCATCCTGGAAAATAGTACGGGGTCGACAAGTGGCATGCCGATCGAGCCAAACATTGCGTCCACGATAATCCTCTCCTGTTCGATGGCTAAAATGACGTGCTAAACTCGAATTGTGCTTTTGTTGCTTAGCCGGATGTCTTTTCGTGACCTCCGGCAGTTCATGTGAAACGGTGTCACAAAAGGGTGGTATTATCGGGATTACGACGACGTAAAGCATCGAACGAATTCGGTAGTAAAGAATTGCAAGAATAGAGACCGATCCTGAGACATTTGTTTACTGAAGAGCGAGAAGAGCGCTCATCGCGGTAATGAAGACTGCCGAAAGGACAATCCAAGTCACATTCATCTTTGGAAATCGGATCGACGAGAGATGTAACCCGCTCATGATGACCGCAACGGCGCCCATCAGCAGGATCAGGTGATCCGTTACGATTTGGGAGCCGAGGTAGTACGACAGGGCGAATACGAGGATGTTGTGGGGCAGCGGCACCCCGACGAAAGAGCCTCCCGACAGTCCGAACGCTTCGAAGTAGCTCAGCCGCAAAATGCCCGCGGCACAGATGAGTAGCCCCGCGAACGTCGGGAATGGTGCCGCCTCACCCAATGAAGCGAGAAAGATCAAGGGAAAGACACCAGCGGATAGGAAATCTCCCAACGCGTCCATCGCCTTTCCGACATCGCTCATCCCCGGTTGGCGATGGTGCATCCTGCGGGCAACCAGACCATCCAACGAATCTGCCAGGTGGCTCCAGAGAACGCATATCAGGGCGAGGTTGTATTTGCCCATCACTGCCATCGCGCATGCGGACATTGCTAAAAGAGCTCCGACGAACGTTATCGCGTTCGGCGGATCCAGGAGAATTCCCATTATGGGTTGGCGGCGTTCTTGTTCCATCGACGATACGTTGGTCATGATTGTTCCTCGTAGCCTTGTTGGCGAAGATCGGTGCTCGTGCATTGTCGAGTCCCAACTGGAACAAACGATGCTCCTCTGCCGCTTATGCAACTAAGCCGAGCAAGCTGCTTAAATTGCAATCCCTTACCACCAATTACCCGACCATCAATCGTCATTATGCTCTCCTCACCAACAATCTTAAACGGATGTTTGGCCAGACCTGAAAAATTCGGAGGACAGGTTTAACCGCAGCAATTCGCGTTGGATGTGCTCGACAGATTTATCTTCTTTCTCCAATCGCGGATCCAAGAACATGCCAACCATCCTCCCGCTGTGCGCAACTTGAAGGCCGAAGGCGTTCGTGGATTGGGACAGTTCCAAGAGCGAATCGAAGTGCGGCTGTGGCAGGTACCGCTGATTAATGACAGCGCTTCGCGTGGCCATTTCCCCCAATTCACCAAGGCTCCCGTTTTCTAGCGCTCGCCGTAGTAGCTTCCGCAGGTCTCCGAACTCCCTGATCTCGTCCCCTGTATATCTGGTCGGCGGATGGGCTAATGTGTCAACGGGGTGGTTAGGAGCTACGTTCACACTGATCAGCGAGAACTCGGGTATTCTGCTTTCGAAGCGCTCGAGCACAGTGCCCTCTCGCGGACAGATGAGCCTGGGATTTCCAGTAAACATGGTGCCGTCACTGGCCACCTCGGCTCGAACAGCTAGGCGAAAGATCGTGCTAGCCTCTAGCTGCAGTCCAAACAGTCGAGCCGTTGCGCGGATGGTCGCAACAACGTCCGTTGTTGATGAGCCTAAGCCGAATCCTTCTGGAATATTCGAATTCACGGTGACCTTGATTCCCCTGCCAGTATACCCGATCCCACCTAGAAGGAGCCTCGCCGCCGCTCCCGATTTTGTTTTGTGCTTAGGGCGGACGAGGACTTCGATGCCATCAATCGGCTCAGCGACGGCAATCGAGTACCGAGGTGGGAAGGGAAGCGTCACTAGGCCTCGGTGCAGCCGACTATCTTCGCCTCGGAAAACGCCTTGGAGGATTTCGCCGTGGTGGCCAATTGCAAAGCCGCTCGCGTACATGATAAACCTCTTATGATGATCGTAGCCAGTTGTTGCCGGCAGCCGCGACCCAGGATTCTGCTTCTTCGAGGTCTTCTGGGGTGTCGATCTCGAACGCGGTGACGTCGAAGCTCTCTGTCTCGATAATCCCTAGCCGGTATTTCGAACCGAGCGAGCGAGCGAGGATATCCTCATAGTAGAGTGCCGTTTCGCCTCCCGAAATCGCGTCCCTCATGTTTCGATAGAAATCGAGTACAAACTCGTTCGAGCGAAGGAGGTATAGGCTGATCGTCTTGCGATCGCTTGGAAGGGTTTCGTCGCAGTTGCGCGTGACAACTATGTACCACTCCCCATCCATCCCCCGCCGCAAGACAGTCCCCGTTTCTTTAGGTCGAAGTGGGCGGGTAGGAACCGTTATGTCAGCACCGTCCGGCTGCAACCAGTGGGCGGGAAAGTCGGAAAGGAGAACATCGCAATCCGATAGGATAACGGCTCTTCCAGGGACAAGCGCCAGGCCCAAGGACGTAATGTTGTTCTCAGATCGGTATCGAGGGTTTTCGACGATATCGATGTTCATCGCTCCCGAGGTGCTGCGAACGTGCGCGATCAACTTATCGCCGAGAAAGCCGACCACGACTGTTGCGTTCGAGACACCGGCCCGCTGCATTTGACTGAGCAGGCGTGACACCAATGGCTCGCCGGCGACTTCGATAAGCGCCTTCGGACGATTGGCGGTTAGATGACCGAGACGTCTTCCCATTCCAGCGGCGAGGATGATTGCTTCCGATATATTATGACCCGTTCGGGAAGAGCTATTCAGCTTAGCTCGGTGGCGACCCACCTGCCCATACTCGCCAGGTGTTGTCGCCGATCCATCATTGTTGTAAGCCATTGTCCACCTCCATACACTGATCTCCTCCACCCCGCTTAGGCTCGAGCTGCCATCTGTGGCGATGAAGAATCCGCTAATCACCTAGGCAAACCTCATGCCAAAATGGCAAAGTGCTTTGAAACAAGACCAGATAGACCCGGATGTACGACATTGTCAGAACTCTCGTAACTAGTGTGTTGGTTTCCACGCAGAAGTGAGCCGGTTAGGCGCATAATTTCCATTGAGAATTGAGCCATGTGAACCTTCCCCCAACGCGGTGAGCGGCGGGGGCAACGGAGTGATCCACATGGGACTTTTGAACATCATCCGCCGGATGGCGCTGCGCGAGAAGCAATCGATCCGAGAGATCAGCCGGCGCACTGGGCTGTCACGCAACACGATCGCGAAGTATTTGAGTGCCGGTACGATCGAGCCGACGTTCACGGTACCGGAACGACCGAGCAAGCTTGATCCTTTTGCCGACAAACTTGCTGGCTGGCTAAAGACCGAGGCCGGGAGGTCACGCAAGCAGCGCCGAACGCTGAAGCAGCTTCATGCTGATCTGATGGCTCTCGGCTTTACCGGATCCTATGGTCGGGTCGCCGCGTTCGCCCGTGACTGGCGGACTGAGCAGCAGACGGCGGGCCGCGGCATATTCGTTCCTCTGTCTTTCCGCCCAGGCGAAGCATTCCAATTCGATTGGAGTGAAGATTATGCCGTGATAGGCGGCGAGCGCACGAAGCTGCAGGTTGCCCACATCAAACTATCACACAGCCGGGCGTTTCTGATCAGGGCCTACCTGCTGCAGACGCACGAGATGCTCTTCGACGCTCACTGGCACGGGTTCCGCGTGTTCGGCGGCGTGCCTGGTCGCGGCATTTACGACAACATGAAGACCGCGGTCGATCGTGTCGGCCGTGGCAAGGAACGGCAGGTCAATATCCGTTTCCTCGCGATGACGAACCACTACGTCTTTGCCCCTGAGTTTTGCAATCCCGCCGCGGGTTGGGAAAAGGGTCAGGTCGAGAAGAACGGTCAAGATGCCCGACCACGGTTGTGGCAACAGATGCCGGACTTTCCAGATCTGGCGCAACGAAAGTCGAAGCCGGCGGTCGTCACGACTAACTTTGACACGTTTTTCGAAAGATCGCTGATGCAGTCATATTCGCCGGAGTTTGCGACCGCCGAGAGTGCCGCGGGACAGGATATTCCTGCGCCTGGAAGCAGCAGGTTCCATGGCATCGTCCATCTCCATGGAAGGCTCTCTGATCCTCAGCTGGGCCTTTCTCAAACCGAGTTGGTGCTGACAAGCGCCCAATATGGCGAAGCCTATCTTCGCGCAGGGGCCCAAACTCAAAGCACGACATTTTGACAATCAGAAGACTGAAGCGAAGATTGGCGTCCGTGTTCTTAACCGGATGACAGAGCTTGGCCGGCCCTAGTTCGAGCGCGTTGCATGAAAATGCAGTGGATAGGGGTAGCCTCTGCTATCTTCTGACCATCGAAGCGATGCTCCTCTTACTCGCGAAGCTTCGTGTCTCAGGTGAACCTATTCCTCCGCCCAAGGGGCGCTTGACGGAACAGCGGACTCCCCCCAGCCGCTGTTCAATTAGAAAAGCCTGCCGCACCTCCTCCTGCGGCAGGCTTTCGCGTTTTCCGAGACGATCAAGCTCTCAGCTCAGGCGCTCAATTAGATGTGCGGAAAATTGAGTTTTGGCATGTTGGTCTTACCGCGGCCCCGGTGCGGATCAGCTCTTCGAGATCGAGTGGCTTGCCCTTGGTCACAAGTTTCTCGGCTTTCGCATTCGCCGCCTTCTCGAGCGCGCAGAGGGCAGTCTGTGCTCCCCAACATTCGCAGCCGAAAAGCTCTGCCGATGGGCGACATGCGGTTAACCAGAAAATTTGCGACAGGCCGAAATTCTGATTGAGTTCTGCGAAGGAGATTGAGTTCAAGAGCAATCGCTGATCCCCGAACTTGGTTCCTAATGCAAGCCAGACGAACCGTTTATCTTCCAAGATCCATCTGATGGACAAGCGACACCATTGAACCGAGTCACGCCCTCGAGACTTTGCTTGCTTGTGACGAAGTCGCGGCATCCATTTGGATTGTTTGTACCCGGCCGGACCTGCTCGATCACCCCGGCGCTGCCAGTTGACGGGTTGGCCCACGCTAGCGGATCAGAACCGACCGTCGCCCGACCCACGGTTTCGGCTATCACCGTTTGGTCAGTGATCGGAACTGCCGCCGCAGCAACCGGAGCACCTGTGGACGTCTGGAGCGGTTCGGTGTTTGAGCAAGCGGTAAGCACCAGCGCAGGGAACACGATGGCAATCTGGATCTGTTTTGAAAGCATTGAGTGATAAACCATCCTTTCGGACGCTGCAGATGACATCATATTGTGACCAGATGCGGGCGCCATTGACTGCTCATTTCGCGGACAACGACGAAAATCTCCAACATAATGGTTCAAATTCTCAAAGACCCAATAGGCTGGCTCGTAATTGCCCCATCTTCAGGAAATCGGTGGCGGTGCGCCAATGGCTACCGCCATTACTCCGTGAGGAGTCCTGGCGATCCTCAAACGGGGTCGGTGTGGGGCAGAGTGACTGACGAGTTTTCGCCAGCATTTCGGTTGAAGTAGCGGACCTCTGAATGCTAGCATACTGTCTCTTAGGACAAGGGCCCACCACTTCGGAAGAACCGGGCGGCAAAGCGCTTGATGCGCAAGCTCCTGAAAACACAAGACCGTCCGCCCCGTGTAATGATCACCGACAAGCTACGTCCTATGGTGCGGCGAAACGAAAGAGCACACCAGGCCTCAATCATCGTTCTCACAACCGACTGAATAATAGGGTGGAGAATCCTCATCAACCCATCCGACGACGGGAGAGGATCATGAAGCGCTTCAAAGTATCTCGACAGCTTCAGCGTTTTCGTTTCCATCCACGACCGGATCAGCAGACACGCAGATCTTCACCCAGCCGGAACATAGTAACGTCCCGGGTTTCGAGCACCGCTAACAAAACTGCGTATCCGCATCTTCAGGCTCAAGCCGCACACCATTCGGCAGCGACGCTGTCAAACATAGGCGTGTCGATGTCTGCCGAGCTTTCCGCCGGGGCCTCCATGCGCGAAGCCTCCTGGAACATTATCTCGCGCATCCAGATGCTTCCGGGGTCGGAATTGTGAAGCAAGGGCCACTGCACAGCCTCCGTGAACCAGAGGGAAGGCAGCGGATGATCGACGATCTGGAGGCGGATGGTGGGTTCGAAATGTCTGACGAGCCGCAAGGGAAGGGTTGCTATCCGATTCGTCCCCTGAAGTAACATCGGGATCGCGTTAAAGCCCTGGACCACGATTTCGATACGCCGCTTAAAACCGTGCTCTAGCAACAGCCATTGTTCAATGGATGGCTTCAAAGTACGTCCAAACATGGCCGCGACGTGTCCCAGCGACATGAATCGCTCGAGGGAAAGCTTCCCGCGCAGCTGCTGATTGTTAGGGCAGCCGACGCATACGAGCTTCTCCTCAAATAGCTTCGCACTGGGATGAGCGGCAGACATGAACTGATCTGGAAAAATCAAAAAATCCAAATCTCCACTGCGCAGACGCTCGTCCGGATCATCATTGATGTGAAGCAATTCAAAACTGACGCCGGGTGCCTCGCGCGCTACGCGCTTTATCACCTTTTCGAAGAATACGAGCGTCATGAAATCGGACAGTACGATTCTGAAGCGCCGGTTAGATTCCGCTGGGACTAATGGATCCCACGCAATGACAGAGAGCTGAATCTGCAGTAGAGCTTCGCGAACTGCAGGGGCGAGCGCCTCGGCTCGCGGGGTCGGGACAAGTCTACGCTGCTGCATCACAAACAGCTCGTCATTGAAGTAGGCGCGCAACCTAGCGATGGCTGCGCTCATGGCTGGCTGACTAAGGTTGATGCTGCGCGCCGCTGCCGTGAGCTTCCGCTCGGTCATCAAAGCATTGAGAGCGACGAGAAGATTTAGGTCCAGGCCCTTAAAACGCATTCCACCACACCTTGATGGTCCCATCAATATCGGGGCACGATCTCCCTCCTAACGAGTGTGGAGGCGAATGTGGCGCCTTCAATGAGAACTGTCTCCACTGGATGACCGCGGACTTGACCGCCGGTTCACCTTATCTTCTCGTATTATGGTATACCATCAACCGCAAGTCAAGCTTCCGCGGACTCTCTGTCTGACACCTCGATGAAGTCGTGGTACGCAGGGAGAGCAATCCCCCGCTTTATGGCGCAGCTTCTCGCCGAGAAGAAGTTCCAAGCGCGATGTCACGTTGTTTCATCGACGCCTCGGTAAAGAGCCGTGGTGGTGAGCGTTGCAGAAAGGGCGGATCTTAGTCCGTCAGGTGAGGTTTAGAGAGACGAGCGTATTGGTCATCACCTCCGAGGTGAGGATCTAATTTACCCACCTAATTTGTTGGGGTTGTCTAGCAAGAGGGGGAAACTCATCGGGCTGCTTGACAGGTTGGTACGCGAACATAATTGCTTTAAACCTTCCCACGGACCAACTACCGATCTTGCGATCGAACCTTCGAGATATTTGTATTAATACTTTAACGAACTAAGTATTTCTGTTTGTACCGCAAAAAACCAAAATACAGAATCGCATTCGAGCGCGACAATCATGTATATCACAAAATATATTATTGTTTTATATTGATCTACGCCAAGGTGCCGTCTAGATGTGGCGTACGAGCGGCCGGAGTGTGCCCCGGGTAGCGACAAGAGGCCTAAATGACACGACCTAACACCCTGACGATGCGGACTTTCGTTGCGGTGAAGATCGCGCGACCCAAGCGAAGGATGAGAGATGGCCGGATTTTTGAGAAAGTTGCTGCCGAAACGGTTCCGCAAAGATGGGCTCACCATCCCGGTCGTTAAATTGCAGGGCGCAATCGTCGCCGGCGGCGGCCAGTTCCGGCCGACCCTCAACCTCGCCAATGTCTCTCCGGTTCTGGAAAAGGCCTTCGCCATGAAGGACGCACCGGCGGTCGCCATCTCCATCAATTCGCCGGGTGGCTCGCCCGTCCAGTCGCGCCTGATCTTCACCCGCATTCGCGAGCTCGCCCGCGAGAAGCAGAAGAAGGTTCTGGTCTTCGTCGAGGATGTCGCCGCCTCGGGCGGTTACATGATCGCGCTGGCCGGCGACGAGATCATCGCCGACGCCACCTCCATCGTCGGCTCGATCGGCGTCGTCTCCGGCGGTTTCGGCTTTCCCGAACTGCTGAAGAAAATCGGCGTCGAACGCCGCGTCTATACGGCGGGCGAAAACAAGGTGATCCTCGATCCTTTCCAGCCGGAAAAGGAAAAGGACATCGAGTACCTGAAGAGCCTGCAGCTCGAAATCCATCAGGTCTTCATCTCCATGGTGCGCGAACGTCGCGCCGGCAAGCTGAGGGACGATGCGGCGGTGTTTTCCGGCCTGTTCTGGAGCGGCACGCGCGGCCTCGAACTCGGCCTGATCGACGGCCTCGGCGACATGCGCCAGGAGCTGAAAAGGCGCTACGGCCAGAAGACCAAGCTGGAGCTCGTCACCGCCGGCCGCGGCCTGTTCGGCCGCCGGATTCCCGGTGTATCGCCGGTCTCGCTCGAAGGTGCTGCATCCGGTCTCGCGACGGGGCTTGTCGAAGCGGCGGAAGAGAGAGCATTGTGGAGCCGTTTCGGACTTTGAAGGGGTGCGGTGCCGGTCCATGGTGGTGGACGCCACACATAGGCGCGATCGACATCGCCCCTTGGGGTATTGTCACGTTAACTGGGTTGCGGTTGCCTGCCTGACGGGTTGCGCATAATTTTCGGCAATGCAGACATCAGATATCAGTTTTAAGCGTCACCGTTTTCCCCCGCAGATCATTACTCACGCCGTCTGGCTTTATCTGCGGTTCAACCTTAGTCAGCGTGAAGTTGAGGAAATGCTGCTCGAGCGTGGAATCGACGTGTCATACGAGACAGTCCGCCGCTGGATCGCCAAGTTCGGACCCCAGATCGCACGCAACTTGCGGCGGCGGCAGGCGCGCCCCGGCGATATTTGGTATCTGGACGAAGTCGTCGTGAAATGCGCTGGAGAGAAATCCTGGCTCTGGCGTGCGGTCGATCAACATGGCACTGTTCTCGAAGAGATATTGCAGAAGCGGCGTGATAAAAGGGATGCAGCGAAGCGCGTGCTGGTGGCGTTAATGAAGCGCTATGGCTTTGCTCCCAAACGGATCATCACCGATAAGCTCCGCTCCTACGGTGCAGCAAAGGCGGAAGTGGCACCCGGCCTTGACTATTGATCGCACAATGGCCTCAATAATCGGGCCGAGAACAGCCATCTGCCGTTTCGAAAACGGGAACGAACCATGCAAGGCCACCGATCACTAGGCACGTTGCAACGGTTCGTCTCCATGCACTCAGCGACCCGCAATTGCTTTTCGGTTCCGTCCCGTCGCGGCACAGCGCAAACAATTCGCTACCATCGGCTCGAAGCTTTCGATGCATGGAAAATTGCGGCCTGTGTCGCCTGAATATCCACGAGCCGCTGGCATTTCCAGCCAGAGAAACTTAACGTGACAACACCCACCAACGCGGTGACGCCCAGGCCGAAGCCGGACGACAATGCGCTGCTGCCGAACATATCGAGGGTGAAGGGATCGTGGGACATGAAAGCTCCTTTTCGAGGATGTGCGCCATCTCCCACGGGACAGGTCCCGCGGCTGCGAAGGCGGATGAAATTGAGGTGAGGAAATTTGGACCTGGTTCGTCCGGCGGCAGCGATCGCGAGCTACGAGCGCGTGATTACGGAGCGCTGCATTGTTTCCGCGCAAACTCCGCCCGCAGATGCGTGGCTTCCGGGTTTGTGGAAAGCATGGCTTCCAGTCTCTCAGCGTCGATGAAGACGATGCCGTCGTCTCCCCGAAATACCGGCGCTTGTAGTCCCGGTAGTCCGGATTGGTCTTCGGATCGCACTCGTCGGCATAGACCGCGAGTGCCCTTTGGCCCTCTGCCAATTTTCCGTTGGAAAGCACATAGACGCCTTCATCGCCGACGATCCACAGGCCGTGCCGTTCGTCCTTATCCGGAAGCAGTCCATAGTGAGGATCGCGGAAACCGCCATTGGCTGCCGCGTCGGTGTGTCCGCGCGCGATCACTGCACGAACGTCGACCACGCTAAAAGTGAACAAGGCGTCCTCCTCACGCGGCAATCGGGGAGGGAAGGTGGCGAAGATGCACCGGCAGCTTCACAGCGCTCTCCCGTCGGTGAGTTCCTCGAGCAGCTTCAGGAAAGTGCCCTCGTTGCCGCCATAAAGCACGACGGTGCGCTTGCCGCGAGCGGACTGCGGCCACTTGTCTCCGGCATAGCCGCGGTAATCGTCGGCAGTCGTGCTCCAGATATGCTCGAGCCGCTCTTGCCGCGTCATGGACCGGACGGCTTTCGCGCTCGATGATGGCGACGCGCATCGTTTCGACGGATGCCTTGTCGGAAAGATCAATAGCCATGGAAATATCGAATGGCCGCGTCGATCCTGAGCGCAAAGAACACGGATGTCACCGAGCCGGTCATGTATTCGCGTATCGCAAACATCGACCCTCGGACCCACAATGGCGGCAGGATCTCGAACATGTAATCATACTCGGTCTCGCCGATCTCGACCATTCGCCTGCGTAGAATGGTGCGGCATCACCATCCCAACGGTTTGGGCGCTGCGCGTGGCGATCGAACATGCGGAACATCTGCTGGCGGCTTGCGACGCCCTGAAAAACCTTGGCGCCGACATCGCGACCGGCCGGGTCAAGGGACGGCTCCGCCGGGCGAAGCCTTCCCTTGGCGCTGCGGCACGCCACTTTCCTTTCTTTCCAGTTTTTGCTTTTCCCTGACTTTCAGGGTCTCGTTCCAATCCTCCTTGGGCGGGCGCAGCCGCGTCCAGTCGCACCCGGTATCCTCGGCGAGCGCCCGCAACCGCTCTGCAAACAGATCCCCCTGAGAATTGGCGTCGGTCGCAGCGACCAGCTGGGGCGTCAGGTCTGGCGGCCAATTCCCTCAGCGCGGCCTGCGTGGCCGGCGACCATCCGCCGCCGGTGCTGAGATAGAGCGTGCCGTCACGCAACGCCTCGATGGCCGCGAGACTCATGGCATCGATCGCGGCTTCTGTGACGGCCAGGCGCAACGCAGTAGGCGGCCCGAGACGGAAAAGAATCTTGTTCCCTCCAGAGGCGAACCCTCGGTATTGCGGACCTCGCGCCTCCCAGCCAGTCACAACGCCGACATCGTCCGAATGAGCTGCCCATAGGCTGCCATGCGGGCCTTCTCGAAGAAGGTCGCCTTTGATCGCGTTGCGGAGTAAATGTGCAGGCAGGCAACGCTCGCCATTGAGGTAACACCATGTCGACGACCCGGGCCATGGGCGGCGGCGCGCCTGCCAACGATCGGGGAGAGAGAGGTCGTATCCTCCATCAGGCTTCAATGGCTGCCACTCCGGCTCGGTGATCGTGAAACCGACGAGATCTGCGACCCGTTCGGCGCATTCGATAAATCCGACATGATCGAGATGCTCGACAAGCCCGAACACATCGCCTTTCGCATCGCTGAGCGGATCGAACCATCCGCGCCCCTCATGCGTAACGATGATGATTTCACCGCCACGGCGAAACTTAATCGCCCGCCGGCTGCTTTCCTCGAAGTCGATGGCGAAGCTCGCCCTTTCGAGAACCGCCGCGCAACCGACCCGTTCGCGCAGCGCTTCTATTTCTCTTCTCTTCATTTGATTTCCAATCGCCCGGCGATTGGCCCTCGTTGCCTTTCTTTGCCCTTCGTTTCGCGGGCACCCTTCGGCCAGCCGCGAAGAGCAAAGGCGGCAAGGGCGCGGCTGACAAGTTTCGGATCATGCAATGCTTGACCGCGGCGAAGCCTCCCTTGCGTCTGCAGTTCGCAAGCGGCACGCCAGAACCACGGAAAGAATCGTGAACGATCGCAAGATCGTCGTCGGCGTCGATTTCGTCAGAGGGTAGAACGCCGTACTTGCCGTCGGCTGCGAAGACCGTGACCATCAGGTCGCGGGAGAGCTGGAAGGCGTGGGACCGCACAAAGGAAAGATCGAGCGACTTTAGAGGGCTCAAGCCCGGCCAATTCCCGCTGAATGACTCCTCAAAGGCGCGGGACCGGCGCGATCAGCGCGACGCGGCAGCAGCTTCCTAGCGGACCTTTCAGCGGGTTGATCGTGGAATCCGGAAGAGAGCAAGGATCCATTCAAACACGCACATTGGCTTGCGTTCGTGGCCACTTCGATTCAGCTACGTTCCGCACCGACCGCAGGAGCCATTGTCTCCGTCTTTTCAAAAACCGATGGCGCGATCTTGCTGAGGACCTGGAGGTCGCCGAAACGGTGCATTTACAAGCGGATGAAAGGCAAGGTGAAAGCGTCCGGCGCCCGCAACCATGATGGGATCAGTCTGATCGCGTGAGCTTCGCTTTCTCAAGCGCCTGTTCCAATGATTCGGCGTTGAGCGAAATAACCGCACGCTCCACGCATGCCTGAATTTCAGCGGCACGCTTTCCCTCGATCAACGCGATATCAGCCACAGTCCACCCCCTCGATATCCAGTGGAGACAGGTTCGTTCAATCGGAGAGAGCATTGCTGTCTTCATGGCGCGAGTCCCACTCAGCTAAAGCCCACTAGGGTTTCGAGCGGAAACATCGACTTTACCGGTGTAAATTTGTTCAAAACTCACCATGGCCATTTGCCTCGAATACCTTTGGTCCACCTATCCAGCTCGACTTCAACTCAAACCCGGGGTCAACACCACACAAGCCGCCCTTTGTGCTAAGCATGCCTTTGGCCTTTGCGGGTTCCCCAAGCGGAAGCTTATTCGTCAGAGCGATCGACGCAGCCATCACGGGCGTGGCTGCCTGGGCAAGGCAGCGCCTCGATCAAAGCTGAGCCCGACACCGTAGATTGAGGCGAGGGGCGGCCGAATCGAAGAGACGGGTAATTTCGCCCTCAGCTCGATGGGACATCTCAATGAGATGGCGGGATAGTCGGACAAGCAGCACGCGACCGTGACGACGAGCGCGGTGTTCTCGGAACGCAAAGCCGCACCGGCGGCAGCGAAGGTGGCCTGCATGATAGGATCCTGTCTTGTAAGAAGAGAGGTCAGTTTTCGAGAAAGGTGAGCTCGCTGACGAAACCTTCGGCATCGCCTCGAAAAAGTGAGCGGCTGAATTCGATCGCGCGGCCCGAAGCAAGATAGGCAACGCGCTTTGTTAAAAGACCAGCCGTTCCGATCGCGACGCCAAGCGTGGTGGCGTCCGGATCTTCGATGTTAAGTGCGAAAGTGCGCTCGATCGCACGAATGGGTCTAAAGTTTGCGTCCGCGAGTGTGTTGCAGGTGGAAGAGGTAACGGTACGAGCGGCGGGCAGGAACTCGGAGGAAATGCATATGCGTTCAATCGCAAGCGGCTGGCCCGCCGAGCTCCGCAAATGGGTGATGCGCACGACGCGACTGTCGCTTGACAGGCCGAGTGTCATCATCTCCTCGGGTGCGGGATGAGACGTGCTGCGCTCGATGCACTCGACTTTCGTGCCCGATCCAAGCCAGGAAATGTCACCCGTCAAAAGGTTCGCGCGTGACGGAGGCTGATCTGCGCGGACCGCCGATCCGGCTACGAAGGTTCCTGAGCCGCGCCTGCGGACCAGAAATCCGTCTTGGACGAGATGGTCGATTGCTTTGCGGACCGTTACACGGCTAACGCGGACATGTTCAGCGAGGTCTCGTTCGGGATAAAGAACGTCGCCCTCTTTGAGTTTACCCGACAGGATCGCCTTTTCAAGCGCCAGCCGAAGCCTTTGATAGAGCGGACCGGCGCCCTTGATGTCTGTGTCCCATCCTGGAAGCATGGCTGCAAGCCTGTCACTCATTCGATCGCTTTCAGATGCCCGAAGCGCGACACAGCCAAGGCCACGGCCCCGCTCAGTGCATCTCCTTCGGGCGTTACCAATAGACTTTGATGCCGTGCAGCGATCCAGGACGAATACAGCGACCCCAATCCGCCGAGCAGGCAAATCTTCTGCGTTCCTCGAGCGACCAGACGATCAAGTGCTTCGTCAACTGAAACAGCGGCTTCTTGCAACAGGCGCGCGGCGACGGCATCGCCCTGTTTCATGTGCTCGAATACGCGCGGCGCATAGCGGCCGAAGGCGCCGGGCTTTGCCTGCCGCGCAAACTCGACGATATTGCGTGGGTCATTTTTGAATTCCGCAAGGACCGAGGCGGTCATCGCGGACATGTCGTGAATGCCGTCATATGCTAGCAGCGTTTCTTGCAAAAGCGCATGTCCGATACGAGCGCCGCTGCCGAGGTCGCCCACAGTAAAGCCCCATCCGCCCACGTAGGTCACCGTCTCGCAGTGGCGGGAAATGTAGATCGTGCCTGTTCCTAAAATGGCGACGGCACCGTCTTTATCACCAAGCGCGCCTTGTAGCGCGATCAGCCCGTCTGACTCGATGTCCGCCTGGGCGAAAGGTAGCCTGTTTTTCACGTAGTGAACGGCCTCGCCGACATTATTGCCCGCGACCCCCAGAACTGCACGCGCCGAGGCGATGCTACGCGCATTGATGCCAGCTGCGTAAAACGCCGCGCGGGTCGCACTGGCAATGTTGTCGAGCGCCGTATCCGGATCGGAAAGGATGTTGGCTGGCCCGGCTTGAGCCCGCGCAAGGATATTCCCGTTCGAACCGGCGACTGCCGCACGGCAGCTCGTGCCACCGCCATCGATTCCGATTAGGTATGCGGTCATCCGCCCGTTCCTTCAGGAGGTCATCTGACACAACGTCGATCGCGTTCGGGCCGCCCCAGCTGCACTCGTAGTGTTCGTACGTACGTCGCACAAACATACTTTAGTGTCAATTGGAAAACCGGCTGGCGAGGGCATGGGGCGAGACTGTCGCGAGTAACCCTCATGCAATTTTGGGAAAAGTTCGTGCGCAAAGACGTCGACGGCTTCGTCGCCAAGATTCGAAGATCTTTGCTTCGTTGTTCAAGTTTGAAGGATTCTTCGGACGGCATCGTGTCGAGGCAGTCGCATCAAACAACAGCCATGGCAGGGAAACTTTGATCTGGATCAAAGCGCGGTCCCGGCGAAATTGATAATCATCAAGCCGTGCCGGAAAACGGGATAGCCGAACCCGCAATCGCGGCGTAATCATCTCGGGCATGCCCGGCATGCGCAGCCACGCCCGCCACACGCGGATTTCGAAGGGATCAGGACATGGACGTCGTAAGCAGTGACGTTTCGGACGCCGGCACTCTCGTCGCCTGCCGTTCCTGCCAGGCGCGGCACGGCGTCGTCTGCGGCGCCTTGTCCAACAGCCAGCTCCGGGAGCTCGGCCGCCACTCGCTCCGCCGCACGGTCGGCGCGGGCTGCGAAATCATCGCTCAAGGCTCGGAAAGCTCTTCCTATTCGAACATCATGCGCGGGGTGGTGAAGCTCTGCAAAGTGATGCCGGACGGACGCCAGCAGATCGTCGGCCTGCAATTCGCTCCCGATTTCGTCGGCAGGCCATTCGTGCGCGAAAGCACGCTGTCGGCCGAGGCTGCGACCGATGCCGAAATCTGCTTTTTCCCCCGCAACCTGCTCGACCGCATGATATCGGAAGCGCCGGAACTGCAGCGCAGCCTTCACGATCAGGCGCTAAAGGAGCTGGACGCCGCGCGCGAATGGATGCTGACGCTCGGCCGACGCACCGCAGGCGAGAAAGTCGCAAGCCTGCTTTACCTGATCGCCACACACGCCGAACCGCAGACCGCCACGAGCACCGATTTCGACCTGCCGCTGTCCCGCACCGAGATCGCCGATTTTCTCGGGATGACGATCGAAACCGTCAGTCGCCAGATGACCAGGCTGCGCAAGAGCGGCGTCATTCGCATCGAGAACTTCCGACATATCATCGTGCCCGACATGGATGAGTTGGAGCGAATGATCAGCGCATAGAACGGGATCTGCCAACATCGGGGCGCTGACCCGGGATCGGCGCGCAAAACGGATCAGATGCCGAATTCAGAGTCTGGCGCTGAGCCGAGATCAGCGCGTGATCACGACGCGGGTCTTGGCGCGGCCAGCCCGTGGCGCCAGCGAGAAGAACTGGGCGGCATTCTCGAAGTGCAGGCGAACGCAGCCATGCGAGGCCGGCCGGCCCAAGCGCTTCAGGCTATAGCGCTCCTCATCACATCACCCACCCGGGACGCCGGTCCCCATTGAAGCTCGAACGAGGCAGATACATGAACAAGATCAAGGTCGCCAATCCCGTCGCCGATCTCGACGGCGATGAAATGACGCGCATCATCTGGCAGCTCATCAAGGATAAGCTGATCCATCCGTATCTCGACCTAGACATCGACTATTTCGACCTCTCGGTCGAAAACCGCGACGCCACCAACGACCAGGTCACCGTCGATGCCGCCAACGCCATCAAGAAGTACGGCGTCGGCATCAAGTGCGCGACGATTACGCCGGACGAAGACCGCGTCAAGGAATTCAATCTCAAGCAGATGTGGAAGAGCCCGAATGGCACGATCCGCAACATTCTCGGCGGCGTCATCTTCCGCGAACCGATCATCTGCAAGAATGTGCCGCGCCTGGTTCCCGGCTGGACCAAGCCGATCGTTGTCGGCCGCCATGCCTTCGGCGACCAGTACCGTGCCACCGACTTCCGCTTCCCCGGCAAGGGCAAGCTGACGATCAAGTTCGTCGGCGAAGACGGCACGGTTATCGAGAAGGACGTCTTCGACGCCCCCGGCTCGGGCGTTGCCATGGCGATGTACAATCTCGACGAGTCGATCCGCGAATTCGCCCGCGCTTCGATGATGTACGGCCTGATGCGCAAATGGCCAGTTTACCTGTCGACTAAGAACACCATTCTCAAGGCCTATGACGGTCGCTTCAAGGATATCTTCGAAGAGATCTACCAGACCGAATTCAAGGATCAGTTCAACGAAGTCGGCATCACCTACGAACACCGCCTGATCGACGACATGGTCGCCTCTGCGCTGAAGTGGTCGGGCGGCTATGTCTGGGCATGCAAGAATTATGACGGCGATGTCCAGTCCGATACGGTCGCCCAGGGTTTTGGCTCGCTCGGCCTGATGACCTCGGTACTGCTCACGCCCGACGGCAAGACGGTGGAAGCCGAAGCTGCCCACGGCACGGTGACGCGCCACTACCGCCAGCACCAGAAGGGCCAGGAAACCTCGACGAACTCGATCGCCTCGATCTTCGCCTGGACGCGTGGCCTGGCGCATCGCGCCAAGCTCGACGACAATGCCGAGCTTGCCCGCTTCGCCGCAACGCTCGAAAAGGTCTGCGTCGACACTGTCGAATCCGGTTTCATGACCAAGGACCTGGCGCGGCTGATCGGCCACGACCAGCCGTGGCTCTCGACCACTGCCTTCCTCGACAAGATCGACGAGAACCTGCAGAAGGCCATGGCGTAAGCCGGCTTATCCAAGATAACATGGAAGCGGCGGGAAATTCCCCGCATTCAGAGTGCTGACAAAACCCCTGGCCTTGGCTGGGGGTTTATGATTCAGTGGGACATGTCGAAGAAACTCCCGCCGCAGCAGACGGCTCTCGAGGCAAGTGGCCTGAAACGTCGCTAGCCAGCAGTCGCCGGCGAGGATCTCTGCCGATTGATCGATGACACCGACGAAGCCGACAGATTCTTTGGTCTAGACTGTCCATCCATCCGGGCC
Source organism: Rhizobium beringeri (assembly GCF_004306515.1). Classification (NCBI taxonomy): domain Bacteria; kingdom Pseudomonadati; phylum Pseudomonadota; class Alphaproteobacteria; order Hyphomicrobiales; family Rhizobiaceae; genus Rhizobium; species Rhizobium beringeri. Next base: position 141,216 of record NZ_SILG01000005.1, on the reverse strand, counting down.
TGGAACTGTTCAGGCGTCAACGCTGCTACCGAGAAGTGTCGAGGGTAAGAGTATTCGCCATCATGCGCTTTGCCTCGCGCGCGCCTCGGCGACCATCTCCTCGAGCCTAACAGCAACACTGTGAGCGCGGCGATAGTAGGCGGATTCTGGAATCCCATACCGGTCCATTGGCGTCTCGAAGTTGAGCGGAGTCTGATAAGGAGTTGCGGCGATCGCCGAGGTGATCGTGTGCCAATCTAATCGTCCATCGAATGGCAAGAGATGGTTATCCATTGCTCCGAAATTGTCGTGAATGTGAGTAGCGATGAGGCGATCCGCGAAACGCTCAAGCACGCTGAGCTTGCCTGGCTCGATCAGTTCCCAGTGGCCACAATCGAAGCAGACGCCGATGAACTCCTTGCCGTATCGGGCGAACAGTCGATCATAGAGGTTGAGGAAATTCTGAGCGTTGGCGCAAAGAAGAGTTTCCGCGGCAATCTGGATGCCCTTTTCGACGCAGTAAGGCCTGATCTCGTCGAGAGACTGGAAAAGGGGGTCGAAGAAAGCTCGTTCGGCGGCTTCGCTGCCGAAGACGTTGTCGTTGATATCGATGTGCAGAACAATATTGGGGGACTGGAACGCGGCCGCCAGGTCGACACGGTTACGCAACAGCTCGACTCCGCTGCGGCGCTGCCATTCATGCGGCGACAGGAAGTCCTTGCGCGTCTCCATCGCGAAAGGGCCAGGGTTTTTGTGGCCGATCTCGGTGATAGGATTGCGGCCATTGCTGCCATGAACCGAGTGCACTTTCAGCCCAGCATCGGCCACGATCCTGCTTGTAAACTCGATCTCGGCGTCGCCTAGCCAGTACGAACTGCCGGAGTCGGGATTCCAGTTGATGTGTGTGAAGCCAGCTTCCTTGATGAGGGTGAGCGAGTTGCGAATGCCTTCGTCGTACCAACGCTCCTGGTGCGGCCAATGCCAGACGGTGATGCAGGTATCCAATGGATCAGTCTCCGGTTCTACAATGTTGTGGTTTCTGGACCTTTGCCAAGGCCGATGCGCTCGGCCAACAGAATGATCGCCAGTGAAAACGCCATGATCAGAGTGACATAGACAAGGTTGAGCGCTGCCTGCTCAGGATCGACAGACAGCGAGCTGTCTACGATTGCAATCGGCAGCGGTTTGTTGTTGACGTTGTATAGAAACGCCGACAGGGGGTATTCCGACAGGAGATCGTTGAAGGCCATCCCGGCGACGAGGATTACAGTCGGCGCCACTATCGGCAGAATGATGCGGCGATAGCGATAAAGACCAGTGGCGCCCATCGAGCGGGCCGCCTCGTTATAGGCCGGATCGATTCCTACGAAGGCTGCCCGCAGGAACCTCACCATAAGCGGCAAGGCGACGATGGCGTAGCCAATCGGCAGGAGCCAGTAGCCGCCGAGGAGGACTGCGTTTCCAACGAGCGGGTTTGGCGTGTCGAAGGTGACGATCAGCCCGACAGCGAGCAGAACACTAGGAACTACCCATGGCAGGAAGAAAGTGATGTCTAGAAGGCGCGTCAGCCAACTGCGCCGGCCAAGAATAACCGGGACAGCAAACAGCGTAACGACCAGCGCCGCCGATACCGCGACAAGGCTCATCACTATGGAGTTGAAGAACGGAAGAAAGGCGGTGCCTTCGGTAAAGACGCGGGCATAGTTCTTCAGGGTCAGGCTGGATGGGATCACTTCGATGCCGATGCTCGCGGCCGGGGCGAAGGAGAAGAGTACGACAAGAGCGATCGGCACCGCATAAATAGCCACAAGAAGATAGGCAAAAAAGTGTAGCACTGTATTGCCGATCGGGCTGCAAATTTTGCGTAGCTGGATGGGCGCAGTCGCTTTCGCGCCGCCGACATAGGAGCCGCGCGCTTCGTAATATTGAGACAGCAGGATAAGCGCCATGAGACACAGTCCCATCATAAGCGCCAGTAAGGCGGCCATGTCGGGACGGCGCAGGCTGTTCAGAGTCAGCACCATCTGGCTCAGCATGTGGAAATCGCGACCGCCCAGCACCTGAGGGGCGGCGAAAGAGCTGATCGCGGTGTAAAGGGTAAGAAGGGTGACAGCGAGGAGCGTCGGCATGATTGCGGGCAGTACCACACGCCACAGGATCGTATATTCCGAGGCACCCATACTGCGCGCGGCTTCGATGGTTGCGTGGTCGACGCGGCGCATCGCAGCGCGCAGAAAAAGATAGTAAAAGTTGGTCATCAGAAAGGTATGCGTGAAGAGCACGCCAAACCAGCCGATGAACCAGTCTTGCGGGAGGCTGGAAACGATCGCCTTCACCAGATGTGTCACCGCACCGCCGGGACCATAGGTGAAGTTATAGCCCGCCGCCGCAACGACACTGCCGAAGACCAGCGGCGTTGCATAGGCGATTTTCAAGAGCGCGCGACCGCGTACGTGAAAATATTCAAGGACGACGACCTGGAAAATCCCGACAATGGTCACCGTGACCATGGTCGCTGACGTCATCCAAGCCGTGTTCCAAAGGGCAGCGCGCACTCTTCGTGATCTTGAAAGTTCGCTTAGGGTCTGGCCGACCACCAGGCTGCCGTGCTTGAAAAATGCCGCATGAAGTGACGCGACGAGCGGCAGTATCAGGAAGGTGACGACGATCCAGATCAGGGCCGCCAACCCGATCCAATAGACTACGCGCTCGACGGCAGCCGCGCGGTTCATCTGTCCGCTTCCTCGAAGATATGCGCCGAGCCCGGGCGGATCGTCCAGGACACGGTCTCACCGATTTCGGGTAACTCGTGCCCCATCCTGGCGGCCGAAATGAAATAACCGCCGGTATCCAGGTCGATACGGCTGTGGGCGCCAAGGAATTCCACGTGGCGGACGATCGCCCGCGACCCGACTTCTACCGCCTTCCCGACGAACACATCTTCGTGGCGGACAAAGATGCGCCCTCGAATGTCGCCGCCCAGGATTTGCCTGGCAAGCGGCGTAGGCAGTTCGTTGGCGGCGCCGACGAACTCGCAGATGAACGGCGTCGCGGGTTTTCGGTAAAGAGTACGCCCGTCACCGATCTGTTCAACGCCACCGTTCGCCAGCACGACGATCGTGTCGGACATCGTGAGTGCATCTTCCTGATCATGCGTAACAAAGACTGCCGTGAAGCCAAACTCCCGCTGGAGCCTCTTGATCTCGCGGCGCATCGTCACTCGTACCTTGGCGTCGAGATTGGACAATGGTTCGTCGAACAAAAGCACCTTGGAGCCCGCGACGAGCGCGCGCGCAATCGCAACTCGCTGTTGTTGCCCGCCTGACATGGCCACTGGCTTCTTGTGCAGTTGCTCCGTAATCCCCGATGTTTCGGCGATCTCGGCGACGCGCCTGCCGATCTCGCTCTGCGGCATCTTCGCGACACGCAAAGCAAAGGCGATGTTTTCGAACGCCGTCATCGTTGGAAACAGCGCATAGTTCTGGAATACCATGCCGACATTGCGGCGCTCCGGAGGCTCGTTGGTGATATCTTTTCCTTCAAGGATAATCCGCCCGCTCATTGCCGAATGAAAGCCGGCGAGGGTCCTTAGAACGCTGGATTTCCCACTGCCGGAAGCCCCGAGCAGAGCAACGAACTCGCCTTCGTGAATTTCAAGCGAGAGGTCGCGGATGACTACCTTATCGCCATAGCCAATATGCAGTTTATCGATGATGAGGATCGGGGTCGGCATGATCATACTCCTGTGAAGCCTGGCGATCTGCATCGCCCGGTCCTACATGCTCACCGGATTTCAAGCTCGATCTTCTGCAACCAGCCGTCCAGTTTGGGCGCGACGGCATCCCAGTCGATAGGCTGAGCCTTGACTAGTTCCGCATTCGCCTGCACCTCTGGCGGTGATTTAGCCAGCGCCGCCGGCAGCACCGGAACCTGACCGAACTTTTTGGCGTAGCCGGCCATGACATCGGCAGAGCCGAACCAGTCGACGAATGCCTTTGCCTGCTCCAACTGATCGGTTCCGGCCATGATCGCCACGCCTTCGGAGATGACGGGCGTGCCACCTTCCGGGTCAATGACCTTGACTTGCATGCCGAGTTCCCTGGCGTCCTTGATGACGCCGCCGAACCAGTTCAGATTGATGACCGCACCGCCCGATTTGAAGGCTTCCTTGCGCGCATCGGCGTCATCGACAACGATCGCGTTCGCATAGAATGCGCCAAGAAAATCCCATCCAGCCTGAGTGACTTCGCCCTTGTCGTCGAGGAACCGGGCCAAGATACCGGCCAGATAGACCCTTGTCGTCTGCCAGGCGGTGTTGCCGATGACGTATTTGCCTTTGTATTCGCCCCTTGTCAGGTCCAGCCAACTTTTCGGCGCCCGCTCAGCGGCAAGCTTTTCGGAATCATAGGCTATGACGACCGGTGTGCTCCAGAATTTGTAGACAATGCCTTCTTTGTCCTTGTATTGCGCAGGGAGGTCCGCCGCCCAGGCTGGTGTGTATGGCTGGAACAGGCCGTTCTTTTTGAGCAGAGCCATAGACGTGTCGACCATGCCGAGTACGACATCGGCCTGGGGGTTGTTCTTCTCGGCGACCAGCCGATCAAAAAGTTCTCCTCCGGGTGCGCGCAGAACCTGCACATCGTAACCGGCGGCTTTAGCCTGGTCGACTATCCACTGAACGTTCTCTTCTCCCTGAGGGGAATAAACGACAAGACTATTGGCCAAGGCCGGAGAGGTCACCGCGATCAGCACGGCTGCCAGGGTCAATAAGCGTTTGATCTGATGCATGGTGTTCCTCTCGTTTCAGATTGGCCGGTCATCTCCGACTTGGCGCGTTCTTAATGAAGCTTTATGACAGTTTAATTACATTGCGTAATTTAATATATATTGCAATAGCTCTTTGGCTGCTAACCATTTGAGGCACTCTTGGAACCAATGGACCTTTCACGGAACGAACGACGACTGGTCGAACTGATTTTCGTGGGCAAGAAGATTGCGCGCGTCGACCTGGCCGAACGGTCCGGCATGACAGGAGCTTCTGTCACTCGGCTGATAGGTCGCTTAATTGAGATCGGACTTCTGATCGAGGTGGTCGAGCGGACCGGCGCCCAAGGCCAGCCTCGGCGCTTGCTGAGCCTGCGGGCTGACCGGTATCTTTCCGCGGGAATAACATTCTCGGTCTCCCGAATGGAGGTAGCAATCGTTGATCTAGCGGGAAAGATTCTTACCTCCCTATCAGTCGACATCGAGACCAGCACGGCTTTGTCGGTGGCAGGCGCGGCGCAGGCGGCTATCGCGGTGATGCTGGCCGACCTTGGTATGCCTAAGGATCGCCTTCTGGGGGTCGGCTGCTCGGTGCCCGGCAATTTCGGCACGATGTCGAACATCCTCAAGGCCCATAGCTTCTTCCCGGCTTTCGATGATGGTGAGGCGGACCAAGCTTTTAAAGCGACTTTCGAAGCGCCCTATTACATCGAGAATGATGGAACAGCTGCAGCGCTCGGAGAATATGTGTTCGGCGGACGCATCCCGCAGCCTGATCCGATGTTCTTCATTCACATTGGACACGGTGTCGGGGGAGGGGCGGTTATCGACGGACGACCGTACCGCGGTGTCAATGGAAACGCCTGCCTGCCCGGAGTTCTCTACCCGTACGACCAGCCGCGCCCATCCGGCCAAGACCTTTTTGCCACCCTCAACGGTGCCGGCTTCGCCATCCACGACTTCGTCGATCTCGAGCGGTTGCCAGACAGCGCCGAAGTGGCTTTAGGAGCCTGGGTAGAACGCGCCGGAAAGCAGCTCAGCGAGACAGTACGTGTTGCAACGGCGATGTTCGACCCCGCGCTGATTGTCCTTGGGGGACGGCTGCCAGAACTCGTGACAGACAAGCTGGTGGGTGCAATTTCCAGTCAGCCAATCCTTGGTCCGTCGCGCGGCTTGGAGGTTGCTGCAGTCGAGGCCTCCCGACTTGGCCCTCGCGCCGGCGCGATCGGGGCCGCCTGCATTCCGTTCTTTGCCTCTCTCTTTTCAGCCGCCGTCGCAGACGATGGCAGTCCCTACCTTAACGGTCGCAAGCCCAAATCCCGACCCTAGATAATTCGACGGCGCGCCTGAGTGTCTTCGGGAGTCTACCGGGCAGACCCAGACGGGAACCTCCCTTCCTTACAGGTCGGTTCCCTGTAAAACCTCAAATGACTAGCTTTAGGTGGCTGGATAAAACCAGACCCGCGGCGCCACGCAGAGCCGTATGGCCTTCGCCGATACCATTCACTGTGATTGATATCTCCTGACCAGGTCTCTTTACCACTAGCTGCTCGACATGCCGTCTGATCAGCTCCGCAGCCTTCATTCCGCCTCCGGCGACGTCTCCGTGAAGGACGTAGGAGTTGAGGGACAGTGTTTGCTGCAGGTTGACGATGCCGAACGCCACGTTGCGTGTATAACGGTCGAGAAGTTCCTCTGCCGCATTCGAGCCTTCGTCTGTTTCCTTGACCAGTCTGGCACAGGTGACGCTTCGGGGATGTGGCAAGCCCATTCGGACGGCTTCTTTTCGTAGCCACGGAAGGGCAGCTACCGTCTCCCAGCAACCGTGCTTTCCACAATTACAAAGGGCACCGTCGATCTGAACCACGCTGTGCCCGAGCTCACCGCCGGATCCGGCGAGTCCACGATAGACCTTGCCGTCGATGAAGAAGGCGCCGCCGAGCACCTCGCCGGTATAGACCGCGGCAAAATTTTGTTGGCCGCGGCCGGGCCCGAACCATCTGTCCCCAACAAGCAAGGCACGAGGGTGATGATCGATAACAACGGGAAGAGAGAAGCGTTCTTGTAGTAGCGCTACAAGAGGTAGTCCCGTTAGAACGGGAGCAAGGTTGACGGTAAGAATTGTTCCTTTGTCACTGTCGATCATTCCAGCAGAAGCCACGCCAATGCCAAACGGCGCCTGCTGGGCCTGAGACAGTGTGGCAGTAAGCGTCTTGGTCATGACAGCGATGAATGCTTCTGTGTCGCCATGCGGATCAAACTCAGCTTTCGTAACGGCCTTGATCTCGCCGGTTAAGGCCACGAGGCATGATTGTATCGTGCCGGGCAGAAGGAGGACTGCGCCAAGCATCGGTGCATCGGGGTTAAAATAAAGCGGACGAGCCGGCTTGCCGCCTTTGACGTCGGAAGGCGACGCATCTCCCTCGATAAGAAGCTGGTCTTCGATCATCGGCTGCACAATACCGGTGATCGTAGTCCGGTTGACGCCCGCGAGTCGAGCGAGGTCCGCCCGGCTTTTGGGTCCGTTATCATACAAAGCTTGAAGTACGCGACCGCGGTTTATGGCGCCGAGTGCCGATTGGGAGACAAGCGTCACGTTGCCGCTGTTCTCGCCGGCGGCGACTTCTCTGGTGGCAGGGGTGCGCTGGCCCAACGAATAGGACGGCTGGCTCTCAAACTTCACTTCTCTTCTCCAATCTACCGGATCCTTTTAGCCCGTACATTATCGAACGGCCATACAGCAAAGGTCCCTTCCGGTGATGCAAGCAGGATGTCGATGACAAGGGCGGTTCGGCGAAAATTTTGGCGACAACTTGTTGACACTAACATAAGTTTGTGCGAGGTACAAACTAACTGCTTACAAAAAGCAAATTAGGGGTAGCAATCTCAGATCGACAAGCGGAAGCCCGGTGGCTCCGCTGAAGGGGCCGAGGTTGGGATACGAAGCAACTGAGGAGGCTGTTTATGACAATCGATATCGGAAATATGTCGCGACGTGACCTGCTGAAAAGCGCTTCCGTCGCAGCTCTTGTGGCTGGCGCGGGATCACTGGCCATTCCACGGCGCGGGGCCGCGCAGGATGCGAACACGGTTCGCGTCCTGTCCGTTGAAGACCCATTCTTTTTCTCGATGAAGGCGCTGGTGCCGGAATACGAGAAAGAAACCGGCATCAAGGTCGAACTGGAGAGTCTCTCCTATGACGCCCTTCAATCGCGCCTCGTGTCTGCCTTTGTCGCCAAAACCTCAGACGCCGACGTCATTGTTGTCGATCAGATGTGGCTCGGGCAGTACATCGACAATGGATGGATCATCTCGCTGAACGATTTTATTGCCAAGGACAGTGAATTCGATCTCTCCGATTTCATCCCGGAGGTCCTTTACTCCTCGAATATGTGGCGCGGCCAGATCGGCACATTGCCGATCGCCGCTTATGCACAGGGCGTCATGTACCGCAAGGACGTGTTTGACGAACTCGGCATCGCAGCGCCGCCGACCAAGACCTCGGAAGACTGGACCTGGACGAAATATGTCGACACACTGAAGTCGATGGAAGGCAAGTCATTTGGCGGCAAACCGTTGTTTCCCACGGTGGTCTGCGGCTCTCAACCGTCGCCGATCGTCCACATGTTTACGCAGGTGTCGGCAAGCCACGGTGCGAACTGGTTCAAATCATTCCCTGCCGACTTGTGGGATTTCTCTCCGCAGCTGACAAGCCCCGCCTGGGTCAAATCTGTTGAAGTCTATAGGCAGCTCTACAAGCTGTCTCCGCCTGAAGCGATCAACTATGTCTGGTTCGACGCCGGCACCCGTTTTGCAAAAGGTGACATCGGGATGTTCTACTGGTGGACGCCGTACTTCTACCTGATCAAAAACTCGGGCTACATGACCGGCAAGAAGTCGGACGTGATGGACAAGTACGCGACGGCGGCCTTGCCAAAGGCTGAGGGCGTGCCTCAGACGGTCAGTCTCGGCGGATGGAGCCTTGGCATCCCATCCAGTTCCGAAAGGCAAGAAGCAGGCTACGCCTTCATCAAATGGGCGACCTCGAAAACCACGCAGAAGAAAATGGCTCTTTGGCCGGACCTTAACTACCAATTCTCCGACTTTGCGCGCGTTTCACTCTACGAAGACGAGGAAGTCAAAGCGCTCTATCCGTACCTCGATGTGCAGTATGCGATGATGAAGCAGGGCAACGGCAAGGTCACACGCCCGCCTGTACCTGGTTACACGGCCATTGAAAGCGTGCTGGGCCTCACATTGAACCAGCTTTTGACCGGTAGCGAAGAGCCGAAGACCGGCCTTGAACGTGCCAACAGCCTGTTCGAGAGCATCCTGAAGGGTAATCTCATGATCCCTTATCAAAAAGCCAGCTACGCAGACACTCTTGACAGGGCCAAAGCCCTGATCGCCAAGAGGTAATAGAGTTCTCCTCGGGCCGGCGCGACAGCGATCGCGCCGGCAGCTACTTGAAGAAGAACTGGATCTGCCAATGCACACGACAACTGTTCGCTCACCGCGAGCCTTCAGGCCCGCCCGGAAGAGCTTTATCCGACGAAACCTGCCATACTTGCTGATCGCGCCTTCGGTCGTGATGCTGCTCGCTCTGATCGCCTACCCCTTACTGTTTGCCCTACGATCGAGCTTCTACTTCTGGAACCTGCAAATCGGCCCGGAGCCGCTTCAGTTCGTTGGCTTCGAGAATTATGTGCAGGCCTTTAACGCCTTTGACTTTCGCGCCGCACTGACCAACACCTTGATCCTGTCGATCCTAGGCACGACACTTGAGTTCACGTTTGGCCTGGCGATCGCCCTCATCCTGCTCAAGGTACTGCCTGGCATGAACGTCGTGCGTGCCCTGCTGATCCTCCCCACCACGATTGCCCCTATCGTCGTCGGATTTTTGTTCCGCTATCTCTATGATCCAGGCGGTGGACTGTTGAGCTGGGTGTTGCAGTCGCTTTGGCTACCGGTGCCGGCAGAGGGAATTCTTGGCTCGCCTTCAACCGCACTTGCGGCAATCCTCTTCGTCGACATCTGGCAATGGACGCCGTTCTTTGCAATCGTCCTCTACGCAAGCCTCTTAGCCGTTCCTGACGAAATCTTGGAGGCCGCGCGACTGGATCGGGCTTCCGCCTGGACAATCCTGATGCGTATCAAGCTGCCGCTGATCAAGCGCACCGCGATCATCATCGTCATGCTTCGCTTCATGCAGATCTTCAACACCTTCGACACGGTGCTTGTGCTCACTCGCGGCGGACCGGGTACTTCCACGCGCACCCTTGGATACTCGCTCTACGAGCAGGGCCTCGTCAACTTCAACATTGGCCTTGTCAGCGCAATGACCTGGATCACAGTGCTGATCGTCAATGTCATCGTTGCCCTCTACGTCTTCTTCGCGTTCAGAAACGAGGAGTGGTAAAATGTCCCGTCGTCGCACAAGCTTCAACACGGCACTCACCTACGCCGCCGGCCTCCTCTTCCTGGCAATCTTCGTTGGGCCGATCCTGTGGTTTATCGCTCTTGCCGTTCGCCCGGCCGAAACGGCCTTCACCATGCCGCCGCAAATTACCTTCGAGCCTAATCTCGACGCATTCCGGCACATCCTCGTCGATCCCGGCACCAACGCACCGCAACTGGTCAACAGCCTGATCGTCGCAATCGGCGCCGTGTTACTCAATCTGCCCTTTTCCGTTCCTGCTGCCTACGCGTTGTCCCGCTTCAAGCTGCGCGGCAAGAAAAACATCATGTTGTGGTACCTCGGCTTGCTGATGGCCCCGCCAGTCGCGTTCCTGATCCCTTATTTCATCCTCATCACGCGCATCGGTCTCCAGGGTTCCTACTTCTCGATGGTCCTCGTTCTGCAGACGCTGACGATCCCGTTTTCCGTCTGGTTGATGAAGAGTTTCATCGACGAGGTGCCGGTGGAACTGGAGGAGGCTGCCCGGGTCGACGGCGCTCGATGGTACACGATTATGTTGCGGATCACGCTACCGATCGTTCGTCCCGGCATCATCGTAACCTCGATGTTTGCCTTCGTGTTCGCATGGAACAACGCGGCTTTCCCGCTGGTGCTGAGTTCTCGCTCCACCGCCACCCTCCCGATCGGAACACTTGGATATTTCGCGACAAGCGGTGTGACGTGGAACTACATCGCCGCCGCTGCGCTGCTCGCGATGATACCGCCGATGATCATCTTCCTTGTTTTCGATCGATACGTCGTTCGAGGCCTCACCTTCGGTTCGGTGAAGGGCTGAGCTTTCCCTTATGAATGGAGTAATGCAATGAACAAACTGCGAATGGGCGTCATCGGCGCCGGTCTTTGGGGCGGCAATCATGCCCATACTTTTAATGTCTTGCCGGAGACCGAGCTGGTCGGCGTCTGTGACCTCGATGAGGGCAGGGCGCTGAAGATGAAGGAAACCTACCGCGCAACGCAGGCCTTTACCGACTATCAGAAGCTGATCTCAAGCGATCAGATCGATGCCATCTCGGTTGCGACACCTGACTTTACCCACACGCCGATCATTCTGGCCGCTCTGAAAGCCGACAAACACGTATTGAGCGAAAAACCGCTTGCGACGACAGTGCGCGAAGCCGAGGAAATTGCTGCGGCCGCCGCAAAGTCCAAGGGCAAGCTGATGATTGATTTCCATAATCGTGTGAATCCAATTCTCGCCCAGGTTCGTGACATGATTCAAGACGGTCAGATCGGCTTGGCAAAGCATGGCACTGCGCGTCTCTCGAATACGACATTCGTTCCGTTCGAAATGCTGAGCTGGGCCGCGAAGTCTTCTGCACTCTGGTTCCTGGGCAGTCATCTGGTGGATGTCCTGCGCTTCATCCTGGCGGACGAGGTCGTACGGGTTTATTCCGTCGCCCGCTCGGGGACCCTGTCCGCCGGCGGCGTGGATACAAAGGATTTCCATGTCTCGGTGCTTGAATTTTCCAAGGGCACGGTGGTGACCATGGAGAACAGCTGGATCCTGTCGCGTGACAATCCTTCGCTTGTCGATTTCAAGATCGAGTTTGTCGGTGAAAAGGGCCAGGTCCAGGCGGACCCCACCCACAATGGCGGCCTGCGCAAGATCGTCGACGGCGGACTAAAATACAATGACTATATCGGCATAACACCAACCGGCGCGACGCGCATCGGCGGCTTTGTCCTGGAATCCATCGCTCGCTTTGTCGATAGCGTCGTGCGCGACGCTCCGCTACTGGCAGATGCACAGGACGGCCTGGCGAACACCAAGACCCTCGCAGCCATCGAGGAATCCGTCGCGACCGGCAAGGCTGTGAACATCGGCTAGAGCCGGAACCAAAAGCGCGGGGCATGTCCGCACGAACAGTGCGGCTTGCCTCGCTTGAAAATACGGGGAGTAAATAAAAATGGCGTCCATGACCTTCGACGGGATCGGCAAGACCTTTCCGGACGGAACCGTTGCCGTTGCGAATGTAAGTTTTTCGGTCGCCAACGGAGAATTCGTCGTGTTGGTCGGCCCGTCCGGTTGTGGCAAGTCGACATTATTACGGATAGCAGCGGGTCTTGAAACGCTCAACAGCGGCCGATTGCTCATGGATGACGCTAATGTCACCGAGACTGAGCCCCAGGACCGGGATATCGCGATGGTTTTTCAGAACTACGCGCTTTACCCCCATATGACTGTCTACGACAATATGGCCTTCGGTCTGCAGCAGCGCAAAATGCCCAAGGACAAGATCGATAAGCTGGTGCGTGACGCGGCGGAAATGCTCGACCTTACTCGCTATCTCGAACGCAAACCAGGGGCGTTGTCGGGTGGCCAGCGGCAACGTGTGGCAATGGGTCGGGCGATCGTTCGCCATCCCATGGCCTTCCTGATGGACGAGCCGCTTTCAAACCTTGATGCCAAGCTCCGCGTACAGATGCGCGGCGAACTGAAGCTGCTCAACCAGCGGCTCGGTGTAACGACGCTCTACGTAACCCACGACCAGGTCGAAGCCATGACCATGGGCGATCGTGTCGCTGTGCTGAAGCCAGTATTCAATGGAGAGGAGAGCAATCTTCAGCAGGTCGACACCCCGCAAATGCTCTACGACAAGCCCGCCAACCTCTTTGTCGCGGGCTTCATCGGATCGCCCGCGATGAATTTTGTGCGCGTCGAGCTGACTGCGGAAGCCGGGGCACTCAAAGCTGCGGTAACTGGAACGCAGATATCCTTCTCCGTCGCCGCCAAGCCGGCACTTTCGGAATATATAGGCCGGCAGGTCATCGTTGGAATTCGCCCGGAGATGTTTCTGGTTTGCCCCGCGTCTGAAGCCCTCTTCAACGAGCAGGTCCCGGTTGCCGAAGCGCTGGGAGCCGACACCTTCGTCTTTTTCGACATCGCGTCACCGCCGGTCAACGTAAACGATGCCGAAGATACCGAAGACTTTACAAATAAAGGTAAGAACCGACTTGTCGCGCGGATCCCACCGGCGCTCACACCGCGTCCCAACCAACATTTGCCGCTCACTGTCGATCTGGAAAAATTGCACTGGTTCGATCCGGTAACCGGAACTGCGATCCGAGACTGACAGAACATCCGCAAATTATCGCCTCACTAGGAATTCAAGTCTTTTCTCCTGCCCTCCCAGGCAACTTGGCTGTCGTCGAATACGAGGTCGGCGGCAGCCATTTTTTTCTTCGGATTCCGAATTTTGAAATGCAGAACCTGAACATTCATGCACCGTGACAGAGCTTAGAGGAGTGGCTTGTGAAACATGTTTCCATTGTCGGGAAGTTCTTTGTCATCATGGCCATTTTTGGTGTCACGGCGCTGGGACTGACATTCTATCAGAGCCGCCAGATGCTTGCGGTAAACGATAGTTACCAAGGGCTTCTCGACCGGGATGCATCTGCAGCGCTTCGATTGACACAGTCAAACAGAAGTCTCGAAACGGCGCGTGCCAGCATCAGCGACATGGTGATGACGCGGTCGAAAGAAGCGAGGGCGCGGGCAGAAGCAGGTCTGAATGACGCGCGAGAGAACTTCGTCAGGTTCATGGATCTGGCTGTCCAGGCAGTTCCCGAGCAGGGCGAACTGCCGAAGTTGAAGGCGGATGGATTCTCTGTCCTGACCGACACGTGTGGTGCAGCGATCGCTGTGGCCCGCGGCGCGACCAGTGAAGCCGAGCTTGCCATGGTACAGCAACTCTATCTGACTTTATGTCAACCCGCCTTCGCTGCCATTTCACCGAGGTTTACGTCCGTGACGGAAGAACTCGCTTCAGACGCGGAGCAAAAGCGTGCTGATGTTTTACGCATTGTCGGTGACACCTCAGTAGTGAGTTTAGGAGCAGCTATTGCCGCACTGCTCGCCGTCTCATGCTTTGGTTTCATCACAATTCGCTCCTGGTTGGTCAAACCTATCAAGCAGATGGTTTCGACGATGAAAGTCATTGCCGAGGGCGATCTGACGTTGTCTGTTGAGGGAACGATCCGCCGTGACGAGATCGGATCCATGGCCCGCGCAGTGCAAATCTTTAAGGACAACGAGTTGCGGACACGCGATCTCGAAAAGGATGTAGAGGCCAGTCGTGGGGCAAGCGAGATCGAACGTACCCGCATAGCCGACACCGAGCGCCAGCGGGCACGTGATATGGCCGAGGCCACGGCCGGGCTGGCTGAGGGTCTGAAGCAGCTTGCGGGCGGCAACCTCGTGTTCAGGCTCGACGTCAGTTTCGCTGAGGATTTCGAACCATTGCGCGCAAACTTCAATGCCGCTGTTGTTCAACTCGCTGAAAGCCTGAGAGCCGTGTCGCACACTACCGGATCGATAAATGAGGGCGCGCAGGAGATCGCTTTGAGCGCGCAGGACCTGTCCCGGCGGACTGAGCATCAGGCCGCTTCTCTGGAGGAAACTGCCGCCTCCCTGGATCAGATCACCCAGAATATCGCCAGCTCTAGCACGCGCACGGCGGAAGCCCGACACGTTGCGGTCGAGGCGAACAAATCCGCCCGTCATTCCGGGAAAGTCGTTTCCAGCGCTGTCGCAGCAATGCAGCGCATCGAACATTCTTCCTCGCAGATATCGGCTATTGTCGGCGTGATCGACGAAATCGCGTTTCAGACCAATCTCCTGGCCCTCAATGCAGGCGTTGAAGCGGCACGGTCCGGCGAGGCCGGAAAGGGCTTTGCAGTCGTTGCGCAGGAGGTGCGCGAGCTTGCTCAACGCTCAGCGCACGCAGCAAAGGAGATAAAGGACCTGATCCTCAATTCCGTTGACGAGGTCAGCAGTGGCGTCACGCTGGTTTGCGATACCGGTGAGACGCTCAAGATAATCGAGGAACAAATCGTGTTGATCAACACCCAGCTTGATGCAGTCACGGTTGCTTCCAATGAGCAGTCGGCAACTCTTTCCGAGATCAATCGGACCATCAATCAACTGGATCAAGTTACGCAGCAAAATGCTGCCTTGGCGGAGGAGTCCACGGCTGCAAGTACTGCACTTGCCGCAGAGGCAAAGCGGCTGCGGTCGATCGTCGCCCGGTTTCAGTTTGACATCGGCAGTGGGATCTCTGAGCAGCGAACCGATCAGACCAACGCCGGGACAGCGTCAATGTCTTCGCCACCGCGACTTATACTGGGAAAGGGTGCGCACCCAGTCGGAACATCGAGATAGCTCGACAGCTCCGTTTTGGCGCCGCTCAATACATAGCCGAGGATCGCATGCGGAGGCCGTTAGATGACGAAATTCAGCAATTCAGATAGAAGCAGACTGGCGGCACCGCGTAGAGCAGCCAGGCATTCGCCATCTCCGAAGACAAGGGCGATATCATCACCTGGGCGATGGAATACCAGATCGTGGAAGCTTTCCTGAATCAGACGAAGAATGGGGCCTCCCCCCCGTACGATGTCCCCGTGAATAACAATGAAATTCGGCGCCATAAACTGCTGGAGGTTCGCCAGGCCAACCGCAATATTGAACGTGTAGTCGCGAATGAGTTCTCTTGCGCCCGGCACGTCCTTGTCGGCCAGCGTCAACAATCGGCTCACATCCAGGGAGAGAGGTCGTGGCAACCGCCTGACCTTAGCTTCGGTCCTTAACCACTTCGAGCTGGCGATCGTTTCCCAGCATCCGCGTCTGCCGCACTGGCACATCCGACCTTTGATGTCTACGGTCGTATGACCGATTTCACCACCCGCACCTGCGGGTCCGCGATAGAGATGTCCATCAAGGTAAAGCGCTCCGCCCAAAGTCTCTCCGATGTAGACCGAGGCGAAGTTTCTCCGACCGCGGCCCTGTCCAAACCAGCGATCCCCAACGAGTAACGCCCTCGTATCTTGATCGACGCAGACTGTGACTCCGAACCGCTTGTTCAATTCGGTTTCGAGCGGAAATCCATCGAGGAAAGGCGCAAGACTGACGGTCACGATCGTGCCAGTCTCCGTATTGATCATTCCTGCAACGGCTACACCAATGCCCAAGATCGGCTTTCCAAATGCGACGGCTTTTTCGACACAGGTGCTTATAATACGGAATGCGTCGGCCGAATTTGCTACGTTCTTCGGAAAGTCGACGGCATGTTGAGCATAGACCTCGCCCTCCAAAGAGACCAAACACGCACTCACGCGGTCGTGCAGCAGGAGCACCGCGCAAATTGGCCTTGCGTCCTTGGAAAACCACAACTTGGTAGCCGGCTTGCCGCCTGTTTCATTGGGAGGGATCACCTCTCCTTCGGCGAGCACCCCCTGATCGAGTAAAGGCTGCACAATCCCACCGATAGTTCCTCGAGTCACACCGGTAACGCGGGCCAGATCCGCCCTGCTAGATGCTCCTATGTCGTACAATGCTTGTAGCAATCGTCCTCGATTTGCGGCCCCTAAAGTTCCCGTCGAGATTAGTTTTTGAGCCAACATAGTGCCCTTACCGCTTTCGCTTTTATGGCTATCGTCAGGGCTGCTCTCATTTTCTCCAAGTCGGAAAGCTTGAAGTCTTCTTATCAACGAGTCCATTTCATCTGATCCTGTTTATGAATCCAACTGAGCCGCAACGTGAGCACTATCGACCGGCTACCCGGAGCTCCCCATTCGGACGGTCTCGGATTATGGCCTTAGAGCCATCTGGGGTTCCTTTAAACGCGTCTTGTGACGTGGGAAACCCTGAAGGATCCCCTCACAAGGCTTTCTTCAATGACCTCAGATGTCCGAGCAATCGTTAAAAAACAATTGAAATATCGAAGTGACAAGCCGAAGCGGAGCGGCTCTAATGGTTGCGCCAATTACTCTACGCAACCATATAATACGAGATCCGGTCTGTTCTAGTCTATATTTAGATCTCCAAATATATATTCATATATACTTGATTTTATACTCACTTTTAACTTTTGCATTTGCGAAAACGGTGATAGCGATTGTGAGGGCTGATCAGCATTTCAATGAACGATGATTGGACAATGCAATGAACGGATTTGGTGCACCAGAGCGCAAAACGCGCAACGCGCAAGGTGCTTGCGCAGTCGAGAAGCTCGCCATTTTCGGTGGGAAGCCTGTGATCCCTCTGGGACGCGTCATACCTTGGCCCGCGGCAGAGAAGAAGCACTTGGATGCGCTTCGCGGAGTTGTGGATAGCGGAAAATATCACCGCGTCAATCATCCAATTGTCAGCGATTTGGAGCAAAATCTTGCAAGGTGGATTGGGAAGTGGCAAGTGCGCGCTGTTGGCAGCGGAACGGCGGCCATTCACATTGAACTCGACTACGTCAAGGAGCGCGGAGAGCAAGTTGTTACCGCGGCACTGAATTGGCCGGGAGCGGTAGGACCAATTGCAATCAATGGCCTTGAACCCGTCTTCGTCGATGTCGACATGAGCGTGGCCGGGATTGATCAGCGGGCGGCCGCTGAGAGGTTCAACCCCAACGTCGCTGCGGTTCTGATCACCCACCTTTTCGGGAACAATGTTCTCGTCCCCGATGGAAGGCATGCTGCGCGTGCTCAGGGAATTGCAGTGATCGACGACATCTGCCAATCGATCGCAGCCGCGAAAGCAATCGTCGGCGGCTCTCATCTTGATACAGACGCACTCGCTCTTTCCGGAAACGGCGCTAAACACCTTGGGGCTGGCGAGCTGGGATTTGTCATAACGGAGGACGCCGACCTAATTGCACATGTTGATCGCGTATCGCTGTCAAGCTCGTCTCGGAGCGGAGCGCGAATATTTTCACCTCGTTCCCAAGGGTACAATTACCGGCCCAACGTATTCTCTTCATCTATTGCGAAACTGCGGGTCACAGAGATGGATGCGCAACTCGAAATCCGAAGAGACAATAGCAATCTGTTATGGGAGATGATCAGCGACCTTGCGGGTATACTTCCGCTTTTCGACCCGTCAGACTGCGACCATTCAGTGCTCAATTTTCCTTTGCGCATTGAACCTGAGGCGCTTGGCTTTGCGCCAGGTCCGGCTGCGAGGGATTTCGTCGTCAAATCGCTGCAGGCCGAAGGTGTGCCTATCTGTGTTTGGCTCACGAAGCCCGTTTTTGAATATCTCCCGGAAATTCGCAACAACTGGAACGCCGCCGATTTTCCAAACACCGTGAAAATATTGGATACGATGTTCTACGTCTCCGAGATCGCGCCGCCCAACGGTGGCGAGTTGATGCATCTTTACGCAGATGCTTTTCACAAGGTTTGGAGTGCAATTCATAAGCAGGGGCCGGAGATCGCCGCTGGAGCAATTTCCAACTGAGCACCACGCCTCGCGACAATTCCCCAGTGCCGCAATAGTCTATCCCCACAGATTTTAAGCACGCCTTTATCAATGGGCAATCTAAAGCTGCACTGGGACAAAACTCAAAGCCATTTCTACGACGAGGCTCTTTGTATGTCGTTCTTAAAAAAACCGGAATTATTGATCTTCGACTGCGACGGGGTCCTCGTCGATAGCGAGCTTATCGCAACCGCAGTGCACATCGAAGCGTTGGCGAAGTGTGGCTATATCATATCCGCTGAAGAGTATAATGATCGCTTCGTGGGAATGACTGACCAGCAGAGTTATTCAGTCATAGAATCCGAGCGAGGCCTCCGC
This sequence comes from Rhizobium beringeri, assembly GCF_004306515.1. Taxonomy (NCBI): domain Bacteria; kingdom Pseudomonadati; phylum Pseudomonadota; class Alphaproteobacteria; order Hyphomicrobiales; family Rhizobiaceae; genus Rhizobium; species Rhizobium beringeri. Next base: position 122,428 of record NZ_SILG01000005.1, on the reverse strand, counting down.
CTACCAGAGGATCACCATGAAAGCGTGATGGCCGAAATCGCAAATCGTTACGCGCGTGATCTGCGCGCGACCAGTGGCGTTCGGCAAACGTTGCAAGCCATCAATTTGAAGAAGTGCGTGGCGTCGAACAGTGACACTGCAAAGCTCTGTTTGGCACTTGTAGTCACAGACCTACACAATTTTTTTTGGCCCCATGTCTTCAGCGCTTCGCAAGTTGCGCGTGGTAAGCCGGCTCCGGATCTCTTTTTGTTTGCAGCACAGAATATGAAGACGCCAGCTGGCAGTTGTCTTGTTATTGAAGATAGTGTTGCTGGAACTCAGGCGGCGGTGGCTGCCGGGATGACGGTGATTGGCTTCGTAGGTGGCTCCCATTGCCTACCTGGACATGGAGACAAACTGGCAGAAGCAGGTGCGATAAAGCTGTTTAATGACATGGCGGCACTGCCACAAATCTTGGCCGATTTGTGATCATCAATTGCGCTCTGGCGACCCGCTTGAGTCCCGGTATCACTGTCCAGATTCATGGTGGGTGCGATAGCATCAGGGTAGTGCACGGGCTTCCTCATTGACCTAACCGCGCCTTGTTGGCTCGGACCGCAAAGACATGGAGACACTATGATCGCGAAACCAATGGCAGCTGAAACTCCGGTAACGATCGATTACCTAGAAGGATTTCCGAATTTCCTTTCCGTTTGCGCAAGCTGGGCCTTCGGACAATGGGGTTGTCAATCGTATGGCTCATATGAACAAACGCGATGTGAGTTTGAAGCCGCAACGAGCAGTTCAATGCCACTGACACTTATTGCCATTGAAAACGCCGTGCCCGCAGGAATGATCACGTTAGCTGATCGTGACTTCGACGGAAAATCCAATCTATCCCCATGGCTTAAGTCGCTGTATGTCCATCCATTCCACCGCAATAAAGGAATAGCCGCGTTGTTGATTAACCGGCTGGAGCAGGAGGCATTGCGTCTCGGTTGCAAAAGCCTCTACTTGGTAACAGAGGACGCGCGCGTTCTTTACGAAAACAGTGGCTGGCAGGCAATTGACTACGTCCAAACATCGTTTGGCCTAGCAGATTTGATGACGAAGGTTCTGCCGGAGACTCCACTTGCCTGAAAAACCCCTACGCCACAGCGTTGAGAACGCGATATCGCGACCCCTTTGGTGTGATCCGATTTTATGGACCATCTTGATGTTGCTGTTGCAGCCGTAACGCCAGCGGCGACTGAGGCGCTGGCTAACTGTCTCTTGTCGCTGCGATGGCATTCATCCCTGCTTCCGTTCCCACCAGCCTAACCACTGCTGAGACGCTTGTGCTGTTGCAAAAAGCCGCAGGTGCAAGAGGTACGATGTAGCGAGCTAAGGAACATTATCATCGAAAGGTTCTGAATCTTTATGCAATCCAGCAACAACGTAGCAGCGTCAGCGACTCTTCATTCTAGCTCCTGGCGTTTTGGCCACCTCTGCGGCCGGTCGTGTCTGCGAGCATCGCTCATATTAACTTCTTTTTTCGCCTTCGGTGTTTCATCCAGTGCCGAAGGAACGGCGCTGCTGCCGGTAAAGCCTTCGCCATATCTCGTAAGTGCGATTACGAGAAGCATGTTTAAGCTGCCGGAACCCGACGATGACCTGGTCATCTTATCTGCGCATCGCGGATCCTGGGAGATCTATCCAGAGAATTCAGCCTACGCCTTGCAAGACGCCTGGAATTCGCAAATCGAGAGCGTGGAAGTCGACGCCCGCTTCACCGCGGACAAAGAAGTGGTTCTATCTCACGACTACAGGATTGAGCGCGAGTCAACTGGAAGCGGTCTATTATACAACCAAGACTTTTCTCAATTAAGGCAGGCGGATCTAAGGGACCGGCATGGTCGCGTATTTACGGATCCGCACGGACGAAAGGCTAAGTTCCTGACGTTCTCTGCCGCGCTCGATCTACTCGCTCAATATGTTTCCGACGATGGTCGTGGCTACGTGATGATCGTAGACGTCAAGGCGGCGGTCGATGATCAGGACCCGACCGATCCCATCGAGCTCATGCAACATTGCCTTGACATTCTCGCGACCAAGGCAAATGCGAAACTCAGCAAAGCCGTCGTATTCAAACTCAAAGCGAAGGATGCGGTGGATGTCGGCACGATCTTGAATCGGACGACCTACGACCCCGGCCTCATTGGTGGGCTGATTATTGTCGAGAACCCGGATGACCAGAACGTGAAGGATTCCAGCTATGATCCCCATGAGGACTCAATCTACGATCAATGGAATGTGGCGCCGTTTTCCATTCAATTTGAGATGAACCAATTCTACAAAGGCGACGGTCTTCAGGCGTATTTTGACTATATCGACCAGAAGCAGGGCTTCGCCACCTATCATGAAAGTAACTACTATCCCGAGGGCGTTGCCAACAGCGCTGGCAAATGCTGCTTCGAGCATAACACCGATCCTAAGTCGACCGCGCAACGAGGTATCGTGCCCGATTACCGAGGTGATCCGGAGATGGCGATCGTCAATCGTACGAATCTTATCACCACCGATTTGCCCGACGTAATCGGCGACATGCTGCGCCAGATTGGGCGCCGCAACACAACCAAACTCAGCCGCTAAGGCAAGACCAACGCGTCCGCAAAGGATTGTCTAATGAATTATGGGAAAAGAATCTTCCTGCTGTTTTCTGCGGTGGGTTGTCTTGCTGCTGGCGCGGGCCAATCGGCATCATGCATCGATGAAGCCAATTGTCTTAGAAGCGCATCCGACAAAGTATCTCAGACCCTCACACCGAAGGTCGTGCCGATTTTCGGGCAATATCCAAAGGTGTACATACACGACTCGGCGGCAGGAGTGGATTATCCAGTGCCTGAAAATACGAGGCAGGCATTTGACTTCTATACCAATAAGACTTCTTTCAACTTTCCACCGCACGGATCAGTCGAGACTAGTCAACCCGCATCGATCAGACCCGACAGGGGATTCACAGTCCTTTTGGTAGAAAAGACCCGAGACAATACCGTTCCTAATGGCGGTAGCGCGCTGTCGCTACTTAGTTCCCCTTCGAACGGCGCCTACCTGTCATTTGCGTTAGGTGCCACGCCTAACGCAAATGGTCAAAAGTGGTCTTTTGCAAAAAGCCTGCTTCAAAGTGGAAGGGCGGATACTGCGTGGTGGCAAAAGCCGTGGGATATGAACGTCGTGGGGCCAACAGGCGCATTCTCCGGCACAGAGTGGATTTACTACACCTTCACTCCAGACGGCAAACTTCGCATCGACCGTTTCGCGCCATATACCTATCTTTTGATGTTTACAGCTTACCAATGGGATGAGGCAGTGCTCGACAGCGGGTTCCCGCATTCTGCCTACAGCTCTGGTACGCCAACCGGCCGCCCGAAATCCGTCACTTTCGGCTCGGTTGGGCCATGGGTTATTGGCGCGGCCGCGGTGCCCGGGCAGAGCTCGCCCATGATCGAGCCAGTGGAGGCACTGCCGGGCTTTGAGGGAGTGACGATCTTTTCGACCCCGTTGTCCATGAAAGAAGTTATAGCGTATCAGAACTCCCTGAAGTCGAGCGATTTTCTCGATGTCAGCATGCTGCCATGCAATAGCGGTCAGTACCTTTCCGGGGAAATCAGAACCCCCTGTGGTACGGCTCGTCCTGGCAATCCTCCGTCCAATGTTAATTCGGTGGCTCGAAATGGGATCAGCAACAAAATCGAACGTCAGTGACTCTCATTCTGTTCCGACGACAGCTTTACGAAACCAGTTTCAGGACGACCGGTTAGCGGTGAAAGCTGCGCGAGAAATCGATCGTGACAAACAAACAGAGCCGTCTCCAGGGAGCCGAATGAACGGATTGCGTGACGATCAAAGTCGGCAGCCCTCACAGACCCAATGCCCGCATCATTTTGTGAGGGCGGTAATGTGATCGGCCGCTGGATCTATTGTTGATCACTGAGATGTGTCGGAGGCGGGATTGATCGAAATCAAGCAGCCTTCCAATTATCATGAAGCGCTTCTGCTTGAGCCTCATCTCGGATCTGTTGTACCGGTTAGTGAAGGTTAGCACGCCTTGCGAAGCAGGTCGACGCTATCGACCAGAACGACCTTGCCTCTGACTTCGACGCCCGACGCCGCGAGCGCCGCAAATGCGCGGGAAAGGGCTTCCGGCGCCAGGCCCAGTTTGCCGGCCAGGATTCGCTTCCGGTAAGGAAGCCTGAACGTGACCCGCGAGGTGGTCGCCGAGGCGGGGCAACGGCTCATAAAATAGTTTGCCACCCGTTGTGCGGCTGTGAGCAACCGGTCTCCCGCAATACAATCCATCGCGCCGAGCAGGTGCCTGACCATAATGCGCATGACGTTCCGGTGTACGACCGGATGTTGGTCGGTGAACGCCTGCAAGTCCGCGAGCGCAAACAGCGCGACCTCGGCCCCGTCGGCGGACTGTGCGCTATAAGCGTAGGAGCCGCCCCCCGCGAGTAGATACTCTCCAAAGGTGTCGCCCGGCTCGCACACGCAGATATCCGCCTCGCGCCCGGCGGATTCCGATTTTGAAAGTCGGACAAAACCGTTCATGACGCAGTAGACGAACGACGCCTGCTGGCCCTCGGCTATGATCTTCTCGTCAGCGGCGAAGGCTCGAAACTCAGCCGTTGCGGTGAATTGCTCCACAGTCGCCTGATCCAAACCAGCAAACAGGTCAGACTGCAGAAGTACAGAATTTTTCGCAAGCATCCATCTTCCTTTCGTGTTTGGACCCAGTGTGCGGTCAGGGTTCTCGTTGATCGGTTTCGTCCTCGGCGAGGATTCGCCAGGCGGCGCCTTGAAGGTCGTCATACTGGCCGCTTTTCAGCGACCAAAGGAATGCCAGGAGTCCTATTCCTCCCATCAGCAGCGCGATCGGTATGAGATAGATCAACATGTTCATGCGGCTTTGACCTCCGCACTCCTGCCGATCCCTCCTCGAATGTGCATATCCGGACGCTTGCTGAGGGCGTTCAGCCGCAGTGCGTTCGTCACGACGATGATCGAAGATGTCGACATTGCCACCGCCGCTATCAGCGGCGTCGCCAATCCGGCGATGGCGATCGGCACCGCCAGAACGTTGTAACCAATGGCGAGAGCGAAGTTCTGCCGGATGAGGCTGGCGGATCGTCGCGCAACGGCGATCGCTTCCGGAACAGCGTCAAGGCGATCGTTGAAGAAGACGAGGTCGGCCGCCTGTCTGCCGATATCGGAGGCCGTGGCGGGCGCCATCGAGACATGCGCGGCAGCAAGCGCCGGGGCGTCGTTGATCCCGTCGCCAACCATGAGCACGCGACGACCTTCGCCATTCAGCCTCTGGCATTCCTCGACCTTCTGTTTCGGCGTCAGAGAGCCCAAAGCCCTGTCGATACCCAGGGCATGCGCCGTATTGTCGACGACGGTCTGCCTGTCGCCTGACACGATCAGCGTTTCAAGGCCGGCTGCATCGAGCCGGTCGATGGCCTCGCACGCACCCGGACGAAGCGTGTCATCGAAGAAGAAGCGGGCAAGATCGACGCCATTCTTCGACAGGACCACTTCCGAGAACGGACTGTCGGCGGTGCGGGGCACGAAGCTGGTTCCGCAGGCAAACGCCGCGTTGCCCAAGCGATAGATATCCGCTCCGTTCCTGGCTTCCAGTCCCCCGCCGGGGATTTCCGTGACCCTGTCGAAGGAGATGGGGGCAGTTTCGGTGTCCCGCACCAGAGACCGAGAAAGAGGATGCCGTGAATGCGCTGCCAATCCACGGGCGATTGCGGTGGCGCTCTCGTCCATGGGGTCCACTCTGACAAGGCGCGAACTGCCCATCGTCAAGGTGCCCGTCTTGTCAAAGGCCACGGTGTCGGTCTCGGCCAGTCTTTCGAGTGCTGAGCCGTCCTTCACCATGATGCCCTTCCGGAAAAGCTCCCCCGCGGCGACGACCTGGACCACGGGCACGGCAAGACCCAATGCGCATGGGCAGGTGATAATCAGGACCGCTACGGCGACCAGCATGGCCTGTTTCCAGTCTCCGCCCAGGAAGCCCCAGGCAAGGAAGGAGACCAGCGCCAGCAGATGCACGACCGGCGAATAGAGTGTCGCAGCGCGATCGGCGATCCTGCGATAGCGAGCTCTTCCGCCCTCGGCGGCTTCCATGAGGCCGATGATCTCCGAGAGAAGTGAATTCTTGGCAATTCTCGTCGCCCGCAACACGAGCGAGCCGGTCAGATTCATCGCCCCGGAACTCACTTCGCTGTTGCTGGCGACGGCGACGGGGCTGCTCTCGCCAGTGACGATGGAGAGGTCCAGGTCGCTTTCTCCGCTGACGACAATGCCATCGACGGGAACCCGTTCGCCTGCGGCTATCGAGATTTCATCCCCCGCCGCGATCTCTTCTACCGCAATGTAGCGTCGCGACCCGTCCGGATTGATCAGCAATGCTCCGCGCGGGGCGAGCCGTGCCAGTCCGTTGATCGCTGCCCGAGCCTTTTCCCGCATGATATGATCGAGGGTTCTGCCGATCAGCAGGAAGAAGAGCAGCGAGACCGAAGCGTCGAACCACGCATGCTCGCCGTGATGGACGGTCTCCCACAAGGAAACGGCATAGGAGAGCGACACGGCGAGTGAGATCGGAACGTCCATGTTGGTGCGCCCGTGCCGCAGCGCATTCCAGGCCGATTTGAAGAAGAAGCGCCCCGCATAAACCAGCGCGGGCGCTGCTATCATCGCCGAGATCCAATGAAACATATCGCGCGTCGCGGCATCTGCGCCCGACCAGACCGATACTGAGAGCAACATGATGTTGGCAGCCGCAAAACCGGAAACGCCGATCGCGAGGAGAAGCTGATTTCTGGTCTTGTCGTTCTCGGGAGCTGAGGGGGTGAAGAGATGCACGCGATATCCGGCCGAGTTGATCGCTGCGAGGATCCTGGACGGATCGGTTGCGCCCGTCTCGATCTCCTCCTTGTAGACGCAGCTCACCCTTCGCGCTGTGAGATTGACTCGCGCTGTCTTGACGAAGGGAAGCGTCAACAACGTCCTTTCGATGGTCGAAATGCAGCCGCCGCAGTGGACGTCGGAAACACTCAGGTCCAACTGGCGCAATCCTTCGCCGAGCGGCTGGCTGGCAAGGCGGACCTCTTCGGCACTGAATGATGTCGTGCTGAGGGCAAGCACGCTTTCCGCGTCCATGGTACAGCAGGTCATTGGTCTAACTCCGCGGTATCGATGCGTTTTGCCTCATGCATGACGACCACGCCACCGTTTCGCGAGATGGCCTCGACGATCCAGTCACCTTCGGCTAGATCATGTTCCGCTTCGAACCGCCCCGCGGCTGCCTTCTTGAGCGTAAGGAGGAAGTCCTCGTGGTCTCCGACGGGCCGTTTGAAATTCAGAACGACGTCGTCGACGATCGCAGGCGATCCGCTCTTGTCGTGAATGTCGTAGCGGATCTCGTGCCCCTTTATGGAGAGGTTGCCCTCGATGCCGGAAGCGGCCATTGCCTTCATCGCCGCCGCTTTGCGGTTGAACTCCTGACTGGCGACATAGGTGTTTTCCACGACCAGACCGCTCCAGCTGGAGGAGGCATAGAAGGCCATGGTGACGTTCACCGCGATCACCACGCCAAAGAATGCCGAGGTCGCAAGCAGCATGTGCAGGCCTGTAAAACCTTGAGCGGAGGTCTTCATTTGATGTCTCCCGGTGCATTGAACGCCGCGCGGTAGGTTGCCCGATCGGCATGATCGGTATCTTCGATAACGAACAGAAATTCATTGATCGCGGCTCCGGTAGGCTTGCGTGTAACGAAGACCTTGAGCGTCGTGGCGGCGTCGGGTTCGGCATGGACTGTAAAGCTGCGAGCGTCTTCCTTGCCGAACTCGGGGATGCGCATCGTCGCCCCCTCCAGCCCGACCAGGCTTATGTTCACATCCCTCGGCGTCGGCACCATGTTCAGTACACGAAGCGTGTAGCCATTCCGCAGAGAGCCGTCGCTTTCCAGAACATATTGGGGGTTTCGGTCGTGAACGACGTTGAGTTCAAGGCGCTCCCGAAAGGCGAGATGGACGAGCATCGCCATGCCGACTGACGCCCAGGCGACTGCGTAAAAGACGGTTCTCGGACGAAAGATGATACGCCAGTCGAAGTGCCGGATCGCCGGAACGAAGGTCCCATCCTTGTTTCGAACCCTGGATGGCTGGACGGCCGTTCGTCCTTCGTCCGTGGCAAGCGACATGTTGCTCGAGTATTCGCTCAGCGTGGCGTAGGCAATCAGGCCGTGAGGCTTTCCGAGCTTGTCCATGACACCGTCGCAGGCGTCGATGCAGAGCGCGCATGTGATACACTCCATCTGCTGTCCGTCGCGAATGTCGATTCCCATCGGACACACCGCCACGCAGGCATTGCAATCCACGCAATCCCCGACCGATAGGCCATTGACTAAAGCCTTCTTGGCGTGACGCGACCGCTGCTCGCCCCGCCAGTCATTGTAGGTGACGACAAGAGAATTTTCGTCGAGCATCGCACCCTGGATGCGTGGCCACGGACACATGTAGGTGCACACCTGCTCGCGCATGAGACCGCCGAGCACATAAGTCGTTGCGGTAAGGATGGCGACCGTGGTGAAGGCGGCTGCAGGCGCGCGGCCGGTGAACAGCGAAACAAGCAGGCTCGGCGCGTCGGCAAAATAAAAGATCCACGCTCCGCCAGTGACGACGCCGATCAGGAGCCAGATCGAATGTTTGACGACACGCTTCCTCAGCTTGGCGAAGCTTAAGGGGCCAGCGTCAAGCTTCATTCGCGCGTTTCGATCGCCTTCGATCGCACGTTCGACGACGAGAAAAAGATCAACCCAGACGGTCTGCGGACAAGCGTAGCCGCACCATGCGCGGCCAACCGCGGAAGTGACGAGAAACAGGCCGAACCCCGCCATGACGAGCAGACCCGCTACATAATAAAATTCCTGAGGCCAGATTTCGATGAAGAAAAAGAAGAAGCGCCGTGAAGAAAGGTCGATGAGGATTGCCTGGTCAGGCGCGTAGGGACCGCGATCCCAGCGAATCCATGGCGCGAGATAGTAGATGCCAAGCGTAATCAGCATGACGATCCACTTGAACCGACGGAATCGTCCCTCTGCACGCTTGGGAAAAACCTTCTTCCGAGGTGTGTAGAGAGGCTGCCGGTTGCGACGGGCATTGACCGGCTCGACATTGAGCCGCTCGATGTTATCGGGATCTGGTGCAGTGTAGAGGTTCATGGGACCTATCCGATTTCACCCGCCCTTGTCCCATCTGCCGCGCATCCGTTCCTTGATGCAGATCAAGAAATGCCCAAATGCAATCTCGTGGGAAAGTGATCTTCCCGAAAAGGAACAGGCCACGCCCTGGACAGAGGGCGCGGCCCGCAGGAGCTGCCGAGGAAAGGCACGATTGGGACATCCTCGACGAGGCTAGGGACTAACGGCGAGTCTGCTTGTGGTCCTTGACCCAGGTCAAACTTACGATCGAATTGCCGATCTTTGCCGGGTCGTCCTGATCGGACGGTGGCGGTGTGGCCTTGGCGCGCGCCGACACACGTGATCGTATGGTAGCGCGCGGCGTGCCATAGAGATCGAGGATCGGGTTGTGGCCGTGAGCTGCCATGGCTTTTCTCCTCACGTCCCGCCGCCAAGCGAATGCACGAAAATGGTAAGTTCCTTGACCGCCGTGTCGCCGAGACGCCCTGCCCAGGCAGGCATGACGCCATGCTTGGGAGCGGCCACCTGACGGATGATTGCATCCTCGCCGCGTGCCTTCAGCCAGATCGCATCGGCGAGATCCGGCGCGCCCATGTCGGCCTTTCCTTTGGCGTCGTCGCCGTGACATGCGGCACAGTTATCGAGGAAGACCTGCTTTCCGGCCTCTGCGAGACCGGGGTCCGACGGTGTATTGGTCAGTCCCCAGACGTAAGCCGCGACCTGCCTTGTCTGGACGGGATCCAGAACATCGGCAAAGGGCGGCATCTCGGAAGTATGAGTGTCCGTATCCCCATCGAAGCGAATCCCATGCGCGATCGTCGCCTGGATGGCATCCAGGTCTCCGCCCCACAGCCAATCGTCGTCGTTGAGGTTCGGAAATCCCGGCCCGCCGCTTGCTCCCGAGCCATGGCACGGCGCGCAGTTCACCTTGAATGCAGACGCGCCGCCGGCGACCGCGAATTCGCGAAGGGCAGAATCGGAATCGATCTCGTGCACCGTCTTGGCGGCGATCAGATCATGCAGTGTCGTCTGCGATGCTTTGGCCTGATCCAGGTTCTGCTGCAACTCGGCGCGGCTGGAGAAACCCAGCATGCCCTTCGTGGCGTCGGTAACCATCGGGATCGCGGGATACGCGATCGCATAGCCCAAGGCCCAGACGATAGTGGCGTAGAAGGTCCACACCCACCAGCGGGGCATCGGATTGTTGAGTTCGCGGATGCCGTCCCATTCATGTCCGGTCGTTTCGACGCCGCTAAATTCATCGATATGTTTTTCCGACATCTCAATCATCCTTCAAGGGAATATCGGCGGCCTCTTTCGCCGTTTGCTTGCTGCCTGGGCGAAGGGTGAACACAACGACGCCGACGAAGAATGCCGCCATTGCCAGAAGGCCCCAGCTGTCGGCGAAGTGTCTCATTGCAGTGTAGGTTTCCATGGATCACCTCATCGGTAGCCGGTCGCGTCGTCGTAGGTCGAGAAATCGACCAACGTTCCGAGCATCTGCAGGTAGGACACCAGGGCATCCATTTCGGTCAGCGCAGCAGGATCGCCGTCGAAATCGCCGGTCTTCGCCTTCGGATAGCGGGCAAGCAGGGCCGTCGTATCTGCGTTCGGATCGGCTTGGGCCTTCATGTCGGCCTCCGCATTCGCCAGCATGTCGTCGTTGTATGGCACGCCCACGTCCTCATTGGCCTTCAGGTCCATTCCCACGTCCTTGACCGTCACCCTCTGCTCTTTGAGGAAGGCGTAACTCGGCATGATCGACTCCGGCACGACCGCCCGTGGATCCGCGAGATGCTGGACATGCCATTCGTTGGAGTAACGTGCCCCGACACGGGCCAGATCCGGCCCGGTTCGCTTGGATCCCCATTGGAAAGGATGATCGTACATCGACTCGGCCGCGAGCGAATAATGGCCGTAGCGTTCGACCTCGTCGCGGAACGGCCTGATCATCTGGCTGTGGCAGAGGTAGCAGCCTTCGCGGATGTAGATGTTCCGGCCGGCCAATTCGAGCGGCGTATACGGCCGCATGCCTTCCACCTTTTCAATCGTGTTCTGCAGGTAGAACAGCGGTGCGATTTCGACGATGCCGCCGATGCTCACGACGAGCAGCGAGCCGACGAGAAGAAGCGTCGCGTTCTTCTCGAGGATCTGATGTTTATCTAGTATCGATGCCATGTCTCACCTCATTCGGCAGGTTGTGGTTGGGGCACGAAAGTGGTTGGGATTGCAGCTTCGTCGCGCAGGTGGCCGCGGATCGTCATGAACACGTTCCAGGCCATGACGAGACCACCCGCCAGGTAAAGCGTTCCGCCGACCGCGCGCAGCACGTAGTAGGGGAACATCGCCGCGACCGTCTCCGCGAAGGAATAGACGAGGAAGCCCTGGGAATTGTACTCGCGCCACATGAGCCCCTGCTGGATGCCGGCAACCCAAAGCACGGCGGCGTAGACGACGATCCCGAGGGTTGCGAGCCAGAAGTGCCAGTTGACCATCCGCAGGCTGTAGAGACGCTCGCGTCCCCATAGCTTCGGCGTCAGGTAGTAGATCGCCCCGAAGGTGATCATTCCCACCCAGCCGAGAGCGCCGGAATGCACGTGACCGATCGTCCATTCGGTATAGTGGCTGAGCGAATTGACGGTTTTCACCGACATCATCGGGCCTTCGAAGGTCGACATCCCGTAAAAGGCGATCGCGACGATCATCATACGGATGATCGGATCGGTGCGGATCTTGTCCCAGGCGCCTGAAAGGGTCATGAGACCGTTGATCATTCCGCCCCAGGAGGGCATCCAGAGCATGATCGAGAAAACCATGCCGAGCGTCTGGGCCCAATCGGGCAATGCCGTGTAGTGCAGATGATGCGGGCCGGCCCAGATGTACATGAAGATCAGCGCCCAGAAGTGGATGATCGAGAGCCGGTATGAATAAACCGGTCGGTTGGCCTGCTTCGGCACGAAGTAGTACATCATGCCCAGGAAGCCGGCGGTGAGGAAAAAGCCGACGGCGTTGTGGCCGTACCACCATTGGGTCAGCGCGTCCTGGACGCCCGAGAAGACAGAATAGCTCTTGGAGCCAAGGAACGAGGCCGGAACCGCAAGGTTGTTGACCACGTGCAGCATGGCGATGGTGACGATGAAGCCGAGATAGAACCAGTTTGCCACGTAGATGTGCGGCTCTTTGCGCTTCAGGATCGTTCCAAGATACACGGCGAGATAGGCGACCCAGACGATGGTCAGCCAGAGGTCGACATACCACTCAGGTTCGGCATATTCACGGGCCTGGGTGATTCCGAGAACATATCCGGTCGCAGCCATCACGATGAAAAGCTGGTAGCCCCAGAATACGAACCAGGCCAGGCTGCCGCCGAAAAGACGTGCGCGACAGGTGCGTTGCACCACGTAGAACGACGTCATGATCAGCGCGTTGCCGCCAAAGGCGAAGATGACCGCCGATGTGTGAACGGGCCGCAGCCTTCCGAAATTGAGATAAGGGGCGATGTTGAGGTCGGGATAGGCCAGTTGCAGCGCGATGACCACGCCAATGAGGAAGCCGACCACGCCCCAGAATACCGTGGCGATCAGGCCATACCGGATCACCTCGTCGAAATAGCCTGATATATCGACTTTCCGCCGTTGGCCTGCCGGCGAAAAATCAACGTTCCTGACCAGCAGGGCAGCACCCGCGAGCAGGCAGAAGCAGAGAATACCCATGTGGACTGCAAAGAGGTGGTCATGTGCGAATGCAGCTCCTAGCAGCGCCAGAAACGCCGCGACCGTAATCACCATCGTTTCCGTTGTGTAATTCATGATATCGTCCTCAGTGCACAGACGGCCGCTTTCCGGCCGGCTTTTTGGTACTTGCGCCAGGACTGTCATGAAGACGGTGCTGGCGTCTTGATCCAAGTCAAACTAGGCCAGCGTTTTCCCACTATGTGCGGGGTTGCTTCATTCGTGAAAGGGCTTGGACGCCAGTCTGATAGCTACGCTGAAACGACAAACACGAAGATGCAGATCAGCACTTTTCGGAGGAACTGCACGCCGCAGCCGAGCGACCCAGATGCTTTTCTCGCTTGCGCAATCTCTGCATGTCAGGGGGTGTAGGCCGGCGAGAGGACATGCGTGAAGTACGACGTCGAGCCGTCGCCAATGGAGCGATGCGCGGCCCATCTCTGACTTTGTTTAGGCGGAGAGCAGGTGGGGCGTGCCCTTCAACGTCAGGGCGGTGCTGTGATCATGTTCGCCTTCAGCCGGCGAGAGATGATGGCCGATCTGGTGAAGACACGCGGCCGCGGAAAACCCGCATCGGCTCTGTGGCTGCAGCTTATTTGTGAGGCGAATAGGGTCCTCGTCGACGGCTGTGCGGAGCCGTGCATTGAGCGGGAAAAAGATTGGGACCACACAAGCAGTGAAGGCCCCGCCAAGATGATCTCGAACTGTCGCAGGATCTAACGCTCTTATTCTGCGAGCATTGCAGAGGTGAGCTTTTCTCTCCGCCGGTTCGTTCATTGCGAGGTCTTTCGAACGCAGAGCGGCGTCGAGTGAATTCGAGCCTTAGGGCTTCAGTTATGCGATATCACAAGATTCACGCCGGCCGAGAAAACCCTGTTAATCCACGTTCGTTCACCTCGTGTACGACCCTTGAGACGGCACCCTGTTCTAGATCAAGGTGGTTCATCAACGCGGACTGCGCCCGGTCCGTTGCCACGCCTAATTCAGACATTGCGGCACTTAGTCTTCCGAGGCTTTTGACAAACGCGGGCCGAAGATCCGACGCGGTTATTTCCATTCGTAAAGGGTGAGTACAAAAACAAAATCGGTGGACGATTTTGCAAGCCTCACAATTGGCCGCTTCCTCGGCGATTTTTGCGAATATCGCTTCTGTCCTTAAGGCGAGTTCGTCAGGGGACAATTTGTCCGACACGCTCCAGCTCTCTGGCGCCTGCGGCCGCATTCGATTTAAGGCCGAAATGAGGGTCTCGCGTCCAACAACATAAAAATCCAACAGTGTATTTTCTGACATCGGTCTCGTGAAAAAACCTCTCTGAGGGATGTATTGGATCTTCCCTTCCGCCGCCAGCCGCTGAAGTGCTTCGCGTACTGGGGTTCGACCAATATCGAGCTTAGACGCCAGATCCTGTTCCCTGAGATGTTGGTCCGGCACACGGCCGTAACTGTGCAGCAATCGCCGAATAGCATCGTAGGCAATATCGGCCTTTGCAGGTTCTGGTTCAATGTCAAAATTTAAATCGACCCCGCGACGTGGAGGCGCGTTCTTGCAACACCGCATTTGATAGTTTTCCTCTGTCGATGTCCTTTAAGGACTCTACAGGATCTTATTCGTTGATATCGGGCGTCGTTCCGAATTCAAGGCTGAAAATATTTTGGCCTCCCTATACCGGCACGAGTTTTGGCCCGAGCGAGATTCGCCGGCCTGTATTACAGCCGCGGTTGGCTTTTATCACTTTCTCTCGCAGTTGAGTTCAATGCCATGCGCAAGAGGGCGCGGTCACGTTCTCCAGCTACAAGGCTGACCTTCATCTCTGGCCTGTCAATTCTGGCTTTGTATGTGTGCATGTTGTCACGTCGGTTCATCTAAGCCTCCCTTCGCTGACCGGGGTAGGCCCCCGTGCCGCGTGTTGAGCAGATCTAGACGGCGGCTCGCCACAGATCAATATATAAGGATAATATATTTTTTGATATTTTGGGGTTATCGCTCGAGCGTAAGTTTTTGTATTTTAGCTTTCTGCGGATGACTAAGTAAACGTATAATGCTGTACGTATTAATCAAACAACTGCGCATGTTCGGTCACACGATTCTCAGTTGGCGAGTCGCAAAATCTTTAACTGGCCATGTTCGCTTACCAATCGCTCAAGCAGCCGGATAAGTTCCCCGTCTTGCTAGACAATTCCAACATTTTAGGTGGCTCGATTAGTTCCTCACCTCGGAGCCGATGGCCACGGGAGTGAATTTCTTCGAGAAAATCAAATAACATAGGAAACGCAATGGAAGTGTATCATCGCCGTTGTCAGGGTAGGGGATCAGGCACTTTCAAGCGCGTGGGTAACGAAGACTTTGGCTTAACGCCTTGGATCTCATGTATTTATCAACCTGTAGGTGGAGTTAATGCGCAAGACCGACAAGCTGACGCTGGTGATGCTTGATCGATCGGTGTCGCAAGCCATGCAGCGGCGGCGAATTCGCTGTTTGCCTTCTAGACGGCTCTCTTTAGCACGGAGATCGAAGGTAGAATTCCGACGTGCAGTTGGACAGAGCCGAAATTTCACAATCGCTGCGAGGTCGCGCGCCAACAGCCCGACCGCGGGGAACACCATATGAGTCGGTTCAAATCAGTCCCGCACGCCAGCAGTTCCTCATCACTTAATCTTGGCCGCAACCGAACGAGCACTGCTGAACATCGCAAACTGCGAAACGCCGCCATAAATACGTGGCAGGAAATCACACTCTCGACCGCCGCATGGCATCCTATGCTCGACCCAAGCTAAGGCGAGCTACCGTATGGAGAGAGCTTGCCCATCTGTAGGCCGCTTGAGGGACCTCGCGCCTTAACTTGACACGAGGCCAGTAACGGTACAACGCTGGATGGATGAATTTGAAGCTCAGTTTCTGATTTTCACTACCTGCCAAGAGCCGCTTCCGCCGTCACGATTGAGCAGACGCGCACCCGTGACGCTGTATTTGAAGCCGCCTGCACCTACGCCGTTGGTATCCAAAGCGCCTGCCAGCGTACCAAAGGTAGCTACCAAATATATGTCGTTTGTGTCGCTCAGATTTGGATCATTGCGTTTATTTTGGCTACTAATGAGGACGTACCAAGCGGCCGCAATCGTATCATCATTCAAAGTGGTGGTGGTTGCCACGGGATAACCGCTATCACCCGGCGGATTGCTGCTGAATAATGCCAAATAACTTTCATCTTGGTAATTTTGAAGGCGAATCTGATCACCGCTGCAAACGTTTTGTCCAGGGGTTTTAGAGGAGCCCGGCGCCGCCATTATTGTCCATTGCGTAGCAAGTTCTTGTCCTGATAGGCTTGCATATGTTCCGACATTATCCACGGCACTGGGTACCTTTGATTCCCCGCCAACACCGAGGTAGCCGCCAAGCCCGACTCCTCCGTATGCGTTGATGATGCGCAATCTATCGCCGTATTTGAGATAATCGTCTGCCATTTTACGCTCCCGGTAGCGATGTGACGATCGAAAGGATCGTTCCATCGTAGGTTTAATAATGCGTCTCACTTGAACCTGGGTTCGTGGCGCTAGTAAATGAGTAAAATTACTTAATTGAGCGGCCTTGTTGCGGATTTCAGACGTGAACCCGGCCACCGTTCCAATCAAAGACCGGCCAGTTTTCGGCACTGAAGATTACCTCCTGGGTCAGCAACGTTTGGCATCGATACCTCGTGATGATCGAGGACATTTTGAGCCGGCAAAGAGAAGACTGAGCATGAGACATTACGATAAATGCTGCGACTTGCCGGAAGCGGGACCAGCTCCCGCGAGATTGTAGTCGTATTGGGAATAGCGCGCAGTACGCCCATTACAGACTTCCGATATTCGCATCAACCTCGCAAGGCGGCCCCACCGGGAGCTTACCGAGCGATGTGACAAGCGGAGGCTTCAGTTTCTCACCAGGCCCGAGATTGAAGCGATTCTGGACTGTACGGATCGAAGCACATGGCTGGAACGCGGCGATCACACTCTTCTACTGCTGGCCGCGCGAACGGGGTGGCGGGGCTCTCCGAGGTCATCGATCTCGACCGAGACGCGGTAATGTTCGGCCGCGGTGGATAGGTGCAATACATCGGAAGAGGCCGCAAAGAGCGAGGTACGCCACTCACAAAGGACGCACAGCAAGCCCTTCGTTGCTGGCTCAAGAAGCCCAGGAAACGAGGCGCAGCGGCCCTCTTTCCGAACATGCACGGCGGCAAGCTCAGCGTGCAGGCGCTGCTGAACAGTTTCGCCCAGGCGCGCGTGCACTGCGTCTCCGAGAGTGGCTCGGGAAAACCGTCAAATGACATCAGCGGCCGTGAGTTGTTGCTCAGCACGTCGGCAAAGCTAAGTAATAGTACCTATTTAAGTGAATCGTTTTTTAGCTCACAGTGGTTATCACAACATACGAAAAATACCTTTATACGACCACTACACCCAAAAGAATGATCGGCTATCGGCAACTACAGATTGCGTATAGCGGGACGCATGACTTCAAAAGAGGAGAATGGAAATGGCTTATGCAAGAAATCCCTTTCTTCAAGCATCGCGTGCAGCAACATCTTCGACAAAACCTAGCCGCGGTTTTTGGACTTCGCCAGCTGGAAAACACCTACGTCTAGCCAAGAACTGCTTCGCATTGGCGAAACAGCACAGGGCGGCAGGCAACAAGAAGAAGTATTGGAGCCTGCTGAATGCCGGCCGCAGTGCTTTGGCCCTTTCCCGGCACGAGGTGTCCCTTTGGAAGCGCGGGCAGAGTGTCCGGCGCAGGTCTTACGCGATCCATCGCGCCGTCTAGGTGTGTCCCTCCGGCGCGGAATGTATTCTCGCGAGTGCATTCCGCGGCAATTGTTTCTGCGCAGCCCGAGGCAACGGTCTTTTGGCTGCATTTCGGTCTAGGGAGGAATAACTGAGATGAGCGACTCGTTGCTTTTTGGATATTCGGTAGAAGAGAACGACGGCAAGTTCGTCATCACGTTGGCGGGGAAGCTGGCTGTTCTGATTATGCAAGATATTGGGGCAAACATCGAACCCGAAGCTTCTGGCACTGCCTGCTTGCCCATGATGTTTCCCTATAGCCTGCTTGCATCCCATGCCGTCCGGATGAGCTCTCAGGCCGCTGTCGAGGGGGGACAGAAGAGCGAGTCCACGCTCTCCGACATCTTTGCACAGGGCTTTGACAAGGATTTAGGAGAATTCGATCGCCAACTCGAACGTTATCAGGCTCTGCTATCGCCAGCTGGATCGAACGGGCGCGGGCACGAGACGCCGGTTGCCGTGAATGAAGCCGCCGATGTCGCTAAAACAAAAACGGTCGTCTCCAAAAATTAAGAGGATAGAAGGAGAGCAACAATGGTTCAGCTGTCCCGAGAGGAGACTTTTCTCCTACTGACTTGTAGACCGGACCTGACGCCCTCCGATGACGTGCGCCTGCAGCGGATTGTCGATTCGGATCTGGATTGGTCATTCGTCCTTTGGCGTGCCGAGAGCTATCAGACATTGCCGTTGTGCGGTTTCCACCTCAATAGACTAGCCTTGCTTCCCCGGACACCAGAATGGGTCGTCCACTACATACATATGTGGTCGCAGTTGTCGAAGGCGCGGAGCGAGGTACAATTCCGTCGCCTTGGTGAACTTCTAGGACATTTTCGTGCGTGCGATCTGGAACACTATTTGTTCAAGGGTCCTCTATTGGCAGCTCTGCTATATTCCGACCCGGCACTGCGCCCGATGCAGGATTTGGACATTATGGTGCGCCAAGCAGATGTCTGGCGAGTGCAGAAAGAGCTTTACCGATTGGGTTATCAGCACGGAGTATTCAATCCGGCGGATGGTGTCTTCACACACATGTTCCGCAAGATCACACACCAGACGCTCGAGCATAAGTACGCGCTACATTCAGTCACTATGGTCGAGGAGATTCGGCCGAAGTTCGATACGACCCTAATCGCGCCAGAATGGCGAACGCGGCAGATCAAATCCTTCGTCCAAGACGATGGCTCGGTGCGGATGCCGGTGTTCGTCGACATCCACTTCAGTCTTGGAGCTGGCATGGAGGAGGTAGACGTCTGGCGCGGCGCCGGTCCCCGCAGGTTGCTCGGTCGAGAAGTGCATTGTCAGTCGCTGACTAGCGTTCTGTGGTTCAGCGCTGCCCGCATCTATTTTGAAGCCTACCAACATGGCACCCTGAAATTGCAGATGCTGGGCGACATCGACGCGCTGTTGCGCCTTCATGCCGAGGACATCGACTGGCCCGAGTTGCTTGCGGTTGCCGGCAAGTACGGCTTTTCAGCTGCAATCTTCTACGTCCTTGAACAGGTTCGTCGCCTCTTTGATGCGCCGGTTCCTTTGAAGGTGTTGGCGCTTCTGATGCCAGATCAGCAAGGACGGCCGGATGAAGCGGACTTCGGAGACATTGTCCCTAAGCTGTTATCGCGTACAGTCATCAGTGATCTTCAGCTCGCTTGAGGCGGGACCCGCGGCCGGCCTTGCGGCACGGCAATTACAACATGGCTAAGCTATTGCAGCTAGCGATCAAAGGTGGTCGCCGCCTGGCAAGCCGATCCTTATATGAGGAGCAAACGGTGGAACGCGTAGCAATAATCGGTGGAGGGCCGGCCGGCCTGGCAGTTGGCCAGGCTCTTGCCAAACAGCGTATTAAATTCCTCTTGTTCGAGGCTGGCCGTACGCTTGCAGAACGTAAGCATGACGTGGCAGACCATCTAGGAAGCGGAATTGGTGGTGCCGGCCTTTTCTCCGACGGCAAGTTCAGCTTTTTTCCATCCGGCACACATCTTTACACGCTAGAGGGCCGTTGCCGTCTTGAGGATGCCTATGGCGCAATCGAACGCCAGCTGGCGGAGGTGGGCATTCCGGCGCCCCCTTTTGATCCGGACACCGAAACCAGCTTTCTCGGCACGGGCCAGCCCATGATATGCAAGGACTATCCGTCGACCTACGGCTCGTTGGCGCAGCGAAACGCGCTGATAGCCGCCATGATGCATGAGTTCAGCAACCTCATCTTGGCCAACACGCGCGTGGAAATGATCATTCCCTCGCCACAAGGCTACCTCGTGCAAAGTCGTGGAGCGGACGGCGATCTGAGAGAGGAGTTTTTCACCCATCTTGCGATCGCAACTGGGCGCTTCGGTCCGCAGGCACTACGGTCCATGATGACGGCGCCGATCGCCATGACCGACCTGCGATACGAGTTTGGTATCCGTATCGAACATCCTAACGGAGTTGGGTTCCTTAACGCCGTTAAACGCCCAGACGTGAAATACATTCTCGATGCGGCGTGTACGGAAGTGCGAACCTTTTGCACTTGTCGCGACGGGGAGGTTTGGATGATCCCCTATGGTGGCACTGCTGCTCTTTCCGGTCGGTCGGACGGACCCCCGACCGGCTACTCCAATTTCGGTTTACTGGCGCGCTTCGGCGGGAATAATCTCGACAGAGGTCGACAGATTTGGGCCGATTTGCAACAGCGGTTGGGGAGCGATACGACGGCGACATGGCAGCCACTCACCGAATTCCTAGATCGCCCTTCCATATCCCAAGCGCTTGAATTCGGAAAGGCTGATCGTCCCTGGTTCCCGCGGCAGAAGTTCAGCAGGGGCGACGTGGCCGCTCTATTACATCCCGAACTCTATAGGATCCTCGCCGAAAGCGCGCGTATGCTCATCACGCAGTTTCCGGACATGGCGACGCCAGAGACTGTCTGCATTTTCCCATCAGTCGAGGGTGTTGGTGCCTTCCCGACCGTTGATGCCGCCTTGCAGAATCATAGTGGGCGGATCTGGTATTGCGGCGATGTCGTCGGCCGGTTTCGCGGCCTCGTCCCCGCCCTTGTCAGCGGACATTATGTCGGGGCCTCCATCGCGGCATGTCTTCGCGAAACTGCGGCCGAGGAGTTACATGGTGTGCAGACAATTGCCGCACAATAAACTGGCGCGGAAGTACACATCCGAAAATCCGAGCCGATCAACGGGCGGCAATACTGCGATAAGCGCAGACCATTTGCGGGAGGTAGTGGAGCATGCTTATAGCAATCGAAGGAATTGATGGAGCGGGCAAGACTCATATTGCCCGAAAGTTGGCTCATAACCTGCGTGATGGGGGGTATCTGGCCCGTTATTTGAATAAGAGCGACATAGAGTTCGGAGACGCTTTCACTGATAGTCGGCTTCGCCTGCTAAAGGAAATCATTTGGCCTGAACAGGGCGAACCGAAGATTGACCTGCTCGGAACCCATTTTTATTTGTTTTTGCTCGCATCCTGGTTTTCTGCCGTGGGCCAAATGCTTCGCAGAGAGCCCAGGTTTGGCAATCTCATCACCGTTATGGACGGTTCGCAGTTCAGAGTGGTCGCCAAAGCGCATTGCCGAGCGAAGATCGACAGAGCCCAGCTTCTCGATTATTTCGATCGGGCTGCCGAGCCTGATCTCGTCGTCCTGTTGGAGATAGAGCCGCATGTATCTTGGCACCGGCGCACGGTCTTCAAAGAGACCGAGATGGGGCGTTGGGACGGTTATCGCGGCGATCCGCGCGACGCTTACTGCGCCTATCAGACAAAGATTCAGAACGTCTTGCAGGAGATGGCTTGCGAACGTGGTTGGCTTGTCGTTCCTCAGAATGAGGATACACGCGATACCGATGTCGTTGATTGCATTTTGCAGCACATTGCCGCGCAACACGACGTCGAGGAATACCACCTGGCTAGGAAGGCTACACCGTGTGAATAAAATTACTGCAAATCGCCAACCCACTTTACATCGGCAGCTGCCATTGGCGGCCCTTCTGCAGTGTCACAGCATAAATAATTGGTCTCCGAAGGCACAAGAAACGAAAACTTCGTAAGAAAACATACAGACGCCCGCCGGGGCGGCGCCCTTTAAGCCCAGCCGTTCACGCAGCTTAAGCCCCACGGTGCGTAGCGGCAAACAAGGTGAGATTCGTATTGCCTCATTGGAGAATGCTCCTGAATGAACTGCCTATTGCCTCACCAAAATGCTCCTTTCGCGTTAGGGCAGCTCCGTTGTTCTGCTGGGGTCGATTCCGAAGATCATCGTATGCGCACCATCCCGACGCCAGTCTTTCACTCGCCGCTGCACGTCCTTATTAGGCCATCCAGATATTCACCTGGATAAATGGACTGAAGCCTCTCCAATAGTTCCCGGCCGGTTCTCCATGGTTCCTCCTGGAACCATGCACGGAGATCTTCCGTAACGCTAACGAGCGGGTCGGGTCGCCGCCGCTCACCCTTGAGTTTCGGCTTCGCTTTCGCCGTCGGACGAACCTTCCCGTCTGTCCAAGCGACACGCAAGCTTTGTAGAAAGCTCTCGATATCAGGAGCGTCGGTTGATGGTGCGCCCTGGTGAGCGATGTCAACGAGGCGCTGTTGTCCCGCACGAATGCCGCGGAGAAGCTTTACGGAGTCGAGTTGCTCGCTCATGTGCAATAGGCGATTGCGAACCTCGGTCGACGTTCTTGGATCCGTCATCAGCCGCTGATGCGGTGTCGCGGGAGAAGCGTATCTTTTCTTGACCAATGTGCCATCACGCCGCTTTTCCAGGAGTTTGAACGACGGTTGAAAGAAGTTTACGAACAAACGCATTGAACGGTATAGGTCCGCGAGCGTCGCCGCAGCTTCAACGCCTTCGTGGCGATGATAGCCGGCAATCCCCGCCGGACGACCGATCCGTTCTTCTGCTCGACACCTTTAGGCACTCCTTATCACTTCGCAGGACGATCGACGACGGCGTTGGCCGGCGAACGCGTGAAAACTAGGTAATTTCACTCATTTAAACGACCGGGAGTCTAATGCATTCTTGCACTATGATGGGGGGCAGAATGATAAGACTTTACGTCGGTCGCCACGAATCACGCGGGCAAGCAATGGAGAAAATTTGGCGCTTTCGGCACGAGCAATTCGTGGAAAGGCTTGGCTGGGAGGCGCTTCGTAGAAATGACGGATTAGAAATCGACCAGTTCGATCACGACCGTGCGCTGCACCTTGCATTGTTCTTCGAAGATACTGTCGTGGGATATACGCGATTGCTCCCGACGACTGAACCTCATCTCTTATCGGATGTTTATCCGCAGATCATGAAAGGGCAAGCATGGCCGCGTTCGCCCGAGATCGTACCAATCCAGGCAAAGCCTTCCATGTCTGGCTTGAGGAAGCATCATCAACTCTATTCTATCCAAGGAAACACCCTCTTGCTCGAGCCGGAGGCTCGAAATCCGCTGAAGCCCGATGCTACTTTGCACCAGGTCAAGCCAGCTCTGACATCAGGTCCGGGCCATTTGCAAGTACATTGTCATAAGCAAAGGCGGAGCTGTTGACCTGGTTTCGTTGTCTGGGCAACTTTGCCAAAGATACAGACAAGGCTCCTCTTCGCTGGGTTTTTCGTCTACAGTGGCTACTCGGAGAGTTAGCTCCTACCGGAAGCGACCATGAAAAATGCTGCCTTGAGTAGCATGTCCTGGAGGGAAGAGTGGACAGCGAGGCGTTGGCAACGGCAAATGTAATGTTCGACTTTATATCAGACGCTGCACTAGCGAAGAGCAGTGAGGATATACTGAAGTCATTGAACAGAACAGCGTGCCACTTTGGTTTTAGTTGCTTTGCAATGTCCGGCATACCCTTGCCTACGGAGCGCATCGATCCGTATTTCTTGTTGAACGCATGGCCCTACGAGTGGTTTGAACGTTATTCAACGGGCAATTACGTCCATGCCGATCCCGTGATCCATTTGAGTAAAATGCAAGACGGTGCCTTTGTGTGGTCGGAAGCACTGCAGGGTCAAGAGCTCGGCCGTCATGCGCGCCGGATTATGATGGAGGCCCGAGAGTTCAAAATGAAGGATGGTTACAGTGTGCCACTGCATACCGCCGACGGCTTTCAAGCAATTATCACTTTCGGGGCAGAGAAGGTGGATCTGTCGCGAGCTGCCAGAGGAGCGCTACATATCATATCAATTTACGCCCATAACACAGTGCGCAGCCTGTTAACGAAAAACGTGAGCTCCCAAGACAGGCGCCTTTTAAGAATAACTGCGCGTGAACGCGAGATCATTCAGTGGTGCGCTGCGGGCAAGACAGCGGTGGAGATCGCGGCAATTCTAGGCCGCTCGCATAGAACCATCCAAAATGAGATACTCAATGTTCAACGCAAACTCGATGTCGTCAATTCGGCGCAGATGATAGCGGAGAGTTTTCGTTACGGAATCCTTCGGTAAAGTAACGCCCTCCTGGGTGAGGGCCGCAATTTCGATGACGTCTGATCACGATTGTCCGATAAGGCGCGCGTGAACCCCAAACCTTAGCCAATCTCAACACTATGGACCGCGGTCCGTTCGCCATGTCACCTTTAGGCACTCCTTATCACTGCAGGACGATCGACGACGGCGTTGGCCGGCGAACGCGTGAAAACTAGGTAATTTCACTCATTTAAACGACCGGGAGTCTAATGCATTCTTGCACTATGATGGGGGGCAGAATGATAAGACTTTACGTCGGTCGCCACGAATCACGCGGGCAAGCAATGGAGAAAATTTGGCGCTTTCGGCACGAGCAATTCGTGGAAAGGCTTGGCTGGGAGGCGCTTCGTAGAAATGACGGATTAGAAATCGACCAGTTCGATCACGACCGTGCGCTGCACCTTGCATTGTTCTTCGAAGATACTGTCGTGGGATATACGCGATTGCTCCCGACGACTGAACCTCATCTCTTATCGGATGTTTATCCGCAGATCATGAAAGGGCAAGCATGGCCGCGTTCGCCCGAGATATTCGAGTGGACCCGATGTATTGTCGCGGAAGGTCAAATTCTAATAAATGGGGTATCGGCGTCACATGTCTTGATGACCGGCGTGATGGAATTTTGCCTTGTTGCCGGCATAACCTCGGTGATCGTCGAAACGCACCCGAAGCTCGTGCAACTCTTAGTCTCAACCGGTTGGAACGTAACCGAGCTTGGTCCGCCTTCGCTGCTCAATGGCGTATTAATCGTACCAATCCAGGCAAAGCCTTCCATGTCTGGCTTGAGGAAGCATCATCAACTCTATTCTATCCAAGGAAGCACCCTCTTGCTCGAGCCGGAGGTTCGAAATCCGTTGAAGCCCGAAGCTACTTTGCACCATTTGCATTACTGTGAATTCATGGCGAAGCGCGACTTGCAGGCTGATAGAGGCTAACCGGTACGCCTGATTTGCGCGAGGAGTTTCTGGCGGAAGACTTCTGCCGGTGTTTTGTAGCCGAGGCATTTGCGTGGCGTTGCGTTCAGGCGGTTGCAGATCTCGGTGAGATCGCGGTCGCTGAGAGACAGTGGATCGACCTCTCTCGAAAGCCATTTCCTGGCCCGTCTATTGGTGTTCTCGACGGTGCCCTTCTGCCACGGGGATTGCGGATCGCAAAACCATGTCTGCGCTCCGATGCTGGCCTGCAGGTAAGGCCAGTCGGTGAACTCCGTGCCACGATCGAAGGTGATCGAGCGACGGGCGAGGTGGGGCAGGGATTGTAGCACCTGGATCAGGCCGTCCATCACCGGCCTCGATTGCCGGTCATTGTTGCGCAGCAGGACGGCAAATCGGCTGACCCGTTCGACCAGCGACGTCACGTTGGCCTTTCCGAACTTCTTGCGAAACTGGATGAGATCGCATTCCCAATGCCCGAACTGTTTGCGCTCGGCGACGGCGTCTGGCCGGTAGAGAATGTTGACATCCGGGGTGAACCGCCTGCCATGGCGGCGTCTGGCGTGCCGCGGCCGGCGTCTGGCACGATGCTCCGGCAGGTGTCGCCACAGTTTGATGGCGTGACCGTCCGAGGAATAGGCGAACTTATAGATCGTCTCATGGCTGACGGAGATCGGATGGCGCTCAAGCTGCAATCGGCCAGCGATCTGTTGTGGCGACCAGCCATGCATGATGCGCTCGATCACCGATTGGCGCAGCTGCGAGAACCGGGCAAGTTTGCGCAGCTTGGCACGCCGTTCTCGCGCCATGTCATTGGCCATCACGCAGTAGTAACCGTTGAGGTCCGGCATCTCGCGATCCTCGAACGTATTGCGGCGCAGCTCACGAAAGATCGTTGAGCGATGCCGGTGCAGCTTCTCGGCGATCACGTCAACGCTGATCCCAGCCGTGCGCCAGCGGGCAATCTTGCGGCGTTCCTCCATATCGATCTGGGAGTAGGTGCGCTTCATATCTCGTTCCTTGCAGGGATAAACCGTTGTTATCTATTGCAAGTCGCACTTCATCCTTGAACCCACCCCTCTTACATAAAGAAGTGGCGTAAGCATACTTATGGAACTATGGGCCAGTGCTTGGTTATAGGTTGTCCATAATCCTGTGACTTAGCCTGCTCCGCTTCGGCCGTCGACGACCCCTCGCGGGTCTCCCGATTGGCAATCAGGTTTTCGAATTGTAGCGGCCGGCCGCCTCAAGGATCATCTTTTTGGCGACATTGACGTCCTTCCAGCCGGCTATCTTCACCCACTCGCCGGGCTTCAGATCTTTGTAGTACGAGAAGAAGTACTCGATCTGCTTCAGGGAGATTTCCGGCAGGTCGGTGTAGTCCCTAACCTTGTCGTAGAGGCGCGTCAAATTCGCCATCGGCACGGCGATTATCTTCTCGTCCTTGCGACCATTCTGTTCCATGACCAGAACACCTATCGGACGCACATTTATAACGCAGCGCTCAACGAGTGGTCGAGTGTCTACTATCAGGACGTCGATCGAATCGCCATCTTCAGACATCGTGTGCGGCACAAAGCCATAATTGCCCGGATAGGCCATCGGCGTGGAGAGGAAGCGTTCGACGACGAGTGCGCCGGATTCCTTGTTCATTTTATACTCAATCGGCTGGCCGCCGACCGGCACCTCGACAATGACATTCACGTCGTCCGGCGGGTTCTTGCCAATCGAAATCGAGTCGATACGCATGGGGGCTCCTTTGGTGAATGTTGACGCGCAGGCACGCAGGTACTCTCACGACGACGGTCCAAGCATCATCCACGTCATCCGTCCTGTCGTCAGCCAGCCTTCCAGTTCAGCCGGTTGGCTATCAGGTGATCGGCCACCGCGTGGTTAGAGAGCGTCGAGTCGTCAAGGTGTCTCGGTCGGTCCTAGCACTCGTCGTGCCAAGCCGATTGCGCGGTGATTAGCTGGCGGATTTCGGGGGGATTCGGGTTGGCTAGTAGTCGACAGTGCGACAGCTTTGTCAGGTTTGCGACACGGGTGGCTGCATGCGCTTGGCAGGGGTGCAACACTGCTTGCGAGATTTTTAACGCAAACGATTTCGCTAAAGCACCGCGCCGCTTTCCATTGCCAGCATTTGCATCAAGTGCGGCTCATTCGACGGAGACGTGCTTGCGCAGAGTTACCGTGGCTCTCCGAGAGCACGACATATGTGCGACATTGTCGTCAATTTTGTCGGCTTCGTGACACGCTTTAGGATTCTTCGGTCCGGTATTTTATCCCTCTAAGTGTCTGCGGCAGCACGTAATTTCGACCTGCCCCATCAATCAGCTCAATTGGCACGACGCTTGAAAATTGTTCTCGGGCTGCGACGGAACCAGCCGCGGCCAATGTCGCGGCATCACCTCGGTCAGTTCGAACACGAAAAGGAAGTAACAATGGCTGCTCTGCGTCAGATCGCGTTTTACGGAAAGGGAGGTATTGGCAAATCCACTACATCCCAGAATACGCTCGCCGCCCTTGTCGAACTTGGGCGGAAAATCCTCATCGGTTGCCAGCCACTGGTCGATTTCGCGCGATTGATCCTGTGCAAGCGTCGAATCGAACGTGTCAAGAACTGGAAGTTCGGAAAGGCAGACTACGCCAAATGGGGGCGACTCCTCGGGCAACGTCACTCCCGGTTGAAGGGCAGACCAAAACTGGGGCCCTAAAAGCTGTCGCACTGCGGAACCTGGCGAAAAGCAAACTCGCCGAAACCGCAAGTTATCACCGCGCGATCGGCTTGGCACGACGAGTCCTAGGGGGACTCAGGCACAAACCTGCATCGGGTTGGTGCAGGGGGACGCCTGGCCGCTGACGTGCAAGTCTCCCAACCTTTGAAAGTGAGGAACTAACTATGAAGAACCCCCTGCTGGAAATTGCGCTGGAACGCGTCATTGAAGCAGCCGAGCACCTGGATCTTGATCCAGGTTTTGTCGAAAGGCTGAAGCAACCGCTCGAGACGACGCAAGCGCGTCTGTCGATCCTCATGGACGACGGGTCGACCAAGTGTTTTATCGGGTGGCGCTGTCGCTATGACGATAGCCTCGGTCCTACGAAGGGCGGCATCCGCTGGGATCAGATGGTGAACGCCGATGAGGTGGAAACGCTTGGCCTGCTAATGACCTTGAAGAACGCGCTGATGGGCCTGCCATTCGGCGGCGGAAAGGGCGGCGTGAAGGTGGATCCTCGCGGCCTCTCCAACACGGAGCAGGAACGCCTCGGCCGCGCCTACATCCGGGCTTTCGCTGCGGTCATTGGTCCAGATCGGGACATTCCAGCTCCTGATGTCGGCACCAATGAAAAGATCATGGCGTGGATGATGGACGAATACAGCACCATTGTCGGCAAGAGGACGCCAGCGGTGATTACCGGCAAACCCGTCGCCCTTGGCGGCTCGCGCGGGCGCGACGATGCGACAGCACGCGGAGCCTATAACATCATGCGATATAAAGCCGACACTCTCAAATTGGAGCATGGAACACGAGTGGCGATCCAGGGATTTGGCAATGCCGGCAAGCACATCGCCAAGCTGCTTGCCGCCGACGGATGCAAGATCAACGCGGTCTCGGACTCCAAGGGTGCGGTCCATGCCCCGGCGGGCCTCGACATCAGCAAACTGCTGGCCGCCAAGCGCCATGGAAGTGTCACTAGCATGGCAGGTTCAGCTGGTGTGTCCGAGATTTCTGGCGACGAGCTCGTGTCGGTCGAATGCGACATCCTCATCTTAGCAGCGGTAGAGAACATGGTTCACGAGGGCAACGCGGCAAGCATAAAGGCCAGGGTCATTGTCGAACTCGCCAACGGCCCGGTCACCCCGGAGGCCGACGAGATCCTCGAGGCCATGAACGTCGAAATCATTCCCGATATCCTCGTGAATGCGGGTGGCGTCACGGTCTCGTACCTCGAATGGGTGCAGAACCGCCAGGGCGAACGATGGACCCTCGAACAGGTTCATGCGTGGCTGAAGACGAAGATGGAAAGCGAAGCCGACGCCGTTTTGGCATATGCGCGAGACAAGAACATCACCCTGCGCACCGCCGCCTACGTTCTTGCGCTCTCTCGGATTGCCGCAGCTATGGAGGCCCTCGGAACGGACAAGTTTTTTCAGGCTTGAGGTGAGACCGCCCCCGCTGCGCCTCCAGCGCCATCTGAAACCACGATTGAAAGTTGTTCTCGGGTAAAGACGGCAGCCTGGTTGCTGCCGTCACTCGAGAAACGGCCCAAAACCTGGAGGAAACGTCGTGACGACGATGGGAAAATCAACTGAGAGCAACCGCTTGGAGCAATCAATGTTTGGCTGGTTCGAACAGCGCCTCAATCCCTTTCCGAGCGAGGAGCCCGTCGCCCCTCCTAAAGGTCTCTTTGCTTTTTGCTGGCACTACAGCAAACCGGCTGCGCCTTGGCTCGGCTTGATGGCCGTGCTGACGGCGCTGATCGCTATCGGCGAAGTGGCCCTCTTCCAGTTCCTCGGCGACATCGTCGGCTGGCTGACCCATGCCGACCGTGCCACATTCCTGGAGAGAGAAGGCCACAAGCTTTTCTGGATGGCGGCGCTGGTGCTGGTCGGCCTGCCGCTGACGGCCGGGCTCGAGACTTTCATCATGCATCAGGTGATGCTCGGCAATTATCAGATGAGCGCACGCTGGCAGATGCACCGCTTCCTGCTGCGCCACAGCATGTCGTTCTTCGCCAACGAGGCGGCCGGGTCCGTCGGGACCAAAGTGATGCAGACCTCGATTGCGGTACGCGAAACGGTGATCAGGATCCTCGATGTCTTCGTCTATGTCGTGACATACTTCCTGACGATGATCATCGTGATTGCGGCAGCCGACTGGCGGCTGATGATCCCGATCCTCGTCTGGCTCGGGGTGTATATCAGCATCGTCGCCTATTTCGTGCCGCGGCTTCGCAAGATCGCGGCGGCGCAGGCGGATGCGCGCTCAATGATGACGGGACGTGTGGTCGACAGCTATACGAATATCGCGACAGTCAAGCTGTTTTCGCATGCGGGCCGCGAGGAGGTCTATGCCAAGGAAAGTATGGACGAGTTCCTGCAGATCGTGCACAAGCAGTTGCGCAAGGTGGCACTCTTCCACATCTGCGTCTACCTGAACAACTGTGTTGCGCTCTTCGTCATCTCGGGCCAGTCGATCTGGTTCTGGCTGAACGGAGCGATCTCGGTCGGCGCCATCGCCATCGCCATCGGTCTTGCCATGCGCTTCAACTTCATGTCGCAATGGATCATGTGGGAAGTCTCGGCGCTGTTCGAGAATATCGGCACGGTCTATGATGGCATGGAGATGATGAGCAAACAGCATGACATCGTCGACAAGCCGGGCGCACCCACCCTGACGGCGAAGAAGGGTGCGATTCACTACGACCGCATCCGCTTCCACTACGGCAAGAGCAAGGGCGTCATCGACAACCTGTCGCTCGACATCAAGGCGGGGGAGAAGGTCGGCCTGGTCGGCCGCTCCGGCGCCGGCAAGACGACGCTGATGAACCTGCTGCTGCGCTTTTACGACCTGGAGGCCGGCCGCATCACCATCGACGGGCAGGACATCGCCGGCGTCTCGCAGGAAAGCCTGCGCTCGCTGATCGGCGTGGTGACGCAGGACACCTCGCTGCTGCATCGCTCGATCCGCGACAACATCGCCTATGGTCGTCCCGAAGCAACGGACGACGAGGTCATCGAGGCAGCCAAACGCGCCAATGCCTGGGAGTTCATCGAAGGCCTCGTCGATATGCAGGGCCGCGCGGGGCTCGACGCGCAAGTCGGCGAACGCGGCGTCAAACTCTCCGGCGGCCAGCGGCAGCGCATCGCGATCGCCCGCGTCTTCCTGAAGGACGCGCCGATCCTGGTGCTCGACGAGGCAACCTCGGCACTCGATTCGGAAGTCGAGGCGGCGATCCAGAAAAACCTCTTCACCTTGATGGAGGGCAAGACGGTGATCGCGATCGCCCACCGACTTTCGACGCTTACGGAGATGGACCGGCTGATCGTGCTCGACAAGGGGCGGATCATAGAGGCCGGTTCGCACAGCGAACTGATCGCGGGAGGCGGCATCTATGCCGACCTCTGGAACCGCCAGTCCGGCGGCTCCCTCTCCAATCACCCCGAGGAAGCGGAAGTGGCGGCGGAATAGGAAGAAATGAGGCCCTCCCCACGGAAGCGGGGAGGGCCTCTTGAATTCTTGCCGGACGGTGCTGACGACCGGCAGCGGTTACCTCATTTCATAAGCTGTCGGCTTGATCGATCACGCCGTGATGTTCGATGAGTGCTCCTTCTGGCCGATCCAAGTGGCAATGGCCTCGGCGACGATCGCGTCGCGCGGCAGGAAGGGCGCCGGCAACGCAGCGTCAATTTCAGCAGCCTGTTAAGTCGTCCATCATCGGAATCGGATGACCCGTTCGACCAGCGACGTCACGTTGGCCTTTCCGAACTTCTTGCGGAACTGCATCAGAACGCATTCCCGATACCCGAACTGCTTGCGTGCGGCGACCACATCGGGGTTCAGAATGTTGACCTCCCGGCTAAAAACCCGGACATGACGGCGCCTGGCGTACCGGGCCGGCGTCTGGACGATGCTCCGGCAGGTGTCCCCACAGTTTGATGGCGTGACCGTCCGAGAAATAGGCGAAGTTATAGATCGTCTCATGATGATAGAGATCGGATGCCGCTCCGGTCGCATCCGACCGGCAATCTGCTGCGGCGACCAGCCATGCAGGATGCGCCCGATCACCGACTGACGCAGAAGCGAGAACCGCGCAAGCTTACGCAGCTTGGCACGTCGCTCACGTGCCATCGCATTCGCCGTCACGCAGTAGTAGCCGTTGAGATCCGGTATCTGCTGATCCTCGAACGTGTTGCGGCGCAGCTCAGGAAAATGGTTGAGCGATGTCGGTGTAGCTTCTCGCGATCACGTCAACCTGAACAGGGGAATAGCCCGATTGCTACTACAACAGCGCTTCTCTTACAGCCGTCACCGCCGCCAGCGCTGTCCGCGTCCGCGTCGTGCTGACAAATTCCGGCCAGCTCGACAGGACAACCGCCGCGAAATCCGCCACCGGGTCGATGTAAATCAGTTGCCCGAAAACCCCGCGGGCCATGTAGACGCCGCGTGCAGTATCCTCGATCCAGAACTGGTTGTGATATGCGCCGGCCGGCAGAACCTCTTGATAGATGCCGCCGAAGAGTTTCGGATCTGCCCCGAACCGTGTCCCGGCAATCCACTCGCTGGGGACGATACGCCGCCCGTTGATCTCGCCGCCGCGAAGATGCAGCAGGGCGAAACGAGCATAGTCGCGAAGAGTCGCATTGAACCCGCCGTCACCCAGAGCATAGCCCGCAGCGTCCACGGTGAAATAGGCGTCTTCCTCCGCCCCCATCGGCGCCCACAATTCACGGCTGACGAGTTCTGCAAGCGGGGTAGCGGCGGCGCGCTCGAGAACGAAGGATAGTACATCCGTCTCGATCGAGCGATAGCGGAAGGAGGTACCGTGCGGGCACTCTAGATCCTTCAAAGACAGGACCAGGTCCCAGATATTCTTGTGCCAGTTCGGGTTCTGACCATTCTTCCAGCCGCTGGCGACATCCAGCTGCGCCATGTGGGAGTCGGGCGCAGTGTAAGTCTCGTCGAAGACCACGCCGCTGGTCATGTCGAGCACGTGCTGGACAGTAGCGCCGCGGTAGGCGGTCGCCTCCAGCTCCGGCAGATAATGCGTCAGGGACGCGGCCGGGTCGACCACTCCTCGGCCGATTAGGATGCCCGCCACGGTGCCGACGACAGACTTGGCAACAGATTGCGACAGGTGCTGGGTATGCGACGTCATGCCGTTCAGGTAGTGCTCGGCAACGATCTTGCCGCCATGGAGCACCAGGAAACCATCGGCATAGCTCGTCTCGAGGAAGCTGCCAATGGTATGGGCCTCCCCCTCCGCCACGAAGGGAATGACATCGATATCCCGAAGATCGGCCAACAACAGGCTTGCTGGCCCCGCTCCGCGCCAGACCTTTGTGGTCGGCAGCAGATCCCGGACATGTTGGAACGTCCAGCGATTCCAGGGCGCGCGGTCCCAGTCTTGCCTCGGAAAGAGAGGATTGCCGGGTGCAGTCGGATCACGGAATGGCGAAATACTGGTCATGCATGCTCTCGTTTGCGGTTTGGGATGGATCAATCGTTACGGCGGAGATAGCTGCCTCCGACGAACTCCCCGAAGAGGGTGCCCATGTCGCTCATCATGGCGAAGTTCGCCTTAGCCTTCGGCCCTAGTTTGATGGCAACGGCGTCGATGAGCAGATTGAGTACCACACTGAGGCTTGCCGTAGAATCCCAGAAGGTTTTCACATGGGTATGCGCCTCAAAGACGAAGCGCGTATAGGCAAAAGCCCAGTGACTGAACTTGTCGGTGACGATGACCAACGGCATGTCCATCGACTTCAGCTTCTCCAGCAGCTTGATGCCGCGCGTCGCGTACGAGGCCGTGTCAACGAGAACGACTGCGCTCTGCTTGGGATCTGCATTGATGATCTCGCCAAACGTGCCCGAAGCGTTGTCGATGAAAATCACGTTAGAGCGCGCCCAGAGCAGGCGGCTGGCGAAATCCATGGCCAGCCCCTTCGAGGCCTGGAAGCCGACGACATAGATGGTGCGCGCCTTCGCGAGCAGGTTTGCGGCCTCGTCCCACGCGTCGGTGGTAGTCAAGGCGTAGGCCTTCACGATAGCGTCGAGTTCCAGCCGCAGGCTTTCCTGCAGCATCTGCTGTCGGCCTTCGCGCATCGGAAAGCGGGCCATATAGTCGTCGACTTCGCTGTCCTTCTCCGCGACCGCGACGCGCAACCGCTTCTTGAGGTCTCGCAGGTTCTCGAAACCGAGGCCACGAACGAACCGCGTGACGGTCATTTCGCTGACGCCCACCGCCTCAGCTATGCTGCTGCCGGTCTCGAAGGGCAATATCTGGATATTATCCAAGATATAGGCGGCCAGGCTTTGCTCCGAGGGCGAGAAATCGGACATGCGGTCGCGCAAGATCGCTTCGATGTCTATCTTCTGCTCAACGTCGCTCGATCCCTTAGCATTTTTGCCGCTTCGTGCTTTCACCACAGTGACAGACTCCTAGAAATCGCCGGCGTGAATGGCTGGACGCCCCTGCCCCCAGACGCCGGGAGTTCTGTCCACCTCTTCCTCGATTTGCCGCGCCGCCGCAAGCAGCAGATCCTCCCGTCCGAAACGGGCGACAAGCTGAATCCCGATCGGTAGACCATCCCGGCTGCGTCCAAGTGGCAGGGAAATTGCGGGCTGTCCCGTCGCATTGAACAATGCAGTATAGGTCTCCTTCGGCGCAAGATCATTGAATACATCTTCCGCATCGATGCCCGCTCGATCGGGATCAAACGTGCCGATTAACTCCGGGAGCATTGCGGTGGTCGGTGTCAGCAAGAGATCATATTCTGCAAGGAAGCGCCCGACCTGCCGCGTCACCCGATCATAGGCGGCAAGCGCGTCGATAAGCTGTGCACCGCTAATGCCAAGCCCCCATCGATAAAGAGCATATACGCTTGTGCCAAGCATTTCCTTGAGCGAGCGGTTCATATGCCGCGCCATCGCCGGCATATGCGCGGCGGCGTCGGCGGCCCAGATGACCTTCTGCGCCTGGAGGAAGTCCGGATAGTCGAAGTCCGGCGACGCCTCCTCGACATGGTGGCCAAGGGATGAAAGCCGCTCCGCTGCGGATCTGGCCGCGGTGACAACCTGCGGGTCGATCTGCACACCGGACCACGAGCGCGTGCAAAGGGCGATGCGCAGCCCCTTCGGCCGTCGCTTGATGGTATCGAGATAGGTGCGCACTGGCGGCACGATCTCATAGCCGTCGCCGGCATCCGGGCCATGGCACAGGTCGAGCAGGGCTGCTGTATCGCGGACTGAGCGTGTCAGCATAAAGACCGTTGCCA
This sequence comes from Rhizobium beringeri, assembly GCF_004306515.1. Classification (NCBI taxonomy): domain Bacteria; kingdom Pseudomonadati; phylum Pseudomonadota; class Alphaproteobacteria; order Hyphomicrobiales; family Rhizobiaceae; genus Rhizobium; species Rhizobium beringeri. Next base: position 87,273 of record NZ_SILG01000005.1, on the reverse strand, counting down.
AGCCGAGAAGCGGGGCATTCCCATTCGGCGCGCCCGTAACCCGCCCGCGTGAAGGTTTCAGACCGATCAAGCCGCAGAACGCGGCCGGATTCCGAATCGATCCACCGCCGTCGCTGCCCTGCGCAAAAGGCACGATGCCGGCGGCAACAGCCGCGGCCGCGCCGCCGCTGGAACCCGCAACACCGCGCTCCGGATTCCAAGGATTGCGCGTTGCGCCGTAGAGGGCGGATTCCGTCACCGCCGGCACGCCGAATTCGGAACTCGTCGTGCGGCCGACATTGTTTAGGCCGCCGGCGCGCAACCGCGTCCAGTAGACGGCGTCATGGCCGGCGCGGAAACCTTGTGCGAGTCGGCTGCCGAAGTCGGCCGGGCGGCCCGCTTCGATTGGGAAGTCCTTGGTGAGGGTGGCAATTCCGCCGAAGGGGGTGGCGGACGCCACCTCCGGCAGGATCTCGAGCGCGTCCGGATAGAGTTCGATGACGGCGTTCAGTGCAGGGTTCACGGCCGCGACGGCCTGTTCGACGCACCGGCCGAGCTCCTTTGGCGTGACCTCGCCTTTCGCCAGCAGGTGGGCGAGGCCGGTTCCATCATGGGCTGCATATTCATCAAGGCGCATGGGTCACTACCGGTTGTGAAGGTGGAATTGTCCGGGCCGCCGGCAGCCGAGCGAGCGAGCCGACTAGTGCCTGAGTATAAGGGTCCTGCGGCGTGAACAGGACATGCCGCGCCACTCCCTGCTCAACGACGCGCCCGGCTTTGAAGACATAGACACGCTGGCACAGACTGCTCACTACGGCGAGATCGTGCGAGATGTAGAGCAGCGTCAGCGAGCGCTCACGCTGGAGCCGCACGAGCAATTCCAGGATCTGCGCCTGCGTCGTGACATCGAGGGCCGAGGTGATTTCGTCCGCGATGAGAAGCTGCGGCTTCAGCGCCAACGCTCGGGCAAGGCCGACGCGCTGGCATTGGCCGCCGGAAAGCTGCTGTGGCCGTCGATCGCGCAGGCTGCTCGGCAATTCAACCATATCCAACAAGAGGTCGGCCTCTTTCCGCGCCGCCTTTCGGTCCGCGATACCATGCCGCCAAATCGGCTCGGCGACGGCCTCGGCAATGGTCAGCCGCGGATTGAGTGAATCGTACGGGTTCTGGAACACCATCTGCACACGGCGACGGAACGCCGTCAGTGCCTCGCCGCTGAGCAACCCAACATCCTGACCGTCCAGGCGGATTGCACCGCCGCTCGTGGTGTTCAGGCGAATGATCGACCGGGCAAGCGTGCTCTTGCCGGAGCCGCTTTCGCCGACGATGCCAACTGTTTCGCCGGTATTGATCTTAAGATCTATGCCGTCAAGAGCGCGGAAGGAATTGCTGCTTCCGAAATTGTCGAGCAAACTCTTCCCGAAGGGAAACGTCACCGAGAGGTTTTCGACGTGGAGCAGCGGAGTTGCCTGATCTGGATCGACCGCCATGCTATAATTCTTGCGGCCAGGCTGGGAATCGATCAGTAGCCTTGTATAGGGGTGGCGTGGCCGGTTGATGACCTCGTCGATCGGCCCCTGCTCTACCACCTCGCCATGGCGCATGACCACGACGCGCGAGCAGATATCCGCGACGACGCCGAGATCATGCGAAATCAGGATCATCGCCAGCCCGCTCTTTCGATTGAGCTCCTTGAGCAGTTCCAGGATGCGTGCCTGCACCGTGACGTCGAGAGCGGTCGTCGGCTCGTCGGCGATCAACAGCTTCGGCTGGCAACCGATTGCAGCGGCAATCATCGCCCGCTGTTTCATTCCGCCAGAAAACTCGTGCGGATAGGAGCGAGCGCGCTTTTCCGGCTCGCGGATGCCGACGTCCTCCAGCAGCTTGATCGCGCGTTGTAAGCCTTCGCGCTTACCGATCCCGAGGTGACGGATCATCGGCGCCGCGACCTGCTGACCGATGCGGCGCAGTGGATCGAGATGCGATGCCGGGTTCTGGAAGATCATGCCGATGTCGCGGCCGCGAATGGCACACAGATCGTCGTCGCCGAGCGTCAGCAGGTTGCGTCCGTCGAGCTTAACCGTGCCGTCGGCGCGTGCCGTAGCCGACAACAGCCGCATCACGGCGCGGCAGGTCACGGATTTGCCCGAACCGCTTTCGCCGACGATGCCGAGGATTTCTCCCGGCTGGAGCGTGAACGATACGTTCTTCACCGCTGCGAAGCCAGCGAAGCTGACGCACAGATCCTTAACGTCAAGCAGCGGCGGCTTGTCCGTTTCCGGCCCGCTCATGCCGTAACTCCCGTCCGCTGTATGTGCCCCAGTCCATCACCGAGCAGAGCAAATCCCAGGCCGAGCGAAATGGCCGCCAATCCCGGAAACAGGCAGATCCACCAGGCTTGCTGCACGAAGGCCTGACCGTCGGCGATCATCACGCCCCATTCAGCGAGCGGGGGCTGCGCGCCCATGCCGAGAAAGCCGAAGCTTGCACCGGCGAGCATGACGAGCACCGCGTCGCTGGCTGCGTAGGCGATGACCGGTCCGATGGCGTTCGGCAGCACATGATGGCTGAGGATGGCGATTGGAGCATAGCCGAGGCATTTTGCCGCCTGAATGTACTCGCTTTCGCGGATCGTCAGTACCTGCGCCCGCACCAACCGCGCATAGCTGACCCAGCCGACGAGGGTCAGCGCCAGGATGAAGTTGAGGAGCCCCGGCCCGAGCACGCCGACAATGGCCAGCACGAGAACAAAGAAGGGGAACGCGACGGTCAGGTCATAGATGCGCATGAACACGTTATCGACCACACCTCCGAAATAGCCGCTCAGCAGCCCGATCGTCGTGCCAATCAAGAGGGGCGGAAGCACCCCGGCCACGCACAGCAGCAGATCGACCCGACTTGCGAAAAGTACCCGCGAGAAGACGTCGCGACCGACTTGGTCCGTGCCGAACAAATGAGCGGCACTCGGCGGCGAAAGCATATTCATGATGTCGATGGCATCAGGATCATAGGGCGCGATCGCCGGGGCGGCCAGCGCCGTCAACAGCCATCCGCCGAGAATCACCAGTGCAACCAGCATGGTAGGGGTAATGTTGGGAACCGACGGTGCGGTTTGCACCACAATCGGACTGTAATCCATGGCAATCTCCTCAAAGCCGAACGCGCGGGTCGATGAACGCGGTGAGCAGGTCCACCATCAGCGTGATCAAGACGGTCGAGACCGCGAAAATAAGCGTCAGGCCCTGCACGACATAGTAGTCGCGACCGAGCAGCGCGTTGACCATCAGCGTGCCGAGGCCAGGCACCGCATAGACGGTTTCGACGATCACGGCGCCGCCGATCATGAAGCCTACCATGACGCCGAGCAGGTTGAGCGTCGGCAGCACAGCGTTCGGCAACATGGTCTCCCAGAATATCTGCCGCTCTGTGGCGCCCTGCGCCCGCGCGGCTGTGACGAAGTCGGCCGTTGTCTTTTCGATGAGGGCGGCGCGAAGGCTCTGAGTCAGAACCGGCACCAGCCAGATCGCGGTCGACAAGGCCGGCAGGAACAGGTGATGAAGATGGCCGGTGAAACCGGTGCCGTAGCCCGAGACGGGAAACCAGCCGAGGCTGACGCCGAAGACGCGCGACATCATGATGCCCAGCCAGAACACCGGGATTGTGAGACCGGCAATCCCAACCAGACGAATGATCTGGTCGGCCATGCCGCCGGGACGCCGGGCGCCGACAATGGCGAGCACGACTGTCGGTGGGATGGCGAAGCACAGTACATAGCCGGTGAGGAACAGCGTCGGCCACATGAACTGTTCGATAAGCTGGCTCACCGGTCGCTGAAAGCGGAGCGACAGCCCGATATCGCCCGAAGTGAGATTGGCGAGATAGGTCAGAAACTGCCGCCAGAGCGGCAAGTCTAGGCCATATTGCGAGCGAATCGCCGCGATGGTTTCAGCACTCGCCCTCTCCCCGGCAAGAAGCCGCGCGGGATCGCCCGGCGCCATGTGCACCAAGAGGAACGTCACGAGGCTGATACCAGCAAGCACACCGATCAATTGCAGCAGGCGCCGCGTAATGAGTTGCAGAAGGGGCAATCCGGTTCTCCTGTTCAAGCGTCAGGGGCGAAGGCGACTCACTGGCCGATGGAGGTTTCTTCCAACGTCCACTGTAGCGAGGGCGTCAGCTTGAGACCCTGGAGACGCTTGGAGTAGGCAACCGGGTTTGGCGCATAGTAGAGGGGGATCTGTGCCACCTCCTCTGTGGTGATCTTCTGAATCTCCTTGTAGATTTCCGCGCGCTTGGCCCGATCAGCCTCCTTAGTGCCCTGCTCGACGAGCGCGTCCACCTTCGGGTTCGCATAGAAGGTGTTGTAGGAGTTCGAGCCGCAGGATCCGCACACGGCCCAGCGCACGGCAAGGTCTGGATCGGGGGTCTCGTTGTACCACCAGTTGGCTGCGGCGTCGTAATCGCCTTTGCCGGTCGCATCCCACCAAGCGCCGCTATCGACATTAACAATCACCGGCTTTAACCCGATCGCTTGCCATTGGGCCTGGATTAGCAGCGCCGTCTGCTGGGACGGCCCATCGGCGGCCGCCAGGATCTTTACCTCGCGCCCCACCATGCCGGATTCGGCCAATAATTCCTTTGCCTTGGCGGGATCGTGCGGGATGCCCGGATAATCCTTGTCATGGAAATCGAGGCTGCCCGGCAGCGTGGTGTTCGCCGGTTCGGCATAGCCACGCGTGATGGCCGCGGCCATGGCCTTGTTATCGATTGCCAAGCCTGCCGCCTGCCGCGCTTTCGGGTTGGAGAAGGGCTCACGCTTATGGTTTAGCAGGGTCATGTAAATCGTCGTCGAAGGCTCAAGCCGCATATCCACCGACTCGGCCGCCTTCAGCTCATCGATCTGCGCCCACGGTACCGCGCGCACCACGTCGATCTCGCCTGCCTTCAGCATGGCGATGCGGGTTTCGGGAGATGTGATCTCGATCAGTTCCACCGTGGCGTTCGACTTCGGATAACCCTTGCGCCAGTAGTGCGTATTGGGTTGGAGAACGAGCTTCTCGTTCGGCTTCCACTGTTTGACTTCATACGGGCCGGAAGTAACCGGGACCGTGGCGAAAGCTGCCTCTTCGCCGCGCTTCTCGACATCGGTCTTCGAGATGATGCCCATGTTCCAGATTTCCGCGTTGCCAAGGAACGGCGCGAAGGCCGACTTGAGTGTGACTACCGCGGTTTTCGCATCCGCCACTGTCACCGATTCCACGGCCCCCAGCGGCGCAGGATAAGTCGATTTCCTGTCGCTCCGGATACGGTCGAGGCTGAAGGCCACGTCGGCAGCCGTGATCGGAGAACCGTCCGAGAACTGGGCATCGCGCAGATGGAACGTGTAGGTTTTGCCGTCCGGTGAAATTTCCCATTTCTCGGCGAGCCCCGGCTCCAGCGCACCCGTTTCGGAGTTGCGGCGCAGAAGGCGCGAATAAAGTTGGCCGTAGGTTTCGATGTTGCCGGCCGCCGAGGAGCGCATCGGATCTAGCGTCGTAGTCTGGTAGGGCGAAGCGATGCGAATCACATCGTCGGCGAAGGCCGGCACGGTCCAACATAAACCCATAGCGACGAGGGCAGCGCCGTGCAACACCGCGCCCGCACCCCGTGGGCAGAATCCGCTCAAGGAATTCATCTTGTTCTCCTCCCGATATTCCTTTTGTGCCTTTCGGCATGAGGAGAGGTTATGTGGGATTATTAACTTTTGTCAACCTTCAAGTTGTAAATATAACATAATCTCGTTTGTGGATCGCAAGCCCCAGCACCTTAGCCAGCGACGGCGACGAAACGCACGAAGAGGACGGCGACGCATTCTTCGAGAAGCCGAGCCAGTCGAAAGTGATTCGAGGGCGGCATTTTGAGGCCGATGGTCGTGCAGGCGCTGAGCTAGTACTTGCGCTATTAGCTCAGCCACCGAGACCTTGAAGAGAAGTTCCAGGAGCGCGGCTTCGAAGTGGACCAAAGCATGATCAACCGCTGGTTCCTCGCCTTTCGATTGAGAACAGATGCAGTCCGGCCGACCCCATTGCTGTCGTCCTCGATTCGCCTCAAGTTGTCGATGACGCCTGCAACGTGGTCGCTCGCCGAGGCGCGGTGCGGCGCGGCGCGGGAGCGCAACATTGGCCAATGCGCGCGGAGCTGGAACCTAGTCTGGATTGCTGACACCGCGTTGATCAGCCGGTTGCAACGAGAAACTCTGCGTCGTCACCGGCCCCGTGGCCTGGCCGTTACGATGTCAAAATGATCGATTTACAAGATCGTCAACTGCTCACTGTGACTTGGCTGAAGGTCGGGGCTAGGCCGCCGAACTTCCCGTCGTTGAAGCGGAGGGTGCGCACCTCGTCCTGGAAATCGGCGCAGGATTGCCGCCAAACTGACCCCGGCCAGACCAGCTCCACCGAGGCGTCGAACGGCCGATAGACGGCGGTGTACAGCGTGCCGCAGCGATGTCCGTAGTTTGTCTGGTAGATGGGGGGGCGCTGGAAGCCGGAAAGAACCTCCTTGATACTCGCCGAGAGCGGCAGCAATTTCTCCACCGCCGCCGCGCGCTCGACCGAATTGGTGATCTCGGCGTGGCACGCCCATTCTACGCCGTGCTGGTGGTTGGTGCTGACGCGCCGCTCCACCACTTCCGCCGGACGATCGGGGTTTACGTAGACGGTCGCGTGGTTTCCCTTACGGTCGATCAGCGCGATGGAATAGGACATGTGCACGGGAATACTTCGGAGCATGGCGACGGCTGCGGCCGTGGTGTTGGCAAACTCCAGCACGTAGCGCAGCACCACCGGGATGCCGAATCCCTCCCCCGCGGCTGTGCGCCCGCCGAAGGCGAGCGAGACCGCCAGCCCGTCCTCGTTGATGCCGTCGAGCACGCCCCAAAGGCAATCGACCACCGCGACGACGCGCTTGCCGTTGAAGCGTGACGCCAGCCAGGTCCCTTGGAAAAGCCGCGGGCTGTAGTCGTAGTTGCGAATGAGCGAGGGCTCCGCACCCGTCACGATCGCCTGCGAACATCCGCCCACATAGAAGGGCGGGCACCACATGGACAGGAAGCGGGCTTCCAGATCTCCGCCTCCGGCGGTCTCCACGATAGCCTCGTAGGTCGGCAGCAGTCTCGGCATATATGTCCGCAATGCCTTGAGGCTGTTGGAATAGGTCGGGCGTGAACGGTCACCGTCGCTCACGAACCATCGGCTGTAGGCAGGCCAATGGCGATCGAACACCCGGCGCCATTTGGAACCGGGCACATCTTCGTTTATGGCTTCGAACTGCAGATACATGGCGTCCTCCTGAATCTTCAACGGACCGGCTCCGTCGCTTCGTCGCCCTGGATTTCGGTGAGCGGCTTGCTGGCATAGATGCGCTTGATGCCCCCAACCCAGTTTCTAGTGCGCTCGTTCAGCTCGGCTTCGTCGTTCATCGCCCGCCCGCGCATTAAGAGTACTCCGAAGTAGGCGCCCAAGTAGAGGCTGTCGCCCGGGCCTGCGAGGCAAAGGAAGAATGCCTCCTCCTCGCTCTCTATCTCCTCCCATTGACAGGCGAAGCGGTCGTAGGACACGCTGTTGTCCGCCGCCATTCGGTAAATGCCCGTCGCCGGCGCATGGGTGACGATTTCGTTGAGCTTCTCGGTCTGCTTGATCATCACCTGCAACCAGGGTTCAATGGATTCGTTACAGGCCCAACGATCGTTCAGGTCCTCAACGTCGATGTCGTAGGCGATATCGGAAAATTCCATCAGGTGAAACAGGAAGAGCGGAGCATCGGCATATGCGAAGGGGGCGTGATTGGTCAGCGAGCTTGCGCCGGATATGCGCGGATTGAGCTCGCCGAGATAGACCTCGTTGTTCTCATCGATGAGGAAATCGACGTCGAAATAGCCGCGATAGCCTTCTTTGCGCAACTGGTTGCCGAGTCGCTGAACCATGTTGCGCGCCTCGGCGCGAACCTTTTGGGGAAAGGCGTCGGCGAAGATTTCATTGCCAGCCCAACCACCCTTGTGGTGCGTCAGCTCCGGGTTACCGACGATTTCGGTCATAAGCGGGCCGACGAGCGTACCAGAAGTCGTGGTGCAGGCCTCCATGGTGGCGCTACGGCATTTGATGCGCTTCATGATCTTGACCTCGTTCTCCGCGGCAATTTTCGCGGCGTGAAGGTTGTAGTCATCCTCGCTGCCGATGTAGTAGGTCGTTTGGCCGCTGTCGCCGAACGCGGTTTGAACCACGAGATCGGCGCCGATGCCGGCCTTTCTCGCCGAAGTAAGAAGTTCCTCATAGGTGCGAGCGGGGCCAAGGGTGTTGGGGACGGAGCGCACGCCTGCCTTGTTGCCGATGCGCACGGTCTCTATTTTGTTGTCGCAGTGGTGGCGCAACTTGGCCGGAGGATGCCAGATCTCGATGCCGAGTTCCTTGCAGATTTCTTCGGTCTTCTCGTCGAACATCAGGAAGACGGCGGCCGGGCGGCCGCCGCGCCTGGTGATATAGTCGATCACCTCCGGGTGCTGGAGCAGGTGGTTGGTGATGTCCTCGATGCTCTTCGGTTTGAAATCGGGGATTTTGGAGGGAGCGAAGACGTTTGGATGCCGCCCGTCGAAGGGGTCGACGTAGCAGATGTACTTGAAATTCGCCACCCATTCGTCCATGCCCATCAGATTGAAAGGCGACACTGAGACGAAATAGATCGGACGCTTGTTGTGGCGCATGAAGTCGCGAAGGTCAGCGATGGTGCGAATGCCTTTCATAATTAGTCCTTGTTGTTCAAATGTTTCTTGCGCTTGATCGTGGTTCTTTTCTTCGTCCTTCGTCGACATAGTCTGCTCCAGATGAGTGTGATCGATCTGCTAGCGAAAATCAGGACGCGCAGATGTGGATTGGCGCGTGACGGATGAGAGACCCCATGTTTTTGAAGAAGCACGCTCACGACTCGCCTCCATGATCGGGAGTGGACTTTCTTGCGCTCGATAGTTTGCTGAGCGTTTCCTCCCTGTAAACCCGCAAACCCCGTTCCTGATCGAAGCCGTGTATTTCGCGAACATCGAGCGCGCGCAGGTATTTGAGGCTCGGAATGTCGATCACCTGACCCGGGCTGAGAATGGGCGAGCCCGGCGGATAGGGGAGGACGAGACTCGCAGAGACCACGACGCGGCCCCCGGAGATCGCGCGTTCGACGTCGGCGGGCTGGAGATATTCGCAGTTGTCATCTTCCATGGCCAGGTCGTTCGCCAAGCCCATGTCGCCGTCTCCGGTCTCCATATTCGGGCGGAACACCTGATGGAAAGATGAAAAGCGTGGCAGGGGCTGTTGCCGAGTCAGCGAGCGAACTTTATCATCGTGAATGCTCCGCTCTATTTTGGAGAAATTGCGCGCTCTTTCTTCGCAGTCGAGCGCGATCTTCCGCAGCTCCTGAATGAAAATGGCAACGTCGGAGCGCGTGGTGCCGATAGTGGTGATGGCCAATATGGTATTGCGCGTGGTCTTGTTGATTTGGACATCGCACTTATCCATCAGGTGCTTCTTGAGCGTGTCGCCACTCAAGCCGGTCGCGCTGATGTCCAGAGTGATATGCGTCGGGTCGAGGACGAATTCATCCGTCCGCCAGGACTTCTCGAAATTTCTCCAGCCGGACTTCTCGTCGAAATAGGATTCCGCATTCGACTCGCGATATTCCGATGGTACGAGATCGCCGACGCCGAGGACCCGGAAATACTTCGAAAGCAGCGGATCGCGTGACACTTGCTGGCGCAGGCTCATGGCGCGTTCCAGCTGGTGCTGGACGCACTTGTAACCTTCCATCTCCACCTGTGCGCGGGCAAGGTCGAGCGTTGCCAGGATCTGGTAGTTTGGTGAGGTTGTGGTATGCGTTTTATAGGCATCGCCGAAGGCTTTCTCGTTAAAATCCTGATCCCTGATGTGGATCATCGAGCCCTGGCGCAGTGCCATCAGCCCCTTGTGCGTGGACTGGGTCGCATAGACCCGGACCCGCGCCTTCGACGGATCTGCCAGGAGCGGCGTGTTCAGGATCCTTTCGTCGTCCGCCCAGGCTTCGGCGCCGAATTCGACGTTGAAGGCCTTATAGCTGGCGGCATAGTCCGGGTCCTGAAACATCGCTTCAAGCTCGGCGGCGGCTCCCATAGCCGTGCGCTGCCGATACGTCGGATTAAAGTAAGCAAAGGGGAACCAGGCCTCATCCCACAAGAAGGCAAGATGCGGCGCGATCGCCAGGCATTCCTTCATCACGCGCTTGGGGTCACAGACGATACCATCGAAGGTGGAGTTGGTGAGGATCAGCAGACAAACGCGATCGAGCGTGCCGGCATGCTTGTGGTCGAGAAGTTTCCGCTTCAGTTCCTCCAGGGGCACTGCGCCATAGATGGAATAATCGTTCAGCGGGTAGGCATCCAGATAGTCCACCCGCGCACCCGCCCGCATCAGCCCACGATGCACTGATGTGTGGCTGTTTCGGTCGACTATTACCACATCGCCTCGCCTGACAAGGGCCTGCACCACGATGTTGTTAGCCCCCGAAGTGCCATTGGTGCAAAAGAAGGTGCGCTTGGCACCAAAAGCGCGCGCCGCCTTTTCCTGCGCAATCTTCAGCGGGCCACGTGGCTCGAGCAGGGAATCCAGGCCGCCCGAGGTAGCGGAGGTCTCCGCTTGGAACAGGGTCGGGCCATAGAACTGCGCACGATCACGGATCCAGTTCGAATTCATGATCGATTTGCCGCGGGAAGCCGTCAAGGCGTGGAAGTTGCTTATCGGCCGTTTAGCGTGACCCTTTACGCCATTGAACCAGTCAGCATCGTAGCGCCGTGCGACGTCGCGCATGATGGAGGGATAGAGTTCGTCGCAGTCTGCCTCACGGTAGAAGACACGCTCAAAAGTCTCGCCCATGCGCGCGGCGATGTCTTCGACATTCGAGTCGGCGACGAGATAGAGGTCGACCTCTGGCCTAAGCTTCGCAATCTCGCGGCCGAGCAGCGGGCCGCGCTCGGACTCCGAAGTGGCCTCGAAAAGGACCTCCAGCTCGTCGAGAACCGAGTGCAGCGTGTCCAGATGACAATCCTGCGAGCGGAAGGCAAAGCCGTCATGGATAACCACGGCTTGGAGGATAAGGTTGACACGCAGTGCGTTCAGAGCATCCTTGAAGGTCTGGACGAAGACAGCGTCGAAGGCGAAATCGCCGATCCCGGTTTTGCGCTTCAGACTGCGGCGTAGGGCCTTCTGCTCGGAGGACGACATCTTGCCGACAAACAGCACCTCGGAGTAGCGCTGACGGTGGGCCAGGCTGGCGATCTTCTTTCGAACCCCCCGAGCCAGGAGATGCGCCCTGACCATTTCCTGTCTCTGTATCATCCCCCCCAGCTTGGCGAAGGCGCGTGCACCGGGATAAGCCTGGTAGGCCTCTATTGGAGACAGAATCTCGATAACGCGCGTCACCTGCTGAGAAGTTGTAATGAAATCAGCATGGTCGGCGGAAATAGTCGAAAGCCGCCCCAGATTGTCTTCCAATGATTTCCAATTGTCAGAGCGGAGTTCCGAAACGCTGAGACAATTATTTATCGATGTTTCGGGGGTACTCGTTGCCATCGTCTTCTCCGTTCGCTCTCCGCGGGGTGGATGCCGCGACATCGGACGCGGCGGGTTCCGTCGCAGCCCGAGAACAATTTTCAAGCGTCGTGCCAGTTAAGCCGATTGATGGGGGCAGAACCGGAATCTGATGCTGCCGCAAACACTTAGCGGGATTAAATACCGGACCGAAGAATCTTAAGGCGTGTCAAGAAGCCGACAAAGGTGACGACAATCGCGCATATGTCGTGAGGCTCCTGAAGAAGCCGCAGAGGGCGAGCCCCAATGCACACGCGCTTCTCGGTCGAATGAGCTGCGCTCGATTCAAATCCTGGCAGTGGAAATCGGCGCTGTGCTTCAGATTGGATGGCCATGGTTGCCGAAGACGCTGCTCCACGCTGAGATTCACGCGATCAATTACGGTGCTTTAACGGGCGACGAGATGTTCATCACGCTTGCCGAAACCAACAGGGCTGCGAGGCATATCCTCAGTCGTTAGCGGCGGTTAAACAGATCTCGAAAGCAGTGTTGCGCCTTGCCAAGCGCATGCAGACACCCCCTGTCGCAAAGCTGACAAAGCTGTCGCACTGTGGACCCCCTGGCGAAGTGGATTCGTCCGAAATCCCCCAGCTAATCACCGCGCAATCGGCTTGGCACGACGAGTGCTAGGACCGGCTTAGACACAAGAACTGCATTCGGTTGGAGCCAGGGGACGCCTGCCCGCTGACATGTAGGTTCCCCAACCTGTGAAAGGAAGTATTGTGGGCCGGTCCTTGTTTGAAAATACCCTGAAGCGCGTCTTGGAAGCAGCCGAGCACCTGGATCTTGATCCAAGTGTTCTCGAAAAGCTGAAACAAGCTCTCGAGATGACGCAGGCGCGTCTGTCGATCCGCATGGACGACGGCTCGACCAAGTCCTTTTTGGCCTTCCGCTGCCGCTATGACGATAGCCTCGGTCCAACGAAGGGCGGCATCCGCTATCACCCGCAAGTGAACGCCGATGAGGTGATGGCGCTTGCACTAATGATGACCTCGAAGTGTGCCGTGATGGACCTGCCTTTTGGCGGCGCCAAAGGGGGCGTGAAGGTGGAGCCTCGCAGCCTCTCCAACACGGAACTGGAACGTCTCGCACGCGCCTACATCCGGGCTTTCGCCAGGGTCATTGGCCCGGATCGGGACATTCCAGCCCCTGATGTCGCGACCAATGAATGGACCATGGCTTGGATGATGGACGAATACAGCACCATTGTCGGCAAGAGGACGCCATCAATGATTACCGGCAAACCCGTCGTGCTTGGCGGCTCGCTCGGGCGCGACGATGCGACGGCACGCGGCGGCTATAACATCATGAAGCATAAAGCCGACACGCTGGGCTTGAAGCGTGGGCATCGAGTGGTGATCGTAGGAGTAGGCAATGCCGGCAAGCACATGGCGCAACTGCTCGCCGCCGACGGATACAAGATCGTGGGGGCCGGGGACTCCAAGGGTGCGGTCCATGTCCAAGATGGTCTCGACATTGGCGAACTGCTTGCCGCCAAGCGCCACGGAAGTGTCACTAGCATTGCAGGTTCAGCTGGTGTCTCCGAGATTCCTCGCGACGCGCTCCTGGCGGTCGAATGCGAAATCCTTGTCTTGGCCGGGATTGAGAATACGGTTCACGAGGGCAACGCGGGAAGCATCAAGGCCCGGCTCATTGTCGAACTCGCCAACGGCCCGATCACCCCGGAGGCCGACGAGATCCTCTCGGCCATGGACGTCGTAATCCTTCCGGATATCCTGGCGAATGCTGGCGGCGTCACTGTTTCCTACTTCGAATGGGTGCAGAACCGCCAGGGCGAACGATGGACCCTCGAACAGGTGCATGAACGGCTGAAGACGGCAATGGAAAGGGAAGCCGACGCCGTTTGGGCATATGCGCGAGACAAGAACATCACCCTGCGCACCGCTGCCTACGTTCTTGCGCTCTCGCGCATTGCCGCAGCTATGGAGGCGCTCGACGTAGAAGAGGAGGGAGACCACCGCCGCTCGGGTAAAGACGGCAGCCTGTGTGGCTCCGCCACTTGAGAAACGGCTCAAACCGCTGGAGGAAATACGATGGAAGCAACTGCAAACTCAACTGGAAGAAAATTGCTTACCGGATTTGAGAATTTAGGCAAATGCGGGCGCATTGCCTGTCGGAAAGTGGAGAAGGACAATGTCTAAATCTGAGTTTGAGCGTTTCATTGACGATCTGGGGAACGACGCTAACCTGCTGGAATACGTGAAAAAAAATGTTACCGGTCTCGCGTAGCTGGTGGCGAGCGGAAAGAGCCACGGCTACGATTTCACGATCGATGAGGCCAAGAGTTACATAAAGGCCAGAAGCCCGCGTGGCTTGACCGACAAGAAGGCCGATCAGACCGCGGGCAAGCACGGTTCGGACCTTGTGACCTCGATCAAAGCAGTCCAGACCATCGTGGCTGCCACCACCGCTGTTGAGGCGGCGCAAGCGGCAACGACTGTCTTTGAAGCCGCCGAGGCGATTGTCGTCGTTGCTGCAGTCCTCGTCTAGTCAAACCGTCACGGGGGTGTTCATTCACCCCGTGACCGATGAGAAAGTGGGAATGGGAGGTAACCTCGTGGCGCATTCTGCCAAAGAACACTATCGACAGATCTTTGATCGGCGGACACCTGGAGAGATGCGCACGTTAGCCCATATCAAGCGGTTCTTAGAATGCTTCCTCGGCGACGCGGGATTCAGGAGCGCGCTTTCGGAGAATCTCGACAACCCTCGTACCGCAGCTGCAGGCTACGGGATTGAAGTCGACCCGATGGAGATGCTGCCGCTCTGGCATCCAAACTACCTGAAATTCGATCGCAAGCCTGAGCGTGCGTCGTGGCCACTGGCTGTAGCTTGGCGTGAGTATATAGGCGAGATGGTGCACAATCGCGACCTTCTGCGGGACGAGGGCAATATGTCGGTGGCTGCGCCTCGGTTCCATGCGTGGCGTGAGCGCCAAATGCGCCGCTGCGAAGACGTGTTGGGCGATTGCTCGAAGTCCATTACGCACCCCGTCATCGCCTTCGAGCTGAGCGAAGGCTGCACCGGGGGCTGCTGGTTTTGCGGCCTCTCGGCGGGCCGGTTCAAGGACTATTTTGAATATAGCAAAGAGCATGCAGACCTCTGGCGCGGGGTGGTCGGCGCCGCGAGGGAAATGTTTGGTTCGGCAGCGAGCACTGGTTTCTGCTATTGCTCCACAGACCCTATGGATAATCCTGACTACGACCGCTTTCTCTTCGACTACTATCAAATCACCGGCACATTGCCCCAAACAACGACGGCTATGCCTCTCAAGAATCTGGCACTCACCAAGCGCGTGCTCGAGCTGTTCGAACGCTACCGCTGCGTGACCAATCGCTTTTCCGTGTTGAGCACGGAGCAACTCAATCAAATCCACTCGACATTTTCGCCCGAGGATCTCATGGGCGTTGAGCTCGTCCTGCAAGGCAAGGACATGCCAAGTTCAAAAGCTTTCGCCGGCCGCGCGCGAAACGAGAAACTCAGCGTAGCCAAAAACGGCGATGCAACACCCTTATCTAAGAGCGATCACACGACGATCGCTTGCGTTTCTGGCTTTCTCGTAAATATGCCGCGGCGGCGTGTGCAATTGGTGACGCCGGTACCGGCGAGCAGACGCTGGCCTCTTGGTTACCGCATCCTGGATGAACGTTTTTTCGAAACGCCAGACGAGTTCCAAGACGAAGTCCAAAGTATGATCGATGAGCACATGCACGATAGCCCACCTTCCAACCGGCCGTTCCGCTTCCGCGGGGACTTGCAGTACGAGGCCAAGCGCCATCACTTCCTCCTCCGCTCGCGCCACTGGGAGTATCAGGTGCCCGACAACGCCGCGTCGATCTCCGTTGGCGATCTGATCGCAGGTGGCCAATGTACAGCGTCGGAGATAGTTGCTCGCGTCGTAACGGATGGAGCGAGCGCCATTGGTGTTGCCGATGAGCTCGACCAACTGCATACGAAGGGGTTGCTCGAAGAGCCTGGCGTGGTGGCGAGGGCGCGATATGAGCACCGATGTCGCGATCGTGCTGGTGAACATGCCGATGTCAGCAGTTGAACGACCGTCGCTAGCGCTTGGTCTGCTGAAGTCGGTGCTGACGCAGGCCGGCCTGCGCTCGAGGACAGCGTATGCCAATATCTGGTTTCTGGAATACGCTGGCCTGGCCGACTACAGTGTACTTGAGACTTCCCCTCCGGAGGAAGCGCTTGTTGACTGGCTGTTCGCAGGTGTAGCATTTCCAGACTTCGAAACGGACCACGCCCGCTTCCTCGACCGGTATTTCCAGCGCAATCCGTGCCTGCATAAAAGTGAGCCCGGGCTTCGTGCGAAGTTCCTAGAGCTGCGTTCGCTCATCGGCGGCTTCATCGATTGGACATGCGGCAAGATACTGAGGGAGCGGCCGGCTATGGTCGGTTGCACCTCAACATTCACCCAGCACGTTCCCGCGCTTGCACTGCTACGCCGCCTGAGCGAGCTCTCGCCAGGTTTAGTCACTCTCATGGGGGGTGCCAATTGTGAATCCGTGATGGGACGTACTACTCATGCGCAATTCCCGTGGGTCGACTACGTCGTGTCGGGGGAGGCCGACAAACTGATCGGAGGGCTTTGTCGCGACATCCTCACTCACGGTCGCGACACCCCACCAGCCGACCTGCCGTTCGGCGTTTTCGGCCCAGCTCATCGCCAGACCGGCTATCCCGCCACGTTCACGGGAGACATGGTGCCCCGCGCAGTTGTCGAGGATATACATTCCCTGCCGCTGCCCGATTTCTCGGATTATTTTGCCGAACTTGAGCAATCGCTCTGCGCCGACCGCGTTTATCCCGGGCTGCCGATGGAGTTCTCTCGCGGCTGCTGGTGGCAGCGCAGCAGCCCCTGCACGTTCTGCGGCCTGAACGGCGCATCGATGACTTATCGTCAGAAACCGGCTGCACAAGCGCCAGAAGAGATGATCGAGATGTCCGCTCGCTACGGAACGTCGCGCATCGAAGCGGTCGATAACATTTTGGCGAATGACTACGTCGAGAAAGCGTTGCCTCGCCTCATCGCTTTATCCGAGAAGCTCGACATCTTCTTTGAAGTAAAAGCCAATTTGAAGCGCCATGAAGTCGAGAAGTTGGCCGCAGGCGGCGTCCGCTGGATCCAACCAGGTATCGAGAGCCTTGATAGCCGCGTTTTGAAGCTTATGGGCAAGGGAACGACGGCAGCACAAAATGTTCAACTATTGAAATGGTGTCGCCAGTTTGGCGTGCGGCCCATCTGGAGCGTCCTATGGGGCTTCCCCCGAGAGAGCGACGCTTGGTACGCTCAAATGTGCCGCTTGTTGCCATTGCTGCATCATCTGCACCCGGGACACGTTGTTAGATTACGCTACCAGCGCTTCAGTCTCTATCATCGCGCGGCCGACCAATATGGGCTGACGCTCAGTCCGGCGGCCTCCTATCGATACGTGTATCCGCTCTCTGAGCGCGATCTTGCGGATCAGGTTTACCACTTCGAAGACGGTGACGACAACGATGGCGGCCGTGAGTTCGGTCCACTTGACACAAACCGCCGACCCGGAGTTCAGGCGGTTATTCAAGGTATGGATGCCTGGAGCGAGGCATGGTGCGGCCTGACGCCACCCATATTATCGATGCGCGACAGCGGTGACGAGATTATAGTGGAGGACACACGCAATATAGCGGTGGAGCGTGAACAGCGAGTCAAAGGCTTGGCGCGTGAAATCCTGCTGGCTGCTGATCAAGGCATGCCAGAGGTCCGCCTGAGTCGACAGCTTAAGGGGGCGAACGTGATTGAGGTCGAGGAGGCGACTGCAGACCTTATAGCCCGCAAGCTGATTGTCCGGCTGGACGCCCGCTTGATAGGGCTTCCGATATGGAGCCCCTCTACGCCTATGCCGGCGCTGACTGCGTTTCCAGGAGGATATTTAGACCGACGCGGCTAGCCTGTGAAGTAGAAGGGTCCGATTGGTCAGTTCTCATTTCGGCGACCTTGTGGAGCGGCACTTCCTGTTCCCATTCAAACTCTTTGTCTGCGCATCACTCAAAGGAGAAGGTACAAGAAAATTGACCGAGAGAGACCACCTCTGCCGTCACGAATTCATCGCGCGAATGTCGGTCTGTCGCGAATGGGTAATCCTTGTCGGCTTCGCGCCGGAAGACCCGCGCCTCTTTCCCGGAACTGACGGTTGAGGAAAACTTGCTTATTCCGGCATGGGCAGCCGGCGTCACAGATGCGCAGCCTCGACGATGTCTATTCGCTACAGAAATCGTCGCATCTGGCGGGAAGCAGGATGCTTTTCTGGGGGCTGCTTCCTTCGCCCCGCTTGCGTTGGAGGAAAGCTGGCGATGACCACAAACCGCTTGCCTTGCTGCTCATTTTGTCCATTCGAATCTCCGTTGAAGATGGTGATATAGCATGCCTACGCGGCGCCATTTGCTATTGGTGAGAAATCAACAGGCGCGATCAGCCTACCTTTGCCGATGTGCGATTTTCATCTTGAAGATTTCCCTCGTGAGATCGACCTGACCGGCTTTGATCAATCGGACCATCGCACGGAAATAGCCGCCCGCGTTCTTGATCGGATCAGATCCTGGCGCTGGCCGCGTTTGCATCTGCACCACGTAAACGAGCGTGGCAGACGCACAGAGCGCCCCGATTTCACGGGTTGCTTCCTCCCAGCCGGACGCGGACACCCCAAAAGCGCCCCGCATGCGCGACACGCCCATAATCAGGTCTCGGTCGCTGCGCACGTCGCCTATAAACTCCATCGCATCGGGGCAAGCTGTCCCCAAATCGCCGGCGTTTAAGCTCACACTCGCCCGTTCCGGATCCTTCGGATTATCATTGCCGTTGTTACAAGACTCGTCAGGGGCATATTTGTTGTTGTCTTTGTGGCGGCATGATTTGCCGGCAGAGGCGGCATGAAATTTTCCTTCCGCCTCTTCCCTGATCGTGCGCCAGGCATCTCGGGCGTCGTCCGCCGATCCCGCTCCGGACCTGCGCGGTGTTACTCTGGTAAGCTCAAGGGCACGCGCTCTTAGCTCGCTGACGTCGATGCTCGGGAAAGTCTCTGCAAGTGTCTTGAGCGCCTCCTGCGCCGATCTGCGATGGATGGTGAGTTCGTCGAAGGCCGCTGACCGCTCGCGCTCTTTGTCTTCGATCACCTGGAGCTGATCGTGAAGCTCAGGCAGCCTTGCGAGAAGAGGGGAGAGATCGAAGCCATATGCCTTCACGATTTTGCCCCGCGATCGCTGAGCGAACCGTTTGCCATTCGGACTATCCTTCGCGCCGATCACTCCTGCGTCGAGCAGCCGTTCAAGAGCATAGCGGACAGACCGCTCCGACATCCCTGTGCGCTCGACTAGGAATGCATTCGAGGGCCAGATGAGCATCCGGTTTTCAATCAGCTCTCCGCCGAAGACGCCGACAAGCTGGTCGAGGACGGACCTGCAGTTCGACGACAGTTTCAACACGCGGGCAGCCATGCGCGCTGCCTGATAAAGGTCTTGCTTGTCAGCTGTAGCTGGCTCTGCGGCCGATGATAGTATCGGCTTTAGAGCGCGCCAGCCGGACGACTGTGCGCTTCTCATAGTTATCCCTTTCACAGGGCAACGCTTCGCCGTTCGCCTCAAAGTAGGCGTTGACAAATCAGCGTGATTTGGGATAGCCAGAAGTGCATGTTAGCTCTGGTGTCCCAATGGTCACTATCTAATCTCGAAGGCTCTGGGATTGCAGTCCTGGAGCCTTCAGCGTTTTAAGCCCTTGCTATCGTTCCTGAACCAGTTTTTTGAGGGCAGCCGCAACGGCCTCAGACCGATTGCGGAAGTCACCCGACTTGACCAGTTCGTCCAAAAGTGTCGTCAGACCGGCTTCAATCCATAGAAGCACCTGTTTCTCGCCCTGCGCTTCACGCTTGAACCTATATCTTTCCGACGCTGTCATCTCGGCTGTGCCCATGCTCAAACTTCCGAATCAATCAAATCATCACATCGCTAGTGACGTGCCCGATTCTGCTTGTTTGTGAAAGACCTAAATTTCGGAACCGCAACTTGAAAATCAATCGTACAATGCCCACGCCAATGCGATTGCGATGGGCGACATCTATGTAAAAACTTGGGTTTCGCGATTGCCGGTTTTGCGAAGCCACCAGATCCGACGGCAGCTTGCATGACGTCATAAGATCTCTGTGCCGGTGCGACAGCGTGCGCGCTCAATCCATCCAGAGTCACATCAAGAAGAGCCAGCCCGATTGGACGATCGAACGCTACCAGCCCGAGCCGATTTCACCGCTTCTTGGGAGCGGTTTGAGAAACTCATCTGCTGGATCATATTGGGAATGAATCAAGTCGCGCAGCGACCAAATCAGGAATGCTTTAAGGGCATTTCGCGGCTCAGTCGAAACGTCAACGTGGTCGCTTTCTCGGCAGCTATCTATCGGCCCACGGGGAGGTCGCCTACCTTGCCTCATGGAGAAATGTCGAGCAGTTTCGAACATGCCGAAGACGAAGATCGCACCAGACAATGCGGAAGAGATGCATTTCGTCACCATGACCTTCCGCGGCAAGAATGGTCTCGGAGGTGTAGAATAATCCCCCGGCGATCTCTGACCAGAACCGGTCAGTTCCTACCGACCAAAGCGCGGCCTCCAGCCTATCAGCCGAGCTTGAGACGGTTCGGCGCATCGCCGAAATAAATATTGCGTTTGCTCCTTGGACTTCCACCTTCTTCCGGAAGCGCTTGGTATCGGTCCCTCTCCCACTGGTTCCGGACATCGACCCGCCATCCGAGCCGATCGCGAAAGACGGCGGCGCGTGCCCGAAACATTTCGTCGAAAGCACGTCGATCGGTCTCGAGCATGTCTTTGGTGAGTATCCGCAACATATCCATCCCTCCTGATGTGCTGACGTTTCACAACAGGAAGCCGACCGGGAGCAATCTGGATATTTCACCAGGTTGACCGGTGCTTCGCTTTGCCTTTCATTTTCGCGCAACTCAGCCTGCTGCGATTTCACCACCGGCTACGAAACGTACAATGCCAACGGGACCTTTTCGGCGACAGGAGGACCATAGACCCTACAAATCCAGAACATCACAGACGCTTGAGTAAGCCCTCAATCCGTGCAATCAGGAGAATAGCCATGTCACGCATCACAACGAAGTTCACCGGCCAAACAGGTCGTCGCGGCAAAAAGATCGCTGCAAGACTTCTCATTGCCATCTCCTCCATTATCGCAACCGCTATACCCGCGGCAGCACGACTCGTCTTTTCGTCCGATTGCCGGAACCATCAGCCTATCGCAGTCCCGCCACCACAGAATGCCATCCTGTTCACCAAGCAGCCGGTACCCCATCCGAATGGAACAGCGTCGGTCTTTACGATCAACGGATTGGACACCTATGTCATTCCGGCGGGGGCCAACTCCTGCGTAGTTGCAGCTCCCCATGCCAATGACAATTACTGCTTCATTGCCCGCAACGACAACACAATCGACGGCGTCGGTTTCGCCCCCATTCAAAATCCGGGCGGTCTGACTGCCTGCCAGTAAGAGGCGAAACGCCTCGGCCAAACGGTTCACTCCCCGCGCTTACGCGAAGGTTGAGTCGGGGAGTGGATAACGACGGATTGAGATGCTCGCGCCGCATCACGAAAACCGATACGGAGGCCTGCGTCGGGACGATCTCGTGTTCGGCGGCACGTCCCCCTCACCCGCCGCCTCTCCTGTGCCTCGCGCGATCGACGGCAGGAGCTCTTCGAGTGCCATCTGAAGACATTTGCCGGCATTCTGCAGGCGATGCCTTGGTGACCTTAATCTAATGTTTGGTCAGGCAGGTCCGATGATGCCCCGATGGGCGCACTCACGTCGCAGATTGTTCGTGCTTGCCGACATCAGTGTTCCCTACTTGGGCAGGCGCGCACAAGCCTGATAAAATTGCTCGAAAATGCCAATGAAGTAGAAATCCCTCGTGCAAGATAGAGGCAAAGGGTCGATGATCGTGTGCCTGGCCGAGAGATCCGACCAAGCCGGGCATCCGCATGGATCTTTCATCGTCGACGCGAAATTGCGTTCAGGAAGTGCGGATCTATATAGTCTCGACTGCAATTATCCACCTGTTCGCGGCCGGTTAACCTGACGGCACCAATCAGCCGTCCCTGTAGTAATAGCTGTAGCCGTTGATCGCCGGGGCGCCGCCAAGATGGGCGTAGAGCACCTTTGAGCCCTCGGGGAAGAAGCCCTTTCGCGCAAGATCGATCATCCCCTGCATCGATTTTCCCTCATAAACAGGGTCGGTGATCATCGCCTCGGTGCGCGCCGCGAGTCGGATCGCCTCATTTGTCTCCTCCGAGGGCACTCCATAGGCGGGATAGGCATAGTCAGGGTTGATGACGATCTCGTCTTCACGTACGGACCGGCCAAGGTTCACGAGTTCTGAGGTCGCGTCGACGATCTTTCGCACCTGATCCCGGGTCTGCTGGAGTGTGCCCGAGGCATCAATACCAATGACCCTGTCAGCCCTGTCCATTGCGGCGAAGCCGACGATCATTCCGCCCTGGGTCGAACCGGTGACAACGCAGACGATGATGTAGTCGAAGGTGAAGCCTAGGTCCTTCTCCTGTGCCGCGACTTCCTCGGCGAAGCCGACATAGCCGAGGGCTCCGAACTTATGTACCGAAGCGCCAGCCGGGATCGCATAGGGCTTGCCGCCCGCGTCCTCCACCGACTGAATCGCGTCCTCCCAGCTCTTGCGGATGCCGATGTCGAACCCAGCGTCGACCAGCCGGCTGTCGGCGCCCATCAGTCTCGTCATCAATATATTGCCGACACGGTCATAGACCGCATCGTAGTGAGGTACCCATTTCTCCTGGATGACGACACATTTCATGCCGATCTTCGCGGCAGTCGCAGCCACCATGCGAGTATGGTTCGACTGGACTCCGCCGATCGACACCAGCGTATCCGCGCCGGAGGCGATCGCGTCGGGCACGATATATTCGAGCTTCCTGAGCTTATTGCCGCCCATCGCGAGGCCCGAATTGCAGTCGTCGCGCTTGGCATATATCTCGACCTTGCCGCCCAGCGCCGCAGTCAGCCGTGGCAAGTGCTCGATCGGAGTCGCGCCGAAGGTGAGCGGGTAGCGTTCGAATTTTTCCAACAATGACATCGATCAGGGCCTCCGTGCCGATTTGTGGCCGAAGGCTAGTCGATATCTTTTGAAAGGTGCTCTCTAATTTTGCTGCAAAATCTTTCTCACTTTAGATTATTTTTCGGTATTATACCCCACTTCTTCAACTGTGAGATCCAAAATGAAAGTTTCTTCCACAGAGAATTTCGACGGAATAGACCTCAAGATTTTGCGCGCCCTTCAATCGGAGGGCCGGCTCAGCAATGCCGATCTTGCCGAGCGCGTGAATGTCAGCGCTGCGACTTGCCACAGGCGAACTCAGCGCCTTTTCGAGGAGGGCTACATCACCGGCGTTCGGGCGGAGGTCGCGCCGAGCGCCGTCGGCCTCGGCGCGATGGTGATGGTTGGCGTCGTATTGGATCGCTCCACACCTGAGAGCTTTGGCGCCTTCGAGGGCGCTGTCATGCAGCTGAAGGAAGTGCTGGACTGCAGTCTGGTGGCCGGAGATTTCGATTACCTCCTGAAAATCCGCGTCCGTGACATGGCCGATTTCAACAAGCTGCATGGCCAGAAGCTGATCGCCCTGCCTGGCGTGCGCCAGACGCGCACTTTCTTCGTGATGAAAGAAGTCAAGGAGAACGCGAGGTTGCCCTTCTAGCGTCGTCGGCAGCTATCCGTCTGCCGCGCCATTTCATGGCTGACCAGGATGCCCTGGGCCGGGAGCATTTCCTCCACGACTCGGAGACTGGGTGGGCGCTCCATATCGTGCAGCTGATTGCTCCAGCCGTAGAGCGGTGGCGGACAAAGTGGCGATGACGGTTGGAGCCAAAGCAACGAAGTGCGATATATATAATAATATATTCAGAATTGTATTCTTATAGCTTACTGTTTTCTCACGAGTATAAAGTATTATATTGGATAATTGGCGTTATAGTAAAAAATATATCCGAAGAAGTACGTTGCTTAATTTATCGATTTCATCAAATGTCCTGCCACTCGGCTAACGATATCGCAACGGGACAATCCTTTTCCTATGAATGCTGACCCTTGCAGGAGACATCATCGCCGGTAGGTTTACACAAGGACCACGATGACATGGAGCGGAAAAAGAAATCAGACAAGTACCTTGCCGGCTCGCGCCTGGGGGTAGCGTCCGTCGACCACCGGCAGAAGGACTCTGTGTCGAAGAAGAAGACCATTTTTCAACAATTGCTCTTGGATTGGGCTTACGGTTGCGACCTATTTTATCCAATCCAGCGACTCGAACATTTCGCAAAGGGCGAGGAGGACGACAAAGGCGCTAAAACTCGTAGGTGAGAATTACGATGTATAGAACTGGGAGAGCTCGGACTGGCCGCCACGTTCCCGATTTAATATTCAGTCTTGTTTCCAAATTCCATGGCGAAATCGACGACGCAGTCGCCAACGTTTGCAAACTCCAACAATGGCTCGGCGGGCGGGGTGGAGGCTGTCATGGACGATATCGATGCGACGCAAGCGAAGCACAACGGCGCAAAGGCTTCACAGGTGCAACTAAGGCGGGGACATCGAGAGATGGTAAGAAGTCAATCGAGAACCCCACCCTTATCCGGTACACGCAAGGCGCAGTTCAAAATAGTGCTGCAGGAAGCATATATGCTCGCCTGCCAAAATCAGAAATTTGACCCGCAGGTTTCTCCCATCAAATTACCGCAGAAAAGGAGTTCATTTTCAGTGTTATTATCCTCTTTGAAATGCATTCGCATCGCCGCACTTGCAGCGGCCGGCATGGTGCTGGGCACGCAGATTGCTTTTTCGCAAGAATCGTCCATACGGTCTCAGTGGCTGAACACGCCGGGATCTCGAGTAGAAGCGCTTGCGGTCCTCCAGACCTTGAATTCCGATCTCCTGAGCAACGCCAGTGCTACGTTGACCCTTGACCGCTGGTGCGCGGCGCACAAGCTCGCGCCGGAAGGTTCCAAGATCGTAGCACAGCGTGTCCGCGGGCAAGACAAGCCGGCCGACGAGCACATCCGTGAACTTCTGACCGTCGGACCCGGTGAGCTGATCGCATATCGCCGCGTCCGCTTGGTCTGCGGCGACCGCGTTCTGTCCGAGGCCGATAATTGGTATTTACCTGCAAAGCTAACTGCAGAGATGAATCAGGCGTTGGATACCAGCGATATCGCATTTGGCAGAGCCGTTCAGGCTCTCAATTTCACTCGCACAAACCTGTCTGCCAAGTTGCTCTGGTCCCCTCTATCCGAGGGCTGGGACATGGACGGCTTAGTAGCGCATGAAATCAGTTCCCCTAGCCTGCCGCCGTTCCTGCTCGAACATCGTGCCGTGCTTAAACTACAAGATGGCACGCCGTTTAGCGCCGTGGTCGAAAGATACACGGACAAAGTACTAGACTTTCCAGTTCCGCGCCTGCTTTCTCAATAGAGCTTGTGCGACGGCCATCCAATCATTGTTCGAAAGAGAACGGATGAACGCGAGTCAACCTGATCAGTGACAAGCACTGCAGCTCCGCGTCGATGCTCGGATCGTTGGCGATCTGAAGGACTGACCCGCGAAGCACCATAATGCGGCGACCTATGTCGACCGCGTAGACGACCATGCTCCCGGCAAACAACCTCCTGCACCCAAAAGGCGCTTGCAAATCTCGCTATTAGACGACGGTCTTACGCCTTTTCGATCCGTCGATTAAATATCTCATGCGGACGCTGCGCCGATCGCGTGACGCCATGGTGCGGGCATTGAAGGCACGACGCACCCACGGCCCTCTTGACTGGCTCAGGCGCTACCTCCCGACCGGCAGCAGCGGATACGCATGCTCACGTACTTCAGGTGAAAACTTGTTCGTTGTCTTGCTCATGTTGGGTCGACTTGCTCAGAAGTCGGAGCCTGCGGCAAACCTTGGACGGCCGCCGGTTGGCGGCCGCCCATCGCTCCGCTTGTGCTTTGCGTCATCCGCAATCAGCTACCATTCGTTGTATCCAGTCGACGAAAAAGGATTTCGGCTTTTCGCCGACCGAGATATCGGCAACTTCGCCGCCCTTGAAGATTGCAAGGGTCGGAATGGAGCGCACACCGAACTGTGCAGCAAGTTCCGGGTTCTCGTCGATATTCAGCTTGGCGACCTTGACCTTGCCTTCCATCTCGACGGCGATTTCTTCGATGATCGGAGCGATCATCTTGCACGGGCCGCACCATTCGGCCCAGAAATCGACGACGACGGGTTCTGCGGATTCCAGAACTTCCGACTGGAAGTTATTGATATCGACTTTCACGGATGCCATGATCTTTCCTTTACTAGAGTTTAGCGCCGGCGGGCACATGAGTTGATACATTGCCGAATTCGATGTGATGCACGCTTTAGACCGCGAAACACCTCAAGAACCTGTTTGGGTGTGGTAATGTTTCTCAGCGCTCGACCTCCTAGTTCTTCAGTTTCAAGTGGCTGCGAGTAAGATATCACGGCCCGGCGACACTCCAGATGAGGATGAGTTCATGACCGATGAAAGGTAGCGCGATGCACACCTTATGATACGAGTTCGGGAGGTGCGCGAGCGGGCGGCTCATCGTAGGTGGCTTGGACTATGTTGGCGACTTCGAAGATTATGTCGCGGGTTCCTCGATAAAGGATGCTCAGTTTATGCTGGCTGCCTATGCGGTCGAAGACAGGAAAACCAACTCGCATCAGCGGAACTGCGAGGCGTTCGGCGGCCTGTCGACCGTGGGAGTGCGTGACGAGTAGATCAGCGTCCGCGGCGAGCTGTTCCAAGTCACCAAGATCACCCACCTTGACCGTATCGGTTGGTACTATTTGCAGCACCTTCGAGTCCCCGGTCGTAGTGACCGCGGCTGTAATGACCGCCCCCATGCCGATAAAGAGTTGGGCGAACTGCAAGAGCTGGTCGGGCTCGCACGCGATGGCGACCTTCTTTCCTGCGAAATGAAAATGCCCGCTGAGCATCGCCTCCTGCAACTGCATGCGGCCACGACGGACAGCCGCCGGCGTGTTGTCGTGCGAAATCGCTGCAAGGAGCCAGGCGAAACGGTCGGCGTTAATCAGGCCCGTGAGAGATCCGAACATCACGTATGGCAATCCAGTTAGACCCTGCAAAGCTTCAGCCGGTCGGCGCATCTGTTCCCCGACGGCGATGCATTGTGTTGCCGCCCCGAGGTCGCGGATATGCTCCACCTTCGCGCCACCGCGTGCGATCGGAATCCATCGATCGCGGACAGCTTCGTCAGGCCCGCCGGACACGTCAGGCAAAATGAGGGGCGTTAAGCCGAAGCTCTCAACCGTTTCCCGCAGATGCTCTACATCGGCAACTGTCATGTTTGAGCCGGGCAGGATCACAACCTTCGCCGGGTCGCGGTCCTGCGTCCCGGGCAGCGTGATTGCCTCGATCATAGCCGTAACAGCCTTCGACCATCCCTCCTCCATCGCCCCTGCGAAGTCGGGAGTGCGTGCGAGGACCACTTCAGTATCAATGAGTTTTCTCGGGCGCGCTCCTTTGGCGTTGATGATATCACCTGCGATATCTTCGTCGCGAGTTTCTGCCACGGCGGTGGTGCAGATCCCGATCAGCCGCGGCCACGTGCGAGCTTTTAGCTTGACGAGAGCTTTCTCGAGAAAATCCGCGCCGCCCACCACCGTCGCGATCTGGTCCATTGCGGTAGTCTGCAGCGGGACCATATGCTTGAAATGCCTCACGAGCAGCACCAGTGCAAAACTGCTACATCCCTGGCTGCCATGGAGTATTGGCAGCGCACCATCGACGCCCAGGAAGGCCAAGGCAGCGCCCAATGGTTGAGACAACTTTAGAGGGTTGATCGCTGCCGTTTTTGTTGGGGTCAGGATAACAGCCATAATTTTTACCTCAGTGGAAACCACCTGTCGCCTCGTCGGCAGACCTCATATTAATGCTTGATTCCGCCGATCTCACGGCGTAACGAACTGCTTCCAAGGCGCCGGTTTGCGCAACTGCGCCCAGACCGGGTTGTGGATTGCCAAATCGATCTGGCGTGCTAGTTCCACCATGCCTTCGTACCCGGCGTAAGCATGCTGGCGTTCCTGATTCACGTCTAGCCAAGGAATTTTCGCCTCAAGCGCGACGAACTGAGTGCGTCCGCCTGACAGCATGATATCAGGCTTGTGTTCGCGTAACATCGCATAGAGCTCGCTCGCTGCCATCGATTGGTGAAGGTGGTTCTCGTCCTTCAGCATCTGCTTGATTCTCTCCTTGTCCCTGGTCGTCGATTTCCTGATGGATGTACCGACAATTTCCATGCCGATTTCGATGAGTGCGTGCACGATGGACCAGGATTTCACCCCGCCGGTGTTAAGATGAACGCGCTTCCCCTCAAGCCGACGCCGATACGCTTCCAGCTTCTTCCAGGCCCTCTCCTCCTCTTCTGCTAAGAGAGCCTCGACGTGGTGGAGCAACGCGGAACCAGCGCCCTTCTTTACGAGCAGTTGGGCGATCCGCCGCAGGGATTCAGAGGTGCTGGAAATGCCGTAGAAGGAGCCTTCGAAAAATGGAATGTTCCAGCGTTCTTCCATCTTGCGAGCAAGATTGATGAGAGCAGTGGAGCACACCATCATAGCTGCACGCGAGCGGTGGGCGGAAGCCACCTGCGCGTAGCGCGCGTCGCCGGGAATACAGGCGCGGACACGGATACCAAGTCGGTCCAACAGCGGTTTCACGAACCAGAATTCCCCCGAGAGGTTGAATTCGCCGAGTATATTGATGTCGCATGGACCCGGGTCGTCGGCCTCCACCGTGCCTATGACGTGCTCGAGCAGAGCCTCGCCGGCAAGCCGAGTACCGAGGTTCTTCGAACCGCCGAAGCCCGGCGACTTCACCGGCACCACTGGTATTGCGAACTTCTGCGCTGCGTGTCTGCAGACCGCAGCGATGTCGTCACCGATCAGCTCGGTGACACATGTTCCGTAGACGAAGATTGCCGCCGGCGCATACCCCTCTTTGATCTCGCCGATTGCCTTGAGAAGCTTTCGCTCACTATCTCCCGTCACTATCTCGAGTTCGGTAAGATCAGTGGTGAAACTTGTGCGCCAAAGAACTGGACCTGACGATGCGGCGCCTCGGTTGTCCCAGGAATTGCCTTCGCACGCGAGCGGCGCGTGGACGAGATGCGCGACATCAGTGATTGGCTGCAGCACGACCTTAGCTCCGTCGAAGGCACAGCCACCGCCGGCTGCTGATCCCTGCGACGCCTCGTGACATGCCCCCTTGGTTTCCTTACTGCGGAATACCTCGCCGGAGGCATCTCGCATTTGCATCTCGATCGATGACATCGCGCAACCTTCCAATGCAGTGGCGGGATGGCCGGCCGACGCCGGCCAAGGATTTTAGCGTGTGAGGTCGTACGAAACGCCCTGACACATGGTGTCCTCATCAAGCCTGTCGAAGATCTTGTCGAGAATAACCGTTAGAAGACGCAATCCGCCTTGGTAGCCCATGAGAGGAAAGCGATGATGATGATGGCGGTCGAAAATCGGAAAGGTAAGCCGAACCAGTGGCGTGTCAGTGTCACGCTCGAGATACTTGCCATAGGAATTGCCGATCAGCAGATCCACTGGTTCCGTCAAAAGAAGCGAGCGCATTGCCCAGAGGTCTTTGCCAGCCCACACCTGCGCACCTCCGCCGAAGGGAGAGGACGCGAGCAATTCCTTCATCTCCGCTTCCCAGGCTGCGGTGCCGTTGGTGGCAAGGCAATGTGTGGGCTGGCCACCGGTTTCCATGACAAAGCGCGCCATTGAGTAGACGAAGTCAGGATCGCCGTAGATTCCGTATTTCTTGCCATGCAACCAGGATTGACTATCGGCCATGGCATCGACCAACCGACCCCGATCACGATCGATAGCTTCGGGAATATCCCTCTTGGAAAGCTCGGATATCTTCATCAGGAATTCGTCCGTGCCCCCAATGCCCAGCGGGTAGTGGAACGAAGCAGTCGTCTGACCAAGCTCGCGACAATAGTCCAACGTCTTGCGCGTATTGTAGTGTTGCAGCGATATTGTCGCCTCCGCATGTTTGGCTGCCTTCACGTCCTCGATCTTTGTCCCTCCATCATACATGCGGTACTCGCCGTCGGAAGGTGTGTCGAACTGGTCCGAGGCGTCTTGAATGAAAATGTAGGTCACTCCCATCGTGTCGAGCAGGCGCTTGATTTCTCGATTGTTGCCAACGCAGAAACCGTCGAAGCCTGGAATAATGTTGATGAGTGCTGGCGTCGGCACGCGTTCGGTGCTTTTCCAGAAATTTTCCAGAATGCCTTTGACCATGCTGTCGTAACCATCGACATGGCTGCCGACGAAGGCTGGGGTGTGGGCGAAGGGCACGTCGAAATCGGCTGGAACGGAGCCTTCATTTTTGGCGTTTTCAATGAAGCCGTGAAGATCATCCCCAATGACCTCGGCCATGCAAGTCGTCGAGACCGCAATCATCTTGGGGTCGTAGAGCTGATAGGTATTGGCGAGCCCGTCGATCATATTTTTCAAGCCGCCAAACACAGCCGCGTCCTCTGTCATCGAAGACGAAACTGCGGACGACGGTT
Source organism: Rhizobium beringeri (assembly GCF_004306515.1). NCBI lineage: Bacteria > Pseudomonadati > Pseudomonadota > Alphaproteobacteria > Hyphomicrobiales > Rhizobiaceae > Rhizobium > Rhizobium beringeri. The sequence continues at coordinate 56,940 of NZ_SILG01000005.1, read as the reverse complement.
CCTTGAAATGGCGTGACAGGTGCGAGCGGTAGTACGCCACACAGCCCTGACTGCCGTGAACAAACGACATCGTCCGCTCGAAGCCAGCCGCTGCGAAAACCGCGCCGAGCGGCTGGCAAGCCTTCGCGGGGTTTACGACCAGGGCTTCGCGAGCCAGATTCTTTTCTCGATATTCCCATGTCGAGGTGAATTCGTATTGCGCGTCGACGACCTTATCCGGATGCGGACATTCGAACTTCAACTTCTTGCGGGCGAACATTTTCTCGTATTCCGGCTCGCAGAACAGAGGAACATGATCGAGAACTTTCTCGGCCGATTGCGGCATAGTTTTCATCCTTTTTCGCCGCGAGTGCGGCTGCGTGGACTTTGGGAGATGTCTAAAATGTTGTCGCGCAGCAAAAATTATTCATCATCCCGGCCACAACTGCAGACACCGCCTGCATCGGAGCAGTGCGTTTCTTTCCATGGCGGGTCGTAGAGGCCCCAGACCGGATTGTTGATGGCAAGATCCATGTCTCGGGCGAAAATGGCGAAGCCGTCATAGCCGTGATACGGACCAGAATAATCCCAAGAATGCATCTGACGGAACGGTATGCCCATTTTTTGAACCGGGTATTTTTCCTTGATGCCCGAGCCTACGAGGTCCGGGCGAATGGCCTCGATGAAGCTCTCGAGCTCGTAGCCGGTCACATCATCGTAGATAAGCGTACCTTTTTTGACATAATGGCCCGTGCGCTCGTAATCGTCGCCGTGGCCAAATTCGTAGCCCGTACCAACGATCTCCATTCCAAGATCCTCGTAGGCGGTGATGACATGGCGGGGACGCAATCCGCCGACGTAGAGCATCACAGTTTTGCCAATAAGGCGCGGACGGTACTTCTCCGTCACCGCCTGCACGAGAGGTTGGTATCTGGTGATGAGTGCTTCGGCCTTATCTTGGGTCTCCGGCCCGAAAAACGCGGCGATATTGCGCAAAGAGGCTTCGATCTGGGAAGGACCAAAAAAGTTGTACTCCATCCAGGGAATGCCGTACTTTTCCTCCATATGCCGAGCGATGTAATTCATGGACCGGTAGCAGTGAATAAGGTTGAGCGTGGCTTTCGGTGCACGCTCCACCTCCGCGAGTGTGGCATCTCCCGACCAATTGCCGACCACCCGCAACCCCATATCCTCCAGCAGAATGCGTGAAGCCCATGCATCGCCGCCGATATTGTAGTCACCTATGACATTAACGTCGAAAAAGCTGGGTTCGAAGTCGGTCTCTTTTTTATCGAAAACCCAGTCGCGTATCGCGTCATTGGCGATATGATGGCCAAGCGATTGCGACACGCCACGAAACCCTTCGCATCGCACCGGCACGATCGTTTTGTCGTGCTCCTTGGCCTTCTTGCGCGCCACAGCTTCAATATCGTCGCCGATCAATCCGATTGGACACTCGGACTGCAAGCTGACACCATTGTTCAGTGGAAACAGTTGCTCAACTTCATCGATGAGCTTCTCGAGCTTTTTGTCGCCACCAAAAACAATATCCTTTTCTTGAAAGTCAGACGTGAATTGCATGGTGACAAAGGCTTCGACACCCGTCAGACCGACGTAATAGTTGCGGCGTTGCGACCAGGAATAGTGGCCACAACCGACGGGCCCATGCGATATATGGACCATATCCTTGATCGGCCCCCACACGACACCCTTCGAGCCGGCATAAGCGCAGCCGCGAACGGTCATCACGCCCGGAATGGACTTGATGTTGGATTTCACCCCGGTCTCGCAAAGCGCATCGGAGCCCTGCTCGGCTTCCTCTCGGCCCTTCGCCACGCCAAGGTGCTTTTTGCGGCGCTTAGCCGTCTTATCCGGATACTGGGAGAGTACCTCATCTATAAGCCTGGAGTTGAAATCACCGTCGTTCTCGTAGTCGAGGCTCATAGGGCCTTTCCTCTCTCGAAGGTTCGCATGGAGCCTCGACAAGGAGGCATGGTTAGTCGACTAACGCGCTTTGTCATCCGCGCCGCCCTATCTGGGACGACTATGGCGCCAAACCCGCCTGCACCTCTTTAACGAGAAGTTCTTCGAGCATCTGCTCGTCCGACTTCATGATTCCGAAGTCGAGCAGCATGTCCTCCAGCTCCTCCATGGTGATAGGAGTAGGGATAGTGCCCTTTCCCGAATTGGAGTGGATCTTCTCGGCTAGCCATCGATATTCCGCCGCCTGTTTGGAGCGTGGCGCGTATTGGATCACGGTCATCTTTCTAAGCTCCGCGTGCTGGACAATGTTGTCGCGCGGCACGAAGTGAATAAGCTTCGAATTGAGCTTGGCAGCCAGCGCTTCCGCGAGGTCTAATTCTCGGTCGGTCTGCCGCTCATTACAGATCAGGCCGCCCAGCCGTACGCTTCCGGCGCTGGCGTATTTGAGGATGCCCCTCGCAATGTTGTTTGCAGCATACAGGGCCATCATCTCACCGGACATGACGATGTAAATTTCCTGAGCCTTGTTCTCGCGGATGGGCATAGCAAAGCCCCCGCACACCACGTCTCCGAGCACGTCATAGGAGACGTAGTCGACATCGTCATAGGCGCCGTTTTCTTCCAGGAAGTTGATCGACGTGATGACCCCCCGTCCGGCGCAGCCGACGCCGGGTTCAGGGCCGCCCGACTCCACACATTTGATGCCGCCGTAGCCTGTTTTTAGCACATCGCCGAGTTCCAGATCTTCGACTGAACCCTTCGTTGCGGCGAGATCCAGAACCGTGCCCTGCGCTTTGGAGTTCAGGATCAATCGCGTCGAGTCAGCTTTTGGGTCGCAGCCGACGATGAGGATTTTCTGCCCGAGTTCGACAAGGGCAGCGAGCGTATTCTGGGATGTAGTGGATTTGCCAATGCCTCCCTTTCCGTAAAACGCGATCTGACGCAGAGCAGCCATTCTTACTTCCTTTTCGTGTTCGAACCGTCCGAGGCGATGCCGCGACATCGGACGCGGCTGGTTCCGTCGCAGCCCAAGAACAATTTTCAAGCGCCGTGCCAATTGAGCTGATTGATAAGGCAGAACGGAAACTGGTGCTCCCGCAAACACTTAGGGGGGATAAAATACCGGACCGAAGAATCCTGAGTCGTGTCACGAAGCCGACAAAATTGACGACAATGTCACACATATGTCGTGAGGCCCTCGGAGAGCCACGGTAACTCTGCGCAAGCACGTCTCCGTCGAATGAGCCGCACTTGACGCAAATGCTGGCAATTGGAAAGTGGCGCGGAGCTCTAGCGAAATCGTTTGCGGTCAAAAAATCGCGCAAGCAGTGTTGCACCGCTGCCAAGCGCATGCAGCCACCCATGTCGCAAACCTGACAAAGCTTTCGCACTGTGGACCAATAGCAAACTCGACCCGCCCGAAACTCGCGAGTTAATCACCGCGCAATCGGCCTGGCACGACGAGTGCTAGGACCGACCGAGACACAAACTACATTTCGGTTGGAGCCAAAGACAGCATGAACATCGTGGTCTGCATAAAGCAAGTGCCTGACTCCGCACAGATCCGGGTTCATCCGGTTACGAACACGATCATGCGCCAGGGAGTGCCGACAATCATCAATCCTTACGATCTTTTCGCCTTGGAAGAAGCTCTTAAACTGCGTGACCGGCATGGGGGTAAAGTCACTGTGCTTACCATGGGTCCGCCCATGGCAAAACAAGCGCTGGAGAAAGCTCTGGCATACGGCGCAGATGAAGCGGTACTCCTGAGCGACCGTCACTTCGCCGGGTCAGACACCTTGGCAACTTCATTTGCTATCTCGCGAGCTATCACGAACCTTGGACTCCGCCATGCGCCTGAAATCGTGTTTACTGGCAAGCAGACGATCGACGGCGATACTGCGCAGGTGGGGCCGGGGATTGCCAGGCGTCTCGAACTGCAACAACTGACCTACGTAACGAAAATTGTTTCAGTCGATCTTCATGCCCGAGAGATCACGGTGGAGCGCCGTTCGGAAGGCGGCACACAAATGCTGAAGAGCCAACTGCCGTGCTTGATCAGTGTCCTTGAAGGCGTCAACGCCATCCGTCGAGGCTCCGTCGCTGACGCGTTGCGGGCCGCACGCGCGCAAATACCGACCTGGCGTGCAGCCGACGCCGGTATTGTGGAGATAGCTAATTGCGGCTTGAGAGGATCACCGACCGTCGTCAAGCGCGTATTCGCCCCCACCCCACGGGCCGAAAAAGCAATCCAAATCGAAGTAAACGATGACCAGTGCGGTCCGCTGGCTGACGAAATAATCGCATCGATCTTCGAGCACCAGCCCCCATTGGAAGCGAGCTTTCAACCGAATGGGCTCACGTGAGAAACAAGGAGCATAAATGGAAGCCCACCAAGCTGAAAGTCAGTCTCCAATGGTCAGTCGCGCCAGCGCGAAGAAGGAATTGCCCAGACACTTCCGCGACAATCGGCACGTCTGGGTTTTCATCGAGCTGGAACGAGGCCAAGTGCATCCCGTGTCTATTGAACTACTCGGTGAAGGGCGCAAGCTTGCCGATAAGCTTGGCGTTCAACTGGCGGGAGTGGTTATTGGAACCGCGGAAGGCCTGGGAGTTCGGTCTGCCATTGCAGAGGCGTTCGCTTACGGGGCCGATCTCGCCTACCTCGTCGAGTCGCCGCTGCTATCGGACTACCGAAACGAGCCCTTCACCAAAGCTCTCTCAGACCTGGTCATCCTTCATAAGCCGGAAATTCTGCTTCTTGGCGCCACCTCGCTTGGGCGAGATCTTGCCGGTTCTGTGGCAACTACTTTGGAAACAGGGCTTACGGCTGACTGCACCGAATTGGATGTCGATGCAGACGGCTCGCTCGCAGCGACCCGGCCGACATTTGGCGGTTCGCTGCTGTGCACGATCTACACTCTCAACTCTCGCCCGCAAATGGCGACAGTGCGACCCCGGGTCATGGCCACCCCCAAACGCGTGACCCATGCGATTGGACCTATCATTCGGCATGACTTGATGATGATTGAGGAAGAGATTGTCACAAAGGTTCTCGGCTTCCTTCCGGATGAACGATCGGAAAAAATCAACCTCGCCTATGCAGATATCGTGGTCGCTGGCGGGCTTGGTATTGGCACCGCCGAGAATCTGGAACGTGTGATGCTTCTAGCGAGGACGATTGGCGGTGAATTCGGCTGCTCCCGACCTTTGGTTCAAAAAGGTTGGATGGAGGTTGATCGACAGATTGGCCAAACGGGCCAGACGATCCGGCCCAAGCTCTATCTTGCGGCTGGAATATCAGGGGCAGTCCAACATCGGGTTGGTGTCGAAGGGGCTGACTTGATCGTTGCCATCAACACCGACAGCAACGCCCCGATCTTCGATTTCGCCCATGTTGCAGTTGTGGCTGATGCCATCGGTCTTCTGCCGGCGCTGACCGCGGCGTTCACCAGGCGAATACCGCCGCATAACCAATCGATGCAAGTAAACTGAGGTGTGGCTGATGAAGGGCGAGAAATTTGACGCGATTGTCGTCGGGGCAGGTATGTCGGGTAACGCGGCTGCTTATGCGATGGCCATGCGTGGTCTGAAAGTGCTGCAGTTGGAGCGCGGCGAGTACCCGGGTTCGAAGAACGTTCAAGGAGCGATACTGTACGCCGACGCGCTGGAAAAGATCATTCCAGACTTCCGCGATGACGCGCCTCTTGAACGGCATCTCGTCGAGCAGCGCTTCTGGATCATGGACGGCGCGTCGCACACCGGAATTCACTATCGGTCGGATGACTTTAACGAACGGAGGCCAAACCGATACACGATCATCCGTGCCCAATTCGATAGATGGTTCTCGGCCAAGGTGCGAGAGGCCGGATGCACCGTTCTCTGCGAGACATTGGCCACAAGACTTATCCAGGATTCAAGCGGCAACGTCACAGGCGTATGCACCGACCGCCCCGGCGGGGCCATTCTTGCCGACGTCGTGGTGCTTGCTGAGGGGGTGAACGGCTTCCTAGGAACACTAGGACGTTTGCGCGAAACGCCCAAGCCGGACAGCGTGGCACTTGCCGTGAAAGAGATGCATTTCCTACCGGAGGAAGTTATCGCAGAACGCTTTGGCCTGACTGCAGACGAAGGCTGTGTGATCGAGGCAGGTGGGACAATTTCACGGGGAGTCCCGGGGCTTGGCTTTCTGTATACGAACAAGGAATCCATCTCGATTGGGATAGGATGCCTCGTTTCCGGTTTGGCCGCAGCCATGGAAAGGCCATACGACATTCTTGAAGCCTTCAAGCACCATCCTTCGATCCGACCATTGATCGCCGGGTCTGAGGTGAAGGAATATGCTGCGCATCTCATTCCGGAAGGCGGTTATACGGCTATCCCACAGCTCTTCGGCAATGGGTGGGTCGTGGTTGGAGACGCGGCCCAGTTGAACAACACCGCACATCGCGAGGGCTCGAACCTCGCAATGACATCAGGGTATCTGGCGGGTAAAGCGATTGCAGACGTAAAGGATCGCGGCGGCTCGATGGTGAAAAGCAACTTGGCTTTGTACAAGAGCATGCTCGACTCATCCTTCGTCATCAAAGATCTGATGAAGCATAAAGAGATGCCAAGGTTTCTCCATGCCAACAGCCAGAACTTGTTTGTTTCATATCCAAAGTTGATATCTAAGGCTGCGCAAAGTTTCGTCCGTGTCGACGGAACTTCAAAACTCGACAAGGAAAAGGCCACGTCTGCCGCCTTCTTGAAAGCACGATCCCGGTGGGGATTAATTTCAGACGCAGTCCGGCTCGCCCGCGCGTGGCGCTAAAAGGAGATCCAGATGAAGGCCATCGTTAAACGGCGTGTTGAGGACAAGCTTTACCAGAACCGATATCTGGTTGACCCGGGCCGCCCACACATATCGGTCAGGAAACACCTCTTTCCAAGCCAAAACCTAATCGCCTTGACGCAAGTGTGTCCGGCGAAATGCTACCAGCTGAACGACAGACGTCAGGTAATCATCGTTTCCGATGGCTGCTTGGAATGCGGGACATGCAACGTGTTATGCGGACCCGACGGCGACATTAAGTGGACGTATCCACAAGGTGGGTTCGGCGTTCTCTTCAAGTTTGGATGAACAGCTTCTTTTGTAAGTTGATAGAGCCATTCGTTGGCCCAGCGCATGGTAAGCAAGCAATGACGAATCGGCTGGTGGAGCGCCCTACCAATTTGTAATTTTTATTGACCTTCGAAGTCCAATATGTAGCGCGGAGGACGTTCCAGGATTGTCCTGAGTGCCTAAAGCACTCTCAACCACGTGCTGAATGGAGTAGTTCCGTGGCTGGATCAGATGATGAGAAGATGCCCAAATCTGCAGTGCGGCCGGGTGCTGAGATTGTCGGCGAGAGTGCCGCACTCAAGGAGGTTTTTGAAATCGCCCAGATTGTCGCAAGGAGCAACACGCCTGTCCTGTTGCGAGGTGAGAGCGGCACGGGCAAAGAATTCTTTGCAAAGCTGATACACGATTCCTCGCCGCGCCGCGAAAAGCCCTTCGTAAAGTTGAATTGCGCTGCGCTGTCGGCAGGCGTTCTGGAATCGGAACTATTCGGGCACGAGAAAGGCGCCTTCACCGGCGCTGCCTCTCAGAAAGTAGGTCGGTTCGAGCTGGCGCACGGTGGAACTTTGCTGCTCGACGAAATAGGAGAAATCTCGGCTGAGTTTCAGACCAAGTTGCTGCGCGTTTTGCAGGAAGGCGAACTTGAGCGTGTCGGTGGGACGAGAACATTGAAAGTAAATGTCAGGTTGGTATGCGCGACCAATAAGGATCTCGAAACGGCCGTGGCGGCGGGAGAATTCAGAGCCGACCTATATTACCGGATCAATGTCGTACCGATCACTTTGCCACCACTGAGGCAACGCGACGGTGACATCCCGCGTTTGGCCCAAGTATTCCTTCGGCGTTTCAACAAGGAGAACGGCCGTTCGTTAAGCTTTGCACCCTCCACACTTGATATCCTTTCGAAATGCGAGTTCCCGGGCAATATTCGTGAGCTGCAAAACTGCACACAGAGGACCGCAACTCTCGCCCGTTCGGACATCATCGTTCCTCAAGATCTCGCCTGTGAACAGGGTCGATGCTATTCCCCGCTCCTCAAAAAGGCGGTTGCCGAGCGAGTTGGCAAGGGCGCAGTTCATGGGCTCGCTCGAGGTGAAACCGTGTCAATGGGACAGCCGCGTGATGCCGCCGTCTTCGCGGCCGAAGCCGTAATGGGACACTCAGGTCTGATCGGCAGAGAACGGTTGGAACAGGCGATGGCGACGGCCGGAGGGAATCAGGCTAAGGCTGCGCGGCTCCTTGGTCGTACGCCGCGACAGGTCGGTTACTCTCTGCGCCGGCACGGGATCGAACGAAAACTCTTCTAGTCAAGGAGGTCATTGGTGCAGACCTGCTGCGGCAGGTCGCGCCCAACTGACGCCCGGCAATTCTAGTTTCCCCCACCCGACAAGGTCTACCAAGCGGCCCTGTCGTGTCTCCGACGAAACCTGTAGCAAAGAGGTCTAAACCGGACAACGAAGAGCATATCCAGCTGGCAGGGTGACGTTTCTCAGACTGGCATCGCTCTTGCTCGCGGAACTGAGCTTTCAAGCGTCATTGGAGTTCGTAATGTCCAGAGGGATGAGTAAGTGTAGGATCACCAACACAGCACCTGCCGCACGTGAGTCGGAGGCAACAACGTTCGGTGACCATGCGTCTTCGTCCCGTGGTAGTTCAGAGCCGAATGCTATGGCTCCAGCAATCATTGAAAAGATCAAAGACCACCCGTGCTTCTCGCGGGAGGCGCATCTCTATTTCGCGCGGATGCATCTCGCGGTCGCACCAGCCTGCAATATCCAATGCAATTACTGCAATCGAAAATACGACTGCGCAAACGAAAGCAGGCCAGGAGTAGCATCCCATAGGCTCACTCCCGACCAGGCGCTGCGCAGGGCCATGGCGGTCGCCAACGAAGTGCCGCAGCTTTCGGTGGTGGGCATCGCCGGGCCAGGCGATGCCTGCTACGATTGGAGGAAAACAAAGGCGACGCTCATACCGATCGCCCGGGAAATCCCTGACGTCAAGCTTTGCATCTCGACCAATGGTCTCGCACTTCCTGAACACGTCGACGAGCTTGTCGACATGAATGTCGGGCACGTGACGATCACCATCAACATGGTAGATCCGAAGATCGGGACCAAGATCTACCCCTGGATATTCTATGACGGCCGCCGCTACAACGGTATCGACGCGTCCAGGATCCTTCATGAGAGGCAAATGTTGGGGCTCGAAATGCTGGCAGAACGCGGCATCCTCATCAAGGTCAATTCCGTGATGATCCCAGGCGTCAACGACGAGCATCTCATCGATGTTAACAAGTGGGTCAAGGACAGGGGTGCGTTCATGCACAACGTAATGCCCCTGATTTCAGAGCCTACACATGGCACTTTCTATGGCATGAACGATCAGCGTTGCCCTACACCTTCCGAACTAATCGCGCTCCGGGACCGGCTTGAAGGCGACACGAAGGTGATGCGCCATTGCCGCCAGTGCCGTGCCGATGCAGTCGGTCTGCTCAGTGATGATCGCGCAAACGAATTCAAGATTTCCCAACTCCCAGCTGAAGCGACCAACGACAGTGGCAAGCGCCATGCCTATCGCAAGTTGATCGAGCGCGAGCGACGCGCCCAAACATTGGAAGCAAGGGGCGCGGCCATACCGGTCTCAGGTCCATCTGACGAACTTCTCCTTATTGCTGTAACCACCAAAGGTGGAGGCCGGGTCAATGAACATTTCGGTCACGCGCAGGAACTACAAATTTTCTCAGTCTGTCAAAAAGGCATCGGATTGATTGGTCACCTGAAGATCGACCCGTACTGCCTTGGTGGATGGGGGGAGGAGGCTACTCTCAACAGTATCATCAATGCGCTCGAAGGCTTAGATTTGCTGATTTGTTCTCAGATCGGCAATGGCCCTACGAATAAACTCGCACGCCGAGGTGTTCCAGCAACGGGCGCTTATGGCGGCTCCTACATCGAGCAGGCAATCGACGCTCATTATAGCGCGGTGCTTCACCACGACGCTTCAGCACCACGACTTGAGACACACTTTGACTAAACCAGAGGAGCTGAATCATGGCCTTCAAAATCATCGCCTCACAATGCACCCAATGCGGCGCATGCGAATTTGAGTGCCCCTCAGGCGCAATCAGTTTCAAAACTGACAGATTCGTGGTCGATCCTAAAATATGCACGGAGTGCAGGGTTGAGTTCGCCGCGCCCAAATGCAGAGCCATTTGCCCCATGCCGAACACCTGCGTCCCTGCCTGAAAAGCCCTACTAAACGATGGCAAAAGGGCTCGCCTGCGAAAGCATTCTGGCGCAGGCGGGCATCCTCCTCGACAGCAACTCTTGCTGCAACAATGAGGTGGCTGAGCGTGGCAGCATCGCCGGGTCGCACGGGTGCGAAATGGAGAAAATTTACGGGTGTGAAAAAGGAGGTACAGCCCATGAAAGCAATGATCCGCAGAAATGGGGTCTGCTTATCAATCTATATGTCCAAAAAGGATGTCGAGGAGCCGGTTGTCGCGGTGGAGAATCATGACTTGTGGGGCGGCTTTGTATTGCTGAGGAACGGGTGGCTCCTCGCCCTCCCCGACCTCCCGCGGAGCACCCGCTTACCCATCACAGTCGAGGCAAAGAAGCGATCCGATCACGACTGACGCGGCACGCCGAATTTGCGGGGTTGCGCGACTGACTTGGTGACGAAATAGCCGACGGCGAACGTCCACGTCTGCTTCCGGCCACATAGCGCGATCGGCAACAAGGTACCGATTTCGCTTATGAACGGCTCATCGGCCCCCGCCGAACTGAACCCCGGAAAATTCCAGCTCCCGCTGGCCCAAAATCGGGTAGCACCTCAAAATGGGCCAGAGCTTACTTCAAAATGGATTATTTCAACGGGGCAAGCGAAGAACTTTTCAGCCGTTGCCGGGAACTACTGCGCCGATGCAAGCAAAGGCTTGTCTAACCATACAGACCAAAGCATTGATCTTCCGTCGGGATGCGCTCCACCAATGAGCGTCAGCGCAAAAGGCGGCGTCGCAGCAAGGCTGTCGATAAAAAGAATGGGATGACGATGTATATGCAAAGTGCGCCGACGTGCAGGCAGACATCCACCACGGGGTGACCGAGCATTATCGGACGTATGAGGTCGATCGAATGCGACAGAGGAAGAAATCGCGCAGCCGTCTGAAAGACAATTGGCAGTTGATCGACTGGAAAGACGGCACCCGAGAGGAACAATATAGGTGTGATAACAAGCGTCTGATAAAAGATGAAATAATCATAGCTCGGAGCAAGGGCTGTGACGACCATCCCGAGGCTTGCAAAGGCCAAACCCGTCAGCGCGATAACCGGAAGCGCATATAGCAGCGAAAGCCATTGCGTGTAGCCCAGAACAGCCGCGACCATGCCTATCCCAGCACCCGCCAGCGCGGCCTTCGTTGCCGCCCAGGCCATTTCACCGAGAACGATATCGCCTAGCCTCAGCTGTGTGTAGAGCATCGCTTCCCAAGTTCGCTGACCCTCCATCCGGCCGAAAGCCGCGTAAATCGTCTCAAAGGTTGCAGCAGTCATCGCACTTGTCGCGACCATTCCAGCTGCCAAGAAAGCAGTATAAGAAACGCCACCGACGCGGCCCACCATCACGCCCAAACCAGCGCCAAGACCGAACAGGTAGATCAAGGGTTCGGCCAAATGACCCAGAAGCGACGCCAGCGCCGCCTTCTTCCATGCAAGATAATTTCGACGCCAGACAGCAACCCAGTTCAAGCCGCCGGCCGGTAATGCCGTTACGCTATCTCCACTCATTGCTACTTCTCCATCTCACGTCCGGTTAACCGCAAGAAGACGTCCTCCAAGTTCGGCGGACGCTCGAGAAGGCGCAGACCCCTGTGTCCGCGCAGTTGCGCCCGAACCTGTTCTGGGTCGGGGGTGTAGCAGAACAGGGTCTCGCCACTGATTTCGATGCGCCGTGCGTTTGGCTTGATCAAAAGCCTAAGCTCCTGTGGGTTTCCGCCATAAATCTCGATAACGGGGCAGCCGATCTGCTCCTCTATCAGGTCAAAGGGGCGGCCTTCGGCAATTTTAACTCCACCTTCGAGCACGCACAGCCGATCACATAAGCGTTCGGCCTCTTCCATGATGTGGGTCGTCAGGAGGATCGTCTTTCCTCGTGCCAAGAGCGATCGCAACCGTTCCCAGATCAGGTGGCGCGCGTGCGGATCGAGGCCGGTTGTCGGTTCATCCAGTATGAGGATCTGAGGGTCATTGATCAGCGCGCGCGCCAATGTGAGGCGCCGCTTCATGCCTCCCGAAAGATCCGCCACCCGCGTATCTGCCTTGGTTTCAAGCCGCGCAAATTCCAGCAAGGAGGGCACGACTGCTTCGATCTCGCGGGCCTTCATGCGGAAGTAGCGGCCGTAGACAAAAAGATTTTCCCGAACCGTGAACTCCATATCGAGATTGTCGAACTGTGAAACGACACCGATACGCGCGCGTGCCGAACGAGCCTGCCCCGGCACCTGCATTCCGAGCACCGAGATGTTTCCCGCATCAGGCAACGTCATTCCCAGAATCATACGGGTAATCGTGCTTTTTCCGGCGCCGTTCGGACCTAACAGGCCAAAACACTCTCCTGGAGCAATCTTGAAAGACAACCCGTCGACTACAGCCTTGCCCTGGTATGACTTTGTAACGCCAGCGAGCTCGACCGCCATGGAAGACATCGAGCCTAAAGGGGAGCCGAATCCGTCTGAAACCGAAAGGCACTGTCGCCCTGGAAGGTTGCTCTGGCGGCGGAGCGTCTCAGCCACAGCTGCCTGTAGATCCGATTGACCGTTCATGTGGTTCCTAAGGTTGGCAAGATGCGGCGACACAGCGATTATTCGCCGCTGAAAGTAGCTTCGGGGGCCGAAAGCATTGGAGTTTCGGAGGCTTTCTGCGTCCGAACGGCGCCTGAAGCGTTGACTCCTGAGCCGCGTGACAGCCAGTCACTGTTGGACAACGTGCAGAGGGCATAAGCCTTCACCGGCAGTAATAGAAAGACGTTCACGAGCGTGTGCAGCGAGAAACCAAGAAATCTAAGCTGCCTGGCACGATAAGCAGCTACGCCGCATCGTATCAGTGTCAACGATCCAATCGTTCCTATCGTCCACCAGGGCAGTGAACCGGTCAGGGCGAACTGTGCTAGACCCGCCAGTACGGACAATGCGAGCAGAAGAGGGCCGGCATTCTGCCCGACGACGTCCAAAGTCAGATACCAGTTCATGCCACGGAGGAGGTGAAGTCCGAGCAGGGTATCTCGGAATGTACTCCGTGCCCAACGCAGTTGCTGGCGCAGATAGGCAGCCAAACCGTCAGGAACGACGGTTGCGGCGATGGCGCTTGGGACATATTCGGTACGGAAGCCGGCGCTTAGCATTAGAATGGTCAGATGACGGTCCTCGCCAAAGTCACTCGGCTTTCCCCTATAAAGCTGCGTCTCGTATTGATCAAGAAGCAAGACGAAGGCGGACCGGCGGTACATGGCACAGGGTCCACAGCAACACATCACGGCACCGAAGCGTCCCTGCGCGGCGCGCTCCTCATTGCAGGCCAGCCAGTACTCCATGTCGATCAATCGGGTCAGCCACGAGTCGTTCTGATTGCTTGCTACAAGCTGCCCCATCACCGCACCGACCGCCGGATCGCGCATTTTCTGACTGAGTTTGGAAACAACATCGCTGGCGAGAGTGGTGTCTGAATCCACATTCAGGATGAGGTCCCCGGATGATCGGGAAATGGCGGCGATTTGCGCTTTGCGCTTTCCGACATTCCTGGGCAGCATGATGAATTCAAATCTCGCGTCACCCGCATAGACGATCTGCTCGGCTACCACCGCGTCACGGTTTCTGGAACCGTCGTCAACCACAACAACGCGCAATACCCCCGGATAGTCCTGGTTGGCGAGGGATGCCAGGCAATCGGACAGGACGCGCGGGCTCTCGTTAAATGAAGGCACAATGATGTCCACACTTGGCAACGAGCTCTCTTCGACGGTGTTTTCCGCTGTTTCCGACTTGAGAGTTCGCCGAGCATGAAGGACCTGTACACTCCTATAGGCGGAGGAAAGCAGTCCATAAAGCGAGACGGCGGCGATGCTGGTTGTTTCAAGCAAGGTCATGGTTTCTCGTCGATTTAGTTTTACTGGGGAAGTGAACGAAGGGAAAATCCACGGCTATGCAGTGCGGGGATAATCGCCAAGAGCGCCGAAAGTGTTTGATCGCGCAGTCTGGTGAGCTTGCAGTTCCCGACCTCATCAGGTGGGCAACCGTCGTGCAAAAGCACGATTGCACCTGGCCGAGCAGCAGCGAGTACCGCGTCAACGATAGAATCGACTCCGGGACGGGACCAGTCTCTCGGGTCTATCGACCAGTGAACAGGTCGAAGTCCGGCGTTCATGGATCTTGAAAGGACATCCGCGTTCCAAGCGCCGTATGGCGCTCGTATATGTTGAACCGCAACTTGGGGACACGCCGAGACAATGGCTTCGTTTGTCTCCTTTATCTCTCGTTCGATCGCCTCCGAGTCACAGGCCGTAAGATCGGGGTGGGTCATCGTGTGATTGGCGACCAAGTGACCTTCTGCCGCAACACGGCGGACGAGATCGGGATGGTCTTTGACATACGCGCCGAGGACGAAAAAGGTGGCTGGTACGCGGTGTTCGGCGAGCACATCCAGGATCTGGCCAGTACATTCCGGATTGGGACCGTCGTCGAACGTCAGGTAGATGCTACGATCGTCGCTCCCGCCGTCATCCAACGGCACTTCGCTTATATAAGAGCGCCGCTTCATAGCTCGCACCCGTTTCGTTCGATCAATGATCCGGAAGGCCACTCGCTCATCGGTCGTCCTATCGGAAATACCAGGACGAGCACGTCTTCGGTGCGCGTAGAGGGCATATTGGGCAGCACATCTGGAAGGGTCGAGCGTACACGAACCCCCGTGACGATATTGGAGATACCGTCTCGGCAGAATCTCTCCACGTGGTTCCGCATAGCATGTCGGACGGTGCCGAACGCGAACGGCACCGCCAGTTCCTGCAAAGCCGGAGCCAAAGCGCGGATCGAGTGAGCGATTCCAAGCCCCTCCAGATCCGGGCGCACTCCATACAAGCCAAGTTCGGCGACCAGCAAATCGGTGTCGCCGACTTTTATGAAACGACGCAGCAAACCCATGTGGCTGGCTATGCCTTTCGAATCGTACGCAATTGCGCGACGTTCCGGTCTCGCACCCGCCCAGCTTCTGCCAGTCTCAAAAGGTTTGGCATTGAACTCTCCTGTCGGGCCATAGGTCGCTCGAAAAAAATTGGACAATTCCGCATGGTCCGACGGTTCGAGATCATTTTCCCAGGATATTTTCCACCGCACTCCAGCAGACATGCAAAGCTCCAGTTCGTTTCTCAGCCAATAAGCCAAAAGCAGCAGAGATTGGTGCAGGCGCACATGCTGATCGGGCCGCTCGTCGTCAATTTGCGACAGATACGATCCGCCTCCGCTCGCTAGTTTGCTTTGGCGCCTTGATAAGTTCCGGCCTTTTTAATAAGCACTCCGAAAGATTGGTAAAATTGATTGTTTGGATCACAATCATCTACATCATGGATCGAATATGCGTTTTAAGGGCCTGGATCTAAATCTTCTCGTGGCGCTCGATGCTTTGATGACCGAGCGGAAGCTCACCGCGGCAGCGCGCAGCATCAACCTCAGTCAACCAGCCATGAGCGCAGCCATCGGCAGGTTGCGCGCCTACTTCAATGACGAGCTGTTTGTGATGCAGAAGCGCAGACTTGTCCCGACACCGCGAGCCGAGGCGCTCGCCCCTGCGGTTCGCGAAGCTCTACTTCAGATTCAGCTCTCGGTGATTGCGTGGGATCCATTGGTCCCGGCGGAATCTGACCGGTGCTTCAGAATCGTTCTGTCCGATTTCATGACGCTGGTATTCTTCGAAAAGGTCATAAAGCGCGTAGCGCGAGAGGCACCCGGCGTCAGTTTTGAATTACTCCACATGATTGATTATCCGGACGAACGTCTCCACGGCGGAGATGTGGATTTTTTGATCCTTCCAAAACAGTTCATGTCAGCCCCTCATCCCAGTGCGAAGCTGTTTGGGGAGAAACTCGTGTGTGTCGGCTGCCCTAATAATCAACAGCTGCACGGGAAGCTTTCCCTTGAGCAATTTATGTCGATGGGACACGTCGCGACCATGTTTGGGCGTACTTTGAAGCCATCCGTTGAACAATGGCTATTGCTGGAGCACGGTTTTAAGCGGCGTATCGAAATCGTGGTCCAGGGCTTTAACGCGATCCCGATGTTACTACAGGGGACGAATCGGATATCAACCCTTCCCTTGCGGCTTGTCAGACATTTCGCACCGACGATTCCCTTACAGATCGTAGATCATCCACTGCCTCCTCTTTCGTTCACAGAAGCTATACAGTGGCCCTTGCTTCACAATTCCGATCCCGGCAACATCTGGATGCGTAACATAATTTTGGAGGAGGCTTCGCGCATGGAGGCATCCGCTGAAGGATGCTCTCAAGCGGCCAGAGCGGCCTAATTCTGGTCGAGCTGCATTAGCTCGAAGGATGTCGCTTCAGGTGGTGGCATCTCGCCCACTTCCTGCATTGATCAATCGAATCGGTTTTGGTTTCGCGATTGATTATGATGAACTGGTGAAGCTGTGCCATCGCTGCATTTCCACCCGTTACGATCCTGGAGAAGCACCGTGTGTCTTGGGCCGGCAGGCACGCCGCCCGGCTCCATCAGTGTTCGTGCCATGTCAAAATCGCGATTCCGAGCGAACCTCTCCCCGTCCTGGATCTTGCGCTTCACATGCCAGCCACATGACCAAAGGCACGAGTGATGGCGCCATCATGCGACCATTGAAGTAATTGAGAGCGCGTGGCTTATCAAATCATCCATTCTGCGGATGCTTTCGATCCAATCAATCAATTTTACCAATCTTTCAGCATGCTCCATAGCACAAAACCAGACGTGGGGCCGGCCCTCCCGTAGGAGCATCAAACGTGCTCAAGCCTTGCTTGGCCCGGATGTCCACCGCGTTCAGGACTCACTGGAATGATGGAAAGGAACAAGATGGCCGATCAGCTCACAGTAGAAATTATTGCTGCAATCAAAAATCTCGCCCAATCGGAAAACGGCGGGAGGATCCCTGTAGCAATCGGAGAAATCACCGCTGATAGCGAATTAACCTCGCTTGGCATCGATTCACTGGCATTGGCCGATGTCCTCTGGGACCTGGAGCAGGCCTACGGCATCAGGATCGAGATGAACACCGCCGATGCCTGGTCTAATCTGAAAAACATCGGCGATGTCGTCGAAGCCGTTCGCGGCCTGATCGCGAAGGAGGCATGATGGACAGGCGCGTCGTAATCACGGGAATTGGCGGACTATGCGGATTAGGAACAAACGCTTCATCTATTTGGAAAGAAATGCGGGAAGGCCGCTCTTCAATCAGCCCGATCATCACGACTGATCTCTATGATATGGAAGGCACGGTCGGTGCCGAGATCAAGGCGATACCAGCACACGCCATCCCGCGCAAACAGCTTGTCTCCATGGACCGCTTCAGCCTTCTCGCGGTGATTGCTGCAACCGAAGCCATGAGGCAGGCCGGACTTTCCTGCGATGAACAAAATGCCCACCGATTCGGCGCCGCCATGGGCGTCGGCGGGCCTGGCTGGGGAACGATCGAAGAAACTTACCGCAGCATCCTTCTGGACGGAGTGACCCGGGCGCGCATTTTCACCGCACCAAAGGGAATGCCAAGCGCGGCTGCCGGCCAGGTCAGCATTTTCTTGGGTCTACGCGGCCCCGTCTTCGGCGTCACCTCTGCCTGCGCTGCGGGAAATCACGCCATCGCTTCCGCGGTAGATCAGATCAGGCTGGGCCGTGCAGACGTCATGCTTGCCGGGGGAAGCGATGCGCCGCTCACATGGGGCGTCCTGAAATCATGGGAAGCACTGCGCGTGCTTGCCCCTGATACCTGTCGCCCGTTCTCCGCCGATAGGAAAGGCGTTGTCCTTGGCGAGGGTGCCGGAATGGCTGTCCTGGAAAGTTACGAGCACGCTGCTGCCCGCGGTGCGACTATGCTTGCCGAGGTTGCTGGAATCGGACTTTCCGGCGATGCCTACGACATTGTCATGCCCTCCATCGAGGGACCGGAGGCCGCAATGCGCAGCTGCCTCGCCGATGCCGAGCTAAACCCGGACGATGTAGACTACCTGAACGCGCACGGCACCGGCACCGTTGCGAATGACGAGATGGAGACGGCAGCGATCAAGCGCGTCTTCGGAGACCACGCTTTTCAGATGTCCGTCTCCTCCACCAAGTCCATGCACGCCCATTGCCTGGGTGCTGCCAGCGCACTTGAAATGATTGCCTGCGTCATGGCGATCCAAGAAGGTGTCATACCGCCCACCGCCAACTATCGTGAGCCTGACCCCCAGTGCGATCTCGACGTCACTCCCAATGTCCCGCGTGAGCGCAAGGTGCGCGTAGCGATGAGCAATGCGTTCGCCATGGGAGGCACCAACGCCGTCCTGGCATTCAGACAAGTGTGAAGAGGCGGCGGACGATGTGGCCGTGAATGGTTCCAGCTGCAACCGCGAGGGTGGTGCCGCTGGAGAGAAGCTAACTGGCGTGCCGTTACGAATGCAGGTCAATTCGCACCAATGGTTAGTCCACAACGGCTTGCCGGGGATTGCTCACAAGGCGGGATGAGGAAAATATGGTTGCGTTCCGCAGTTATGATCATTCACGCAACCGGCTGGAAAGAGCGCCCGCTCCGGGTTTGGCACTCGGAGCGGCTCTTCAACTTCACTTGCTATCGATTCCGCTTGCCGGCCGGGCTGGTCACTGCCACTTTCAATCCACTGCTGTCGAACGAGCCTCTGGACCACGCAAACGCCGCTTTGCCGACCGCTTTCCTGCCGGGACTTCTCTTCTGCGCCATGCGATGTCGAGCGTCGAGAAGAGGAGCTTATCTGAACCTCGTTCAAGCCGGGCGTCAGAGGACCAACAACTTCATCGATGAACGCGAACTGAGAACAGACAATGACACGCACTCAAAAAGAAAAGATGCTGGCGGGCGAGATGTACAACCCGGCGGACGAGGAGATTCAGACGGACCTGTTGGCCACGGGAGCTTGGCTGAAGAGATATAATGATACTCTGGGAAGTACGGCCGAGCATTGGAACGCACTTCTTCTGGAGCGACTAGGAGAGGTCGGAACTGGAGCCGTCATCCGTCCGCCATTTCATTGCGACTACGGCTTCAACATCAGGCTTGGTGCCTACGTTTACATCAATTTCAACTGCGTAATTCTTGACGTAGCAGAAGTGACGATCGGTGCTGGGACGGCAGTCGGACCGGCTGTGCAGATCTACACCGCCGACCATCCGCATGATCCCGAGCAGCGGCAGGCTGGTCTGCAGCTAGGTCGGCCTGTCCGGATTGGCAAAGACGTCTGGATTGGGGGTGGAGCAATTATCCTCCCAGGGGTGACGATCGGCGACAACGCCGTCATCGGCGCCGGAAGCGTAGTCACCCGCGATATACCCGCAGGGGAAAAGGCCATGGGAAATCCGGCTCGGTTGAAGCGCTGAGGCAAGCCGCTGAGAACGCCATAGTCAAGGCGGTGCTTGTGAACCAACACTCCCACTTGCCACCAAGCCGATATGGCGTGGTTGATTCTTAAATCTTGGATATCAGACCGGCCAACGCGGCAACCACGACGGCTTTCTGACGGATGCACATATGTGGGCTTTGCACGTCTCGTCGAACCAGTGGAAACTGAACTCGCCTGAGAAGGCGAGGTGTTTCGCCATCAATTCAATGAACTTGGTGCGGCATCTCCACCTACATTGAGCGGATCTCGTAAAGGCAATGGCGCGAGTTGCATCCACAATTTGGATGTGCGCGATCACAACAATCGATTTTAAACATCTTACCGGATGCGATTAGAAGGTTCCGCAAATGGGCGCGCTACAAAGCATCGTGGCACCTTCGTCCTTTGGCACACCGAACGGAGACAAATCAATGTGTGGGATTGTTGGCATCGTCGGGCGGCGCCCGGTGTCGCAGCGACTGCTCGACGCGCTAAAGCGTCTGGAGTACCGCGGATATGACTCCGCTGGCGTTGCCACGATCTCTGAGGGCACGTTGGAGCGCTGCCGCGCGCAGGGTAAGCTCGTCAATCTTGAAATGAGGCTAAAGCAACAGCCGCTAGACGGGATCATCGGCATCGGCCACACCCGCTGGGCTACTCATGGGGCGCCGACAGAACGAAACGCTCATCCACATATCGTCGACGGTATTGCCGTCGTTCATAACGGTATCATCGAAAACTTCGCGGAGCTGAAGGCCGAACTGGAGGCGACTGGTGCGGATTTCGAGACGAGCACCGATAGCGAGGTCGTCGCGCATCTCCTCGCAAAATCCCGTCGCGGCGGTATGAGCGGCCGAGAGGCCATGCACGCGATGCTAAAGCGGCTGAAGGGAGCCTTCAGCCTTGCAATTCTTTTCCAGGATGAGCCAGCCACCATTATGGCGGCGCGCAATGGACCTCCGCTGGTGATTGGTCATGGCGACGGGGAAATGTTTCTAGGCTCCGACCCTATCACGCTTGCTCCCTTAACCAACGAAGTTACCTACCTGGTTGACGGCGACTGGGCCGTGATCGAGAAAACAGACTTCAGGATCTTCGATAGTGAGGGCAATGTCGTCACACGCCCTCGACACACCTCGATGGCCTCTGTCGACCGAGTGACCAAGGGCGACTATGACCACTTCATGCAGAAGGAGATCTACGAACAGCCCGAGGTCATAGCCGGTGCTCTCGCCCGCTACATCGATATAGCCAGCAATCGGGCAGTTCAAGTATCAACGGAACTGAATTTTGCAAACGCCAGTAGCCTCGTGATCTCCGCATGCGGCACTGCCTATTTGGCAGGCCTGATCGGCAAGTACTGGTTCGAACGCTACGCACGCCTGTCAGTGGAAATCGATGTCGCTTCAGAGTTCCGCTATCGCGATATCCCCCTGTCGCCACATGCGGCGGCGCTTTTCATCTCGCAGTCCGGTGAAACCGCCGACACGCTAGCATCAATGCGATATTGCAAGGCACAAGGGCTGAAGGTCGGCGCCGTCGTCAATGCAAGCGAATCGACCATTGCCCGAGAAGCCGATGTCATCTTCCCGATCCTCGCAGGTCCTGAGATCGGGGTCGCCTCGACCAAGGCGTTCACTTGCCAGCTCGCAGTTCTTGCTGCTCTGGCCATCAGTGCAGGCAAGGCGCGCGGTACGATTACCGAGGACGAGGAGCGGCAACTGGTCATGAGCTTGATTGAAATGCCGCGCATCATGAGGCAGGTGCTGCGGAACATTCGGCCAAAGATCAAACTCCTGTCGCGGGAACTTTCGGGATACTCTCATGCGCTCTTTCTTGGCCGCGGCACCAGTTTCCCTTTGGCGATGGAAGGCGCGCTAAAGCTCAAGGAAATTTCCTATATCCACGCTGAAGGCTATGCCGCCGGTGAACTGAAACACGGCCCGATCGCGCTCGTCGATGAAAACATGCCCGTCATCATTATCGCGCCACATGATCGATTCTTCGACAAGACCGTCTCCAACATGCAGGAGGTTGCCGCACGCGGCGGCCGCGTCATTCTTCTCACCGATGAGAGCGGAGCTACGCGTTCGAAGCTCGATACCATTCACACGATCGTGCTGCCGGATGTCGAGGAAAT
This sequence comes from Rhizobium beringeri, assembly GCF_004306515.1. Lineage (NCBI taxonomy): Bacteria > Pseudomonadati > Pseudomonadota > Alphaproteobacteria > Hyphomicrobiales > Rhizobiaceae > Rhizobium > Rhizobium beringeri. The sequence goes on along the minus strand of NZ_SILG01000005.1, from coordinate 35,089 downwards.
AATTGCGCCCATCATCTTCTCTCTACCTCTACAGCTGCTTGCCTACTACGTGGCGGTCACCAAAGGAACCGATGTCGACCAGCCGCGCAATCTCGCAAAATCGGTCACTGTCGAATAATTGCATAGCTCCCGGAGCTAGCGCGATTTCGGACAAATACCGAAACCTTCTCATTGGAATTTAGAATAAGTGAGGTCGTATGAATGAAATTTCGCTCGTGGATGTCTTTGGGCGAGTTGGCCAGGAAGTTGGAAGATCCGAATGGATCATGATCGATCAATCAACAGTCGATCTATTCGCGGATGCAACGCATGACCATCAGTTCATTCATGTGAACCCGGAACGCGCTGCGGTGGAAAGCCCGTTTGGCGGCACGATCGCTCATGGTTTCCTGACTCTTTCACTTTTGTCGGTGATGAATTTCAGCGGGATGCCAAAAATTCGCGAGCAGACAATGGGCCTCAACTACGGCTTCGACAACGTGCGCTTCATGTCGCCCGTTAAGACTGGGAGTCGCGTACGCGGCCGCTTCGTATTGTCCGACTGCCGTTTTCGGGGCTCAAGCATGCTGGTGACGACCTACGAGGTGACGGTCGAGATCGAAAACGAGAACCGGCCCGCACTCACTGCCAGTTGGATCACGATTGTTCAGTTTGATCCAAAAGATCGGCCAAAGACGTCTCATAGTTGATCCTAGTTATAGGTATTACCCATCGATGTTGTTAACCAACGAAGGCAAACGATCTGACGGGGGATGCCAATGCCGCTCGGGTTTGCATCCGCAGGCGGCACTGGGCGAAATCAGTCGCCAAGGCGCAAACGGCTCTTTACCTCGACGACAGGCTGTCTGAGCCTTGAGAAGCGGCAATTACACCGTCTTGGCTGCAGACAACTAAGCCGTCCACCACCACACCTGACTTCTGTTCTCAATACACCGCCGAAAGGTTGCGCGGCATCTGCCGGCTAATGGACATTCATGGGACCATCCAATGAACACTCATCCGGCCACCGGAACAACTTCGACCTGTTAAGGCTCTTTGCCGCCTGCCAAGTGATGTTCAGCCACGCGTGGAATTGGCTTCACCTGGGCGATTCTTTGAACGGCACAACGGCCTTCAATCTGTTGTTTTCGACGCCGGGTGTTGCGATCTTCTTTGTAATCAGCGGCTTTCTAGTAACAGATTCTTACATCCGCTCATCGTCGGCGGCCTCTTTTTTCGTCAAGCGGTCGCTCCGAATCTTTCCTGCACTGTTCGTCAACATCGCCGTGATGGAACTTGCCCTGTTTGTGACGGGGGGATTAAATGTCACTGGCATCTTGCAGTATCTGTCTTACTTCACGGTCTACATTCTGACCGCTGCACGAATCTGGGCCGTCTACTTCACCTACGAGCCCTACACGATGAGCGGCTTTTACGGCGTCTCGGACCCAAGTGGAGTGCTGTGGACGCTGACGGTGGAGCTGACATTCTACCTCACCCTGCCAACGCTGTTGGAAATTTGGCGGCGGTGGAAACGAGCAGGGGCGCTAGTCGTTGCCGTCGCTGCTCTCGGGTCTTGGGTCATGGCGCAGCACTTCAACATAACTGATAGGTACAATCCGTTCCTGTCGGTGACAGTGGGCCCGACTTTCTGGATTTTTTCGATGGGAGTTCTTGCTCGGCTTTACTGGCATCGCGTAAGCAGGATCTTTGAGGGGAAGCTCTTGTGGTGGCTGGCAATTCATCTCACGATAACGTGGTGGGTAGCAGGGACGTCCGCTGCATTCATCTCTATCAACAATGCGGCGCCTGTCGATGCATTCCGAATCGCTATTCTTGCCGGTCTAGTCCTGTCGGCAGCGTACTCATTTCCGCGCCCTAACCTTTTGCGCGGGCAGGATCTCTCTTACGGGATCTACCTCTACCATATGCTCGTCATGCACACGCTGATCGGCATCGGATGGGTCGGCCACTGGTGGCTTTGGATCGTCGAGCCGGTCGGGACCGTGGCATTAGCCGCTCTATCATGGGCGCTGATTGAAAAGCCGGCCATGAAGCTTCGCAAATCGTTAGTCGCCAGAAGGCTTTCGGTCGCTTAAACGGAAAGCTCCTGTGAAAGATCGGAACTCAATCGAAGCTGCCACATTGGACGCGCCCAGATCGGGAAAATCGTCGTTTGTCCATGTGATTGGGTTTTTGACTGTCATTCGACTGTTCGTTCGTCCCTATTTCCGGGTCTGGTTATTCCCGCTGAGTTGGTCATAAGGGAATATTGGCCCCTCCGTGAGGGCCAACCAAGATCATTCGATGGGTCCATTATTCTGAGCGCCGAGAGCTAAACAGCCACCGCGGAACGCCGGCTAAACGGTCGCGGAACGTCCGTCGCAGTTTTTCCCGGCGCTGGCCGGCCGCGGGTTCTTGATCACGGCGATCGCCGAGTAAACCTTCGACGGATCCGAGCATTTATTCGCGATCAAAATCTTGGTATACCAACATACCGTATTATGATATACGAAACTTCGGCCGCGCTGCGGCTGCAGCCGTTTGGAGGCAAGAGGCGGCTTGCAAAACTCGTAGAGTAATAAAAGGGGAGCTAAAGCTATGGAAATTGAGCAGCGTACGATCGACTTTATACCTGAGGCAGAACGATACGGAAAAGAACGTGATCTGTTTCCGGTCTGGTTTGGGGCAAATGTCAACTTGACCTCGCTTGTAACGGGAGCGCTTCTGGTCAGCATGGGCTTGAACCTGTTCTGGGCCGTCTTTTCGATTGTTGTCGGCGTTTCCATCGGTACAATCCTTGTAGCATCCCATTCCGTGCAGGGTCCGCGGCTTGGCATCCCTCAGATGATCCAGTCTCGGGCGCAGTTCGGCGTGTTGGGCGCGATCTTCCCAATGCTTTTCGTCATGTTTATCTATTTCGGCTTCAGCGTCAGCAACACCCTGCTTGCCGCACAGACGGTGTCAGGCGTCGTAGCGGTTCCACGCTCAGTCTCGATCGTGGTCTTCACTCTGCTGAGCTTCGTCATCGCGCTTTACGGCTATAAGCTGATCCATGACACGCAGCGCTGGCTCACCTGGATCGCTTGCGCGATCTACGCTGTTGTCTTCGTTATCGTGCTGAGCAATCCGCCCAGCCTCGACTATTGGCTGCCAATAGCCACAAAGCCAGCGCTTGTCTTTGCCGGTATCGGCGTAACCTGCACCTTTGCCCTGTCGTTCGCGCCCTACGTCGCGGACTATTCGCGATATCTGCCGAGCAATGTTTCTTCGAAGAAGGTGTTTTGGTACACCTTCGCGGGCATCGCTGTTGCACTTTTCGCGATGATGCTCCTGGGTGCGCTGCTGGCGGTACAGATCCCCACCTTCAGCGACAACTCCGGTGGTAGTCTTGCTATGCTGTTCGGTAGTTTTTCGCCGATCTTGTATGTGCTGATCGTCTACGCGCTTCTGTGCATCAACGTGTTCAATTTCTACGGCGCGTTCATGGCAGTAGTGACAACCATACAACCCTTTGGAAATATGCGTTTCGGGTCAACGCAGCGGGCCGTTGTGATGATCGCGATTGCGATCGCCAATGCTGTCCTGTCTTATTTTGGCGACGGCGACTTCTCGACCATGTTCTTGAATTTCATCTTTCTGATGAGCTATGCACTCATCCCCTGGACCGCAATCAACCTCGTTGATTATTACGTCTTGCGGCGTGGACAGTACAGCGTAGCGGACATTTTCGATCCCGACGGCATCTACGGCCGATATAATCCTATCGCGATCGGCGCGTTCGTGTTTGCTGTTCTGGCCGAAATCCCTTTCATTTCGATGTATTACTACACAGGCCCTGTGGCTGCTTACCTGGGCAACATCGACTTGGCATGGATCGTCGGCGTGCCTGTCGGAGCTTGCCTCTACTACTTCCCAATGCGAGCACGGTTGAGCCGGACGGGTTCTGTGCAGACTGCCACGGAATAGTCAACCTGCGGAGCCGCAGCCATGCGGCTCCATCAGCAAAGGATTGTTCAGTGCAGCCACTCTACACCCTGCCCAAGATCGAACGGCCAGCGCTTTTGGTGGTCGATATGCAGAACGATTTTGTACGCGCTGGCGCACCCTTCGAAGTTCCCGCCGCGCAAGAAACGATTCCGTCGCAACAGCGCCTAGTCGGAGCCTTCAGAGAACACGATCTGCTAGTTGTATTCCTCCAATGGGTCGGAATAGAAAACGATCCTTACCAGCGCATGCAGGACAAGTTCACTTGGGCGCGGGGGCTAGCCGATGATATCAAAGGATGTCGTCCCGGGCATCTACGCTACTATGAAGATATCGAGGCGGATAGGGATTGTTGCGCCATCATTGATGAACTGACCCCCACCGCAGATGAGATTCAGCTGACAAAACGTGGCTACGGCGCTTTCTTGGGGACCGCACTGGATTCGATCCTGCGGGACCGGAATATCGATGGCGTCATTATAACCGGCGTCATGTCCGAGTGCTGTGTCGAAGACACCGCGCGCCAAGCCTATCAGCTTCATTATCCAGCGGTGGTGATCAAAGACGCGGTGGCCACATATGACCCGCGCGCCACAGCCACAATGCTGGATGTCGTGGATAAGAATTTCGGATGGGTTGCTGACACCATAACGGTGATCGACTGGTTAGACGCCGCTCGCGGGGGCAGCGTGCTTCCGCCTTTACCCACGTAGACCAACAGCCCGTTGCCCTCCGATAGAGTTGGCATTTGAAACCCACTGCGAACGTTGCTGGATTGGGGACATAGCGATTGCAACGGAGGCGATCCCACTATCGAAGTCTTCCCACGCGTCAACACGTGCGAATGCCCCCTACACATGTTCCCCTGCACACCTGCTCACGCACCGCCAAGGCGACCGATGAGCCTTCATTGAACCATTGGGCGTAGATGAAAAGGAACGCTAATCGTTCGCCGGAATTCCCGTGGGCGCTGCCTAAACAGCGCCCACGGGTTCCTCTTTTCAAGCCTGGTTCTGCGGATCCTCAGCGAATTCCCTCGTATCTCTTACCCCTTGTATTCGGCCAGGGCCGCCTCCAATTGCGCCAGGTATTCTTGCTTTACGTCGTCCGGAAGCGACTCACCCTCGACCAGCTCCAACGCATGCGCGATCGATTCAACTGCCCGATCTTTGTCGCCGCTCTCATAGAAGTAAGGGGCAATTGTCGCGTAAGAACGCGCGCGTGAGATGCCATCTTGTTGCGGACACAGTGTCTGAATGCTCTCCAAGAGCTCCTTGCCCATCGAAAAGCGTTCCGCAAACGGAAGGCAGGAGTAGTCGTACGGTGAACCGAAGAGTTGCTGCATCGCCGCCAGAAGCCACTCACCATCATTTTTTTCTATCGCATTTCGGGCAAGTCGGGCCAATACAATCCAGCCCGCCTCAAAGTCGTGCATTCTTCCGAGCAACAACTCGACATGAGCTTCGCGAAAAGGCAAATTGTCTGGGATTGCTTTGATGCCCTCTTCAATTGTCGAGAGCGCCGTCTGAAAGTCCTTAATGTTCACCGCCGCAATCGCGCGGAAAAGGAGCACTCCTTCAAGCCACTTCTCCTGGGCATTTTTCGCTTCTGCGCTGGTGTCCCAACTGCCATCCATGACTTTTATCAAAACGCGCTCGAGTAGGTCCGGGTCCTCAGGATCCGGGTAGCCAATATGGGCGATGCTGTTGTCTCGGTCGACGACGAATATCGTTGGATCCGCGAAAGATCCGCCGGCAACCCACCAAAGCTTGTTCATTTCACCTGTATGTTCGAATGCGATCGGGATCGTCGGATTCGGAAGCTCTTTGTTTAGCCACGTGTCCACCCGCGCGCGGGCCTCGTCAGCCGTTGCAACCCGCTCCCTTGCTGCAACTCCGAGGGCCTCAAGTCCGATATCCCTGTATTTCTCCTGCAACTGCCCCAGGTCGGCAAGGGACTTCGAGCAAAATCCGCAGGTTGTCGCGAAGAGTGCAACGATGTGTATCTTGCCGCGCTCTAAAGCGAAAATTGGATTGCCATGTATCCAGGTGAGCGTTTCGATCGACGGAGCTAGAGAGCCAATTAGGAAATGGGCCTTCATTTTATTCTCCAATTCTAGTTCGCCTGGAGTGTGGTAGCCATGATGCCAGCCTCGCAGACAGGGGTCGTCTGGCTTTGCGCTCCCCCTAGCACTTGGCGTGCCAATCAAACGACGATGCAAAAAGTCATCAGATCCAGTGGCTCCACCGTAAATGCAGCGGCCCGCGGGACCAGTAATAGTGGCGCGAAACCGACAAACTCGACGGGGAGTGTCCCAATCAGGCCATTTGTCGGGGAGTTCGAGATATTGGCTGTAATCGGCCTCGACGCGAACGCGGCCGCAGGATCGTTTAGAGCAGAGAACGCCTCTCATAGCCCTCGAAACAAGCCATGTGTGAGGCTGTAATATAATCGCGTCCTCGGCGCTTACTGGGGATGTTCCCCCTCGCGCCGAGGACCGAAGAACCGCCGTGTGTCATCAATGAGACACGGCGTACAACATTGTCACGACATCCCCAGCGTCAGCGACCTTTTTCAGTCTGTTATTTTCGGCATCTAAAGAGCTGAAATTGCACCACATTGAAATTCACCATTCATTTTTGAACGGCTTGGCACGACGCTTGAAAATCATTCTCGGGTAAAGACGGCAGCTCGAGTGGGTGCTCCGTCGCTTCGGAAGCAATTCAAATGGCTGAAGGGAATACCATGGTAGCGATCCGTGAGACCTGTTTACAGGAAAAGCATCCATGTCTCAACGGCTCTGAACCGACCTTCAAGAGCAATGCTAGATCGGCCTTACGCAAAAGACCTCGCTGCACAGGAGAACACGATGGTGGATTCATTCGTAAGCCGCGACGGATCTAGATGGCTCCCGGAATATCTGAGCCAGATAGACGCAAGTTGCATTGGCTGCGGCCGCTGTTTCAAAGTCTGTTCGCGTGACGTCATGCACATTCGCGGCATCACCGACTCAGGCGAAATTTTACGTGACGGTGATGGAGCAGACGATGATGAGGTCGAGCGATTGCTGATGATTGTCGATCACCCCGGCCGATGTATCGGTTGTGGCGCCTGCGCCCGCGTCTGCCCGAAGAATTGTCAGACTCACATCACGTCCGACTAACGGGACCAGGAGTTTCCCATGACCTCTTCGGCCAAACTTTCCCACCGTCAGACTCCGCCTTTGGTGATGACACCGGAACTGATGCAACCCATCCAGTTGCCGCAGATGGCTCGTTTCGAACTCAACCAGTTCATCACCCTAGAAGTCGAGAAGAACCCGCTGCTCGAATTTCCGTCGAACGACAGCGAGGCAGGCGGCGAGTACACGCCAGCCGGCGATGAGCAGTTCGGCCACTCGCCGGAGGACGCCCGCGCGGACGATGGCGACGATAGCCGCACCGACGCGCTCTCGAGCGGTAGGTATGACAATGGCGGCAATGCCAGCACCAGCCGGCTGAGCGACGAACTCGACGCCGATTACACCCCGACTGACAAGGTCTGCCAAGTGGCTCTGGCGCCTCTCCGACGAAACCCTGTAGCAAAGAGGTCTAAAGCGGACAACGAAGAGCATGCCCAGTTGGAAAGGTGACGTTTCTCAGACTGGCATCGCTCTTGCTCGCGGAATTGAGCTTTAAAGCGTCATTGGAGTTCGGAATGTCCAGAGTGATTAGTAACCTTATGGCCACCAACACCGCGCCTAAGAGTAAGCGCTTGCCTACCCGCAGACAAGCCATGCCGATGATCCAGCGTTCACCGAAAATGGGGGATCCTCCGATGAAAGTAATCGCTCCTGTGGGCACACTGCTCTTCTCCGTCTCCCTTGCCGCCTGTGGCGTGGCATTCGGTAGTCCGATCCTTGACCTGACAACGTTTTCCTAACGACCAGGAGGTTTCCATGGCTTTGTCCGCGAATCTATCCCTGCGCCAGACCCAGTCCCTGATGATGTCACCGCAACTGATGCAATCCATCCAGTTGCTCCAGATGACGCGTGCCGAACTCAACCAGTTCATTGCCCTGGAAGTCGAGAAGAACCCACTGCTCAATTTCGCGAACGACGGCGAGTACACGGCAGGCGATGACGAGCCGTTCAGCCACTCGCCGGAAGATGCCGGCGCGGATGATGGCACCGACAATCGTGAGGATGCGCTTTCCAGCGACTGGTATGACAATGGCGGCAGCGCCAGCACGAGCCGGCTGAACGACGAGCTCGACGCCAATTATACCAATGTCTTTCCTGATGACGGCGCCCCGCAGCGCCTCGATGCGCCGGAGCTCGTCACCCAGTGGAAGTCGATGCCTGGCAGCAGCGAGGGCGCCGATTATAATCTCGACGATTTCGTCGCCGGCCAGGTATCGCTGTGCGATCATCTCGCCCAGCAGATCCCCTTCGTCCTGCGCGATAACAGCGACAGCTTGATCGCAAAATGTCTTGTCGACCAGCTCGACGACTGCGGTTATCTGCAGGCCGATCTCGTCCAGGCGGCCGAGGCGCTGGGCACGAGCCCTGCAAGGGTCGAGCGCGTGCTCGCCACCCTCCAGAGCCTCGATCCGCCAGGTGTTTTCGCCCGCAGCCTCGCCGAATGCCTGGCGATCCAGCTCAGGCAGAAGGACCGATACGATCCGGCCATGCAGGCTCTTGTCGAAAATCTCGAACTGCTGGCGCGGCGCGATTTTGCCAAGCTGAAGCGGCTCTGCGGCGTCGACGAGGAAGATCTTCTCGACATGCACGCCGAGATCCTGCAGCTCAATCCGAAGCCCGGCAGCGGTTTCGAGGCAGGTGTTTCCGAAGCGATAATGCCGGATGTGGTCGTCAGAGCCTCCTCGGAGGGCGGCTGGCTGGTCGAGCTCAATCCGGATACGCTGCCGCGCGTGCTGGTCAACCAGTCCTATTTTTCCCGGGTGACAAAGAACGGCGAGGATCACGCCTTCCTCTCCGATTGCCTGCAGACCGCCAACTGGCTGACGCGCAGCCTCGATCAGCGGGCAAAAACCATCATGAAGGTGGCAAGCGAAATCGTCCGCCAGCAGGACGCCTTCCTGCTGCACGGCGTCGACTATCTGCGCCCGCTGAACCTGAAGACGGTCGCCGAGGCGATCAAGATGCATGAATCCACCGTCAGCCGCGTCACGTCGAACAAATACATGCTGACGCCGCGCGGCCTCTTCGAACTCAAATATTTCTTCACCGTCTCGATCAGCGCCGTTGCGGGCGGCGACAGCCATTCGGCCGAGGCCGTGCGTCACAAGATCCGTGCGCTGATCCTGCAGGAGAGCCCGGAGGCGGTGCTTTCCGACGACGATATCGTCGACATGCTGAAGAAGGGCGGCGTCGATCTTGCCCGCCGCACGGTTGCGAAATACCGGGAGGCGATGAACATCGCTTCTTCGGTGCAGCGCCGCCGCGAGAAGCGGGCGCTCGCCAAAGTCGCTGGTTCGTGAAGACACGTCAAAAGTGCCTTCTTCGAAGGCACTTTTGACGGAGTGGTTGCAGAAGGAGAACACACAGTGAAGAGCTATACCATCCAGATCACGTTCCCTACATCTTGGTGAGGGACTTCAATCTGTTCACATCTCCGGCATGTGGCCCACGCAGCCGTTGCTCGCGTCCGTGGAGAGCCCAAGATTTTTTATTCCACCTGCAACACGGGAGCCGGTTGGCGTCCTGGCTGATCGCCCGCGCATGCGGCCGGCGCAAGGTGCTAGAGAATGTCGAATCCTTTTCCGGCCGTCGCAGCATCTTCTCCTCCGCACTCGGCGAAGACTTGCCAATGATCCCGCTCGAACTCCAGCCATCTGGCGTTCTCTTTTTGATGCCAGGCCGGACCGCAGTTTCCTTCTACCGGTAAGCAAGGTTGCCAACTTCGGCTATGATCGAGCTGCGTCCAACAACCCATTTCCCAGGTTGATGGCCGGTTTTGAACCGATTGCGAACATTGCCGTCGATCTATTTCACGTACTCGCCGTCTCCTCCTCAGCCAGCTCAGGATCAAAGTTTGGTCATGCACCGTGCCCGGTCCCTTCGCAACAATGCTCCCCGCAGCTCCTCCGAGATCCGAGGAGCGAAGTAGGAACGAAGTCAATGTCCCCACGACCTAACGATCCCAATTTCCCGAACGGTGTCCCTATACTGCCTTTGCATTCGCTGGGTGAGCGCATCGCGATTCTTGGCCCTTCAAACGCAGGCAAGTCGACGTTGGCGGTCGCCCTGTGTAAGAAGCTCGGTATTCCAGCCGTGCATCTCGACCAACTTCATTATCTGCCCGGCACGGATTGGCAGCCGCGCCCGGAAACAGAGTTTGCCGCGCTTCATGATTTGGCGATTCAGGAAGAGCGGTGGATTATCGAAGGCAGCTACTCGCGCCTGATGCCGCAGCGATTAGTCCGTTCCACTGGTGTTATTGTCATCACGTCAAATTCCTGGCTACGTTTTTTGCGTTATCTCAAGCGCACTCTTGCCAATCAACCGGATCGCGCAGGATCTCTCCAAAGGGCCAAAGACAGAATAAAATGGCGGATGGTATATTGGATTCTGTTCAAGTCCCGTAATAGCAACCTGGAATATGCGAAATTTCTTCAGGAGTTCGGCTTGCCGACAGTCGAATGCCACACTGCGGCTGCCCTTAATAACCTCTATCGAACATGGGGTCTGCCGGTCCCGCGTTAGCGAGCGATGGACCCAACTCAAGGGCGATTCGCGTGACCAATTTTTCGTGCGGCCACGCTAGGCTTTGACATGGCCTATCTCGCACGCCAGCCGGAAGATTAGGTATCGCTGCGGAGAAAGCCAGATTGGAGTTGAAGAATTGTTTAATGCCTATCAGATTATCCGTGTGTCCACGAAAGTCTCGGCTGGATCTATGGACGCGTTCAGCGCTCAAAGCGCTGCAGCATCCTCTTTAATTGTGTATTCTGTATTTGAAGCTTACGCGCTAGCTGATCCCGGAGCAGCCTGATCTCTTCATCAAGATTGATTGCATCTTCAGAAGCGGCGGAAATAGTTTGAGATGGTGGAAGAACAACAACCGCAATCGCTTCCACTCTGGTGCGCCGCATGCTGCGCTTTCGCGTTTGACCACCGCCAACTCGAGAGATCTTCGGCGCGGCACGACCGGCTGTATTGGCCACATCGGGCAAAGCCGGATCAGCCGCTTCCGCCGACTTTGCGTCTTCGATATCTGCGCGATCATCAACAGCGCTTGCCGTTTCTTCGGATTGATCCGGATCGACTGACACCGCGGCGGAAGGACTGTCAAGAACTGGCTTTTCGTCGGCCGGACGGTCTGTGGCGCCCAACTCGTTTTTGGTTGCTGTTTCAGCCGGCTTGGCGATGGCCAATACGTCCGGCTTCACATCATCGGCCGAGCGCTTCTGCTCGCGTCGCCGTGACACCAGCCCAGCAAGAAGTTTCCATGGAGACGCCATTTTAATCGACCTCGGATTCTACTGCGCATGCAAACAGCGAGCAAAAACGTTGGCGGCAGAACGAACCGCCGCCAAAATCTTCACTTCTATAAGCATGAGAATGCGGCCCGCGCTTGGCCGTCTGCTACGCATCAACCGAGGTTGAGTCGCTTTCGCAGATCGGCATTTTCGGCACGTAGCTTCTCCGCCAGCAGCTTGCGCAGTCTTTGATTTTCCTCTTCCAGCTGCAGAAGATCCGCAAACTCATCAACTGCGGCCACCGACGGTGCGGTCGCTGCCTGTACCGCTCTCGGAGCACGTTTGACAGCCGCACGTCTGGTGCTCGTCGCACCTTCGTCAGACTTTGCTTTGCGTCCTCTCTTCTGCTTTCCAGCGGTGGCATCCGAAGCCGCAGCCGGTTGCAGAGAAACGGCTGCTGGGGCCGTTTCAGGCACTACCTTCTTCGCGCGAGGTTTGCGCGTTTTTTTCGGCACATCGGGCGCCGCGGCGGCCGGCGTGTCAGCATTGATCATCGTAGCGTTTTCGTCGGCCATTGTGGTCTCCTGTAAAGCCGATGCATTTGTCTCCCGCCCGATCGGCAGTGTCAATAACGGCCCGGCCTGTTCTTCTCCGGATACAAGCATCTCGCTGCTTCTTGCCTGCGGAGTTAAAGACATAAATGGCATTGCCTCATCCTGCAGATCTTGAGCAACGGACTTCAGATCGGTGTCTCCCCAAATCGAGTTCGCTTTGGAATTGAGTTTTCGCCGACCTGATTTGTACTCGACGGCAAAGCTGCGCTGGACTTTTTTCACTTTAAGGAAGCCTTGTATCTGGGATGATGTCTCGGCGAGATTTCGCCAATGCTACTTGCCTCTGCAAATACCGACTCCCGCGTCGCCGGTCTAGACCCTTGGCGAGGCTCACCCCCAACGCCACTCATCACCGAGATGCTGGACCATGAGATTTAGTAGGACATATTCGCCGAATGTCGGAAGGCTGCTCCACCTGGGGGTGGTAAAGCGCATCCTGCGATAGGATGATCTTGGTCAGTCGGGCGTGTGGGGTGACCTTGTCCCAGAGCTTCCAACAGGAGTTTGCTAGGACGATTGTGTGGGGCGCGCACCCGATCATATCAATCTCCGGGCGATCGTGGATACCTCCTTGGCCCGTTCTTGCCCAGCCCATGAACTTCCACTTCATCGCCCTGGTGTATCAGGGGGCGGATTGCGACACGATATGTCCATAACCCGACAACATAATCGAACATAAGCAAGTAAACAATAAAGCAACCTCAAGGGGTTAGCGGCGAAATTTAGTTGGCACAAGCAATGCAGAGTGGAAGCCGCATCGGTAAAGCTAAATGCGGTTATCCGATTGTATCGAGTTCATCTGTTGGCGTGCCTTTGGACCGCAAGCGCGCATGAGGCCGCCACAAAATAGGAGGGATCCGACATGACGGACGTCAACGAGACAAGGCTCAAAGAACTCGTGGACCGCGTCCATGGCGACCTTGGCGGAGCGTTCAGCGTGTCGCTGGTCCGGATCGGACATGAGGTGGGGCTATACAGGACGCTGAAGGAGATCGGGCCGGTGAAGGCCGACGACCTTGCCGATGCCTCGGGATGCGCACCTCGTTATGTCCGCGAGTGGCTGTCGGCACAGGCCGCCTCAGGTTATGTGCACCATGAGCGAGGATTGTTCTCGCTGACGCCCGAGCAGGCCCTCGTGTTTGCTGAGCCTAACAGCCCGGTCAATCTGATCGGAGGGTTCGATACCGCTGCTGCGATGGTCGAAAACCAGCCGAAGGTCCAGTCTGCCTTCAAAACCGGTCGAGGCGTGGCATGGGGGGATCAGGCCGGCTGCATGTTCTGCGCTGTGGCGAAGCTGTTCCGGCCCGGCTATCTCAACGCCCTCGTGCAGGACTGGCTGCCGGCGCTCGATGGCGTTGTCGACAAGTTGAAGGCGGGCGCGACTGTGGCCGACGTCGGCTGCGGACATGGGCTCTCGACGATCCTCATGGCTCAGGCTTTCCCTAATTCGCGGTTCATCGGCTACGACTTCCATGCGGATTCGATCGCGGCAGCGACCGCCCACGCTCGGGCAGATGGCCTGACGAACGTGCGCTTCGAGATCGGCCGGGCGCAGGACTTCGACGGCCGAGACTTCGATTTGATCACCTGCTTCGACTGCTTGCACGACATGGGCGACCCAATAGCCGCTGCGGCTCATATCCGAAAGGCATTGAAGGAGGGCGGCACGTGGATGGTGGTCGAACCAATGGCCGGAGATACGCTGGAGGAGAATATCAACCCAGTTGGACGGCTCTACTACTCAGCCTCGACGATGATCTGCGTTCCAACCTCGCTTGCGCAGGAGACGGGAATAGCACTTGGCGCTCAGGCGGGAGAGAAGCGATTGGCCGAGGTAATCCGGTCGGGCGGTTTCACTCATGTCCGCCGAGCAGCCCAGACCCCGCTCAACATGGTGCTCGAAGCAACCTGATGAGAAGTCGCGGCGCGCCCGGGTCCGGCCGGATGGGGCAGGCGCGCCGCGCGTGACATCGGAAGCAAGTAGCCTTGCAACTCGGACAGTCTTTGCGCGCAATTGAGGGCAGATCGGGTCGTCGCCCCGCATTGTCCCTGCTCGACGAGGGAGAAACGAACTTTACTGGTTCCAGAGCAAGCCGGCAGACGCAGAAGCTCACATTTTATGAATTGTCTATCGCAATCCAAGGCCAAGGCGACCAACGCCGGAGGGCAGCTCGGCGTTCGGATGTTCTTTGTTGGGGACAGGAAGCCGTCTCCAAAATGATCGGCAGACAATGTTGATCGCGCGTCGATGGAGGTTGCACGCAAACCAGTCGTCCAGGCGCTTTCAACAAGTAGCTCTGCCCCGCGACCTGAAGATCGGAGGCCGTCGTTTCTAAAGCAGTGAAATATTGCCTTGGCGGCGAGACCGCGAGGCGTTCTGAAGCGTACTCATTGACGACGGCGAAAACCGCCTACTATCTTCTAAGCGCTGCAAGGCATAATCCGCAAAGCACCTGACCACCGGGTGCTTTGCAGATCGGAAACCTCAGCTCCAGGCATGGAGAGGTGGCTTCTCGCCATTCAGGAAATACTTGCCCAATATAGCATACTTCCAGCGGACTGGGTCGTGGAGGGTATGGGTGCGGGCGTTGCGCCAATGGCGATCAAGCCCGTGCTCGGCAAGGGTTGAGCGCGTTCCCGCCAGCTCGAACAACTTGTTGGTGGCCGCAATCGCAATTTCAGTGGAGAGGATCTTCGCTTCGGCAGTAACAATCTGGGCTTCCGCAACGGTTTCCGCGTTAGGATCGAGGATCGCCCGATCAATGGCATAACCTGCCTTTTCAAGCAGCGCCTGCGCCGCATGCAGTCGTAGCGTCAAGTCTCCGATCGCCTGGATCGTGTAGGGATCATCCCAGGCGTTGTCGACGCCGGAATCCACCCAGGCGCGGCTCTTGGTGCGCACAAAGCTAACGGTCTCGTCTATCGCGGCCTGCGCGATACCGGTATCGACCGCCACTTGGATAATCTGGAAGATCGCTCCGTCCGCAGTTGGCACCTCATACCCCTTGTAGCCGGGCACCACGTGCGTCTTCGGCACTCTGACATTGTCAAGCAGGACCGTCCCCGACAGCGTGGTACGCTGGCCGAAGGAGGACCAGTCGTCGATGACAGTCAAACCTGGCGCGTCGCGCTCGGCAATCGCATACCAGGCTCTGCCCTCGCTATCGAGTGCAACGATCGGCACCAGATGCGCGAGCAACGCCCCCGATGAGTAGAATTTCTGGCCGTTGACAACGACATGATCGCCGGCATCGATGAACTTGGTTTCGAAATCCACTGCGCGCTTGGATCCGAATTCGGAGAAGGCATTGCCGAAGCGCGTGCCCCTCAGCACTTCCGCGAACAACAGCTTTTGCTGGGCTGGGTCCGAAACCGTCCGAATCGCGGCCACGACGCCCAGGTGGTTTTGCGCTATTTGGCCGATGGATGAATCGGCCGCCGAGATAATCTCGATGACCTTCGCAAGCGTTGCATAAGAGACTTCGGGACCGCCGAAGGCCTTGGGCACGTTGATAGACCAAAGCCCGCTCTGTGAAAACGCGTCCAGTTCCTTCACCGGCCAGATGCGGTCGCGGTCGCGCACGGCCGAATTCTTGATGAACTCTGCCGCAAGTGTCTTCGCGATGGCAATCGCTTCGGCATCAGTCTTGACGATGTGGGCTGGTTCCGACGGGCGCGGAACAGGGGGCACAGCTTTTGCGGCATACTCGGTATTAATAGTGGAAAGGGTCATGGTGGTGTCTCCTCTTGAATTTTGGTTAGCCGACAACGGCCGGGATGGAGGGAGCCACGGCTCTCTTGCCGAGGTAGAAAGACTTGATATCATCGCGCCCGCGCAGATCCTGTGCGTCACCGGTCAGCACCGTGGCGCCGTTTTCGAGAATGATGGCGCGATCGGCATATTTCAGTGCGATTGCGGAGTTCTGCTCCGCGAAAAGGATGGAAAGACCCTCTTCGCGATTGAGGTGGCGCAGCGTCCGGAAAATGTCCTGGACGACGAGCGGCGCCAATCCCATGGATGGCTCGTCGAGAACTAGAAGGCGCGGCCGCGACATCAGCGCCCGGCCGATCGCCGTCATCTGCTGCTCGCCGCCAGAGGTCAGGCCGGAAAGTGCACGACGCTTTTCCTTCAACCTGGGAAAACGTGTGTAGACCTTCTCGATATCTTCGGCGATCTCAGCGCGCGTGCTGCCGCGGCCAAGCCCACCGGAGACAAGGTTTTCCTCGACTGTCAGGCTGCGAAAGCAATGGCGACCTTCAAGCACCTGCACGAGACCGGCACGCACCAGTGCAGCAGGGCTTGTGCGCAGGACATCGAGCCCGTCGAAGCAGATGCTGCCGGAAACGACCTGACCACGTTCGGCTGGAAGCAGATTGGACAACGCCTTGAGTGTCGTCGTCTTCCCCGCACCGTTAGCGCCAAGGAGCGCCAGGATTTCACCGCGCGCCAGGTGGAAACCGACGCCGTCGAGCGCGGTGATGGCGTTATTGTACGTCGCCTTCAGACCATCGACCGCAAGCAGGGTGGTTTCCAGAGGCATGATCGTGTTCCTCTTGCCTTAAAAGGCCGGATTGAGAGAAGGCGCGAGGTTGGAGAGGGAGGCACCACCCTCGCGCCCGGTTCTTCAAGCCTCGCCTGTTATCAGGCGCGGCTTGAAGGGATCAGTTGGTCGCCGCCTCGGCGTCCGCCGCCGTGCGCAGCTTGATGCCCTTCTCGGCCGCGTAGGCTTCGGAAGACTTCTCGATGATGGGCCGCAACAGTGCCCAGTCCGGCGCGATCCAGTCAGAAACGACGTTCCACTTCTTCCCGTCCCACTGTTGGAAAGTCACGTAGCCGTTGCCCTCATGGTTGTCCCAGGTGACATTGATCGAGTGGAACAGGCCCTTGGCGCCGAGCGCCTCGACACGCGCCGGATCGAGCTGAAGGTGTTCGAAGCCCCAGCGGACCTCGTCGCCGGTGAGCGTCCGCTTGCCGAACTTCTCCTGTGCGATGCGTATCGCCTCGACATTAAGGATGCCGTTGACGATACCGAGGTTGTGGTAGACCGAGCCAATACGCTTCTTGTCTTCCAGGTTCCCCTTGCCGGCGTCGTAGATCGTTTTGACGATCTCCTGAACGACCGGGTATTCAGCTCCCGAAGCCTGTGTGGTGATCGCCGTATAGCCCTTGGCTGCATCACCAGCGGGGATGACGTCTTCTTCTGAATTGGACCAGACGTTTCCGATAATGTGATCCGCTGGGAAGCCAACCTTGGCTGCGGTCTTCAGCGCAACCGGGTTCATCACGCCCCAACCGCGCAGGACGACGTAGTCTGGCTTGGCGCGCCGGATCGTCAGCCACTGCGACTGCTGTTCGTTGCCTGGATGCGGCACCTCGATCTGCTGCAGCTCGAATCCGTATTTCTTCGCTAGCAGATCGTAGATGGGGATTGTCTCTTTGCCATAGGGCGAGCCGTGGTAGAGCACGGCGATCTTCTTGCCCTTCAGGCTTCCAAGCCCGCCTTCCTTGGAAGCGATATAGTTCACGATGCCGGAAGTTTCGCTGTAGGGATTGAGCAGTAGCGGGAAGACATAAGGGAAAACGCGACCATCGGTCGAATCCGTGCGGCCATGATTGATGGTGATCAACGGCACCTTGTCGGCGGTGATGCGATCTATCATCGCATAGGCAATGCCGACGGAAAGCGGGTTCCAGGCGGCAACGTTCGGGTTGCTCTTCAGGCGCTCGTACGCTTCGACGCCACGTTCGACCTCATACTGCGTTTCAGCTTCCGACCATGTCAGCTTAACGCCGTTGACGCCGCCGTCGCGCGTGTTGATCAGGTTCAGATAATCGATGAAGCCACCGAAGAAGCCGGTGCCGCCGGCAGCATAGGGGCCGACGCGATAGCTCTGGAGGGGAAAATATTGTTCGTCAGCATGGGCCATAGGCATGGCCACCGAAAAGGCGAGGCCGGCGGCAAGAGCCGCGATCTTGAATTTGGCGAGGATCGTCATTTTTGGACATACTCCGGGTATCGACCGGGGCAAGGCGCCGGTCCGGGTTGATCTGATGAAGGCTGTTGGCATTCGAGAGCCTTGATGGCTCCGTTTCGATCAGGACCGCACGATGGCGGCGCCGATTCGTTTTCGTACTCGACCCCAAAGGGCGACGAGCCCATCCGGTTCGAGAATCAGAAAGAGGATGATGAGCGCGCCGAGCACGATGCGCTGGCTCATATCCAGCACGCCCGAATTGAAGATATCGCCGAGTAGGAAGGAGCCAAGCCGTGACAGGACCAACGGAAACACGACGATCAGCGCCGCTCCGAAAAAGGCGCCGCGGATCGAGGCAAGTCCGCCGATGATGACGATGAACAGGACCTGGAACGATCGGTCGAGATTGAAACCGGCCGGCTCGACCGTGCGCAAATAGGCGAACGCCCACAGGACTCCGGCGATGCCGATGATGAAGGAGGAGATTGCGAAGGCCAGAAGCTTGGTTTTCAGCACTGGCACGCCAATGATCCGTGCCGCTGTCTCATTGTCGCGCACGGCGATGAAATTGCGGCCGGTCTGCGAATTCACCAAGCGATAGGCCAGCAAAGTGAGAACGGTGACCACCGTCAGCGCGAAATAATATCGTCCGACTGGGCCATCAAAAACTAAGCCGTAGACCGAAAGCTGCGGTGCATCGATCACGCCGGATGCGGACTCGTTGGAGAACCAGCTGAATTTGGTCAGCGCCCACTGCACGAAAAACTGCGCTGCAAGCGTCGATACCGCAAGGTAAAAGCCCTTGAGGCGCAGGCTTGGAAGGCCAAATACCAGACCGATGCCGGCGGCTGCGAGACCAGCAAGAACCATGCTGACGATTAAAGGCAGACCGTCGGCGCGAAGATTGAAGTTAAACGCCGCGAAAGCGCCGACAGCCATGAAGGCAGCACTACCCAGCGAGACCTGCCCGGCATAGCCCGTCAGGATATTGAGCCCCAAACCGGCGAGGCTGAGCGCCAGGAATGGAAGCAGGATAGCCTCGAACAGATAGTCGGACGCGATAAGCGGCACAACGACATAGGAGCTGGCAAGCCAACCCAATGGCGTCGCCCAGCGCGCGGGGAAGCGGTATACCGGAAGATCGTAGTTGATCGTGGACATCGGTCAGACCCTTTCCACAAGCTTCTGGCCGAACAGGCCGGAAGGGCGCACGAGGAGGAAGGCGAGCGCGATGACATAGGCAAACCAGCCTTCGATACCGCCGCCAAAATATTCGCCGATATAGACCTCCGCCAGCTTCTCTGACGCACCGATCAACAATCCGCCAACGATCGCGCCTAGGATAGAGTCGAACCCGCCGAGGACGAGAACCGGCAAAGCCTTCAGGACGATGAGTGACAGAGAGAATTGCACTCCGACGCGGGCTCCCCACAACAGACCGGCGACCAGCGCCACCAGGCCTGCAGCCGCCCAGACCGTCGCCCAGATCCATGGCAGCCTCAACCCGACGGCCAGTGCGGCGAACTGGTCGTCGGCGACGGCGCGAAAACCAAGCCCGATGCGGGTGTAACGGAAGAAGACAGAGAGCAGCAGCACCATCGAGGCGGCAACGATCGCTGCGAAGATGTCAAATTGACTGATGTAGACACCACCGACGTCGAACGGCACATCCTCGATACCGAGATCAAGGCCATGCACCTGCGTGCCCCAAATCAGTTGGGCAGCCCCCTCGATGATGTAGGAGAGGCCGAGCGTCGCCATGAAGAGCGTGATCGGTGGCTTGTTGGTCAGCGGCCGCAATACCGCGCGCTCGACGGCAATTCCGATGACGATCATGATCGCGAAGGTGATCGCGAATGCGAGCGGGAAGGAAATTCCGCGTTCCGTCAGGCTGACGAAGGTCAGCGCCGCGAACAGGAGCATCGCGCCTTGCGCAAAATTGAGGACCCCGGATGTCTTGTAGATCAGCACGAAACCGATCGCGACCAGTGAATACATCACGCCGGAGAGAAGGCCGCCGACGAGGACCTCGGTGAAGAACAACCAGTCGAAATCAGCCATCAGATGCCCTCCCCGTTTTCGTTCTCAGGGGCGACACCGAGATAGGCATCGATCACGCGCTGGTCGCGCTGGACCTCGTCGGGTGTTCCATCGGCGATCTTGCGACCGTAGTCGAGCACGGCGACGCGGTCGGAGAGGTCCATGACGACCCCGATATCGTGTTCGATCAACACGACTGTCGTACCGAAACGATCGCGTGCGGCGCGCACGAAATCGGCCATCTCGTTCTTTTCCGTTGCCGTCATGCCGGCCATCGGCTCGTCGAGCAGCAGGATATCGGGCTCGGCCACCAGCGCGCGCGCCAATTCCACCCGTTTTTGCAGACCGTAAGGCAGTGTACCGACCAGACGATCGCCAACATGCGAAAGGTGGAGGAACTCGAGCACCTCCAAAGCCCGACTGCGGGCATCCCTCTGTTCCGTGCGGGCTCGACCGAGGCCAACGATCTGTTCGACGAAGCTAGACCGCGTCTTGTGCGCTCGTCCAACCACGACATTGTCGAGAACGCTCAAACCCTTGAACAAGGCCAGGTTTTGAAACGTGCGAGCAATGCCGAGACGGGCAAGTTTCTGCGTCGGGACCTGGGCATGGCGCCGCCCGGAGAGCCACACATAGCCGCGATCGGGTCGGTATACGCCGCTGATCACATTGATGATCGAGCTCTTGCCAGCACCGTTAGGCCCGATAATCGCGAGGATTTCGCCGCGCCGTACGGACAGATCGATATCCTTCAGGGCGACGACGCCACCGAAGGACAGATCGATGCCGGCCAGCTTCAGAACGATGCCGTCCATTGCGCCCGCTTCAATCGGCGACGTCCAGGCCGCGCCTGTTCCTCTGTCCAAGCCTGCCAAGTGCTCCTGAACGTCCGGCGGAAACGGCGCCGCTCCCAAGCCTCCGAAGGCAAATGTCATAGTGTGCACGCCCCTGCTCTCGATGGCGCGCCGCGAACCCAGCTGGACTCACAGGCGCACGCTATCCCTCCACGAACCACCCGGTTCTTGGCCTGTCATTGTTGAGGCCGCCGGCTTTCCTGCCGCTCGACATGTTGCGATTACTCGGCGGCGACTGCCGTCGCCGTTTCGGCTTCTTCCAATTCGCGGATCAACGGGATGACGTACTTGCCGAAATACTCGACCTCTTCCTGGAAATGCAGGAAGCCGAGAAGGATGAGGTCGGCGCCGGCGCGCTTCAGGCCGACAACTCGCTCGGCGACCTGGCGGGGTGTGCCGATGAGATTGGAGCGGAAACCATCATTGTACTGAACCAGATCCTCGAAAGAGGATTTCGCCCAGTTCCCCTCACCTTCCGGCGAGGATTTTCCGGCATTTTTCACTTCATGGCCGAAAGCCTTGACGGCCTCGGGATTCGCCTTTTCGATGATCTCGGCCAGAACGGCGCGGGCTTCCTCTTCAGTCTCGCGCACGATTGCGAAGGCATTGACGCCGACGCGCACCGAGTGGCCGTTGGCTTTTGCCTTACCTTGAATATCGGCGACCTGCTTGCTGATTTCCTCTGGCGTGTTGCCGTTGGTAAAATACCAGTCGGAAACACGCGATGCCATGTCGCGCGCAGCGCGAGAAGAGCCGCCCTGGAAGATTTCCGGCTGCGGATCGATCGGCTTTGGCTTCAGCGAATAATTGTTGAAGCGATAGAAATCGCCGTGGAACGTAAAATTGTCTTCGGTCCAGATACCGCGCAGTGCGCGGATGAATTCCTCCGATCGGCGGTAGCGCTCGTCATGGTCCAGCCAGTGTTCGCCAATCGCGTGGAACTCGCCGCGGAACCAGCCACTGACGACATTGACGGCGACACGGCCATTGGTGAGGTGATTGATCGTCGCAATCTGCTTGGCCGCCAGTGTTGGGTTCCATGGTCCGGGCAGGATTGCAGCGATCACCTTCAGTGTCGTCGTCGATTCCAGCAGCGCATGGCTGAAGGAAACAGATTCATGCTGGAATTCGGCGCCATAGCCGGCCGTGAATCGGATCTGGCTCAGCGCATAATCGAAACCGCTGGCTTCGGCGATCTGCGCCAGTTTTCTGTTGTAGTCGATTGTCCAGCTCGTACGCTGCTCGATGTTGGAAATGACGAGGCCCCCCGAAACATTGGGAACCCAGTAGGCGAATTTGACCGGCTCTCTGCTGGCATAGGACATGATACACTCCCTCTTGGAACGGCTAGGCTGACGCGGCGACGAGCGCTGGACGGTTTCCATGAGCGCGAGCGAGCGGTGTGATCGGAGACCGGCAGGACCTGCGCCAGTTCTGAAACGGCGCGCTCGATACGCTCGCGAACCACTGGACTGGTGATCTCATAATCCGCAAAATCGGTTTCAGTGGCGTAGATCGACGTCGGCAGCGTCAGGGCGTTGAAGAAGCCGAACAGCGGGCGTAGCTGATGTTCAGTCATCAAGCCGTGCAACGGTGTGCCGCCTGTGGCAGCGAGAATGACCCGCTTTCCGGCAAGTGCGCGGTAGTCGACAAGATCGAAAAGATGCTTGAGGGCGCCTGTATACGACGCCCGGTAGACCGGCGACCCGACAACCAGCACATCAGCCGCCTCGACTGCGTCGATGATCGCCCGCCCCTCCGCATCCAGCCGATCGGATCGAAGCGCCTTGAAGAGAATGGGGGCAGCGTCAACCAGTTCTATAGTTCGCCCGTCGAGACCTAGCTTCGCTGTGGCTGCCGACACGGTTGCTTCCACTAGAGAGGCAGTTCGCGATGGTCGTTTTACGTTTCCCGCAAGACCCAGAATTTTCATGCCGGCGACACCTTTGTTTGTTGTCTTAGTCTATCGATTTTATGAACTTTAGATAATGACATGATGCCAATATTTCTTTCAATCGTGGAATCTGATTTTGAAATGGCGCCGACTGGACGAAATAAAAACTTCAGCATGGCGTTCTATGTGGCGCAACAAGCTTAAAGCCATGTCGAGAGCGAAGAACTGTCAATGCCAAATGGGATGCGCTGGTGCTGGAACCATAACGGAGCTCTCCCAACGATCGGGAGGCATATTTTCGTCCCGCCTCCCGCCCTTTGGACGGAATAATCCGAAAGTCAAAAAGGCCGAAATGCCATAGCAGTTACTTGGCGACGGGCCACCATTCCTAGACTAAAGAGGAGCATGCTCGATGGTATGCCCGAAACGCCTATCTATATGTAGCGCCATCCCGAATAAACGCATAAGCGACACAAGCAGCAAACAATCAGGTCAACCATGACACCTTACCTCACGAGACAGAAGCATGCTGAGGAAAGACTCGGTACAGCGCTTCAACAAATGAATGACGCAATCCGCGACGTACACAAATCCGGTATTGACGTCGATATCAGCACCCTCACCATGCACACGCCGCGTGGCCCGATGGTTCAAGTCGACCTCAAGACGTACCGCGCATATGGCGCGTCGCCAGTGTTGCGATTGGTGGAGGAATAAATGCGGTGAGATCGCTCGTTGATCACCGTGCTGCGATGATCGCGTGGCCGGGTTTCCACCATCGGCAGGCACCCTCCTTATGGCAGCTGCGTAACGACTTCAGCGCGACGCGTGTTTCAAATTTTGTCTAAAACTCCTAGAGCGGCCGCGGTCCTTCCTATCCTTGAAGCATCAAAATCCTCGTCGCTCTCAAGAGCTGTCAGCTCGGCCACAGTCAGACCAGTGGTTTCTGCGAGGTCGTCCAAAGAATAGCCGCGAGCCTGACGAGCCTCTGCAAGCAGGGCGCCAATGGATGGGAAAACAGGGGATTTCGCAATCTTCGAGGCCATGTTCATGTCTTTGAGCTTCCTTCTGGCGGCCGGAAAACAAACGGTTTTCTAGTTCCACCGCTACCGTCCGCGTCCGGTAGCCGACGATTTCTCCAATTTCCGCGGGCGCTCTTTCTAGCAGTTTGTGCGATGGAGTACAGGTCTGACGTGGTGAAGGAATGGACGACCCTTGCCTCCGGAGAAGCCAATCCTTCCTGCGATCGTCATTGGCGCCCGCTAGTGGAGTGACGTCTTGCTGCAATCGACATTGATCGCCGCACTCAAGTAAGGGCTTGGACTGAAGACGGGCAGCTTCGAGTGCCTCCTTTGAAATCCACGTCCTTCGGGTTGCTATATGTCAGGATGGAAGCGCCGTCTCAGTCGAACGCTTGCAAATCAGGTCGGCGAGCGGTTGGAAAAAATCATGGAAGACATCGGTGCGACGCCAACAAAGGACGGCTCCGTTACAAAGGCTTCAACAGGTGTGAACCAGCACTGCAGGAACATCGAAAGATGGTAGGAAAGTCTTCGGGAACCGCCGGCAACATGCCAGCGTACTATTTCTTCCAGTTGAAGTAAGTAGCCTGGCTGATCCTCGTTTTCCAGCAGATCTCAGCAACCGACACACCTTCATCACCCTGCTTCAAGATGAACGCCTTCTGCGCCTCCAAAAACTGCGATGCCTTCATCATCTTCCAACCCTACCGGAAAACACTGATGACCAGCGCAATCTAGCTACACCACTGCCTAAGGACGTCATCCCTGCAAGGATGAGGCCGGAGTATTTTTGACCGGGGCGGAACAGCACGGCACTTACCCCTTCCTGGTGCACGGGATCCCTCGGCGTGGCGCTTGATCATCATCCATGATCTCACCAGGACTAGCCAACAGCGTTTTTCGGTTGGGATAGGGTTGATGACAATCAACTTACGACATCGTCACCTTTGTCGGCTTCGCGACACGCGTTCTTCCTCCCCGATTCAGTTTTTTCGCCCACCTAACTGAAATTGCAGCAAATAATTGTTCGTCAGCTCCATCGGCGCGCATGGCATAGATCTTGTAAGGGATTGCGAGGCGGCGGGAGCGACGCCGCCATCTAGATTGCGGGACAACGCAATCGTTCGAACTGTTGAAGGAACCACCATGCCGGATCCTAATTTGCGTTTTACCATGTCGCGCATGAAAAGGATAAGCGGATTTTTTTTGCTCTTCTCCGCTCTCTGTTGCAGCTATGCGAGCGAAGCCTTGGCACAGGTTCCAATTCGCCAGGCCCTCACTCTTTACGGAAACGCCGTGGGGAGCGGACTGTGCCGACAACTGGGCGTCAACAGCCTGTGGGTCTGCATGCTTTCCTACAGTCCAGATATATACCTGACTTTCAACGCTCACGCAGCTTTGCAGATTATAGTGTGGACGCCGACCTGTGTAGGATTTTCGCTCTTGGACGGCACGTGGCCCAACGAACTGGAGATCGCCTCTGGCGAGCCGGAAGAGGTCTGCAACGTCGCAGTCAAGGAAAATTATTTGAAAAGACTGAATGCGCAGGCTCAAAAAGCAGATTGCGAAGAGAGTTTCATACGTGCGCGCATCATGAACAGAATCAACTGGAAAACCACCCAATTCTACATCCAGCAGTGCAAACTCAATCCGGCTCCGCTCGAGGACGAGGATCAATCAGAATGAGACTCGGCGTGCGGCGAATACATTCGTACGGTTCCGGATGACGTCGGCGCATGCCCAGCACCGGTTCCACGCCGTCCCTGACATAGTGGACGACGCAGCATGGTCAGTGCGGCCTTTTGGCCCTCGCGAAACGAGATGGGCGCAGCTCCGAGGTCTGATTTCGCGTCCAGGAGACAGGTCTGGTCAGCGATCGCCACCGGAGCGCACCCGTCTGGAGGCTTGAGCATTGGGTCCAGTCGACCTCCAAAAAAGGAAGCCCCGTCACGAGAGGCGGGGCTAGTTAAACTTCGACAGAAGGAGTGGGCCGCGCAGAGGCACCGAAGTGCTGTGTCAAACCTACGACCCGGACCCTTACTCACGCCGCCCGCATTGGTTCCCGAGCTGGCGCATATGGCTAGTAAAGTGGAAACACTCGCTTGGTGGCTATTGGCTATCTCGGGGATGGCGCCATCGAGGGAAACCTCGCGAAGAATCGTTTCCTCCTTCCCTCCTTCACAAGTGCCCATTAACGCGTGATCTGCTTCGGAAATTTCCGTCAAAAACCTACACTCGTTCGAGCGGCGACAGCAGAGCGTGGATGAGCGGATCGCGACCCGGATCAGAGACAGAAACTCATAATTTAAAAGCGCTTGGCAACCCTGCTTCAATCCGGATCGGCGGGGTCGGCGATCGGCTGCAGCGATGCATATCTTGAGAAATAGGTGTGTGCGCGGCGGTCGTATCGGGTGTGAATCCGCCTCTAGTCCTTGAGCCTGCCGAACATGTTTTCGATCTTGTGGCGCTCTTTGTAGAGCGCCGAATCATGTGGGATGACGATCTTGCGGTTTGCCCGAGATGGAATGAAGGCCGTGATCTTGCATGCGGCCAAGGCGTGCCGAAAACCAGTCGGCGTCATAGCCCTTGTCGGCAATAGGGTCTTGGCCTTTTGGGAAAGGCGGCGGGCATTTTCGCTGCCCTTTGTAGTCGTTCATCTGCCCGTCGCTCAGAAGCAGGATGAGCGGTCGACCATGCCATCGCAGACGGCATGCAGCTTGGAGTTCAATCCGCCTTTGGTGCGTCCGATACGTCGGGGAACATCCCCTTTTTTAGCAGACTGGCTGCGGTGCGGTGGGCTTTCAAGTGGGTAGCGTCGATCATCAGCGGCTCGGGCTTGCCCCATTTGGCGGTCAGTTAGGCAAAAATCGGTTGAACACGCCGAGCCTGCTCCAGCGGATGAAGCGGTTGTAGATCGTCTTGTGCGGGCCATATTCCCTGAGGGCGTCGCGCCACCGTAGCCCGTTGCGCAAGACGAAAATAATGCCGCTCAAAATCAGTCGATCGTCCCGCGCGGAATACCGTGGGATAGCGGGAAGTACGGCTCGATCCGAGCAGATTGACAGTTTGCTCTCGCGGGCAACGGTGGAGAAATGCTCGAAGACTTCATCCACGGTGAGGGGCGCGTAGGAGACGGCGGCAAGCAGGCCTGCGGTAGCACCCAAAGCTTTGGCATCCTGAGCCAACCTGACGGCCTCGTCGGTTCTCAAAGCACCGACTCCCACGACAATTGGTATGCGACCGCCGGTTTCCTCGACCGCTAGCGCAAGAGCCCGGCGGCATTCCTCCCGTGACAAGTACATATAGGTGCCGGTACTGCCGAGGAGACTGATGGAATCGACCTTGGCCGCGGCAAGACGGGCAATCAGCTTGCGGAGTGTTTCGGCGTCAATCTTGCCGTCGCGGTCCATGGGCGCGATAGGAAATGCAGATAGCCCACTCAAAAAGGTCATTCCATGCCCCGATAGTCGTCTTGTTCGCTGAGATATTTGAATGGCGATGCTATAGTTCCGTCATAGGACCTGAAGGGCCTGACGCAGATCGCCGATCAGATCGCCAACATCCTCAAGGCCGACAGAGAGACGGAGGAGGTCTTCCCCGACCCCTTCGATCAAGTGTGCGTCTTTCCTGATCGACTGGCGCGCCCGGGTTATGCTGGCTGGATGATAGATGAGACTGTCGGTGTCACCCAGGCTTACAGCGCGCGTGAGCAACCGTAGCCGGTCGAGCATTGTCCTGGCACCGTCGAACCCAGCATGAAGGCCGAAGGCAAGCATGCCGGACCCATCAGACATTTGCTTGCGGGCGATCGTCTGATCGGGATGGGAGTCCAGGAACGGGTAACTCACCCAGGCGACGGCGGGATGCGCCTCGAGCATGCGCGCGATCGAAAGCGCCGAAGCACTATGTCTCGCCATCCGCAGAGACAGCGTCTTCAGGCCGCGCATGATGAGGAACGCGGAGTGCGGCGACAACGTCGCCCCGGTGATGTAGCGCAGGCCGGTCTCATGCAATGTATTCAGCGTTTCCGCGTCGCCCAGCAGGGCGCCACCGAGTGTGTCGCCATGACCGTTGATGTATTTTGTCAGAGAATGCAGCACGATGTCGGCGCCGTGCTCGATCGGGCGTTGCAAGGCTGGCGAGGCGAATGTGCTATCGACCGTGACTTTGACGTTCCGTTTGTGGGCTCGCTCTGCGATTGCCGAAATGTCGAGAATAGCGCTCAGCGGATTGACGGGGGTCTCGAAATAGACCAGGCGGGTTTTCTCCGTGATTGCCGCGTCGAGATTGCGCGGATCCGAAAGGTCAACGGAGACGACCTTGATGCCGAAGCGAGGCAGACCTTGCTCGACCATGGCAACCGTATTGGCGTAAAGCGTCTTGTGCACCACAAGCTCATCGCCTTGCGACAACAGTGACAGGACCAGGGTGCCGAAGGCGGCCATTCCGGTCGACACCACGAGACCCGCCTCGGCTCCTTCAAGGTTTGCAAGCCTTCGCTCGAGAATTTCGGTCGTTGGGTTATATTCACGGGCATAGAGCCTGCCGCCCAGCGCTGCCGCCGCGTCATTTGCCGCCACACTCTCAAAGCCGTAGGTCGATGTCATAAAGACCGGAGGCTGGACCGCTCTCGAGAACCCAGCCGGATCGAACGCGTGATGGATTGCACGGGTATCAAACCCAAGCTGCACGCCCTGCGACGGTTCGGAGTGGTCCTGAAAATCGCCGTGTTCGCCGCTGCCAGTCATTGCTTCGCGCTATCCTCTTTGCTTTCGACCACAGTGGCAGCATACTGGTCCGCAAGAAATAGCCAGTTATGCGGAAAGAAAATGGTCCAGTTAGCAAGTCAGGCAACAGCTGATCGCGCAAGGAAGATGGGCGCGCGCCAGATCTACGAGGCGCTCAAGGATCAGATCGTGAGCCGCGTTTATGACACCGGTGGTCAACTGCCGTCATCTCGAAATCTGGCGAACGAGCTTGGCGTTTCGCGAACGACGGTGACGGTCGCCTACGAGCAGCTTTCGGCGGAGGGTTTCGTGGAACTGCGCCAGGGAGCCCGACCGCGGGTCACTGGCGTGCCCTTCGGACACCGCCTGAGAGCTGCCACGCGGGAGCAACAGAGTGCTCAGCGCCTGTCGGCCTATGGCGAACGACTTAAGGCGACACCTCCGTGGCTGGATTATCTGCCGAGCTCCGTCATGATTGATTTCCGTTATGGCGATCTCGCCCCGTCCGATTTCCCGGCGCTTGCGTGGAGGAAAGCCGTCAACGCGGTCATCGCTCAGCGACCGGTCCGATTGGCCTACGACGACCCGCGGGGATCTTTGCGGTTGCGGCAAGCATTGCAGGGGTATCTATGGCGCGCCCGCACATTGCGGTGCGAGCTGGAGCAAATCATCATCGTGAATGGCTCTCAGCAAGGGTTAGATCTTTGTGCACGGCTTCTGCTCGACCCTGGCAGCGACTTCGTTATGGAAAACCCCGGCTATCGCATGGCGCGCCAGATCTTCGCCAGCACCGGCGCCTCTCCGGTCTCCATAGCTGTCGATGGCGAGGGCTTGCAGACCGAACTTCTGAAGGCTGTGCGAGCCCGGCTAGCCTATGTCACCCCCTCCCATCAATTTCCGCTCGGCGGGGTCATGCCAATTTCTCGCCGTCATCAGCTTCTTGAATGGGCGCGGGAAAACGACGCCTTTGTGATCGAGGACGACTACGACAGCGAGTACCGCTACGATATCAGTCCGGTGCCTCCACTCCATAGTCTGAAAGCTGGACGCAACGTCGTTTATCTCGGGACGATTTCAAAAACGCTATCGCCGATGATGCGCATCGGATATCTCGTTGTCCCGCAGGAACTGCAAGACGTATGCGCAACCGCCAAGCAACTGTTCGACAGGCATTCATCGGTAACCGAGCAGGAAGCCCTGGCATCCTTGATCGAAAGCGGCGGCTATGAAAGCCATGTGCGGCGCGTACGGCGGCTAAACAGAGATCGCCGGGAGACTTTGTTGAACGCGCTGCAGCGCGCGTTCGGCGAACGGATTACGGTGGA
The DNA here is from genome assembly GCF_004306515.1 of Rhizobium beringeri. Lineage (NCBI taxonomy): Bacteria > Pseudomonadati > Pseudomonadota > Alphaproteobacteria > Hyphomicrobiales > Rhizobiaceae > Rhizobium > Rhizobium beringeri. Next base: position 5,248 of record NZ_SILG01000005.1, on the reverse strand, counting down.
GGGTGCCGATGCCGGATTGCATGTCGTGGTCTGGTTCAACGAATTGCCGAGATCGTCCGAGACACGCTTGCTGCAAATCGCGCAACGCACCGGTATTGGCGTCTATTGCATCTCACCTCTTTATGACCCGCAACCAGGCACTGTGACGGAGGACAGGCTCGGACTTGTCATGGGCTATTCAGCCTTGAGCCCGAGGCAGATTGAACGGGGGATCCAACTGCTTCTGATAGCGATTGAGACAGTGACAGAAGAATTCTGAAGTCGCATTCGGCATATCCAAACCCAGACAATCACGACAGGCCCTTCCCCCGACGACCGCCAGTCGCATGAAAATTGAAACTGGACCAGAAACAAGTCATCAAACTGGCACTGTCGAGAAGACCAGTTCTCCGCCAAAGTTGAGGAAGAGCGGCGACGGGCGCAATGACTGTTGGGATTTGTCATTCCACAGCCGAGCACCAATATCCGGTAAACAAAGTTGAGATGGTCTTCGCTTGATAGGGCAGATGCATGACTTGGCAGGGTAAGGTGCTCCACATCCATATTGCGCCGGCAGCGTCCTACGAAATGGAAGAACTGGCGGAAGCGCAGCTCATTGCAGGGCGTGGAATTGTTGGCGACCGCTACTATCTTGGCACTGGAACCTATTCACCGAAACCCGATGTTCGCGACGTCACGCTGATCGAGGTCGAGGTTCTCGAGGCGATGGCCAAAGGTGAGCCACAGATCCCGGGGTTTAAAGCCGCACTTGCGCCTGATGATCATAGACGCAATCTGACCACCCGCGGCGTCCCGCTCAGTCATCTTGTCGGCAAACGCTTTCGGGTAGGCGAAACAATTCTTCGGGCAGCGCGGATGAACTTTCCCTGCAAGTATATCGAAGAGTTGCTCGGCATTCCCGGGCTTTACGACGGTCTTCTGAACCGCTCCGGCCTGAATTGCGCGATCGAGGTTGGTGGCATCATCCGCCCCGGCGATCCCATTCTTCCGTCGGACGAGTGAACGACATGGCATCACCACGTATCATCATGAAGCTGAAGGTTGTCGCCACCCGCAAAGAACCGGGGGACGTGTTCGTCGTCGAACTCGAGCATCCGCGCAAACCCCTACTGCCAGCCTTCGAACCGGGCTCTCACGTTGATGTCCACCTGCCCGACGGGCGGGTTCGCCAATATTCATTGTGCGGTGACGCAGCCGAGCTCTGCCGCTACACGATCGCCGTGAAGCGGGAGGCGGACGGTCGTGGCGGCTCGGCGTGGCTTCATGATGCCGTTTGCGTTGGCACCGTTTTGCCGGTTTCTGCGCCGCGCAACCATTTTCCGCTGAAAGAAGGTCATGGGCCGGTCCTGCTGTTGGCAGGCGGGATCGGCATCACGCCTCTCCTGGCGATGTCAAGCGTTTTGAACCGACAGGGCAAACCGTTCGAGTTGCACTACTTCACCCGCAGTCGCGCGGTCGCGCCCCTCTTGGCAGTGATCGAGAAGGCTATCGACGGTAGCAAACTGCGACTTCACTTCGACGACGAGCCCGAGACAAGACAGGATATCGAAGCCTTGCTCTCGGCCCGTCAAAGCGATGCGCAGGTTTATTACTGCGGTCCGCCGGGCTTCATGGCGGCAATCGCGCGAGCCACCGTAAATTGGCCGGAGGGTTTGGTGCATTTCGAGGCGTTCCAGCCCGCCGCAAACGACGATAGTCCACCGGAGCCCTTCACGATCATCCTGCGCAATGGGACGGAGGTTCCGGTTCCGGCCGACACGTCAGCGCTGTCGGCAATTCGCGCGGCTGGGGTGTTATTGATGGCATCTTGCGAAAACGGCGTATGCGGGACCTGCGAGTGCGGCTTCCTGGAAGGCCAGCCGATCCACAGAGATGCGGTCCTGTCGAAAGACGCCCGCAGCCACCGGTTCATCCCCTGCGTATCGCGCGCAAAGGGTGTGCTGCGGCTAGATCTGTAAAGTCTGGCACTGGCGGAACGGAGGTGACAAGGGGAGAACGGATGAGACCGGAAATAACGTACTTGAACGAGATCGAGCGATGCGTCTCCTGGATCGCTTCGTGGACCATCCACCCTGCCAACCACATTTGCCAAGGCGGCGAGGTGAAGGTCGGCGGCCATCAGGCGTCTTCCGCCTCCCTGAGCACGAACATGACCACGCTCTACTATTCGGTGCTCAGGCCGCAGGACCGGGTGGCGGACAAGCCGTATACCTCTCCGATCTCTCACGCTATCCGAGATGTGGCAGGCAATCAGACCCGCGAAAAGCTGGAAAATGTGTGCGATCGATTTATTTACGGGTAGCCGATCAGCTCAGTTATGCTTGCTACTAGGATGAGCGTTTCCTGCTGGTCGTGACGCCGTCAGGGTCAGCCTTGCCCCGGAAGGTGGCGTCCATCAGTCCATCGGCGCCCGCTGATCGGTAGGCTCAGGAAGGGCTGTGCGCCTTCGAACCGCTATTGTCGACGAATTGGCGGTCATCATGCTTCGCGTTCGACTACATGTAGCGCGAAGGCGACCGCGACGAGATGACTTTGGCTGCGCGACGAGACGGGAGCATCTATTTATTTGCGTCTATCTACCCGGCCGTTGGAGCAACCGACCCGTGACACGAGCAGTGGCGCAAGATGTTGTCGCTGTTGCCTACTGGTTACGCCAACCTGGACCGAACGCCACCGTGTTGTCGCCTACCAAGGTGTGGTCACCGGACGCGATTGCGGCAACGGGTCTTCTGGCTGAAGATCGGCGTGATTTCGGGCTGCTCGCCTTTATATCGGCAAACAGGCTGAAGGCCGGGTTGCAGGTAGCCGAGCGTGCCCGCTAGCGAGGACAAGCCGACGCGATGAGCTGTGTTGAGCGTCTGTTGGCGCCGCTGTTGCGAGATTGCGGGGTCGTCACGGTGATCGATGGTCACCTCGCAACGCTGGCCTGGATCGGTGGCGTCTACGGGCATCGCGTCAAAGCCTTGGGTGTCGAGCATTTTGGCCAGACAGGGACGAGACTGCAGCGGAATGGGCTGCCAGTTCGGCCGATAATATGCGCGTTCCATCCGACATCGATCCAGGGGAAGTTTTGCCGACAAATGGCATCTCGACGAAATGGTCGTTGCTATCAAAGGCAGAAAATACTGGTTGTGGCGGGCCGTCGATGCTGTGGTTATGTTCTCGATGCATTGCTCCAGAGCCGCCGGGACAAGACGGCGGCCCTCCGACTAATGCGAAAGCTACTGGAGGGCCAGTGCGTCGCGCCACGTGTCATAATCACCGACAAGCTCAGATCCTACAATGCAGCCAGAAGAGAAATCATGCCCAGTGTTTAGCATCGCTCGCATAAGGGCGTGAATAACCGGCGGAGAATTCGCATCTGGCTGTTCGACGACGAGAACGAGGCATGATCCGGTTCAAGTCGGCAGGGCAATGCCAGCGCTTCATATCCATCCATGGCCCGATCGCAAACCTGTTCCATCTTCAACGCAAGAAGACTACCCACTGCCGAATATCGAAAACTGCAAAACGCCGCCATGAGCAGGTGGCGGGAAATCACCCTGTCGACTGAGGCATAACCCAGGCCCATCGTGGCCAATCCTGTGCCCGACGCTAGTTAAGGCGACGCTACCGACTGAGGGACCTATTGACTGCTGGAATGATCTTATCTCCCCAGAGCTCTATCTGACGCAGCATCGTAGTCTGATCGAGGTCTCCCAGTTGGGTCTGAATCGCAATCTGGTCCGGCTTCAGAATTTCGATTTCTTGCAGGAGGCGGTCAATGACTTGATTTATGCTACCGATCGGCAGGTTCTCCTGCATCGTCTCGAGAGACAAATCCTGCTGCGTCGGCGTTGCCTGCAGCATATAGCCATCGTGGCTCTGCTGACGACGCTGATGAAGCGCTTCGGATAGCTGGCGCTGAAAACGCGCGTTGTCGAGATAGCGGTTGATCTCCGCTCCGTCATCGCTCGCGTAACAGCAGCGCAGCAATGATATCTTCGCGTCGCCAGGGCTCTTGAACTCGGCAGCTGCTGCCTCCTGGATCATTCCTCGCAAAGCACCCAAAGTTTCCAATCCGTTGTGTAGCGCGGTTACGAGGAGATTATGTCTCTCACGATAAGCCCGCCGCATACTGCTCGGAGACCCGGTTGCGATCCAGATCGGCGGCGAGGGCTTTTGAATAGTTCGGACCGAGATCGCAGTCGGAGGGATCTGCATAAAGTGGCCGCTGTGCGAGAAGATTTTCTGACTAAGACCTTTGAGCACAATATCAAGATATTCCGAAAACACGGCTGGCGCGTTATCAATGTTGACGCCGAAGCGCTCGAATTCGAACTGCTGATACCCTGAGCCAACACCGAGCTCGAGGCGGCCGTTCGAAACTACATCGGCAAAACCGATTTCGGCGAGCAAGCGCTGCGGCTGATAAAGCGGCAGGACGCAGACAGCGGTTCCAAGACGAATTCTTTTTGTTACGCCGGCGCAATGAGCGACCATCATCAGCGGCGACGGGACCAGGCTGTAGTTGTTAAAGTGATGTTCGGCGAACCAAGCGGTATCGAAGCCTGCCTGCTCAGAAAGGACGGTTTGTTCAATGGCGTCGTGGATGACGCTGTCCGACGTTTGGTGATAGCCGCGCTGGGTGGCCAGAATGAATGTCGCGAACTCCATGCAGTCTCCAATGAAAGAACGCAAGGGGCAGAACACCACCATTTGGCGGCTTTTCCTTGGGTTCGGTTAAGTTTTGACCGGCATTCGCACCGATCGGCAAAGTCTCTCTTTCCGCCGGACAGATCGCTTTGCTGTCCTTCGGTTCTTGAACCAGTCTCCAATGCGTGACCTGATGCCTGGGGCTTCGGTCACAGAGTGGCGTTCGGCTCCCGGTTTCCCATTCTCCTTGAGAAGCGCAGCCCAGTCCTGCCGGGCTCGCTAGACTGCCATCAGGACAACCGGGATATCGTCGACGCGCCTTCCATGGTGGCGGTGCCGCGCGGCTCGTAGGCGCGCTGGTCACGCAGGATCTGGAAGGCGATCGTCAAAAGCTTGCGCGCGATGGCAACCCGCGCCTTGTTTACTCCTTTGATCTTCAGATGCTCGTATTGGGCGCGCAGCTGCGGATCGCTGGCGATGGCAGGTGTTACCGCCTCGACGAAGGCCCAGCGCAGCCACTTGTTGCCCTGCTTGATGATCTTGCCGTGGAAGGTCTTGCCGCCGGAGGAATAGGTCGACGGCACAAGCCCGGCATAGGCGGCAAGCTTCTTCG
>NZ_SILG01000004.1:0-668310 GCF_004306515.1 Rhizobium beringeri | reverse complement strand
TAGCTCCGAACGACAGGCATAAAGCCCGTCCTGCCTCTGTCCGCACAAATAAGGGCGACCATATAGGCGAAGATCGGATCCAGAGCCTTCTGATTGAACATGATGCCAAAGCTGCCGGTTATGACGTAGCTGCTGACGAGCAGAAGAGCGAGCGCAATGGCGAGATCCCGGCCCGGTCCGGGTTCTTTTCTCCACGCGCCTATCACGGGCGTCAGGAGCATCAGCGAAAGCGCCGCAATACCGAAAACGCCGGCGTCGATTCCCGCGGTCAGAAAACCGTTGTGGACATGCGAGAAGGGCAGCTGCGGCCTTATGTTATCGGGAAGTTCCGCCAGAACCGAAGCCATCCGGTTTTGCGGGCCATAACCAGTCAAGGGGTCCTTACGGATTGCTGATAGTGCACCTTTGTACAAAGCGAACCGCGCACTGAGCGACGTGATCTCGCCGTCACTGCGTTCGAGCGTTGTCAGATCTCCCTGGAGCGCCTCGATGCGATTGAGGATCTGGCCGCTGCCCAGGGCGACAAGTCCGGCTAACAGCAAGGAGCCGGTAATGGCGAGGCTGCGCAAGCTCAGATGGAAGCTGTGTTTGCGAAAATACCAGAGAAAGATGACGATATGGACGGGAATGACCAGCCAGGCCGAACGCGTTCCCGAAAGCAGCACGCAGCCTAGGCCGGCGGCATATCCCAATATCGCAATTCTTTGCTCCACGCTTCTCGGAGATTGAACGTTGAGAAGCGCAATGCCGCCGAAAAGAACGCCTATGACGCCCAGCAGTGCAGCGTTCGACGTTCCAGCCTCGGCCCTCTCCATCAGAAACATGATCTGCAGGAGACTGAAGACAAAGGTGACGATCATGCCGATGCCTGCGGCGAGGATAAAGAGCGGCACGAGACGGCCATCGGGAGATTGGCGCATTCGCGGCAACATCAGCCAGACCGAAAAGAAAGGCAGGAGCCGGAATATCCAGTCCAGTTCTTCGGAGTAAGGGGGATTGATGAATATGCTGGCGATCATCACCAGCGGGTAGATCGACATGCCAATGGCAACCAGCCGGTCGGATCTCGACAAGTTCAAGGCGAGGCGGCCCGTGGCCAGACAGTAGAGGCCCCATACCATCGACGCGAGGAGGATGAAGGAGTTAAAGTTCGGCGAAAGCCCCGGAAGGATTGCAAAGGCAAAGACCGCAATGCGGTTATTTCGATCGAGCGCACTTCCGGCCTCAGTCCCCGTATGAAGCACTGCTATCTTGAGTTGCCTGAAGTAATTCACCTTGCCGGCCCTGACAGTGTCGATACTGTCTCGCTAAGGATCGCGAAGACGGCTGTCAAGCCGCGATGAGGGCGCAATCCATGGCTTTATTCAACGTGGTATTCAGGCAACAGGCCGTTCTGGGCAGACGTGGTTCTTATTCGATGATCGGCGGCAAATGGATACGGCAGGAAGGCCGCCTTCAACGGAAAACACGTTTGAGGTGCGGGCTTGATTTGAATGTATGATCACGATCAGCTGACCGGCGTGCCGCGGGAAGAAGGCGCCAACATCGCGATCAGCAGAGCCGATCGAGAGAACCGATGCAGCGTGTCGTTGACGTGAAGTGTCTGCCGCTATCGCCAATATTTGCGGGTCGAACTTTCCACCGATGATCGACCGAAGAGATAGCCGAGCCCGAATGCCACAATGCCGGTGGTGAGCAACAGTGCGCTTGCGGTGTGCGGGTGCTCTCTAACGCCGGAAACGACGGCGTAAGCCTCGCGCTGCACTTCTTTGGCTGCGGACTTCGCGGCCTTGGTCAATCCCTCCGGCTGCTCGGTGGGCGTTCCGGTGAATCCGGCGTTCAAGTTCTGTTTGTCGGCCATTTCGGGGACCTTTCTGAGATGGGCGCGAGGCGGAAAGTTCAATCCTGCTCGCGTGTGCCGGGGGAGGCTTCGCGTTGATCCGCGTCCTCGAGATCCGTCTTGACGAGAAATGCATCCGTATGTTCGCGCGAGGCCTCTCGCAGGGCTGCGAGATTTGGGGGATTGTCGGCCTCGCCCTGCTGGGCGTCGAGTTCATGTTCTGCCAGGGTCCAGTGATGCCGATGCTTGCCTTCCGGCCTCCCTTCCTTCTCCCACAGGGAGTATGCCCTTTTTCGGATCTCCTCCTCGCGTGTGGCTGCCGGCGACCCGCCGCTCTTCCTGTCGATTTGGTTTGCGGCTTGCGGAGCCATCTTCCGTCCGCGTGCGTCGGCAGCGGGTGGAGTTTTCGGCCGCCCGCCGTCGGTCGTATTCTCGCTTATCTTGCGTCGTGCTGGGTTTTTCATGATCATCTCCTTGGGGATTTCAACCAACTCGACGGATCTAAGTTCCAAACAAAGAATGCCACGGCACAAAGATCGGGCTTCTGATTCGCAAGGCTCATGCTGTTCACCAGCGCTTTTGAATCGCAATCCTTGCTCGATCCGCCAGGCTCAGACTGAAATACTCAATTCGCGAAGCGCTGAATCACGAGATGCCGTGCCATACCGTCACTCATCAGCAGCACGTCTTGGCAGGTTGATGAAATTGATATACTAGTATTCCATATAGCTTTAACGCCCCGGAATGTCATGCGACAGGCATCAGAAGCCGAAGTTTTGCTACTCCCGGCGTCGCGGGAGGTCGGGCGCAGGCTGCGCCGCATCACCACGGCCGGCGCCATCTATGAGCGCCTCTATGCCGACATTGTGTCGCTGCGGATGCCGCCCGGCATGCTGCTGCAGGAAAAGCGGATCGCCGATGATTTCGGCGTCAGCCGCACACCGGTGCGTGAGGCGCTGCTCAGGCTTTCCGAAGGCGGACTGGTCGATATCTATCCACAATCGGGCACCGTCGTGTCGCGGGTGCCGGTCTCGGCGATCCCCGAGGCGGTCGTTGTGCGCAAGGCGCTCGAAGGCACGACTGTCGAGACCGCGGCCCTGACCGCGACTGCAGCCGATATCGCCCGTCTCGACGCCATCATCGCCCGGCAGCGGTCGCACGCCGTGGCCGGCAATGCCTCGAGCTTCCATGAGGAGGATGAGGCCTTTCATGAAGCGATCGCCCAGATCTCGGGTTATCCCGGTATCTGGGCGATCCTGAAAACGGTCAAAGTGCAGATCGACCGGGCACGGCGGCTGACGCTGCCGGTGCTGGAGCGCATGGACAACGTGGTGCACGAACATATGATCATTCGCGATGCGCTCGCCGCCCATGATGCGGCGGCTGCACGCAGTGCGATGATCCATCACTTAAGCGCCGTCATTCCCGATGTCGACGAACTGCGCGCGCGTTATCCCGATTATTTCTGCTGACGGCAGGCCAACACGAAACGAAAGACCAGGGAAGGAAGACAGATGCGACAGGGTTGGAGATGGTTCGGACCGGAAGCGCCGGTGACGCTGGATGACGTCCGCCAGACGGGTGCCACGAATATCGTCTCTTCGCTGCATCAGGTGCCGATCGGCAGGGCCTGGACAGAGAAGGAGGTGCGCGAACGCCAGTCTCTGATCGAGACGACGCCGGGCGACCGTTCGCCGCTCGTCTGGTCGGTCGTTGAGAGCATCCCGATCCCCGACGCGGTCAAGCGCAAGGGCGGGGAGGCGAAGGCCGAAATCGAGGCGTGGATCGCCAGTCTCGAAGCGGTCGCCGCCTGCGGCATTCCGATCGTCTGCTATAATTTCATGCCTGTCGTGGACTGGACCCGCACCGAACTCGATTTCGTGACCCCGACAGGCGCCACCGCCATGCGTTTCGATCACGAGCGCTTCGCAGCCTTCGATCTCTTCATTCTGGAACGGCCGGATGCAGCACAGCACTATTCCGCGGAAGACCGGGAACAGGCGCGTATCGTCTTCGAGGCGATGACGGACGACGAGGTCGCCGACATCACCCGCATCATCACCTCGGCTCTACCGGGGTCGACCACCGAACCGCTGACCATTCCGGCCTTCCGGGAAAAGCTGGTCGCTTATAGCGGTATCGATGCTGCGAGGTTGCGACGACACCTGATCGAATTCCTGGAGGCGGTGACGCCGGCTGCAGAAGCACGCGGCGTCAAGCTGACGCTGCATCCCGATGATCCGCCGCGTTCCCTGTTCGGCCTGCCGCGCATCGCCTCGACGGCCGATGATTATGCGGCTCTCTTCGATGCGGTGCCATCGGCGGCAAACGGCATGTGTTATTGCACCGGCAGTCTCGGCGTGCGCGCCGAGAACGACCTGCCGGCGATCGCCCGGCGCTTCGCCTCGCGCATCCACTTTGCCCATCTGCGCGCCACGACACGCGAGGGCGACGGCCGGACGTTCCATGAAAGCGCGCATCTGGAAGGCGATGTCGATATGGTCGCCGTTCTCGGCGAACTGGTCGCGGAAGACCGCCGCCGCGGCGCACAAAACACCATCGTCTTCCGCTCGGATCATGGCCACCGCATGCTCGACGATCTCGACAAGGTCGTCACACCCGGTTACCCGGCCATCGGCCGCATGCGCGGCCTCGCCGAACTGCGCGGTATCCTGCATGCTCTGGGCGCGCCGCCGAGCTGAGGGGGCGTTTTTCGCCGTCGGCACCCGCACCGCCCCGCTTGTAACGAAAATCATCGCGCTCTGAAGCCCGAGCGATGCTTCAGAGCGCGCAGCCCTTCAAAAAAAGATCGGCGCACATCTTCGCCCGCGCCGCGATCGCCTCGATCTTCGGCGGTGGCTCCTGGCGCAGGATCGCCGCACGTTGCGGTTCCATCGCCATCATGCCGCGCAGCATGCCGCAGGCCGCATGTGGGTCGTCGAGCGCGATGAGGCCCCGGTCGACCTGCCGGCGCAGCCAGTCCTCCATCAGCGCATTGGTGGGCACGATCGCCTGCTCGTAGAAGGATGTGGCGATCTCCGGAAAGCGGTCGGACTCGCCGATGACGAGCCGCGTGATGGTGACTGTATCTTCCGAGAGCGACAGCATGCCGTAAGCCATCAACATCCGCTCCAGCCCATCTCTCAGATCGGCAGCGGCGAGCATCGGGGGATCGAGCGCAATCAGGAAACCGACGATACGCTCGGAGATCATGCTGGCGAAAAGATCGGCCTTGGTTGGAAACAGCCGGTAGAGGGTCTTTGTGGAAACACCAGCCTCCTGGGCGATCGTGGCGATGCTTGCCGCCGCGTAGCCATTCTCGTGAAACTGGGTGTTCGCCGCTTCGATGATCAGGCCCTTGGTATCGTCGTCACAGCGTAACTGCGGCCTGCCTCTCGGCCTCTTCTCAATTTGTTGATTTTGGACCATGATGATTTTCCAAATTCCCATTGACATCCATTTTATAGTGCATATTTTGGAAAACATCAAGTTTCCTAAATAGGATTTTCACTCGAATTCAGAGGCCGCAGCCCAAGTGACGGCGACCGTCATCAGGAGAAGACAATGACCATCAAGAAGCTGCATGCCCTGAACAACAATACCGCCGTCGAAACTACTGCCGAAGCCGCCCCGGCAAGCCTCGATGCCGGCAAGCCGCCGCGCATCACTGAGGCCGCCGCCCCCGTTGCCGAGGAAAAGCCCGCCCGCAAGCGCGGTGGCCGCTCCCTGCTTCTCGGCGCCACCGCCCTCGTGCTGATCGCCGCCGGCGCCTATTACGGCCATGATTACTGGACGGTCGGTCGCTTCCATATCTCGACCGACGACGCCTATGTGAAGGCCGACAGCAGCACCATCGCCCCCAAGGTATCCGGCTATCTCGCCGAGGTGCTCGTCATGGACAACGAGACCGTCAAGGCCGGCCAGCCGCTTGCCCGCATCGACGACCGCGACTTCAAGGCGGCCCTCGATCAGGCCAGGGCCGATGTCGCTGCCGCGGAAGCCACGGTCAACGCCAAGCAGGCTTCGCTCGATATCCAGCAGTCGACGATTGCCGCCGCCCGCGCGACCGTCGACGTCGACCGCGCCAACGAGACCTTTGCCGAGCAGAACAACAAGCGCTATTCGAACCTTGCCACCAGCGGTTATGCCCCGGTCCAGACGGCGCAGCAGGCCGCCTCGCAGATCGCTGCCGCCCAGGCCTCGATCGTCCGCGACACCGCCTCGCTCGATGCCGCCGTCAAGCAGGTCGATCTTCTCAACGCCGAACTGGCCCAGGCAAAGGCGGCTCTTGCCCGCAGCCAGGCCGTCCAGCACCAGGCCGAGCTCAACCTTTCCTATGCGACGATCACAGCGCCCGTCGACGGCACCGTCGGCAACCGCACGCTGCGCGTCGGCCAATATGTCCAGGCCGGCACCCAGCTGATGTCGGTCGTGCCGACGACGGCTGCCTATGTCATCGCCAATTACAAGGAAACCCAGCTCACCGACGTCAAGGCCGGCCAGCCTGTCGACATCGAGGTCGATATGTTCCCGGGGCGCACCTATCACGGCCATGTCGACAGCCTTGCTCCGGCAAGCGGCCAGGAATTCGCCCTGCTGCCGCCCGATAACGCCACCGGCAACTTCACCAAGGTCGTCCAGCGCATTCCGGTCAGGATCGTACTCGACGGTGACGCCGCCGCCAACGGCGACCTGCGCCCCGGCATGTCGGTCCAGCCTAGCATCGACACCAAGAACGACCGCAGCTAGGCCGGGGGACGAGGAGTTCGTGTCATGTCCACCATCGCAGCAACATCAATCGCCGCTCCGCAGCCGAAAACCGGCGCCAGCACCAGGGAATGGATCGCCGTTCTCGCCGGCATGATCGGCGCCTTCATGGCGATCCTCAACATCCAGATCACCAATGCCTCGCTGCTCGACATCGAGGGCGGCATCGGAACGGGCGTCGACAACGGCGCCTGGATCTCCACCTCCTACCTGATCGGCGAGATCGTCGTCATTCCGCTGACGGCCTATTTCAGCAACGTCTTCTCGTTCCGGCGCTTTATCCTCGTCAACTCAGTCCTCTTTCCGCTGTTTTCGATCGCCTGTGCCTTCGCCCATGATCTCGGCACGATGATCGTGCTGCGCGGCCTGCAGGGTTTTGCCGGCGGCGTGCTAATTCCCATGGCCTTCACCATGGTGCTGACCAAGCTGCCGAAGTCGCAGCAGCCGCTGGGCCTGGCGATCTTCGCGCTCTCGGTCACCTTCGCACCAGCGATCGGCCCGACCATCGGCGGTTACCTCACCGAAAACTACGGCTGGCAGACGATCTTCTTCATCAACGCCATCCCGAGCGCCATCATGGCGGTCGCCCTTGCCCTGACGCTCGACAAGCAACCGATGCAGCTCGGCCTGCTCAGGGAGGGCGACTGGGCTGGCATCTTCACCATGGCGATCGGTCTCTCGGCATTGCAGACGGTGCTTGAAGAGGGCAACAAGGAAGACTGGTTCTCCTCGCCCTTCATCATCAAGCTCAGCATCGTCGCCTTCGTCTTCCTCGTCGCCTTCATCTGGATCGAGCTGACGGTGGAAAAGCCGCTGGTCAAGCTGCGCCTGCTGAAGCAGCGCAACTTCGGCATCGGCGTTGCAGTCAACGTGCTGGTCGGCGTCGCCCTCTTCGGCACCGTCTATATCCTGCCGCAATATCTTGGCCAGGTGCAGCGTTATAATGCCGAGCAGATCGGCAACGTGCTGGCCTGGACCGGCCTGCCGCAGCTGCTTTTGATCCCGCTCGTGCCGATGATGATGAAGCGCTTCGATGCACGCTATATCGGCTTCCTCGGCATCTCGATCTTTGCGATCAGCTGCTTCATGAACATCACCTTGTCAGCCGATACCGCTGGCGACCAGTTCTGGATTCCGAACATCGTCCGCGCCATCGGCCAGGCCCTGGTGCTGACGCCGATCACCGCCATCACCACCGCCGGCATAGCGCCTTCGGATGCCGCCGCCGCCTCGGGCCTGACCAACATGCTGCGCAATCTCGGCGGCGCCGTCGGCACGGCAACGCTCGGCACGGTGCTGACCAAACGCGAGCAGTTCCACTCCAATATCATCGGCCAGTCAGTGACGCTCGGCCGTGACGAAGTCCGCAACCGTCTCGACCAATTGACAGGCTACTTCCTGCAGCATGGTGTTTCCGACCATGCCGTCGCAGCCCAGAAAGCCGTCGTGGCGCTTGGCCAGGTCGTCAGACGCCAGGCCCTCATCCTGGGTTTTGCCGATACCTTCGCCGTCATCGGCGTGGTTCTCGCCATTGCGGCCGTCGCCCTGCTGCTCACCCAAAAACCGCGGGCCGGCGGTGGCGCCGGCGCTCACTGAAACTCACCGGGCTTCCCGGCGAGCGCCTTCTGCTGTCTTTTATTGCGGAATTTCGACCGTGAAGGCAAAGCTCGCCACGGCGCCCGGCGCCAGGATCGTGGTCGATGGCCTCTTCGACAGCTCGCTCGAAGCTCCCGCTTCCGCGGCCGTTCCATGCCAGGGCTCGACACAGAGGAAGGGCGCACCCGGCTTGGTCCACAGCGCAAGATTGGGCAGGTTTTCGAAATGGAACTGCATGGCTGGCCCACCTTCTGCGCCATAGCGCAGCCCTTCGCCCGCACCGCTCGGGAAAATCATCGCATCCTGCTCGAACATTCCATGATCGAGCACCAGCCGGCCGGCATCGAACGGCGAGGGCAAGGCCGCAGGATTGATGAGGCCGCCTTCCAGCCGCACGAGCGCCGGCTCGCCTTCATTGTCGAGGGTGACGATATGCTCGCGCCCGGAAGCACCTGGCAATGGCCAGGCGAAGGCCGAATGGAAGCCGAGGCCGAACGGCATCGGCTTCGGGTCGCGATTGGTAACCTCCGCTGTGACGGTCAGCGCACGGCCCTCGACCGCATGCACCACGGCCAGCTGAAAATCGAACGGATAGACCGCCCGCGTCGCATCCGAGGCGACCAGTTCGAACCGGCACATCGTCTCAGTGGAGGCCGCAACGGCGAATTGGCTGCGGCGGGCAAAGCCATGCTGGGCCATCGGATAGACTGTGCCGTCGATCGCTATCTTGTCATCCGGCGCCTTGCCGACAATCGGAAACAGGATCGGCGACCGCCCGGTCCAGAAGGCCGCGTCGCCTGTCCATAGCCACGAGCGTCCGTCGCTTGACGTGAGCGCCTGCATCTCGGCGCCGAGGGAGGAGACATCAACGGTGAGATCCTGATTCCCGATCCGGATGGAGATTGGCATCGCGTTTCCCTTTCGACTTGGTGCGGCATCAAGCCATACCGTTCCGCACGGGGGATTTCCACCCAATAGAGCGGCGGGGCGGCAGCACACCAGCCACTGCCCTCGTCATTTCCTGATCGCGCCCAATCTCGCGATCACTTCGTTCGGGATGCCGTAGCGCTGGATGGCGTCGCGGTTGTTCCGCAAACCGCAGATCTCACGCTGGATGAAGAACGCCCAGACGGCGTCGGAGGCATCGTTGAGAAGCCTCTCGCGGTCTTCGCCGCTCTGGCGGTCGGCAGCCCAGGCCTTCAGGGCGGCAAGGGCCGCCTCCACCTTCAGCCCGTGACGTCCGAGAGAATCCGCGCGTTCCGACATCAGCTCGTATTCGAGGACGTTGAAGCCGTTTCTATCCTGCTCGGATTGTCTGAAGGACTGCGGCGGACGAACGCTCATTGGCACAGGTCTCCGTTGGCGTGAGCCGCGATATTATCCAATCCTGTTCCAAATTAAAGAAGGTGAGCATGATGTCGTTCGAAAACCACTCACGCCTTTCGGCATCATACTCTTGATCGAGAGGGTGGGAAACAGGGCTATCTTGCGGTTTCCCCGCATGGCATAAGCGCGCCAAAATCTCCTTCTCCAGGCGCCGCGCAAACCATGATCCGTATCGAAAATATCAGCAAGCAGCTCAGCCACCGCATCCTCTTCATCGAGGCGTCCGCAGCGCTTAACAGAGGCGAGAAGATCGGTCTCGTCGGCCCGAACGGCGCCGGCAAGACAACCGTCTTCCGGATGATCAACGGCGAGGAGCAGCCCGACGAGGGGCAGGTCTCCGTCGAGAGGGGCGTCACTATCGGCTATTTCAACCAGGATGTCGGCGAGATGGCCGGCCACAGCGCCGTCGCCGAGGTGATGAACGGCGCCGGTCCGGTCAGCATCGTTGCCGGCGAATTGCGCGATCTGGAGGCGGCCATGGCCGATCCCGAGCAAGCCGACAACATGGAAGAGATCATCGAGCGTTACGGCGAGGTGCAGGCGCGTTACGAGGAACTGGACGGCTATGCGCTCGAGGGCCGCGCCCGCGAGGTGCTCGCGGGTCTGAGCTTCAGCCAGGAGATGATGGATGGCGATGTCGGCGCGCTGTCGGGCGGCTGGAAGATGCGTGTGGCGCTTGCCCGCATTCTGCTGATGCGCCCCGATGTCATGCTGCTCGACGAACCGAGCAACCATTTGGATCTCGAAAGCCTGATCTGGCTGGAGGAATTCCTGAAAGGTTACGAGGGCGCGCTGCTGATGACCTCGCACGACCGCGAGTTCATGAACCGTATCGTCACCAAGATCATCGAGATCGATGCGGGCACGCTGACGACCTATTCCGGCGACTATGAATTCTACGAGCAGCAGCGGGCGCAGAACGAGAAGCAGCAGCAGGCCCAATTTGAACGCCAGCAGGCGATGCTCGCCAAGGAAATCAAGTTCATCGAGCGGTTCAAGGCGCGCGCCTCGCATGCCTCGCAGGTGCAGAGCCGGGTGAAGAAGCTGGAGAAGATCGACCGGGTGGAGCCGCCCAAGCGCCGCCAGATCGTTTCCTTCGAGTTCCAGCCGGCGCCGCGTTCCGGCGAGGACGTGATCAACCTGAAGAACGTTCACAAGAAATACGGCAGCCGCAGCATCTATGAGGGTTTGGATTTTGTCGTGCGGCGCCGGGAACGCTGGTGCATCATGGGCATCAACGGCGCCGGCAAGTCGACGCTGCTGAAGCTGGTGACGGGCTCCACCGCGCCGGATCAGGGCAGCGTTGCGCTGGGCGCCAGTGTCAAGTTGGGCTATTTCGCCCAGCACGCCATGGACATACTGGACGGCGAGCGCACTGTCTTCCAGATGCTGGAAGACCAGTTTCCCCAGGCAGGGCAGGGGCCTCTGCGCGCGCTGGCCGGCTGCTTCGGCTTTTCCGGCGACGATGTCGAGAAGCGGTGCCGGGTACTGTCAGGCGGCGAGAAGGCGCGGCTGGTCATGGCGATCATGCTGTTCGACCCGCCGAACCTGCTGGTGCTCGACGAGCCGACGAACCATCTCGACCTCGACACCAAGGAAATGCTGATCAAGGCACTGTCGCAATATGAGGGCACCATGCTGTTCGTTTCGCACGATCGGCATTTTCTCGCCGCACTCTCCAACCGGGTGCTGGAACTGACGCCCGAGGGTGTCCACCAATATGGCGGCGGCTACACCGAATATGTGGCGCGCACCGGCCAGGAGGCGCCCGGCCTGCGAAGCTGACGGTTTTTTTTGCCCAGCATGTCGAAACCGTCAGCGTCGAATCGACAAGCGGAGAGCCGGCCAGCAATGTCGGTTGGCGGCTCGAAGCAACGGAGAAGAAAATGCCCATGCTGTTGGATCGGATCGAGGTCGTCACCCTGTTCGTCGATAATATCGACGAGGCCAAAGCGTTCTACGAAAAGGTCTTTGCGCTCGACGTCGTTTATGAAGACGCGGTATCCTCTGTTCTGAAATTCTCGGGAACGATGATCAACCTGCTCGATGCAGCGCAGGCGCCTCAGCTGGTCGAGCCATCAGCCGTGTCAGCCCCTGGTTCGGGCGCACGCGTCCTGCTGACGATCAAGGTCGATGACGTCGATTCGGTCTGCGCGGAGCTGCACAAACTCGGGGGTCGCGCTACTCAATGGTCCGATCGATCGTCCGTGGGGACGCCGTACAGCGGCTTTTGCGGATCCGTCGGGCCATGTCTGGGAGATCGCGCAGGAATTGCGCTAGACCGCTGTTGCGCGCTTTGCCGCTGCTTCAAATTTGGGGGGCATGAGGCGCGAGGGTCCGCCTCTTCGGCCACATCGATGCGTCTCGGCAAGCCGCTT
This sequence comes from Rhizobium beringeri, assembly GCF_004306515.1. NCBI lineage: Bacteria > Pseudomonadati > Pseudomonadota > Alphaproteobacteria > Hyphomicrobiales > Rhizobiaceae > Rhizobium > Rhizobium beringeri. The sequence goes on along the minus strand of NZ_SILG01000004.1, from coordinate 656,343 downwards.
CGTCCATGCGAAGAACGGTTTCGGCGGCTATTGCCACGATGATGACCAAATTCCGTGGTGTTCGGAGCCCTCTTCATGCAATCGGGGACGGGCGCATCGGCATGGACTGGATTAATCGCTATATCGACCAGCCGCTACTGCACGGCGCGGCGGGTTTGCTGCGGAGTTGGCATCTCCGCACGCGGCAACCGCCGGAGCTGCTGGAGCCGACATGGAATCTCGTTGTGCTCTCCTTTCTCCTGATCGCAAGCGGGCAGGTCATGGCCGGCAAGACTTTGGCGCTCAGTGTTGCCGCGCTGGTCATGCTGGCGCTGCCGTCCGCGCGAAAGCTGCTTTCGGCGGCAACGGCGAGGGGAGGCGGTTACGGTGCACGGGAATATAAATCACTAAGAGCGCGAGCCATCGCCAAACGTGAGGCGGAGTGGTCGGTGCGGATCATCGTGTTGTTCGCATCCGCCTGCCTTCCGTTCATCGCCCGCATCGACGATCCGGTGGGAGCCTATTTCATGTTGGGAGCAAGCATCTGGTTCGTGCTGACCGGGCCGCTCAAGGCCTATCTCGATGCGGCTGAACCTCCCGAGCCGAATGAAGGCGACCGGACGTACAGCGGCGCCTTTCATTTCGGCTGAACAAACTGATACGCCGACCGTGACACGGACGGGAACCAAATGGGGCGGCCTCCGTTATCTCCGCAGCAACGTAAAAGGAGATTGCGATGCTTTACTACGCTCTGGTGTTTCTCGTTGTGGCCTTGATTGCCGGTGTCCTCGGATTTGGCGGCATCGCAGGTGCTTCAGCTTCCATTGCCCAGGTTCTGTTCTTCATTTTCCTGGTTCTGTTCGTCGTGTCGCTCGTAATGAGACTAATGCGAAAAGTATAACGCGGACAGATTAAGTATAAAGACCCGGCGAGACCCATCGCCGGGTTTTTCTTTTGCTGGAAATCGCGCGAATCCGTCATTGCTCCTGTATGAACTCATTTCGGCGAATGCGGCTGATCCGGCCGAAATTTTGAACCGATCGACCTCATGTGCCTTTCTGGCAACCATTCCGGATAAGATCAAAAAATAACCGAATGCCGCGAAATAGTGCCTTCGAAATGTCCCAATGGGGGCTGAACCGTAAGCGTGCTTGTTGCTTGCGCCCTCCCAGGCGCTTTGACATGCAATGCGTAAATGATGCCGGTTCGGGATCGTTTTGCGGTTCCGTCCGTTATCTGTTGCCGAATCTGGTGGCGAGTAGCCAGGTATGCTCCCGTCACGATTTGAGAAGGAGAGACTTATGAAGAAAATTGTTGCGACGGCGTTTGCCGCGGTATCGTTGACGCTGGTCGGCGCTGGGGCGGTTAATGCCGCCGACCTCGCCACCAGGACGTATGAAGAGCCGGACCTGCGCAATGGCGTGAAGATCGGCTACCTCACCTGCGATATCGGCGGCGGCACGGGTTACGTGCTCGGTTCCTCCAAAGAGGCCGACTGCATCTTCCAGTCGACCGTCGGCAACGAACTTTCGGATCGTTATACGGGCGAAGTGAGAAAGCTCGGCATCGACCTTGGCTTCACCACGCGCAGCCGCCTGATCTGGGCCGTGTTCGCGCCGACGGCCGGCTATCACCGCGGTTCGCTCGCCGGCCTCTATGTCGGCGCTACCGCTGAAGCGACGCTCGGTGCCGGTGTCGGCGCCAATCTCCTGGTCGGCGGCACTTCCGGCTCGATCCATCTGCAGACGGTCAGCCTGACCGGTCAGCTCGGCCTCAACGTCGCGGCCGGCAGCGCCTCGATGACGCTGACGGCAGCGAATTGATATAGCCTTTTGGCGTCCCTTGCCGCGTCGCGGCAGGGGACCGCCACCTCGCCTGAGGAGCGATTTCGCGCCCTCGCACGCCCAAGCCGGATCACGACACGATGGATATTCGAATGGCAACGCCCGGCGAGGACGAGATCCTGGTTGGGCACTATCTGAAGATCTGGGATAGCTACGGCACACCACCGGAACACTACAGGTCTGATGCGGCGGCGCGGATTTTGTCTTTTATCAGAAGCGGTCGCGAAGAGCGCCGCCTGACCTCGTTCCTTGCGGTCGTCGACGGTGAAATCGCCGGTTCTGCATCCTGCCAGCTGCACCAATCGCCGTTTCCAGAAGTCATCTGGCCGGAACAGCGGCTGCACGGTTACATCTGGTCCGTCTATGTCGCCGACGCCTTCCGCCGGCGCGGTATCGCGCTGGCGCTGACCAACAAGGCTGTCGACTATCTGAAATCGATCGGCTGCACGACGGCCGTCATCCATGCTTCTGATGCCGGCGAGCCCGTCTATCGCGCCGCTGGTTTCGAACTGGCGAAGGAAATGCGCCTGAAGTTTTCGGCAGAGTAGCGACCGGCGATCGCCGGAGCCGCCACCGGGCTTTCCACTTACGCTTTCGCTCGGCCGGGCGCGATAAAAGTGGCAATCGTCGCCTCGTCATGCCCGGCCTCACGCAGGAAGCGGCTGGCGAATTCGATGGCAGGGCTTCTAAGGGCATCGTCCGGCCGGATCAGATGAAAGGCCACATGATAGTCGAGCGTCCGCTCCGACACGGCGACGACGCGGCCGGCCGCCAGCGCGGCATCCGATAGCGGCGGTCGCGCGAGTGCGATGCCTAGCCCCTGCGCACAGGCATCGATCACCAGATTGTAGTCCTCGAAGCGCCGGTCGTGGCCGCGCGGCGTATAGTCGACGCCCTCGCGGGAGAGCCAGCGGCGCCAGCCTTCAATATTCGAATCATGCAGGATCGGCATCTCGAGCAACGACAGGGCATCGGAGCGCTGCCCGAGCCGGTCCGCCAGCATCGGGGCGGCGATCGGAAACGATTTCTCCTGCCAGAGCGGCAGGGCACGCACGCCGGCCCATGGTCCCTTGCCACAGCGAATGGCCAGATCCGTGCCTTCGCCGAAATCCGCCAGCCGGTGTTCGAGCGTCAGCTCGACATGCAGCTCGTTTCCTTCGAGCTTCGGCAGGCGCTGAAATAGCCATAGAGAGGCGACGGAGGGCGTCACCGAAAGGCGCACCACTGCCTTGTTACGGCGAGGCAGCCAGCGTTCACCGCTATTGCCGAGGAGCGCAAGTGCCTCCTCCGCCCGCGCGAAAAACCGCATACCTTCCGGCGTCAGGCGCACCCCGCGGGCTTCGCGCGCAAACAGGCGCACACCCATCCAGCGCTCCAGGCGCGAGACCTGCCTCGATACCGCGCCATGGGTGATGCCGCTTTCCTCGGCCGCGGCCGAAAATGATCCGAGCCGGGCGGCGCGGGCAAAGGTCTCGAGCGTATCGAGCGGCGGAAGCACTGGTGAGCTGTGAACCATACGCACATTTGATCATCGATTACGATGCTTTTCAAGCACGTATCGGGAGCCTAATCCATTGTCGCAGGAACATATGGAGGCGAAAATGAGCATGGCGACAAGCGCACCGATTTCGACGAAACAGCAAGGCGGGTTCGATCTGGTGGCCTTTGCGGCGATCCTCGTCACCATCCTCTTCTGGGCTTCCTCTTTCGTGGTGATCCGCATCTGCCTCGGACCGCTGACGCCGATCGAACTGGCGACGGCGCGTTATGTGGCAGCCGGCGTCATTGCTCTCGTCTATCTCGTCATCTACCGGCCGATGCCGGAAAAACGCGACTTCATCCGCCTCTCCGTTGCCGCTGTGCTTTTCATCGCCGCCTATGCGGTTCTGCTGAACACTGGCGAGCAGACCGTTGCGGCGGGACCGGCGAGCTTCATCATCAACACGATGCCCGTCTTCACTGCCCTGATCGCCACATTCGCGCTTGGCGAGCGCTTCGGCCGCTGGGGCTGGGCGGGCACCGCGGTTTCCTTCGGGGGCGTGGCGCTGATTGCGGTCGCCTCCGAGGACGGTTTCAAGCTCGATCCGAATGCCGTCCTCATCCTGGGCGCAGCGCTTTGCTCGGCGATCGCCAGCGTGCTGCAGAAGCCGCTGCTCGGGCGGCTGCCGGTGCTGGCCGTCACCGCCTGGATCCTGCTCATCGGTTCCGTGCCGCTGGTTCCGGCCGTTCCGGCGACGATCCAGGCGCTTGCTGCCGCACCGGCGGAGGTGAACTGGGGCGTTGCCTATCTCGTTATCTTCCCCACAGCGATCGGCTACCTCACCTGGGCGATCGCGCTGAAGCGGCTGACGGCCGCCCGCGCCTCGAATTTCCTTTACGGCGTTCCGCCGGTCGCCACGCTGATCGGTTTTGTCTGGCTGGGCGAAATACCAACCGCGCTCGGCGCAATCGGCGGCGTCATGGCAATCCTCGGCGTGCTGGTCGTCAACGTGATGCGGAAGCGGTAGCGTCAAATTCGGGCCGCGAAGGCGGCCTGGCAACAGTTAGGCATTGCGCCGCCGTTCGCTTTCTTTAAAACGAAAGCAGATCGAAAGGCGCCCCATGTTCTTGACCGACCGGCAAGTTGAAATCGTCGCGATTGCGAAATCGAGCGGGAGGGTTCTGGTCGAGGAGCTCGCCTCCCGCTTTTCGGTGACGCCGCAGACAATCCGCAAGGACCTGAACGATCTCTGCGATGCGCAGGTACTGACACGCATCCATGGCGGCGCAACATTTCCGAGCGGGACGGAGAACGTCAAATACGAGGCGCGCCGCCAGATCGCGGCTTCCGAGAAACAGGCAATCGGCATTGCGGCCGTGGAGCTCATCCCGAGCGGCGCCTCGCTCTTCATCAATATCGGAACGACGACCGAGGCGGTGGGCGAGGCGCTCGCCAACCATCACGAGCTAATGGTAATCACAAATAATATCAATGTTGCCAATAGGTTACGTCTTTTTCCGGCAATCGAGGTCGTCATTGCTGGCGGCGTCGTACGCGGTTCGGATGGCGGGATCGTCGGTGAGGCGGCCGTCGATTTCATCCGCCAGTTCAAAGTCGATTACGCCGTAATCGGTGCTTCGGCGATCGACATCGACGGCGCGCTTCTCGATTACGATTTTCGCGAAGTGAAGGTCGCTCAAGCAATTATCGCCAATGCCCGACATGTCATTCTCGTTGCCGATTCGACGAAGTTCGAACGTACCGCACCGGTCAGGATCGGCCAGCTTACCCAGGTTCATACCTTCATCACCGACCACTGTCCGGTGTCGTCGATCCGTAATCTCTGTCTCGAAAACAATGTGAAACTGATCGAAACGAATGGCCCATCCCGTTAGACGGGGATCTACGGAAACATTCGTTTGACATTCGGATCTCTTTCGTTTTAACTGATATCACTTTCGCAATTGCGCAAATTTTGTGCGATGCGAAATCGACAGCGGGCTCGGAGGGGGAATTGGGCCGAAATATTCACGACATATTCGTCATCGGGGGCGGCATCAACGGCTGCGGCATCGCGCGCGACGCTGTTGGCCGTGGCTATTCGGTGGCGCTGGCGGAGATGAACGATTTCGCCTCGGGTACCTCGTCGGGCGCCACCAAGCTGATCCATGGCGGCCTGCGTTACCTCGAGCATTACGAGTTTCGTCTGGTGCGTGAATCGCTGATGGAGCGCGAGATCCTCTGGGCGATGGCGCCGCACATCATCTGGCCGCTGCGTTTCGTGCTGCCCTACCACAAGGGCGGCATCCGTCCGGCCTGGCTGATCCGGCTCGGCCTCTTCCTCTACGACCATCTCGGCGGCCGCAAGCTGTTACCACCGACATCGGTTCTCGACATGCGCAGCGACCCGGCCGGCAAGCCGCTGAAGGCGCTCTTTGCCAAGGCCTTCGAATATTCCGACGGCTGGGTCGACGATGCTCGCATGGTGGTGTTGAACGCCCGCGACGCCGCCGATAAAGGGGCAACCATCATGCCGCGCACCAAGGTGGTATCGGCGAGGCGCGAGAATGGCCTATGGCATATCGAAACCACCGATACCCTCACCGGCCGCAATGACAGTCATCAGGCCAGGATGCTGGTCAATGCCGCCGGTCCCTGGGTCGACCATGTCATTCGTTCCGCCTTCGGCCAGAACGAAGCCCACCATGTCCGCCTCGTCCAGGGCAGCCATATCGTCGTGAAGAAGAAGTTCGACGATGTGAGAGCCTATTTCTTCCAGAATCCCGACAACCGCATCATCTTCGCCATTCCCTACGAGGGCGATTTCACCCTGATCGGCACCACGGATCGCGACTATACCGCCGATCCCAGGGATGTCCGGATCTCCGAGGAGGAGACTGTCTACCTCTGCAACGCGGCGTCGGAATATTTCAAGGAGCCGGTCAAGCCGGAAGATATCGTCTGGACCTATTCGGCGGTGAGGCCGCTTTATGACGACGGCGCCTCGAAGGCGCAGGAAGCGACGCGCGATTACGTGCTGAAGCTGGAAGGTGAAGGTGAGGCGGCACCGCTGCTCAACGTCTTCGGCGGCAAGCTCACTACCTATCGCCGGCTTTCCGAACATGCGCTGGAAAAGATCGGCGCTGCGATCGGCGTCAAGGGCGCGCCATGGACGGCAAAGAGCCATCTGCCGGGCGGCGATTTTCCGGTCAAGGGTTATGAGGCCGAGGTCGCCAAGCTGAAAAGGCGCTATCCGTTCCTGACCGATCCGCATGCCCGCAGGCTGGTGCGCCGCTACGGCACGAAAGCCCAGGTGCTGCTTGGCGATGCCCGCGGGATCGACGATCTCGGACGGCTGTTTGGCGGCGATCTCTACGAGGCTGAAGTCAAATATCTCGCCGAACATGAATGGGCCCGGCACGGCGAAGACGTGCTGTGGAGGAGAACAAAGGATGGTCTGCGCCTTTCAAAGGAGCAGGCTCAGTCATTGGAGGAGTACATGGCTGCCAGACCGGCGATGGCCGGATAGGCGCTATGTGGTCCCCGCTGCGTGGAGGCACGGGAACAGGAATGCTGGAACTGCGAAACGCCGCCAAGATGGTGGGGGCGAACTATCACATTTATCCGACCGATCTGGTCCTCGAGCGGGGCACGCTGAACGTCCTGCTCGGGCCGACGCTGTCGGGCAAGACGTCGCTGATGCGACTGATGGCCGGGCTCGACAGGCCGACCGGCGGCTCCATCCATTTCGACGGCGTCGATGTCACCGGCATGCCGGTGCAGAAGCGCAACGTCGCCATGGTCTACCAGCAGTTCATCAATTACCCGGCGCTGACCGTCTATGAGAACATCGCCTCGCCGATGCGTATATCGGGCAAGGATGCCGCGACGGTCGACCGTGACGTGCGCAAGGCGGCCGAGCTTTTGAAGCTCACGCCCTATCTCGACCGCACGCCGCTCAATCTGTCCGGCGGCCAGCAGCAGCGCACCGCACTGGCGCGTGCGCTCGTCAAGAATGCCAGCCTCGTGTTGATGGACGAGCCGCTCGCCAATCTCGATTACAAACTGCGTGAAGAGCTGCGGCAGGAATTGCCGCGCATCTTCGCCCAGTCCGGCGCGATCTTCGTCTATGCCACGACGGAACCTTCCGAAGCCTTGTTGCTGGGTGGCAATACGGCAGCGCTCAATGAGGGCCGGATCACGCAGTTCGGCCCGACAATCGAGGTCTATCGCAAACCGCTCGATCTGACGACGGCGAAAACCTTTGCCGATCCGCCGCTGAATTTTATTGATCTCATCAAATCGGAAGGCAATTTCCTGCGCGATGGCGCTGTGATTTTTGCCGTGCCGCCGCATCTTCAGAACGTGCCGGACGGGCCGGCAACGATCGCGTTTCACCCGCATCATCTTGCACCAACCGCTCAGACGGCTGATTCGGCGCGGCTGACAGCACGGACACAGATTTCGGAGATCACGGGGTCGGAAAGTTTCGTGCATCTGCAATTTGCCGACACCCGCTGGGTGATGCTTGCGCACGGCATCCACAATATCGACCCGGACACGGATCTCTCCGTTTTCATCGATACGCGCCACCTGATGGCGTTCGGCGCGGACGGCCGGGCGATCATTGCCAGGCAGAGGGGCTAGGAGAAGATCATGGCACGTATCACCCTCGATCATATTCGACATGCCTATGGGCCGAACCCGAAGAGCGAGAAGGACTACGCTCTCAAGGAAGTGCACCACGAGTGGAACGATGGCGGCGCCTATGCGCTGCTCGGACCTTCAGGTTGCGGAAAGACCTCGCTGCTCAATATCATTTCCGGCCTTATTCGGCCGTCCGAAGGGCGAATTCTCTTCGACGGACAGGATGTTACGAACCTGCCGACGCAGCAGCGAAATATTGCGCAGGTATTCCAGTTTCCGGTGATCTACGACACGATGACCGTCTATGACAATCTGGCTTTCCCCTTGCGCAACCGCGGAGTCGCGGAGGCCGATGTTGATCGTCGTGTCCGCGAAATATTGGAGATGATTGATCTTGCAGACTGGGCCAAGCGGCGCGCGCGCGGTTTGACGGCGGACCAAAAGCAGAAGATTTCGCTCGGCCGCGGCCTTGTGCGCTCGGATGTGAACGCAATTCTCTTCGATGAGCCGCTCACCGTTATCGATCCGCATATGAAATGGGTGCTGCGGTCGCAGCTGAAGCGGCTGCATAAGCAGTTCGGTTTTACGATGGTCTATGTCACGCATGACCAGACGGAGGCGCTGACCTTCGCCGACAAAGTCGTGGTGATGTACGATGGCGAGATCGTGCAAATCGGCACGCCGGCCGAGCTCTTCGAGCGTCCGAGCCATACCTTCGTCGGCTACTTCATCGGTTCTCCAGGCATGAACTTCATGCCAGCCAAGGTGGAAGGCCGCACGGTTCGGGTCGGCGAGCATGCGCTGACGCTCGACTATGCGCCAAAGACTTCGGCAGCGGCCAAGGTGGAGCTTGGAATCCGGCCCGAGTTTATCCGGGTCGGCCGCGAGGGCATGCCTGTGACCGTCAGCAAGGTGGAAGATATCGGCCGGCAGAAGATTGTCCGCGCGCAGTTTGCCGGCCAGCCGATCGCGATCGTCGTCCCTGAAGACGGGGACATTCCGGCTGATCCCCGGGTGACCTTCGAGCCGTCGGGTATCAGTATCTATGCCGATTCTTGGCGCGCCGGACCGGAGGCTTGATCATGGAAAAAACCTGGAACAACAAAGCGTGGTTTCTGGTCCTGCCGGTCCTCGTGCTGGTGGCATTCTCGGCCGTCATTCCCTTGATGACGGTTGTGAACTATTCCGTTCAGGACACTTTCGGAAACAACCAGTTCTTCTGGAACGGAACGGACTGGTTTACCGAAATCCTGCATTCCGACCGTTTCTGGGCAGCCCTGCAGCGAAATCTAATTTTTTCGTTGATCATTCTCGCTCTTGAGATCCCGCTCGGTATTTTCATTGCGCTCAACATGCCGAAATCGGGCATCGGCGTGCCGGTGTGCCTGGTTCTGATGGCGCTACCACTGCTGATCCCGTGGAACGTTGTCGGCACGATCTGGCAGGTGTTCGGCCGCAACGACATTGGTTTGTTCGGCTATTCCCTCAATGCCATCGGCATCGATTATAACTATGTGCAGGATCCGCTCGACGCCTGGGTGACGATCATCATCATGGATGTCTGGCACTGGACGAGCCTGGTCGTCTTGCTCTGCTATGCAGGCCTCGTTTCCATTCCGGATGCTTTCTATCAGGCAGCCAAGATCGACGGTGCGTCTCGTTGGGCCGTATTCCGCTATATCCAGCTGCCAAAGATGAAGCGCGTTCTTCTGATCGCCGTGCTGCTGCGTTTCATGGATAGTTTCATGATCTACACCGAGCCTTTTGTCGTCACGGGCGGCGGTCCCGGCAACGCGACCACTTTCCTGTCGATCGATCTGGTCAAGACCGCCCTCGGACAGTTTGACCTCGGTCCGGCCGCTGCCATGTCGCTGATCTATTTCCTGATCATCCTGCTGCTTTCGTGGGTGTTCTACACCGTCATGACAAGCCACGACGCGGAGAATTGAAATGAGCGCCTCCAACGAAACGACAGCGAGCCGAAAAATCTCAGGCGTTACCAGTGTCGCAAGCGGTCTCTCCTCCGATGAAGTCAGCCGCCTGATGCGCCGGCGCGGCGAGGAATCGCGCTGGTGGTGGCTGGTTCCGACGATCTATATCATCGTGCTCCTGCTGCCGATCTATTGGCTCGTCAACATGAGCTTCAAGACCAATGCGGAAATCGTCAATTCTCTGACGCTTTATCCTCATAACCCGACGATTGCCAATTACGTGACGATCTTCACGGAGAAGGCGTGGTATTCCGGCTACATCAATTCAATCACCTATGTCGTGATCAACATGGTGATCTCGGTGGCAGCCGCGCTGCCGGCGGCCTATGCCTTTTCCCGTTATCGCTTCCTTGGTGACAAGCATCTTTTCTTCTGGTTGCTAACGAACCGGATGGCGCCGCCGGCGGTCTTTGCCCTGCCGTTCTTCCAGCTCTACTCAGCCTTTGGACTGATCGATACGCACATCGCCGTGGCATTGGCGCATTGCCTCTTCAACGTGCCGCTTGCGGTCTGGATCCTTGAAGGCTTCATGTCCGGTGTGCCGAAGGAAATCGACGAAACGGCCTATATCGATGGCTATTCGTTCCCGCGCTTTTTCCTGAAGATCTTCACGCCGCTGATTGCGAGCGGCATAGGTGTCGCCTGCTTCTTCTGCTTCATGTTCTCTTGGGTCGAGTTGCTGATCGCACGAACGCTGACGACGACCGACGCGAAGCCGATCGCTGCCACCATGACCCGTACCGTCTCTGCATCCGGCATGGATTGGGGCTTGCTCGCCGCCGCGGGTGTTCTGACCTTGATCCCAGGGGCGCTGGTGATCTGGTTTGTGCGCAATTACATCGCCAAGGGCTTCGCCCTGGGGAGGGTTTGATGAGCTTTTCGCTTCCCGATTTTTCATGGATGGCATGGACCTGGCCGACGGCCACTTTCTTCGTCGTTATCGCATTGCTGCTGATCGGCATGGGGGTCTGGGAATACGCCGCTCCGGGCGGCAATCCCCGGATCGGAATCCTGCGCTTCGAGACGACGCGCGGTGACCGGCTTTTCCTTTCGCTGCTCGGCAGCGCCTTTATCCATCTTGCCTGGCTTGGTCTCGCTGGATCAAGCCTCTGGTGGGCTCTCGCTCTCTCCGTTGTCTACGCCGTTGGCGTATTCCGTTACGTGTGAGGCAAACTGATGCAGATGGCCGGAGTTTTTCTGGCCGCCTGAGACGTGAAGACCGCAATCGCAAAACCCTGGGAGGATATCATGCGAAGGCATTTATTGACGACGACAGCAGCCGTGCTGCTGGCCATGACCGGGTCGGCCTATGCCGGCATGGACGAGGCAAAGACTTTTCTGGATAAAGAGATCGGCGACGTGTCGACGCTCTCTCGCGCCGACCAGGAAAAGGAAATGCAATGGTTCATCGATGCTGCGAAGCCTTTCCAGGGGATGGACATCAAGGTTGTTTCGGAAACCTTGACCACCCACAAGTATGAGTCCGAGGTTCTGGCTCCGGCCTTTACCGCGATTACCGGGATAAAGGTCACGCACGACGTCATTCAAGAGGGTGACGTTGTCGAGAAGATCCAGACGCAGATGCAGACCGGGCAGAACCTGTATGACGGCTGGGTCAACGACTCCGACTTGATCGGCACCCACTGGCGCTATCAGCAGGTGCGCAACCTGACCGACTGGATGGCCGGCGAAGGCAAGGACGTTACCAACCCCGGCCTCGATATCGACGACTTCATCGGCACCAAGTTCACGACAGCGCCGGACAAGAAGCTCTACCAGCTTCCCGACCAGCAGTTCGCCAACCTCTATTGGTTCCGTTACGACTGGTTCAACGACGAGAAGAACAAGGCCGATTTCAAGGCGAAATACGGCTACGATCTCGGCGTTCCGGTCAACTGGTCGGCCTATGAGGACATTGCCGAATTCTTTACCGGCCGTGACGTCAACGGCAAGAAGGTCTTCGGCCATATGGATTACGGCAAGAAGGACCCGTCGCTCGGCTGGCGCTTCACCGACGCCTGGCTGTCGATGGCCGGCAATGGTGACAAGGGTCTACCGAACGGTCTTCCGGTCGACGAATGGGGTATCAAGGTCGACGAGAATTCGCGTCCCGTCGGTTCGTGCGTCGCGCGTGGCGGCGATACCAACGGCCCTGCATCGGTCTATTCGATCCAGAAGTATCTCGATTGGTTGAAGGCGTACGCACCGCCGGAAGCTCAGGGCATGACCTTCTCGGAATCCGGTCCGGTGCCGGCGCAGGGTAACGTCGCGCAGCAGATCTTCTGGTACACGGCGTTCACCGCAGACATGGTCAAGCCTGGCCTGCCTGTCATGAACGAAGACGGTACGCCGAAATGGCGCATGGCACCAAGCCCGCATGGCGTTTACTGGAAAGACGGCATGAAGCTTGGCTATCAGGACGTCGGTTCCTGGACGTTGATGAAATCGACCCCGACGGACCGTGCAAAAGCCGCGTGGCTCTATGCACAGTTCGTGACCTCGAAGACGATTGACGTGAAGAAGAGCCAGCTCGGTCTCACCTTCATCCGCGAATCCACCATTCGCGACAAGAGCTTTACGGAGCGCGCTCCGAAGCTCGGCGGTCTGATCGAGTTCTATCGCTCGCCTGCGCGTGTTCAGTGGTCGCCAACCGGTACCAACGTTCCCGACTATCCGAAGCTGGCTCAGCTTTGGTGGCAGGCTATCGGTGACGCCGCTGCCGGCGCCAAGACACCGCAGGAAGCCATGGATTCTCTTTGCGGCGAGCAGGAGAAGGTCATGGGACGTATCGAGAAATCGGGCGTCCAGGGCGATATCGGCCCGAAACTCGCCGAAGAGCAAGACCTCGCTTATTGGAACGCGGATGCGGTGAAGAAGGGCAACCTTGCACCGCAGCTGAAGATCGAGAACGAGAAGGAAAAACCGGTCACGGTCAACTACGACGAACTCGTCAAGAGCTGGCAGTCGAAGTAAGGCGGACCCGGCCGGAAGCGACGGGGCTTCCGGCCATCACTTCCTGCCACCGGCAACAAGCCGGTGGCACCCACAATCTTTCTCTCATGAAACGTCCGCGTCCTGCTGTCCTCGGCAGGAGCGGTTTCGTGCGAGCCGGAGACGGATATGAGCGGCTATATTCTTTCAATCGACCAAGGCACGACCTCCTCGCGCGCAATCATCTTCGATAGCGACATGAAAACGGCCGGCTCGGCGCAGGCGGAGATCACCCAATATTATCCGCAGCCTGGATGGGTGGAGCACGACGCCGCCGAAATCTGGCAGTCCGTCGTCGATACTGTGCGCAGGGCGATCGCCGATACCGGACTTGATGCCGCTGACATTGCCGCGATCGGCATTACTAATCAGCGCGAGACGGCGGTCGTCTGGGATCGCAGGTCCGGAAAGCCGCTTCACCGCGCGATCGTCTGGCAGGACAGGCGCACGGCCGAAATGTGCGAGAGCCTGAAGGCCGACGGATATGAGAAGCTGTTCAGCGCCAAGACCGGGCTGCTGCTCGACCCCTATTTCTCCGGAACGAAGCTGCGCTGGCTGCTCGACAATGTCGATGGCCTGCGTGAGAAGGCCGAGGCCGGCGATGTCTGCTTCGGGACGATCGACAGCTGGCTGATCTACAATCTGACTGATGGACGCGTGCATGCCACCGACGCGACCAATGCGTCGAGAACGCTGCTCTTTAATATCGATGACGGTGCCTGGGACGAGGAGCTTCTCGGCATTCTCCGCATTCCGGCCGCCATGCTTCCTGACGTCAAGGAATGTGCCGATGATTTCGGCCGCGTCGACAAGGCGCTGTTCGGCGCGGAACTTCCGATCCTCGGGGTCGCCGGCGACCAGCAGGCGGCGGGGATAGGCAATGCCTGCTTCGAGCCCGGCATGATGAAATCCACTTATGGCACCGGGTGCTTCGCTCTGTTGAACACAGGCCGGGATCGTGTTTCTTCCTCCAATCGGATGCTGACGACGATCGCCTGCCGGCTCGACGGCGAGACGACCTATGCGCTCGAAGGCTCGATCTTCATCGCCGGTGCTGCCGTGCAATGGCTGCGCGACGGCCTCGGCATTATCGACCAGGCGTCGGAGGCGGGAGTGCTTGCCGCCAAGGCCGATCCCGGACAGCAGGTCTATATCGTTCCGGCCTTCACCGGTCTCGGCGCGCCCTACTGGGATCCGGCTGCGCGCGGCGCGATCTTCGGTCTGACGCGAAACAGCGGGCCGGCGGAATTCGCCCGCGCCGTGCTTGAATCCGTCGCCTACCAGACGCTCGATCTGCTGGTGGCGATGAAGAAGGACTGGGGCGTCAACCAGCTGGAAACGGTGCTGCGCGTCGATGGTGGCATGGCGGCTTCGGATTGGACGATGCAGTGCCTGGCCGACATGACCGGAAACTCTGTCGACCGCTCGGCGATCCGCGAGACGACGGCGCTGGGCGCAGCCTGGCTCGCGGGTTCGAAAGCCGGCATCTGGCCAAGCAAGCGGGATTTTGCGCAGGCCTGGGCCTGCGACCGCCGCTTCAGCCCTTCGATGGATGAGACCGAGCGGCAGACCAAGATCATCGGCTGGAAGAATGCCGTATCACGAATGATTTCCGACGCCTCAGTGGGGTAGAACAGCTTCCCAGAACAGGGCCGCAGTGGCGGCTTCTCTTAAGCGCCGCCGGCGGCCTTTCTGTTGATGAAGCTCAGGGCGAGCACGGCGAAGATCAGCGTTCCCGTGCCGACCTGCTGCCAATAGAAGTTCAGATCGGTCAGCAGCAGGCCATTGGCGACGATGCTGAGCAGCAGCGCCCCGAGGACGGTTCCGCCGACATTCGGCCGTCCGAGTGGGCTGAGCGTCGTGCCGATGAAGGTCGCGCCGATCGCATTGAGCAGGAAGGCATTGCCCGAAGAGGGGATGTAGGTGGTGACGGTTGCGGTCAGGATCAGGCCGGCGATTGCCGCGATCAACCCGACCAGGATGAAAGTCACCGCCACATGGGCGGGCGCGGCAATGCCGGAATAACGCACGACGCCCGGCTGGATGCCGATCGACAGGATGACGCGGCCGAAACGCGTGCGGGCAAAAACAACGGCAGCAGCGGCGATGACGACGATGGCCGCGGCAAGCGGTACCGGAAAGCCGGCGATCGTGCCATGGCCGAGGAAACGGAAGGCTTCCGGCACGGCGTTTGGCGGCAGATAGACCGGATTGCCGCCATTGGTCAGCAGCTGCTGAATGCTGCGGCCGATGAACAGCGTGCCGAGCGTGGCGAGGAACGGCGACGCGCCGATCCCTGAAATCAGCAGCGCGTTGAAGGCACCGACGAACGCTCCGGCGGCCAGTCCCGCGAATGCGGCGACTGCCACCGGCTGGCCGGCGAGGACGAGCGAGACGAAAGCGAAGCTCGCAAAATCCATTGCCGTTCCCACCGAAAGATCGATGCCGCCCGACGCGACGGCGAAGGTCATGGCGACGGAGACGATGGCAAGCAGCGTGAAATTGTTGACCAGGATGCTCTGCAGGTTCGCAGGCGTCAGGAATGTCGGCGTTGCCACGGAAAAGGCGGCAAACACCGCAACCAGGGCGAGGATCAACCCATAGCGCACCAGGCCGCCGGCGATGAGACGCGGCAGGCCGATGGCGGCGGGGGGAGGGGTCTGGAGCGACATGTCAGGCCTCCTGTCGGCGCAGCAGCGTGGTCGCGGAAACGACGATGAGAATGAGCACACCCTGGACGCCGCTGACCAGCGTGCTCGAAATGTTCAGCAGCTGGAAACCGTTGACCAGGAAGCCGACCAAAAGGGCCGAAAGCAGCGTTCCGGTGACCGTCGGAACCAGCCGGCGCGAAAAGACCGAGCCGAGCAGAGCCGTCACGACGACGGGCAACAGCATCTCGCCGGCGCCGGTCGTGCTGCCGCTCAGATAGGAAACCGACAGGATGCCGGCGATGCCGCCGGAGACGCCGCTGGCGACGAAGGCGCCGGCCAGCAGCCTTCGAAGCGGCAGACCGGCGGCACGCGCCGCATCCGGAAACTCACCGACGGCGTAGAGACGCAAGCCGAGCGGGGTATATTGCACGATCGCCGTGGTGATCGCCGTAAAGCCAAGGAGCACATAGGCAAGAACCGGGATGCCGAAAGGATCCGAGGCCGAGAGCGCCGATAGGAGAGGCGTCGAGGCCGGCAGGACGGTATTGCCGGTCAGTACCAACTCCAGGCCGGCGACGACATTCATGACGGCAAGCGTGGCCAGCAGCGGCACGATGCCGGCATAGACGACGGCAATGGCATTGACCGTGCCAATCAGGGCACCGGTCAAAATTGTCGCGGCAATCGCCGTCGCATCGCCGTAGCCGAGCTGCGTCAGGCTCGCATAGACGGCGGCGCTGAGGCCCATATTGGCAGCGAGCGACAGGTCGATGCCACCGGTGACGACATTGGAGCCGCCGGCGATCAGCACGATCGTCAACCCAATAGCAAGCACACCGGAGATGGCCGATTGGCCAAGCACATTGCCGATATTGCCGATGCTGAGGAAATAGGGTGCGGTCAGCGAGAAGATGATCAGGATGGCGGCGAAAGCGATCAGCGATCCGAAGCGCAATGCCGCAGCCGCAATATTGCCGGCCGGCCGGGGAGGCGGTCCCGCAGCGGAAAAACCGGAAGGCGCGAATTCCACTTCAGCCGACATGGCGATGTCCCTCGGATGATCCAGTCGATTGAGCCAGCACGGCATCCGCCGTGGTCTCCGACGATATGAATTCCCGCACCACGCGGCCGCGGAAGAGCACCAGGATGCGATCGGTGATGCCGACGAGCTCGGGCAGATCCGAAGACAGCACGATGACGCCGGCGCCGCGCGACGCGAGTTCGCCGATCAGCGCATAGATTTCGACCTTGGAGCCGATATCGACGCCGACTGTCGGCTCGTCGAGGAGATAGACTTCGGAATGGCGGCTCAGCCACTTGGCGATGGCGATCTTCTGCTGGTTGCCGCCCGAAAGCGTGCGCAGCAGGGCATCGCGCCCATTGGTCTTCACCTGCAGCCGCGTAATCAGAGCGTCCACTTCTTTCTGTTCGCGTCTGCGATCGAGAAAGCCGAAACGCGTGAAGCGGCCAAGGCTCGAAAGGCTGATATTTTCCGCGACGCTGAGGTCGAGCGCAACGCCGTGGCGACGCCGGTCTTCCGGCACCAGGGCGATCTCGCGACCGGCCGCCTGGGTCGGATTGGTGAAACGGGCAGCCTTGCCGCTGATCTCGATATGGCCGGAAGCCGGGGTCTCCAGACCGAAGAGAGTGCGGACCAACTCCTTTGCGCCGGAGCCGAGCAGGCCGGTGAGGCCGAGCACCTCGCCGCGGCGAAGCGTGAAACTAATGTCGCTATATTTCCCCGGCGCCGACAGCTGCTCGACCTTGAGGATTTCCTCGCCAGGTGTCACCTGCGGCTTCGGGAACATCTCCTTGATATCACGCTCGACCATCAGCCGGGCAATCGCCCCGGCCGAAGTCTCCCCGATCGGCAGAGAGGCGACGTCCAGCCCATTGCGCAGCACGGTGACGTCGTCGCAGAGCTCTTCGATTTCGTTTAGGTAATGTGAGATGTAGATGATGGTGACGCCTTCGTCGCGCAGACGGCGGATCAACCGGAAGAGGATATCGGCCTCGCGGCGCACCAATGCGGCCGTCGGCTCGTCGAAGACGAGCACTTTCGGCTGATTGAGGAGCGCGCGGGTGATTTGCACGATCTGCTTTTCGGCAGTCGACAATTCGCCGATCAAGGCTGCGTTCGGCAACCGGACACCGAAATAGTCATTGAGAATGTCAGATGCACGGCGCTGCATCAATCGCCGGTCGAGGAACGGTGTGCCCGCGATGCGTGGTTCCCGGCCGAGGAACAGGGCTTCGCCGACCGTGAAGGTCGGCACCAGCAGTCGATCCTGGTGAATGAAGTGGATGCCGAGCTCTTCGGCAAGATGCGGTGTCAGCCTGTCGAATGTTTGCCCTTCGATCTCGATCCGGCCGCCATCGGGCTGGTGAAGACCGGCCAGCAGCTTGATCAGCGTCGACTTGCCGGCGCCGTTCTGACCGACGAGACCGTGGATGGTGCCGCGCCTGACGATCAGCGACGCACCGGCAAGCGCCTGCGCGCCACCGAAATGCTTGACGATGCCTTCAAAGCGTATGATGTCGTCGCGTGCCGTCACCGGCTGCTTCAACGAAATGGCCGTCATGTCGATCTCTCCGGGCGGGCAGATTCCGAGCGATCCGACATGGCCGGATCGCTCGGGTTCAATGTCAGCCGATGCCGAGCTTCTTGGTGACTTCGCCGACATTGGTCTTGTTGGCGAGCAGTGCCGGAACATAGGTCTCGCGCGGCAGCGTCTGGCCGGCGAGCAGCTTGGCGACGTTGCGGATGGCGGTGCGGCCGATTTCAGCCGGCTGCTGCGCGACATCGGCGCCGGCCGGCGAATTCGGATCGGCGATAAGCTGCAGCACTTCCGGGCTGCCATCGACGCCGTAGGTGCGGATCTCGGTTCGCCCGGCGGCCGCCAAAGCCTGGGTCGCGCCAAGCTGCGGGATGTCCCAGGCTGACCAGATCGCCTTGATTGAACCCTTTTCCGGATATTTGTTGAGGATCGCCGTGATCTGCGTGAAGGCATCCTGCACGGTATTCGGGATGACGTCGCGCAGTTCCGGCTGGAGGATTTTCACCTTCGGGAAATATTTGACGACATTGACCAACTGGTCGTAGCGGATCGCGCAGGGGGTTACGCCGTAGAAGCCGTTGAAGATGACGATATTGCCTTCGCCGCCGATATCGGAGACGAGCTGCAGCGCCAGGTCCTTGCCGATCCCCCAGTTATCGGAGGTGGTGTTGTTGATCGAATTGGTCGAGCCGACGTCGACGGTCAGAACCGGGATCCCCGCATCGCGCGCCTTCTTCAGCCAGGGATCGATGACACTGAGCGTGCCGAGGATTTGAACGATCGCATCCGGCTTCTGGGCAATCAGCGTCTGCAATTGCGAGACCAGCTTGCCGTCGTTTCGTCCGGCATCGACGGCGATCGGCTCGCCGCCGAGGCGCTTTACCTCCTCGATCTGGGCATTATAGGCCTGCAGGTCGAAAAAGTGATCGGTGCCGGTTGCGCTGATGGCGATGCGCTTGCCTTTCAGTGACAGTTCTTCGTCGGCCGCGAAAACCGTTTGCTGCCCGACCAGCGCAGCACCCGCAACGACGGCCCCGGCCGCGGCAGACAGTTTCAACAGATCTCGTCTTCCCAAACCGCTTCCGGACTTTTCGGTGCTCATTACCATTCTCTCCAATTCAGTTATGTCTATAAATTAAGTAGACTAATGAGAATGGGGAGAAAGGAATTTCCAAAATGACGCTCTCCGATGAAAAGAGTAGACAGAGCGAACGCTCATTTCTGGCTGCGGTTTCCCGCGCGGGCCGATCAAGAAGAAACATGCATTGCATAATTCTTGCGCATGCGACCAAACTTACCGAGGGTCAACTCCTGCCGGGCCGTGGTGCCGTGGCGCGACAGCAGCCGTAAAATCACGATTTAACGGGCACCGTCGGGTTTTTATGCTGCAACGTTGATATCCAGCGCGAAGCCTCGCTCCACTTGGCGCGCAACTTGCCTCTCCCCTGCTAGGGAGAATGAAACAATGCCCGATATCGACCCGCAGATTTTCTCAATAAGCCGGCCATCCCTCGGAGGCTACAAGGCCTTCGTTCAACGCGACATGATCGTCGAAACCTATCGCAGCGCCGCGGGGCAAATGGTTTCGAGGGGCTCCCTTCATAGAATTTCGATCAATCGCACGGCGCACGGCAAATATGCCTATCGGCTTGGAAGCGGGGCGTTCCGCAAAGTTGAGAGGCCGCCGTTCACCCTGGGATTTCAACCGGCCGCCACAGTCCTCGAAGTCGATGGCGATGCGGCGGATTATATCTCGATCTTCCAGTCACCTGCGCTCTACAGCAGCATCGGCGGCTCTCGCTTCGATCCCGAGCATTGGGATAGCGACGCGCTGAGCGCGACGACTGATCCGACAACGCTGCAGGTCGCGCTCTCCCTTGCATTTGCCGCCGAGAAGACCGGGCGCGACGACCCGCTTTTGATGCAGCATCTGGGGATGGCGCTTGCCTGTTGCGTTGTTAAACTGCTGGGCGCCAAACCTGAAGCCGGCGATCGTCCGCTGACATCGGACAATCTCCGGCGTGTGATCGATTACATCGAGAACCTGCTTGGCAAATCCGATCTGAGTGTGGAGGAGCTTGCCAGGGTGGCCCATATGAGCCCCTTTCACTTCAGCCGGGAATTCAAACGGGCGGCCGGCATGGCGCCGCATCGCTTCGTTCTCGAACGCAGGATCGAGCGGGCGCGACTTTACCTCGCCGATGGCAAGGAGACGCTCGCCAACATCGCTTATGCCACAGGCTTTTCCAGCCAGGCGCATTTCTCCAGCGTCTTTCGCCGTCTGATGGGGGCGACCCCGAAGGAATACCAGCGTTCGGTCCGTCTTTGAGCCGGCTCTTGCCGATGACAGATCAGCAGTTTTGCGAAAGACAACCGCACGAATTTGAAATCTCTTGAGGCTGCGGTCTGCCAGGCTTTTCCCATCAGGAGGCCCATATGACCGCTTTTGCCCAAACCAATCCGATTACCGACATCTGCTTTTTGGTCGAGGATATCGACAAAGCATCGGCCTTCTATGTCGAGCGACTTGGCTTCAAGCCGCGCCGCCGGGCTCCGGGCTTTGCCGATTTCAAAGGGGCGGGCGTGACGCTTGCGTTGTGGAAGATCGAGCATATCGCCGAGAATACCGGTGTCTCAAGCCGCCGTGCCCCTCCAGGTGCGCACAAGGCCTGCGCGGCCATCGAGCTTGCCTCGCCAGAGCAGGTCGATGCTGCCTATGCGGAGCTGAAAGCTGCGGGCGTGCTCTTCCACGCGCCGCCGCAGGACTATGTCTGGAACGCTCGATGCGTCTATTTCGCCGATCCTGACGACAATCTCTGGGAAATCTATGCGTGGTCCGCAGGTGGCCCGATCGGCGACATCGGCCCGCAATAGCGAGCGCAATCGGCCGGTCGTCCAACAATCCAACAAGGGGAAAGGCAAGCAAATGAACGGGGATGACAAACAAATCGTGGTCGGCAGGCGGACCGTCCTGAAGGGCGGAGCCTTTGCCCTTGCCGCCGCGACGGCAGGGATCAGCGTGTTCGTGCCGCGTCACTCGAAAGCCGCCGCATCCAAGGTCGTCATCAAATATGATTGGCTGATGAGCAATGGGCAGATCGGCGATATCGTCGCAGTCAAGCGGGGCCTGTTCGAGGCCGAGGGTCTCGACGTCGAGTTTTCCCCTGGCGGTCCCAATTCGGCGACGGTGCCGCCCGTGATCACGGGTGATGCGCAGCTCGGCCAATTCTCGGATTCGGCACAGCTTCTTCTTGCCAGGTCATCTGGCGTGCCGATCAAGATCTTCGCCTGCGGTTTCCGCATGGCGCCTTTCGCCTTCTATTCGCTGCCCAAGGCGCCGATCCGCACCGTCAAGGATATGGTCGGCAAGCGCATCGGCATCCAGCCGACGGCTCGTTACGTGCTCGATGCCATTCTGCTGAAGAACAATATCGATCCCTCGAGCCTGACCATCACCAATATCGGCTTCGACATGACGCCGCTGATGACCGGCCAGGTCGATGCCGTGACCGGATGGATCACCAACACGCAGGCCCTTTCCATCATCGGCCCAGACCGCATCGATCTGATGATGAAAGACACGGGCCTGCCGTCCTACGCCAATGTCTATTTTGCCACCGACGATGCCGTGAGTGGCCATGCCGAGACGCTGGCAAAGGTGCTGCGCGCCGTCGCCAAGGGCTGGGCCTGGACGCATGAACATCCTGAAGAGGCAGTCAAACTGACGGTGGAAGCCTATCCGCAGCTCGATCTTGCCGTAGAGCTGAAGACGGTGTCGCGCATCCTGTCGCTGAGCTTTGACACGGCGACCGGTAGGGATGGCTGGGGCAGCTTCGATCCGGCCGCTATTGCCGAGCAGATTTCCGTCTACGACAAGATCGGCCAATTCAAGAGCGGCGCGCCGAAGCTGGAGGACTGCTATACGACTGAGATCCTCGACATGACGGCGGGCGACCGTCCGAAGATTGCGTGAGAGCGGATTTGCCTGAAGCAGCGGCCATCGAAACCAGGGACTTGGCTGTCGGCTATGCCGGCGCTGTCGAGACGACCCGCATTCTGTCCGGCGTCGACCTCAGCGTCGGCAGGGGCGAGTTTCTGACCATTCTCGGTCCCTCCGGCTGCGGCAAGTCGACCTTGCTGCGTGCGGTGGCGGATCTTCTTCCGCCGCTTGACGGGCGGCTGTCGGTGCTCGGTAAGACAGCCTCGGAGGCGCGCCGGCGGCGCGAAGTCGCCTTCGTCTTCCAGGACGCAACGCTGCTGCCGTGGCGGACCGTGAGGGAGAATGTTGCGCTGCCGCTGCAAGTGGGGAAGAAGAGCGTCTCGCGATCGGTCGATCCGCGACCCGACCACTGGATCGAACTGGTCGGCCTGTCGCATCTGGCCGACCGCTATCCGCACCAATTGTCTGGGGGCCAGCGCCAGCGTGTCGCCATTGCGCGCGCGCTTCAATGCGAGCCGGATATCCTGCTCATGGACGAACCCTTCGGTGCGCTCGACGAGATCACCCGCGAACGACTGAACGACGAGCTTCTGGACGTGTGGCGCCGAACCGGCACGACCATCCTGTTCGTCACCCACAGCGTCATCGAGGCGATCTATCTCGGCGGACGCGTGCTGGTGCTTGCGGCCAATCCGGGTCGCGTTCAGGCGCTGATCGACCTTGCACCGCTGAAAGACGAGCGCGGGCTCTGTCGGCGCGAGAGCCTCGATGTCCAGGAGACCGCCGCCCGTCTGCGGGGATTGCTGCAGCAGGGGAATTCGGCTGCATGACGCATCGTCCGTTGTCACTCACCGAGGCGGTCGGCCTTCCTGTCATCGGCGCCCTCTCGCTGCTTCTCGCCTGGCAATGGCTGGTGCCGGCTCTCGGTATTCCGGCCTATATCGTTCCAACGCCGCTGGCGATCCTGCGCACGCTTGGCATCGAATGGCGCTTCCTTCTGTCGAATGCGATCCCGACATGGGGTGAGGCGGGCCTCGGCTTCCTCTTGGGCAATAGTCTCGCTGTGATCCTGGCGGTTGCCTTTGTCTATAATCCGCGCTTCCAGGCCGCCTATTTTCCCGTTGTCCTGCTCTTCAACACGATTCCCGTGCTGGCGCTTGCGCCGATCATCATCCTCATCTTCGGCCTCGGCATGCTGCCAAAGGTCATCATCGCCGCTCTCATCTGCTTCTTCCCAACGCTCGTGAATACCGCCCGGGGCCTCAATCTGGCGACTGCGAGTGAGCTTGACCTGATGCATGTGCTTTCGGCGAGCGGGTGGGAGACGTTCTGGCGCCTGCGCGCCCCACGATCCGCCCCCTTACTCTTTGCGTCGCTGCGCATTTCGGCAACCACCTGTGTGATTGGCGCGATCGTCGGGGAGTGGATCGGCTCGAACCAGGGGCTGGGTGCTGTCATTATCCAGTCGACATTCAACTATCAGGCGGAAAGGCTCTTTGCCGCCGTCGTGCTCGCATCTTTCTCCGGCATCGTCTTTTTTGCCGCTGTTTCCCAGATCGAGCGGATTTTCCGTCGGCTGCAGCCGGCGCGCAACTGAAAGCGTTCAATGCGGGCAGCACATCTCCATGACTGGCTCGTCGCCTGGGCAAACAGGGGATGGCCGAAACGCTGACGCTTTCCAGGATATGGCAGGGCCTCCCGCTTTATCTGCGGGAGGCCTTGTTCCGCTATTCGTTCATCGTCTCCCCGATGTCGGAGAGATCGATGCCATGGGTGTCGAACCACCAGTCGGGACTCATCTCGGAATGGCGGTCAAGCAAACGCAGATATTTGACGCGCAGTCGCTTCTGGCGTTCGACCTCTTCCACGAAGAAGGGATGATCGAGCGTGCCGCCCATCTTGTGGATGCGACGGAGCAGTTTTCGCAAGACGTATCCTTGCTCCTTGTTGCCCGGCCGGTAGCCGCTTTCCACGATTGTCATGATCGTCTCGCACAGCGTTCCGAGCGCATCGACTTGCGGCGTGCCGTTGACGATCATGTCGAGACGCTCGAGACCGAAGCCGACATCGATGCAGCTTCCAAGCGGGTTGACGATGTTTCCGATCTCGACGCCGTCCTTATAGAACTCGGTGCAGTATCCGCTGATGTTGCCATCGCTCCATATGCATTCGGGATCCGGCACGATGGGCACGCGCCCACCATAGAGCGGCGGCCATTCCACCAGGCGGTCCGGATGGATCGTCACATGATCCGGCACGAGCCCCACCGTTTCCAGAAACTCGAGCCAGAAGTCGATGGCGTTGCCGACGGTCATTTCCCTGAAGGAGAAAAGGCCGAGCATGGTGAAATGAAGAAGATGAGTTCCGTCGCCAATCTCGTCGAGGTCGCCCATGCGCAGGCAAGCCTGGCTGTTTGCGACGGTTCCACTATGGGAGGGATCGGAGAAGAGGGGCTTGTACTGCTGCATTCCAGCGCTGCAGAAGAGCGTGGTATCGTCATGCGGCCGTACGGATTCGATGCGTATGAAATTAATGCCCTTGGAAAGGCAGAAGTCTTGATATTGCTGGATCAGGCGTCCCGCGGTGACATAGGCAACCTCCTTCGTTGTTCGTGCCTTCGAAAAATATAGAGATCTCCGGCGCGCACGACAACCCGCTGCTATCGAAGATAAGCCGGGATGGCACTCTTGAACATCGTCTCACTTGAGACTAAATATAACCTCAAGTGAAAAGGATCCATGACCATGATGGGATTTGCAGTCATCGCCGACGTTCTCGGACTGCCCGCCCGGGAACCGGCGTCGCGCTCCGCCTTTGGCCTGCTCTCCAGCATCGAGGAAGGCTTGCCGGTCAAGGCGCTTGATCGCATGGCGCTGCTTCTGGCGCCTGATGATACCCAGTTCAAATATAGGCTCGTTCCGAAGGCCACCTATGAGCGGCGCAAATCGAAGCATCGGCTTTCCTCCGATGAAGGCATAAAGCTCGCTCGCCTGGCGCGTGTCTGGGGATCAGCGCTCGATGTCTGGCAGACCGAGACCGAGGCGCGCGATTTCCTGTTTCGCCCGCATGCAATGCTGGAAGACAGGCGACCGATCGACGTGGTCATCCAGAGCGAGATCGGCGGCGAGCTCGTACTCGATATCCTCGGAAGCCTGAAATACGGCAGCGCTGCGTGAGCGCACAGCATCTCGACCGTACGCTGACATCCATCCGCATCGGAGATCCCAGTGGAACCTATCCGATCTTCGACGCCACCGGCTCGACCATCGCGCCGGGACGATGGAACACATCGGGCAGCCCGATCATCTACACCAGCGAGCACTATTCGACCGCACTGCTCGAAAAGCTCGTCCACGGCAGCGGGCGGCTGCCGCCCAACCAGCACTATGTCACGATCACCCTGCCGCGTGGGCTAAGCTACGAGGTCTTCTCCGAGCCTGCGCTGCCGGGCTGGGACAGCATGCCGGCGAACGTCAGCAAGGCTTTCGGCGAACGCTGGTGCCAGGAGAAGCGCAGCGCCATCCTGCTGGTCCCAAGCGTCGTCGCCCGCGTCGACCGCAATGTGCTGATCAATCCGGCCCACCCGGAATTCCCGTCGATCACGACAAGCCTCCACCAACCCGTCTTCTGGGATCGCCGCTTGTTCGGCATGTGATGGGGTCGGCAGTTCACACCTCCCGCCGCGGCGAGCGAGCCATCAGCCTGGCATAGGCGATGGCCGAGAGCATGTTGACGTGGTTGGCCTTGCCGGTGCCGGCGATGTCGAAGGCGGTGCCGTGGTCGACCGAGACGCGGTCGATCGGCAAGCCGAGCGAGACGTTGACCGCGGTGTCGAAGGCAACAAGCTTGATCGGGATATGGCCCTGGTCGTGATACTGGGCGATGACGAGATCGAAAGCGCCGTTGTAGGCGCGGGCAAACACCGTATCGGCCGAGATCGGCCCGACGACGTCGATGCCCTTTGCCTGCGCCTGCTCGACGGCGGGCGCCAGGAACTCCATGTCCTCGGTGCCGAACAGGCCGTTTTCGCCGCAATGCGGATTGAGGCCGGCAACGGCGATGCGTGCCTTGCGGCCGAGTCGCAGGAAATGCCAGTGACCGGCTTCGATGGTGGCGAGCACCCGCTCGGTCTTGGCGCGCTCGATCGCACCCTTCAGCGAGATATGGGTGGAGACGTGGATGGTGTTCAGCCGCTCGGAAGCGAGCAGCATGAAGGAGCTCTTCGAGCCGGTGAGATGCGCGAGCAACCCGGTGTGACCGTCATGGTGATGGCCGGCAAGATTCATCGCTTCCTTGTTGATCGGCGCGGTGACGATGACATCGGCTTGCCCCGACATGGCGAGATCGACGGCGCGGGTGATGTAGCGCACCGAAGCGTCGCCGGCGACGGGACTGACCTTGCCGATTTCGGGCAGAGCCGCGCCGAGCGCGACCTCGTCGACGGCGATCCTGTCGTCACCGGGCGCATCGGCAGGCCCGAACCGCAGCCCGGCGCCGGTGACGCGGTCGGCGCGCTCCAGCGCTTCGACATTGCCGACAATCACGAAATCGCGGCGTTCTTCTCTTGGAAGGGCTGCCAAGGCCTTGACGATCACCTCGGGGCCGACGCCGGCCGGATCGCCGAGCGTCACGGCAACTTTCGCATTCCTGTCCATCGATCGAGTCCCTTCTAAAAAACCTTACCGCTTAAAAGGCAGCCGCGTAAATCGCGCGAATGTCGGCGCGAGAGAGATCTCGCGGATTGTTATCGAGCAGACGGCGAATGGCAAAGGCATCGTCGGCCATGGCGTCGAGATCGGTTTCCGGCACGCCGAGGCCGGAAAGCTTCATCTCGATGCCGAGTTCGGCGCAGAAAGCGTAAGCCGCATCGAAGACGGAGGTGATGTTCCCGGAGGTTTCACGCCCAAGCGCTTCCATCACCGCCTTGGTTTTCTCAGGCGCGGACGGTGTATTGAAGGCGAGAACATGCGGAAAAATCAGCGCATTGGCCGCGCCATGGGCCACATGCCAGCGCGTGCCGAGGGGATAGGCAAGCGCATGGCCACCGGCGGTGTTGACCGGGCCGAGGCAGAAACCGCCGTAAAGCGAGGCGAGCGACAGGCCGGCGCGCGCCTCGGCGTCATTGCCGTCCTTGACGGCGCGGGCGAGATATTTGCCGACGAGGCGCGTTCCCTCGATCGCATAGATGTCGACCATCGGATGGGCCTTGCGGTTGGTGAAGGCCTCGACGCAATGGGCCATGGCATCGACGCCGGTGGCGGCCGTCGTGCGGGCAGGGACGCTGAAGGTCAGGGCCGGATCGATGACGGCGATATCGGCCAGCATATGCAGGCTTTCCACCGCAAGCTTTGCCATCGTGGCGGGATCGGTGACGAGCGCGCGAATGCCGGCCTCGCTGCCGGTGCCCGATGTCGTCGGTACCTGGGCAAGCGCCACCTTGCGCGGCCCGTGCACCTTGTTCGGACCGACGACCTCGTGCAGCGTCTGGGCGGAGCCGGCAAGTACGGCGGCAAGTTTTGCCAGATCCATGGCGCTGCCGCCGCCGAAGCCGACGATCAGCTCGGCATTGGCGGCGTTTGCCGCCTCCAGGACTTTTTCGAGATTGGCCGTATCCGGTTCGGGCGTCACTTCGGCAAAGACCGTAACCTCGCCCTTCAGCTCCAGCACATCGACGCGCGAAGCGTTGAAGGCATCGGAGATGACGAGCGTGCGCCGATAGCCCTTTTCATCAGCCCATTTGCCGAGCTTTCCCGCCGTGCCGACGCCGAATTCGATCAGATGCGGCCGAACTATCGTGATTGGCGAACCCAAGCTGGCCATGAACCAGTCCTCCCTGCAAGATCTTGCGGCAATATCCTCGCCCCCTTTAATGTAAAGTTGTAAGATCAAAGTCAAGTCAGCATTCCTAGGGGCGGAATTTTTTATCTCTCGATGTGCGATCGGCCGCGCTTCAAGCCAGCACTGACGCACACGCATCTATAACAATATCAATATGTTATTGGAATTGCGCTGATGAAAACGGCATTTCAGGCACAGCTGGCCATCATCTTTGCCACGGCGGCGAATAATCCGACCCTGTTGTCAATTTCTCCCGTCAGCAAACCCACAGCCGTTGTCATCCGGCATCTTTCCGCATGCGGTCGGACGCAGGTTAGGATATTCCGGCTACCGCTTTGCTCAGGGCAGGGATTGCGGGGCGAGGCTGATATATTTGATGGCGCGCCGGTAGTAGGTGTAGGCGATATGGAGCGTGCCGTCGCCGCCCTGGACGATCGACGGATAGGAGAATTCGCGGTTCAGCGAATCCTTCGAATTGTTGCTGAGGCAGAAGCCGTCGCCGGTATCGAGATCGATGCGATGCGGAAAGCTCTTGCCGCCATCCCTTGATATCGCCAGGCTCAGCGGCGCGCGCGGAACACCCCAGACGGCCTTGCGTGCGCTGTTATCGGCAACGACGGAGGTCTCTCCAGCGTCGCCACCCTCGATTTCGTCATAGAGAGACTGGCGCCGCGCATCCGACGTGCCGGCATTCGAATGGTTGTAAACCATTGCGATTGCACCATCATTCAGGATCGTGGCCTGGATCGAGGAGTTGTTGTTCGGCAGTCCGGTGGGTTCGGGCGCACTCCAGGTCGCGCCGCCATCGGATGATCGGCTGGAGAGGATGTTTTCGGCGAAACGGTTGCGATAGAAGGCGATCATCTCGTCGCCGCCAAGCGGCAGGATGTTCATGTGCACCGCGCCAATACTGTCTGGAATATCGTGCATTTGCCAGGTCGCGCCGCCATCACGCGACATCAGCACGGCCGCCGTATCGGCATCGCCGCTCCAGCGCTGGCCGTTCAGGCCGAAGCAGCGGAAGACCGGAAGCAGCCAGTCGCCCCGACCGTTCACGACGATCTGCTGGCGAACGAAGGTGCCAGGGCTGTCACAGAGGATTTGGACCGGGCCGAAGGTCTGGCCGCCATCGTCTGAAATCCGGCATTTGACAACTGAACCGTCCTGATTTCCGGACGTCTGCGAGGTATAGAGCAGCCATATTTTTCCGTCTGCAGCGTTGAAAATCAACGGGTTCTGTTCGGATTTCTCCGGGTCGTCGCTCATCTTTTCCGGCACGGACCAGCGCTCGGAGCCAAGTGTCAGCCGCGACATGTAAATCGAAATATCACCCATGCCCTCCATCGTGCCGCCGAACCAGACGCAGGTCAGGGTGCCGTCGGGCAGAAAGGCGAGATTTGCGGCATGGTTCTGGATGCAGGGGGAGGGCAGATAGGCATCGGCGCGACCCTCGACGATGGGGTGAGGGGCGATAGCCCCGGTCATCAGGGCCGGAACGGCTTCCGGAGGCAGGCCGGTAAAACTCATGACGGATCTCCTCAAGGCAGCTTGGCATAGCTTTCGGCGAGCGCGGCATAATCGGCATCGCCGAGCGGCATCAGCGGCGCGCGCGTGCGCTTCCAGGCAGGATTGCCGGTCTTCAGCCCCACCATCGCCTTGATGGTCGGGATCTGGACGTAGGAATTGGAAAGCGTGCGATAGGCGTTGATGCGAGCCTGCGCCGCCTCGACATCGGCGGCGCGGGCCTCGTCATGGACATGATCGTAGACGGTACGCAGCGAATTCGCGACGAGATTGGATGTTGCGGTGATGCAGCCGGCACCGCCGGCCTTCAGCAGCGGCAGCAGCAGCGGATCGGCGCCCGCCAGCACCGAAAAACCGGGATATGCGGCGATGACCGCCTGCATGTTGTTGAAATCGCCGGCAGATTCCTTGATGCCGACGACCGTTTCCGGGAAGGCGGCAATCAGTCTCCCGATCAGCGGAATGGATAGCGGAACGCCTGAGACCTGCGGAATATGATAGAGGATGACCTGCAGGCGGGTGTCGGCGACCTTTTCCAGCACCTGCGAATAGGCGGCGAAGAGACCTTCGTCGGAGACGCCCTTGTAGTAGAATGGTGGCAGCATCACCACCTTGGTGACGCCAAGCGACAGCGCGTGCCGGGTGAGTTCCACGGTCTCGGGAATGGCGACGACGCCGGTGCCCGGCAAAAGTCTGTCGGCAGGAATGCCGGCCTTCAGTGCAGCTTCCAGAATGGCGCGGCGCTCGGCGCCGGAGAAGGAATTGGCCTCGCCCGTCGTGCCGAGCAGCGCCACGCCATGGCATCCCTCGGCCAGCAACTGCCGGCAATGATCGGTGAAAAGGGCGAAATCCGGCGTATTCTCTGCTGTCAGCGGCGTTGCGGAGGCGCTGAAAACGCCTGTAATCCTGTGATGGCTCATTTCGCCCTCCTCGGCGCGTCCTGTCTGGGGATCCGTGTTCGAACCGCCCGGTTGCGCATTCCAGTTGTCATTCGTCTGTCGCGATGGAGTGCAAAGAACTTTTCCATTGCCGATCTTTTGTCAAGAAGACAAAATGCTGTAACGCCGCTCTGAAAAGTTATCTATCTGTTATAACTTATATATTTTCAGAAGAAAATTTTGTTCGAATTGAAATTGCGATTTTTTGTTGACATATTTACAATAACGAGAGAACGATACGGAACGGATTGTGCTGCGCCTGGCAGGTGCAGGGAGAGCGCTGCCGAATTCACTCTGGGAGGAATGCCATGTCTGATCAATCGGATAAAACCAATATATCACGTCGTAACGCGCTGAAGCTCGGCCTTGCAGCCGGCGTCGGCCTCACCGTATTCGGGATGAATGCCCGCATCGTCATGGCCGATGAAGGCCAGGTCCTGAAGGTCGCAAATCCGGCCTTCGACCAGGACTGGTCGCCGCTGCGCGGCGGCGGCAGAACGTTCCGCTGGAATTCCATCTGGTGGGCATCGCCGATGTATTTCGACAGCCAAGGCAATATCAAGCCCTACGTCTTCACCAGCTGGGAATCGGCCGACAACACCGTTTGGACCTTCAAGCTCGACCCGAAGGCTGTCTTCTCCGACGGCAGTAAGATCACCTCGGCCGATGTCAAGGGGTCGTGGGAAGTCTCCTCGATGCCGAACACCAAGAACCAGCGCGCCGACCAGGTGCTGAGCAGGGTCAAGGGTTACGCCGAAATCGCCGCCGGCTCCGGCACCGAACTGACCGGTGTCGCGACACCCGACGAAGGAACGGTCGTCGTAACGCTGGCTGCTGCAGACCCAATCTTCTTCATGCGCCTGGCAAACCACATCGCGCCGATTACCA
Organism: Rhizobium beringeri; assembly: GCF_004306515.1. Lineage (NCBI taxonomy): Bacteria > Pseudomonadati > Pseudomonadota > Alphaproteobacteria > Hyphomicrobiales > Rhizobiaceae > Rhizobium > Rhizobium beringeri. The sequence continues at coordinate 625,074 of NZ_SILG01000004.1, read as the reverse complement.
AGGCGTCGCAGTCGCGCGGCAGCGACGGCGAGGAGATTATCGACTGGTACAAGCCTGACAGTAAGCCGGTCTTCTCGGGTCCGTTCAAACTCACGAGCATCGACATCGACGCCGGCAAACTCGCTTTCGAGCCGAATGAGAACTTCTTCGGACCAAAGCCAAAGCTTGCCCGTATTGATATCACCTCGATCGAGGACAATGTCACCGCGACGTCGCTGATCAAGTCGGGCGAGTTCAACGCCCATACCGAGCTGATCACCTCGACCATCATCCAGGATCTCGGCCCGGAATTTTCCGCCGGCCCGCTGATCCCGACCAGCCAGCACTTCTGGTTCAACATCTCTCGTGCGCCGATGGACGATCCGAAGGTTCGTCAGGCACTGATCATGGCGGTCGATCGCGACGGCCTGTTCAAGGCTTCCTATCCCGACGGGCCGCATAAGAAGGCCGATCAGATCCTCAACTCGGTCCCAGGTGCGGAGAATTCCGGCTTCGAGCCCTATCCCTACGATCCGGAGGCTGCCAAGAAGCTGCTTGCGGAATCGACCTACGGCGGTCCGGAGCGCCTGCCGAAGATCCTCTTCGTCGGCATCTCGGGGCCGGCCATTCAGGCTGCCGCCCAGTTCATTGCCGAGCAGTGGCGCCAGAATCTCGGCATCACTGCCGTCGACATGAAGCCGCAGCAGGATTCCTATGCGGGTCCGGATCAGAACTCGGTCCAGATCTTCCGCGACGACGTCGGCACCCGCGTGCCGGATGCCGTCTCCTATCTGGCAGGCAGCATCGCCTCGACCTCGTCCAACGCGCAGAACAAGCTCGGTGGCTACAAGAACGACAAGGTCGACAGTGCCCTTGCCGAAGCCACGACCAAGGCTGCAGATGATCCGCAGCGCATCGCTCTCGCCCAGGAAGCCCAGAAGGCGTTCCGCGAGGATTGGGCCTTCATTCCATGGTATTCTCAGGCGATGTCGCGCTGGGCCACCAAGGATGTCAAAGGCCTGGAAAAGAACCTTGACTGGCAGGTCGTCGAACCGTGGAACATTTCCATCGGTTGATCGGCGGAAACCGTCCCTGTCGGTGATAAACCGCGCGAAGGCCGCAAGGCCTTCGCGCAAGTTTCAAGAAGAAGAGATGCGATCGCAGCCAAAAGCGGGAACGCATCGAACAACAGGTGGGAGGTGGCCTTGCTGCGCTACGTGCTAACCCGATTTGCCATCTGGATTCCGTCCGTTCTGGTGGTGATGCTGGCCGTTTACGCGCTGGCCTTCTATGGCGCCGGCGATCCGATCAAGCTGATCTTCCTGCGCGCACCGGGCGACGTCGCCTATAATCCGCAGCGCATCGAAGCCATTCGCGAAAGTGCTGGCCTCAACAAGCCCTTCATCGTCCAGTTCGGCCTTTACATCTGGAACCTGCTGCACGGCCAATTTGGCAACTCGCTGACATCGGGGCGCTCCGTCTGGGCGATGGTCTCAGCCGCCGCACCCGTCTCCTTCCAGCTTGCCCTCTGTTCCATCATTCTGACCGCCGTCGTTGCGATCCCGCTTGGCATGATCGCCGCGCTCAACCAGAATTCGTGCATCGATTATGCCATTCTGGGCTCCGCACTCTTCCTCTGGGCGATCCCGGCCTATGTCGCCGGTCCGCTGCTGATGGTCGGCCTCATCGTGCTGCTGCCGGGTGCAAGCGTTCCCTACGGCTGGGGCGGCATCCTCGATGTCCGTATCCTGCTGCCGCTGCTCGTCCTTTCCTTCCAGCCTATCGCACTGATCGTGCGTCAGACGCGTGCCGCCGTCATCGAGGTCCTGTCGGAGGATTTCGTCCGGACCGCCCGCGCCAAGGGCGTGCCCGAGATCATCGTGGCGTTGCGCCACATCCTGCGGCCGGTGCTGACGCCCGTCGTCACGCAGCTCGGCCTGATCATGATCACCATCGTCAACGGCGCGATCTTCGTCGAACTCGTCTTCGGCCTGCCGGGCCTCGGCCGGTTGACGGTGCAGGCGCTGATCAATTCCGATTATCCCGTCATTCTGGCGATCACGCTGATCGGATCGTTCCTGGTGATGGTGTCGAACCTCCTGGTGGATGTGCTCTATCCGCTGCTCGATCCGCGCGCCAATGATTCAAGAAGGAGCCGCTGACCATGTCCGCCATCCCTCTTTCCACCATCGAAACCGTTGAAGAACCGGTCAGCCTGTGGCGCGACGCCTGGTATCGATTAAAGCGCAACCGGCTCGCCATCTTCGGCCTCGTCATCGTCGTGATCCTCGCCTTTACCGCGATCTTCGGGCCTTACCTCACTCCCTATGATTATCTGAGCCAGGATCTCAACGCCCGCAACGTCCTGCCGTCGATGAGCCACCTCTTCGGAACCGACGATCTCGGCCGCGACGTCTTCAGCCGTGTGGTCTTCGGCACGCGCACCGCTTTCCTCGTCGCCGTCATCGTCACCGTCTTCGCCGTGCTGATCGGTCTCGTGCTCGGTGCCGTCGCCGGTTTCTTCGGCAATCCGTTCGATCGCGCCATCATGTGGCTGACCGACGTGACGATGTCGGTTCCCAACCTGCTGCTCGTCGTCGTCATCAACGCCTCGCTGAAATCGCCGATCAGCAAATGGATGGAGGCGCGTTACCTCGCGACCCTCAATCCCTTCTACCGCGAAACCATGTGGGTGGATTTCATTCTCGTCTTCGGGTCGATGGCGCTGATCTCCTGGCCGCCTTACGCCCGTCTCGTCCGCGCCCAGGTGCTTTCGATCCGCAGCCGGCCCTATATCACCGCGGCCCAGGCGCTCGGCCTGTCGAACTGGATCATCATCAAGCGTTACGTCATTCCGAATGCGCTGGGGCCTTTGATCGTCTCGGTCAGCGCCGGTCTCGGCACGGCGATGGTGCTGGAAAGTGCTTTCAGCTTCCTTGGCGTCGGGGTCAATCCGCCGACGCCGAGCTGGGGCAACATGATCTCGGACGGCTTGCGTGTCTGGCAGCATTATCCCCACCTTCTCGCCGCTCCGGCGGCCGTGCTCGGCCTTGCCTCGGTTGCCTTCAGCTTCCTTGGCGACGGTCTCAACGACGCGCTCAATCCGCGGGGCAGCAAATGATGGACACGAAAAGCACCGACCGCCTGCTCGATGTCAGGGGCCTCACCGTCGAAATCGATGGCCGCAACGGCCCCGCCATCGTCGTCGACGGCATCGATCTCCATGTCGACAGGGGCGAGACCCTTGGCGTCGTCGGTGAATCCGGCTGCGGCAAGAGCCTGACCATGCTGAGCCTGATGCGGCTCCTGCCGAACAAGATCAAAGTCACCAAGGGATCGGCGACATTCGACGGCCGCGACCTGCAGACGATGTCGAATAGGGAGCTGCGCAAGGTGCGCGGCGGCGATATCGGCTTCGTTTTCCAGGATCCGATGACCTCGCTCAATCCGGTGATGCGCGTCGGCGACCAGATCTGCGAGCCGCTGATCTATCACCGCGGAATGAAAAAGGCGGAGGCCCGCAGACGTGCCGTCGAGCTTCTGCGCCTTGTCGGTATTCCTGGCCCGGAAGAGCGCCTGCAGGCCTATCCGCACGAACTTTCCGGCGGCATGCGCCAGCGCGTGATGATCGCAATCGGCCTTGCCTGCAATCCGAAGCTTTTGATTGCCGACGAGCCGACGACGGCGCTCGACGTCACCATTCAGGCCCAGATCGTCGATCTGGTGAAGGATCTCAGGGCCAAGCTCGGCATGTCGGTCGTCTGGATCACCCACGACCTGGCGCTGATCGCCGGCCTCGTCGATCGCGTCGCCGTGCTTTATGCCGGCACGGTGGTCGAAGATGCGCCGGTCGACGAGCTCTATGCCCGCCCGAGCCATCCCTATACGCGCGGCCTGCTGTCATCGATCCCGAAGCTCTCGGACCCGCCGGCAAGCCGGCTGAGCTCGATCGGTGGCACGCCGCCGGAGCCTGGCCGCCGGCCGAAGGGCTGTCCGTTTGCGCCGCGTTGTCCGCTTGCCGAAAACATCTGCCACGAAAAGGTGCCGCAGCTCGAACCTTTGAGCGGCAGCAGCAATCACCGCGCCGCCTGTTTCGTCGTCCAGAGAATGCAGGAGGCCGCATGATGGGTGCTCAACCGCTGCTCAAGGTCGAAAACCTGGTCAAGCATTTCCACGTCAAGCTCGGCGCCTTCGGTGAGCGTTCGGCGACCGTCTATGCGCTCGACAATGTCAATCTCGACATCATGGAAGGCGAGACGCTGAGTCTCGTCGGCGAATCCGGCTGCGGCAAATCGACGACCGGTTTCACCATCCTCAACCTCTACAAGACGACCAGCGGCAAGGTCGTCTACAAGGGCCAGGATCTCGCGACGCTCGATGAAAAACAGATGCGGCCCTTCCGCCGCGACCTGCAGATCGTCTTCCAGGATCCGTATTCGACACTCAATCCGCGCATGACGGTGGGCGAGGCGATCGGCGAGCCGATCCTCTTCCACAAGCTCTGCACCAAGGCGGAACTGAAGGAGAGGGTGGCGACGCTGCTCACCGATGTCGGCCTGTCCACGCGGTTTGCCCAGCGCTACCCGCACGAGCTTTCCGGCGGCCAGCGCCAGCGCGTCGTCATTGCCCGCGCGCTCGCCTGCCAGCCGAAATTCATCGTCTGCGACGAGGCGATTTCGGCGCTGGACGTGTCGATCCAGGCACAGATCATCAACTTGCTGCTCGATCTGCAGGAAAAATACGGGCTGACCTATCTCTTCATCGCCCATGATCTCGCCGTCGTGCGCCACATCAGCACTCGCGTCGGCGTCATGTATCTCGGGCGGCTCGCCGAACTTGCCACCCGCGAGGAACTCTTCGACAATCCGCTGCATCCCTATACCAGGGCGCTGCTGTCGGCCGTTCCGGAGACCGATCCCGAGCATGAGCGCACACGTCAGCGCCAGATCCTGCAAGGTGACGTGCCGAGCCCGCTGAACCCGCCGTCGGGCTGCCGGTTCCACACGCGCTGCCCAATCGCCATGGATGTCTGCAGCAAGGTCATTCCCGCGTGGAAGGAGACGAAGCCCGGCCATCTCGTCGCCTGTCACGCCGTCAACACCGGACAGACCGCATGACGCTGAAGGCCGTTATCGTCGCCGATGATCTGACGGGTGCGCTCGATACCGGAACGCCCTTCGTCGAAGCCGGCCTTTCGGTTGCGGTCGCTGTCGACGTCGGGGCCGCGGAGGATGCGATCGCCACCGGCTGTGATGTCGTCGTCGTCAACACAGCTTCGCGTGCGCTCGGCGAGAGCGAGGCTGCCGAAAGGGTGCGCCTCGCGACCGAGGCGCTTTGCGGCCTTCAGCCCGCAGTCGTGATGAAGAAGATCGACTCCCGGCTGAAGGGCAATGTCGCGGCGGAAAGCCTGGCGCTGGCCGATGCGCTCGGCCTGGAGGCTATCTTGGTTGCGCCTGCTATTCCCGATCAGGAGCGCGTAACCTATAGAGGCTGTGTTGTCGGCCGCGGCGTCGACAAGCCACTGCCGATCGCCGATCTGTTCGAAGGCCGTGCGGGCAATGTTGCTGTTGCCGATGCGAAGGACGATAGTGATCTCGACCAGATCGTTGCCGATCATGACTGGCGGCTGACGCTTGCGGTCGGCGCACGGGGTCTGGGTGCAGCACTTGCCCGTCAGCTCGGCGAGACGGGGCGGCAATCGGTGCCGGAGTTTGCGGCGACCCGGCGTACCCTGTTCGCCTTTGGCTCGCGCGACCCGATTACCGCTACCCAGATGGACCGGCTCGAAGCCTCGGGCGTTTTGCGCATGGTGATGGACGCGCCGATCGGAGAAATCGAAGGCGGGGAGGGCATGGCGTTGCCGGCGCTGCTGCGTTGCACCGGCGATATGGCCGTCGATACGGCATTGGTCGCCCGCCGTTTTGCGGCAGGCGTCAGATCGGTCATCGACGATACGAGGCCTGACATGCTGATGGTCGGCGGCGGCGATACGGCGCTTGCCGTTTTCCAGGCGCTGGGGGTCAGAGTGCTGGCGCCGAAGGGCGAAATCGAAGCTGGCGTGCCGTGGTTCGATGTCACGGCAGCCGACGGGCGGCATTTTCGGTGCGCCGTGAAGTCGGGGGGCTTCGGCAATCCCGATAGTTTGCTAAGACTGGTTCTTTGGAATCGGGCGGCATAGTAAGATACCGCCGGGGAGAATGACGTGGCTGAAGTGAATGGCGAGTCTTTGAACGCGGAAGCCGGCCCGCCGGGCAAGCCCGAACGCGGCAAGGCCGTCAAGCTGGTCGATCGCGTCTTCGACCAGTTGCTCGAGCGTATTCGCGGCGGAAACTATCCGCCGGATTCACGCCTTCCCGGCGAGCATGAGCTTGCCTCGATGCTGGGTGTGTCGCGGCCGATCGTCCGCGATGCGCTGGCGCGCCTGCGCGATCAGGGCATGGTCTATGCACGGCAGGGCGCCGGCACCTTCGTCAGTGCGCATGGATCGCCGACGACGCAGCTTGCCTATTCGCCGGTCAAGACGATCGCCGACATCCAGCGCTGCTACGAGTTCCGCCTGACGATCGAGCCGGCGGCGGCCTATTTCGCCGCCAAGCGCCGCAATGAGCAGGCCATTCAGAAGATCGCCAGCGCGCTTGCGGATCTGCGTGAGGCGACCAGCCATCAGCTTCACCGCACAGACGCCGATTTTCTCTTCCACCGCGCGGTGACGGAGGCTGCCAACAATCATTATTACACGGCCTCGATCGATGCGCTGAAGGCCCATATCGCCGTTGGCATGCATCTCCACGGCCTCTCTTTGCTCGGCCCTCGCCAAGGGTTGGAACAGGTCTATGAAGAGCATAACGCCATCTACAAGGCGATCGCCGATGGCCGACCTGACGATGCACAAAGACTGATGAAGGCGCATCTCGAAGGCTCCCGGGACCGTCTGTTCGAGGGCAGGGTGCTCGACCTATCCTTCTGACGCGTATTCCCGGCAGCAAGCTCAGAAACGTCAGAGAGTCTCATCACGATGTTTTCGCGCCAGCCTCGGCAATGCGGATAAGCGCGCTTTTGATCACGCTGCCCTGATCGTCGGGATGCCCGAGACGTCTACCTCCCGTTCGGCATGCCAGGCATCATACGCAGCCTGCATGCGCAGCCATATTGCGGGGCCATCACCGAACAGTTTTCCAAGCCGAGCAGCGACATTCGGCGACACGGGCTTCTTCTCGTTCAAGATATCGTAGAGTTGCTGGCGCGAGATACCAAGCAGGTTCGCGATTTCCACCTTGGTTTTTCCCGTTGCAGGGATGATTTCCTCAAGCAGTGCCCCAGGGTGGGAAGGGCAGCGCGTCGTCGGCCTCGTCGCTTCATATACGGGCATCAGGTCATTCCCCAGTCCGAGCCGCCTCAGTGATATCGCTCGAAATCGACGCGGGCGGCATCGTTGCCGTCGAACTCGAATGTGATGCACCAGGGGCCGTTAACATGAACAGTGAACCGGGTGGGGTTATGGCCCTTCAGGGCATGGAAGTCGAACCCTGGGAGGTTCATGTCATCAGGCTTTTCGGCCTGTTCCAGACGGTCGAGTCGGATCAGAATACGCTTTTGCAGCTTGGCATCGATCTTTGCAGTTTTGCCTGTCTCAAAAAGATCTGCCAGAGCTTTGTTTCTGAACGACTTGATCATCGCCGATTTGTAAGTTTTTAGCTGACATATGTCAATCTTTAACTTACAAGCCGAATGACAAGATCACATCGACCTTTTGGCGCCAGAGATCGATTGTCAGCCGGATTTCTGCTTCTTGATGATGCTGATGTTGCCGCTTACTTCGAGGATCGCAAATTTTATCTCCGCCACGCTCTCGATGCCTTCCTGGCCTCGAGCCGCTTGCATGACGTCTTCCTTCTGTAGTCGGGCGCCTTTGAGCGCGCCTTCATCATAGACGCCATCCGTCACCAGGATGGTTGGAACACCGTCGATGATATGAGCTGCGCGAGGCCACCACCTCTTCACGTAAGACAGGCCGATGTCGGTCGTAAACAGCGTGAGGATCAAAATGACGGCGTTGGTGATCGAGAAGTCATCTCCTAGCATCGCCTGCTGGGTGGTTTCGGAGATCACCAGCACGATCACCAGATCGAACGGTGTCATCTGGGCCAATGTCCGTCTTCCCGACAAGCGGATGATCACGAGCAGGGTGAAATAGATTGCCAGTCCGCGTAATACCGCATCCACCGTGCTGTCCTCATGGAAAGATGAAAGTGGATTGGGTGCGGGTCTCCCCGCCCATGCCAATGGTGGCGCGAAGAGGGCCGGGGAGTTGCGTTTGCAGACGGAAGACGATCTGCGTCGGCCCTGCCGGGTCGGCGGGGAACACGTAGCCTATCCTGCCCGCGCGCGCGAAGGTCGCTTTTTGGGGCGGGTCGACGCCCTGGATCGAAAAGGTTTGAAGAAAGGCGGGATCGATCGTGAAGACCCTGTCTTCGGATGACGGCGTGAAGGTCACCGTCATATCCTCGGGAGCATTCCATCGGGAGATGACGGGAAAATCCACGGATCCATCGGGCAATTGAAGTGTTTGCCGTGAAAACGGACCGCCTCTTCCAAGCAGACCCAGCAAGCAGGTCACCAGAAGAAGCGTGAACACGATCCAGGACATACGTTGAACAGCCCAGAACCGTTGCTGAAATTCGCTATGATCGAGCACACCTTCCGGCAGCGCGGGCAATTTGTCTATCTTCCCCCCGCACCCTCCCTGTGCGTCTTGCGGAGAGCTTCGCTCCGAGGCAACCGTTTTCGGCAATGAGGGGGCCGTGGCCGTATACATCGGATGGGTAGCAGTCCAGGCGTCTTCGCCGATCAAGGGAACGAAGAGCACCCCGCCGAGATCTTCTTCCTCGAATGCGATGGCGCCGGTGCGCGTGAGGCGTTTCAGGCGCTGCCCATCACCGCGGCCGACCGGAATGATGAGCCGCCCTCCGAGCCCCAGCTGTTCTTTCAAGGCGGTTGGCACCTCTGGTGCGCTCGCAGAAACAATAATTGCATCGAAGGGGGCGGCTTCCGCCCAGCCTTTGCTGCCATCGCCCACGCGAACGTCTATGTTGCTGTATCCCAGTTTCTCGAACCGTTCCTTGGCCTCAAGCGCCAGCCTCTCGTGGCGCTCGATGGAGTAGACATGCCTGGCTATCCGGCTCACGAGGGCTGAAGCGTAGCCGGAACCTGTTCCGACCTCGAGCACTGTGTCGCCGGCATCCAGATTGGCCTTTTCGAGCATCAGTGCCACGATGAACGGCTGCGAGATTGTCTGGCCTTCGCCGATCGACAGCGGCGCATCCTCATAGGCGAATTCCTCGGAGCCCGGAGGAACGAATTTTTCGCGTGGCACCGTGCGCATGGCTTCGGTCACGCTTGGATCGCGAATGCCGCGACGCGTAACGTGGTGCTCCACCATGCGATCTCGGATGCGCGTCATATCCATGGATCAGTTCCACTGTCGCCGACTGCACCTTGGCAAACTTCTGGGTGGTGCAGAATGTAAAACAAATGGGCGACCGGGGAGTTCCTGCGAGGCGCAGGTTTTCGGCAACGGCGTCCGCCACGGGTCCATTACCTTCAATGCCGGAATAAGCGGTGCTTTATTGGACTTCTCCCGGCATCAAGAATAACATTAGCGGAAACAAATATTGAAGCGATGTCACCGTAGATGGCTGAATTGCCCGTCCAACGCCGACTTGCCGCCATCGCTGTCGCCGATGTGGTCGGATACTCGCGGCTGATGGGTGCCGACGAGAATGGAACGCTGGCGGCGCTGAGGCAGCTTCGGACTGAGATTCTCAACCCCACGGTACGCGAACATGGCGGGCGCATCGTCAAGGTGATGGGCGACGGGGTGCTCGTGGAGTTCGCCAGTGCGGTGAACGCCGTCACCGCGGCGATCGAACTGCAGAACAAGATGGCGCAGGCCAACGAGCCGATGCCCGAGAACCGCCGCATCGTGCTGCGTATCGGCATCAATCTGGGCGACGTCATCGGGGACGGCAGCGATATCTATGGCGACGGCGTCAATATCGCCACGCGGCTGGAAGCACTGGCCGAGCCAGGCGGAGTTTGCATCTCGGGCAAGGTGTTCGACGATGTGCGGGACCGAGTGACCGTGCGGTTTCGCGACTTGGGAGAAAAAACACTCAAGAACATCGCTCGGCCGGTGCGCGCCTATGCTCTGAACACCGCGCCCGCGCCAGCGATCCCACCCGTCGCCCACGGGATGTTTCCGTCGCTCGCCGTCCTGCCGTTTGAAAACATGAGCGGTGATCCCGAACAGGAATACTTCGTCGACGGTATAGTCGAGGACATCATCACGGCCCTCAGCCGTTTCAAGTCGTTCGCGGTGATCGCCCGCAATTCGAGCTTCGTATACAAAGGCCATGCCGTCGACGTGCGACAGATAGCCAAGGAACTGGGCGTTCGCTACGTACTTGAAGGAAGCGGCCGGCGAGCCGGCAACCGTCTGCGCATCAGCGCACAATTGGTGGATGGAATTTCAGGAGCGCACATATGGGCGGACAAGTTCGACGGGGCCTTCGAGGACGTGTTCGACGTACAGGATCGGATCACGGAAAGCGTAGTCGCGGTGGTCGAACCAAAAATCCAGCGAGCCGAAATCGATCGCTCACGCCGTGAGCGGCCCGAGAGCCTTGATGCATACGATCTCTATCTACAGGCATTACCGGATGTGTTTGTCTCGCGGCCCGACGCCAATGCGCGTGCGATCGTGCTGCTGGAGCGGTCGATTGCCCTCGATCCGGGATTCGCACCCGCCCTGGCGATGACCGGTCAAGCCTATCTGTTGCGGGTAGCCATGCAGTTTCCCGGAGCGTCGAACGCCGATGCGGAACGTGCGCTAGCCGTGGCGCGAGCGGCACTGGCGATTGCCCGCGACGACGCGATGGTGCTGAGCTATGGTGCCTTCGTGCTGATCCACATGGGGGGCGACTATCACACTGGGATTGCCTTGCTGCGGCGGGCGATCTCGGAAAATCCCAACAACGCCATGGTCCTACAACAAGCGGGCGTCGGAGCGCTGTTGGGTGGCGATCTCGGCGAGGCCGCCGACTATCTGCAACGGGCGCTGCGGCTCAACCCGAATGAACTCGGGACGCATTGGCAATTGACCGGCATGGCGCATATCCGTATGGCCGAGGGGCGCTACGAGGAGGCACTGGATTGGGCGATGCGCTCGCAAGCGGTCAATTCGGGGTATGACGCCAATCATTGGATGTTGATCGCCGCCAATGCTTACCTCGGACACATGGGTGAAGCGCGCAAGCACCTTGCTGCGCTCGAGAGCATTTCGCCCGGCGTCAACCTCGCACGCATTCGTCGTGGCCAACATGCCATCGACCCGCACAGAATCGAGGTGCTCATCGAGGGCATGCGCATGGCCGGGATGCGCAAGTCTGGCGATTGAAGTGAGATCTCAGAAAAGTTGAACGCGAGAGGGGAAGTATTGCTTCGGGTTGAAAATGGAATCTGCTCCGGCGACGCAGAAAAATGGCGCAATGCATGTTATGGAACAAGATATATCTATGTTACTACAATGACTTAAGTTCCACTCTATCTTTTGTAGCCGCAACTTTATGGCCGCAAGGTCGAAGTTCCTGTTTCTGCAAAGTTGGAATGTCGCACCCCGCGTTGAATGTCACGGCCGGCGATCGAACAGCGGGACCGACGGCTCGATAGCCCCGGGTCTTCAAATCATGCCTGGAACTAGGTTAGATCAGCCTCTGTAAACGTCCGAACCGTGATCGCCATGATACGCTTTCGTGAAGGTCAGGATATCAGCAAGAGTTGCACCGACCTGGAAGTTCTGAAACCTGCCCATGAACCACACCGACATCAAGTTTCCCTCCCCTATCCTTTTATCCAAACATCAGAAAACATGCTCATGACTAATCCTACCAGCGTCTATTCGATGCCCGGAACGTGCTTTTTCGATCTGGGTCCTGCCGCGGGCGGCGAGCCCTATCGCATATTCCTTTCCATTCCGGCAGAGAGACCGCCGGCGAAAGGATGGCCGCTTCTCGTTATGACCGACGGCAACGCCACTTTCCCCTTCGCGGTCGCCAGCTTGGTCACGCAGGCACCTTATCCCACAGGAACGAATGTCGGCTGGGGGGTGATCGCGGCGATCGGCTACCCGTGCGACGAGCCCTATGATCCGCTCCGCCGGTCTTGGGACCTGGGGCCTCCGCCGGTCAAATCCTATCCGCCCTTCGTTGAGGGCGGTCCGCCGGTTGTCATCGGAGGGACCGGTAAGATGCTCGATTTCATCGAGAACGAGCTTATACCGCGCATTGCAGAGATGGTGATCCTGGATCCGACGCGCCGATCGCTCTTCGGACATTCCTTCGGCGGCCTCTTTACTCTCTATGGCCTATTCGAGCGTCCAGGTCTGTTTGCCAATTGGATTGCGGCCAGCCCGACCATCTATTGGGAGAACAGTGAAATCCTCAAGAATGAGACGCAACGTCAAGTCATACCGGGAAATGCACCATTCCTGCATTTGTCCGCCGGAGAACACGAAGGCGATGAGCTGGCACCCTTCCAGTACCGTAACGAGGATGCGGCGGCACGTCTGGAGAAGAGGAAGATCGAGCGGACCGTCCTCCTGGCGCGGGAGATGGCTGAGCGACTAGACGGCGCCGCCGACGGATTGCGTACCGAATTCGAGCTTTACGCCGGTGAGACCCACATGTCCGTTCTTGCCCCGGCCATAAATCGCGCAGTTAGCATCGCGTTCGCCGTCGAGGGTTTGACTGACAGCGAAGCGAAAACGGAGAATTCGCGATCGGCTCGATTATGATCACGCTTCTGCCGGCAACGCGCCAGTCGAACGCAGGCACGTCATCTGTCGGATTCGACGAAAACGATGTGCCGGAGTCAGCGGATTAGCCTTCGCTCCAGAAAACTCTGCATGTCGCGTGTGGTATCAGGATCGGCTGTCCGCCAGACGTTTGCGGATGCGCGCGAAGGATTCCGCAGCGGGGCGCAGTTTGCCCTCCTCGACCTGCCGGTTGGTGAGAGCCAGCAACTTCAGAAGCGCCAGTGTCTCCTGTGTTTCTTCATATTGGCCGACATCCTGAAGAATGGCTTTCGCGTCTCCGTGAAGCGTAATGACGACCGGCTGTGGATTGTCCTTCAGCGTCCGAATGATCTCGGGCGCATGCCCCTTGAGATAGCTGATCGGCTTGACCTGTTCTGACAGCTTCATTCACTTGCTCCCTTTCGACCAGAATAGACCATTAAGTGGTCGATTCACACAAGCCTTACGCTGCCGGTGAGACACGGTCCCGGCAGGGGATTTTCCATATTAGGTGCGGCCGCTTTTTTTCACTCCGGGCGTTCGAAAGAGAATGCCATTTCTTATAATGCAGTTTGTCTACTGATTTTATAGACTAAACTTTGCAACCAAGGATCGGATCGTGGTGCCATGACCTACCTCCTTAGTCTTCTCGACAAAAGCCCGATCGAACACGGTCTGACGGCCGCGGATGCGCTGCGGGCGACGGTCAAGATTGCCGCCCGGGCCGAGGAACTCGGTTATCACCGTTTCTGGGTCGCCGAGCATCATAACATGTCCAATCTGGCGAGCTCCGCGCCGGAGGCGCTCATCGCCTATCTTCTCGCCAGGACATCGAGGATCCGCATCGGCTCCGGCGGCGTCATGCTGCAGCACTACAGCGCCTATAAGGTTGCCGAGACCTTCAATCTTCTGGCGTCGCTTGCGCCTGGCCGCGTCGATCTCGGTGTCGGCAAGGCGCCGGGCGGCTTTCCGCTCTCGACGCGCGCCCTGCAGCTTGCCGTCGATCCGGCCAGGAGGCCGGATTTCGCGCGCCAACTTTCCGATCTCAACATCTATCTCGCTGCCGACCCGAATTACGACGGGGCGCAGGCAACGCCTTTCCCGCCGACTGCGCCTGAGCGTTTCCTGCTCGGCGCCAGCGTCGAAAGCGCCGAACTCGCTGCCGAGAAGGGCTGGGAACTTGTTTTCGCCGGTCACCTGAACGGCGATCCTGACAATTTGCGCAGGACCTTCGAGGCCTATGAACGGGCATCCGGCGGCAAGCGCCCGATCCTGGCGCTCGCCGCCTTTGCCGCCGAAAGCGAGGACTATGCTCGCGAGCGCGTCGGCAAGCTGCGCATCGTCAAGGTGTTCCTGCCGAACGGCCAGACCGTCAATGTCGGCAGCGAGGAGCAGGCGGCCGAATTTGCCCGCCAGGCCGGCGTCACCGATTACCGCACCGAGGAAAAGGTGCCGAGCGTGCTGCACGGCACCGCAGAGCAGATCCGCAAGGAACTGGACGAACTTCACCTTCGCTACGGGGTCAAGGAGTTCGTGCTCGACACGCCGGCGCTTTCGGTCGCCGAGCGCCTGGCTTCCATCGAGCTGCTCGCCAAGGAGCGGCTTTCCCTCGTCGCCTGATCGTTTCCAAGGAGGATTGATCTCATGGCTCAGAAACACGTCACGTTCGGCATCATGCTGCAGGGTCCCGGCGGTCACATGAATGCCTGGAAGCATCCAAGCGGACCAGCCGATGCCAGCGTCAATTTCGATTTCTTTGTCAAGACGGCGCGCAAGGCGGAGGCGGCCGGCATCGCTTTCGCCTTCGTTGCCGACGGGCTCTACATCAACGAGCAGTCCATTCCGCATTTCCTCAATCGGTTCGAGCCGATCGCCATTCTCTCGGCGCTCGCCGCCTCAACCTCGAAAATCGGCCTCGTCGGCACGGTTTCGACCTCCTACAGCGACCCCTTCACCATCGCCCGCCAGTTCGCCTCCATCGATCTCATTAGCGGCGGCAGGGCAGGGTGGAATGCGGTAACCTCGCCTCTCGAGGGTTCCGGCCGCAATTACAGCCGCGAACATCCCGAACACGAACTGCGCTACGAGATCGCCGAGGATTATATCGATGCGATCAAGGGCCTGTGGGATTCCTGGGACGACGACGCCTTCGTCCGCAACCGTGAGACTGGCGTCTTTGTCGACAAGACGAAGATGCATCGCCTCAACCACAAGGGCCGCTTCTTCCGCGTCGAGGGGCCGCTCAACATCGGCCGTTCCAAGCAAGGCCAGCCCGTCGTTTTCCAGGCGGGGGCCTCGGATTCCGGCATCCGGCTCGCCGGCAAGCATGCCGACGCGGTCTTCACCAATGGCGGGCCGTTCGAGGAGGCGCAGGCCTTCTACCGACAGCTCAAGGACAGCGTGATTGCCCATGGCCGCAGTGCCGCGGAAGTCGGCATTTATCCTGGTATCGGACCGATCGTCGGAGCGACGCAGGAAGAGGCGGAAGCCAAGTATCAGGCGATCCGCAACCTCGTCACCATCGAGGAGGCACTGCTCTATCTCGGCCGCTTCTTCGATCATCATGATTTCAGTGTCTATCCGCTCGACGAGCCGTTCCCCGAACTCGGCGATATCGGCAGGAACAATTTCCGCGCCACTACCGACCGCATCAAGAAGACGGCGCGGGAGAAAGGCCTGACGCTCCGGCAAGTCGCGCTCGATTCGGCAACGCCGCGTACGGCCTTCATCGGCACGGCCTATCATATTGCCGACGAAATCATCCGGTGGGTGGACCATGGCGCTGCCGACGGCTTCATCCTCGGTTTCCCTGTCATCGCCGAGGGCTTCGACGATTTCTCGAGATATGTTCTGCCGATCCTCACGGAGCGCGGCTATTTCGATCCCGTCCTGAAGGGCGAGACGCTGCGCGACCATCTAGGCCTACCCTTCCGTGAAAGCCGCTATGCGGCGGGCGCAGATCAGGTCGAGCGCGGAAAGGCTGTCGGTGCCTGAGGCGCTGACGAACCGTCATGAACATCATCGCTCAGAACTCGCACAGCAACGATCCGGTCGAGAAGGGCATCGCCGCCTATCTCGATGAGATCATCGCGCTTCGCCACGATCTGCACCAATATCCGGAGCTTGCCTTCCAGGAGCTCAGGACCAGCAAGCTTGTGGCATCCCGCCTATCCTCCTGGGGCTATGAGGTGGCGACGGGCATTGCCGGAACCGGCATCGTCGCAACCCTCAGGCGCGGCGAGGGCAAAAAGCGGATCGGCATCCGCGCCGACATGGATGCCCTGCCGATCGAGGAGGCGACCGGTCTTGCCTATGCTAGCAGCAATCCCGGCGTCATGCATGCCTGCGGCCATGACGGGCATACGTCGATCCTGCTCGCCGCCGCGCGTTATCTCGCCGAAAGTGGCAATTTCAGCGGTACGTTGCGGCTGATCTTCCAGCCGGCCGAGGAAATCGGCGCTGGCGCCCGCAAGATGATCTCGGAAGGCCTGTTTGAACGATTTCCTGTCGATGCGGTCTTCGGGCTGCACAACTGGCCGGGTGTTCCCGCGGGACAATTCGGCTTCGTTAGCGGCCCCGCCATGGCCTCGGTCGATCAGGCGGTGATCAAGATCATCGGCAAGGGCGGCCATGGCGCCGAACCACACCGGGCCGTCGATCCGGTGCTCGCCTCGGCCTCCTTCATCACCGCCCTGCAGAGCGTCGTTTCGCGCAATGTCGACCCGCAGGACATGGCGGTCGCCACCGTCGGCTCGATCCATGCCGGCTCCGCCTCGAACGTCATCCCGGAAAGCGTCGAGATGAAGCTCACCATGCGAGCCTTCAGCGAAACGGTCCGCCAACTGTTGCGAGAGCGCATTCCCGCCCTTGCTCGCGCCCAGGCCGAAAGCTTCGGCGCCGAGGCGGATGTGAATTACCGCCTCGGCTTTCCGGCCCTAGTCAACCATGCTGGGGAAACTGAGTTTGCCAAGCGCGTCGCCTATGACGCACTCGGCCCCGCGGCAATCGAGAAGGATTTCCGGCCGAGAACTGCGAGCGAGGATTTCGCCTTCATGCTGCAGGCAAATCCCGGCAGCTATCTCTTCGTCGGGAATGGCGACAGCGCGCCTCTCCACAGTGCCCACTACAATTTCAACGACGCGATCATCGCGCCTGCCGCCCGCTACTGGGTCCGGCTCGCCGAAACCTTCCTCACTGATGACAACGGGTGAAGAACGATATGAGCGATACGTTTCTCTATACTAGCCCTCTCGACCCGCGCGCCAAGCCGCTGATCGATGAATTGATCTACGAATATGACAGCCGCTACGGCAACTATTTCAATGCCGAAGGGGCTGCGGCCGAGCTCAACCGTTATCCTCCTGAAGCTTTTGCGGCGCCTCAGGGCAATTTTCTCCTGTTGATCCGTGGTGGCGAAACCATCGGCGGCGGCGCCTTCAAGAACTATGACGAACGCACGGCCGAGTTCAAACGCATCTGGACGCGCTCCGATCTGCGCCGTCAGGGCCTTGCCCGCAAGGTGCTGGTAGAACTGGAGGCCCAGGCCGTCCGCCAGGGCTATTCACGCATCTACCTGACGACCGGCTTTCGTCAGCCCGAAGCCGTCGGCCTCTATCTGAACTACGGCTACACCGCTCTCTTCGACACCGCCGCCGATCCCGAGATCTACAAGAGCCTGCCCTTCGAGAAGGACATTACCCATCTCGCTGAACCCGCTCACGAAGATGCCGAACCGCGCCTGCGTGTGGCCGGTGCAAATTTCTGAAAACGGCAAAGACCGACAATCATAAAAGGGCAGCACAATGGCACTGACGACGGATTTCGTGGGCATCGACCCCGGCAGCAGGACGGCAGGATCGAAGGATTATTCCCGTTACCGCATCGTGCCGGCGCGCCATCCGGGCCGCCTGGCAGGCACGATCTTTGCCGCCGTCGTCATCATCGCCGTGCTCTATTCCATATTCACCAATCCGCGCTGGGGTTGGGGTGTCTTTGCCGAATGGTTCTTTGCCGAACCGGTGCTCGTCGGTCTCGGCAGGACGCTGCTTTTGACCGTGCTTGCCGCCATATCCGGCTCCATCCTCGGAACGGCTCTGGCGCTCGCCCGCGTTTCCAAGTCGCCGCTGCTCTCCGGTCTCTCCTGGGGCTATATCTGGCTGCTGCGCTCAATCCCGGTCATCGTGCTGCTGCTGATCTTGAACAATCTCGGTTACCTCTATGAGACGATCAAGATTGGCATTCCCTTCACCGATACAGTCTTCCTCGACTATCCCACCGTGCAGTTGCTGACGCCCTTTGCCGCCGCTTTTCTCGGCCTGACGCTCAACCAGTCGGCCTTCTTCGCCGAGATCGTACGCGGCGGCATTCTCGCTGTGGATCACGGTCAGCTGGAGGCGGCCGCCGCACTCGGCCTGCCGCGCCGCCGCCAGGCCTTCCGCATCGTGCTGCCGCAGGCCATGCGCTCGATCCTACCGACCGGCTTCAACGAACTCATCGGACTGGCGAAGAGCACCTCCATGGTCTACGTGCTGGCGCTGCCGGAACTCTTCTACACGGTCCAGGTGATCTACCGCCGTAATCTCGAAGTCATTCCGCTGCTGATGGTCGCGACCGTCTGGTATCTGATCATCATGACGGTGCTGTCGATCGCTCAGCGCTATATCGAGCGCTACTTCTCCAAGGGTGCCGTGCGCAACCCGACGCCGTTGCCCTTCCAGGCATTTTTCGAGCGTTTCCGCCGTCCGCTGCCTGTCCTCGATACGGCGTCCGACGCCGTGCGCAAGATCGGTTTCCAGGATGCGGCGACGCTGCGGGCCGCAGGCGGCGCGGTGCGCATCCACGGCATTTCCAAAAGCTTCGGCTCGCTGAAAGTGCTCGATGACGTCGAGCTCAGCCTTCCCGCCGGCAGCGTGACCGCCATCCTCGGTCCGTCCGGCTCGGGCAAGTCGACGCTTCTGCGCGCCATCAACCACCTGGAGCGTGTCGATGAGGGTTTCATCTCGGTTGACGGCGATTTCGTCGGCTATAGCAGGAAGGGCGATACGCTCTACGAGCTCAAGGAGAAGGATATCCTCAAACGCCGCGCCGATATCGGCATGGTCTTCCAGAGCTTCAATCTCTTCCCGCATCTGACCGTGCTCGAAAACCTCATCGAGGCACCGATCCAAGTTCGCGGCATCGGCCGTGAGGACGCCGTGCAGCTGGCGCAGGAGCTGCTGGCACGCATCGGCCTCAGCGACAAGATCAACGCCTATCCGCGCCAGCTTTCCGGCGGCCAGCAGCAGCGTGTGGCGATCGCCCGCGCACTGGCGCTCCGCCCGAAGGTGCTGCTCTTCGACGAGCCGACCTCGGCGCTCGATCCCGAGCTCGTCGGCGAAGTGCTGGACGTTATCAAGGAACTTGCCCGCACCGGCACGACGCTCGTGATCGTTACCCATGAGGTCGGCTTTGCCCGCGAAGTCGCCGACACGGTCGTCTTCATGGACAGCGGCCGCATCCTGGAGGCTGGCCCGCCGGCCCGCATTTTCGCTCAAGCGGAACATCCCCGTACGCGGGAATTCCTCGCCAAGGTTCTCTAGCGCCTGACAGCGCTGGCGAAACGCCGGGCCGCGACGGGCTGCTCCGGCCGAATTAAAAAAACACAACCTAAAGATGAAATGGAGAAGGGGCATGACATTTACAGATAGGACAAGGCTTCTGATAGCAGGAGCCGTCACCATTACTGCTATCGGTTTCGGTTCCGCTCAGGCGCAGCAGAAGTTCGATCTCAGCCCCGAGCAGCCGAACCGGCTGCGGGTGGAAAAGAACGAGAAGCGTATTGCCGAAGTCAAGGACTTTAAGTTCGTCGAAAACGGCGTTTTCACCGTCGGCATCAGCTCGAGCGGCAATCTGCCGCTGCATGATTATGCCTCCGATTCCAAGACGGTCATCGGTTACGACGTCGATCTGGCGCAGGCCATTGCCGACAGCCTGGGCCTGAAGCTCGAATTGGTTTCTGTTGCCTGGGCCGATTGGCCGTTGGGGCTGACCTCCGGAAAGTTCGACGCGGTGATCTCCAACGTGACCGTCACGGAAGAGCGCAAGGAGAAATTCGACTTCTCGACCTACCGCAAGGATGAGCTTGGCTTCTACGTCAAGGCCGATAGCCCGATCACCTCGATCAAGCAGCCGAAGGATATTGCCGGCCTGAAGGTCATCACTGATGCCGGCACCAACCAGGAGAAAATCCTGCTGGAATGGGATCGTGAGAACGTCGCCGCCGGCCTGAAGCCGATCGAGGTGCAATATTATGACGACGACGCGGTCAAGGATCTCGCCGTTCAGGCCGGCAGAGCCGACACCGTCTTCAGCGTGAACGCGACGCAGGCCTATTCGGCAGGGATAAACGGCAAGACCAAGCTCGTCGGCACCGTCAGCGGCGGTTGGCCGATCACGGCCGAAATTGCCGTCACCACACGCAAGGGCAGCGGCCTGGCAGCGCCCTTGACCGATGTCGTCAACGACCTGATCGCCAGTGGCGCCTATCGGAAGATCCTCGATACATGGAACCTCGGTCCGGAGGCGATCGACAAAGCCCAGACAAACCCGCCCGGCCTGCCGAAGAGCGGCTCCTGATCAGTTCCTATAGGGCCGGCGGCATTGCTGCCGGCCATTCCTGCCTGACAATTTGGAGATTAAAGACGATGATTGCCTTTCCGGCATTCCGGACCCTGCTGATCGCCGCCATGGCGTCGGCCCTTTCCTTCGGCGCAGCTCAAGCAGCGGAGGATTTCGACCTCAGCCCAGAGCAGCCGGGCCGGCTTCATGCCGCGAGGAACGATGCAGCGATTGCCGCAATCCCTGAGAATTTCAAGTTCGTCACACCGGGCAAGTTCACCATCGCCGTCAGTCCCGGCGGCCCTCCGCTTTCGACCTATGCCACGGATGCCAAGAGCGTCGTCGGGGCAGATCCCGATTATGCCTATGCCATCGCCGACAGCCTCGGGTTGACGCTGGAGATGGTGCCGGTCGCCTGGATCGACTGGCCGCTTGGCCTCGCCTCGGGCAAATATGATGCCGTCATCTCCAATGTCGGGGTCACCGAGCAGCGCAAGGAGAAGTTCGATTTCTCCACCTACCGCCAGGGTCTCCACGGTTTCTTCGTAAAATCCGACAGCCCTGTCACCTCGATCAAGGAGCCGAAGGATGCCGCCGGCCTCAGGATCATCGTCGGGGCTGGCACCAACCAGGAGCGCATCCTGGTGAAGTGGAGCAAGGAAGATGTTGCCGCGGGCCTGAAGCCGATCGAGCTGCAATATTACGACGACGAGGCGGCAAGCCTTCTCGCGCTGCGGTCCGGCCGGGCCGATGTTATCGTCCAGCCGCATGCACAGCTTGTCTTCATCGCCGCGCGCGACAAGAACATCAAGCGCGTCGGCACGCTGAGCGCCGGCTGGCCGGATCGCTCGGATGTGGCGATCACCACCCGCAAGGGAAGTGGGCTGGCCGATTCGCTGACTGTCGCCACCAACGGCCTGATCAAGGATGGCACCTACGCAAAAATCCTCGACCACTGGCATCTTTCCGAGGAAGCCTTGCCGGCATCCGAGACCAACCCGCCCGGTCTGCCGAAATACTGACCATCGGATGGCACGAGTGGGCAACATATCCATCAGCCATATCGGCTTCCTCACCCCCGGCAATTATCCCGACGAAGATCCGTTGTCGGGATTGGAGCAGACGCTTCAGCAACTGCAATATGGCGAGGATCTGGGCTTCGACAGTGCCTGGGTCCGCCAGCGGCACCTGGAGCCTGGAATCTCTTCGGCCAGCGCCTTCCTGGCGGCGGCGACGCAGCGAACCAGTCGGATCGAGCTTGGAACCGCGGTCATCCCGATCGGTTATGAGAGCCCCTATCGGCTGGCCGAAGACCTCGCCACCGTCGATGTTCTGTCGCGTGGGCGGCTGAATATCGGCGTCAGCGCCGGACGACCATTGCACGCCGAGCTGATCGCCCCGCTTGTCTTCGACGGCGACTGGACGGGTTACGATTTCTCGCATGATCGCGTGCGGCGCTTTGCCGACAATCTGCGCGGCAAATATCTCGGCGACGAGCAGACCTTGATCAAGACGCCCTTCGGCCCGCAGCGGCCGCGGCTGCATCCTTATGCCAAGGGCTTAATCGACCGGATCTGGTATGGCAGCGGGTCGCAGCGCTCGGCCGAATGGGCCGGCCGCAATGGCTTCAACCTGTTGACCGGCAATGTGATAACGGGCGAGGGGACCGATGATTTCTTCACCGCACAATCGCGATTGATCGAAACCTATCGCGCCGCCGGCACGCAGCGCCGGGTCGCGCTCGGCCGCGTCATCGTGCCTTTCGATAGCGCCGATGCGGCAACGCGCCGCCGATATCGAGACTATGCCGATGGCCGCCATGAGCGAACCCTTTCACCGCAGGGCGAGCGGCGCACCCTGTTCGCCCGTGATATCGTCGGCACATCGGACGAGATATTGGCGCAGCTGTTTGCCGATCCGATTCTGCCCGAGGTCAGCGAGTTGAGGCTGGAGCTCCCTTATGAGTTCGAGCACGAGGAATATCGCCAGATTCTCCGCGACTTCGTGACAACAATCGCACCGGAACTCGGATGGAAAGCGCAATCCGAAGTTAGATCCGCTTCCTGAAAATACCGTTGCCCATTCGACGCCAGAACAATCACCTCGCAGGGAACATGCATCAGTGACCAAATCAGTAGAGTACTTCTTTTCTATCGGCTCGCCCTGGTCCTTTATCGGCTTCGACGCCTTCGCCGAACTTGCGGCGAAGAACGACGTCGTCATCACGCCCTATCTGACAACGGTGGTCGAGGAAAATGGTGGTATCTTTTCGCGCAACCGCCCGGAGATCCGGCGCGCCTACTGGACGCGGGACCTCAAGCGCTGGGCGCGCGTGCGCGGCAAGGAACTGCGGCTCGAACATCGCCCCGATTTGAGTGATCCGACGCCAGCGTCCCTCTTCGTGATTGCGGCCTATCTCGACGGACAGGATTGGATCGGCGTTGCCCGCGCCCTGCAGCATGCCTTCTGGAGCGAGGCGAGGGATATCGGCAAGCCTGACGTGCGCGAAGCGATCGTGACATCAGTGGGTTTCGATGGCGCAGCACTCCTCAAGCGACAAGCCGACGACGATGTCCAGAACAAATGGTCGGCGGACCGCGTGCATGCTCGCGACAGCGGCGTCTTCGGCTTTCCCACCTATGTCTATGATGGCGAGATCTATTGGGGACAGGACAATTTGCCCTTCCTCGAACGTCATCTTCACGGCGACAAGCCTTAGGCTTGGATTAAGCAATCCAGCCCCCGTGGACGGATTTTTTCAGATAAGCCTATAAAATAGATAGGCTTTATTCTCTACTCCAGATGCCCTGCGATAGATTGGTGTGGTTGATGGGGAAATCACGCGCATGCTCGACAGGACTTCGCAAGCCGCCGGAACCATTGTTTCCAGGCGTTCGACGGAATGGCCGACCGTCATTCTCGCACTCGTCATCCATGGCGGATTTCTCGCGCTGGCATGGTGGTGGCAATCATTGCCGCTGATCGTGGCCGTGATCGCCGGAGGCTGGTTGATTGCCTGGCACGGATCCCTTCAGCACGAAGTCATTCACGGCCATCCGACGGGAAACCAAAGGATAAACGACGCGATCGGGTCGATACCGCTGTCACTGTGGCTGCCTTATCCGATCTATAAGGAAAGCCATCTGGAGCATCATCGCGACGAATATCTGACCGATCCGATCGAAGATCCGGAATCTTCCTATTTTACCAAGGCTACCTGGGAGCAACTTGGCGCCAGCGGCAGATTGCTGGCGCGGTGGAACACGACCCTGTTCGGCCGTTTGACTATCGGTCCTGCGGTGATGCTGTTGAGTTTCCTTGGACAGGAATGCCAGCAGATACGGGCGAACGAACCGGGACGACGGCGGATTTGGGCAATGCACGGCATCGCCGTTGCCCCCATCCTTTTCTGGGCGATGGTCGTCTGCGGCGTGCCGCTGTGGCTTTATCTCGGTTTCGTCTATACGGGCGCTGCGATGACGCGGCTCAGATCCTATGCCGAGCACAGATATGCCGAAAGCCATGAGGAACGCACCGCCATCGTCGAAAACAGCCATCTCTTCGGCTTGCTGTTTCTCTACAACAATCTGCACGTTCTCCATCACCGTCGGCCGGGCATCTCCTGGTATCGCCTTCCGGCGGTCTATCGTCACAACCGCGAAACGCTGGTTCGTTCGAATGGCGGGCTTGTCTATGATGGCTATTGGGACATCGCACGCCGGTTTTTTCTGAAGCCGCACGACGATCCGACGCATCCTCATCATTCATAACAGGTACGGCGCCATCCTATCCGGGGTCTAAGCCGCTAGTGCCTCGCCACGTCTCAGCTTTGCTGGGCGTGAGTCCAATCGCCTTTGCTGAGGTGCCTCGCGCGAAGCGGCAGGCGCTGGCCGGCGAAGCGCGCGTCATTCCGCTCGAGCGATGATAGCGGACGGAATTCCGTTATCTTGGCAAGATTGCACAATCCCATCGAAACCGTTCCATTCTATTGGAGGAAAAGATATGGGAAGATTTTTTTACATTGTTTGCTGCAATTGGTTCTTTTATCTCCCGGTTCATTGAAACGCGAAACGCCGCTGTATTGATTGGAGAGACAATGAACCCCGCCATGAACATGATGCCGATGATGAACAACATGATGCCTGCCATGATGAACCCGATGATGGGTGGAATGATGCCGATGGGCGGCATGCCGATGATGAACGGCGCGATGATGCCGATGATGGCCTCCATGCCGATGATGATGATGATGGGCTCCATGAAGTGCAGCATGACTGCCGAGGGCATGGTCTGCGAAATGAAGCCGATGGAAGGCATGGACAAGGACATGTTCATGGAATGCTGCAAGCGCATGATGTCGATGATGTCCGGCGGCATGCCCGTGATGATGAACTGCGGCGGCATGATGATGTGCTGCACGATGGCTGCCTGAGCCATCCGCCTCTCAAGGAAACGACCAGGAGCCTCCGGAGACGGGGGCTCTTTTTTGCGTCAGACGCGAACGTCTTCGAGATAGGTCGTTACCAGGTAGAGGATCGCTTCAGTTCCCGTCATGTTTCGGTAGATATGGGGCACGTCTGCATCGAAGATGATGGCGTCGCCTTCACCCAGAATATGGGGTGCCTGCTTGCCGGCAATGATTTCGACGGTTCCTTGGGCAACGACCAGATTTTCGACTGTTCCATGCTGATGGGGATCGGCACTTTCGGTATGGTGCGGAGCGATCCTGAGTTCGTAGAATTCCACCTTCCGCTCGCCTTCGAAGGGGAAAAGAGCCCGTGTCCGGAAGCGCCCTTCGGAAGAGGCGAGGATCTTCGATCTTGCCCGTGGTACCGCGATGATCGAGGTTTCGCCGCGTTCGGCGATCAGAGCGGCGCAGGGAATACCGAGAGCAAGTGCGATCTTCGAGAGAATGCTTAACGTCGGGCTGCTTTTGCCGGTCTCGATTTGCCCAAGCATGGCACGGCTGACACCGGCGATCTTTGCCAGCCGGTCCAGGGAGTAACCGCGGCGGGTGCGAATGCGCCGCAAATTCTGTCCTGTCTGAACGGTGATCTCCTCGGCGGTGTCTCTCGCTTCGCCGTCGGGAAGAAGCGCTTGATCAAACGCCATATCCGGCAATGCCCATTGCCATGACCGGGACGAAACCCCAATAGGGCACCCACATCAGAACGGGCTGCATCGCAAAGGATACGGCCGCAGTCGCCTTGAACGCATCGGACGAACCTTTGCTGCGCGATTGCCGGTAGGCCTGGAAATCGATGACATCAGCCGTCTGCACTGGCATGAAAAGCTCCCGCTAAAATCTATAAGGAGTGTAGATTTCCCGCAGAGGAAAAGGCAGGGCTGGTCATCCAATCGTTGCGCTGAACCGGAAATCTTATACCAATTATATTCGACCTTGCGGCAAAGCCATTTATGGCGGGCAGTTTGCAAGAGCTCTCGCCGGGCTCGCGCCATCATCATGGCACCCGCATTAGCGTCTCCAAAAGATGCCGAACAAGTTCCCTTCCTGCGGTCTTCCCGCACGCGAGGTCGAAGCGGTCGTTGGACCGACAATCCCTTTGACGATCGCCATGCAGCTTATGCGTGCTGGAGCGGCGGTGAACGTTTTTTTCAACCAGGCGAAGAAGGAGAGATGCACGTTCCTTTAATCTATCAATTTTGTAGACAATAGTTGAGGCAACGCAAAGAGAGGAAAAACCATGTCAGGTTTCAAACTCGTCGGCATCGCTGGCAGCTTCAACCGTCCATCGAAGACATTGGCACTCGTCCGGCACGTCTCCGAACGTGCGAGCATTCGCTACGGATTTACGAGCAAGACCTATGATCTGCATGATGTCGGTCCGTCGCTGGGCAGCGCCTTGTGGCGCAAGGATCTCGACGCGCAGGCCAGGCATGTCGTTGACGAGATCGTGCAGGCCGATGCCCTGATCATCGGCTCGCCAACCTACAAGGGCTCCTATCCCGGCCATTTCAAGCACCTCATCGACCTGATCGACCCCCACGAACTCCGGGGCAAGCCGATCATCATCACGGCGACCGGCGGCGGTGACCGGCATGCGTTGATGGTCGAGCATCAGCTTCGGCCGCTGTTTGGTTTTTTCATGGCCCATACCTTGCCGACCGCCGTTTATGCGTCCGACCGCGATTTCACAGACTATGCGGTTTCATCCGACGCGCTTTTGGCCCGCATCAACGAAGTGATCGGCGAATTGGCGGCCTTCTTTCCGGGCGCAAACCCGGCCCTGGCGGCAGCCGAGTAAGGATCGTCGCGATGGCTCGATCTCAGGAAGCGACGATCACGGATGCGGAAAGGCCGGGGCCAAGCGAGCAATTGTGGAGCGTCTTCGAATTCGCCCGACGATACCGTCTCGCCAAACGCGAGGAGAACCGCCTGCTGATGCTCTACGGACCAACGGCATCGCTTCACGTTCTTCTCGCCAATGCACAACGTCATTCGCTGATTTCCTAGCCGAAGAATAGCAGTCCCTGACAGGAGGTTCGCATGAAGCTTGATTTTCACTTCTGGCTGAAGCGCGCAATCGGCCGGCTCCTCGACCCGAAGGTGCCGGCGGCGCGGGAGCCTGTGAATGGATTGTTCGCGCGGGACGATGAGCGTGACCGGTCCGCGCGCGAATACGAACTCCATTATTGGGGCACCATGCCCGGCCTTTGGTATTGAGGAGAACGGTGTGATGGCGATTGTCGTTGAGACCGACCTGCGTCGGCACGGTGCGAGAAGAGCGGAAGGCAGCGTCATGTCGCAAGTCAGGCATGCGGCCGGAATCTGCACGATCGTCAGCTCCTTCTCATTCCTGTTTGCCCTTGTGATCGGGCTGGTCTGATGAGTGAGGTCAGATGTTTGCCCCGATCGGGAAAAAGACCGGCGCGCGGCTTCAGAGAGGATGCCGTCAGATGATCGACGTACTTATTCTTCCCGGGCTTTTCGGCTCGGGAGAAGGGCATTGGCAACAGCACTGGCTGCAGGATCAGCCGGGCAGTCGTTGCGTCGCCCAGGACGACTGGGATCATCCGGACCTTGACAACTGGCTGCTGCGATTGGAAGACGCGCTTGAAGAGGCCGGCGAGGCCTATCTGGTTGCCCATAGTCTCGGATGCCTGCTTGCCGCCCGCTTGGCCGGGCGAAGTGCAGCGCGGCGCGTCAAAGGGGCATTGCTCGTTGCACCATGCGATCTGCCGGCCACGGAAAACCTGCATCCGGGGCATATCTCGTTTGGCACCATGCCGACGGCGCCTTTGCCTTTTCCAAGCATCGTCGTCGGCAGCATGAACGATGCTTACATGACGGTCGATCGGTTGACCCTGTTCGGCCGCCTGTGGAACGCCGAGACCAGGAATATCGGCCTTGCCGGGCATATCAATGTTTCCAGTGGCTTTGGCCGCTGGCGCAACGGCTACCGATTGCTGGAGGGCTTGAAGACGCAAACGCGCAGTCGAAGGCATGTCGTTTCCATGCCGCCGGCTTTTGCGATGTGAGTGGAATCGCAATGTCCGACATTGTCGCCGACCTGCTGCGCCTTAGCGAAGATCCAAATGCCGACTCGAGAACGAGGCGCCGCCAAACCATGGAGCGGCTGGTGCAGACGCTGCTCGCCATGGCCGATGCCCAAATGGGATCGGAAGATCCGCAGCATCGCCATTCCATCATTCATTTGACGACGATCATCCGCGAGATGACGGGAAGGATCGCAGAGGCCGATGATGCGACATTTTCGGCAATCGTCAGGGAGGCCGCGATGCTGATACGCAGCCTGCAGCGGCGCCAGGCCGATGCGGCCAGATTTACGGTGCACTGACGCATGACGGATATCCGGGAGTATAAGCTGGTGACGGTCCGGGGAAGCAAACTTTTAATGACCGGATCAAGAATGGCTCTGACGGACGAACTCGTATCGCTGAGCCTTCGCCCCGCGATCGATGTCGGCCCCGATCCACATCGAAAACCGCTGACCGAAGCGGAGGTGGAGATGCTCGCCAACCGGCTTCTCCAGGAGTCTACCGGCGCCCCGCTTTGGATCTTCGCCTATGGATCATTGATATGGAAGCCGGACTTCGATGCCGTCGAATCGCAGCATGGCTCAACAAGAGGGTGGCATCGCTCCTTCTGCCTGCAGATGACCCGCTGGCGGGGAACGCGGTCCCAGCCGGGCCTGATGATGGCACTTGACCGAGGTGGGCGTTGCAACGGCATCGTCTTCAGGCTTGCCGATGATGATCGCCTTGGCCAGATTCGGCGGTTGATCCGCCGTGAGGTCGGCACGATCGAAGACGCTGCGACGGTTCGCTGGATCCCGGTCGCGACCGCGCATGGGCTGGTGCGCGCGCTGGTCTTTTGGGCTGGTCCGAAGGGCGAGCGTGTTTCCCGCAAATTGCCGCTGGAGACGGTGGCGCAGGTGCTTGCGAGAGCCTGCGGACACATGGGCTCCTGCGCCGAATATCTGTATCTGACGGTGAAACATCTGGAGGAACGCGGCATCCGGGACCGCAATTTATGGCGGCTTCAGAAGCTGGTTGCAGCCGAGCTTGTCGCCATACACGGGCTGAACACGGCGGCAGGAAGCCATTGAATATGGTTCCCCCTGCGCATCTGGTCAGAGCTTGCCCTTCCAGGGCACGAGGAACGCCTCCAGAAAACGAATGGCGGCCGAGAAGGTGAACGCGCAGATCGCGATGATGCCGATGCCGACGAAGACGACGTCGGTCGCCAGGAACTGCGACGCTGACATGATCATGAAACCGATCCCGCGCGTGGACGCGATCAATTCAGCCGCAACCAGCGTACCCCAGCCGACACCGAGCGCAATTCGAATGCCGGTGAGGATCTCGGGCAGGGCGGACGGCAGGACGATGTCCAGAAAGAGCTGCAGCCGGCTTGCGCCCAGCGAACGCGCGGCATTGACGCGCTCGATCGGCAACGAACGAACGCCGGCCTGGGCTGAAAGGCAGATCGGTGCGAACATCGCAAGCACCAGCAGCGTGATCTTCGACGTCTCGCCGATACCGAGCCAGATGATCATCAGCGGCAGGTAGGAGAGCGGCGGAAGCGGCCAGTAAAACTCGATCGGCGCGTCGAGCACTCCTTTTGCCCAGCGGTTCAGGCCCATGAGCAATCCGAGCGGAATGCCGGCCGAGACGGCGATGAGGGCGGCGACCACGATGCGGAACAGGCTCGCAAAAATATGCTCGGATAGCGACGCTCCGGCGTAACCGTCGCGATAAATGGCGCCGATCTGTGTCAGCACCTCGTCCGGCCGCGGCAGAAACAAGTGAGGGACGACACCGAGCGCCGAAACCAGCCACCACAGCAGCAGTATGGCCAGGGCCGTGGCAACGCTGATGGCCACCGTCGATTTCTCGCCGGCTCCGAAGCTTGCCATTTTTACCAGCTTGACCTGGCGGTCCTCTCTACCAGCCGCAATCGGCGGGGCCTGGACTATGTCGCTCATGCGGCGCTCCTGAGGTCTTCGGTGCTGTGGAGAATGGCGCGGATCTCCTCGCGCAGCTCGGCAAATTGCGGCGACGCCTTGATCGATCGGGCGTCGCCGGTCTCTGCGAAGCGGCGAACGAAATCCAGATCGAAGCGTGCCACGACGCGTCCCGGTCGAGGTGACATGACCAGGACCTGCGTGCCCAGGAACAAGGCCTCTTCGATCGAGTGCGTGATGAAGAAGACCTTTTTTGCCGTTTTATCCCAGATGGAAACCAGCAGTTCCTGCATCTGCTCGCGTGTCAGGCTGTCGAGTGCGCCGAATGGCTCGTCCATCAGCAGGATGTCCGGATTTGTTGCCAGAGCCCGTGCGATGCCGACACGCTGGCGCATGCCGCCCGACAGCTCGTAGGGAAAAGCGCCGGCGAATTCATCGAGGCCGACGATCCGGAGAAGCTCCAGGGCGCGCGCTTGGCGTTCCTTCCGCTTGACCCCGGCGAATTTCAAACCGAGCGCAACATTGTCGACAACCGATTTCCAGGGTAGCAGCGAGTCCTTCTGAAAGACGACGCCACGGTCTGCGCCGGGTTTTTCGACCGCGCGGCCATCGAGCGTGATCCGGCCATCCGAAAGCGGAAGGAAACCGGCAATCGCGTTGAGCAGGGTTGATTTGCCGCATCCTGACGCTCCGAGTGCGACGACGAAGCCCCGTTCGGGAATATCGAAGGAAACGCGATCGAGCGCGTGAACGGTCCGCCCGTCGCGGGCTGCGAAGAAAACGCTGGCGTGATCGACTTTAAGCATGTTGCCGCTCGCAGGTTCGACGCCGGCGCGGCAAGCCGCGCCGGCGCTGGGGAGGATCAGTTGCTGACGCCGGTGAGCGCGTCTGGGGTGACGAAGGCGCCGTAATTCGCCAGCACGTCGGAAACCTTGCCCTGTTCCTTCAGAAACGATGCCGTGTCCTTGAGGATCTTGCCGGCACCCGCCTTTTCGCCGCCCCCGAGCCATGCATCCGATGCCTGGAGCTCAGGTGTCAGCAGCGTGAGGTTCTTCAGGGCCGAGGCCTGCTGGTCAGCTGTTCCGCCGAGAAGCTTGGCAAGCGACTTGGCGTTGTCGCTGTCGGGACCCCAGGCGGATTTGTCCGAGGCGAAGGACGCGTAGTATTTGTTGATGACCGAAGCGAAGCCCTTCAGAAAGTCCGGGTTGTCGGCGGCAAACGTCGAGGTCGCGACCCATGCCGAGAATGTCGGCGCACCCTTGTCTGCCACCTCTTTGGAGGTCACCAGGACCTTCCCGTTCTTTTTCAGTTCGGTGAGCGCCGGATCCCAGACGAAGCCGCCATCGATATCGCCGCGGTTATAGCTCGCGACGATCTCGGGCTGAGGGATTGCGAAGACCTGAACGTCCTTTTCGGTCAGGCCCAGCGATTTGATGAGCGCCAGGAGCTGATAGTGGTCCGTGGACACTGGCGCGGCAGCAAGCTTCTTGCCCTTCAGATCATTCAGGCTTTCGATGCCGGAACCGTTGCGGACGACGAGAGCCTCGTCGATGCCCGAGATGGAGGCGAGGTAAAAGGCCTTGACCTCGAGCCCGCGTGATACTGCAGCCGCAAACGGGCTGGAGCCGACATAGCCGACCTGGACGTCACCGGAGGCAATCGCCGCAAAGATTTCGGCGCCGGAATTGAACCTGCGGAAGTCGATCTCGTATCCCGTCTCCTTGGCGAATTCGCCATTGGCGATCGCCACGGAAGACGGCAAGGCGTCGGTTTGATAGGCGACGACGACCTTCTTGTCCGCCGCGTCAGCGACAACAGCCGTTGCAAGAGTGCCGACGCCGACGGCGATTGCGGCAACCAAATTCCTGAAATTCATCTTGAGCCCCTTTGTTCAGGGCCGCATGGCCCTTGATCTCACCCTCAAAAGCGTAATGGTTGGGAAGGGGCTAGCGGGAGAAATAACAAACTATATTTATAGACTATAGAGATAATTGTTTTCGTGATTCTGCCGCTCGTGCGATCAGCAGAGACCGGTGAGCGACACGGGGCTTGAATGACGAAATGTCTTGATGACGTTCTGAGCTTCAGGGAGAATGCATTTGACATATGATGTTATCGTGGTCGGTTCCGGTTTTTCAGCGATCGCGGTTACCTGCAATCTCATCGAGCAGCTTCCTGCTTCGGCGAAGGTCGCCGTCGTCGGCGACGATCCTGGCTTCGGCCGCGGGACGGCGTACCGGACGGAGCTCTATCTCCATCGCCTCAATGTTCCCGCCGGCCGCATGAGCCTGCTGCCGCATCAACCCGACGACTTTGTCGACTGGCTGAAAAGCCATGGCCGCCGGTTGCAGGCAGGCGATTTTGCCTCGCGCAGCGATTACGGTCTTTATGTCCGCGATACGCTTGCACGGCTGCTTCGAAAGCGGGACGGCCGTTGCCGGGTCGATTTCATCAAGGCCAAGGCGGCGGGATGCGTGGAACGTTACAGCAGCACGCTGGCCTTTCATCTCGGCAATGGCGACGAGATTGCCGGGAAGAACGTGGTGCTCTGCCTCGGCGTCGGGAACGCGACCCTGCCGGTCGCTCCGGATGGAGTCGCGTCATCGCTGCGATCGCGGATCATCGAGAACCCGTGGCGGCTTTCGTGGCTGAGGCGCGTCGCACCATCCGATGCGGTGTGTATCCTCGGGTCCGGCCTGACGATGATCGATCAGGTTCTTGCGCTTCGCGCCCATGGCCATAGCGGCAAGATCGATGTGCTTTCGCGGCGCGGGCTTACACCGCTTGGACACGCGTGGAAGCCGCCGGCGCCTCTGCCGATCGACGTCGAGAGGCTTCCAGATACGATCAGCGACATATTGAAGACCCTGCGAGGAAAGAGCAGGACGGTTGCCGACTGGCGAGCCGTGATGGACGGTCTGAGGCCTGCAACGCAGGCTCTCTGGCAACGGCTTTCGACCAAGGAGCGGGCACGATTCCTCAGGCATGCGCTTCCCTGGTGGAACATTCATCGTCACCGGGTCGCGCCTGACGTGTTCGACAGGTTTGGGAAGCTGGTCTTAGACGGAACTGTTCGTTTCCACGCGGGCTTCCAGAAATCGCTGGGGGCCGAGGAGGGGCGGCTCGTTGCGAGCTACAGGGTCAGATCAACGCGCGAGATTGCCGAGATCAGGGCGGACTGGCTCGTCAACTGCACGGGAATGGAGCGAGCCGGGATCAGTCATTCGCCACTTTTGAAGGAGATGAGCCGCTTTGCCTTGATCGTCCCCGATCCTCTTGGCCTTGGGATCCAGGTGGATGCCGCTTCCGAGGTGATGGCCCCGTCCCGGATCGCGCCGGCCCGACTGTTTGCGGTCGGCGCCCTGACGGCAGGACAATTCTGGGAGATCACCGCCGTTCCGGATATCCGGGTGCAGGCCAAGGCCGTGGTTGAGGAGATCGTTTCAAGAGGCTAGCTCGCGACATGTAGGCAGCAGATCAAAGTGCTATAGCGTCCTTTGCGCGTCTGAAAAGTCGGGCGGCGCTACAGGTCGGCACGGCGCTTGTTGAATTGCCGGCCGCCGACAGCTACAGTATCTGGTACGCCATAATACGATTCTTGCATTCGGCTGCCGCGGCGGAAGTTGAGCGTGCAAAGTCCAACACTGAGGTACAGAATGAGCGGTGCTCTGAAGGACGCCATTAGAGTTGAGCGTCCTGCAAAGACCTTGCGGGAATTGGCGCTCGACAAGGTCCGCGAAGCCATCGTCAACGGATATTTCCGTCCCGGAGATCGCCTTGTCGAGCGTGACCTCTGCGCCCAGCTTGGTGTCAGCAGAACAGTTGTGCGCGAGGTTCTGAGACATTTGGAATCGGAAGGGCTTGTCGCCAATCTGCCGAACAAGGGGCCGATCGTCGCGCAGCTCGACATCGACGAAGCCAAGCAGATCTATGAGATCCGTGGCGCGCTGGAAGGCATGGCGGCGCGGCTATGCGCGGAGCGCCGCAGCCCGGAGATCGTCGCTGCGCTGGAGGAATCGCTGGCCGGAATCCGCAACAGTTACCGCGACAACGACATGGCGGCTGTGCTGACGAACACCTCTTCCTTCTATCAGACGCTGTTCACGATGGTTGACAGGAACGTTGCCTGGGGTGTCGTCAATCTTCTCACCGTGCGCATAAACCACCTGCGCTCGATGACGATCAAGACGGAGAGGCGCGGCATCGAAGGGCCGCTGCAGATGTCGAAGATCGTGGACGCCATCCGCCGCGGCGACGGCGAGGGGGCTTACCAGGCCGCGATGGATCATGTCGCCGCCGCGAGCGCGATTGCCGAAGCGGTGCTGTCGGCGAAGAAGCCTGCCGACTAGGCACGAAGGAGACCGCTGCGGTCTTCGTCAGTGGCGGATGGCAAAGCGCCGGCACCGAACATCTGTCGATGTCACTGCAGCCGGCGCAATCACATTCCTAGGAATTCAGCACACCCCGCACTCCAAGCTTGACACCCAACTTTGCTCAATGTGATGGTATGCCATAATAAATAATACATAAGGCGGTATCATATGAACTGGGACAATCGTGATTTCCGGACTTGTCGTGCGCCTTCGGCGCTGCCGTCGTGGGGTCTGCGGATGCTGACAATAAGCTGAAAGAAGAGGCGCTTTCGAAGCGTGAGAGCACACGCGCGCCAAATTGAAAATCTCCGCCTCTGCCTGAACTGCATCTAGCAGCAACGAGCTTGACACTCATATATTATGGTATACCATAATACCAAATTGAGAAATGAGGTGTTCAGTGGCCATTCAAATTCGCAAGACAGGACTGCAGATCGAGACGACACTGATCGAAGGTGGCAAGGCCGCGGCGGTTCCGCTGAAGCTGTTTACCGCCTTCGCGGTCGTGAAGAATCCCTGGGCGGGCCGCGGCTTCGTCGACGACCTCAAGCCCGAAATTCACGCAGGCGCTCCGGTGCTCGGCGAGCTGCTGACCAAGATCATCATCGATGCGGTCGGGTCCGGCGATGCTGTCGAAGGATATGGAAAGTCCGCTGTCGTCGGCCTGGACGGCGAGATCGAACACGGGTCCGCGCTCATTCATACGCTGCGTTTCGGCAATTTTTATCGCCAGGCCGTCGGCGCCAAGTCCTATCTCGCCTTTTGCAACACACGCGGTCCGGCCAATGCGCCGATCATGATCCCGCTGATGGACAAGAATGATGAAGGCCGCCGTTCGCACTATCTGACCATCCAGACGTCGATCCCCGACGCGCCTGCTGCCGACGAGATCGTCGTGGCTCTCGGCGCTTCGATAGGCGGGCGCCCGCATCACCGCATCGGCGACCGCTACCAGGATCTGAAAGACCTGGGGCAGGACGTTGCCAATCCTGCGGGCGTTTGAAGGAGCGCTCTGAGATGCTGACAGCCGGATCGACCACACGCACCGCTGCAGCAACAAACGCCGCCGGTGCCTTGCCCCGAAAGAAGACGGCAAGCGGAACGGCCTATCACGAGGCCGGCAGCGGTGAGCCGCTGGTTCTCATCCACGGCGTCGGCATGCGGCTTGAAGCCTGGGCTCCGCAGATCGCATTCCTGTCTGCAGGCCATCGCGTCATCGCTGTCGACATGCCGGGACATGGGGAGAGCGCAAAGCTGCCGGCGGGCAGTCGGCTCGAGGAGTTCGTCGCCTGGTTCGGACGCTTTCTCGACGAGATGGCAATCGGCACGGCAAATGTTGCCGGGCACTCGATGGGCGCACTGGTTTCGGGAGGGGCAGCCGCGACCTTTGGCGAGCGTATCAGCCGCGTCGCCTACCTCAACGGTGTCTACAGGCGTGACCCTGAAGCAAAGGCCGCCGTGCTTTCGCGCGCCGCGGCCATTCCGGTATCGGGCGTCGACAAGGAAGGCCCTCTGGCCCGTTGGTTCGGCGATGATGCGGACAGCGTCACTGCGCGTGAATTGACGCGAAAATGGCTGAACCTCGTTGATCCCCAGGGATATGCCGTCGCTTACGCCGCCTTCGCGGGAGGAGACGAGACCTACGCCGACGGCTGGAAAGACGTGGCTGGTCCGGCCCTGTTTCTGACGGGGTCCGATGATCCGAACTCGACGCCCTTGATGGCGACGCAAATGGCAGAGCTTGCGCCGCGGGGCTACGCTCGCATCGTCGAAGGCCATCGTCATATGGTGAACCTGACCGCGCCTGATATCGTAAATTCGCTGCTCGCTGAGTGGCTGTCGTTCGGGGAGGATGAACGATGACAATCCAGACTGTCGACCCAAGAGCACTGCGAGATGCATTCGGGGCCTTTCCGACCGGGGTGACTGTCGTCACCGCCTGTGACGGGGATGGAAATCCGATCGGCTTCACGGCGAACTCCTTCACCTCGGTCTCGCTCAATCCACCGCTTCTCCTCGTCTGCCTTGCCAAGACGTCGCGCAATTTCGCCACCATGACCGGAGCGCAGCATTTTGCGATCAACGTGCTTTCGGAAACGCAGAAAGACGTGTCGAACACCTTTGCGCGACCGGTCGAGGACAGATTTGCGGCGGTCGAGTGGGCGAGGGGATCGGCAGGCTGCCCGATATTCTCAAGCGTCGCGGCCTGGTTCGAATGTGCCATGGAAGAGGTCATCGAGGCCGGCGACCACGTCATCTTGATGGGGCGCATCGAAGCTTTCGACAATAGCGGCCGCAACGGTCTGGGTTATGCGCGTGGCGGTTATTTCACGCCGACGCTCGCAAGCAAGGCGGTGTCCGCAGCAAGCGAAGGCAATATGGAACTTGCGGCCGTTGTCGAGCGCCGCGGGGAAGTTCTGCTGCTCGGCGAGGATGTGCTCTCCCTGCCAAGCGTCGACGCCCATGACGGCAGCCCGACCGAGGCACTGCAAAAATACCTGGAGGCGCTCACCGGGCTGAAGGTCAGCATCGGCTTTCTCTATTCGGTTTATGAGGGCAAGAGCGACGGCAAGCAGCACATTGTCTATCACGCCGTTGCCGGAGAGGGCGAGCCTGCCGGCGGCAGGTTCCTGAAGCCTGACGCATTGGTTGCCGCAAAGTTCAAGACCAGTTCGACTGCCGATATCGTCAACCGTTTTGCGATGGAAAGCTCGATCGGCAATTTCGGGGTCTATTTCGGCGACGAGACCGGCGGCACTGTTCACCCAATTCCAGCCAAGGACGCAAAAGCATGAAGTTCTCCCTCTTCGTCCATATGGAAAGGCTCGACGCCAGCCAAAGCCACAAGAGCCTTTACGAGGAATTCGTCGCGCTCTGCGAGATCGCCGACAAGGGCGGCATGCACGCGATCTGGACGGGCGAGCACCATGGCATGGATTTCACCATTGCACCCAATCCGTTCGTGACCATTGCCGATCTGGCGCGCCGCACATCGCGGGCACGGCTTGGGACGGGAACGGTGATTGCCCCCTTCTGGCATCCGATCAAACTCGCCGGTGAGGCGGCCATGGCCGATATCATCTGCGATGGACGACTCGACATCGGCATCGCGCGCGGGGCCTATTCCTTCGAGTACGAGCGTCTGCTGCCCGGTCTCGATGCCTGGGGTGCTGGCCAGCGCATGCGCGAGCTCATCCCGGCGGTCAAGGGCATATGGGCCGGCGACTACGCGCATGACGGGGAATTCTTCAAGTTTCCGTCGACCACGTCGGCGCCGAAACCGCTGCAGCAGCCGAACCCGCCCATATGGGTTGCGGCGCGCGATCCGAACTCGCACGAATTTGCCGTCGCCAACGGCTGCAACGTTCAGGTGACGCCACTCTGGCAGGGCGACGACGAGGTTCAGTCGTTGATGGAGCGCTTCAACGACGCATGCGCCAAGCATCCCGATATCGAGCGGCCCAAGATCATGTTGCTGCGCCATACCTATGTCGGCTCGTCAGAGGACGATGTCGCGCAGGCCGCCCATGAACTGAGCGTCTACTACAATTATTTCTTCGCCTGGTTCAAGAATGAGAAGCCGGTTACCCAGGGTCTGATCGAACGGATCCCTGACGAACAGATCAGAGCAAACGCGATGCTGTCGGATCAGGTCATGCGCACCAATAATGTCGTTGGCGACGCTGAGACCGTCATCGACCGGCTCAAGGCGTATGAAGCGCTCGGCTACGACGAATATTCCTTCTGGATCGACACCGGCATGAGCTTCGAGCGCAAGAAGGCGTCGCTCGAGCGCTTCATCACCGAGGTCATGCCAGCATTTCAGGAGTAAGACCATGCGGCGTTTCCAGCACTACATCGATGGCGAATTCTCAGATGGCGAGGCCAGCTATCCGAGCATCGATCCAGCCTCCGGCACGGTCTGGGCTGATATGCCCGAAGCGCGCGAAGGGGATGTCGATCGAGCTGTCAACGCGGCCGACAGGGCGCTTTACGAAGGCGCCTGGCCGAAACTGACGGCCACGCAACGCGGCAAGCTGCTCTACAAGCTGGCCGACCTGGTTGCCGCCAACGCGCAGGTCCTCGCTGAACTGGAGACACGCGACACCGGCAAGATCATCCGCGAGACATCGGCGCAGATCGCTTATGTCGCCGAATACTATCGCTACTATGCCGGCATCGCCGACAAGATTGAAGGCGCCTACCTGCCGATCGACAAGCCCGACATGGATGTCTGGCTTCGCCGCGAGCCGATCGGTGTCGTTGCGATGGTCGTGCCGTGGAACAGCCAGCTCTTCCTGTCCGCGGTGAAGATCGGCCCGGCGCTGGCGGCCGGCTGCACGATGGTGGTCAAGGCCTCGGAAGACGGGCCGGCGCCGCTTCTCGAATTTGCACGCCTCGTGCACGAGGCAGGCTTTCCCGCCGGCGTCGTCAACATCATCACGGGTTTCGGCGCCTCCTGCGGCGCCGCCCTCGGCCGGCACCCGAAGGTCGCGCATGTCGCTTTTAC
Organism: Rhizobium beringeri; assembly: GCF_004306515.1. Classification (NCBI taxonomy): domain Bacteria; kingdom Pseudomonadati; phylum Pseudomonadota; class Alphaproteobacteria; order Hyphomicrobiales; family Rhizobiaceae; genus Rhizobium; species Rhizobium beringeri. The sequence continues at coordinate 586,317 of NZ_SILG01000004.1, read as the reverse complement.
CGGCGGCCCTGAAACCGCCCGGCACGTCGTTCGCAACTCGGCCGAAAACCTCGCCTCCACCTCGCTTGAACTTGGCGGCAAGTCGCCGTTCATTGTCTTTGCCGATGCAGATCTCGAGAGCGCGGCCAACGCCCAGGTCGCGGGAATTTTCGCCGCGACAGGGCAGAGCTGCGTTGCCGGGTCACGGCTGATCGTCGAACGCAGCGTCAAGGACAAATTCGTCGCCCTGCTGCGGGATAAGGCGGAGGCGATCCGGATCGGGGCTCCGCTCGATATGGCGACAGAAGTCGGCCCGCTTGCCACCAAGCGCCAGCAGGACAATATCGGCGCCCTCGTAGCCAAGTCGATTGAAAGCGGCGCCCGCCTCGTCACGGGAGGGCGCAAGATCGACGGCGAAGGCTATTATTTCCCGCCGACCATTCTCGACTGCGACGATGTCGCCTCGCCCTCGCTGATCGAGGAATTCTTCGGGCCGGTCTTGTCCGTCGTGTCATTCGAGACGGAGGCGGAGGCGCTGCGGCTCGCCAACGATACCCGTTATGGCCTGGCTTCCGGCGTCTTCACCCAGAACCTGACCCGGGCGCACCGGCTGATGAAGGGGCTCCGTGCCGGGATAGTCTGGGTCAACACCTACCGCGCCGTCTCGCCGATCGCGCCGTTCGGCGGTTTCGGCCTGTCGGGCCATGGCAGGGAAGGCGGCATGGCCGCGGCTCTCGACTATACCCGTACCAAGACGATCTGGCTCAGGACGTCGGACGATCCGATCCCCGATCCCTTCGTGATGAGGTAGCGCCGATGTTTTACGAGATCCGCACCTATCGGCTGAAGAACGGCACGATCCCGCAATATCTGAAGGTCGTCGAGGAGGAGGGGATCGAGATCCAGAAGAGCCATCTCGGCATGCTCGTCGGTTACTTCTTTTCGGAGATCGGAACGATCAACGAGATCGTCCACATCTGGGCCTTTGCGAGCCTGGACGATCGGGAGGCGAGGCGCCAGAGGCTTTTGGCCGATCCCCGGTGGCAGGCCTTCCTGCCCAAGATCCGCGATCTCATCGAGGTGGCGGAAAACAAGATTATGAAGCCAGCTAACTTTTCTCCCAGGAGCGAGGCGCACTGACGGCATAAGGCATACCCGTAGGACAAACCAGAACAAGGATAAGGGAACATGAAAACAACATTTGCTTTCGCGGCGGTTGCCGCATTCGTGGCTGTGTCCGGACCGGCGCACGCCGACAACATGGTCTTCTCGAGCTGGGGAGGAACGACCCAGGACGCGCAGAAGGCTGCATGGGCCAGCCCGTTCACCGAGAAGACCGGTATCACCGTCGTACAGGACGGGCCGACGGATTACGGCAAGCTCAAGGCGATGGTCGAGGCCGGTCAGGTCACCTGGGACGTCGTCGACGTCGAAGGCGACTATGCTGCCCAGGCCGGCAAGAGTGGCCAGCTCGAGAAACTCGATTTCTCCGTCATCGACAAATCCAAGCTCGATCCGCGCTTCGTGACCGACTATTCGGTCGGCAGTTTCTATTATTCCTTCGTGATCGGCTGCAATGCCGATGCCGTCAGCGCCTGCCCGAAGACCTGGGCGGATCTGTTCGACACGACTAAGTTTCCGGGAAAGCGCACATTCTACAAGTGGTCGGCTCCCGGCGTGATCGAAGCGGCGCTGCTTGCCGACGGCGTGGCCGCCGATAAGCTCTATCCGCTTGATCTCGACCGTGCCTTCAAGAAGCTTGATACGATCAAATCGGATATCGTCTGGTGGTCGGGCGGCGCACAGTCGCAGCAGCTTCTGGCATCCGCCGAGGCTCCCTTCGGCAGTGTCTGGAATGGCCGCATGACCGCCCTTGCGGCGAGCGGTATCAAGACCGAGACCTCATGGGAACAGAACATCACCGCTGCGGATTCACTCGTCGTGCCGAAGGGTTCGCCAAACGCGGAAGCCGCGATGAAATTCATTGCAATGGCGACTTCGGCCGAACCGCAGGCCGCCCTTGCAAAAGCCACCGGATATGCACCAATCAACGTTGACTCGGCCAAGCTGATGGATCCGGAGACGGCCAAGACCCTGCCGGATCAGCAGACGGCCAGCCAGGTGAATGCCGACATGAACTACTGGGCTGATAATCGCGATGCCATCGGCGAGAAGTGGTACGCCTGGCAGGCGAAATAGCCTGAAACTTGAGATGAACGGGCACGGCGAATGTTCGCCGTGCCTCCCGCAGCGTCGGTGCCCGTTTGTTGGACCTCGGCGCCTGCGGAAATTGACGGGTGGGAAGGACTGTCATGTCGACATATAGCGATGCCTCCGGCGCAATTGCGCCCCTGCCAAAGGCGCGAGGGGCAACAGGGTTCGGCGGGGTCCTTCCGGCTCTCGCCTTCGTGACGATCTTTTTCATCGCGCCGGTAGCGGTGCTCTTGTTGCGCAGCGTGCTGGAACCCGTTCCGGGCTTTGGAAACTATGCGCAGCTGATCGGGTCCGCGACCTATCTCAAGATCTTCGCCAATACCTTCATCGTCTCCGGTCTCGTCACGGTGATTTCGCTGCTGATCGGATTTCCCGTTGCCTGGGCGCTGGCAATCATGCCCGGGCGCCTCACGTCGGTGATTTTTGCCATCCTGCTCCTGTCGATGTGGACCAACCTGCTTGCCCGCACCTATGCCTGGATGGTGCTGTTGCAGCGGACGGGGCTGATCAACAAGATGCTGATCGGAATGGGGCTGATCGACAAACCCTTAGCGCTCGTCAACAACCTGACCGGGGTCACCATCGGCATGACCTATATCATGCTGCCCTTCATCATCCTGCCGCTCTACGGCGTGATCAAGAAGATCGACCCGTCGACCCTGCAGGCGGCAGCACTTTGCGGTGCCAACCGGTGGCAGTGCCTGACCCGTGTCCTGCTGCCCTTGGCCATGCCTGGCATGGCGGCTGGTGCCCTCATGGTCTTCGTCATGTCGCTTGGTTATTTCGTCACGCCGTCGCTTCTCGGCGGCACCGCCAACATGATGCTCGCAGAGCTTATCGCGCAATTCGTGCAGTCGCTGGTCAACTGGGGAATGGGAGGTGCTGCGGCGCTGGTTCTCCTCGTGGTGACCCTGTTGCTTTATGCCGTGCAGCTGCGCTTCGTCGGCAACCAGAACCCGGGAGGACGTTGACATGTTGCTCAATTTCGACCGCCTCGGCTGGTGGAAATACATCCTGCTGACGATAACGGTTCTGACTGCGGCCTTTCTGCTGCTGCCGATCGTCTTTATCGCCGCCCTGTCCTTCGGCTCCTCGCAGTGGCTGATCTTTCCACCGCCCGGCTGGACGTTTCAATGGTACAGCGAGCTCTTTGCCGATCCGCGCTGGCTGGAATCGGCCTGGACGAGCTTCAAGATCGCGGTCATCGTGACGATCCTGTCGGTGCTGCTCGGGCTCGTGACCTCCTTCGGGCTGGTGCGCGGCTCGTTCCTGTTCCGCGACGCGCTGAAAGCGCTGTTCCTGACGCCGATGATCCTCCCTGTCGTGGTTCTTGCGGTTGCCCTTTATGCCTTCTTCCTGAGGATCGGCCTTGGCGGCACGTTGGTAGGCTTCGTCATTTCGCACCTCGTTCTCGCGCTGCCCTTCTCGATCCTTTCCATCTCAAATGCGCTGGAGGGCTTCGACAAGTCGATCGAGGATGCGGCGGTTCTGTGCGGGGCCTCGCCTCTGGAAGCAAAGATCAGGGTCACCCTGCCTGCGATCAGCCATGGGCTGTTTTCGGCGGCCGTCTTCTCGTTCCTGACATCCTGGGATGAGGTGGTGGTGGCGATCTTCATGTCCAGCCCGACCCTGCAGACGCTGCCGGTAAAAGTATGGGCGACGCTGCGGCAAGATCTGACGCCGGTCGTCGCTGCGGCGTCGACCCTTCTCATCCTTTTGACGATCATCTTGATGGCGCTGGTTGCCGTCGTGCGTAAGGTACTGAAACAATGAAAGAACCATTCCTTCAGATCCGGGGAATACGCAAGGAATACGGCCCGGTCGTCGCCGTCCACGACGTCAATCTCGACGTCCGGCGCGGGGAGTTCCTGACCTTTCTCGGACCGTCCGGATCCGGGAAAAGCACGACCCTCTATATCCTGGCAGGTTTTGAAACTCCGACGAAGGGCGACATCACGCTGGAGGGCAAGACCCTGCTCGCCACGCCGTCGCACAAGCGCAACATCGGCATGGTGTTCCAGCGCTACACCCTGTTTCCGCACCTGACGGTGGGCGAAAACATCGCATTCCCGCTGAAGGTCCGGCGCAAGTCCAAAGCCGAGGTCGACAGCAAGGTGAAGGAGATGCTGCGTCTCGTCAGGCTCGAAGGCTTCGAGGATCGCAAGCCTGCGCAAATGTCCGGCGGCCAGCAGCAGCGCGTCGCCCTTGCCAGAGCCCTTGCCTATGATCCGCCGGTGCTTCTGATGGACGAGCCGCTGTCGGCGCTCGACAAGAAGCTGCGCGAGGAAATCCAGCATGAGATACGCCGGATCCATCAGCAGACCGAAGTGACGATCCTCTATGTCACGCACGACCAGGAGGAGGCGCTGCGGCTCTCCGACCGCATCGCCGTCTTTTCCAAGGGCGTCATCGACCAGATCGGGACGGGGCCGGAACTCTACGCCAATCCGCGGACCCGCTTCGTTGCCGAATTCATCGGCGACAGCGACTTCATTTCATGCGACCTGCTGTCATCCTCCGATGGACAGGCCACCATTTCGCTTGGCGGCGGGAGCGTCTTCAATCATATTCCGGTGCATGGAAAAGGAACCTCCGGGACGAGGGCAGCCCTGATGCTGAGGCCTGAGCGCATTCGATTGTCGCGCGCTCAAGCGTCGGGAGCGGGTCTTGCCGCAACTGTCAGCGACATTACCTTTCTCGGCAACAATATTCACGTCTCGACCGAGACAGCGACAGGCGAGGCGCTGGCGGTTCGCCTGCCGTTCGGTCATGAGGCTATCGCGGGGCTCAGCCGCGGAGATATAGTCCATCTGGATTTCGATCCCGGTGCCGCTCACGTGTTCTGTTGAAAGTTGTCATATGAAGCTCAATGATCCCTCGCTCTTCCGTCAGGCATGCCCCATCGCCGATCGCTGGATCGAAGCGGAAGGCCGCAAGGCGGCGACTATCCGCAATCCGGCCACAGGCGAGCCTCTGGGGGTGGTCCCTGACCTCGGTGCCGCGGAAACGGAAGATGCTATCCGCGCTGCCGTGATTGCCCAGAAGCTTTGGGCGAAGAAGACCGCCGGGGAGCGCGCCGCCGTTCTGAAGGCTTGGCATCGGCTGATGATCGAAAACCGCGACGATCTGGCGATGATCCTGACGCTGGAACAGGGAAAACCCCTGGCCGAGGCCAAGGGGGAGATCACCTATGGCGCGAGCTTCATCGAATGGTTCGCCGAAGAGGCGAGACGCATCAATGGCGAGACCATCCCGGGACATCAGGCCGACAAGAGGATCCTCGTCCTGCGCCAGCCGGCAGGCGTAGTGGCCGCCATCACGCCCTGGAATTTTCCGAACGCGATGATCACCCGCAAGATTGGGCCCGCGCTTGCCGCCGGCTGTGCGGTCGTTCTCAAGCCGGCGCTGCAGACGCCATTCTCCGCCATCGCCATCGCCGTTCTCGGTGAGCGTGCCGGCCTGCCGCAGGGGCTTCTCAACATCGTCACGGGTGACGCAGCGGCAATTGGCGGGGCGCTGACGGCAAGCCGTGACGTTCGGGTCCTGACATTCACCGGCTCCACTCGGACGGGCGAGCTGCTTTACCGGCAATGCGCGCCAACGATCAAAAAGCTCGGTCTCGAACTTGGCGGCAATGCACCCTTCATCGTGTTCGACGACGCTGATCTCGACGCTGCGGTTGAAGGCGCGCTCATCGCCAAGTTCCGCAACAACGGCCAGACCTGCGTTTGCGCCAATCGCCTTTATGTCCAGGACGGCGTCTACGAGGCGTTTGCCGCCAAGCTCGCTGCGGCGGTTTCGGGCCTGAAGGTCGGCAACGGTCTCGACCGTGACGTCGTGCTTGGCCCGCTGATCGACGAGAATGCCGTCGCCAAGGTCGAAAGCCATATCCGCGACGCCGTTGCAAAGGGTGCCGGGATCGTTTCAGGCGGCAAGCGCCACGCGCTTGGCGGCCATTTTTTCGAGCCGACAATCCTGCGCGATGTCGCTGCCGGCATGCAGGTCGCACGCGAGGAAACTTTCGGGCCGCTTGCGCCGCTTTTTCGCTTCCGCGACGAAGAGGACGTCATCGAACAGGCGAATGACACCGAGTTCGGGCTGGCTTCGTATTTTTACGCGCGCGATCTGTCGCGGGTATTTCGCGTCGCCGAAGCGCTCGAATATGGCATGGTCGGCGTCAATACCGGCCTTGTCTCGACGGCCGAGGCGCCGTTCGGCGGCGTGAAAATGTCGGGTCTCGGTCGCGAAGGGTCGAGGCACGGATTGGACGAATATACCGAGCTCAAATATGTATGCCTCGGCGGCATTGCCTGATCTGGTCGATGCTTGCGCCTCGTCGCAGGGAAAGGCCAGAATGCCTCTCGTCAGCATCGCCATGTATGTCACATCGGAGCCGCTCGCGGATGCGACGGCTGAGCTATGGTCGTTCCTCCGGCATTATCTCTTGAATGCCGGCCTCCAGGACTTGCCTGAAAAGCTCGATCAGACAGTTCCCTATGACGAAGCCTGGCTGAGGCCGGATCTTCTTCTCTCGCAGGCATGCGGCTATCCCTTTGCCAGGAGCCTGCGAGGCAGGGTCCGCCTGGTGGCGACGCCGGTCTATGACCATCCCGGCTGCGACGGCCCGCTGATGCGCAGCTTCATTGTCGTCCGCAAGGATTCTCCGCTTCGCTCGCTGGCGGATTTGCGGGGCACCACGGCTGCGATCAATAGCCCTGACAGCAATTCCGGCAGCAATTTCTTTCGCGCAGCGGTCGCTTCGCTTGCCGGCAGCGGCCGCTTCTTCGGCCGGATTATCGAAACCGGTAGCCATCGCGGCAGCATCGCCGCCGTTGCCGAGGGTAGGGCAGAGAGTGCCGCCATCGATTGCGTCACCTATGCGAATATTCGCCGCTTCGATCCCGGCCGTCTCCAAGCGGTCCGCATCATCGCTGAAACGCCCAAAGGCCCCGGTCTCCCATTCATCACCTCCGGCGATGCATCGGAGGAGACAGTCATTCTGCTGCGACATGCGCTTGACGCCGCCATCAGGGAGCCATCGCTGGCAGCCGCGCGTGCGACCCTTGGCCTCGTCGATTTTGCAGTACTTTCCGAAGATGATTACGCGACGCTTTTATCGCTGGCCGGCGACGCATTGCCACAAATGAGAGCTTGAGTTCACACGAATTCATATCCGGCCGGACGAAATGACGGCAGGCGCGAACCATTACTTCCCAGTCGCTGCGATGATGCCGATCTCCACGGAAAATTGCGGGCCGGCGAGCCTTGCTTCGACCGTCGCGCGCGCCGGCGCATGACCCGAAGGCACCCAGGCATCCCAGACGATATTCATCTCTTCGAACTCGGACATGTCAGCAAGCCAGATGGTTGCGCTGAGGATCCGTGTCGGATTGCTGCCCACGCTTTCCAACAGCCGGGTGATCCGCGCCAGGATGTTGGTCGTCTGCTCGCGGACGGACGCGCCGGGCGCATCGATGGCGACCTGGCCTGCGAGGAAGACAAAGCCGCCATAGGTCACGGCCTGGCTCATCCGCTTTCCGGTTTCGTAGCGTTCGATCTGCATGCTCAACCCCCTGAATTAATCCCTATGCGCAATCCTCTGGCGTTCGGCGCGTCGCTGCAGCCATTGGATCGTGGCGAGGAACAGCGTCGAAAACAGGATAAGAAGCGTGGCGACCGCGGCGATCGTCGGGCTCAGCGTTTCGCGCACGCCGCTCCACATCTGGCGCGGCAGCGTGCGTTCTTCGGAGCCGGCGATGAAGAGTGCAATCACCACTTCGTCGAACGACGTCACGAAGGCGAAGAGGGCGCCGGACGCCACCCCGGGCGCTATGACCGGCAGCATGATGCGCAACGTCGCTTCAACAGGGGCTGCGCCGAGGCTGGATGCCGCCCGCATCAGATTGTGATCGAAACTTGCGAGCGTCGCGGTCACGGTGATCACCACGAAAGGGGCGCCGATCGCAGTATGCGCCAGCACCAACCCGGTCAGGCTGTTGAGCAGCCCGACGGCCGCGAAGGCATAGTAGATGCCGACCGCCGAAACGATGACCGGCACGATCATCGGTGAAATCAGAATGGCGGTCAGCGTTGCACGCGCCGGGCAGGAGGGCCGGCTGAGGCCGATTGCGGCAAGCGTGCCGAGAAAGGTCGATAGAAGCGTGGCGAAGACGGCGACGATGATGCTGTTTTTCAGCGCTAGCTGCCAGACGTTGGAATCGAAGAATTCGCGATACCAGCGGAGCGACAGGCCGGGCATGGGATAGGTGAAGAACGGCTCGGCATTGAAGGAGAGCGGCACGATCGCCACGATCGGCGCGATCAGAAAGAGGATCACGAGGCCGCCAACCAGCCACAAGAGGATCGAAAACAGCCGCGGGAAAGAAAGGAAATTCGTCATCAGCCTATCCTCAGCCGGTCGATGCCGACGATGCGATTGTAGACGGCGTAGAGGATCAGCACCGCCACCAGCAGGATCGTGCTCAAAGCCGCCGCCATGCCCCAGTTCGTGACCTGATTGGAGTAATAGGCAATGAAATAGCTCACCATCTGGTCTCCCGGCCCGCCGACCAAAGCCGGTGTGATGTAATAGCCAAGCGCCAGGATGAAGACGAGCAGCCCGCCGGCGCTGACACCAGGCATGCTCATCGGCAGGTATATGCGGAAGAAGGCCGATACCGGCGGCGCGCCAAGTGACGAGGCGGCACGCAGATAGACCGGAGGTATGCTCTTCATGACGCTATAGATCGGCAGCACCATGAAGGGCAGCAGAATATGGGTCATGGCAATCAGCACGCCGATGCGATTGTAGATCAGGTCGAGGGGATGCGCGGGGTCGATCAGGCCGAGCCAGATGAGCGCCGAGTTGATCACGCCGCGTCCCTGCAGCAGGACGACCCAGGCGCTGGTGCGCACCAGAAGCGAGGTCCAGAACGGCAGGAGCACCAGGATCAGCAGCATATTGGCAACCGCCCCTTTCGACCGGGCAATCAGGGCGGCGAGGGGATAGCCGAGAAACAGGCAGATCACGGTGACCGAAGCGCTGACGATGAATGTGCGGATCAGGACATCGACATGCACCGCATTCTCCGCTGAGACCCTGCCGATGGCGCCTGACGCGTCGCGCTCCAGGTCGAGCGAGGCGAGCAGGTAATAGTCGGTGAAGGGCGGCGATGCATTCTTGATGAGCGTCCAGTAGTGCGGCGTCTCCCACTTGGGATCGATGGCGACAAAAGCGGCCTTGTAGGGCGGCTTCGCGTCGCGGATCGTGCGGGCGGTTTTCAAGAGCATCGAGCGCATGCCCGTCTCGTAATAGTTGAGACGCTTGGCCACCTCGGCGATCTGGTCGCGCGGCGATTGCTTCAGATCGGTGGCGAAGGCGGCAAACAATGCTTCGTCGGGCACGGATTGTTCATCCCAGCCGGAAAGGGCCGACATCGTGTAGGGCAGGGCGGCGGAAGCCGCCCTGTTGTCGACCGCGCGTGTCAACAACAGGGCAATGGGCAGGACGAAGACGAGCAGCAGGAAGATCAACAGCGGCGCGACCAGCAGCAGCGCTCTCAGTTGCGCCTTGCTTTTCGCACTGCCGAGGCTTTTCATCCGCGTGCGTGCGGCAATCACAGAGCCGTCGCCTTCATTCATTGTCGCGATCACCATCGCTCATGCCTTCCTGCGGTAGAGAAAGGGGCGGACGAAGCCAGGGGACACTCGTCCGCCCGACGAGGTTACTGTGCGAGCCACTTGTTGAAGCGTTCGGTCAACTCCTCATCATGATCGGCCCAGAACTCGGAGGAGACGACAAATGCGTTCTTCGTATTGTCCGGCGCAGTCGGGAGATCGACGAGAATATCCGGCGGAACCTTGGCGATGGCCGCTTTCAGGGTCGGGCCATAGGAAATATATTTGGACTGCTGCGCCATCACGTCGGGATTGACGGTGAAGGCGACGAATTTGTCCGCCAGTTCCTTGTTCTTCGAGCCTTTCGGCTCGGCCCAGAGATTGAAGTCCATTCCCTGGCCGTCCCAGACGATCTTGAAGTTCTTGCCGCTGTTCTTGACGGCATCGTAGATGCGGCCGTTCCATGCGGTGGTCATCACGACTTCGCCGTCGGCGAGAAGCTGCGGCGGCTGCGCGCCTGCCGTCCACCAGACCTTCACATCCTTCTTGATGGTGTCGAGTTTCTTGAAGGCGCGATCGACGCCCTCCGGCGTCCCGAGCACGTCGTAGACCTCGGCCGGTTTGACGCCGTCGGCAATCAGCGCAAATTCCAACGTGGTCTTCGGCGACTTGCGCAAGGCGCGCGGCCCGGGGAACTTGGTCGTGTCGAACAGATCGGCCATCGTCGTCGGCCCGCCATTCGGGAACTTGGCGGCATCATAGGCATAGATGGTGCCGAAGACGATCGTCGCGACCGCGCAATCCATCGCGGCGCCGTCGATGAAGGCGTCCTTGCCGCCGAGCTTCGAATAGTCGATCGTTTCGAGCCAGCCTTCGTCGCAGCCCTGAAGCGCATGGCTGGGTTCGACGTCGACGACATCCCAGGTGACCTGGCCGGTTTCGACCATGCCCTTCAGCTTGGCGGTCGAGCCGTCCCATTCATCCTGGAGGATCTTGGTGCCGGTTTCCTTGGCGAAGGGCTTGAAAAAGGCCTCCTCCTGGCTCTTCGTATAGGCGCCGCCCCAGGATGTGACGGTCAGCGTATCCTCGGCAAATGCGGCTCCTGCGATGGCAAGAGTCATGACGGAACTGAGAAGCATGCAGTTTAAACGCATCATGGTGGTTCCCCTTTTTGTAGCTGCGTTTGCGAAAGAAGGAATGTCCGGTCAGGAGAGCGCGAGGACGCGGCAATCCTCTGGCGTCCAGCCGATGACGGTATTCGCGCCTGTCGCATGAACCGGAATGTCCTGGGCGGCGGCCACTTTGATGAAGACGTCGTCGCAGCCACAGGCTGAGACGCGCAACCTGACATGATCGCCGTGATAGATGATTTCCTTGAGCGTCGCCGCAAACCGGTTCGGAACCTCGGCTGCGGGCGCCAGCTGAATCCGCTCGGGCCGCAACACCAGCGTTGCCCGCGCGCCTTCCTTCAATCCTTCTCCGGCATGGCCGGTAATGATCGAACCATCGGGCGCGCGAATTCGGCAGACCGCATTTTCGATCGCGACGACTTCGCCTGATATCGCATTGTTCTCGCCGATAAAGGTTGCGACGAAGGGGTTTGCCGGCGTCTCGTAGAGCGCGTGCGGCGGCGCGATCTGCTGCAGGATGCCGTCATTGAACACGCCGACCCGATCCGACATGGTCAGTGCCTCGCTCTGGTCGTGGGTGACGTACACGACGTTGATGCCGAGGCGGGCATGCAGGTGCTTGATCTCGAGCTGCATATGCTCGCGAAGCTGCTTGTCGAGCGCACCGAGCGGCTCGTCCATCAGCACCAGCTGCGGCTCGAAGACGAGGGCGCGGGCAAGCGCGATGCGCTGTTGCTGTCCGCCGGAAAGCTGGTTGGGCCGCCGCGTTTCGAAGCTCGCCATGCGCACCATGTCGAGCGCGCGGCGCACCCGCTCGGTGATCTCAGCCTTGCCGAGCCGGCGCATTTTCAGCGGGAAAGCGACGTTCTCGCCGACGGTCATATGCGGGAACAGCGCGTAATTCTGGAAGACGACACCGATATTGCGGCGATGCGGCGGCACACTGTCGATCCTGTTGTCGGCAAGCGTGATCGTCCCGTCGGTCGGCGCCTCGAAACCGGCCAGCATCATCAGTGTCGTGGTCTTGCCGGATCCGGAAGGGCCGAGAAGGGTCAGAAACTCGCCTTTGGCGACGTCGAGGTCCAAGCCGCGCACGACATAGCTGACGCCGTCATAGGATTTACGCACGCCCTCGAAAGCAATGAAGCGCTCGCTCATGAAGTCCTCCTGTTAGCATCGGCCGGGTCCCTGCCTCTTTGTCTCGATGCGAGGTCATATTGTCTCGGTCTATTTCCGCTTGTCAAGCCACACAAATAATTTTGTATGGTGGCAGCTGCAGATCTCGAAAACACTGGAAAAGCATGCTATGTCGCACGAAACCATGCTGAATCGCGGGATCTGTGCTTAAATGCGCCTGCACCTAGCTTATGGAAGTTGGACCCTGTTACAGGAATTGTATGTCTGAAAGATTGGAAGTGACCCGGACAAATCAGGAGCGGGAAACGCGGATACCGGCCTATCTGGAGCTCGCACGCGAGCTCGAGGCGAAGATCCGTTCGGGCGCCTTGCCTCCCGGCAGCCAGCTCCCGCCGCAGCGCGACCTGGCGCGGGAGCGGTCGCTCAACGTCTCCACCGTCACGCGCGCCTACCGCGAATTGCAGAACCTCAATCTTGTGATGGGCAGCACTCGGCGCGGCACGATCGTCATGGGCGACGGCGCCATGCCGCGGGTCGACCGGGCGGCGAACCCGTCCGGTGTCATAGACCTGACGGTCAACCGGCCGGCCGTCGACGATTTCCAGCAGCGCCTCGCCCAATCCCTGCCGGACCTTTCATCGGACCGGCGCTTTCGCCAGATGCAGGAGTATCAGCCGCCGGAAGGTCCTGCCTGGGCGCGCCACGCCGCGAGAGAGTGGATATCGCTCAACGGCTTCGATCCGTCCGAAGACGATATCGTCGTCACCAGTGGCGCCCAGCATGCTTTGCTGGCGGTGATCAGCAGCCTGATTGAACCCGGCGACACCATCGTCTGCGATCGGCTGACCTATTATGGCCTGATCGCGCTTGCCCAGATGTTCCGCTTCCGCATTATCGGCATCGGAAGTGACGATCAGGGCATGTCGGCGGCGGAGCTTGACGATATCTGCGGCCGGGAGAGCGTGCGCGCCGTCTTCACGGTTCCCTCAATGCACAATCCGACCGTCGTCACCATGAGCGAGGCTCGCCGGCGGGATCTGGTCGATGTCGCGGAAAAGCACGATCTCGTCATCATCGAGGACGATGTCTATGGACCGATGCTCGGGACCCGCGCAAGCGCCCTGATCACGCTTGCTCCAACCAGAACCTACCATATATCAGCACTCTCCAAGGCGCTGGCGCCGGGTCTGCGCGTCGGCTATCTCTTGTGCCCGCCCGGCCGGGCGCTGCTGTCTGCCGAGGCGGTCCGTACGACCGCCTGGATGCCCTCTCCGCTGCCGCTGCTGCTTGCGACCCGCTGGCTGGAGGACGGCACGGCCGAAGCGATCCTGAAGGCTCAGCTTGCGGAGCTGCGCGCGCGCTATGCGATTGTCACGACGATCCTTGCCGGCCATTCCTTCTCCGCCGATCCGCGCTGCATGTTTTTATGGCTGAGGTTGCCGGCGCCATGGCGATGCGAGGATTTTGCCGCCAATCTGCGCGCCCATGGCGTTGCCGTCATGGCCGCCACCGCCTTTGCCTGTGACCGCCAGCCGGTCGAGCATGCCGTTCGCGTCAATGTCGGCTGCGCGTCGTCGCGCGACGAACTTGCAACGGCCCTGCGCATCATTGCCGCCACGCTGAACGATCGTCCCCGTGCTCTGGCAGGCCTGGTCTAGGCGATGAACAGGCCGCTGCCGGAGCTTCAGCCCTTGCCCGACGCCGAACGCCGGCATGTGGCCGTTGTCGGTGCCGGACTGGTCGGCCTCTGCTCTGCCCTCTGGCTGCAAAGAATGGGGCATCGGGTCACGATTATCGATCCGGCGCCGCCCTTGGGCGATGCTTCCTACAGGCAGGCCTGTTCCTACGGGAATGCCTGCACCTTTGCGCCGCACGGCGTCGTTCCCGTCGCGACGTCAGGCGTCATCTGGCGTGTGCCGGGCATGCTGCTCAATCCGCTCGGTCCGCTGGCGATCGTCTGGAAATACCTGCCGCAACTGGTCCCGTGGCTGCGCGCCTTCCTGGCGTCGAGTACGAAAGCCGAGGTCGAGCGGATCGCCGGGACACTGGCGATGCTGCTTTCTCACGCCGATGCCGCCTGGCAACCGCTTGTGACTGCGGCAGGCGCCGAACGGCTGAAGCGGCACGACGGCTGCCTGTATCTCTACAAGAGCGAAGCACAATTCCGGGCGGCTGACGCCGAAAACGGGCTGCGTGAACGCCATGGCGTCGCCATGGACCGGCTGGACCGCGCCGATATCAAGAGCATGGAGCCCAATCTTGCGCCGCTTTACCACAAGGGCGTGCTGTTCCGGGACGCCTATGTGTTTTCCAGCCCCAGGCAACTCGCCTTCGCGCTCGCCCAGGCTGTTATAAACGGCGGAGGAGAGATCGTCCGAGGCGAAGTCGCGGTGATCGAGTCGCGCGACAACGGCATCTGCCTGCGGATCGCGGGCAAGCAAATCCTTGCGGACCATGCGGTCGTCGCCGCCGGCGCTCATTCGCGCAAGCTGACCGCATCGATAGGCGATCGCGTCCTGCTCGACACCGAGCGCGGTTATCACGTCTTGTTCCCGCAAGCGGGCAATCTGCTGTCGCGCCCGGTCTGTTATCCCGAACACGGCTTCTACATGGTGCCGATGGCAGATGGATTGCGCGCGGCCGGAACCGTCGAACTCGGCGGACTTGCCGCTCCGTTGAACCCCAAGCGGACCGCGATGATCCGTGACGGCGTGAAAATGCTCCTGCCGGCGGCCGGACAGGGCAGCGACGAGTGGCTGGGTTTTCGGCCATCCATGCCGGATTCACTTCCGGTGATCGGTAGCTCCCGCCGTTTGCCCCGCGTCACCTATGCCTTCGGCCACGGCCATCTCGGCCTGACGCTGTCGGCTTTGACCGGCTATCTGGTTTCCCAGCTGGTTGCGGGACAGAGACCGGCTGTCGATCTGACGCCCCTGCGTCCCGACCGGTTCTAACTGGCTTCAATTTCCTCGTTGCGTCTGCATGCGCGTCAGGCAAAATGACACTCGCTCATGACCGTCATGCTTGGGTGTGAGGAAGCATGGAAGGCGGCTCAGCATCGGCGCTTTTTCTTCGGTTGGAGTGAGCCACACGAACCAGGCAGGTGAAGGCAAAGTCCGTTTCACTCGAACCTTGAATGTAAGGAACAATTCCATTACTTCTGTATGGGTTGAAGATAGGAGATTTTCCATGGCTTCCCTTGCCGTCACAATGAAAGGGCAAATCACGCTGAGACGGGATTTGCTGACGCACCTTGGGGTCAAACCGGGGGAGCGGATCGAATTCGACAAGCTGCCTGGGGGCGAGCTGCGGGTAAAGGCTGCTCGTCCAACGGGGACGATCGACGATTTTATCGGCCGGCATGCTGGCAAGACGAAAAAGCCGTTGACCATCGAAGAGATGAACGAAATCGCGGCTTCGGGCTGGGCCGGCGAGGAATGAAAGTCTCAGTCGATACCAACATTCTTGCTCGAGCAGTTCTGCAGGATGATGCTGAGCAGGGGAGGGCAGCGGCAAAACTTCTCAAGGAAGCATCGCTGATCGCGGTTTCCCTGTCGAGCTTGTGTGAGTTGGTCTGGATACTGCGTCGAGGAGCCAAGCTATCAAAGGAAGATGTTTCACAGACGATCCACGACCTGCTCAACGCGGGCAATGTGGCAATGAACCGCCCGGCGGTCGAAGCAGGACTGGCCATGCTGGAGGCGGGTGGCGATTTTGCAGATGGCGTGATTGCCCATGAAGGAGCATGGCTTGGTGGCGAGAGCTTCGTGTCTTTCGACAAGCAGGCGGTCGAACTGGTAATCCGCCAGGGCCAGCCCGCGCTTCTTCTCGCCTGACACTCCACAGGCTCACGAGGTGGTGAAAAAGAGAGCACGAATGTTGGCCTGGTGCTTTTCGTCTTAGCCTCAGAACCGATGTTCCGCTCCTTCGACCGGATTTGCCCAGACTGTCATACCAGGCGCAAACGGCGTCTCGCCTTCGGCGCGCACCACCATCTCGCCGAGTTCGGGGACGTCGAGGTAGAGGATTGCGTCGGCGCCAAGCCGCTCCACATGCCGGATCCTGCCCTGCCATTGCCCGACACCTTCCGAAAGCCTGATATGTTCGGGGCGGATGCCGTAGGTCGTGCAGTTCATTCGCCGCGCTATCTCGCCGCCATAGAGGTTCATCTTCGGGCTGCCGATGAAGCCGGCAACGAATGGTGTTGCGGGATTACGGTAGAGTTCCATCGGGCTGCCGATCTGCTCGACCGCGCCGCCTTTCAGGACGACGATCTTGTCCGCCATCGTCATGGCTTCGACCTGGTCGTGGGTGACATAGATCATCGTCGATTTCAGGCGGGCGTGCAGATCGGCGATCTCAAGACGCATCTGGGCTCTGAGCGAAGCGTCGAGATTGGAGAGCGGCTCGTCGAACAGGAAGACCTTGGGATCGCGGATGATCGCTCGGCCGATGGCGACGCGCTGCCTCTGGCCGCCGGAGAGTGCTTTCGGCTTTCTCTCCAGCAGCTGGGTCAGCTGCAGCGTTTCAGCCGTCGCCGCGACCTTGGCGGCGATTTCCGCCTTTGGGCGGCGGGCGAGTGAAAGGCCGAAGCCGATATTCTCGGCAACGGTCATATGCGGGTAGAGCGCGTAGCTCTGGAACACCATGGCAATGCCGCGCTCGGAGGGTTCGGCATAGGTCACGTCCTTGCCGCCGATGGTCAACGTGCCTGAGGTCGCGTCTTCCAGGCCGGCGATGATCCGCAGCAACGTCGATTTTCCGCATCCAGACGGGCCGACGAAAACGACGAACTCGCCGGAAGCAACCTCCAGATCTATTCCCTTGATGACTTCAAGGGCGCCAAAGCTCTTGCGAACTTGCTTGAGAGTGAGCTCAGCCATTCGGTTACCCTTTTACTGCGCCGGCCGTCATGCCGGCGACGATCTGCCGGTTGAAGAAAATGAAGACGACGAGCGGCGGGATCGTCACGAGGAGGATATTCATGAAGAGGAGATTGTACTGGCTCGTATACATGCTCTGGAAATTATAGAGCGTCAGCTGCACGGTCACGTTCTCCTTGCCGGGAAGGTAGTAGAGCGGGTTGGTAAAATCGTTGAAGATCGCGATCGACTGAACGACGATGTTGGTGACGGTCACCGGCTTCAGCAGCGGCAGGATCACTCTGAAGAAAATCTGTCGGGGCTTGGCGCCATCGATCAGCGCCGCCTCGTCGAGGTCGCGTGGTATGGTCGAAATGAACGACCGGTAGAGCAATGTCGAGAAGGAGAGATTATAGGCGACCTGGATCAGGATCATCCCGGTCATGGTCTTGAAGAGACCGATCTCCTGCAGGAGGCCGATGGTAGGCACGACGGCCGGCGGCATCATCAGACCCATGAACAGGGCAATGGAGGCCACCTTGTTCCAGACGGTCTTGCGGCGCTGCATCACATATCCGACCATTGCCGACAGCAGGATCAGGATCGTGACGGAGACCACGGTGATCAGCGTGGAGTTGAAATAGGCGAGCGCGAGCTGGTAGTCGCGCGCCTTGAAGACGGCGACCAGATTATCCCAGAACAGCCAATGCTCGGGCAATTCGAAATCGAGGCGAGACGCTTCGGATTTCGATTTGACCGCCTGGAGAGCGACGAAAACGAAGGGCATGACGAAGATGACGGCCGCCACCGCAAGGGCTATCGCGCCGGTCACGTAAGGGCGGACGTTTCTCATTCCTCGACCTCGCGCCGGTTGAACCACAGGGTGAATGGCAGGATGATGATGGCGATCAGCGCGAACAGGATGACGTTTCCGGCTGTCGACAGGCCGTAGAAACCCGCCTGGTACTGCTTATAAATGACCGAGGCGATCACATCGGAGGAGAAACCGGGACCGCCGCGGGTCATGGCCCATATCAGATCGAAGGATCGAAGCCCGCCGATCAGCGACAATGTCACCACGATGACGGTGGCGGGACGCACGAGCGGCAGGGTGATCCGGAAAAATTGCTGGAGACGCGTGGCCCCGTCAATCCTCGCGGCCTCATAATAGTCGGGGCTGATCGCGGCAAGCCCGGCGATGAAGATCAGGGTGGCGAGGCCGACCCCCTTCCAGACATCGACCAAAGCCACCGAAAAAAGCGCCAGCGCCGGATTGGTAAGCCATCCCGGGCCGGGAATGCCGAGCGTCTCGAGCGTGACATTGATGATGCCCCTGGTCGGATGCATCATCACCGTGAAGGTGATGCCGATGCCGATCGTCGAGACCAGGACGGGAAAGAAGACCAGCGTGCGCAGGAAGCCGCGGGCGAAGATATTGCTGGTCAGCAGCACGGCAAGCAGCAGCCCGCAGACCGTCTTCAGGCCGGATGTCGTCACGGCATAGATCAGCGTGTTGACCAGTCCCTTGACCAGGAATGGTTCGGAAAAGAACTGCTGAAAATTTTCGAGCCCGATGAATTCGGCCGTCGAAAGATCCCAGCGTGTGAGGCTGAACCAAAGAGAGGATACCGTGGGAACCAGAAACAGCACGCCGTAGATGATTGCGGCCGGAATGAAAAACCACAGCGGGTAGGGCGATTTGCGCGAGCGGGGGCGTGTCTCGGTCATGACTACCTCTTCGATCGGGTGGAACCTCGCCCCGTTAGGAGCGAGGTTAATTGACCCGAAAGGCCGCTACCAGTTGGGAAGACCGAGCTGCTTGGCCTGCTTGCGCACGTCGTCGTCATAGAGCTTTGCCGCTTCGGCCGGCTGGCGAATACCGGAGCCGACTTCGACGGTGATCTGCTCAAGAGCCGGTCCCTTGATCGGCGAAACGAATTCCAGCGCCGGGGTCGTCTTGTCCTTGGCCTCGAAATAGGGGAGCATGTCCTTGATAGCAGGCGGTACGCTAGCTGGCAGGTCGCAGCCGTCGATCAGGGAAGGCCCCTGAACGGCGTTGGTTTCCACCATGATCTTGCAGGCCTCGACGCTTCCGGCGAAATCGACGAATTTCCGCGCTTCCTCGGCGTGCTGGCTGGTCAAGGGAATGTAAAGGGCTGGCGGCATCCAGACCGTCAAGCCGTTGGTTGCGGCGTCGTCGCTCGGCTGCGCGAAAAAGCCGACATCGTTGAGGTTTTCGGGATAATTCTGTTTGAGCGCGCCGACCGCGAAGCTCAGCATCGGATAATGCGCTGCCTCGCCGGTTGCCACCATTCTCAGGCCATCGTCGTAGCTTGCCGCGCCGAAATCTTCGTTCATCAGACCGGCGTCGTGAACGTCCTTCAGCCGTTCGAAGCCCTTCAGGGCCGCAGGCGTCTCTGCGTATTTTGCCTTGTTGGCGGTATAGTCTGCGGCGAAGTTCGGCACGGCCGCGTGCAGGTTGTAATAGTCAGCCAGAACGAACAGCTGCGAGGTCCAGGTATCGCGATAGGTCTGCGCCACGGCGACCTTTCCTGATGCTTTGACCTTCGCGTTGTTCGCCATGAAGTCCGCCCATGTCTTCGGGACGGAGAGGCCAAGGTCCTGGTAGATTTTCCTGTTGTAGAGGATCCCACCCGCCATCGCCGTGCCGAAAGGAACGCCATAGAGCTTGCCATCGGCACGGACGACCGATTTGAAACCTTCGTCGACCTTCGCTTGCGACGACAGGCCGCTCAGATCGACAAGCGTCTGTGTCGGCTTCAGCGCCTGTAGCAGCGAGCCGGAATTGTAGAGAAACACATCGGACATCTCCCCCGTCGCCAGGCGCGTCTTGATGATGTTGTCGCCTTCGCCGCCACCGGCCCGCGGCTCGATTTCGATCGTCACGTCGGGTGCCTTTGCCTGATAGGCGGCAACCAGTGCCTCGGCCGCTGCGACGGTGTCCGGGTTGTTGTCGATCAGGAATGACAGCGTGGTGCCTGCATGCGACGGGCCAGCCGCGACCAGTGCCAAAAGCGCGGACGCGCCCGCAAGAATGAGTTTTATCCGATGTGTCATGACGTTCCTCCTCTGAACGGTGTGACGTGTATGCTCCTCAAGAATTGGGTAGGGAAAAGACCAACTGGTGCGTCCCGGAGGGAAGAATGGCTTCCTCGACGACAGGCTCTCCGTTGAGCGACGGGTTTTGATGCCGTTTTCCGGGCCGGAAGCGGCCGATGCAGCCTTCCGGAAGTGTCAGCACATAGGTGACCTTGTTGCCGTCGCACTGCCAGCCAGCCTCGATGCGTCCCTGGCTGATATCATGATAGGCCGAAACCGGCGAAAGGGACGGAATCGGCGCGGGATCGACGATCACCTCGGCAAATCCGGGTACGGTCGGGCTCGGCGAAATTCCGGCGACGCTTTCGAACAGCCACTGGCAGACCGCGCCATAGGCATAGTGGTTGTAGCTGTTCATATCAGGTTCGTAGATGGTGCCGTCAGGCGCCATGGAATCCCAGCGCTCCCAGATCGTCGTCGCTCCCTTCGAGACCTGGTAGAGCCAGCCCGGTACATCCTCCTGCAGGAAGACCTTTTCGGCCAGATCGTCCATGCCGAGCTTCGTCAGCGCCGGCAGCAGGGCGGGCGTGCCGATGAAACCGGTGCCGATCTTGTAGTCGGCATCGATGATCACCTGCCGGAAATGCTGCTGTGCGGCTTGCGTGTGCTCCGCCGGTATCAGGTCGTGGAGGAAGGCCAACGCATAGGACGTCTGGTCGTTGTGTGCGAGCCGTCCCGCCGGCGTGATGAACTCGTTGGCGAATGTCCGCCGGATCTCGTTTACGCGCTGTTTCATCTTCTCTTCAAGCGCATGCTCGCCGAGAGTGGCTGCGATCCTTGCCAGAAGGTCGGTCGAGATGAAGTGGTAAAGCGTGGCGGCGCAGTCGTCAGCGATCGTCGGGCGAGGCTTTCGATTGTCGCCGACCGGCTGTAGCCAGTCGCCGAAGGTGAAGCCGCGGGCGCCCCAGCGGGAGGGCGGACGCACGAGCGGACCATCCGAGATCGACCAGACGAAATCGACCCAGCGTACCATGGAATCCAGGCACTCCGACAGGACGGCCCGGTCGCCGTAATGGGTATAGAGTATCCAGGGGATGACGACGATCGCGTCGCCCCAGCCGGTCGAGCCGGCATAGCCCGGGAAATTGGCCGGATGCAAGCGCGTCGGATCCGGCGAAAAATGTGAGACGGCGCCATCCTCGCGCTGATCGGCCATCACATCCCGCAGATACTTCCTCAGGAAGGATTGGCTGTCGCTCAGCCAGCATGCGGTTGCGGCAAATACCTGGGCGTCGCCCGTCCAGCCCAAGCGCTCGTCGCGTTGCGGGCAATCGGTTGGCACTTCGACGAAATTGGCGCGCTGCGACCAGATGGTATTCTCGACGAGGCGATTGACCAGCGCATTGCCCGAGGTGAAACCGCCGGCGGGCTCGGGCACCGACGAGATCGGGATGGACGCGATTGCGAGGATCTTCGCATCGCCCTTGATCGTCACCCTGGCATAACGGAAGCCGTGGAAGGTGAAATGCGGTGCGTAGGTTTCGTCGCCGTCTCCCCGAAGTATGTAGACGGTATGTGCCGCGGCCGTGCGATAGTTGCGATTGTCGAAATGACGATCGGGGCCGAGGACCTCCGAATGCTCCACCCGAATTTCGGCACCGGCGGTTCCGCGGACCGTATATCTGACATAGCCGCCGGCATTCTGGCCGAAATCGTAGACGGTCCTGCCCTCATCGTCGGCCCAGCTGTCGACCGGGGCGAGTGGCAGCAACTCCCGCACCGCAGCCGTTTCATGCGCGACAAGCAGCGTCCGGTCGAAGGCCAGCTTCTCGGTGCCGTGGGTCTCGACGCAGGTTTCCTGCCGGGCATCATAGATTTCGCCGAAGTAGATTCCGGACTTCAGGATCGGCAGAAGGCCGCTTCGCCATGTGGTGTCGGTGGAAAGAACGGTGCCATCCGGTCCGATCAGATCCGCAATGGCGCCGATCCTGTCGCCCCAGCAATTCGGGATCGCCTGGGCGCCCCACATCAAAGGCGACCGATACCATCCGTCGGCAAGCCAGATCTCGATCCGGTTGAGGCCCGGCTTGAGCAGGTTCGAGACGTCGTATCGCTGATAGGCAAGGCGATCGTCGTAGTTCGTCCAACCTGGGGTCAACAGGTCGTTGCCGACGCGAACGCCGTTGATGAAGCAGCGGTAGAGGCCAAGTGCTGATATAAAGAGCTCTACGGGAAGCTTGGCGCCATCATGCTCGAAAGTCTTGGAGACGAAGCTTGCGGCCGTTCCCTGACCGCCATCCGATAGTGGCGCGATCATATCCCCGGACCAGGCACGCGAAACGAGGTTGCCGCTGATGGCTGCCGGCTGAAAGTTCATCAAGTCCTCCCGACGAGTTGTAGAACGTTCTCCATATAACGTTCTACATTTTCTTCGGAAGCGCAATAGAATTTTCGTTGCCAGTCTGCCATGGTGATTCTGCGGGCGATGTTGACGACCCGCAGCCGCAAGCCAGAGATTTCATGTCAATCGAAGACAAACAAAAGCTGCAACGAAACGATCGCGTGACGATCCGGACCGTGGCAACTCATGCAGGCGTATCGGTCGCAGCGGTTTCCAAGGTGATGCGAAATGCCTACGGCGTTAGTGACGCGCTGCGCGCAAGGGTGACGGATGCCATTGAGGCCCTCGCATATCGCCCCTCGCGGGCGGCACGAGGGCTGCGTGGCCGGAGTTTCACCATCGGAGTGCTCCTGATCGATATCCGCAATCCTTTCCTTCCGGAGGTGATTGCCGGCGTGAACGGGGTGCTGGCGCCTTCGCACTATCAGGCGATGATCGGCGTCAGCGATGCGCGTGTGCAGCTGGAGACGTCGTTGATCGAGTCGATGATCGACTACAAGATGGACGGCCTTATCCTTGTTGCGCCGCGTTTGCCCTCGGAGATCCTCGCAAAGTTCGCAGTCCAGATACCGATCGTCGCGGTCGGTTACCACGATGCCAGCGCTACGGCCTTCGATACCGTCAACGCAGACGACCAGCGCGGCGCGGAGATCGCGGTGGAAGCGCTTCTGGCCTGCGGCTATCGCGATATTGAAATGCTGAGCCTTGGCGAGCGCCAGGGGCACGCGGTCTCCGTCGTCCGCCAGCGTGAGATCGGGTTTCGCCGGGCGATACAGCGTGGCGGGCTCGGCTCCTCGCCAGCGATCGGCAAAATTCCCATTGCTTCGCCAAAGCGGGAAGAGGCGATGCGAAAGTTCCTATCGAGGAAGGACAGGCCGCGCGCCGTATTCTGCTGGAGCGATCTCGACGCGATCACCCTTCTGAGCCTGGCTATGGAGATGGGTGTGCGTGTGCCCGAAGATCTCGCCGTCATCGGATACGACAATTCGTCGACCGCAGCACTCGGCCTCGTCAATCTCGCAAGCATCGATCAATCGGGCAGGGAACTCGGTCAGGTCGCAACCCGGGCCCTCATTTCCAGAATAGAAGGCCGCACCGCTTCCGAGCATATTTTCCAGATACCGTCACTGGTCAGCCGCAACAGCCTGACCCGTTCCGGCAATTCCACGAACAAATAATAGCGACGGCGCTGCCGTGTCTCTGTTCGTTGCCGTCGTTGTCACTCGGATCGAAGGGGGCTGCCGCACGACTGCCGCACGACCAGGCGACACGGCAATCTGGTGATGCCGGCAGGGACCGGTTCGCCCTTGGAGAGGCTGAGGATTGCCAGGCCGGCGCGATGGCCCAGTTCCTTCAACTCCATGTCGATGGTGGTCAGCGGCGGGCGCGTTTGCCGTGCGACGACCTCCCAATTGTCGAAGCCGACCACGGCGACATCCGTGGGAATCTCCACATTGAGGTCGCGCAGCGCGTCGATGACACCGCGGGCGATCTCGTCGCTGCCGCAGAAGATGGCGTCGGGCTTTGCGCCGGGCCGGGCAAACACCGTCTGAACGGCCTCGTGACCCCATTCCTCCGACCAGTCGCCGAACATCGCTTCGGCACCGTCGCCGCAGGCGTCAAGATAGGATTGGGCGCGGATGCGAGCGGCCAGATAATCCCGTGGTCCGGTGATGTGGAGGATCCGCGATCGACCGAGCTCTTTCAGGTGATCGACGGCGAGGCGGGCGCCCTGTTCGTCATCCGGAAAGAAGGTGACGCTATCAGCCGGCCCCTCGGCAAAGACGTAGACGACGGGTATCGGCAAGCGGGACAGCTGAACTGGCGGCGTGAGATCGAGGCGGGTCGCGGTGAATATGATGCCGTCGACCTGCCGGTCGAGAAGCGCCTCCAGATGCAACTGGGCGAGCCTTGGATCATTGTTCGTGGCACAGAGGAAGACGGACACGCCGTGATCCACCAGCACCTCCGATACCCCGGCCGCCATCGGCAGCGTCAGTCTGCCATAGGTGTCGTTCGTCAGCATGCCGATCGCATGGCTTCGCTTGCTTAGCAACCCACGGGCGAGTGCATTAGGCCGAAATCCGATCTCCTCCGCCACGCGCCGGACCCGCTCGCGTGTTTCGGCATTCGTCCGGCCGGTGTCGTTCAGTGCGTTTGACGCCGTCGAAATGCTGACGCCTGCAGCCTTCGCCACGTCATAAATCGTCCGTCTTCGATCGCCGGTATTCTTCAAGTGCCGCCTCGTAGTCAATTCATGCTAAAAGCTTTTATCAGAAAAAAATGTGCTGTTAAAAGGTTTTATCAAACGCGCATCAGAATTTTGCACACAGACTGTCGACACCAAAAAATTTCTGATCTAACGTCCATTTCGTCCGATGGCCTGAGGCCTGAACGAGAAAAAGGGGAACAAGCATGCTTCGACTGAAAACGACGATCACCGCTCTTGCACTGCTGGCAAGCTCTTCTCTCGCCGGCGCCGAAGAAATCACCCTATGGGTGCGCACGTCGTCCGGCGCCGTCCTTCAGGGACTGGCCGACAAATACAACGCCTCTCACTCCGACAAGGTCAATGTCACCCAGATCACGGCGGAGCAGATGGTGCCGAAGCTGGGTGCGGCGATTGCCGGCAGCGCGGCTCCTGACGGTGCCGTGCTCGACCTGATCTATCTTCCGACCTTTGCCGCCGCGGACGGTCTCGAGGATATCTCCGACTTCGTGAAGGGCCTGCCTTATTCCGCGGCCATGAGCCCGTCCCACATCCGCCTTGCCACCTATGACGGCAAGATCTACGGCGTGCCGGCCCTGCCGGATGCCTCGATCATTGCTTATAATACCGATCTGTTCACCAAGGCCGGCCTCGATCCGAACAAGGCGCCGGCGTCGATGGAGGAGATTGCCACCGACGCCAAGAAGATCGCCGCGCTCGGCAACGAGACCTATGGCTTCTATTTTGTCGCTAATTCGGGAAGCTGGCTGATCTACGATTTCCTGCCGCATCTCTGGGCCGCCAATGCCGATGTGCTGAGCGATGACGGCCGCAGCGCCACGGTCGATACGCCGGCGCTGCGCGAGACCATCGCTGCCTATCGCGATATGTGGAAGGCCGGTGCGATCCATCCGACCTCGCGTTCCGGCAACGGCAACAATGCCGTCGAGGCCTTCGCCTCGGGCAAGGTCGGCATCCTGATGACCGGCTCCTACATCGTCAATCTGCTGACCAGCAAATATCCCGACGTGAAATTCGCCGTCGCACCGATCCCGGGGCCGAAGGGCGGTGAATCGAGCTTTGCCGGCGGCGATACGCTTTCCCTGATAAAGGGCATCAGCGACGAGAAGAAGAAAGTCGCGCTCGATTTCGTCAATTTCTACATGCAGCCCGAGCAGCAGGTCTATATCACCCAGGAATCGGGGATGCCTTCGCGCACGGACCTCGCAGCGGAAGCCTATGCGAAGTTCGACCAGCGCAATCTCGTCGCCTACAATATCCTCGCCAAGGCGCGCACGCCTTATACCTTTTCGTCCGACGAACTCTTTGTCAGCCGCACCGGACCCTTCCTCAATCTGATCCAGGGCACGATCTTCGGCGACGACGTCGACGGAACGATCGCCAAGACGCAGGCCGACTTCACCCGTATCCTCGAACGCACGAATCCGAACTAAGCCGACGCGTTTCGGCAGGGTATCCGCAGATGCCCTGCCGTCCCTTTCACATCTCGACTTTCAAACGGAAGGAGGAGTTGCGGTGATATCCTCGACACTTCGCAGCCGGAGGCGCGCAGTCGCGACCGGAGAACCGGAGCCAAAGGGTTGGCTTGGCCTTGCCTTCATCCTACCGGGCCTGCTGTTCATCGTCGTGCTTTTCCTCGTGCCGCTTGTCATGACGGTCTGGATGAGCTTCTACAACTGGCCGCTTCTTGGCCGGACCAAATTCATCGGCCTCTCCAACTATGCCGAGCTGATCGGCGATACCCAGCTCTGGCATTCCCTGGGTTTCACACTGCTCTACACGGTACTGGTCACGGCTGCGATCTTCGTGGTGGCCTTTCCTCTGGCGCTGCTCGTCGACCGGCCGCTGCGGATCGCCGGTTTTTTTCGCACGATCTATTTCATGCCTGTCGTCATCGGCTTCGGGGCGGCTTCGACATTGTGGATGTGGCTGCTCAATCCCGATAGCGGCGTCTTTGCGCAGCTGCTGCGCGGAGCAGGCATCATCGACAGCGCCCCGAGACCGCTCGAAAGTTTCTGGCCAGCACTCGGCGTCGTCATCCTGATGGTCGTCTGGAAAACAGCGGGCTTCACGATGATCATCCTCCTGACCGGCCTTCAGAGCATATCGAACGACGTCATCGAAGCCGCCAGGATCGACGGCGCCAGCGTCTGGAGCCGGTTTCGCCGGATCACGCTGCCTTTGATGAGGAACTCGGTGGTGCTGGCGCTCGTCCTCAACGTCACTTCATCGATGCTGGCCTTCGACCAGTTCTTCATCATCACCCAGGGTGGCCCTGAGAACAGCACGATCTCCGCGGTCTTCTCGATCTATCTCGCCTCGTTCTCATCCTACCGTCTCGGTTATGGCTCGGCGATCTCCTTTGCGTTGCTCGTCGTGCTGGTGGCGATCAGCGCCATCCAGTTCGTCCTGCTGCGCGAGCGGCCGGAGGAGGGTTGATGGAGCGGCTCAACCACAATCTCGCAGCGAAGCCGGCGAGCGAGCGGCTCGGCTATCTCGCCTTCGTTCTGACGGCATGCGTCTTTGCCGTCTTCTTCGTGATGCCGATCGTCTGGTCTTTCGCAAATTCCTTCAAGCCCGCGGCCGCAGCACTTGCCGATCCGGCAGCGCTTTTCTCGAAAGCCTTCTCGCTTGAAAACTACCGCCGTCTCGAACATGTCGGCGCCGGCTGGTACGTCTATGCCGGCAATTCGGTGCTGATTGCCGCCGGAACGGTGCTCCTGACGGTGCTTGTCTCAGTGCCGGCGGGATACGGCTTTTCGAAATTCCGCTTCCCCGGCCAGTCGCTGCTCTTCGTGCTGATCATGGCGACGATGATGATCCCGTTCCAGTCGATTCTGACGCCGCTTTTCCTGATCCTCAAAGTCTTCCGGCTGCAGAACAATCTTTTCGGCCTGGTGCTGATCTATGTAACGTTCCAGCTTCCCTTTTCCGTTTTCATGATGCGCAACGCCTTCGACGCGGTGCCGAAGGCGCTGATCGAAGCGGCGCGGATAGATGGTGCGTCGCAGGCGACGATCCTGCGCCGGATCATGCTGCCGATCGCGCTTCCCGGTGTCGCCACCGTTGCGATGTTCGCCTTCCTGAATTCCTGGAACGAATTCCTCGCTGCCCTCATCTTCCTGTCCGATCAGAACAAGTTCACGCTGCCGATCATGCTGGTGAATGTTTCGTCGGGCATCTATGGCATCATCGACTGGGGCGCGCTTCAGGCCGGTATAGCCGTGACCATGGTCCCCTGCATCCTGCTTTTCCTTCTCTTGCAACGATATTACGTGCGCGGCCTGACGGCCGGCGCCGTGAAGTAACAGCGCTCGTTCCGCTCAGGAGTCCTCATGACCAGCTCACCTCGTTTTCAACCGGCACGCGCTGCGGGACGGCAGCGATACAGGCCCGCCGACCATTCCGGTGTCGTATTCGATGGCGGTTTCTGGCAGAGCTGGGCGGAGACGGTCCGCAACGTCACCATCCCGACGCAGCACAAGCGGCTGGAAGAGGAGGGCTTCCTCGAGGTGCTCGATTTTGACAAGCCGGCCGGGCCGCTGGTGCGCCCGATCCAGCCAAGCGGACTGTCGATGCAGCATTTCTTCGATTCCGATTTCGGCAAATGGATCGAGGCCGCAAGTTACACGCTGAAGGCTCACCCGAATGCCGCGCTCGAAACGAAGATCGATGCTATCGTCGAAAAGCTCGAAAAAGGGCAGATGGCGGATGGCTACCTCAACAGCTGGTTCATTCGCCGCGAGCCGGACAGGCGCTGGACCAATCTGCGCGACCTGCACGAGATGTATTCGATGGGCCACTTGCTGGAAGGGGCCGTCGCCTACTACGAGGCGACGGGAAAGCGTCGCTTCCTCGATGTGATGATCCGCGCAGTCGACCATATCATCGCCACCTTCGGTGCCGAGCCCGGAAAGCTCAGGGGTTACGATGCCCATGAGGAAATCGAGCTGGCGCTGGTCAAGCTCTATCGCGTGACGCGCGATCCGCGGCATCTGAAGCTTGCGACCTATTTCGTCGACGAACGTGGCCGGATGCCCTCATATTACGACGAGGAGGCTTGCAAGCGCGGCGAGAGCCCTGATGATTACGTCTACAAGACATATGCCTATAGCCAGGCCCATATGCCGGTGCGCGACCAGCACCAGGTCGTCGGACACGCGGTTCGCGCCATGTACCTGTTTTCTGCGATGGCGGATCTCTCCCATGAGAACGACGATCCGACATTGAAGGAGGCCTGCGACCGGCTTTTCGACAATCTGGTCAGCCGCCAGCTCTACGTGACCGGCGGCCTTGGCCCATCGGCATCCAATGAAGGGTTCACCCGGGAATTCGACCTGCCGAACGAGACCGCCTATGCCGAGACATGCGCAGCCGTCGCGCTCGGTTTCTGGAGCCATCGCATGGCGCAGGTCGATCTCGACAGCAAGTTCACGGACAGGCTGGAAACGGTGCTCTACAACGGCGCGCTTTCCGGCATCTCGCGCGACGGCGAACATTATTTCTATGAGAACGTCCTTGAAAGCCACGGGCAGCACCGCCGGTGGAAATGGCATTACTGCCCCTGCTGCCCGACCAACATTGCCCGTTTCATCACGTCGCTCGGCCAATATTTCTATTCCACGGGTGACCATGAGCTCGCCATCCATCTCTACGGCACCAATTGCGCAGATCTCACAGTCGGCGACAGCTTCGTGCGGCTGGTACAGGAGACGCAATATCCCTGGGATGGCGACGTCAGCCTGCGGTTCGCCGTCGAGCGGCCAAGCCGGTTTCAGCTTCGTCTTCGCATCCCCGGATGGTGCAGGCAGGCGCAGGTCTCGGTCAACGGTGCTGCCGTCGATCTCGATCAATGTGTGACGAAGGGTTATGCCGCAATATCAAGGGAATGGCACAATGGTGACGAGGTCCACATCGGCTTCTCGATGCCGGTCGAGCGCATCTACGCGCATCCCGCCGTCTCCGAAGACGGCGGACGCGTCGCGCTGCGGCGCGGGCCTGTCGTCTATTGCATCGAGGAGACGGACCTCGGCGGCGAGCCGCAGCGGCTCCGCCTGCCGGCGTCTGAGGAAATTTCTGCCCGTTACGATGCCGCGCTTCTCGGCGGAGCGACCGTCCTCGAAGGCACCGCGCTCGAAGCCGATATAGCCGATTGGCAGAATGCGCTCTATCGCACCGCGCCTGCCTCGCTGAAGGAGCGGCCCTTCACGGCGATCCCCTATCACCTCTGGGCCAATCGCGAGCCCGGAGCGATGGCGATCTGGTTGCAGGAGGTCTAGGAGAAAACCATGGCACGGCTGGAACTCAAGAGCATCGTCAAATCCTATGGCATCTACGAGGCCGTGCGCGGCATCAGCCTTGACATCGAAGACAATGAATTCGTCGTTTTCGTGGGCCCGTCGGGTTGCGGAAAATCGACGACATTGCGCATGATCGCGGGCCTCGAACACATTACCGGCGGTGAGATCGTGATCGGCGACCAGGTCGTCAACCGGCTCGGTCCGGGCAAACGCGATATCGCCATGGTCTTTCAGAACTACGCGCTTTATCCGCACATGACGGTGCGGGAGAATATTTCGTTCTGCCTGGAGCAGCAGAAGCTCGCCAGGAGCGAGATCGACGCGCGTATCATCAGGGCGGCGGAAACCCTGCATATCAGCGAGCTGCTCGGCCGGCGCCCGGGCCAGCTTTCGGGCGGCCAGCGCCAGCGCGTCGCGATGGGGCGCGCGATCGTGCGGAACCCGAAAGTCTTTCTCTTCGACGAGCCGTTGTCCAACCTCGATGCCAAGCTTCGTGTGCAGATGCGCACGGAGATCAAGCGGCTGCACCAGCTGTTGCCGACGACGACCGTCTACGTCACGCACGACCAGGTCGAGGCGATGACCATGGCGGATCGTGTCGTGGTGATGAATGGTGGCATCATCGAACAGGCGGGACCGCCGCAGGCGCTCTATCATCGGCCGGTCAGCCAGTTCGTCGCCGGCTTCATCGGCTCACCGTCGATGAATTTCCTGTCCGCGACGCTGCTATCAGGAGAGAAAGGTCTCGTCGTCAAGCTGACCGACGGTAGCGAGCTTCCGGTGCCGAAGGCGCGCGTCGGCGACTATGCCGGCCATGCCGGCAAATCAGTCGTGTTCGGGATCAGGCCGGAATCGATCACCGACCGCCAGGCCCGTCCTGGTTATGCCGACATCGAAGCTAAGATCGATCTTGTGGAGCCACTCGGGCCGGAGACCATGGTCTATTTCGGCATCGGCGAGGCAAGTCTTTGCGCCTGCATCGATCCCGAGAGCGGGCCTAGGCCGATGTCGACGATGCCGCTCTCGTTCAACATGAACCAGATGCATCTGTTCGATCCGGCGACCGGCCGGTCGCTGGCGCTTGCCTGAACCGCAAACACGGAAAGGCCGGCAACCGTGGGGTCGCCGGCCTCGTTGTATCAGGCGGCCTGGCGGATCTTCGAGGGACGCGTGGCGGCGGCCTTCTCGACCATGGCGGTGACTTCGGCGCGGCGGGCGCCCGAAAGCGGCATGCGCGGCATGCGAACGCGTTCTGAGCCGCGGCCCATGATCTGCTCGGCGAGCTTGATCGACTGGACGAGGTCGTGCTCGGCATCGAGGTGCAGAAGCGGCATGAACCAGCGATAGATCTTGCGGGCCTCTTCCCAGTCACCGCGTTCGGCGGCGGCGACGAGCTGCACCGATTCCTGCGGGAAGGCGCTGGTCAGGCCGGAGACCCAGCCCTTGGCGCCGAGCATCAGGCCTTCAAGCGCTACGTCGTCGAGACCTGCGAAGATATCGAAACGATCGCCGAATTCATTGATGAGATCGGTGAAGCGGCGCGGATCCGGCGCACTTTCCTTGACCGCCTTGATGTTCGGCACGTCGGCAAGCACCTTCAGCACATCGGCGCCGATATTGACGCGGTACGCCGGCGGGTTGTTGTAGAGCATGATCGGCAGCGAGGTCGCCTCGGCGACGGTGCGGAAATGTGCAATCAGCTCTTCGGGCTTCGGCACATAAACCATGGCCGGCAGCAGCATCAGGCCGTCGGCGCCGAGTTTTTCGGCGGCGCGAGCATAGGCGACGGCACGGCGCGTGTCGAATTCGGACACGCCCGTCACCACGGGAACGCGGCCGTTGACGACCTCGACGGCAGCTTTCAAGATCGTGCGCTTCTCCTCGGGGTCCAGCGAATTGTTCTCGCCACATGTGCCCATGACGATCAGTCCGTTGACGCCATCGTTTACAAGCGCGTCCTGGACGCGCTGGGTCGAGGGCAGATCAACGGAAAGATCATCGTTGAACTGTGTCGTTACGGCGGGAAATACGCCCTTCCATCCTGTGGTCATTGATCGAGCCTCGTTGAAACTGGTTGTCTTATATACAAACTGTCGACAAGATTCAATGATGTGAGCTTACAAATTTGAGACCCCCGAAGACCGACATTGCGAGAATCGGCCGAAACGAAATACAAGGCTCTAACGAAAGAGGCGGACGAATGCGGAACGACGCGGAAAATGTGCGGGTGCGCGGCTCTGGCACGCAGAGCGTCTATGTGACGCTCAGGCGGGAAATCCTGTCGATGGCGCTGGAACCCGGCAGTCCGCTCGACGAGGTGCGGCTGTCGGAACGTTTCCGGATGTCGCGGACTCCCATTCGCGAGGCGCTGTTGCGGCTCGCCGCCGACGGGCTCGTCACGACGCTGCCGAACAGGAACACGATCGTTGCGACGATCGATTTCGCAAGCCTGCCCACCTATTTCGAAGCGCTGACGCTGATGTACCGGGTGACGACCCGCGGCGCGGCGCAACGGCGCAACGGCGAGATCATGAAGACCGTCCGCCGGCATCAGAAGGACTTCGCCGATGCCGTTGCCGCGCGCGATGCCTATGCGATGATCGAGGCTAACCGCGAATTTCACGTCGCGATCGCCGAACTTGCCGGCAATTCCTATTATACGGCCTTCTTCGCCAGGCTGCTCGACGAAGGGCGCCGCATCCTGCGCCTTTACTACTCGACATTCGACGACCGTCTGCCGCGCCAGTATGTCGACGAACACGAGGAGATCATCGCCGCGATCGAGGCCGGTGACGTCGAGCGGGCCGACCGGCTGGCGATCGCCCATGCCGGGCAGATCGTCCGCCAGATCCAGGAATATATCGCCCGCGACCTGGATCGGCCGGTGGCGATCAGCCTGTCCTGATGCGACGAGAGCAATGAACCGTTCGAGCCTCAGGAGGTGAGGGGGCCGCCTTGCTCCCTGACCAGGGTCATCAGTCTGCGCAGGACAGCCGCCGATTGGCGAACGCCGTCGTGCTCGAATTCGTTGGTCACCCACGCCTGCACGTTGGCGACGTGGCGCGCTGTTTCGAGCGAAAGCCCGGCATCGACATACATGTCGTCATGATAGATAACGGCGGCGACCGGCACCTCGTTTGCCGCGAGACGTGCCGGAGCATAGAGCGGGGCGTAGCGCTCATGCGTGGCCAGCGCCTCGACACCCGCCCTGAAGGCCCTGAGCGAGCGAATTTCCTCGAACATCCAGGGATACATCATCTCCCCCGTCAACAGCAGCGGCCGCCGGTCGCCGGCAAAGGCCGGATGCTCGGCGCGGATGCGTTCGGCCGCCCAGGCAGTCGGCGTCCCGGCCTGGCCATAGATGCTTTCTTGCAGAACGGCGAAGAGCGGATTGTCGTCATAGGAGGTCAGCGACATCACCGAAGCGAGGAAGCGATCGGAGAGACGGTCTTCATTGGGACCGAAGAAGGCCTCGTCGACCAGCCAATGGATGTTCTCGTAACCCGGCGCCATGCCGAAATCGATGCCGATGGTCTGAAAGCGGCGAACGGAGAGGCGATCGCCATCGGGCAACCGCACCTCGTTGGTCTCGATATAGTCGGCGATCCGGCCGATGCGCTCGGCATCCCCGGGGTAGCGGCGGTAATAGGCAGCGTTCTTTTCGGTGACGCGCGGGTAGGTGCGCCGATAGACATCATCGGCCGTCGCCCCAAGGCCGGCAAGGCCGCCGGTGACATAACAGGCGGAAAGTCCCTCCGGCGCCTTCGAGAGATAGGTAAGTGTCAGGAAGCCGCCATAGCTCTGGCCAAGCGTCTGCCAGCGCCCGCCGCCGAAGACGGTTTTCCTCAGATGTTCGCAATCGGCAACGATGCTGTCGGCGCGAAAGAGAGTGAGATAGTCGGCTGCGGCCCTGCCGTCCGCAAAACGCTCCATCGTCGCACTTTCGATCCGGCTGCTGCGCCCGGTGCCGCGCTGGTCGATCAGGATAACGCGGTGCGTCTTTAGGGCTTCGGCAAGCCATGGCGGCCCGCCGTTGCTCGGCCGCGGCGATTTTCCGCCAGGGCCGCCTTGAAGGAAAGCCAGCAACGGCAGTGTTTCGCGACGGCGGGCGGGATCGCATACTTCGCGTGCGAAAACCCGGATCGTCTCCCCCTCCGGCTTCGACCAATCCAGGGGAACGTCGACCATATGATCGCGTATCAGCATGCCCGGTATGGTGTATTCGACTGCCATCGCCATCGCCATCTCCTCATCTTTCATGTCGACATATTGCCTACAGCGGCATTAGTGTCGGTTCAAGATCCCCGCTGCAAGGCGAGGGCTTCATCGATCTGGAAGCGCAGGAAAAGCAGGAAAACAACATGTCGTGGCAGCATACGGTACCCCGCATAACTGAGAACGAACGGCAGAACCGCCTCGCCAGGCTTCGCAAAATGATCGAAGCCGAAGGATTGGCTGCCGTGCTTCTTGGGCCGACCGAAAGCCTGCATTACTTCACGGGGCTGGTCTGGCATCCGAGCGAGAGGTTCCTCGGCGCGCTCGTCACGCCCGCGACCATTTCCTACATCGTTCCGGGGTTCGAGCGCAGCCGTGTCGAAACGCTGCCGCATCTGCCGGGGGAAATCCTGGTCTGGGAAGAGGAGGAGAGCAGCGCCGCTCTCATCGCCCGCCTTGTTGCCCAGGGCGGCAGACTTGCCCTCGACGATGGTTTGCCGCTTTTCTTCTATCATGCATTGGCAGCGGAGATGGGCGCGCCGGGGCTTGCCGATGGCGGGCGGCTGATCCGCGGCCTGCGTTGCATCAAATCGGCCGCGGAGATTGCCCTCATTCAGTATGTGATGGACCTGACGCTTGACGTCCACAGGCAAGTGCATGGGCTTTTGAAGCCGGGCATCAAATCATCCGAGGTGGTCGATTTCATCGACCGGCAGCATCGCCAGGCCGGCGCCGATGCCGGCTCGACATTCTGCATCGTCTCCTTCGGCGCGGCGACCTCGCTTCCGCATGGCGCCGACGGCGACCAGGTCCTTGGTCGCGACGACGTCATTCTCATCGATACCGGCTGCCGGATCGACGGTTATCATTCCGATATCACCAGGACCTATATGCTGGAGGGCGGCGAAAGCGCATTCGAACGGGCCTGGTGGATCGAGCGCGAGGCGCAACAGGCCGTCTTCGACGCGGCCCGGATCGGTGCCGCCTGCTCGAGCCTCGACGATGCGGCCCGCAAGGTGCTTGCCAAACACTCCCTCGGCCCCGACTATCGCCTGCCAGGTTTGCCGCATCGCGCCGGTCATGGCCTCGGACTCGAGATCCACGAGGAACCCTACATCGTTCGCGGCAACGACGCACCGCTTGCCGCCGGCATGTGTTTTTCCAACGAACCGATGATCGTCTTCCCTGGGAAATTCGGGATCCGGCTGGAAGACCATATGTACATGACCGCCGAGGGACCACGCTGGCTGACCAATCCGGCGGCGGGACCGACCGAGCCATTCTCCTGAGCAGGCCCCATCTCCTGCCCGCTCTCGTCCGGCAGATCCAGGAATATATTGCCCGCGATCTCGACCGACAGCTGGCGATCAGCCTATCCTGAAGCGACAGGATTCAAGAGGCGGAGGCAGGCTATCCCAAGCCTGAACGTTGGCGATATGGCGGGCCGTTTCGCGGCATCGGACATATCGACCGGACCGAGGGCTGCCCGCAATTCGATCCACCAAGTATTTCTTCGCAAACGTTACTTGCTTTCTGGCGTAGTACAAGGTTGACTGTGGTTAAACCTGCAGTGTCGAGGATAGGATGATGGACTTGTTCAGAAAGGATGAGGATGACTCCGCGCAATTGCAGAAAATGACACTGAATGGCAGATATAGAAATATGGCAGCGATGCTTTCGATAACAGTGGTTGTCTTTTCTGTATTCTTGATATCGCTTGGCGCTTTAATTGAATTTTTTCAACCTGAGTTTTTTCCAAACGTCATTCTCGATGACGTCCCTTTGCACTACATCGCCTGGTTCATGATTACCTTCGGGATAACTATCGCTGTCATCAACGTAATTTTGGCGGCAAGACGGGAGATCGATCAAGAGAGGGCAGCAAAGATGCTTCCATCGGATATGGTCGAGATCAAAAGGCAGGCTTTGCGTGACCTGCGGACGCATCGAAACTGGTATGCGCGATCTTCCAAGGTGAACCAGTATCTCTGGAATTTTCTCACATTAGGGATCATCGTTCTGAGCGGCCTCTCTTCATTATTTTCGGCTTATGGCACGGTTATCCCCCAATGGCTCCCAATGGCGACCTCCGCGCTCGTGGCGCTTTTCGGCACGATAATCGTTCAATTCCGCATCCGGGACGTCTGGCAATTGAGAGAGCAGGGAAGGATCGAAACGGAGATGCTCGTCGCCGAGGCTCATCTCATTGACATAACGGATGAGCTGGCGACGCTCAAACAGGCAGTCGCTCTTAGAAAGCGCGCTCATGCGCTGGAGATGAAGCAACTCAACCAGTTTTTTGTAGGGACCACCGGAGCCAATCCCTGAGCCCTTTGTCGGCATCCGGCGGCGAGACCGACCGAGCCGTTCTCCTGAGCGGGCGCCATCTCCCGCCCGCTCAGGTAAGCCAGTTCACCCGCGCTAGTCCTGAATGCCAGAGGCGCTCCCTGGCTTGAGCTTGACCTCGATGACCGGAACCACGATCTGAGGTCGACGCACCGGCAGGACGAATGTCAGTTGATCTTCGCCGACGGGGAACTGCGTGTTCGCCCACAATGTATTGGCGGATGGGTGCAACCAAGTGACCTCGCTGCCATCATGCAGGAATTGCGCATATTCGATCTTGCCCGCCAGCGCATCGAAATGCAGATGGCGATAGGGCCAGTTGAAGAGGTGGATATAGAGACGATCGCCATTCTGGGTCAGGCGGCAGTCGGGCGGAGCGGTGAAGTCGGACTGGGTGCAGCCGACGATGCTGCGCTCGTGCAGTGCCATCCACTCCTCATAAGCGGCAAGGGCTGCAATCGCGCGGTGGTCGAGCGTGCCGCGCGCCGTCGGCCCGACATTCATCAGCAGATTGCCGCCCATGGCAACGGTGCCGACCAGCATCTGCACCAGTTGTTCCGTACTTTTCCAGGTGTCCTCGTCGCGGTGATAGCCCCAGGAACCGCTGAGCGTGTGGCACGCTTCCCAGACGACGCGCCTGCCATCGCGAAGCGGCCGGGCGCGCGGCATATATTGCTCCGGCGTGACGATGTCGGGCTGCAACCCGGCGAGATCGAGCCGGTTGTTGATGATGATATCGGGGGCGAGTTCGCGCACCAGACGCACGAGTTTCTCGCTTTCCCAATCCTGATGGCCCTTTCCAACCAGCTCCCCGAGCTTCCATTGCGGATAGCTGAAATCGAACCACATGATGTCGATCTGGCCGAACTCAGTCAGCAACTCGCGGACCTGCTCGCGCATGAAGGCGGCATAGCGCTGCATGTCCCGGCCTTCGTTGATTTTCAGCGCATCGGGATGATTGCGCTGCGGATGGCGCGGATCGACGGTGAAGTCGGGATGATGCCAGTCGATGAGCGAATAGTAGAATCCGATCCTCAGGCCCTCTGCGCGGAAGGCGTCGACGAACGGACCCAGGAGATCTCGCCCATAAGGCGTGTTGGTCACTTTGAAGTCGGTCGCCTTGGTATCCCAGAGGCAGAAGCCTTCATGGTGCTTGGTGGTCAGCACGACATATTTCATGCCGGCAGCCTTTGCGCGTCTGGCCCATTCACTGGGGTCGTAGAGATCGGGATCGAAATGGTCGAAATATTTCTGGTAGTCGGCGTCGTTCAGTTCTTCGCGGCTCTTGACCCATTCATGGCGTGCCGGCAGCGCATAAAGCCCCCAGTGCACGAACATGCCGAACCGGTCGTGAACGAACCAGGCCTTCTTCTCCTCAGGCAGGGCCAGTGACTGCAGATTGTTGATATCCATCGGATATTCCTCCTGTTCCAAACTTTAAGAGTTGGAGCATGATGTCGTCCGAAAACCGCTCACACTTTTCGGCATCATGCTCCGGGCGTTCAGGTTGTTTCGCGGATGATGAGCTCGGGCACGATGACGATGCCGTGCTGACGGTTTCTGGTGGCGATGCGGCTGAGCAGCAGACGCACGGCTTCCTCCCCCATTTCGCGTTTTTGCACCCGCAAGGTGGTGAGCGCCGGAGACAGCAGTTCGGCAGTCGGAATATCGTCGAAACCGATCAGGGCGATTTGCGCGGGGATCGAAATGCCGGCGGCCCGGCAGGCCTTCATCGCGCCGATCGCATTGAGGTCGTTGTAGCAGACAAGGGCATCGACGCCGGGCGCCTCCGCCAGCAATTGCGTGGCCGCCGTCTGGCCGCCCGCTGCGGTCGGATCGCAATAAACGATGCCCTGTGCCTTGAGCCCGTGGACCGCCAGGGTCTTGCGAAAGCCGACAAGACGGCTCTTGCCACCAAACGAACTGCGTGGCCCGGCGATGATCGCTATCTTGCGGCGCCCGCGCTCGACCAGATGGTCGATGGCACGCGACGCCCCCGTCTCGTAGTCGGTGACAATCGTCCCGGCGACCTCGTTAGGCGCCTCGCGGTTGATGAGCACCACCGCACGGTGGGGCGCAAGCGCCTTATGCAGCGCGGCATCGGGCAGCCGCGGGCTGCAGACGATGATCCCGTCGACCCGGTGCCGCAGCAGCGTTTCGATGAGTTC
The DNA here is from genome assembly GCF_004306515.1 of Rhizobium beringeri. NCBI lineage: Bacteria > Pseudomonadati > Pseudomonadota > Alphaproteobacteria > Hyphomicrobiales > Rhizobiaceae > Rhizobium > Rhizobium beringeri. The sequence continues at coordinate 547,658 of NZ_SILG01000004.1, read as the reverse complement.
TTCCTCCCGCTTGCTGTTTTCGACGACATTGGACAGAAGCAGGTTGTAGCCGGCAGCGCTTGCGGCATCCTCGGCTCCCCGGATGACTTCTGGAAAGAACGGATTGGTGATGTCGGGAACGAGTAGGCCGATGGCCTTCGATCGATCGGACCGCAATCCGCGTGCAAAGGGATTGGGCCGGTAATTGAGTTCGCTCGCCGCTAAAATAATCCGCTGACTGGTCTCCGCGCTGGCTCCGCCCCGATCATTGAGCACGCGCGATACCGTCATTGGCGACACCCCTGCGGCGCGGGCGACATCGGCGATGGTAATTTTGGATTCTGGCTCTTTAGGGCGGCTCAATTGGATTGTCTCGTCAGAAGGGGCAGGAAATTACGATAACGATAACTAACATAATTTCCAGGAAAGCCAAGGCTGCTCTGGCCTGGTATCAGGCGTCGAGAATCTCTTTGACAAGATTTGACGGTAACGATAACGTTAACGAAGGAGGAGAATACGTTAACGATAACCTAGAGCGGAATATTGGGAGGAAAGAATGCAACACGTCAGAATCTTAAGACGGCAGGTTGTCTCGACCGTTGCCGCGGCGATCCTCATTGGCGCCGGCTGGGCCGGTGCCGCATTCGGCTTTGAGGAGTCGCCGGAACTGAAGGCGCTGGTCGACGCCGGCAAGCTGCCGCCCGTCGAAAAGCGGCTGCCCAAGGAGCCGCTGGTGCTCACTCCGCTTGAATCGGTCGGTACCTATGGCGGCACCTGGCGCACGGCCACCTTTGGCGGTGGCGACAGCGAGATCGAGCGTTCGATCGGCTATACGAGACTGGTCCGCTGGAATCCGGAATGGACCGAGGTGATCCCCGATATCGCCAAGAGCGTCGAGGTCAATGACAATGCCACCGAATATACCTTCACCTTGCGGGAAGGCACGCGCTGGTCGGACGGCGAACCCTTTACCGCCGACGATCTGGTGTGGTGGAACGAGAACGTGCTGCGCAACACCAAGATCACGCCTGCAGCACCCGACTGGCTGACTGCGGGCGGAGAGACCGTCAAGGTCGAAAAGCTCGCCGACGACAAGGTCGTCTTCAAATTTGCCGCGCCGAACGGCCTGTTCCTGATGAACATGGCCACCGTGCGCGGCTCCGATATTCTGGCGGCCGCACCGGCCCACTACCTCAAGCAATTCCACAAGGATTTCAATCCCGACGGCGTCGATGCCCTGGTGAAGGCCGCCGGCGCAACCGACTGGGTCCAGCTCTTCAACAACAAGATCGGGTTTCCCGGCCGCTGGCGCGATCTCGGCCGTCCAACGCTCGATGCCTGGGTGTTGACCGCGCCCTATAACGGCACCACCCAGGTCGTCGCCGAACGTAATCCATACTATGCCAAGGTGGATACCGCAGGAAACCAGCTGCCTTACTTCGATCGGATCACCATCGATGTGATGCAGGATACCCAGGCAATCATCCTGAAGGCGATCAGCGGCGAAATCGACATGCAGAACCGCTTCATCGAGACGACGGACGCCCGCACGGTGATCGTGCAGAACCAGGAGAAAGGCGGCTACGGCCTGTTCATCGCCCGGCCGGCGTGGTCGAACGCCCTGCTGATCACCCTCAACCAGACCCACAAGAATCCGGCCTTGCGCGCTGTCTTTTCCAACAAGGATTTCCGCATCGGCCTTAGCTACGCCATCAACCGCGAAGAGCTCAACCAGCTGATCTATGCCGGACAGGCCAAGCCTTATCAGGCAGCACCGCGTGAAGGCACCGCGCTCTACGACGAGAAGATGGCGACGCAGTATCTGGAGTATAATGTCGATCTCGCCAATCAGTATCTCGATAAGGCCGGCCTTACCAAACATGACGCCGAAGGCTACCGCCTCGGTCAGGACGGCAAGCGGATTACCTTTGCGATCGACGCCTTGACCGGAAGCCCGATCCAGGTGGACGCCCTCGAGATGATCCAGCGCTACTGGCGGGCCGTCGGCATCGACATGCAGCCCCGCCCGGCCGAACGTTCGCTGATCTTCTCCCGCCTGCAGAACAATGAGAATGACGGCCTTGGATGGGTTGGCGGTGGTGGCTACGACTTCCTCGGCCTGCTCGATCCCAAATGGTATTTCCCCCACGAATATGAATCGAGCTTCGCCACGGCCTGGGGCCTCTATTACCAGAACCCTAAAGATCCGAACGCGCAAGAACCGAGCCCCGCTGCCAAGAAGCAGATGGATCTCTACCGGCAGGTGCAGGAAGCGCCGACGCTCGAAAAGCAGTTGGCCGCGATGAAGGAGCTGCTGGCGATCACCCGTGATGAATTCTACGTCATCGGCACCAACCTGGAGCCGGACCGCGTCGGCATTGTCAAGACCAATATGCGCAATGTCCCGAAGGTCATTCCCAGCACATCGTTCTACATGACGCCGGGACCGGCAAAGCCCGAGACCTTCTACTACCAGCAATAACGGCACGGGACCGACAGGGATGGCGTCCGCGGGCGCCACCCCATCAACACCAGCCCAGTCCCAATCATCCAATCCGATCGGCGGTCGCCGATTGAAGGAGCTTGAACATGGCCGGCTTCATCATCAGACGTCTGCTTTACATGATCCCGATGATGTTCGCGATCTCCGTCGTGACCTTCATCATCATTCAGCTACCGCCCGGCGACTTCCTGACCGCGATGACCGCGCGTCTGGCCTCCCAGAACGAAACGATCGATCCCGGCGTCATTGCCGGCCTGCGTGAACGCTATGGCCTCGATCAGCCCTGGGCGGTCCAATACTGGAAATGGATCAGCGGCATCCTGCTGCGCGGCGATTTCGGCCAGTCCCTCGATTGGAACAAGCCGGTCAGCGAGCTGATCTGGGCTCGCATGGGCCTGACGATGGTGGTCTCGGTTACCACGCTGTTCTTCGTCTGGGCGGTGGCCTTTCCGATCGGCATCTATTCGGCCGTACGGCAATATTCGGTGGGAGATTACTTCGCCACCTTCTTCGGTTTTCTCGGCCTTGCCATCCCGAACTTCCTGCTGGCGCTGGTGCTGATGTATGTTTCGGCACAATATTTCGGCCAAAGTACCGGCGGGCTGTTTTCGCCCGCCTATATCAATGCCGTCTGGAGCTGGGCCAAGCTCGGCGATCTCATGTCGCATATGTGGATCCCGGTCGTCGTTCTCGGCACCGGCGCCACGGCAGCGCTGATCCGCATCATGCGCGCCAACCTGCTCGACGAGCTCAACAAGCCCTATGTCGACATGGCCCGCGCCCGGGGCTTGAGCGAAATCCGGCTGCTGTTGAAATATCCGGTGCGGGTGGCGCTGAACCCGTTCGTCTCGACCGTAGGCTGGGTGCTGCCGCACCTCGTCTCCGGCTCGGTGGTGGTCTCCATCGTCCTCAGCCTGCCGATCACGGGACCATTGCTGCTCAACGCCCTCTTTGCCCAGGACATGTATCTGGCCGGCACGTTCATCCTGCTGATGAGCATGCTGACGCTGATCGGCACGCTGATTTCGGATCTGCTGCTCGCCTGGCTCGATCCACGCATTCGCAACGGCTGAAGGACGAGACTAATGACCGATCAAGCCATCGCGCTATCACCTGAACGGATCCAGAATTCCGACGCGGTCGCCGGGCAGTGGAAGCTTATCTGGCGGCGCTTCCGTCGCCATCGCCTGGCGCTGGCGGCAGGCGTCGTCATCCTTTTGATCTACCTGGTCGCCCTGTTAGCCGAGGTTCTCGCCCCGGTTTCATCGCAGACCTACGATTCCCGCTACACCTATGCGCCGCCGCAGCAGATCAAGTTCGCCGGCTACGACGCGGCCGGGCAGTTTCATCCGCTCTACGTCAACGGTTATTCGATGAAGGTTGACCCGATCGCGCTCAGTCGCAATTACGTGCCCGATCCAGCCGTCGTCATCCCCCTCGGCTTCTTCGTCAAGGGCGAACCCTATCGGCTTTGGGGGCTATTCGATTTCGACCGGCACCTGATCGGCCCGATCGAGATGGGCAAACCGTTCTACCTGTTCGGCGCCGACCGGCTGGGTCGCGACGTCTTCAGCCGGACGGTCCACGGCACGCGCGTTTCGATGTCCGTCGGACTGATCGGGGTGGCAATCAGCCTCATCCTCGGCATCATCCTGGGCGGTATTTCGGGGCTCTACGGCGGCTGGGTGGACGACGTGATCCAGCGCTCCATCGAGCTCATCAACTCTATCCCGACCATCCCGCTGTGGATGGGCCTTGCGGCTGCCGTTCCGATCAGCGCCGATCCGATCCTGGTCTATCTCTGGATCACGATCATTCTGTCGCTGATCGGCTGGACCGATCTGGCGCGGGTGGTGCGCGGCCGCTTCCTGTCGCTCAAGACGGAAGACTTCGTCATCGCCGCCCGTCTCGATGGCTGCTCGCAGATGCGCATCATCTGGCGGCACATGGTCCCATCCTTCATGAGCCACATCATCGCCTCGGTGACGCTCGCCATCCCGACGATGATCCTCGCAGAAACCGCACTCTCCTTCCTCGGTATCGGCCTGCGCCCGCCTGTGGTGAGCTGGGGCGTGCTGCTTCAGGAGGCGCAGAACATTCTCGCCGTCTCGAGCGCACCCTGGCTGTTTCTTCCCGGTCTGGCGGTGATCGTCACCGTGCTCGCCCTCAATTTCCTAGGTGATGGATTACGCGATGCTGCAGATCCCTATGAATACTGATCCCAATTTTGCCGCAGTCGGCGGCCGGCACGGGGATCGCGACCCGCTGATCGAGGTCGATGATCTCAGGACCCATTTCTTCGGTGGTGCGGGCACGATCAAGGCGGTCGACGGCGTCTCCTTTTCCATCCCGCGCGGCAAGACGGTCTGCGTCGTCGGCGAATCCGGTTCGGGCAAGAGCATCACCGGCCGCTCTATCCTCAACCAGGTTCCGCGGGGAGGGCGGATCGTCTCGGGCGCAATCCGCTACCGGCCGGATCCGGCAGCACCCTCGGTCGACCTGGCGGCGCTCGATCCGCGCGGCCACGACATGCGGGCGATCCGCGGTGCCCAGATCGGCCTGATCAGCCAGGAGCCGATGGCCGCACTTTCCCCCGTTCATACGATCGGCAACCAGATGGTGGAAGTGATCCGCCTGCATCTGAAGATGGGAAAGAAGGAGGCGCGCGAACATGCCATCGAGACATTGGCTCTGGTCGGCATTCCGCGGCCTGCCGAGCGCATGGAAAGTTATGCCTTCCAGTTTTCCGGCGGCATGCGCCAGCGCGTCTGCATCGCGCTCGCGCTCGCCTGCCGCCCCAAGTTGCTGATCGCCGACGAGCCGACCACTGCGCTCGATGTGACCACCCAGGCCAATATCCTCGATCTCCTGGCCTCGCTGCAGGCCGAATTCGGGCTCTCGGTCCTTTTCGTGACCCATGATCTCGGTGTGGTGGCCGAAATCGCCGACGAAGTCGTCGTCATGTATGTCGGCCGAGTCGTGGAGGCAGGCAATGTCGACACGATCTTCCACGCACCGGCCCATCCCTACACCAAGGCGCTGCTGCAATCGGTGCCGCGCATGCATGGGCAACCCACCGAACGGCTGGCGATCATTGATGGCATGGTGCCCTCGCGTTTCAACCGGCCCCAGGGCTGCAGCTTTCATCCCCGATGCAAAGAGGCAAGGGCCGGCCTGTGCGACCACAAGGATCCGCAGCCCGTCGCCATCGGCGACGGGCATGTCGCCAGCTGTCTGCTTTACGAAGGAAGACGATGATGGCCGATCCCATGTCCCAACCAAGCCCTTTGCTCGAGCTGAACGATCTCAGGATGCATTTCCCCATTCGCAAGGGCGCATTCCGGCGTGTGGTCGGACACGTCAAGGCGGTCGACGGCGTTTCGCTTCGCGTCGAGGATGGCGAAACACTCGGCATTGTCGGGGAGTCCGGTTGCGGCAAGTCCACGCTTGCCCGCACGGTGCTGCGCATCTATCAGCCGACGAGTGGCGAAATCCGCTATCGCAGCCGCAGTAGCGGCACGGTCGATCTCGCGGCGTTGTCGGGTTCTGCCCTCGACGAAATCCATCGCGACCTGCGCATCGTGTTTCAGGACCCGCAATCTTCGCTCAATCCGCGCCTTCCCGTCATCGACATCATCGGCGAGGTGCTAAGCGTCAACGGCCTCGCCAAGGGCCGGGAGCTGGAGCATCGGGTCGCCGACCTGATGCAGAGCGTCGGCCTGCGGCCCGAATACATGCACCGCTATCCCCATGCGTTTTCCGGCGGCGAGCGGCAGCGCATCGGCATCGCCCGGGCGCTGGCCTCCAATCCGCGGCTGGTGATCGCCGATGAGGCCGTTTCGGCGCTCGATGTCAGCGTGCAGGCACAAACCATCAACCTGCTGCAGGACCTGCAGGAACAGTTCGGTCTGACCTATCTGTTCGTCGCCCACGACCTCTCGGTCGTCCGGCACATCTCGGACAATATCGCCGTCATGTATGTCGGCCGGGTCGTCGAAAAGGCGCCGACGGAGCAGATCTTCTCGCGACCGCTCCACCCCTACACCGAAGCGCTGCTCTCGGCCGTGCCAATTGCCGATCCGAGGATGCGCCGCCACGGCCAGCGCATCCGGCTGGCGGGCGAGGTCGCCGATCCCGCCCATCCGCCTCCCGGCTGCGCATTTCATCCGCGCTGCCGCTACGCCACCGAGCTTTGCAAGCAGGAGGTGCCGGGCTTACGCACCGTCACAGCCGATGGGCACGCAGTGGCCTGTCACTACGCCGAATCCTTGTCGCTTAATCCCTTCGCCGACCGTACCGTTCCGGAGTTCAATTGATGCCCGAATTCATTCCACGCTCCGAGCAGCGTCCCATTGTGGATACCTCCTCCACGACGCTCGATCTCATCTACTTCGATCTCGTCACGCTCGCCTCCAACGAGCAGGACATCCGGCGGCTGCCCACGCACGAAAGCCTCTACGTCGTGCTGTCGGGGCAGGTGGATATCGAGGTCGATGACATCATGTTCGAAGCGGTGGGCCGGCGAGCCGATGTCTGGGGAGGCGATGCGGACTCGGTTTACGCGCCCGTCGGAGCCAATGTCCGGATATCGGCTCGTGGCGCGGCGGCGGAAGTCGCCATTGCCGGCGGCCTCTGCGACACGCGTTACGCCGCGTTTCGCATCACGCCGGACGAGGTCGACGCGGTCAATGTCGGCTCGTCGGACACGCACAGCCAGCGGCGGATCGTCCACCTGCTCGGCCAACGGCAGAACGGACGCTGCGGCAACCTGCTGGTGAGTGAACTCTATGCCGGTGAGGGCTGCTGGTCCGGCTATCCCCCCCACAAGCACGATACCGAAGACGGCGACGTCGAGACCCGGCACGAAGAACTCTATCACTACCGCTTCCAACCAGAGACCGGCTTCGGCAGCCAGATCACCTATGACGAAGACGGTCCGGTCAAGATCCTCATGACCCGCAACGGCGACACTGTCCTGGTCGACCGGGGTTACCACCCGACGGTCACCTCGCCGGGGCACCGGGGCTATATCTTTACCATTCTCGTCGGCAAGCATCGCCGGGGGCTGATCCAGCGCTTCGATCCCGCCCATCAGCATCTGACCAAAACCATCCCCGGCATCGATGCGATGCGCGACAAGTTCAAATAATCCGGCTCCTGGCCTCGTGCGCCAGTAGTGCGGCGTACTGCCAAACTTCCGCCCAAGGAGAGACGACCTATGCGTGAACGTACGCGAATAAACGTTGATGCCAGTGAAGCGGTGCGCCCGTTCAACCGGTTCTGGCGCGGCACCGGCTTTTCACCGGCTGAGCTGCTGCTCGAGCCCGAGATGCGCCAGATGCTTACCTATATCGGCGGCCTGCCGAATGAGGGCATCAAGTTCCTGCGGGTGCATTATCTCTACAATCTGCTGAGCGCAAAGGCCGGGGCCGGCTATGACTGGTCGCTGCTCGACCGCGCGCTCGACGTGATGATCGAACACCGGCTGAAGCCGTTCTTCGAGCTGATGGGCAACCCGTCGGGCCTGTTCACCGACTATGAGGACATGGATCAGGTCAGGCGCTGGCGGGATCTCGTGACGGCAACAGTCGACCGTTATGGCGCGCGTTACGGCATGGACGAATTGCGCACATGGTATTTCGAAACGACGAACGAGGCCGATTCCGGCTGGTGGACCTACGGGATCAAGGGTTACACCAACTACTACGACGCCTGCGTCGCGGGGCTCGATGCCATCGATCCCAACCTGCCGATGGGCGGGCCCGGCACCGCCCGTACGCTCTCGCCGATCTTTCGCGCCCTCATGGCTCATTGCGACAGCGGCACGAGTTGCCTGACCGGCAATGGCCCGCCGCGGATCGACTACATCTCGATCCATGAAAAGGGCGTCAACGGCAGCAAGGAAGACCTGACCCCGAAAACCAGCGCCATCGTCGACCGCACGTTGCTCGTCGTCGACTACCTCAAGGAGCACCACCCGCGCCTGGCGGGCCTGCCCATCATCAACGATGAATGCGATCCGCAGCTTGGGTGGAGCGATCATCATAGCTGGCACGGCAAAGCCTATTACGCCGGCATCATCGCCCGCATCATCGAACAGCACGACCGGCGCATCATCGCCCCGAAAGCGGCGAATTTCACCTTCCTCAGCAATGACCATGCCTTTATCGGCGGCTGGAGCCAGCGCACGATCTTTGCCTATTTCGGTTCGCGCAATTTCACCAAGGCGCAGTGGGAGCACAAGACCAATCTGGATATGCTGGTCACGGATGTCGACAGGGCGCCGCCCTTCGACATCATCAAGAAGCCCGGCCTCACATCGATGGAACTGCTGGCAACGCTGGGCGATACCGTTTGCAAGGTGACGGCCGAACCGCCGCTTGCTCCCGATCAGGATGGCCTCGCGATCCTGCCGACGCGGCTGCCGGGCGGCGGTGTTTCCATCAGCCTCATCCATAGCGTCGATGCCATCAACCGTTCGGGCCGGGCCGCCGTCCGTCTCGAGGTGAGCGGCTTGGTTCCCGGCCGCCACGCGCTTTGCCTGCTGCGCATCGACGAGGAATTCACCAATCCGATGGAGGTCTGGGAGGCCCAGCGCGACGAAAGCAACCCGCGTGGCCCCTTCGAGCCGGTCGGCGCACCGCCCGCACCGACCGAGGCGCAGTTTGCCGAACTGCGCCGGGCGCAGGAGCCGGCACTGCTGCATCCGATCAGCGTCGTCGACTGCGACGAAGGCCGGATCAGTGTCGACCTCGATGTGCCATTGCCGTCGCTGACGCAGGTGCTTGTCGTTCCCGATAACGGCGCGCCACCGGCGGCGCCGAGCGGCCTTGTCGTCGAACGCTACCTTGGTCTTGGCGGCCGGGAAGAGCGCATGCTGTTCTGGGCTGCCGGCGATATCAGCCCGGCCATCTTCTACGATGTCCTGGTCAGCACCGATGGCGCGGCTTTTGAAAAGGTCAGTTCCGCCCCGCTGATCTCGACGGCATTTCTGCACATGTCGCCGCCACAGGGCGTGCGTTATGCGGTGCAGGCCCGCGATGCATTTGGCCGCCGCAGCGAGCTTTGTGTCTCCGGCTCATGAACAATGCCTTTCTGCCTGGGATCTGATCGATGGATATCGCCTATTTCACCAAGACCCTGGAGGGCCTGCCGCTCGAGAAGGCGGCCGGGATCACCGCCGGTTTGGGATTTAACTGCGCTGATCTTCTCATTCGCGATGGCCACGCCGTTTCCCCTGACAGGCCGGAGGAAATCGTCAATGCCGTAAAGCTCTTTGCCGCGGCCGGCCTGCGCACCCCGATGGCGACCATCGATTCCACCCGGCCCGACGATGCCGCATCCCGGCTTCTCGGTTGTTGCGGCGAGGCTGGCATCGGGCAGGTCCGGCTTGGCTTCTGGCGCTACGACCCGTCGCAGCGCTGGCAGGCCCAGCTTGATGAGGCGCGGCGCGATCTCGACGGCTTCGAGCGCTTGGCCGAGCGCTTCGGCATCAAGCTCACCATCCAGCTTCACGGCGGGACCCTGCACAGTTCGGGCGCGGTGGCGGTGCAATTGTTGGCCGGGCGCGATCCGGTCAGGATCGGCGCTTATCCCGATCCGGCCAATCAGAGCATTCGAGAGGGAAGCGAGGACTGGCGTCTGACCCTCGATATTCTCGAACCGTGGTTCTGCTGCATGGGCGTCAAGAACAGCGGTTGGTTCCCCGGCGCTTACGGAGCTCATGGCCAGCGTACATGGCATTCGGACTGGTACGGGCTCGATGAAGGCATGGTGCCCTGGAACGAAATAGTCCCGCATCTGGTGGCCACTGGATTTACCGGCGTGCTCTCGATGCAATCCCAATACCGCGTCTCTCGAGAGCAGGCGCTCGACAAGGTCCGCGCCGATCTTGCCCATCTCAGGCGTCTGGTCGCCGTAGCGAAAGAGTAGAACCATGAATGAGCAGGCTCCCGTTATTGCCGTATTGCTGACCGAAAAAACCCGCCGGATGATGCTGGACGACGCGGCGATTGCCCAGTTGAACGCCCTTGGCGAGGTGCGTTGGCCGACCGGCGCCACAATCGACGCCACCGATGTCGACCACCTGCTGCAAGGCGCCACGGCATGTCTCACCGGATGGGGCACGCCGCCCTTCGATCCTGCCGCGCGCCAGCGCCATCCGCAACTCGCCCTTGTCGCCCATTCGGCAGGCAGCGTCCGCACACTCGTTCCCGCCCGTTTGTTCGACGATGGCATTCGCGTCACCCATGCCGCCTCAAAAATTGCCGCCTCGGTTGCCGAGTTCGTCGTCGCCGAAGCGCTGCTCGCCATGCGCGGCATTCATCGGCTGCATCATCAATTGCGCAACGGCGGGGAATGGCTCGACGTCCGCGCAGCCGTGCCGCAGAGATTGCTGGGCGCCAGAACGGTCGGCATCGTCGGCGCCGGATATGTCGGACGGGCGGTCATGCGGCTGCTCGTTCCATTCGGCTGCCGCGTGTTGGTCGCCGATCCCTTTCTCCATGATAGCGAAGCTGCTGCGCTCGGCGTTTTCAGTGTCGGGTTGAACGATATGCTGGCTCAGAGCGATGTGATCTCGCTGCATGCGCCTGTCCTGCCCGAAACGCGCCGCATGATCGGCGCTCGCGAACTGGCGCTGCTGCGCCCCGGCGCGCTGTTCATCAATACGGCGCGCTCGCAACTGGTCGACGAGGCAGCGCTGCTTGCCGAGATCCGTTCCGGCCGCATCGAGGCGGCTCTGGACGTCTTTGACGACGAGCCGCTGCCTCCGGATAGTCCGTTCCGCGATCCCGCACTGGCCAATGTCACCATTTCGCCGCACGCCGCCGGTCACACCGAAGAGGCGCATCTCGCCCAGGGACAGGCCATGGTGGATGAAATCGGCCGGCTGCTTCGCCGCGAACCGCTCCAGCATGAAGTGTCGCGCGCCATGCTCGATCGCATGGCATGACCATGGACAGAACCATTGGAGGTTGCGTGACGGCGCCGCGCATCAGACTCATCGAAATCGACGCCTTCGAGCGCGACATCAGCCTGCGCCTGCCGTTCCGCTTTGGCGCGGCAACTCTCGAAAAGGCACCGCAAGCCTTTCTCAGGGTCCGCGTCGAGGATGAAGAGGGGCGAACCGCCCTTGGCGTCGCCGCCGAGATGATGGTACCGAAATGGTTCGACAAGAACCCGGCGCTGACGCCGGCGCAGAATGTCGATCAGTTGCGCACCTCGATCCGCACTGCTGCGGCCGCTTCGCTCGAACAGTCGGCGCCGACGACATTGTTTGCCGCAGCCCGCCTGAACGAGATGGAAACCGTGCGACGCCTGCCTGGAAATCCGTTGGCCGCCGGTTTTGGTCCGTCGCTCATCGCCCGCGCCGCGCTCGATGCCTATTGCCGCCTTGCCGGCATTTCCTTCTTCGAGGCGGTGCGGGGCAATCTCGTCGGTATCAGCGGCCCCATGCTGCCCGACGATATCGACGTGGATGCAGCGTTGGCGGTGCTTTCCGATCTTCGCCCTGCCGGCTCGATCTTGGCCCGGCATACGATCGGGCTTGTCGATCCGATCAGCGACGGCGATGTCGTCCATCCCGTCGATGACGGCCTGCCGGAAAGTCTTGAGGCGGTGATTGCGCGCTATGGCAACCGCTGGTTCAAGATCAAGCTTTCGGGCGCGATCGATGCCGATATCGACCGCCTGACCAGGATCGCCGCCGTGCTGGACCGCCTGCCCGACTATCGGGTGACGGTCGATGGCAACGAACAGTTTGGCGGCGCCGAACAGCTCGCCGCCTTACTGGCGCAAATCGAGGCGACGCCTCGGCTGGCGAGGTTGCGCGCGGCCATTGCCTTTGTCGAACAGCCGTTCTCGCGCGCAATCACCATGGACACGCCGTTGGGGGATCTGGCAGCGCAATTGCCCTTCCTGATCGATGAGAGCGACGACGGCGATGGCGCCTTCGCCTCCGCCAGGCGGCTTGGTTATACCGGCGTCTCCTCGAAAACCTGCAAGGGCATTTACCGCTCGCTGCTGAAGGCAATCCGCATCAGAACCGGAACGGTGCCGGGACTGTTCCTCTCGGGCGAGGATCTGACCTGCCAGGCTGGGCTTGCGGTGCAGCAAGATCTGGCGCTGGTCTCGCTGCTCGGTCTCTCCCATGTCGAGCGCAACGGCCATCACTATGTGGCCGGCATGCAGGGGGCGTCGCAGGCGGAGAAGGCGCGCTTTGCCGCGGCCCATCCCGATCTCTACGAGGAGGGTGCCGACGGACCGCTGCTGTCGATCCGCGATGGCCGGATCGCCATCGATTCGCTCGGGGCAGTCGGCTACGCGAGCGGCGCCTTGCCCGATTTCGAAGCGATGACGCCATTGTCATGACGGCCGACAACGGTCAGCATGAGAGATAGGGAGTGCTGCCCTGTCGAACTGTTTGATCTGTCCGGCAAACGCGCCCCGATCACCCGGAGCATCTCATCAATCACCCCGTTCCACCAATTGAAATGTCTTCCGACAGAGCATCACGCTCTATTCGAACGTTTTCTGGGCTTGATTGGATCCTATGTCCTAGGAAACCGGAAATTGAGGTATGATGAATTGTAATACAAAACTGAATCACCGCAATAACGCGCGCGCGACGGGAAATACAATAATAGTCAAAAGCGGAGTTAAACTTGAACACCCATCGCGAGACCTCGGCAAGTATAACTTTCCGCTCCGCGAAGCGGCAACACAGAATATTTCGATGTGCCTTGGACACACGACACTCCGGATTGAACTGAGGTCGAACTCTAATAGCCGCGCGGATGTTAAGCGCGGTTAAGGAAGTGTAAAGTTTGGTAAAGGTTCTGCGGCGCATGCGAGGTACGCTGCTGGCAGAAAGCTCTATGCAGCCAAAAGGAACGAGGGCACTGCAACCAAGGTGATGAGTGCCCTGGACTATCGCGTTCCAGAAGATGCAGGACGCGCAGGCGGCGCGAGGCCGCCTGCGGGGGAACACGTCCCGCGGTCTTGTTCCGGGGGAGGGAATTCGACCGAAGAGGTTGCCATGAAGGTCGCCGGGCGTCGCCCGTATCGGGCGCTGGACCATCTAGCCAATAGTTCACCGAAAGCAGTCATCTCTGACCTTGCCCTCGCTTCGAAAGCTCGGGCTTGAAGGTGATCGCCGCGCGATCGTTGGATGCCTGCGGTTCCGAGTCGGCCGTATCAGGCCCGGTCCGGCGCACAAGGCGCTTGAGCGCCTCGTTGAGGTCGTCGACGAAGGTGAAGATGACAGGGATGACGATGAGGCTGAGCAGCGTCGACATCATGACACCGCCGATCACCACGATCGCCATTGGCTGCCGGAAGCTGGAATCGCCACCTGTCAGGCTGAGAGCGACCGGAAGCATGCCGAATGCCATGGCGATGGTGGTCATGATGATCGGTCGCGCGCGCTTGTGGCAGGCATCGACAAGGGCATCGAACCGCGACATGCCCTGGCGACGCGACATGATCGCGTATTCGATGAGAAGGATGGAGTTCTTGGTCACCACGCCCATGAGCATGAGCAGTCCGATGACGGCCGACATCGAGAAGCTGGTTCCGGTCACCACCAGCGGCACCAGCGCACCGCCGAGCGAGAGCGGCAGAGCCATCAGAAGGGTGAGTGGCTGCAGGAAGTCGTGGAAGAGCAGGACGAGGACTGCGTAGATGCAGAACACGCCGATCGCCATTGCGAGGCCAAAGCTCTGGAACAGCTCCGAACTGCGCTGAAGTTCGCCCTGTTCGACAAGAGTGACCCCCGGCGGCAGACGCCGGAGCGCCGGCAGAGCCTGCGCCTCGCGGTTGACGTCGCCCAGGATGCGGCCGTTGAGCTCGACGGAAAGAGTGACATTGCGCATCCGGTCGATGCGGTCGATCTCCGACGGGCTGCCGCCGATCCGGATATCGGCGATCGATCCGAGATCGACATTGCCGTTCGTTCCAGCCACCCGCATGTTCTTGATGTCGTCGAGCTTCGTACGTGTCTCGGGGCTGAAGCGAACGACGATCGGAACCTGGCGCTGCGGCAGGTTGAGCTTTGGCAGATCGGCGGAGTATTCCCCATTCGTCGCCACGCGCACGGCCTCGGCGACGGCGCTCGACGTCACCCCGAGCGCTGCTGCACGGGCGAAGTCGGGCGTGATCTGGATCTCCGGCGCCTGCCTGGCTGCGGTCGATGTCACCGCGCCGATGCCCTGCAGCGTGCGGAGCTGCTCTTCGAGCGCCGTGCTTGCGCTGTCAAGCGCGTTGGCATCGTCACTGGCAAGGGTGATCTCCAGCTTCGTGCCGTTGCCGCCGCCGCCGACCGCGACCCGCACACCGGGAAGGACCGAGAGAGCCTGCCGGATGTCGTTTTCGATTTCCGACTGTTTGCGATCGCGCTCGCCGATGGGCGACAGCACAGCGACGATCGTCGCAGATCCGACGTTGCTCGTGGTGCTGGCGTCGGGGCCACCGCCCGAGGATGCGGAACCGATCGAGGAAAAGACATGTGTCACGTCCTGGAGCTTGCCGACGATATCGGCGGCCTTGGTGGTCGTGGCGTCCGTCTGCTCGATAGTCGCACCCGGCTGCATGGTGAGCGTGATCTGAGCTCGCGCGTCGTCGGAAGCGGGCAGGAAGCCGGATTTCAGGAGTGGGATGGTGGCAAGCGAAAGCGCGACGACAACGGCAGTCACGGCCACCGTGGTCTTCCTGCGGTTCATGGCGGCTTTCACGATTGCCAGATAGGCGCGCATGACGCGGCCGTCCTTTTCCTCGGTCGGATGGGCCTTCATGAAATAGGCGGCCATCATCGGCGTCAGCAAGCGTGCGACGACGAGCGAGACGAGGACCGCCACTGCTGCGGTGATACCGAACTGGCGGAATATAAGTCCCGGTATGCCGCTCATGAAGGCCGTCGGCAGGAAGACTGCGACCAGCGTGAAGGTGGTTGCGATGACGGCGAGCCCGATCTCGTTGGCCGCCTCCAGAGCGGCGTCGATCGGCCGCTTGCCCATCTGCAGGTGGCGCGCGATGTTCTCGACCTCGACGATGGCATCATCGACAAGGATACCGACCACGAGCGACAGCGCCAGCAAGGTGACGATATTCAGGCTGAAGCCGGCCAGGTACATGAAAAGGAAGGTCGGTATGACCGACAGCGGCAGCGCCACGGCCGACAGGATCGTCGCACGCCAGTCCCGAAGGAAGAGCCAGACGACGATGATCGCCAGGATCGCCCCTTCGTACAGCATGTGCATCGAACCATCGTAGTTGTCGATGATCGGCCCGAGCGTGCTGTAGGCCTCCTCGATCTCAACGTTGGAATGCGCGGCTGCGAACTGTTTCATCGCCTTGTCGACGTCGTCCGCGACACCGCTATCCGAAAACCCGTTCGAGCGCTTGATCTCGACCGCGACCACCGGTTTGCCGTCGAGATAGGCCATCGAGGACCGCTCCGCGAAGCTGTCCGTAACGGATGCGACATCGTCGAGACGAACCTGCTGCCCGTTGGCGAGGGGAATTCTAAGCTCCTTCAGAGCATCGACCGACGCCACGGCGCCGAGCGTGCGCAATGTCTGACGGGTGCCGCCGATCTCTCCAAGGCCACCTGAAGTATCGGCCTGAACCGACTTCAATTGCGCCGACACAGTGGTCGCCGTCACGCCGAATGCGGCCATCGTCGTCGGATCGAGGTCGACGTGAACCTCGCGGTCGACACCGCCGATGCGGTTGACCTGTCCGACGCCCGGTACCGACAGGAGCGCCTTGGTCAGATCGTTGTCGATGAACCAGGAGAGCTCGGTTTCATTAAGGGCGGTAGACTGGATGGCATAGGTGACCAGCGCCGAACTCTGCACGGTGACTTTGGTGACGCTTGGCGTTTGCATCTGCGCCGGCAGATCGGCCTGTGCGCTGTCGACGGCGTTGCGGACCTCGTTCAGGGCCGTTTCGCTGTCCTTCTCCAGTTTGAAGGACACGCTGATCGACACCGTGCCATCGGTGATCGTCGTCGTGACGTGGTCGAGATAGCTCAGCGAGGCAAGATTGTCCTCGATCGTGCGGGCGACCTCCGTTTCGAGCTGCGCCGGCGCGGCGCCATCGAGCGTCGCGGTAACTTTGATGGTCGGGAGGTCCATATCGGGGAAGTTCTGGACCGGTAATTGCTTGAATGCCAGCAAGCCGCCGACGGCAAGCATCGCAAAGAGCAGGATTGCCGGTACGGGATTGCGGATCGAAAATGCGGAAAAGTTCATCAACCTTCTCCCGCAGTCTTTACGAGATCGTTGTCGGACAGAAACGCTCCGCCCGACGTCACCACTCTCGCCGACTTATCTATGCCGGAGACGATCTCGACTTCGCCGTCGTTGCGGCGGCCGGTCTCGATCCGCACCCGCCTTACCCGCTTGTCCTCGCCGGCGGTGAAGACGTAGTTTATGCCGTCGCGGAACACGATCGCCGTCTCCGGAACCGTCAGTGCCGGCGTGGTCCTCAGTTCGATTGTGCCGGTGACATAAAGGCCGGTGCGCGGCTGAATATCCTGGGGAAGCGCGACATAGACGATCGCCCGGCTTGTATTGGTGTCGATCGAAGGTCCGACGAGCCTTACCTTGCCCTGAATGGGACGTCCGTCCGGCCCATCGATGTCGACGCTCAATCCTTCCGAGATGCGTGAGAGGTAACGAGCCGAAACCTCGGCCTGCCATTCGACCCGCTGCTGGCGGACCAGGCGAAACAGTTCGGTGCCCGACGAGACGACCGCGCCGAGTTCGGCCGATCGCGAGGTTACGAGACCGTCGTCGACGGCCGTGACGGTTGTCTGGGCGAGCTTGATCTTCTGGCTGTCGAGCGCCGCCTCTTCAGATTGAAGACTTGCCGTCGCCGTCTGTTCGTCGGCGAAATATTCGACGATCTTTTCATCCGAGAGGGCGCCCGAAGAGCGCAGCTGGCGAGCCCGATCGGCATTGGCCTTCGCCTTTGTCAGGTTTGCCTGAGCGGTCACGACGGCCGCCTCCTGCTTGCGAAGGTCGGCCTGCACGCTGTCCTGCGACATCAGGACGAGGGTCTGCCCCTTCTTAACCACGGAGCCGACGTCGGCCAGGATCTCGGTTACGCGCAGACCACTCGTCTCGGAAGCGATGATGGCTTCCTGCCAGGGCTTCAGCCAGCCGCTTGCGGGAACGGTTTCCGGCCAGTCCCGCTCAGCCGGCGTCACCAGCGAGACGGTAAGGGCGGGTGCGGCGGATTGATCCGCCATGGCATTGCGCAGGGGAAGCAGGAGCGCTGCTGCAACAAGAGCGGCAGCGAATATTCCAGACGGTTTTCTCAACGATGCACTCCTTGTGGTCAAGGCATCGCTGCCTTTTCCCGATCCGCGCCAACTCGACGGATGATTGCCGCTCATGCGCGGCAACCGGCCTCGGCGCGCGTCTATGTCATGGAAGGATAAGTAACGGGGTAAACGTTAAGTGCGGTCAAGTTAGTGTTAAGTTAGGTAAAACTCGGTCGCGCGACTGTGTTTGTGCTGTATGGCTGACAAGGATCAATGACGGACGAAGTGAATGAACAAGGTTCTCCTCATCGACGACGATGCCGAGCTGACGACGCTTCTGCAGGAATATCTGGTCGAAGAAGGATATGAGGTCGTCACCGATACCGACGGTCGCGCCGCGATTGCCGCTGCGGCCGGCAATACGGTCGATATTATCGTGCTCGACATCATGATGCCTCGGATGAACGGGATCGAGGTTCTGCAGAGGATCAGGAAGCTCAGCCAGGTTCCGGTCCTGATGCTGACCGCAAGGGGCGATGACGTCGACAGGATATCGGGCCTCAATCTCGGCGCCGACGACTATGTGCCGAAGCCATGCTCGCCGGGCGAACTTGCGGCGAGGTTGCGCGCCATTCTCCGTCGGGCGGGCCAGCCTGCGGCCGGCGCGACGACCGACACGATAAGGGCGGGAAAACTCGTGATTCATCCGAGCAGCAGGATCGCCGAATGGCGCGGCGAAAGCTTGGAACTGACCGGCACGGAATTCAGCCTGCTCGAGGTCCTCGCTCGCAGCGCCGGCCAGCTCGTGTCGAAGCAGGACATTTCGAAGCGGGCCTTCGGCAAGCCGCTGACCCCGTTCGATCGCCGTATCGACGTCCATATCAGCAGCGTTCGTCAGAAGCTCGGACTGAGGGAGGACGGACAATCCTGGATCCAGTCCGTTCGCGGCCAGGGCTATCAACTTCTCGTGGACTGACCATGCCCCGGCTTTTCTGGAAATTCTTCACGACGATCTGGCTGACGATGGCGGCGACAGTTGGCGTGATCTTCCTGCTCGTCAATTTTCTCCAGGGGGTTCCTTTTGCGCGCGAACTGGAGGAAGAGCGGCGAGCGATCACCCTAAACTTGACCGCAAACGTGCTCTCAAGAGATGGCGAAGATGCCGCCACGTATTTCGTGCGCACAAACGAAGAGACGCTACCGCCTGGCCTGACGATTTCCAAAACTGCGAAAGCCGATGCCTGTGCGGTTCCAAAGACCGTCGATACAAGATCCGTCCTCAAGGACGGGATTTGCTATCAGATTTCCTTGCCGGTTCAGGCCAGTTTCACCTTCGACAACCTTGGTCCGTTCATACCGTGGCTCGCGATCCTGATTTCGAGCACGATATCGGCAGGCGCACTTGCCCGGTACCTCATTCGTCCCGTCGTGCATCTGCGTGATGGCTTGAGCGCGCTCGCCCATGGCCGCTTCGACTTCCGCATCGGTGACAAAATGGCCGGCCGAAAGGACGAGGTCACCGCGCTTGCGCATGACTTCGATTCCAGCGCCGCCCGGCTTCAGGAGCTGCAGGATGCGCAGCAGCGGTTGTTCCATGATGTCTCCCACGAGCTGCGTTCGCCTTTGTCCCGCCTGCAGGCCGCTGTCGGCGTCCTCCGGCAGAGCCCGGCGAAACTCGGCGCCATGCTGGACCGCATGGACCGGGAGGTCGAACGGCTCGATGCGCTGGTCGGCGAAGTTCTGACGCTTGCTAGGTTGACTGCTGGATCCAGCCGGCCGCTGAAAACGCACACGCTTGATGTCATCGAGCTCCTGAACGAAATCCTCGGGGACGCGGCATTCGAAGCCCAGGCACGGGAGGTGTCGATCACAACCAGTGTCGAGGGCACCTTCCGCGCCGAGGTCGAAGGTGAGCTGATCTACAGGGCGCTCGAAAACGTCGTCCGCAACGCCGTCAAATACACGGCCGAGCATTCGCACATATCAGTGGCTTGCGAGGCGACGACCGACCGCCTCAAAATCTGCGTCACGGATCAGGGGCCAGGTGTCAGGCGAGACGAACTCGAACGGATCTTCCAGCCATTCTCACGTGGGACAGAGGCCGTGCCAAGAGGCGGATACGGCCTGGGTCTGGCAATCACCAGGCAGGCGATCGAACGCCATGGCGGGCGCGTGCATGCGTCATTGCCTGATGGCGGTGGCCTGGCAATCACCCTGGAGCTTCCCAGGAAGCCGATGCCCTATGGCTTGGCGGACGAACACGCCTGAAGACCAATCGACGAAGTTTGAGGCGGCGGTGGACGATGCCGCGCAGCTCTGCGGAACCGAGATCTGCGACGGGACCCGGATTTTACCTAACTTTACAGTGTCTTTACCGCCATTAACGTTGGCGCCGCTAAGCCTGAACCTACGATCCCGGTTCAGAAAGCTCGCCAGTGAGTCCGTCGCTCTGCACGAAAATATCATCCCTGCGCTACGCCGCATCGGCGATCACGCTTCTGCTGGCAGGCTGCGTCAGCGGCCCGGATCACGTTCCCCCACAGATGCCGCTTCCCGCCAAATTCAAAGAGGGCGGCACCAGGAGCAATGGCAATGTCGTGACGGCGCAGTGGTGGACGGCCTATCGTGACAAGCAGCTCGATGGCCTGGTAGCTCATGGCCTCAGCGAGAACCTTGATGTGCTGCAGGCGCTCGAGCGCATCAATTCGGCTTCCGCCAATGTCACGGTTGCCGGCGCCGGTGGCCTGCCCAGCCTCGATGTCGGCGCATCGCACACCGTATCCGGCGAGAAGGGTTCTGCGCGTACGACGATCGGCACCACGAACACGACAGGCGGCGAGGCCAGCCTTTCCTGGCTGCTCGACATCTTTGGCCAGTACCGTCGCTCCAGGGAAAGCGCAATCGCCTCGCTTGGGGCCGCCTACGCAACGGCCGACGATGCCAAGCTCACCTTCCTGAAAGACCTGGTCGAGAGCTATATCGACGCCCGCTATTACCAGGAGCGCATCGCGCTTTCACAGGCGAGCTTGAAATCCCGCCAGCAGACTTACGAACTCACAGAGCTGCAGCTCAAGGCAGGTGCAGCCTCCCGCCTCGACGTCGTTCAGGCCGAGGGCCTGGTACAGTCGACAAAGTCCGACATTCCCGGCCTCGAACAGAGCTTCACCGAATCGGCCCATCACATTGCCACTCTGCTCGGGATGCCGGCGGCCTCGCTGATGGACGAGCTGCAGAAAAGCGCCGGCCAGCCGGTTTTCCGCGGCGACATTCGAGCTGGCATTCCGGCCGATCTCATCCGCAACCGTCCCGATATCCGCAAGGCTGAACGCGAGCTGGCGGCGGCCGTTGCCGATATCGGTGCTGCCGAAGCCCAGCTCTACCCGTCGATCTCGCTATCCGGTTCGATCTCGCCGAGCTGGGTCAAATCATCCGGTGCCAGCGGCGGAACTTTGACCAGCTGGTCCTTCGGACCGACGCTCAGCCTGCCGATCTTCGACGGCGGCAAATTGCGTGCGAATGTCGATATCGAAAAATCCGATGCCAAGACCCAATATCTCGCCTGGAAAGAGGCGGTGCTGAACGGGGTCGAAGAAGTGGAAAACGCCCTGTCGGCCGTTCGCCATGACACGCAGACGTTGGAACCGCTGCGCAGACAGGTGAAAACGGCGCAGGAATCGCTCGCGCTTTCAACGACGAGCTATAAGGACGGCGCCTCGTCGCTGCTTGACGTCCTGGACGCTCAACGTTCGGTCTCCGATGCCCAGGCAAGCCTTGCAGCCACCGTGCAGCAGGTTGCCAAGGACTATGTGGACCTCTACGTCGCCATTGGCGCCGGCTACCTGATGGAAGAAGGGCAGAACGCTCCCGAGCGAACGGCGAAGTCAGACTAATTGGCCGAAGACGGTCAAGCGGGCGCCTCGCTGGCTATCTGCCTGATATCTCCAGGATGCGGATCGCGAGCTTGAGATGCGGCAGGTCCAGCATGCGTCCGTCGAGCTGAATGACGCCTGCGTCGGGCCTGGCGGCGAAGGCAGCGGCGACTTTCTCGGCCCAGGCGATTTCGGATGCATCCGGCGTGAAGGCGTGATTGATCACTTCGACCTGGCTTGGATGGATGGCCATCATACCGGAAAAGCCGTCGCGCCTGGCGCGGCCGACATAGGCCCTGAGACCGTTGAGATCGCGGAAATCGGGATAGACGGTGTCGATTGCCGGAACGGCGGCGGCATGGGCGCCGAATAGTGTGAGCGAGCGGGCAAGCTCGTAAGGTGGCGTATAGCGGCCATCCGTCCTCCGCGCGGTCGTAGCCCCCATCGCGGCGGGCAAATCCTCCGCACCCCATGTCAGGCCGCAGAGGCTGGTCGAGACATCCCGGTAGCTGCCGATCTCGAAGATCGCGGATGGCGTTTCGGTTGCGATCGGCAAGATGGGAATTGCAGATGCAAGAGAGCCCGCGAGCTTCAGCACCGAGGCGGCACCCTCGGCCTTCGGCAGCATGATCGCGAAAGGATGAAGGCCGCTCAAAGCGGCAAGGTCGTCTTCGAATTCTGGCGAGGCGAGGGGATTGATGCGGATCAGAAGAGGGGTCTCGCCGGCATGATGCAACACGAACTCGTGCACGCTCTCGCGCGCTTTCGGCTTGTTTAGGGGCGCAACCGAATCTTCCAGGTCGAGAATGACGGCATCGGCGCCTGAGACGAGCGCCTTTTCGAAACGTTCCGGCCGGTCACCGGGCGCAAAGAGCAGCGAGCGCAGCCTCATGACGGCTTCACCTTCAGCATTGCCGTGCGCAGGCATTGGCAGACGATCTCGCCGCGCTGGTTCAGTGTCATGTGTTGGAAGGTGACGATGCCGGCATCGGGGCGGGAGTTCGAGCGACGCAGTTCCATCACCTCAGTTTCCACCCGCAGCGTATCGCCGATGAAGACCGGCTTTGGCATCGTCACCTTGTCATAGCCGAGATTGGTGACGAGCGTGCCGAGCGTGGTGTCGCCGACCGAAAGGCCGACGGTGAGCGCAAAGGTGAAGGTGCCGTTGACGACGATCCGGCCGAATTCGGTGCCGGCCGCATAGTCGGCATCGAGATGCAGCGGCTGCGGATTATGGGAGAGCGTCGTGAAGAGCAGATTGTCGGTCTCGGTGACCGTGCGACGGATGTCGTGGGCGATGCGGTCGCCGACCGTCCACTCGTCGAAATAACGGCCGGCCATCAATCCTGATCCTTCACAACGCTGACGACGAGTTGGTTTTCCGAGACCCTGATACCCGAGGAAACCTGCAGTTTTTCGACGATTCCATCGAAGGGTGCGCGCAGCGAATGTTCCATTTTCATCGCTTCGACTGTCAGCAGGCGGTCCCCCTTGGCGACACGATCGCCTTCGGCGACATCCACCGAAATGACGAGGCCGGGCATGGGTGACAGAATCGCGCCATCGCCGGCACCCTGACTTGCCTCGACTTCACTTGCGACGGGCAGGCTGATCGGCCAGGCATTGCCGGCGTCGAAAAGCACCGTCGTTTCACCGATCGTGACGGCATTTGCCTCAAGCTCCCGACGTGATTGCCCCCAAAGGAGGTGCTCGCCGATACGGATGCGCACCCTCTTGTCATCCGCGCCGGCGATGCGGAACCCGGCAAGCGCGGACCAGGGATCACCATCCGTATTTCTTGAAAGCACAGTGGCCGCGGTGTCGATCGCGATTTCGCTCGGCTCCGTCGCCACCAGGCTATCGCCATGGCGGTCGAGAAAGCCAGTATCGATCCGAGCTGCGCGAAAATCCGGATCGACGGCGATGCGGGCAAGCAAGCCGGCATTGGATTTGACCGGCCAGACCTCGATACCTGCGCAGGCGGCTGCGAGCTTCGAAAGTGCGGCCTCGCGGTTCGGCCCATGGGCAATGACCTTGGCAATCATCGGATCGTAGAAGGCGGTGATGTCATCCCCTTGCTCGACACCGCTATCGACACGGACGGACTCCGGCAGGCTGAGATGTTCGAGCCGGCCGGTCGAGGGCAGATAGCCGGCGGCAGGATTTTCGGCATAGAGCCGGGCTTCGAAGGCCCAGCCATTCATGGCGATCTCGTCCTGCATTTTCGGCAAGGGTTCGCCGCTAGCGACCTTCAGCTGCCAGAGCACCAGATCCTCGCCAGTAATCGCCTCGGTGACGGGGTGTTCCACCTGCAGCCGCGTATTCATTTCCATGAACCAGATGCGATCTTCGCGAAGGCCCTCCGAGGCATCGGCGATGAATTCGATGGTGCCGGCGCCGACATAATTCACCGCTCTTGCGGCTTTCACCGCCGCATCGCAGATCGTCGCGCGGGTGGCGGCATCGAGGCCGGGGGCAGGGGCCTCCTCGATGACCTTCTGGTGGCGGCGCTGCAGCGAACAATCGCGCTCGAAGAGATGAACGCAATTGCCGAACATGTCGGCGAAGACCTGCACCTCGATATGACGCGGATTGGCGATATAACGTTCGATCAGAACCCGATCGTCGCCGAAGGAGGCGGCCGCTTCACGGCGGCAGGAGGCGAGAAGTTCGGCGAAATCTTGCGCGCGCTCGACGCGGCGCATGCCCTTGCCGCCGCCGCCGGCAACGGCCTTGATGAGCACGGGATAACCGATGGTGTCCGCCTCGGCCGCCAGCCTCTCTTCGCTCTGGTCCGGCCCGAGATAACCGGGGGTCACAGGCACGCCGGCCGCCTGCATCAATTCCTTGGCGGCATCCTTGAGACCCATCGCACGGATGGCGGCGGGCGGCGCGCCGACCCAGATGATCCCGGCCTTTTCCACCGCTTCGGCAAACTCGGCATTTTCCGAAAGGAAACCGTAGCCGGGATGGATCGCCGCAGCGCCGGCTTTCCGGGCGGCCTCCAGGATGTGTTCCTGCGAGAGATAGCTTTCGCGGGCCGGCGGCGGGCCGATGGCGATCGCCTCATCCGCCTCCCTCACAAAGGGCAGGCCGGCATCGGCTTCGGAATAGATGGCGATGGTGCGGATGCCGAGCATCTTGGCGGTGCGGATGATGCGGCGGGCGATTTCGCCCCTATTGGCAATGAGAAGACTTTCCATCATCGGCGCCTCACATCCTGAACAGGCCGAAGCGCGGCCCTTTCGGGATCGGCGCGTTCAGGCAGGCGGAAAAGGCAAGGCCCAGCACATCCCGCGTTTGGCGTGGATCGATGATGCCGTCGTCCCAGAGGCGGGCGGTGGCATAATAGGGGTTGCCCTCGGCCTCGTAGCCGGCGCGGATCGGCGCCTTAAAGGCTTCCTCCTCTTCAATAGGCCAATTCTCACCGCGCGCCTCCATGGAGTCTCGGCGTATGGTGGCAAGCACGGAGGCCGCCTGTTCGCCGCCCATCACACTGATGCGGCAGTTCGGCCAGGTGAAGAGGAAGCGCGGGCGATAGGCGCGGCCGCACATGCCGTAATTGCCGGCGCCGAAGCTGCCGCCGATGATGACGGTGACCTTCGGCACGGTTGATGTTGCAACCGCCGTCACCAGCTTTGCTCCATCCTTGGCGATGCCGCCGGCCTCATAGCGGCCGCCGACCATGAAGCCGGAAATGTTCTGCAGAAACAGCAAAGGTATGCGGCGCTGGCAGGCGAGCTCGATGAAATGTGCGCCCTTCAACGCGCTTTCGGAGAAGAGAACGCCGTTGTTGGCGATGACGGCGACGGGCATGCCCCATATGCGAGCGAAGCCGCAGACCAGCGTGGTGCCGTAGAGCGGCTTGAACTCATGCAGTTCCGAACCATCGACGATCCGGCCGATGACCTCGCGCACATCATAGGGCGAGCGCACATCATCCGGGATGAGGCCGCAGAGATCCTCGGCATCGAGTTTCGGCGGCTGTGGCTGCTTGAGGTCGATATCGATTGATTTCACACTGTTGAGAGTGGCTGCGATATCGCGAACGAGCAGCAGTGCATGTTCATCATTCTCGGCGACATGATCGACGACGCCCGAGCGGCGGCCATGGGTTTCGGCGCCGCCGAGCTCTTCGGCCGAGATGATCTCGCCGGTCGCGGCCTTCACCAGCGGCGGACCAGCCAGGAAGATCGTGCCCTGATTGCGCACGATGACCGTTTCGTCGGACATGGCGGGCACATAGGCGCCGCCTGCGGTGCAGCTTCCCATGACGCAGGCGATCTGCGGAATGCCTTCGGCCGACATCTGGGCCTGGTTGTAGAAGATCGCGCCGAAATGGTCGCGGTCGGGAAAGACTTCGGCCTGATGCGGAAGATTGGCGCCGCCGCTATCGACCAGATAAAGGCAGGGCAACCGGTTCTGCATGGCGATCTCCTGCGCCCGCAGATGTTTCTTCACCGTCATCGGGAAATAGGCGCCGCCCTTCACCGTCGCATCATTGGCGACGATCATCACCTCGCGGCCGGAAACGCGGCCGATGCCGGCGATGATGCCGGCGCCCGGTGCCTCGTCATCATGCATGCCGTTGGCCGCCAGCGTACCGATCTCCAGGAACGGGCTGCCGGCATCGAGCAAAAGCTGGATGCGATCGCGGGGCAGCAGCTTGCCCTTACCGGTATGGCGCTCGCGTGCTGTCTGCGATCCACCTTCGCGCGCTTTCGCCGAACGGTCGTGGAGCTCGTCGATCAGGGCTTTGTTCTTGCTGGCATTGGCCTTGAAGGTCTCGCTGTCGCGGTCGATCGCAGTCGAAATCACCGTCATGATGCGATGAGCTCCCGGCCGATGAGGTAACGGCGGATCTCGTTGGTACCGGCGCCGATATCGTAGAGCTTGGCGTCGCGCAAAAAGCGTTCGACCGGCCATTCCTTGGTATAGCCGGCGCCGCCGAGCGCCTGGATCGCCTCCAGCGAGACCTTCACGGCATTTTCGCTGGCAAAGAGGATTGCAGCAGCTGCATCCGTGCGCGTCGCGCGGCCGGCATCGCAGGCGCGGGCGACGGAATAGACATAGGCACGCGCCGAATTCAGCGCCACATACATATCGGCGATCTTGCCCTGCATCAGCTGGAAATCACCGATCGCTTTGCCGAACTGTTTGCGATCGCGCACATAGGGTAGCACGACGTCGAGGCAGGCCTGCATGATGCCGAGCGGTCCGGCGGCAAGCACGGCGCGCTCGTAGTCGAGGCCGGACATCAGGATCTTCACGCCTTCTCCCTCCCGGCCCATCAGCGCCTCGGCCGGCACCGCGCAATCCTCGAAGACCAGTTCGGCCGTGTCGCTGCCGCGCATGCCGAGCTTGGAGAGTTTCTTGGAGACGCTGAAACCGGGCAGGCCCTTTTCGATGATGAAGGCGGAAATGCCTTTCGGGCCGGCTGCGGGATCGGTCTTGGCATAGACAACAAGCACATCGGCATGCGGCGCGTTGGTGATCCAGAACTTGGTGCCGTTCAGAATATAGCGGTCGCCCCTTTTCTCGGCACGCAACCGCATGGAGACGACATCGGAACCGGCGCCGACCTCCGACATGGCGAGCGAACCGACATGTTCGCCGGAGATCAGCTTCGGCAGGTGGCGGCGCTTTTGTTCCGGCGAGGCCCAGCGGCGGATCTGGTTGACGCAGAGATTGGAATGGGCGCCGTAACTGAGCCCCACGGAGGCCGAGGCGCGCGAAACCTCTTCCATGGCGACGACATGATCGAGATAACCGAGACCGGCGCCGCCGAATTCTTCCTCGACGGTGATTCCGTGCAGGCCGAGCGCGCCCATCTCAGGCCAGAGCTGGCGTGGAAATGTGTTGCTTTCGTCGATCTCCGCCGCCAGCGGAGCAATATGATCGGCGGCAAACCGCGCCGTCGTTTCACGGATCGCGTCCGCGGTTTCGCCGAGCGAAAAATCAAACATGGCACTCCTCCCGCTGAAATATGTAGCGCGGGTTGCGGCAGGGTCAAAGTGCCCTTGATTGCGATGGCTCATCCAATTGCGAGAGAGCTTCCTCCCGGCGAAAGGTTTCGGGACTCTTATCCATCCATTTCCGGAAGGCCCGGAAGAAGGCGCTCGGCTCGGAATAGCCGAGCTGCACGGCAATCTCACCGATGGTCATCGGCGTGTTCAGCAGCAGTTCGACGGCGAGATCCCGGCGGATGTCGTCCTTGATGGCGGCATAGCTTTGTCCCTCGTCGTGCAGGCGGTGGCGGAGCGTGGAGGGCGGCATTCGCATATCGGCGGCAAGCTCGGTAAAGCGCGACCAGGCAGCCGGCGTGGCCAGATTCAGGCGCCGGCGGACGGCGGCGGCGATACCGGCATCATAGCGATAGCGTACCAGAATATTGGCGGGCGCGCCGCGCAGGAACTGTTTGAGCGCCTGTTCGCTGCGCGCCACCGGCAGGTCGAGCAGGGCGCTGTCGAAGCCGAGCCGGCTGATGGTTTGCGAGAAACGCACTGGCGCGCCAAAGAAGAGCCGATAGTCGGCGCCTTGTTTGGGCTCCGCGCAACGAAAATCGACGAGCCGGATCGGAATGCGCCGGCCGACCAGCCAGCAGGTGATGCCGTGCAGGATGATCCAGTAGGTGCGATAGGCGAAGGCTGAACGCGGGCCGCCGGCATCCGTGAGCTCGACCTCGGCCAGACCGTCGCGGATGACGAGCCGTCCCCTGGGATCGTCGAGCACGACATCAAGGAAACGCAGCGCCCGGCGGAGCGCCTGACCCAGCGTTGGCGCATGCAGCACGCAATGGCAGAGCAGCGTGAAGCTGCCGCCGCGCATCGGTCGGCCGCCCATACCGAAGAATTCGTCGTCGAGCTCGGCGGCGATTGCCAGCCAGAGCGCACCATAGGTTTCGGCCGACACCGGTTGATCGACCAGCGGCGGCAGCCCCACACGCGCAAGAATAGGCTCTGTCGGCTTGTCCAGCCGCCGCAGGCTGTCGAGAGCCTCCTCGACAAAGGCCGGTGCAATCATGCGTCGCTCGATTTCGGCCATCGCGCCCTCTCTATGGCAAAACTGTCCGAAATAATGGAGCAGTTCTGTCATCGCTTGCAATAGGCCGACGGAATAGAATCCTGTCATTCGGCTGAGCCTGGAGGAGGCGCGGCCGGCAGGAGGAACAGGTCCATGCTGATCCGAGGTGCAAGTTTCATCGTGACCGGCGGCGGTTCCGGCCTCGGCGCTGCAACAGTGCGCATGCTTGTGGAGGCGGGCGGACGGGTGACTATCGCCGATCTCAACTCGGAAGCCGGTCAGGAAATCGTCCGGGAATTCGGAAGCGATGCCCGTTTCGTCAAGGCCGACGTGAGCGATGGCGAGGAAGGGGCGGTGGCGGTTGCCGCTGCCGTCGCAGCCTTCGGCGACTTGCGCGGATTGGTGAATTGCGCAGGCGTCGCACCGGCCGAAAAGGTGGTCGGCCGCGACGGGCCGCACCGGCTGGAGAGTTTTGCCCGCACGGTGAGCATCAATCTCATCGGCACATTCAACATGATCCGGCTGGCAGCGGCAGCGATCCAGAATGCCGAACCGGATGCGGAAGGCGAACGCGGCGTCATCGTCAATACGGCCTCGGTCGCCGCTTTCGACGGCCAGATCGGTCAGGCAGCTTACGCCGCCTCCAAGGGTGGGGTGGCGGCGATGACCTTGCCGATCGCCCGCGAGCTTGCCCGTCACGGCATTCGCGTGGTGTCGATCGCACCCGGCATTTTCGAGACGCCGATGATGGCTGATATGCCGGCCGAGGTTCAGGCAGCACTCGGCAAGAGCGTGCCCTTTCCGCCGCGGCTCGGCCGACCGGCGGAGTTTGCCGGGCTGGTGCGCCATGTCTTGGAAAACAACATGCTGAACGGCGAGGTTATCCGCCTCGACGGCGCATTGCGGATGGGCGCGCGGTGAGCGCGTTGCCCAGAGGAGGAAACATGACATTGCAGGATCCCATCGTCATCGTCGGTGCGGCGCGCACCCCGATCGGCAGCTTTCAGGGAGAGCTGAAGGAGGCGACAGCGCCGGAACTCGGAGCAACGGCGATCCGCGCGGCGCTGCAGCGGAGCCGTGTCGAAGCCGAGGCGATCGAGGAGGTTGTCTTCGGCTGTGTACTGCCGGCGGGGCAGGGGCAGGCGCCGGCGCGGCAGGCGGCGATCCATGCCGGCCTGCCCTTCGCCACCGCGGCGAGCACCGTCAACAAGATGTGCGGCTCAGGCATGAAGGCCGTGATGATGGCGCATGACCTGATCGCCGCCGGCAGCGCTTCTGTGGCGGTTGCAGGTGGCATGGAAAGCATGACGAATGCGCCCTATCTCCTTGACAAGGCCCGTGGCGGCTACAGGCTCGGCCATGGGCGTGTCGTGGATCACATGTTCCTCGACGGGCTGGAGGATGCTTATGACAAGGGGCGCTTGATGGGCAGCTTCGCAGAGGATTGCGCCGAGGCCTATCAGTTCACACGTGAGGCGCAGGATAATTACGCCATCGCCTCGCTGACGCGGGCGCAGAAGGCGATTGCGGAAGGCTGTTTCGAAAGCGAAATCGTGCCTGTCACGGTAAAATCGGGTAAAGCCGAGCAGGTGGCGAGCCGCGATGAACAGCCCGGCAAGGCGAAGCTCGACAAAATCCCGACGCTGAAGCCCGCCTTCCGCGAGGGCGGCACGGTGACCGCCGCCAATTCCAGCTCGATCTCCGATGGCGCGGCAGCCCTGGTGCTGATGCGCCGCTCCGAGGCAGAGCGTCGCGGCCTGAAGCCGCTTGCCACTATCCTTGGCCATGCCACGCATTCACAGGCGCCCAATCTTTTTGCCACGGCACCGATCGGCGCGTTGCAGAAACTGTCCGATCGCACCGGCTTGCCGCTGTCGGAGGTTGATCTGTTCGAAATCAACGAGGCTTTCGCCGTCGTCGCCATGGCGGCGATGCGCGATCTCAACCTGCCGCATGAAAAAGTGAACGTGCATGGCGGCGCCTGCGCGCTGGGGCATCCGATCGGCGCATCGGGGGCTCGCATCCTGGTGACGCTGCTTGCAGCACTGGAGCGATACGACCTGAAGCGCGGCATGGCCGCGCTCTGCATCGGTGGCGGCGAGGCGACCGCCGTTGCCATCGAACGGCAATAGGAGAGGGAGAGAACAGATGATCCTTTCCGACCTCCAGCAGCAAATCTCAGATCTCGCCCGCGATTTTGCCCGCGACCGGCTGGCGCCGGGGGCAGCCAAACGCGACCGGGAGCATCTCTTCCCACGCGAGGAATTGAAGGAAATGGGTGAACTCGGGCTGCTCGGCATGCTGGTGCCGGAAGCCTATGGGGGATCGGATACGGGTGTGATTGCCTATGCGGCGGCGCTTGAGGAAATTGCCGCGGGCGACGGACCGTGTTCGACGATCATGAGCGTGCATAGCTCCGTCGGCTGTGTGCCGATCCTGAAATTCGGTACCGAGGAGCAGCGGCAGCGCTTCCTGGCGAAACTTGCCAGCGGCGAATGGATTGGCGGCTTTGCGCTGACCGAGCAGCAGGCCGGTTCCGATGCCTCGAACCTGAAGACCCGGGCGCGGCGTGACGGTGACCACTACGTGATCGACGGCTCCAAGCAATTCATCACCTCGGGCAAGAACGGCAATGTCATCATCGTCTTTGCCGTTACCGATCCCGATGTCGGAAAGAAGGGTATCACCGCCTTCATCGTGCCGACGGATACACCGGGCTACGAGGTGATCCGCGTCGAGGAAAAACTTGGACTGCATTCCTCCGATACCTGCCAGATCGCCTTCAACAGCATGCGCATTCCGGCAGAACTCAGGCTCGGTGCGGAAGGTGAGGGCTATCGCATCGCACTCGCCAATCTCGAGGGCGGACGGATCGGCATTGCGGCACAGGCCGTCGGCATGGCGCGGGCGGCCTTCGAGGCGGCGCGCGACTACGCCAGGGAGCGCACGGCCTTCGGAAAGCCGATCTTCGAGCACCAGGCCGTTGCCTTCCGCCTTGCCGATATGGCGGTGCGGATCGAGGCGGCGCGGCAGCTCGTTTTTCATGCCGCGTCCCTCAGGGAGGCCGGGCTGCCCTGCCTGTCGGAAGCTTCGATGGCGAAGCTCTTTGCCTCCGAGATGGCCGAGCGCGTCTGCTCCGACGCGATCCAGATCCATGGAGGTTATGGCTACATGGCGGACTATCCGGTCGAGCGCATCTACCGCGATGTGCGCATCTGCCAGATCTATGAAGGAACAAGCGACGTGCAGCGCATGGTGATCGCCCGCAATCTATAAGAACCACATCCGGCCCTGCTTCCGGAGGGGGGAGAAAGGCCGCCAAAGGGAGGAAAGAAAAAGCATGGTGGATTCCGCTCGGTTGAGCCTGCATGTTCCCGAACCCGCCGTTCGCCCCGGTGGTCAGCCAGATTTTTCCAACGTCAAGATTGCCAAGGCCGGCTCCGTGCCGCGGCCGGAGGTGGATGTCGCATCCGAAGATATCCGCGACCTCGCCTATTCCATCATCCGTGTTTTGAATCGCGAGGGCGAGGCGGTCGGTCCCTGGGCAGGGTCGCTCTCCAATGAGGCGTTGCTGACCGGGCTTCGCAACATGATGAAGCTGCGCGCCTTCGACGCCCGCATGCTGATGGCGCAGCGGCAGGGCAAGACCTCCTTCTACATGCAGCATCTCGGCGAAGAGGCCGTCAGTTGCGCCTTTCGCAAGGCGCTCGAGAAGGGAGATATGAATTTCCCGACCTATCGCCAGGCAGGGCTGCTGATTGCCGACGACTATCCGATGGTCGAGATGATGAACCAGATCTACTCGAACGAGAGCGATCCCCTGCGCGGCCGGCAATTGCCGATCATGTATTCCTCCAAGGAACACGGCTTCTTCACCATCTCGGGTAATCTCGCCACCCAATATGTGCAGGCCGTCGGTTGGGCGATGGCCTCGGCGATCAAGAACGACAGCCGCATTGCCGCGGCCTGGATCGGCGACGGATCGACGGCGGAATCGGATTTCCACTCGGCGCTCGTCTTCGCTTCGACCTACAAGGCGCCGGTCATTCTCAACATCGTCAACAATCAGTGGGCGATCTCCACTTTTCAGGGCATCGCCCGCGGCGGTTCCGGCACTTTCGCGGCGCGGGGCCTTGGCTTCGGCATTCCGGCGCTGCGTGTCGACGGAAACGACTACCTCGCCGTCCATGCCGTCGCCCGCTGGGCGGCCGAGCGCGCGCGGCGCAATCTCGGCCCGACGCTGATCGAATATGTGACCTATCGCGTCGGCGCGCATTCGACCTCCGACGATCCGAGCGCCTATCGGCCCAAGACGGAATCGGAGGCCTGGCCGCTCGGCGATCCCGTGCTGCGGCTGAAGAAACATCTGATCGTCAAGGGCGCTTGGTCGGAGGAGCGGCATGTGCAAGCCGAAGCCGAAATCATGGACGAGGTGATCGAGGCGCAGCGCCAGGCCGAGGCGCATGGCACGCTGCATGCCGGCGGCAGGCCCTCGGTGCGTGACATTTTCGAGGGCGTCTATGCCGAGATGCCGCCGCATATCCGCCGCCAGCGGCAGAAGGCGGGGTACTGACATGTCCAGAATGACGATGATCGAGGCCGTGCGCAGCGCCATGGACGTGTCGATGGCACGCGACGACAATGTCGTCGTTTTCGGCGAGGATGTCGGCTATTTCGGCGGTGTCTTCCGCAGCACACAGGGCCTGCAGGCAAAATACGGCAGAACGCGCTGCTTCGATACGCCGATCAGCGAATCCGGCATCGTCGGTACGGCGATCGGCATGGCTGCCTACGGGTTGAAGCCCTGTGTCGAAATCCAGTTCGCCGATTACATGTATCCGGCCTATGACCAGCTGACGCAGGAGGCGGCGCGCATCCGCTACCGTTCCAACGGCGATTTCACCTGCCCGATCGTCGTGCGCATGCCGACAGGCGGCGGTATCTTCGGCGGCCAGACGCACAGCCAGAGCCCGGAGGCGCTTTTTACCCATGTCTGCGGGCTGAAGGTGATCGTGCCCTCCAATCCCTATGACGCCAAAGGCCTGCTGATCGCGGCGATCGAGGATCCCGACCCGGTCATGTTCCTGGAGCCGAAGCGGCTCTATAACGGCCCCTTCGACGGCCATCACGAGCGGCCGGTGACGCCCTGGTCGAAACACGAGCTCGGAGAGGTGCCGGACGGCCATTACACCATCCCGATCGGCAAGGCCGAAGTGCGGCGCACGGGATCGGCGGTGACGGTCGTTGCCTACGGCACCATGGTGCATGTGGCGCTTGCCGCGGCCGAGGATGCCGGCATTGATGCCGAGGTGATCGATTTGAGAAGCCTGCTGCCGCTCGATCTCGATACGATCGTCAAATCGGTCTCGAAGACGGGACGCTGCGTCGTCGTGCATGAGGCAACCCTGACATCCGGCTTCGGCGCCGAAGTCGCGGCGCTGGTGCAGGAACATTGCTTCTATCATCTCGAAGCGCCGGTCGTGCGCGTTGCCGGCTGGGACACGCCCTATCCGCATGCGCAGGAGTGGGACTATTTCCCCGGTCCCGGCCGTGTCGGGCGGGCGCTTGCCGAAGTCATGGAGGCCTGAGCCGTGGGCGAATTCATCATCAAGATGCCTGATGTCGGGGAGGGGGTCGCTGAGGCCGAGATTGTGGAGTGGCACGTGAAGACGGGAGATCCCGTCCGCGAGGATATGGTGGTCGCCGCCGTCATGACCGACAAGGCCACCGTGGAAATTCCGTCTCCCGTCAATGGCATCGTCACCTGGCTTGCCGGCGAGGTCGGAGACCGCATCGCGGTCAAGGCCCCGCTGGTGCGGATCGAGACGGCGCGAGAGATTGGCGAGGCTCAGCCCATGCAGATCTCGCAGACGCCGATTGCCGAAACGCCCAGAGCCGAGATTGCAAAACCTGCTCCGGCAGCGCCAGCCCCTGCGCCAGCGCCAGTGCCGGCGGCGGCGCCGGCGGAAAAGCCGCTTGCCGCTCCCTCCGTGCGGCTCTTCGCCAGGGAAAGCGGTGTCGATCTCAGGCAGGTGCAGGGGACAGGGCCGGCCGGGCGTATCCTGCGCGAGGATATCGAGCAATTCCTAACCCCTGGAACCGCTCCCGCGGCGGTCAAGAATGGTTTTGCCAAGAAGACGGCGACCGAGGAGATCAAGCTGACCGGCCTGCGCCGCCGCATCGCCGAGAAGATGGTGCTTTCCGCCTCGCGCATCCCCCACATCACCTATGTGGAGGAGGTGGATATGTCCGCGCTTGAGGAGTTGCGCGCCACAATGAATGGCGATCGCAAGCCTGATCATCCGAAGCTGACGGTTCTGCCCTTCCTGATGCGGGCGCTGGTCAAGGCCATTTCCGAGCAGCCCGACGTCAACGCCACTTTCGACGACGATGCCGGCATCATCACGCGCTATAGTGCCGTGCATATCGCCATCGCCACGCAGACGCCGGCCGGTCTGACCGTGCCGGTGGTGCGGCATGCAGAAGCACGCGGCATCTGGGATTGCGCCGCCGAGATGAACCGGCTGGCGGAAGCGGCGCGCTCGGGCACTGCGACACGCGATGAGCTTTCCGGCTCCACCATCACCATCAGCTCGCTCGGTGCGCTCGGCGGCATCGTCTCGACACCCATCATCAATCATCCCGAGGTGGCGATCGTCGGCGTCAACAAGATCGCCACACGACCGGTCTGGGACGGCACGCAGTTCGTGCCGCGCAAGATGATGAACCTCTCCTCCAGCTTCGATCATCGCATCATCGACGGCTGGGATGCGGCAAACTTCGTGCAGCGCATCCGCACGCTGCTCGAAACGCCAGCGCTCATTTTTATCGAAGGCTGAGATCCATGAAAGAGATCGTCTGCAAGCTCCTCGTCATCGGCGCCGGTCCGGGCGGTTATGTCTGCGCCATTCGCGCCGGGCAGCTCGGCATCGATACTGTTATCGTCGAGGCCGGCAAGCCGGGCGGCACCTGCCTGACGGTCGGCTGCATTCCCTCCAAGGCGTTGATCCATGCGGCCGAGGAATTCGACGCGACGCAAAAGATGCTTGCCGGAAAAAACCCGATGGGCATCCGCGTCGAAGGCGCCTCGATCGATCTCGGCAGGACGATTGCCTGGAAGGACGGGATCGTCGGCCGGTTGACGACCGGTGTTTCGGGGCTGCTGCAGAAGGCGCGGGTCAAGATCGTTCACGGCCGAGCCCATTTCCGCGACGGCAAGACGGTGGAGGTGGAGACCGAAACCGGCCAGCAGATCATCCGCGCCGAGACCGTGGTGATCGCTACCGGTTCCGATCCGGTGGAGCTTGCGAACCTGCCTTTCGGCCACCGGGTGATTTCCTCGACGGAGGCGCTGTCGCTGACGGAGCTGCCGAAAAAGCTCGTCGTGGTCGGCGGCGGTTATATCGGGCTGGAGCTCGGGACCGCCTTTTGCAAAATGGGGTCCGATGTGACGATCGTCGAGGCGACGCCACAGGTGCTGCCGCAATATGATGCCGAGCTGGTGCGGCCCGTCATGCGCAAGCTGACCGAAGGCGGTATCCGGGTGTTGACGGGTGCGAAGGCGATCGGCCTTGCCGACAATGGCGAGGCGTTAATCGTCGAAACGGCTGATGGCCGCCAGCAGTCCCTGCCGGCGGACCGCATTCTCGTCACCGTCGGCCGCCGCCCAAGAACCGCAGGATCCGGTCTCGAAGAGCTCGATCTCGATCGTGCTGGCCCTTATCTGAGGATCGACGATCGTTGCCGCACGTCGATGCGCGGCATCTATGCGATCGGCGACGTGACCGGCGAGCCGATGCTCGCCCATCGGGCCATGGCGCAAGGGGAGATGGTGGCGGAAATCATCGCCGGGAAGAAGCGGGCCTGGGACAAAAGATGCATTCCCGCCATCTGCTTCACCGATCCGGAGATCATCAGCGCCGGCCTGTCGCCGGCGGAAGCGCAGGCGCAAGGTTATGAGATTCGCATCGGCCAGTTTCCGTTCAGCGCCAACGGGCGGGCGATGACGATGCTATCCGAAGAGGGCTTTGTGCGCGTCGTGGCCCGCGCCGACACCAATCTCGTGCTCGGCCTGCAGGCGGTGGGAGCCGGAGTCTCCGAGCTCTCGGCAGCTTTTGCGCTGGCCATCGAGATGGGTGCACGCTTGGAAGATATCGCCGGCACCATCCACGCGCATCCGACCCGCGGCGAAGCTGTCATGGAGGCGGCGCTAAAAGCTTTGGGAAGCGCCCTGCATATTTGAGTTACGCCCGGGTCCGGTGAAAATCCGGGAAGGCGTCGTGCTCGGGCGAAGGATCTTGTTTGATTCATCCATGTCGACCAAGCGACAAGGCGCCTCTCTATTGGTTGCCATATGTATAATTTACCCGCTTTACGTGTAAATCTGGCATAATCAACATTATGGAACTAGGGGGCTGGAATGCCGCCCTATGCTGCTGCCGTCGTCCGATGCGGGGGCACTCGTCTCGCGCAGCTGGAACTGATCGATCAACTGGAGGAGTATCCTCGTCTCGTCGGCAAGTTCTCCCTGAGCTTAAGTCCAAGAATGAAACCCGGGAGGTATTGATCGCCATGAACCGATTCGAACCTGAGACACACCAAATCCCACAGCTCCATCCGAGGCGCGCTAAATTGAATCAGTTGCCCAATCTTCATGGGCGTGGCGAATTCGTATTACAAAAATTGTCTCATCATCTTCGATCCGATAAACGACTAGATGCGCTTTGAAGGGATGAATTCTAACAGGCGGATCAATCTCATCCCGTTCGCGCGCGATGCGTGGATTGACAGCTATCAGATCAAATAACGCGAAAAGTTCATCGTGGTATCGCTTTGCCTGACCTGCCCCGAACATACGGACACCTTGCTCGGCGATCGCAATAATGTCCTCTTCCGCATCGGCAGAAAGCTTAAAACTCATGACTTGCTGGCACGAGCTATCGCCTCAGCAAAGAGTTCATCCTTTGATCGGATGCCGACACCACTTTGGAGCCCGGCCTCGACGAAGCTTTGCATGGCGGCGATCTTGTCGTTTCGCGTCTGGTCGCGTCGGATCAGGTCGCGCACGTAGTCGCTAGCATTAGAATATCGCCCGGTCCTGGCCTGGGCCTCCACCCAATCCTTCATCGGGCCTGGAAGAGATACGTTCATCGTGGCCATTGATAACCTCCATTTGAAGGCAATATAACCGATTTTGGCAAAGTTTGTCAAAGGCTCGAAAGCCTTGAGATGCGCGGACCAGTTCATCTCGATAGCATCAACTTCAATGACTTAGCAGGTCAATCACCTCGCCGTGCTGGGCGGCCAAAGTACCAAAACATGAAAGTCGGGAGACAACGATAAGTCGCATACTTTCAATCTTTCTCACAAAAGTTGTTGCCAGGCGCAATTTATAAGCGCATCGTCATATGCGAGGGCAGCCACGTAAGGGGGCTGACGTTTGGAAGATCATCGTGCTTTCGCCCCTGAGAGCGCGATGACCTGCCAGAATCTGAGTTTATCCAACAAACATTTGTTATCTGCTCTCGCTCCTGAGATCGGCGCCTGCTTGCACCAAATCTGGAGAGAACTCAGCTCAGACTTCACCAGCTTGAGACGGCGCATCACCAAATCGGCTTCGTCCATTTTCTCGAGGCGGGCCTCGGATCGGTTGTGGCAAGCAAAGAAGCCGGTTCGACAGTCGAGATCGGTCTCTTCGGCGGGGATGGCAAGACCGGAACGTCGCCGGTCCAGGGAGATACCGAAACTCCATTTGACCGCTTCGTTCAGATGGGTGGTTCGGCTTACGCATTTTGCCGACGATCTACCTGACTACATGACTACATCTCGCTCGCTTCGTGGATTCATGTCCCTCCAGAACTTTCTGCATTTTTTGGGATTCAGGTCACCAAGATATGCTGACGGTTCTCGCGGCTAGTTCGTACGGGTCTGACAATCACACATCCACAATCGAGGCTCGACCTTCCCATCTAAGGAGTCAGCCGCCATCGACAAATATATCAACTGTGCCAATCGAAACGCTGCCGATGTCACGGCGTGCGGAGCTCTTGCGATCACCACGTCACGCCCATTCCGGCCTGAAGTCGGTCGGAACCCCAAATTTCCAGCGCATGCTTGGAAGGTTGTTCCTGACCACTCGGCTGGGATTACGACATCTATGGCTCTGGTGAAATCGCTTACCACCAAGCTGCTGATGACGGTCTCGTCGATAGCGCTGGTCGGCGCTCTGACGGCAACGGCCGTGTGGGCCGAAGCTGGTGCAGGCGGGAACGCCGGTGGTCCGGGTGGAACGGCCGGCGCGAGCAACAATGGCACAACAGGCGGCCTCGGAGGCGATGGTACCGACAACAGCTTCGGTGGTGCTGGCGGCGGCGGGGGCGGCGCCGGAACCAGCGGGGGCACTGGTGGCACTGGTGGCGACTCAACTCCAAGCTCGGGCGGTTTGGGCGGCGCAGGCGCCGCCAGCGCGGGAGCGGTCGGGGCGGTCGGCACAGTCGGTGCTGTCAACGGCGGTGGTGGTGGCGGTGGTGGCGGCGCGCATGGTTTTGTCGACCCGGCATTGCCCATAATAGGAGCAACGGGCGGCGTTGGAGGAGCCGGTGGGGCGGCTCCAGGAAGCGGCGGTGGCGGTGGCGGCGGCGCGGGCGGCTTTGGAGCTGTCAACACGGGAGCCGTTGGAACGCTCGGCGTCGGGGTTACCGGTGGCGCGGGTGGCGTGGGCGGCGCGTCTGTGAACGCTTTCGGCGGGGGCGCCGGCGATGGCGGCGTCGGTCTTTCTCTCATCGGCGGCACCGCCCAGTCTTTTATCATCAATGCTGGCATTACGGGCGGAGCCGGGGGCGCTGGTGGCGCGGGCATCGTTGGCGGGGCAGGCGGAGATGGCGGCATCGGCTTGCTGGTCAGTGGTGGAGGCACCACGACATTGACCATCGGGGCGGGCATCACCGGAGGCATCGGCGGCGCCGGTGGCCTAGGCTTTTCTTTGGGAGCCGCAGGCCCCAGTGGGACCGGCATCGTCGGCCAGAACCTTGCGATTACCATGGGTGGGGCCGGTCTGGTCACAGCCGGTGCCGGGGCCAATGCGATCACCTTTACCGGCGGAGCCAATAGCCTCACCTTTGCCAATGCGACCTCCGGTTTGATCGGCGCCCTCTCGGTCACGGGCGGTCTGGATTTCGATCAGTCGAGCGTCGATACAACCGTGGCCAACACTATCTTGGGAAGCGGCTCGATCACCAAGACGGGCACGGCCCTGATCACGCTCACCGGCGCAAACACCTATGGCGGCACGACCACCGTCAATTCGGGCCAATTGCGCGCAGCATCAGTCGGCGCGCTTGGCGCCTCGACCGGGGCGCTCGTCGTCAATGGCGGCACTCTGGATATCGACGTCGCACAGGCCAAGGCAAACTTATCGGGGACTGGCGGAACCATTAATCTGGACGCCGATCTGACGATCGCCCAATCGCTTGCCCAGACCTATGCCGGTGTGTTCACCGGAACTGGCGGTTTTATCAAGAATGGTGCGGCCGACCTGACCGTCAGCGGCGATAGTTCCACCTTTACCGGCGCCCTTACGGTCACCGCCGGCGGGCTCCTTGTCAACAATACCGTCGGCACGTTTGGCGCTGCTACAAGTGAAATCTCTGTCGATGCCAGTGCGACGCTGGGCGGCAACGGCATGATTGGCGGCACTGTCCTGATCGGGGATGGCGCGACGTTATCGCCGGGCGCTCTCGACACGGAGCCAGGCACCCTCGCGATCCTGGGAGATCTCTTCGTCTCCAGCGGGTCGATACTCGATTACGATCTGGGCCAGGCCTATACGGTCGGCGGTGCTTTCAACGACCTGGTCACAGTTGGCGGTGATCTCACGCTCGACGGCACGCTCAATGTGACAGCATCGGCGGGGGGCATATTCGATCCCGGCATCTACCGCCTTATCAGTTATACCGGCACGTTCACCGATAACGGCCTGACGATCGGCACGATCCCAGCTCCTGGCTCGTACGTGCAGACCTCGATTGCCAATCAGGTCAACTTAGTCAACACGCAAGGCCTGACGCTGAGTTATTGGGACGGCACTACCATACCCAGGAACAACGGCGTGGTGGATGGCGGGACCGGCACTTGGCAGTCCTCCGCGGGCAATGACAACTGGACGGAGGGCACTGGCGCGCTTAACGGATCTTACCAGGATGCAAGCTTCGCGATCTTCGCCGGCACGCCAGGCACAGTGACGGTCGACAACAGCCTTGGAGCCGTCGATAGTTCTGGCATGCAGTTCGCCACTGATGGCTATCAGCTCGTTGGCGGGGTGATCATCCTGTCGGGCTCCCCCTCGTCCATCATTCGCGTCGGCGACGGCACTGTTGGCGGCGCAGCCATCAGTGCAACCATCGACTCCGAACTCACCGGCGCGTCGCAACTGGTCAAGACCGATCTCGGCACCTTGGTCTTGGGCGGCACCAACAGCTATACTGGGGGAACGGCGATCGAGGGCGGCACCCTGACCATCGCGGACGACCTCAATCTCGGCGCTGCCTCCGGCAACCTTGTGCTTGACGGAGGCACGTTGCGCACGACTGCCGATATCGCCACAGCCCGCACGCTCGCCATGTCCAGCAGCGGCGGATTGCTGACCGATGCCGGCACGACGCTGACTTTAAACGGTGCCGTTTCGGGCGCCGGCAGTTTCGACAAAGCTGGGAGCGGCACGTTGATCATTGCCGGCGCCGCCTCCCATACGGGCGGTACGACGATCAACGCCGGCACCGTGCAGGTCGGCAATGGCGGCACAACCGGCAGCCTGGCAGGCAATGTCGCCAATGCCGGCGTTCTCGCCTTCGATCGCTCGGACGATTCGATCTTTGCCGGCGCCACAAGCGGTGTCGGCAGCCTGGTGCAACGCGGCTTGGGCACCACAGTACTGACTGGAGCCAATACCGTTACGGGCGGCAGCATCATCAACTCTGGTGCTTTGCAGATCGGCAATGGCGGCACGTCGGGCAGCCTGGCCGGCAATGTCAGCAATGCCGGCATTCTCGCCTTTGGCCGGTCGGACGCCATGAGTTTCAATGGCGTCATCTCCGGCATTGGCCAAATCCGTCAGCTGGGGACCGGCATGACCACGCTGACGGCGAACAGTTCGTCATTCGTAGGACAGACCCGCATCTCTGCGGGCATATTGTCCGTGAATGGTCAATTGGGCGGCACATTGACCGCCAGTGGCGGCACCCTGATGGGAAACGGCACGGTCGGCACGACAACCAATGAAGCCGGCGGCTTGATCGCACCCGGCAATTCTATCGGTACGCTGATCATCAACGGCAACTACATCGGCACAGGTGGCAATCTGGAAATCGAAGCCGTGCTGGGCGGCGACAGTTCGCCGGCCGACAGGCTGATCGTCACCGGCGATACGGCCGGTGTTACCAGCGTCGACGTCATCAACCTTGGCGGCATCGGCGCCCCGACCATTGAAGGCATCAAGATCGTTGATATCGGCGGAGCATCGAATGGCACCTTCGCGCTCTTGGGCAGCTATGTATTCGAGGGCGAACAGGCCGTCGTGGCTGGTGCCTATGGTTATCGACTCTACAAGGATGGCGTCAGCACGCCGGCCGATGGCGACTGGTATCTGCGTTCGGCGCAGCTTGATCCCTCGATCCCGGGCATCCCAACTGTGCCGCTTTACCAGCCAGGCGCCCCCGTCTACGAGGCCTATGCCAATGTATTGCAGAGTTTCAATAGCCTCGAGACAATGCGCCAGCGCGTCGGCAACCGGTCCTGGACGAGCGACGTCGTCGATAACGGCACCCTGCCTGACGCGGCCGCGTCACGAAGCGGCATCTGGGGCCGGATTACTGGTAGCCATCTACGCATCGACCCCAAAACGTCGACGACCGACGCGGCCTTTGATGTCGACATCTGGCAGCTCCAGGC
Organism: Rhizobium beringeri; assembly: GCF_004306515.1. Taxonomy (NCBI): domain Bacteria; kingdom Pseudomonadati; phylum Pseudomonadota; class Alphaproteobacteria; order Hyphomicrobiales; family Rhizobiaceae; genus Rhizobium; species Rhizobium beringeri. Next base: position 505,072 of record NZ_SILG01000004.1, on the reverse strand, counting down.
AGGAGCCGATGGGCTGCTCGATGACGGGACGGCCGGCCAACTGACCGGCGGCGTTTGGGCGCGTCATGGCACGCTTGCGGCCGACATCACCTCCCCGTATGGGGCCGGCAGCATTAGTGCGACCGGCTATGGTGTGGGTGCGACGCTGACATGGCAGGCCGAAACTGGCTTCTATCTCGATGCGCAGGCCAATCTGACTTGGTACGACAGCGACCTGTCGTCGACGACCGCGGCCACGAGCCTCGCCTCGGGCATAGATGGCTTTGGCTATGCATTGGGATTGGAAATGGGCCAGGAGATCGCGCTCGGGGCCAATTGGTCGATCACTCCCCAGGTGCAATTGGTCCATTCAGCAGTCGACTATGAAAATTTCACCGATGCCTTCGGAGCCTCCGTGTCGCTGCTAGACGGCGATAGCCTTAAGGGGCGATTGGGTATCTCCGCCGACTACCAGACCGCCTTGACCGACGCCTCCGGTCAAACCAGCCGCTTACATGCCTATGGCATCGCCAATATCCACTATGAGCTCCTCTCCGGCGCGCAGACGGATCTCGCCGGGGTAAAACTCACCAGCGAGGAAGAGCCGCTTTGGGGCGGCGTCGGCGTCGGCGGCAGCTATAGCTGGGCCGACGACAAATACGCACTCCACACCGAAATGACAGTCAATACCAGCCTGGGCAATTTTGGCGACAGCTATCATGTAACTGGCACGGCGGGGTTCAGGGTCAGGTTCTGAGCGCCTGATCCATCCCAGAAATGTGCCTTTCAAGAATTGCGCCCGGTGAGGACTGAATTTCACCGGGCCATCCCAGGCCCTTCGGATCAGTTTGAAGATCGGCCGTTCAGCCCCACTTCATTTCTCCCTTGGCAACCTTGGAGCCGATGTCGAGCGCAACGCCCATGCCGAGACCGGGGAAGCGGGCTTCCATGGCGGCCTTCAGCGCCGCGGAATCGGCGGCCTTGGCGAGTTCTTCCTCGAAAGCGAGCAGATAACTCTTCGTGTATGCGACGGCGGACAGATCGGTTGCCGCTTCCGGCATCATGTGGCCGGGAACGACAATCGTTGGCTTTCGGGCGCTGATCTTGTCGAGGGTGGCCACCCAAGCGGCACGCTGTTCCGGAGCCTGGGTGTCGGCCGTCCACACGTGGACGCCGGAGAAAATCATGACGCCCCCGAAAACAGCGTTCAACGACGGCACGAACAGGTACCGGCGATTGCTTAACCCTGCTTCGGCCGCGACAATCTCGACGGTTTCACCATCGACTGTGAGGCTTGGAGCGTCGAAGGCTTCCGGCATGACGATGTCTGCAAGGGTCTGCGGGCCGTTCTCCTTGAGCTGCGGCCCCCAAACGGCAAGCTTTTTCTCGACGTTGCCCTTGATCGCTGCAATCGTATCGGAAGCGGCCAGCACTTTTGTGCCGGGAAAGGCTTCGAGGACCGGCTTGAGGCTGAAGTAATAGTCCGGATCGGACTGGCTGATATAAATCACGGTCAGCGTCTTGCCGGTGGCCTTGATGGCCTCCGCCAGGGCACGGCCGTCGGGATAGCTGAACCCGCCATCGATCAGCAACGCTTCGCTGGGGCCGGTCAGCAGCACCGGAGCGCGAAAGAAGCCATTCTGACCGGCGGGGAAGTGCTTCCAGGCCAGCTTTGATCCGGCCGCGTTGCCGAGACCGGCAGGCGCAAAAACGGCAACGGCGCCGGCTGCGAGGGTGGTTTTCATGATTTCTCTCCTTGAATACATGGTTGTCTCCGATGATCGCCAGTTTCGATTTTCTGCTGCCGTCAGTGTTGACCCGGCAGGCTTTGTCGGTAGTTCATGGAACGGTCTGCTGAAAATGAACGATCACGCCGCCTGAAGCTCGGCAGCAAGTCGGTCAAAGCCGCCGAACAAGGCATCGCCGCGCACCACGCGGCGCTTATCGCCGTCGCTGACCAAAAGCGCGGGGACACCATCCATCCGGAATGCAGCCATGAGTTGGCGGGACTTCCCGATCCTGTTGCGATAGATTTCGAGCAGAGCCTCGTCCGGAGCCCGGACACGAGCGGCGGAATCGGCAAAGCCGGCCTGATCGAGAACGTCGGCCACGACAGCGATCTCCGAGGTGTTGCGGCCGTCAACATAACGGGCGATTTGAAGTGCCTTCAGAGCTTCGCGCTCTTTGCCGCGTTGCCTTAGCCCGACCGCAATGATTCCGAGCGTCGCAGGGGCGGAGTCGAACATACTGGCTGCGCCCGCGAGAACCTGATCGCGATAGAGCTGGCTGAAGACCTGTCCCGTGAGCCGGTTGATCCGCTGGTCATTATGCCAGGCATAGGCTGCGAAACGTTCATCCACCGGACGCGCGCCTTCGCCCGCGAAGAGCCCGGTGGGCGCAAGCTCGACGGTGAGATTGTCAAGCTTGGCCATTTTGTCGAGCGCGGGCGCCGCACCATAGCACCAGCCGCAAAGCGGATCGTAGAGATAGGTAAGATGCATATCGGACCATCCTTGAAGCGATGGACAACAGATAGGGCACTTCTATTGAGTGATAAATATTGTTAAATATGACAGAATGTATGCCAAAAACTTACAATCAAATGGAAGAAGGTTATGGAGGCTGTCAACCTCAATCGGCTGGCCTATTTCGCAGCCGTCGTCGATACCGGCTCGTTCACGAAAGCTGCCGAGCGCCTCGCGATCACGAAGACGGTCGTCAGCCAGCAGGTTGCGCGGCTGGAAGCTGAGTTGAAAACCAGCTTGCTCCTCCGAACAACACGACGCGTCGAGCCGACTGAGGCCGGCAAGCTTCTCTACGCGCGCTGCGTCTTGATTTTCCGCGAAGCCGAGGACGCGGTCGGTGAAATCACCCGCGCAAATGCCGAGCCGACAGGCATGCTACGCATTGCTGCGCCCAATGATTATGGTGCGAGCACGATCGCTCCGATTGCTGCATCCTTTATCCGGAAGTACCCCGCTTGCAGGGTCGAGCTTCTGCTCGCCGATACGAAGATGGATCTGCTCGCCAATCAGATCGATCTGTCGATCCGTGTTGGTTGGCTCGATGATTCCAGTCATCAAGCGAGACGGATCGGTTCGTTCCGGCAGCTTCTTGTTGCGTCTCCCAGCTTCTCCGCCACGCTCAGTTTGAACAGTCCAGAGGATGCGGCGGGCCAGCCGTTTATCGCCAATCTGGCCCTCAAGGAGCCGGTGGTCTGGAGGTTTATCCAAGGCGATTTCGACAGGCGGACCGTGCGGATGCAACAGAACCTCATGAGCAATTCGACGCCTGCGGTTCTCGCGGCCACGCTTGCGGGGGCAGGCATATCCGTGCTGCCGGATTTTCTGGCTGAAGAGCATATAGACGCTGGCCGACTGACAAGATTGTTGCCGGACTGGAGCCTGCCGGCCGGAGGAATCTATGTCGTCTATCCGGCAGCTCGGTTCCGCACACCCAAAGTCACGGCTTTTGTCGCAATGCTGACGGGGGGCCGCTCGCGCGACTAGGCTGCGCCATCGGCGCAGCCCTGCAGTTGTTTACTTCCACTGCGTCGCGTCGCCGGCGCCACAGCCGTAGGGCGGCAAGGAATTGGCAAAGGTGTTTTTGAGCTTGGCGCAGCCCCAGCTGTTGATTGGGCCGGGCATGGAATTGTTGAGCGTGATTCCGATTTCATCATAGGGGCTGTCGCTGTTGGTCACATAGCGATACCAGCGGAAACCGGTAAGAACGACAACGGCAAGAGCGATCGTCAGCAGCAGGCGAACCAGTCTTTTCATGATATTTCCTTTAAATACAAACGTCGCCGTGTAGCACCCAGATGTCGAAGCTGAAAGCGCTGCTGCCAACGGGCAAGGCGATACGGAGAAAGATATCTCCAGTGCAGGACCAGGCGGCGTGTTGAGGCGTGTTATGCGCGCCCCCTTAAAGACCATCATATGGCGGATCTTGATGGCCAGATCTGAATCGACTCATCTTGGGCAGCACACGCCAGCTGACGTTGAAGCGAACTGTCAGGCCATGCAGGGCTTTGCAAAGCAAACTCCGACGCCATATTCTCGCCTTGACAATGACCCCTTCCCCAAATTCCTTCAGGCGCTATGGTGTCGGAAAGCAAGGGCGAGCATGGGACAAGATAAGAGCCACCTCCTGCAGCGGATGACGATTGTTGGTGATCTCGAGGTCGCCTCCTTTGTCCCATGGATCCGGCGCCATGCCGCTAAGCTTGGGCTCTCGCACACCATATCTCATACGAGTTCGATGCGGATTGAACTTGAGGTTGCTGGGCCAGAGGAACTCATCGACATGATGGAGATGGGATGCTCTCTCGGGCCCATCGACGTATGGGTCGAGAGGATAGATCGGACGGCGATCAGCGGCGAAAGGACCTAGTGCCGGGCTGTGGCACATTTCCCCCGTGCATATTATTTACTCATTGTTGCCAATGCGAAATAATTATGCAAACCTGATAAGGTTGAGCGGAATTGCCTCGATGCCGAGGTGGGACGTGCTCGGCAAGCATATGATTTTGTTTGGGAACTCTAGTCATGCCATCCGCTACGACCGGCTTTTGGACGCCAGTCGCCCTGTCCCGGGATTTGCCGGCCGGAACCGTCATACCGGCACGGACGGCAGCCGGATCGATTGCCCTGTGGCGCAGCGCTTCGGGGCGCATATCGGCATCGGCGGATCGTTGTCCGCATCGTGGCATGCGCTTGTCCCACGGCTTCGTGCGCGGCGAGACGCTCTCCTGTATCTATCACGGGTGGAGCTACGGCCAGGCCGGAAACTGTCTCCGCATTCCGGCCCATCCGGGGCTGACGCCACCGGAAACCATTCGCGTCGCCACCCATGACGTCGAGGAAACAGATAACGTGATCTGGGTGGCTGTGGGTACGCCCGCTTCGAAGCCGCCGAGGCTTGATGGTCTCGCTCCCTTGCGTTCGCTGACGGCGTTCGCCGGCATCGCGGCGATCGAGGCGGCGGCCGGTGCGAAGGCGAGCCCTGACGGTCTTGTCGAGATCGACGCATCCACCGGGGCCGTCTGTCTGTTATTATCCGCTTGGGAAGACGGACAGACGCTGATCCATGTGCTGCTGAAGGCTGACACCGACCCCGCGGCGGGCATCGGCGCCTCACGGGTCGCCGAGAGCTTGCGTCGCCGGGCTGAGGGTCTTCAGAGGGAGATCGCGCAATGACCATGCAGGCGATGATCGACGAATGGTATCCAGTCGGGCTTTTCAGCCAGCTCGACAGCGCAGGTCGCACGACGGCGCTGATGGGCGAGCCGATCGAAGTGGCTTGCGATGCCGATGGCAATGCGAAGGTGACGGGCGGCGATGGCCGCGTTCTGCCGGTTCGTGTGCGTTACGGTCATGTCTGGTCCTCCCTCGGCGAGCCGAAGAAGGAACTTTTCCCCATTCCCGAGGCTGACCAGCCCGGCCGCCGCTTCGTTGATGTCGGCGTGGTGCGGGTGCGCTGCTCGCCCCTGCGTGCCGTCGAGAACTTTCTCGACATCGCCCATTTCCCCTTCGTCCACACCGACATTCTCGGCGCAGAGCCGCACACCGAGGTCCAGAACTACAAGGTCGAGATCCGCGAGGAAGAAGACGAGGTCTGGGCAACGCAGGTGAAATTCTACCAGCCGCAGGCCGCCAAGTCGGCAAGCGGCGGGATCACGACGGAATACATGTACCGCGTGCCGGCCCCCACCTGCTCCGTGCTTTACAAGACCTGCCCGCCGCGCCCGAGCGAATGGGATGTCATCACGCTCTTCGTGCAGCCGCTGGCCGAGGACCTCTGCGACGTCTGGCCATGGATGGCGCTCTTCGACGACGAAACCGCGATGACCGACCTCATCCATTTCCAGCAGACAATCTTTCTGCAGGACCGTTCGATCCTCGAAAACCAGATACCGCGGCTGTTGCCGCTCGACCCCGGCATGGAAATCCCGACGCGGGCCGATCTGACATCGATCGCTTACCGGCGCTGGCTGAAGCGTCACAACTATACCTACGGCGCACAGCTGGTGGCGCAATGAAGCTCTACGACTACATTCTCTCGCCCAGTTGCTACAAGGTGCGCCTGATGGCGGCGCTGATCGGCGTGAAGCTTGACCTGCGCCCGGTGGATTTCCATCCCGGCGCCGAGCATCGCGGCCCCGAGCTGCTTGCGCTCAACCCGGCAGGCTCCATTCCGATCCTGGAGGATGGCGACCTGATCCTGACGGAATCGTCGGCGATCCTCGTCTATCTCGCCGCCAAGGCAGCACCCGAATGGCTCGGCAGCGGTAAGGCCGAGGAAGCGGCGCGGGTGCAGCAATGGCTGTCATTCTCCGGCCGGCTGACGGCAAACCTCGGGGCAGCACGGCTCCATGAAATGCTGTTGCGGCCGGGCGATATTGGCGCTCTGCAGGCCCAGGGCATCGCCGCCCTTCGCGAGCTTGAAGCCGGGCTTGTCGAGCAGGGCCTTCGCGGCATGCGTTTCCTCGCTGCCGACCGGCCGACAATTGCCGACATCGCCTGCTTTCCCTATGTGGCGCTGGCGCCCGATGGCGGCGTCACGCTGGATGCTTATCCCGCCATCCGGCTCTGGTCCCGCGCGCTGCGCGCCCTCGACAAGTTTATCGAGATGCCAGGCATTCACCGGCTGCACGAGTTGAAGCCCGAACCTCAAATCGAACCGGGCGAGGCGTGAGATGGCTGGATATCTCCTGAAGAACTGCGCAGCCGTGATTGTCGACGAGGGCAAGGGGCCGGTCGTTCATCGCAATGTCGATCTCCTGACCAGCGGTCCGGCGATCGTGGCGATCGGCGAAAATCTGGAGGCGGACGCACTGCCTGTCGGCACGGCCGTTCAGGATGCTGCCGGCTGGTTTGTCTATCCCGGTCTCGTCAACACCCATCATCACTTCTTCCAGTGCTTCGTGCGCAACCGCGCCGATCTCGACTGGACGAAGCTCTCGGTGATCGAGTGGCTGGACCGCATCTACCCGATCTTTTCGCAGCTCAACGAGGAGTGCTTTTACCACTCCTCCGTCACGGCGATGGCCGAGATGATCAAGCATGGCTGCACCACGGCCTTCGACCACCAGTACAATTTCCCCCGGCATGCCGGGAAGCGGTTGATCGACCGTCAGTTCGAGGCGGCCGAACTGCTCGGCATGCGTTTCCATGCCGGCCGCGGCGGCAATACCCTGCCGAAGTCGGAAGGCTCGACCATTCCCGACGAAATGCTGGAAACGACCGACGAGTTCATCGCCGACTGCGCCCGGCTGATCGAGAGCTACCACGATACCAGCCCCTTCAGCATGCGCCAGGTCGTGGTCGCGCCCTGCCAGCCGGTGAACTGCTATCGCGAGACCTTCGTGGAATCGGTGGCATTGGCGCGCGATCGCGGCGTCATGATGCATACCCATGTCGGCGAAGGCGAAAGCCCGGTCATTCAGGCTCGCCACGGCATGCGTACGGTCGACTATCTGGAAGAACTTGGCTTTGCCGGGCCCGACGCCTTCTATGCCCATTGCTGGGAGCTCACCCACGACGAACTCAGGAAGATGGCTGCCAGCGGCACCGGCGTCGCGCACTGCCCGGAGCCTGTCTATCTGGTCGGCGCTGAGGTCACCGACATTCCCGCCATGGCCGCCTTCGGCCTGCGCATCGGCCTCGGCTGCGACGGTGCTGCCTCCAACGACAATTCCAACCTGATGCACTGCCTGCACTCCGGCTACATGCTGCAGTGCCTCGTCGCCTCCGGCCGCGCCCATCCCGTGCCGCCGCCGGTCGATTTCCTCGGCTACGGCACGTCAGGGGGCGCCAGCCTGCTCGGCCGGCGTGATATCGGCCGGCTGGCGCCCGGCATGGCCGCTGACCTGTTTGCGATCGACACTCGCCGTATGGATTATGTCGGCACGCGGCACGATCCGCTGAGCCTGATTGCCCGCGTCGGCATCGGCATGGCGACCGACATGACCATGATCAATGGCCGCATCGTCTGGCAGAAGGGCGAATTCCCCGGTCTCGACGAGGCCAAGCTGTCAGCCGATGCCGAGGCCGCACTATCCGCCGTGGAATTTTAAAAAAACCAAAAGAGGGAACTGAGAACATGACCAAACTGACCCGCAGAAACCTGATGACGGCCGCTGCCGCCACCGGCCTTGCCGGCGTGCTCGGCAGCCGCCTTGCTTTGGCCGCCGACGAACCGCTCGGCATCACGCTCGTCGTCCCGTCGCCGATCGGCGACGTCGGCTGGGGGCATGCACTTGCCGCCGGTCTGGAGCCGATCAAGGCCGCTTACGGCGACAAGGTGAAGGTCACCGTGCTCGAGAATATCGCGGAAGGCCCGGACGCCGACCGCATCATGAACAAGACCGTCGCCGACGGAAACAAGTTCCTGGTCGCCGGCTCTTTCGGCTATCAGAACGGCGCCCTGCAGATCGCACGCCGCGATCCGAGCGTCACGGTTCTGCACGCCTCCGGCTTCCAGGTCGCTCCGAACTTCTCGCCGTTCGCCGCCAAATATTTCCAGGGCACCTATCTGCTCGGCATGGCTGCCGCAGCCCTCTCCAAGACCGGCAAGCTCGGCTCCGTATCCGCCTTCGCGATTCCCGAACTGATCACGTCCATCAACGCCTTCACCCTCGGCGCCCAGGCCGTCAAGCCGGATATCGAGGTCTCGGTGGTGTGGGTGAACTCCTGGTTCGACCCGGCCAAGGAGCAGGAGGCCGCCAAAGCCCTGATCGCGCAGAAGTGCGATGTGATCTTCTCCAACGCCCAGGACACGCCGTCCGTCATCTCGGCCTGCGAGGAAGCCGGCGTCTACGCCTTCAACCTCAACTCCTCGATGAAGAAATACGCACCGAAAACCTATCTCGGATGCATCTCGACGGACTGGTCACCTTTCTTCAAGGCATCGGTCGACGCCCATCTCGCCGGCACGTTCAAGGGCGCCAATGCGTTCCTCGGCGTCGCCGACAAGGTCGTCGAAGTGGTCGACTGGAACCCGGATGTTCCGGCTGACGTGATGACCAAGATCAAGGAGATCGAGGCGAAGATTGCCGACGGCAGCTTCTCGCCCTTCACCGGGCCGATCGCCAAGGCCGACGGCAGCGAAGGTGTCGCATCCGGCGCAACCATGGCCGACGCCGAGATCATCGCCATGAATTGGCACGTCAAGGGCGTGTCCACGCCGCTGCCGAAATAAGCCATGACGACCCCGCTCCTGTCGCTGCGCGGCATTTCGAAGAGTTACGGCCAGATCCACGCCAATCAGGCGATTGATCTGGACGTGGCGCCGCAATCGATCCATGCGATCCTCGGCGAAAACGGGGCGGGAAAATCGACGCTGATGAAGCTGATCTACGGCGTCGAGCAACCGGACGACGGGGATGTCGTCTGGGAAGGAAAACCGTTGCGCCTCGCCTCCCCTGCCGAGGCGAGGCGCAACGGCATCGGGATGGTCTTCCAGCACTTTTCGCTGTTCGAGACCCTGACCGTCCTGGAGAATATTCGGCTGGTCGTGCCGGGCCGCAAGGCTGAGCTCAAGGAACGCATTCGGACGCTTGGACGGGAGTTCGGCCTCGAAGTCGATCCGCTCGCCCATGTGCATGCGCTGTCCGTCGGCGAGCGGCAACGGGTGGAGATCATCCGAAGCCTGATGACCAATCCGAAGCTGCTGATCCTCGACGAGCCCACCTCCGTCCTGCCGCCGCAATTGGTGGAAAAGCTGTTCGACACGCTGCGCCGGCTGCGCGACGGCGGCGTTTCCATCCTGTTGATCTCCCACAAGCTCGAGGAAATCCGGGCGATCTGTGACCGGGCGACGATCCTGCGCGGCGGACGGGTGACCGGGGATGTCGACCCGCGCGAACATGATGCCCATGACCTTGCCCGCATGATGATCGGCCGCGACATGCCCGCCCCCATCTCGGCGCTGCCGCTGTCTGGCGGGGAAAAGCGGCTGGAGATCATCGGGTTGGATTATCAGCCCGACGATCCCTTCGCAGTGCTGCTCTCCGGCATCGGCCTCGAAGTGCGTGCCGGCGAAATCCTCGGGATCGCCGGTATTTCGGGCAACGGCCAAAGCGAGCTTGCCGCGTTGATTTCAGGTGAGACGGTGCTGGGGCGCGACCAACGCGACCGGATCTACATGATGGGGATGGATGTTGGCAGGCTCGATGCCGCCGCGCGGCGGACGCTCGGATTTGCCTTCGTTCCGGAAGACCGGCTCGGACGCGGCGCCGTACCCGAAATGTCGCTCGCCCTCAACAGCCTGCTGACCGCCCATCCGCTCAAGCTTTTGCGGCACGGTCTTGTCGACAGGGCGCGGGCGTTGGCGTTCACCGAGGATTGCATCCGTCAGTATGATGTGCGCACACCCGGCCCGGATGCGGAAGCCGGCACTTTATCGGGCGGCAACCTGCAGAAATTCATCGTTGGCCGCGAAATCATGCTGTCTCCCAAATTGCTTTTCCTGGCGCAGCCGACCTGGGGCGTGGATATCGGCGCCGCATCCGCCATCCGCAGCCGTCTGGTCGCCTTGCGCAATCAGGGCATGGCGATCCTCGTCATTTCCGAGGAGCTGGAAGAACTGTTCGAGCTCTGCGATTCCATCCAGGTGTTGCATCACGGCCGGCTCAGCCCGCCGCTCGCTACGCGAGACACGAAGCCCGAGGAGATCGGCCGATACATGATCGGGGCACAAGCCTCGCCCGAGAAAGTCCAGTGATGAGTGCTTGGTCCCTTGCTTTCGTTCCCACCCTGGTCCGTCGGGAGCGCGCTTCGCTTGCCGCGACCTTGATCGCGCCCGTCATAGCACTTGTCATAGCGATCGCGCTCAACCTCGGCCTTTACATCTTGATGGGCCGCGACCCTGTCGCGGTTGTCTATGCGATGCTTTTCGAGCCTTTCCTCTCCTGGGCGTCCTTTTCGGAAGTGCTTTTAAAAGCAGGCCCGCTCCTTCTGATCGCACAGGGGCTGGCAATCGGCTTTCGCGCCAAGGTCTTCAACATCGGCGCCGAAGGCCAGTTCATTCTTGGCGCGATCTTCGCCTCTGCCATTCCGGTCTGGTTTCCGCAAGCGACGGGTCAGTGGATCTGGCCGGCAATGCTGCTGCTCGGCGCAATCGGCGGCGCACTTTGGGCTTCTCTCACCGCCTTCTGGCGCGTACGCCTCAATGCCAACGAGATTCTCGTTTCTTTGATGCTGAGCCTGGTTGCGGCGCAGCTGCTGAACTACCTGCTGCTCGGCCCGTGGAAGGATCCGAACGGCTTCAACTTCCCCCAGTCGGTGATGTTCCAGTATGATGCGATGGTGCCGACCCTGATTGCCGGTACCCGCGTCAATGTTTCATTCCTCATCACGCTCGCTTTGTCGGTTGCGGCCTGGGTCTTCATGCAGAGGAGCTTCATCGGTTACAAACTGCAGGTCGGCGGTCTGGCGCCACGGGCTGCCGGCTATGCCGGCTTCAAGGAAGGTTGGGCGATCTGGCTTTCGCTGCTGATCGGCGGCTTTGCGGCCGGTCTTGCCGGTGCCGCCGAAGTCGCAGGCCCGCTCGGCCAGCTGCAGCGTTCGGTCGCGAGCGGCTATGGCTATGCGGCCATCATCGTCGCCTATCTCGGCGGCCTGCATCCGATCGGCATCGTGATCTCGGCGCTGGTCATGGCGGTCATCTATATCGGCGGCGACAATGCCATGGTCTCGGCCAACCTGCCGATCGCCGCTGTCCGTGTCTTCCAGGGCAGTCTGCTGCTCGCCTACCTGATCGCCGTCGCCTTCGTGCGCTACCGCCTTGAATGGCGCCGCGCTGCCCATCGGAGCCCGTCATGAACGCCATCGAGTTCATTCTTGCCGGCATGCTTGCGGCTGCGACACCGTTTCTTCTGGCAGCACTCGGCGAACTGGTGGCCGAGCGCGCCGGCGTTCTCAACCTCGGGGTCGAGGGATTGATGGCCTTCGGTGCCGTGCTCGCCTTCATTATCGTCTACCAGGGCGGTGGACATCTCCTGGGCTTCGTCGCAGCCGGGCTCGGCAGCGCTGTCCTTTCGCTGCTCTTCGCCTTCGTCACGCTGGGTTTCCGGGCAAACCAGGTGGCAGCGGGCCTTGCCATCGGCATTCTCGGCCAAGGCCTCTCCGCGCTTTTCGGCAAGACCTATGAAAGCCTCACGGTCAGGGGACTTCCGAAGCTCGCCCTTCCCGGGCTTTCGGAATTGCCGGTTGTCGGCGGCCTTTTCGTCCAGGACATCGTCGTGTGGATTTCGCTCGTCGCGACTCTCGCTCTCTGGGCCATATTTGCCTACACCAAGCTTGGCCTCATCGTCCGCGCCGTTGGCGAGAACCCGAAGGCCGCCCATGCCATCGGCTACTCGGTAGTCTCAGTCCGCGTCCTCGCCATCGCCTTCGGCGGCGCGATGGCCGGTTTCGCCGGCGCCTATGCGTCCGTAGTCTATACACCACTCTGGGCCGATGGAATGATTGCTGGGCGCGGCTGGATTGCCATCGCCCTCGTCGTCTTCGGGACTTGGCTCACCGGCCGTATCTTCCTCGGCGCCTGCCTCTTCGGCGCGGTCTCGCTGATGGGGCTTGCAGCCCAGGCAACCGGACTGGACGTGCCTTCGCAACTGCTCTCGAGCCTGCCATATCTCGTCACGATCATCGTGCTCGGCATTATTTCCGCCGACCGTCGCCTGCTGAAACTGAACGGTGTCGCTTCGCTCGGCGAACCATTCGAGCGATAGAGTATAGTGCGGAAAGCGGTTTTCGGGATCAAACGCCTACGTAACGCGCCGGCGAAAAAGCCCGTGGTCAGCCGCGATCGCGTTTCTTGCGACCGCGCGCCTCAAATTGGACGAGCAGCGACTTGAGTTCGATCTCGCGAACGCGTCGTGCCGCTTCGTCCGGGCTGACCCATTCGAGAATACGCTGACCCCGCTCCTTGAAATCGCCGCTGATTTCCGTGACTTCAATCTGAAACATATCGACGATACAGGGCGCCACATCGCCATTGTCGAGTTCTTTCAGATAAGTATAGCGCCCAACCGGCTTCTTCTTCACCACCCCGCGCACGCCGGCCTCCTCCCAGGCCTCGATTGCTGCTGCTTCGAAAGGCTTTTTCCCTTTCATCGGCCATCCTTTCGGGATGACCCAGCGTGCGTTCTCGCGAGACGTGATCACCAGGATTTCGAGCTCGGATCCGGCAGTGCCGTGACGGAAGCAAATAGCGCCGTATTGTTGACGGAATGCACCAGCGAACAGCACTTCAGGAACAGCAGCGAGCTGCCGCAGCAGTGGCTGGGACTTGTCCGGTCGAGGCTTGCTGCCTTTTTTGCTAGGTGTCATATCGATTGAGTTGCCGAATTTGCTTGTTGCTTCAATTGCCTGAGCGTGTTTATGACAGATTTATGACAATCGGCCGCACGAGGAAGGTTCCCAGGCATGATGAGCATTTTTCGCAAGCTGATGCCACGGGAAGACAGATTCTTTGAAATGTTTTCCAAGCACTCGAAGACCGTCGTTGCCGCGGCGCACGCCCTCGATCAACTCCTGAAGGGCAATGACGTTGAGAAAAACTGCGAACGAATCGTCGCATTGGAAAACGAGGCGGACGACGTCACGCGTGACGTTCTTCTTGCCGTTCGACGAAGCTTCATCACGCCCTTCGACCGAGGTGACATAAAGGACCTCATTCAGTCGATGGATGATGCGATCGACATGATGCACAAGACAGTCAAGACGATCCGCTTGTTCGAGCAATCCAGCTTCGATCCGCTCATGCAGGAGATGGGCAGTGAAATCGTCAAGGCGGCAAACCTTGTCGCGGAAGCGATACCCCTCCTCGACAGATTGGGAGCCAATGCGCAGCGTCTCGCGGCCATCGCGGAGGAGGTCACCCGAGTGGAGGGACGTTCCGACGATCTCCACGACCAGGGTTTGAAGGACCTGTTTCTGCGTCATGGCGCCGCCGGCAATGCGATGGCCTACATGATCGGAAGCGAGATCTACGGAGAGCTGGAGAAAGTCGTCGACCGCTTCGAGGATGTCGCGAACGAAATCAGCGGCATTCTCATCGAGAACGTCTGATGGATGCCTCCCTCGCTCTGCCGCTGCTGGTCGGCCTGGTCGTTGTCGCACTGTTCTTCGACTTCCTCAACGGTCTGCATGATGCGGCCAATTCGATCGCCACAATCGTATCGACCCGCGTCCTGCGGCCGCAATATGCGGTCGCCTGGGCGGCATTCTTCAATTTCATCGCATTCCTGTTCTTCGGCCTGCACGTGGCCGAAACGCTGGGGACCGGCATCATCGATCCTGCGATCGTTTCGCCTCAAGTGATCTTCGCCGCACTCATGGGCGCGATCATTTGGAATATCCTCACCTGGATTTTCGGGATTCCATCGAGCTCGTCGCATGCGCTTGTCGGTGGGCTGGTGGGGGCCGGTCTTGCCAAGGTGGGCTTCAGCTCGATTGTCTGGAACGGCCTTCTAAAGACCGTCGGTGCCATTTTCCTGTCGCCAGCCATCGGCTTCCTGCTTGCCCTGGTGCTGGTGCTCGCCGTCTCCTGGCTATTCGTCCGGCAAACGCCGTTTGCGGTGGATCGCACATTTCGCATCATGCAGTTCGTGTCTGCTTCGCTTTATTCGCTTGGCCACGGCGGAAACGATGCGCAGAAGACGATGGGCATCATCGCGGTGCTCTTGTTCAGCCAGGGATATCTCGGCCCGACATTCTACGTGCCTTTCTGGGTGGTCATTTCCTGCCAGTCGGCAATGGCTCTCGGTACGCTCTTTGGCGGATGGCGGATCGTTCACACCATGGGGTCGAAGATCACCCGGCTCAACCCCATGCAAGGTTTCTGCGCAGAGACGGGCGGAGCCTTGACACTATTCGGAGCGACGTGGCTCGGTATTCCCGTTTCGACGACGCATACCATCACCGGAGCAATCGTCGGAGTGGGCGCGGCGCGTCGTGTCTCAGCCGTGCGCTGGGGATTGGCCGGCAACATCGTGATAGCCTGGATCGTAACGATGCCGGCGGCTGCAGCAATATCCGCCGCGTTCTACGGCCTCGTATCTTTGCTGCGATGAAATGAGGTGATGGCCAGGCAATCGCCACACTTGCCCTTCCCTTTTGAGCTTTGCCGTTGGCAAATACCGACGAATAAAGCGGGCAGAATCCATTCTGCCGTCTGCGTCATCGCAGCTTCGATATTGCGTGCACTGCACAAATAGAGCGCTCCCATGACTGCGACTACGTTAGCAATCGCACAAAACGGAAGCAGAAAATAAAAAGCCTAAGAAATAGGCATTCGTTAATTCTTACCATTTCTCCTTTTACTTCATGCTGTTACCAATTCCTCTCGAAATTGGCACGCTGCTTGCAGGTTCTGAGACGCATCGGTCAACGGCGACTGGTGCGGATAGGCGCGGCATAAGCGCCTACATTAGACACCGACGTCGCAAGGTCTTTGCAATCCGGGATTCTCTCATCCCCTGGACGCAAATTCCGGCGGCGTTTTTTTGTGTCCAAATTCAGCCAGCAGAGGGAACCTGCGCATGACAAAGAATTTGCAGACTGGGATTTCAACAACCGGCATGACCCGCCGCAACATGCTCAAGACGACCGCAGCGGCTGCCCTCATCGGCGCCGTCAAGACCGCCTTTCCGTCCGGCGCCTTCGCAGCTGGGGCAGGACCTGAGGTGACAGGTGTCAAGCTCGGCTTTATCGCGCTCACGGATTCCGCACCGCTGATCATCGCCAAGGAAAAGGGCTTCTTCGACAAGCATGGCCTTCCGGAAACGGATGTGGCCAAACAGGCATCCTGGGGTGCGACCCGTGACAATCTCGTGCTGGGCGGCGCGGCAAACGGCATCGACGGTGCCCATATCCTGTCGCCGCTCCCCTATCTCATGCATACCGGCAAGGTGACGCAGAACAATAAGCCGGTGCCGATGGCAATCCTCGCCCGCCTCAACCTCGACAGTCAGGGCATTTCCGTCGCCAAGGAATATGCCGAAACCGGCGTGCAGCTCGATTCCTCCAAGCTGAAGGCGGCATTCGAGAAAAAGAAGGCGGAGGGCAAGGAGATCAAGGCCGCCATGACCTTCCCGGGCGGCACCCATGACCTCTGGATCCGCTACTGGCTCGCCGCCGGCGGCATCGATCCGAACAAGGACGTTTCGACCATCGTCGTGCCGCCGCCGCAGATGGTTGCCAACATGAAGGTCGGCAACATGGACGTCTTCTGTGTGGGCGAACCGTGGAATGAGCAGCTCGTCAACCAGGGCATCGGCTTTACCGCAGCCACCACCGGTGAGCTCTGGAAGGGTCATCCTGAAAAGGCGCTCGGACTGCGCGCCGAATGGATCGAAAAGAATCCCAATGCTGCCAAGGCCCTGCTGATGGCTGTCATGGAGGCTCAGCAGTGGTGCGAGAGCATGGACAACAAGGCGGAGATGGCTGACATTCTCGGCAAGCGCCAATGGTTCAACGTCCCGACGAAGGACGTACTCGGCCGCCTCAAGGGCGACATCAATTATGGCAACGGCCGCGAGGTCAAGGCCACCGACCTCTATATGAAGTTCTGGAAGGACGGCGCCTCCTACCCGTTCAAGAGCCACGATACCTGGTTCATGACGGAGAACATCCGCTGGGGGAATCTGCCGGCGAGCACCGACATCAAGGCGCTGGTCAACCAGGTAAACCGCGAAGACGTCTGGCGCGAAGCCGCCAAGGATCTCGGCGTCGCGGCGGCCGATATTCCCGCATCGTCTTCTCGCGGCAAGGAGACTTTCTTCGACGGCAAGGTCTTCGACCCGGAAAATCCTTCCGCCTATCTCGACAGCCTTTCGATCAAGGCTGTCGCCTGACCCCGCCGCCGGCGCGCGACGGGCGCGCCGGCCTTTCATTCACGTGAGGAGCGCGTTGATGTCCGCCCTGGCAAATAAAGAAAATCCCTCCATGACCGCCTCTGCCAAGCCTGCGGCAAAGGTTCTGCCATTTTCCGGCAAGCACGGATCGCGGATCGATTTTCGTCGAGCGGCACTGACCGCACTTCGCAATGTCGTTCCGCCGGTCGTCGTGCTGGCACTCATCCTGCTCGTCTGGCAGGTGCTCTGTTCATCGGCGGATGCGTCTTTGCCCTCGCCGCATCGGGTCTGGCAGGATAGCTTTGACCTGATCGCTTATCCGTTTTTCAACTATGGCTCCCAGGATATCGGGCTCGGCTGGCGCGTGCTCGTTTCGTTGCAGCGCGTCGTTTATGGCTTTGGCCTTGCCGCGGTCGCCGGCGTCGTCATCGGCGCGATCATCGGCCAGTCGGTCTGGGCGATGCGTGGTCTCGATCCGATCTTCCAGGTGCTGCGGACGGTTCCGCCGCTCGCCTGGTTGCCGCTGTCGCTCGCGGCATTCCAGGATTCCAACCCCTCAGCGATCTTCGTTATCTTCATCACGTCGATCTGGCCGGTGATTATCAACACCGCCGTCGGCGTCCGCAATATCCCGCAGGATTACCGCAATGTCGCCGAGGTGCTGCGCCTCAACCAGTTCGAGTTTTTCTGGAAGATCATGCTGCCTTCGGCAGCGCCCTACATCTTCACCGGCCTCAGGATCGGCGTCGGCCTCTCCTGGCTTGCCATCGTCGCGGCCGAAATGCTGACTGGTGGCGTCGGCATCGGCTTCTTCATCTGGGACGCGTGGAACTCGTCGCGCCTTTCCGACATCATCGTCGCGCTCGCCTATATCGGCATCGTCGGCTTCGCTCTCGACAAGCTGGTGGCTGCGCTCGGCAAACTTATCACCCGCGGCGCCATGGCCAACTGAGGAAGGTATTTATGAACGGCTATCTTAAGCTCGATCATATCGACAAACATTTCGATCGGGGCGGCGTGCGCGCCGAGGTCCTGAAGGATATCAACCTGACGATTTCCGAGGGCGAATTCGTCTCGATCATCGGCCATTCGGGCTGCGGCAAGTCCACTCTCCTCAACCTCATCGCCGGCCTGACGCCGGTTTCGGCGGGCGCCGTGCTCCTTGAAAACCGAGAGGTCAACGGACCGGGGCCGGAGCGCGCCGTCGTCTTCCAAAACCACTCGCTCCTGCCCTGGCTGACGGTCTACGAGAACGTCAATCTCGCCGTCTCCAAACTCTTCAGCAGAACGAAAACCAAGGCCGAGCGGCACGACTGGGTCATGGCCAACCTCGACCTCGTGCAGATGGCACATGCCAGGGATAAGCG
This sequence comes from Rhizobium beringeri, assembly GCF_004306515.1. Classification (NCBI taxonomy): domain Bacteria; kingdom Pseudomonadati; phylum Pseudomonadota; class Alphaproteobacteria; order Hyphomicrobiales; family Rhizobiaceae; genus Rhizobium; species Rhizobium beringeri. The sequence continues at coordinate 486,865 of NZ_SILG01000004.1, read as the reverse complement.
GCCTTCGGAAATTTCCGGGGGCATGAAACAGCGCGTCGGAATTGCCCGCGCGCTTGCAATGGAGCCGAAGATCCTGCTGCTCGACGAGCCCTTCGGTGCGCTCGATGCGCTGACCCGCGCCCATCTTCAGGACGCGGTAATGGAAATCCACGCCCGGCTTGGCAATACGATGGTGATGATCACCCATGACGTCGACGAAGCGGTGCTGCTGTCCGATCGCATCGTCATGATGACCAACGGCCCGGCGGCCCGCATCGGCGAAGTGCTCGATGTGACCATGTCCCGTCCCCGCAATCGCATCGAACTCGCCTCTGATCGGACATATCTCAAATGCCGTGAAGCCGTGTTGAAGTTCCTCTATGAACGTCACCGCTTCATCGAAGCGGCGGAGTAGAAACCGGGAAATAACCTCGGCGTTTGCCGGCCGTGATTTTTAGTCTTCGTGGCGGGTCCGGCAGCGCCTGATTTTAGGCGTTGCGCCCTCTTTACTCCCCGGGCGTTGCAAATACCGCGCTGGCATCGCTGACAATTTCCACATGGGAATATGCCGCCTGCCCCGCGGCCGCGGCGTCCGCGCGCATGATCGCGGTCACGATCCGGCCGTGCTCCTCATAGGATTTTGCCAGACGTCCAGGCAGACGGAACTGCGCCCGCCGAAAGGGCGCGAGCCGCGCCCGCGTCTGCGTCACCATCTCGAAGACATGATCATTATGCGCGCCACGATAAAGCCGGGTATGGAATTCGGTATTGTGAGCCGAATATTCCTCTTCCGCGCCGGCATGCACCAGCCTCACCGATGCCCGATGCTCCAACTCCAGCGCGCGCCGCTCGTCAACCGTCATACGCTCGGCCGAGAGCCTGGCGCAGATCGCTTCGAGTTCGGCCATCGCTTCGAACATCGAATGCAGATAAGCCTCGGTGACATTGGTAACGACGGCACTGCGGTTTGGCTCGCGCGCAATCAATCCCATGGCGCCCAGCTCACGCAGAGCCTCGCGTACCGGCGTGCGCGAAACGTCGAAACGAACCGCGAGCGACACCTCGTCCAACTTCGCGCCGGGCAGGATTTCACCCGTGACGATCATGTCGGCAATCGCTCGCACCATCTGTTCGACGGTGGTTCCGGTACGGATCACTTCTCTGCGCCTAGTCTGCTTCACGATACGAATCTGCTCACGTCAACATTCTGCATACAGATGCGGTTCGAGACTCGATAAGTCAAATCTAGTGGCGAAGATATTGTTAAATTTTCGCTTTCTGATGCACGAGCACCTCAGGAAATCCGACTTTATGCCAACTGCGCAGTCACAATGAACAAGAAATATCTATTGATTACTTTTTGCGCAAAGATTCGATCAATCTGCATGCACTTTGCAATACGCAAATCTTGTCGTGACAGATAAACTATAAAAAACAATAGATTAATTTCTGGCACATGCATTGCATGCACTTTTCTGTACCTGTTCACAACCGGCCCAGCGCCGCAAGGAGCATTCCGATGACCAAACTCCTTTCCATGAACCGCCGCAATTTTCTCCAGGCTTCCGCTGCCGGTGCACTCGCCGGCGCCATGCCCGGCCTGATCGGCTCCTCCGCCGCAGCCCAAACCGCGCTGACCGTCGGCTTCATCTATGTCGGCCCCAAGGACGACTACGGCTACAACCAGGCGCATGCGGAAGGTGCGGCCGTTATCAAGGCGCTACCGGGCGTGACGCTGGTCGAAGAAGAGAATGTGCCGGAAACCGTCGACGTCCAGAAGACGATGGAATCCATGATCAACCTGGACGGCGCGACCCTGCTCTTTCCGACCTCCTTCGGCTACTTCGACCCACACATGCTGGCCGTGGCCGCTAAACATCCCGACATCCAGTTCCGGCACTGCGGCGGTCTCTGGCAGGAAGGCAAGAACCCGGCCAATACGGGCTCCTATTTCGGCTATATCTTCCAGGGCCAGTATCTGAACGGCATCGCCGCCGGCCATGCGACGAAGAGCAAGAAGATCGGCTTCGTCGCCGCCAAGCCGATCCCGCAGGTTCTGCAGAATATCAACGCCTTCCTGCTCGGCGCGCGCGCGGTCGATCCTGGTATCACCTGCCAGGTGATCTTCACCGGCGAATGGTCGCTTGCCGTCAAGGAGGCCGAAGCCACCAATGCGCTGGTCGACCAGGGCGCCGACGTCATCACCTGCCACGTCGACAGCCCCAAAGTGGTCGTCGAGACGGCTGCCGGCCGCGGTGCCTTCGTCTGCGGCTATCACGCCAACCAGAGCCCGCTTGCTCCTGAAAAGTACCTTACCGGCGCCGAGTGGGCCTGGGGCAACGTCTATAGCGATTTCGTCAAGAAGGCGCAGGCCGGCGAAAAGCTCGGCAACTTCGTGCGCGGCGGCCTGAAGGACGGCTTCGTGAAGATGAGCGCGCTCGGCCCCGCCGTGTCCGCGGAGGGCCGCAAGACCTTCGAAACCACGCAGGCGGAGATGATGAAGGGCGGCTTCTCGGTCTTCAAGGGTCCGTTGAAGGACAATAAGGGCGACACTGTCGTGGCTGCCGACAAGAGCTACGCCGAAGACGCGATCGAGCTCGAGAGCATGAATTATCTGGTCGAGGGCGTCGTCGGGTCCACAGCGTAAACGCGAAGGGAGAAGCGCCATGACCATAGAGGCCAATGATCCCGCAATAGCCATCGTGGAAAAACCGGCTTCGCTGCGCCCCGTCCTCGAATGGATCGCGAGGCGAGCCGAGCCTGTTGTCATCGGCCTCGCGGCCATCCTGATCGGTCTTGCGCTCTTCTCCCTCTTCATCCTGGCGGTCGGCAAGTCGCCGGCCACCCTCTTCCAACTGATGTATACCGGCGGCTTCGGCAGCTGGTTTTCGGTGCAGAACAGCTTAAGTCGTGCCGCACCCCTTCTCCTGACGGCACTCTGCGTCGCCCTGCCCGCCCGTCTCGGCCTCGTCATCATCGGCGGGGAAGGAGCGGTCGTGCTGGGCGGCGTTGCCGCCGCAGCCATGGCTCTGCCGCTCGCCGGCACCGCGCCTGTTTTCCTCACTCTCATTCTGATGGCAATCGCTGCCATGGTGGTCGGCGGCATCTGGATCGGCCTTGCCGGTTTCCTGCGGCACTATCGCGGCGTCAATGAAACCATTTCGTCGCTGCTGCTCTCCTATATCGCCATCGCCCTGATGAACCAGTTCGTCGAAGGGGTGCTGCGCGATCCTGCAAGCCTCAACAAGCCGTCGACCAGGCCGCTGCCGGCGGACTACATGCTCGGCAACATTCCCGGCATGGACGTGCATTGGGGCCTCGTCATCGGCATCCTCGCCTGCATGATCTCCTGGATCGCGATCGAGGCGACGAGCTATGGTTTTGCCGCCCGCATCGCCGGCGGCAACGTGCGCGCCGCGCAGATCCAGGGGCTGCCGGTGGGCAAGCTGATTGCCGGATTTACCGCGCTTGCCGGCAGCTTTGCCGGTCTGGCGGGCATGATCGAAGTTGCGGCGGTGCAGGGAAGTGCCAACGCCTCGCTTGCCGCCGGCTACGGTTATACCGGTATCCTCGTCGCCTTCCTCGCCAGGCACAATCCGCTGGCGATCATTCCGGTCGCGATCCTGCTCGGTGGCATCGACGCCTCGGGCGGCCTCATCCAGCGGCGCATGGGCCTGCCGGATGCGACGGTTCTGGTGCTGCAGGGGACGCTCTTCATCGTCATTCTCTTCTGCGAGACCTTCTACGGCCGCTTCAAGATCTTCAATCCCGACCTCTGGAAAAGGAGCCTCTGATGGAAGAGACAGGCATCGGCATCTGGGGCGTGCCGCTGGCGATCTTCGCCGGCGCCATCCGCGTTTCCACGCCCTTCATCTTCGTCAGCCTCGGCGAGACGATCACCGAACGCTCCGGCCGCATCAATCTTGGCCTCGAAGGCACACTGGTCTTCGGCGCTATGACGGCCTATGCGGTGGCCGTCATGACTGGCTCCCCGACCCTCGGCGTGCTGGCCGCAATGATGGCGGGCGCGATCTTCGGCCTCATACACGGCTGGATCTGCAAATTCCCCAAGGTCAACGACATCGCCATCGGCATTGCCATGATGCAGTTCGGTCTCGGCATGGCGTTCTTCCTCGGCAAATCCTTCATCCAGCCGGTTGCCCCGAAACTGCCCTCGATCCCGCTCGGCGGCTGGTCGAGCACTCCGCAAGTCCAGGCGGCGCTCAATATCAACGTGCTGTTCTTCATCGGCGCGGCACTTGCCCTCTTCCTGTTCTGGGCCTTCAAGAACACCCGCATCGGCCTGATCCTGCGCGTCGTCGGCGACAGCACCGACGCGGCCCGGGCCATGGGCATCCATCCGGACCGGGTTCGCTTGCTGGCAACGGCAGTGGGCGGTTCGCTGGCGGCAATCGGCGGCGCCTATCTCTCGCTCTACTATCCGGGCTCCTGGAACGAAGGCATCTCGTCGGGCCAGGGCCTGATGGCGGTGGCTCTCGTCATCTTCGCTCGCTGGAATCCGATCGGCTGCTTTCTCGCTGCCCTGCTTTTCGGCGGTGCTGGCGCGCTCGGCCCGGCGCTGCAATCGGTCGGCGTCACGCAAGGCTACTACCTTTTTTACGCCGCGCCTTACGTGCTCACCCTCATCATCCTGATCGCCACCTCCTCGCCCACCCGTTCGCTCGCCGGTGCGCCGGGTGCGCTGTCGCTCACGAAATAACGGAGCCTTCCGATGAACGGACTTGGCGGTCTCAACAAATCCGAACACGGCGTCGGTATCGGCCTGGTGCAGCTCCAGCTGCCGGTGACCGTTACCAAAGCGGACTTGGCAAAACAGACGCAGGTGATCGTCGATCTGGTGGCCAAAGCGCGGCGCAACCAGCCGGGCATGGACCTCGTCGTCTTTCCCGAATACGCGCTGCATGGCCTTTCCATGGACATCAATCCGGAGATCATGTGCACGCTCGACGGGCCGGAGGTCGCGGCCTTCAAGCAGGCCTGCAGGGACAACCGGATCTGGGGCTGCTTCTCGATCATGGAGCTGAACCCTGGCGCCATGCCCTACAACTCCGGCATCATCATCGACGATCAGGGCGAGTTGAAGCTCTATTACCGCAAGATGCATCCCTGGATCCCCGTCGAGCCCTGGGAGCCCGGCGATCTTGGCATCCCTGTCATCGAGGGCCCACGGGGCGCGAAGCTCGCTCTGATCATCTGCCATGACGGCATGTTCCCGGAGATGGCGCGCGAATGCGCCTATAAGGGCGCCGAAATCATGATCCGCACAGCCGGCTACACGGCGCCGATCCGCGATGCCTGGCGCTTCACCAACCAGGCCAACGCCTTCTGCAACCTGATGATCACCGCGAATGTCTGCATGTGCGGCTCGGACGGAACGTTCGATTCCATGGGTGAAGGCATGATTTGCAATTTCGATGGCACGATCATCGCCCACGGAACCTCCGGCCGCGTCAACGAGATCATCACCGCGGAGGTGCGTCCCGATCTCGTTCGCGAGGCCCGGCTCGGCTGGGCCGTGGAGAATAATATCTACCAGTTCGGTCATCGCGGCTACGTCGCCGTCGCCGGCGGCGCGCAGGATGCGCCCTACACCTACATGCACGACCTCGTCGCCGGCAAATACCGCCTGCCATGGGAAGACGAGATAAAGGTCAAGGACGGCACGTCCTGCGGATTTGACAAGCCGATGCGCCGTTACGGCGAACCCCTCAAACCTGCCGCGGAATAGGAGAGAGAATGATGGACGCGATGGTCGAAACCAACGGGCATTTTATCGACGCCGATCCGTATCCGTGGCCCTATAATGGCGCGCTGAGGCCTGATAACACCGCCCTCATCATCATCGACATGCAGACGGATTTCTGCGGCAAGGGTGGCTATGTCGACCATATGGGCTACGACCTGTCGCTGGTGCAGGCGCCGATCGAACCCATCAAACGTGTGCTTGCCGCCATGCGGGCCAAGGGTTACCACATCATCCACACCCGCGAGGGCCACCGCCCGGACCTCGCCGATCTGCCGGCCAACAAACGCTGGCGCTCGCAGCGGATCGGCGCCGGCATCGGCGATGCCGGCCCCTGCGGCCGCATCCTGACGCGTGGCGAACCCGGCTGGGACATCATCCCCGAACTCTACCCGGTCGAAGGCGAGACGATCATCGACAAGCCCGGCAAGGGTTCGTTCTGCGCCACCGACCTCGAACTCATCCTCAACCAGAAGCGCATCGAGAACATTATCCTCACGGGGATCACCACCGATGTCTGCGTTTCGACGACGATGCGCGAGGCAAACGACCGCGGCTACGAATGCCTGCTTCTGGAGGACTGCTGCGGTGCGACCGACTACGGAAACCACCTCGCCGCGATCAAGATGGTGAAGATGCAGGGCGGTGTCTTCGGCTCGGTCTCCAATTCCGCGGCTCTAGTCGAGGCGCTGCCCTGATGCCGTCATTGCGTGCCCATGTCTTTCGCGTGCCAGCCGACGGCCCCGATGACGTTGCCGGCGTCGAGGCGCTCTTTGCTGGCGGCCTTCAGGCGAACAACGTCGTCGCCGTTCTCGGCAAGACGGAAGGCAACGGCTGCGTCAATGATTTTACCCGCGGTTATGCCACCCGCAGCTTCGAGACATTGTTCAGTAGATATGGCGTCGACGGCGTCTCGATCATCATGTCCGGCGGCACCGAGGGGGCGCTCTCGCCGCATTGGACGGTTTTTGCGCGTGAAACAGTAGAAACCCCGGGCGAACGGGCGCTGGCCATTGGTGTGTCGCGTACCCCCGCGCTGCCCCCCGAACATCTCGGGCGCCGGGAACAGATCCTGCTCGTTGCCGAAGGCGTGAAGTCCGCGATGAGGGATGCCGGCATCGATGATCCCGCCGATGTCCATTTCGTGCAGATCAAGTGTCCGCTGCTCACCTCGCGCCGAATTGCCGAGGCCGAGGCAGCAGGCAGGACGGTCGCAACCCACGACACGCTGAAATCCATGGGCCTCTCGCGCGGCGCTTCGGCTCTCGGCGTCGCCGTGGCACTCGGCGAGATAGATGCGACATCGATCGGCGATGCCGACATCTGCACACGTTTCGATCTCTTTTCCCGCTGCGCCTCAACCTCGTCCGGGGTCGAACTCACCGATCACGAAATCATCGTCCTCGGCATGAGCGCAAAATGGTCCGGTCCGCTGTCGATCGACCACGCGGTCATGCGGGATGCGATCGACGCGCATTCCGTCAGGAAAGCCCGCGAACGCCTGCCGGAAAACAGCCGGCTGGCGGCGGTTCTCGCCAAGGCCGAGCCGGACCCGTCCGGCAGGATCGACGGCAGGCGCCACACGATGCTCGATGACTCGGATATTGCAGGCACCCGCCATGCCCGTGCCTTCGTCGGCGGCGTTCTCGCCGGCATCTTCGGCATTACCGATCTCTATGTGTCCGGCGGCGCCGAACACCAGGGTCCGCCCGGCGGCGGTCCCGTCGCCATCATCGTCGAAAAGGAGCAATGAAGTGAGCACAGTCCGCGACACGCCCCTTCCGCAAGCCGGCAAGGCCGTCGGCATCGAGACGCTCGATATGACCATGCGTTTCGGCAGCTTCACCGCGCTCGACAACGTCTCGATCGCCGTTCCGGCCGGCTCTTTTCACGCGCTTCTCGGCGAAAACGGCGCGGGCAAGTCGACACTCGTCAAATGCATCATGGGCTTCTATCACGCAACGTCAGGCTCGTTGTCGGTCGACGGCCGCGAGGTGGCGGTGGCCTCACCCAAGGATGCCGCGGCCTATGGGCTCGGCATGGTCTACCAGCATTTCACACTGGTTCCCTCTCTGACCGGCGCGGAAAATCTGGTCATCAGCCGTAGCAAAGTACCCGCCGTGATCAACTGGGCCAGGGAGCGCAAGGATCTGGCGGGTTTCATGGAGCGCATGCCGTTCAAGATCCCGCTCGACAGACCGGTGAACGAGCTCGCGGCCGGTGAAAAACAGAAGCTCGAAATCGTCAAGCAGCTCTATCTCGGCCGTTCCTTCCTCGTTCTCGACGAGCCGACCTCGGTGCTGACGCCCGCCGAAGCCGATGAGATGCTCGGCATCGTGCGCGGGATGACCGAGCGCGGTGAGCTCACCGTGCTGATGATTTCCCACAAGTTCCACGAGGTGACGAAGTTCGCTGATGCCGTCTCGATCCTGCGGCGCGGCAAGCTGGTCGGCACCGGCAAGGTCGGCGAGCTCTCCACCGCCGAGATGGCGGCGATGATGATCGGCGACGTCAAGCTCGCCGAACTCGACAGCCGTCTGCCGGTGGCGGAAGCGGCAAGGCCGGTGCTGACCGTCAGCCAGGTGAAGGCCCCGGATCGCTCCGGCCTGAAGACGATCGAGATCGACGCGCTGACGGTCCGCTCCGGCGAGATCGTCGGCATTGCCGGCATATCGGGCAACGGCCAGAAGGAGCTGACCGAAATTCTGGCAGGCCAGCGCCCGACGGATAGCGGCCAGGTCACGGTCAATGGCGAGGCTTACGGCGCCACCCGCGATGAAACCCGCAAGAACAGGGTGCGTTTCATCCCCGAAGAACCGTTGCAGAATGCCTGTGCGCCGAAAATGACCGTGAGCGAGAACCTTGCGTTTCGCACCTTCGACTTGAAGTCGGACGGCAAGGACGCAATCTGGCTGAACAAGGGCAGCATGAAGAAGCGTGCCTCGGCGCTGATCTCCGACTTCAAGGTCAAGACGGCCTCTTCCTCCTCGCCAATCGCAGCGCTTTCGGGCGGCAACGTGCAGCGTGCCGTGCTCGCCCGCGAACTGACCGGCGATGTCGATCTGCTGATCGTCTCGAACCCCTGTTTCGGTCTCGATTTCTCGGCCGTTGCCGAAATCCGCGCCCGAATCATGAAAGCCCGCAATCTGGGTGCCGCCGTGCTGCTGCTTTCCGAAGACCTCGACGAACTGCTCGAGATGTCCGACCGCATCATGGTCATTTCGGAAGGCAAGCTGGTTTACGAGACACCGGCGCGCTCGGCCGATATCGGCGTGATCGGCGCCCACATGGCGGGGCATCATTGATGGCAAAGATCAAAGCCGAACCTTTCGCCTTTCCGGTGAAGCACGATGAGCTCGCCCTCATCGTCATCGACATGCAGCGTGATTTCGCCGAGCCCGGCGGCTTCGGTGCAAGCCTTGGCAATGATGTCAGCCGCATTACCAGGATCGTGCCCGATGTCAAACGCCTGATCCAGGGCTTCCGCAATGCCGGCCTGCCTGTGATCCATACGATGGAGTGCCACCGGCCGGACCTTTCCGATCTGCCGCCGGCCAAACGCGACCGCGGCAATCCGTCGCTCAGGATCGGCGACGAAGGCCCGATGGGCCGCATCCTGATCTCAGGCGAACCCGGCACGGCAATCCTGCCGGAACTCGCTCCTGTGAAGGGTGAAGTCGTCATCGAAAAACCCGGCAAGGGCGCTTTCTATGCCACCGAACTCGGCGCCGTGCTGCAAGAGAAGGGCATCAAGCAGCTCGTCTTTGCCGGTGTCACCACCGAAGTCTGCGTGCAGACGACGATGCGCGAAGCAAACGACCGCGGCTATGAATGCCTTCTCGCCGAGGAGGCGACGGAAAGCTACTTCCCCGAATTCAAAGCCGCAGCCATCGCCATGATCCGCGCCCAGGGCGCGATCGTCGGCTGGACCGCGCATGTCGACGACATTCTGGAAAGTATCGCCCATGCCTGAAACGACCCGCGAACGCCTGACGTCAGGCGGCTGGAAGGAGCTGGAATTCGGCCCTTTCCGCGATGCTGTCACCATTCACTGGATCCGCCCCTTCGAGGGTGATCAGCCGGGCGTGGCGCTGCTGAAATATGAGCCTGGCGCCTCCGTTCCCCGTCATCGCCACGAGGGGCTCGAGACCATCCTGGTGCTCGATGGCGTACAATCCGACGAGACGGGCGATTACATCAGCGGCAGTTATATCGTCAATGCGCCGGGCAGCGAACACTCGGTCTGGAGTGATACCGGCTGTGTCGTGCTCATCCAGTGGGACCGGCCCGTGAAAATACTCGAAGACGAAATTGCCTGAACCCGACACCAGCATTGGAGGTCTGCCGACGATCCGGAAGGACATGAACGTCACAGCAGCATTGAGGCTCCACGATCGATATAGGTATCCAGGAATTGTTCGAGGCGGGGGTTTCTCGGTCGTTTGAAGACGTCCTGCGGCGGGCCGGTGAACAGCACCTTGCCGTGATCGAGAAAGATGATCTGCTGGCCGACCGTCGCGGCAAATCCGATCTCGTGGGAGACGACGACCATCGTCATACCCTCGGCGGCGAGATCGCGCATGACGTTGAGCACCTCGCCGGTCAGTTCGGGATCGAGTGACGAGGTCGGCTCGTCAAACAGCATGATCTTAGGGCTCAGAGCAAGGGCGCGGGCGATGGCAACGCGCTGCTGCTGCCCTCCGGAGAGCTGTGACGGATAGTGCCCGGCCCTGCCCTCCAGGCCGACCTTGACGAGCTGGGCCATTGCCCGCTCTTCCGCATCCTTGCGGCTCATCTTGTGAACCGTCTTCAGCGCCTCGCTGACATTGCCGAGCGCCGTCATATGCGGCCAGAGATTGAACTGCTGAAAGACCATCCCGATCTGCGATCGAATCTGCCGGTTGACCGCCGCCGGCACCCGCTCACGGACACCCTTGGCATTTTCCGCAAAGCCAAGCACCTCGCCGTTGACGGTAATCGTCCCCTTCGTCGATTCCTCCAGAAACGCCATGCAGCGCAGCAGCGTACTCTTGCCGGATCCCGACGGACCGATGACGCAGGAAACTTGTCCCTGCTCGATTTCGAGGTCGATGCCGTGCAGCACGGTGGAGCCGCCGAACGTCTTGACGAGATTTTTGACTGCGATCGCAGGAACGCTCATATGTTGAAAAACCTGAATCTGGTGAGTTTCGTTTCGGCGAGATGGCCGAGCCAGCCGGTGATTTCGACCAGTACCCAATAAAACAGCGCAAGCACGAAGAGCGCCTCGACGAAAGCATATTGCTGCGAGCCGATGGCGCTGAGTGTCGCCGTCAACTCCGGCACGGTGATGATGGACAGAACGGCCGTCTCCTTCATGAGGATGATCGTCATGTTGACGGAAGGCGGCAACACCAGCATGGTCATCTCCGGCAGCAATATGCGCCGGATGATCTGTCCTTGTGTCAGGCCAACGCACAGGCCGGCCTCGATATGTCCCTTGGGGACGGCGGCAAAGCCCGAGCGGAATATCTCACTGAAATAAGCCGCGCCATAGATGGAAAGGCCGACGATGCCGGCCGGGATCGGATCGAGCGACAATCCGACGAAGGGGCCGCCATAATAGACGAGGAATATCTGAATCAGGAAGGGCGTGCCGCGCAGCACTGCGATGACAAGGCCGAACGCCCTGTCCAGCAGCACGCCGCCAAAACGTCGCGCGACAGCGACAAGGAAACCCAGTACGGCAGCGGCAAGAGTGGTGACGATCCAGATCAGGATGGTGACCCACGCACCGTCGAGGATCTCCGGCAAGTTGCTGAAAATCACATTGGTATCGAAGGTCATCGCGGCACTCCTGGCAGGGAGCGTTCGATCAGGCCGCCCGCAAGGGCAACGATCCAATTGATGATGAGATAGATCAGGCCCGCGGAAGCGAAAATCTCGAGCGGCAGGAAGGTGCTGCCGGCAAGGTCCTGAGCCATGCGTGTCAGCTCGACGATTCCGACGACGGAGACCAGCGAAGACGCCTTCAGAATAAGGATCGCTTCGTTGACGAGCGCCGGGAAAGTCAGGCGCAGGGCGATCGGCGCCCTGATACGGCGGAAGATCTGAATGGGAGTCATGCCGACCATTTCGGCAGATTCGACCAAGCCTACGGCAACGCTGGCAAAACCACCGCGCAGATTTTCAGCCTGATAGGCTGCAGTACACAAGGACAGGCCAACCACGGCGGCAACGATGCTCGGCACGTTGATGCCGATCACCGGCAGCAGATTGTAGATCAGCAACAGCTGGACCAGCAGCGGTGCGCCACGAAAGAAACTGATGAAAATCTGCGCCGGCAGCACGAAAAGCCGTTGCCGTGAGAGCAGCATGGCTGAAATGACGATCGCGATCGCAAAGCCGATCAGGATGGAAACCACGCTGATCGTCACCGTGTAGATCGAGGCTTGCAGAAGCAGTTCGAATAGCTTGATGGACATGGGCGGTATTTGCCTGGGCGCTGCGGCCGTGAACTCTGATCCCACGGCGGATTGCGCCCCGACTGATGGCGGGGCGCGTTCGTTTCACCAGCGGCTAATCAGAATGCCGGATCCTTGACAGCATCAGGCGTATCGAAAGACGCGCCAAACCACTTCTTCTGCAGCTCCGCCATACGTCCGTCTGCCTTGATCTTGAGCATCGCTGCATCGATCGCATCCATCAGGGGCGCATGATCGGCATCCTTGAGACCGATGAAGCCGAAATAGGACTTCTTTCCGAATGGCGGCAGAACAACTTCGAACGTGCCTTTTCGCTGGCTGGCGACGAAGGCGATATTCGGCAGCGAGTTGGCAACGCCGGCAATGCGGCCGGCGGCGAGATCGGCGTAGGATTCGGTAAAGGCTGGATATTCGCGCACGTCGACTTTGGTCGGCAGCGTGCCGGAGAATTCCTTCAGCTGGTCGAGCTGTGCGGTTGCTTTGCCGACACCGATCGTCTTGCCGGCAATATCTTCCGGCTTGCTGATCGTCGTGTCGCCAGCCTTCTTCAGAATGGCAATCGTCGCTTCGGCGATCGGCGGCGTGAAGCGATAGCGCTCCATGCGCTTCTTGGTGATCGTTGCAGGACCTGCAACGACATCGAACTTGCCGGCCTCGAGCGCGGGGAAGACGCCGTCCCAGGGAAGCGCGACCCACTCGATCTTGACGCCGAGTTCCTTGCCGATCTCGGCAAAGAGGTCGACGTTCAAGCCGGTATGTTCACCGGCATCGATATAGTCGAACGGTGCGAAAGCCGTTTCGGTGCCAACTTTGAGGGTGCCGGCTGCCTTGACGGCGGCCAGCGTGTCGGCTGCATGGGCGGAAACGGCTGCTCCGAACAGGAACGCAGCGCCGACCAGACCCTTCAGCAGTGAATTTGCCTTCATGATCATCTCTCCAGTTTTATTCCCCCGGCGGAGGAGTTTTGGTTCCCGACTTCGATTTCCTCTGCGCGGATTTCTATGCTCCGCTTTTGACTATACAAATAGATATAGGCGGGCCTAGAGTGTCAATGTAAAAGACGAGGAACGCAAAATTTATGCCGGGTGGCGTCGATCTCGCTCGCATGACCGTTCCGGAATTTATGTCGTTGTCGCCGGATGAGGTGCGGGCCTAGTGTCGATTTATCAGCATATTTTCACGGATATCGAGACGAAGATCATCAGCGGCGATTGGCGACCCGGTGACCGTATTCCCGTCGAACACGAACTCGCGGCGGAATATCGTTGCTCGAGGATGACTGTCAGCAAGGCGCTGTCGGCGCTCGCCGAGCGCGGCATGATCGTCAGACGGCGCAAGACAGGTTCGTTTGTCGCATCGCCCCAGATCGACCGCACGGTGATGGATATCCAGGATATCAGCACCGAAGCGGAACTGGCCGGGCACGAACACCGCTTCGAAATCCTCGCCCGCAAGATCGAGCGCCTTGGAGAGGCGGAGGCGCAGCAGCTGTCGGAACCTGCCGATGCAGAAATCCTCAGGCTTCAATGCCTGCATATCGTCGATGGCAGACCGAATGCCATCGAGCGGCGGATCATCATGCTCGATGCTGTCCCGCGGGCGAGAGAGGAGAGCTTTGCTTCAATTCCGCCCGGCAAATGGCTGCTTGACGAGGTTCCCTGGTCCAAGGCCAAACATGTCATTCGCGCCGTCTCGGCCGACACCACGACGGCGCGGATCCTGCAGACGGAACGCGGCGAGGCCTGCCTTAGCCTCATCCGCCAGACCTGGCAGAACGGTCGTACGGTGACCTATGTCGAGTTTACCCATCCAGGCGACCGGTTCCAGTTTGCGGGGACGTTTCATCCGACGGCAAATTGAGTTCGACGCAAATCACGAGAGGTTCTGCAAGTGACCGATGAGCGCCTCAAGGCGATCCCGCTGAAAAGTCTGCAGGCGTTCGAGGCGGTGGGGCGTTGCGGCGGCGTGACGGCCGCGGCACTGGAGCTCAGCGTTTCGCCGGGGGCCATCAGCCAGCAGATTCGCAAGATAGAGAGCTTTCTTGGAATTTCGCTTCTGGAGCGCAGCGGACGAACCGTCGAGCTGACCGCCTGGGGCCGGCTCTACCATCAGGAGATATCGAAGGGATTCGAGCAATTTGCGCTCGCCCAGCAACTGTTGGAAAAGGCGCGCAACGAGACGGCGTTGGTGCTCAGTGCGCTTTCCTCCGTCGTCAACAAATGGATCGGCAGGCGGATCTTCGACTGGCAGGCGCTTCATCCCGAAGTTCCAGTGAGGATTATCGGACGCGACAAAGAGCCCCGCATCGGCTTCGACGATGTCGATTTCCGCGTGAGCTACGGGTCGGACGTCCTCCAGCACGAACATTATACCGAACTGTTTCGCGATTGGGTCGTCCCGGCCTGTTCGCCGGCGCTGATGCAGGATCGCGCGCATGCAGCTCGCGATCTTTTCGAACAGCCCCTCCTCCACGTCGAGTGGGAACGGCACTTCACGCCCTACCCCAGCTGGGCGGAGTTTGCCGCTAAGGCCGGCGTCTCCTTCGATGCGTCGACGCCGGGCCTTTCCTTCACCCTGTCGAGCAGTGCAATTGACGCGGCCGTCAACAAGCGCGGCGTCGTGCTCGCACAAATGTCGATGATATCGGATGAGCTTGAGGCGCAAACGCTCGTCATTCCGGTCGACATGCGCATTGCACTGCGTGAAAGCTATTTTCTCGCCTGGGACCGTGCGGCCTTGCAGAAGCCCCACGGGCGCGAATTCCGCGATTGGCTCATTGCCATTTCCCGTCAGCAGGCTTCGGCATCGGCTCCTGCTGCATAATTTCTCAAATCGGAATCGATTTGAGAAATTATGCATCGATTCAAAAATGTTACAGCGTCCTTTGCGCGTCAGAAAAGACGCGGCGCTATTAAGCCAACACTTTAGAAAAACTAAAACGGAACTCAGCTTCGCGATATTGATGAACATTTGCGCCTGGCGATAATTTGCGCAGTCGCCTTCAAGGGGCGGCGTGGCGGACAATGGCAGGAGAGCCCAATGGCGCGGACCGACAAGATGAAACTCGGGACTTTTGTCTATACGTTCGGCTTTCATCCGGCCTCCTGGCTGCATCCGGCAAGCGACGTCAATGGCGCCAACGACTTCGCTCATCTGCTCGATGTCGCCAAGCGATCCGAGGCGGCCAAATTCGATTTCATGTTCATGGCGGATTCTCCTGCCGCCGCCGTCGGTGATCCGAACGCGCTTGCCCGCATTCCGACCAAGATGAACCGCTTCGAACCCCTCTCGCTGCTCTCGGCTCTGGCGGTTACCACCAATGATCTCGGTCTCGTGGCGACGGTGTCGACGAGTTATTACGAGCCATACAATGTCGCGCGTCTCTTCGCCTCGATCGACCATTTGAGCAAGGGGCGTGTCTGCTGGAATGTCGTCACCTCCGATCACGACGAAACCGGCTACAACTTCAACCGCGAGGGGCTCGACCCGCATACGCTGCGCTACGAGCGCGGCAACGAATTCGTCGATGTCGTGTTCGGTCTCTGGGACAGCTTCGAGGAAGGTGCACTGCTTCTCGACCGTGAAAACGGCGTCTACTACGACAAGGACAAACACCACACGCTCAATCACAAAGGCAAGCACTTCCAGGTTCGCGGACCCCTCAACATCGCGCGAACGCCCCAGGGCCGTCCTGTCATCGCCCAGGCGGGCGGTTCGGAACCCGGAATGGATATGGCGGCACGCACGGCCGAGATCGTCTTCAGCCTCGCATCGAATATCGACCGAAACCGGACCTTCTACGAAAACGTCAAGAGCCGGATGCCGGCCCATGGGCGCGATCCGGACGATCTGAAAATCATGCCGGGTATCGTGATCAACGTCGGTGAAACCGAAGCCGAGGCAAAGGCGAAGGTCGACTATCTGATCGACAAGATGCATCCGGATGTCGGCCGGCTGATGCTCTCCGAATTTCTGGAAGCGGACCTACGCGACGTGGCGCTCGACAAGCCTTTCCCCATGGATCGGCTGCCGGCGGCGCCAAAGGGATCACGCGCCCTGTTCGACGAGCTGGTCGATTTCGTGAGAAGCGGCCACACCGTCGGCGAACTCATCCGGCACTATGCCGAGAAGCATACCGGAAATGGCATCACAGGCACGCCGTCCCAGATTGCCGACTTCATGGAGGAGTGGTTCGAGACGCGCGCCGCCGACGGCTTCATCCTGATGTTTCCGACCTTGCCGTCCAGTCTCGACGATTTCGTGCGGCTTGTCCTGCCCGAGCTTCGGCGCCGCGGGCTGTTTCGCGAGGAATACGAGGGCAAGACCTTGCGTGAAAACCTCGGTCTTTCAATGCCTGTAAACCGCTTTGCCAAAACGAAAGAGCCAGCCCGATGAGTGTCGAGGCTTTGATCAGCGAGGCGGACTTCAAGTTTTCGATGCGTCATCTGGCGGGTGCGGTGAGCGTGATTACGGTCGGCGACGGGCAAGACCGCACCGGCTTCACGGCAACGTCGGTCTCCTCGCTTTCAGCGGAGTTGCCTTCGGTCATCGTCAGTGTCAACCGAGCGTCTTCCTCATGGCCGGCGCTGCAACGATACGGCTGCTTTTGTGTCAACGTGCTCGCTGCCGACCAGCAGCAGGTGGCGCAAGCCTTTGCCGGTCTTGACGGGCGAAAGGGCGCCGAACGCTACCGTGATGCGGGATGGTATCGCCTCGAGACCGGCGCGGCGGTCCTGGACTGCAAGCTCGAAACCGCATTCTACTACAATTCCCATGCCATTTTGGTCGGACATGTCTGCGCGATTGAGATCCGGCAGGACATAGGACCGCTGCTTTACTGGCGCGGTGGCTATCACCAACTTCCGCCAGAAGATAATCGCAGCGGCCTAGCGAAGGCGCTCGGACAATAGCCCAATCGACGCGACATCCGCATTGGCAAAGGCAAGTCTGAGGTAACGCTCCTGCCCTTCCCCGAAATAGGCGCCGGGTAGGCAAACGATGCCGGATTCCTTGGCGAGTTTTTCGGCAACTTCTGACGACGATCGATCGGCGTGGGGATGGCGGACAAAGGCGAAATAGGCGCCGATCGCTGCGATCTCCCAATCCGGCAGCCCGGAGAAGACCAACCTCAACGCATCCGCGCGGCGGGCGATCTCCAGCTGGTTGCCGGCCCGCCACCCGGCGAGCGCCGGAATGGCCGATGCAACGGCGATCTGGGCCGAGCGCGGTGCACAGATCTGCATATTGTCCATCACCTTGGCGATCTCGGCGATGAGTTTGGGGCCTGCCGTGATTGCACCCAGTCTGTGACCGGGAATGCAGAAGGATTTCGAAAAGCTGTAGAGAAGAACGAGCGTGTCCTCCCAGCCCGGCTCGGAGAGAAGAGAGTGCGGCGGTCCGTAATTCTCGCCGAGAAAGTCTCGATAGGTTTCATCGAGGATCAGCCAGGCGCCATATTTCCGGCAGAGAACAAAAAGCTCGTGAAGCAGGCTTGGTGGATACACGGCTCCTGTGGGATTATTGGGGGTGACGACGGCGAGCATCTTCGCGCCGGCCGCAAGTGCAGCCTCGGCTGAACTCAGATCGGGAAGAAAGCCGACGGTGGGGTCGCAATCGACCAATCGACGCCCGATCCCCAGCATCGACAGCGTCGTGTCGTGATTGAAATAGAAGGGATTGGTGAGCGCGATCGTATCGCCGGCGCCCGCAAGCGCGATCGCTGCGCACATGAACGCCTGATTGCAGCCGGCGGTAATGTGGATATTGCCGGCGGAAAGCTCGGCGCCGTAAAGCTCGGCAACGTGAGCCGCGTAGATCCTGCGCAACAGAGGTTCGCCCTCGATCGGCCCGTATCCCGTCATCGCCTGTTGTCCGGCCGCCTCGGCAAGAAGCCGAAGCATCTCCGGATGCGCGGGATAGCCAGGCACGGCTTGCGACAAATCGATGAGCGGCCCCTTTTCTCCTTTGTATTCGCGGCTCCAGGCGACGACGGAAGGAATGGGCGGGGCAGAGAGGCGGGCAACGAGGGAATTGGGTTTTGCAGCGATCATATCGATTTCTCTTTGATACCGATTGCTACAACGATACCAATTGTTTTCTCAACCTCTTTGTCTGACGAGACGGACCTGAAGCGGAGACACATGCGTATGGTGTGGGACAAAACGCGGCTGGAACAGCTGCGCGCAGAATTTGCAGACGCCAATGGCGGCGAGATATTCGACGAGAAGTTTCGCAAAGTAGCGGAGAAGATCATCTCCAAGAGCGGCACGAGACTGGCGCCCTATGCCGGAGTGCCGACCTTCCTCAGCGCGCCTTACATGCAGGTCGCGGCCGATGATCCGGATTTCGGCAATCTCCAGGTTGCGATTACCGGAATCCCCATGGATCTTGGCGTCACCAATCGCCCAGGCTCGCGTTTCGGACCGAGAGCACTTCGCGCCATTGAAAGGATCGGCCCGTACAATCATGTTCTCGCCACGGCGCCGGTCTTCGATCTTCGGGTCGCCGATATCGGCGACATATCGTTCCAAAGCCGTTACCGGCTGGAACTCAGCCATGACGACATCGAAAAGCGCATCGGCCAGATCGTCGATGCTGGCGTTGCCCCGCTTTCCGTCGGAGGCGATCATTCCATCAGCCACCCGATTTTGAAGGCCATCGGTCGGCAGCAACCGGTCGGCCTTATTCATATTGATGCCCATTGCGATACAAGCGGCGCTTTCGATCAGACGAAGTTTCATCACGGTGGGCCGTTCCGCAATGCGGTGCTGGACGGCGTGCTCGATCCGACACGGACTATCCAGATTGGCATCCGTGGTTCGGCGGAATATTTGTGGGAATTCTCCTATGCGTCGGGAATGACCGTGATCCACGCAGAGGACATCAGCGGAATGGGGATTGCGGCCGTCGTTGCCAAGGCAAAATCCATCGTCGGCGACGGCCCCACCTATCTTTCCTTCGACGTCGACAGCCTCGATCCGAGCTTTGCGCCTGGCACGGGCACGCCCGAGGTCGGTGGATTGACCACGCGTGAAGTCCTTGAACTGATACGCGGGCTGAAAGGGATAAACCTGGTGGGGGGTGATGTCGTCGAAGTTGCCCCGCAATATGACGCAACGACCAACACGGCGCACGCCGCAGCACAAGTGCTCTTTGAGATTCTGAGCCTCATGGTGTTTAGTCCCTCGATCGGCAAACGCTAAGGCCAACCTCTCGGTCATCTCCATGTCATTCGTGGCGATGAGCAGTATTGCTGCGAAGGTTGCATCGCCACACCAGGCTCTAGCCAACGCCCCTCAAGAATTCCTCGGTCTCCATGAGTTCGAGCTGCACGGAAAACCGATCGTGCAGAAGTTCCAGTGACGCGTCATGCGTATCGTCGGCGCCGCTGCACACGGCGTCTCTTAGGACGATGACACGATAGGCGAGATCAATTGCGCCGAGGGTCGTGGCCAGCACGCAGACATCCGTTTCACCGCCCGTTATCACAAGCGTATCGACCCGCTCCGACTGAAGGATCGGATGCAGGCGGCCGTCGATCCAAGGCGAATAGGTGCGCTTGTCGAAGCGCCTTGCCGGCGGAACCAGCAATGCCAGCGACGGGGCGAGATCGATGAAGCCGCGCGGAAGATGTTCGCCCGTCATCATCCACCATTTCTGGTAATAATCCCGCCATTTCCCCGGCATGTCGTCCGCACGCTCGGGCGGCAGGAAGCGGGTAAAGATCGTTCGGGAGGGATGTCGCCCGGCCAGCTCTTCGATCTGGGGAGAGATCCGTGCCATCCAGGGAACGTGCCACGGCGTGTCTTCGGCAAACATCCGCTGCATGTCGACGCAAAGGTGCCGCCATTCCCCGACCTCGCCCATCACATCCTCCACTCGGTCTTCGGGCGTCAACCGCGGCGCGGGGTGAAAGTTCCCCTAACCGGCGCAAGATCAGAAGCCTCTCAGGCGACAGCGCTCTCCGCTTTCCGGAAACTATCAAGGTCGCGAAGAGGAACCGGTTTGGAGAAGAAATAGCCTTGGAGGTCGGTGCAGCCGAGGGCGGCCAGAAAGTCGCGTTGATATTCGGTTTCGACCCCTTCAGCTGTCGTCGAGATACCGAGGTTCCGGCTGAGCGCGACGATGGCGCCAATGATGGCCGCCCCGTTGGCTTTCGTACCGAGCTGTGAGACGAAGGAACGATCGATCTTGATGCGGTCGATATCGAAGCGCAGGAGATGGCTGAGGCATGAAAAGCCGGTTCCGAAATCATCGAGCGAAATCTGCACACCCCGGCTGCGCAGCGACTTCAGCACCGTATAGACGTCCGAATTATCCTCGATCAGCGAGGACTCGGTGAGCTCGAGCTCGAGCCGGGACGGCGGCAGGCCGCTCTCCTGGAGCACGGTAAATACTTCCTCGGCAAAATTTGGTCTCCTCAACTGGGCAGGAGACACGTTGACCGCAACAAATGTGTTTTCAGGCCATTTGCAGGCGGCTTTGCAGGCTTCGCGCAATACCCAGAAACCGAGAGCGTCGATGAGGCCGCCCTCCTCGGCGACAGGGATGAAGCTGGCAGGCGTCAATAGTCCGCGCTGACTATGACGCCAACGCACGAGAGCCTCCGCGCCCGACGCCGGGTATCCGCCGCCCTCGGCGCGATGTACCGTTTGGTAATAGACCTCGAGCGATCCGAAGTCCGGCTTGTTCGCGATCGGATCGGATTGTGGACCGTCAGCAGATGAGGCTGTGCCTTTGGCCAGAACCTCCCGCAATTCGTTCTTGAGAATGTCGCGCGCATTCCGGCCGCCGTCCATGGACGGTGAATAGACACGCCACTGGCCTCTGCCGCCCATCTTTGCCTCGTACAGCGCCACGTCGGCGTAGCGCATGATGTCATCGGCATTCCGTCCGGCGTCCGGCACGACGGTCACGCCGATCGAGCCGCCGACCCGTGCGACCGCCTCACCCCTCAAAAGCGGGAAGGGCTTGCCAAGTTCGGCAACGATTGCTTCGCATATTGCCGGCAAAACCTGATCATGATCTTTGATGTCCCGGAGAAGCAGGGCGAATTCGTCCCCTCCGAGCCGGGCAAGCGTGTCGCCCGGACGAAGCAGGGAGTGGATCCGCTCCGCAGCCATCCTGATGAGTTCATCCCCGGCGGCATGGCCGAACGTGTCGTTCACGGCCTTGAAGCGGTCGAGGTCGAGAAGCGCGACAGCCGAGCGCTCGGCCGAATTCTTCGTCTCGACCAGGCACTCGTCGAACCTCATCGCGAACAAAGCGCGGTTGGGAAGGCTCGTGAGCACGTCATGCAAGGCAAGCTGCCTTGCATGCAGCTCGCTTTTCTTCAACTCGCCGAGACTGCTTCGCAGGCGCACCAGCAAGACCGAGAACAGGATCGCGATCACCAAGGCGGCTATCGAAAGCGCCGGCATCAATCGGCCGATCACCCTCGAACCTGGAAGATCGGGCCGCCATACGATGAAGCCGATCGGTTCGCCATTTGCCGTGGCGTCAATCTGGAACGCAACCTCGTTTTCGTCTGCATCGGCCGTGCGCGCAAAGCGCGCGCCGTTGAGGCCCTGTTGCCGGCTCAATTCATCCAGCGCCGCACCATCGATAAACCTGACGACGATCAGGAATTGCCGCATCGTCTGCTGCTGCCCCTCATCGGGTTCGTTGATGGCGACGACACCGACGATCGTCGGCCGACCTTCCAGCCGCATCAGATTGGCCAACGCAGTGTTGGAGCGTCCTGGGCTCGCAAGGCGGTTTTCCATCGAGGACGGCGTCCGTTCGTTGGAAACCGTGCCTTGTCTCACCCCAAGGCGGGCATCCTGAAGCAGAGGCAAAAAGAGAGGCTTCATCCAGCGATAACGCTTTTCCGTTTGGGCGTCCGCCAGCATCAGCAATTGAGCCTTCTCGTCAACGACAAAGGCCTGATCGTAGCCGAAGGCGGACATTGCGGTCTGGCTGATCGCACTCCCGGCGGCCGCTGTCAGAACCGCATCGAGGCTGGAGGAGCCTCCGGTTGACCGGGCAGCCGGATAAACACGTGTAAGGTAGCCGTTGCCGAACTGGCCGATAACATGCGCGACTTGATCGACCTGTTCCAGCAGGCGCGCATTTACAAGCTGGCGCTGTCGATCAAGGGCGGCAGCATCGCTTTCGGTTCCTGCCCAGAGCGCCGAGAGTACGACAAGTCCGATCGCTCCAAGCCCGCTGACGGCAATCAGAATGAGAATTCTTCCCGAAGCGATCCAGGATTTCTGAAACGTGTTGGAGCTGGAAGGAAGAACGATGTGCAAGCCTAGACCCCTGAACACCACGACACGGGCGCATTCATCGACGCTAACAAAGAAGCGTTCACGTAGAATTAAAGGCTGCGGCGCACGATGGGGCGAGATCGACTATGCCCCAAGGAGCTCCCGACGATGTTGCGCATATCCATTCAGACTATACTGCGCGGAGTGCTGATGGCGGGCGGGATGGGTATTTTTTTGGCCGCGACCTCGCCGCTCGAGGCGGCTGCGCAAGATCGCATGCCGATGAGAGTTGCCGTCGAAGGTGCATTTCCCCCCTTCAACTATCTCGATGCAAATAACAAGCTTCAGGGCTTCGACATCGATATTGCCAATGCGCTGTGCGAGGTCGGCAAATTCGAATGCCAATTTATCATCGAGAAGTGGGACGACATCATCCCCGATCTCATTGCCGACAAATACGACGCGATCATCTCATCCATGTCGATGAGCCTTGAGCGGCGTCAAAAGGTTGCCTTCACTGAAAAATACTACAACAGCCCCTCGGTGTTCATCGCCCGGAAGGATTCGTCGATCAGCGATGTCAGCCCCGCCGCTCTCAGCGACAAAATTCTTGGGGTGACATCGTCGACAGCGCAGGAATCCTATGCCAACCATCTTTATCCGGAAATGAAAAAGACGGTGTTTCGGTCTTCGCCGGAATTGTACAAAGGCCTGGCGGATGGGAGCGTCGACATTATCCTCGAGGATAAACTCGCCATCTACGACTGGATTGCCAACACTAAGGCAGGAAGCTGCTGCGAATTCAAAGGGCCGGATCTGGTCGACGTCACATATTTCGGTGAGGGTGCCGGCATCGCGCTCCGCCTGGATGACAAGGAGCGTCTGACGCGCCTGAACGAAGCGTTGAAGAGCATCAAGGCGGATGGGACCTACGACATGATCAACGCAAAATATTTCCCGTTCAGCATCCAGTAATTCGTCAATCAAATTGTCATGTGGTGAATGCGGAATGGCCGGTTTTCCGCCGGCCATTCCTATTGGGTAAAGTCCTCAGTCGTAACCGCTACGCAGCTTTCGCGACCTCTCCATGCGGATCGAGGACATATTTCGTCGCCGCTCCCTGGTCGAAGCTCTCATATCCATTGGCGGCATCGTCGAGCGGAATGACCTTGGCGTTGACGATATCGGCAATTGGCAGTCGGTCGTGGAGGATTGCCTGCATGAGCTGACGATTATATTTGATCACCGGAGTCTGGCCGGTGTGGAAGGACTGCGCCTTGGCCCATCCGAGGCCGAAGCGGAGCGACAGATTGCCGTGTTTGGCGGCGTTGTCGACGGCGCCCGGATCCTCGGTGACGTAGAGGCCGGGAATGCCGATCGAACCCGCGGCACGGGTAATCTCCATCATCTGATTGAGGACGATCGCCGGCTGTTCCCCACCGGAATGGCCGCGTGCCTCGAAGCCGACCGCATCGATGGCGCTGTCCACCTCGTTGGTGCCGACGACCTGCGCGATCATATCGCCAAGACGGTCACTCTTCGACAGGTCGATCGGTTCGAAACCGACTTTCGCTGCATGCGCCAGACGGTCCTTGTTGAAATCACCGATCATCACGACAGCAGCGCCGAGAATGCGAGCCGAAGCCGCAGCCGCAAGACCGACAGGGCCGGCGCCTGCGACGTAGACGGTCGAGCCGACTCCAACGCCTGCCCGCACCGCGCCATGGAAGCCGGTGGGCAGAATGTCGGAGAGCATGGTGAGATCCCGGATCTTCGCCATTGCCTTGTCCCGATCAGGGATTTTCAGCAGGTTGAAATCTGCGTAGGGAATAGTGACGTAGCGCGCCTGTCCGCCGATCCAGCCGCCCATGTCGACATAACCGTAAGCCCCGCCGGCGCGGGCCGGGTTTACCGTCAGGCAGACGCCGGTATCCTGCGACTTGCAGCAGCGGCAGCGGCCGCAGGCGACATTGAAAGGCACCGAAACGATATCGCCGATGTCGAGCATCTCGACATCGATGCCTTTCTCGATGATCTCGCCGGTGATTTCATGACCGAGGACCAGGCCCGGCATCGCTGTCGTGCGGCCGCGGACCATGTGCTGATCGGAGCCGCAAATATTGGTGGATATCACCTTCAAAATCACGCCGTGTTCGATGCGGCGGCCGTCGGGCGCTTCCAGCTTCGGGTCGTCGATGTCGCGAACTTCGACCTTGCCCGGCCGGAGATAGACGACGCCTCTATTTTTGCTCATGGATTCCTCCCACTTGTGAATGCCTCGATCTGCAACCGATGCAGTCGATGGCAACCTTCCCTCCGGCCTGCCTCCTCTGCAGTCCGGTGTCTACAACACGAGGATACCGCCGCATCGGGCGATATTCGAATTTTCAAAACGGACAGATTGGATGAGAAGAGGAGTGAACGCCACGGTTTTCACCTGTCGTTCCGCTCGTGATCGTCTGCCGCAATCCGTCGATTTGCTGTGCCAAGAGCTGGTTTCCGGCTCCAGAATCTCCTTTCGATCCATCTCGATATCTTTCCGGATGTCTATCCGGCGATTTCCTTGAGGATTTCAGTTCTTCTACCGCTGCGGGGCAGCGCCGGCGTCAGGCCAGCGTCCCAATGGTCCATTTCGCCAGTTTGCGAGATAGCGCCTTGAACACCACAAGCAAACCATGCCTGACGGAAAACAGCGATCAAGAAAACGACATGGGCGCAACTCAAAGACGACAGTCGGCAAAGTCGCAATGGCGCTGCGTAGCGGAAATAATTGATCCCGCGAATACGGCGGTTTTCCGGATCGTCCCGGAAGATTTAATCGCCGCCTAAAGGCTTTAGGCGCGATGCGGCCGGCGGCTGCGGTTGAAGTCGATGGCCGTGTGCCAGAGCACGGCGCCAAGGATGATCGCACCGCCGAAAAAGGTGGCAATGGGCGGTTGCTCGGAAAACAACAACCAGACCCAGAAAGGCGTGAGCACGATTTCGATCGTGCCGATCAGCGCCGCTTCCGCCGGCGGCATTCGTTTCGCCCCGGCAAGGAAGAGCACGAGCGCCAGGGAGAAATTGGTCGCACCGAAGGCGGCGAGAACGATCCAGTTATGCAGGTCGAGCGAGCCGACTGAACCGAACGGGGCAAAGATAGCAAGCGTCAGGAAGGCGCTGACGACGGTCGGCGGTAGGCTCGGGACGCCGGGATTGACGCGCGGAATGATGATGACGAGCGCGAAGGACGCGGTCATGCCGAGCGCCAGCAGATCGCCGAGACCAGTCCCGCCGCCGATCGACGAGGCGACGATGACCGCAACGCCGAAGAGCGAGATACCGCCGGCAATCAGCGTCCGCCTGGAGACCCTCTCCCTGAGGATGACCCAGCCGAGCAGGGCCGCGATGAAAGGCGCGGTCGCATAGATCATCGTCACATTGGCGACGGTGGTCATGTAAAGCGCCCCGATGAAGCACACCTGACTGAAGGTCTGGCATGCGATCATCGCAAGACCTGTGGGATGGAAGACGGATCGCCATTGCTGCCGTGAGATGCCCCCTTCGAGGAAAAGGCAGGGGATCAGCAGGAACAGGCCCCCGAACAACGATCGCCAGGCAATCGCCGTCCATACGTCGGTCGTCAAGAGTCGCGAATAGACACCGCTCGCGCTCCAGGCAAGTGTCGCGGCAACGATGAGAAACACACCCTTCTCGTGCTCGCTGCCTGCGAGGCGTCTGGCCGGATTTTCAATGGTCACGCAGATATTCTCAAAGAAGGAAGTCGAACGCCGCTCTTTTCTGCGCCAAGAATTGACATCAGACAAACGAATAGTAGAGATAGCTATCATCGATTTTTTCTATGGCTAACCCATGCACGAGCCGATTGAGAGCGACCTGCTCAGAACCTTCCTGGTCGTTGCCGAGACCTCCAATTTCTCCGCGGCTGCCCAGCGCATCGGGCGGACGCAATCGGCTGTCAGCACCCAGATCAAGCGGCTCGAGCAGACGATCGGCGAAACCCTGTTCGAGCGGGGCGCTCGCGGCGTGCTGCTGACGCGCCAGGGCATACAGCTCGTCCCCTATGCCCGAAGGATCATCGATCTGTTGAGCGAGGCAGCCGTAACGATCCGCAGCAAACCGCTGGATGGGCCGGTGCGCATCGGAATTCCCGAGGAATACAGCCAGACGGTGCTGCCGGCGGCGCTTGCGGCTTTCGCCGTACGCCACCCGGCCGTCGAGGTCACCGTGTCCTGCGACTACACAGTCCGCAACCTGGCCGCCCTCGAGCGGGACGAGCTCGATCTGGCCGTCGTTTTCGACTGGAGCGATGAGACCAAAGGCGAGGTCATCTGCATCGATCCGACAGTCTGGGTCACATCGATGGTTCATCGGTTGCACGACATCGATCCCCTGCCGATTGCGACCTATCGCAACTCCACCTGGTCACGCGATTACGCGCTCCGGTCGCTGGAGCAGATCGGCCGCAACTACCGGATCGCATTCATCGCCGATACGGGCTCGGGGCTGAAGAACGCCGTGATCGCAGGCCTTGCCGTCACCACGCTGTGCCGAAGCAACATCCCGTCCGGCTGCCGGGAACTCACTGCCGAAGACGGTTTCCCGCCGGTCGATTCCTCCAAGGTGGTGCTCCGTCGGAGCACGTACCGTTCCAGCGAGGCTGTGCGCGAACTTGCCGAAATGATACGGGATGCGTTTCAGCCTATGCCCGCATCTCCGATGGTGTGATGCGGCGGCGCAAGCGGCGCCGGGTCTCGGACGGGCTTTCGGAAAAACTCGCGCGGTAGCTTCTCGCAAAGGCAGAGGCCGAGTTGAAGCCGGTCGCCGCCGCAATGTCGGCGAAGGAGGCAGTTGTCTCGATCACCTTGCGGCGGGCAGCATTTAAGCGCAGCGCGAGATAATGCACATGCGGCGGCGCGCCGATACTCTGCTGGAAGAGATCCTGCAGATGCCGGGCGCTGATGCCCACCCTGCGGGCGAGCCGCGTGAGAATCAGAGGCTGCTCGATATGCTCCTCCATCAGTCGCACCGCTTGCGCGACACGGGGATCGTGCATGCGCAATCCAGCCGAGGCTGCGGAAAGCGACTGATCCGCATGGAAGGACGGCTGCTCGTAACGGAACAGCCGGCTGACCTCGAGCGCCAGCGAATAACCCTGCCGCTGCCGGATCACCTCTAGCATCAGGTCGACGGTCGGAAGCGAACCGGAGGTCGTCAGCCGCTTGCCGTCGATGACGAAGCGATCCTTGACGGCCCGCACCTCGGGATAGGCCAGCGCGAAATCCTCGTAATCCTCCCAGTGGACGGTCGCCGGCAGTCCGTCGAGCAGGCTTGCCTCCGCCAGCAGCCATGTGCCGGACTCGATGCCGGCAATCACCGTGCGATAGCGGGCGGCCTGGGAGAGCTGCATCTTGAGCGCCGGCGTCGCACTGCGGCGCCAGTTGTAGCTGGCAAGCACGAACAGCGGCGTATCCTCGGTCGTCGCCTTGAAAGCGCCTTGCGCGGGCACGGCAATATTACTGGTGGTCGGGACCGGTGCTCCGTCCGGCGTGAGCAGCCGCCAGCGATAGAGTTCGCTGCCGGAAATGCGGTTGGCGCCGCGCAGCGGCTCGATCACTGAGGCGATCAGGATCAGGTTCGCGTCCGGCAGGACGAGAAGGTCGATATCGAGCCGTTCCGTCGATCGCTGCAGCAAGGCCACCTCCAAGTTCCGATAATGTATCGATTGCTTCCGAAATTGCAACGCATCACCATCCATCCTGTCGCGTAATGCTGACAAGACGAGGGAGAACAAAAGCATGCCTCTTGCGATGAACCGCGATGTCTTCATCACCTGTGCCGTCACCGGCGCCGGCGATACGGTTTCCAAATCCAGCCACGTGCCGATCACTCCCAAGCAGATCGCCGATTCCGCCATCGACGCGGCAAAGGCCGGTGCGGCGGTCGTTCACTGCCATGTCCGCGATCCGGAAACGGGTGCTGCCAGCCGCCGCAACGACCTCTACAGGGAAGTCACCGACCGCATCCGCTCGGCCGATGTCGACGTCGTCCTCAATCTCACCGCCGGCATGGGCGGGGACCTGATCTTCGGGGACGTCGAAAGCCCCCTTCCCCTCAATCCCAAGGGCACGGATATGGCCGGCGCCACCGAGCGCGTCAGCCACGTCGCCGAATGCCTGCCTGAGATCTGCACGCTCGACTGCGGCACGATGAACTTCAACCTCGGCGACTATGTCATGACCAACACGCCGGCCATGCTGCGGGCCATGGCAAAGAAGATGACCGATCTCGGCGTCCGCCCCGAGATCGAGGCCTTCGACACCGGCCACCTCTGGTTTGCCAGGCAGCTTGCCGAGGAAGGCCTGATCGAAGACCCGGTGCTGATCCAGCTCTGCATGGGCATTCCATGGGGCGCGCCCGACGATCTCAACACCTTCATGGCGATGGTCAACAACGTGCCTGAGAGCTGGACCTTCTCGGCCTTTTCGATCGGCCGTAACGCCATGGCCTATCCGGCGGCAGCCGTTCTGGGTGGTGGCAACGTGCGCGTCGGCCTGGAGGACAATCTCTTTGTCGGCAAGGGCCAGCTCGCCACCAATGCGCAGCTCGTCGAAAAGGCCGTGCAGGTGGTCGAGGGCATGGGTGCCCGGATCATCGGCCCGGAAGACGTTCGCAAGAAACTCAAACTGACGAAGCGCTGAGGACGGCATGACAGGGATCAACAAGGCGGCTTGTATCGGCGGCGGCGTCATTGGCGGGGGATGGATCGCGCGTTTTCTGCTGGCCGGCATCGACGTCGATGTGTTCGATCCGCATCCGGAGGCGGGCCGCATCGTCGGCGAAGTGCTCGCCAATGCCGAAAAAGCCTATGCCATGCTGACAGGTGCGCCCCTGCCGCCGCGCGGCAGGCTGACTTTCTGCAAGACGCTCGAGGAAGCTGTCGCCGGCGCCGACTGGATTCAGGAAAGCGTGCCGGAAAGGCTCGACCTCAAGCGCCGCGTCCTGACTGAGATCGATGCCGTGGCGCGCCCGGACGCTCTGATCGGCTCTTCCACCTCAGGCCTGCTGCCGACCGATCTGCAGCGCGACATGACGCATCCCGAACGCCTCTTCGTCGCCCACCCCTATAATCCCGTCTATCTCTTGCCGCTCGTCGAAATCGTCGGTGGCGAAAAAACCTCGGCGGCGACCATCCGGGCTGCGATGGAAAGACTGGCGCCGATCGGCATGAAGGGCGTCCACATCGCCAAGGAGATCGAGGCCTTTGTCGGCGACCGGCTGCTCGAAGCGCTCTGGCGCGAGGCCTTGTGGCTCATCCACGACGATATTTGCACCGTCGAGACGCTTGATGACGTCATCCGCTACTCCTTCGGCCTGCGCTGGGCGCAGATGGGCCTGTTCCAGACCTACCGCATTGCCGGCGGCGAGGCCGGCATGCGTCACTTCCTTGCCCAGTTCGGTCCATGCCTCGCCTGGCCCTGGACCAAGCTCACCGATGTCGTCGATCTCGACGATGCGCTGATCGAAAAAATCGGCCAGCAATCTGACGAACAGGCGGCCGGCCGGTCGATCCGCGAGCTTGAACGCATCCGCGACGAAAACCTCGTTGGCATCCTGCAGGCCCTCAAGGGCGGCGATGGCGGCAAGGGCTGGGGCGCCGGCAAGCTGCTGAAGGACTTCGAACAATCGCTCTGGGCGCAAGGCGGCAGGGCGGCCACGTCTTTCCATCCGTCGAAGCCGCTGAAGCTCGTCGAGACGAAGGTCGGCCCCGCCTGGGTCGACTATAACGGCCATATGACCGAGCACCGCTACCTGCAGGTTTTCGGCGACACATCAGACGCATTGCTGCGCCTCATCGGCGTCGATCTCGCCTATGTCGAGGCGGGGCAGAGCTATTACACGGTGGAAACTCACATCCGCCATCTCGGCGAGGCGAAGCTCGGCCAGGCAATCCATTCGACCTGCCAGATCCTTGGTGTCGACGAGAAGCGGCTGCATGTCTTCCACACCCTGTACGACACGGCGACGGGCGAAGCTCTCGCAACCGCCGAGCACATGTTGCTGCATGTCGACAGCAAGGCCGGCAAGGCCACACCGGCGCCGGCCGTTATTCTCGACAAGGTCAAGGCGATTGCCGAAGCGCATGCGAATTTGTTCGCGCCTGAAGGCGTCGGCCGTCACGTCGGCCAGAAACGGTAGGAGGATCGGCATGAATTTCGGACTGAGCGAAGAACAGGAAATGATCGTCGAGACGGTCCGCGCCTTCGTCGAAACCGAAATCTATCCGCATGAAAACGAGGTCGAGCGCAGCGGCATCATCCCGCCGGAGCTCGGAGACGAGATTCGGCGCAAATGCATCGACCTCGGCTTCTACGCCTGCAATTTCCCGGAAGAGGTCGGCGGCGCCGGCCTCGACCATGTCACTTTCACGCTGGTCGAGCGGGAGCTCGGGCGTGGCTCCCTGGGGCTGACGGTTTTCTTCGGCCGGCCTTCAGGCATCCTGATGGCCTGCGAGGGCGAGCAGCGTGAGCGCTACCTCCTGCCTGCGGTGCGCGGCGAGAAGATCGATGCGCTCGCCATCACCGAGCCGGATGCCGGTTCTGATATGCGCGGCATGAAATGCGCCGCCCGCCGCGACGGCGGCGATTTCGTCCTCAACGGCACGAAACATTTCATCTCGCATGCCGATGTCGCCGATTTCGTCATCGTCTTTGCAGCAACGGGCGAGGAGGAAACGCCGAAAGGTATCAAGAAGAAGATCACCGCCTTCCTGGTGGATCGTGGCACGCCGGGCTTCGAAATCCTCAAGGGCTATGATTCCGTTTCGCATCGCGGCTACCACAACTGCACGCTCAACTTCACCGATTGCCGGATTCCCGAAGCCCAAGTGCTGGGCGAGGTGCATCGCGGCTTCGATATCGCCAATCAATGGCTCTACGGCACGCGGCTGACGGTGGCCGCCACCTGCGTCGGCCGGGCGCGGCGCGTCTTCGACCTGGCTTTGCCCTACGCCGCCGAGCGCAAACAGTTCGGAAAGCCGATCGGTGCCAATCAGGGCGTGTCGTTCAAGCTCGCCGACATGATCACCGAGATCGACGCGGCCGACTGGCTGACGCTCGCCGCCGCCTGGCGGCTCGACGCCGAGCTCTCCGCAGACCGGCAGATCGCCTCGGCCAAGCTCTATGCCTCCGAAATGCTGGCCCGCGTGACGGACGAGGCGATCCAGATCTTCGGCGGCATGGGACTGATGGACGACCTGCCGCTCGCCCGCTTCTGGCGTGATGCGCGCGTCGAACGCATCTGGGACGGCACTTCCGAAATCCAGCGGCATATCATCAGCCGCGATCTGCTTCGACCTTTGGGAGCGTGAGCCGATGATGCCTCGCCCGCTCGACCGCCTGCTCAGACCGCAAACGATCGCCGTCTTCGGCGGCCGTGAGGCGCGTAGGGTGATCGAGCAGTGCGACCGCATGGGCTTTGCCGGCGAGATCTGGCCCGTCCATCCCAAACTCGACGAGGTGCTCGGGCGGTCCTGCTATCGCTCAGTATCCGACCTGCCATCGGCGCCGGATGCCGCCTTCGTCGGCGTCAACAGGACGCTGACCGTCGAGATCGTCCGCAGCCTTTCTGAGGCCGGTGCCGGCGGGGCGGTCTGTTATGCGTCGGGTTTCAGCGAGGCGACGGCGGAACTCAGCGACGGCGCCGAGCTGCAGCAGGCCTTGCTGGACGCAGCTGGCGAAATGCCGATCCTCGGGCCGAACTGCTACGGGCTGATCAACGGTCTCGATGGCGCGCTGCTCTGGCCCGATCAGCATGGCATGCAGCGTATCGAACGTGGCGTTGCGATCCTTACGCAGTCCTCCAATATCGCTATCAACCTGACCATGCAGACCCGCGGCGTGCCGATCGCCTATGTCGTCACGGCCGGCAACCAGGCGCAGACATCGCTTGCCGATGTCGCCTGCGCACTGATCGATGACCCGCGCGTCACGGCGGTCGGCCTTCATGTCGAAGGCTTCGGCGATCTCTCTGCACTCGAACGCCTGGCCACCATGGCCCGGCGGTCGAGGAAACCGATCGTCGTGCTGAAGGTCGGCAGATCCGAGCAGGCAAAACGCGCTGCGGTTTCGCATACCGCCTCGCTTGCCGGCAGCGATGCCGTCGCGGATGCCGTGCTCGCCCGCCTCGGTCTTGGCCGTGTCCAGACCTTGCCGGCGCTGCTCGAAACCCTGAAGCTGCTACATGTCGCCGGCCCGCTCGCAAGCCATTCGATCTCATCGATGAGCTGTTCCGGGGGCGAAGCTTCGCTGATGGCGGATGCCGCTGTCGGTCGCAACGTAGAATTCGCAGCCCTGCAGCCGCAACAAATGCCCCGTCTGCGGCAGGTCCTGGGCGAGATGGTGACGCTTTCCAATCCGCTCGATTACCACACCTTCGTGTGGGGGGATCTCGCACGCCAGACCGAAGCCTTCAGCGCCATGTTCGAGGGCGGCTATGCCCTCAATCTCGTCGTCCTCGACTTCCCCCGCGGTGACCGCTGCGATGCGTCCGAATGGGCTATGACGGCAGACGCGGTCATGACGGCCGCTGCAGCAACCGGTGCGCTGGCCGGCCTTCTGGCAACCCTTCCGGAAAACATGCCGGAGCCCATCGCCGATCGGCTGATGGCAAATGGCATCATTGCCTTCTGCGGTATCGACGAGACCATCACGGCAGCGGAAGTTGCCGCCGGCATCGGCCAGGCCTGGGATCGTCCGCCTCCCCTGCCGCTGCTCGATGTGTCCTTTATGGATGGCGAGGTCGAGACGTTGACGGAAGCCGATGCGAAGGCAGAGCTTGCCGCCTTCGGCCTTCCGATTCCGCAAGGGCTGTTGGCCTCCTCTCCCGGTCAAGCGGCCGAGCAGGCTGAGCGGCTCGGCTTTCCCGTCGTGCTGAAAGCGCTCGGCATTGCCCACAAGACCGAGGCCGGGGCCGTCGCACTCAACCTAAAGGATACTCAGGCGGTGTCGAATGCGGCGGCGGCAATGCCGCCGAATGCCGGTTATCTCGTCGAGAAAATGGTTGATCCGCCGGTTGCCGAGCTCATTGTCGGCGCCATCCGCGACCCTGTCTTCGGATTGTCGCTCACGCTTGGAGCCGGCGGAATCTTCGTTGAATTGCTTGAAGATTCCATCATCCTGCCCCTTCCGGCGACGAAAACTGACATTCACGCAGCGATTTCGCGTCTCAAACTTGCAAAACTGATCTATGGCTATCGCGGGCGGCCAAAAGGCGACCTCGAAGCCGCTGTCGGCGCTGTCTCAGCAGCGGCAGATTATGTCGTAAGGAACGCGGCATGCCTGGAGGAACTGGACATTAATCCGTTGATGGTTCTTCCCGAAGGGTTTGGCGTTGCCGCAGTCGATGCTCTGATACGGCGGAGGAGGTAGCATAGGTTGAGCGACCACATTCGCACACGACATGACGGCGGAGTACTCGAAGTCGTCATCGACCGGCCGAAGGCGAATGCCATCGACCTTGCGACCAGCCGCGCCCTGGGGTTGATATTCCGAGATTTCCGCGACGATCCGGCATTGCGTGTCGCCATCGTCTCGGGTGCCGGCGAGAAATTTTTCTGTGCCGGCTGGGATCTCAAGGCGGCCGCATCAGGCGATGCGGTCGACGGAGATTACGGTGTGGGCGGCTTCGGCGGGCTGCAGGAACTGCGCGACCTCAACAAACCGGTCATCTCAGCGGTCAACGGCATCTGTTGCGGCGGCGGTCTGGAGATCGCGCTGTCGACCGACCTGATCCTCGCCGCCGAGCACGCGACCTTTGCCCTGCCGGAAATCCGTTCGGGCACGGTTGCCGATGCAGCTTCGATCAAGCTGCCGAAACGCATCCCCTACCACATCGCCATGGACATGCTTTTGACCGGGCGCTGGCTCGACGTTCACGAGGCGCATCGCTGGGGTTTCGTCAACGAGGTCCTGCCGGCCGAGCGGCTGATGGAGAGAGCATGGGAGCTTGCCCGGCTGCTCGAGAGCGGGCCGCCGCTGGTCTATGCGGCCATCAAGGAAATCGTGCGCGAAGCGGAGGGTTCGACGTTCCAGACTGCCATGAACAAGGTCACCAAGCGGCAGTTTGCGACGGTCGACAGGCTCTATTCGAGCGAGGACCAATTGGAAGGCGCACGGGCCTTCGCCGAGAAGCGAAGCCCCATTTGGAAAGGAAAATAACCAGGCGGCAGCAACCGCACTGTTTTCCCGCATGATGCGGGCACCGGAGGTGGAGAGGAAACCGCCTGCGGACCTGCCCGGAAGTTCTGTCAACGCACCATAAAGAAGGAACTGGGGAATGAACGACTATACGAAATATCTCACAAGCCGCGTCACCGCCGGCGGGCTCAGCCGCCGCGAATTCATGGGACGCGCCATGGCGGCGGGCATCACACTTGCCGTCGCCGACAAGCTCTTTACCGAAAGTGCGCAAGCCGCCGAACCGAAGCGCGGCGGCCACCTGAAGCTCGGCCTCGAAGGTGGTGCAGCCACCGATTCCAACGATCCGGCAAAATTCCTGTCGCAGGTGATGTTCTGCATCGGCCGCTGCTGGGGGGACATGCTGGTCGAGTCCGATCCGCTGACGGGTGCTGCCGTGCCGGCGCTCGCCGAATCCTGGGAGCCCTCGAAGGACGCGGCGACCTGGACATTCAAGATCCGCAAGGGCGTCAAGTTCCACAATGGCAAGGAACTGACGATCGACGACGTTGTTGCGACGCTGAAGCGTCATACCGATGCGAAGTCGGAATCCGGCGCGCTCGGTGTTCTCGGCTCGATCAAGGAGATCAAGGCCGACGGCGGCAATCTCGTCTTGACGCTCAGCGAAGGCAATGCCGACATGCCGCTGCTGCTGTCGGACTACCATCTGGTCATCCAGCCGAACGGCGGCGTCGATGATCCGCTGGCGTCGATCGGCACCGGCCCCTACAAGATGACGAGCTTCGAGCCCGGCGTCCGCGCCACCTTTGAAAGGAACAAGGACGACTGGCGCACCGACCGAGGTTATGTCGATTCGATCGAAATCATCGGCATGAATGATGCGACCGCCCGCATCGCCGCACTTTCGTCCGGCCAGGTGCACTACATCAACCGCGTTGACCCGAAGACCGTCAGCCTCTTGAAGCGTGCCCCGAACGTCGAGATTCTCTCGACTGCCGGTCGCGGCCACTATGTCTTCATCATGCACTGCGACAAGGCGCCGTTCGACAATAACGACCTGCGCCTGGCCCTCAAATACGCCATGGACCGCGAGACCATGGTGCAGAAGATCCTGGGCGGTTACGGCAAGGTCGGCAACGATTTCCCGATCAACAACACCTATGCACTGTTCCCCGAAGGCATCGAGCAGCGCACCTACGATCCCGACAAGGCTGCCTTCCACTTCAAGAAATCGGGCCATAGCGGCTCGGTCCTCCTGCGCACTTCCGAAGTCGCCTTCCCCGGCGCCGTCGATGCGGCCGTCCTCTATCAGGAAAGCTGCAAGAAGGCCGGGATCGAGATCGAGGTCAAGCGCGAACCGGGCGACGGCTACTGGACCAACGTCTGGAACGTCCAGCCCTTCTCGACCTCCTACTGGGGTGGTCGCCCGACGCAGGACCAGATGTATTCCACCGCCTATCTCTCGACGGCGGACTGGAACGACACCAAGTTCAAGCGCCCTGACTTCGACAAGCTGCTGCTGCAGGCCCGCTCCGAGCTTGATGAAGCCAAGCGCAAGGACATGTATCGCACCATGGCGATGACGGTGCGCGACGAGGGTGGGGTGATCCTGCCGATGTTCAACGACTTCGTGAACGCCTCCACCAAGCAGGTGAAGGGTTATGTCCACGACATCGGCAACGACATGTCGAACGGCTACGTCGCGACCCGCGTCTGGCTGGACGCCTGATGGCAAGGGGCGTATGCCCCTCCGATCTCTAACGAAGCCGGGACCGTGGGATGAAAACCCGCGGTCCTCCCGACGTTTTAGCGCGAGGTCCTCGCCATGACCAATCCTGCCCCAAGCATCTTGCCCGGCCTCAGGTTCCGGCAGCGTTTTCCGCTGCTTGCCCTCATCCTCGAGCGCTTCGTGCTCAGCCTCGTCCTGCTTTTTGCCGTCTCCATCCTGATCTTCGGCGGTCTGGAAGCTTTGCCCGGCGATTTTGCCACCACCTATCTCGGCCAGTCGGCGACGCCGCAGGCCGTCGCCAATATTCGCCAGGACCTCGGACTGAACCGCCCGATAACCACGCGCTACGTCGAGTGGCTCGGCAACGCCGTCCAGGGTGACTTCGGCACGTCCTGGGCCAGCAAGAATTCGGTGAGCGAACAGATCGGCAAGCGCCTCGGCAATTCGCTGTTCCTGGCGGGTTTCGCAGCGGTGATATCCGTGCCGCTCGCGGTCGGCCTCGGCATGCTGTCGGTGCATTTCCGTAACCGCCTGCCGGATAAGATCATTAACGTGATTTCGCTTGCGGCGATCTCGCTGCCGGAATTCTTCATCGGCTACCTGCTGATCCTCTTCTTCGCCGTGAACCTTGGCATGGCCACCTTTCCGGCGACCGTCTATGACAGTATGAGTTTCGTCGAGCGGTTGAAGGCGATCGCGCTGCCGACGGCGACCCTCGTGCTCGTCGTCCTCGCGCATATGATGCGCATGACGCGGGCCGCAATCCTATCCGTCATGTCGTCGGCCTATATGGAGACCGCAGAGCTGAAGGGCCTCAGCGCCTTCCGCGCGATCGTCAAGCATGCCGCACCCAATGCGCTGGCGCCGATCATCAATGTCATCGCGCTGAACCTTGCCTATCTCGTGGTCGGCGTCGTCGTTGTCGAAGTGGTCTTTGTCTATCCCGGCATGGGGCAATATATGGTCGATGCGGTCACCGTGCGCGACATGCCGGTCGTGCAGGCCTGCGGCCTGATCTTCGCCGCCGTCTACATCTTCCTCAATATGACGGCCGATATCCTCGCGATTATCGCCAATCCCCGGCTGAGGCATCCGCGATGAGATTGAGAGACATCCCCATCACCGCCTGGATCGGCATGGCCGGTATCGCCATCGCCTTCATCTTCGCAATCTTCGCACCCTGGCTCGCCCCCTATGGTGAGACGCAGGTCGTCGGCGACGTCTGGCAGCTGCCGGATAATCAATATATCTTCGGTCTCGACAATCTCGGTCGCGATATCTTCTCGCGCCTGATCTACGGCGCGCGCACGACGCTGACGGTCGCATCCGCGGCCACCATCATCTCCTTCTCGCTCGGCATCATCCTCAGCTTCACCGCCGCTGTCTCGCGCGGCGTTATCGACACGGTCCTCTCACGCTTCAATGATCTGATGATGTCGATCCCGACGCTGATCTTCGCGCTCGTCGTTCTTGCGGTGCTGCCGCAAAACATCGTCGTGCTGATCCTTGTCATGGCGATCCTCGACTCCACTCGCGTCTATCGTCTCGGCCGTGCGGTGGCGCTTGATGTCGCCGTGATGGAATTCGTCGAGGCGGCGACGCTGCGCGGCGAAGGCAAGCTCTGGATCATCTTCCGCGAGATCCTGCCGAACACGCTGTCGCCGCTGCTGGCAGAGTTCGGGCTGCGCTTCGCCTTCTCGATCCTGTTCCTGTCGACGCTCTCCTTCCTCGGCCTCGGCATTCAGCCGCCGGCGGCCGATTGGGGCGGCATGGTCAAGGACAACAAGGACGGCATCATCTTCGGCATCTCGGCAGCGCTGGTGCCGGGCACGGCGATTGCCGTGCTGGCCGTCTGCGTCAACCTCGTCGTCGACTGGCTTTTGAAACGCACATCCAGCCTCAAGGGAGGGCGCGGCGATGCCTGAGCTTCTTTCCGTTCGCAATCTGAAGATCGAAGCAACCAGCTATCCGCCGGGCGAACCGCCCAAGCGGGTCACGATCGTCGACGGCGTTTCCTTCGACCTCAAGAAGGGCAAGGTTCTCGGCCTGATCGGGGAATCGGGCGCCGGCAAATCGACGATCGGTCTCTCCGCACTCGCCTATGGCCGGGGCGGCGCCGAGATCACCGGCGGCGAGGTCTTGCTCGACGGCGACAATATCCTGGCGCTCGGCAAGAACGGCATCCGCCAGATCCGCGGCGCGCGGGTCTGCTATGTCGCGCAATCGGCAGCCGCTGCCTTCAATCCGGCGCATCGGCTCGGCGATCAGGTGATCGAAGCTTCGGTCAAACATGGATTGATGACCAAGGACAAGGCGCGTGAGCGAGCGCTTTATCTGTTCGGGGTTCTCGGCCTGCCCAATCCCGAAACCTTCGGCGAGCGTTTTCCCCACCAGGTCTCCGGTGGCCAGCTGCAGCGGGCGATGACGGCGATGGCGCTCTGCTCCAATCCCGAACTGATCGTCTTCGACGAGCCGACCACAGCACTCGACGTCACCACGCAGATCGACGTGCTGGCGGCGATCAAGCATGCCATCGAGGAAACGCACACCGCCGCCCTTTATATCACCCACGACCTCGCCGTCGTCGCTCAGATCTCGGACGACATCATGGTCCTGCGTTATGGCAAGCAAGTCGAATATGGCAGCGTCCAGCAGATCATCGAGGCGCCGCGGGAGGACTATACGCGCGCCCTCGTCAATGTCAGGCAGGCCTATCGTGAGGAAGCGGCCGACCAGTCCACGGCACTTCTCAAAGTGGAAAATGTCAGTGCCGAATATTCCAACGGCTTCAAGGTGCTGCACGATGTCACGCTGCACGTGCCGAAGGGGCAGACGCTTGCGGTCGTCGGTGAATCCGGTTCGGGCAAATCGACGCTAGCGCGCGTCATTACCGGCCTCTTGCCGCCGAGCAGCGGGCGCGTCGTCTTTGACGGCAAACCGCTGATGCCGGGTCTGAAGAGCCGGCCGAACGACGATCTGAGGCGCATCCAGCTGATCTACCAGATGGCCGATACGGCGATGAACCCGCGGCAGACGGTCCGCGACATCATCGGTCGCCCGCTGACCTTCTATTATGGTCTGAGAGGTGCCGAGAAGACCGCCCGAGTAAAGGAACTGCTCGACCAGATCGAAATGGGCAAGGGCTTTGTCGATCGCTACCCGGCCGAACTCTCCGGTGGCCAGAAGCAGCGGGTGGCGATCGCAAGAGCGCTTGCCGCCAAGCCCGAACTCATCCTCTGCGACGAGCCGACCTCGGCGCTCGATCCGCTGGTGGCGGAGGGTATCCTCAAACTGCTTCTGCGCCTGCAGGAAGAAGAGCAGCTTTCCTATGTCTTCATCACCCACGACATCGCGATCGTCCGGGCGATCGCCGACAGCGTGGCGGTGATGCATCGCGGCAAGCTGGTACGGTTCGGTCCGAAATCGACGGCGCTGTCGCCGCCCTTTGACGACTACACCGATCTGCTGTTGAAATCCGTACCGGAAATGGAAATCGGCTGGCTGGAACGGGTGCTTGCCACGCGTCGCATGGAGAGTGCCGGTAACTGATTTGACGAGGGCAAACCCTCGTCTCACGGAATATGCAATCAAGGAATGAGCATGACCTCGCGCGGCTTCGCCACCATCGAGAATGAATGGATTATGCTGAAGGATGGGACGCGGCTTGCCGCGCGCATCTGGATGCCGGATGGCGCCAGGGAAGATCCCGTTCCCGCCGTCTTCGAATTCCTGCCTTATCGCAAGCGGGATGGGACCAGCCTCAGGGATGAGTCGACCTATCCGGTATTCGCGGCCGCAGGCATTGCCGGCGTGCGCGTTGATATTCGCGGATCCGGAGAATCCGACGGGGTCATCGACGGCGAATATACCGAATGCGAGCTTGCCAATGCCTGCGAGCTGATCGCCTGGATTGCCGCGCAGCCATGGTCGAACGGCTCGGTCGGCATGATGGGCATCTCCTGGGGCGGCTTCAACAGCCTGCAGGTCGCAGCATTGCGCCCGCCGGCACTGAAGGCCGTCATCTCGATCGCCTCGACCGTCGACCGCTACAATGACGACATTCACTACAAGAACGGCTGCCATCTCTCCGCTCAGCTCTCATGGGCTGCAACGATGCTCGGCTACCAGTCGCGGCCGCCCGATCCCGCGCTTGTCGGCGAGCGCTGGAAGGAGATGTGGCTGGAACGTCTGGCGGGCGAACCCTTCTTCATGGAGGAGTGGCTGGTCCATCAGCGGCGCGACGATTTCTGGCGTCACGGCTCGATCTCAGAGGATTTTTCGAGCGTGGAGATCCCCGCGCTGGTGATCGCCGGGTGGGCCGACGGCTACCGCAATACGCCGCTGATGGCGGTCGAAGGCTTGGGCGGCAAAGCGAAGGCGCTGATCGGTCCTTGGGTTCACAAATATCCGCACTTTGCCTGGCCGAAGCCGCGCGCGGATTTCCATGGCGAAGCGATCGCCTGGTGGAACAAATGGCTGCGGGGCGAGGACAATGGAATCGACGGTTTGCCGCAGGCGCGCGCCTATATTCTCGATGCCGTCCGCCCTGCCCCGCGACGTGACAGCGATCCGGGTTTCTGGGTCGCCAAGGAGGTCTGGTCGCCGCCACAGATGCAGTGCTTCTATGTCGAGCAGTTCGGCAAACTGACGGAAGGCATGCCGATTCCGCATGCGCCCGAACATCCCGTCTATCTCCGCTCTCCGCTCGACACAGGGACGACATCGGGTGAATATTTCACGCTGAAACCCGACGCCGAAATGGCGATCGATCAACGCTCGGACGATGCCGGCTCGTTGATCTTCGATACGATGCCGCTTGCTGGCGATTACGACTATCTCGGCCGGCCCGTGCTCACGCTTGCGCTGCGCTCGCGGGCGGCGGGCGGAAATCTCTGCGCCCGGCTCGTCGATGTCCATCCGGATGGCACGGCAACGCGTGTCGCCTTCGGCGTCGTCAATCTCACCCACCGGGACGGCAATGCAGATCCCAAGCCGCTGATGCCAGGCGAGAGGGTGTCGATCCGGCTCGTGCTCGATGCCTGCGGTTATCGCTTCCGTAAGGGGCATCGCATCCGCCTTTCGCTTTCTACCGCCTATTGGCCGATGATCCTGCCGCCGCCTGATGACGAGGGCATCGAGGTCGATATCGCTGCACTCGGCCTGGGGCTGCCGATGCTCGGCGAGCACCAGCGGATCGACATCAAGGAACCGGCCAATCCCGATCCCCTGCCGAAATACATCGAGCATGCGGGCGCCGCGACGAAGCGGCAGGTCGTCCGCGACCTCTCGGCCAACCGAACAGAGTATCACATCCACGAGGATACCGGGCTCACCGAACACCCTGAGACAGGTCTCTCGACCCGGCAATTGCGGGAGGAAGTCTGGTCGATTTCACCCGACAATCCGCTGTCGATGACCGGGACGTCGACCTGGACCTGCGACATGCGCCGCCCCGGCTGGTTCGTGCGAACGGTGGCGACCGCGCGGATTGCCTGCACCAGGAGCGACTGGATCATCAGCGCTGTCGCCACCGCTTTCGAGGACGACGTGCAGATCTTCGAAAAGGTCTTTGCGGAAAAGCGGATCGCGCGCGACCTGATGTGATCGTTAGAGCCTTTCCGGGTTAGATTGAAGCATTCTGCCGGAGCAGGTTTTCGTCAGGGCGAAGGCAAGTGGCGATGGGCATACCTCTTGGTACGTCCGAGCCGATCGCCTCTGATCCTGGCGGAAAGATGCCCGGCCCACTGGCCGCACTGCTTCGCCATGCGAAGCAATAGGTGCGTCTGGCGCTTCTAAGTCTTGCAGATTTGCCAGGCAAATCTGCGGGAAGGTTGGCTGAAACGGGCCGGCTGATCGACCGGCCGGCTTGGCCGTAGAACTGGGCTACGACGCGCGCCGGCCGGTCGACCATCCGACTCCGTTTGAGCCAACAGAATGCTGCAATCTAACCCGGAAAGGCTCTAAGCCACTGCCAAACGCCGAATGGCCTCGCAGACGGCTTGGAAGCCGTCGCGTGCGCCATCGCTCATGTGGCGGGCGCGGAGCCACGCATGCACCATCTGCGGCTCCTCCCGGAACCAGACTTCGACGCCCTCCGCGGTGAGCCGGGCGGCATAGTGCCGGCCGTCGTCCCGGAGCGGATCGAAATGCGCGACCGTGATGAAGGCCGGCGGCAGCCCGGCAAGTGAAGCTGCATGCAGCGGCTCGGCGATCTCATTGCCTGCCGGTGCCTGCAGGATTTCGCGGTAATAGGCGACATCCGCCGTCGTCAGGCCCGGCGCCGCGGCCATTTCGACGTAAGAGCCTGCAGCAAGGTCACCGCCCAGCGCCGGATAGATCAGGACTTGGCCGACGACGCCGGACAGGCCCTCGTCGCGCGCGCGCAACGCAAGGCCCGCCGCAAGATTGCCGCCGGCGCTGTCGCCGATCAGCACGACCTTGCTGTTGGCGGAAAGCAGATGCTTCAACACGGTAAAGCCGTCATCCGTCTGTGCCGGCCAGCGATATTCAGGGGCCAGCCGGTAATCGACCGAAACAAGTTCCGCGCCGGCAAAATCGGCAATCTCGGCGCAGATGGCATGATGGCTCTCGAGCGAACCGACAACGAAGCCGCCGCCATGAAGATAGAGAAGAATGGTGCGCGTGATGATTTTCCGCGGACGGTAGCGCCGGATCGGTATGCGCTGAAGCATGCCGTCCGCAAAGATCATCTCCGGAGGCAGCGGGCGGTCGAAGCGCGCGCAGAGAGCGTCGTACCAATGTCGCTGCTGTTCGATCGATGCTTGAACGGCGTCTTGCGGATAGAAGGCATCGCAAATCGTCAGAAACTGCAGGATGCCCTTTTCGGTGGGGGCAGGTGGTTGAGCGGACATGGAGGTCCTTTCGCGATTTGGGACATGACAGATCATGTCCCTGGCCGACTCTGTCCTCATCATGCGCCTTTGTGACGGAGCCGATCTGTCTGGCCGCGACCCATGAATGTCGCGGCTTTCAAAATTCCCGATAATTTTTTCGCGATCGACCCAAGGAAAGCCATCCGAGAAACGTCTCAATCTCGAAATAGCATCTTGCTTGGTAGCATGGGGTAGGTGCGGAATTGGACGCGGAGCTCATAGAACGAGCGCAGGGCGGCGACCGGGAGGCCTTCGGGCAACTGGTCTCGCGCCATTATGATTTCGTCCATGCGACGGCGTGGCGGTGGTCTGGCAGTTCCACGGATGCCGACGACATCGCCCAGGAGGTCTGCGTCAAGCTCGGCGCGGCCATCCGCAACTTTCGCGGCGCCAGCCGCTTCAGGACATGGCTCTATACGCTGACGCTCAACGCCGCCCGCGACCATAGACGCAAGCTTGCACGAGAGGAGCAGACATTCCGCGCTTACGCCGCCGAACCGCAGCCCGATGCGCCGGCCGGAAGTGACGACGAGCTATCGAGCGAATTATGGGCAGCCGTGCGCGCCTTGCCGGAGAGG
Organism: Rhizobium beringeri; assembly: GCF_004306515.1. NCBI lineage: Bacteria > Pseudomonadati > Pseudomonadota > Alphaproteobacteria > Hyphomicrobiales > Rhizobiaceae > Rhizobium > Rhizobium beringeri. The sequence goes on along the minus strand of NZ_SILG01000004.1, from coordinate 443,011 downwards.
CAATGCGACGCCGTGCTGCTCGTTTACGGCGAAGGTCTCAGCCATTCGGCTGCCGCGGATATCATGGGCTGCTCGGAGGCGACCGTGTCCTGGCAGGTCCATGAGGCGCGCAAGAGGCTGAAGGCCGTGCTCGGCAAGGAAGAGGTATGACCGTGGACAAGGAACTCGAAAAGCTCTCCCGCCTGACACCGCCGGCAGCGACGCCGGAGGCGCGTGCGCGTGCGCTTGCTGCGGCGATGCAGGCCTTCGATACCGCAGGAAATAATACGCTGGCGCCCCAAGGAAGTGCAAAAGGCTGGCGTCAAAGCTCCATCATCAACTGGATATGGAGCCCTGCCATGAACAAGAAATTCCTCGCCGGTTCAGCGCTTGCGACGCTGCTGGTCATTCCGGCCGCCGGTTATCTCGCGATCGAGCTGACACGCAACGGATTGCCGATCGTCGACCAGACTGAGATCGCCGGCAATCTTTCGAAAAGTGAGGCGTCGAAACAACCGGCTGCAACCGCCGGTCAGCCGGTTGCGGTCGCGCCGCAAATACCGGCCGGGAACGACAGCCTGGCTGAGCAATCTGTTGCTGTCGCGCAAGCGCTGCAGGACAAGGAGGCACCGGCCCTCGCGAAATCCGATGCGTCGCAGACATCCGAATTCGATGCCGACGCCGCCCTCACGAACAAGCCGGAGGGTTCTGCCGCGGCACTCGGGGCGGCCAAACGCGCTGCGCCGGCCGCCCCCGGCATCGCCCCCCAGCAGCAGTTGGCCGAACCGATGGCCGCCATCGCCCCCTCGCCTGCTCCGCCTGCGGAGGGGCGCGTGCAGATGCAGCTCGATCCCAATCGCGAGCGGTTTGCCAATGCCGCGGCCAATCCGATCAAGAGCGTCGCGACGGATCCGGTTTCGACCTTCTCTGCTGATGTCGACAGCGCGTCCTATTCCTTTGTCCGCCGGTCGTTGACGGGCGGGGCAATGCCCGATCCGCAATCGGTTCGCGTCGAGGAGATGATCAATTATTTCCCCTATGAGTGGCCGGGTCCGGACAATGCCGACCAGCCTTTTAAGGCGACGGTGACTGTCATGCCGACCCCGTGGAACCACGACACGGAATTGATGCATGTGGCGATTAAGGGTTATGACATCGCGCCGGCGACCACGCCGCATGCCAATCTGGTCTTCCTGATCGACGTCTCGGGCTCGATGGACGAGCCGGACAAGCTGCCGCTCCTCAAGAGCGCCTTCCGGCTTCTGGTCAACAGGCTGAAGGCCGACGATACCGTCTCGATCGTCACCTATGCCGGCAATGTCGGCACCGTGTTGTCCCCGACGCGCGTGGCGGAGAAATCGAAGATCCTGTCGGCAATCGACAGGCTGGAGCCCGGCGGCTCGACCGGCGGCGCAGAAGGCATCGAGGCTGCCTACGATCTTGCCAAACAGGGCTTCGTCAAGGACGGCGTCAACCGGGTGATGCTGGCGACGGACGGCGACTTCAATGTCGGCCCGTCGAGCGATGAGGACCTGAAGCGCATCATCGAGGAAAGACGCAAGGACGGCATCTTCCTCACTGTTCTCGGTTTCGGGCGGGGCAATCTCAACGATTCCCTGATGCAGACGCTGGCGCAGAACGGCAACGGCAGCGCCGCCTATATCGACACCTTGGCGGAGGCGCAGAAGACGCTGGTCGAAGAGGCCGGATCGACGCTGTTTCCGATCGCGAGCGACGTCAAGTTCCAGGTCGAGTTCAACCCGGAACGGATCGCCGAGTACCGCTTGATCGGCTACGAGACGCGGGCGCTGAAGCGCGAGGATTTCAACAATGACCGTGTCGATGCCGGCGATATCGGCTCCGGCCACAGCGTCACGGCGATTTACGAGATTACGCCCAAGGGGAGTCCGGCAGTGATGAATGACGACCTGCGCTATGGTGCAGCCGATAAGGCGCCGGCCAAAGCCGCCGACATCGCCCATCACGGCGAACTTGCCTTCGTCAAGGTGCGTTACAAGCGGCCGGGCGAGGACAAGAGCGCCCTCATCACCACGCCTGTCGACGACAACAACGCGGTCGCCACCATCGATGCCGCGCCGCAGGATGTCCGTTTCTCGGTGGCCGTCGCCGCCTTCGGTCAGAAACTGAGCCGCATCTCCGCTCTCGACTCCTATTCCTACCAGGTGATTGCCGATCTCGCCGCGGCATCGCGGGGGACTGACACCTTCGGCTACAGGTCGGATTTCCTCGGCCTCGTTCGTTTGGCCGACGGCCTCAGCCAACGGTGAGGCAAGACGTAAAAACCGCGGCAAACGAGAGGCCGTCCCGGAAGGCGGCCTCTTTCGGCGTTATCCCAGTCTCGATCCGTTGGCCGTGAGATAAACAGCGTAGAGAGACGTGCTCGCGGTGATAAAGAGACGGTTCAATTTGTCTCCACCGAACGTGACGTTGGAGACGCCCTCGGGAATACGGATCTTGCCGAGCAACGTTCCATCCGGATCATAGGCGTGCACACCATCGCCGGCGCTTGTCCATATCCTGCCCTTGCGATCCACCCGAAAACCATCGAACAGACCTGAGGTGCATTCTGCGAAAACGCCGAGATCGGTCAGCCTCCCGTCATTCGAGACTGCGAGCTTTCTGATATGACGCGGACCACTGGGCAGGTGCGTTGCGCCGGTATCGGCGATGTAGAGCACTGTCTCATCCGGGGAAAAAGCCAGCCCGTTCGGCTTGACGAAATCGGACGTCACCTGATCGGTCGTGCCTCTCGCCGGATCGTGCCGGTAGACGTGGCATCCGCCGATTTCCGCTTCGCCGTAGTCGCCCTCATAGTCGTGGAGGATGCCGTAGCTTGGGTCGGTGAACCAGACGGTTCCATCGGACTTGACGGTGACGTCATTTGGAGAATTGAGCCGCTTGCCTGCAATTCGATCGGTCAGAACGGTGATCGTGCCGTCGAATTCCGTCCGTGTGACACGGCGCGTCAGATGCTCGCAGGTGATGAGCCGTCCCTGATTATCGACAGTGTTGCCGTTCGAGTTGTTGCTGGGTGCGCGGAATACCGATGTGTGCCCGCTGGTATCGTCGTAACGCATCATCCGGTTGTTGGGGATATCCGAGAAAACCAGATACCGCCCGGCGGCAAACCAGGCCGGCCCCTCCAGCCAGCGGCCACCCGTCCAAAGCCGCTCGGCGCGAGCGTGACCCACGAAGCAGCTTTCAAAGCGCGGGTCGAGAACCTCAAACCCTGTACCGTCAATTTGCCCGAACATGATGCTCCTCCGTATCATCAATTGTTATCGATATCATATAGTCGTGTTTTGAGGCCGTCGTACAGGCCTTCATACGCCGAGAATCTTGGTTTTTCGACTTCGGAACGGTACATCCCTGCAATAAAATCGATTGTGCGATGATAGCGATAACTTTATCGTGTGTTGAATTGCCCAACTCGGAAGCTTTGTGAAAGCGGAGACCAGTGAAAAACGAGGATGAGCCGAAAGACAAGCGTCTCAAGCCGGGAGACGCTCAAAAGCTGACGATGGCGGAGGTCGCCAAATATGTCGGCGTATCTGCCATGACCGTTTCGCGTGCCTTTCGCCAGGATGCGAGCGTTTCCGAGGAGACCCGGAAGCGTATCATGGAAGCCGTCGATGCGCTCGGCTATGTGCTCGATCTGTCGGCCGGCAGTCTTTCGTCGCGGCGGAGCGGCTTCATCGCCGCCCTGGTGCCCTCGATCAACAATTCGAATTTTTCCGACACCGCGCGGGGCATTACCGATGCGCTGCAGAATACCGGCCTTCAACTCCTTCTCGGCTATACCGACTATTCGGCGGAGAAAGAGGAAGAACTGATCGAGGCGATGCTGCGCCGCCGCCCTGAAGGCATTATCCTGACCGGTGGTTCGCACACGGCGCGCGCGCGGCGCATGCTCGCAAAAGCCGGCATTCCCGTTGTCGAGACCTGGGAACTTCCGGAAGATCCGATCAATCAGGTCGTCGGCTTTTCCAACAGCGAGGCGATGGCCTTGCTGGTGCGGACACTTGCCGGCCAGGGATATCGGAAGTTCGGCTATATCGGCGGAACGACGGCGCGCGATACGCGCGGCAGCCAGCGGCGCAGCGGTTTCCAGAAAACTGTCGAAGAACTCGGCCTCGGACCGGGACGGATGATTTCCTTCGGCGTCCCGCCTATCACGATGGAACAGGGTGGCCAGGCAATCGTCAGTCTGCTGGAGCGCTGGCCGGACACGGAAGTGGTTCTCTGCGTCTCCGACCTTTCCGCCTTTGGCGCCATCATGGAATGCACGCGCCGGGGAATGAAGGTTCCGCGGGACATCGCCATTGCCGGTTTCGGCGATTACGAGATCTCGTCCATCTGTCATCCGCGCATCACCACCATCAATGTCGATTGTTATGGCATCGGTCGCCAGGCGGCCGCCCGTCTGCTGCATGCCCTGCAAAGTGGCGAGGCGACTGGCGATGAGATCACATTGACCGGCTACAAGGTTGTCTTGCGCGAAAGCACGGATCGCAACGGCGCGCCGACCGCCTGAACACCACAGCGCCGCGCGTCTTTTCAGATGCGCGCGCTGTAACGGTTTGAATTAATAGACAATTTTATCCTTACATCGATTCCGATCTAAGGAACTACGCAGTCGGTCAAAAGGCGATCTGGACTTTCATCGACTTGCTGCGGTCGCCTGCCAATTCGAAGGCGGCGACGGCCTCTTCGATCCCGAAAACACCTGTGAGCAGCGGCTTCAGATCGACGCGACGCGCGTTGATCAGTTCGACGGCGAGCGCAAATTCCTCGTGAAAACGGAATGTCCCGCGCATCTCGATTTCCTTCGCCACAATCATGTTCTGCGGAATAGAGACATCGCCGCCAAGGCCGAGTTGTACGAGAACGGCTCGGGGCTTAAGCGTCTCCAGGCCCGCACGCACGGCCCGCTCATTGCCTGACGCCTCGAACATGACATCGAAGTATCCCTTGTCAGCGCTGTAAGCCGCAAGGTCGGAAGCATGCGTGGCAACATTGATCGTTCGATCCGCGCCGCTGGTGCGGGCGATTGCCAGAACGCTGTCGGTCACGTCGGTCGCGACGATCTCACGGGCGCCGAGGACGCGGGCCGCAACGATCGCCAACATCCCAATGGGGCCGCAACCGGTGACCAGCACCCGTTTGCCCAATAGCGACCCGGCGCGGTTTGCCGCATGCAGCGTCACCGCAAAGGGTTCGGCAAAGGCGGCCTCGTGAATGGAAATGCCGTCCGCGACCTTGTGGCACTGCCAACGCTCTGCCACCAGCCGCTGGCGAAAACCGCCCTGAATATGCGGCATCGGCATGGCGCTGCCGTAAAACCGCATGTTGAGGCAGTGGTTTTGCTGTCCTTTCAGGCAATATTGGCAATGGTTGCACGGCCGGCTTGGGGAAACGGCAACACGGTCTCCGACGGCAAGGTCGGTGACGCCGGAGCCCAGCGCCTTGACCGTTCCGGCAATCTCATGGCCGAGGATCATCGGCTCGCGCAGGCGAACGGTGCCGAAACCGCCATGATTGTAATAATGCAGGTCGGAACCGCAGATACCGCCGGCTTCGATGGCAATCTCTACCTGCCCGGCGCCCGCAACCTCCGGCTCGCGCTCTTCGATCCTCAGATCCTTGGCGGCATGAATGACGATGGCTTTCATATCGGGACCCTCACACGACGGGAGTTGGAAGCGGGCTACCTGCAAAATGCGCAGCGAGATTGTCTCTGACCAGTTGGCCCATGGCCTTGCGGGTTTCGAAAGTGCCAGAGCCGTGATGCGGCTGCAACACGACGTTTTGCAACGTCAGGAAACGCGCATCGATCCTCGGTTCGTTCAGGAAGACATCAAGACCAGCAGCCTGAATGGTGCGGTCTTGAAGGGCTGCGATCAGCGCCTCTTCATCGACGGTCGTCCCGCGCGAAACATTGATCAAGATGCCGTTCGGACCGAGCGCTCTAAGCACCTCAGCATTGATGATCTTCATGGTCGCCTCCCCGCCGGGGACGATGACGATCAGAAAGTCGGCCCAACCCGCAAGCGCGATCAGGTCGGGCTCGTAGGCGTAAGCAACATCCTTGTGATCATGGCGGGCGAAATAGGAGATGTCGCAGCCGAAAGCGGCAGCCCTCTTGGCGATCGCCTTGCCGATCCGCCCCATGCCGGCGATCCCCACCTTCTTGCCCGAGACACGCGTCACCAGCGGCATGGCGACATTGCCCCACTGGCCGGAGCGCACGAGAACATCGGCCTGCGGGATCTGCCTTGCCGTGGCAAGCAGCAGTCCGATGGCGATATCGGCGACATCTTCGGTCAGCACATCGGGTGTGTTCGTGACGCGAATGCCGTTGGCGCGGGCATAGGACAGGTCGATTGCGTCGGTGCCGACGCCGTAACAGGAGACGATTTCCAGTTTCGGCAATTGCGCCATCAGCTCTGCGGACGCTCCGAGTTCGCCACGGGTCGCTATGGCGCGGATATCCTTGCCGACCCTGGAAATCAGCTCGTGCCGGTCCGCCGCTTCCCAGAGGCGATGGATGCGATAGTTTGCCTCCAGATCCACCATGTCCCATTCCGGATAAGCTCCGGCCATCAAGATTTCTACCTCAGGCATTCCGTTTCCATCCCGCATTTTGACAGTTGATTATGTTATCGATAACATATAATTCGGAAAAGGGATGTCAAGTGAGTTTCACCGTCAGCGGCAGTTGAAGCCGTCGCCTGCGGCGAGACCGGAGGAGTGATTTACATGAAGAATTTGTTTGATCTTACCGGACGGCGTGCCCTGATCACCGGCTCGAGCCAGGGGATCGGCTATGCCCTGGCCGAAGGCCTGGCGCAGCATGGCGCCGAGGTGATCATCAATGGCCGCACGCCCGAAAGCGTCAAACGCGCGGTCGCGAGCCTCAAGGATCAAGGCCTGTCTGCCCATGCGGCGATCTTCGACGTGACCAGCAAGGACGCTGCCAAAGAAGGCATAGACGCGATCGAAACCGATATCGGGCCGCTCGACATCCTGATCAACAATGCCGGCATGCAGTTTCGCACGCCGCTGGAAGATTTTCCGGCGGACAAATGGGAGCTGCTGCTGACCACCAATATTTCGAGCGTGTTCTACGTCGGCCAGGCAGCGGCCAAACCCATGATCGCCCGCGGACAGGGCAAGATCATCAACATCGCCTCCGTTCAAAGCGAACTGGCGCGCCCCGGCATTGCTCCCTACACCGCGACCAAGGGCGCGGTGCGCAATCTGACCCGCGGCATGTGCGCCGACTGGGCCAAGTACGGTCTGCAGATCAACGCGATTGCGCCGGGCTATTTCAAGACGCCGCTCAATCAGGCACTCGTCGACAATCCCGAGTTCTCGTCCTGGCTCGAGAAGCGGACGCCGGCCGGACGCTGGGGCAATGTCGAGGAGCTGGTGGGTGCCGCCGTTTTCCTGTCAGGCCGCGGCTCGTCCTTCATCAACGGGCACACGCTTTATGTCGACGGCGGCATCACGACCTGCCTCTGATAGAGACGAGACCATGGACTTCGAGAAAAGGGCACCGCCGCTGGCCGTCGTCGTCATGGGCGTCAGCGGCTGCGGCAAATCCTCGGTTGGAGAACGTGTCGCCGCTCAAAACGGCGTGCTGTTTCTGGAGGGCGACCAGCTCCACCCGGCTCAAAATGTCGAGAAGATGGCGCAGGGCATACCGCTGACCGACGACGACCGCCTGCCCTGGCTCGACCGGATCGGCGAGGAAATAAGGACCGCGCAAGAAACGTCGCAAGGATTGGTGATTTCCTGTTCGGCGCTGAAGAGAAGCTATCGGGACAGGTTGAGGCAGTCGGCGGGTGGGCGTCTAGCCTTTGTTTTCCTCGAAGGATCCCGCGACCTGTTGCTGTCGCGGATGCAGGCTCGCCAGGGCCATTTCATGCCGGCATCGCTGCTCGACAGCCAGCTGCAGACGCTGGAGCCGCCGACCGGTGAAGCTGGTGTGGTGACAGTGGCGATCGATAATGCGTTGGATGATATTGTGGCGCTGGCTTGCCAGCGGCTGAGCGGCATGGCCGTCAAGGGAGGAGATTATCATGCAGGATGACTACAGAGCAGATGTCGCCGTCATCGGTGCCGGCATCATGGGAACGGCGATCGTCACCCGATTGATCGAAACCGGGCATAAGGTCTCCGTCTTCGACCTGGATACCGAAAAAGTCGCGGCTTTGCAGGTCAAGGGCGCACGCGCGGCTGGCTCCGTGGAGGAAGCGGTCTCACGGTCGGCGTTTTGTGTGCTGAGCCTCAATCACGCAAATATTGTCCGCGCTGTCGTCTTCGGCGAAAAGGGTGTTGTGGCGGCGGCAAATGCCGACAAGGTGCTGATCGACATGTCCTCCATCGACCCGGCCGACACAGCCGACATGGCGATGCGGCTCCGTCGGGAAACGGGCATGGCATGGGTGGATTGCCCGCTCTCCGGTGGCGTGCCCGGTGCGTTGAGTGGACGCCTGACGATCATGGCGGGCGGCAGCGCTGAGGATTTCGAACGGGCGCGCGTGGTGATGCGGCATCTTGCCGCCAATTACACGCTGATGGGTGCATCGGGCGCCGGGCAGACGACGAAGCTGATCAATCAGCTGTTTTGCGCCGTGCTGTTTCAGGCCGTCGCGGAGGCGGTCAAACTCGCTGAAGCCGGCGGCGTCGATCCGGCCGCCATTCCGGCAGCCCTTGCCGGCGGCAGGGCGGACAACCGGATAATGCAGGAATTCATGGCAAAATTCGCTGCCCGGGATTTCTCGCCGACAGGCCGAATCGACAACATGTTGAAGGACCTGGATTCACTTCAGGCCTTTGCACTGAAGACGAAGACGCCATTGCCGATGACCGGCTCGGTAGTCGAGATTCACCGCCTGTTGTGCGCTGCCGGCCTCGGGCCGAAGGACTCCGCCGAGATGATGCGTCTTCTCGACGGATTTCAAGCCGGCTGACGCCAATTTCCGGGGAAATTCGAGATCGTCATCTTTCCGCTTGACCATCGATAAATGTTATCGATAACATACAATCAATGACAACCGCAGCTTTGGGAGGAGCCACAGTGGAAGCCAAGAGACTGCTGGAGTTCCAGTCGATCACCAAGAGCTTCGGCGGCACGCAGGCGCTGCGGGACGTCTCGATCGATCTGCGCGAGGGCGAAATTCTCGCGCTGCTGGGGGAAAACGGCGCCGGCAAGTCGACGCTCATCAAGACGCTTGCGGGCATTTACAAACCCGATACCGGCGACATCCTTTTTCGCGGCCAGAGCTACCATCATCGTCCCCCGAAGCCGAACGAGCGGCAGCCGGTTGCCTTCATCCACCAGGATCTCGGCTTGATCGAGTGGATGACCGTCGGCGAGAACATGGGCCTGTCGCAGGGGTTCTCGATGCGTCGCGGCCTGATCGATTGGAACAGGACACAGGCACGCGCCAAGGAAGCCTTGAAACTGGTTGGTTGCGATTTTGACCCCACGACGCGGGTCTCGGCGCTGTCGCGCACCGAAAAGTCGCTCGTCGCCATTGCCCGTGCGCTTGCCGTCGAAGCCGACGTGCTGGTGCTCGACGAGCCGACGGCGAGCCTTCCCGCCGATGAAGTCGATCGGCTGTTCAATGCGATCCGCCCCTTAAAGGATCGCGGCGTCGGCATGATCTACGTCTCGCACAGGCTGGACGAGATTTTCCGGATTGCCGATCGGGTCGCCGTTCTGCGCGACGGCTGCATGGTGGGACAGAAGCCCGTCAGCGAGACCACCCCCGACGAGCTGGTGACGATGATCATCGGCCGCAGCGGCGACAGCCTCTTTTCCAAGACGCCGATCACGCCCGGCAAGGCGATCGTCAAGGTTCGCGATCTCGTTTGCGCCGGCACGGGCGCGATATCGTTCGATATCCGCGAGGGCGAGCTTTTGGGCCTGGCTGGATTGCGTGGCGCCGGTCAGGAACGGATCGGTCGCGCTCTGTTCGGTTGCGAGCCCTTCAACGGCTCGGTTCTGCTGCATGACGAGGCCCCCGACCTTTCCAGCCCGCTGCGCGCCATGGCGTCGGGCATCGGCTTGATTGCCCGTGACCGGACGGAGGAATCCGTGGCGCTCTCGCTTTCCATTCGGGAAAATACCTACCTCAATCCCGGAGCCGTCGGACGTGGGCTTTTGTCCTTCCTGTCGCCGCGCGGCGAAGCCGATCTTGCCCATAAGATCGGCCATTCCGTCGGCCTGCGGCCGAACGACCCGGATCTGCCGGTAGAGGCCCTGTCGGGCGGCAATCAGCAAAAAGTGGTCGTCGGCCGCTGGCTGGCGACCGGCCGCAAGCTGCTGGTCGCAGAAGATCCGACCGCCGGCGTCGATATCGGAGCGCGTGCGGAGATCTACCGTCTGATCACCCAGGCGCTCGAGGCCGGCCTCGCTGTTGTCGTCGTGTCGACGGACTTCGAGGAAATCGCCCATATCTGCCACCGCGCGCTGGTTTTCTCGCGCGGGAAAATCGTCAGCGAACTGACTGGAAGCGCTCTGACGACGGAGGCGGTCATCACGGCCGCATCCGCGTCGGAAGCCGCTTGAGCCATCGGGAGAACAGCCATGCAATCCATTGAATCCACGGCTCTGGAGCCGACCAAGAGCGAAATGGCCGGTCTGTCGGCAGGACAGAAGATCGGACGCCTGATCCCGGTTTATGGGCTGGTGATCCTGACCGTCGGGCTGATCGTCATCTTCTCGATCCTTCTGCCCGATACCTTCCCGACCCTGTTGAACGTCCGCTCGATCGTGTCCGACAAGGCAATCATTGCGCTTCTGTCGCTCGCCGCGATGATCCCGATGGCATCGGGTCGCATCGATCTGACCGTCGGCTATGGCATCGTGCTCTGGCACATTCTTGCCATCAGCCTGCAGACGGCCTACGGCCTGCCCTGGCCGGTCGCGGTCGTCATCGTTCTCGCGCTCGGCGTTCTGACCGGCTTCATCAACGGTCTGCTGGTTGAGGTCGCGAAAATCGACAGCTTCATCGCGACGCTCGGCACCGGAACGGTTCTATACGCGCTTGCCCTCTGGCACACCGGCGGGCGGCAGGTGGTCGGCGTCTTGCCGGAGGGATTCTATGCGCTGAACGGCACCATGCTGTTCGGCCTGCCGATCACCGGCTTCTACGTGCTCCTGATCGCAATCTGCATGTGGATCGTGCTCGAATACCTGCCGATCGGCCGGTATCTCTATGCCATCGGCGCCAATCCCAAGGCCGCGGCCCTCAATGGCATTCCGGTCCGCAAATTCGTGATCGGCGCCTTCGTCACCTCGGGGCTGCTGGCGGCCTTGACCGGGGTTCTTCTCGCCTCGAAGCTGCGCATCGGCCAGGCGAGCGTCGGCCTCGAATATCTCTTGCCGGCGCTTGTCGGCGCGTTCCTCGGATCGACAACGATCAAGCCGGGCCGGGTGAATGTCTGGGGCACCTTGATCGGCGTCATCATCCTGGCGGTCGGAATATCAGGAATTCAGCAATTCGGCGGGTCGTTCTTCGTCGAACCGCTGTTCAACGGCGTGACCCTGCTGATTGCCATCGGCATAGCAGGCTACGCCCAGCGCAAGCGCGGAGCTGTGAGGAGGATCACACCCGCATCCAAATGAGGATGCCGGCTCATCCCGGCATTTCACAACAAACAAAATGGAGGAGTGAACATGAAGCGCAGAACGTTATTGCAGGCAACGGTCGCAACCGTCGCCGTTATGCTGAGCATGCCGGCATTGGCCGATTCCATGGCCGACGCCAAGGCCGTGGTCGAAAAGTATGCTTCCAAGGTGAGCGCCTGGGATGGCCCGACGAGCGGCCCCAAGGGCGCTGCGGGAAAGAACATCGTTATTCTCGCCGCCGATATGAAGAATGGTGGCATCCTCGGCGTGGTCAATGGCGTTCAGGAAGCGGCGGGCGCGCTCGGCTGGACGGTGAAGGCGCTTGACGGCGCCGGTTCGATCGGCGGGCGGACCGCGGCGTTCGGCCAGGCCATGGCGCTGAAGCCGGATGGCATCATCATCAACGGCTTTGACGCGGTCGAACAGAAGCCGGCGATGGAAGCAGCCAAGGCTGCCGGCATTCCGATGGTTTCCTGGCACGCCGCCTCGGCCGTCGGTCCGGTCCCCGAGGTCGGTGTCTTCGCAAACGTGACCACCGATGCGATGGAAGTGTCGAAGTCCGCGGCGGATTGGGCCTTTGCCGATGCCGGCGGCAAGCCGGGCGTCATCATCTTCACCGACTCCACCTATGCCATCGCGATTGCCAAGGCCGATCGCATGAAGAAGGAGATCGAGGATCTCGGCGGCACGGTGCTCGAATATGTCGACACGCCGATTGCCGAAACCTCTCAACGCATGCCGCAGCTCACCACGTCGCTTCTGCAGAAGTATGGCGCGAAGTGGACGCATTCTCTGGCGATCAACGACCTCTATTACGACTTCATGGGACCTTCGCTCGCCTCGGCCGGCATTGCAGGCGATGGAAAGCCGGTGAACGTCGCAGCCGGCGACGGTTCGGAGAGCGCCTATCAGCGTATCCGCGCCAAGCAGTTCCAGGCCGTCACGGTCGCCGAGCCGCTCAACCTCCAGGGCTGGCAGCTCGTCGACGAATTGAACCGTGCCTTTGCGGGTGCTCCCTGGTCTGGCTATGTGTCTCCGCTCCATGTGGTGACCAGCCAGAACGTCGAGTTTGACGGTGGACCGAAGAACAGCTTCGATCCCGACAACGGCTATCGCGATCAATACAAGAAAATCTGGGGCAAATAACCCTCCCAATCAGGGCGTATCGACCGATACGCCCTGATCTTACGACGGCCCACCAACATCGATCCAGCTCCGGCGAGTTTTGGAAAAGAGACCCTATGATCATTCGTTATGCTTTGTTTGAAGGCGAAATCCATCCCGGCAGAGAAGTCGAATTCCGCGAATTCGTGCGGCAGCGGCTCGTGCCTCTCTGGACGAAATTTCCGGGTGCCGAGGAAATCCGGGTGCTGGACGGGATGGAGCGCGACGAAGGCGCCCCGGTCTATGCCATGGCCTTGGCCATTCGTTATCCCGATATGGATGCGGTGAACGCAGCACTTCTCTCGGATGTGCGATCTGAGAGCCGCGAGGTCACCGGCGAACTCCTGCAGCTCTTTACGGGCAAGGTGCATCATCACGTATTCGCGGCCAACGAATACGCACCGCATAGCGCCTGACAGCAGGCAAGCCCGACGTCTGCGACGGCCCGGGCGACTGCTCTGGTCCGCTTCCCGGCCCTAAGTTAAGAACTAGGGTTTGAACAAAGACCCGTAAAGCGCCCGCGGACGAGCGTCCCAGGCGCTTTTTTCACGCCTGCTAATCCCGATCATCCTGCGAAGGCACCGGATGCGATCGTTCCGGTTGCTCGACTTTTGGGGACAATTTTCCACCAGCAACGCGTTTATTAAACTAAATAGTCTATCGATTTAGTAGATTATCCGCCATCTTACCGTGCATCGTTCCTGCAAACAACAATCCGAAACGGGAAGATCGACGATGACGTTGGCAAAGATGACATTGGCAAAGACATTCAAAATTGCGTTGTTCAGTCTGCTTGGTCTCGGTGCCATTCATGGTCCGGCGGTAGCCCAGACAGACGCCCCCCTGCTTTCCAAAGTGCCGCCAGGCACGGTGCTGACGATCGGCGATCCGGTCACCCAGAAAGCTCTCGAAGTGTCCGGCCTCGGCAAGGAGCTCAGTTTTGAAGTCAAATGGGCCAATATCAACGGCGGGCCGCAGACGTCGGAAGCTTTCCGCGCCCATGCGCTCGATGTCGGATCGGTGGCCGAGATCCCCTCCATCTTCGCCAACTGGAACAACCTGCCCGTCCGCAACATCGCCTATCGCGAACGCCGAGACCCGATTGCCAATCCCATCTACCGCTTCGGCATCGCACCGGGCGCGACGGTCAAGACGCTGGCGGATTTCCGCGGCAAACGCATCGCTTTCAGCCCGGGCCAGGCCCAGGGCACGCTCGTCCTGCGCGCGCTGCACGCGGCAGGTCTAAAGAGCAGCGACGTCACTCTGGTGGAACTGCCAAGCACCAGCGACGTCTATCCTAAGGCATTGGCGAGCAGGCAGGTCGACATCGCACCGCTCGGCACCGTCTATATCAGGCGCTATATCACCCAATACGGACCGGATGGCGCGACCCTCCTGGAGCATGGCCTGCGGGATGATCCGAGCCATCTTTATGCGCCGCAATGGGTTCTGGATGATCCCGCCAAGGCAGCAGCTCTCGCCGAATATGTCGGGCTGTGGGCGCGCGCTACCGAATGGGTGAACCGCAACCCGGACCTCTGGATCAAGGAATATTACGTTGGTCAGCAGGGCCTCAGCCAGGAGGACGGGGAATATCTGGTCAAGATGACCGGCGAACAGATCGTTCCCGCCAATTGGAGCGAAGTGAAGAAGCGCCACCAGGAGACCATCAACCTGCTGGCGGACGAGCTTGGCTACAAACCCTTCAATGTGGAGCAGATTTTCGACAACCGCTTCGAAAAGCTCGGCGCCGAAGCTTTGGCCAAGAGCCAGTAACGTTCGACATTCCTTCGGAGAGGAGATCTGAAACATGGCAACCACTTGGGATGCAGATGAGGCCAAACTATCCCTGACAACAAGCGGGAGAGTTGCGCATGCAGGCTCACGCCTGGCAAAGCCGGTTGGCCCGGCGAGCTCCGCCGGCCCTCGCGCCCGACGCAGGCTGGGTCCCGGACCCGCGATCCCTTTCGGGTTGCAGATCGGGCCGGTATTGCTTGTCCTGACCTGGGTCGTCGGTTCGGCATTGGGATGGATCGACCCGCGCATCCTGTCGGCGCCGTGGACAGTGGTCGAGGCTTTCGTAAGACTCATAGAGCAGGGTCGCCTGCAGGACAATTTCGTGACGTCGGCGACGCGCGCCCTGCTCGGCCTTAGCATCGGATTGCTGATCGGCACGATCCTGGCGGTTATCGCCGGCCTTTCCCGGATCGGTGAAGCCCTGATCGACGGGCCGGTCCAGATCAAGCGTGCGATACCGACGCTGGCCCTGATCCCCTTGCTGATCCTGTGGTTCGGCATCGGCGAGAGCATGAAGGTCACGACCATCGCGCTGGCCGTGATCGTGCCGATTTACATCCACACCCACAATGCGCTCCGCAGCATCGACAGCCGTTATGTCGAGCTGGCCGAGACCCTGCGCATGAGCCAGAAGGACTTCATCCTTCAGGTGGTGCTGCCCGGCGCCCTGCCGGGTTTCCTTCTGGGCCTGCGGTTCGCCGTCACCCTCTGCTGGGTTTCTCTCGTCGTGGTCGAGCAGATCAACGCCACCAGCGGGCTCGGTTACATGATCGATCTTGCCCGCAATTACGGGCAGACGGACGTCATTCTCGTCGGCCTGGTGGTCTATGTGCTGCTCGGTCTCGTTTCGGACGGTCTCGTCCGCCTGCTTGAACGGAGGGTCCTCTCATGGCGCCGCACCCTGGCAAACTGAAGCCCGTAAGCAAGGCCGTCCACGTGCGAAACCTCGCACGGCGGTTTGCGACGAAGACGATCCTCGACGGCGTCGATCTCGATATCGAGGAAGGCGAGTTTGTTGCCCTGCTCGGCCGCAGTGGCTCCGGCAAAAGCACGTTCCTCAGGGCTCTTGCCGGTCTCGATCATGGTGTCGAGGGAACCGGCACCCTCGGGACGCCGGAGAGCCTTTCGGTGGTTTTTCAGGACGCCCGCCTGCTGCCGTGGCGTACCGTCATCCAGAACGTCACGCTCGGCCTACGTGGACCTTCCGGCCAGGAAGCCGGACGGAAGGCTTTGGCGGAGGTAGGACTTGCGGGCCGGGAAACGGCGTGGCCGAACCAGCTTTCGGGTGGCGAGCAGCAGAGGGTCGCCCTTGCCCGTTCGCTGGTGCGCGAACCGGCCCTGCTTCTCGCCGATGAGCCGTTCGGCGCGCTCGACGCGCTGACCCGGCTGAAAATGCATGATCTGCTGCGGGAGTTGTGTGCAAGACACCGTCCTGCCGTGCTGCTCGTCACCCACGACGTCGACGAGGCGATTTCGCTGGCCGACCGCATACTAGTTCTCGACGAAGGCCGCCTCATCGAGGATCTCAAGATCGATCTGCCGACGCCGCGGGATCACGGCGATCCGCGCTTTGCGCAATTCCGAATCCACCTCCTCAGCCGGCTCGGGGTCGAGCTTCCGGGCCGCAAGGCCGCCTGACATCAGCAACAGTTCAATTTGATCTGGAGATAAGCCAATGAGCACATCGAAAAGGCAAATGCGGCTTGGCGCATTCATCATGGCGACCGGCCATCATATCGCCGCCTGGCGCCATCCGGAGGCGCAGGCCGATGCCGGCCTCAATATCGATCACTACCGCGAGCTCGCCCAGACCGCCGAACGCGGCAAATTCGATCTCGTCTTCGTCGCCGACAGCCCGGCGGGATGGGACCGAGCCAAGGATCCGGAAGCGCTTCGTCGCACCGCCCAGGGCGCGCATTTCGAGCCGCTGACCCTCTGGGCGGCCCTCTCCCAGGTGACCAAACATATCGGCTTCGTCGCCACGGCATCGACGACCTACGAGGACCCTTACCTTCTCGCCCGCAGATTTGCGTCGCTGGACTATATCTCCAAGGGTCGTGCGGCATGGAACGTCGTCACGACGGGTGCGGATGTTTCGAAGAATTTTTCAATCGCAGGCCATCCCGCCCATGCCGATCGTTATGAGCGGGCCGAGGAATTCGTCGACCTGGTGAAGGGCTTGTGGGATTCCTATGAAGACGATGCCTTCATTCGCGACAAGGAAAGCGGGGTCTATCTCGATCCCGACAAGGTGCATCTCGTTGATCACAAGGGCAAATTCTTCTCGGTGGCCGGTCCGCTCAACGTCGGCCGTCCAGTTCAGGGCTATCCTGTCATCGTGCAGGCCGGTGCATCGGAACCGGGGCGCGAACTTGCCGCCCGCACGGCCGAGATGATCTTTACCGCCAACCAGACCTTCGAGGATGCGCAGGAATTCTATTCCGACGTCAAAGGGCGGCTCGCCCGCTACGGACGCCGGCCGGACGAACTGCTGATCAGTCCCGGCATATTCCCCGTTCTCGGCGGGACGGAAGCGGAAGCCCAGGCGAACTACGACCATATCCAGTCGCTGGTTCATCCCTCCATCGCCTGGAATATCCTTGCCCGCCACTACAAGGGCGTCGACCTTTCCGGCTACTCGCTGGATGATCCCGCCCCTCCCCTGCCTGAAAATACCGAACTCAACAAGAGCCGCCTCAAGCTGGTTTCCGACCTGGTATCGCGCAACAATCTGACGCTGCGCCAGTTTTATTTGGCGGTCGCCACCGCTCGCGGCCATCGGACGGTTGTGGGAACGCCCGAGCAAATCGCCGATGCGATGCAGAGCTGGTTCGAAAACGGCGCTGCCGACGCCTTCAACATCATGCCGCCGATCCTGCCCACCGCTCTGACCGATTTCGTCGATCAGGTCGTCCCGATCCTGCGCAAGCGCGGCCTGTTCCGGCACGAATACGAAGGCACGACGCTGCGGGAGAACCTTGGCCTCCAACGCCCGCCGAATGGCTTTGTGGTTCAGGCGGGGCAGCAGCAGGTGCAGGCAGCCGTATGATTTCATGAGGGGGCTTCCCCTCGCTTTGTTCCAATCACACAAAGAACCGCAGCATCGCATGAGCAATAATTCCGAATTTCTCTGGTATATTCCCAACGACGTCAAAGCCGGCCATCGCGGCGATTCCGCCGTCGAGAACCACAACAGCCTGGATACGCTGACCAGCCACGCAAAGGCGCTGGAGGAACATGGCTGGAAGGGCGCGCTCATCGGCACCGGTTGGGGCCGCCCTGACACGTTTACCGTCGCAACTTCGCTCGCCGCCCGGACGACCACCTTCGAACCGCTCATTGCGATCCGTCCAGGCTACTGGCGACCGGCGAATTTCGCTTCCGCGGCAGCGACGCTGGACCATCTGACCGGCGGCCGCGTGCGGATCAACATCGTGTCGGGCAAGGACAACCTGGCTGCCTACGGCGACAGCGAGGGCGATCAGGCGCACCGCTACGGTCGCACCAAGGAGTTCATGCGGCTGGTCCGAAGATTATGGACCGAAGACAATGTCACCTCGGCGGGCGAGAACTTCCGGGTTGCCGACTCCACCGTGGTGCCACGCATCCAGGTCCGCGGCGACCGCCGACACCCCAAATTCTATTTTGGCGGCGCTTCGGAGGCGGCCGAGCGGGTGGCAGCCACCGAGGCCGATGTCCAGCTTTTCTGGGGCGAGCCCCTCGACGGTGTCGGCGAACGGATCGCGCGGCTCAAGGCGTTGAGCCGGGAACTGGACCGCGACCTCCCGCCGCTGGAATTCGGCCTGCGGATAACGACGCTGGTCCGCGACACCACCGAACAGGCCTGGACTGACGCCGAGGCGAAGGTCGCCGAGATGGCGAGAAGCAAGGGTACTGGCTGGCACGATCACCAGCGCGCGCTCGCCGTCGGCCAGCAGCGGCTGCTCGATCTGCATGAGCGCGGCGACGTCCTCGACGACAACCTCTATACTGCCCCGGGCAAGTTCGGCGGCGGCGGCGCCGGCACCACCTGGCTGGTCGGTTCGGCTGAAGACGTCGCCCGCTCGCTGCGCAAATATCAGGATCTCGGCATCACCCACTTCGTGCTGTCCGACACGCCCTATCTCTCCGAAATCAAGCGGCAGGGCGATCAGCTTCTTCCGCTGCTACGCGGCTGAAGCCGGAAGCGCCAACGCTCCGGCACCGCAGCTGCAATTCATGCCGATTGCCGAGACCTTTCAGCAAATCACTACCCGATGCCAGGACGGCGTCGCGTAGTCGCAGGCAAGCCGCAGAACCTTGTTGCGCAGGGGAGGTTGGAGATTTCGCAACTACCGGGAGAGCGCTCGTCAAATGGTCCATCCGAAAAGCGCAAATGCTATCCAAATAGACGCTATAGCCATGCTCTGCCGGCTCCGTTTACACTCTCTAAAATATATTCCTCTAATTTTTTTAGATATCGGGGCGACGTTCTTTGAGGGCCGTCACCTCCGCCATGATGGCGGGTCAGGCACCCGAATTTCGCATCAAAATCGGCTTTTATTGCTTTGACGGATGTCCGTATCTCAAGCGCGATTCCGGCACAGGGGTGCCTGTCGGATGCACTCGGAGACACCGAGGCTCTGCATTTGAATGAGACATGACAAGCAATCCTGGCTGCCGAGACATCCTTCCAACAAACCTCACCGCGAGGGGAGAGTGCATATGAAGAATATCATGAGTTTCGGGGTTGTGGCGCGCCTGGCGCTTGGCTTCAGCGTTCTCCTTTTGCTGATGGTCGGCTTGACCATCTATTCGACGGAAAAAGTTGCGCAGATCAACGATAAGCTTGAAACCATCAACGACGTCAACAGCGTGAAGCAACGGTTTGCCATCAACTATCGCGGCAGCGTGCATGATCGGGCAATCGCCATCCGCGACGTCACTCTGGTGACGTCTGCCGATGAACGGAAGACCGCCGAGGCATTGATCGAGAAGCTGGCCGCCTCCTACGCCGAGAATGAAAAGCGCATGGCGGATATGGTTGCCTCTCCGGCCGGTGCGACGGAACAGGAAAAGACCATTCTCGGTGAGATTGCAGACATCCAGGCGAAGACCAATCCTCTGGTCGCCCAGATTATTGCGCTGCAGGAGAAGGGCGACGGCGAGGCCGCTCGAAAGATCCTGCTCGAACAGGCTCGACCGGCTTTCGTTGCCTGGCTTGGCGCCATCAACAAATTTATCGACTATCAGGAAGCGCTGAACAAATCGATTGGTGGCGAGGTTCGCAGCACGGCAAGCGGCTTCAAGCCATTGGCCCTGACCGCGCTTGGCATTGCGGCTGTTCTTTCACTCGTTGCCGCCGCCGTGACCGCACGCACGATCGTCGGCCCGCTGGCAAAACTTCAGCTTTCGCTGAAGGCGATGGCGGACGGCAATCTTAATGGTGATCGCCGTCTCGAAGCGCGAGGCGATGAGATCGGCAAGCTCGCACGGGCGGTGGCCGGGCTGCGCGACGCAATTTCGGCAAAGGCCGAACGGGAAGCCGACGCCGAGGCGAAGCGGGCCGTGTCGGAGCGGCATCGGCTCGAGCAGGATGCAGATGAACGCCGCACCCTTGCCGAGCAGACGGACCAGGCTGTCGGTCAGCTTGGCGATGCATTGCAGGCGCTGGCTGACGGCGACCTTACACAGCAGATCGGCACTCCGTTCATTCCGTCTCTGGAAAAGCTCCGCGCCGACTTCAATTCTGCGGTCGAAAAGCTCCGTGCCGCCATGCAGAAGGTTGCCCAGAACGCCAGCGCCATCGCCGCCGGTGCACAGGAGATCCGCTCGGCCTCGGACGATCTCGCCAAGCGGACCGAACAGCAGGCAGCCTCGGTGGAGGAAACCGCCGCTGCCCTGGAAGAAATTACGACCACCGTTGCCGACTCGAGCAACAAGGCTCAGGAAGCCGGCCAGCTCGTTCGCAAGACGAAGGATAGCGCGGAGCGTTCGGGAAGCGTCGTTCGGGATGCGGTCGATGCCATGGGCAAGATCGAATCCTCCGCCACCGAAATCGGCAGCATCATCGGCGTCATCGATGAAATCGCGTTCCAGACCAACCTGCTGGCGCTCAATGCCGGCGTCGAAGCCGCCCGTGCCGGTGAGGCAGGCAAGGGCTTTGCCGTTGTCGCTCAGGAAGTGCGCGAGCTGGCGCAACGCTCCGCCAAGGCGGCAAAAGAAATCAAGGAACTTATCAACGCTTCGAACGGCCACGTCAAAAGCGGCGTGGCCCTGGTTGGCGAGACCGGAAGGGCGCTGAAAGAGATTGCGGAGCAGGTACAGCAGGTCGACGGCAATGTAGGGGCCATCGTCGGCGCTTCGCAAGAGCAGGCGACGGGGCTGAAAGAGATCAATACCGCCGTCAACAAGATGGATCAGGGGACGCAGCAGAACGCCGCCATGGTGGAAGAAGCCACAGCGGCCGCCCACAAGCTCGCCAAGGAAGCCGACGCGCTGTTCCAGCTGCTGGGCCAGTTCAACATTGGCGGAGCGGTGGCACCGAAGCGCGTATCGCAGCCCGCTATCGCGGCGCCCCGTGCTCAGCCGACGCCCTCGCCTGCGCGCCAGATGATTGCCAAGCTGGGTAAGTCGTTCCAGACGAATGGGAATGCAGCAGTGGCCGGCGATTGGGAAGAGTTTTAAGTCGCCCTGATCTCTCTCCAGCCTATGCTGGAACGCCAAAGCGGGATAATTTTGCGAAGGGCAGCGTTTGCTGCCCTTGGCATTTTTGGATCAAGGAAGGTGAGCATGATGTTGTCCGAAAACCGCTCACACTTTTCGGCATCATGCTCTAGGCCCGGACCGGAGCCTTGGCCGGAAGCAGGGCGTTGACTACGAGGGCAACGGCGATGTTGGCCGCAAGCGCCAGCAGTCCCGTGTAGACGGTGAAGGGTTCACCGCCGAGGCTGATCAGATGCAGAGGCTTCCAGCCGGCATCCCAGACGAGGAAAGTACCGCCGCAGAAGCCGACGAACCAGCCGGCAAGCAGGCCGGGTGCACGGAACCAGTTGGTATAGAGGCCGAAGACCAGCGCCGGAAGCGTCTGCAGGATCCAGATGCCGCCGAGCAGCTGCAGGTCGAGTGCGAATTGCGTCGGCAGGAAGATGATGACGAGAAGCGCACCGATCTTCACGACGAGCGACGTGATCTTTGCAACCTTCGCCTCGCCCGCATCGCTGACATCAGGATCGACATAGGCTTTCCAGAAATTGCGGGTGAAGAGGTTGGCGGCGCCGATGCTCATCACTGCCGCCGGCACCAGTGCGCCGATAGCGATCGCCGCAAAGGCGAAGCCGGAGAACCAGCCCGAAAACAGCGTCTTGAACAGCGTGGGAACGACGTCATTGGCACTGTCGAGCTTCAGGTTGGCGGCATGCCCCATATAGCCGAGCAGTGCCAGAAGGCCGAGCAGCAGCGTATAAGCGGGCAACATGATCGCATTCTTGCGGATCGTCTTGCCGCTGTTGGAGGCAAAGATGCCCGTCAGCGTATGCGGATACATGAAGGCCGCGAGCGCCGAACCCAAGGCGAGCGTGGCATAGGCGACATACTGATTGCCCCCGAGCAGCAGGTTGCCGGAACCCTTGGCCTGGAAGGCCGCATCGGCCGAGGCAAAGACATTGGCGTAGCCTCCGAGTTTCGACGGGATCAGTGCGACGGCCGCGATCACGACGATATAGATCATGATGTCCTTGACGAAGGCGATCAGGGCCGGCGCGCGCAGGCCCGCGGAGTAGGTGTAGAGCGCCAGCACGATGAAGGCGATCGCCAGCGGCAGTTCACCATGCAGCCCGAGCGCCTTCAGCACCGCCGTCATGCCGACGAGCTGGAGGGCAATATAGGGCATGGTGGCGATGACGCCTGTTGCCGCGACGGCGAGTTCGAGACCGCGCGATCCGTATTGACCGTGGACGACGTCGCCAGCCGTCACATAGCCGAAATCCTTGGCGCGTTTCCACAGAACGGGCATCACCATGAAGACGAAGGGATAAACGACGATGGTGTAGGGCAGCGCAAAGAAGCCGTAGGCTCCCACGGTATAGACCAGCGCCGGGACGGCGATCACGGTGTACGCCGTATAGAAATCGCCGCCGACGAGGAACCAGGTGATCCAGGTGCCGAAGTTGCGTCCGCCCAGACCCCATTCATCGATATGGGCCAGTGTCTCGGGCTTGCGCCAGCGGCTGGCGACGAAGCCCATGACGGTGACCAAAACGAAAAAGAAGATGAAGACGGCAAGTGCCGTGCCGTTGATGTCAGTCGTCATGGCGGGTGCTCCGATAGGCGATCCAGGTCAGCGCTGCGGTGATCGGCACCCAGAGAAGCTGATACCAATAGAAGAAGGGAAAGCCGAAAAGAGATGGCTCGCGGACATTATAAAATGGCGGCCAGAGCAGACCTATGTAGGGAATGACAAGCAGCCAGAGCGCTGCCTTGCTACGTGGTTTTTCCATGTCGGAATACCTTTCAGGCGCCGCGGGCGGCGGTCGCCATGTTCCAGTTGTCGGCGTGGAAGGCAGGTCTGTCAGCCGGCGGCCGCGGCGGCCCGGCGCGGGTCGCTCGAGGTTTTCCGACCGATCGGAAGCTGATGTAACGCATGTGAATTCCTCCCAACGGCTCGCACTTGGCCAGCCGTGGATGGAGTCCTATGGCGCCGGTTTTAAGCTCGCAAGATCGAGTTGGCACTGAAATGCCGGGGCCTACCCAGAAGTGGGTAGACGCGATCTATCCGACTTTCGAGACGATGCCGTGATCGAGCGCATAGCGGATGAGGCCCGCTGTGGTGGCAATACCGAGCTTCTTCTTGAGGTTCTTGCGATGGGTTTCCGCCGTGGCGGAGGTGATCCCGAGCGTTTCGGCGATCTCCTTGTTGCTTCTGCCGGCCACGATCAGCCCGAGAATGTCTCGTTCGCGCGGCGTCAGGGGGTCGCTACCCTCCTCCGCGCGTTCGCCCATCAGCGCGTCGAAGACACCGGACGAGAAATATGTCCCCCCACCCGCCACGGTCTCGATCGCCGAGACGATCTCGTCGGTCGAAACGTCCTTCAGGATGTAACCGGCAGCGCCGTGCATGACCGAGGAGGAAATATACTCGCGGCTGTCATGCATGGAGAGCATCACGACCCGCGCCTGAGGAAGTTCGTTCCTGAACAATTCTATTGCATCGATGCCGCTCAGCTTGGGCATGTTGATGTCCATCAGCACGACCTGCGGCAGAACCTGCCGGCCGATCTCGAGCCCCGTTTGGGCGAGCCCGGCCGTACCGGCAACTTCGATATGGTCGAATGTTTCGAGCACGGCCTTCAATCCGTCCAGCACCAGCGGATGATTGTCGATCAAGAGCACCCTGATTTTCGGGCGTTCGGTCATGCAGCTTCTGCCTGCCGATCGGCGGGACGATTAGCCGATTTCGGCATCATCGCCGTCAGCGTCGTCCCGGTCTCGCTGCTGTTGATCAGCAACAGGCCGCGGAAGTGGGCCATCCGCTCCTGCATGTTGCGCAGGCCGAGACCTGATCTGCCGGAGACCCCGTCCTTGATGCCGTCGAAGCCAGTGCCGTTGTCGGTGATCGTCATGCGGGCCCGGCCGCCGTCGCTCCAGAGCTTGACCGCAAGCCGGGAGGCACCCGAGTGGCGTTCGACGTTGTTGAACGCTTCCTGTGCGACACGATAAAGCGCGGTATTGGCTTCGGGTTTCAGCGTGTCGGTGAAACCCGAAGCGTCGATTTTCGTCTCGATCCCCGTCCGCTCGGCAAAATGATAACACAGCGCCTCGAGAGCAGCCGTCAGGCCGAGGTCGTCGAGCACGCGCGGCCGCAGATCGTGCGACAGCCGCCTGATTTCCTTGATGGCGCCGTTCAGCGCCTCCACACCGCGGTCGATCGTCAGCGCCGCATCGTCGACATTGGTTCTGACCTTGCGGCCGGCAAGATCCATCGCATAGCGCACGCCGACGAGATTTTGAGAAATGCCGTCATGCAACTCGCGTGCAAGCCGTGCGCGCTCTTCTTCCTGCGTATCGATGACCCGCTGTGTCAGCGCCTTGAGCCGGCTGTCGGCCATGCGGCGCTCGTGGAACGTCAGCAGCATGCAGGTCGTGAAAACGACAAGCACGGAAGGTACGGCGATCAACGCGACAATGATGAAGGTCCGTCTTATGTTGGCGCGCATTCCGGCGTTGGCGGCGGCGCTTTGGGCAAAGACGTCATCCAGGTAAACGCCGGTGCCGACGACCCAGTGCCATTTGTCGAGACTGACGACGAAGGAGAGCTTGTCGGCGATCTGTCCGGTCGATGGCTTCTGCCATTTGTACTGATGCAGACCCCCGCCCGCTCTTGCGGTGGCGATCAGTTCGGCGATGACCTTGTCGCCATCCGGGTCGGTAAGGTCGAGCCAATTGTGCCCATGCCGGAAACTCTGGCGCGGATGGACGATGTTGTTTCCGTCGTAATCGTAGACAAAGAAATATCCGTCCTTGCCGTAATCGAGCGAGGTCAGGATCGTCGCCACCTGCTGCTTGGCGGCTTCATCATCGGGACCGGCATTATCATAGATCGTCTGGATGGCGGACAGGGCAAGGTTGGTCAGGTTGAGGATCTCGGCTTCCTTGGTCTTCAGCATGTTCTGCTCGAACGTGTCGATGCTATTCTTGGCGAGGTTTGCCGATTGCCATGTGATGAAGGTGGTGATCGCAAGGATCGAAATGACGAGCGGAACGATCGCCAATGCGATGATCTGGTGTCGTAACGTCAACGATCATTCCTCCCGAGAATTTGCGCCGGGAATTATGCCCTTTGTCAAATGCGAGTCCAGCGGCTTGTCGGAACCAACGCCGGCGGAGCCATCGCGTCTGCGCTATTCCAGCGGGACGAACAGGCCGAGCTTGACATCCCGCAGCACGACATTCGTGTGCATGCGGCGGATCTGCGGATTGTCAGCCATGATCAAGGCAGCGATGTCGTCATAATGCTCGACGTCGCGGGCGGTGACGATTGCGATCAGATCGACCGCGCCTGTGACATAATAGACCTGCTGGATGTGATCCTGCTTCTCAGCCCAGAGGCGGAACTTGGCCAGCGCGTCGTAATTGTCGCGCTCGATCTCCATTCCGACGATAAACACCATCGCTGTGCCCGTCGCCTTGCGGTCGACGACGGCTACCTCCGCCTTGATGATTCCTTCTTCGCGCAGCCGCTTCAACCGCCTCTGCACGGCCGAGACCGACAGTCCGATCCGTTCGGCGATCGTTTCGGCTTTCAGCTGGCAGTCGCGCTGAACGATATCGAGAATGTCACGGTCAAAACGATCGAGTTGTTCCATTGTCCAGTCCTAGTTCTCGCCGCAGCAATTCGCGCATTCTGCCGTACTTGCCGCACGAGGAAGATTATTTTGCATAAAATATGCAGAATAGATGAAAACTGCGCGAAAAAACCGCGTTATTTTATCATTATCCTTCGCAAGCTCAATTCAGCCGGAACCATGCATGCCAGATCAACCCTTTCCTGCTCTTCGCGTCGAAGATCTTCATAAAAGCTTCGGCTCGCAAGAGGTTCTCAAGGGTATTTCGGCTGAGGCCCACAAGTCTGATGTGATTTCGATCATCGGCTCGTCGGGTTCCGGCAAGAGCACCTTTCTCAGATGCATCAATTTCCTGGAAACGCCGGATCGTGGCCGCATCGCCGTGAACGGCGAGGAGGTCGCGCTGAAGATGGGGCGGGACGGCCGGCTGCAGCCGCGCAGCTGGCGGCAGATCGAACGGATACGGACCGGATTGGGGATGGTCTTCCAGAGTTTTAATCTCTGGGCCCATCGTACGGTGCTGGAAAACGTCATTGAGGCCCCGGTGCACGTCATGGGCATTTCGCGGCGCGAGGCCATCGAAAAGGCTGAGGCCCTGCTCCACAAGGTCGGGCTCTTCGACAAACGCCACGCCTATCCGGCTTTCCTCTCCGGCGGCCAGCAGCAGCGTGCGGCGATTGCGAGGGCGCTCTGCGTGGATCCTGATGTCATGCTGTTCGATGAGCCGACATCGGCGCTTGATCCGGAGCTGGTCGGCGAGGTGCTGAAGGTCATTCGCGATCTCGCGGAAGAAGGCCGGACCATGCTGATCGTCACGCATGAAATGCGCTTCGCCCGGGATGTCTCCAGCCGTGTTCTCTTCCTGCATCAGGGGCGGATCGAGGAAGAAGGCCCGCCGGAACAGATATTCGGGGCGCCGGTCAGCGCCCGCTGCCGGGAATTCACCGGCCTCAGCGCCCACTGATGCACTCCGAGCTCTCATCGACAACACAAACCAGGAGAATCCTGCGAATGAAACTGCTTCCCACGCTTTTCGCCGGCGCGGCACTCGTGCTTTCGGCCGTCACCGCACAGGCCGAAGTCCGCTTCGGCGTCATGAACGAATCCTATCCGCCCTTCTTCGCCAAGGACGCCTCCGGCCAATGGCAGGGATGGGAAATCGACTTGATGAATGCCGTATGCGAAGAGATGAAGGAGAAATGCTCGATCGTCGAGATTTCTTGGGATGGTCTCATTCCGGCTCTCCAGAGCAAGAAGTTCGACGTGATCTGGTCGTCGATGTCGAACACCGCGGAACGCTCGAAGGTGATCGACTTCACCGACAAATACTACAACACCCCGAGCACCTTGATCGGTCCCAAGGACCAGAAACCGGGCGCCACTGCCGAGGACGTGAAGGGCAAGACTATCGGCATTCAGGTGTCGACGATCCAGTCGGAATATTACAAGAAGTATTTCGCCGAGGCTGCCGAGGAAAAGACCTACCAGACGCTCGATGAGGCGTTTCAAGACCTCGCCTCCGGCCGTATCGACTATGTCTTCGGCGATTCACTGGCGCTTGACGCTTTCCTCAAAAGCGATGGCGGCAAGGATTGCTGCGCCAAGATGGGCGACGTCGCCGACGACAAGGAGATTCTCGGAGCCGGCGTTTCGGGCGGCCTGCGCAAGGAAGATACGGAGCTGAAAGCCAAGCTGAACACGGCGATATCAGCGGTTCGCGCCAGCGGCCAGTATGACGCCATCACCAAGAAATACTTCGATTTCGACATCTACGGCGCGAAGTAAGCAGTCCTGATAATGGCGACCACGCAACAAGGTATTCTGGACCTGCTGTCTCCCTATCCTCCGGGATGGGGCGGCGTTCTTCTGGCAGGTGCAGTCTCCACGGTCGCCATCTCGGCTTGCGCCTTCGCGATCGGCCTGCTGCTCGGCACGGGCGGCGCACTTGGAAAGCTTTCGGGCAACCGCATACTTCGCGTCGTGCTCGATCTCTATACCACGCTGATCCGCGCCGTTCCCGAGTTGATCCTGATCGTCGGGCTCTATTATGCGGGCACCGATGGCCTCAACCGGCTGCTCGCCGCGTTGGACCTGCCGCCGGTCAATGTGAACGGCTTCGTCGCGGCCGTCGCGGTGCTGGGCTTCGTGCAGGGTGCCTACATGACGGAGGTGTTGCGCGGCGCGATCCTCGCCATTCCCGTCGGCCAGATCGAGGCCGCCAAGGCCTTCGGCATGGGGCCGGTGCTGAGGTTCCGCCGGGTCCTGCTGCCGGCGCTCCTGCCAAACGCGCTGCCGGGTCTTGCCAATCTGTGGATGTCGGTCACCAAGGACAGCGCGCTGGTAGCGGTCGTCGGCTACCAGGAACTGGCGCTCGCCACCCGGCTTGCCGGGGCTAGCACCAAGCATTACTTCGTCTTTTTCCTTGCTTCGGCCCTTCTCTATCTCGCCATCACGCTTGTCTCCAACGTCGTCTTCAAACTGATCGAAGGACGGGTACGGCGGGGACAGCCGCGCCTTGCCTGAAGAAAGCGCCCCATGAGTTTCGCCTGGATCTCTTCCTATTGGCCGCTGCTTCTGACCGGCGCCTGGCAGACTGTTTGCCTGCTGGTGATCTCCGTGGTGTTCGGCTTCGTCATCGCCATAGGCCTCGCCTTCGCGCAGGTCAGCGGCGGCAGACTGACGCGGCTCCTGGCGCGCAGCTACTGCACCTTCTTTCGCGGAACGCCGCTGCTGATACAGCTATGGCTTCTCTACTACGGGGTGGGCTCGCTGCTGCCCATGGTCCCCGGCATCCGCCAGAGCCTGTTCTGGCCGATCCTGCGCGAGGGCTTCTTCTTCGCCGCCGTCAGTTTTACCCTGAACTACGCAGCCTATGAGGCGGAGGTGTTGCGCGGCGCGCTGCTTGCCGTTCCCAAGGGCGAGCTCGAAGCCGGCCGGGCCTTCGGCCTTTCACCCTGGATGCTGACCCGGCGCATCTGGCTGCCGCGCGCCATTCGCATCGCCCTGCCGACGATTGCGGGAGAGATCGTCATGCAGCTCAAGGCGACACCGCTCGCCTTTACGGTGACGGTGATGGATCTCTACGCCGTGGCAAACAAGGTTCGGCAGGACACGCTGCTCGTCTATGAACCGCTGCTGGTCGTCACCCTCTTCTATCTCGCCTTGACGGCAGTCATCGCCCACGTCTTCCGAGGTCTCGAAGCGCAGGTGCCGGTTCGCCGCTAGGCCGACGGAAAGGGACTGGCCCATGAATTCCCTCGCGCACGACCACGCGCACCTCGCCCACTTTGTTATGAAAAGCCCGCCGCCGCTGACGGCGCGACAGCCTGAATGGAGACCTCTTCATGAGCACGACGCGAATTCTCGATGGCGGCATGAGCCGCGAGCTACTGCGGCTGGGTGCCGAACTGAAACAACCGGAATGGTCGGCATTGGCGCTGATCAACTCGCCGGATATCGTCCGTAGAGTACACCAGGAATTCATCGCCGCCGGCTCTGAGGTCATTACGACAAACAGCTATGCGCTCGTGCCCTTTCACATCGGCGAGGACCGGTTCCAGAAGGAAGGGGCGGAGCTGATCCGTCTCGCCGGTCGCTTGGCGCGCGAGGCGGCGGATGCCGCCACGGATCGGAAGGTGCTGGTTGCCGGGTCGCTGCCGCCGATCTTCGGCTCATACGAGCCGCAGAATTTTCAGCCTTCGCGGGTGCAGGATTATCTCGAGGTGCTCGTCGAAAACCTCGGCCCCTTCGTCGATATATGGCTCGGCGAGACGTTGAGCCTGATCGCCGAGGCAGAGGCTGTCCGCGAGGCAGTGGCGGCATCAGGCAAGCCGTTCTGGATTTCCTTCACATTGGCGGATGACGAGGCAGCCATCAGCGGCGGCGAACCGAAGCTTCGCTCCGAAGAAAAGGTCGAGGATGCGGCATCCTGGGCGGCTTCATCGGGCGCTGAAGCTCTCCTGTTTAATTGCAGCAAGCCCGAAGTCATGCAGGCGGCGGTGGAGACGGCAACGCGTGTCTTCCGAAAGATGGATGCCTCCATCGAAATCGGTGTCTATGCCAATGCCTTCGAAGGGGAAACAGGCGACGCAGCCGCCAATGAAGGCCTGCACGATACCCGCAGCGATCTGAATGACGACGCCTATTCGCGCTATGCCTGTTCCTGGGCCGATGCCGGCGCGACCATCATCGGCGGCTGTTGCGGCATTGGCGCCGCCCATATCCATCGGCTCAAGAAGACGCTTTTGGGTTGAGGCGGCAAGTCGGCTACGCCGCCGCAATAGTTATTCAGCTTTTGATGCCGTCTTCTGGAGTTCGAGGAGGAGCTCGATCAATTTCGGGGCCATCTCCCTTATTTCCGAAAGGTGGACAGCGCTCAGTCGCGTCAGAAGCTCGTCCGCCTTATTCGTCAGGAGAATAGTCTGGCGGCGCCTGTCGGCCGGATCGGCATGACGTTCGACTAGTCCGGCATCCGCCAGCCGGCCGACAAGTTCGGTCGCCGTATGCGGCGCGATGATCAGCCGCTCGGCCAGCATGCCGATGGTCATGGCATCGCCCCGCTGTCCCTTGATCGCCAAAAGGGCCTGATGCTGCTGCGCGGGCAGTCCTTCCGATTGTGCGGCAGAGGCACTGAAGTCCATGAATTGGCGAAGCGCAAATCTGAGATCGGCGAGAGCCTCGTAATCCTCCTGTCTCAGCGGCGGCGCAGTCTTCTTCAAAGCTATTCTCCTTTGCCGCAACGGCTGCCCAGGTCGGAAGCCATTCGGCCATCTCGAATAGAGGGGCACCCGACAGCCGGTCAAGTGAAGCAACTTCACGGGACATTTTCGTCTGCATGATTTCATCCATTGATTTATATCGTATCACGATATATTGACGCCCCTGAAGCGTACCCATTTCCGCGTAGCAGAGGCTTCCATGGCGCAGCATCAACCAAGCAACCGGCCGCACGATTTCACCGGCGGCCTTTCCCGGCGCGAGGCCGGAGATTTCACCACCGACCGGCGGGTCCTCCTCCTGGTCGGTATGTCCATCATTGTGGGCACGGCCGGCGCGTTTGCCGCCTGGTGTCTCGTCAGCCTCATCGCGCTGGTGACGAATGTCATCTGGTTCGGAGAGATCGGCATCCAGCCCGCCTCTCTAGCAGCCGTGCCGCGTTCGCTGTGGGTGTTGCTGGTTCCGCCGCTGGGCGGTCTCGTCATCGGACTGATGGCTCGCTTCGGATCGGAGAAGATCCGCGGCCACGGCATTCCCGAGGCGATCGAGGCGATCCTGATCGGCGGCAGCCGGATGTCGCCGAAGGTCGCGGTCCTGAAGCCGCTGTCATCGGCAATCTCCATCGGAACTGGTGGTCCGTTCGGTGCCGAGGGGCCGATCATCATGACGGGCGGTGCGATCGGATCGCTTTTCGCACAATTCTTTCACATGAGTGCGGCCGAGCGGAAGACGCTGCTCGTCGCCGGCGCCGCCGCAGGCATGACGGCCATCTTCGGTTCGCCGATCGCCGCGGTCATGCTGGCGGTCGAACTGCTGTTGTTCGAATGGAAGCCGCGCAGCTTCATTCCAGTCGCCGTTGCCGCCTGCGTGTCGATCTGCTGGCGCCCGCTGTTCGGCACCGGCCCGCTGTTCCCGACCCACTTCCAGGTGGCCTTGCCCTGGTGGGGGATTTTCGCCTGCGCGGCGATCGGCATCATCTCCGGCTTGCAATCGGGATTGCTGACGACGCTGCTCTACCGGATCGAGGACCTGTTCGAAGCCTTGCCGATCCACTGGATGTGGTGGCCGATGCTCGGCGGTCTCGTCATCGGCCTCGGCGGCCTGATCGAGCCGCGGGCAATGGGCGTCGGTTACGACATCATCGATGGCTTGCTCAACAACCGGCTGCTCGCCCCGGCTGTCATCTCGATCCTGCTGGTGAAGACCGTCATCTGGTTGTTTGCCCTGTCGTCCGGCACTTCGGGCGGCGTGCTTGCGCCGCTTCTCATCTTCGGCGGTGCTCTCGGATGGCTGGTCGGCCTTGTCCTGCCGGGCAACGATCCCGGCTTCTGGGCGCTGCTCGGAATGGCGGCGATGATGGGTGGAACCATGCGCGCGCCGCTGACGGGCACTTTCTTTGCCATGGAGATCACCGGCGACGTCAGCACGCTCGTTCCGCTGCTTGCCGCGACGGTTACGGCCTATGCCGTCACCGTCCTTCTGCTGCGTCGCTCGATCCTCACCGAGAAGATCGCGCGTCGCGGTCAGCACATCACCCGCGAATATGGCGTCGACCCGTTCGAACTATCCCGGGCAAGGGAGATCATGATCAGCGATGTCGACACGCTTCCCGTCACCATGACGGTGGGAGAGGCGTGCGATTTCTTCGCCTCTCAGCAGAAAACGCACCGGATTTATCCGGTGGTCGATGCAGCAGGCAGGCTAGCCGGCGTCGTATCGAGAGCCGACGCTCTGCTTTGGCAGGGGAATTCGGACCTCGCCAGACAGACGCTTGCGGAAAACGTGACGGACGATTCCGTCCCTGTGGGGCATCCTGACGATACGGTCGCATTCATCGCCGACCTGATGCTGTCGACCGGCGACGGACGCATTCCGATCGTCGATCCGACCTCAGGGAAATTGTACGGCCTGATCGCCCGTAAGGATCTGCTGCGGCTGCGCAGTTCCTATAGGTCGGCCGAGCTGGATCGGCGGCCGTATCTCACCGCCGGCTCAAAGAGCAAGGTGCGATAGCGCTCCGCGGGCGTCCTCCGCATTGCTACTGATACTGCCGCGCGCCGCATGGATCAGGTCCCATGCGGCGCGCCGACGCCTGTAGACGTCAATGCAGCCCGAACAGATTCAACAGCTCTTCGCGGTGTCGAACGAATTCCGGCGCGCTGCGGTCGCGAGGACGGGGCAGATCGATTTCGATCAGACGCGGCTCACCGCCCTTTTCCCGTGGCAGGATGAGGATCCGGTCGGCCAGGTAGATCGCCTCTTCGAGATCGTGGGTGACGAGGATGGTCGTCACATCCTCATCGCGCCAGATCCGTGCGAGCTCCTGCTGCATGCCGATCTTGGTCATTGCGTCGAGCGCGCCGAGCGGTTCGTCGAGCAGCAGGATCTCGGGCTGGACGGCCAGCGCCCGGGCGATTCCGACGCGCTGGGCCATGCCGCCGGAGAGCTGCCGGGGATAGGCCGCCTCGAACTGCTGCAGGCCGACGAGCTTGACATAATGGCGCGCCCGTCCCCTCGCCTGCTCACGCGACAGGCCTCTTGTTTTCAGCCCGAAGGCCACATTGTCGAGCACGGTCAGCCAGGGCAGAAGGCGCGGTTCCTGGAAGATGACGGCGCGCTCTGCGCCGACGCCTCGCACCGCCTTGCCATCGACGAGAACCTCTCCCGTGTCGGAATCCTCAAGACCGGCCAGAACCCTGAGCAAGGTTGTCTTGCCCGAGCCGCTGGCGCCGACGATGGCGAGGCTCTCGCCGGAGCGGACGTGGAGGTTGACATCCCTGAGAACCTGTAGAGGTGCCCCGTTCAACCTGTAGGATTTGGAGAGGTGACGGATCGTCACCTCTCCGCGGCGCGTGTCCTCAGCGATGCTCATCACCATTCCTCAGTTGCTTGCCGGCTTGGCATCGGCGGTAAAGAGGATGTCCTTGGCCGCCAGCTGGCCTTGCTTCAGCTTGCCTTCGCGAACCAGGACGTCGATCCAGAACTGGATGTCGCGCTCGACCGGCAGACCGCCGGCACGCACGCCATAGCCTCGGAAGTATTGCGCGATATCAGCGTTCTCGCCGCGCTCGCTAAGTGCCTTGGCCAGGATCTTCTTGGTTTCCTCGGGATGTTCGCGGGCATAGTCGAGGGCGCGGGCCGACTGCTCGACGAAAATCTTCGAGGCCTCCGGATGCTGGCGAATGAAATCGCGGCGCAGTACCACGAAGCCCCCGGCAATATCTCCAAGCACGTCGGTATCGTCAAAAATCGCGCGCAGACCGCCATTCTTGAGGGCTGCACCTTCGAAGGTCGTCTGCCAATAGCCGAAGGCGGCAATATCCACCTGCTTGGAGCGCAGCACCTGCTCGAGCTGCGGCCCGGGAACGACGATCTGATTGGCTGCGTCCGTGGGCAGGTCGACTGAATGCAAGGCCTCGCGGATGGTATAGTCGAGATGGGCACCGAGCGTATTAACCGCGATGCTCTTGCCGGCGATGTCCTTGATACCCTTGATCGGGCTGTCTTCCAGCACGTAGAAGGTCGACTGCACCTCGTCATTGATGCCGTTGGAGGGATAGGCGGCGACGAAATCGTTGCCGCCGATGATCGAATTCAGGACGGCGGAGGTTGCCGCGCTGCCGATCTCGACATCACCCGATGCCAGTGCGATCAGGGAGGCTGGGCCGCCCTGGGCGTAGCCGACATTTTCGAGTGTGATGCCCGTTCCGTCGAAATAGCCGAGTTCGGCGGCCAGTTCGTGGGCGGCAAGACCACCCTGGCTAGCGAGATAGCGCAGCTTCACCGTATCGGTGGCTGCGGCCGGCGTGGCAAGACCGAGAGCGATCACTGCCGGCAGGAGGAGATGACGGGGATGGAATGTCATGATGAGACCTTTCGGAAGAGGAAAATCGGTGAAAGCAGGTTAGCGGCTCGGCTGAGACCAGCGGCAGAGACGGCGCTGCAGCAGAACGAGCAGGGCATTGGCGGCAAGCCCGAGGAAGGCGAGCAGAAGGATCGCCGCAAACATCAGCGGGATCTGGAAATTGTACTGGGCGTTCATCACCTGGAAGCCGATGCCCTTGTTGGCGCCGATCATCTCGGCGGCAATCAGCAGGAGAAGCGCAGTCGTCGCCGAAAGACGCAGGCCGACGAAGATTGCCGGCACCGACGCCGGCAGGATGACGCGGTGGAAGATGGTCAGCGGTCCGGCGCCATAGGTCCGCGCCATCTCGATGAGCTTCTTGTCCACCTCCTTGACGCCGCTGATCGTGGCGAGCAGGACCGGAAACAACGTCGCCCAGAAGATCACGAAGATCTTGGATGTCTCGCCGAGGCCGAGCAGCAGGATGAAGACCGGATAGAGCGCGAGTGCCGAGGTCTGGCGGAAGAGCTGCAGGATCGGATCGAGCGCCTGTTCGACCGCACGAACCTGGCCCATGAACAGGCCGAGCGGAATGCCGATCACGACGGCAAAG
The DNA here is from genome assembly GCF_004306515.1 of Rhizobium beringeri. NCBI lineage: Bacteria > Pseudomonadati > Pseudomonadota > Alphaproteobacteria > Hyphomicrobiales > Rhizobiaceae > Rhizobium > Rhizobium beringeri. The sequence continues at coordinate 407,912 of NZ_SILG01000004.1, read as the reverse complement.
GCGAAGGCGGTTCCGGATCGCTGCAGACTGATGGCGATATCATCCAGCAGCGCGCCGTTGGCAAGATTGGTCCAAAGAGCCGACAGGATGACGTTCAAGGGCGGGAAGACGGCGGGATTGACCCAGCCTCTGGTGCTCGACACCTGCCAGAGCACCAGGAAGCCGATGAGAAGGCCATAACGCGGAAAAAGCGATGCGAGCACCCCGCGCACATGGGAGGCGAGAGTGGAAATATTGCTTTCGCTGCTCTTCAGGCGGCCGAAGCTTCTCGGAAGAACCTGGTTGATTTCATAGGACATGGACCGCTCCTCACTCTGCTGCCTGGAGAGCTGCACGTCCTGCAGCCCACCGATTGGTCGGGAAAGGCAGGCCGAGGTTTTCGCGAAGCGTCTTGCCCTCATAAGCCGTCCGGAACAGCCCGCGGCGCTGCAGTTCTGGGATGACCAGATCGACGAAGTCGTCGAGCGCCGTCGGCAGCCAGGGAGGCAGAATGTTGAAGCCGTCGGCAGCTTCGTTCTCGAACCACTTCTGCAGCGTATCGGCGATCTGTTCGGGCGTTCCGACGATGGTGTAGTGACCGCGGGCAGACGCGATCCACTGATAGAGCTGGCGAATGGTGAAGTTGTTTTCATCGGCGATCTGGCGGATGAGGGCCTGGCGGCTCTTCATGCCTTCCGTCGGCGGCGCCGGCGGAAGCGGCCCGTCGAGGTCATAACCGTGCAGATCGAGCGTGCCGCCGGTCAGGCCATTGAGGAGGCCGATCCCGTCCTCTTCGACAATGAGCGAGGTCAGTCGGTCGTATTTCTCGCGTGCCTCCGCCTCGGTCCTGCCGACGAAAGCGGATACGCCGGGCATGACGAGGATGTGATCGGGGTTTCGGCCGAGACCACGGGCGCGTGCCTTGATATCCCGATAGAACTCCTGGGCGGTTTCGATATGCTGATGGGCGGTGAAGATGACCTCGGCCGTTGCTGCGGCGAGCCCGCGTCCGTCTTCGGATTGGCCGGCCTGGACGATGACGGGATGCCCCTGCGGCGATCGGGAGACGTTGAGCGGACCACGCACGCTGAAGTGCTCGCCGCGGTGGTCGGTGTCGTGCAGCTTCGACGGGTCGAAGAACACGCCGGAGTCCTTGTCCCGGATGAATACGTCGTCTTCGAAGCTTTCCCAGAGTTTGCGAACAACGTCGACATGCTCGGCAGCGCGGCGATATCGGTCGGCATGCGGAAGCTGGGTATCGCGGTTGAAGTTCTGCGCCGTCAGGTCGCCCGTGGTGGTCACGACATTCCAGCCGGCGCGGCCCTCGGAGATCAGATCCAGCGAGGCGAACTTGCGGGCGGTGGTGTAAGGCTCCTCGTAGGTGGTCGAGGACGTGGCGATAAAGCCGAGATGGGTAGTGAAAGGCGCAAGGGCGGAGAACAATGTCACAGGTTCGAAGCCGGCGACGCGGGCATTGCCGCCTTCGCGTGCTCCACCGAAACCGACAGCCAGTCCGTCGGCCAGGAAATAGGCATCGAAGAGACCGCGCTCAGCCGTCAAAGCGAGACGTTTGTGAAACTCGAAACTGGTCGCGCCGTCGGCCGGCTGGTCGGGATGCCGCCATGAGGCAACATGCTGTCCGCCGCCGGGAAGAAATGCCCCAAGTCTGATTTTCCGTGTCATTTCGTGTCCTCTCCGTTTGTCGTCAACAGCTCGGCCTTCCCCAAAGCCAAGTATAAAATTGGCTGTTGGATTGCTAAAATACGTTCTCTATTAATTTTATAGAGAAACTTAATTTCATAGTTTCGGCGGAAGAGTGAATAGATTTCCCGGATTGGCGTGAAATCGGAAATCAACGATCGGGCGGCTACTTCGGGATATGCGAGCGCAGGCCGGCAGACGGGGTCTACAGGCGTGGCGAAGAGCCCGGCTGAGACGAAATCAGGACTGGTCTTCTTAGTGTCCTGGGCTCGCTGCAACACCGCCGGAGCGAGCATGACCCGATTTGACGAGGATGCAAAGGAACGCCGGCTTACGCACACGCGCCCGTGCCATCGGACATCAATGCCTTGATGTGCTCAGGGCTTCAGCCTCATTTTGGCCGGGTCGGGGCATGGTCGAGGCCGGCGGCGGCCTTCTTCAGGCAGTCGAGGTAGCGGTCGCGGTTGGCGATGCCATCGTCGCGCGGCGTGACGAGGCAGAGCGTGGCGGCGGCATGACCTTCCTCGCCGCGCACCGGTACGGCAAAACAGTGGGTGAAACTGTCGACGATGCTGTTGAAGGTGAAGAGACCTTCACGCTCGGCCTGGCGCACTTCGGCGATGAAGGTTTGCGGCTCGAGCCATTCGCCGTTCGGCAGGCGGAAATCCTGCGCCGGAATGAAATTCAGGATTTCCTGATCCGATAGATGCGCGACGAGCAGGCGGCCCGACGCCGTCCACGGGATCGGCACCGACTGCCCGACATCCGTCGAAATGCGGAATGGGCGTGCGCCTTCGCGCATGCGAACGACCGTGTATCTGTTTCCATCCAGCATGCAGAACTGCGCCGTCTCCCGCGTCTCGTCGGCAAGCTGTTCTAGTGCGGCCTCGCATTCGCGGGTGAAATCGAAATGGTTCTCATAGGCTGCGCCGAGGAAATACAGCTTGCGGCCGAGATAGACACGCCCCTCGCCGCCGGTGAATTCCAGAATGCCATTCTGCAGCAGCAGGTTGACGAGCTCGTAAACCGACGAGCGCGGTGCGCCGATCTGTGCGGCGATTTCGTTCGGCTTCAAGGCCTGCCGCTTCTGGCGCAGGAAATCGAGGATCTCGAAGGCGCGGTCGAGCCCTCGGGCGCGCTTGCCGGCTGCTTCGTCCTGAACTGCATCCATTGCTGTCGATCCCTTTTTTGCCCGGCCAAGCTTTTCAAGCCGTCTGCCGCATCTGTCAATCGATCCCGTCATTCATCGCGAATGAAATTTTTGCACCCCTCTTGCGAGGTAAAAAAATCGGCATAAGATCGCCTCGTCCGGTATATAGATCACATGTACATTATATTGGACATAGATGGCAAGCCGTCAACGCTGCCGCACACAAAAAAGGGGATCGACATGAAGAATCTTGAAAACGGCATTTCCGCTTCGCTTCGCCGCCGCCTTCTCGCGGGTGCCGCCGCCGCCGCGGCACTCCTCGTCTTTTCAGCCGGCACGGCCTCGGCCGCCGCCAATTGCATCAAGGGTGACAGGAAGGCGCCCTATACGATCGGCTGGGCGAACATCTATTCGGTGCCGACCTGGATGAAGCAGACCGAGGGCACCATCACGGCTGAAGTGGAGGAGCTGAAGAAGGCGGGCCTTGTGAAGGACCTGATGATCACGGACGCGCAGGGCAACGCCCAGACGCAGATCCAGCATATCCAGTCGATGATCGACGCCAATGTCGACGCCATCGTCGTGATCGCCGGTTCCTCTAATGCGCTCGACCGCGTCATATCAGATGCCTGCGACAAGGGCATCGCCGTCGTGAATTTCGACAGCCTTGTTAACACCGACAAGGTGACGGCGAAGATCAACACCGATTCCAACGAATGGGGCGCGACCGCTGCTAAGTGGATGGTCAGCCAGCTCGGCGGCAAGGGCAAGATCATCATCATGAACGGCCCGGCCGGCATTTCGGTGAGCGACGACCGCCGCAAGGGCGCCCAGCCGGTCCTCGATGCCAATCCCGGTCTCCAGGTGATCACCGAGACGAACACGGAATATAACGTCGCGCCGGCACAGGAAGCGATGACCAGCCTGCTCTTTGCCAATCCCGAAATCGACGGCGTGCTGTCGCTCGGCGGCGCGCTGTCGGCCGGCTCGGTGCTCGCCTTCGAGCGCCAAGGCCGCGACCAGGTGCCGACAACAGGCGAAAACGCACGGCAGTTCCTGGAACTCTGGAAGGAGAAGGGACTGAAAGGCTGGGCGACCATGCAGCCCAACTGGCTCGGCGCGCTTTCCGTTTACACCGCCGTGCAGGCGCTGGAAGGCAAGGATGTTCCGGCTTTCGTCAAAGTGCCGCTGCCTGTCATCGACGACAGCACGATCGGCAGCTACCTCGCACGGGCCGACAAGTTCCCGGCTGACGGCTATATCTACTCGGACTACGACAAGGCGCTTTTCGACAAGCTGCTTGCCAAGTAATCCCGGGTTGAGGAAAGCCGTCATGACGGAAGAAAGACCCCTGCTGGAAGCCCGGCAGGTGTTCAGAGGATTTTTCGGCAATCCCGTTTTGAAGGGCGTCGATATCGCCCTTCTGCCGGGCAGGGTTCACGCCCTGCTCGGCGAAAACGGCGCCGGCAAGTCCACATTGATCAACCTCCTGTCCGGTGCTCTCCAGCCGGACGGTGGTTCCATCCTCGTCGACGGCAATCCCGTCGGGCGCTTCAGCCCGTCGGCTGCGCGCGCGGCCGGTATTGCCGTCGTTCAGCAGGAGCTGAGCCTCACGGCCAGTCTGTCGATTGCCGAAAATATCGGGCTCGGCGCCTTTCCGCGCCGGTTCGGCCTCATCGATTACAAAGCGCTTCATCGCGGCGTGTCAGATGTCTGCGACATGGTGGGGCTCACCGAACCGCTCGACATGCCGGTCGCCGATCTGGCACTCGGCCGCCGTCAGATGGTGGAGATCGCCAAGGCGCTGTTTCGCAAGCCGCGCGTGCTGATCCTGGACGAGCCGACCTCGTCGCTTTCCGCACATGAAGCCGGCATCCTTGCCCGTCTGATCGAGACGCTCAAGAACCATGGCACGGCACTTCTCTATATTTCCCACCGCCTTAACGAGGTGCAGGCGCTCTGCTCGCATGTCACAGTGCTAAAGGATGGCTTGGTCACCGCCGACCAGTCACTGTCCGGCATCGACGGCGAGGGCCTGGTGCGCCTGATGGTCGGCCGCGAGACTGGCGACCTGTTCCCGCCGCGCTCCGTCACAGCACCCGGCGCGATGCGCATCAGCGTCGAAGGTTTTTCCGCCGGCCTGGTGCGTGACATCGGCTTCTCCGCCCGCGCCGGCGAAATCGTCGGTATCGGCGGGCTGGTGGGACAAGGGCAGGAAGACTTGCTGCTCGGCCTCTACGGCGCGATTCCAGCCTCGGCCGGTCGGGCGGAGGTATCCGGTAAACCCGCCCTGCCCGCTGATGTCGGCGAGGCGAATGCGGCGGGCATCGTCTATGTCCCGGCCGACCGCAAACACGAGGGGCTGGTGCTGCCCCATTCCATCGCATCCAATCTCATCCTGCCCTCGCTCGGACGGCTCGCCGGCAAGGGCTTACGCGACCGGCCGGCGGAAAACGGTCTGGTCGCCGATCTCGCGCGCCGGCTGACGATCAAGGGCAACACGGCCCGCCCGGTGCAGGCGCTTTCCGGCGGCAACCAGCAGAAGGTGGCGCTCGCCAAATGGCTGCCGCTCGATCCCTCCGTTCTGCTCCTCAACGATCCGACCCGCGGCGTCGACATCGAGACCAAGCGGGAAGTCTACCTCATGCTCCGTGCCTTCGCCGCCGAGGGGCGGCTCGTCATTCTGGCCAGTTCCGATACCCCAGAGCTCGTGCATCTCTGCGATCGTGTCGTGGTTCTGCGCGAGGGGCGTGTCGCGGCGGTGTTGTCGCAAGATGAAATCAGCGAAGGAGCGATCGTTGGCGCAGCCATGGGCATCACGGCCACGACGCAGGGAGAGGCGGCATGAGCACAAGTTCGTCATCCCGGCTCTACGGATCGATCCAGCTCCGCCGCAACCGCGGCCTTGCCGGCCTCTATCTGGTTGTCGCCGCCTTTCTCGTCCTCTATGCGCTGCTCTTTCCCGGCATCCTTTCGATCGGCGGCTTCTCCAAGTTCACGCAGAACTGGTTCCCGCTCGCGCTCGTCACCATGGCGCAGGCGCTGCTCATGCTGAACGGCGGCATCACGCTGGCGATCGGCCCGCTCGTCAGCCTTGGAGCGGTGATCGCCGCGACGACGATGGAAGGGGCGCTCGGCGTGCCGGGCGGCATTCTTGCGGTCGCACTCGCCGGCCTTTCGATCGGCGCCGCCATCGGCGCCATCGTCACCTATCTGAGGCTGCCTGCAATCATCGTCACGCTTGCCGGCTCCTTCATCATCGGCGGGGTCGCGCTCATCCTGCTGCCGCGGCCGGGCGGGTTCATTCCCGATTGGCTGTCGACGACGCTTGCCGGCCACACGCCCGTCGCCTTCCTGCTGCTCGTCGTGATCCTCGTACTCTGGAAGGCCTTTCTGGCAACGCCGCTCGGCCTCGGCATCTATGCGGCTGGCGACAATCCGGTCGGTGCGTTCCGCTCCGGTGTCCCGGTCGAACGGGTGAAGGTCGCAGCCTTTGCGCTGTCCGGCCTTCTCGCAGCCCTGACCGGTCTCTTCGTCGCTGCGCAGACCGGCTCGGGTGATCCTATCATCGGCACGCCCTTCACGCTGAACTCGATCGCCGCCGCCGTTCTCGGCGGCGTGGGTTTCCTCGGCGGCAAGGGCACGATGCGCGGCGCGATCTGCGGCAGCCTGCTGCTCTCAGTGATGATCAACGTCATGTTCTTCCTGGGCTTCCCGCCGGTCGCCCAATATGTCGCTCAAGGCCTGATCATCGTCGGCGCGGTCGCCGTGCCGGAACTTCTCGGGCAATGGAGGGCAAGGCGATGAACATCATCAGGTCCGCGTTCCGCAATCCGCCGCTCCTGACCTTCCTTCTGGTCGCGCTCGTCTGGATCGTCGCAAGCGTCTCGCTGCGCGGTTTCGGCGCCTATGGCCACCTGCGCTACCTGCTCGAACTCGCCGCGGTGATCGGCATTGCCGCCGCCGGCCAGACGCTCGTTATCCTGATGGGCGGCATCGATCTCTCCGTCGGCGCGGTCATAACAGTCACGGCGATCCTGCTACCGCTGATCTCGCCCGCCTGGGACCCGACCGGCCTCGCCGGCATCGCGGCGGCCCTTGCCATCGCCACCGGCATCGGCCTCGTGAACGGCGCCGGGGCCGCCTATCTTCGCGTGCCGCCGATCATCATGACGCTGGCCATGGCGACCTTCCTGCAGGGGCTGCTCGTCATCGTCGCCGGCGGCAGCGCGGTCACCGTCAGCAATCCGGCGGTCATTCTGCTCGGGCAGGCGCGGCCGCTCGGCATTCCCTCGGGCATCATTCTGTGGCTCGTCGTTTCGATCGTCGTCCTGCTGCTCGTCCACCGCATGCCGATCGGCGCACGGTTCCTGGCGCTTGGGGCGAACCCGCTGGCGGCCCGGCTTTCCGGCGTCAGCGTGACGCGCAACACGCTGATCGTCCACACTCTGTCGGGCTTTTTCGCGGGGCTTGCGGGCATTCTCGTGCTCGGCATGAACCGGCAAGGTTATGTCGGCATCGGCGACCCCTACCTGCTGACCTCGATCGCCGCTGTCGTGCTCGGCGGCACCTCCATCCTCGGCGGCCGCGGCACCTATGCCGGGACCATTCCCGGGGCAATCCTGCTCGTCACGACGACGGCGCTGATCACTGTGGTCAATGCCTCGCCCGGCTGGCGGTCGATCATGTTCGGGACGCTGATCCTTGCCCTTCTGCTCGTTTCCGGCCGCGAGGCGCGCCGATGACGGAGCTCTACGACGGACCGGTGATCGACCCGCACCATCACCTCTGGGACCTTAAGCTGGAACGTCATCCCTGGCTGCAGAAGGCTCGAGCTTCCGGCGAAGAGATGGTTTTCGGAAGCCTCGCACCGATCCTACGCGACTACGGCATCGACGATTATCGCGCCGATGCTGCCCGCCAGAACGTGATTGCGACCGTGCATGTGGAGGCCGGCTGGTCCGTTGCCTGCCCGCTGGAAGAGAGCCGCTGGCTGGATGGCCTCGACCGCAGCTCCGGCGTCGCGCGCCGTTATATCGCGCGCGTGCCCCTCGATGGGCCGGATGCCATGCATTTGCTCGAGGCGGAAGCGGCAAATCCGAACGTCGTCGGCATCCGCGATATTCTGAGCTGGCATCCGGACGCGGCGAAGAGTTTTGCGCCCCGTCCAGATCGCATGGGCGATCCCGCCTGGCGGGCGGGGCTGGCTCACGCCACCCGGCTCGGGCTGATCTTCGACCTGATGCTCTATCCCTGGCAGATGAGCGAGGCACTCGATCTGGTGCGCGCCTTTCCGCAAACGCTTTTCGTGCTCAACCACGGCGGCAGCCCGGCCGACCGGACGGAGGACGGCATGGCGCTCTGGCGCCGTGGTCTGCGGGCGCTCGGCAGTGAGCCGAATCTGCGCCTGAAGATTTCCGACCTCGTCGCCTATGACAATAAGTGGACGCTCGAAAGCCTGCGGCCGGTGATCGACCATTGCCTCGATTGTTTCGGTCCGGCGCACGCCATGTTCGCGAGCGACTTTCCGGTCGCGGGCCTGCACGCCTCTTTCGACGAGGTCTATCGGGTTTTCCGCATGGTCGGCTCGCAGCTCTCTTACGACGAGCAGCGCGCCCTGTTCTTTGCCACCGCCAATGACACCTATCGGCTCGGCATCGCCGATCCTGCCGAGATCAGGAGGGGCTGCCATGTCTGACCTTCATATAACAACGGAAAATGTGCTGATCGACGAGCGGGTGCGCGGTTTTCCGCCGGGCAATCCGCCGCTCCCGCTTGCTGCAATCGGCAAGCAGGGATGGAAACCCTATGACGGCGGGATGGCCCTGCCGCTGATCTCGCTCGACCGACAGGCCTTCTCCCATAATGTCCAACTGATGATGGCCTATGTGAAGAGCCATGGCGCCGAAATCGCCCCGCACGCCAAGACACCGATGTCGACGGCATTGTCGGAGGCACTTCTGGCGGCGGGCGCCTGGGGCACGACCGTCGCCGACATCCGTCAGGCCGCCGTCTTGCTCAAGGCGGGGCAGCGCCGCTTGATCCTTGCCAACGAGATCGGTGGAGCTGCCGCCGCCCGCCGGCTTGCGGCCCTGCTTGGCCGCTATCCCGATGCGGAACTGCATGTCTTCGCGGATTCCGCAGCGCTAGTCGAGGCTCTTCGCTCAGCCTGGCAGGAGCGTGCCGATTTGCCGCCGCTCGGCCTGCTGGTGGAGTTCGGCGCGGGCCGCGCCGGTGCCCGCAACGTCGACGCCGCCGAGGCAATTCTCCAGGCGATCCTTGCCGTGGAGACGCCGACCTTCCGGCTGACCGGCATCGCCGCCTATGAGGGCGCGGCCGCGACCGCCGATGCGGAAGAGACGATGCGTCGCATCGAAGCGCTGATGGCAGTGACATCAGATTTCCTGCCGAAGCTGCGCGCCCGCATAGGCAAGGAGCGGCCGCTCCTCGTCACGGCCGGCGGCTCGGTGTTTTTCGACCTTGTGATTGCCAGGCTTTCAGCCGCCGTTGCGGCCGATCCCGCCTGCCGGCTGGTGCTGCGCAGCGGCGCGATCTTCTTCCACGATCACGGCATCTACGAGCGCGGCCTTGCCGGCCTCGATGCACGCGGCGGTTTCCGCATCGGCGGCGAGACGATTTCGGCGGCCGCAGGTTTCCGTCCGGCGTTGCGAGTCTGGGCCGAGGTCCTCTCCCGGCCGGAACCGCGGCTGGCGATCTGCGGCATGGGCATGCGCGACGTGGCGATGGATCAGGGTCTGCCTCGGCCGCTGGCGCTCTATCGCAATGGGGCATATCTCGCCGATCTCGGGGGCGCCGACGTGTTTCGCCTCAACGATCAACACGCCTTCGTGGCCCTTGCCGACGGCAGCGACGTCACGGTCGGCGACGTCATCGAGTGCGGCATCTCGCATCCCTGCACCTGCCTTGACCGGCATGCCATCCTCTACGGCCTCGACCCGGACCATTCGGTGACGACAGCCTATTTGACCAGCTTCGGCTGACCTCTCCCTCCAAAAGCAAGAAAAGGAAAACCCGCTTATGATCCAGCGTTATCAGAAAGGTTCGCGTATGAGCCAAGCCGTCAGCTACGGCGGCCTCGTCTATATTGCCGGCCAGGTCGCGGAAAATCGCAAGGCTGATATCAAGGACCAGACCCGCGACGTGCTCGGCAAGATCGACGCCCTCTTGAAGGAGGCCGGCATCGACCGCTCACGCCTCATCGCCGTCAACGTCTTCCTGCCGGCGATCGTCGATTTCGAGGCGATGAACAGCGTCTATGATGACTGGATCGACATCGAAAACCCGCCGGCCCGTGCCTGCACCGAAGCTCGTCTCGCCGATCCCGATCTACGCGTCGAAATGACCGCGATCGCCGCGCTCTAGCGCATCGGCCCGAAAATCGGAATCGATTTTCGGAAAGCACGATGCGTAAGTTGAAAGTGTTACAGCGTCCTTTGCGCGTCCCAAAAAGACGCGCGGCGCTGTAACGGCATCGCAACCGCCCGCACTGGAGACATCATGCATAGCGGTCTCGTCAATCCGATCGACTTTTTGCGCGAGGGCCGGCAGGCCGGCCACCTCGCCATTCCCTATTCGATCGATCGGTCGCCCTATTATCAGATCCGCATTCCGATTCTTCGCCTGAAAAATGGCGAGGGGCCGTCTTTGCTGCTGATGGCTGGCAATCATGGCGACGAGTATGAGGGCGAAGTCCAGCTCGGCCGGCTGATGCGGCTGCTTGATGTCGCGGAAATTCGCGGCGCCGTCACCATCCTGCCGATGGCGAACCTGCCGGCGGTGATGGCGGCCAAGCGCTGCTCACCCTTCGACGGCGGCAACCTCAATCGGGCGTTTCCCGGCGATCCCAACGGCTCGCCGACGGCGCGCCTCGCGCACTTCCTCGAACACGAACTTTTTCCGCGCCATGACGTCATGCTCGACCTGCATTCGGGCGGCACCTCCATGGCGCACCTGCCCTGCACGTTGATCGAGCGCCAGGCCGATGCCACCCGCTTCGAACGGTCCGTTTCACTGATGCGCGCCATGGGTGCGGCGCATGCCTTCATCGCCGATAACGGGCCGACGGCGCCGACATCGATGGGGGCTGCTGGGCGGGCGGGGACCGTAGGGCTTTCCGGCGAGTTCGGCGGTGGCGGCACCGTAACGCCTGCGACAATGGCCTTCACGGCGTCGGCAATCGACCGGCTGCTCGTCACACTCGGCATCGTTGAGCGTGCGGTCCTGTCGCGTGTGCCGCTCACCGAGCCAGGACCGTTGCAGCTGCTGTCGCTATCCCGCCACAGCCAGGGCATCTATGCGAACAATAGAGGCTGGTTCGAGCCGGCCGTTGCCCTCGGCGCCACCGTTTCCGTCGGTGAGCTTGCCGGATGGTATCATGATCTCGAACGCCTGGAGCAGCCGGAGGAAGAGCTGCGCTTTGCCGAGAGCGGTATTGTCATTTCCCACAGGCTGCACTGCGACAGCCAGGCCGGCGACTGCCTGATCCAGGTCGCCGAACCCATCGCATCCTGAGGGACGCTGATCTGTTCAAGTGATTGCGTCGACCGCTGCCTTGACCCAGTCGAGGCGCTTTGCCGGTATCAGGCCGTAATTGTAGAAGTTCACGCCGTCAGCGCCGGCATCGACGGCGGCCTTGGCGCGTGCAGCCAGCACCGCCGGCCCGCTGACCTCGGGATAGAAGACGCGCAGGCCCACTCCGAGGAATTTGCCCGGTCCGATTGCCGCCCGGCCGGTCCGGATGACATCGGCGACGGCATCCGGTTCCATGTCGTAGCAGCAGAGGATCGCCCCGTCGCAGAGCTTGCTGGCGGCGGCGAGATCGACGCCGCCGAGCCAGCCGTCCTTCAGATCGATGAGCACGATACGGGTTGCCGGATCGGCTGCCGCCTTGATCTCGCCGATCAGGCTGGTCACCGGTTCGCTGCGCCAGGTGAGATAGGCTTGCAGATCAGGATGGTCGCGAAAGGCATCGATACCGGCTGCCGGGAAATCCGGGAATTGTCGTTCCGGGATAGCTCGTTCGCAGAGTTCGGCGATGAAGCGCGCGACCGACCGGCGCGCGCCTTCGACCGGCACGCCGGCCTTTTCGGCGCGCGCCGTGCAATGGTTGCAGAAGCAGAGCGACAGCAGGAAATCATCTTCGGCGTTCAGCCCAACGCCGTCTTTCTCGTGATGGTATTCATGCGCGAATCCCATGAAGTTCGGGCTCTCGAGTTCCATCATATCGGGCCGGTAGTTGGTCGTGATGTCGCGAACAAGGGTAACTGCATAGTCCCGCGCCGCTGGGCTGGAGGGGCAAAGATTGTAATAGTTTAGATTGCCGAAGGCGTTCCGCGTCACGTGATCGGGATGCAGCATGCCGAGGCGGGTATTGTGAAGGCAGACCGTCCAGCAGGAGACCTTGAGGCCCGTCGCCTCGCGTCCCTTGACGAGCGCTTCCAGCATGTCGCCGCGCTCGGTGACATTCCTGGCCATCAGAGGCCGGATCAGCTTGTCCTGCCACAGGCTTTCATCCGGCCGGAAATAGACCGTCCCGTCCTCGGGGAAGTAGGCCTTCTGCTGCGGACTCCGCGGCTGCAGGAACCGACCGGCATGATAGGAAGTCGCCAGGCTGACCGTCGTCAGGCCAGCACGGTCGCGAAGGTCGGCGGCGAGTGCTGCGAACCCCTGGTCCTGGATATCCCAAGGGTAAGTCCACATGGAAAGATGCATGGCGTGCTCCCGTCGATTCTGTCCATTTTATAGAACACGTGTCCATAATAGTGTCTAGATCGATTTCTGAGCGCGGGCGTCCGCGGACGCCCGCCGTGTAGCGGGAGCACGCTGTCGTTCAATCAAACGCACGTTGATTGGCGGCACTCTCGTTGTAACGCGCGCGCGCCTGCTCGAGCCGCTCCGGTCCGCCGACCTGCGGGACGGCAACGTCCCACCAATGGCCGCCTGCGTCGGTTCCGGGAACCGCATCGGTGTCGATCACCAGAACGCTCGGAATGTTCCGTTCCCGCGCGGCGACAATGCGTGCCTCAAGCTCGGCGATGGACCCTACCTTTTCGGCATGGGCGCCCATCGAGGCGGCATGCGCGACAAAGTCGATCTCGGGCTGCACATCGACATTGCAGTCCTTGTACATGTTGTTGAACTCAGCGCCGCCGCATTCGATCTGGAGACGGTTGATGCAGCCGTAACCGCGGTTGTCGGTCAACACCACGGTGAACGGCACCCGCCGCATGACGGCGGTTGCGAGTTCCGAATTGGCCATCATGTAGGAGCCGTCGCCGACGAAGCAGATGACGTCCTTGTCGGGGCGCGCGAGCTTGATGCCCATGGCGCCCGCCACTTCGTAACCCATGCAGGAGAAACCATATTCCATGTGGTATCCGCCCTTGGCAGATTGCCACAGCACCTGCAATGCGCCCGGCATGGTGCCGGCCGCGCACATGACCACGGACTTTTCCGTCGCCACCCGCTGCACGGCCCCGATGACTTGCGCATCGGTGGGCAGGTTTCCAGGCCCGTCCGTTTCCGGCGCCGCCGTCACACGCTCGACCGTTTTGTGCCAATCGGTCCTGCTCCCGGCATCGACGCCGGCCCCGCGATACGCCTCGAGCGCCGCGGACAGGCGCGCCAGCGTGACCCTGGCATCGCCGACACAGGGCAATGCCGAATGCTTGGTCGCGTCGTATCCGGCAAGGTTGATCGAAGCGAGCCGGCGCGAGGGATTACGGAAAAGCGCCCAACTGCCTGTCGTGAAATCCTGGAAGCGCGTGCCGATGCCGATCACGAGGTCCGCCTCGGCGCAAAGCGCATTGGCCGACGCCGAGCCGGTCACACCAGGCGATCCGAAATTCAGCGGGTGCTCCCAGCTGTTGGCGCCCTTCCCGGCTTGTGTTTCGACAAATGGGATATGATGCTTCTCCGCGAATGCGGCGAGCTCGGCCTCGGCCTCACAGTAGATGATGCCGCCGCCGGAAATGATCACTGGCCTGCGCGCAGCCCGGATGGCATCGGCGAGATCTGCGACCTCCCGCGGATCCGGTTCGGGACGACGGATGCGCCACACCTTCGGTTCGAAAAAGGCTTCCGGGTAGTCATAGAATTCTGCTTGCACATCCTGGCAGAATGCCAGCGTGACAGGGCCGCAATGACCGGGATCGGTCATGACGGACAGGGCGCGCGGCAAGCAAGTCAGGAGATGCTCGGGACGGGCGATCCGATCGAAATAGGCGGAGACCGGCCGGAAGCAGTCATTGGCGCTGACGGTTCCGTCGTTCATATCCTCGATCTGCTGCAACACCGGCTCGGGGCGGCGATTGGCGAACACGTCGCCGGGTATGAAAAGCACGGGCAATCTGTTGACATGGGCAAGCGCGCAAGCCGTGACCATATTGGTGGCACCCGGGCCTATCGAGGATGTCACGGCCTGGGCGCGCCGGCGCTTCAGCGTCTTCGCATAGGCGATCGCCGCATGCGCCATGGTCTGTTCGTTCTGGCCGCGCCATGTGGGAAGGGCGTCGCCAATCCCATGCAGCGCCTCTCCGATGCCGGCGACGTTGCCGTGACCGAAGATCGCCCAGACGCCTTCGATGAAGCGTTCTCCATCCTCGGTCATCTGGACCGAGAGCCATTTCATCATGGCCTGCGCGGCTGTCAGTCGTATCGTGCTCATTCTGCTGCCTCCTGCACGCGCGCCCGCGCGCCGTCCCAGACCGTGCAAAGCCGGGAATATCGTTTCGCCATCTCGTCGACGGCCTCTTCGTCACTGATCGAGCCCTCGAACCAGCCGCGGGCGACGGAGCCGAAGATTGTCCGGCCGACGGCAAATCCCTTGACGAGCGGGAAGCTCGCGGCAACTTCGAAGCTCGCCTTCAACACGTCCTCCGGCGCATCCAGGCCGAGAACCACGATCCCTCTTGTATGACGATCGTTTTCCTCGATGGCGGCACAGACCTGCGCCCAAGCTTCGGGCTCGTCCATCGGTTCCAGCTTCCACCAGTCGGGATAAATGCCTTCGGCATAGAAGCGGCGGATCAGTGTCGCGGTTGTGTCCGTGGAGATGCTTGCGACCTTTGAGGGGATGACCTCGAGCAGGAATTCCAGCCTGTTGCGCCGCGAGGCCACGTAAAGTCGCCGCACTTCCGCCAGCTGCCGGGCCCAGGTCGCGTCGTCGTCATCGGGGTGGCAGAAGCAGAGCACCTTGACGACGTTCTCGCGCGCCCATTCTGAAAGCCCCCCGCAATCGAGACCAAGCGACGGCTCTAGGGTCAAAGGCCGAGACCCCGGCCATTCGCAGGGTCTGCCGATCCAAAGGCCGGTCCCGGACGCGGCGTGGAGTGCGCGTCGGCCGATCCGATCGTCGCAGAGGATTCCGTAGCCGGAACGCCCGTTCTGCACCTTGAGTGCCGCTTCAAGGCAAAGCTCCTTGAAGGCGCTGCCCTTCGACGGCGTGTAGCCCGCCATGCTTTCGAGCTGCATCCGGTGATCGAAGGCGAAGACTCGCATCTCAGACCAGTCGCCATGCCGGTTGGTCGACCAATGCATCTGCTCCAGCTCGGGATCATTGCGCAGATCCGGGCGCGCCATGCCGCGCTCGAGGAAGAAATTCAGCTCCTGAAGTGACGGATAGGCCGGCGTGCAGCCGTGACGAGAGACGGCAAAAGCGCCGCAGGCATTGGCGTATCTGAGCGCGGTCGGCCAATCTTCGCCGTCAAGCCAGCCTTTCAGCAGCCCGGCGAAAAAGCCGTCTCCGGCACCGAGAACGTTAAAGACTTCGACTGGGAAACCCTGGCCCGAAATGCCCTCGTCCAGATTGTCCGGTATCGCATCTTCGAATGCGACCGCTCCCTTGGCGCCGCGTTTGCAGACGAGCGTCGCCGCAGTCACGGCGCGCACGGCCCGCAGTGCCTCCACGGTATCGGTCGTCCCGCCGGCGATGTGGAATTCTTCCTCTGTCCCGACAATCAAATCGAACAGATGAAGCGTCGTCTGGAGCTTTTCGGTTACCTGCCCGCTTGCCACATAGCGGCTTTCCCCTTCGCCATGGCCGGCCACTCCCCAAAGGTTTGGACGATAGTCGATGTCGAGAGCCGTCTTGGCCCCATGCTTGCGGGCAAAGCCGAGCGCCTTGAGCACGGCCGCTTCCGTGCGCGGATGGGAGAGGTGCGTTCCCGTCACCAGCACCGAACGGGCGCTGGAAACGAAAGCTTCGTCGATATCTTTCTCGCAAAGCGCCATGTCGGCACAGTTTTCCCGGTAGAATATCAGCGGGAAACGTTCCTCGTCCCGGATTCCGAGAATGACGAGTGCCGTCAGCCGCTCGGGATCCGTCACGACGCCCCTGCCATCGACGCCATGCCGGGCAAGCTCCTCGCGAATGAACCGGCCCATATGCTCATTGCCCACCCGGGAAATCAGTGCCGACTTGAGACCCAGTCGCGCCGTGCCGCAAGCAATGTTGGTCGGACTGCCGCCGATATATTTTTCGAAGGATCCCATATCCTCCAGCCGTCCTCCGACCTGTGCCCCATAGAGGTCGACGCCGGCTCGCCCGATCGTGATCACGTCCAATGTCTTGGTCATGTCGGTTTCCTCGCAATAGTATTGAATTCGGTCACGGTGATCGGGTTGGGCATCGTCGGCCTCTTCAGAAGAAACTGCGAATGCAAGGGAGCGCGGGCGAACGATCGCCCGCGCCTGTCCATCAGCGGCTGATTGTTGCCTGCAGCGCATCGATGGAGGACTGGATGCCCGCCTCGGTCGACATGGTGAAGTCTTCCATCTCGAGGCTGACCCAATCGTTGTAGCCGACCATGCGCACCACGGAGAAGAACTCCTTCCACCATTGCAGGTCATGGCCGGCGCCGACGGCGACATAGTTCCAGGTGCGGTTGGCGACGTCGGTTACGTCCTTGAGCTCCAGCAAGCCGTTGATGTCGGCGAGGCCCCGTTCGATGCGGGTATCCTTGCCATGGCAATGATGGATAGCATTGCCCAGAGCACGGGCGGAGGCGATCGGGTCGGCGCCCATCCACATCAGATGCGACGGGTCAAGGTTCATGCCGACTTTCGGACCGACTTCGTTGCGTAGGCGGAAGAGGGTCTCGGGGTTCCATACGAGCATGGCCGAGAAGTTTTCCAGCGCATATTTTTCGACGCCGACTTCATCGGCAAGCTTGACCAGGCCGTGCCAGAGCGGGAAGGCCCGGTCTTCCCACTGATATCGGTCGCGCTCAGGCATCTCATTCGGCCAGCTCTTGGTGTAGACGAGCCAGTTCGGCACCGTGTCGCCGGGGGCGGCTTCTGGCAGGCCGGACATGGTGACGATCTTCTTCACGCCGATTTCGCCGGCGAGCCGGATGGTGTCTTCCATTTCCTTGCGGTGGCGCTTGCCCATGTCACCCGGATCAAGCGGGTTTGCCGAGCAATTCAGCGCGGCGATTTCCAGGCCGCGAGCTTCGATTTCCTTCAGCTTGGTCTTGAGCAGGCCCCTGTCGGCCAGCAGCTCGTCCGCACGGAAGTGCGGCCCGCGCGACCAGCCGCCGCCAGTCATCTCGATACCCTCGACACCAAGTTTGACGCATTTGTCGAGCATATCAGTGAAGGAAAGGTCGCCCATCACGTCGGTGCAGATCGAAAGTTTCATGTCATTGTCTTTCTAAAAGAGAGTGTCGGGGACGCGCCTGGGAGGGAGGATGGAGGAGATCCGACGCGCCCCCTGATCGATCACTTGAACTCGACCCAGGCCGAACCTGCGTCTGCCGAGCGGACGCAGTTTTCCAGCCAGCGCACACCTTCGGTGCCGGCTTCGATGCCGGGATAATGATGGCCCTTGAGGAAGGCATCGTCGCCGCGGCGTTTTGCGTCGATCGCCTGGGCGATCCAGAGGTAGATGTTCGCCCAGCTGTCGCCCAGGCCTTCGGTGTGCAGCGCGCCCATGCGATCGTAGGCGAGGCTTTCTTCTTCGAGGTAGGGCATGCCGTGATGCAAAGTGCGGTGCGGTTCACCCTGCACTTCGTAAATCAACTGGTCGGGGTGGGAATCGGACCATTCGACTGAGGCCTTGGAGCCGACGAAACGGTAGCGCTGCGAACCCATATTCCCGGCATCCACCGAGGACACCCAAAGACGGCCGCGGGCGCCGTTGTCGTAATGCATGAGAACGGTCGCGTGGTCTTCGAGCGGTGCACGGGTCGGAATGAAGGCCTTGCGGTCGCAGAGCAGCTTTTCGATCTTCATATGCGGCAATACCACTTCCGAGAGATAGTAGAGGTGCGTGCCGATATCGCCCAGAACGAAGGTCGGGCCAGCCGTCTTGGGATTGGTGCGCCATTTCACGGCTTCGCCGGCGCCCACATCGTCGCCCGCGTTGAAGCCGTGGGAATATTGCATGTCGACGATGCGGATATCGCCGAGCATGCCCTTCTTGACCATCGCCGCCATCTGATGAACCAGCGGATGGCCGGTGAAACCGTAGGTGACGCCGACGATCAGGCCCTTCTCTTTCGCCAGCTTGGCGACCTCGTCACATTCGGCGACGGTGAAGAACAGCGGCTTTTCGCAGATCACGTGAAGACCGGCTTCCAGGCACGCCTTGGTGATCTCGTAATGGGTGAAGTTCGGCGTGGCGATCGAGACGACCTCGACACCGTCCTCACGCCCGGCCTCCTTGGCGATCAGCTCCTTATAGTCGCCATAGCATCTGTCCGCAGCGACGCCGATCTTCGTGCCGAAGTCGCGTCCACGCTCGGCGTCGAGATCGAAGGCTCCGCAGATGAGCCGGTAGGTGCCGTCCCGCTGGGCGCCGGTCCGATGCTTATAGCCCACCTGCCCGGTGCGGCCGCCGCCGACCATACCCCAGCGCAGGGGGCGCTCGATGGATCTTTCTCCGTTGATCATCTTCTGTCCTTCCAGGAATGATGTCTGTGATGTTTAAACGTTCTGGGCAGAACCCTAGTCGCGGTCGCTCGCGCCAATCGCCTGGCTGCATCACGAACCGCTAGAGGGGCATCGCGCGTTATTTCGCGGTCCAGTATTTGTCGACGAAGCGCTGCATTTCGGCGCGCATGAACTTGCCAGAGTGGTCGGCCTTGTCCTCCCAGGCGAAGACGCATGCGGTCATGATGCCGTCGAACCCGATCTCAGCCAGCGTGCTGAAGAAATCTTCCCAGGGAACCTCGCCCTGGCCGATGTTCAGGTGCTGATGCACCCTGGCCTGCGTGCCCGGAGGGTTGAGGATGTAGCGGAGCCCCGAGGAGGCCTTGTGGTTGAAGGTGTCGCCGACATGCACATGGGCGAGCACGTCCTTTGCTTCCCGGAGCATCGCCTTGGTGTCATCGCCAAAATAGAAGGTATGCGGCGCGCAATAGAGGAACTTGACGTTCTTCGAGTTGACCGTCCTTATGATATCGAGCGCCGGCTGCAGGGTTTCGCACCAATCCTCGGGATGCGGTTCGACGTGAAGATTGATGCCTTCCTTTTCAAAGATCGGCACCAATTCTTCCATCGAACGCCACCAGGCGTCTTCGCAGGCCTCGATCATGGAACCGGTATGGCAGCAGTAGCACGAACCCTTGTCCGGGTGGGGGCCGCGACCGAATTCCGAGTTCATCGTGTCGACGCCGAGTTCGACACTGATCTCGATGGCACGCTTCCAGTGCTTGACGGCAGCTTGCCGCTCATTTTCATCGTTCGAGGCCCACCGGTACATCGGCAGGATCGAGGCAATGCCGACATTGGCATCGGAGAGCGCTTTCTTGAATGCCTTGGCGCGGGCCGGAAACACGCGCGGCGCCTTGAACCATTCAAGAAAATCGGCCCTCGGGCTGAGCTCCATCCACTCGTATCCGAGTTCAGCCACTTTCGAGGGCAATTCTTCGAGTGAGAGGTGGCGATGCATAAAGGGGTCGATTGCAATCTTCATGGCTGTTACCCGTTCGATGATTGTGCTTGGCCATCCCGCCGGGGTAGGCGAGCTCTTTAGAGTTTCTGGAGTTCATCCGTTTCGACGGTCGGTCAGACCGGTGGGGGATGTCCGCTATGCGCCGTCGAGTACGCTTCGATTTCGGCTTCGAGTTCGGCCATGGCCTCGCCTCCTGCCATCAGGTCGGTAATCTCTTCGCGCGTCTTTTCGCCCTTGCGGAAATCGGCCGCCTTCGCACCCTTGATGAGCACCGCGAAGTGGTCTCCCACCGTCATGGCGTGAATGACGTTGTGAGTGATGAAAATGACGGCGAGGCCGCGACGGCGCGCTTCCAGGACGATACGCAGCACATGCGCCGCCTCCTTGACGCCGAGAGCGGCGGTCGGCTCGTCGAGGATCAGCACCCGGGCGCCGAAGTGGACGGCTCGGGCGATTGCCAGGGATTGCCGCTCCCCGCCCGACAGACCGCCGATCAGGCGATCGCCATCGTCGATGCGGGTGATGCCGAACTCGCGCACGGCCTTGACCGCGATTTCATTGGCGGCTTTGCGGTCGTAGATTTTAAACGGGCCGAAGCCCCTGGTCAGTTCCCGCCCGACGAAGAACGAACGGCCGATGCTCATCAGCGGAAAGGTGCCGCCGAATTGATGAACCGTTGCGATGCCGAGGTCTGCGGCTTCGCGCGGATTCTGGAAGACGATCGGCCGACCTTCGAACTTCACCGCGCCGCTCGTCGGCTTGTAGACACCGGCAAAGGTCTTGATCAGGGTGGACTTTCCCGCACCGTTGTCACCCAGCAGGCAAAGTACTTCACCGGGATGAACGCTCAATGTGATGTCGTAGAGCACATCGATCGGGCCGAAGGACTTGTTGACGTTTTCAAGTTCAAGAATTGGGCCAGCCATGTCTCAGCTCCTCACTTCTTCTTCTTCTTGGGTGAATAGGTCAGTGCCATCTGGCGGAACGTATTGTTCATGAGGACGGCCACGAGCAGCATCACGCCGATGATCAGGCTCGACCAATTGCGGTCGAAGGTCGTGAAATAGATGCCTTGGTTGACGACGGCGAAGGTGATCGTGCCGAAGAAGATCCCGATCACCGACCCGAACCCTCCGGTCAGCAGCACACCTCCAACGACGACCGAGATGATCGAGTTGAAGATGAATGTCATTCCGCCCGAAACCTGCGCGGAATTGAACAGGATGGCCTGACACATGCCGACGAAGGACGCGCTCATCGCCGAGAGGACGAAGAGGACCATCGTCAGACGGGTCGTCGGAATGCCGGCGTTGCGGGCACTGACCTTGTCTCCACCCATCGCGAAAATCCAGTTCCCGTAAGGCGAGAAGTGAATGAAGAAGATGAAGATCGCAGTGATCGCTACCCACCACAGAATGATCACCTGAAACGATCCGGCCAGGAATTGCCCGAAAAGGAACTTTGCCCAGGGGTCGGCCGTCAGCGCCACGCTCGTGGTGCCGGTTACGAGAACCGAGGTGCCAAGCATCAGGCCCTGTACAGCAAAGAGGGTACCGAGCGTTACGATCAGCGAAGGCACGGCCGTGTGCACGACGAGGTAGCCGTTGACCAGCCCGACGATGAGGCCGAAGGCAAGCGCACCGAGCATTCCGACCCATATGGGAAGATCGTAGTAGCCCGAGAGGACCGCAACCGTCATGGAGCCGGCGGGGATCATCGCGCCAATCGAAATGTCGAGATCGCCTGCGATCATCAAAAGACCGATGGGAAGAGCGATAATGCCGAGATTGGCGGCGACGTTGAGCCAGCTTGCGGCGCCGGCGGGCTCCAGGAACTTGGTGCTGCCGAACACGACGAAGAACAGGAGGACGCCGACAAGTCCGAGGAACGCACCCGCCTCGGGACGGCGCAACAGGTTGCCGAATGAAAGATTGTTCATATGCCTACCCCAGTTTGGGCGTGAATCTCCAGGCGCGCGGACGCGGTGGTCCGTACGCTCGATAAACTTCGACCCGCGGATATCCCGCGGGCCGGAGCCCGTTTCGAACGATCAGCGAGCGCCTTCCTTGACGCCGGCCAGGGTGGCGTCGATGTTCGACTCATCGACGATGCCCGGGCCGGTCAGCACCGGTGCGGTCGGCAGGTTGGTGCCGTAGTCGATATGCGCGGCGAGAAGCGAAACCCCCAGCAGCGACTGCAGGTAAGGCTGCTGGTCGATCGCAAAGGTCTGCGAACCGTCCTTGATGCGGGCAAGTCCCGAGGCATTTAGGTCGAAGGTGCCATGCGCGACCTTGCCGACTTTGTTCGCCTGAGCGATCCCGCTTGCAGCCGCATCAGCGTCGGAAGCCCCAACATTGAGGACGCCGTCGATGGTGTCGTCCTGGAGCAGTGTCGCCTTGACGGCCTCGGCGATTGCCGTCTGATCGCCGAAGCTGGTCGCCGGCAACGGCAACTGCTTGCCAGTGCCGCCCTTTCCGGTGATGCCGTCGATGACACCCTTGCAACGGGCCTCCTGGTTTGCCGCACCCGGGAGCGTATTGACGCAAATGACATTTTTCGCACCCTTGGACGCGAAATATTCGCCGCCTGCCTTGCCGGCCGTGTA
Organism: Rhizobium beringeri; assembly: GCF_004306515.1. Lineage (NCBI taxonomy): Bacteria > Pseudomonadati > Pseudomonadota > Alphaproteobacteria > Hyphomicrobiales > Rhizobiaceae > Rhizobium > Rhizobium beringeri. The sequence goes on along the minus strand of NZ_SILG01000004.1, from coordinate 385,562 downwards.
TTCATCCGAGCCGACATAGTTGATCGCGCCAAGCTCGCGCGCTTTGTCGATGTTGCCGGCATTCATGAGGATGACTTTGATGCCCGCAGCGACGGCAGCCTTGATGGCCTCGTCTTCCGCCTCGGGCACCCAGTCGGGCACCACGATACCGGTCACGCCCTGGCTGATGGCCGTGCGGACGAGCTGGGCGGCGTCAGGCCCGAGATTGTCGTAGGTCTGCAGCTGCAGATAGCTGACGGAGCCGCCATTCTTCTCGACGACGAGCCGGGCGTCATCGACGCCCTTCTTGATACGGCTCCAGAATTCGTCGTCGGTCTTGCCGCCGACGACAGCAATATTCGCGGCCATGACAGAAGAAGCGCTAAGAACGAAAACAGCGCCAGCCAGCAGCCCGCGTACGGCGCGCATTGAAAAACTCATGTGATTTCCTCCCAAAAAGGCGGTCGAGAGTAACAATTCCTCAAAGCAAGGCTCCCAACTCGCTGGAATATTTGTATCAACTGATCGCCGAAAATGGAATGTCTATTGCGTTTTGATGAAATTAATGTATCATTTCATTTCATCCAAAAATGGAATGAAATATATCATGAAGAGACCGACCATTGCCGATCTTGCCCAGGCTTCCGGCGTCAGCATCGCCACGGTCAACCGCATCCTCGGAGGTACCGGCGCAGTGCGTGCGGAAACGATCGAGAGAGTGCAAAATGCCGCGGAAGAGATTGGATTTTATGGCCGCGGCGTGATCGAGGACCGCAGGCAGCGGCTCCTGCCGAATTATCGTTTCGGCTTTCTTCTCCAGCAGTCGAGCCGTGAGCTCTACCGGCTGTTCGGCTCCAAGATCACGGAGGCGGCCGCGAGACGCCAGCACGAGAAAGTCGTGGCTGTGGTCGATTTCGTCGATGTCCTCGAGCCACAAAATATTGCAGATCGTCTCGAAGCGCTTGGCAAACGTTGTGATGCAGTTGCTGTCATTGCTGGCGACCACCCGTTAATCGGGCAGACCATCCAATCCCTCAAGGAGAGGGGAAAGCCGGTTGTCGCCTATATAACCGATCAGTCCGCCCGGGATCGCGCCGGCTTCGTCGGCACCGACAATTGGAAACTCGGGCGAACCGCCGCATGGTTTCTGGCTCAGACCACGCCGATGCCCGGCCGGATCGCCGTGTTCATCGGCAATCATCGTTATCAATGCCAGGATGTCTCCGATGCGAGCTTTCGATCCTATATGCGCGAGCACGCGCCTCATCTTCAGGTGGATGACAGCAGACCGACACATGAAGAGCCACAGGAAGCCTACCGGATCGTCAGCCAGCTGCTTTCCGAACTCGATGACCTCAGAGGTATCTTCATCGTTGGAGGGGGAATTTCCGGTGTGCTGCGCGCTCTTCGTGAAGCCCCTGTGGAAAAGCGGGCTAAGGTCAGGGTCGTCTGCCGCGACATCGGCCCGGAAACGCGCAAGGGCCTGACGGAGGGCCTGATCATGGCGGCATTGTGCCATCCGCTGGATCAGATATCGGACGAATTGATCGCCACGATGATCGCCGCGCTGGAACACCGCGACAGCACAACCATCCTTCAGCGCGTGGTTCCCTTCGAAACGATTACGCCCGAAAGCGTTTGAACCGCCCGGTTTGCATAAGGCGGCTGGCCGAAAAGGCCAGCCGCCTTATAAAGTGGCAGGGCTGATAGCTATTGCGGTGTCGCGTCAGATGTCGACGACGAGGCCCTTGGCTTTCAACACCGGTTCGAGATTGCTGACCTCGATGACCGATTTGCCCTGCTTATATGCCGCGATATAGCCGGCCTCGGCATCTTCGCGGGCCTGTGACAGCCTGGCGACTTCCTGCGCTTCCTGGCGGCGCACGATCACCAGGCCGTCGGCATCGCCGGCGATGATGTCGCCGGGATGAATGATTTCGCCGCCGACGATGATCGTGTCGTTCACCGCCGCGATGGTTTCCTTCACCGTTCCCTTGATGCAGACGCTGAGCGAGAAGACCGGAAAGCCAAGCTCCCTCAGCTGAAGCGTGTCGCGCACGCCGGTGTCGGTCACGAGACCGCCGATGCCCTTTGCCAGGCACGCATTGGCAAGCACATCGCCGAAGGATCCGGCCTCTTCGTACTCTCCTGCCGATACGACGATGATATCGCCCGGCTTTGCGTAGTTGATGGCAAGCTGCAGCATGATGTTGTCACGCGGCGCGCATTTCACCGTAAAGGCCGGACCGCAGAGTTTCATGCGGTAGTCGACGGGCTTGAGACGGGAGGAAAGAGCTCCGCGGCGCCCTTGGGCCTCGTGGATCGTCGCGGGCGAAAATTTGGAAACGGCGTCAATATCGGCTTTGCTTGGCCGATCGGCGATGTCTTTAATATGGATCATGGATGCCTCCCACTTTTAGCCGACGGCGGGCATGTCCCGCCGTCTGATTTCGTTTGGATATCGTCATTGGAAGACGCTGAGGTCTTAAGGGATCGGGTCGAACTTCAGCTCCGAGAGCGATACGACCTTGTCGGTGCGCGTCATTTTATACTCGGTATCCGGACCGAGCCACTTGTCCCAGATCTTGTTGATCTCGCCCGATGTGTCGAGCTTGCGAAGAATCTCGTTGATCTTGGCGGTCAGCGCCGGCTGATCCTTGGCCATGCCGATGCCGATCGGCTGATACAGCATCGGCTCCTCGATCATCCGCATTTCCTTGCCCTTGCTCTTCGATTCATTGACGAACTTGGTCGTCGTCATGGTGTTGGCCACCATGCCGCGCGCCTTGCCCTGCTGGACGGCGAGATAGGCCGAGGCAGTATCCTGGAAGGTCAGCGGGTCGGATTTGTTGAGCTTGATCGACATCTCGGAGGTCGACCCCTTGGTCGAAGCGATGCGCTGGCCCGCATAATCGGCCTTCTTCTTGCCGGCATCGTCCGCCGGCACGATCAGCATTTCCTTGGCGAGGTAATAGGGGTCGCTGAACTGGATCTGCTCAGCACGGCTCAGAGTATAGGCAAGGTTGGCAACGGTGATATCGACGCGGCCGAGCTTGACCTCGGGCACGCGCGCCTCGACCGAAACCGGCTTGATTTCAGCCTTGACGCCCAATTCCTTGGCGATGGCGCCGCAAAGATCGACGTCGAAACCGGCCATTTCGCGGGTCTTCGGATCGGGTGAGGCGAAGGGAGGAACGTCGGCGAACGTCGCGCAGCGCAGGGTTTTCGCTGAGATGATGTTGTCGAGCTGATCGGCTTTTGCGGGCACGGCGGCCGCCACGCCGGCAAATGCGACGGTGAGGGTTAGGCATTTCCAGTTCATTGCTGTTCTCCTTTGTTTTTGGTGGTTGGTATCAATGCCTGAGATCAGCGAGGAAACGCTGAGCCCGGGGATGGCGTGGATTGCTGAAGAATTCCTTGGGGGTCGCCATTTCGAGGATCTGGCCCGCATCGATGAACCAGACCCGATCCGCGACGTCGCGCGCGAAACCCATTTCGTGGGTGACGCAGAGCATCGTCATGCCTTCCGACGCCAGGCTCTTCATGACGGCCAGCACTTCGCCGACCATTTCAGGATCGAGCGCGCTGGTCGGCTCGTCGAACAGCATCACCGGCGGTTCCATGGCAAGGGCGCGGGCGATTGCCACCCGCTGCTGCTGGCCGCCTGAGAGTTGACCGGGATAGGCCCGGGCCTTGTCGGCAAGGCCGACCCGATCGAGAAGCTTGAGGGCCTTGTCCTCAGCAACATCCGGCGCCACGCCTTTCACCCGGATCGGCGACATGGACACGTTTTCGACCACCGAAAGGTGCGGAAACAGGTTGAAGTTCTGAAATACGAAGCCGATCCGGCTGCGCAGCGCATTGAGTTCCTTTGCCCGCATGGCGGCGTGAATGTTTTGCCCGTCGAGGGTAATCGATCCGCTGTTGATCTCCTCGAGGCGATTGATCGTGCGGATCAGCGTCGATTTTCCCGAACCGGACGGCCCGCAGATGACCACGACTTCGCCGCGTGTCACCTGTGCATCGATGTCCTTCAGGACCGGGTAGTCGCCGTAGCTCTTGCAGACCTGCGAAAGCCGGATCGTCTGCAATTCCTGTGCTGAAACTGACATGGTCATAGCTGCTCCGATATGATTTTCGATGGCGCGACCAAGGCGGCAGAGGGAAGGTTGGAAAGTCCCGCACGCCGCCGCGTGATGCTCCGCTCGAGGCGATTTGCGAAGTAGGTGAGCGTCCAGCAGATGGCGAAGTAGACGATCGCCAGAATGAGGAAGACCTGGAAGGGCTGCGTCAGGAGCTGGTTGTTGACCTGGCTTGCGGCAAAGGTCAGGTCCGGCACGTTGATCACGTAGCCGAGCGTCGTGTCCTTGATCGTCGAGACGAAGGTGGAGATGATGCTCGGGATCATGTTGTAGAGCGCCTGCGGCAGGATGATGAAGCGCATCGCACCGAGATAGCCGTGGCCAAGCGCACGCCCCGCGTCCATCTGGCCCGGTCCGAGCGCGACGATGCCGGCACGGACGACTTCGCTCAGGAACGCGCTCTGATAGACCACCAGTGTGGTCAGCATCGTGACGAAGCTCGGCACATCAGCGCCGGTCAGCAGCGGAACGAGGAAATAGCTCCACAGGATGAGCATCAAGAGCGGCACGCCCCTGGTGAAATAGACGAGCGCGGTGACCGGCCAGCGCAGCAGCGGCGATTTGGAGAGCCTCGCCAGCGCGAAGAGGATACTGACCGGAAAGGCGAGAGCGATGCTGAGCGCCGAAAGGATCAGCGTGTTGGCGAGCCCGCCAAGCGGCCCGTTCGGATATTGGCCGATCAGCAGCAGCAGCCAGTAGTCTTGGACGATGGCGATCATGTCGTGGATCATGCGCGTGCGCTCCTGGCAGGATCGGTGCGCATCGACAGATAGGCGCCGATGCTCATGATCACGAGCGAGAAGAAAAGGTAGAGAACCGTGCCGACCAGGTAGATCTCGAAGGTCCGGAAGCTGAGGTTCTCGATTTCCTTGACGGCATGCGTCAGCTCCGAGGCTCCGATGACGACGGCGAGACTGCTGTTCTTGAACAGGGAAACGCTGTGATTGATGAGCGGCGGCAGCGCGTTGCGCACGCCCTGCGGCATGATGACGAAACGCATCGCCGAGACATAGCCGTGGCCAAGCGCGCGGGCTGCCTGCATTTGGCCGGGGCTGACCGAGCGTACGCCGGAACGAAGATCTTCGCTGAAATAGGCCGCCTGGCAAAGCCCGAGCCCGATCACCGCGAAGATGGCTTCCGCATTATGGACTGCCAGCCATGTCGCTACCCCGCTCGGCATCAGCGTGAAAATCCCGAAGTACCACAGCATCAGCTGAACCAGGGTGGGGACGTTCCGGTGGTAGGAGACGTAAGCGGCAACTAACGGATCGCCGAAACGAAAGGGCGACAAGCGCAAAGCCAGCAGCAGAAGCGCCAGCGCCATCGCCATCGACCAGGAGCCGGCATAGATGATGAAGGTCATCTCGATGCCATGCAGCAGCATGGCGGTATATTCCGGATTTCCCAGGATTGCCGAAAGGTCGAAACCGCTCACGGGCTTGGCTCCTCGGATCGATCCGGCTTCGCCGCAGGCTGGGGCTTTGCCGTTTGCAGACCGCCCATGACCTGCAGCGTCGGCGTGATCTCCATGTGTCCGATGTTGACGGCGACGGGGGCTGCTATGGCGAAGGCAATCGCGTCGGCAATATCGGCTGCCTGCGGCAATTCGAAGCCGTCGATGAACCGTTCGCGGATGCTCGGGTCATCGCCATGGACGTGATTGAAAATGTCAGTGGCGACCCGGCCGGGGCAGATTTCCGTGACCCGTACCCGCTTGCCGAAAGCGTCGATGCGCAGCTGGTTGGACAGCATGCTCACCCCTGCCTTGGTGGCGTGATAGGACGAGTTTCCGCCGAAATTGTAGGCGCCGGCGATCGACGAGATGTTGATGACGTGCCCGCGGTCGCGCGCCACCATGCCGGGCACGACCAGCCGGCAGATGTGCAAGACCGCCCGGAGATTGACGTCGACGATGAGATCGATATCGCCCTCGTCGGCTTCCAGGAATTTCTTCGGCCGGTCGACACCAGCGTTGTTGACGAGAATATCGAACTCCACCCGACGCGTGAGCTCGGCCATTGCCTGGCGGTCGGTCACGTCGATGACGTGGGCGACGCAGCCCGTCCGTGCGGCCAGCTGCTGCAGCGCTTCGGCACTGCGGGCAACGGCATGGACCTCGATGTTCTCCCGGCGGAGCCGCTCAACCACGGCTGCGCCGATACCGGAGGATGCGCCGGTCACCAGTGCGGTCTTGTAGTCGGAGAATGGCATTGTCGTTCCCTTGTTGTTGATTGAGACAGTAGCGAAGCTTTAACCCCTTGCCTAAGACCGATTATCTCTGGAGCAATAAGCAACGGTTATGGAGCCGGGAGGGCTGCTGGAAGAAGAGAAAGAGGTGGTGTCAGCATCACCTCGCAGTATCCCCGACTCCGGTTGTCAGCGACCGCGTCGCGTTGCAAAAGCAATGCGTGTCTGCAAACATGTAAGCCGCGCAGATTAGAACGGTACCCCGATCCTCATGGACATCAGACGCCTCAAATCTTTCATCGTGATCGTTGACAGCGGCAGCATCACGCGAGCGGCGGACCTTCTGCATATCGCCCAGCCGGCTCTCAGCCAGCAGCTAGCGGCGCTAGAGGAGCATTTCGGGCACAAGCTGCTGATCCGCAGCCAGCAGGGCGTCAGCATGACCGATGCGGGGCACGCGGTGTATCGCCATGCGCAGATTATCCTTCGGCAGATGGAGCAGGCGCAAGCGGATGCATCGGCAGCCGGCAATTCGCTTGCCGGCCGTGTGTCCGTCGGTCTGGTGCCGTTCAGCAGTGCGGCCACGCTGTCAGTCGACCTCCTGGCGGAGACCCGCAAACGACATCCCGGCATTCTGCTGCACCTGACCGAAAGTGTCGGCCAGACCTATAGCCAGATGATCATGAATGGCCGGTTGGAGATGGCGCTTCTCCATGGAACCGGGCCGATCAAGGGTGTCCGGTTCGAGCCGATCCTCAGCGAAGAGTTTTTCCTTGTCGCGCATCGGGACTTTGCGATCGAAGCGGATGCGAAACCGGTTTCGGTCAATGCTCTCGACGGAATACCGCTGCTGTTGCCGCCGGCCTATAATTTCGTCCGCCGCGCGGTCGATACCGCCTTCACCCGCACGCGCACCAATTTGAAAGTCGTGGCGGAAGTCGAGATCGTCCGTACCCTCGCCCGTGCGGTGGGCAGCGGTCTCGGCGCGACGATCATGCCGAAAGCCATCGCCGACCGCATCGTATCGGAATCGAGCGAGCCGCTGATCTGCCGGCTCGTCTCGCCACGGATCGAAGAAACCCTGTCGCTTTGCGTTTCCGATCAGAATCCCTTGTCGGAACCGGCCCTCGCCGTCAGAGACATCCTTCTCGAGCTGACGGCGCGGCTGAAAAGCTAGAGCATGATGCCGAAAAGTGTGAGCGGTTTTCGGACGACATCATGCTCCCTTTCTTTGCTCTAGATCTGAATTCAGATCTAAAGTGCGTTGGCGATCAGCGCATATCCTTGCAGAATTGAGCTATGCGCGCGCATCCTTCGCCGAGTTTTTCCATGCTCGTCGCGTAGGAAATACGGAAGAATGGGCTCATTCCGTAAGCCGCCCCTTGCACGGTCGCGACATGATGCTCGTCGACGAGCGCCATGACGAAATCGACGTCGGTTTCGATCTTTCGCCCGCCCTTGCTGGTCTTGCCGATCAGCCATGAGATATTGGGGTAGATGTAGAAGGCGCCTTCGGGCCGATGGCAGCGCAGCCCTTCCACCTCAGACAATCTGTCGAGAACGAAGTCGCGTCTTTCCTTGTAGATCGCGGCCCGCTCCTTCAAGAGATCCTGAGGCCCATCCAGGGCAGCGGTCGCCGCAGCCTGCGTCAGCGTCGCGATGCCGCCGCCATTCTGGCCGTTGACGTTGCTGACGGCGGAGATCAGGTCTTTCGGACCCGCACAAAAGCCGAGGCGCCAGCCTGTCATTGCATAGGCCTTGGAAACGCCGTTCATCGTCAGGACGCGATCATAGAGCCTGGGCTCGACTTCGGCGATCGTGCAGAACTGGAAGTCGTCATAGACCAGGTGTTCATAGATATCGTCGGTCATGATCCAGACATTGGGATGACGCAGCATGACCTCGGCGATGGCAGCCATCTCCGCCCGGGAGCAGGCGGCTCCGGTCGGATTGTTCGGGAAATTCAGGAAGAGCCATTTGGTGCGCGGCGTGATCGCTGCCTCCAGATCCTCAGGACGCAGCTTGAAGCCGGCCTGCTCGTGGCAGGGGACAGCGACCGGGACGCCGCCGGCGAATTTGACGATGTCGGCATAGCTGACCCAGGAGGGTGTTGGAATGACGACCTCGTCGCCCGGATTGCAGGTTGCCAGCATGGCATTGAAGATCACCTGCTTGCCGCCGCCCGAGACGACGATCTGGCTGGCATCATAGTCGAGATTGTTGTCCCGTTTGAACTTCCTGATGATGGCGGACTTCAGCGCCGGTGTGCCGTCCATCGGAGGATATTTCGTATCGCCCGCAAGAGCGGCCGCATGGGCCGCCTCGATCGCGTGCGCCGGAGTGGGGAAATCCGGCTCGCCGGACGAGAGGCTGACAACTTTGATGTCTTTGGCGGCCAGTTCCCTGGCGCGTTGGGTCATGGCGGCGGATGCGGATATGGAGACGTTTTTCAGGCGGTCAGCGATGACGGACATCGACATGGTCCTTCGATGAGAGATGGGAACGGGAAACCGCCCGCGGGCGATCGGGATTGCGTCAGTCGGCGAGTTCGGCGGCAGGCGCGAGCGCAGCACCCGTGGCTTCGATCTCGCCGCGTACGATGCCGGCAAGCTCGAGGGCGCCGGGTGTGTCGCTGTGGACGAGAATGGAGCGGGCCGGCATCGCGATCACGGCTCCGTCGATTGTCTCGACGGTTCCTTCGAGCAGGAATTGTCGCACACGCGCACGCACCGCGGCTTCGTCCTTGATGACGGCGCCAGCGAGCCCGCGCGCGACGAGTTTTCCGCCGGCGTCATAGGCCCGGTCCGCAAGGAAAAGCGCCAGCGTCTTCAAACGCGCGCGTCTGGCCGCCTGCTGAATCTCACTGCCATGGGTCACGAAGACGACGAGACCAGCATCGACCGTGGCGATCGCATCCATCATCAGATCGGCCAGCACAGGATCGCGGTTGACCATATTGCCCATGGCCGCGTGGAAGCTGATATGGGAGACAGTGACACCCTCGGCTTTGGCGATCGCCATCAGTGCGCCGAGCTGATAGAGCATCTGCTGGCGAAGCTCATCTGCCGGAAACGGTATTTCGCGCCGGCCGAAACCCGGCCGATCAGGCAAACCGGGATGCGCGCCGATGCCGACGTCGTTCAGCTTCGCAAGCCGGACCATGCGTCCCATCGTATCCGGGTCGCCGCCATGGAAACCGCAGGCGATGTTGGCCGACGAGACGAGTTTCATCATCGCTTCGTCGTCGCACAGCCGGTAGGGACCGAATCCTTCGCCCATGTCGGAATTCAGATCGATCTTCATCAGTTCCTCCTTTTGACGGCCTTTTGGACGACATGCATTAGGCCATCGCCTTCAAGGCGCGCTTGACCATTCGGGATGTCTGCCTGACGTCCTCGACATAGCCGGCGACAGCCTGTTCCACCCTGCGCGCCTCCGCATGCGTCGAGCGAACGAACTTCAGGCGGGCGCCGATCCGGGCTTGGCCGAGCCGCCAGAGATCGCATTCGATCACGCCGGCGATCTTCGGATATCCGCCGGCGGTGTTGGCATCGCTCATCTGCACGATCGGTTCGCCACCGGGCGGAACCTGGATCACGCCGGGCACGACACCGTGGGAGCGCATCTCGATGGACGCCGTCGGCGTGATGGGCTCGCCGGACAGGCGGTAGCCCGTCCGGTCGCTTCGGGAGGAAATCCTCCAGGTCTGGCTCCAGAAGGCTTCGCCATCGCCGGCGAAAAGATCATGCTCGCCGGCCGGCAGGGCGCGGATCGATAATGCGCCGTCGATCTGTGCCGGGAAGACATCGCGTAGCGCCACGGCCGGTTCGACGACGGCGAGCCCAGAGGCCGGCAGCATGGCGATCTCTGCGTCCTCGCCGACCGCGATCCGATCGCTCTTCGCCAAAGGCCGGCCGGCATTGCCGCCGAAACCGCCGCGTAGCGACGTGCTTCGCGAACCCATGACAACGGGAATATCCAGCCCGCCTCCGAGCGCAATATAGGAGCGCGCGAGCCGCGGGGGCTGTTTCAGTTCGAGAACCTGTCCGGGCTCCGCGAGATAGGCGCACCAGGGAAGCAGTTCCGATCCGTTGAGATGAGGATTGCCGTCAGCGCCGGTAACGGCAAAGACCACGCGCTGCTCGAAACGCAGGCTGAACGGGAAGGTCTGCACCTCGATCACAGCCGCATTGTCGTCATTGCCAACGAGAATGTTGCCGATCCGGACCGCAAGCGGATCCATGGCGCCACTGGCCGATACGCCGATGTCGCGATAGCCGGGGCGGCCAAGATCCTGCACTGTGTTGAACGGGCCGCTTTCCAAGATCTCGATCATAGCTCAATCCCTGCCGGCAGGAACCGCACCGTATCTCCCGGCGCCATCATGGCGGGGGTCGGCGACGCGGGGTCGAACATCTCGAGTGTCGCATAGCCGATGGAATTCCAGCCATTCGGACCTGTAAGCATGGCGACGCCGGTCTGCATGCCGCCGATGGTCACGCAGCCCTTCGGCATTTTCAGCGAGGGCACGGTCTTTCGCGGCATGTAGATGCGCGGATCGAGACCATGCAGATAACCGAAACCGGGAGCGCTGCCCAAGGCGAAGACACGGTAGGTCGCTTCATGATGGATGCGGACGACCTCGCGGTCGCTCAAGCCAGAGAGATCACAAAGGGCCGGAAGATCCGTCGCATATTCGCCGCCATAATGGACGGGGATCTCGATGGTCTTGCCCTTGAGATCGATGCTGCGGGCATTCTCCCATGCCTCCAGCAGCCGGGAGACTACCGCATCAGGATCCTCGGGCGTCTCCTTGAAGATCACCAGCAGATTGGTCATGCCCGGAATGTTTTCCGCAAGGTCCGTCCAGCCTTTCACAGTCTGGGACAGAGCCCAGATCCGCCGCTGCGCGATGAGATCGAAATCGCCTGGCGCCTCGAGCAAGAAGGATCTGGCGCCGATCGAGGAAACCCGCGCCAGGCTTTTGGTGGCCGGAACGATCTCGCGTTGCGATGCATGTCTGTTCGTCGTGACGATCATGACTGGAGCTCGATTTCGAACAGAGGATCACCGAAGCCGACCAGCGCACCAGGCTCCGCGAGCAGCCTGGTCAGAACACCGGAACGGCCGGCGCGAAGGGGGAGCAGGATATGCCCTACCTCGACAAAGCCGACGATATCCACATCGGATACCGAGCGTGGCAGATTTTGCGGCGCGGCGGAGGTGGCCGGGTGCTCGACACAGAAGCGGCCGGCCATCGGCGCCTTCACGACGGCCGACGCGGAGCCAGGAGTGCGCGGCATCGCTCCGGTCGAGCTGATCCGAGCGCCGTCTTTTCCGGCGACGACGATGCGAAGCTGTCCGCCCGGCCGGGAGATTTCAAGACCGTCCACACCGGCGGCCGTCAACGCCTCGGTGAGCAATGCGATGGTCGCCGGATCGCTGAAATCGATCGCGCTCATGCCGCCCTCCGCAGCTTCAGCCATTGTTCGAGATAGTGAATGTCCGTCTCGCCGCGCGCGAATGCGTCGTCCTCGAACAGGGCGCGCAGGAAGGGGATGTTGGTGGAAATCCCCTCGATCTCAGTGCCGGCAAGCGCTTCGCGCATTCTTGCCATCGCTTCCGCCCGCGTCGGTGCATGGACGATCAGCTTGGCGATCAGCGAATCGTAATAGGGCGAGACCTTGTAGCCGGCATGAATATGCGTATCGACGCGGATGCCTGGTTCCGCAGGCAAAGCCAGATGGGTGACGACACCCGCCGACGGCAGGAAGGTTTCCGGATCCTCGGCGTTGATGCGGCATTCGAAGGAATGGCCTTCGCATGTCACATCACCTTGGGTGAGATCCAAAACGTGACCCTGAGCCGCCCTTATCTGCGCCTGGACGATATCGACACCGCTCGTCATCTCGGTGACGGGATGTTCGACCTGAAGTCGCGTGTTCATCTCGATAAAATAGAAAGCGCCATCCTCATAGAGGAACTCGAAGGTTCCGACGCCCCGGTAGCCGATCTGAAGGCAGGCCTCTACGCAAGCCAGGCCGACCGGCTGGATGATATCGGGCGCGATCCCAGGCGCCGGCGCTTCCTCCACCACTTTCTGATGGCGGCGCTGCATCGAGCAATCCCGGTGTCCGAGCCACACAGCATTGCCGTGATCGTCGCAAATAACCTGTATCTCGATGTGACGCGGATGCTCTAAGAATTTCTCCATGTAGAGCGAGGGTGAGCCGAAGGCTTTGCGGGCCTCTTCTCGCGTCAGAGCGATTGCTTCATGCAGCACGTCGGCCTTTGGCACGACGCGCATGCCACGTCCGCCGCCACCGCCGGCTGCCTTGATGATGACAGGATATCCGATTTCCAGCGCTATGCGCCCGATCGTGGCGGGATCATCGGGCAGCGCGGTGTCGGGACCGGGAACGCAGGGCACGCTGGCCGTCATCATCGCGCGCTTTGCCGAGATCTTGTCGCCCATGGTCGCAATCGATGACGCGGTCGGACCAATGAAGATCAGCCCGGCCTTTTCGACGGCGTCGGCGAAGGCGGCGTTTTCAGACAGAAAACCGTAACCTGGATGGATGGCGCCTGCACCGGCAAGACGAGCAGCCAGAAGGATGGCATCCTGATTGAGATAGCTCTTGGCAGCACTCGACGGGCCGATGCAGATAAAGCTGTCTGCAGTGCTGCCGTAAGGCGCTTCCCTGTCCGCCTCGGAGCAGATGGCGACCGCCTTCAGGCCGAGCTCGCGGCAGGCGTGCTGAATCCGGGCTGCGATCTCGCCGCGGTTGGCGATCAGAACGGTATCGAAGCGGCCGGCCGCAGATTGTTCAGGCGTTTCCGGCATCAGGCAATCTCCGCCAGCAGATCGCCGGTCTCGACCTCGCCGTCGTCGATTTCGGTGAGGTGCTTAATGCGCCCTGACCGCGGCGCGGCGATCGTGTTGAAGACTTTCATTGCCTCGATGATGAAAAGGGTCTGCCCCTCCTCCACCTCGTCACCGATTGCGACGAATGGCGGCTCCCCGGGCGCCGGCGTCCGGTGCAGAACGCCGAAGACCGGCGCCTTCACCGCGTAGGTTTTCTCAGGCATCGAAGGCAAATCGGAGCCAGCATCCTGGGCAAGGCTTGTCGTCGATCCTGCCTCTTGCTGGGGCTCGGCAGCAGCCTCCTGACCCGGCGACGTGCGGAAGATCCGAACCGTCACGTCCTTCTCCGTCACGGTCAGCTCGGTAATGTTAGATCGTCCGACAAAGTCGATCAGCGTCTTGATCTTCGAGAGGTCCATGTGCGTGCTCGGAATTTCAGAATTCCACCGCGCGGACCCGAAGTTTCACGTCGCCCGGTGTTGTGATTTTTCGTAGCACGACGCGTCGACTGATGGGGTCAGACGAAGTTTTGATGGAGCGCAATCGGCGCCCCATGAGCCATGTCGTTGGACGCCCTGAATGGCAGCCTGCGCCGGCGAGACGAAATAGAATCACACTTCATCGCACCCGCTTCTCTCGCAGGTCTGTCTGTCGGTCGCACCCATTGGACGGCGCGACCGATGGGCGGACTGAGTATGAGGACAGTGGTTGGCCAAGCCGCAGAGCGTCGGCTCGAATTGCCGTGATCTCTCAACAATCAGACGATCAAAAATCCTTGTATGGCGCTCTTCTGGCCATTCAGTTTTATTACAATCCACAAGGGTGAGTCGGGCGGCTTTTTGGTGGTATCGGTAGGCTTAGCGCCGAGCGCCGGCTTAGCGACGACTGGCCATACCTTGTCGGTGCTCGTAGCAGAATCATCTGGAAGTACTTCGACGTCAACTCTATCGCTGCCGTCCTCCTTCGTAGATACATATACCTCCATCCCCTCACCAAAGCCGTGGCCTATGAGTGTAAACGGCGTTCGTGTGCGTAACGGAGCTTGCACAGGCTTGGGGTCCAAACGCACAATTTCGAGTGTAGTTTTCGCGGGCATATTAGCCTCCCTGGTCCATCCTTATCCGTAAAATTAATCACCATCGCCCGATCTGCGAGGAATGAATCCGCCTGATCTCGACATCACGCCGCCGGAGCGGGACAAGGCACCGCCCGATCTGGACAATCCGCCGCTCGCCATTCCTCGAGGATCAGCCGAGGCCTCGGCCGAGAGCAGGATTTGCTCAAGGGTTCCCGTTTGGGCATCAAGCCTCATCGAGAGATCGCCCTTGTCATAGATCCAGACCTTCATATCCTTGGCGAGAGCTCCGATTTGGGAGCCGAGGCCTGTTCGTGCACTCGAACCTGGGGACCGAGACAATCTGTCGTATTCAATATCGCCATCGACGTTCCTCGGAGGTGGATCGTCGGGATTCGCGCCGCTGCCGTGGACAACGAAGATAGCCGGCCGGCTTAATTCAACGAAAGTTCCCTCGAAGGAGAAAGCGTAGATTCGCGCAAGAGTCGCGTCGTCCGCGCTGAGCTGACCCCTCAGAAAACTATTCGCTCCCGAAGGATTTCCGATCAGAGGCTGATAAACGTCGCCTCTCAGAAGAAGATCACTAAGTTCACGCCCGAACAAATATACCGCTGATACGCCGAGTAAGGTTTCATTGTCTGCCACGTCTGCCTCCATCTACCTGGTTATTGACCTATGCCAATTTCGACAGCAGAACTTTCTCGCGATAGCTCATCTTCGGAAGCTCCAGATGGTCTATCGGCAGCAAGATCCGCGCAGAGTGGACATGGCTGCGATGCTCGCCGCCTTTGAGGTGTGCGCCAGCATGCAATTCGCCGATCGCCCGTTGCCTGAAGTTCCTGCTGATGATCCTCGCAAATTGGCCGCCACTTTCGTCCTGATCAATCGCAAGCATCGTTCTCGCCACGTCGCCGTAGTCCAGGAAGTCGGGAGCAAGAGCCCACAAGGTTTCCGCCAGATACGTCCCGACGACGTCTCGTGCGTCGAGCAATGCTTCGACAAAACCATCCGAGTTGCGCGCGAAAGCGCGGTCGAAAGCATGCTGCACGGTTGCCTCAGCAGAAGGATCGAACTCGGCAATATCTGCGAGATTTTCAACGGCAGGCGAGATCAAGCCGCGGACCACCAGGCTCTCATGAAAGATGTCGACGAGGATGTCGAATATTGCACCGGTGAGCGGTTGCGAGAGCTCGTGTTCGTCCTTCCACCCACGAGCGAAGTCGGCCATCGTCCTTTTGTTGTTTGCCGAACGAATCTGGCGATGCGGCGAAAATTCCGAAAAGCGCGCCAGGCGATTTGCCCGGTAGAGGTTGCCGCGCGTCTCCTCGAGAACATTGTCGATCACGGACGGAAAATGCATGGCCGCGATCAGCGAGACGCAATCTGAGAAGGCCTCCTGGAAACCGAGATATTCCGGATACTCGGTTCCCGGGCGCGGCACGCCCAGTACGCTGAAGATGATCGCGTGCCCCACCTCATGAGCGATGACGTCGAAATCGAGGCTGAAGGGAAGGACGCGCCCGTCGTTTTCGAACTGGCTCCCAACTTCGAGGAAACCATAGCCGTATTGAGCGTTGTCCCATCGCGGCAGGATCGAGATTTCCAGACGGTCATAATGATCGCGAAAATGCCAGGTGAGCGGCTGGCCGAGATAGCGCTCCCACACATCCAGTGTGAATCGCACGCAACCAAAAACATGCGCGGCTTCGAAGCCAGCCATCGAAGATCGGAGATAGTCGAAATTGCCGCAGTCGTCGGGGGTGGCCGGCTCGAGGATTTTGCCGGTCCAGGGCGGCAGATACATGTACGGCGTTCCGAGCGGTCCGCGGTTGACACCGTAAGGACCGGTCTTGCCAACCGGCTCCACAACGAACATGCGATCGTCGGCCGGACCAGCTGTCAGGCTACCCAGCGGAGACGACACTTCGACAATCTCGGGACTGGACCGAGCATCTTCAAATGGAGGCTGTACAAAAAGTCTGAACCGGGTGCCCATCCGCTCCCCCTCAAAAGACTTTTATGATTGCCAGTTTAAGTTGACCTTCGGCGCTCGCGAGAATTTTAGCAAGTAATGAAATAGTATTAGGGCCGGCTTACCGAATGTACCGGGCGTTATTCAGACGGCTCAACCAACCTCGAATAGCGCGGGTGACTGCGAATGGAATCGAGGTCGGAATCGTTCTTGAACCACAGCCGCATCTCGATGCCAACCTGAGGTAGCCAGACCTCAAGCAAATCTATCGCTCTGTCGATTTCGCCAAGCAGTGCATAGGTGCAGGCGGCATTGTACTGGATGTTTATGTCGTTGGGATCCGTCGCCAGCGCGCGCGCCAACCATTCCAGTGCCATGTCGCGGACACCGAGAAAGGCCAGTGCCGTCGCTCCCAGGCAGGCAACATTGGCATTCTCCGGGTGAAGCCGCAGTTCCTCCTCGGCCTTTTTCAACGCGATCCGCGCATAGCTACTGGCCTTGTCTATTTGCCCGAGCGAACGAAAGACGTTCACGAGCATGATCGGCGCACCATAATCGGCAGGCTTGATTTCCATTGCGCGCTGAAAGTGCGTGGCCGCTAGTTCGAACTGACCGTCGGTGACGCAAAATTCGGCATAGTACCGGTTCGCCTCGTGGCAATTGGCGTCGAGCGACAAAGCCTGTTCGAATGCTGAAACCGCCTCAGCGCGATTGCCGGCCACCGCCAACGCAAACCCCTTGGCCGCATGTGCCTCCGCTAGATTGGGATCGATAACGAGCGCCGTCGCCGTGTTCGCGAGAATGGCCTCCACGGGAATTTCCGCACCGAACTGAGACCGCAGACGCGCATCGCAAACCGCGATTCCGGCATAAGCGCGGGCATAGCCCGGATCCAATTCGATGGCTCTGGCGAAACTCTGCCTGGCCATCAGGTGGTTCGAGCGCGAGGCAATATGGTAGTATTCTCGCCCCCTGAGGAAATGCGTATAGGCTTCAACGCTTCCTGTCGGCGCCTGCTCGATAGCCTTCTTCTCCTCTGGAAGCAGCTTGACCTTAAGCTGCTCGACGATCGCCTTCACGATCTCGTCCTGCACTTCGAAGATGTCGGTGAGGTCGCGGTCGTAACGCGCGGCCCATACATGGCCGTCGCTGGCTGCTTCGATCAATTCCGCATTGATTCGTACGTGGTTGCCTGCCTTGCGGACGCTGCCCTCCACGATATAGGCAACGCCGAGTTCTCCGGCGATGCGCTGCAGGTTTTCGCTCCGGCCTTTCCACGTGAAGACGGTGTTGCGGCTCAGTACGAATAGGCCTGAAACATTCGATAGGTCCGTGATGAGATCTTCAGTGATGCCGTCGCTGAAAAAATCCTGCTCGGAATCGTTGCTGATGTTAGCGAATGGCAGGATTGCAACGGATGGCTTGTTGACGGGTGCCCGTGTGTGGGTACCTGCGGCAAGCGGAACCTCCTCGCTGGAGGCGACATTGCCCCAATCGGCAAAATAGACATGGACCGGACGGGAAATGTTCTTGACGTTCATGGCGCCCTGATCTGCGAAATCGAGACCGAGCTTGTTTGCGACTTCGTGGCGCACTGCCGCCGAACAGGCAATGCCGCCCGGAGCTGCAAGGGCTTGCAGCCGGACCGCCACATTAATGCCGTCCCCATGAAAGTCATCCGCATCGAAGACGATATCGCCCAGATTCAAGCCTATCCGGAACGCGAAGTGCCTGTCCGCTGGAATCCCCATGTTGCGCTCCAGCATGCCGCGCTGGATTTCGACTGCGCATCGTGCAGCACTGAGCACGCTCCCGAACTCGACCAGGAAACCGTCGCCCATCAACTTGATTATATGCCCGCCATGGTTCGCGACAGCTGGATCGAAGAGCTCGCGGCGATGCTGACGAAGGGCGTTAAGCGTCTCCTCTTCGTTTGCCTCCAGGAGACGGCTGTAGCCCACCACATCGGCGGCCAGGATAGCCGCCAATCGGCGCTCGACAAGCTCTGCACACATGCCCGTCTCCCCAACGTGCTGGTGGCAATATTACTCAATTCTAGAAGTTAGCCGATCATGTTGCCGGATGATTGTATTACTGACAACTAAAATATCCCTCTGTCGCCAAACCAACAGTTTACGCTGAACACTGTGGGGCTGTAATGGCGTCGACCGACAAGAGATCGAAGTACCAAGGATCAAGCGGCGGGTTTTGAATGATGTCGAGGGTAATCCCCTCGCCGCGGCCGGCTCCGTCAGTTCTTCGGAGCAGCGATGCTCTCCCGCAAGATCAGGCTGCTGCGGATGACGGTGCGCACCGCCGCCGTATTCTGCCTCTGGCCAATGGCGTCGAGCAGGAGATCCACCGCGGCGCGCCCCATCTCTTCCACCGGCTGCTTGATCGTCGAGAGTGGCGGAGAGCAAAATTCGCAGACGGGGGAGCCGTCGAAGGAGACGACGGACAGATCACCGGGAATGCGCAAGCCCGCGCCCTGGATACGGCTGACAAAAGAAATGGCCATGTCATCGCTGGTCGCGATGACGGCTGTCGGTTTCTCGGTCAACTCGGCGAAATCATCCGCCGCCTGGACACCAATGTCGAAGCCATGTTGATAATCGAGATGACCACCCGAGCGATGCACCGAGTCCTCGGACAATCCTGCCGCCTCGAGCGCCTCGAGCACGCCGCCGTAGCGCTCGACATCGTGATAATTGCCTTCGGGCCCTGCAAGATAGAAGAACCGTCGATGGCCCAATCGGATCAGTTCGGCCGTGACGTCGCGCACGGCTTCGCGGTCGTTCGTAACGACGCTCTGCAGGCCGGCATCGCTCATATCGAGCAGCATCGACACGATCGGCAGGCCGGAATTGGCCAGCGAGCGTCCGTCAACCTCCGGAAGCTTCGACGACAGGATGATGACTCCGCGCACGCTGCCGCCGAAAGCGAGGTCGAGAATGTGTCGTTCGGAAATCTCGTCGCGATCGAGGTTGGCGATCATCAGGTTGTAGCCGCCCTGGATCAGCGATTTATTGATACTCTGCAGCACCTGCGGAATGACCTGGGAGGCGCCGTAGTAGAGCGATCCCGGCAGAATGATCATGATGATGTTGGATTTTCCGACCCTGAGGCCACGCGCCATCGCGTTCGGGGTGTAGCCCAGTTGCCTGGCCGCGGCATTGATCTTGGCGCGCGTCTTCTCGTTGACCCGCCCGGGATTGGCGAGCGCCCTGCTGACTGTTGATATCGCAACGCCGGCGAGCCGCGCGACATCGGCCATCAACGCGCCTGATTGCTCCTCTCCAGTCACATCCTTGTTTTTGTTCATATTTATTTCATTCTCCCGGATGCTTCGAATTGCAACTTTAAGGCAGGGAGCGATTTATAGCAAACGTTTGCCAAAAATCGCTTGCTTAAAAAACCGGCCTGGCTATTATCTAGTCATGGCAAACGATTGCCATTTCTTAATGCGTTGAAAATCCATGACTTATTGGATGCGGAATTACCTTCTGCACGCGGGTAGGTCATGCCTCGAGAAATGGATTGGCTATGGCTACTGGCGACAGGCTGCGCTTCGGCGTCGATCTTGTGACATTCTTCCATCCCGGCTTCTGGGGCGTCGACAGCCACGATGCGATCGTCGACCATGCACGCGCCGAGCCGCGCGCCTTCTGGGACAAGATCCTCGATAGCGTCCAGGCCTCGGGCGTTACCGGTGTCGAGCTGACCTTCTCTCCCTTCAACTGGCAGGACGCCATCAAGACCTATGGCTCCGTCGACGCCTTCGCAGCCGAACTGGCAAGACGCGGTCTGACGCTGTGCAGCGGCTTCTTCGCGGAACTGGAGGCAGCGGGCGATTTCGCTGAGCCCGAGGCCCAGCGCGCGCTGATCGACAAGGCGGAACGATATGCCGACTTCCTGAAAGCCTGCGGCAGCGACATCATGGTGATCGGCGCGCCCTTACGCCAGACGCTCGGCGCCCAGCCGGTGCGGTTCCATGATTTCGACCGCGCCAAGGTGATCGCCGATTTTCTGAACCGGCTCGGCGCGACCCTCTATGCCAGGGGCGTGCGGCTTGCGCTCCACACCGAGGCGCACTCGATCTTTGCTGCCGCGCGCGATGTCGATCTGATGATGCTTTTGACCGATCCGGCCTATGTGCACATGTGCCCCGACACGGCCCATATCATCGTTGCCGGCTCCGATCCCGTCCAGCTCGTCGATCGCCATCACGAGCGCATGATCATCGCCCACTGGAAGGATGCAATCGGCCCGATGCCCGCCGACACGCCGATCGACAAGCACATCCATGAACGCCACCAGCCCTATTTCTGCAGCTTCGGCCTCGGACGGGTCGACTGGCCGGCCTGGATCCGGCTGCTGCGCGACCGGGCCTATGAAGGCTGGGCGATCCTCGAACTCGATGCCGCGCCGGATCCCGTCCGCGACATCGCCAACGGGCTCACGCTCGTCCGGCAGGCGCTCCTGCCGATCTATCGCTGACAGTCATCCCTAAGACAACGAACGCCCCGCAAAGAGGGCATTTTCAAGAGGTGGAACAATGAAGAACATGATGAAGCTTTTTCTTGCCGGCGCAGCAATCGCCGGCCTCTTCGCCTCGGCGCATGCAGAGGACAAGCCGACGATCGAGATCATGTCGTCCTGGACGTCGGGCGGCGAAGCGGCAGCCCTCAACGTCATCAAGACCGAGTTCGAAAAGCGCGGCGGCGTCTGGAAGGATTCCTCGATCGCCGGCTTTGGTGCGGCCGATGCCGCCTTCCAGAACCGTATCGTCGCCGGTGACGCGCCCGGCGCCAAGCAGGGCGTCATCGGTCTCGCTGCCGCCGATTTCATCAACCAGGGCCTGTTCAATCCGATCGACGACGTGGCCTCCTCCGGCAAATGGGCCGACGCCCTGCCGAAATCGATCCACGATCTCATCTCCTATGATGGCAAGGTCTACCTTGCGCCGACCGGCGCCCATGGTGAAAGCTGGCTCTTCTATTCCAAGGAAGCCTTCGAGAAGGCCGGCATCGCGCAAGAGCCCAAGACCTGGGACGAGCTCTTTGCCGATCTCGACAAGCTGAAGGCTGCCGGCATGGTTCCGGTCGCCTGGGGTGGCCAGCCCTGGCAGCAGACCAAGGTCTTCAACATGATCCTGCTCTCGCAGGTCGGGATCGACGGCTTCCTGAAGATCTATGTCGACAAGGACAAGAGCCCGGCATCCGTCGAAGGCGTGAAGAAGACCCTTGAAATCCTCGGCAAGCTGCGTGGTTATGTCGATGCGGGTGCAGCCGGCCGCAACTGGAACGACGCAACCGCCATGCTGATCACCGCCAAGGCCGGCGTGCAGTTCATGGGCGACTGGGCCAAGGGGGAGTTCACCGTCGCTGGCAAGGAAGCGGGCAAGGATTATGGCTGCATGATCGTTCCGGAGTCGAAGGGCATGGTCTACATCGCCGACGCCCTCTGGTTCCCCAAGACCGGCAAGGCCGAAACCGACAAGGCCCAGAAACTCCTCGCCGAAGTCGTCATGGACCCGGCCATCCAGGTCGAATTCGCTCTCAAGAAGGGCTCGGTTCCGATGCGCGCCGATGTCGACAAGTCGAAGCTGGACGCCTGCGCGCAGAAGGGTGTCGAGCTGATGAGCGCCGGTGCGATCGTACCGGACCAGGCGATCGTGCTGACGCCCCAGCAGGTCGGCGCACTCGACGACTTCGTCGACGAATACTGGAGCGGCGGCTCGAACGATGCAGGTGCTGCGGCCGAAAACTTCTTCGCCATCTTCGAGTAGGATAGTGCTCGTGGCGTCGGCCTGATCCGACGCCACGGCTGCCGGCTGCCGCCTCAAGCGGCGGCCCGAGCCCTGCTTTCCACTCCGTCAACGAGCTGGCCGATGTCCGTCAAACGCAAGCCCAATCTTTCCGCCACCATCGCCCTGCTGCCGACATGGTTCGTCGCGGTCGTGGTCTTCATCGGCACCATGGCCTGGTCGATCCTCCTGTCCTTTACCAATTCGACGCTTTTTCCGTCCTCGACCTATGTCGGCTTGGCGCAGTATTCGAAGCTCTTCTCTTCCGCAAAGTGGCTGGCCTCGCTGCAAAACGTGTTGATCTTCGGCGTCCTATACGTCGCAGGCTGTCTGCTGCTGGGCTTCCTGCTGGCGGCGGCGCTGGATCGTAAGATCCGCTTCGAAAGCGCCTTCAGGACCATATTCCTCTATCCCTACGCCATGTCCTTCGTGGTGACCGGGCTGATCTGGCAATGGATGCTCAATCCGACGCTCGGCATCCAGGCAAGCGTGCGTTCGCTCGGCTGGGAAGGCTTCGTCCTCGACTGGGTGGTCAATCGCGACATGGCGATCTATGCGCTGGTGCTTGCCGGCGTCTGGCAGGGCGCGGGCCTCGTCATGGTCATTGCGCTCGCCGGCATGCGTGGCATCGAGGCAGAGCAATGGAAGGCGGCGCGGATCGATGGCATTCCCGTCTGGCGCATCTATGTCTCGATCATCCTGCCGCAGCTTGGGCCGGCGCTGGCCGCGGCCGGCATGCTGCTCGCGATGGGCGTGATCAAGACCTATGACATCGTCGTCGCCATGACCAATGGCGGCCCCGGCAATGCGACCGAGGTTCCCGCGAAATTCATCATGGACAATCTGTTCGGGCGCCAGAACCTCGGCCTCGCCACAGCCGGCGCGACGGTGCTTGTCCTCGGCGTGATCATCGCAGTCGCCCCGTTCCGCTACATCATGCACATGCGTGACAAAGCAAAGGGGGCTGCGTGATGGCCCGTCTTCATCCGAACGGCCCGAAGCCGGCACAGATCACTGCTGGGCGCGTCGGCCTCTATGCTTTCCTTTTCATCGCCGCGCTTTTCTTCCTTTTGCCGCTCTACACCATGGTCGTCACCTCCCTGAAGTCCATGGACGAAATCCGGCTCGGGCAGATTTTTGCCCTGCCGGCCACGCTCGATTTCTCTGCCTGGGCCACCGCCTGGTCGGGCGCCTGCATGGGAACTGTCTGCGTCGGCATTCGCAGCGGCTTCTGGAATTCGGTGGCGATCACCCTTCCCTCGGTCGCGCTGTCGGTCTTCATCGGCGCCGTCAATGGCTATGCGCTGTCGCTCTGGCGGCCGCGCGGGGCAAACCTGCTTTTCGGCCTGCTGATGGCCGGTGGCCTGATCCCCTACCAGATCTTCCTCTATCCGATGGTCCGGGCGATGGCGAATATCGATCTCTACAATTCGCTGGCCGGCATCATTCTCGTGCATGTCATCTTCGGCCTGCCGCTGGTGACGCTGCTCTTCCGCAACTATTTCGTCAGCGTGCCGGAGGAGCTCTGCAAGGCGGCGCGCGTCGACGGCGCGGGTTTCTGGCGCATCTTTTTCGAGATCATGCTGCCGATTGCCGTGCCGATGGTCGTCGTGGTCTCCATGCTGCAATTCACCGGCATCTGGAACGACTTCCTGCTCGGTCTCGTCTTTGCCGGGCGCGACAACCTGCCGATGACCGTGCAGCTCAACAATATCGTCAACACCACGATGGGCGAGCGAACTTACAACGTGAACATGGCGGCGACGATCCTGACTGCCATCGTTCCGCTTGCCATCTATTTCCTGTCCGGCCGCTGGTTCGTGCGCGGCATCGCGGCCGGCGCAGTCAAGGGGTAACGCTTCCATGCAATCTGCCGTCTCCGTCAAGGACCTGAAGATCGCCTATGGTGACCATACGGTGATCGAGAAGATGTCGATCGACATCGCGCCGCGAGAGTTCCTGGTGCTGCTCGGCCCTTCCGGCTGCGGCAAGTCCACGCTTCTGAACGCCATTGCCGGCCTCCAGGATATCACCGCAGGCGAAGTCTGGATCTCGGGCAAGAACGTCAGCTGGGAGGAGCCGAAGGACCGCGGCATCGGCATGGTCTTCCAGTCCTACGCGCTCTATCCGCGTATGTCGGTCCGCAAGAACCTCTCCTTCGGACTTCGCGTCGCCGGCCTGCCGAAGGCCGAGATCGAGGCCCGTGTCGCCCGCACCGCCGCCCTTCTCCAACTCGACAAGCTGCTCGACCGGCGTCCTGCCGAACTGTCGGGCGGCCAGCGCCAGCGCGTCGCCATCGGCCGGGCGCTGGTGCGCGAAGTGGATGTTTTCCTCTTCGACGAGCCGCTGTCGAACCTCGATGCCAAACTGCGCAACGAATTGCGCGTCGAGATCAAGAAGCTGCACCAGCGTCTCGGTAATACGATGATCTACGTCACCCACGACCAGGTCGAGGCCCTGACCCTTGCCGACCGCATCGCCATCATGCGCGACGGTGTGATCCAGCAGCTCGCCTCGCCGGCCGAGATCTACCGCCGCCCGGCCAATCTCTTCGTTGCCGGTTTCATTGGCGCTCCGGCCATGAATTTCATCGAGGGCCGGATCGAGCGCGGCGATGGGGCGGCGCCCGTCTTCCTGGGCAACGGGCTGAGCATCGATCTCTCCAGTTATTCCTTCCGTGCAGTCGCGGCGGAAGGGCCTGCTACACTCGGCTTTCGCCCGGAACACCTTGTGCTCGATGGGGCCACGAGCGGCCTGCCCACCATTCCGGGCCGCGTTTCCGTCGTCGAGCCGATGGGTTCGGACGCTGTTGTCTGGTTCGACTGGGCAGACCAAAGCCTGTCGCTCCGGCTGATGGGCGATGTCACCCTTGAGCCCGGTGATGCCCTGGCGCCCGGGCTCAATATCGCCAAGGCGTCTCTCTTCGGCGCTGACGGATCGCGGCTGTGACGTGCGATCCCTTTGTTTTCCCGCAATTCCGGGTGCGTTTCGCGCCGTTTTGAGGATTGCTCCAGGACAGGATTTGAAAAGACATGTCTGAGATCGTCTATGATGCGCTGGTGATAGGCTCCGGCGCGGCGGGTTCCTTCGCGGTAAAAGAACTGACGGCACAGGGGCTGTCGGTGCTGCTGCTTGAGGCCGGCCCCGCCGTCGGGCCGAAGGATTTCGATCCCGCGCGCAAGAAGGCGCCGGCAAGCAGCATTAATATCTGGGAGCGTGCGCGGGCCACCCTAAAGGGCCAGCCGATCCAGGCGCGCGCGGCGTTTTTCACCGAGCGCTTCAGCCACTTCTTCGTCAACGACCGCAAGAACCCCTATACGACGCCGAAGGGCGAGCCCTTCCTCTGGATCCGCGGCCGCCAGGGCGGCGGGCGCCTCCACAGTTTCGGCCGGGTGCTGCTGCGCTGGACCGACGACGATTTCAAGATCCGCTCACGCGCCGGAAAGGGCGTGGACTGGCCGGTCTCCTATGAAGAACTGGTGCCTTTCTACGACGAGGTCGAGGCCTATCTCGGGCTCTACGGCAACAAGGACAACGCGCCGACCCTGCCGGACGGCGTCTATGCGAAGCCGGCAAACCTGACGCCCGCCGAACAGATCTTCAAGCAGGCGGTCGAAAGCCGCTGGCCGGAAAGGCACGTCGTCTCCTGGCGCTACATTGCGCCCGACGCCGACCGCATGCCGCGACCGCTGCGAGAAGCAAAGGCGACCGGCCAACTGACCGTCCGTTACGACGCCGTCGTTCGCCGCATCACCACGGACGAGAAGACCGGCCGCGCCACTGGCGCAGAGTTCATCGATCGTAATACGGGCGAGGTATCGACCGCGCGCGCCGCGACGGTGGTGCTTTCGGCCTCGCCGATAGAGAGTGTGCGACTGCTGTTGAATTCGGCGTCGGCGAAACATCCTGATGGCCTCGGCAACAGCTCGGGCGCTCTCGGCCGCTATTTCATGGATCAGCTTCCGTGCCTCGCCTTCGGCTCCTTTTCGGAGGCGAAGGGTTGGGCGGTCGACGAGTCCGCGCCGACCGACCCGTTCTACAATCCATCGGGTGGGATCTTCATTCCCCGCTTCGGCGAGGGCGACGCCGCCCGCGGCGATTTCGACTACCAGGGAAGCGTCGGGCGCGCGCCGGTCTCTGGTGACTCAGATGCACGTCTGGCCTTCTTCGGTTTCGGCCGCATGCTGCCCTATGCAGATAATCGCATCACGCTCGACGTCAGGCGTAGGGATGCCTGGAACATTCCTGTGCCGCATATCCGCTGCGTCATGCAAGAGGAGGAGCAGGCGCTGCTCAGAAGGCAGGAGGAAACGCTGATCGCGATGATCAATGAGGTCGGCGGCGACCTCGAATTCATCGGCTCGCCCACCGGTCTCAAGGAGATGGGCAAGGGCGCCTTTCCCGAAGCCGATGCCTTCAGCCGCTTCATGTTCCGCAAATGGTTCCGCAAGACCATGTGCATGGGCGCTGCAATCCATGAGACGGGCGGCGCGCGCATGGGCGAAAACCGGCAAGCTTCTGTGCTCAATCCCTACAACCAGGTCTGGGATGCCCCGAACCTCATCGTCACCGACGCCAGCGCCTTCCCCGGCAGCGGCATCGCCGGCACCACGCTCACCGTCATGGCCCTGACGATCCGCGCCTGCCGGAACCTTGTCGACCAGTACCGGACGGGACGGCTGTAGCCGCCAAGTCGAAGTGTCCTGTTTCTGCAAAGTTGGAATGTCACTCTCTCCGCGTTTGATTGGCTGGGAGACGAGCGGATGCGCCTTCTTTGCCGAAGATTTAAAGGACCGTTCTCACCCCGCTCATTACACCGGATGTAATTGAGGGCATTCCCTGTCCCGCGATATTAGTGAACGGCCTTCCTGCAGGAGGAACATTCCCTTCAACAGAAGCGGCCGACCAACGCGATGTCGACGGCTAAGCTGCCGTCGACAATACCAGGCGGCCGAGGAGAACGACGATGAAGACCATGAATTTTACCAAACGAGAACCCCCTGAATGGCTGTTGGCATTCTGGAAGGAGATCGATGACAAGACCTTCGGCGAAGGCTTCGACTGCTTGGCGCAGGATGCTACCTGCAATCTGGGCGTCGCCGACTGGAAGGGGCGAGAGACCATTCGCACGAATCTGCGCGCCTTCATCGACACGGGTTTCTCAGCGCTTCACGACGTAACGGAATATTGGGACGGTGGCTCGCTCAAGATCTTCCGCGGGACTGTCACCATGACGCCCGACGACGAGGCTCAACCGGTTGTCAGACCGGTGATGACCCACTTCTTCTATATGGATGAACGAGAGCCGGCCAAGGTTGGCCGCTGGTACGGATCAGTCGGCCCGATTGCCTTCTGACCGACATCGTCGCTGGCGGGAGCGTTATCGCCCCCGCCGGCCATCAGCCGCACACATGGAGATCGCTAAAAGATGAGCTCGACGCACAACCATTCAAGCGCAATACCGAACGAGCTTGGCATCCAGTTGCGCGCCTGGCGCGACACGCGGGGCAAGAGCCAGCTGGATCTCTCACTCGACACCGGCATATCGCAGCGTCAGATCAGCTTCATCGAGAGTGGCCGAAGCACGCCCGGCCGCCACAATCTGCTGCATCTGGCCGATGTCCTTGATGTGCCGTTCCGGGAGCGCAATACGCTGCTGCTTGCCGCCGGCTATGCTCCGATTTACGCCGAAGGCGGCATCGACGACCTTGAAATGAAAAGTGTCAGGGATGCGCTGAAGCGTATGCTTGCTCAGCATGAACCGTTTCCGGCAGTGGTGATGGATCGCTATTGGAACGTCGTGATGACGAACGACGCGACGCAGCGCTTCTTCAACAGTTTCATCGACATGGCGGCACGGGAAAAACCGCGCAATCTGCTGCACCTGATATTCGATCCGGCCGGTTTGCGGCCCTTCATTCCGAATTGGGAGGAAACGGCAAAAAGTCTGATGGCGCGGGTGTTCAGGGAGTCCGTGGGCCGCGTCATCGATAAGCGCACCAAGGCGCTGATCGACGCGCTCCTCGCCTATCCGGATGTGGACAGTGCCTGGAAGGTCTCGACGACAGCCGACAGCACACCGGTCATTCCATTGTCGTTCATCAAGGACGGGCAGGTTCTGAGTTTCTTCTCACTGGTGACCACGGTTGGCACCGCACAGACGATAACGACCCAGGAACTGAGGATCGAGTGCATGTTCCCGTTGGATGATGCCACCGAGGTGGTATACGCCAAGCTGATGAAGCAGGCCGGCATGCGTTAATCCCGGATCGGAACGTGGCTGTTCCGGCTTTGGATTAGCCGAACCGTCACACAAACTTCGCAGTGACATGCTCCTGTCGAAATAAGCAGGAAGGAAAAGGCCATGACTCAAACACCTCAGGACCAGCTCAGCCGTATTAAGGCCGAAATCGCCGACAGCTTCGATGAAGAGCTGGAAATGCAGATGGAGGAAGACCGGCTGGACGATCTGGTCGCCGAAGGAATGTCAGAACCGGCGGAGCAGACGATCGAACGAAAGATCTACTTCCGGGAGCTTTTCCGGCTGCAGCATGAACTGGTGCGGTTGCAAGATTGGGTTCAGCATAAGAAGCTGAAGGTGGTGGTGCTGTTCGAAGGCCGGGATTCGGCCGGCAAGGGTGGCGCGATCAAGCGCGTCACCCAGCGGCTCAATCCTCGCGTTTGCCGGACGGTCGCGCTGCCCGCGCCCACCGAGCGGGAACGTCATCAATGGTATTTCCAGCGTTATGTCCCGCACCTTCCGACCGCCGGTGAAATGGTGCTCTTTGACCGAAGCTGGTACAATCGCGCCGGTGTCGAGCGCGTCATGGGATTCTGCACCGAGGAAGAACTCGAGGAGTTCTTCCGCTCGGTGCCTGAATTCGAACGGATGCTCGTCCGCTCCGGAATCGTGCTGATCAAGTACTGGTTTTCGATCACCGACGAGGAGCAGGAATTCCGCTTCAAGATGCGCATCCACGATCCGCTGAAGCAATGGAAGCTCTCACCGATGGATATGGAAAGCCGTGTCCATTGGGAGGAGTACACCAAAGCCAAGGAAGAAATGCTGGCGCGGACGCACACGGAGGATGCACCCTGGTGGGTGGTACAGGCTGTGGACAAGAAACGGGCGCGTTTGAACTGCATTGCCCATCTTCTAGATCAGATCCCTTACGAGGATGTTCCGAAACCTGAGATCCAGTTGCCGGACCGCATCCGTCACGCCGATTACAACAGGGCGCCGGTTCCGCCTGAAATGCTCGTGCCGGAGCGCTACTGACGGCGTAGCCGCAGAGGCCGCCTAAATCGGAATCGATCTAGGGGTTGTTTGTGGCGTAGCGTTGGATCGCCGGCGACCTTCAGGCGGCGACGTCAGCCATGCGGTTCAATTCCGAGACGGCGTCATCCGGCAGCACGAGCCCGGCGGCGGCGAGGTTCTCCCTGAGATGGCCGACGGACGAGGTGCCGGGGATCAGCAGGATGTTTGCCGCACGACGCAGCAGCCAGGCGAGCGCTACCTGCATGGGCGTGGCACCAAGGCGTGCGGCGACATCGGACAGAGTGGACGACTGCAGCGGGGTGAACCCGCCGAGCGGAAAGAACGGCACATAGGCGGTGCCTTCGTGCGCGAGGTCGTCGATCAGCCTGTCGTCGGCCCGATGCGCCAGATTGTACTGGTTCTGCACGCAGACGATCTCGGTGATCCCACGCCCCTCAGTGATCTGTTTGGACGTGACGTTGCTCAGCCCGATGTGACGGACCAGGCCTTGCCGCTGGAGATCGGCAAGGACCGTCAGCGGCGCTTCAATCGACCCTTCGGCCGGGCCGTGCACGTCGAACATGATCCTGAGATTGACGACATCAAGCACATTGAGGCCGAGATTGCGGAGATTGTCGTGCACTGCCGCGGTCAGCTCTTCGCGCGAGAAGGCCGGCATCCATGATCCATCCGTGCCGCGCCTGGCGCCAATCTTGGTGACGATAACGAGATCGTCGCGATACGGATGCAGCGCTTCGCGGATGATCTGGTTGGTGACGTGCGGGCCATAGAAGTCGCTAGTGTCAATGTGGTTTACGCCGCTCGCGACCGCCTCGCGCAGGACTGCCAGGGCCGCGGCATGATCTTTAGGCGGGCCAAACACGCCGGGCCCGGCGAGCTGCATGGCGCCATAGCCAAGCCGCTTCACGCTGCGGCCGCCGAGGTTGAACGTGCCGGACTGATCGATAGTGGACATGGTCTAACTCCTTTCAAGAGATGACGCCAAGATAAGCATTGTCGGCGCGTGTGAAAATTGGCTATAATCCGCACGGGCTGTGCGGAGTGGCGAACAGTGAAAGCGGATCTGGGTGATCTCAATGCCTTCGTTGCCGTGGCGCGCGCCGGGGGGTTTCGTGAAGGGGCGCGCGTTAGCGGCAGCAGCGCCTCTTTCCTCAGCGAAGCGGTGCGTCGCCTGGAGGCCCAACTCGGCGTCAGGCTGCTCAACCGGACGACACGCAGTGTCGTGCCGACCGAAGCGGGCAAGGGCTTGCTGGAGCGGCTCGGCCCTGCTTTGAGCGAGGTGGAGTCTGCCCTCGACGTCGTCAACGGTTTTCGCGACAGGCCGGCAGGTGCGTTGCGCCTTAATGTGCCGGTCAGCGCGGCGCGGCTGGTGCTGCCCGCCATCGTTCCACCGTTTCTCGCCGTCTATCCCGATATTCGGCTGGAGGTCGTAACCGATGAGAATTTTGTCGACGTGATCGCGGCCGGCTGCGACGCCGGCATCCGCTATGACGAGCGGTTGGAGCAGGATATGATCGCAATACCGATCGGCCCACGCGTCCAGCGCTTTGCCATCGCCGCCTCCCCCGACTACCTGGATCGCCGTGGCCGGCCGCAACACCCGAGCGAGCTGCTCGGCCATGCCTGCATATTGGGCCGTTTCGACAGCGGCGCGATGACGGCGCCGTGGGAATTCGAGCGGGATGGCGAGATAGTGCGGGTCGATCCAACGGGGCCGTTGATCGTGCGGGTCGGCGGAGCGACCGACCTGGCCGTCGATGCAGCGATATCAGGAACAGGGATCGTCTGCCTCTTCGAGGACTGGCTGCGCCCGCATTTCGACAGCGGTGCGCTCGAGCCCATCCTCGAACCGTGGTGGCAGCGCTTCTCCGGGCCGTTCCTCTATTATCCCGGACGGCGTCTGGTGCCGGCGCCGCTGAGGGCTTTCATCGACTTCGTCAAGGCATCAGCCAGTCAGGCTTGATGTTTGTCGGCCAGAGACGCGCCCTCGATCTTCACTGAGCTTCTAGGCGTTAGAGCTTGACGTCGGCATTGTCGCCCATATCAGGTTTGCTGTTCGAGACCGCGGCGGCCGCCATTTTGATATAGCTGATGATCGTGCCCGGGCTGTCCCAATATTCGGCCGACGACGGGATAATCTTGAGGATGCGGATGGAAGGATCGTCAGGATTGTCCCACCACGCCTTTGCCGGCGTGGCCCATAATTCCCTGATCTTCTCGCGATCGTTTTGCACCTCGGCCGCCCCTGACACGGAAACATATTTCTGTCCCTTGGTGTCGGCAAAGGCCAGGCACACGTTTGGCCAACGGGCGATCTCATCGTCCTTGTGACTGCTGACATCCGTCAGAAAATAGATCGCATTCTCGAGCTGCGCGGTATAGGCGGACATCGGGCGAGCTCTAAGATCGCCGCCGCTACGGGTCGTCAGCATGCAGAACCCGATCTTGTCGACCAACTCCCATACCCGTGTCGCATCGTCATGCTCTGCCATCGTCATCTCCATCTGTGCAAGAGACGAAGTAACCATCTGCCGAGGCCGATGTTCCCAATGGGCGGTCTATTCAGCCAATTCCCTGAAGGTGATGGAATAACGCAGGCGGTCGACGGGCGGGATGGAATGTTGCCAGTGCGTTCTTGAGGCGCCAGCCATGAGATAGGCCGAGCCGGGTTCAAGGACGAGCGACCGCCGCTGCCATTTTGCACCGTCACGCCGCCTGAGCCTGAAGGTGCAAGACGAGAGCAAGGAGACACCGACGACCCGGCCGAAGACGAATTTGTCCTTGTGCCAGCCGATCGGAGCACCCGGGCCATACTCAGTGACCAGCGCCTGCGCGAGCGCATCGGGCTCGATGCCGGCGAAGCGCGCCACCACTTCGCGAATGGGAAGCAGCACCGACGGCATCGCATCGGCTCTTCTGACACGCTGGCTGTCGAAGTCATATTTCCAGCCGAAGGAAACCGTTCTGCGCTTGCCCTCAAACCCATGAAAGTCGAAGGCTTTGAAGGCAAGCGTCGGCATTGCCTCAAGAACCGTGCGCTGAAGATCCGGACGAACGATCTCAGCAGAATATCGGAACCCCTCAGGGAGCGTCCCGTCCGCCGCACGAAAGAGATCCTCCTGCACGATGATGCTCACTGCGCTCGTGCCTCAATGGACGCTTGGGGTTTTCATGACCATTGCGAAGTCTTCGGCGACCAGTTCACTGACGGCGATGAGAACTTCCTCCCGGGAAAAACCCGATGTCAGAGCGCGTTGGATCAGATCCTGCAGATCCGGCTCCACGACATCGCGGCAATCCTCGAGGCGTTCTTCGGAAACGGTGAGGCTATTGAGTTCGTCCATTATCTGTCCTTTCACGGAATGTAGCAGCCGAAGCTCGGGGCTAGTTGGGAATGACTGCTAGCGGGTGGTCGCCACCCGCTTCGATCCGGCGATCAGGCCTTCACGCTGCATCTTCTTGCGTGCGGCCTTGCGGTGACGGCTGATCGCCTGCGCCTTTTCCCTGACGCGCCGTTCGGACGGCTTTTCATAGGCGCGCCGTTCCTTCATTTCACGGAACAGTCCTTCGCGCTGCATTTTCTTTTTCAAGACCCTGAGCGCTTGATCGACATTATTGTCTCTGACGAGTACTTGCATTTCAAGTTCTCCTTGTGTGGGTGGGGCGACGATTGCCGCTCAGCCGAGCTGCTCGTCGATCACAGCCCGCAATTCGCGGCGGGTGAGGAGGCAGGGAAACGGCTTCCAGCTCTGAGCGACGCGGCCGACAGCCTCGTCATTCTCGCGCGATTTCGCCGCCGCAACCGCGGTGGCTGTATTTATGTGGTTCAAAAAAATCCTTTGCCGATCTCGGCCGGCGTCATCGATTGTTTGTGGGATTGCCCGTCACACAGCCATAACGGCGCGTACGCACACACAAGCGTTTCAATCATGAGCCAGCAACGGCTTAGATTTCCGCTTGATCGGGTATTTCCGCAACATAGGTATCGGCGGGTAAAATTGCAACGGATGGGCCGGATGGCATGGCGCGCGCATCGCTAATCGCGCTCAGATATACTCCGCGCCATTTTATTCAAGTTAACCGGGTATAGTTTTCGCCAAATTTTCTTCAATTTGGCCTGAAAGTGACATTATTCCGCCGAACTGGAAGCAACGGGGAGATTGGCTCCGAAATTAACCTTCTGTTAAATAGACCATTGACTTGTAGTATTAATAGGTTGTTAAAGGACCCGCTCGCTGAGGTCGAAATTGACCCGCCAATAAACAATTTGAGGAGAGTGCAATGGCTTCGCCAATTCATGCAACTGATGATAGTGCAACATTTAAAGAAACTGACGTTATTTCCGGAAATCTGCTTTCCAACGATTCATCCGACAACGGTCACCTGTTCCTGCGCGCCTTTGATGGCGCAAGCGTTGGCGCCAAGGCCGGCAACAGCCAGGTCACCGAGATCCAGGGCGACTACGGCACCTTCTTCGTCAAGCCTGATGGCAGCTACACCTATGTCCTGAGCGATGCGGCCAAGATCGGCTTCGCCAACGGCGAATCCTACCAGGAGAAGGTTTCCTACAAGATCTCCGACGGCAGCGGTCATACCGATGTCGGCCTGTTCACCCTCAACATCCAGGGCGTAACCCAGGTAAAGCCGATCGCTGTCGACGACCACTACAGCTTCAACGAAGGTAGCGCCATCGGCGGCAACGTTCTGGACAACGACATTGCCGGCGACAACGGCAAGCTCTTCCTCCGTCAGTTCGACGGCACGAACGTCAGCGCCAAGGGCGGCCTCGACGCTGTTACCGACATCGTCGGCGACCATGGCGTCTTCCACGTCAAGCCGAATGGTGAATTCACCTACACGCTGACGGAAGACCTGACTGCCGGCCAGAACGTCACGGAAACCGTCCAGTACTACAAGATCTCCGATGGCGAAGGCCACACGGATGTCGGCGTTCTGACGCTCAACATCACAGGCACCGACGCTCATCTCGCTTGATCACTTGCGAGAAATCAGTGAGAGACACCGCCCGCCGCGCAATCGGCGGGCGTTTTCATATATCCACTTGTCATATTCAGCCAGTCTGCAAAGCGGCATAATACTTTTTAGCTAGTTCTTATAAATGCCGGGGCGGCGTAGTCTCGTTGTTCGGAGGACACGCCGTTGACCGAACACATCGAACCCAGGCAGATGGAAACAGACGATCTGACGAAAGTCTGGTCCGTGACCGAGTTTTGCGCGCGTCACCGCATAGATACCGAGGAACAAGCGCTGCTGCTCAAACTTTTCGGGCCGTTCGCGACTGCCTCCGAGCTGATCCACAATGCCAAGCGTGCCCCAAGATTTAGATAAGGGGCGCTCGACCCGGTCGCCTGCTTGGGACCGCCTATGGGCTCCGACTCGCGACGCTAGGCTTGCTTTCTCCGGCCACCTCACGTCCGGCACGTATCACTGCGTCTGTAGTGATATCGAACTTCTTGTAAACGTCATCGATTTTGCCGGATGCTCCGAATTCATGCATGCCGACGAATACGCCGTCCAAGCCGAGATAGCGGTCCCAGGAATCCTGCACGGCTGCTTCGACGGCGACCCTGGCTCGGCTGGCGCCCAGCACCGATTTCTTGTAGGCGGCATCCTGCTTCTCGAACAGCAGCCTGCACGGCATCGAAACCACGGCCGTGCGAATACCCTCGTCCTGCAGCACCGAGCGGGCTTCGACCGCCAGATGCAGTTCCGAGCCGGAGGCAAGGATCGTCAGTTGCCGCGCGCCGCCTTCAGCTTCCTGGAGAACGTAGGCTCCCCTTGCCGAGCGGTTCTCGTCGGACGGGTCGCCGCGTAAAAGCGGCATTGGCTGGCGGGACAGAGCAATCAGTGCTGCCTGCCGCGGCGCATCCATGATCGCCTCCCAGCACTCGGCCGTTTCGATCGGATCGCCCGGGCGATAGACAGCGAGCTGGGGAATGGCGCGCAATGCGCTCAGATGTTCGATCGGCTGATGTGTCGGCCCGTCCTCGCCCAATCCGATCGAGTCATGTGTCATCACGAAGATCGAACGCACCTCCATTATCGCCGCGAGCCGGATCGCCGGGCGGCAATAGTCGGAAAATGTCAGGAACGTGCCGCCATAGGGAATAAGCCCTCCATGCAGCGCCAAACCGTTCATCGTGGCCGCCATGCCGTGCTCGCGGACACCATAGTGGAGATAGGATCCGCCATATTCCCCGGGCTTGATCTCGACCTGGTTCTTTGCCTTGGTGTTGTTTGAAGGCGTCAGATCCGCCGAGCCGCCAAGAAGCTCGGGGATCGCATCGAAGAGATGGTTGAGCACGATGCCGCTCGCCTGACGGGTGGCGAGATCCTTTTCGGAACCTGAAAGTTCCTGCTTTGCCGCAGCAATGGCAGCGCGCCAACCGGACGGCAGTTCTCCGTTCATGCGCCGCTCAAAATCGTCTCGCTTGTCCGGCGAAGCGGTCTGGACACGGACCGCCCAGGCCATCCGCGCCGGCCCGCCTTTCGCACCGATCTTTCGCCAGTCATTGAGAAGCGCTTCCGGTATTTCGAAGGGAGGCGATGTCCAACCGAGGATCTTGCGGGCGCCGGCGATCTCGTCTTCACCAGGGGCGTCGCTATGGGCCTTCTGCGTTCCCGCCCTGGTCGGGAAACCGAAGCCGATGATGGTTTTGCAGGCAATCATCGACGGCCGATCCGTCACCTTCTGCGCTTCGATGATTGCGGCGCGGATCGCATCGGTATCGTGACCGTCGATTTGCTGGACGTGCCAGTTCGCCGCGCGGAAACGCGCCGGATGGTCATCGGATTCAGCAAGGCTGGTCGCACCGTCGATCGAGATCGAGTTGTCGTCCCAGAAGGCGATGAGCTTGCCGAGCTTCAGATGTCCGGCAAGCGATATCGCCTCGTGGCTAATACCTTCCATCAGGCAGCCGTCACCCAGGAAGACATAGGTGTGGTGATTGACCAGATTGTCGCCAAACGAGGCATTCATGATCCGCTCGCCGAGTGCGAGACCGACAGAATTTGCAATCCCCTGCCCCAGCGGACCGGTGGTCGTTTCGATGCCGGTGGCGTGGCGATATTCGGGGTGACCCGCCGTGCGGCTGTCGATCTGGCGGAAGCGTTTGATCTGGTCGATGGTCATGTCCTTGTAGCCCGTCAGATAGAGCAGGCTGTAGAGCAGCATTGAGCCGTGACCGTTGGAAATGACGAAGCGGTCGCGATCGAACCAATAGGGATCGGCGGCATCGAATTTCAGAAACTCGGAAAAAAGCACCGCGGCGATGTCGGCCATGCCCATCGGCATGCCGGGATGACCGCTCTTTGCCTGTTGAACCGCATCCATGGAGAGGAAACGGATGCAGTCGGCGAGATCCCGGAGGCTCTGATCCTTGGGAGCTGGGAATGTCTTCGGAGCTTGTGAGATGTCCGGCATTGGGAGAAACTCCTTGGAGTACCTGGATTATGAAGGCAGAGACTGTCTGCCTCGCTATCTCGTTCACCGTGATCGTGAGAGCTCGCCACGGCGAATTTGACGGGTCCAGTTAACCTAGTGCGGAGTTTTCAGTTGTGGATAGCATCCGCGCCAGGAAGGACCGCTTTCCGGGACCTGGTCACGCGGCGCTGCCATCATCCTGTTTTGCCAAGGTGGTGCGTCCGGTTGAAAAAACCCTTACAGTGCAGGGCGGAGCGCGCACACGACGTCACCTGATCGGGTGACGCTCGCTGCCTCGCCTCCCCTTAGACAATTATGCAGTGATCGAAATAAAGCATTCGCCGCAATTGGCGAAACCATCATCGTGAAAACGAGAGGCGCTGATATGGATCATGTCGACATTATTGATGCTGTCTATCAGGCCGCAGTCCATTCCGAGCAATGGCCGGACACCCTGTGCTCGATCGTCGATTATGTCGGCGCTGTCGCCGGAAATATTGTCTATCAGGCGCCGGGTGGCCGCGGCAGCTTTCTGATCCCCGGTCGCATGCGTGAAGACTTGAACACGCTCTATCTTCAGAATTACACGGGCAACCCCTATGCCCGCGCATTCGAGAAGGTAAGACCGGGCGAGATTGCGATCGGCAACAGCCTGATCGATGCGGAGGCCGTGCGGCATTCCGCATTTTATGCCGATATCTGCGAGCCGCAGAACATCTTCAATCAACTCTTCCTGCCGCATGCCAGCCTGCACGAGCGCGGAGGCATTGGCGGAGTGGCGCTGTTTCTGTCTCGTCAACAGGACGAGCACGCCGCCGAGGCGGCGGCACGCCTGAAGCTGCTGAGCCCGCATATGGCACGCGCCATCGACCTTTCCTTTCAGATTAACAAGATCAATCGTGCGCCCGAACTGCCGCAACGATTGATCGATGCGATACCCGACGCGGCCGTGCTGATCGACGGGCGAGGCGCAGTCCTCCTACTGAATGCGGCAGCCGAGACGCTGCTCAGGCAGGCCGACGGCATTTTCCTCAGCCGGTCGGAGAGACCGGCGCTCGCCGCCCATATTTCCGAAACGGCTACGCGCCTGGCAAATGCCATCCGCCAGGCTTTGCTGATAGCCAATGGCGAAGACACGCCTTTCGAAGGCGCATTGGCGATCTCCCGGCCATCGGGCTTGCCGCCCTATCTGATGATGATCACGCCGCTTGCGCCCACGGCGATTTCCACGTGGGATGCGACCGACAGCGGAGCACGCGTCCTCATTCATGTCGTCGATCCGGAAGCAAAGACGCTGCGGCAAGCGCAACAACTGCAACACATCTTCGGCCTGACCGACGCTGAAACCCGGGTCGCCGCACTGATCGGCACCGGAATGAACCTGCCTGAGATTGCCCTCGCTCTCGGGATTTCCTCCAACACGGTGAAGACACATGCCGGCCGATGCTTCGGCAAGGCCGGCGTGCGATCTCAGGCAGCGCTCGCCAGGCTGATTGCCTCGATCCCGATTGCCGAAAAAAGAGCGCCGACGCCGACAGGCTCGCACGGGAGAAGCTCGCCGCGAGCCCCGTAAACTACAGGCTATCTTCGCACTCGATATGATCTGTCGAATTTCTCGATGATCCCGCAGCCGGGCAATTTTCCTGAATTGCTCCTCACTCCCTGCGCAAAATCTGCAATCCGGTCAGGCATCCCTATGCCATGAGCAAGAACGACATCCCGCCCCGCATCACACCGTCCGCTGTGCCGGACCGCCTCCGCGATGACGGGTGGTGGCTGACAGAGACGTACCGGCCTCAGAGGGCTCCTTTCGAGGAGGTCTCCATAAGCATGCTCATCGTGATCGAGGGGCGGCATTTACGAGAGGACCAGCAATGGACACTACCGACAGCCTGACCGCACCGATGCCCATCAGGCGCTATCCCGGCCGAATAGCCGTGCTGCTCGGCCTCGTGGCGCTGGCAGATTTTCTGATCTTTGGCCAAGAACCCGGGATAAACCTTTTCCTTTTTGCCCTTGCCGTCTGCGCCGGCATTTTGCTGCCGGCCACGAAGGAGTTGTCGCCTTCCAAGGCGGCTCTCCTCCTGGGCTTGTCGCTCCTGGCTTCGGCGCCTCTGCTCGAAACACCGTCAGCAATGGGCTTTGCCCTTTGCCTCAGCGCGCTGATGTCGGTGGCTCTCGTCAGCGGCAAGCTCATGCCTCGCAGCCTCACCGGCCTGCCTTTGGTGTTTTCCCGTTTCGCGCTCGTCATTCCCTTGCGGCTTGCCGAGGATGTCGGGAAATATCTTGCGACACCGGCGAAACGTTCCTCCCTCACCGAAGTCCGGCGGAGCGCCGGCCTCTGGGTCATGCCGCTCATTCTCGCATCAGTATTCTTGCTCCTCTTTGCAGCGGCAAATCCCGTTATCGAGGTCACGCTGCGCAGCATCCGTTTTGACGTTCTGCTGAAGTTCCTCGATCCCTGGCGGATCGGCTTCTGGATAATGATTGCCGCTGTGGTCTGGGCTTTGCTGCGGCCACGCCTGAAGCGTCGATTTGCAAGGTGGCAAGCCGGCAGGGCGTTCATGATCGTGCCGACCAAAAATTCACCGCTCGGCCATGCCTCGCTGTTGCGCTCGCTGCTTCTCTTCAATGCGCTCTTTGCCGTGCAGACGCTTCTCGATCTCGTCTATCTCTGGGGCGGCGCGGATTTGCCCGATCACATGAGCCATGCCGAATATGCTCATCGCGGCGCCTATCCGCTGATTGCGACAGCGCTTCTTGCCGCCGGTTTTGTCCTGCTTGCCATGCGACCCGACGGCCCCGGCGATAAAAGCCCGCTGATCCGCGGCCTCGTCTACGCCTGGATCGGCCAGAACATCCTTCTCTGCCTGTCTTCGATGCTGCGGCTCGAGCTTTACGTCGAAGCCTATTCGCTGACGGAACTGCGTGTTGCCGCAGGTCTCTGGATGGGCATCGTCGCTGTCGGCCTTGCCTTGATCCTGCTGCGTATCGTGCTGCGCCGATCCAACGAGTGGCTGATCGCCACCAACCTCGCTTCCCTGATCGCCATTCTTTACCTCAGCGCCTTCATCGATCTCCCGGCTTTCATCGCCCGCTTCAATGTCGCGCACAGTCAGGAGATCAGCCAGGAAGGCCCGCCGCTCGATATCGATTATCTCTCCTCGCTCGGCCTTTCCGCCATCCCGGCGCTCGATCTCTATCTCCTCAAGCTTCCA
The DNA here is from genome assembly GCF_004306515.1 of Rhizobium beringeri. Lineage (NCBI taxonomy): Bacteria > Pseudomonadati > Pseudomonadota > Alphaproteobacteria > Hyphomicrobiales > Rhizobiaceae > Rhizobium > Rhizobium beringeri. The sequence continues at coordinate 345,595 of NZ_SILG01000004.1, read as the reverse complement.
ACACATCTGATAGACCAGAGGAGCCAAGCGGTGACAGTTCGGTACTACCTCGCAAGGAATTTTGAGATGCGCCGGCGCGACTGGCGGAGCTGGACTTTCCGGTCTGCGCGACTGGATAACTATCTCCTTTCTCCCATTGCAAGATAGAACGAGAACGATAACAACAGGCATGACAAACAACGCAGGACTGGTGGATGGCGCCCCGCATTCTCGTCGTCGATGACGAACCTCACATCCGCGACGTGATCTGCTTCGCCCTCGAGCGCGCCGGCCTGGCATGGTTGGCAGTCCGCAACGGCACCGAGGCGATGACCGCCTTCCGCCGCGGCAGCATCGATCTCATCATCCTCGATATTGGCATGCCCGACATGGATGGCCTGGACGTCTGCCGCCAGATCCGCAAGACATCGGGATTGCCGATCCTGTTTCTTTCGGCGCGCGACGAAGAGATCGACAGGGTGCTGGGTCTCGAAATCGGCGGGGACGACTATGTCACCAAACCTTTCAGCCCGCGAGAACTCATCGCGCGGGTCAAGGCGATTTTGAAGCGTAGCGGCAATGGCGCAGAGCCTGAGAGACGCCACGCCACGCTTGTCGCCGGCGCGCTCAGCCTCGATCGCGGCGCCAGGACAGTGACGTTTCGTGATAGCGAGATCGCCATGACGGCGCTCGAATTCGCAATCCTGGATGCACTATTGTCACGCCCCGATATGGTCTTCAGCCGCGAACAACTGATGGAGGCGGCCTATGGCGCCGGTACCTATGTCGCCGACCGGACGATCGACAGCCATATCCGGAACATCCGGGCCAAATTCCTGGCGGCCGGCGGCCAGGGGGTCATCGCAACCGTTCACGGGATCGGCTTCAAACTCGGCAGCGAGATCGGGAGGCAGGCCTGATGCCGACGCCGAAGGTCAGGACGAAATGGCGGCCGGCGCTGGCGCTGGTCGTCTATGCCGTGCTTCTCGCCGTCATGGCGCTGCCGGTCCTGATCGTCATCTGGTTTCGCACTGTCGAGGCGAGCTCGCACCGGATGGCGCCGGCGGAAATCATTGCCCTGGCTTTCGCCTTCTTGCTGACGCTTGGCGTTGCCTATGTGCTGACGCGCACCATCACCGGACCGATCGACGCCTTGATCGCCCGCACGGACGAGATCGCCCGCGGTGGCAAGGCGGCGATCCGGCCGCTTGAAAGCTACGGAACGCGCGAGATCGCGGTGCTGTCGCAAAGCTTCCTCGATCTCGCCGGAAAACTGGTCGATCGCACCGAATATATCAGTTCCTTTGCCGCCCATGTCTCCCACGAGCTGAAATCGCCGCTGACGGCCATCCGGGGAGCCGCAGAGCTTTTACGCGACGATGACGTGGAAAGGCCGATGACGAAGGCTGAGCGTCTGCACTTTCTCGACAACATCGTCGCCGACGCAGTCCGACTCGATGCATTGCTGCAGCGGCTGAGAGAGCTTGCACAAGCGGAATCGTCGCTGGCCGAAGGCAGAAGCAGCATAGCAGACATCATATCCTCACTGCGCGAGCGATTTCCCGCCCTGGATATTTCCGGCGCAGGCGATACGGAAATATCAATTGCTCTTCCTCAGGAAGCAGCCGGTATCGTCTTTGCCAACCTTGCCGAAAACGCTCTTCAACACGGCGCCACGCTATTGGAACTCAGAGTATCCGCCGACGCCCGAACAGCCATAATTCTTGTTCGTGACGACGGCAGCGGTATTTCGGAGGCAAATCGCCAACGCATCTTTCAGCCATTCTTCTCAACCCGCCGCGAGCAGGGCGGTACCGGCATGGGTCTCGGTATCGTCCGCGCCATGCTGAGCTCCCATAGCGGTACGATCCGCCTGCTGCATACGACCGGTGCCGGCACCGAGTTCGAAATCACGATCCCGGGACCGAGCTGGCGTTACAAAGACTGATCGGAGCATTGCTCGGAAAGGCGATCCCGGCGCTACCCCGTCCTGAGCAAGGCATGTCGTCAAGCGAGTGGATCAGTTTCCAGGCTCTATCGCCGCCAATGCAGCCTGCGCGATGACATCTGCAATGCGTTTGGACAGCGCCGGGTCGGAAGCAGCGCGGGCGAGGGTCACACCGCCACTGAGCATGGCGAGTAGCAAGATCGCCTGATTTTCCCGGCGTGTTTCGGATTGACCCGGTATCTCACCCGCCGGCAAGCCGACCGCAACTTCCTCGATGAGACGTTTGAGTTCTGCCGTATAGGCGCTTCGTGTTTCATCGTCTGCGCGCATGACGTCGGGGGAAAGGCTCGGCAGAGCGCAGCTCTCGCCCAGATCGCAGGTTCTTTTATAGCCGAGATAGTAACCGACGAATGTCGTCAGCCAGTCTTTCGGTTCACTGGCCTTTAGCGCCGCAATTCCTTGCCGCAGCTCTTCGAGGCCCGCCAGCACGGCGGTGCGAAAGGCTTCGCCCTTGGACTTGAAATGTCCGTAGAAGGCACCGTTGGTCACGCCGGCCGCCTTGGTCAATGCATCGATGCCTGCGCCGCCATAGCCTTCCTGTCTGAAAACCCGTCCAGCCGCGGCAATGACGCGCGTTCGGGTCTCCTGCTTATGTTCGGCACTGTAGCGCATATATGTCCCTTTTAAGAGCGATCGCTCTTTATGTATTGCTAAGAGAGTGATCGATGTGTATGCATAAAGAGTGATCGGTATATATCAGAAGCGGTCACGGTTCAAACAGGGAGATATACGATGCCTATCACACTCACCGTGCCTGAAGGCCTGCTTTCGCAGCGGGCTCAGGCCCAAGCCTTTGCCGGATTGACGGAGGCAGTGCTCGATGCCGCCGGCTTGACCGGCAATGACTTCATGACCGCCAATATTATCGGTACGATCAACGTGCTGCCGCGGGAGCATGTGCTTGCTGCGGGAGAGCCGATCGATGCAGCCTTCGTCGAGCTCAAACTGCCCGAGATGGCGCTGGTGAGCGCTGAAGCAAAACAGTCCTTCTTCGAAAAAGCGGCCGATGTGATCGAACAGGCCGCCGAAGGCCGGCTCAAGCGCGAACATATATGGTCGAACATCGTCTACGCGCCTGAAGGGGCCTGGGGTATCGCCGGCCGCAGCTATAACAATGCCGATCTCGTCGGCGCCATCCGGGGTGCGGTTGCCGCCTCGTAACGATCGCGGCGTACGCTCGGAAATCTCAGACTTGATGCAACGCCGGGCCGGCGACACCAAGACGTCGCGGTCCGGCGCCTTACGGAGCCAAGCCATGCAGCTTGCCAACTATCTGTTCTTTTCCACCGGTTGCGAAGAGGCGCTTGCTTTCTACACCGAATGCGGGCTTGGCCAGATCACGCAATTGAAGCGCCACGGCGCAGACGGGATGCCCGTTGCCACCGACGCCATGCGGGGCAAGGTGATGCATGCCCGCTTCGAAGGACCTGGTATTCTGTTCTTCGCCTCGGACAATCACGATGCCGAGCCGATGCGAGGCTCCGCCCACATGCTGATTGCGGACGACCGCGACAGTACCGACAGCCTCTTCGCACGGCTGGCCGAGGGCGGCAAGATCACGACACCACTCGCCGCCCAGTCATGGGGAAGCTATTATGGCAAGCTCACGGATCGCTTTGGTGTCCAGTGGATGCTCGATTGCCTAGAGCATAATGCCGAAAAGTGTGAGCGGTTTTCGGACGGCATCATGCTCTAACTCTTTAATTTAGAACAGGATTCAGATTTCAGGCCGACCCGGCCTAAAATCATCCTGTTCTACCGTAACCATGTGCTGTCTACACACAAGTGCGAGACGAAAATCGCATCGATACATGCGAAGTGTCGGCGTCTGTGTCGCAATCATTCAGAACATCACGCGCGGAGGACAATCGGCAGGATGGCAGGGGAGAAACCCCGACCAAGCGGCTGCGAGCCGCCCTCCCCCCAATCTCGTCTTCGCGTCTCACCGCGTCGTATAACCGCCGTCGATAACCAGCACTTCGCCGGTGACATAACTTGCCGCCGCCGAGCAGAGGAACAATGCGGCACCCGCCACCTCCTCCGGCTGCCCGACGCGTCCCATCGGGGTCATGCTGCGCCAGGTAGGGAACCAGTCGGGATTGTCGATACCGCCGCGCGACAAATCGGTCTCGATATAGCCGGGAGCGATGGCGTTGACGCGGATGTTTTCAGCGGCAACCTCGCTGGCGAGGCTCTTCGTCATCATGTGGACCGCCGCCTTGGAAGTGTTATAGGCGACCTGGTTCTGCGGAATGTTGGACACGATGCCCGACATCGAGCCGATATTGAGGATGACGCCACCGCCCTGGCGCCGCATGGGTGCGAGCGCGGCGCGGCAAGTGCGGAAGACGGTGTCGACATTGACGGTCATGATCTCGCGCCAGATGGCATCGGAGAACTCGCCGCTGTCGCCATGAATGGCGATACCGGCATTGTTGACGAGGACGTCGAGCCGCCCCGCCCGTGAGAGGGTCTCAGTGACGAGTTCGTCGGCAGCACTTTCCTTCATCAGGTCGGCGGCAACGAAATCGCAATCGACGCCGGCCTTGGAGAGCCGGTCTTCCGCCGCTGCATTGCGGGTTCGGCCCGTGATGATCACTTTGGCGCCCGCCTCGCCGAGCGCCTCGGCGATGGCAAGCCCGATGCCGCGCGTGCCGCCGGTCACCAGTGCCACCTGTCCGTTCAGGCGAAATCTGTCGAAGATCATGTCCGTTTCCTCTCGGCGATTGTTGAAGGCGATCGCGCTTTCGTCAGATGTCGGCGCTCTGCGGCAGGATAACGAGATCGCGGATCGTAATGTTGCGTGGGCGCGTCAGCATGAAAAGCACGGCTTCGGCCACTTCATTCGCCTCCATCAGGCCGCCGGCGGCCAGCGCCTCATCCAGCTTCTCCTGCGGCCAGTCGCTGAGAAGGGCGGTGACCACGGGACCAGGAGCGACGGCGCCGACGCGCAATCCATGCTTGGCCACCTGCCGCCTCAATGTATGGACGAATGCCTGGACCGCATGTTTCGAGGCGGTGTAGATCGGCTCCCAGACGACAGGGATCATGCCGGCAACGGAACTCGTCAGGATGATATCGCCGGTCTTGCGCTCGACCATATGCGGCAGAACGGCGTGCACCGAACGGAATGCGGCGTTGATGTTCAGATTGAGCATCCGGTCCCAGGCATCAGGATCTCCGCCCAGCACTTCGCCGCCGATGTAAGAGCCGGCATTGGCGTGGAAGATATCCAGCTGGCCGGCTTTTTCCAGAATCTCAGGCATCATCCGTGCGACGCTTTTCGGATCCGTGAGATCGGTGACCAAGGGAATGGCGTTGGCGTCGAGTTTCGAGCAGATTTCCTTCAAGGCTTCTTCATTGCGGTCGACCAGCACGACCCGGGCGCCCGCGGCAAGCATAGTCTTGGCGCATTCAAGGCCGATACCCGACGCCGCTCCGGTGACGGCCGCGACTTTTCCAGACAGATCCTGTCCCATTTTCTTCCTCTGGTTTCCTGGTTGGTTTAGGCTCGGCCGTGGGAGATCCGCGATCTGCGTGCCAATGAGTCGACGATGACGGCGACGGCAAGGACGGCGCCGGTGATCATGTATCGAAGCGACGATGACAGATCGAGAAGCGTCAGCCCGCTGGCAATCGACTGAATGACGATGATGCCGAGAAGGGCTGAATAGGCACTGCCGCGCCCGCCGAACAGGCTCGTGCCGCCGATGACCGCCGCGGCGATGGCGTTGAGATTGACGTCGCCGGTGCCGGCCTGTTGACTTGCCGTCGCCAGCCGTGCGGCGGAGAGAACGCCGCCGGTCGCCGCAAGCAGAGCGCACATGACGAAGGCGCTCGTATAGATGTGCGAGACGTTGATGCCTGAGCGGCGCGCTGCTTCCCTGTTGCCGCCGACGGCATGCATGGAGCGTCCCCATTTGGTGCGCGTCAGCGCATAATTCATGGCGGCGGTGAGCCCGACGAAAAGGCCGAACATCCACGGAATGCCGCGCGACTGGTTGAGATAGAACGCGACAGCTTCAAGGGCGAGTGTGATGATGACGGCGCGCAGAAGCAGCCCACGGGCCGATTTCGCCGACAGGCCGGCCGCCCGCCGACGCGCCGAGGTGCGGTAGCTGGCGAAGAAGAAGGCAATGCCGGCAAGTGCCACCAGCAGATAGGCGATCGGGTCCGGCATGACCATGATCTGGCCGAAACTCACGAGCCAGGAACCATAGGGAAGATTGATCGAACCGGTCGCTCCGAGAATGTAGAGCTGCAGGCCGAGAACCGCGAGCAGCCCGGACAGGGTGGACACGAAACTCGGCATGCCGAAGCGGTTGAAGACAAACGCGTAGAGCGAGCCGATCAGGGCGCCGACAATCATGGCGGCGAGGACTGCCAGAACCACTGGCCAACCCTGGTTGACCCAGAAGACGCCGACCAACGCCGAGGCGAAGCCGCTGACGGAGCCGACGGAAAGGTCGATCTCACCCACCATCAGGATACAGACGATACCCAGCGAGATGACGCCGACCGTCGAGCAGTCGAACAGCATGTTGACGAGGTTGCTGCTGGAGAGAAACACAGGATTGAGCGCCTGGAACACCGTCCAGATGATCGCCAGGCCGACAATGACCGGCAGTGAACCGAGATCGCCGGAGCGGATGCGATCCCAAAAGGCCTGGATCGAGCCGCCGAAACTGTCGTCATGGCGCACTCTCTCATCACGCCGGTCAAGCAGCGCCGGCGTCGCCGGATCATTCTCGATGGACTTCATCATGGCCTGCCCTCCTCGCTCGGTTGGCTTTGCGCCTGGCGGCGCGACGCGCGGCGGGAGACGGAATTGTTGGATGCTCCGGTGATGGCGCTGACGAGCTGCTCGTTGGACGCGTCGGGCAGCATGGTGCCATTGTTGCGGCCGAGGCGAAGGACGACAATGCGATCGGCAACGGCGCGCACATCCTCCATGTTGTGGCTGATCATGATGACAGCGAGGCCGCGCTCCCGCACGCGCTCGATGAGGTCAAGCACCTCGGCGGTCTGGGCAACGCCGAGCGCAGCCGTGGGTTCGTCGAGCATGATCAGTTTCGGCTCGAGCAGCAGCGATCGGGCGATCGCCACCGTCTGGCGCTGTCCGCCGGAAAGTGAGGCGACGGGCTCGCGCACACTTGGAATGCGCGCCGAAAGCTCGTTCAAGAGCTGCCACGCGCGGATCTCCATGGCGACCTCATCGAGCTGATAGGGACTGAGCTCCTTGCCGAGAAAGATGTTGGCGACGACATCGAGATTTTCGCAAAGTGCCAAATCCTGGAAGACAGTTGCAATGCCGAGCCCGAGAGCAGCACTCGGGCTCGGCAGGGTCACCGGCTTGCCCTCGAACAGGATCGTGCCCGAGCTTGGCTGGTGCACGCCGGCCAGGATCTTGACCAGCGTCGACTTGCCGGCGCCGTTGTCGCCCACCAGCGCCACGACCTCACCGGCATGCACGTCGAGTTCGATATCGGTGAGCGCCGACACCGCCCCGAAGTTCTTCGATATTCCGCGCAGACTGAGGACAGGCTGACGGGAAGGGTCAAGAGTGTGCGAGATTTCAGACATCGCCTGGCCTTTCGGAAAAAGCAAAACGGAAAGCGCGACCGGCGACCGGTCGCGCTTTCCTTGCGGATTACTTCGTAATGCCAAGCTTCTTGCAGCCGTCGGCGTAACGGCCGGTGCACAGCTCCTCGGCGGTGTTGATCTTCTTGTCGATGATCTCGGCCTTGAGGTTTTCGGCAGTGACGACGGCAGGGACGAAAAGCTGCGCCGGCGTGTCGTAGAGCGTCATTTCGGCCTTCGGCGTTTCTCCGGCCAGAAGCTTCACGGCGACATCGGCAGCGGCGGCAGCGACGATTTCGCTGGGCTTGGAGATCGTATTGTACTGATCCCCTGATATGATCAGCTGCAGCGCGGCGATCGTCGCATCATTGCCGGTCACCGGCGGCACGGGATCGACACCCGCCGCCTTGAAGGCTGCGATGGCGCCGCCACCGGTGCCGTCATTGGCGGCGACAACTCCGACGATCTGTTTGCCGAAACGGGTGATCTGGCCGCCCGCCCATTGCTGGGCGTTCGAGGGCTGCCAGTTGGGCGTATCGAATTCGGCAAGCGTCTTGTATCCGCCGCTCGCCAGCCCCTCATGAATGCCGTCCTTGATGAGCCCGGCAGCCGCATCGGTCGGCGAACCGTTGATCTGCAGGATGCCGCCGCCATCGGTCGGCACGTTCTGCGCCTTCAGATGCTGGACGAGCGATTCCGCAATTGCCTTGCCGATCGCCTTGTTGTCGAAGGAGACGTAGAAATCGGCCTTACCCTTCGGGATAGGACGGTCATAGGCAATGACCTTGACACCCTGGCTCTGTGCGAGCTGGACGAGCGATGCGGCCGCCGCCGAATCCACCGGATCCAGCACGATGACCTTGGCGCCTTGCGTGATGGCCGAATTGAACTGTTGCTGTTGTTTTGCAATATCGGCATCGGCGTTCTGATAGAGAACCTTGCATGAGGCGCAAAGCTTCTTCATTTCCGCGACGAAGCCCGGGTGATCATGCTCCTCATAGCGGGTTGAGCCCTGGTCGGGCATCAAGAATGCCACCGTCGCATCCGAAACGGCCGTTTGCGCAAAGGCGGAAGTACCACCCAGCAAGGACAGGACAAATACCGCGGCGCCTGCCGCCTTTGTTGAGAATTTCATCATTTCTATCTCCTCCCATTGGTAAAAATTGTGTAGCTTCGTGATTGCACTGTCTGCTGTGGCCGTTCGGCTGAATGAACGGTCGCGCCTGTCCCGGTGGTTTGATGTTTTTGAGGACAAGCATCTCCCATCGCGAGCCGCTCATCGCGTGCCCGCGTTCAAGTCAGTGTCAGTTTTCGTTCCTCCTCCTTGTCCTCCCTCGTCCCTTGGACCGTGCTGGTTCGCCTCCTTTTTTTGTTTTTACGCAATTCCGGACGCAAAACCGCTGCGCACTTTTGCTGGAATTGCTCTAGGCCGCCTTTGCCACGTTGATATTGTCACCCAACAACCGCCGGAAACGCGAAGGCGTCATGCCTTTTTCCGCGAGAAACTGCCGGTTGAAGTTGGACAGATTGTTGAAGCCGACCTCGAAGCAGATATCGGTGATCGATGCGTGGTCATCGCTCATCAGGATCTGGCAGGCGAGATTGATGCGCAGGCGTTTCACATACTGTACCAGCGACATGCCGGTATGGCGGCGGAATGCACGCGAAAAGGCGCCGGTCGACTGGTCGGCGATCGCCGCGAGATCAGCTTCGTCGAAGGATTTCGTCAGGTTCTCTCTGATATAGGCGAGCGCCTTGTTGATGCCGGCAGACATGTAGCCCGATGGATCGGGCAGATAGCTCGGGCTGGCGAGAAGCTGGAAATCCTGCGCCCGGCTGAGCAGGCCGACAATCATCATGAAGAGCTCGATGCGACGCACACCGTGGGCCTGCTGGACCTCGTTCATCAGGGGAGCAACCTGCCGGCTAGTATCGGCGCCGAAGAGCACGCCGCGGCGGGAGGCTTCAAGAACCGGATCGAAGGACCCGAGTTCCGCCAGCACCTTCATCGTACCGCTGATGAAGCCCTCGCTGAACTGGATGAGCTGGCATCGAAGCGGAATGCTCGATCCTTTCGGGACATCGCTGATCCAGTTATGGGGAAGATTAGGCCCCGCAAGCACAAGGTTGCCCGGCTCGAACTCGCCGATGAAGTCGCCGACGAAATACCGTCCCCTTGTCGCCACGACGAGATGAAGTTCATATTCAGGGTGAAAATGCCACCGAACCGTATGGTAGGGATAGCCATGCGCCTTCGTTGCGAAAGATTCGCCCGGCCGGATCTGAATGACTTCCAAGTCAGGTTCCATTGTCTCCTCCTCCGAGGACGGTTCCAGGCCCGCCAGCCAAATTCCCTTTTTGGCTTTATTGTTGAAGGGGAGTGTAATGGGCTCATGTCACGCCTGCCACCACGATTCCCGGCTAAAACCGATACTTTTTTGACAATTGACGCTGCGCAGCCGGCGTAAAGACGACAGCAATCCGCATGCACATCGCCCAACGGCGTGCCTCAGGCCGCCAAGGCGGCAATCACGTTTCTGACCAGCGCAGAAGAGGACAGCCGGCTCGTGGCGCAGCTCGGTGCGCCGATCGCGCCGACGCGCACGGAAACGCCACCACGCGCATTGGCGATCGCAAACATCGACTCGTCGGTCAGATCATCGCCGATGGTAATCGGGCAGCGGTTCTTGAACGGGTCGGACTGGAAGAACCGCTCCAGCGCATCGCCCTTGCTCGACCGGGCCGGACGCAGCTCGAATACCATCTTGCCGAGCTGCAATGCCCAGTTCGGCCCGGCGAGCTCGGCATAGTGGTGCATGCGGTCTTCGAGCACCTTTTCATATTCGGGCGCCAGCCGGTAATGGGCGGCAACGGCCGCGCCCTTGTCCTCGATCAAGACGCCAGGATAGTGCTCGGCTTCCGCGGTCAGCGCATGCTTCAGTGCCTGAAATTCAGGTGTCGCCTCGACCGTCTGCATGCCCGCGGCGTTCCTGATTTCCGCGCCGTGCAGGCCTGCTGTCGGAAATGCAAAGGGTTTGAACAGCGCGTCTGCATAGGCAAGTGATCGTCCGGTGACCAGTGCCAAGGCACCGCCGAGCTTGTTCGACAGGCGATGAAGTTGTCCCGGAAGCGCCTCTGGGACCTCGATCGCATCCGGCGTGGGCGCAAGATTGAGCAGCGTCCCGTCGATATCGAGAAACATCGCCCAGTGGTCGGGCTCTTCCAAGACCAGTGAAAGCATTTCCTGAGTAGCGTCGTCGTCCTGCACGGCATTCTCCAAACTCTGCAACCATTGAAGCTAGGTCGCCGGCCGACAAGGACAAGGTGGCTTTTCAGACTCCGGAACATCCTGAGGCGAGTTCGCGTTGTATCTCGCCGCCCGTTCGAGCACTCGCGTCGTAGAAGGTACATTGATGGCCAAAAGCAGTTCCGATCCCCGTGATGAGGTCAATGCCCCGCTGGCACATGGCGCTTTAAATCTGCCACTGGTGACGATCGATGATTACAACAACGAACTGCGTGACAAGAATGGCTTCGTTGGCGACAACGCAAACAAGAAGACTTTCCAACAGAAGCTCGACGACTGGAGAAAACGCATCCGCAAGGTCGGAGACGACCCGATCGGCAAGACCGCGACGGACAAGCTCTCCAAGAAAAAAATCGACGCTATTTTGAAGGGCGATGATTTGGCGGCGGCGGCGTTGATCATCGGGGCCGTGGAGGATTTCGCCCGGGACTTTGCCGATGTGATAGGCAAGTTTCTGAGGGACAAACGCTGGGGAAAGACGGAACGCATCGTCGTTGGCGGCGGCTTCCGGCGGAGCCACTTTGGCGAATTAACGATCGCCAGAACAATGGTTATTCTCAAGGCGGCCGGCATCGACATAGAGGTCGTGCCAATCGTTCACCATCCCGATGAGGCCGGACTGATCGGCGCGGTTCACCTGATGCCGCGCTGGATGTTCAAAGGCCACGAGGCAATCCTCGCCGTCGATATCGGCGGCACCAATGTTCGCGCAGGCGTCGTTAAATTCGGAAAGGACGACGTGCCGAATTTTGCGGATGCAAGCGTCTGGGATTCAGCCATCTGGCGTCATGCCGACGACGAGCCAAGCCGCACTGCGACCATCGAGAAATTGGCCGCGATGTTGCGGGATCTGATCGGCAAGGCCGAGAAGGCCAATCTCAAGCCAGCCCCCATCATCGGAATTGCATGCCCCGGCATCATCAAAGCCGATGGTTCCATTGAACGCGGCGGACAGAACCTGCCGGGCGGAAACTGGGAGAGCGACAGCTTCAACCTCCCCGCCGCACTGATGAAGGCCATTCCCGCGATCGGCGACGACAGCACATTCGTGATGATGCACAACGATGCCGTCGTGCAGGGATTGTCACAAATCCCTTTTATGAACGACGTGTCGAGTTGGGCAGTGCTGACCATCGGTACGGGTTTGGGCAATGCGCATTTTACGAATCGCGAGGGAACGAAGGCGCGATAGGCTCCGCAGTTCGACACGTCCGGCGTCGCTGCCGCACGACGCATTTCAGGGTGCGATGGAAGCCCTCCTCGCCTCTCCCCCTTTCCCGCAAAACATGGTGATAAACGACGACAGACGGTTCTCCGCAGGTTCAAATTGCGCTTATCTCTGTTGCTTCACGCAATCGATCCGCAGACGAAAGATGGACCATGAACTTCAAGGGAATAAGCCCCCCGCTTAGTGCCGGCCGTCTCGAACAGATGCTGGGCCTAGTCCCGCCACGCCGCGATGCCGAAACCGAGGACGCTGGCGAGAAGCCCTCCAGCAACGCACCCGTCCGGGGATTGGAGGCTGAAAGATCGCGCCGTTCGGCCGCCTATAAGTGAGAACCGATTGTCTGATCCCGACCGTTCTCAGCTCCGCCGCTCGCCGGTGAGTAGGCAATGGCGTTCGGCCGTATCGATACGGGCTGTAACGAAGGATGGGGGCGATGGATGCGGACACGGCCGCCATTGTCAGCTGACAATTGCGCTAACATTCCGGAATTTCGCGTGACTTCGGAAAGAGACGCGGGTCGCTTTAATCACGTGGCATTCGTTCTCTCCCTACGAAGCCCCGCGGTTTTCGACAAGACCAAAGCCTCCGCTACCGCTCCCACGGCCATAACGGCAATCGTCGTTATCCCACGGAGAAGCCAGGTAGAGATAGGTGACCGCTCATCCACCGCATCAGGGTGAAACGACGCTCTAAGCGCTTGCGCCGTGGATCGAAGATTACAGCCAAATCCACCCACTTTCGCGAGGGTGAAACCCGTCCAGTGAAATGGGGGCACTCCATATTGACAGAATCAGAGCAATAACACATCGAAGGAATGGTGGGCCGGGGCCCTGATAGTGAGAGACAACAAAATCTGGCGGGCCAATCATGGACAGGGTAATGGATAGTCTAAAAGCGCTGATGACAGACCCTGCAACGCGGGCACGGGTCGACAATGAATGGGATCAGCTGGAGACAGATTTTGCCGCAGCTTATGCCGCGATGCCAGTCAAGTACATGTCCCGAACAGAATTGTCCTTTCATTCCTACGTCAAGCTTTTGGGATTTCTTAGTATCGACGTGGACTCGCTCGAGGGAGACATCGTCGAGATTGGCGTCTGGAAAGGCAAGTCTCTCGCCTTTATGCAAAGGCTTTCGTCACCTTCAACAAAACTCGTTGGAATCGATCCATTCGAGTTGCAAGGGCAGCTTCAAGAAGTCGATTATTTTCGCAATGTTCTTTATAGAACCTGCATTTTGGTGAGAGGTTACTCGCAGAACGCCATCGAGCGTACGCTCCAGGCTTCCCAAAGGTTCAAGATTTTGCATATCGATGGCGGTCACGCGAGCGAGAATGTATGGGCGGATTTCCTTCTTTATGAGCGATTTGTCGTACCTGGTGGGTATGTGGTCTTCGACGACTATGGTGATTTTGCCCATTCACCAGAAGTAGGACCTGCCGTCGATAGGATACGTGCAGCGGGCTTATTCGAACATTATGAGATTTTGGGTCAATTGCCGGAGTACGATAGCAGCTATGTCCTACGTAAGCGAAAGGGCGAGTGAATTCCCCGCTTCTCGAACGCCGGCGAGCATTCTGTCTCTATCCTCAGCCAGCTCTCGTGAGCTGGCTAAGTTACCTTAGCAAGGGACGCTGATGCGGCGCTAGAGCGCCGTTCGTCCTTTACACAAGGCACGATGCGCCAGCACGCGCATATCTGGAAGCTATGCAAAAACGTTCATACGCATTGGTCATCGCTGCCGTAGCATTGCAATTCATGACATCGACGGTTATCGCATTTTCGGTATAGCTGACGGCACTCCGCAAACATGAGTTCGTTTGCTTTAAACCCGTTGTTCTCAGCGCCACCCGTTCCCAACACTCTGGCTGACGAAGCAACCCTAAAGGCGCCTTTGCAGCACGGGTTGGGCCAGTTTCTGCGCAAGCCTGCGGCAGGGTTGGCCTGCTAAGTCGCAGTACGCCTTAACTTCGCGTGTCAGATCCATGAGCATTGCTTATCCAGGATCGTGCTGCCGAATATGCTGAATTTAGCTGTCAGACAGGAGTAAGAACATTGGGATTCATGTTGAACGCGGAAGCGCTGAAGGATTATCAGCCAAATCGATATCCTTTCCTGATGATCGACTGTGTCACCGATGTCGAGCCGGGTAAATATGCGAAGGGCTACAAGAACCTCTCCAACAACGAGTGGTATTTTCCCATTCACTTTCCCGGTCGTCCGAACATGCCCGGCGCGCTACAGCTTGAGGCGATGGCGCAGATGCTCACGGTTGCGATCACCACGCAGGAAGGGCTGAAGGGAATGGTCACTCATGCGCTTCAGCATACGGTGCGGTTTCGCAAGGAAGTTCTGCCGGGAGAGTGCCTGCAGATCGAGGCTTACGTGGACAGCTGGCGACGCGGCATATGTAAGGGTCACGCGACGGGTTATACCAACAGCACTATCGCTTGCGAGGCCGATATGTTGATTACGATACCGGAAATCCTAGAACAGTTTCTTCCGAAGTAATGGATCGTTTCCACTTCATCATTGTCGGAGCCGGGGCAGCGGGAGCAGCAGCGGCCTGGCGGTTGACGTCGAAGGGATATCGGGTGTTGTGCCTTGACCGCGGCCCGTGGATGGAGCCCTCCAGTTACCCATCCACAGGCCCGGACTGGGAGATCCGAAAGAAGACAGAGTTTAATCCAGCAATTGCAGAACGGCAAAACCGTTTCGATTACCCGGTTGATGACGCAGATTCCCCGATTGCGGTATGCAACTTCAACGCTGTTGGTGGTTCGACGGTGTTGTATTCCGGTCATTTTCCACGGTTCCTTGAGCCCGATTTCTCGTTGAAGACCAACGAGGGCCTCGGTGAGGACTGGCCCCTGAGCTATGTCGAACTGATGCCGTATTTTGCATTGAACGAACGGCAGATGGGCATGTCCGGTCTCGTCGGCGATCCCTATTATCCGCACATCGAGGAGGCGCTTCCTCCTGTGCCCCTTGGCGTGGCGGGTGCCCGGCTCGGTCGGGCGTTCAATGAAAAACGCTGGCACTGGTGGCCAAGCTTTGCCGCAATCGCCACGCGAGACAAAGGCGGGCGCAGTGCCTGTCTCAACCTTGGCCCTTGTAACACGGGCTGCCCGCAAGGGGCCAAGGCGACCGCCGACAATACCTATCTGGCGGATGCCCTGAAGCAAGGACTAACGATTGTTCCCGAATTCGCTGTGTCGCGCGTCCTCGTCAAGGACGGTGTAGCCTACGGTGTCGAGGGTTTTGATGCGAAAGGCGAGCGCCATGCGTTTCACGCCGACAACGTCATCCTTGCTTCGAGTGCTATCGGTACGCCGCGCATTCTCCTCAATTCGAGGAACGCCGAGCGCCCGACGGGGATCGGCAATACGATGGGTCTCGTCGGCCGCAATCTGATGATCCATCCGCTTGGTTATGTGGAAGGCATCTTTTCCGAGCGGATGGACACGGACGCCGGCCCGCAGGGGTGCATGCTTTACAGCCTGCAGTTTTACCGTTCGCAAGAGACGGGACATAAGCTTGGTTATATGATGCATGCGTTGCGGGGCACAGGCCCCGTCGAGTCGGCGATGTCTGCGCTCGGCAAACGCAAGCTGCGTTTCGGGAGCGATATCTATGGCGATTTCGATGCGCTCTATGGCAAGCAACTCGTTGTGGCGATCATCTGCGAAGATCTGCCGGAGGTGGAGAATAGGATCGAGCTGGACGAAACACGACAGGATCGTTTCGGAGATCCGGGCATCAAGGTTCACTACAAGCTGCACGAAAATACGAAAAAGATGATGGTGCACGGCATGACCCGCGGGCGCGAACTCATGGCGGCGGCGGGAGCCGTGAGAAGCTCGGCCTATGGCCCGGTCCGCAACACCGGCTGGCATCTGCTCGGAACCGCGCGAATGGGCGACGATCCGCAGCACTCCGTCGTCGATCCATCGGGAAAAGTTCACGATACCGACAACCTCTACGTCATCGACTCCAGCGTCTTCGTCACCGGTTCCTGCGTTAATCCTGCCAATACCATTCAGGCAGTTGCCCTTCTCCTTTCGGATCGCATCGATGAACGTGTCAGACCGACCATCCTATAAACTGCTGGCAAGGATGTTTCCCGGTGAGCCCGAAAGGTCGGTCCCGGCATTCGATGCAATTGCGGCCGCGCGCTTGGGCGAGCGGTTTGCCGGTCTGGACGAGATTGATGCATTAATACTCAAGGAGACGGAGGCCGCATGGCCTGAGGACGTCAATGTCTTGCTCAAGGCGCTGCGAAGTGGCGCACCAGATCTGGTCGGCCATTTCACAGAGCAAGCGGTGGTCCTCTATTTTTCGACGCCGGCCGTCTCCAGGGCCCTCACCGGCAAACCGGTTCCGCTTTTCCCGAACCGGACAGTCATGGACGACATCGACTATGATCTCCTGGAACCGGTGATCGCCAATTGCAAAGGACTTGCAGATGCCGAACGATCCTGAACGCGTTGCGGTCGTAACCGGCGGCAGCAGAGGTATAGGTCTCGCCGTTGTTCGGAAGCTAGTCGGGGACGGTTTTTTAGTCGCTGCCTGCAGTCGCCATCCGTCTCCCGCACTTCCGACGGGGGATGAAGGCAATGTCCGCTTCTTCCAGCTCGATCTTGCCGACCCGAATTCGGTGAAGGAATGTGCACAGGCACTTCACCGGCAATACCAGCGCATCGATGCGCTGGTGAATTGCGCTGGTGTCGCTGCCGGCGGGCTGTTTTCGATGGCTTCGATCGAGGATTTGAAACGGATATTCGACGTCAATTACTTCAATCAGATTCTGTTTTCTCAATATGTGGCGAAGAGAATGGTGCGGGCGAAGTTGGGCTCTATCGTCAATATCGCATCGACTGCCGGACTGCTTTCAGAGGCGGGAACGCTCGCTTATGGTGGCAGCAAGGCTGCGCTAATCCACGCCACAAAGGTGATGGCGACCGAGCTGGGGCCATTTGGAATTCGCGTCAATGCCATTGCGCCCGCGGTGGTCGAGACCGATATGGCTGTCCAGATGGACGAAAAAGCACGAACAGCGTTGGACGAGCGTTCGGCATTGCAAGGAGTGGTCGAAGTGGCCGACGTGGCCGAACTTGTCGCCTATCTGGTGTCCGACGCATCATCAAAGATGACCGGACAGATCCTGCGGCTGGACAGAGGGCTGCATTGATATCCTAGATGAATGCGCAGAGAATCGCGAGCTGAACCGCTCAGCTCTTGGAACTCGCTAAAGCCATTGCCGATATTGCTGCGCTCTCGCGCCCTTCCACTATTTCGACACGCCGGGACAGAAGCGAGAGAATGTCCTTGCCATCCCAGAAGGGATTGATATCGAGCGCCTTGCCGATAGGGACGATGCGGTCGATTGCGTGATTGGCAGAACCCGACTGGAGAGCGAGGAAGAGCGCCTGCGGTTGCAGTCCGAAATAGGTCAGGGTCTGTTCCTGCGGGCGAAGAAATGCTGCGATATCGGGAGGCGTCTGTACTTCAATTTCTGCAAACTGGCCGAAGCGCAGCCGTGTTTCCTTCGGCAGGGGTTGGCCGATACACCAGATATCCGGCGAATAGCGCTTGAGGGCCAGGGTTCCCCCGGTCGTGCGTATTGCATCCATCAGGTCGAGAAACTTGTCCAGTCGTGCGACCGTATCCAGATAAAAGTCCTGGCGATGGAGCTCTTCGTCGAGATGATGCCAGAAATCGACCTTGGCTTTCGCGATCGCGGCCGGCTCGCCGAGCCAGAAGATCTGACTTGGCGAGGAGCAGGCATTCTGGTCGACCAGATAGGTGTCGTTGAAGAAATCTCGCGCCAGTTTCGTCTTCTGTTCCGCCCCAAGCGCAGAATAGGCGCTGGCGTCGATCGCGGCCGATGATGTCCGGTCCGGAAAATAAAGCTCGACGGATCTAGGCTTCTTCGGCAGCGAGCGGAATTCGGCGACGGTCGCGTCGCCTCCCCAAACTGTCAGGCCATCAACCGCTGCAACGATCTCCTTGAGTTTGGCACTTCCGCGCTCCGTCTGGATGAATACATTGCCAACTGCGATCGATCGGAATGTTTCCAACGCTGCAGCGCCGTCGAATGCCCGCAAGAAGATATCGTTCTGTGGAAACGCCTTGCTCGGCATGCGCACAATGTTCGAATTGCCGGACAGCATGCCGAAGACCAACGAGAAGGCAAAATTGACGGGTATATTGGATGGCGCGATATGGGCCACTGTACCCCATCCACTGCGATATCCTGCATCTCGATATTGCTGCGAGAGTGTCCGCAGATTCGCCTTGCGGCAGAAATAGGCGAAGGTAACGAGGTCCGGATAATGTCGGGCATCGTTGTCCTTCATCAGACGGCGGGAAAGCTCATGCAGAAAATCGACAACCCGCTCATCGAAGAAGGCGTGGCGTGATGAAAGATCGAATTGCTTCAGCCAGTCGCCGGCTTCGAATCTGTCGTCACGAATTATAGGCATCGCTGCATCCTCGAATTTCCGCCTTCTGCAGCCGGCCGCTGATTTTGACGATCGTGTTTCGATTGCCACAGGAACAGGATGCGCCGTCGAGCGTGAAGCCGACATCCTCGGTCAGCAACGAGTGGCCCGGATAGCTCTTCTGGATGGAGGAGAAGACCTGGATCAGACCTTCCCGGCCGTGCGGAAGCGCATCGAGCGACGAAGTATCGCGAATGAGAGCGTCCGAGCCGGGTGCGGCATGCATATTGCCGTGTTCGCACTCCATGAAGATCGTACCCGTTTGCTCGACCATGCCGTAATAATTCCGTATGTCGGTACAGCCGGTCCATTCGCGGACCTCGTCCTTGAACATCGCATCCGAGATGTTCTGGTCGGCGAGTTTCTTCCATCCGCCGCCATGCAGCAGGAAACTGTTTGACAGATTGAGCCGCACATTCTGGCGGCGCAGCATCTGAACAAAGTTCAGCCAGACGATAGAGGTGAAACCGAAGATGAAGATGCGGTTGTCGCGATTGCTTTCGGCGAAGGCCTGCACGCGATCGATGTCGACGGAAAGTTCGTCGTCGAGCGCGAAATCGCGTCCTCTTGAGAACATGCTGAAGCCATTGATCGCTGCCGTGCGCGCGGAAAATTTCCGACGATCGGCAACAGTGTTCTCCGCATCGATGACAAGCATCGGGAAGCGGCTTTTCGAGAAGGCGATCGAGAAAACCTCGACGAGCTTGCGCGATTGTGCCTGTGACGTTTCCTTGTCGAGATAGATCCTGGAAACCTGTCCGGTCGTGCCGGAGGAGGTCATGATTTTGACGACCTCACTATCGGGGACGCTTTTCAGGTCGAAATTCTTGAAGGCACGGACTGGCAGATAGGGCGTTTCGGCGAGCGAAGTCGCCACGCGGTCGCCGAACATCGTGTGCACATAATGGCCGTAAAGATCGCAATACGCCTTGTGGTGTTCAGTCAACAAATTGATTTCGTTCAGGAACGTTGCGAGATCGGGAAGGAGCGGCTTGGTTACTGGAACAATGGGTAGCTCGTTCGCCGTCATTTCACTGCTCCATACCACGATATATGCCACAAGGCGGAAACCGGGCCTTGATTGTCTCCGCAGACTAGGTGGTTTAGCTTTCTCGTGGCTTGCGCGGGGGGTGCGCGACGGCGAGCAAGAGGGCAATAGACTCGCACAAGGTTGAATTGGAAAAGTCGACAGCGAGATGGTTTGAGATGGGCCGTTTCCGCACAGAAACCGCTTCCGAAAGATGCAGTCCGCCTGATGATCTCACACGCTTCGAGTGGTCGCCGTATCGTCGTCAATGAGGCGCCCGTGGAAAATGCCGCAGCGAGCGGCTCTTCGACAACACGCGCTTTGAGCGGAGAACAACTGCAGGAAATCAGGGCATTTGAACGTGCTGCCCTACCGCCCCATCGACCGTTCGCGAGCCATCGATTTCATCCGACATTGAATCTCGTGCAGTGGAACTGCGCGCGCCGAAACCCGCAGCCGCGCCAGCATCATGCCACTTCCAACCGCTCACGGGCGAGACAACCGTAAAAAGGACGTAGCAATGCCCCGAGTATCGATCTGCATCCCCGCCTACAAGCCGGATTTCTTTGAGCAAGCCTTGAAGAGTGCCATCGGGCAAAGCTATGGCGATACGGAGATTATCGTTTCAGACGATTGTCCAACGGATGCAATCGCAAATATCTGCGAGCGATATCAGCAACATCTCTCTTATAGCCGCAATCCGAAGCCGAGCGAGTTTTCCAATGTCATCCGGCTGGCCAATCTTGCGAACGGCGAATACATCAAGTTTCTGTTCGATGATGACATTCTCAACCCATTCTGCGTTCAGTTCCTGTTCGAGACACTGGAGGAGAGCCGTCATCTCGGCACAAGGCTCGCCTTTTCGCCGCGCTACCTGATCGATGGGAAAAACCGCATCACGTCGCTGGTCAATCACTTCGGCATCGCCGACGAGACAAAGGTCATCGACGGCGGCGCCTTCATTCGTGTGACGGCTGTCAATCACATGAACCTGATTGGCGAGTTCTCAAGCGTGATGTTCCGAAAGGAAGATTGCTTCGACGAGAACGGCGCATTTCGCCTATTTCGGATCGATGAGGACGGGATCTTCCGCGGCATCCTTGATCTATCGGCATGGATCGATCTTGCCAAACGCGGTCCGATCATCGGACATCCGCATCCGCTTTCCTATTTCCGCCAGCATGCCAATTCGACCTCAAATCACGAAATCAATCCGCTCTTCATCAACGGCATTCTTTACTATGAGGAAGTGATGAAGATGGCCTTCGAAAAGGGCTATATGTCAAGAGAGGACCTGCCGGTCTCAATGCGCCGTCTGCTCAACCACTACGGCTACTGGCAGAACGCTTATCCGCAGTTGAGGGCTCGGATCGTCGAAGTGCAGGCCATGCTGGCGAAACTGTAGAGCCGATAAGCTGGTGCAAGACAGATGCGGCTCTGCCGCATCTGATTTCGCAGAGATTCTACAGGAAACGCTCGGACAGCGTAACGTAGTCCGGCTTTCCGGCGGAGGTGAGTGGTAGGATTTCGGAGACCACAACCCTTGCAACAGACGGGTGGAAATTGAAGTTATCCTTCAACGCCGTCTGCGCTCGCTCCGCGTCCGGCTCCCTGATGCAGACAATCAGCCGGTTTTCGGCACCAATGACGATGCAATCAAGCCCGCCGGACTTCAGCACCGACTCCGCATGATCGAGATTGACTGAAATTCCGTGCAGTTTGATGAAGCGTTTCTTACGGCCGACGATTGTGATGAACCCGTCCTTATCGATTTTGGCATAGTCCCCGGTATAAAGTTTACCCTGGAATTCGTCGCCCTTTTCAAGGTCTTGCGCGGAGCTCGCATACCCCATCGACACGTTCGGGCCGACATACAGCAGCTCACCTTCGCCGATCGGCTCGCCCGTTTCCGCGATCAAAGCTCGACCGCCGGGCACCGGAATGCCGACGCTTCCAAGCTTCTCTATCGCCTGTCCGGGGGGAACGTAGGAAATGCGCGGGGCAGCCTCGGTCTGGCCATACATGGTGAAATAGCGCACGCCATGATCGGCGAAATACTGCCAGAAATGGCGAGTCAGTTCCGGTGCCAGGCGCCCGCCGGCCTGCGTCACGCAGACGAGATTGCCAAGGCAGGCCTCGCTCAGGCGAATGCGCCGCAATGTTTCGAATGTGAAGGGCACTCCGGCAAGATCGGTAACCCTCTCCTCTTCGATCATTTGCCAAATGCTCCTGTCGAGGATGGACTTATTGGTCAACACCATGCAGGCGCGCGCGAATATCGTATTGTGGAGAACGGAAAGCCCGTAGGAGTAATGAAACGGCAGAAGGCTGACCGTAATGCGTTCTCCGGTCATGCCGAGATATTCGACGATCGAACGCGTGCAGGCATCGATATTGTTGGCAGTTAGTCGCACGCATTTAGGGTCGCCTGTCGAACCCGAGGTGGGAATGAGCAAGGCAAGATCTTGATGCAGCAATGTGTTTACGACCGACGATCGCTCGAACAGAGCCTTTGTGCCCAATCGCCCGTTTGGCGCGTAGTCTTCCAGCGTCATCTCTGCGGGGGCGACAATGTAACGGGGCGTATAGGCTCCAATGGTGCGTTCCAGCGAGTGACGGGTCAATTCACCGTCGACCAACATGGGCACGAGGCCTTTGCGCAAGGCTCCCAGATAGGCCGCAACGGTTTCGGGCGACCGATCGCACAGAATCAGTACGATCGCCCTGTCGACCTTGGAGAATAGCGCATCTCCAAGTCTGAAAACGTCGTTGTAGCTGTAGCGGCGTCCATCGGCGATCAGGAACGTCCTGTCATCGGCGCCATCCGAGAGGCCTTGCCAGAACATTCAGAACGACACGCCGTATTTCTCGAGCGTCTTCAGGCCGGTCTTGTACGAGCCGAAATCGACCACGTCGTCCATGTCCAGCATGATGTCGAACGTATCCTCAAGAGAGGCGATAAGCGCCATGTGACCAACCGAGTCCCACGCGCGGATGCTCTGATACTGGAGGCCATCGCTTAAATCCTCGGCGCCAATGCCGAAAGTTTCGATGAAAGCGGCATCGTATTTTTCTTTGTTGCTCATGTCTTGCTCCTACTTGAATACTTTTTTGTCTTCGTTCCTGCGAACGACGCGCGCGGGATTGCCCAGCGCAATGACTTCATCTGGAATGTCGATATGCACGACTGAGCCCATGCCGATAATCGAAGAGTGTCCGATTTGCATGCGTTCCTTGACGAGTGCGCCCATGCCCAGATAACTCAACATCCCGACTCGCGTGCCGCCGCCCAGATTGACCATGGATGAGACGACGCAGTTTTCTTCTACCACAACGTCGTGGCCAAGGATCGAAGCCGTATTGACGGCAACGTTTCGACCGATCTTTGCCGTCGCCTGAATGGAGACATGCGGCGCGACGATCACGCCATCGGCAATCTCCGCATACTCAGAAATGAAGGCATCGGGGGAGAAGATCGATTGAAGCACGAGGCCCAACCCTTCCACCTTCTCGAGAAGAGCTTTCCGGGCAAAAGGTTCACCGACTGCGATCGTCACTTTGGCGCCGGGAACGTGATCCCCCACGGCAACGACCGGAAACCCAAGCACTTCCGTCGCCGTCGGATGATCGACGATGAATGCACAATGGTGAGGTTTCTGCTGGCCTCGGCGGATTGCCGATTGCAGTATATCCATGGTTTCGATGCCGAGGCCCCCTGCCCCGTAGATGTACCAATGATCCAGACTCATGCTTCGATTTCCTATTGCAATAACTTTTCCTGCAGGAAACCGGCGATACCCTCGCCATCCAGGCGCGCAGCCTTCAGCATGAAGGCATAGTCACCAGTCTCGACGAAGCGATCCGGAATGCCATGTGTGACGATGCGCGGAAACGGCATTCCCGAAGCATTGTAGTGATCAAGGATTGCGCTGCCCAGACCGCCGACCGTCGTGTGCTCCTCGATGACGAAAACCGTGCTGGCATGGCGGGCGACGTCGGCCAGTGCGCCCGCATCCAGCGGCTTGATCGTATGCATGTTAAGGACGCCGACATTCAGATCGGCTTCTTTCAGCTTTTCAGCGGCCAGAAGGCAATGCCCGACCGTGGTGCCGCTCGAGATCAGCATCACCTCGCGTGGCGGCGTCAGCCAAACGGCCTTGCCGATTTCGAACGTGTAGTCTTCCGTATAGACGACCGGTGCATTGGGCGTGCCGGTCAGCCGGATATAGACCGGTTGGTCGAAGCCGACACAAGCCTCCAACGTCTTGTAAATTTCCGAGCAGTCGGCTGGCGATATGATCGTCAGGCCCGGCACAGTGCGCATGACCGCGACATCCTCCAGGCCGAAATGGGAGTTGCCGAGATAAGCCATCGCCAGACCGCTACCAAGTGCAACGAGCTTCACCGGCTCGCCCATATAACCCATGTTCATGCGTACCTGTTCGCTTGCCCGCATTGAAGCAAAGGGCGCAAAAGTCGAGGCGAACACGTCGAACCCCATGCGAGCAAGACCGGCAGCGCAGCCCACCATGTTCTGCTCGGCAATACCGGTATTGAGGAATTGGTCCGGATATTCCTTGGAGAAGCGGTCAAGACCGGAAGACCGGCCGAGATCGGCGCTCATAGCGATAATGTTCTCGTTTTCGGTCGCAAGCGCTGTCAGCGCCTGACCATAAACAGCCCGCGGCCCGATGCGCGACCACGTGCGTGCATTGCGGCTCGACAACTCAACCACGGAATTCTCCTTCCGTTTCCAGCTCCGACCCAGTGCTCTCGCCGAGCGCCTTCAGGCACTCTTCATAGATAGTTCCCGTGATGCGATTGTGATGCCAATCGTTGTTGTTCTCCATGAATGGCAATCCCCTGCCCTTCACGGTGCGGGCGACGATGGCGGTCGGCATATCCGCGACCTCCTTTGCCTGCTGGAGGGCCGACAGGATCTGATGGTGATCGTGGCCATCGACATTGATGACGTTCCAGCCGAAAGCTCTCCAGATGTTCGTCAATGCAATTCTATTGGTATAGGTGGCATTCGGCCCGTCGTTGCGGAACCCGTTCTCATCAATGATCGCGGTAAGGTTGCCGACGCCCATTTCCGAAGCGGAAGCAGCGCTCTCCCAGACGGATCCTTCATTGCATTCGCCGTCACCGAGAAGCACATAAACACGACGGTCTTGTTTGCGCTTGCGCATACCAAGTGCGATGCCTATGCCATAGGCAAGGCCCTGGCCCAAGCTGCCGTTGGAGCTTTCGATGCCGAGCGCGACCTTCTTTACCGGGTGAGCGATCAGATCGCTGCCGTTCGTCTGAAAGGTCGCAAGCTTTTCGGCGTCGAAATAGCCGAAGTGATGCAGCACCGCTAGATAGCCAAGCACTGCATGGCCCTTGCTAAGAATGAAGATGTCGCGACCGTCCCATTGAGGTTCATGGGGTCGATGCGAAAGCACGTCGCTGAAGAGCGTATTCAGCAGCTCTACCATGCTCAGGCTACCGCCGATGTGCGCCGACTGTCCGCACCGAAACGCGGTGTCGACGATTATACGACGAACCCGCGCACAGGACTCCTCGAAGCTTGTATTGATCATCGGGCTAGTTTGCATCTTTCGGAAGCGGTTTTAGATCGGAATGGTCCATCTCAAACCATCCTTCCAATTGAAGCTTGTGCGGGTCTGTTGCCGCTACTTTGCCCGCCCCCAAGCCCGATTGAGACTGCGGGGCGCGCGGCCCGTGTTGCCCCTAAACCTCATGGTCCCGACCGGGCGCTAAGATGGTCACAAAGGTGTGATTATTAAGTTGACTCCAATTCTCCTGTTTTAGTAAACGGACTCTTAGCAGTGGCCGGAGGGGCGGCCGTCACACTGCCCGATATTGGTCTGACAGGGGATAGTATGACAGTGGGACTACAGGGAAAGTTGCGCGTGTTCACAAGCCGATTGGTTGCGAGCAGCGCTTTGATAACGGTGTCGTTCGCATCGATAGGCATCGGCTGGGCACAAGACAATTCGGCCGAAGAGGCGACGCAATTGGCCCCGATCGTCATATCGGGCAAGACGGATCGTGTGGCTGGCCCTGATCGCACCATCGTTGCCAAGGATACCGCCACCGGCACCAAAACAGACACTCCTGTCATCGATGTCCCGGCGTCCGTGTCGGTGGTGACGCAAAAGGAGTTGGAAGAGCGTCATGTGGACAATCTTCAGCAGGCGGTCGCTTATACTGCCGGCGTCTTTTCGGATGAGTTCGGCAACGACGACCGGTACGACTATATAAGAATTCGCGGCTTTGATCAGACGGCACTCGGCACCTATCGGGATGGACTGGCGGCACGTATTCCCGCTTGGTTCACTGCCAGCCGCCTTGAACCCTATGGTCTTCAGCGCGTGGAGGTTCTGAAGGGATCGACTTCGACCCTCTTTGGCCTCAACGGTCCGGGAGGACTGGTCAATGCGATCACCAAGCGGCCGCTGGATGAGAAGCATGGCGAAGTTTACACATCTTATGGTGATGGCACCAAGGAAGTGGGCGCGGATTTCGGCGGGCCGATTGATCCCGATGGTGTATGGAGCTACCGGCTTACCGCACTTGCCAAGGACGGTGACCAAGGCTGGGATTATTCGAACGACGACCGCACCTACATTGCACCGGCCCTGACGATCAGGCCGGAAGAGGGGACCTTGCTCACCATTCTGACCGATTATTATAAACGCGATGGAACGGGCGCGCGGGGCCTTCCGACCGGCGCCAACATCGATATCGACACCTTCCTCGGCGAGCCGGACTTCAATCGCTTCAATACGGAGCAGGCCGACATCGGCTACCAGTTCGAACACGAGATCAATGAAAATCTGACCTTCCGCTCGAATGCCCGGTATACGCATCTCGAGCTCGACTATGCCGAAGTCTATGGTGCATCGCTGGATCCGACCGCCGATCGAACGGCGTTCTCGGTCGACGGCATGTCCAACCGTTATGCCATCGACAATCAGTTGCAATATGATGCGACATGGAACGGGATCGACAGCAAGACGCTCGTCGGCGTCGATTACACCGATGACAATACGCGCGAGAACATCCTGTTCGGAACGGCCGGGCCGATCGATATCAACGATCCCGTCTATTGCGGCCTCTCCTGCATCAATCTCGGCCCGTACGTGAACTGGCGCGTCAAGCAGCAGGCGGTCGGGATCTATGCGCAGGAGCAACTGACCTTCGACGACCGATGGATCGCGACGATCGGAGGACGATGGGACCATGTTCATACGACGGCCGATTATCTCGACAGCGGCACGAGGGACGACGATACGGCATCGGCCTTCACCAAGCGCTTCGGCTTGACCTACAAGTTCAATCCGAACCTCGCGGCCTATGCCAATTATTCGGAAAGCTTCCAGCCGCTCGTAGCACAGACCGCAAACGGATATACGGTGACGGGCACGTTGAAGCCCCAGGAAGGCCAGCAATTCGAAATCGGCCTCAAATACAAGCCCGACGGATTCGATGGCCTCTTCACGATAGCGCTCTTCGATCTCACGCAAACGAACGTGCCGAGCTCGGTCAGCCCCCTCGTTCAGGAGCAGATCGGCAAGGTCGGCGTGCGCGGCATCGAGCTGGAAGGCAAAGCCGCCATCAACGACCGGGTCAATCTCACACTTGCCTATTCTTATTGGGATGCTGAAATCCGCGAGGACGGAACCGGCGGCAATATCGGCAACCGGCCCTCGCGCGTGCCGCGGCATCTGGCATCCGCCTGGCTCGACTACACGGTCCCGGGAGACGGAAAGCGCGGCGACCTGACACTCGGCGGCGGTGTGCGTTATATCGGCCAGACCTATGGGGACGAGGCGAACACCGTATCGGTCGCAGCCTATACGCTCGTCGACGCAGCCGTCAGCTACAAGGTGACGCCTGACGTGACGCTTGCCGTCAACGCGACGAATCTGTTCGATCGCAAATATGTCGCCAGCAGCTATTTCGGCACCGAATATTACGGCGATCGGCGCAAGGTCGTCGGCACGCTGAAGTATTCCTGGTAAAGTTTGGCGGACGCCGCCTTGTCCGATCAAGGCGGCGTCCGCTATCTGCGCCAAGGGATCACCCTCTCAGCAATGTGGACTGCATTTGGTCCATTCCGGAAATGATAACCCCACGACAAGGCTTCGATTGACGCAAGAGGGAGCCGCCTCTACCCAAGAGCGAGTTTTCAATTCGAACGTGCTCTAATTTGGTAGGTTGAACATGTCCGAGAATTCCCCGGGCTCAGTCCCGAAAATTTGGCCGTCTCCGGATCGGCCCGGTTTCCGCAAAACTTTCGCTATAGAACTCGACGACCATCTTGATATCCAGCATGCATCGCGCCAGCTTCTGCCACCCGGTCCAACCGTCGGGGCAGCGGGAATCGTTGCACTGTTTGTCGCGCTAATCACCAATTTCGACAAATGGCAGGCGGGTGACATCTGGATATTCGCTATCTATGTCCTCGCAACAATCGTTGCTGGCACGCTCGGGGCTTTTCTGCTGCTCGGGCCAATCCGGCGATTCCTGCGTTCCACGTATCGCCGGCGACTGGTGAAGGGCGGAAGCTATCGGCAGGCCCGTCGAGTCTACCGTGGACCAGAGCGGCATCAGCTACACGTTCCTGGGTCAGACGGTCACATGTACGTGGGATTCGCTCTATGCGCTCGAAGAGGATGCCGGAACTTTCCACTTTTGGATGTCCAGAATGGTTTCTCATCCGTGGCCGGCCAGATTGTTCGCCTCTAAGGAGGAGCGACAGGTCTTTCGCGAAAGCGTATTGAAATGGTCCGGCCGGCCGTTCTCCCCGCCCGTATTGGCCCGCCTCGGAGCAAGAGGCAGGGCCAACCTGCCGGCGAATGCGACGACGCCAAGGTGAGATCGTTGATGGTGTTGCGTGGGCAACCCCTCAGCTGGCGCCGCGCTTCCGCATCATCAACATCAAGAACGGCGCTCCGATGAGCGCGGAAACAAGACCGGCCGGGATCTGGTAGGGTGATACGATCGTGCGGCCGACGAAATCGGCAGCAACCATAAGGCCTCCTCCGATCAGAGCGGCACCAAGCATTTGCGGCAGCGCGCGTGCCAATCCCGCCTCCCGCGCAAGGTGAGGTCCCATGAGGCCAATGAATGACAATGGTCCAACCGTCAGCGTCGCGGCAGCCGTCAGCAATCCTGCGAGGCCAAAAAGCGCAAATCGCGATCTCGCCAATGGTATACCGACCGCCGCCGAGGGAGACGGCCCAAGGGGAAGTATGTCAAGCCAGCGGCGCACAGCGAGCGAGACGGCAATCAACACGGCCCCGAGCGCCACCTCCGTTGCGGCGGTCGACCCCTCGATAAGATAGGTGGACCCGCTCATCCACCGCATCAGCAGAACTGCTCTCGGATCTCCCGTCGAGCTCAACACGCCGACGACGGCATCGACCATCGCGCTTAGGGCAATGCCCGCAAGCAGGACTCGCTCGGGAGCGAACGCCGATCGCCGGGAGCTGGCGAAGATGACGACAAGCACGCTGATCGCACCTGCCACGGCAAATGCAAATTGACCGGAAAACCCTGGAGCGACGGCAAAGAGGGCAATCGCAACGCCGAAGGTCGCGCCGGCACTGATTCCCAGAACTTCGGGACTTGCCATTTCGTTTCCGGTCAGCCGCTGAAGGATCGAGCCCGCGACCGCAAGCATCGCGCCCGATGTCAGGGCGGCGAGGATTTTCGGTATCCTGATAGCAAGGACATCGTACGAGAATTCGCCTGATGTAAAAGCCCAGCCGCCATTGACGTCACGTCCGAGAAAAACGCTGACCATCAACAGCATAAGCAGGCCCGCAGCTGCGATGATGACCGGCGCGGTTCCATCCCATCGACGTGACCGTCCGAACGCCGGCGATTGCTGCAGTCTATGACGGATCTTCAGCCGCGGCAGGAGCGCGAGAAGCAGCGGCGAACCGAAGATGGCCGTTACCGCCCCCGTCGGCAAGAAATCACCAAGCCCGCCTGCGACCAGTTGCAGAACAGAGTCGGCGAAGAGGAGCAGCCCGGCGCCGATCAGGGGAGACCAGAAGATGAGCTGCGCGGGACGCCGTGCTCCGGACAATCGTGCAATCGTCGGCGCGACCAGTCCAACGAAACCAATGACTCCAACGGCGCTCGTGACAAATGCAGCAAGCGCGACAGCAAGCGCCACGACAACGAAACGCAAGCGGACCAATCGGACGCCGAGTGCCGTGGAACTGCTCTCGCCAAGATCGAGCAGCGAAAGCGGTCTGATCACGAAAGTGCAGACGATGGCGACGACGCCCAACTTCCAAAGAAGCGACAAGGGAATGACCCAGCTTTGCTGTGCCAGCGAGCCGGCGCCCCAGATGAACAGGCTCGAGAGATAGCGCTGGTTCAAATAGGTCAGGATGGCAGAGAGGCCGCCACACCATAGACTGAGAACCAGCCCCGACAGAACAAGCGAATAAGGCGAAAAACCACGGCGCGCCCCAAGGCTGACGACGATCACAGCCGCGGTCGCGCTGCCGATCAGAGCGACAAGATCACGGCCGGCGCCCAGCAGGTGCGGGAGAAACAGAGATGTCACCACCAGCGCCAGGTTTGCGCCGGCCGACACGCCGAGGGTGGTGGGATCGGCGAGCGGATTTCGCAAAACTTGCTGAAACAGCGCACCAGACAATGCAAGCGCGGCTCCGGCAATGAGCGCCGTCGTAAGACGGGGAAGCGTCGAATAGTACAACACCATTCGCGTGACATCGTAGTCCCCTTGAGCCATTTCAGACAGCGCAGGAGCGGCAAGAAACCACGATGCCACGCCTCCACCGCAAATCAGGAGGAGGAAGACAACGGCTGGCCCGATATTGTCGCGACGGGATATTATCATGCTTCTTTTTCCAGAAGATCTGTCAAAAGACTCGCGAAGCGCATGGCCTCGTTCACCATGCCAAACATCAGGGCTGGCGGCAGAATCGACAGATGGGCTGGACGTGCAAACGCAAGCCTGTTCCACAGCGGGCTCTGAGCGAGCTTCGGAAGAACGTCCGGAGGAACAGGGTCAAAGGCGATCAGACGTGCGTCCGGATCGGTGATCTTGGAGAGATCTTCAATCCCGATCGTTTCAAAACCCCAGTAATTCGACTCTCTGGACCAGGCGTTCCGGACACCGATGCGCTCGAGCACATTGTGGAACAGCCCAGGACTCGAATAGATGCGGACATGGCGGGCATCCATGAAATTCACGAGAGCGACTGGCGGCAGGTTCTTGCCCGCCAGCCGACTGCGGCATCGCTCGAAGAAGGCATCGGCTCGCGCAAGGAACTGCTCTGCTTCATTCTGACGACCAAGCTCACCAGCCAATTTGCGCGTCGCCGCGATGGCAGCGGGAAGGATAGATCCAATGCCCGGCGTAAAGACTTCCAGCCGAACGACTTTCGCCACCGACTGTAGCTTGGGCAGCAGCTCATCCAGGTAAGGTGTGGTCAAGATAATGTCGGGCTTCAGCGGGACGAGAATTTCAAAATTGACCTCGAACGAACTGCCAATATCGACGACGGATTTTGGCATCGGCGGCTCGACAACCCATCTGTCCCAATCGGCGAGGTCCGAGATCCCGACGGGAGGCAATCCGAGGGATAAAAGAGTGGACGCAAGGCCATAGTCGAGGCTGACGATCCTTGGGCCTATCGACTGCGCAAACAGCGGAGCTGGAACGACCGAGACCGCCGCAAACTGCAAAAAGGAGCGCCGCGTAACACCCATTGCACGATTAGCCTCAGCAAACATAAGCGAGCGGATAAGGCAGGTTGGGCGCCGAGATCACGTCCATATCGATCCCATAGATCTCTTGCAGCGTGTTTGGCGCAAGGATCACGCTCGGCGTTCCGCTCGCAACAACGCGACCGCGTTTCAATGCATGGATCCGATCGCAGAAGCGAGCGGCCATGTTGATGTCGTGGAGAACGATGACGACACTGCTTCCAACCTCGTGCGCCAAGCGTCGCACAAGGGAGAGCACCTCAATCTGATGTGCAACATCGAGTGCCGCAGTCGGTTCGTCGAGCAACAGGCACCGGGCATCCTGAGCGATCAGCATCGCGATCCAGGCACGTTGCCGCTCACCGCCTGACAGTGTTCCGACGATACGGTCGGCGAACTTCTCGATATGTGTTGCTCGGAGGGCTTCCTCGACTTTCCCTTCATCGTTCTTGGTGAAGCGGCCGAGCGCCCCGTGCCACGGATAGCGACCGCATCCCACAAGCTCGCGGACCGTCATTTCCGATCCGGTCGTGACATCCTGGGGCAGATATGCGACCGAACGAGCGAAGACGCGTTCCCTATACATCCTAAGATCCCGGTTCCCGTAAGAAATCGATCCAGCGCTTGGCACAAGCTGGCGAGCCAACATCTTGAGAAGACTGGATTTACCGGAGCCGTTGTGGCCGACCAGTGCCACAACTTCTCCTGCCGGAAATTTAAGACTGACGTCGCGGAGAATCTCGTTCCCCTCTATCGAAAGACCTATATTTTCGGCGACAAAAGTTTCAGCCGTTCGAGGCGGATCTTGCGTCGGGGGGAGCATAGCCACGTGACATCCTTTAACCGGGTGATAGCTCGGTACTAAAGATGAGACTAGCAATCAACTATTTTCGTTGTTCCAATACCCCTGCCTAGCGACTCGGCATCCTCATGCGGGAGGCAGGCCTTTCGGCCACCTGGTCAGGTTGACTTTTCCAAGTGCAACGCGCCGTCTCCAAGACGCCCAAGGTCGCAACATATCTCAACAATAAAGTGCAAACCGCAATACCGAACCGCAGCATAATGCATCGGTCCCAGCCGACTTCCGGTTTGCTGAAGCCTTCTCCAATCATCGAAATGACGAGGCAATTTAATGTACACAAAGATAATCGCGCTGGCCGCCGTGGCTTTCTCGGCGGTGCCGGCCTTTGCCGCCGATGCCGTGGTTCAGGATCCTGCTTACGTTCAACAGGGACAGACCCAGTCGGCCTTCGACTGGTCGGGATTTTATCTCGGGCTTCAAGGCGGATACACCTCGACACATGCGAGCTACCTCAACGGTTCCGAGCAGGATCTTGATGGAGGTTCGACGGGTATCTACGGCGGATATAATTTTCAGCACGGCCCTTTCA
Source organism: Rhizobium beringeri (assembly GCF_004306515.1). Classification (NCBI taxonomy): domain Bacteria; kingdom Pseudomonadati; phylum Pseudomonadota; class Alphaproteobacteria; order Hyphomicrobiales; family Rhizobiaceae; genus Rhizobium; species Rhizobium beringeri. The sequence goes on along the minus strand of NZ_SILG01000004.1, from coordinate 312,807 downwards.
TCTTCGGTATCGAGAATGACTTCAACTACAACTGGAAGGATGGAAGCGACGTTTCCCTCAAATGGGATGGCTCGGCGCGTGGCCGCGTGGGATATGCCTTGGACCGTACGCTGATCTACGGAACCGGGGGTTTGGCGGCCGCGGGTGGAGAAGTCGACGTGCCTGGAATTGGCAAGAAGGACGACATTCTGATTGGCTGGACCGCCGGTGGAGGTGTGGAGCGCGCTCTAACCGACAATATTATGATGCGTGCTGAATATCGTTATGACGACTTCGGACGCAAGGATTTCGGCTCGGCGCTCGGCGATTTCGAGGTTAATCAGCAAAAGGTAACAATCGGCACCAGCTTCAAATTCTGAACGTCGATCTGATCACGCCTCGACGTCGGTTGAGGCGTGATCATCCGCGAATCTTGCCCGGCGTGCACAAAGATGAGTTGATTTGACAGCCTGCCAATCGGCCGCCGGAATTGCGGCCGAACCCTATGTTACGGGTGATACTGTGGATATTGGCATTGCAAGGAAATCTCTGATCTAGTCTCGAACTCTTTCCGCCGGGCAGTTCAGCCGCAGGCTCATGATATTCGAAACGAGCGAGAGCCGTATTCTCATGACCACTCACCGCTTCATTCCGACGAGCTTTCACAATGTCATCGGCTCTCTTCCGCCGGCCCTGCACATCGCCGACGGCGACACCGTGGTCACCGGGACGCTCGACGCCGTTGGGTATGACAAGGACGGCATCAAGCAGGCATCCGGCCCCAACCCGATGAACGGCCCGATCTTCGTGGAAGGTGCTGAGCCCGGAGATGCGTTGAAGGTCGAGATCATCAGCATGGTCCCGACGAGGGACACGGGCTTTACCCGCAGCGTCGTCGCCGCCAATGTCGTCGATCCCGAGACGGTTCGTGACCTGCCGGCGCGCGATATGGCCGTCTGGGCGATCGACCGTGAGGCCTTGACCGTGCGGCTTTCCGAGCCGGTCGGCGGCCTCGAAAATTTCGTTCTGCCTCTCGCCCCGATGATCGGCTGTTTCGGCGTGGCGCCCAGCCTCGGCCAGGCGATATCGACCGCGACCAGCGGCGAATATGGCGGCAACATGGATTATCGGCTGTTTGGCCCCGGCACCACCGTCCGCTTCCCGGTATCGGCTCCCGGCGCCCTGTTCTTTCTCGGCGACTGCCATGCCGTGCAAGGGGATGGCGAGATCGTCGGAACCGGCGTCGAGACGACGTTCGAAGTCACGGTGCGGCTGACGGTGGAAAAGAAGGCCGGACTGGTCTGGCCGCGCGGCGAAACCGCCGAAGACATCTTCACCATCGGCAACGCCCGGCCCCTCGATCAGGCGCTCCAGCATGCGACCAGCGAAATGCTGAATTGGCTGGCATCGGATTACGGCCTGGACAGGACGGCGGCCAGCCATCTGCTCGGCCAGGTGGTGCGCTATGACGTCGGCAACGTCTTCGATCCGGCCTATACGATGGCTTGCCGTGTCGCCAAGAAATGGCTGGTTCGCCGATAGAGGGTTCTCGGGAGCTGCCGTCCCCGACAGGACTCCTCTCCGTGCGTCACGCGATTGAGACTATCACGGCACAGACTGCCGGACGTCAGGACGGAATGGTTCAAGGGCAGTGGAAAGCTCCGTGCTGCCACGACGGATTTCGCCGACGCCGGCTTCCGCTCCGATCAGGCCTCTATTGTGCACATCGCCGAGCCTGACGATCAGATCGGCGTAATTGTGCGAGAGTCCTGCGCGCATTAGCGTTGCCAGCCAATCGGCACGCGGCAGTTCGCGTGCGACGACGCTCCGGGTCAATAACCGCCCCAAGGCCGCAGCGATCTCGAGCGCCGTGTATTCGCGCGGCCCCTCGCCATGGATGATCCGCGGCAAAGGGCCATGATCCTCGTCGACGAGCAGAAGGTTTGCGGCCATATCGCCGATATCGGCGGCTGAGACGGTCGGGAAAGGTCGCGACAACGGTAGGTGCATGCTCGGCATTATGCCGGTCTCGCCGGCGATCTTCAGGTAGCGTGCCCAGTTTTCCATATGTTCGGCCGAACGCAGAAAGACCATCCTGGTGCTGCACTGCCGGAACCGCTCCTCCATCGCACGGAACAGGCTGGTAATGCCGGTATCGATCGTCAGATGTGCGCCGTAATCCGAGATCGCCAGGACGCGCGGCGGCCGGGCGGCATCGATCGCCTCCGCCATCCGCTCGATCGACTGCAGCATGTGGCGGCTAGCATCGGCGGTGCGAGGTTCGATCGGGCAGATGAGCTGTACAGCCGTCGCATCTCTCATCGCGACGGCCATGGCATCGGCATCGCCGACCTCGGCCATGGCGATCTCGCATCCGAGCGCCGCAAGGGGTGCAGCCTTGGCGGGATTACGAAGCACCGCCCTGACAGGAGAGCCCTCGGCTCGAAGCCTTGTTATCGTTGCCTTGCCGACCTTGCCGGTGGCGCCGAAGATGACAAACATGATCATTCCTTCCTCTGTTCGCAGTCGAAGGAAGATGTACTGCCGCCAGGGGCGTTGCCTGCGCATTCAGCCGATCCGTTGCAGGATCGGCCATTTTTCGTCAATTGCGTAGACGGGCGATGGTGCCGGGGCTGACGCCGACCAGCCGCTTCATGCTGTTTGCCATATGGCTTTGATGCGCGAAGCCTGCTTCCAGCGCGATCTGGCTCAGCGGCAGGCTGGAGCTCCGGATCAGTGCCTCGGCACGCGAGATCCGGCGGTGCATCACATACTGATGCGGCGGCATGCCGAAACTGTTTCGAAACTGCGTCTTCAGGTGCGAGAGGCTCAGTCCGGCAAGACCTGCCAGTTCTGCAAGCGAAAGCGACGTGTCGAGATTATCCTCGATGTAGTCGGCAAGCATCCGCTTCTGACGGGGCGAGAGCGCTCTGCCGCTATCCACTGGGCGAGAGCTGCCGCTGCCCGCCTCGACCAGACGGAGCGCCAAGGCTGTCGCCAGCGTATCGGCATAGAGATTGTCGGACGGCACATCCGCCTCGAGTTCCGCTTTCAAGGCCCAGACGATTGCCTCGAGCCGCGGATCGCGGAGTTGAAATTGCGGCACGATCGCCTCCGCGGGATCGCGGCCGAGATCGATCGCAGCCCGATGGAAAAGATCCGTGCTGATTTTCAGCCGCAGGATCATGCATTCACGGTCGTCCTCCCAGACGCCATCGAGGCCGGCTGGCACCACGTCGATATCGCCATGCTTCTGCAGTCGGCGATGCTCCCGCCCGTCACAGCGGCATTGCGCCCGCACCGGCCGGCCGACATGGATTCCGAGGCGATGATAGGGCGTGCCTGAAATATGCGTGCGGCCGGGCGGAATGCGCAAAAGCTCGGCCTCCAGACCGCGCCAGGCACGGCCCCTGCTCGTTGCGAGGATTGTCGCGCTTTCTGTTTGCGGATGATCGTTCATCGGTCCGTTCCATTCGCTCTTGAATGGGACGGAGACTATCGCAAGCGCCACTGCCGCGGCAAGAAACGGTGTAGCCGGCGCACGCGCTTCCTCAATCGTGCCGTGCCAGGAAACCGGAAACGGTCGCCAGGCAAAGCTGCTTTTCCTCGACGTGCGGCATGTGGCTGGAATTTTCGAAGAGCACCCATTCGCAGCCCGGAACGCGTTCGAGATAAGGCCTTACCACCAAGGGTGTCGCCTCGTCGTATTTTCCCGAGATCAGCAGCGTCGGGGCTTCGATGCGGTCGAGCCTGTTCTCGATCGTCCAGTCCTTCATCGTACCGATGACGTGAAATTCCGTCGGGCCGTTCATGTTGCGGTAGACCGTGTTGTCTTCGTCCATGATCGCGAAGGTCCGCGCCACTTCAGGCGGCCACGGCACCACCCGGCAGACATGGCGGTCATAGAAGACGCGCGAGGCGGCGATATATTCCGGATCGGCGAGGCTTCCCGCCAGTTCATGCTTCAGCAGCGTGTCCTGCACCTCTTTCGGCAGTTCCTGCCTCAGCCGGTTCGCCTCCGAAACCCAGGTGTGCATGTTGGCCGGCGAGTTGGCGATAACAAGTGCCTTCAGGCCTTGCGGCCGGCGCACCGCATGTTCGGCGCCGAGCATGCCGCCCCAGGACTGGCCGAGGAAGGCGTAACGATGCTGAATACCGAGATGGGAAAGCAGCGTGTCCAGCTCCTCGAGAAACAGGCCGACCGTCCAGAAATCCGGGCCCTTTTCCGGAAGGCAGGTGGAATTGCCATTGCCGAGCTGGTCGTAATGGATGACCGGACGGCCGTCGAGGGCGGCGATATCCTTGAAGGAATCGACATAATCATGGGTGCAGCCGGGCCCGCCATGGGCGACGACGAGAGGTAGCTTGCCGCTCTCCAGCGAACCGGTGATGCGATACCAGGTGCGATAGTCGCGAAAGGGCAGATAGGCTTCTTTGGTCGTGACTTCGCCCACCGGTGTCTCCATCTCCTAGAACAGGATGATTTTGGGCCTGTTCGGCCCAAAATCTGAATCCTGTTCTAAATTAAATAGTTAGAGCTTGATGTCGCCCGAAAACCGCTCACACTTTTCGGCATCATGCTCTGGCAATGATGAAAAGCATAACGCGGCGGCGACGGCGAAGGCAGCTATCACAAGTTATAGGGTGGCCAATTATGGGTCGGCCGGTCTTCGAGCAGGCGGTAATGGGTGGCGCGAACCACGGCCTGGGTGCGGTTGCGGGCGCCGAGTTTCTTTGTCGCGGCGTTCAGATGCATCACGACGGTCGGTACGGAACGGTCGATGATGCGGGAAATTTCCTTGGCGGAGTAACCTTCCGCCGAATGGCGCAGGCACTCACGTTCCCGCTCGGTCAGGCGGATCGTGCCGACGCTCTTCGCCCGCGTGTCGAAAAGCGAATAGGCGGTCTCATGGAAGACATGGGCAAGCAGGTTGAAGTCGGCGATATAGCGCAGCGCGTGCCGTTCGAAATCTTTGTTCCGGCCAAAGCGGATGCCGGTGACGGTCGCATAGTCGCCGCGTGGCATATGAACCGGGACGGTGACGCCAGTCGACATATCGCGTTCGCTCAAATAGCGCGTCACCGGCGCGGTGTCTTCGTTCATGAAACGGTTGATCAGCGTGTCGGCGTTCGGGTCATAGTTCCAGAAGAAAGGTGCGGAGGTGCGCAGCGCCACCTGCTGCACCGGATCGATACGGAAATAGCCGCGATTGAACCAGTAGTCGTGCATATCGTCTGAGATATTCCGCAGCTTCAGCAGCGATGGTATCATGATCGCGCCGTCGAGATCGTAAGGCACCGGCGTATAATCGTAGATCAGCGCCTCGAAACCGATCTGCTTCATCGCCTCGAAGGCCTGGTCGATCCGGCCGTCCAGCGTTTCGTGCGCTGTGAACTGCCGCCTGATCGTTCCAATGTCGTCAAGAATGGGGTCGTCAAGCATGGGCTGCTCCCGGGTTCGGCATTGCGGCCCACCCTATCACTTCTTATAGCTGGCACTGAATGCGGTTTAAGGTAAAAATTTAGCCGTGCCCAAATATTGAGCAAGCGAAATCTTCTGCCGGAGCGATCAATGTGGCGTGAAATACGGCCGGACGAGCGATTCGAGATCGATGTCGATGGCTATCGCGTCGTTGCCTATAGCTTCGGGACCGGCAGCGAGACGGTTTTCTGCCTGAACGGCGGGCCGGGTCTACCCTGCGATTACCTGCGCGAGGCGCATTCCTGTCTCATCGACAAGGGCTATCGCGTCGTCGCCTTCGACCAACTCGGCACCGGCGCTTCCGACCGGCCGGACGATCTCTCGCTCTGGACGATCGGCCGTTATGTCGAGGAGACGGAGACGGTGCGCAAGGCATTGGGGCTCGGCAAGGTCCACATGCTCGGCCATTCCTGGGGCGGGTGGCTGGCGATCGAATATGCGCTGACCTATCCCGAAAACCTCAAGACGCTGATCCTCGAAGATACCGTCGCCGACATGCCGCATCTGATCTCGGAACTGGAACGGCTGCGCGCAGCGCTCGGTCCCGAAACCGTGTCGATGATGCAGAAGCACGAGGCGCAGGGCACCTACAATCATCCGGAATATCTCGCTGCCGTCACCATCCTCAACTATCGCCATGTCTGCCGTCTGCCGGAATGGCCCGCGCCGGTACGCCGCTCGCTCGATGATTGGAACATGGCGCCCTATGAGACGATGCAGGGGCCGAACGAGTTTCTCTATATCGGCAACCTCAAGGACTGGAACCGCATCCCCGATCTGCCGCGGCTGACGCTGCCGGTGCTCATCACGACGGGAGAGCATGACGAGTTGACGCCGGCCTGTGCGCTGAGGATGAAGCTTGCGCTGCCGAATGCCGAGCTCAAGGTATTTGCCAATGCCAGCCATATGCCGTTCTATGAGAACCCGCAGGATTATTATCCGGCGCTTCTCGATTTTCTCGACCGGCACGAGGCAGGCTGATGCAAGAGGGAGCGGACCGAACCCGACGAAGACAAAGGGGCGATCGCCGTCATGCATCGCTATAAATTCGTTCTGACGCGACCGCTGCAGTTCCTGCCCGTCATTTTCGGCATCAGCGTCATCACTTTCATTCTGGTCCGGCTGATCCCCGGCGATCCGGCGCGCAATATCCTCGGCACGCGTGCGACGCCGGCGGCCCTTGCCAGCATTCGCGCCCAGTACGGCCTCGACCAGCCGATGTGGCTGCAATATGTCTATTTCCTCAAGAACCTTGCCAATGGCGAGATGGGCAAGTCGATCCTCTACAAGATCGACGTGCTGAAGCTGATCGTCACCCGTATCGAGCCGACGCTTGCACTCGTCGTCTCCAGCGTCGTGCTTTCGGTCCTGATCGCAGTGCCGATGGCGGCGGTCGCAGCACGCAATGCCGGCCGGGCGCCGGACCATGCGGTGCGCATCGTCTCGACCTTCGGCATCGGCTTTCCGCCCTTCTGGCTGGGGCTAATGCTGATCATCCTCTTCAGCGTTGAACTCGGTGTGCTGCCGGTTTCGGGCTATGGTGCGACGATCGGCGAAAAGCTGTCGCATCTCGTGCTGCCGAGCCTGACGGTCGCGCTGTCGCTTTCGACCGTGCTGACGCGCAGCCTGCGGGCGGCGATGATCGAGCAGCTGAAATCGGACGTCGCGACGGCGGCGCGCGCCCGCGGCATGCCCGAACGCATCGTCTTCTGGCGACACGTCCTGCCGAATTCGCTGGTGCCGACGATCAACCTGCTCGCCGTCAACATCGGCTGGCTGATCGGCGGCACAGTGGTGGTCGAGAGCGTCTTTGCGTTGCCTGGCATGGGGCAGTTGCTTGTCAGGGCGATCTTCTCGCGTGACTACATGGTGGTCCAGGGTGTCGCTATGGTCTTTGCCTGTGCCACCGTGCTCATCAACTTCATCGCCGATATCGTCACCGTCGCCGTCGATCCGAGGGTGAAGCTATGAGCATCGAGGCGATTTCCCCCGCATCTCTCGGCTGGCGTCGGTTCTTCGGCCGACGGCCGATGCTTGCGCTCAGTGCCGGCTTGCTGCTGTTCTTCGTTCTGCTGGCGATCGGTGCGCCCATCATCGCGCCTTACGACCCGATCATGCAGAATGCCGAGGTCCGCCTGCAGGCGCCTTCGCTGTTGCACCCCTTCGGCACCGACAATTTCGGCCGCGATATCCTCTCCCGCGTTATCTGGGGCGCGCGCCTCGACCTGCAGATGGCGCTGATCGGCGTCATCTTCCCCTTCGTGATCGGCACGACAGTCGGCACGATCGCCGGCTTTTTCGGAGGCATCGTCGATGCGCTGTTCATGCGCCTCGTCGATATCATCCTCGCCTTTCCCTTCCTCGTGCTGATGCTGTCGATCATCGCGATCCTAGGCCCGGGTCTTGGCAGTTTCTATATCGCCATGGCGCTTGTCGGCTGGGTCTCCTATGCGCGGCTGATCCGGGCGCAGATGCTGGTGCTGAAAGGCAGCGACTATGCCGTTGCCGCCGTCAGCCTCGGCTTCAGCCGCCCGCGCATCATGTTCCGCCACCTGTTGCCGAACGCGATCGCCGGCTCGATCGTCTTTTCGATGTCCGATGCGACACTGGTGTTGCTTAGCGGCGCTGCCGTCAGCTATCTCGGCCTCGGCGTCCAGCCGCCGATCGCCGAATGGGGTGTCATGGTCGCGGAAGGACAGAGCTTCATCACCACCGCATGGTGGATCACGCTGTTTCCCGGCCTCTCCATCGTCTGCCTCGCCTTCGGTTTCAGCATGCTGGGTGACGCGCTTGGCGAACTGCTGGGGGTGCACGAATGAGCGGCTCCGTGCTGTCCGTCCGCGATCTCACAGTCAGGGCGCATGTCGATTCCGGCCCGCGCACGCTGCTCGATGCGGTCTCGCTCGACCTCGGCAAGGGCGAGATCCTTGGTCTCGTCGGCGAGAGCGGCTCGGGCAAGAGCCTGTTCTGCCGTTCCCTGGTGCGCCTGCTGCCCTCCTCGCTGCTGAAGATCGAAAGCGGTAGCGTGCTGCTTGAAGGGCGCGACCTCATGCGGGTCGACGATAGCGAGATGCTGAAAGTGCGCGGCGGCGAGATCGGCATGATCTTCCAGAACCCGACCAGCCATCTCGACCCGGTGATGCGGATCGGCGATCAGATCGCCGAGGGCATCCGCTACCATCAGGGCCTCGGCCCCCGCGAGGCCCGCGCCGCGGCGACGGAAATCCTGGCGCAGGTCGGCTTCCCCGATCCCGTGCGCCAGTACGATAGCTATCCGCACGAATTTTCCGGCGGCATGCGGCAGCGCGCGATGATCGGCGTGGCGCTGTCCTGCAATCCGAAAATCCTGATCGCCGACGAGCCGACGACGGCACTCGACGTGACCATCCAGGCGCAGATCCTGCGGCTGTTGATTGACATTCGCGATCGGCGCGGCCTGTCGATCATTCTGATCACCCACGATCTCGGTATCGTCGCCCAGACCTGCGACCGCATCGCCGTGCTGCGCGGCGGCAAGCTGCTCGAAGAGGGGCCGAAGCGGACGATCCTGGCGCGGCCGCAGCATCCCTATACGATCAACCTGATCAACAGCCACCCTTCCATCTCAACCGAGACGCCTGCGCCGCCGCTCGAGCTTGCCGAGGCCAGCCAGCCGGCGAGACCATTGCTCGAAATCGATGATCTCCACGTGCGCTTCAGAGCGGGCGGCGCCCTGCTCAGAGGCGGTGCCAAGACGGTCAGCGCCGTTGCCGGCGTCAGCCTGCAGATCATGCCGGGCGAGACGGTCGGCATCGTCGGCGAATCCGGCAGCGGCAAGAGCACGCTTGCCCGCGCCGTGCTCGGCCTCACGCCGCTTTCCTCGGGCCACGTCACCTTCGACGGCGTCGATCTGGCGCTGCAGAAGAGTGCCGGCCTGGCAAAGCTCAGGCGCGAGACGGCGATGGTCTTCCAAGATCCCTACAATGCGCTCAATCCGCGGCTGACGATCGGGCAGATGCTGGCCGAGGTGCTGAAGGTGCAGGGCAAGGTCGCCAAGGCCGATATCCCGGCGCGGATCGGCGAACTGCTCGATCTCGTCGGCCTCGAACGCGAATTCGCCGGCCGCAAACCGCGCAGCATGAGCGGCGGCCAGTGCCAGCGCGCCGGCATCGCCCGGGCCCTCGCCGTTGATCCGAAGATGATCATCGCCGACGAATGCGTGGCCGCCCTCGACGTCACCATCCAGGCCCAGATCATCGAACTCTTCCGCGAGCTCACGGTGAAGATGAACCTGACGCTGATCTTCATCGCTCATGATCTCGCAATCGTCCGCAATCTCTGTGAACGGGTCGTCGTGATGTATCGCGGCGAGGTCGTTGAGGAAGGCCGCTCCGAAGAGGTCTTCGCGCGGCCGAAACATCCCTACACGGCGGCGCTGATCGCTGCCATTCCTGACATCGATCCTGACAAGCCGCTGCTTCAAGGCGTCGGCGGCAAGGACGATCCGCAGACGATGCCAATCCAGCCCATCAAACGCATGCCATAACAACGAAGGGAACGAACTCATGACAAACAGGTGGAAATCAATCGGGCTTGCAGCCTTGCTCGCCGGCCTGACGCTCAGTGCAAGCTATGCGGAGGCCGCCGGTGTACTCACCATCGGCCGCCGCGAGGATTCGACAACATTCGATCCGATCAAGACCGCCCAGAACATCGACAACTGGGTGTTCTCCAACGTCTACGACGTGCTGATCCGCGTCGACAAGACAGGCACGAAGCTGGAGCCGGGCCTTGCCGAAAGCTGGACCGCCTCGGATGACGGGCTGACCTACACGTTCAAGATCCGCGACGCGAAATTCTCCGACGGTTCGCCGCTGACGGCGGAAGACGCGGCCTACAGCCTGCTGCGCATCCGCGATGACGCGGCCTCGCTATGGAGCGATTCCTACAAGGTGATCGATACGGCGGTGGCAACCGACGCGCACACGCTGACGATCAAGCTCAAGAACCCGTCCGCGCCGTTCCTTTCGACGCTGGCGCTGCCGAATGCCTCCGTCATCTCCAAGAAGGGCATGGAATCGCTTGGCCCCGATGCCTATGGCGAAAAGCCGATCGCATCCGGCGCCTTCGTGGTCGAGGAATGGCGGCGCGGCGACCGCGTCATTCTCAAGAAGAACCCGAACTTCTGGCAGGCCGACCGCGTCAAGCTCGACGGCGTCGAGTGGATCTCGGTGCCTGACGACAACACCCGCATGCTGAACGTTCAGGCCGGCGAGCTGGACACCGCGATCTTCGTTCCCTTCTCCCGCGTCGAGGAGCTGAAGAAGGACCCGAACCTCAACGTCGATATCGACGCTTCGACCCGCGAGGATCATCTGCTGATCAATCATGCACATGGCGCGCTCGGCAAGAAGGAAGTCCGCCAGGCGCTGGATCTTGCGATCGACAAGAAGGCGATCGTCGATACCGTTACCTTCGGCCAGGGCACGGTCGCCAACTCCTACATTCCGAAGGGCGCGCTCTATTATTATGCCGACAATCTGCAGCGGCCTTATGATCCCGAAAAAGCAAAGGAGCTGCTGGCGGCTGCAGGCGCCTCGGACCTGACGCTGAATTACCTGGTCCGCGCCGGCGATGAAGTCGACGAACAGACGGCTGTGCTCGTCCAGCAGCAACTGCAGAAGGCCGGCATCACCGCCAATCTGCAGAAGGTCGACCCGAGCCAGGAATGGGACATGATCGTTGCCGGCGACTACGACGTCTCGGTCAACTACTGGACCAACGACATTCTCGATCCGGACCAGAAGACCACCTTCGTCCTCGGCCACGATTCCAACAACAACTACTCGACCAATTACAAAAGCGAGGCGGTGAAGGAACTGGTTGCCAAGGCGCGTCTCGAGCTCGACCCGAAGAAGCGCGAACAGATGTATGTCGATCTGCAGAAGATGGCCAAGGACGACGTCAACTGGATCGACCTCTATTACAGCCCCTATATCAACGTCTCACGCAAGAATATCGAGAACTTCTACCAGAACCCGCTCGGCCGATTCTTCCTGGAAGACACGGTCAAGAACTGAGTTCGGGCAGCCTGCAAACGCTCCGCCGCCGTAAAGGCGGCGGAGCATCATTTGTTGCTGCGACAAGTGGCTGAGGCCACTCGCTTACTCGGCGGCCGCGAGCTTGTCCTGCGTCCTGGTGTCGAAGTCGCTGGCGTCGTGGCGCTCGTGCAACTGGGTCGAGGGATCGCCGGAGAGGCGGTTGACCATCCGGCCGCGTTGCACGGCCGGCCTGCTATGGATGGTGTCGGCCCAGCGCAGCACGTTCTTATAGTCCTCGACCTGCAGAAACTCGGCTGCACCATAGGTCCAGCCCTTCACCAGGCCGCCATACCAGGGCCAGACGGCAATATCGGCGATCGTATATTGGCTGCCTGCCAGATACTCGCTTTCGGCGAGGCGACGATCGAGCACGTCGAGCTGACGCTTCACTTCCATGGCGAAGCGGTCGATCGCATATTCGATCTTCGTCGGCGCATAGGCGTAGAAATGGCCGAAGCCGCCGCCGAGATAGGGCGCGCTTCCCATCTGCCAGAACAGCCATGACAGGCATTCGGCGCGCGCACTCGGTTCCGTCGGCAGGAAGGCGCCGAACTTCTCGGCGAGATAGGTGAGGATAGCACCGGATTCGAAGACACGGATCGGCTTTGGTCCGCTGCGGTCCATCAGCGCCGGTATCTTGGAATTGGGATTGACCGCGACGAAGCCGCTTCCGAACTGGTCGCCATCGCCGATCTTGATCAGCCAGGCGTCATATTCGGCACCGCTATGACCGAGAGCCAGCAGCTCCTCGAGCATGATCGTCACCTTCTGGCCGTTCGGGGTGCCGAGCGAATAGAGCTGCAGCGGATGACGGCCGACCGGAAGCTCCTTGTCATGCGTCGGTCCCGCGATCGGGCGATTGATGCTGGCGAATTGACCGCCATTCGCTTTGTTCCAGGTCCAGACTTTCGGGGGTGTATATTCGGAAGAACCGCTCATCTTTCAAACTCCTGGCATTGGTCGGACAGAGCGCGACGCCGGTTGGGCCGCCGCATTTTTCCTGACATAGCAGAGGCAATCAGGTTTTGTCAGCGGTGTCGAAGCGGCTTCACACAATCGTCAGAATTGGCCGGGGATCAGATTCACGCTGTGAAGACTAGGTTTTGTTATGTACCAAAAATTGGTATATTGGCTTAAAGGAGATTCAGCATGGCCAGAAATACGTCCATATCGCTCGGCGAGCATTTCACCAGCTTCATCGATACGCAAGTTCAGGCTGGCCGCTATGGTTCAGCCACTGACGTTGTTCGGGCCGGCCTTCGCCTACTTGAAGAACACGAAGCCAAAGTGAAGGCATTACAGGATGCCTTGATTGAAGGCGAGGAATCCGGCCCTGCCACGCCCTTTGATTTCGATGCGTTCAACGCTCGCAAACGTGCGGCGTTCGAGGCGAAATGACAGGCATCATATTTCTCCTGCTGCGCAAACCGATATTGAGAAGATTTGGGATTACACAGCGACGAGTTGGAATGTCGATCAGGCAGAGCATTACATCCAGGACAAAGAGACGCCTGCCACGAATTGGCGGAGGGAAGACGGATGAGCCGTCCCTCAGATATTCGGAAAGGGTACAGAAAGGTCTCTGTTGGCTCTCATTTTCTGTATTTCAAAAGCAATGATGCAGGCCAGATCATCATCGTGCGCATCCTTCATCGAAGAATGGACGTAGCCAAGCACCTGTAAGGCTATTGCGGTCAGCGATCGATGTCGGGTCGCGCGAGGATTTCGTCCAACTGCCCGACGAGCACGCGGCTGCCCTCCACGTCATCAGCCATCCTGGCAAAGACGTCCGCCATGCCGCGGAAGATGGTCGTGGCCGGATCATCCTCGCCGAGGAAATCGGCGATCTCCTGCATTTCGGCTACCCACCGATAGGCTTTCGGATACATGTCGGGAATGGATCTCGACAGCTTGCGGCCGACGTCGGGAAGGCTTTGGGAGAGCTCGGCTTTCAGGCTTTCGGCAGCACCCGAACGCGATGCGGCAAGCAGCATGGCGGTGCTAAGGCCGATAAATCCCTTGTTGATGCCGGCATAACACATCTTCAGTGCCGAGGCGGCGCCGAGTGGTCCGTCGAGCCTGCGGATCTGCAGGCCGCAATCCTCGAGCAGCCGGCTCCGCTCCGCGGTATCGCCGCTGATATAGATGGTCGGACCTGATTTGCCGGGGACCGGCGGCCCGCCGATGATCGCACCATCAAGCACCTCGACGCCGCTGCCTTCGAACCGCGCCGCCAACGCCTGCATCGTTTTCGGCGCAATCGCGTTGAGGTCGACGAAGGGCGGCGGGGCCGGCATCCCCGACGATATGTCCGCGACGAGGTCGGCGACCTTGATCGCCTCCGACGGCGGAATGATCGACAGGATCAGCTCGGCCTTCGTCAGCTCCTGGCGGTCGACCGGCACCATGCCGGCTGCCTTTGCCCGCGCAATCGTCCGCTGGCTCCTGCCCTCGAGGTAAGTCAGCACCGTGGCGCCGTGGTCGATCAGCCGTTTGGCGACAGCGCTTCCCATCGCACCCGATCCGATAATCGCAAAATTCGGCATGTGAACCTCAATCAGTGACGACATCGGGTTAGAAATGTTGCTGGTGACCATGTCGTCAACTGCGACGATTCAGCCGGAGGTCCGTCGCGAAGCAGCTGGCCGTTTCATGCGCGCTGCCGTTGCGGCACTTTTTCTTGATATTCGTCAATGCCGGGATGGTCGACACTGGTATGATCGGTGTTATCATTCGCATTCAAGGATATGGATTTCAATGTATCGGACGATCATCTGCTGCATCGGCATGGGTTCCAGGGAAACGGCAAGCCGCCTTCTGCGCCGGGCTGCTGCGCTGGTGGATGAAGGCGGAAGCATCGTCGTCATGCACGTCATCGAGAGTATCCCGCACCGTCACCTGACGGAGCTTCCCGACGAATTCGAAACGACCGCCATCGTCGACGCCGAAAAGAAACTTGCATCGTGCTGTAAAGAGATGGGGATTCCGGCGACGATCGAGGTGCGCGTCGGCGTTGCCGCCTCCCTGCTCGTCTCCGTCGCAAGGGAGAAATCGGCCGATCTCATCCTGCTTTCATCCCATGTGACGAATATCACCGACTACGTCTTCTCCTCGATCGTCGACAAGGTCGTGCGTCACGCCGGGTGCTCGGTTCTCATCGATCGGCGACCCGATCCCGCGCAGGAAGGCTCGGCGCCACAAGTGGAAGACGCGGCGTTGTTTTAGTTCCGCTGCGGATTGAGGAGGTCGAGCAGAACGACCGCCTCCCCTCCCCGGCGGCGGCCCGACCACCTATATCATCCCCAAGCCAACCAGCAGTATCGCTGCCCTCAGGAGATATGCATGAGCCAGGATCCATATGAGCTTCTGGGCGTAAAGCGGGATGCGACGCAAAAGGATATTCAAAGCGCGTTCCGCAAGCTCGCCAAGAAACTTCACCCCGACCTCAACCCCGGCGACAAAAAGGCCGAGGAACGGTTCAAGGAAATTTCGGCCGCAAACGAGATCTTGAGCGACGAGGAAAAACGCGGCCGCTTCGATCGCGGCGAGATCGACATTACGGGCGCCGAGCGGGCGCAGCGTAATTATTACCGCGACTATGCCTCGGCGAGCGGTCCTAGTGATCCCTATCACAACAGCGCAGGCTTTGCCGATTTCGGCGATGCCGACGATCTCTTCGCCAATTTCTTTTCGCGGCGGACGGGAGGCAGCCAGACCCGTGGTCGTGGCCGGGACCGCCAGTTCTCCATGGAGGTCGATTTTCTCGACGCCGTCAACGGCACCAGGACCGAGATCAAGCTTCCTGATGGTCCGGCGCTCGATGTGCAGATCCCGCCGGGGACGCGTGACGGCCAAACCTTGAGGCTGCGCGGCAAGGGCGAGCCGGGGATCGGAGGCGGGCCGGCGGGCGATGCCCTGATCGACATCCGTGTGCGCCCGCACCGCTTCTTCACGCGAGACGGCGACGATATCCGGCTCGAACTGCCGATCTCGCTCGGCGAGGCCGTGCTCGGCGGCAAGGTTCGTGTGCCGACGCCGTCAGGGCCTGTTAATCTGACCCTGCCGCCTCATTCCAACACCGGCAAGGTGCTGCGCCTCAAGGGCAAGGGTGTTGCAAAACGTGGTGGCGAACACGGCGACGTCTATATTTCGCTGAAGATCGTGCTGCCCGACGCCCCGGATGAACGACTGACGGCCTTCGTCCAGGAATGGGCGACGGCAAACTCATACGATCCGAGAAAGAACATGGAGGCCTGATCATGGATGATCTCGAATTCCGTCTTTACTTGAAAATCGACATCGTCCAGCTCGACCTCTGGGTCGAAGAGGGTTGGCTGATCCCGGAGACGTCAGGCGGCCAACGGCAATTCCGGGACGCCGATGTCGCACGCGCCCGGCTCATCTTGGACCTCATGGGAAACATGGGTGTCAACGAAGCCGGCGTCGATGTCGTCATGGACCTGGTCGACCAGTTGCACGGCCTCAGGGGCACGATGGGCAAGCTGATGACCGCCATCAGCAAGCAGGAGCGGGATGTTCAGCGCCGGCTGTTCGAGAGCCTCGAGGAGATCGACCGGTTTTAGCCAGAACCAAGCTTCTACACGGTGAACCAATAGCGGACGATGTGGAAGAACAGCGGTGCGGCGAAGGTGATAGAGTCGAGGCGGTCAAGCACGCCGCCATGGCCTTCGATCACATAACCCCAGTCCTTAGCATTGAGATCGCGCTTGATGGCCGAGAGCACGAAGCCGCCAAAGAAGCCGGCGACGACGATGACCGTGCTGATGGCAGTGGCCTGCAGCGGGGAGAAGGGTGTCAGGCGATATAGCAGTGTTCCCACGAGGATGGCCGAGGCGCCGCCTCCGACCAGCCCTTCGATCGTCTTCGACGGGCTGATGTTCGGCGAGAAACGGTGCTTTCCGAGGAGTTTGCCCCAGACATACTGGAAGACGTCGCTGAGCTGCACGACCACGACCAGATAAACGAGAAGGAGCGCCGGTGACGTGCCGGTCTCCAACATGAGAAGGGCGGGCGCGTGGCTGATCGAATAGACCGTCAGCATCAAACCCCATTGGACTCTGGCGGTCCGCGCGAGGAATTCGTTGACATCCCCTGTCAAGGTCGCCACCGCCGGCAGGATCAGGAAGGCATAGACCGGGATGAAGATCGCAAACAGACCGTACCACTCCGTTCCGAGCAGCACGTAATGCAGCGGCAAGACGACGAAGAAGGACAGGAAAAGCGCCAGGTGATCGCCGCGCCGCGATGGTGTCAGGGTCCAGAATTCGCGAAGCGCCATAAAGGATAGGAATGCGAACAGGATGACGGTCGCCGTTTCGCCGAGCAGGATCGCGCCGCCGAACACGGCAACCATGATCCACCAGGAGCGGATGCGGGCGTTGAGGTTCTGAACGGTGGCGACGGAGCCGGGTTCTGTCGCGCGTCGCTGCAGGATGAAACCGATGGCGGAGGCGACGGCAAGCAGGCCGAGGATAGCAGCTAGCACGAGAGAGAACATACTGGTCATGCCGTGTGCCCCCCATCCGCGAGCTCGATGACAGCGGCACGGGCGCGCGCCAGGAATACAGCCTTTTCCTCGCCCGGTTCGACGCGCAAGGGTTTGCCGAAGCGCGCCGTGCAGGTGATCGGCACGATCAGCATGCTTCCCTTCGGCAGGATGCGCTGGAGGTTGTCGAGATGGATCGGCACCAGATCGACATCGGGGAAACGGCAGGCAAGACGAAAGATGCCGCTGCGGAACGGGGCGATCTCATCGGTGGTGCTTCTCGTTCCTTCCGGGAAAATCAGGACTGAGCGCCCCTCCTCAAGCAGGCGCTCTATCGGAGCCAGCGGGTCGGTGTCCGGCGGAGGCTTGCGGTCTATCAAGACGGCGCGCAGGCCTTTCTCTGCGATGAAACGGCGAAAGGCGCTCGTTCCCCAATAGTCCCGCGCCGCAACCGGATGGGTCATCCGGCGCACCGGCCAGGGCAAGGCGGCCATGACGGCGACGGTATCGATATGGCTGTTGTGATTGGCGAAATAGATGCGGCGACTGGGATCGGGCGCGCAGCCCCGCCACTCGCTTCGGGCGCCGACCAGGATACGGACGAACAGCACAAGAAGCCGACGGATGAGTGCGATCATAGTCTCTCCAGGGAACCGGCAAGCGTTATCGTGCGTGTGATGCAGGTGACAAGGCTGCCGGCCGCGATGACCGAAGATGCCACAATCAGCGACCAGTGGCTGCCTGATATCAGAGTCTCGACGCTCTGGGCGAGGAGGCCCGCCGTCAGCACCGCCATGCGGCGTTGCTTGGCCATGACACCGCTGAAGTCCTGGGCAAGACCGACCGATCCTCCGAACACCCTGATATAGGCGGTGAGTGCTGCGAGCAGCGCAGACAGCCAGCCGAGCCAGCCAAAGCCGCAGGCATAGCCGGCCGCGATCAGAAACAGGCTGTCGGCGACCCGGTCGGGGAATTCGTTGTAGATCGGCCCGCTCTTGGTTTTCTTTCCGCCCTCGATCGCGACCATTCCATCCAACAGATTGCAGACGAGCCGCAGTTGTACCGAGATCGCGGCACAAACCATGGCTATCGGATGTGTTGTGAAAACGATGAGCGCTGCACCTATACCCGCGAATACGACCGATAAAAGCGAGATGCCGTTCGGTGTCGCGCCGCTCCGCGCCAGCCACGCGCTGAGGCCGATGGCCCAGGACGACGACCGGCTCGCGATCGGCCGCCGCGAGGCGCCCTCTTCTTCCCCCATTTCATGTCCCCCAACCCCAATGATCCTTGCATATCCTGCCGATGTCGTCACGCCAAGATATAACACTTGTAAATCCAGCCCATCACCTCCGCCCTTCGGCGAGCATGGGTCGAACAGCCTGATTTTTAAGCCCGTTTACTGCTTGACACATTTTTGGGCGCTACTATGATTTTTGAACCAAATGGTAAAAAAAGGGGAGCAAAACAATGACCAAAGACATGCTGATTTCACGCCGGACAGTGATCGCGTCGGGCATTGCGCTCGGCGTCAGCGGCTTCGCCCCGCTGGTAAGAGCGGCTGCGCCACTGAAGGTTGCCGGCATCCATGCGTCGCCGGTGGAAAATGCCTGGAACTCCTGTCTGCACAAGGCGCTGCAGGACGCGGCCAAGGAAGGCGTCATCGAATATGTCTTCTCCGAAGGCGTCTCCGGCACCGATTATCCCCGCGCCATGCGTGAATATGCCGAACAGGGCAACAAGCTGATTATCGGCGAGGCCTATGCGGTGGAGAAAGAAGCCCGGCAGGTCGCGGCCGATTATCCCGATACCGCTTTCGTGCTCGGTTCGAGCGGCGAGCAGGCCGGCGACAATTTCGGCGTCTTCGGCACCTGGAACCATGACGGCGCCTATCTTGCCGGCATGCTGGCGGGCAAGATGACCAAGTCGAATGTCGTCGGTTCGGTCGGCGCCATTCCGATCCCCGAGGTCAACATGCTGATCAATGCCTTCGCGGCTGGCGTTAAGGCGGTCAATCCCGATGCAAAGCACCTCGTCTCGTTCATCGGCACCTTCTTCGATCCGCCGAAGGCCCGCGAAGCCGGTCTTGCCCAGATCGACGCCGGCGCCGACATCCTGTTCGGCGAGCGCATCGGTACTGCCGATGCCGCCAAGGAGCGCGGCATCAAGTCGGTCGGCTCGCTGATCGACTATACGCCACGTTATCCGGATACGGTGTTTGCCAACGCCATGTGGTACTTCCGCCCGATCCTGGACGCTGCGATCGCCGATGTCGCTGCCGGAAAGCCGGTCGGCAGGAACTACACGTCTTACGGCCTGATGAAGGAAGGCGGCAGCGACATCGTCTTCGTGAAGGGCGTGGCGCCTGCCGAGGCAGAGGCTGCGATGGAGGCCAAGCGGGCGGAGATCAAGGCCGGCACCTTCGAAGTCCCGAAGATGATGGACGAGCCGAAGTAATTCGGTTCATGAAGGGCGATGCAACGGATCTGGCGGCAGCGATCAGGCATGGCAAGCTGAGCGCTGCGGAGGCGATGCAGGCTTCTCTTGAGGCAGACGTGCTGCAGGAGCCGCTCGGCGCCATCGCTTATCTTGATGCCGCCATGGGCCTCGCCTCTGCCGACGACCGCGACAATGAGCGGCGGAGCGAGCCCGATCGCTTTGCCGCCAGGCCCTTTGGCGGTGTGCCGACCTTGGCGAAGGATCTTGGCGGTCCTTTTGCCGGGCTGCCGGTCACGGCCGGTTCCGGTCTTTTCGAAAGAAAGGGCGGCGAAGCGGATTCCGATCTGGCTGCCCGTTTCCGCGAAGCCGGCTTTTGCCTCTTCGGCCTGACGACCAGCCCGGAATTCGGCCTGTCGCTTGCGAGCGAACCGGCGATCGGGCCTGTCTGTCGCAACCCACTCGATCCGACACGAACCGCGGGCGGCTCCTCCGGCGGTGCGGCGGCCGCGGTTGCCGCCGGGATCGTCGCGATTGCGCATGCGACCGACGCCGGCGGCTCGATCCGTGTGCCCGCCGCCTGCTGCGGCCTTGTTGGGATGAAGCCGACGCGCGGTGCCATTCCGGGCGGGCCATCCTTCGGCAACCACGTTGCCGGCATTGCGAGCGAACTCGCGGTCTGCCGCTCGGTTCGGGATACTGCGGTGATTCTCGACTGGCTGAGCGGCAATTCGCGAGGTCCCTTTGCGGATCCTTCCCCTCTCCATATCGGCAACGGCTGTTTGCGGATCGGCCTGTTGACCGATACCGGAGCGGCCTATCCGACCGAGGGTGATCGGCTCGCAGCCGTCGAGGATGCGGCTCGTGCCCTCGAGAACGACGGGCATGTTATCGTTCCGCTGAGCTGGGCCGAGTTCGAATGGAGCGTCGCCGCCAGCGGCCGCGCCTTCGCGGATATCGTCTCCGTCAACCTTGCAGCACTCATGAAGGCGGCAGCGCTTGATGAAAGCAGGGCCGAGCCTCTGACGCAGGCTTTCACGGCGCGGGGACGGGCGCTTCCGGCGACATCGCTCTGGAACACCTTGAACGATGCCGTCCTGGTGAGCCATAAGCTCTGGACGCTATTCGACAGGGTCGATTGCATCCTGATGCCGATGCTTTCGTCTGTGCCTCTTGCGATCGGCTCCTTTCCGTCCGATCATGCCGACACGGATCTGCATCTCGGGCGGATGACGGCATTTGCGCCGCTTGCCTGCCTCGCCAATATTTCGGGTTTTCCTGCTTTGACACTGCCTTTCGGACGGGATGAGCACGCCATGCCGCTGCCGGTGCAGATCATGGCACCGATGGGCCACGAGCCGCGTCTCCTGTCGCTTGCCGCACGCCTGGAGGCCGAGGGGCGGTGGCAGCACCGTTTTCCCGTTGCAGGACTGCCGTCATGACCGGGCCGGTGCTGGAGATTATCGGCGTCAGCAAGCGCTTCGGCGCTAATCTTGCCAATGACGATATTTCCATGACGCTCGCCGGGGGTGAGGTCGTCGCTCTGCTCGGCGAGAACGGCGCGGGCAAGACCACGCTGATGAGCATCCTTTTCGGCCATTACATGCCGGATGCCGGCCGCGTCCTGATCGAGGGCACGGAGGTGCCGCAGGGCAAGCCGCGTGCGGCGATCCGCGCCGGCGTCGGCATGGTGCATCAGCATTTTTCGCTCGCGCCCAATCTGACCGTTCTCGAAAATGTCATGACCGGCACGGAAAGGCTGTGGTCCTGGCGATCGGGAACAACAGCGGCGCGGAAGAAACTCCTGGCAATTTCCGAGCGCTTCGGCCTCAAGGTTGATCCGGATGCCCGCCTTGGCGACCTGTCGGTGGGCGAGCAGCAGCGCGTCGAGATCCTCAAGGCGCTCTATAATGACGCCCGCATCCTGATCCTCGACGAGCCGACGGCAGTGCTGACGAACATCGAGGCCGAACGGCTGTTCACGACGCTAAGGGAAATGGCCCGCCAGGGCCTGTCGCTGATCTTCATCTCGCACAAGCTCGACGAGGTGATGGCAGCAGCCGACCGCATCGTGGTCCTACGCGGCGGCAAGATGGTCGCCGAACGCAAGGCGTCGGAAACCAGCAAGGCGGAACTTGCTGAACTAATGATCGGGCGCCGTGTAACACGACCCGTGCGCGAGCCGTCGACACCCGGCGCCGTTGCCCTCGAAGCGGCCGATCTGACGGTGCGCACCGGCGGCATCGATCGGCTGAAGTCGATCAGCTTCCGGCTGCACCAGGGCGAGATCCTCGGCATCATCGGCGTTTCGGGCAATGGCCAGGCGACATTGGCGCATCTTCTCTCCGGTATGCTGGCGCGCAGCGCCGGCGACCTGCTGCTGTTTGGCAAAGCCATCGGCAATCTTGGCGTTACCGATGTCGTCGAAGCCGGCATCGGCCGCATTCCCGAAGACCGCAACGAAGAGGGTGTGATCGGCGAAATGGCGATCTGGGAAAACACCGTGCTGGAGCGCATCGCCTCGCCGGCATTCTCTCGCCGTGGTTTCGTCAACCGCAAGGCGGGCATGGCCTTCGCCAAGGAGATCATCGACGGGTTTGATGTCCGCGGCGGCGGCCCTGCCATTCGCACCCGCCTGCTCTCCGGCGGCAATATGCAGAAGCTCATTCTCGGCCGCAACCTGCATTGGCGGCCGCGCATCCTGATCGCGGCGCAGCCCGCGCGTGGCCTCGATGAAGGGGCAGTGGCGGCCGTGCACGCACGCCTGCTCGAAGCCCGCAGGCAGGGTACCGCCGTGCTGCTGATCTCGGAGGACCTCGATGAGGTGATCGCGCTTGCCGATCGCATACAGGCGATCGTCGGCGGCCGCCTGTCCCCGCCCGTCGCGGCCGAAAGCGCCGATGCCCGCAGGCTGGGGCTGATGATGGCCGGCGAATGGCAGGAAACCCTCGAGGCCGGCCATGCGATTTGAGCGCCGCGAACATCGTCCGCTTTACCTGCTGATCGTCACCCCTGTGATCGCGGTCATCGCGGCACTGGCGCTGGCCGGCATCCTGATATCAATCGCCGGCGCGCCTGTTCTCGATGCCTATTGGCGCATCCTGACCGGCGCCTTCGGCTCGCGGCTGTCAGCGACCGAAACGCTGACGCGGGCAACGCCGCTGATGCTGACGGGGCTTGCCGCCGCCGTCGCTTTCCGGGCGCGGCTCTGGAATATCGGCGCTGAAGGCCAGTTCTATCTCGGTGCCATCGCCGTTGCCGCGGCGAGTTCCAAGCTGTTGGGCGATCTTCCCGCCGCCATCCTCATTCCGCTGCTGCTGGTGGTCGGCGCCATTGCCGGCATGGTGCTGATCCTGATCCCGCTCTGGCTCAGGCTGCGCTTCTCCGTCGACGAGGTCGTCACCAGCCTGCTCCTGAACTTCATCGCCGTGCTCTTCGTTTCGATGCTGATCGATGGTGTTCTCAAGGATCCGCTGGCCTTTGGCTGGCCGCAGTCGCAATCCGTCAGCGATCATGCCATGCTGCCGAAGCTGATCGCCCGCTCGCGCCTGCATATCGGATTTGCGATCGCGATCGCACTGGCGGTCGTCGTCCATTTCATCCAGTCCCGCACCGTGTTCGGCATGCAGTCGCGCGCCGCGGGCCTCAATCCCGGCGGGGCCGTCTTTGCCGGCGTCCCGCTCGGTAGAACGCTGGTGAAGGTCGCCTGTCTCTCGGGCGGGCTTGCAGGGTTGGCGGGAGCGATCGAGGTCATGGGCGTCAAGGGTTATGTGACGACCGACCTGTCGCCGGGCTTCGGCTACGCCGGTATTGTTGTCGCCATGCTCGCCAACCTCAATCCACTCGGCGTCGTCTTTGCCGCCATTTTCACGGCCACCATGTTCGTAGGCGCGGATGGGATGAGCCGGGGCCTTGGGATCCCGACCTATATCGCCGATGTCACGGTGGCGCTGTCATTGCTGACGATGCTGATTGCCTTGTTCTTCACCCAATACAGGATCCGGCGATGATGCAACTGTTCGACATCATCGCTTCATCAGGGCTCTGGGCGGCAATTCTGCGGATAGCCACGCCGCTGATTTTCGGCACGCTCGGCGCACTGCTCTGCGAACGGGCGGGCGTGCTCAATCTCGGCATCGAAGGCATCATGACCTTCGGCGCGATGATCGGCTGGCTTTCCGTCTATCACGGCGCCGATCTCTGGACCGGCTTGCTGATTGCGGCGGTGGCCGGCGGCGTCTTCGGCCTTTTGCATGCGTCGCTGACGGTGACGTTGGGCCTCTCCCAGCATGTCTCCGGTCTCGGCGTTACGCTGTTTGCCTCGAGCTTCAGCTATTATGTCTTCCGGCTGATCGTGCCGCTTGCCAATACTCCGCCCACCATCGTGCCGTTCCAGCCGATCGCCATTCCGGGTCTCTCGACGCTGCCCTTCATCGGGCCGGCCTTCTTCACGCAGACGGCGCCGACCTATCTTGCCATCCTTATCGCCCTACTGATGGCTTACATCATCTTCCGCACACCCGTCGGCCTTGCGATCCGCATGACCGGCGAAAATCCGCATGCGGCGGAAGCCCAGGGCGTCAATCCGATGAAGGTGCGCTACGGCGCGGTGATTGCCGGAAGCGCGCTGATGGGAATGGGCGGCGCCTTCCTGACATTGTCGGCGTTCAACAGCTTCTTTCCGACCATGGTACAGGGGCGCGGCTGGATCTGCATCGCGCTCGTCGTCTTCGCCTCCTGGCGGCCCGGCCGCGCGCTGTTCGGCGCGCTGCTCTTTGCCTTCTTCGACGCCTTTCAGCTGCGGCTGCAAACCGCACTGAGCGGGCTCGTGCCCTATCAGCTCTTTCTGATGACGCCCTATATCCTTTCCATTGCCGCCCTTGCCGTCATGGCCCGCCGCGCCCGCGTTCCACAGGCGCTGATGCAGCCCTATCGTCGCGGCGAACGCTGAACCACTTCTGTCCAATGAGGCTCCGATGTTCGATCTGATCGTCAGAAATGCAAATCTCCCCGATGGCCGAAAGGGGATCGATATCGGCATCCAGGGCGGCAAGATCATCGCTGTCGAGCACAATCTCCAGGCGCAGGCGGGGGAAGAAATTGACGCGACCGACCGGCTGGTCAGCCCGCCCTTCGTCGATCCGCATTTCCATATGGACGCCACCCTGTCGCTCGGCCTGCCACGCATGAACGTATCCGGCACGCTGCTCGAGGGCATCGCGCTCTGGGGAGAGTTACGCCCGATCGTGACGAAGGAAGAACTGGCCGATCGTGCGCTGCGCTATTGTGATCTGGCGGTGACGCAGGGCCTGCTCTTCATCCGCAGCCATGTCGATACCAGTGACCCCAGACTGGTGACCGTCGAGGCGATGATCGAGGTGCGCGAGAAGGTCGCGCCCTATATCGATCTCCAACTGGTCGCCTTCCCGCAGGACGGTTATTACCGCTCGCCGGGCGCGATCGACGCGCTCAACCGAGCCCTCGACATGGGCGTCGATATCGTCGGCGGCATTCCGCATTTCGAACGGACGATGGGCGAAGGGACCGCTTCGGTCGAAGCGCTCTGCCGCATCGCCGCCGATCGCGGCCTGCCGGTCGATATCCATTGCGACGAAACCGACGATCCGCTCTCGCGCCATATCGAAACGCTGGCTGCGGAAACCATCCGCTTCGGCTTGCAGGGGCGCGTCGCCGGCTCGCACCTGACCTCGATGCATTCGATGGACAATTATTATGTCTCCAAGCTTATTCCGCTGATGGCGGAGGCCGAGATCAACGTCATCCCCAATCCGCTGATCAACATTATGCTGCAGGGCCGGCACGACACCTATCCGAAACGCCGCGGCATGACCCGCGTGCGGGAGCTGATGGATGCCGGGCTCAATGTTTCCTTCGGGCACGATTGCGTCATGGATCCCTGGTATTCGATGGGGTCGGGCGACATGCTGGAGGTCGGCCATATGGCAATCCATGTCGCGCAGATGGCCGGCATCGACGACAAGAAGAAGATCTTTGAGGCGCTGACCGTCAATTCGGCGAAGACGATGGGGATTGCAGGTTACGGCCTTGAAAAGGGATGCAGCGCCGACCTCGTCATCCTCCAGGCCAGCGACACGCTGGAGGCGCTGCGGCTGAAGCCGAACCGGCTGGCGGTAATCCGCCGCGGCAAGGTCATTGCGCGATCGGCGCCGCGCATCGGTGAGCTTTTCCTGGATGGGCGCCCGGCACGGATCGACGGCGGCCTGGATTACGCACCTCGTTATTGAGATGCGATGAAAGCAAAAGGGCCGCGAAGCCGCGACCCCTTCATCCGTCTTAGCCTGGAGCCTATTTCTTCGAGGCTTCGTAGAGCGCCTTGGTTTCGGCGTTCATTGGGTAGAGGCCGGGCAACGGCGTGCCTTCATCGATCCTGGTCATGATCCAGGCTTCCATGCGCTCCTGTTCCGGCGCTTCCGCCAGCACGACGTCGAGCAGATCGGCTGGGATCAGCACTGCGCCGTCCTGGTCAACGACGATGACGTCATCAGGAAAGACCGCAACGCCACCGCAGCCGATCGGTTGCTGCCAGGCGACGAAGGTGAGGCCGGCGACCGAAGGGGGTGCTGCGACGCCGCGGCACCAGACCGGCAGGTTGGCATCGAGCACGCCGGCAAGGTCGCGTACGACGCCGTCGGTGACGAGTGCGGCAACGCCTCTCTTCTGCATGCGGGCGCAGAGGATATCGCCGAAGATGCCGGCATCGGTAACACCCATCGCATCGACGACGGCGACACAGCCTTCCGGCATCGCCTCGATCGCGGCGCGCGTCGAGTTCGGCGAGGCCCAGGATGCCGGCGTTGCCAGATCTTCGCGAGCCGGAACGAAGCGCAGGGTGAAGGCCGGGCCGACGATGCGCGGCTGGCCGGGCTTCAGCGGAACGGCGCCGCGGATCCAGACGTTCCGCAGGCCCTTCTTCAGAAGAACGGTCGTCAGGGTCGCCGTCGAGACGGTCTTGAGGGTTTCTATCGCTTCAACGCTGAGGGGCATCGGGTATCGGTTCCAATTCGGTTTCTGTCAGATGCTCTGGATCATGCCGCCATCGACGCGGATCACCGATCCGGTAAGATAGGAGGCAGGCTCGCTTGCCAGGAAGGTGACGACATTGCCATATTCTTCCGGTCGGCCATAGCGGCCGAGCGGAATGCTGCTGGTGCTCTCAGTGACAACGTCATCGACGGAGCGGTTTTCGCGTTTGGCCTTCTGCTCGTCGAGGAAGGTGATGCGGCCGGTGGCGATCCGGCCCGGCAGGACGATGTTGACGGTGATGCCGTCGCGCCCGACCTCGCGCGCCAGTGTCTTCGACCAGCCGACCAATGACAGGCGCAGTGCATTCGAGATGCCGAGATTGGGGATCGGCGCGACCACGCCCGACGAGGTCGAGGTGACGATGCGCCCCCATTTGCGCGCCCGCATCTCAGGCAGCACCCGATCGGTAATGGCGATGACGGAGAGGACCATGCTCTGGAAATACTGGTTCCAGATCGTCGGATCCTGGCCGGAGACGGTGGTCGGCGGTGGGCCGCCGGTATTGTTGACGAGGATGTCGACCGGTCCGAACTGGCGCTCGATTGCAGCGACATGCGCATCGATCGAACCGAGATCGGAAAGGTCCCATTGCAGCGCCAGCGCCTTGCCGCCTTCGGATTCGATCGCAGCCGTGGTCTTCTCAGCGACGGCGAGATCGATATCCGCCGCGGCAATTCTGGCGCCTTCGCGCGCAAGCTTGACGGCAATCGCGCTGCCCAGTCCGCCGCCGGCGCCAAGCACCAGGGCCGTCTTGTCCTTCAGGCCGAAATCCATTTCATCTCCTCATATGGTCGGGCCATCTTTCGGAGCAATGGATCGTAAATAAAATATGGCTTCTGCTTCGTTCAAGAGATAGAAAAACCATCGATGGACACACGCTTTCTCGAAACCTTCATCGTCGTTGCCGAGCGGCACTCGCTGGCAGAGGCCGCGCAGCGGCTGAACCTCACGCCTGCGGCTGTTGCCCAGCGCATCCGCGCATTGGAGACCGAGCTCGGGGTGCGGCTGCTGGTGCGCTCCGGCCGCGTCATGCGGCCGACGGAGGCGGGTTTTGCCATTCTCGACCGCTGTAGGGATCTGGTGCGCGATACGCGCGACCTGAAGGCGATGGCCGGCACCGCGACGATTTCGGGCGAGATGCGGATCGGGGCGATCAATACGGCACTGACCGGCATCGTTCCCGGCGTTCTCCACCGTCTCGCCCAGGATTACCCGCTGATCGAGATCTTCCTCAAGCCGGGCGCGTCGATGGACCTCTATGCCGAGGTTCTGAACGGCGCGCTGGACGCAGCCTTCATTATCGAGCCGCGATTTCCGATGCAGAAGACGCTGACTTTCAACAAGCTACGCCAGGAACCCCTGGTGCTGATCGCTCCGCGACACTGTGAGGGGGCGGATCCGTTTGAACTGTTGAAGTCTCTTCCCTTCATCCGCTACGACCGCAACCAGTGGGGTGGTCACATCGCCGATGAATATCTGCGCGAGATCGGCATCCATCCGGTCGAGCGTTATGAACTCGACGCGCTGGAGGCGATCGCAGTGATGGTAGACCGCGGTCTCGGAATCTCGATCGTGCCGGATTGGGCGCCGCCCTGGCCGGCGGGATTAGATATCGTCAAGCTGCCCCTGCCCCGCTCGTCCGCTGTGCGCACGGTCGGCATCGTGAAGACGCGATCCTCGCCACGGGCAAATCTCGTCGCCGCACTTCTGGAAACCAGCCGTGCGGCGATGGGGCTCTGATCAATTTCAGGCGATCTTCTGGCGGACCGGCAGTTTCCAGCCGGGTCGGACGAAATGGCAGGTATAGCCATTCGGAATCCACTCCAGATAATCCTGGTGCTCGGGTTCGGCTTCCCAGAAATCGCTAACCGGCACAACTTCGGTGACGACCTTGCCGGGCCACAGGCCTGATGCGTCGACATCGGCGATCGTGTCTTTGGCGACGCGCTCCTGCTCAGGGCTGACGTAGAAGATTGCCGAGCGGTAGCTCAAGCCAACGTCGTTGCCCTGGCGGTTGCGCGTGCTCGGGTCGTGGATCTGGAAGAAGAATTCGAGGATTTCCCGATAGCTGATCCTTGAGGGATCGAAGATGATCTCGATCGCCTCGGCATGGGTTCCGTGGTTGCGGTAGGTGGCATTCGGCACATCGCCGCCGGTATAGCCGACGCGGGTCGAAATCACGCCCTTGTATCGGCGGATCAGGTCCTGCATGCCCCAGAAGCAACCGCCGGCGAGGACTGCACGTTCTTCGGTCATTGGATATCTCCTTTTCCGCAAGAGATAGTATCTCCTGCCGCCGATTTCCACACGGTGCAAAGAGCACAGCTGTGCAATTTCCTCCAGATACGCCCGATCTGTCATGTCGATGTTACGCGCCGGCGCTAGCAAGGCCTCAGACAATCCTGCGGAGGCTGAGCCTCGACACCTGATGGAGACGGTTATGAATAGACGCGAATTTCTGATCACATCATCAGCTGCAGCTGGCCTGCTGGCTCTTCCGCGTTTCGCATCGGCTGCGGCCGGCACGATCGATCTCTACAGCGGTTCGGATGCCAATATCGTCGACCTCTGGAACAACGTCATCCGCCCGGCCTTCGAAAAGGCGCATCCGGGCGTCGCGTTGAAGGTGACCGACGCCGGCGACAATAATGGTCTGCGCGCCATCGCCGACCGTGCGCTCGCCGCGCTGAAGACGAAGACCGATCCGCAGGCCGACCTTTTCGAGCAGTTCGATCCGCGCCTGCCATCCGGCGGCGTGGATGCCGGGCTCTGGGTGAAGTTCTCCGCCGAGAACATCGAGGGCTATGACCATATCAATCCGCTTGCCTTCGATACTCCCTACTCCCTTCCCTATCGCGGTTCGCAGGTCCTTCTCGCCTATGACACGACCAAGCTCAATCCGAAGGATGCGCCGAAGAGCTGGGATCAGCTCACCGCCTGGATCAAGTCCAATCCGGGCCAGTTCATCTACAACCGTCCTGACAAGGGCGGTTCGGGCGGCAACTTCGTCCGCCGCGCGATCCATGAGGCCAATGGGCGTGATCCGAAGAAGTTCAAGATCGACAATTTCACCGCCGACTTCGCCACTGAGACGTTGACGCCGGCCTGGAAGATCCTCAACGACCTCGCGCCTGCGCTCTACGACAAGGGCGCCTATACGGCCGGCAACACCCAGTCGATCCAGTTGCTCGCCCAGGGCGTCGTCACCATGGTGCCGGTCTGGTCGGACCAGGTGCTACAGGCGATCTCCCAGGGTGTGCTGCCTGATACGACCGGCCTCGTGCAGCTTACCGATCTCGCCCTTTGCGGCGGTTTCTCCAGCATCACCGTCTTCTCCAACGGCGCCAACAAGGATGCGGCGCTGAAGCTTGCCGCATTCATGCTGACGAAGGAAATGCAGGAAGCGATCATCACCGAGATCGGCGGCTTCCCCGCCATCTCGTGGGATCACATCTCCGACGATCTTCGCAAGAAATATGCCGACGTCATTCCCTCGACCATTCCGACCTTCCCGGGCGGCGATTGGGAAAAGGCGATCGCCGACGGCTGGTACCGCAACGTTGCTCCTGGTATCAGCCGCACCTGATGTCCACTGACACTGCGCCGGCGGTTCTGCGCCGTCTCCGGTCCATCAACAGGGGGAGCTCGATCGGGCTCCTCCTCGTTGCTCTGCCGGTCTTCCTGGTTGCATGGCTGGTCGTCTTTCCGATCTTTTCGGCGGTCGTCGGCACAATCTTCGTTCGAGGCCCTGACGGAGCGACGGAATTCTCGCTTGCCTCCTACCGCTTCTTCTTCACCGACGGCTACAGCCTCGGCAATCTGTGAGCTGACGCTCTGGACCACCGCCGTCTGCGGTATCCTGCTTCTGGCGATCGGCCTTCCGATCGCGCTTTACCTTCGGTTCTCGGAGGGGCGATTTGCCGCCTATGTGCAGGCTCTTGCGATCTTTCCGATGTTCGTGCCGTCGATCATCCTCGCTTATGCGCTGATCAGGACGATCGGGCCGAACGGCACCGTCGACCTGTTGCTGAATTCCGTCGGCCTGCCCAAGCTGCGCACGCCCTATCTGACGCCGTGGGGACCGGTCATCGGCCTCGTCTGGGACAATCTTCCCCTGACGGTGCTGATGCTGACGGCAGGGCTTTCTTCCGTTTCGAACAGCGCGATTGAAGCCGCCCGCGATGTCGGCGCAAGACCGCTTCGGGTCTTCGTCTCGATCATCCTGCCGCGCATGGGGAACTCGCTGCTGGTGACCGCTTCCTTTGCCGTGCTTGGCATCTTCTCCGCCTTCACCCTGCCCTATGTGCTCGGCTCGGCGTCGCCGGAGATGATGGGGCCGTTCATGCAGCGCACCTTCGCCGATATGAACGACCCGCTGAACGCCATGACCCAGGCCGTCATCACATTCGGCTTCTGCCTGATCTTCGGTATCCTCTACATCAGGTCAATCGCCCGCAACCGCGAGGCCCGGCCATGAGTGCCGGCAGATCGAGCTTCGGCCCACGCTTCGACTGGATAGGCCTGCTCTTCGCCTGCCTGCTGACGCTGTTCATCGCGCTGCCGCTGATCGTTGTCGGCACATGGGCCTTCACCGAGGTCTGGCGTTACCCGTCGGTGATCCCGCAGCAGTTCGGCCTGCGTTTCTGGGGCCAGACGCTGGCGCGCGGGGATGTCTGGGACGCTCTCTTCCTCAGCCTGCGGCTGACGACGACGGTGACCATTCTTTCCGCCGTCATCTGCCTTCCCGCCGCGTATGCTTTCGCGCGCATGCGCTTTCCCGGCAGGAACATCCTGTTCCTGTCGTTTCTGGCATCGCATGCCTTTCCGAAATTCGGCCTGCTCGTCGCCATTGCCGGCATCTTCCTGCAGCTCGGCTTGATCAGCACCTTCTGCGGCGTCGTGCTGATCCAGCTCGTCGGCACGCTGATGCTGATGATCTGGATCCCCGTCGCAGCCTTCCAGAATGTCGACCGGCGCATGGAAGAGGCAGCACGCGACGCCGGTGCAACGCCGCTGCGCGTCTTCTGGTCGATCACACTGCCGCAGGCCGCACCGACGATATCAGCCGCGCTGCTTTTGACCTTCGTCGGCACCTTCTATGAGACCGAAGGCGCCTGGCTGATCGGCGCGCCTGAGATCCGCACCATGCCGGTGCTGATGATCAGCTTCATCAACAACCAGATCGTCGTGCAATACGGCGCCGTACTGTCAGTCATGCTGTGGGTGCCGTCCTTCATCGCGCTGATGTTTGCACGCCGGGTGATCGGCACCGGCGCCTTTGCGAGAGGCTTCGGCGCATGAAACGCCACGTGTCAGTCCAGGGAAGGGTTTGAGAATGGCACATCTTTCGATCGAGGGCGTTTCGAAGCTGTTCGGGACCAGTTTTGCCGTTCGCGACTTCTCGCTCGAAGTCGGCGACGGCGAGCTCGTATGCCTGCTCGGCCCATCCGGTTCCGGCAAATCGACGCTTCTCAGAATGATCGGCGGCTTCGAGCACCCGAGCGGCGGAACCATCCGCATCGATGCGAAGGATGTGACGACGCTGCCGCCCGAGCGGCGCCCCACCGGCATGGTCTTCCAGAGCCATGCGCTCTGGACGCATATGGACGTCTTCAACAATATCGCCTTCGGCCTGAAGCTCCGCCGGCTCCCGAAAGCGGAAATCCGTGAGCGTGTCGAGGATGCACTGGCGCTTGTCGGTCTTGCCGATTACGGCCGCCGGATGACGACCCAACTGTCCGGGGGCCAGCAGCAGCGTGTTGCCCTTGCCCGCTCGTTGGTGCTCGAGCCGAAGATCCTTTTGCTCGACGAGCCATTCGCCAGCCTCGACCAGCACTTACGCGAAAGGCTGAGGGAGGAGGTGCGCGATATCCAGCAGCGCCTCGGCATCACCACGCTCT
This sequence comes from Rhizobium beringeri, assembly GCF_004306515.1. NCBI lineage: Bacteria > Pseudomonadati > Pseudomonadota > Alphaproteobacteria > Hyphomicrobiales > Rhizobiaceae > Rhizobium > Rhizobium beringeri. The sequence continues at coordinate 280,359 of NZ_SILG01000004.1, read as the reverse complement.
TCGTCACCCATGGCCAGGACGAGGCCCTAGCGCTCGCCGACCGCATCGTCGTCATGCGCGACGGAGGCACCGAACAGATCGCGCCGCCGAGCACCGTCTACCGGCAGCCGCAGACTGCCTTCGTCGCAGGTTTCATCGGCTCGATGAATTTTGTCCAGAGCCGCATCAGAAACGGCGTCTGCGAGCATCCGCTGTTTACGCTTGCCGTTCCCGTCGAGGACGGGCCGGTGACGCTTGCCGCCCGCCCGGAAGCGCTGACGATCCGCCCCTCGGAGCGGGTCGATGCCGCGACAGTCCATCGCACCGTCGATTTCGGCACCCACAAGATGGTCGATGTCGATCTTGCCGACGGCACCCGTCTGAAAGCGATGGTGGCGCCGGATGATCGGATCCGGGCCGGGATGAGGGTCGAGCCGAGCTTTGCCGGCTTTTTCGTCTTCCGCGACAACGAGCTCGTCCACGCCGAGTTGCAGATCATGCCGCAGTACCTCGGCGACCGCATTAAGTCGCACACATAGATGCCATTCGGCATGAACGGCGCTTCAAGCTGTTGACTACGCCAGCTCACGCCGTGTGATCTGATGCCAGGTCTGGTGTTTCGAACTAAAGTTAAAGTTTAGTCCGCGTTTTCCATGGTCTTTTTGTGTATCCGCGGTTGTGCGGAGCGACCGCCATTTCGATTATCTGAAAAAATTCAAACAGAAATGAAGGAATTTTACACGAGTGCATTAGTACATTTACATATTATAAACGTCTTTATTTAAGAATTAGCACTACCAAAAGTAATGGTATTTGATGGGTTTCCGCACGCGTTAACGGCCCATTGTGAAACGTTGGAGGAATGAATGTTGGGATTTGGCGCTGGCGCCGATGCAAAGGCCGTTCTCGAAGCGATGAGCAAGTCTCAGGCGATCATCGAGTTCAAGCTTGACGGTTCAATCATCTTCGCGAATGAAAACTTTTGCCGGGCGCTCGGTTATCAGCTTTCTGAAATCGTTGGTCAACATCATCGCCTCTTCGTCGATCCGGCAGAAGCAGCCAGCTCCGACTACAAAGACTTCTGGGCAAAACTGGCGCGCGGTGAGTTCGATCAACGGCAGTATAAGCGCATTCGCAAGGACGGCACGGAGGTCTGGATCGAAGCCTCCTACAACCCGGTCTTTAGCGGTGGCAAACCCTATAAGGTCGTCAAATTCGCGACGGATATCACCGCGCAGAAGCTGAAGGCGGCCGAAGATGGCGGTAAGCTGAACGCCATTTCGCGCGCCCAGGCGGTCATCGAGTTCACGCCGAAAGGCGAAATCGTCAACGCAAATGACAATTTCCTGACGACACTCGGTTATGAGCTGACGGAAATCCAGGGCAAACATCACTCCATGTTCTGTGAGCCAAGCTATAGCAACAGTGAAGATTATCGTCGGTTCTGGACGAGGCTTGCCGCAGGAGAATTCGTTGCGGATGAGTTCTTGCGTATCGGCAAGGGCGGCAAGAAGGTCCATATCCAGGCATCGTACAATCCGATCTTTGACATGAACGGCAAAGTGTTCAAGGTCGTCAAATTTGCGACCGATGTCACCACGCGCGTCGGAAATGTCGACCAACTCGCGGGAGCGCTGAAGGCTTTATCAGATGGCGATCTGACTCAGACCATCGCCATGCCCTTCCTGCCCACCTTGGAGAAGCTGCGCGCTGATTTTAACGACGCTTCATCGAAGCTTCGCGTTACACTGCAGACAATCTCGCAGAACGCTGGCGCCATCGCTGCGGCATCGCAACAAATACAATCTGCCTCGAACGATCTCTCCAAGCGTACCGAGCAGCAGGCTGCTTCCGTCGAGGAGACGGCCGCAGCGCTTGAGGAGATCACAACCACCGTCGCTGATTCCAGTTCCCGCGCCCAGGAAGCAGGGCAGCTTGTTCGCAAGACCAAGGAGAACGCGGAGAATTCTGGCAACATTGTCAGTCAAGCCGTGGATGCGATGGGTAAGATCGAAAAGTCCGCCGGCGAGATCGCCAACATTATCGGCGTGATCGACGAGATCGCTTTCCAGACTAATCTTCTGGCGCTCAATGCCGGCGTCGAAGCGGCCCGAGCCGGCGACGCTGGCAAGGGGTTCGCCGTTGTTGCCCAGGAAGTTCGCGAACTCGCCCAGCGATCGGCAAAGGCGGCAAAGGAGATCAAAGAGCTGATCAATGCCTCGAACGAACACGTCAAAAGCGGTGTTGCCTTGGTTGGTAATACCGGCAAGGCATTGCAGGAAATCGTGACCCAGGTGGTGCAAGTCGACGGTAATGTCGGCGCCATCGTCGAAGCCTCCAAAGAGCAGGCAACGGGTCTCAAGGAAATCAACACCGCCGTCAACACGATGGACCAGGGCACACAGCAGAATGCCGCCATGGTCGAGGAGACGACGGCCTCGGCGCATAGCCTTGCCAAGGAAGCAGAGCAGCTCTTCGATCTCCTCGGTCAGTTCAACATCGGGACAGGTGGCGGTGCATCTCGTGCTGCCCCGGTTGCAGCCGACCGGCATTTGCGGGCTATGCCGTCGCCAGCCCGTCAGATGACGGCGAAGGTGGCCCGAGCATTCAACGGGAATGGCGCGCTTAAAGGCGGCGACAGCTGGGAGGAGTTTTGATGGCGTCGATATCCAAAAATCGCGAGGGACGTACGTCTCTTGAAATCATTGCATTCCAATTGAATGGTCAGAGCTTCTGCATCGAGACCACCTCCATTCGAGAGATACGTGGATGGGCGGCTTCGACGCCGATCCCGCACGCGCCGCCGGAAATGGTCGGTATCATTAACTTGCGAGGCGTCGTCATTCCCACAATCGACTTATGTCGCAAGCTGGGGATGCCGTCGTCGGAAGCGACCGAACGCAGTGCAATCGTGGTCGCGGAAGTTCACGGCAAACCGATCGGCCTAATGGTGGATCAGGTCACTGATATGCTTTCGATCAACGCCGATGATCTGCAACAGGCTCCAGAGATTGTCAGTTCGCCGGACCGCTCATACTGTGAAGGAATTATCACTCACCAGTCTGGGATGATTTACTTTCTCAGCTTGACCAGAATGTTCGCTGACGACGACAAAGCATTGGCCGCTTAGTTGTCCCGGTTCGGCGTTCAAATCAAAGAGTAGAGCATGATGTCGTCCGAAATCCGCCCATAGAAATCATGCTCTAGCACCGCGCCAACACAGTTGTCGGCCTGGCATCCGCTCGTGCGGAAGCGGGATAATTGCACCGGAATGCGACGGTTCATGTCTTGATCTGGAAGCCTCCCAGCAGCCATGGATGTAACGCCTTGCTGGCGGCCAGGATATCGCTCTTTCCGACAACCTTAGCGCCGGAAAAACGGGTGACGATGCCGCCCGCCTCTTCGACCATCAGTGCCGAGGCGCCGAAATCGTGGAGAGACAGCCCGTCTTCGAAGAACCCGTCCAGCCGGCCGCAGGCGACATAGGCGATCGACAGTGCCGCCGAGCCAAGGCGGCGCACGCCTGCCGTATTCGCCATCAGGCGTTTGATCGCATCGAGATAGATCTCTTCGGAAACCGCCTTGAGTTGGCCCGGGATCGGCAGGCCGGCGCCAACGAGCACATTTTCGATGTCGCCGACATCGGCGCAGCGGATGCGCTCGCCGTTCAGATAGGCGCCGCCGCCAATCTCGGCGCTGAACAACTCGTCCTGCATGGCATCATAAACGACGCCCATGACGAGCCTGCCGCCTTCGACGATCGAGATCGTCATGCCAAAATGCGGAATGCCCCAGGCGTAATTGGTCGTGCCATCGATCGGGTCGATGTAGATGATTGGCGTTTCCGGACCCGCCGTGCGGTTGCCGACGGCTTCCTCGCCCTGGATGGCATAGTCCGGGAAGGCCTTCGTCATCTCGTCGACGATGATCCGCTCGACGGCAACATCGATTTCGGTCTGATAATCGCGCGGCGCCTTGGCGAGCATTTCTGCCGACGTTCGTCGCCGCAGGGAGCCGCGGGCGGTTTCGCCCGCCTTCAATACCGTTTCGGCAAGCACGACGAGGCGGGACGAGGCGGTCGGGGAAAGACGCGCGAAAATCGGGGAAGTTGTCATGAGAAAAGTCCGGATGCTGCTGATATGACGGAGTGAATCGCGAGGAGCCCATCCCTTCGCAGAGGCTGATGATGGTTTTATGAAGCTGCAAGCCACACCGAGCGGCTATCTCAGGATCGCTTCAAGCTCGGAAATGGTCGGAAATGCCTTTCTTGTTCCATGTCTTGAGACGGTGATGGCTGCGGCTGCAACTGCGTGTTCGATGGCTAGCCTGTCCAGCCGCTTCCCGCGCAGCGCGCAGGATGCAAGTGCTGCGGCCATGAAGGTATCGCCTGCGCCCGTTGTATCCACAACATCGCAGACCTGGGCGGGCACTTCGATGCTATCGTGCCGGTTCACGAGCGTCGCGCCGTCGCCGCCCAGCGTCAGGACGATTTCACGCAGGCCGCGGCTCAGGAGATATTCGGCAGCATCCCTGCCCGTCGTTCCCGTCAGGGCCTGCGCCTCTCCCTTGTTCAGGAAGGCGATGTCGATCAGATCCCAGAGATCGGAGAAATAGGAGCGCACCGGCGAGGGATTGAAGGCGGTGACCATGCCGATCGCTCTCGCATGTTCGAGAATGTCGCGCGTCGTCCGGTCGGAGAGGTTGCCCTGCAGCATCATCAGATCGCCGGAGCCGGCCGTCGACAGGATACGCCTGACATCGGAGAGGGACAGGCTTTGCGCCGATTCCGTCGTCGTGACGATGGCATTTTCGCCGCCCGGCAGCCGGAAGATGATCGAGACGTCGCTCGATGCATCTTTCATTTCGATCAGTTCGCTCCGAAGCGGCTCGTCCGCGAGGTAACGGCGTATCGTATCGGCCCTCGCATCCCAGCCGACGGGCGCCACCAGCGTTGTCGGAACGCCGCAGCGAGCCATGACGACCGCCTGGTTCGTGCCCTTGCCGCCGAGATCGCTGCCCCCGGCATTGCCCAGGATGGAGGCGCCGATGACGGGAAGTTCGGAAACGGCGATGGTTTCGTCGATGGCGACGTTACCGATTATGTAGGCGCGCATGCATCCGCTTTCGCAAGGTGAGGCTAAGGGTAAGGCGCATCGTGAAAATCGACCTCGAGCTGCATCGCCCGGCCGAAGATCGCGCTGAGCCGCGCTTTTTCATCCTCTTCCAGCGTTTCTCCTGCCATGTCGAGTTCATTCTTCAGCCATTGCGCCTGGGCGGCGAAGTTCGGATCGACATGCAGGTCGACCCATTCTTTCAAGAGCGGATCGCTGATCGGGCAACTGGCCGCCGCCTTCGACCAGGTCCAATACATCCACTCGGCCGCAAACATCGCCGCGACCGTGTCGAGGAAACCGCCTTGGCGGGCGATCTCCAGCATGCCGGTGCGAAAGGCCTCGACCTCGGCGATGCCGGTGTCGAAGGACGAGGGGTCGATGCCGCGGCTGGCGAAGGTGCGCTCGAAATAGGCGATTTGCTCGTTGGCGAGCGCATCGAGAACCGCGATCAGCCAGCGCTTCTGCATCATCGTCTTGGCGGTCGCCGCTGCATAGGCGAAGATCGAGATGGCGCTGTCGACGAAGGCGCCTTCATAGACGAGATAACGTTCGAAAGCCGCCTTGCTCAGCCTGTCGTTCTTGACGTCCTCGACGAAGCGGTGGCTCAACATCGTCCGGAAGACAGCATCGTTCTCGCGCAGGATGCGGGCCGAAAGGCTCTCTGCCGCCATGCTCAGCCCTCCAGTCCCGGTTCGGCCGCCGCCCGGAAGGCGCGCACCCGCTCGATGTCGACCGGGTTCCACCAGACGCCGCCGTGCTTCAACGAAGACGCAACGATGACGCCGTTGGTGCGGGCGAGAATATCGACGATATTATCCTTGTTGACGCCGGAGCCGACGAGCAGCGGCAGGCGTGTCGCCGCACCGATCTCCTCGATTTCTTCCATCGTTGCCGCATTGCCGGTTCGCTGGCCGGTGGCGATGACGCCGTCGGCATCGAAGAAGGCGAGATCGCGCGTCAGTTCTTGGATCGAGCGGTCGGCGACGATGGCGTGGCTGCCATGCTTGACGTGGCTGTCGGCAAAGACCTTGATGTGCTCGGCCCGGAGCAGCGAGCGGTAGCGCATCGCCTCGGCCGCCCTGCCCTCCATGAAGCCTTCATTGGCGACATAGGCATTGGCCCATTGATTGACGCGGATGAATTTGGCGCCACCCGCCATGGCAATGGCGAAGGCTGGAATCGGTGCGTTGGCCAGCACGTTGACACCAAGCGGAATGCCGGCGGCGCGCGCGATCCGGTCGGTGACGACGGACATGAAGCCGGTCGTCTCGGGGCCGATATCCTCGGGCTTCGAGAACGGCACATCGCCGTGATTTTCGATGATCAGCCCATGCAGGCCGCCTTCCACGCAGGCTTCGGCGTCGCGCATACACGCGTCGTAGATCGCATCCATCGCAGCCCCCCGGTAGCGCGGCGCGCCCGGAAAGGCCGGGCAATGGATCATGCCGATCAGAACCTTGTCCCTGCCGAAGATATCCCTGATGGCGTTGGACGGCCTTTCCGAAATTTCCTGCATGTCATTCCCTTTCCAATTCCTGCCGCGCGCTGAAATCACGCCTGCTTTTCGGTGAGCCAGCCGAGGATGTTCTTCCAGAGCCGGCCATAACCCTCCCATTCGCAGAAAGCGGGCGAGAGCCAGTGCGGGCCGATATCGGACGTCCAGGCCGCCGTCCGCCCAATGCCATGCGTGCCGACGACGAGCAGCGGATGGCCGCCCTGATCGTCAGGCAGACGTGCGACGATCTCGACGTCGGCACGGTCGCGCACTTCGACCTCGTTGACGCCGAGAAGCACCGGCCAGGCGCCTTCAAGCCCCTGCATCGTCGGATGCTCCGGCTTCACCACTTCGGCAACGGTTCCCTCGGGAATTTCGACGCGGTCATCATAAGGCAGGCACGAGACGGGCAGCGTGTCTTCGACGGGGGTGCGCCGCCAGCGCGCCTTGCCGTCGATGCCCTGGAAGGAGAAGTAGCCGCCGACCATCAGCAGGCCGCCGCCCTTCTCCACCCATGCCTTCAGAAGCTTCAGCCGGTTCGGCACCGTGCGCGAATGCAGCCACACATCCGGCGGCAGCAGCAGCGAGTTGGCGCCGATATCGGAGAGAATGATGGCGTCATAGGCGTCGAGCCCGGCCATATCGAAGGGGAATTTCTCCACTGCCTCGTGCGCCGGCATATAGGCGAGCTCGAAGGCGCTGCCCGCGAGGGCCTTCACCAACGGTTCGGCGCCGAGATGGAAGGTGACGCTGCCGAACTGGTCGAAGCCTTTGTAATGCGTGGCGGAGCTGACCCAGCTCTCGCCGACAAGGAGGATTTTTTTTGTCATGGTCTTCCGTTTACCTGTGATCGATTGAACTGATGGAGCTAATGCATGTCGCCCAAAAGTGTGCAGCGGTTTGGAACAACGACATGCATAAATCAAAGACCTAAAGCGCGTCGCATGACTCCGGTTTGACGCGACGCGCTTTAGCCTCCGGCATGAAAGACGCGGCGCGGATTGCTGCGCATCATTTCGTCAAGAACCGTCCTGTCGAGGCCGTGCCGCTGAAGACGGGGAAGGAAGTGGCGAAGGATATAGGCGTAGCCGTTGCCGCCGTAATGCGTCAGCATCATCTTCAGAAACACGTCATGCGACAGAAGAATCCGGTCGAGATAACCGGCCTCGACAAGACGCACGATCGCGCACGCCGCCTCCTCGTCGCTCGGGCACTGCACCTGCTGGTCGGCATAGAAGAAATCCATGCCGATCATGTCGTATTCGATGAAGGCGCCACGCTCTGCCAGCTCGCTCTGATAGGCGATGTCGTCATGCGAGGGGTTCATGTGGCAAAGGACGGCGTGGCGGAGATCCGCTCCCTCTTCGGCGACCACGTCGAGCACGCGGTGGCCGAGACGGAACCAGCCTGGCAGATGCACCATCAGCGGAAGTCCAGTCAGCACCTGCGCCCGGGCAGCACCGCGCAGCGATTTCTCCTCCTCGGCGGTGAAATCCGAGGAGACACCGATCTCGCCGATCAGGCCGATCCTGACGCCGGTGCCGTCGACGCCTTGCTTCGCCTCGCGGACGATCTCCAGCGCAATGTCATCGACGCTCATCGCGGCGACGCCTTCCGGATGCGAGGAGCCGAGGTAATAACCCGCGCCCATCACGATGTTGAGACCGGATGCTTTCGAGATGCGCTGCAGCGCCAGCGGATCACGGCCGATGCCCTTGCAAGTCGGTTCCACCACGGTGCGCCCGCCCGCCGTAGCGAAGTCCTTGAGTTCGGCCACCGCCAGATGTTCGTCGTCGAGCGTGATATTGTGCTTGTTGACGAAGGGATCCTGCCTCAGTTCGCCGAGGATCTCCATGCAGACGAAGCTTTCGGCGAGATATTGCCGTTCCGGCGTCTTCGGCGCGTGCCACCAGCAGCGGCAGTCGTTGAGGATATGCTCGTGCATCAGCGTCACGCCGAGCGCATCCGCCGAAATCGGACCGGTGACGGTCATCACCTTGCCGGATCGGACATGCGCTTCGGACAGGCTTTCTGCTGTCTGTTCGCTCATCGCCTCATCCTTTCCTGCCCAGCCGGAAATGGAAATTGGCCGTGAAGATGCGGGTGTTCAGCCAGATGGCGACGAGGATGATGGCGCCGGTGACGATCTGCGTGAAGAACGGCGATATGTGCATCAGGATCAGGCCATTGCCGATGACGGCGATGGTCAGCGTGCCGAGCACCGTGCCGAGAATGGTGCCGCGTCCGCCCATCAGCGACGTTCCGCCGAGCACGACGGCGGCAATCACCTGCAGCTCGAAACCGACGGCGGCATTGGACGAACCGGAGCCGAGGCGAGCGGCGATCAGCAGGCCGGCGACAGCGCAGGCGACGCCGGAGATGATATAAACTGAGGCAATGATCCATTTGGCGGGCATGCCGACACGCCGAGCCGCCTCCATGTTGGAGCCGACCGCCACGACCTGCCGGCCATATTTCGTCGCGGTGATGACGACATAGCCGAGAATGGCGATGATGACGGCGATGACCGCCGGGATGGGGAAGCTCAGGATTTCGCCCCGGCCGAGCGCGAAGAAGCCCGGCGCGTCCTTGATCGGGATGGAATAGCCCTGGGTCAGATAGAGCGCCAGACCGCGTAGGATCGAGAGGCCGGCAAGCGTGACGATGAAGGCCGGGATGCCCTGATAGGCGACGAACCAGCCCTGGACCAGGCCCATGAAGCCGCCGAGCACGATCATGCCGATGACCACCGACGGCCAGGGAACACCCATAGCAATGACGATCGCCGCGACCGCATTGACGAGCGCGACCTGCGAGCCGACCGAAAGATCGATGCCGCCGGTGATGATGACGAAGGTCATGGCGATGGCAACGATCAGGATGGGAGCAGCCTGCCGCACGATGTTCAGGATGTTGCCGAGTGTGAAGAAGGTTTCGCTGCCGATCGAAAAGAAGATCATGCAGGCCAGGAAGAAGATGGCGATCGACAGGACCTGTGCGTGTTCGCCGAAGAAATCGGCGATGCGCGAGCCGCGGCCGCGTTCCGTATAAGCCGTCATTGTCTGGCTCCTTCACCGACGATCAGCCTGACGAGATCTTCGAGATTGGTGCTGCCGATCTGCCGTTCGGCCACCTTCGTGCCCTCGTACATCACCGCGATACGGTCACAGACCCGGAAGAGATCCTGCAGCCGGTGGGTAATGAGGATCACCGAGACCCCGTTCGCCTTGACGCGGTTGATCAGGGCCAGAACCGCCTCGACCTCGGCGACGGCAAGTGCTGATGTCGGCTCGTCCATGATCAGCACCTTCGGCTTGAAGGAGGCAGCGCGTGCAATCGCGATCGCCTGACGCTGCCCGCCGGAGAGCTGGGCGACCTTGCCGGTCAGCCTCGGGATGCGGATCTCAAGCGAATCCAGCATCTTGCGGGCTTCGGACAGCATCGTCCTGGTGTCGAGAAACGGCCCGCGGCTGAGTTCGCGGCCGAGGAAGAGATTGCCGACGACATCGATATGGTCGCAGAGGCTGAGATCCTGGAACACCATTTCGATGTTTCTGCCGCGCGCATCCGCGGGGCCGGAGAAGCGAACCTCTTCGCCTTCCATGGTGATGGTGCCAGCATCGGGAATGTAGGTTCCCGAGATGATTTTTGTCAGCGTCGACTTGCCGGCGGCGTTATCGCCGACAAGGCCCAGGCATTCGCCGGGGAAGATGTCGAGATCGACGCCGCGCAGGGCCTGGTGCGAACCGAACGACTTGCGGATACCGCGCAGCGAGATGCGCGGGTCGGATCGAGTGCCGCCGGATGTTCCGGCTCCGGAGGGGCCGACCCCTCCGGAACCGGCGGCAGCGATGTCACGCTGTCCACTTTCGATCATTTGAAGACGGCCCGGTACGGCTCGACATTCTCCTTGGTCACGATGGTGATCGGCACCGAGATCGTCTTGGTGACGGCCTCGCCGGCCGAAGCCTTGACGAGCGCGTCGACGGCGGCACCGCCCATTGCGGCCGGATCCTGCTGGACGACGGCGACGACGAAGCCGGCATCGATGCCGGCAATGGCTTCGGCAGTCAAGTCCCAGCCGAACACCTTGATCTTGTCCTGCTTGCCCTGACTCTGGACGGCGGCTATCGCCCCCATCAGGGCCGGCTCGCCGGTGGCGTAGATCGCGGTCAGGTCAGGATTGGCGGTGATCAGGTTTTCTGCCGCCGCAAGGGCGTTGTCCTGGATGTTCTGGCCGTCGACGACGCCGGCCATTTCAATGCCGTCGACGCCTTTCAGGGTCTTCTCGAAGCCGTCCTGGCGGATATTCTGGATGAACGAGTTCAGCGCACCGACGACGCCAAGCTTGGCCTTGCCGCCCATGTTCGCCTTGACGTAGTCGAGGAAATATTTGCCCATGTCGGCGCCGGCTGCGGCATTGTCCACGCCGATCTGCGCCTTCTGCGGGCCATCCGGCAGGATGGCGTCGATGGCGACGACAGGAATGCCGGCATCGGCCGCCTGCTTGACCGCTGGCATGATGCCGTTGACGTCGATCGCCACGACGGCAAGACCGGAGACCTTTTCCTGGACGTAGGTTTCGATCGCGCTGTTCTGCGCGGTCGTCTCGTTGTTGGCGTTGAAGATCACCAGTTTGACGCCTGCGGCATCGGCCGCCTTCTGGGCGCCCTCATTCATCTGATTGAAGAAAAGCGCCTGCTGGTTGATCTGCACCAGTGCGACGGTCTTCTTTTCCTGTGCCGCAGCGCTGGACAGGCCGATGAAGGTCAATGCCGTGAAGCCGGCGGCTGCGATCATCGTTCGTCTTGTCAAATTCCGTGTCATGTTCTCATCCTCTTTTGGTTTTTTGACGTTGCTCATTGTTATTTCGCAGGCGGCGCAACGGAGTTCCGCACCACGATTTCGACAGGCACCAGTTCTTCCGAGGCGGATGGTTTCCACTCGTGCCAATTGGTTTCCAGAAGCAGCTCCAGCGACCGCCGGCCGATCTGGCGCACCGGCTGACGGATGGCGGTCAGCGGCGGTGCAAAAAGATGAAGCGGACCGACATCGTCGAAGCCGATGACCGAAATGTCATCGGGGATCGAGACGCCTTGGCTTCTGAAGACCTCGACCAGCCCGATGGCGATCTCGTCGGAGCTGGCGAAGATCGCCGTCGCTTTTCGATCGCCCGAGAGATAGTCGAGCGCAGCCTCCCGACCGTATTCGATCGTATATTCGCCGGCATAACGATCGGCCCGGGCCTCGTCGCCATGCCGTTCCCTGAGCGCCTTCAGCAGGCCGTCATAGCGCCTGCGGGCGCTGATCATGCGCTCGTCGCCGCCGATGAAGAGGACGTGGCTGTGGCCCTGCTCGGCCAGATGCCGGCCGGCGAGATAACCGCCCTGTTCGTTGTCGCAGAACAGCTTCGGCGCCTTCGAATCGGGAATGTCCTCGTCGACGATGATGACCTTGCCGCTGCCGTTGATCAGCGCGGCAAGCGCGCCGTCATCAGGGTGGTTGGTGACGAAGATCAGGCCGTCGACGTGATTGCGCTCAATCAGCTGCAGATATTCAACCTCGCGTCCCGGCCGGTTGAGCGTCGCGTGCAAGGAGACCGCGAGCTTCTTTTCATCGGCCGCCTGCTCGACGGCGGCGACGAGGGTCGCGAAGAAGGGATTGGCGATATCGGGCACGACGAGGCCGATCGTGTCCGAGCGCCCCCTGCTTAACCGCCGCGCATGCGGGTTCGGCCGGTAGTTCAGCGTCTTGATCGCATCCTCGATGCGCTTCTTGGTCTGAAAGGGAAGATCGAGACTGCCGTTGACGAAACGCGACACGGTGGTGACCGACACGCCGGCGGCCGCCGCAACATCCTTCAAGCTTGGTGTCGTTCCCTTGGCCATTGATTGGACCTATTGTAAAGCGGTTTTGTAAAGCGGTTTAGTAAAGCGCTTTACAAAACAATATCGATTGCTCGACGTTGTCAACAGCGATGATCGTTCAGGATTTGTTTTTCTTGCGATCCAATCGAGCTCGACCGGACAGGCCCTCAGGCGAACGTCGGGTCGAGCTTGTCGCGCAGCCAGTCGCCGGTGATGCTTTCGAGATCTGACTCGACGGTGTCACCCGGTTCGATTTTGACAATTCCAAGCCGACGGGCCGCGGCCTTTATATGACGTGATCCGTCGACGCGTCGAAGAGATGGATCTGGTCCGGATCGACCGAAAGTCCGATCATGTCTCCTGCCTTGACCCTGTCTCGGCGCGTCTCGACGATCGTCAGTTCCGGCTGAGTCTCCGCGACGATGAAGGTCGAGGAGCCGGTCGATTCGACGAAGGCGATCGGCACATCGAAGCTGCCATGTCCGGGCTCGACGACGCCGATATGTTCCGGCCGGATACCGGCGATGAGATTACGTCCGGGCTCGATGGCGCGGGTGATCGCAAGCGTCTGCTTCACCGCGCCGAAGTCCAGGATCAGGCTCTTGCCGCCTTCCGCGGCAATCGCGGGAATGAAATTCATGGCCGGCGAGCCAATGAAACCGGCAACGAACCGGTTTGCCGGCCGGTCGTAGAGGTCGAGCGGCGCGCCCTGCTGCTCGATGATGCCGTCGCGCATCACCACCACATGGTCGGCCATCGTCATCGCTTCGACCTGGTCGTGCGTCACGTAGACGAAGGTTGCGTGCAGCCGGTCGTGCAGCGACCGGATTTCCTTACGCATGTGGACGCGAAGCGCAGCATCGAGATTGGACAGCGGCTCGTCGAACAGGAAGGCCTTCGGATGGCGGATGATGGCGCGGCTCATGGCGACACGCTGGCGCTGACCGCCGGAAAGCTCGCGCGGATAGCGCTTCAGGAGATGCGAAAGACCCGTCGTCGCCGCCACGTCCTCGGCGGCCTTCTTGGCCTCCGCCTTGGCGATGCCGCGGATGCGAAGGCTGTAGGTGAGGTTTTCCTCGACCGTCATATGCGGATAGAGCGCATAGGACTGGAAGACCATGGCGACGTCGCGCTTGCGCGGCGGCACGCCGTTCATCAGGTCGCCGGCGATCCTGAGATCGCCCGACGAAATGCTTTCGAGGCCGGCAAGCGAGCGCAGCAGCGTGGACTTGCCGCAGCCCGAGGGGCCGACGAGCGCGACGAAAGTGCCCTTGGCGATCGAAAGGTCGATGTTCTTCAGGGCGTGGAAGGCGCCGTAATATTTGTTGACGCCTCTGAGCTCGATTTGTGTGGTCATTTGAGGGCTCCAGAGGTGAGGCCGGATACGATGCGGCGCTGCAAGAGAACGAAGATGGCAAGGATCGGCGTCACATACATCGTGGCGTAGGCCATGATGTTGTTCCACTCGTTGGTGTTCGGTCCCATGAAGGAATTGAGACCGACGCTTGCCGGCTGAAGGTCGACCGCCTGGATCATCGACTTCGAATAGACGAATTCGCCGAAGGCCTGCATGAAGATCAGGATGGCGCTGACCAGGATGCCGTTGCGGGCAAGCGGCAGCACGATGTTGAAGAAGGCGCCGACGCGCGAATTGCCGTCGACGAGCGCCGCCTCCTCCAGTTCCTGGGGAACGCTCATGAAGGTGGCGCGCACCAGAATGACGAAGAAGGGCATGCTCTTTGCCGCGACCGCGATGATGACGGCAAGGCGTGGATAATTCAGCATGCCGATCTGCGAAAAGCCGACGAAGATCGGCGTGATCATCAGCGAGGCCGGCAGGACCTGCAGCATGAGGATAAGAAAGAGACCGATATCCACCCAGACATTGCGGTATCTGGCGAGCACATAGGCGCAGCCGACGCCAAGCAGCGTGATGAGCGCCATGGAGCCGAGAGCGATGACCAGCGAGTTCCAGAGATAGCGGCCCATGTCGCGGCTTTCCCAGACATAGGCATAGGTGCCCCATTGGGGTGCAGCCGGCCAGAAGCTCGGCGGCGTCGCGAACATCTCCGAGCCGCTTTTCAGCGCGGTGATGTACATCCAGTAGAGCGGAAACAGATAGATCCCCGCCATGACGATCGATATGGCGAGCATCAGGCGGTCGCGGTTCGTCGTAATCATCCGCGCACCTCGTGGCGTGTGGACCGGACATAGACGACGGACGCGAACATGACGAAGACGATCATGATGACGGAGATCGTTGCGCCCTTGGCGAAGTCGTATTGGCGGAAGGAGAGATCCCAGGCCCAATATTGCGTGACGTTCGATGAATTGTTCGGCCCGCCCGACGTGATCGCGGCGAAAAGATCGAATTGCTGCAAGGTGAAGATCAGGCCAAGTGCGATGATGGCGCCGATGGTCGAGCGCATCATCGGCAGCGTGATCGTCCAGAAGCGCTGCCAGACATTGGCGCCGTCGAGTTCGGCCGCTTCGTAGAGATCGGCGGGAATGCCGGCAAGGCCGACGGAAAGCAGGATCATGTTGAACGAGGTGCCGAGCCAGACATTGGCGATGATGACGGCATAAAGCGAATAATGCGGGTCCGAGCGCCAGAAGATGTTGCCCGAGATGATGCCGCTTTCCTTCAGAATGAAATTCAGCACGCCGAAATCGCCCGACAGTATCCAGTTCCAGATGGCACCGACGACGAGGCCGGGCATCACCCAGGAGACGAGGAACAGGCCGCGCATCCATGAGGCGCCGGGAAAATTGACCCAGAAGAACAGGGCCAGGCCGAAGCCGATCAGGAACTGGCCGGCGATGGAGCCGACGACGAAGATGACGGTGTTGTAGAGGATCGGCAGCGTTTCCGGCTGCGCGAAGAGGTCGGTATAATTCTTGAAGCCGACGAAGGGACGCGAGAAGGTCCCGAGGCTGAACATGTCGACCTCCTGGAAACTCATCACGACATTGTAGATCAGCGGCAGCCCCGCCATCAGGAACAGAAAGCCGAGCGGGAAAGCGACCAGCACGATATCGAAACCGCGGCCGTCCCTGACGCTCATCAGGATCCTCTTCATGGGTCCTCCGATACTCCGAACGGGGCCGCCTGGCGCATGATGCGGAAGACGGCCCCTGCCGGGAGGAAATGATGGGATGAACCGAGGCTCATCCGGTTAAAAGACGCTTTGCTTCCGGCTCCTCTTCTCCCCGCCGGGGAGAAGAGGGAGCAAACGGCGGCCCCGGCCCTTCGCGTTGGGCTCAGGGCGTTCGTCGCTGCAATCGATTCACTGGATCGATTGCTTCGGCTACGCCGAACCGCGCCTCACCCCAAGACAGCCTTGATCTTGTCGGCGGCCTGGTCGAGCGCGTCCTTCGGGCTCATCTGGCCGGTCAGTGCTGCCTGGATAGCGTCCTGGATCGCCTTGGAGATCTTCGGCCATTGCGGATGCGGGCCGCGCGGCTTGGCGTATTTCAGCTGTTCGAGGAAGACCTTGAGGGCGGCATCCTTCAGCGGCTGACCGGTTTCCGGGATCGAAATGTCGGAACGGGCCGGAAGCTGGCCGAAATTCTTGAACATCTTGTCGTCCTGCGAGGCGAAATATTCGAGCGCCTTGAAGGCTTCGGCCGGATGTTTGCTGGTGGCGAAGATCGCCCAGTTGAAATCACCCATGGCCGAGGACCGTTCAGCCCCTTCCTTGGGAACCGGGAGCAGTGTGACGCCCCAGTCGAACTTCGCTTCCTGCGTCATGCGGTCCAGCTCCCACGGACCCGAGATCGCCATTGCCGCATTGCCGGAATTGAAGGTGCCGGTCGAATCCCATTGGCCGCGCGTCAGCGTATCGGGAGAAGCGAGCTTCTCGTCCATGATCGTCTTCCAGATCCCGAGCGCCTTCACCGCACCATCAGCATTGATGTGCTCATAGCTGCCGCCGCCCATCTGAGCCCAGGGAAGGAACTGGAAGGTGCCCTCCTCGTTGGCCTTGGCCGAGAAGGCGAGACCGTAGACGTTTTTGGCGGGGTCGGTCAGCTTGCGTGCATCCTCGACGAGCTCGTCCCAGGTCTGCGGCGGCTTCGCCGGATCGAGGCCCTTGGCCTTGAACATGTCCTTGTTGTAGTAGAGCGCGATCGTGTTCGTTGCCTTCGGCACCCCAAAATACTTGCCATCCCACTCGACCGATTTCAGCGGGCCAGGGAAATAGTTCTCAGGCTTGATGACGGTCGATTTGGCGATCATGTCGGTGAGATCGAGGAAGGCGCCGCGCGACGAAAACAGCGCATGCTCCGGATTGTCGACGGCGATGATGTCGGGCGCCTGGCCGGTCGCATAGGCACGCATCGCCTCGGTGACGACGTCGTCGAACTGGATCAGCCGGTATTCGATCTTGATGCCATTGTTCTGGGCGTTGAACTCCTTGACGAGGTTCGGCGCCGGCTGGGTGTCCTTATCCAGCGACCAGAGCGTCAGTGTGACGTCTTCGGCCTTGGCCGAAAGGCCGAATAGCGAGACGCCTGCAAGCGCGAGAGCGCCCAGAATTGCATATTTGCGGATAGCCATGGTTCTCCTCCTTTGTGGTTATCCCCGTTTCCGGCAATTCCTCCTTGCCGGAAACGATATCATCAGATGGGATCGACGACGAATTCGCCGCCCCGGGCATGCTTGAGGTGGTTCAGCGCATAGACCTGGCCGGTCATTTCAAGCGCGTCGCGATAGACCGGGTCGTGCCAGCCTTCGATGTCGATCGAGCCCGACCAGCCGGCAAGGCGCAGCTCGGAAATGATGTCGGTCCAGTTGCTGTCGCCGAAGCCCGGCGTGCGCATGAAGACGAATTTCTCCTTGCCGAAGATACCGTGTTCCTTGATGACTTCCCAGCGGATGGTCGCGTCCTTGCCATGGACGTGGAAGAACTTATGCGCCCATTTGCGGATCTGCGGCAAAGGGTCGATCAGATAGACCATCTGATGGCACGGCTCCCACTCCAGCCCGATATTATCGTCAGGCGTCTCGTTGAACATCAGTTCCCAAGCATCGGGATTATGCGCGATATTCCAGTCGCCGGTCGCCCAGTTGCCGTCCATGGCGCAATTCTCGAAAGCAATCTTGACGCCCTTGTCGGCGGCACGCTTGGCGAGTTCGCTCCAGATCTGCTTGTAGCGAGGCAGGCTGTCGGTCAGCGGCTTGCCGCGGATGCGGCCGGTGAAGCCGGCAACGCAGGTGGCGCCGAAGTGATGGGCTTTGTCGATACAATGCTTCCAACCCTCCAGCGTCTCGAGGTCGATTGCGGTCTCTTCCAGCGGATTGCCGAACATGCCGAGCGTCGAGATGGTGATGTCGCGGTCGCCAATCGCATCGAGGCAGCGCTTGCCGAGTTCGGCAAGGTCCTGGCCCTTGGTCGTCTGCCAGAAGAAGGGCTCGAAGCTTTCGAAGCCCATGCCGGCGATCTCGCCGATGCGGGCTGCGGCATCGCCCTTGTTGCCGCTGACCATGGTGCCGATTCGAATGGATTTTGCAGGGTTGCTCACGTCACGTCTTCCTATGCTGAAATTTCGACGCGCCTGCCCGTCTTGGCGCTTTCGATTGCGCCGAAGACCATGGCAAGGCTTCTGATATTGTCGGAATTGACCGTCTCGGGCCGTTTGCCGGTGCCGATCGCCGCGATGAAGTCGGCGATGACGCTGGCGTGGCCATGGGTTTCCTCGTCATGTTCCGGACCGGGAACGTTTACGGCAGCGGAACCATGCAAAAGGCCGGGCTCTTCGCCGGCAACAGTCGCCTTGAAACTCTCCTCGCCATCCCAGGTGAGCATCCCCTTCGAACCGACGAGACGCCACTGGCTTTCCCAGCTGGTGCGCTCGCCCTCGGCGCACCAGGAGCCGCGATAGGTGAAGACGATGTCGTCGGAAAATTCGAAGATGGCATTGGCCGAGGCGCCGTGCCGGTACCACGATCCCTTCGGATTGCGCTCGACGCAATAGACGGTAAGCGGCTTCCTGTCGGCGACGTAGCGCGCCGCATCGAAAGTGTGGATCGCCATGTCGAGAAGCAGGACGTTGTCCATCTCTTCGCGGAAGCCGCCGAAATGCGGCGCCAGGAAGAAGTCGCAATGGATGCCGGTGAGTTCGCCGATCGCGCCGCTTTCGACGAAGCGACGCAAGCGCCTGACGCCTGATATGAAGCGGCGGTTCTGGATGACGGCATGGATGCGGCCGGTCTCGGCGGCTAGGTCGACCAGAGCGGCGCCCTCGGCAAGCGAGGCCGCCATCGGCTTTTCGCTGAGCACATGGCAGCCGGCCTTGAGTGCGATGGAAACGACGTCGTAGCGTGCAGCCGGAATGACGATGTCGAAGACCAGGTCGGCCTTTGTGGCCGCGATGACTTCGGACAGGTCCGAACCGATGACGGCGCCATCAAGGCCGAACTCCGCAGCAAGCTTTTCGGCCGTCTCCCGGCTCAGGTCGACAAGGCCGACGATGGTGATGGAATCGGCCAGCAGAGGATTGGAAGCGATGGCTCGCAACCAACCTTTGGACATAGCTCCGCACCCGCACAGAATGGCACTGAATTTCACGATTTCCTCCAGGGGGAACGGTGTCAACTCTCCTCGTGACACGCACTCCGTAAACGTTTACGACTGTATGCGGAAACATTTTGCGGTGTCAATAGACGCCAAATGGGAAATTACGGACGGGAGGAAAATCGTCAGCGATGAAGGGGATTCACCAGCTTGCCGAACACTTGAATATCTCGATCGGCACGGTCTCCCGCGCGCTGAACGGCAAGCCCGATGTCAATGAGGAAACCCGCCGGCGGGTTCTGGCGGCGGCCGAGGAACTCGGCTACGTCGCCAACCAGTCTGGGCGGAGCCTTAGGCAGGGGGAAACGAAGGTTATCGGGTTGATGATCGAATCCAGCAAAGAGACGGTCGAGAACGCCGACAACTTCTTCCTCGGCGTCACCAGCGGCCTGCAGAGCGTCTTTGCGCGACACAAGCTCGACCTCCTCATGTTGCCCTGCCCGAGCGACGAGGACCCGCACGAATATCTGAAGCGGATGGTGGCGCGGCGCATCGTCGATGCGATGATCATCTCGGACACGCAGCGCGTCGACCGGCGCATCGACTTTCTATCGCGGGCGAAGATCCCCTTCGTCGCGCTCGGCCGCAGCCTTTCGGCCAGCAATTTCCCCTGGATCGATCTCGATTTCGAGGGCGTGGCCGACCATGCCGTCGAGCGGCTGATCTCGCTGGGCCACCGCCGGATCGCGATCACCGCGCCATCGAGCGAGGCCAACCTCGGCTATCTCTTTATCGACAGCTATCGCCGCGCGCTCGAGCGGCACGATATTCCCTTCGACCCCACGCTCGTCATTCGCGTCAAGTCGAGTGAACAGGGCGGCTATCAGGCGGCCCATGAGCTGCTGCTGCTCGAAGAGCGGCCGACGGCGGTGATCCTGATCTACGAGCTGATGGCGATCGGCCTTTACCGCCGCCTGATGGAATCCAGCGTCATGCCCGGCCGCGACCTTGCCGTGATCGGTTTTCGCGATGCCCCGCGCGCCAGGTTCCTGCAGCCCTCGCTGAGCTGCTTTCGCATCTCGCTCTACGATCTCGGTGTCGCGCTCGGCCGGATGCTTCTCGCCACCATGCCGGCTTATCGGGATTTCTATCCGGGAGGCGAGCGCAACATCATCTGGCCCCTCGAACTGATGCCGGGCGAAAGCGATGCATTCGATGTGGGGGCCATGGTCTAAGACCGGCAGGTTGGGTATATTCCCTCTTGATGTAGAGTGGATGGTTTCGATGAAAATGTCCTTCATGACAGGCGCAGCCTTCAACCGGAATCCGAGCAGGGCGAAGAAGGAGCGAGCGAGCGGCCGCTGGTGATCACTGATCGCGGCGAAGCGGCCTATGTCCTTGTCAGCTATGCTGAATTTCAGGTGAACTGGACGCCGAAGACGCTGTTTGAGGCATTGCCCGATCCCTCCGCTGATGAAAGGGAATTCGAACCCGCGCGGGTGGGCTTTGGCAACAGGACCGTCGAATTCTGACGGTTACGCCATCGTATTGCCGCGCGGGGTTGCCCGTAACGTCTTACGCACTGGCGCCGAAAAACCGGTTCTCCGGCCGCGGCAATCCGAGATGTTCGCGCAGCGTCGTGCCCTGATATTCGCTGCGGAACAGACCGCGGCGCTGCAGCTCGGGAACCAGTCGGTCGGTGACGTCGAGGAGACCCTGCGGCAGATAGGGGAAAACGATGTTGAAACCATCCGAGCCTTCCTCATCAAGCCAGCGTTCCATCTCGTCGGCGATGCTTGCCGGCGTGCCGACAAAGGCAAGGCCGGCATAACCGCCATAACGCTGTGCCAACTGACGCACCGTCAGATTTTCTTCCGCGGCAAGTTTCAGTACCTGCGCGCGGCCGGTCTTGCTGGCGTTGGTGTCGGGAATATCGGCCGGCAGCGGTGCGTCGGGATCGAAGCCGGAAGCGTCATGGCCGAGCGCGATCGAAAGCGAGGCGATGGCGCTGTCGTAATGCACGAGGCTGTCGAGCGTGGCGCGTTTGGCGCGGGCCTCCTCGATGCTGTCGCCGACGATGATGAAGGCGGCAGGCAGGATCTTCAGATGCTCGCGGCTGCGGCCGATGGCTTCCATGCGGCCCTTGATATCGGCATAAAGCGCCCTGCCCGCGGCAAGATCGCGCGGCGAACAGAAGACCATCTCGGCGGTCTCCGCGGCAAGCTGGCGGCCGGGATCCGACTGGCCGGCCTGCACGATGACGGGCCAACCCTGCGGCGGCCGGGCGATATTGAGGGGCCCGCGCACGCTCAGTTCCTCGCCCTTGTGGCCAAGCACATGCATCTTTGTTGGATCGAAGAACAGGCCGCTTTCCCGGTCGCGCATGAAGGCGTCGTCGGCGAAGCTATCCCAGAGCCCGGTTACCACATCGTAGAATTCCCGGGCGCGATGATACCGCTCGCCATGCTCCATATGTTCGTCGAGGCCGAAATTGAGCGCGGCGTCGGGGTTGGATGTCGTGACGATGTTCCAGCCGGCGCGGCCGCCGCTAATATGGTCGAGCGAGGCGAAACGCCGGGCGATGTGATAGGGCTCGTCGAAGGTAGTGGACGCCGTGGCGACGAGGCCGATGCGCTCAGTCACCGCTGCCAGCGCCGACAGCAGCGTGAAGGGTTCGAAGGAGGTCACGGTGTGGCTGCGCCTGAGCGCCTCGACCGGCATGTTGAGCACGGCAAGATGATCGGCCATGAAGAAGGCGTCGAATTTCGCCCGTTCCAGCGCCTGCGCGAAGGACTTCAGATGGGCGAAATTGAAATTGGCGTCGGGATAAGATCCGGGATAGCGCCAGGCGCCGGTATGCAGGCTGACGGGACGCATGAAGGCGCCGAGGCGCAACTGCCGTGAACGGGTCATGATGTTCCTCATGGATCGGGCAAGGCGGCCGCCCTGCCCCGTATTGGGCGTTCTTTCTGCAACCGGCGCGGTGACGCAGCTGACATCGATTACGTAGGAGGTCGCCGTCGTCAAATCGAGACCGGAAGCGCCAGTTCTGGGCAGGATTTTGTCGCTTCCCAGGCGACTTCGTCGCACGAGTGCCGGACCGCGACACTAATCGCGGCGGCCTAAGCCTGATAAGCAAACACTTTTCATTTTCCATCGCATCTATAGAATTTGTGCTCTTATCTCGACGCTTAATTTCTTTCACCGATAGGCTCGTCAGAATTGGAGACATCGATGAACACCGTGCTGAGGCAAGCAGATCAGATCCGGCCCGTGGCCAACCGTATCGGCAGCGATGATGAGGCGATTGCCACCGCCCGCAGACTGGCGGCGCAATTTGCCGCACGCGCAGCCGAGCGCGACGCCGACCGGATACTGCCGTTTAGCGAACTGGATCTTCTCGCCCAGTCCGGCCTTCTGGCGATCACCGTGCCGGCGCAATATGGCGGGCTTGACGTCTCCAACGCCGTGCTTGCCGAGATCACCGCGATCCTGTCTGAGGCGGACGGTTCGATCGGCCAGATCCCGCAGAACCATTTCTATATTCTCGAGGCGCTCAGAACCGACGGCGGCGAGGAACAGCAGCGTTATTTTTTCGGCCGGGTGCTGGCCGGCGATCGTTTCGGCAATGCGCTTTCCGAGCGCGGCACGAAGACGGTCGGCCACTACAATACGCGCATCACCCGCGACGGCCCGGGTTACCGGATCAATGGCCGCAAATTCTATTCGACCGGCGTCCTCTTCGCCGACTGGATCACCATCTTCGCGCTCGATGCGGAGGATCGGCTGACCATGGCCTTCGTGCCGAAGGGCACCGAAGGGGTCGAGATCGTCGACGACTGGGACGGCTTCGGCCAGCGCACCACCGGCAGCGGCACGACCATCCTCGACAATGTCTATGTCAGCCCCGATTCCGTGGTCTTCCATCACAAGGGCTTCGAGCGGCCGACGACGATCGGCTCGGTCGGTCAGATCATCCATGCCGGCGTCGATCTCGGTATCGCACGGGCGGCCTTTGCCGAAACGCTGGAGTTCGTCAGGACGAAATCGCGCCCCTGGATGGATAGCGGCCTTGAGCGTGCCTCCGACGATCCGCTGACGATCGCCAAAGTCGGCCAGATCGCCATCCGCCTGGAAGCTGCAACGGCTCTCGTGGAGCGCGCCGGGCACAAGGTCGATGCCGCGCAGGTCGAGACGACGGAGGAAAAGGTGATCGCGGCCACGCTGGCAGTCGCTGCGGCGAAGGTGCTGACGACCGAAGTGGCGCTCGAGGCCTCGAACACGCTTTTTGAGCTTGCCGGAACTTCGTCGGTGCAGGCTGGCCTCAACCTCGACCGCCACTGGCGCAATGCCCGCACCCATACGCTGCACGATCCCGTGCGTTGGAAATATCACGTCGTCGGCAACTACCATTTGAACGGCGTAACGCCGCCGAAGAACGGCGCGCTCTGAAATTTCCCGCTCTTCCAAACCAAAACCCCACCGCCGGTGCCGGCAGTGGGATTTTTGCTTTCGATGAAGGATGGCCGCCTCAGCTATAGAGGCTGACCTCCGGTATCTTGTCGTTCAGCACGAATTCACCGACTTCCTTCGCCTTGTAGAAGACGGGATCGTGCAGCGTATGGGTGCGGACATTGCGCCAGAACCGGTCGAAGCGGTATTTTTCGGCCGTCGAGCGCGCGCCGGTCAGCTCGAAGACGCGCGAGGTGATGTCGAGCGAGACGTGGGTGGCGTGGACCTTGGCGGCATAGGCTTCCGCCGCTGCCTCGCCGCGCTCACGCGCGGTGACGTCGCGGCCGCGGGCAAGGCCCGCCTGCACGGCGGATGCCGCGTTGTCGGCAAGAGCCACCGAGGCCTTCAGCGCGGCGGTGAATTCGCCGACGCGTTCGAGAATATAGGGATCATCCGCTGCCCGATCGACACCGGAGGTGATCCAGGGCCGGGTTGTAGTGCGGACGTAATCGACGGCCGCCTGCAATGCGCCTTCGGCGGTGCCGAGATAAAAGTTGACGAAGACCAGCTGGATAAACGGCGTGTTGAAGGTCGACAGCACCGGCGGCGCCACATCAGGGGCGGCCGGCGCGCCGACGAAATCCTCCTCGTAGACGGGGAAGTCGCGGAACTCGACGCTGCCGCTGTCGGACAGGCGCTGGCCGATATTGTCCCAGTCGTCATTGGCGACGTACCCTGGACGATTGGTCGGCACGGCGAAGCCGGCGATCTTGTCGTCGAGCGCCGCATTGGCATTGATATAGTCGGAGACCCGCGCCGCCGTGGAGAAGGACTTGCGCCCGTTCAGCACATAGCCGTTGCCGCGGCGGGTGAGCACCAGCCCGGGATCGCGCGGATTGACGGCTGCACCCCAATAGAGGTTCCTGGCGACAGTATCGCTGCCCAGCGCATGGGCGCGTGCGGCATCGAGAGCCCAATAGATGTACTGGCTGTTGACATAGTGGTAGCCGAGCAGTTGGCCGATCGAGCTTTCGCCACGAGCGAGGATGCGCACCAGCCTCAGCCCGTCGACCCAATCGAGGCCACCGCCGCCGATTTGCGTGGGATGCAGCGCGTTGAGCAGCCCGGCATTTTTCAACTTGATGATCTCGGCAAGCGGCGGGCGGCCTTCGCGGTCGAGGTCTGCGGCGCGTCGGGAAAGGTCGGCAGAGATCTCCTCGGCACGGGCAAAGAGGTCTTGTCGCGTCGGATTGCGGCTCACCGCGAAGACGACATTGGACTGGCTCATGAGCGAAACTCCAATTCTCCAAAAAGGGGATCCGGCGGGAGCCTCGGCTCCCGCCGGAAGGATCGAGGGTGACCTCCTCAGAAAAGCTTGTCCGGAATCCAGCTCGCGGTTGCCGCATCGCTCGTGCTGAAGGCCGGGATCTTTGCAGCCAGTTCCTCGATGGTCTTGACGCCGGCTGCGCGCAGGCTTTCCTGCGTCAGAAGCGTCGGCTCCACGGTGATTTGGTGAGGAACCGTCTGCCCGGCGATTTCGAGGGCGGCGGCGCGAATGGAGACGGCGCCGACGACGGCAGGATTCGTCGCGACGGTCGCAACCCAGGGGCTGCCTTCCTCGGTGATTTCCTGGATATCGGCCGTCGAAACGTCGGCAGAATAGATCTTGAGCTTGTTTGCTATGCCGAGGTCGTTGGCGGCAAGCTTCACGCCGCGGGCGAATTCGTCATAGGGGGCGAAGACGACTGAAATATCGGGATTGGCGGTCAGCACCGCCTTCGCCTGATCGGCGGTCGAAGTCGCCGTCGTGTCGCTGACATTGCCGAAGCGGGCCCTTTCGACCACGCCTTTATTGTCCGTCTTAAACTTGTCCCAGACCTCGTTGCGGCGGTCGAGCGGCGCAAAGCCCGCAACATAGACATAACCGGCGCTGAAGCTGTTGCCGTTGTCCTTCACCACCTGCTCAAGCGCCAATGATGCGAGTTCGTGATCGCTCTGCTCCACCTGCGGAATCTTGGGATTGTTGAGGTTGACGTCGAAGGCCACGACCTTGATGCCCTTGTCGAGCGCCTGCTGCACGACGTCGCCGAGCGATTCAGGCAGACCGTGGTCGATGACGATGCCCGAGACGCCGAGGTTGATCGCCTGGAGGATCTGCTCGCGCTGCTCGGCGGCGTCCTGCCGTCCAGGGAAGATGCGCAGGTCGATATCCAGCGCCTTGGCCTGGGCTTCAGCCCCCGCCTGATAGGCCTGGAAGAAATCGCCCGCCGAGATGTAGCTGATCAGCGCGACCTTGACGCCGCCCTTGTCGAAAGGGGCAGGAGCGCCGGACAGACCGTCGGCTTTTGCGCCTTGAATGAAAATGAACGGAATGACGGCGGCAGACAGTGCGAGCCGTGCGAGGGATTTCATCGTCGCGTTCCTTTTAGCAATCGGGAGCGTCGTCTGACAGGTTGGGAGCCCTCGCGACGCATCGGATTATTTAGATATAATCTCTATGTTTTTAGTAGAGTAAATGATCCGATTTTACGGGCTGCAGGAGATTCTTTGTTTCCCGAGGATAGTTTGTGAAGGAAAGGCGTGCCTGGAGTTTGACCGCCCGGACAGGGCACACTCCGGCTTCGAATGCAGTCCCGGACACTATCGATGCCGCTTCTTCACATTGAAAATATCACCCGCAGTTTCGGGTCGACGCGGGCGCTTGCCGGCGCTGATCTTTCGATGGAGCGCGGTGAGATCGTGGCGCTGATGGGTGCAAACGGCGCGGGCAAATCGACGCTGGTCAAGATTCTTTCCGGCGTGCTTCCGGCCGATGGCGGCACGGTCAGTCTCGATGGCCACCCCTTTGCGCCGCGCAGCCCGGCCGAAGCGGCAAAGGCTGGCGTCGTCACGGTGCATCAGTCGACGGATCTCGTCGGCGCGGCCGGCCTGAGTGTTGCCGATGCCCTGCTTCTCAACCGGTTCGCCGATCGCAGCACGCCCTTCTTCGTCTCGCGCGCCGGCATCCGCCGTGCCGCTCAGGCAATGCTCGATGCTGCCGGCTTTAGCCTGCCGTTGGACCGTGATTTCGGCGAACTCACCAGCGCCGACCGGCAACTGGTGGCGATCGCCCGGGCGCTTGCCAACCGCGCCGACCTCCTCATCCTCGACGAGCCGACGGCGAGCCTTTCCGGAGAGGAAAGCCGCCGCCTCTTCGATATTCTGCTTAGGCTTCGCAAGCGCGGCCTGGCGATCCTCTATATCTCGCACCGCACCGCCGATCTCGAAGCCATCGCCGACCGCGCGCTCGTCATGCGCGGCGGCCGCGTCGTCGGCACCTTCTCGCGGCCGATCGATTTTTCGAGCGCCATCGAGACGATGATCGGCCGCAGACTGCAGGCGGCTCGTCCGGATGCGCGGCCTGCGACCGGTCCGGCGATTTTCGAGATGCGCGATATCAGCCTGATCTCTGAAGCCGCTTCCTTCGATCTGTCATTGCATGAGGGCGAGGTGGTGGCGGTGACCGGTGTGCTCGGCGCCGGCAAGAGCCGGCTGCTCCAGGCGATCTTCGGCGTGAGGGCGCTCGCCGGCGGCACGATGTTCCTCGGTGGCCGGCCCTATCGGCCGAAAGGGCCGGCCGAGGCGATCGTCGCAGGTGTGGTGATGGCGGCCGAAGACCGTCATCGTTCCTCGCTGATGCCACCGGCATGGCCCGGCCATTCGCTGTCTGCGACCATTAGCCTGCCGCATCTTGGCAAATGGTATCCGCACGGTTTCCTGGTCGGCGGCCGTGAACGACGCGAGGCCGAACAGGCAATCGCTCGTCTCGGGATCAAGGCCGCGGGTCCACTCGCCTCGATCTGGTCGCTGTCCGGCGGCAACCAGCAGAAGGCGGTGATCGCCCGCTGGGAGGCGGAACCGAGCCGGCTGCTGCTGCTCGACGAACCCTTCCAGGGCGTCGACGTCGGCGCCCGTCACGACATCATCCGGGCAATCCGCGCCCGCAGCGACCGGGCGACGCTGATTGCGACCTCCGACCCGGAGGAGGCCTATGAGGTGGCCGACCGCATCCTCGTCATCGACCGCCACGTGTTGAGGCCCGCGGCAGACGGGGCCGCTCTTGCCTCCGCCATCCAGGGAATATCCGCATGACGACGATCGACGACGACACTCTTCCACAGGCAAGCGCCCGGCCGAAGGCATCGCCGCAAGCCGATAAAGGCCATCTCGCCGCTCTCGGGGCGTTCCTCCGGGCGGGCGCGGTGTTCATCCTACTGGCACTGCTCGTCGTCGGCTTCACCATCGCCCAACCCGCCTTCATCAACATCGCCAATCTGATGAGCATCCTGCAGGCGGTGTCCGTCGTCGCCATTCTCGGCGCTGGCGTCACCGTCACGCTTGCTGTCGGCGGTTTCGACCTGTCGATCGGCGCGGTCGCCGCATCGAGCGTGATGGCGGCGAGTTACGCGATGATCGTCTGGGGCCTTGATGCCGATGCGACGGTGCCGCTGGTGCTCGCCTTTGGCGCCCTGGTCGGTCTCGTCAACGCCTTCCTCATCGTCCGCCTGAAGGTGCCGGATCTCCTGGCGACGCTGGCGATGATGTTTTTGCTTTCCGGCCTGCAACTCATCCCGACCGCCGGCCGGTCGATTTCGGCCGGCCTCACTCTGCCCGACGGCTCGAAGGCGGCCGGCGCCTACGATCCGGCCTTTTTGCTGATCGGCCGCTACAGCATCCTCGGCACCCTGCCCGTTTCCGTGGTGCTGATGGCGGTGGTCGCCGTCGCACTCTTCATTCTCACTGAACGCACCCGCATCGGCCGATTGCTGTTTGCAACCGGCGGCAATGAGGTCGCCACCCGGCTTGCCGGCGCGTCCACGGTCCGACTGAAGACGCTCGCCTATGTCATTTCAGGTACGCTAGCCTCGCTCGGCGGCATCGTCATCGCCGCCCGCGTCGGGCGTGGCGATGTCTCCTCCGGCGGCTCGCTGCTGATGGATTCGGTCGCCGCCGCGCTGATCGGTTTTGCCGTCTTCAACCTGCGGCGTCCAAACGTGCTCGGCACCATTGCCGGCGCGGTCTTCGTCGGTGTGCTGCTGAACGGCCTCACCATGCTGAACGCTCCCTATTACACCCAGGATTTCGTCAAGGGCGCCGTGCTCGTCGGAGCCTTAGCGCTGACCTACGGCCTCGGCCGCAGCAATCCCTAATTCCAAGGAAGAAAGACATGACCCGCGAAATCAGGCTGAACGCCTTCGACATGAATTGCGTCGGACACCAGTCGCCGGGGCTCTGGCGCCATCCGCGTGACAAGTCCTGGACCTACAAGGATCTCGACTACTGGGTGCATCTGGCAAAGACGCTGGAGCGCGGCAAGTTCGACGGACTGTTCATCGCCGACGTGCTCGGCGTCTACGATGTGCTGAACGGCAATGTCGATGCTGCACTTCGCCATTCGGCGCAGGTGCCGGTCAATGATCCGCTGCAGCTCATCCCGACCATGTCCTATGAGACCGAGCATCTCGGATTCGGCCTGACGGCGTCGCTCTCCTTCGAGCATCCCTACACCTTCGCCCGCCGTATCTCGACGCTCGACCATCTGACTAAAGGCCGTGTCGGCTGGAATATCGTCACCTCCTACCTCAACAGCGGCGCGCTCAATATCGGCCAGCCGGCGCAGACAAAACATGATGACCGCTACGATCTTGCCGAGGAATATCTCGAGGTCTGCTACAAGCTCTGGGAGGGAAGCTGGGAGGACGGCGCGGTCGTCCGCGACCGGGAAACCGGCATCTTCACCCATCCGGAAAAAGTCCATCCGATCCGCCATTCCGGCAGGCATTTCAACGTGCCGGGCATCCACTTGAGCGAACCCTCGCCGCAGCGTACACCGGTGCTCTACCAGGCCGGCGCCTCCAGCCGCGGCAAGGATTTCGCCGGCGCCCATGCCGAATGCATCTTCGTCGCCTCCCCGTCGAAACCCGTGCTGAAGCGTTACGTCGCCAATGTTCGCGAGGCGGCCGAACGGGTCGGCCGTAACCCGCGCGAAATCCTCGCCTTCAATCTGCAGACCGTGATCCTCGGCGA
This sequence comes from Rhizobium beringeri, assembly GCF_004306515.1. Taxonomy (NCBI): domain Bacteria; kingdom Pseudomonadati; phylum Pseudomonadota; class Alphaproteobacteria; order Hyphomicrobiales; family Rhizobiaceae; genus Rhizobium; species Rhizobium beringeri. The sequence goes on along the minus strand of NZ_SILG01000004.1, from coordinate 250,871 downwards.
AACGGATGCGGAGGCGCAGCGGAAGTTCAACGAATACCGCAAATACGCCTCCTTCGAAGGCGCGCTCACACTGATCTCCGGCTGGACCGGCATCGATTTCGGCCAGTTCGGGCCGGACGAAGTGCTACGGCACCGTCATACCAATGCGGTGCAATCGGCCGTCGAGACTTTCACCACCATCGATCCCAGCAAGGAATGGACGGTGCGCGAAATGGCCGACTGGGTCGGCGTCGGCGGTTTCGGCCCTGTTTTCGTCGGCTCGCCGCAGACGGTCGCCGATCTGATGCAGGAATGGATCGAGGACACCGATGTCGACGGCTTCAACCTCGCCTATGCCGTGACGCCCGAGAGCTTCGAGGATGCCGTCGATCTGCTGGTGCCGGAACTGCAAAAGCGCGGCGTCTACAAGACGGAATATGCCAAGGGCACGCTGCGCGAAAAGCTCGGGGGAGCGGGGCCGCGGCTCGTCGCGCCGCATCCGGGTGCCGCTTATCGCAATTTCTTCACCGAGCCCGCCCGTGTCGCGGCCAACGGCTGAGCGAATAATGGCTGGGTGACAAAAAATATCTCGCCCAGCCCGACCATTCGAATCTAACCTCTATGACAATTGGCATTTCGCCCTGAATATGGGCACCCGAATTTCACCGATCAGGAGGGGTCATGACCGTATCATCCATCTCGCGGCGCACGCTGATGAAGGGCACCGCCCTGCTCCTTGCCTCGACGGCGCTCGCCCGGCAGGCGCTCGCGCAAGCTGCTCCCGCCGGCGGCCGGCTGATCGTTGCGGCCGATTCCGAGCCGAAGAACCTCAATCCTGCCATCGTCGCCTCGAACGGCGTCTTTTTCGTCGCAAGCAAGGTGATCGAGCCGCTCGCCGAAGCGTCGTTCGACGGCAAGGATGGGCTTTCGCCGCGCCTCGCCACCTCCTGGGAAGGCTCAGCCGATGGCCTCTCCGTCACCTTCAAGCTCCGCGATGGCGTCACCTGGCACGACGGCAAGCCGTTTACCTCGGTCGATGTCGCCTTCTCGGCGCTCAACGTCTGGAAGACGCTGCAGAATCTCGGCCGCCTGGTCTTCGCCAATCTCGAAGCCGTCGATACACCTGACGATTACACCGCCATTTTCCGCTTCTCCAAGCCGACGCCGTTCCAGCTGATCCGCAACGCCCTGCCTGTCGTCACCAGCGTCGTCGCCAAGCACATTTTCGACGGTACCGATATCGCCACCAACCCGGCCAACAACACGCTGATCGGCACCGGCCCCTTCAAGTTCGCCGAGCACAAGCCCGGCGAATATTACCGGCTGACGCGCAATGAGAATTACTGGGACAAGGAGAAGCCGAAACTCGACGAGATCGTCTTCCGCGTGCTGCCCGATCGCGAGTCGGCGGGTGCAGCACTCGAAGCCGAGGAAATCCAGCTTGCCGCCTTCTCGGCGGTGCCGCTCGCCGATCTCGACCGCATCTCCAAGGTCGACGGCATCAAGGTGATCTCGAAGGGCTATGAGGATTTGACTTACCAGCTCGTCGTCGAGATCAATCACCGCCGCAAGGAGCTGGCCGACCTCAGGGTCCGCCAAGCAATCGCCCAGGCGATCGACAAGAAATTCGTGGTCGACACCATCTTCCTCGGTTACGCCGCCGCCTCGACCGGTCCGGTGCCGAAGAATGCGCCGGAGTTCTATACATCAGATGTCGCGGCCTACACGTTCGACCCTGCGGCCGCCAATGACATTCTCGACAAGGCGGGTTACAGCCAAGCGCCGGACGGCAACCGCTTCTCGCTGAAGCTCCGCCCCGCGCCCTATTTCAACGAGACCCGCCAGTTCGGCGATTACCTTCGCCAGGCGCTTGCGGTGATCGGTATCGATGCCGAGATCGTCAATGCCGATGCGGCCGCACATCAGAAGGCAGTCTATACCGACCACGACTTCGATCTCGCCGTCGGTCCGCCGGTCTTCCGCGGCGATCCGGCGATCTCCACCACCATTCTCGTCCAGTCCGGCACCGCTGATGGTGTGCCCTTCTCCAACCAGGGCGGCTACGTCAATCCGGAGCTCGACAAGATTATCAAGCAGGCCTCCGAGACGGTCGACACGGCGGCGCGCACCGATCTCTACCGCAAGTTCCAGCAACTCGTCGTCGCCGATCTGCCGCTGATCAACGTCGCGGAATGGGGCTTCATAACCGTTGCGCGCGATACCGTGCTCAACGTCGCGGACAATCCGCGCTGGGCCGTTTCGAACTGGGGCGATACCGCGCTGCAATCGTGATAGAATCGGCGGCAATTCTCTTTCAGAGGCCCTGTCCGGCGTGAGACGTGCAATCATCCTCCTGAGGCGCAGGGCGATCGGCAGCATTCCGGTGCTGCTGATCGTGGTGATCTTCACCTTTTTCCTGCTTGAATCCGCCTCGGGCGATGCCGTCGACGCCTATCTCGGCTCGATCGGCGGCGGCGATGCCGCACTTAGGCAGTCGCTGCGCGAGAGCTACGGTCTCGACCGGTCCATGCTCGCGCGTCTCTGGCTCTATCTTTCCTCGCTCGCACGCTTCGATCTCGGCTGGTCGGTCGCCTTCGGCCGGCCGGTCGGCACGCTCATCGCCGAACGCCTGCCCAATACGCTGCTCCTGATGGGTAGCGCGACGGCGCTTTCCTTCGGTCTCGGCTCGGCGCTCGGCATCCTTGCCGGGGCGCGGCCGGGAAGCTTTCGCGACCGATTGCTGTCGATCGGCTCGCTGATCGTCTATGCCATTCCGAGTTTCTGGCTCGGCCTGGTCCTGAGCATCGCTTTCTCGGTGAAGCTGCGCTGGTTTCCGATCGCCGGCATTGAGACGATCGCTTCCGGCAAGACGGGTTTTGCGCGCGCGCTCGACATATCAGATCATCTGGTTCTGCCGGTGAGCGCGCTCGCCCTGATCTATCTCGCCTTGTTCCTGCGGGTGATGCGCAGCGGCATGGCCGAGGCGTGGAAGCTCGATTTCGTACTCTTTGCCCGGGCCAAGGGGCTGTCGCGCAGCCGGATCGTGCTGCGTCACGTGGCGCGCAATGCGCTGCTACCGCTCGTCACCATGCTCGGACTGCAGTCGGCGGCCATGCTCGGCGGCAGCGTGGTGATCGAGAGCGTCTTTGCGATCCCGGGTTTTGGGCGGCTGGCGCAGGAGGCGGTCAACGGCCGCGACGCGCCGTTGCTGATGGGCATCGTCGTCACCAGCGCCGTCCTCGTCATCTCGGTCAATTTCCTCGTCGATCTCCTCTATGCCGCGTTCGACCCGCGCATCGGCGCTTCGGAGGGTGGCGTATGAGCTGGCTGCGGCGCCTGCTGCGCACGCCGGAAGGTGCGGCCGGACTTGCGATCCTTTTCGTCCTGCTTTTGGCCGGGCTGCTCGCTCCCGTCATTTCACCGGGCGATCCGCTGAAAATTGCCGGACGCGCACTGCTTACGCCATTCGCCGATCCAGCTTTTCCGCTCGGCACTGACCGTCTCGGCCGCGATGTCCTGGCGGGGCTGCTCTATGGCGCGAGAACCTCGCTTGCCGTCGGCCTGGCGGCGGCGTTTTCGGCCATGGTGCTGGGGCTTTGCGTCGGCCTGGCGGCCGGTTTTGCCGGCGGGCTCATTGACGAGGCGCTGATGCGGGTGGTCGACGCCTTCCAGATCGTACCGGCTTTCTTGCTCGCTCTTGCTTTCGTCAGCACCATCGGGGTGTCGACGCCCATTGTCGTCCTTGCCATCGCACTCGGCACTTGGGCCGATCCGGCGCGGCTGACGAGAGCGCAGGTGCTTGCGATCCGTGAGCAGGATTACGTCGCCTCGGCAAGGGTAATCGGCATGCATCCGGCCGAGATCGCCCTCCGGGAGATCCTGCCGAACGCGTTGCCGCCGGTGCTGGCGCTTTCTGCCACCATCGTCGCCGGCGCGATCCTGACCGAGGCGGCGCTGTCCTTTCTTGGCCTCGGCAATCCCAATATCGCCACCTGGGGTTCGATGATCGCCGAGGGCCGCAGCGTGCTGCGTTCGGCATCCTATCTCTCGGTCATACCGGGCGCGGCTCTCGCCGTGACCGTGCTTGGCGTCCATCTCTTCAGCGAGGGTCTCGGCAAGGCGCTTGGCGATGATGGCGTGAGGGCGGCATGAGCGGCATTTTCTGCAGCCTGCGACAGCTTTCAGTCACCTATGGGCGCGACAGGAACGGCGCGGCTGCACTCGATGGCGTCGATCTCGATATCGTTGCCGGCGAAAGGCTGGCGATCATCGGCGAAAGCGGCTCCGGCAAGAGTACGCTCGCCCGCGCGCTTGCCGGCCTGCTGCCGGAGGGAGCGAAGGTCGGCGGCGAGATGTTCTGGCCCGGGCTTGGCCATCCGCCCAGCGCGGGACGCGACTTTGGCTTCGTCTTCCAGGACCCGGGCTCCAGCCTCAATCCCGTCCTGACGATCGGCGAGCAGATCGCTGAAGGCGCCAGGCGCCATCTCGGCCTCAGTTGGAAACAGGCCTATGTCAGGGCTGAGGAATTGCTCGGGCGGGTGCAGATACCGCAGCCTGAAAGGGCGATGCGGGCCTTTCCGCATCAGCTTTCCGGTGGCCAGCGCCAGCGCGTGGCGATCGCGGCTGCCATCGCCGCGAAACCTGCGCTGCTGATTGCCGACGAGGCGACCAGCGCGCTCGACGTCGTCGTCCAGGCCGAGATCGTCCGCCTGCTCGACGGGCTCGTACGCGAAGACGGCATGACGCTGCTCTTCATCACCCATGACATCGCGCTTGCCTCCGGCTTTGTCGATCGCATCGCCGTTTTCCGCAAAGCGAGGCTGGTCGAGGCAGGCCCCGTCCGTTCAGTGCTGTCTGCGCCGAAAAGCGACTATACCGCCGCCCTCATCGCCAGCCATCGCGACCTCGCGACGCCACCGCTGATTGCGGAGGTGCTGCCATGAACGATGTGCTGCTTTCCGTCGAAAACCTGTCGAAAGGGTTTTCCTCTGCGGGTCGCCAGGTTGCCGCTCTCGATCATGTGTCGCTGACGATCGCGCCTGGGGAAACGCTCGGTCTCGTCGGCGCCTCCGGCAGCGGGAAATCGACGCTGTCGCGCATCCTGCTGCGGCTTCTCAGCGCCGATGCCGGCTCGATCCGCTTCGAGGGAGAGGATTGGCTCGCTCTGAACGGTGCGTCTTTGCGCCGCCGGCGGGCGCGCATGCAGATGGTGTTCCAGGATCCGCTCGCCGCCTTCAATCCGTTGGCGACCGTCAGCACGGTGCTCGACGATCCGCTTCGCATCCACGGCATCGCGGCGAAAGACCGGCGCGCCGGCGAGATCGTCATGCTTCTCGAACGTGTCGGCCTGCCTGCCGATTATGTCGAAAGGCCGGTCCGCGCGCTCTCCGGTGGCCAGCGGCAGCGTGTGGCGATCGCGAGGGCGATTGCGACACGGCCATCGCTGCTGGTGCTCGACGAGGCGGTCTCGGCGCTCGATGTGACCGTGCGTGGCCGGATCCTCGAACTGCTGGTCGATCTGCAGAAAGAACAGGGCATTGCCTGTCTGTTCATTTCGCACGATCTTGCCGTGGTTCGGGCCGTCTCCCACCGTATCGCCGTCATGGATGGCGGGCGGATCGTCGAGACCGGTCCGGCAGCGGCGGTCGTTGCCGCGCCGCAATCGGAGGCTGCCCGTGCGCTTGTTGCCGCCGTCCCTCGTCTCGTGACCGATCCCTGCTGAAGGAAGTATCCATGTCCGATCTTGGTTGGAATCCCCTGCATGGCGTGCCCTCTTATCCCGCGGAGCGCTACGCCGTCCTTGCCGACAGGATCGGCGGCATCTTGCGCAGCCGCAACGATATATTGCTGGTGCAGGCAGAGGCGGTGGTGGCGCTGGAGGCAGCGGCCGTCAGCCTTGCACGCCCCGGGCTCAGAGCAGTCAATATCGTCACCAGCTCCTACGGCGGCTGGTTCGGGCAATGGCTGCGGCGAGGTGGCGCGGCGGTTGAAGATATCGTCGCCGAACCGGGAATGCCGATCGAGATCGTAGCAGTCGCCAAAGCGCTCCAGAAGGGTCCGAAGATCGATGTGCTCGCTCTGGTGCACGCGGAATCCGCAAGCGGCATTCTCAATCCCCTGCCCGAGATACTGGCGCTTGCCCGGGCCCGCGGCATCGTCACCGTCGTCGACGCGGTCGCCTCGGTCGGTGGCCACGGGCTCAATGTCGACGATCTCGGCATCGACATCGCCGTGATCGGTCCGCAGAAGGCGCTCGGCGGGCCGGCCGGCGTGTCCGCGCTTTCGGTCAGCCGTAGCGCCTGGGATCTCGTTCTCAGAGATGGTGCACCGCGCGATTCGATCCTGTCGTTGGCCGATCTGAAGAGCTGGGTCGACAGCGGCCGGCGCGGGCTACCGGGAACGCCGGCACCGCTGGAATTCTTCGCGCTGGAAACGGCGCTCGACCGCGTCGAGGCCGAAGGCCTGGAAAATGTCGTCGCCCGCCATGCGCTGGCGGCATCGGCGACACGGGCGGGACTTGCCGCGCTCGGCGCCCCGGCCTGGGTGCCGGCAGCAAAGGCTTCGAACCTGGTGACGGCGGTGCCGGTGCCGGAGGCGCTGGCGCCTGCTGCGCTGATCGCAGCCGCCGGGCGGTTGGGGGTCGAACTGACCGAAGGCGTCGGAACCGGGCCGGCCCGTCTCCTGCGGCTGAATCATACGGGTCCGCGCGCCGCATTCCAGACGGTGCTCTCGAATGTCGTGGCGTATGGCTCGGCCCTCAGGCAAGCCGGCCATCCCTCGGATATATCAGCCGCTTCCGAGGCGATAGCTGGAGCCTACCGCCGCTGAGAGGATGCTCTCGGAATCGGGAAAGCATGTCGGCGACCATAAGGCGGCCCCGGCTTAGGCCCGGCCTGACGAAAACTTTCCGGCACTCCCGATGAAAGCCGTATCCGGCCCTTGATAATCCCGGCTCGTCAAGGCAGGAGAGTGGTATCGCGGAGACTTGGTGCAGATGACGAAATTGCTGGATGCGCAGGGCCTGGAGATTTCGCATGAGGGGCATCGCACCCGCCTGAAATGGCACCGATTGCGCAAGCGGTTTGCCGATCCGTTGTTCTCAGCCGAAGTGATGGCGGAGGGATTTGCAGCAGGCGCCTCGATGGAGCTCGATCTGCGTGTACGCGCCGATGGCGGCTTCGTCGTGCTGCACGATGAGGACCTCGAGGGTGAAACGACCGGGCATGGGCTGATCACCGAAAAGAGCATCGGCGACCTCAGCGATATCAGGATGCAGGAGGGCAACCGGCCGCTGATCCTCAGCGAGGATCTTGCCGCCATGCTGCAATCGGCTCACCCGGCCGCACTGCTGCAATTCGACATGAAGGACGACTTTGAAGCGATCGGCGCCAGGGGCATTGAGCATCTTGCCGAGCATTTCCGCGATATCGCCGCCTCGGTGATCGTCAGCGGCGACAGTCTCGATCTCATTGTCGCGGTCAAGGAGAAGCTTCCGCATCTGCTGCGTGGAATCGACCCCACCAACAAGCTCTACGATATCAGCAAGGCTCGCGGCTGGAAGGCGGTCGAGGCGGAATTGCGCACCGACCTGCGAGGCCCGACGGAACCGGATACGATCTACCTCCAATGGTCACTGATCCTGGGCGCAGCCCGGGAAGGTCTCGACATGATCGCGCTCTGCCAGGATCAAGGCAAACGCGTCGATGCCTGGACCTTCACCCTGAAGGATCCGGAGGCCGGTTTCAGCGAGGAGGAATGGCTAGGCTTTTCGACGCTGATGGCCCTGAAGCCGGATCAGATCACCACCGACGAGGCACCGGCGACCGAACGCGCCTGGCGCAGCCGCATGGCGGATTAACCGGCGGACGTTGGAGCATGATGCCGAAAGGTATGAGAGGCTTTCGATACCCTGTTTCTGGGTTTGTCACCTGTTTTTTGCAGTTTGCATCATTTTAAACTTCTGATGCTATCCATAGCCAGCAGACAATGTTGGTGTCCGATATGCAAGTTGTTGATGCCGAAGCAAATACTCGACAAGCAAATTCCGGCTTACAGGAAGCGTGGCATCTTGGATGTACAGGCCGTTCGGTTGAGGCACTCACACTGGCCGGCGAAATTCTTGTTGATGCCAAGGCGCAGGGCGACGACCGGCTCGCCGCGCAATGCGACACCGATATCGCCTGGTACTGTTTTCAAATCGGCAAGGCCGAACTTGGACTGACACATGTTCGGCGGGCGATAGACTTCTGGAAATTGCACGGGGAGCGCAAACAGGAGGCCTCTGCCCGGGCGTATTTCGGATGGTTGCTCTTGGAACTGGGCTTGCCGGAGGAAGCAATCGAAGAAGCGACCCGCGCGTTGGATCTGGCCGACAAGGCAGCGGACCCGAAAGCACAAAGCCTGGCCACCAACGTCATAGGAATTATCTTCTGGTGCAACAAACAGCCCGACCGGGCCATCTTGATGAGCGAGAGGTCTGTCGAACTCGCCAGATTGATTGGCAATAAGAACTATGAATGCTGGTGGCTCATCAATCTCGGCGGCGCTCATTCGGAAGGCGGATATATCGCGCGGGCGCTCGGCCAGCCGGAGGAAGAACACCGGATGCTGGTCAGAGCGCTGGAACTGACCGAACAGGCGCTCGACATCGCAATCGAGATCGGCGACAGCTGGGCCGCTCGCCTCTGTCTCGGCAACCAAGCCGAGTTCTACAGCCACCTGGGCGAGCATGAGAAGGCGCTCCAGTGCATGGTCCGCTATCGGCTGTTTCAAGAGAACAGCTATGTCAGGGACAGGCAGCAATATCTCTACACTTTGGGCCAGATCTACAACAATTCCGGAAAATACACCGAAGCCCTGTCGCCGCTGCTCGAGGCGGTGGAGCTGATCGACGCCGGCGGCAGTTTCGATTCCTATGTGCAGATCTATCTTTATCTGTCGCAAACCTATGAGGGGCTGGGGCAGTTCGATCCGGCGCTGGAGGCACATAAGAAATACCACCAAGCCTATTTGCGCAATAGTGCCGAGAGTACGCAGCGACGCGCACGTCTCGCCGAAATCTACTATGAAACCAAACGGTTCAAGGAAGTTGCCGAAACGGAGTCAAAGCGCGCAGAAACGCTGGAGGCCTCCTATCAGAAATTGCAGGAGCAAACCGATATCCTTGCCAATGCCGTCTATCTGGACGCACTGACCGGGCTCTATAATCGCAAATATCTCGACAGCCGCTTTAAAACGCTGACATCCGAGAAGCGTCCATATTCCATCGCGATGCTGGATGTCGATCACTTCAAGTCGATCAACGACAACTTCTCTCATATGATCGGCGACCGCGTCCTGGGTGCCATTGGAACCATATTGCGCAGTCAGTTGCGCATTACCGATCAGGCAATTCGCTTTGGCGGCGAGGAATTCGTCGTCCTGTTTGCCGGCGCTCCCCGAGGCGCCGCAGATCTCTGCGAAAAGCTGCGTTCAGCCATTGAACAGTGGGACTGGTCTGAGATCTGCAACGGGCTGCACGTCACGATCAGCATAGGTGTCGCCGGTACCCTGTCTGCCAAGTCTCCGACCGAGATTTTGGCGATCGCCGATCAGAATCTCTATGCGGCGAAAAAGACCGGTCGCAATCGCGTTGTTGCGTAACGCTCGCAGTTTCGCCAATCGGGCGGATCGCGTCTCTGGAACGGCATATCTATAGCCCCTCGATGTCGAGGATGAACGCGAATTCGCCAGCAAGCCCCGGCGAGTAGGCGATGACCGGTCCGCCCTGCGCAAGCAGCCTGTCGACCGGCGGCATCGCCACCACAGCGCCGGCCTCTTCGGCGATCAGCGCGCCGGCGAGCATGTCCCAGGCATTGAGGTGGCGTTCGTAATAGAGATCGGCGGCACCCTCGGCGACACGAACGAGGTCGATCGCGGCCGCGCCCATGCGGCGATAATCCATGCCGCGTTCGTGGAGCCGCCGCGAGAGCGCGAGATGGTCGTCGAAGCTCGTCTTGCGGGAATGGCCGAGAATGACAAGCGCATTGGCCGGATCGGCGGTCGCCGCCGCATGGACCGGAATCCCGTCCTTGAAGGCGCCACCGCCGCGCACGGCGTGAAAGACCTTGTCTCCGGCCGCGTCGTAGACCACGCCGATCTCCACCTTGCCGCCGACGACGAAGGCGATCGAGACACCCCAATGCCGGAAGCCCCTGATGTAGTTGGTCGTGCCGTCGATCGGATCGACGACCCAGGTGCCGCCCTTACCCGATTGTCCGCCGCTCTCCTCTCCCATGAAACTATCATCCGGAAAGCGCGAAAGCAGACCGTCGTGGATCGCCTGTTCGGCCCTCCTGTCGGCGATGGTGACGAAATCCTGCAATCCCTTGTTCTCGACGGTGAGGGTGCCGGGGTCAGAATCGCGCCGAAACCGTGCCGTCTCTCGTCCGACCTCGAGGGCAACGGTGATCGCGACCTCCGCCCGTGCGCGGATGGTGGCGGCATCGAATGCGGAATTCATCACGCAGTCCTTCTTTTGATCAGTGTCACCGGCGTGAATTCGACACGCGCCGTCAGGTCCGGCTCAGCCATCCGGCTCATCAGCAGGTCGACCGTCTTTTCGGCCTGGACGTCGCAGGGTTGGCGGATGGTCGTGAGATCGTAGGCGGTCCAGCTCGCCTGAGGAATGTCGTCATGGCCGATGATACGCAGCGGCGGCGCATCATCGCGGCCGCGGCCCTGCATGACGCGGTCGATCACGCCGCAGGCCATGTGGTCATTGGCGCAGAACAGGCCGTCGATGCCGGATGCGGCAAGTTCAGCTGCCGCATCATAGCCACTCCGGTAATCATTGATCCTGATCTGCAGGAACTGCGCCTCGACGCCAAGCTGCTTGCAGCGTGCGATGAAGGCCTCGCTGCGCCGGCGCGCCGTATAGGATATGGCGGGCGCGGCCATTACAGCCGGCTTTCGCACGCCGCTGTCGATCAGGTGGGTGGCGGCGAGATGGCCGGCCATGCGGTCGTCGGAGATGATGCGGTCGACGAAGGGGATGTCGTTGCCCTTGTTGATCAGCACGATCGGCACGCCTTCGGCCGCGCATTGCTCGCAGATCTCGGTCGGCGGGGCGTCCGAGGTGACGATAACGCCCGACACGGCATAATGGAGCAACTGGCCGATGACGGTCGAGGTGTCGGCCTCTTGCGAAGTCGGCAGCAGGATGGGGCGGAAATTGCGGGCGATCAGCACTTTCGCCAGATGCTCGATCTGCAACGTGCGGAACGGATTGTCGAGGCCGGCGGCGACGACGCCGACGAGATCGGAGCGTTGGTTGGTCAGGCTTCGGGCAAGATAGTTGACCCGGTAGCCAAGTTCCTTGGCGGCCTGATAGACCTTCTCGCGCGTCTTCGGCGAGACGCTGGCATCCGGCGTGAAGGCGCGCGACACGGCGGCGCGCGAGACGCCGGCCACCCGCGCCACGTCGAAGGAGGTTACCTTGCGCGGTCCCTTATCCCTGTCTGCCAACTGCTTTTTCCTTAACCGCAGGCACCCGCATCAGATCGGGCAGATCCGTGCAGATGCCGAGAACCGGAAGCTTCATGATGTCATCGAGAACGGCCGGCCGCTCCTCGTGCCAGAGCACGATCTCGCGGCCCGCCTCGAAGGCGCGGCTCATCAGCGCGTCGGTCACCAGATCCTGCGGACGCTCGCCGGCCCTCTCCCAGCAGAGGTGCAGGATATCGGCGCCGGCCTCGTCGCCGAGTGCATGCGGATCGTGGCCGACACGGATCAGCACCGAGAGCGGAAAATCGCAGGCGGCATCGCTGAGTTCGCGCACCTGCGCGGTGTCGAAGGAGCCGAGGCAGGCGAAACGCTGTTCCATCTCGGCAAGATGCCGCCAGCAGCGCATTCCGGTCCCAGGCGCCTTGAGCTCGACATAGAGACCGGTCCCGGTCTCGCGGCCGAGTGCGGCGACCTGCGAAAAACTCGGCACGTCGACGCCGTCGAGTGCGCCAAGCTCCGCCGCCGTCATTTCGGAAATGCGGCGGTCGATGCCGAAGACACGCTCGAGATGGTCGTCATGCGAGACGACGACCACGCCGTCCTTGGTCAGTTGCGTGTCGAGCTCCCACATCTCAGCGCCGAGTTCGGCAGCGCGGCGGAAGGCGGCAAGGGTGTTCTCGCGTTCATGGCCGCTTGCGCCACGATGACCGATGCAAAAGGGAAGCCGGCCCTTACCTGACGGCCAGCCGTAACGCTGGAAAAATGCCGAGAAGTCGCGGGTCATCAGAGCCTCCTGCCATTTTCGTCGAAGACGAATATGCCGCGGCTGTCGATCGCCCACCGGACGTCGTCGCCGACGTGAATATCGCTGCGCACCGGCTGGATGGAGCGCAGCAGCGGTCCGCCGGCAAGAGCCACGTCGTAGAGATTCTCGCGGCCCTGCGTTTCGGCGAAGGTGATCTTGCCGGGCACGGTGATGTCGCCTGCCGGCGTAAAATGCTCCGGCCGGACGCCGAGCATCAGCTTCGTGCCGTCGGCGGCTGCGACGGTATCAGGCAGCGGCACGCGGATCTCGCTTTGCGGGATTGTGAAGGCGCCCTTGTCCACGACGCCGCGCAGGAAGGTGATCGGCGGATTACCAAGGAAGCCGGCAACGAAGGCGGTCTTTGGATCATTGTACATTTCAGCCGGCGTGGCGATCTGGACGATCTCGCCTTCCTTCATGATGGCGATGCGGTCGCACATGCTCATCGCCTCCACCTGGTCATGGGTGACGAGAATGGCGGTAATGCCGGTCTCGCGCTGCAGGCGGCGGATTTCCGAGCGCATTTCGAGGCGCAGCTTGGCGTCGAGATTGGCGAGCGGCTCGTCGAGCAGCAGCACATCTGGCTTGCGGATCAGCGCGCGCGCCAGCGCCACGCGCTGCTGCTGGCCGCCGGAAAGCTCGGCCGGCCTGCGGCCCATCAGATTGCCGATCTGCACGAGGGCGGCGATACGGTCGACCTCCTTGCGGATCTCTGCGGCGGGCATGCCCTTCACCTTCAGCGGAAAACCGATGTTCTCGGTAACCGTCATGTGCGGATAGAGCGCATAAGACTGGAAGACGACTCCGACATTGCGAGCCTGGCTCGGCAGGTCGGTGACGTCGCGGTCGCCGAAGAGGATGCGTCCGCCGCTCGGCCGGTGGATGCCGCAGACGGAAAAGAGCGTCGTCGATTTGCCGCAGCCGGAAGGGCCGAGCAGCGCCAGCATTTCGCCGCTGCCGACTTCGAGCCGCATGTTCTCGATGACCTTGGTGGAGCCGAAGCTCTTCGAAAAATTGTCGAGGAGGATGCGCATCAGCCTTTGCTCCCGCCGCCGTAGATGTTCATGAGATATTTGTTGAAGAGCGCGTAAACGATCAGCACGGGAACGAGGTAGAAGACGCCGACCGCTTTGAACATGTTGAAATCATAGTTGTTGTCGTCGGCGAGAAAGGCCGCGAGATAGACCGAAAGCACCTGCACCTGATTACCAGGTGCCAGCACCTGCGGCAGGATGAACTCGCCCCAGCCGGAGAGGAAAGAGAAGAGGCCGAGCGCCATGATCCCGGGCTTGACCTGCGGCAGCACGAGGCTGCGCCAGACCCGGAAGCGCGAGGCGCCGTCGACAACGCCGGCCATTTCGATTTCCCACGGCACGGTGTCGTAGAAGCCCTTCATCAGCCAGATGCCGAGCGGCAGGTCAATCGCCGCCTTCACCAGGATGACGCCGATCAGCGAATTGTAGAGGCCGATCATCTGCAGCACGATGAAGATGGCGATGATCAGCGTCACCGACGGGAAGGCATGCAGCACCATGACGCCGGCAAGGAAGAAGCCGCGCGCCGGCACGTTCAGCCGCGATAACACGTAGCCCGCCATCGATGAGACGATGAGCACGAGGCTGGTGGTGCAGGCCGAAAAGAGCAATGTATTCAGCGTCACCTGCCAGATGTTCGCCTTGCCCTCCGTCGTCTGCCAGAGGAATCGCCAGTGACTAAGCGTCAAGCCGGAGGGCAGCAACGCATCCGCCTGCTTGACGGTCACCGTGTCGAGGAAGAGATAGACATACATCAGGAGCAGCGGCAGGCTGACGATGGTCAGCGCCGATATGACAGGCCAGCTGCGGTAATTTGCCGAGGGCTGCGATCGTTCGGCCATGGTCAATCCTCGATCAGGGGCTTGGCGACAAGCGTGCCGTAGTTGAAGACGCGCAAATAGAGGAGCGACAGCATGACGCCGATGACGACGAGCACCAGCGCCATGGCGGCACCCAACCCGTATTCGAGATTGCCGGCATAGTTTCTGAGCGCAGTGTGATAGGCGGAGAGCGCCCAGACCTCGGTCGCGTTGCCCGGTCCGCCATTGGTGGCAAGCAGGATTTCATTGAAGGAGGCAAGCAGCGACAAGGTCTGGTAGCAGGTGACGAAGAGGATCGGCCAGCGCATCTGCGGCAGAATGATGTAGCGGATCTGCTGCCAGCGCGAGGCGCCGTCGACCTCGCTCGCATAGAACTGGCTCTTCGGAATGGCTTTCATCGCCGAGGAGAAGACCAGCATGCCCATGGAGGCCCCGATGAAGCCGTTGATCAGCACGACGAAGAACCAGGCGTTATAGGCGTTGTCGAGAAGATAGTTCTTCGGCGGATAGCCGAACTTGCCCATCAGAATCGAAATGAAGCCGGTATCCCAGGCAAGCCACTTCCATAGCATGACGTAGATGACGACGGGGGTAATGCGCGGCAGGAGCCAGATGCCGCGGAAGATCGAGGCCGGCGTCGGCGGCATGTAATGCGTCCAGATGGCCAGCAGCAGCGCATAGCCGACATTGAACAGCATCAGCACCAGCGCGACGTAGAGCACGGTATTCAAGAGCACGCGCGCCATGTCGGGCGAGGTGGTCATGCGCGAAAAATTGTCGGTCGTCCAAACCCAGCCGGTATAAGTGGTCTTGGCGACCGTTTCCTTTTGCTCAGGTGTCAGTTTGAAACCCAGACTATCCAGCGCCGAAAAGAGCTGCTCCTTGCTGTCGAAGCGGGTGTTGAGGACGGAGCGGTTGAACTGTTCGGAAATCTGCTTGACGTCGCGCGTCGAAGGCCGGTCGGCAAGATCCTTGATCATGCGCTCGACGTCGCGGCGTCCAGTGAACACCTCACCTGCATGTTTGGTGCGCAATTCCGCGGCAATCCCCGGCGCAAGCCCGAGCCCTTCGATGGCCTTGAGGCCTGCCTCGTCGATCGTGTAGCGCGGTTCGGCCATCTCGGCGGCGATGTCTGGTATCGCCGATTTCAGCGCGATCAGGGAATTCGGTGCGATCTGGTAGACACCGCCTGATATGCCGGTCGCCGTGGTCATGCTGGTCATCGAAAAGACCGCCGTCAGAACGACCGGCATCAGGAAGAAGAGGATGATCATGATCGCCGCAGGCGCGATCATCACCAGTCCGAGCGTTCTGGACGATTTCATGGAAGCCCCCTCGTCGCGGACCGACCGGGCGGCGGCGCCGCCGCCCGGAAGAGTGCTGCGATCTTAGCGGATGACGATCTTGTCGCCGAGCGTGCTCTTCAGCTCGCTCTCTGCATCATTGACCGCGGCGTCTACGGTCTTGGCGCCGGTCCAGGATGCTTCGAGGTTCTTCCACATGATGTTCCAATATTTGCCGAAATCGGAATTGTTCGGCATCGCATTGGCATGCGGCAGCAGGCGCTCGGTGGCTTCGCGGGTCCAGCGGTCGGCCGAGTAGAATTCGACGGTGGATTCCGACTTGGAGATGCCGAGATGGGCTGATTTGACCGCATGCAGCGCGTTGGTGCGCGGCTCGGAGGCGATCTTGACCAGCTGGGCGGCGATCTCGGTGTCTTCCTTGTCGTGGCCTGCGGTCAGCAGGTAGACGAGCGGATGGGTCAGCGTGTTGGCCTTGCCGCCTTCGCCGGCGGGGATCAGCGTGAAGATCACGTTGCCGAAGAAGTCCTTCAAGCCTTCCTGGTTGACGAGGCGGGCATAGTGCCAGGTGCCGCCATCCCAGATGCCGGCCTTGCCAGTGGCGACTTCCTTCCACCACTGGTCGCCCGGCATGCCGATGTGGTTCTTCTTGGTAACACCGGCCTTCACGGCATCGGCGAAGAACTGATAGGTGCGGGTCATCGCGGCCTTGTCGAAAACGAGTTTGCCGCCTTCTTCCATCGTGCCGCCGAAGCTGGTGTAGAACTGCCAGTAATCAGGACCGTTACTGGTGCGCGGATAAAATCCGTAGCCGGCCTGGACGAGGCCCTTGTCCTGCATCTTCTTTGCGTCTTCGAGCAGGTTCTTCATGGTGTACTTGCCGTCTTGGACGCTCTGCGGCAGCGCGTCCAGATCGGCATCGCTGTAACCGATCGCCTTCATGTAAGGCTTCCAGAAGAACATCGGGCGGGATTCGGCGTCCTGCGGGATGCCGTAGACGGTGCCGTTGTAGGATGCGATCTGCAGCAGGTTTTCATAGATATCGCTGAGCGGCCATGAGTCGAGATCGACATAATCCTCGATCGGAACGATCAATCCGGCCTGCGACCAGGGTGCGATGTCTTCATGGCCGCTGACGACGATATTCGGGGCGGTCTTGGCTTCGGCGGCAAGGGTCAGCGCCTGCTTGAAGTCCTCCCAGGCCGAATAAGGCTTCTTCTCTACGGTGATCTTCAGGTCTTCGCCCTTGAGAGCGGCTTCACGCTGCAGCTGCTGGGCTGCGATCTCGATGGCGTCGAGGCGATAGACGTCGTTCGGGCCGGTGCCGCCGGCCCAGACGCTGATATGAACGTCCTTGGCGAGTGCAATTGCAGAGGTCGACGCCAGGATGGCGGCTGCGACGGCAAGGGATTTCAGTGTCGGCAAAATGGTCATCTTCTTCGTCTCCCTAGAAGAGCAGTGTGAGGCCTCTTGACGGGTCAGCACTGCTGATGATGACCGCTCCGAAACCCCACGAAAACGTGGCGTATCCCGCTCTAGGGGTTGAACGTAACGGCCGAATGACAAAATTGAGCACGTGTGCAAAATTATTATGACGATGTCCGCGCGACTTGCAAGCGGCGGTTTTCGGCAGGCGTCTTTTACGCTTCAAATTGCGTATTTCCTGGGCTAGCATCGCGTCATGAGCCTTGAGTCTGTCCGCGCCTTCCTCAGCGCCTACGCACCCGATATCGAAATCATCGAAACCGCCGAGAGTTCCTCGACGGTAGCACTTGCCGCCGAAGCCCATGGTGTCGAGCCGGCCCAGATCGCCAAGACGATCTGCCTGCGCGTCGGCGAGCAGATGATGCTGGTCGTAGCCGGCGGCACGGCAAGGCTCGACAATCGCAAGTTCAAGGACACGTTTGGAGCCAAGGGGCGCATGCTCGATGCCGAAGAGGTCGCGGCGGTCACCAGCCATCCGGTCGGCGGCGTCTGCCCCTTCGGCCTGCCCTCGCCGTTGCCTATCTATTGCGATATCTCATTGAAACGCTTCGATGAAGTCGTGCCGGCGGCCGGCTCGACCAACTCGGCCGTGCGCATCGAAACCGGGCGGCTGGCTGAGCTGACCGGCGCCAGCTGGGTCGACGTCTGCCAGTAACGGAGCTGAAGAGCTTCACACGGGGGAAAGACTACCTATATTAGGTCTCAACATGCCGTGATTGTGCATGACAGGAGATCAGGAATGCCGAGTGCCGTTTCGCGTTTTGCCAAGATCGCGGCCATTGCCGCACTGACGAGCGCCACCGTTTTTACTTCCCTCGACGATGCCGAGGCGCGCCGCGCCGGCAGCTTCGGTTTCGGAAGCCGCGGCACGCGCACTTTCCAGGCCCCGCCGGTCACCCGCACCGCACCTGCCCCAGCAGCGCCGATCGAACGGTCGATGACGCCGCGTCCGCAGACCACCGCACCTGCCACCGCGCAGCAGCCCCTCGGCGCCCAGCGCCCCGGTTTCTTCGGCGGCTTCGGCCGCTCGATGATCGGCGGCCTGATTGCCGGCGGTCTTCTCGGTATGCTGCTCGGCCACGGTTTCGGCGGCGGCTTCGGTTTCCTTGGCATGCTGTTGCAGATCGCGCTGATCGGCGGCGCCGTCATGCTCGCCATGCGTTATTTTGCCAACCGCCGCCAGCCTTCCTACGGCGTCGGCGGCCAGAGCCAGTCCTATAACATGTCGCCCACGAATAAGTCGTCCTTCCAGATCCCGGCGATCGGTTCGGGGGCCGGTTTCGGCGGGCAGTCGCGCAGCAATCGGCCGAGCGACGAGATCGGGCTGGCGCAGGCCGATCTCGATCAGTTCGAGGAACTGCTGACCCAAGTGCAGACCGCTTACGGCGCCGAGGATTACGGCACGTTGCGCCGGCTGACGACGCCCGAGGCTATGTCCTATCTTGCCGAGGAACTCGGCGAAAACGCTACCAACGGCGTGCGCAACCGCGTCTCCGACGTCAAGCTGCTGCAGGGCGATATCGCCGAGGCCTGGCGCGAAGACGGCCGGGAATATGCGACGCTCGCCATGCGTTATTCCTCGATCGACGCCATGGTCGAGCGCGACAGCGGCCGCGTCGTTTCCGGCGACGACCGCCGACCGAGCGAAAGCACCGAGGTTTGGACCTTCGTGCGCAAGTCTGGCGCCGACTGGAAGCTTGCTGCGATCCAGGGTGCCGAGCAGCGCGCCGCCTAACGCGACGCGCCAAATCGGTATTTTGCTCTAAAGCGCATCGCAATCTTTAAGATTCGCTCCTTGCGCTTTAGATTTTTATTTTCACGCATGTCGTTATCGCAAAACCGCTGCACAGTTTTGCGCGACATGCTTTAATTCACTGCCACCGGTTTGGAGCGCATGCGGGAGACCGTTTCGCGTTCCGCCCGCTTGCAGCGCATCGGCGGCAAGCCGCGATCCATCAGGTCCATGTCTTCGAGCACCATGTCGCCCATCTTCTTGAAGGCGCTGTCGAGGGCGCCAGCCCTATGCGCCGAGCGGATGAAACCTTTTAGGCTCCGCACCGGATGGTCGGGGGGCAGCGGCTCCTGCGGATAAACATCGCTCGCCGCGACGATATGGCCTGACGAGACTGCGGCCATCAATGCATCGAAATCGACGACATCAGCGCGGCTAAGCAAGATGAAGGCTGTGCCCCTGCGCATGCTGGCGAAGGCCTCAGCGCCGAGAAATCCCCTGTTCTCGCTGGTGACGGCGGCGACGACGAAGACGAAATCGCTCTTCGTCAGGACATCGTCCAGGTTTGCCGGCTCAACACCGTCTTCCTCGAGGATCGATTGCGGCAGCCAGGGATCGAACACCCGGATGCGCGCCCTGAAGCCGGACAGCACTCGTCGCAGCGCCTTGCCGAGATCACCGAAGCCGACGATTCCGATCTCGGAGCCGGCGATCAGCCGCGCACTCGAATTGCCCTCGCCGCCCCAGAGTTCGTTGCCTTGGCGGAAAGCGACATCCGCATCGACGATGCCGCGCGCCAAGGCCAGTGCGAAGCCGAGACCGATTTCGGCGACCGGCTCGGCAAAGACCTGGCCTGTCGTCACGACATGGATGCCGCGCTCAAAGAGCACCTCATAGGGCATGTTGTTGAGAAGATTGCTTTCGACGTTGAGGATCGAGCGCAAGGCCGGCATACGTCCCAGCGTGTCCGCCGAAAGCGGCGGCTGGCCGATGATGTAGCGTGCCCTGCCGAGGGTCTCGTCGCCGAGCCCGGCGATATTCTCGGGATCAGCCTCGATGATCTCGTATTTCGCATGCAGTTCGGCGCGCGCCTTGTCGCTGAAGATCAGATCGAGCGTGCGCGGTTCGGGCGCGCTGATCGCCAGCGGCCGTTCGGTATTCGTCATGGGCGTCTCCTCCATCACGGCGGTCCGCGCCGTCTCTGCCGGACGATTGATAGCCTCTGTGGGGGATCGTTTCCAGTTCGATCTTGAGCCGCTCGGCGCTGAGAGACGCTATCGAAAGCGGCATCTGCCTATCGGATAAGCAGTTGAATTGGCTTGTTATTTCGCGGCATTTTCGTTGACTGCGCGAATTCTTTGAACTAGCGTGATTACGCCATTTGGAACCATGCCGGTGTTCGGCGGCCGCAGGATATTCGAAAACTCACGAGGGGAATGAGCAATGAAATCAGCAATCAAGAGCGGCCTGCTTGCCTTGGCTGCCGCAGCGCTTCCAGCCGCCGCCTCCGCCCATCCCGCCATCGGCGAAGCTGCCGGCTTCAGCCACGGCTTTGCCCATCCGATGTCTGGCCTCGATCATGTCCTCGCCATGGTGATGGTCGGTGTTTTCGCATTTCAGCTCGGCGGCCGCGCCACCTGGCTCGGGCCGACGACCTTCGTTCTGGTGATGGCGCTCGGTGGCGCTCTCGGCGTTGCCGGTATCAATGTTCCCTTCGTTGAAATCGGCATCGCGCTTTCCGTTGTCGTCCTCGGCGCCATCGTTGCGCTCAACGTCAAGGCGCCGCTCGCCGCAGCACTCGGCATCATCGGCCTCTTCGCCGTCTTCCACGGTCATGCACATGGCGCCGAAATGCCGGAAAATACCGCCGGAGCCGCCTATGCCGCCGGCTTCATGGCCGCGACGGCGCTGCTGCATGTCGCCGGTCTCGTCCTTGGTTACGTCATCGGCCGCGCCGGAGAACGCCAGGGTGTCTTCGTGACGCGCACGGCAGGTGGCATTGCCGCCATTGCTGGCGTCGGCATCCTGGCCGGCTTGATCTGAGCCTGACGGCATTAACTAGGCCGCGGCCTAGACATCGCGATCCGACAGAACGCCCGGCATGCGTAGCGCACCGCCGGGCGTTTCTGCACCATCGCTGCAAAGTGCTGTGGACTTGACCCAAGTCAAATCCAGCCACGTCGCGTCAGGCTATATCTAGCCAACGATCGACGAAGGGATATCCAAATTGACGCAGGCCTGCCTTGCCGATTGCTGGCGAGACGCGAAAGTCAGTATAGTGATTTCAGAAATTTCTGAAATCACAGACGCAACGGAAATGACCATGAACCTTCCGCCTCTCGTCCAGTCCTTCGTTCTCCATTTCGGCGAAATGGGATCGCGCTGGGGAATCAACCGCACGGTCGGCCAGATCTATGCCCTGCTCTTCGTCTCGCCCGCGCCGGTCTGCGCGGAGGAGATCGCCGAGTCGCTCGGCATCTCGCGCTCCAATGTTTCGATGAGCCTGCGCGAACTGCAGGCCTGGAACCTCGTCATCCTGAAACACAAGCCGGACGACCGCCGCGATTTCTTCACCACGCCGGACGATGTCTGGCACATATTGAGGACGCTTGCCGAGGAGCGAAAGAAGCGTGAAGTCGATCCGACGCTGTCGGTTCTGCGTGAGATCCTGATGCAGCGGCCGGCCAGCGAAGCCGAACGCCATGCGCAGCAGCGCATGAGCGAGATGCACACGCTGATCGAACAGCTGACGCATTGGTATGAAGACGTAAAACAACTTGAAACAGAAAGGCTTGCAACACTACTCTCGCTGGGCGCGAAAGTGACCAAGCTTCTGGAGGCCAAGGACCGGGTCGTTTCGCTCGGCCGCAGCCGCCGGCCGAATCCTGCGAACAAGAGTTAGCGCCATGGGCACTGCTTTCTTCGACGCGACGGACACACAAGAGGCCGAGCCGTTGCCGGACGGCGATACAGTCTCGCCTGTCACCGGCCCTGATGCGAAGGGCGGGCTGCGCAGAGCGGCAATGCTGCAGGTAGTGGCCGCCGCCGTCTGGATCCCGCAGGCCGGGTTGCTGGCCGTCTCCGTCGGCCGCATCGCCGATGGCGGCGGATTGCATGACGTTCTCTGGCCAGCCCTCGGCATGCTTGTCCTCGGATTTGCAAGAAGCTGTCTCGACGCGGCTGGTGGCCGCATGGCCTTTCAGGCCGCCCGCGGCGAGCTCAGCCGCAGGCGGAAGATTGCCGCCGCGGCACTTTCCATGTCGTCGCCGGTCGATCGCGGCCGGCCTGCCTCGGGCAAAGCCGCAAGCGTGCTTGGCGAACAAGCCGAACTGATCGTGCCCTACCTCGCCCGTTTCCAGCCGGCGAGTATGAAGGCGAGCCTTGTGCCGCTCATCATCCTTGCCTTCATTCTGCCGGTCTCATGGATCGCCGCGCTGGTTTTGCTGTTTGCCGCGCCGCTGATTCCCATCTTCATGGCGCTGATCGGCTGGCGTGCCCAGTCGGCCAGCGAAAGACAACTCGTGGCCACCGGTGGCCTCAACGGCTTCCTGCTCGATCGGCTGCGCGGACTGGCGACCATCCGTGCGCTCGACGCAGTCGATTTAACGGCGCTGCGCCTGCGGTCGGAGGCGGAGTCGCTGCGTGCGCGCACTATGGCCGTGCTGAAGATCGCCTTTCTGTCTTCAGCGGTGCTCGAGCTTTTCGCCGCACTCGGCGTGGCGATGATTGCCGTCTATGTCGGTTTCAGTCTGCTCGGCGAAATTCGCTTCGGCACTTGGGTGGGCCGGCTCGACCTGACCGAGGGACTGTTCATCCTGCTGCTCGCACCGGCCTTCTTCGAGCCCCTGCGCGAACTCTCGGCTGTCTGGCACGATCGGGCGGCCGGGGAAGCGGCGCTGAAAGCCCTGGACGCCCTCGCTGCCGGCGGCCTGTTCATCCAAGGAGCAGCCGAAGTCGCGCCAGCAGCATCTGCCGTCGTCGAAGCGCCGGCCATCCGACTTGAGAATGTTGATTTCCGTTACAACGCGGCCGAGCCGTTGATCCTTAACGGTTTCAACCTCGATATCGCGGCCGGCGAACATCTGGCGCTTCTCGGCGCAAGCGGTTCTGGCAAGTCGACGCTTCTTTCGCTCATATCAGGGCTGGCGCCCTGTACCGGCGGACGCATCGTCATCGGCGGCATCGAACTTGCGGATGACACCGCTGCCGCCTTGCGGGCTAGCATGGCATGGATCGGCCAGAGGCCGCATATTTTTGCAGGCACCATCGCCGGCAATATCGCGCTCGGCAGGCCCGGTATCTCGAGTGGCGACGTGACGGATGCGCTCGGCGCAGCCAAGCTCGGAAAAGTCGCCGCCGCCTATGGCAACCGGCCGCTTGGCGAGGGCGGGATCGGACTTTCCGGCGGCGAGGCGCTACGGCTTGCGATCGCGAGGGCCGCCTGCAATCCGCATCTCCGGATCATCCTCGCCGACGAGCCGACCGCGCATCTCGACGCCGCCACCGCCGCCGAGGTTACCGAGAGCCTGCTTTCGCTCTCCAGGGGCCGTACTTTGATCGTTGCGACTCACGATCCGTTGCTTGCCGCCCGCATGCATCGCGCTATGCGCGTCGATGCCGACATCGTTATAAGGGAGGCCGCCGAATGAGCGGATCTGCTGCAGACCTCAAGCCGATTCTGCATCTGTTCCTTGCCGAGCGCCGGCGTGCGCTGCTGCTCGGCGCAGCACTTTCGGCGGCGACGGTGACGGCTGGCATCGCCCTGCTCGGACTGTCCGGCTGGTTCATCACCGCCACCTCGCTCGCCGGCCTTTCGGCCGCTGCCGCCATCACCTTCGACGTCTTCGCGCCGTCAGCCGGCATCCGCCTGCTCGCCATCCTCCGTACGGCGGCGCGTTACGGCGAGAGGCTTGCGACCCATGATGCAACGCTCGGCGTGCTCGCCGCCCTGCGCGAAAGGCTGTTTCGCGGCTTTGCCGAACCGAGTGCTGCCCGCGCGCTGTCACACCGTCCCGCACGGCTGCTCTTCCGGCTGACCGCCGATATCGATGCGCTCGATTCCCTCTACCTGCGCATCCTCGTGCCGGCTGTTGTCGCGATCGGTGCAGCGCTGGCGGCAAGCCTCGTGCTGGGGTTGATGCATCCCTTGTTCGGCCTGTGCTTCGGCCTTTTTCTCGCCGGTGCCGGCCTCGGCCTGCCGCTGATCGCCGGCCGGACGGCGCGCAAACATGCCCGCCAACGCGCCCATGGCATCGAGGCGCTGCGGTCGCGGACGATCGATCTCGTCGCCGGCCAGACCGATCTGCTGATGGCCGGCCGCCTTGCCGCGCAGACAGGTACCATCGCTGCGGCCGACGCCTACTCTGCCCGTGCCGACGACCGGTTGAACCGCGTCGAGACCGGCCTGACATTCGGTTTCGGTCTTGTCTCGACGCTGCTGCTCACCGCATCGCTGCTTGCCGTCGCGGTACTTGCGGAAACGAAGGTGATTACCGCTCCTGTCGCCGCACTCGGCCTGCTCGTCGCCTTTGCGGCAGTCGAACCCTTCGCAGCGCTGCGCCGCGGTGCCCTGGAACTCGGCAGGACGCTGCTTGCGGCAAGGCGTATCGCGCCGCGGCTTGCCGTCGCGGCGGCACCCGAAGCATTGGCGGCGCCGTTGCCCGGATGCGCTTTTTCGCTGGCGAAGGTGTCAGCCTTCCATGAAAACTCCGCCGTGCCGGCGCTCCAGGGCATCGAGCTCGCGCTGGCACAAGGCGAACACCTGGCCGTCATCGGCAGCAGCGGCGCCGGCAAGTCGAGCCTGCTTGCTCTCCTTTCCGGCGAATTGCCGGCAAGGACGGGGAGTGTTGCCGCGATGGCGACGACCTTGCTGACGCAACGGACGGAGCTCTTCGAGGACAGCCTGCGCGGCAACCTGCTCCTTGCGAACCCCGATGCAAGTGAGGCCTGCCTTCGCGAAGCGCTCGCTGCCGCCGGCCTGCTTGCCGATATCGAGGCCATGCCGCAGGGGATCGATACGCTGCTCGGCGAAGGCGGGCTCGGCCTTTCCGGTGGCCAGTCGCGCCGGCTGGCGCTTGCCCGGCTCTTCCTGCGCGACACGCCGCTCTGGCTGCTCGATGAGCCGACCGAGGGCCTTGACGGCGTCACCGCCCGCGACGTGCTCAGCCGTCTCTCGGCAATGGCGGCGGGCCGCTCGCTGGTGATCGCAACGCATATCCGCCGGGAGGCTGCGATCGCAGACCGCATCGCCGTTATCGACGGCGGTCGCATCACCGAAATTTCGCGCCGCGGAGAGGCGGCGTTCGAAAAGGCGCTCGACCGGCTTCGGCCGGACTGAGCAAGAACCGCATGTCCTCACGCGCCGTCCGGCGCTGAGGAACGCTCGTATCCCGTGGGACCGAGGGAGAAAGACAATGGAACTAGATATCGTAGCACTTTCGCGCTTCCAATTCGCGCTGACGGCACTTTACCACTTCCTGTTCGTGCCCCTGACGCTCGGCCTGTCCGTGCTCCTGGCGATCATGGAAACCGTCTATGTCATGACCGGCCGGCAGATCTGGCGGCAGATGACCAAATTCTGGGGCACGTTGTTCGGGATCAATTTCGTGATCGGCGTCGCCACCGGCATCGTCATGGAGTTCCAGTTCGGCATGAACTGGAGCTATTACAGCTATTATGTCGGCGACATCTTCGGTGCGCCGCTGGCGATCGAAGGCCTGATGGCCTTCTTCCTCGAGGCGACCTTCGTCGGGCTGTTCTTCTTCGGCTGGGACAAGCTGTCGAAGGTCGGCCATCTGGTCGCCACCTGGGCTGTGGCACTCGGCTCGAACTTCTCAGCGCTCTGGATCCTGATTGCCAATGGCTGGATGCAGAACCCGGTGGGATCGGCACTCAATCCGCAGACGATGCGCATGGAGATCACAAGCTTCTTCGATGTGGTCTTCAACCCGGTGGCGCAGGCGAAATTCGTTCACACGGTGTCGGCAGGTTATGTCTGTGCTTCGATCTTCGTGCTCGGCGTCTCGGCCTGGTATATAATCAAGGGGCGACATATCGAGCTTGCCAAGCGTTCGATGACGGTTGCGGCCTCCTTCGGCCTCGCTTCGGCGCTTTCGGTCGTCGTCCTTGGCGATGAGAGCGGTTATCTCGCGACCGAGAACCAGAAGATGAAGCTCGCGGCAATCGAGGGCATGTGGAAGACGGAACCGGCGCCGGCGGCCTTCACCGCCTTCGGCTTCCCCGATCAGGAGGCCCGCGAAACGCATTTTGCCGTGCACATTCCCTGGGTCATGGGCCTGATCGGCACGCGCTCGCTGACGACCGAAATCCCCGGCATCGACAAGCTCGAACAGCAAGCCGAAACCCGGATTCGCGACGGTATCAAAGCTTACGACGCGCTGATGCAGATCCGTGCAGTACCGGCGCAGGATCAGGTTGCGCAGGAAGTGCGCAGCTCCTTCGAGGATCTCGGCCATGATCTCGGTTACGCTCTTCTTCTGAAGCGCTACGTCGACGATCCGCGCCAGGCGACCGACGAGCAGATCGTTCAGGCTGCGCGCGATACCATCCCGCACGTGCCGACGCTCTTCTGGTCCTTCCGCATCATGGTCGGCCTCGGTATCTTCTTCATCCTGCTGACCGCCACCTTCTTTTGGCTGTCGGCGCGCCGCCATCTCGACAAATATCCGCTGCTTCTGAAGATTGCCGTGCTGGCGATCCCCCTGCCCTGGGTTGCCATTGAACTCGGCTGGGTCGTTGCCGAGTTCGGCCGCCAGCCCTGGGTGATCGAAGGTATGCTGCCGACGGCAGCCGCCGTCTCCAGCCTCGGCGCCGGCACCGTGCTTCTGACCATCATCGGTTTTGCGGCACTCTACACGACGCTGATCGTCATCGAGATGGGCCTGATGATCAAGGCAATCAAGCAAGGACCGGAGCCGGACGACGAGCCGGAAGCGGTTCTGATTTCCGAAACCCTCGTCCCGGCCGCGGAGTGACCTGCCATGATCCTTCACGAACTCATCGACTATGAAACCCTGCGTCTCATCTGGTGGCTGCTGCTTGGCGTATTGCTGATCGCCTTTGCGACGACAGGCGGTTTCGATCTCGGCGTCGGCACACTTCTGCCTTTCGTCGCCCGGACCGATACGGAACGGCGCGTGGCGATCAACACCATCGGCGCCACCTGGGAGGGCAACCAGGTTTGGCTGATCCTCGGCGGCGGCGCCATCTTCGCCGCCTGGCCGCCGCTTTATGCGGTGTCCTTCTCGGGCTTCTATCTGGCGATGTTTGCGATCCTCTTCGCGCTCATCCTGCGTCCGGTTGGCTTCAAATACCGCTCGAAGCGGGAAAGCGCCCGCTGGCGCAGCGGCTGGGACTGGGCGCTCTTCATCGGCGGTTTCGTGCCCTCACTGATCTTCGGCGTTGCCGTCGGCAATGTGCTGCAGGGCGTGCCCTTCCGCTTTGCCGACGATATGCGGATCTTCTACGAGGGCTCGTTCTTTGCCCTGCTCAACCCTTATGCGCTGCTCTGCGGCCTGCTTTCCCTAGCCATGCTGACGATGCATGGTGCGGCATGGCTGGTGTTGAAGTCGAGTGGCCCGGTCGCAGTGCGTGCCAGAAGCTATGGCAGCATCGCCGCCCTTGCCGTCATCGTGCTTTTCGCACTCGGCGGCCTCTTCCTGTGGATCGGCGTCGGTGGCTATCGCATCACCAGCGATATCAACCCGATCGGCCCCTCCAACCCGCTGCTGAAGACCGTGGCGCTGGAGAAAGGCGCGTGGCTTACCAATTACGCCGCTCATCCATGGATGATCATCGCGCCCGTCCTCGGCTTCGCCGGCGGGGCACTGGCCTTCATTGCCATGCGGGCAAGGCGCGAGGTCATGACGCTGCTCTTCAGCAAGGTGGCGATCTTTGGCATCATCTCGACGGTAGGCCTATCGATGTTCCCGTTCATCCTGCCCTCCTCGCTCGATCCGCGATCAAGCCTGACGGTCTGGGATGCATCCTCCAGCCACATGACACTGTTCATCATGCTGGTCGTGACGGTGATCTTCCTGCCGATCATCTTCGCCTACACGGCCTGGGTCTACAAGGTTCTGTGGGGCAAGGTCGATGAGAAGTCCATCACCGATAAAAATAGCCACGCTTACTAGAGCGATTCAGGAGAACCGCTCTAACCTTTTGTTTTTACGCAATTCCGGACGGAAAACCGCTTCGCACTTTTCCTGGAATTGCTCTGAGGGAGACCAAACGATGTGGTATTTTGCATGGATGCTCGGCCTGCCGCTGGCCGCAGCCTTCGCCGTCCTCAACGCCATGTGGTATGAGCTGATGGACGACGCGGCCAGGAAGAAAGCTTCCGAGCTGCGCAAGTAAAGCAAAGGGCGCGGTTCAAACCGCGCCCTTTGCTGTTGCTTCAGCCTTCCAGCCACTTCACCTGATCGGGTGTCAGCTTGATGTCGAGCGCCGAGAGGCTGTCTTCCAACTCGGCGACGGTGCGCGGCCCGATCAGCGGAATGACCGGGAAAGGCTGGGCGATCACATAGGCAAGTGCGATGTGGATCGGATTGCGTCCGAGTTTGTTGGCAAGCTCGATAGCACGGTCGCGGCGTTCGAAGTTGCGCTCGGAATACCAGACCCGGACGATCTCCTCGTCATCTCGCTTGTCGCGGCCGGCGCGATCGGTAAAGAAGCCACGGCCCTGGCTCGACCAGGCAAAGTTCGGGATCTGTTTCTCGTTCAGCCACTTTTTCCAGTCGTCATCGGAAGCGGCAACGCAGCCGGCCCAGATCGGATCGAGCATCTCGGCGAGCGAGAAGTTGTTGGAAAGTGCTGCTGGCGCCGTCTTGCCGGTCTTTTCGGCATAGGCGATCGCCTCGTCGAAGCGCGCCCGCGTCCAGTTCGAACCACCGAATATGCCGCGGATGCGTCCACGCTTGACCTCGGCATCCATGGCATCGACGAACTCGCCGACGGGCACGTCGGTATTGTCACGATGCATGAAATAGATGTCGACATAGTCGGTCTTCAGCCTCGAAAGCGACTGGTCGAGCTGCTTTGCGATCATATCGGGATAGCAAAGCGGCGAATGCGCGCCCTTGCCGATCAGCACGACCTCCTCGCGCGGCACCTTGCGGCTCGTGTGCCAGTCGCCGAAGATCGCTTCCGTCTTGCCGCCGCCATAGACATAGGCCGTGTCGAAGGCATTGCCGCCGGCCTCGTAGAAGGCGTCGAGCGTCAGCGAGGCGGCGGCGAAGTTCGGGAAGAACTCGAAGCCGAGCGTCACGACCGAGGCCGGCTTGGAAATGCCGGGAATTTGACGCTGCGGAACGCTGTTGCCGCGCGCGATCGCGCCGCCGGCAATGTTTGTCGTGCGTTTGCCGGCTTTTTCCACGCCGTATTCGAGGCCGACCGAGGCACGCCACTGGTCGAGTACACGCAGGTTTCCGATCGAATCTGCCCAGCTCATGCCGGGAGAGCTGAATTCGGTCTTGCCGGCGCGGATGGCATCGCCGGCCGCGTCCGCCTCGAAGGAATAGAGCCAGCGATCCTCCCTGAGTTCGACGGTTTCTCGGCTGCCGCCCTTGAAGATCTCGATCTTACCGACGCCGCCCTTGTGGCCGGAGGCAAACCAGAAGTCCTGGACCTCGATCCGGCCCTCGGAGCCGATGATGCGCAGCACATTGTCCTGCTGCGCCATGATCGAGCATGAGACTTCGGCGATGATCTCGTTCGGGAACTTGAGCACGGCAGATGCCCATTCATCGACGCCGCTTTGGCCGAGATGGGCGACGCCCGAAACCTTCTCCGGTTCGAGGAAGGCCTTGCCCTCTGCGGCGCCGGCAATCAGTCTGGCCATCGAGACCGGATAACCGCCGACATCGAGAATGCCGCCACCGGCCGTGTCGTTGGCGAAAAGCCGGTGTTCCGGCTTGTAGCTGCCCATGTTGAAGCCGAAACTCGATCGGAGGATGCGAACAGTGCCGATGACGCCGCTTTTGACGAGTTCGACCAGCTTCTCTGTCTGCGGATGCACGCGATACATGAAGGCTTCCCCGGCAAAGACGCCGGCTTTTTTCGCCTCGTAATAAACCGCTTCGGCATCATAGGCCGACAGCGCGATCGGCTTTTCCACCAGGATGTGCTTGCCGGCGCGTGCAGCCTTGATCGCCCATTCGGCGTGGCCGGTATGGGGCACGGAGATATAGACAGCATCAACCTCGGGGTCGGAAAGCAGCGCCTCGTAGCCATTGACGATGCGGGCGCCGGGGAAGCTTTCGGCAAGCCCCGGCTTTGCCGGATTGCGGGTAGCAATCGCCACCAGCTTGCCCGTGCGCGAATGGGCGACGCCGTCTGCAAAGGTGCGGGCGATGGTGCCGGGGCCAATGATGCCCCAGCGGATCGGTTGATCTGAAGTCATGGAAAATCCTCTTTCGTCTTTCTGTCCTGGGATTTGGTTCAGCGAAGCCGTTTACCGGCGCCGTCGAAAAGGAATGTGCGGTTGGCGGGAAGGCCGACTGTCAGCGTTTCGCGATTGCCGGCGACGCGCGATTCCGGCCGCTCGATGATCAGTTGCTCGGGACCAATGGTGGCGTAGATGTAACTGGTATTGCCGAGGTGTTCGGCGACGTCGATGGTGACGGTGAGGTCGGCATCGCCCATGCCCGCATCGACGAAATGTTCGGGACGGATGCCGAGCGTCACCTTGGCGCCGGCAGCGACAGGATCGGCGACGGGCAGCGACAGGCGCGTATTGGGATCACTTTCCAGCCCGATCACCGCCCGGCCCGGCTGCGTCTCAACCACCACGGCCTTCAGGAAATTCATCTTCGGCGAGCCTACGAAACCGGCGACGAACTGGTTTGCGGGGTCGTCGTAAAGGTCGAGCGGCGCGCCGATCTGTTCGATATTGCCGGCGCGCA
This sequence comes from Rhizobium beringeri, assembly GCF_004306515.1. Lineage (NCBI taxonomy): Bacteria > Pseudomonadati > Pseudomonadota > Alphaproteobacteria > Hyphomicrobiales > Rhizobiaceae > Rhizobium > Rhizobium beringeri. The sequence continues at coordinate 220,306 of NZ_SILG01000004.1, read as the reverse complement.
GCACGACGATCCTGTCGGCGAGCGTCATCGCTTCCGTCTGGTCGTGGGTGACGTAGATCATCGTCGTGCCGAGCTGCTTGTGCAGTCTTGATATTTCGACGCGCATCTGCACGCGCAACTCCGCATCGAGGTTCGACAAAGGTTCGTCGAACAGGAAGACCTGGGGTTCGCGGACGATGGCGCGGCCAATGGCGACGCGCTGGCGCTGGCCGCCGGAAAGCTGCTTCGGCCGCCGCTTCATCAACTCGGTGATCTGCAGGATCTCGGCGACATGGCGCACGCGCCGCTCGGTATCGGCTTTCGGATTGCCGTTCATGCGCAGGCCGAAGCTCAAATTTTCCTCGACCGTCAGATGCGGATAGAGCGCGTAGGACTGGAACACCATGGCGATGCCGCGATCGGCCGGCTCGACGTCGTTGACGACCCTGCCGCCGATCTGAAGCTCGCCTGAGGTGATATCCTCGAGGCCGGCGATCATCCTGAGCAGCGTGGACTTGCCGCAGCCGGAGGGGCCGACGAAGACGACGAATTCGCCGTCCTTCACCTCCAGATTGGCGCCGTGGATGATCTCAAAGCCGCCGAAGCGCTTGACGATGTTGCTGAGTGAAAGCTCTGCCATGCGGCCTCCCTATTGTTCGATTATTTGATTGCGCCGGCCGCGATGCCGGCGATGAAATGGCGCTGGAGAGCCACGAAGACGACGAGGATCGGCGCCGTCAGCAGCACCGCGCCGGCCATGATGCCGCCCCATGACACCTTGGTGAGGCCGATCAGCGTTCCGAGCGCCACCGGCGCCGTCATCATTCCCGGTTTGGAATTGATCAGCAGCGGCCAGAGATAGTTGTTCCACGAGGCGAGGAAGAGGATGATCGCCAGTGCCGCCATAGTCGGGCGTGCCAGCGGCAGGGCGATGCGCAGGAAGATCTGCCATTCCTTGACGCCTTCGACCCGGGCCGCATCAAAGAGCTCGCCCGGCATCATCGAGAAAGATTGCCGCATGAACAGCACGCCGAGCGAATTGAACAACGGCGGTACGATCAGCGCCACCCAGGTGTTTGCCAGCTTGAATTCGCGTGCCACCATGATGAATTGCGGGATGACGACCACCGAAAACGGCAGCGTGATCGTGCCGAGGATGATGGCGATAACGATGGAACGGCCGACGAAACGGTAACGCGCCAGCGCCCAGCCCGCCATCGAGGTCAGCAGTACCGACAGGACCGTATAGATGAGCGCGACGCCGACGGAGATCACCATGGCGCCGATGAAATCGGTATCGGCCTGCAGGTTCTTGAAATTCTCGACGAAATTGGTCGATGGCCAGAGCACGATGTCAGGGCTGAAGATGCCGTTGTCGGGCATGGTCGAGAAGACGAACATCATCCAGAGCGGAAACAGCCAGATGATCGCGAGCGGAGCCAGTGCGGCATGCAACGCGATCTGGCGCAGCAGAAGGGATTGCGATTTGGATTTCATTTCGGATCCCTCCCGACCCAGAGATTGAGAAGCGAGATCGCCACGGCAAGGGCAGCCATCGTATAGGCGATCGCCGAGGCATAGCCGAAGTTCAGCGAAGTGAAGCCCTGGCGATAAAGCAGCAGGCCGAGCGTCTCGGTGCCGCCGCCGGGACCGCCACGATTGGTGATCAGGAAGGGCTCGGTGAACAGCTGCATGGTGCCGATCACCGAAAGAACCACGCAAAAGAGGATGATCGGTTTCAGAAGCGGCAGGGTGATATGAAAGAATTGCTGGATCTTGCTCACCCGGTCGAGTGTCGCTGCCTCGTAGACATCGTCGGGAATCGACTGCAGACCGGCGAGGATGATGATCGCGTTGTAGCCCGCCCAGCGCCATGTGACGGCAAGGATGATCAACGCCATGGCGGCGTTCGCGTTGTCGAACCAGGAGACCGGGCTCAGACCGACGGCCGAGATCAGCTTGTTGATGATGCCGAAATCGAGGCTGAACATCAGCCGGAAGACGGCAGCATAGGCGACCTCGCCGACGACGACAGGCGCAAAGAAGGCGAAGCGGAAGAGCGGCCGCGCTTTCAGCAGCGGCGAATTGAGCATTACGGCCATGACCGTCGCAAGCGCGATCATCACAGGCACCTGGATCAACAGGATGATCAGCGTATTGTAGAGAGCGTTGTAGAAAGCCGGGTCATAGAAGAGCCGGCCCCAATTGGCCTGGAAACTGAATTTCCACGGATTGATTCGGGTGTTCTGAAACGAAATCAGGAACGAGTTGATGATCGGCCAGACCCAGAAGGTGGCAAAGACCAGCAGATAGGGGGCGAGGAACGCATAGGCGCTCCGGGTTCTGAACGGCATCAAGCCTCCTCCTCACGAACGAATGACCGGCCGCTTTGCAAACCGGGGGAAAGCCGGGCGCCTGAAGCGCCCGGCATCGTCATTCATTGCGCGATCGGAAGGCCGGTCGCCGAAGCGATCTGGTTGGCGGCATCGTCGAGAGCCGCCTTCGCATCGGGATAGCCGCCGGAGAAGAACTTCGTCTGCGTTGCCTTGAAGATGGCTTCGGCATCACTTTGGAAGGCGGTGCCGCGGCTCGGCACGATCTTCGGCAGTGTCGCCAGGATATCCGCCCAGACCTTCTGGCCGCCCCAATAGGGCTGCGGTTCATTGACGAAGGGATCCTTCTCGGCCGAAAGCAGCGACGGGACCAGACCGAATTCCTTCAGCATGGTGATCTGGCCCTCATCCGTGCCGAGGGCGTAGTTGACGAATTTCCAGGCAGCTTCCTTGTTTGCGGATGTCGCCGAAATGGCGAGCGACGAACCGCCGAGATTGGCCGCGTGCGGGCCATCGGCCGTCAGGCTCGGCATTCTGTAGACGCCCCACTTGCCCTTGAGATCGGGAGAGGTCGAGCGCACGGTGCCCTCATACCAGCCGCCATACAGCTGGCTTGCGGCCTTGCCGGCGGTATTGGCCTGGATCTTTTCGTCCCAGTTGGCCGACGTCAGCGTCCCGGCATCCTTCATCTCCTTCACCTTTTGCAGCGAGGCGACGCAGGCCGGCTGGTTGATGGTGATATTCTGGCCGTCGGTCGAGTAGTAGCCGCAGCCCTGTTCGTTGGCGATCATGCGAAACCATTCGCTGTCGCCGTTGAAGTCGGCCTGGGCCATGACGACGCCGGGATTGGCGGCGGAAACCTTTTTGCCGGCAGCGATGAAATCGTCCCAGGTGCTGATCGTGCTCGGATCGACGCCGGCCTTTTCGTAGAGATCGCGGCGGTAGAAGACGGCGACAGGACCGGAATCCCACGGCATGGCATAGGCGACATCGCCGACTTCAAGCTCGGTGCGCTTGAAATCAGGGAATTTCGCCTGGATATCGGCCGTGTAGCCGAGCTCCTTCAGATTGGCGAAGCAATCCGGGAAACGGCTCCAGAAGATTTCAGCCTCGAAATTCTCGATGCTGACGATGTCAGGCAAGCCGTCTCCGCCGGCAGCGCAGGCAGCGAGCGTCTTGTCGAAGACCTGGCTGTTGCCGAGGTCCTCGACGGTGATCTTGATATCGGGAAACTGCTTGTTGAAGCCTGGAAGCGTGGACTTCAATGCCGATGCAGCGACATTCCAGCTCCAGATGGTGAGATTAGCCGACTGCGCGAATGCGGAGCCGGAAGCAAGCAATGCTACAGCTGCGGTCGCAGCGAGAAGTTTGAAGCGCATTGAAAATCCTCCCTTTTCAATTGCCGATCTTTCACGAACGCGGTTAGACTATCTGTAAGGGAGCGGGTGTCTCCTAAAAAGGGAACATGAATTTGGCGGAAAGTAAGGTCGGCACACGTGCAATCTACCAGCCCGGCGCGAGCAGCATCGAGGGTTTGCCGACAGCGCTGCAGATGTTTCATGCCCATCCACCTGTCATGGCCATGCCGCACTGGCATGCGCAGGTCGAGGTCAACTACGTGATGCGCGGCACCGTGCACTACCGGATGAGCGACCACGAATTCCGGCTGAACGCCGGCGAAATGTGCCTCTTTTGGGGTGGTCAGCCACATCAGATGGACGAATCCTCGGATGATTCGCTCTATGCCGGCGCCCATCTGCCGCTCGTCTATTTCTTCCGGCTGCGCCTGCCGATCAACGTTTCCAGCCGGCTGATGAAGGGCGAGACGCTGCTGACCTCGGCAACGGATGCCGCCGACAGGGAGAACTTCACCCGCTGGTTCCGCTATGCCAACTCAGGCGATCCCGCCAAGGCCCAGCACGCCGTCGACGAACTGCTGCTGCGCATCGAGCGGATCGCGCTCGAACCCTATTCGATGACATCGCAGGCGGCCATCAATCTCGACGGCGATCACCCGTATCCTCATTCCTCGCGCAGCGTCGCGCGCATGTGCGATTTCATCGCCGCCAATTTCCTGCACGACATCGATTCGGTCGATATCGCCCGCGCCGCCGACCTGCATCCGAAATATGCGATGAACCTGTTCAAGCGATCGACCGGCATGACGCTCAGCAAATATGTGACACTGCTGCGGCTGTCGCGCGCTCAGGCGATGCTGATGAGCGAGGGCGCCAACGTGCTGCAGGTGGCGATGGACAGCGGCTTCGGCTCGATCAGCGCCTTCAACAAATCCTTCCGCCACATCGCCGGCATGTCGCCGTCGGACTTCCGCCGCGATATCCGGCTGGTGACTACGGTCCCGGCCGGCGCTTTCCGGAACTAGCTCAGGGCCAGCCGCAATTCGGCGTTCTGTGCGTCTGCCTGCGACTTGTTTTTCACTGGGCAAAAAGGAACCAACGCCTAAGGTGGCGGCAGAATACGCACATTTTCTGTGCAAGTGCATGCACTATTGCATTTGCCAGGGAATTGGCGCCATCGCACCCTCAATAAAATCAATGATTTATAATTTGGCACACACTTTGCTTCGATAGTTGCAGAGTTGGTGGCTAGGGTTCCGGCGTCGCAAGGCGTGGCTGGTCCGAGAGCTACCACCGGCAGGGGAGACATCCCGCCGGGTGCACGGCGGGACAAAAGCCCGGGAGACCTCGTAAGCCAAGGGATTGGCGGCACGATGGTCATTGCCGATCCCTTTTGAAGAAAAGCAAAAGGGGAATTTCAATGCAGACTTTTTCGAAGATTCTATCGATTACCGCACTGACGGCGTCCCTGGCGCTGGGACTCGGCTCCATCGCGAAGGCCGAACAGAAAACTGACTTCAAGGTTGCCTGGTCGATCTATGTCGGCTGGATGCCCTGGGGTTACGCCGCCGATCACGGCATCGTCAAGAAATGGGCCGACAAATACGGCATCAAGATCGAGGTGACCCAGTTCAACGACTACGTCGAATCGATGAACCAGTATACCGCAGGCGCCTTCGACGCCGTGACCCTCACCAACATGGACGGCCTGTCGATCCCGGCTGCCGGCGGCGTCGATACCACAGCCGTGATTGTCGGCGACTTCTCGAACGGCAATGATGCCGTCATCCTCAAGGACAAAGCGAGCCTTGCCGACATCAAGGGACAGAACGTCAATCTCGTCGAATTTTCCGTCTCGCACTACCTGCTCGCCCGCGCACTCGAAAGCATCAAGCTGACCGAGCGCGACGTGAAAGTGGTCAACACCTCCGACGCCGACATGGTCGCCGCTTACAAGACGGCTGACGTGACCGCGGTCGTCACCTGGAACCCGCTGGTCTCGACCATCCTCGAGGATCCCACGGCCAAGAAGGTCTTCGACAGCTCACAGGTGCCGGGCGAGATCATCGACCTGATGGTCGCCAATTCAGGCGTGCTGAAGGACAATCCGAATTTCGGCAAGGCGCTCGCCGGCATCTGGTATGAAACCGCAGCACTACTGACTGCCGACAGTGCCGACGGCAAGGCCGCACGCGAGGCGATGGGCCAGGCATCGGGCACCGATCTCAAGGGCTTCGAATCCCAGCTTGCCGCCACCAAGCTGTTTGCTAAGCCGGCCGATGCCGTTGCCTTCACTGCCTCGGGCAGCCTGCCGAAGACAATGGATCTTGTCCGCAACTTCCTGTTCGAGAAGGGCCTGCTCGGCAATGGCGCGCCGTCGGCCGATGTCATCGGCATTGAAATGCCGGACGGCAAGATCCTCGGCGACACCGGCAACGTCAAGCTGCGCTTCACCGAGACCTACATGAAGGCCGCCGCCGACGGTTCGCTCTGAGCGATGTAAAAGCCGCGGCGCGGCATTGACCGCGCCGCCTGACCTTCATCAGCGGAGCTTTCCTCATGCGCTGGATCAACACAAGGCCGAGCCGGGGTGCGCAACTTGCCCTGACGCTGCTGCCCTTCGTGCTGCTGATCGTTGCCTACACTTTCGGCTCGGCGGCACGATTGGCGGAAAATGCCAATGACAAGCTGCTGCCCGGTCTTGCCGGTTTTGCCGATGCGATCGACCGTATGGCCTTTGTTGCCGATCCGCGCACCGGCGAATACCTGCTTTGGTCCGATACCGGCGCGAGCCTGGTCCGCCTGTTTGCCGGCCTTAGCATCTCCACGATCACCGCGCTCGTCATCGGCATGCTGATCGGCATGCTGCCCTATCTCCGGGCGCTGCTCTCCCCTTTCGTCGCCGTTATCTCAATGGTGCCGCCGCTGGCGCTGCTGCCGATCCTCTTCATCGCCATGGGGCTTGGCGAAGCCTCGAAGATCGCGCTCATCGTCATCGGCGTTGCGCCGACAATGATCCGCGACCTTGCGCTAAAGGCGCTGGAACTGCCACGCGAACAGATCGTCAAGGCTGAAACGCTCGGCGGGTCCTCCTGGCAGATCGGCCTTCGCGTCGTGCTGCCGCAGATCCTGCCGCGGCTGATCACCTGCCTCAGGCTTCAACTCGGTCCAGCCTGGCTGTTCCTGATCGCCGCCGAAGCGATTTCGTCGGATTCCGGTCTCGGCTACCGCATCTTCCTCGTCCGCCGCTATCTCTCGATGGACGTCATCTTTCCCTATGTCGTCTGGATCACGCTGCTCGCCGTGGTCATGAATTATATCCTCGATCGCATCCGCATCGCCGTCTTCCCCTGGTCGGAACTGGAGAAGCAGGCATGAGCGAACTGGTGATCGAAAGGGTCTGGAAAGAGTATGGTGACCAGATCGTACTCGAAGATGTGTCGCTGACTGTCGCCGCGCGCGCATTCGTCGCCCTTGTCGGCCCGTCCGGCTGCGGCAAGTCGACGTTCCTGCGCATGCTGCTCGGCCAGGAGCGGCCAACGCGAGGGACCATCTTGCTGGACGGCGAAGCTCTGCCGCAGGAGCCAGGGCCGGATCGCGGCGTCGTCTTCCAGCGCTACTCGGTCTTCCCGCATCTGACCGTGCTCGGCAATGTGCTGCTTGGGCGGGAACTCTCAGCGTCTCGCTATAAGGCCAAGCTTTTCGGCGCTGCCCGTCGCAATGCCATCGACGAAGCCCGGCGACTGATCGGCGAGGTCGGCCTTTCCGGCGCCGAGGGCAAATATCCGGCGCAACTATCCGGCGGCATGCAGCAACGCCTGGCGCTGGCGCAGGCGCTGATCATGAAACCGAAGGTGCTGCTGCTCGATGAGCCCTTCGGCGCGCTTGACCCCGGCATCCGCACCGAAATCCACACATTGATGAAGCGCCTCTGGCACGAAACGCAGATGACCGTCGTCATGGTGACGCACGACATGCGCGAGGCCTTTACGCTGGCGACGCGGGTCGTCGCCTTCGAGCGCAAGCGTGACCGCCCGGAGGAAAAGGAACGCTACGGCGCGACGATCACCAAGGACATTTCCATCTGGCCGCCCAGGCTTGCCGGCGCGCCCACCGTCTTCAGCCCCGACCGGGACGGCCCGGTCATTTCTCTGGGCCTTCGCCGGGACGACCCGGCTTCCAGTCCGTCAGGAGAAAAACCATGATGCATGTCAGACGTTCGCCCGAAGAGATCGCCGCCAACCGGCAGCGTTATGAGGAACATCAGAAGAAGGGGCTGGAATTTGCGCCGAAGGCCCTGCCGGCGCCGAGCCCCCTGCCCGCCCCCGCAATCGATGCCACCGCGATCATCCATCAGGAGACCATCCCCGGCGGCTGGTACTGGTCAACCGCGCTGAAGCGCAGCGAGGCGCTCCGCATTGACCAGGGCGAAGGCGGATCGACCGTGGCGCTCGTTGCCTGGAACGCCACTGATACCAGCGAACGGCTCAATCTCGTCGATACGGTCAAGGTGCAGTGGACGACCGCTCTCGGCAAGGGCCGAGTCATCTTCTCAGACATGGGTCGAGTGATGTTTTCGCTGATCGAGGATAGTTCCGGCGCCCACGACTGCCTGATGGGCGGCTCGACCGCAGCTTCGAACGTCGCAAAATATCCCGGCGTCAAGACCCGTAACACCCGCGACAATCTCGTGCTCGTCGCCGGCAAGCTTGGTTTCACCAGGCGCGACATCCCTTCGATTCTCAATCTCTTCGCCCCCGTCCGCGTCGACGACGACGGTGGCTTCCACTGGCGCGGCAAACTCTCCAACAGCGGCGATTATGCCGAGCTGCGCGCTGAAATGGACATGATCGTCGGCCTTTCCAATTGCCCGCATCCACTCGATCCCGATCCGGTCTATGCGCCGAAGCCGGTGATCGTCACGCGCTTTCGCGCGCCCGCACCCGCAGTCGACGATCTGTCGCGCACGGCAACCGCCGAAGCCCTTCGCGGTTTCGAGAACAACGCCTCGATGCTGGCCTGAGGAGGATGACGATGACCGATTTCATCAAGACTTCAGCTTCGCGCAGCCTCGAAAACGCCGTGCAGGAACATTTCATCCCGGCCGAAGCGCCGTGGTCCGGCATCGTGCGCAAGGGTCAGACCATCCGCATCGAGGACAGCTACGGCCAACAGGCGATCGATACGCTGTTTTATCGCGCCGATGATTTTGCCGAACGTTATTCCAACCAGGATACGATGCGGGCACAAGGTGGCGCCTATATCGGCACCGGCACGCAGATCATCTCGAACGAAGGCAACGTCATGCTTGTCATGACGGCCGACAGCTGCGGCCGCCACGATACATCAGCCGGCGCCTGCTCCTGCGAGAGCAACACGGTGCGCTTTGGCCACGGCACCAAATACCTGCATGCCTGCCGCGACAATTTCGTGATCGAGGTGACAAAACACGGCATGAGCAAGCGCGACATCGTGCCGAACATCAATTTCTTCATGAACGTGCCGATCAAGCCGAACGGCGAGATGACCATCGTCGACGGCATTTCCGCGCCTGGCGACTATGTCGAACTGGTGGCGGAGATGGACGTGCTCTGCGTCATCTCCAATTGCCCGCAGATCAACAATCCTTGCAACGGTTTCGATCCGACGCCGATCCGGGTGCTGATCTGGGACGGCGAGGACTGATCAATGTTCACCAAAGTCCTTATCGCCAATCGCGGCGAAATCGCCGTCCGCGTCATCCGCACATTGAAGCGGATGGGCATTGCCTCGGTTGCCGTCTATTCCGATGCCGACCGGTTCTCGAAGCCGGCGCTGACCGCTGATGAAGCCGTCCGCCTCGGCCCGGCGCCTGCTGCCGAAAGCTATCTTGACGTCGATGCCGTCATCGCTGCCTGCAAGGCGACGGGCGCTGAGGCCGTGCACCCAGGCTACGGCTTCCTCTCGGAGAATATCGGCTTTGCCGAGCGGCTCGCCGCTGAAGGCATCGCCTTCATCGGCCCGCGCCCAGAACATCTGTCGGCCTTCGGCTTGAAGCATACGGCACGAGAATTGGCGAAAGTGAGCGGCGTGCCGCTGCTGCCCGGCACCGATCTCTTGCAGAGCGTCGACGAGGCGCTTTCGGCTGCTGAGACCGTCGGTTATCCCGTCATGTTGAAAAGCACGGCCGGCGGCGGCGGCATCGGCATGCAGCTCTGCGCCGATGCCGCCGGCCTCAAGGCTTCCTTCGAAAGCGTGCAGCGGACCGCGCGCGCCAGCTTCGGCGATGCGCGCGTCTACATCGAGCGTTTCGTTGCCGAAGCGCGCCATGTCGAGGTGCAGATCTTCGGCGACGGCAAGGGCGGAGTGATTGCGCTCGGCGAACGCGACTGCTCGCTGCAGCGGCGGAACCAGAAGGTCGTCGAGGAAACGCCTGCGCCCGGCCTTTCTGCGGAGACAAGGGCGCGCCTGCACAAGGCGGCGGTCGATTTGGGAAGCTCGGTCTCCTATGAATCGGCCGGCACTGTCGAATTCATCTATGATCCCCAGCGCGAGGAATTCTATTTCCTCGAGGTCAATACCCGCCTGCAGGTCGAACATCCTGTCACGGAAGCCGTCTTCGGCATCGACCTCGTCGAATGGATGATACGGCAGGCGGCCGGCGAAGACGTGCTCTCGGGTGCTAAGGCCCTGACGCCGAGGGGTGCGGCGATCGAGATGCGGATCTATGCTGAGATGCCGCATGCCGATTTCCGCCCGAGTGCCGGCCTTTTGACCGAAGTCATTTTTCCGGAAAGCGCCCGCGTCGACGGCTGGGTCGAGACGGGAACCGAGGTCACGCCCTTCTATGACCCGATGCTCGCCAAGCTGATCGTGGCGGCGGAAGATCGTCCGGCGGCGATCGAGAAGCTGAAGGTAGCACTCGCCGAAACATCGATATCGGGCATCGAGACCAATCTCGATTACCTCAGGGCGATCGCCGCTTCCGAATTGCTTGCCAGCGCCAAGGTTAAGACGACGGCGCTACGCGACTTCGCCTTCGTTCCCGATGTCGTCGAGGTTCTTGCGCCCGGCGCGCAGTCAAGCATCCAGGAACTGCCGGGCCGGCTCGGCCTCTGGCATGTCGGTGTGCCGCCGAGCGGGCCAATGGACGAGCGCTCCTTCCGCCATGCCAACCGGCTGGTCGGCAATGACGATGTGACGGCTGCGCTGGAGTTGACCGTTTCCGGTCCGACATTGCGGTTTTATGCCGACCAGACGATCGCGCTTGCCGGCGCGCGGATGCCAATGACATGCGACGGCGTAAAATTGCCGCATGACGCCCAGGTGACAATCCGGGCGGGTCAGGTTCTGTCGATCGGTTCGATCGAAGGACCGGGACAACGCGCCTATCTCGCCGTCGCCGGTGGTTTTGCCGCTCCCGTTGTGCTCGGCTCGCGCGCGACCTTCGGCCTTGGCCAATTCGGCGGCAACGCCACCGGCACCCTGAAGACAGGGCATGTGCTGCATTTTGCTAGCCAAGTACCGGCCGAACCGGTGAGACCCGCGACGGAGGCGGCCGCCTTGACGCGCGAATGGGATGTCGGCGTCGTCTACGGTCCACACGGTGCGCCCGATTTCTTCGAGGATAGCGATATCGAGACGCTGTTTTCGACGGCTTACGAGGTGCATTTCAACAGCGCCCGCACCGGGGTCCGCCTCATCGGCCCCGCCCCGCAATGGGCACGTAGCGACGGCGGTGAGGCGGGGCTGCACCCCTCCAACCTGCACGATAATGCCTATGCGATCGGGGCGATCGATTTTACCGGCGACATGCCGATTATTCTCGGCCCTGACGGCCCGAGCCTTGGCGGCTTCGTTTGCCCGGCGGTGATTGCCCGCGACGAGCAGTGGAAGATGGGCCAGTTCAAGCCCGGCGACCGTATCCGTTTTCATGCGGTGGCGCGGCCGGAAGACCCGATCGCCGGCCCGGCGGTGCGGCGGCCCTCGGAAGAAACAGGTTCGCCGATCCTCGGCATCAGCGAGGATGGCCCGGTTTCTGTCGTTTATCGCCGCCAGGGCGACGACAATCTGCTCGTCGAATATGGGCCGATGACGCTCGATATCGCGCTGCGGCTGCGGGTGCACCTGCTGATGCAGGCGGTCATCGAGGCCCGCCTCCCCGGCGTTGTCGACCTCACCCCCGGTATCCGCTCGCTGCAGATCCATTATGACGGCACGCAGCTGACGCGCCGGCGCCTGCTCGGGTTGCTCTCCGAGATCGAGGCGACCCTTCCGGCGGCACAGGAGGTCACGGTGCCGAGCCGCATCGTGCATCTGCCGCTCTCCTGGAACGATCCGGATGCGGAACTTGCCATGCGCAAGTATCAGGAGCTCGTGCGCCCGAATGCGCCCTGGTGCCCGTCGAATATCGAGTTCATCCGCCGCATCAACGGCCTTTCCGACGAACAGGCCGTCCGCGATATCGTCTTCGATGCAAGCTACCTGGTGCTCGGTCTCGGCGACGTCTATCTCGGCGCGCCGGTTGCGACCCCGACTGATCCGCGCCATCGCCTCGTGACGACGAAGTATAATCCCGCCCGCACCTGGACGCCGGAAAATGCCGTCGGCATCGGCGGCGCCTATATGTGCATCTACGGCATGGAAGGACCGGGCGGCTACCAGCTCTTCGGCCGCACCATCCAAGTCTGGAACACATGGCGGGAGACGCCGGCCTTTGCCAAGGGAAAACCTTGGCTGCTGAACTTCTTCGACCAGATCCGTTTCTTCCCGGTCAGCAATCAGGAATTGACGGAGGCGCGCGCCGCCTTCCCGCATGGTGGCTATCCGATCAGGATCGAGGAGACGGAATTCTCCTATGCCGCCTACGAGAAGGAATTGCAGGTGAATTCGGCGTCGATCGGCCGATTCAAGGCAACGCAGCAGGCCGCCTTCGATGCCGAACGCCAGCGCTGGAAGGAAGCCGGGCTCGACAGTTTCGTCACCGACGAAGGCGCGGGCGAAAGTCCGGATGGGGATATTCCCGACGGCTGCTTCGGTGTTGCCAGCGCCGTGCCCGGCAATATCTGGAAATTGCTGGTCGAGCCGGGTGCTTCGGTTGCGGTCGGCGATACACTCGCCATCATCGAATCGATGAAAATGGAAATCAACGTCACCGCCCATGCGGCAGGGCGCGTCCGCGATCTGCGCGCCGGGCCGGGAAGAAACGTCAAAGCCGGCGATATCATCGTCGTTCTGGAGGAATGCTGACATGCTGCCGACCATCCTCGATCTCTCAAGCCTTCGCGCCGCCTATCGATCCGGCCTGACACCGCTCGATGCCATCGAAGAGGTGATCTCCCGCCGCGCCGCCTCGAAAGATCCGGCAATCTTCATCACCCCGGTGCCGGATGAGGAACTGCGCGCTGCCGCGAAAGCGCTGATGGCACGTGCGCCCGAGGCAAACAGCCTGCCGCTCTGGGGCGTTCCCTTTGCCGTGAAAGACAATATCGATGCCGCCGGCCTGCCGACGACTGCCGCCTGCCCGGCCTATGAGTATCGGCCGGAGGCGGACTCCACCGTCGTTGCCCGCTTGAAGGCGGCCGGCGCCATCATCATCGGCAAGACCAATCTCGACCAGTTCGCGACCGGCCTGAACGGCACGCGCTCGCCCTATGGCGCGCCGCGATCGGTCTTCGATGCGGCCTATATCTCAGGCGGTTCGAGTTCCGGATCGGCGGTCACGGTGGCCTCCGGCCTTGCGGCCTTTGCGCTCGGCACCGATACGGCGGGCTCCGGCCGCGTTCCGGCTGCCTTCAACAATCTGGTCGGCATCAAGCCGACGCCGGGCCTTTTGGCGAACACCGGCGCGGTTCCGGCCTGCAAGAGCGTCGACTGCATCACCATCTTTGCCGCGACCGTCTCTGACGGTGTTGCGATCCGCAAGGTCGCCGAAGGCTTCGATGCCGCCGATCCTTTCTCGCGTCGCGCCAAGCCGGCGAACCTGCCTGTGTCGGGCTTGCGCATCGGCGTCCTCACCGACGCTGAGCGGGAGTTCTTTGGCGACAGGGAGGTGGAGGCGCTCTACGACCAGGCCATCGAGCGGGCCAAAGCGCTCGGCGCGACCATCGTGCCATTCGATTACGCGCCATTCCGCGAGGCCGCCGCCCTTCTTTATGACGGGCCGTGGGTCGCCGAACGTCTGGCGGCGGTCGAGACCTTCCTCGCCACGAACGCGGCCGATTTCGACCCGACGGTGCGGGGGATTATCGAAGGCGCCAAGGGCAAGACCGCGGTCGAGGCTTTCAACGGCCGATACCGGCTGGAAGAATTGCGTCGCAAGACCGAGGCCGAATGGGAAAAGGCCGACGTGCTTCTGCTGCCGACAGCACCGACCACCTACACCGTTGCGGACATGCTGGCCAATCCCGTCGTGCTCAACGGCCGCCTCGGTCGCTACACCAATTTCGTCAACCTGCTCGATTGCGCAGCGATCGCCGTTCCGGCCGGCTTCGGCAAAGGTGGGCTGCCGGGCGGCGTGACCGTCATCGCACCTGCCTTCACCGACGATGCGCTGGCGCCGCTTGCCGATGCGCTGCACCGCGCAGCAAGCTCCGGCATGGGCATCGACCGGCAGGCTGCGATCCCCGAAGCAAGCCGTGTTGTGCCTGGCGATGACGGTTTCATCGAAATCGCGGTCGTCGGTGCGCATCTGACCGGCATGCCGCTCAATCACGAACTGGCAGGCGCCGGCGGGCGTCTGGTCAAGACCTGCCGCACGGCCGGTGACTATCGCCTCTTCGTCTTGCCCAATACCACGCCGCCGAAACCGGGACTGCTGCGCGAACCCGGCCATAAGGGTCAGGGGCTGGAGGTCGAGGTCTGGGCACTGCCGGCCGATGCTTTCGGCAGGTTCGTCCAGAAGATTCCGGCACCCCTCGGCATCGGTAAGCTGACGCTCGAAGACGGCTCCAGCGTCTCCGGCTTCGTCTGCGAGGCCCATGCGGTGAAAGGTGCCGAGGAAATCACCGCACTTGGCGGCTGGCGCAACTATATCAGCGCCAAGCTGGCGAGCTGAGGAGAGCCTTGCATGGCAGCAAAGCTCATCCGGCACCTGATTGATCTGCTGCGGGACGGTCTGACCGCCCGCAGCGAAGCGATCGGCAGCACCTGTGTCAGCCCTGGCGGTTCTGAGAGCGTTCGGCAAGCTCGACGATGATGCCGTCGGGATCGCGAACGAAGGCGATCTTGTTCAGCATCTCGGAGTGGACGGCGAAGCGCGGCCGCTCCTTGATCTCGACGCCCGCCTGTTCAAGGCGGGCAAAGGCCTCGTCGACACTGTCGAAATGAAAGGTGAGGTGGCGGACGCCGGCCGTATCTTCAGGCACATCGACCGCTCTCGACGCGCCGCCGGGCGGCGCAAAGACCTCCAGCATGCCGCCGCCTGCATCGAGGAACGCTACCTGCATGCCATTCGCCATCGTCTTGCGCAGCACGAGGCTGAGGCCGAGCAGGCCACAGTAGAAATCGACGGTGCGGTCCATGTCGCTGACCGTCATGCCGACATGCTCGAAGGATTTCAGCATGGGAGAGCCCTTCCCGGTTCAGACGGTGGCCGCAGCACGCCATTCCCCTGCCGGCAGCCAGGAGCGGTAGAGCGGATGATCGGCGGCGATCGGCATCGGCGTCGGTTGTCCGGTTCGCTGCGAGAAATAGGCGGCCGTTACCAGTTCCAGCGAATTGCGGGCATCCTGCAATGTCACCGGTGGGTCGGTGTCTTCGATGATCGCCTTGTGGAAGAGCTCGAACTGGCGGGTGTAGCCATCCTCGCCAGGCACATAGCCAGCGAGCACTTCGTCGATCCGCGCCTGATGTTCCTCTGTCCCGGCGACGAACGTCCACGGATCACGGCCCATCGTATAGGGTTCGATGATGCTTTCGGCGACGAGGTCGTTGAAGCAGAAGCGCAACCGCGAGATCTCCTTGCGCGAACCCAGCGTCATCGACAGCGTCGCCAGCGAGCCATTCTGCATCTTCACCGAAAGGGCTGCCGTATCCTCGACCTCGATCGGATTGACCAGCGTCGCCCCATAGGAAAACACCTCGGCACAGGGGCCATGTACGTAGTTCAGCATGTCATGAGCGTGGATGGCGTGGCCGAGAAGGCCGCCGCCGAGTTCGCTCGCCCATTTGCCGCGCCACGGCACGGCATAATAATCCGGACCGCGCCACCAATGGGTTTCGATCGTTGTCAGGAACGGCTTGCCGGCCAGACCGCGCTCGATCAGCAGCTTCAGCTTCTGCAGGCCGGAGCCGTAGCGATACTGGAAGATCGGCATCAGCTTCCTGCCGGGGTAACGATCGAGGATGCGCCCCATCTCGTCAACCTCGGCAATCGAGCCGAAGAGCGGCTTCTCGCAGATCACGTGCTTGCCGGATTCGATGCCCTTGCGGCAAAGTTCAAAATGCGAACTCGGCGGCGTCGAAATGTCGATGATGTCGAGATCGTCACGGGCAAATAGCGAATCCGCATCCTGCGTGTATTCGCCAATGCCGTACTCCTCGCACAGCGCCTTGCCGCGTTCCTCGTCGAGCGAGCAGAGCACAGGAACCTCGAAAAGCTCCTTGTTCCAGCCGAAGCCGGCCAGATGCCGCGCAGCGATGCCTGCGCCGATGACGCCGACGCGCAATTTTCTGGTCATGATATCCTCCTCAGCGAGCGCCGATGCGCGCGGCTTTCGCCTGGGCTTCGAGCGAAAGACGGCAGACTTCAAAAACGTGATCCTGGGTCATCGCCGTCTGCGTGTGGTTGCCGACGTCGGCGGTGAAAGCGTCGAAATAATCGAGTTTTTCGCCGCTGCAATCGATATGGGTCATTTCCTTGCCGTTGACCAGGAAGAGGTGATCCTTACCCGGCCGGCCGGCGATATCGATATATTTGCGCAGTTCGATGTAGCCTTCAGTGCCGAGGATGGTCAGGCGCCCGTCACCCCAGGTCGGCAGCGCCTCCGGCGTGAACCAGTCGACACGGACATAACCCGCCGCCTTGTCGGAGCGCAGAAGCACCTCGCCGAAATCCTCGAAGGCGGGCTTGTCAGGCATGCCGAAATTGCCGATCGAGCTTGCGATGACCTCGCCTGTGGTCGAGCCGGTATAAAACAGGAACTGGTCGACCTGGTGTGAAGCGATATCGACGATGATGCCGCCGAAGGCTTCGGGATCGAAGAACCAGTCCGGCCGGGTCGGCAGTTGCAGCCGGTGTGGACCGACGCCGAGCGTTTGGATCACTTTGCCGATCGCGCCTTCGGCGACGAGCTTGCCGGCCTTGACGGCGGAGCGCACGCAGTGGCGCTCGGAAAAGCAGATCGAGAAGATCTTGCCGGTCTCGGCAACGGTGCGCCTGACATCCTCGAGCTGGGCGAAGGTCGTCACGCCAGGCTTGTCAGTCATCACGTCTTTGCCTGATCTCATCGCGCGAATGGCAAGCCCGGCGCGATCGCGGGGGATTGCGGAAATGCAGATGACGTCGATCGACGGATCGTCGAACAGCTTTTCCCGATCGATCTGCGGCGCGTCAGGATAGGTCTTCTCAAAGGCCTCGCGCAGTGCCGGCACCGAGGTCTGCGGGCAATAGCCGACGAATTCGCCGCCTGAAGCAAGCAATCCCTTCACGTGATCGAACGTATGCCCATGGTCGATTCCGACGACGGCAAATCTCAACATCGCTGCAATATCCTCCTGGGATTTTCGTGCGGCCGGCTGACGCCAGCCTCCTCCATGTCGCGCAAAACAGATAACGAAAGCTGGCTCCTGTCAAGGCGAGATGGAGGGCAAAATCGTCACAGCCCATATTTAAATAACTGAAATATAACGGCTATTTTGTATCTAAATAGTTATTTTGTGGGCTTTTGCAATTGGATTCCCGAGGAAGTCCGCCGCTTGAGCCGATCAGACAAAGGTCTTTTTCCCCAGCGCATCTTGCCCCGTCTTCATGAATGTGATCGATTTTGGTCGTCGCCGGGTCGGAGGGCGGCAACACCCCGCAATTTTTAAAAGAGCACTTCTCGCTCGCCTTGATGAAAGATCACCATGTCTCAAGCTCTTCTCGATGTCGCCGCTTCGGATGGTCTTTTTGTCGGTCGTATCTGGAATCCCGAAGTGGAGGGACCGAGCATTGTGACGTTACGCGAGGGCATGCTGGTCGACATCACCTCGCGCGAGGCGCCGACGCTGAGCGCTCTGCTCGAGCGGCAGAATGCCGCCGCCTTCGTCCGTGCAGCAAGTGGCAAGGCGGTTGGCTCGCTGGCGGACATCGCCGCCAACAGTACCGGAGCTCCGGATCAAACGCGCCCTTATCTCCTTGCGCCCGTCGACCTGCAGGCAGTCAAAGCCTGCGGCGTCACCTTTGCGCAGTCGATGATCGAGCGCGTTATCGAGGAGAAGGCGGCCGGCAATCCGGAACGCGCCGCCTCGATCCGCGAGCGTGTCAGCACGCTGATCGGCGGCAGCCTCACCAATCTCAAGGCGGGCTCGCCGGAGGCTGCCAAGGTCAAGCAGGCGCTGATCGACGAGGGCATGTGGTCGCAATATCTCGAGGTCGGTATCGGGCCGGATGCCGAAGTCTTCACCAAGTCGCCGGTGCTTTCCTCCGTCGGCTGGGGTGCGGATGTCGGCCTGCATCCGATCTCGACCTGGAACAACCCAGAGCCGGAAATCGTGCTCGCGGTCAACAGCCGCGGCGAGATCAAGGGGGCGGCACTCGGCAACGACGTCAACCTGCGCGACGTCGAAGGCCGCTCGGCACTACTGCTCGGCAAGGCCAAGGACAACAACGCCTCCTGCTCGATCGGTCCTTTCATCCGCCTGTTCGATGCCGGTTACAGCCTGGATGACGTACGCAAGGCCGAACTCGACCTGAAAGTCACCGGCCAGGACGGTTTCGTGCTGCACGGCAAGAGTTCGATGTCAAAGATCAGCCGCGACCCGACCGATCTCGTCAAACAGACGGTCGGCGCCCATCATCAGTATCCTGATGGTTTCATGCTTTTCCTCGGCACGTTGTTTGCGCCGACGCAGGACCGCGACGCGCCGAAGCAAGGCTTCACCCACAAGATCGGCGATGTCGTCGAGATTTCCTCATCAGGCCTCGGCGCGCTCGTCAACACCGTGCGCCTTTCCACCGAATGCCCGCCTTGGACCTTCGGTATTTCGGCGCTGATGAGCAACCTCGCAAAGCGCGGGCTGCTCTAATTCTTTGATTTTTCGCATTTCCGGGCGGAAAACCGCGTCGCACTTTTCCTGGAAATGCTTCAGCTACTGGTTTCGCCGCCTGCCCTGCAGCAGATCGAGGACGGAGTTTGCCGCCTCGAGAACATTTGTCCCAGGACCGAATACGGCTGCAACGCCGTGTTCGTGCAGGAATTCATAGTCCTGGCGCGGGATGACGCCGCCGCAGACGACGATGATATCGCCACCGCCCTGTTCCCTCAGCCTGTCGATCAGCTGCGGAAGCAGCGTCCTGTGACCGGCCGCCAGCGACGAGACGCCGACGACGTTGACCTTTTCGCTGAGTGCGACGCCGGCAGCTTCCTCCGGTGTCTGGAAGAGGGGACCGGCGAGTACATCGAAGCCGATGTCACCGAAGGCCGAGGCGATCACCTTGGCGCCTCGGTCGTGTCCGTCCTGACCGAGCTTGGCGACCATGATCTTCGGCCGGTGCCCCATGGCTTCCGTCACCTCCGTCATGCGGGTCTTTAGCACGGCGAGTTCCGGCTCGTTTTCATACGCCTCGCCGTAGACGCCCTTGATGACTTCAGGGGTCGCGGCGTGATCGCCGAAGGCAGCGCGCATGGCGTCTGATATTTCGCCGACCGTGGCGCGGGCGCGGGCCGCCGCGATCGCTGCTTCCAGCAGGTTGCCCTTGCCGCTCTGTGCGATCTCTACCAGGGCCGTCAGCGTCTCGCGCACGGCTCCGCCATCGCGGCGCCGCTTCGTTTCCTCGATACGTCTGATCTGCGCTTTGCGCACCGCGCTGTTGTCGATCTCCAGAATGTCGATCGGCTGCTCGTTGTCGAGCCGGTAGCGGTTGACGCCGACGATGACCTCTTCACCCTTGTCGACGGCCGCCTGGCGGCGTGCGGCCGCTTCCTCGATCAGCCGTTTCGGCAGGCCATCGGCCACGGCCTTGGTCATGCCGCCCAGTGCCTCGACCTCCTCCATCAAGGCCCAGGCCTTGTCGGCAAGCTCGGCCGTCAGGCTTTCGACATAGTAGGAGCCCGCCAGGGGATCGACCACTTTTGTCACGCCGGTTTCGTGGCTCAGGATCAGCTGCGTATTGCGGGCAATGCGCGAGGAGAATTCCGTCGGCAGCGCGATCGCCTCGTCGAAGGAGTTGGTATGCAGCGACTGCGTGCCGCCGAGCACGGCCGACATCGCCTCGAAGGCCGTGCGTATGATGTTGTTGTAAGGGTCCTGCTCCTGCAAGGAGACGCCGGAGGTCTGGCAATGGGTGCGCAGCATCAGCGAGGACTGTTTCTTCGGATGAAACCCTTCCATGATCCGCGTCCAGAGCAGGCGGGCGGCGCGCAGCTTGGCGGCTTCCATGAAGAAGTTCATGCCGATGGCGAAGAAGAAGGACAGGCGGCCGGCGAACTCGTCGACGCTCAGGCCTTTGGCAATGGCGGCGCGGACATATTCGCGGCCGTCGGCCAGCGTGAAGGCCAGTTCCTGCACCAACGTCGCGCCGGCTTCCTGCATGTGGTAGCCGGAGATCGAGATGGAGTTGAACTTCGGCATCTCGCGGGCGGTATAGTCGATGATATCGGCAACGATCCGCATCGATGGTTCGGGCGGATAGATATAGGTGTTGCGGACCATGAACTCCTTGAGGATGTCGTTCTGAATGGTCCCCGAGAGCTCGGCCCGTGGAACGCCCTGCTCCTCGCCGGCCACGATGAAGGAGGCAAGGATCGGGATGACGGCACCGTTCATGGTCATCGACACCGACATTTCGCCAAGCGGAATGCCGTCGAACAGGATCTTCATGTCCTCGACGCTGTCGATTGCCACACCCGCCTTGCCGACATCACCCTCGACGCGCGGATGATCGCTGTCATAACCGCGGTGGGTGGCAAGATCGAAGGCGACCGACAGGCCCTTCTGGCCGGCCGCCAGATTGCGGCGATAGAAGGCGTTCGATTCCTCTGCCGTCGAGAAGCCGGCATATTGGCGGATCGTCCAAGGCCGGCCGGCATACATCGTCGCCCGCGGGCCGCGGGTGAAGGGGGCAAAGCCGGGAAGCGAACCAAGGTGCCCGGCGCCGTCGAGATCCTCGGCCGTATAGAGCGGCTTGACGGCAATGCCTTCCGGCGTCTGCCAGGTCAGCGTTTCGGGCGAGGTGCGCAGTTCCTTTTGCGCAAGCTCCGCCCAATCCGACAGCGTCTTCTTCGTCATGCGGTTCCTCCGGCTTTTTTCATCCCCACCCTACCATTTCACCGGCTCCTCGTGCGATAGAGCCGAACAGGATGATTTTAGGCCGAGCCGGCTAAAATCTGAATCCTGTTCTATATTATATAGTTAGAGCATGATGTCGTCCTAAAACCGCTCACACTTTTCGGCATCATGCTCTAGGATAATTAATGCGGCAAATCCTTGATTTCTATTGCCGGCTTTGGGACCCGCTTGATGAAGACCATTCAGATCTATGCCTTTGACATGAACTGCGTCGGGCACATCAACCACGGCCTGTGGACGCATCCGCGCGACCGCTCAGCGCATTATACCGATCTCGACTATTGGACGGAGCTTGCCAAGACCGCCGAACGCGGCAAGCTGGACGGCATCTTCCTGGCCGATATCGTCGGTGTCTATGATGTCTACAAGGGTAGCCCGGCGCCGGTGATCGAGACGGGCGCGCAGATCCCGGTCAATGATCCGCTGATCCCGATTTCGGCGATGGCCTATGTCACGAAACATCTGGGTTTCGGCGTCACCGTCAACACCACCTATGAGCCACCCTTCCTCTTGGCGCGGCGCATGTCGACGCTCGATCATCTGACCAAAGGACGGATCGGCTGGAACATCGTCACCGGTTATCTCGACAGTGCCGCCCGCAGCATGGGTTTCGACAAGCTGCCGGAACATGACGCGCGCTACGATGCGGCCGAGGAATATCTCGAAATACTCTACAAGCTCTGGGAAGGGAGCTGGGACGACGATGCGGTAGTGCGCGACAAGGCGGGCGGCACCTATGCCGATCCCTCCAAAGTGCGCACTGTCCGTCACGACGGCAAATATTACCGGATGGAGGGCATCCATCTCTCAGAACCCTCGCCGCAGCGTACGCCCCTGCTCTTTCAGGCCGGCGCCTCTCTACGCGGGCAGGACTTTGCCGCCCGCCACGCCGAATGCGTCTTCATCGCCGGTCCTAATCCCAAGGCGGCCAGGCCGACCGTCGATGCGCTGCGGGCGAAGGCGGAGGAATTCGGCCGCGGCGCCGACGCATTGAAGATCCTGAGCCTGATCACTGTTGTCGTCGGCCGAACGGAGAAGGAAGCACGGGACAAGCTGGAGGAGTACCGCCGCCATGCGAGCGTCGAGGCCTCGCTTGCGCATTACTCCGCTTCGACAGGTATCGATTTTTCGAAGTATGGATTGGACGACGTCATCGACCAGAGCTCGACCAACGCCAATCAATCCGCACTTGCGGCCATCACGAAACAGGCAGCGAAGCCGGTGACGTTGCGTGACATCATCGACCAGATGGTACTCGGCAGCCGGATGAAGCCGATGGTAGGCTCGCCCGAACAGATCGCCGATCATCTCACGACGTGGATCGAAGAGGGTGGCGTCGACGGCTTCAATCTGGCGCGGACAGTGGCGCCGGAAAGCCTGCGCGATTTCGTCGACCTGGTCGTCCCAGTGCTACAGGAGCGCCGCGTCTTCAAGGCGGACTATGCTGCAGGACCCTTGCGGCAGAAGCTTTTCGGCGGCGGGAACGGCAGGTTGCCCGCCGCTCATCCCGCCGCCCAGTTCCGGCGCTGATTTATCGGTGGTCCAGCCTGGCAACCAGCCGGTCGCCAAGCCACTGGATGCCGCAGACGAGCACGATGAGGACGGCCACCACCGCGATCATCACACTGGTTTCGAAACGCTGATAGCCATAGCGGATGGCGAGATCGCCGAGGCCGCCGGCGCCGATCGCGCCCGCCATGGCTGAGGCGCCGATCAGCGTCACCAGCGTGACGGTGAAACCGGCGACGATGCCTGGCAGCGCTTCAGGCACCAGCACCTCGCGGATGATGGTCCAGCGATTGCCGCCCATGGCACGCACGGCATCGATCAGCCCGCGGTCGACCTCGCGCAGCGATACTTCGGCTATGCGGGCGTAATAGGGCGTCGCGGCAATGGCGAGCGGCACGATGGCCGCCCAGGTGCCTAGCGCGGTGCCGACGATCAGCCGCGTCAGCGGGATCAGCGCCACCAGCAGGATGATGAAGGGCACCGAGCGGAAACCGTTGATGACCCCGCCGAGCACGCGGTTGATCCAGAGGTTTTCGGCGATGCCGCCGCGTGCCGTCGCGACCAGAGCAAGGCCGAGCGGCAGGCCGGCGACGAGCGAAATCACTCCCGAGGCGACGGTCATCAGGATCGTCTCCCAAAGGGAGCGAATAAGCAGTTCAAGCATGATCGGTGTCATAACCAAGCACCTCCACCCGGGCGGACCGGGCCACCAGGAATTGTTCGACCTTTCCGGCAAGCGCGGGGTCGCGCGCGGGAACAGCGATGAAGAACCGCGCCACCGGCTGGTTCTGGATGTGGTCGATGCCGCCATGGACGAGGCGGAAGGAATGCGGCAGGGCCGCCGAGAGCTCGGCAAACAGCGCGCCCTGCGCCTGCGGCCCGGCGAGATCGACGCTGAGGATCGCTTCGCTGCCCGCCGCCGCCGACAGCCGGCCGGCGATATGCTCAGGAAGCTGCGGACGGATGCCGCCGAGCAGGCTCCTGGTGATATCAGCCTGCGGGTTGGCGAAGACAGACCAGACCTGCCCTTCCTCGACGATCCGCCCGGCATCGATGACCGCGACGCGATCGGCAATGCCGCGGAGCACTTCCATCTCATGGGTGATCAGCAGAATGGTCAGTCCGAGCTTACGGTTGATGTCCTTGAGCAGCGCGAGGATCGACCGGGTCGTTTCTGGATCGAGCGCCGACGTCGCCTCGTCGGACAACAGCAGTGCCGGGCGTGCCGCGAGCGCCCGGGCGATGCCGACGCGTTGTTTCTGGCCGCCGGACAGCGATGAGGGATAGGCCTTCGCCTTGTCGGCAAGGCCGACGAGCTCGAGCAGCTCATGCGACCGTTTCAGGCGCTCGCTCTTTGCAAGACCCTCGATCTTCAGCGGCAGTGCGACGTTTTCCTCGACGGTTTTGGCGGACAGTAGATTGAAATGCTGGAAGATCATGCCGATACGGCGGCGCAGCGGCTGCAGTTCCTGTTCTGAAAGTCCGGTGATATCTCGGCCTTCGATGAGGATCTCGCCGCTATCGGCGCGTTCCAGGCCGTTCAGGCAGCGGATCAGCGTCGATTTGCCGGCGCCGCTGCGGCCGATGATGCCGAGGATCTCGCCTCTCTTCACCGTCAGCGAAATGCCGTCGAGTGCTGCAGTGGCTCCGAACCGCCGCTTCACGTCGGTAAGCCTCACCACCTCTTCGGTCGCCGTTTGCGGCTCTGCCGCGATCGCCGTGGTGGAAACAAAGGAATTCATGTGCTTTTCCTTACAAATACTGAAGGCGGCCCAGGCAAAAAACGCCCGGACCGCCTCTCGGCAGGCCTTAACCCCAGCCCTGCCCCGGATCAATAGGCGCTGAGACCCGTCCCCTTGTAGACCTTGTCGAACTCGGCCTTGACGGTCTCGTTCTGATAGGAAGACACAAGCGTCTTAACCCAGTCGGCATCCTTGTTCTCGTCCTTGACGGCGATGAAGTTGCG
Organism: Rhizobium beringeri; assembly: GCF_004306515.1. NCBI lineage: Bacteria > Pseudomonadati > Pseudomonadota > Alphaproteobacteria > Hyphomicrobiales > Rhizobiaceae > Rhizobium > Rhizobium beringeri. The sequence continues at coordinate 195,692 of NZ_SILG01000004.1, read as the reverse complement.
ATATGGATTGTCGGCGATCGGCTCCTGGGCAATGCGTTCGGCCGGAGAAAGACCGCTTTTCAGCGCCCAGTCGGTGTTGACGATACCGGCATCCAGATCGTCGATCGAACGGCCGACGATGCCAGCGTCGAGTTCCTTGATTTCGATCTTCTTCGGATTGTCGGTGACGTCGGCGACGGTCGCAAGAATACCGGTGTCGTCCTTCAGTTTGATCAGGCCTTCGTTCTGGAGAACGCGCAGCGCACGGCCTTCGTTCGAGGGATCGTTCGGCACGCCGATGACGGCACCTTCCGGGATCTCGGCGACGGACTTGTACTTCTTGGTGTAAAGGCCGATCGGCCAGACCCCAGTATAACCGACGCGAACGATGTGGTAGCCGTGCTGCTTGATCTGGTTGTCGAGATAGGGCTGGTGCTGGAAGGCATTGGCGTCGAGTTCGCCGCGTTCCAGCGCTTCGTTCGGCTGCGTATAGTCGTTGAAGGTGATGGTCTCGATCTTGAGGCCCTTCTTGGCCGCCTCGCTCGCGACCACGCGCCAGATGTCCTCCTCCTCGCCGGCCATGATGCCGACCTTGATCGACTTGTCCTCGGCAAAGGAAGGAGCAGGGGCTGCAAAGGCAAAGAGTGCGGCAGCGGAAACGGCGACGGCGGCAAGAGCCGCCCGGCGCGAAAGGTGGAAGCCGTGAAGATTTTTGTTCTTGGTCATTTTATATCCCGTCTGACTGAATGAGGCCAAGCGCCCCGAGCGGGCCGATCATGGCAAATGCGCGTATCGTGAGCGAAGCACGAATGTCTGATGTGGAGGAAGGGCCGGAAAAACTCTTGCCCTGCCATCGATATCGGCAGGATAAATTTCCATCAAATTTGTGGACTATGACGACTGGAAAAGGACAGTCTTAAAACGAAAACGGCGCCTCCGCGGCGCCGTTTCAAGTCTATCCCGCACGCTTCACTCGGCGGCGATAAGCGCCTGCTTCTGGCTGGGAAAGAAGGCGGCGAGCTCGCTGATGACTTCCCCGATCCGATTGGAAAGCGGGTCGGATGAGACACGATAATCGGTGAAGTCACGGTCGGACGCGTAAACGGCGGTCGGCAGCGTGTGTGACATGAAGAAACCGAAGAGCGGGCGAAGCTGGTGCTCGACCATCAGCGCGTGCCGGTCGCCGCCGCCGGTCGCGGTGATGATGATCGGCTTGGCGCGTAGCTCATGCGGGTCGATCAAGTCGATCAGATGCTTGAAGAGGCCGGGATAGCTGCCCTTGTAAGTTGGCGCTCCGATGACCAGCACATCGGCATTGACGATGTCGTCGATGACTTCCTTGGCGCGACTGTCGAGATCGCCACGGCGCAGCGCCTGGCCAAGCGAAGGGCCGACGTCGGTCAGGTCGTAGATCGTGTTGTCGAAGCCATATTTCTCGGCGGCGAGACCAGCAACGTTTTCAACAAGCGCAAAGGTCTTCGAGGGGCGGTTGAAACTACCTGCAAGGCCGACCAGTTTGGGAGCAGACATGCCATTTCCTTCCAATATCGTGCCGAAACCGACGTCATTATTGGACGAATATTATCTATAAAAATAGTGGATTAAAGGAATGGTGATCCCTCTTCCCCGTATGAGGAGAAAAATACGTTCGGGCCCGTGGGCGATGGCGACGTGTGAAACTGCATGATGCATCGAGCCGAAGTGTCGGTGACATTTCGGCTCGATCGATTGTCCGTAAGCGATGTCGCCTCAGACTGGTTTCTGCTTGGGAATACGCGGCAGGAAGACCGTCAGGAGACCGAGCAGCGGCAGGTAGGAGCAGATCCGGTAGACGAAGTCGATACCGTGGGTATCGGCGAAATCGCCGAGCAGCGCAGCACCAAGCCCCCCTGCCCCGAAGGCGAAGCCGAAGAAGACGCCAGCAATCAGCCCGACGCGCCCGGGCACCAGTTCCTGTGCGAAGACGACGATTGCCGAGAAGGCCGAAGCGAAGATCAGGCCGATGACGATGCTGAGCACGCCTGTCCAGAAAAGGTTCGCATAGGGAAGCAGGAGCGCGAAGGGAATGACGCCGAGGATCGAGAACCAGATGACGAAACGCGCGCCGAAGCGGTCACCGATCGGCCCGCCGAGGAACGTGCCGACGGCGACCGAGCCGAGGAACAGAAAGAGCATCAGCTGTGCCTGCTGCACGCTGAGCTCGAACTTGTCGATGACATAGAAGGTGAAGTAGCTCGACACGCTGGCCATGTAGACATTCTTGGTTGCCGTCAACAGCACGAGAATCAGCAGCGCCCAGATGACCCGGTTCTGCGGCAACGGCAGGGTCCGGCTGATTGCCGGCTTGCTGGCATTCTGGCGCCTGTGGCTCATGTACCAGTTGCCGACCCAGCTCAGCACGACCATGCCGACCATGGCGATGGCGGCAAACCAGGAGACGCTGTGCTGACCGAGCGGCAGCACGATGAAGGCGGCAAGCAGCGGACCGATCGCCTGGCCGGCATTGCCACCGACCTGGAAGAAGGATTGCGCGAAACCGTGGCGACCGCCCGAGGCAAGACGGGCAACGCGCGAAGATTCCGGGTGGAAGACCGCCGAGCCGAAGCCGATCAAGCTTGCGGCAACCAGCAGCAGTTCGAAGCTGCCGGCATTGCCGAGCAGAATGAGGCCGCAAAAGGTACTCGCCATACCGACCGGCAGCGAATAGGGCATCGGCCAGCGGTCGGTGACGATGCCGACCAGCGGTTGCAGCAGCGAAGCCGTGACCTGGAAAGTCATGGTGAGGAGGCCGATCTGCACAAAATCGAGATCGTAGTTCGCCTTGAACAGCGGATAGAGCGAGGCGAGCAGTGACTGCATGATGTCGTTCAGCATGTGGCAGAAGCTGACCGCCATGAGGATGGACATCGTTGTTTTTTCGAAACGGGGCGCGCTCTCGGCAACGGTTGCCATCAATGCTTCTCCTGCACAGGCACGGCCGGTGCCGTGCCACGTCGCTTTGTTCGATGGATTTTCGGGCGATCGGGGCTGGGAAGACTCTCGGGCGGCGGTCGCTGAAGTGCATTTAGCGTAAGCGGAGACGCAATTACAGCCCAGTTTTATCCGTATTGGTACGGTTTTTGTTCGATTTGCTCTCCGGACAAGTGATTTCTGCCCAGCTTAGCGTCTTCCCAGACGGGCATTCATATCACAGTCAGTCGCGATCATCGCATATCCAGTATGCTATGTGAAAACAACCATGGAAAAGCCATGCAGGGGATACTACAGCTGCACCGATTGAAAAAAGCGATCGAGGCTGAAAACACGCGATGAATGTCAAGACAGCGAATGCGATAGACAGCTATGTCGGAGCGCGCATAAGAATGCGCCGGCAGTTGCTCGGGATGAGCCAGGAACGGCTTGCCGAGCAGATCGGCGTGACATTTCAGCAAGTTCAGAAATACGAGAAGGGCATCAACCGCATCGGCGCGAGCCGTCTGCAGCGGATCGCCGATGTGCTTCACACGTCGGTGAGTTTCTTCTTCGAACAGGAGAACTCCGAGCCGTTGACGCTGCAAGGGCTGGATCTGTCGGCGAATACTGATCCAGTTGCCGAATTCCTGCGAACGAAGGAAGGATTGGCGCTCAATCGCGCCTTTCTGAAGATCGCCGACCGCAATATCCGCGAAACGGTCATCGCATTGGTGAAGGCGATGGCGCAGGCGGAAAGTCGCGACGTAACATTGGGAGCCTCCGTAGCGGATATCACTCTTCCGCTCGGAGAATAGCCAGGGATATCGGCAGGCAGTATCCGCATGAAGCTCAGGCTCGAGTCATTTGGTGAGTTGCGGCTGATCGATCTGACCGGGAAACCCGTGGCGTTCCCGGAAAAGGGTCTGCTTGCGATTTGCTATTTGCTGGATCGTTATCTGCAGGACGGGGCCGGGAGCGAATATCCGCGCTCGGCGTTGGCGCGGTTCCTATGGGACAGCCATGACAATCCTGACATCATGGCCAACCTGCGCAAGACTATATCGCGCATTCAGGCACGTCAGACCGAGCTCGGCACCGAGCTTCTGGTCTTCACGTCGACCGGTGTGCGGATCAAGCCGGATGCATTTGTTTGCGATCTCTTCGAACTCGCCAAGCCCGATGGCGATGGCGCACTTGAAAAGTTGCGGCGGCTGGTTGCCGTCCTACGCCAGGATTTCCTGGCTGTGCTCGCCGACCAAAGCGTCAGCACGCGGCAATGGATCGCCGGCCAGCGCGACAAGCACATGGCGATCCTGGTGGATGCGCTGAAGACGGCGCTACCCGCGGCCCGGTCGCGAGAGGATGTGAGCCTGATCAAGGAGGCGGCGCTCAGGATTTTCCGCGATGCACCTGATGACGAGAATATTCGTCGTATCCTTCTCGAAGCCTACGAATCCGAGGGACAGCTGGAGAATGCCCGCAGGCTTTTTGATGCCAGCAGGCATGGCTTGGAAAGCGCACTCGATGTCGGTCTTGACGTCCAGGCTTTGGGAGAGGTCCGCAAGGTCTTTGCCGGCAGTCAATCGCCGCCGAGCGTTATGGAGCCACCAAGCGACGGCGGCGGTCGGGCTCCTCGTCCCCTGCCCCGTCTCGTGCTGCTGCCACCTGGCGGGATGGATGCGGCCGGTGCTTTGCCGATGCTCTCCGGACCGCTGATCGAGGACGTGACGATCGGCCTTTGCGCGCTGAATACGGTGTCCGTCGTGGCACCGCATACGGCTGCTCGGATCGCCCGTAATGCCGACAAGGCCGAGCTGATCCTGCGTCACTCGATTTCTTATGTTCTCGATACGAGGCTGACCGATCATGCGGGCATCGCTACGCTCTTTGTTCAGCTGATCCATGCCGGCGGCGATGAGGTCATCTGGGCCGAGCGTTTCAGCCTCGAGAAATATGATTTGATAAGTCACCGGCGCGACATCGCGCGGCGGATTGCCAGGGAGCTTGCCGGGCAGGTTCGCCGGCATGAAACCATGCGCGATTCCTTCGAGGGCAATTCGGCCGCCTATCACAGCTACCTTCTTGGCCTGCGGGACGTAAAGCGGCTTTCCCTTCCCGATATTCGCCGCTCCCGGAAGGCGTTCCGGGAAGCGCTTCAACACAGCGCGCATTTTGCCCCTGCACTCAGCGGGTTGTCGCGTACCTTTCTCGTCGAGTGGCTGCTGACGGCACGTGGCGACAGCGAACTGCTCGGACTTGCGGAAGACTATGCGAACCGGGCGATCGTCGCCGATCCATCGCTGGCAGCCGGTTTTCGCGAACTCGGCGTCGCCAAGCTTTATCTGGGGGACATCGATGAAAGCGTTCTGGCGCTGAAGCTCGCGGAAGAACTCGGCCCGCATTATGCCGACGGCATTGCGAGTTATGCCGATACCCTCGTTCATGCGTCGCGCCCGGCCGATGCGCTGGCCAAGATCGAGCGGGCGATCTCGCTCAACCCGCTGAGCCCGACAGATTATCTATGGACGGCGGCCGGCGCCAATTTCGCACTCGGCCATTATGCCGAGGCGCTGGAACAGATCTCCGCAATGGACGACCGCACACCGGCCGACCGGCTTTCGGCTGCCTGCTGGGCCATGCTCGGTGATACGAAAAATGCGCGTCTCTACATGCGCAAGGTGCGCGAGATCTATCCGGATTTCGATGTCGACAAATGGCTTTCCGTCGTTCCCTTCAAGGAGCAATGGCAGAAGGAACAATATCGCGAGGCTTTGCGCCGGGCCGGTTTCTGAGATCTGGTTCTGAACACCGGGAAGTCTTGTCACGCCCGTGTCACGCGCGTCTTTCCTCCAAGAGGGCTAAGCTTTCTCCGCTTTGTCGGCATGTGCCGGCAGGGAAGCCGGGGGAACACTCAGATGCACGAAACAGCCGAAGCAACAGTCTCGCCGAAGAGTGAGGAAGAGCTCAAGGAGTTGGCATCACTCGCCAGGCTGGTTGCCTATGCCCGAGAGAACGCCAGGGAGCTGAACGCTGAATTCTCCGCCTATTGCCTGGATCTTGCGCTGGGCGCCCTGCTGCAGGACCTGGATAGAAGCGGCGTATCCCTCTCCCAGGCAAACGGTCAGGACAGTTTTCTGCCCGGCACGCGGCACTGAACGGCCGCTGAGCGTCCGGGTGCTTTGCCATAACCGGGGGCTAACATATGCTCGAAAAGCTGCAGCATGGATATCAATTGCCCGGCGCCAGTCTTTCGGAGATCGAGGCATGTGAGGCTTCGCTCTCGATCATCTTGCCCGAAGAGTACAAGGCGTTCTTACGTATCTCGAATGGTTTCAATGACGAAGTCGGTCAAGGATATCTGGTTCTCTGGAGCGTCGCGGAACTCGCCAAGGCGGACGGTTATGAACTCTTCGAATTTCAGACCGACCGGTTCTTGATTGGTTCGAATGGTGGCCCGACCGCTTATGGAATAATCGGCGAAGATTATATCTCGATTCCGTTTGTCTTTGCCGGCGCATGGTCAGATGAGGTCCGCGTGCTTGGACAAACTTTCGCTGAGTTCATTGAAGCCATTGAGGCGGGCGAAGGTTCATAGCGATCGCCTTTGCCTGCCGGCACCTCCTTCATGGATGAAGCCATAGCCGACGGCCTTTTCGCAACGCCGTTTCTGGGAAGCCGGACTACTCGCGAAACCGAGACATTCGGCGGGGTCAGCTGCTGTGCGGAAATCGCGCCAATGCGGGACCTAGCCCTTTGGCAAATAGACTTCCTTTTAGGACGACAGAGTCCGAAGGTCTGCGACAGGCGCCTCCAGGGAACCGCCAGCCGGTTCCAAAGGAAGACGGGTGCGATTGAGTGGGTGACGCGACGTGAGAGTTCCACTCGATTTCGATCTGCAGCAGGGATTGCTCCGAAAACGAAAAAGCCTGCCGCGGGAGGAGGTGCGGCAGGCTTTCTGAAAACCGAACAGCGACTGGGAGGAGGAGTGCCGCTGTTCCGACAGACGTCCCTTGGGAGGAGGAGTGGGCCGTCTGAAAGTCGAAGCTTTGCGGGAGGAGGTGCATTGCTTCGATTGATCCAATCATACACCGGCTATGGATGGTGCCAATGTCTTATGCTGCACCGCAGCTATGCAAGAAATACAAGTCGGAAAGCTTACAATACGAATGAGAATCCAACCGACCTCAGCCATGGCGTTGGACGCAAAAACGCCCGCGTCAGGAGCGGGCGTCAAGCAGTATTAAATACCAAGTGCTGTGCGGTTAGCGCGCGATCGATGCGCGGGCAACGCTGCGGATGTCAGCCCGGTCGATACCGAGGTCCTGCAGCTCACGGCTGGACATGCGGCCGAGTTCGGTAACGGTCTGACGGAACTTGCGCCAGTTGTTGAAAGAGCGTGCTACGTTCATGATAATCCCCTTTCCTGAGGGCTGTCTGACGTCAGCAACCTTGCTTGGCTCCGGCGTCGTTTCAATGATTGGAATATAGGCGGTTCAATCGGTTTAAAACAGCGACAATCTCTCACCTCAGCTATGCGATAAACGCATAGGCTGTTTCTTTTTTGCGCGAAATTCTCTCTTTTTTAAGCCGCGGAGGTCAAAGCCTTCGGATCGATGGGGTTCGTGTCTCGCGTCACAGAGTGAATCCGGGCGAACAGTTCTTGATGACACGTGTTGAGTACCGAGCGCCCGAAGTATCCGACATATCCGGACGGAAGCGCTCAGCGGCATATCCCAGCGCCACGGCGTGACGATATCGGCCCCCCCAAATTCTCCGAAGTGACAAGCAGGATCCCCGCCACGCTGAGCGTCTTACCGAACAAATCGGTGGCCAAGGCGCTGCTGGTCTGCGGACTCTGATTTGCGGAAGCGACGTTTTCGTTCCAATCGCGAATCTGCGAGTCTGTTGATGAGTGTTTACCTTGCCTGCGTGTCATTCAGGACCACGAAAGTCGGGAGCTCCCAACTTCAGGCGCAAGCGCCTTCGGTGAAACGATGCATCGCTGAAGGCCCAAGTGAGGAATTCATCGGCAAGAAGGAACTATCGAAGGCGGCTGTTTCGGGCAAACGGACAAAATTAGAAAATTTTGTCTATGGATTTTATAGATTATGGCGTTCCATAGCCCTGTCGATTTTAACAATGAGATTTTCGAACGCCCGGCGGATGCCTCGTTGGGCGCATGTGACTTGCCGTCTTCTTCCAAGATCAGCCAGGAGGTTTCCATGAGCAATCCAGTTCTCGTCAATCAGATCATCCCCGAGTCCGATGTCGTGCCGCTGACCGGCCGCGTCGGCGCCGAAATCAGGGGCATCCGCCTCGGCGGAGACCTTTCGGACGCAACGGTGGCGGCCATCAACCAGCTTCTCCTGAAACACAAGGTCATCTTCTTCCGCGACCAGGAACATCTTGACGATTCCCAACAGGAATCATTCGCACGCCGCCTGGGCGACCTTGTGCCTCATCCAACCCAGGGTCCGGTGACCGGTACGGCCTCCATCCTCAATCTCGATTCCAGCCGCGGCGGCGGCAGGGCGGACCAGTGGCACACCGATGTCACCTTCGTGGATGCCTATCCTAAATTCTCGGTCCTTCGTGGCGTCGTCATTCCGGCGGCTGGAGGTGATACGATCTGGTCCAACACCCAGGCCGCATACGAAAGTCTGCCAGCATCGCTCAAATTGCTGGCGGACAATTTATGGGCCATTCACAGCAATGCCTATGACTACGCAGCCGTGCGCCCTCGTGCCACCGCTGAAGAGAAAAAGCATTTCGAGGAAGTTTTCACCTCGACCATCTACGAGACCGAGCATCCAGTCGTGCGTGTCCATCCCGAAACCGGCGAAAGATCGCTGCTGCTCGGCAATTTCGTTCAGCGTCTGGTCGGCTTGTCGAAGAGCGACTCCGCCAAACTCTACGAGGTGTTCCAGTCCTACGTTACCGCCCCGGAAAATACCGTGCGCTGGCGCTGGAGAGCCGGGGATGTCGCGATCTGGGATAATCGTGCGACCCAGCACTATGCTGTCAACGACTACGGCGACCAGCACCGGGTCGTGCGCCGCGCCACCGTTGACGGCGACGTCCCCGTCAGCGTCGACGGCCGCCGCAGCATAACCCACGTCAAGGCCGCCAAGCCGAAAGCAAAGGCCGCGTGAGCGCGGCCGGACAGGGGACGACCATGTAGCTTCATGTCGCGCGGTGCTTGCCGCCGCTTGCGCCACCGACAGTCATCCAGGCATAGCGAACAGCCTGACGGCACCCCATTCCCAACCCGCGGCATCGCCCAGAGCGGCGATGCAGCTTTGGTCGGCTGCAGCCATCCATTTACAGGTTGGGACAATAACTCTCACACGTCGTCACAGGCTTCGACGACGTGCTGCGCTTTTAGCCACTTCACCAATCCAGCGGTTGAGCAACGACGCTGCCGCATGGCTTTGCAAGACGATCTGAGGCACCAGATCGATATCCGGAAGGCTGCCCAGGCCGAGCGGTCCCATCGCGAACAGCCCATGGAGCGCGCTCGCCTTGGTCCGCCCGCATTCGTCTACGACGATACCGATCTCGAGTTCGTCACGCGTTGCAAGACCCGCAACGATAAGCGAGCGGACAAGCGGGCTATCAGTCCCGGACGGCCGGAAGCGGCAGTCTATCGTCAGATCCGCGGGAAGCACCTCGAGCCCGGTCGGGGCCGAAAACAGCACGCCGTTCGTGGCGATACAATTCACTTTTCCCTTCCGCACGGCGATCGCGCCGCTGGCGATCGCATGATGCAGGCGCTGGTAGTGCTCAGGTGGCAACCGGTTGCGATGACTGTCGTAAATGGCCTTCACGTGGCGTTTGAACCGTGCACGCTCTTCCGGCGTCAGTCCCGCCCAAAGGTCGCGCGCGCGTGAACGAAAGCCGTTCATAATGCCTTGCCATCCCGAACCTTCCAGATCGGCTCTGCTGGCGGCCTCACGCAGGAAACGGAACGCGCCGCGGAGAGTCCCCGGCATGGGTTGGTCCGTGACAACAGATCCAACGGCAGCGGGAGCATGCGACTGAGGCAGAAAGCCCGATTCCGAGATCAACGTGACATGGGAAATCTTGGCGTCCGCCAGCAGTCCGAGCGCCCTGTCGACCGCATGGATGCCGCCGCCGATCACGACAGCATTTTGCGTTTCACTGGCAGGCGCCGCGTCCGAATATTCCCGCATCCCGTAACCAGTCGCAAGAAACACCGCGTCAAAGCGGGTTCGCTGCTCGGCTCCAAGGAAAACGGAATATCCTCCGTCCAGATGCCTATCGATCGCCGTTACGGTATCCGAGCCAAATTGCACGATGACATCAGGCCGATGGGTCAGGGCTTCGGCGAAGCGTTTATACACATAGGTGCTGAAGATTTCTCCGGGCACAAAGGCGTGTTCGAGACCTGCAGGATCCGAGATCAGGCGATCGCGCCACGTGTCATCGGTTTCGAGCCACCGACGAAAATCGTCCGGCAGTCCGGGATCAACGGAAAGGTCGCGAACGCGGCTGGTCAGCACCGTCGACGCGGGCTGACTTATGCCCTCGCCGATATCTATCTTTGCTCGTGGGTCGAACATCACCAGATGGAAAGGCTGATCAACTCTTTTGAAAAGAGCGATTGCGGTCATGATCCCCGTGAAGCCTCGGCCGACAATCGCAATCCTTGCGAGGTGGTCCGCATCCTGGCTCTCCGAATTCGAAGAACGTGACGAGAGAAGAGTCATTCATCGGCTCCTTCTGCGTTGGACCGGTCGGCCTAAATTCGCCCGATCCGACCAGTCGCTAATTCTCTACTAAAATAATAGAAAATCATATCCCGAACGCAAGCACTATTCGACCTGGAACGATGACTGCGTTGTTTTGGCGTCTGACGGGCCTTGGCCTCCCTGCCGGCTGCCGGCTTCACGCATTCCGGAGCACGGCTGAGGGGCGATGCAGCGACTTGGAAATAATTTCCCAGTTCCTGCGAAAAAAGAGAGGAATTTTAGAGCGGCCGCAAAGATCCACGTAATTTTAGACCATCTATCGCCGGCCAGATTAACCTAACGTCTGCATGCCGGATGTCGCGACATCCCGCATGCAGAAGGAAGCTAGCATGACGGTTCCACTGGTCAGCTTGAGCAATCTGTCGACGGAGCCATCCCCCTCGCCTCAGGTTGCCGCAATCTGGGAGGCGCTTTGCGCGGAGGCCGTCAACGCTTCGGCCAAGGATGCAGCACTCACACGCGCCATGAATTCCGCAGTGCTTTATCATGCGAGTTTCGCCCGGGCGCTCGCTCAGCGGGTCGCGATCAAACTGGCCAATCACGACCTCGACCATGAAGAGCTGCTGGCGGTGATTGCGCAGGCGTTCGTCGGCAATCGCAATATTGTCGCCGATGCCGCCGCCGACCTGACCGCGATCAAGGAACGCGACCCATCGAACACGGAAATCCTCACGCCATTCCTTTATTTCAAAGGCTTTGTGGCTTTGCAGGGACAACGCGTCGCCCACTGGCTTTGGCATCATGACCGCCTCCATTTGGCGCGCCACATTCAGAGCCGAATTTCTGAAGTTTTCGGTGTCGACATTCATCCCGCCGCAAAGATGGGGAAGAGCATCATGCTCGATCATGGGAGCGGCCTGGTCATCGGCGAGACAGCGGTCGTCGAAGACGACGTCTCCATACTCCAGAATGTTACATTGGGTGGGACGGGCAAGGAGACCGGCGACCGGCACCCCAAGGTACGGCGCGGCGCTCTTATCGGAGCGGGGGCGAAGATTCTCGGCAACATCGAAATTGGCGTCGGCGCCAAGGTAGGTGCAGGCAGCGTGGTCATAAATGCCGTTACAGCCTACACATCGGTCGCCGGCATTCCGGCGAGACAGGTGGGCAAGCGCCACTTTAACCTCCCGGGCATTACGATGGACCAGACCTTGTCTGAACCGGAGTATACGATCTAACGGCACAGTGCGAGGTATCTGCTTGTCCCGGGGCGCGCCCCTTGCCGCGCTGGCGCTGCCAAGTTTTCGGGTGGCTCATCCTGCGCGGCTCAAATTATCGCTACAGGCGTTTCTTTCCGGCAGGGTCTGTCAGTTTGAATATCACGGACACTTTCTCCCTGACCAAATTCGAACCGCGGATCATGCAATCTGTCGCGGTTGATAGGCACAGACGTCTATATCCGGCCAACAGCGCCCGCTATCAGCGTAGATTTAGTCATCAAATGGTGCTATTTGGTGTGCCTTGGCAAAGGAGGCAGATGATGCGATCAACCATCAATCTCGACGACGCACTCTTGGACAAGGCAAAGTCCTTGACCGGCACCAAGGAGACCGCGGCGCTCGTCCGCCAAGCGTTGGAGACGCTTGTTCGTGTCGAGTCGGGAAAACGCCTCATTGCGCTTGGAGGAACCATGCCCGACGCCGAGGCAGCCCCGCGCCGCCGGAGCGCAGCGGTTAAGTGATACTCGCAGACACCTCGATCTGGATTGATCATTTCCGCCATATCGATGCCGAGCTACGCAGGATTATTGAAGACGATCGACTGCTTTGCCACCCGAGCGTGATCGGCGAACTGGCTCTTGGCAGCCTGCGGGATCGCGGCAGCGTGATAGCTTTCCTTGCCGCTCAGCGCGGAGCGATCGTCGCCACGCACGACGAAGTCATGACAATGATCGACCGACATGGCATTTTCAGCATGGGCATCGGCTACACGGATGCGCACTTGCTAGCATCCGTTCTCCTTGACCGGAGAGCGGCCTTATGGACCAGAGACAAGCGCCTGCGGACAGCAGCCGAAAAGGCCGGTGCTTCACTGCACATACCGGGCAGCGCCCCCCCATTAGATGCTGAAACCGATCGTCAATGACCGCGATGCGGAAACCATGGGCGCCACCGCGATGCCGAGATGACCAAACTCGCCGCCTATCCTTCTTAGAGACGCTCTGCACGCCGAATCGATCAGGAAGAACTTCAGGCCCCCCAGTATTTGGCGATGTAGGCCAAAGCCTCGCCGAGTGGGGGTGTGGAGCGATACGGGCGCGGTGATGGACGAGCCGGGTATGCATGTCGTCGACCAGAGTCGCTTTCCACTCGAAACTGTCCCAAATTAACCCATTAATTAGCATTCTCTTGCATGCGCGGACTGCGATGCTACCGTCGTCGACATCGTGGGGGATCGCGCATGACGATTGAAGAGCTGATCGATTTACAGGAGGCAGGCTCAAGGGCGCGGGTGCTCGGCCTGAAGGCTCACGAAAACCCATACCTCGCCGCCCACAGGATGCCTACTGGTGATACCGGTGCCCTCGGGGATTGGCTTGCGCGCCACGACGCGTGGAAGTTCGGTTGGGAAGCGGAGGACGCTAGCCGCGAAGGCAGGATTGCTGCGCACTTCAAGGAGTTGATCTCGACTGCCAAACAACGTGCACTCGATACGTAACGTTACTGATGGCGGTTCGCTGGCGACGAGTTAGGTTTTCTTGCCCCGTCGCAGCGAAGGATCGGCACCTCTTTCACCATCGGATTGCCAGCGTTCAGGCCTTTTCGAAGAGCGGCGAGATCACCATTTCCGGCACCAGCACCAGACCCTTATCGGTTATCCGGATTTCCGGGATGACCGACAGCGGGATGAGGTTGAAGCCCATATAGGCGATGGTGCAGCCTGCCTTTTCCCATTCGAGCTTCAAGGACTTTACCTCGTCCGCGACGTGGTGCACGCGCTTGTCGGACAAAAGCCCGGCGATTGGCAGCGGCACCATGGCCGTCACCTTGCCGTCCATCACGACACAGACGCCACCCTGCTTTTCTTCGATCGCGTCGAGCGCCACCTGCATGTCCGCTGCATTGGTGCCGGCGACGATGATGTTGTGGCTGTCGTGGCCGACCGAGGATGCGACCGCGCCTTGTCTGAGCCCGAACCCGTTGAGCAGTCCGTGGGCGACATTGCCGGCAGACTTGCCGTGACGCTCCACCACCGTCACGAAGCAGAGGTCGTGCTTGTCGAAATGCGCCTGCCAGTCATTGGCCGGTTCCAGCGTGACGGTGACATGGCCAAGGGTAATGCCAGGCAGCTCCGTCCTGATCGTATGAGCGACGACTGTCTCCCTCGGTAGTTCCGGTGTCAGCTTGAGATTTTTTGGCAGCTTGACCGTGTGGTAGGCGGTATCCGGATAGCGGTACGGTTTCGACAGGGCCTCGTCGAGGATCGGCGTGATCTTCTTGCCGTCGACGACGAGCTCGCCACCATACCAGGTGCTGACCGGCGTAAGGTCGTCGTTGAGAAGCACAAGGTCGGCGCGCCGCCCGCCGCCCAGACCGCCGATTTCGCCTTCCATGCCGAACCGCGTCGCGCCGTGCAGCGAACCCATCGCCCAGGCCTCTTCCGGCCTCATGCCGCATTTCACGGCTTCGCGCGTTACCCAGTCCAGGCCGAAGGCGAGCAGATCTTCCGCATCACGATCGTCGGTGCAGACGGCGACGCGCTTGTGGGAAGCGCCGAGCTCGGTGATCGTCTTGATCGCCTGCGGCAGCGAATGCCAGGGAGTCGTCGGCGGGCCGCCGCGCAGGAAGATCCACACGCCGGCTTCCAGCAGGTCGTCGGCAATGTCGCGGTCGATGGCTTCATGCGTGTCGGTGACGCCGGATGCCGCATAGGCGGCAACGAACTCTCGTCCGTAGACATGGCCCGACACCGGCCTGCCGCGCTCGAGTGCTGCAGCCAGGATCGCATGGCTGCGCTCGTCACCCATCGCAACGGGGACGAAATCCATCTTCTCGCCGAGAGCCACGGCTTCCGGCCATTTGTCGAACAGGGCGGCGATCTTGTCCGGCGTCAGGTCGCCGCCGGCTGTTTCCAGATCCGGCGTTGTCGCCGGCACGGTGCTCGGCACGGTCAGGAAGATCGACAGCGGCGCCTGCCGTGCATCCTCGAGCATGGCCTCGACGCCGGCGACGTCCATGACGTTGCCGATCTCGTGGCTGTCGCAGAAGATCGTCGTCGTGCCGTTCAGGAGCGCCGCTTCGGCATAGGCGCAGGCCGTCACCATCGAGGATTCGATATGGATATGCGGATCGACCAGGCCGGGGGCGATGATGCCGCCCTTGGCGTCGTAGAGCTTAGCGCTCCCGCCCCTGTAGCTCCCGGACGGCTTCACGGCCGCAATGCGCCCCCCTGAAATCCAGACTTCCCGTCCGTCGAGAAAGCGCTCCGAATAGGTGGACAAGACGCGCGCGCCCTGGATGACAAGGTCGGGTTCGCGACGAGCGGAGGCGACATCCGCAAGTCGGCGGGTCATGCTCGAGAGCGGCTGAACGGAGAAGCGGGTAAGCGTGCTCATGAAAACCTCATTTCCAGGGCGGGGAGAACAGGCAAGATTGTAAGGAACGCCGTCGAGGGAAGGAAGTACGAATAGTTGTTGTGTCTGGCGTAGGCCTCGGCCCCCTGGAACGGGGCAACAGGCAGGGATGCCCTACCGCTCAGGCAATCGAGCAGGACTAACAACCTTCCGGCGAGGAGGTAAGGCTTGGCGGATCGCCCCGCTGCTGTCGTGTGGATGTCTCGATCGATCTCAGGCGTCAGCCCGTCTTCCGGCCGCAGCAGAAAGAAGAAACGAAAAGGCTGCCACCAGGAGCCGGATAAAACGGCACGGCGCCGGTCGCATCGAAGTTATGCCAGATCTTCATTCCGACTTCGAGAAATCTTGTCTTGAACGTCATCCGGTTTCTCTCACGGTTTCGTTCAGCCGGCGGAAAAGCACCTGTCGGCGATATCCCGGCCGATCGGGATCGCCGATGTGGCTGCTGGCGACGGCGCATTGCAGACGTGCAGCATGCGACCCGTCTTTAGGAACAGGAAATCATGCTCCAGACGCCCGTCCCGCATCACGGCCTGGGCCCGGATGCCCGCTTCCATCGGCTGAAGGTCTTCGAATGTCAGCGATGGGCAGTATTTGCGGCACGCTTCCAGATAATTTTTCCGCCACAGCGAGTCCCTGAATTCGTGCACGGAGGTCCCTGCGTTTTTCCAGAGAAGCCGCCATAGGCCCGGAAACGACAGACACTCGCTCAGATCCCGGATGTTTATGCTGAATTTCGGATACCCCTCGCGCGCCATTCCCAGAACCGCATTGGGTCCGACGGTGAGGCTGCCGTCGATCATCTTGGTGACATGAATGCCAAGGAATGGAAGCGACGGATCAGGCACCGGATAGATCAGGTGCCTGACCAGTCCATTCCGCGACGGCGGCAGACGGAAATATTCGCCCCTGAATGGTATGATCTGATGATCGATCTTGAGGCCCGCAAGTTTGGCGATGCGGTCGGACTGCAGGCCGGCGCAGGCGATCAGCTGTCTGGCCCGCCATTGGCACTCACCCGCTGAAATCTCCACGAGATTCGAGGTTTCGCGGATCGCGGAAACCTGCGTATTCAATTCGATTTTCACGCCCTGAGCAGCCAGACCAGCGCCCATGGCGACGCACACAGCTTTGTAGTCGACGATACCCGTCGCCCGAACGAAAATTGCCGCGACGCCTTCGACCATGGGCTCCCGTTGTTTCAGCGCATTCCGATCCAACCATTCGATATCGATGTTGTTGATCTTTGCCCGTTCGGCCAGGTCCTTCAGGCGGCGGTGTTCGAGCTCGTTGGTGGCAACCACCAGTTTTCCGCATTGTTCATAGGGTACACCCTTCTCCCTGCAGAACGCCTTGATGGCATCGGCCCCCTCCCGACAAAGGCGCGCTTTCAAGCTGCCTGGCGCATAGTAGATTCCCGCGTGGATGACGCCGCTGTTGTGCCCTGTCTGGTGGACGGCCAAGCGAGGCTCCTTTTCAAGGAGAACGACACTTGCACCGGGACGCTTTTCCAGAACGGCCATGGCGGTGGCAAGACCAACTATGCCGCCGCCTATAATGCAGACGTCGTGAATCATTGCGACACTCATTCCCAATCAATCGAAGTTAACGCCGAAAGCCGGGCAAATCCGACTTCACGAACATGCGGGCGGGACAGGCCGCAGCTATGGGATGCAAAATATCTACTTTTGAATCTCACTTGAGATCTCGTTCGGGGCGAACTGATCCGCCACGTCCTACGGTTCGCGTATTGCGTTGTCGAGGCCACGCAGCAGCGGATACAGGAAATAGGAGATCACCGTACGGTTGCCGACCTTGATTTCCGTGGTCACAGTCATGCCGGGAAGCAGCCGCACCGGCACATCTGTGGCATTCAGCCGGGTATCGGCAAGCAGGATCCGCGCCTTGAAGAAGGGTGCGGACGGCTGGCTGGTGGCGGCCTCCTGCTGGCCCGTGAGGAAGGTGTCCTGGCTGATGGTCCTCACCTCGCCTGTCGCGGTTCCGTATTTCTGGAACGGATAGGCATCGAGCTTGATACGGGCTTCCTTGCCGACGCCCACCCGGCCGATATCGCGCGTGTTGATCGAGACTTCCGCTTCAAGCGGCACGTTAATGGGCACGAGTGTGACCACCGGCTCCGCCTCCCGCACCACCGAACCGACCGAGCGCTGCGCCAGGTCGAGCACGACGGAATCGGCCGGCGCCGTCAGCACGACCATGTTGCGGCGCAGCGCCATCTTCTTTAGTTCCTCGTCCGCCATGTCACGCTGGCCGCGCAGCTCCACCAGCTGCTCCATTGCCGCCCGGCGGAAATCCTCGATGAAGGCCTGCCGGTCGGCCCTAAGTTTAGCATAGGCGTGCTCGGCCTCGTCGGCCCGGCCGCGAACGGCGGTCAGATCGGATTCGACATCGAGGCGGGCGTCGCGCGAGCCGAGCAGCGTGATCAGCGAGCCGCTCTGCTTGTTATAGAGCCGCTCCCGCGCCGCCTCGATCTGCGAGAGCCCATCGCGCCTGTCATTGAGCACAGCCTCCTGGTTCTTGCTCGCCGCAAGAGCGGCCGACTGGCCGGCTATCTGTTGCTCGAAATTCTGCAGCTGCGCCATGTAGAAGGCCCTTCGTTGGCCGAAGAGCTGCGCTTGCAGCATCTGGTCGGGCGTACCTCCCGCCGTGTAATCGTCGCCGGCAAGCTCGGCCTCGATGCGCCGCACCTGGGCGTCGAGCGCGGAGAACTTCGCCTGCTGCTGGTCGACATCGGCCTGGCTGAAAGTGGCGTCGAGGGTCGCGAGCGTCTGGCCGGCATGCACCACTTCGCCGGCCTTCACCTCGATCGTGCGGATGATCGAGGTTTCGAGCGGCTGGACGACGATGGTCGGCTGGGTGGTGACGAGCTTGCCAGGCGCGATCACCACCTCGTCGATCGATGAGACCGAGGCCCATATGATCGCCGAAGCAATCAGCGCAGTTACGCAATAGAGCGTCATGCGCGCAACTCTGGGCGGCGCGCGTTCCTCGAGTTCGACGGCATCGGATTGGAATTCCGCAATGGCCGGCGGCAGCGGCGGGCGAGCGGTCAGTGCCCTTCCCTTGCCCGAGGGCGCCTTGTCTGAAGGGCCATTGCCTGAAGGGACCGGCAGGTTCTCGCTGGGTTTTCTGGTGTGCGCGTTCATGCGACCTGCCTCATCTGCTGGGACCACAGGTGGCGATAGGTCATGCAGCGCGATACAAGCTGATCGTGCCGGCCGATATCGGCGACCTTGCCACGGTCGATGACGAGAATGGCATCGGCATCGACGAGCGTCGAAAGCCGGTGCGAGACGATGATGACGGTGCGGCCGGCGGCGATGCGGCTCAGATTCTCGCGGATGATCGCCTCGCTGTCGGGGTCGAGCGCGCTCGTCGCCTCGTCGAAGATCAACAGCTTCGGATCGGTGATAAGCGCGCGGGCAATGGCAAGCCGCTGCTTCTGGCCGCCTGAAAGGTTGGACGCGTTTTCCTCCAGCATCGTGTCAAAGCCGCGCGGCAGGCGCTCGATGAACTCCTCGGCGCCGGCGATGCGGGCGACTTCCATGATCTCCTCGATGCTGGCATCGGGCTTGGCGGCGGCAATATTCTCGCGCACCGAGCCGCGAAACAGGAAACTATCCTGCAGCACGACGCCGATGCTCGTTCTCAGATGCACGAGGTCGATCTCGCGGCTGTCATAGCCATCCATGCGCACGAGGCCTTCCTGGCTCTGATAGAGCCCCTGGATGAGCCTTGTGATCGTCGTCTTGCCCGAGCCGCTCTTGCCGACCACGCCGAAGAGGCAGCCCGACGGAATGGCGAAGGAGACATTGTCGAGCGCCGGCGCGCTATCCGGGCCGTAGCGGAAGGTGACCCTGTCGAATTCGATGCGGCCCTGCAGATGCGGCCGAACACCTCGCCCGCGGCCCGCCTGCTCCGGCCGCTGGTTCATGATCTCGCCGAGCATGCGCACGGAGAGCGCGACTTCCTGATATTCGTGCACCATGGTGACGATCTGCACCAGTGGTCCCGAGACCCGGCCGGCGAGCATGTTGAAGGCGACCAGCGCGCCGATCGTCATCGCGCCGCTGAAGACATCGAGCGCGCCGAGGCCGATGATCGCGACGCTCATCAGCTTCTCCAGCAGTCCGGTCATCGCCTGGGCGATGGTCGAGATCTTGTCGACCCGGAAACGCACAGAGATCGACTGGGCGGAATAATCGTCCCACACCTTGCGTTGGCGCGGCTCCAACGCCAGCGATTTGACGGTGCGCATGCCGTGCACGGTTTCCACCAGCAATGCCTGCCGGTCGCCTTCGGCCTGGTAAAGCGCCTGCAACCGGCGCTGGAACGGCCCGACGAGCATCATCACCACGAGCCCGACGAGAGCTGCGAAACCGAGCACGACAAGCGTCAGCTTGACGCTGTAGAGAAGCAGGATCGGCACGAAGACCAGAAGCGAAACGCCATCCAAGAGTGTAAGAAACAGCCGGCCGGTCAGGAATTCGCGGATGCGCCCCGTCTGCTGCATATGCTTGACGAGAACGCCGGCCGAGGCCTGCTCGAAGAGCGCGATCGGCAGGTTGAGCAGATGGCCGAAGGTGCGGGTCGCGACGCGGATGTCGATCCTATTCGTCGCATAGAGCAGCAAATAGCGGCGCAGGAAGGTGAAGGTCGCGTCGAAGACAAGCGCGATCGCAATGCCCGCCGTGAGAACCGTCAGCGTCGCATAGCTCTGATGCACCAGCACCTTGTCTATGACGAGCTGAAAGAAGATCGGCGTCGTCAGCCCCAGCCCGTAGAGCACGAAGGCGGCGAGCGCGACATCGCGGAAGAAGCTGCGCTGCTTGATGATCTCGGGGACGAACCACCGGAAGCCGAAGGGCCGGTCCTCATCGGACATACGATAGTTGCGCTTCACCAGGATCACCGACCCGAGCCAGGCCTTAGCGAACTGCTCTTCGCTGAGCATCATCACTTCGGCGCGTGATGCCAGCGGGTCGAGAACGCGGATTCTCTCATCCTCCCCGCTCCCGACAGCGCCGGCGATGACCACCCAGTTGCCATTCGTCAGCTCAGCGAGCACCGGGAATGCCTCGCCAAGTTGGAACAGAGATCGCCAGTCGAGCGTCAGATGCTTTGCCCTGAGGCCGGCATCCTTGGCTATGCGCAGCAGCTGCCGCAAGGCAACAGGATCGTTGCCGACGGCATAATCGTGCTGCAATCGTTCAGGAGCAAGATCGACGCCGTGATGACGCGCGACCAGTGCAAGACAGTGCAGGTTGGTATGCAGAAAACCACTCATGGCCCACCCGAAACAGTACGAGACCGAGGCAATATTTGTTTAATCAGTTGAAGTTCGGCGAGGCGTTCGAACCGCCGGGCTGCACCGACTGGATATCGGCAGCCGCCGCAGTTGACATATCGCCGATGCGACGGACCGCACCCGCCTCGACCAACCCGCCAAGCGCCTTCTGCATGAGATCGACCGCATTGGCGAAGGCATCGACCGGCATGATGATGCGCTGGCGGAAAACCGGCTTCGGATTGTTGTTGTCGTCACGATCGGTGGCCGAGAGCGACATCAGGTCGATGCGCACGATCGTACCCGTGATGGTGATTTCGCCGATGCCATCTGCATAAAGTTCGTTGCTCATAGTTCTCTCCTCCGGTTGATAATCAAAACGTCTTCATCTTAGGGCGTCTTACGTCCATTGGGACGCTCTAACTATTTGGATGTGCGTGCTGCCAGGCCGGAAACGGGTCCCGAAGCCCGGCGGCGGTCTGCGGATCGAAGCCCGTCTCCTCACCGGTCAGGCAGTCGTCGAGCGCGGTGCGGATTGCGTCTTCATCGAAGCCGGCGCCGATGAAAACGAGTTCCTGGCGGCGGTCGCCCCAGACCTCGTCCCAATGCCGGTCGATGAGCTGGCGGAACTGCGGATAACGCGGCCATTGCGCCTTCGGCACGGACGCCCACCAGAAGCCCTTGGTCTCGATGCGGCACTGCGTGCCGGCAATCGACAGCAGGCCGATCTCGTCGGGTCTTGTCGCCAGCCAGAAATGGCCCTTTGCGCGGATGAGGCCCGGCCATTTTCTGTCGAGAAAATCCCGCAGCCTGGAGGGATCGAACGGCCGGCGGCTGCGATAGACGAAGCTCGAAATACCGTATTCCTCCGTCTCCGGCGCATGGTCGCCCCAACCGAAGAGTTCCTTGTGCCACAGCGGATGGCGGGCAGCTC
The DNA here is from genome assembly GCF_004306515.1 of Rhizobium beringeri. Classification (NCBI taxonomy): domain Bacteria; kingdom Pseudomonadati; phylum Pseudomonadota; class Alphaproteobacteria; order Hyphomicrobiales; family Rhizobiaceae; genus Rhizobium; species Rhizobium beringeri. Next base: position 174,174 of record NZ_SILG01000004.1, on the reverse strand, counting down.
TCGCTTCGCTGAAGAGGCCGGTATCCAAGATGGCGTCGAGCTTCAGCCGGCCGAAGCCGGCCTCGATGACGCGAGCATCGGGGTTGAGTGCGGCAACGATGCGGCGAACCTCGGCAAGCGCTGCAGGCGGCACATCCTGCGCCTTGTTGATGACCACGACATCGGCAAATTCGATCTGCTCGACGAGCAGTTCCACCAGCTTGCGCTCGTCGTCTCCGTCCCGGCTCTCGCCGCGATCCCTCAGGAACTCCGCGCTTGCATAATCGGCCAGAAGATTAACCGCATCGACGACGGAAACCATCGTGTCGAGCCGCGCGACGTCGCAGAGGGCTGCCCCGCTCTCGTCGCGGAAGGAGAAGGTCGCTGCGACCGGCAGCGGTTCGGCAATGCCGGTGCCCTCGATCAGCAGATAATCGAAACGGCCGGCGGTGGCGAGACGGCGTACTTCGCTCAGGAGATCGTCGCGCAATGTGCAGCAGATGCAACCATTGGTCAGCTCTACCAGCGTCTCGTCCGTCCGCGACAGGTTCGCTCCCCCGTCGCGCACGAGATCGGCATCGATATTCACCTCGCTCATGTCGTTGACGATGACGGCGACCCGGCGGCCCTCGCGATTGCGCAGGACATGGTTGAGGATCGTCGTCTTGCCGGCGCCGAGAAAACCGGCAAGGACCGTCACCGGAAGTCTGTTGTCTGCACTCGTCATCGGTACTCCCCGCTCGCTTCTTCTACGCCGCGAGCTGCGGTCTGAATGCTACATCCACATAGTAGTTTGTGCTGTTATAGCTGGCACTCGGGAACAAGCCGCCCGAGCCATAGGCATAGACGCCGTTGTTGCCGCTGAGCGCCCTCAAGTCGCCGTTCGTCACTTCGGCGCTGAAGTAATTGCCAGTCGCCGAATAATTGCCGTTGGTGCTGTAGGAAACGACATAGGTCGTATCCGCGGCGACCTCGACCTGCTGGGTGAGCGTCGCGGTCTGCCAGCCGCTTGCCGTTTCGTTGTTGAAGCTGACGCTGCCGAGCAATGTGCCCGAGGCGGTCCAGAGATAGCCGTTATGCGGGCCTGTATTGTCTGCCCCTTTGTAGAAGCGGATGCCGGTGATCCAGCCTGCCGTATCGGCCTGGAATTTCATGCCGAGATTAACCGGCTGGTTGTCGTTGACGGAGACGATTGAAGGCGTCGCATCGGCGGCAAAGAGGTTCTGCTCCGGCCCTCCCGTCTGGCCACCGTTGATGGCGAGCGCAACCTGCGCCGACGCCGTGCCGCCCTTGCCGTCTGCAATTGCGTAGCTGAAGCTCGCCGGTCCCGAATAGCCTGCCGTCGGCGTGAAGGTCACCGTCTGGGCCTGGGCGTTGTATGCGACCGAGCCATTGACCGCGCCACTGACGCCGGTGATGACAAGCGGATCGCCATCGGCATCGGTGTCGTTTGCCAGGAGCACTGAGGCCTGGATCGTGATCGGCGTGCCGGTATTGGTCGACAAGCCGCTGTCATTAGCGGCGACCGGAACCGCATTCTGCGCGCCGCCCTGCTGATAGAGTACGTCGACCCAGTAATTGCTCGCATTGTAGGAAGCGGTCGGGAACAGGCTGCCCGAGCCATAGGCATAAAGGCCGTTGCCGCCGCTCGCAGCACTCGACGGCGCCGTCAGCGCGCCACTCGTATGGTCCGTCGTGAAGTAGTTCGCCGTTGCGGAATAGAAGCCGTTCGAATGGTAGCTCGCCACATAGGTGGCGCCGGCCGTGACATTGATCGGCTGGGTGAAGGAAACCGTCTGCCAGCCGCTCGCCGTCTCGTTGATGAAGGTCGCCTGGCCCAGAAGCTGGCCGCTCGCCGCCCAGAGCGAGCCGACATGCGTACCGATATCCTGGGCGCTCTTGTAATAGGTGAGCCCGGTGATCTGGCCATTTGCAGAAGCGACGAACTTGACGCCGAGTTCGACCGAGTTGGCGTCATTGGCGCCGGCAACCCCCGACGTGTCGGCGCCGCTGAACAGTCTCGACGTCGTACCTCCGCCGGGTGGAGTGCCGACAGTCAGGCTAACCGTGGCCGACGCCGTTCCGCCAAGCCCATCCGAGATCGAATAGGAGAAGCTTGCCGCGCCCGCATAACCCGCCGTTGGCGTGAAAATGACGGACTTGGTCTGGCTGTTGAAGGTCACCGTTCCATTGACCGCACCGTTGACGCCGGTGATGCTGAGCGGATCGCCATCGGCATCGGTGTCGTTTGCAAGCAGGCTGGCTGCGGCAATCGACAGCGTCGTGTCGGAATAGGTCGTGTAGCCATTGTCATTGGCGGCGACCGGCACCGCGTTGCCCGTCGACTGGTTGTAGACGACATCCACCCAGTAGTTTGACGACTGGTAGCTGGATGTCGGGAATGCCGAGCCCCCGACCGCGTAGACGCCGTTGGCGCCGGCGAGCGCCGTTAGCGAGCCATGGGTATGGGCTGACGTGAAATAGCCTGCCGTCGCCACATAGGAGCCTGTAGTGCTGTAGGAGGCGACATAAGTCGTGCCGACCGCGATATGCACCGGGTTGATGAATGTCGCGGTCTGCCAGCCGCTCACCGATCCGCTGTCGGCGAAGCTGACGGTCGCAACCAGCGCTCCGTCTGACGTCCAGAGGGAGCCGGTATGGGGCCCGCTATCGCCGTCCGCCTTGTAGTAGCGGATGCCGGTAATCATGCCGCTCGACGAAGCGACGAACTTCATGCCGAGTTCCATCGACTGGCCGTCGTTGAAGCTTGCGCCCGTCGGCCCTTCGCTTGATGTAAACAGTGTCTCTCCGGAAGGGCCCGGGTTAACGGTGAGGCTGACGCTGCCCTGATCCGTGCCGCCGCGCCCGTCCGACAGCGTATAGGTGAAGCTTGCAGGCCCCGAATAATTGTTGGTCGGCGTGAAGACGACGGTGCCGTTCTGCCTATTGAGCATCACCGTGCCGTTGACGGCATTGCCGACCGCCGAGATCGTCAGCGCGTCTCCATTGAGATCCGTATCGTTTCCGACAAGCGATGCGATCGAGATGACAACAGTATCGTTGTTGGTGATGGTTAGCCCCGTATCATCGGTCGCGACGGGGGCGCTGTTCGGGCCGGCATCGAAGACCACGTCGACCCAGTAATTCGTGCCGGTGCCGGGGCTTTGGCCGGGGAACGTGCCGGCGGTGGTGCCGTAGGCGAATACGCCGCCGCCATCAACGGCCTTCACCGCGCCGCTGGCATAGGTGCCACCAGTGAAATAATTGTTCGTCAGCGAGTAGAAACCGCCACTGTGATAGGAGGCCACATAGGTTGTGCCGGCGGCAATCTGAATCGGGTTGGAGAACAGCACCGTCTGCCAGCCGGAGAGCGACTCGCCGACCGATACACCCGTTGCCAGCCGCGTTCCGTCGGCGCTCCAAAGGCTGACGGCATGGTCGCCGATGTTATAAAACCCCTTGTAGAAGCGGATGCCCTCTACGAAACCTGCGATCGTCGTTTGGAAGCGCAGGCCGAGCTCGACGGAATCGCGATCGATCGCCGTTTCGACAGCGGGCTTGTCCGCCAGCGTCCACAGGCCCGTCGTTCCTGGCAGGGTGACGGTGACCTGCTTGCCCGCCGACGGCGCCTCCATATTGACGCTGTCGTCGACGGCCCGTGACATGACCGTGTAGGTTCCGCTTGCCTGGACGACCCAGTTATAGCTCCAGCTCTCGCGGCCGGTGGCCTTGAACCAGTGCTGGCCGCCATCGGTCGAGACTTCCACGCCGGCAATGATGCCGCCGCCGAAATCCTGCGCCGTGCCGGTGATCGTCACATGCTGCCCTTCGAGGAAGCTTGCACCGACTATCGGCGACGTGACCGACGAGGTGGGCTTCAGCGTGTCGGTTGATTGTGTCGCAAGGATCAGGCTCGCATCCAAAGTCGTCGGCTGAATGCCCATGTCCGCGAACATGTTGACCATCGCCTGCTGCACGTTGCGATCGGTTGACGTGGCCGGGCCTTGGTGGTTGTCACTCAGCCCCCAGGACCAGAAGACGGTGCCGGCGCCGAAGACAAGCGCGCCGCTTTCCGCCCGGTACATGGTGAGACTATGGTTGGCGACGGCCGAGCCGACCGTTGCGCCGTAATCACGCAGATAGGTATCGACCGAGACCGACGAGAGCGACAGGTTGATGAGACCATCCGGACGGAAGCCATTCTCGACATCGGAATCCCACTCGTAGCCCAGCAGGTTCTTCACCAGATCGTAGGTTTCACCTTCATTCAGCTGGGAGACATCGGTATTGCGCCAGAAGCGCAGGTTCGAATAGTCGTAGGGGATGGAAATCGTATCCTGGCGGTAGCTGTCCACCTGGAACATCGTGCCCGTCAGCGCATTCTCCGGCTGCTGCCCCGGATCGGCATAGCGTGGATCGCGCCAGGTACCGGTGCCGACATTGCTCGGATCCGTGCTCGTGCCCCAGGTTTCCTTGTAGCAAACCATAGTGCGGTACGCCTGGCCACTGCCGTCGATGCTGCTTTCCCAGCGGACCTTCCAGTAGCACTCATTGCCGCTCCAGAAGGCGAGGTTGACGCCGGCATCGCGCGCCGCCTCGACATTGGCGCGCTGTTCGGCAGACCAATATTCGTCATGCCCGACGGAGAGATAGGCATCGTGGTTGAGCAGCAGCGCGCCGCTGCGCGCCGCATCGACGCCTGATATATAGGAAACGTCGTAGCCGTTCTGTTCCAGCCACGAGATGGCAGAGGATTCGACGCCGAAGATGTAGTCGTGCGAGCCGCCGATCGGGCTCGTATTGGTAATGATCGGCCTGTTATAGCTGACCGCCGACGCCCGGCCGATGGCCTGCAGGCCGCAGCTGCAGTTCGGGGGCAGGTAGCCGATCATGTCTGCCGGGTCGACGGGCACTTCGCCATAATAGAGGCTGGCGCCGCCCCAGGCATTATAGGCCTGCCATGTCGTGTCTGACGTCTGGAAGACGATATTGCTGGTAGAGGCGTCGTCACGCACGACGAAGGGAATGATGCTGGCGTCTTCGACGCCGTCCTCGCGCACCAGCTTGGCGAAATAGACGCCAGAGACCGCGTCCGTCGGAATCTGCCAGCTCGCCGAAACCGACCAGTTGCCGCAATCGATGAGGCCGAGCGACATGTCGACGATCGGATGCGGCTGGATCTGCGCCGTGGTCAGCGATTGCTCGATCGAGCCGACCTTGCGCGCGCCGTCCCCGCCATAATAGCCCATGCGGTAGATATCGATGCGGTAATGGGTGGAATCGGTGGCGATCTTGAAATCGACCGTCTGGCCGATATTCGTGCTGATCTCGGTGGCGAAGCCCTGGATGGTGCCTCCGCCGTCGCCCTCCAGACCCCATTCGCTGATCGGATTGCCCTGCTTCAGGTTCTCGAGCGCGATCTTGTTGGGCGTCGCAGCAGTTGCAGCAGCTGCAGCCGCCGCCACCGGTGCCGCAAGCGCAGTCGGGGCCGCGGTCGTATTGGCGGAAGCGTCCTGGCTTGGCCCCAGCGAGATGGAGGCTGTCGAGGTTTGAAGGCGCAGTGACGTCGTGCCGGAGCCGGCGGCGGGATCGGCCGGCAGCGTGGTAGCGCCTCCCGTGCCGGCATCGCTGGTAACACCCGTCAGCACGGGCGCGGCAGGCAGCGTCGCAGCCTCCTCGTACGGGTCCGGGCCGAGCACGGTGCGCTCGGATGACCTGGTCGTCGTCTGCAACACCGTCGCAACCGACGCCGTCTTGGCGGACGTGTCCTGTGCGCTGCCGTCGCCTGCAGGCGCCGGCATCGTCGTTGGTGGAATCGAGGCAGTCTGCACGCCGCCAGCTGAGATCAACGCGGCGAGCAGCATCATATTGCCTGTGTAGGAGGACGGGACGGCGCCGCCGTCGGGATTGGCGAAGCTGCCCTTACCGGCAAAGCTTACGGAACCATCGGTACTCGTGGAAGATACAACCGTCGCGGTTCCCAGCACTGCGCTCCAGGCTGAAGGTGCACGACAGATACTCAACGCTCCACCAAATGTACTCAAATACTCACGATTACTGACATGAATTCTCCGCATCAGCGGCGTCCCCTCCCGCATCGGCCGGCCCTTCGACCGCTATAGCAAGGTGTGTATTCTGGCACCTTTGCTAAGGGAATGTACGACAGCAATCTGGGGTATGAGGGAGGTATCCCCTACGCCGATATGATGATCCTCAACGTGTACCGGCCGACAAAGTCCCAGAGCTGCCTGCGGCTACTGGTAGAGCCTTTCCGGGCTAGAGATGCCCGGCCCACCGGCCGCACCGTTTCGCGTTGGCGAAGGTCTGCGTCTCCTCTCAATCGACCTTGACAAGCACGCCCAAGTCGAGACGCTATTGGGCTCGCAACGTCGTAGGAAAACGAGGATAGGATGAGGTTCAGCAGACCGGCAGTCGCAGGCGTGATTGGCGTGACAGCGTGTGTGTTTGGCGCGTGCCTTGCGGCATCGCCTGCGCTCACACAGGAAGTCGAGCCGCCCGCTCCATGGGTTAAGCTCACCGGTTCGCATGCCGGAGCGGTCGGAACATGCTCAATGATTGATGCGAGCGACATCGAGGCTTGTTACATGGTCCGGTGCGACGCCAAGAACGGTCTTATCTTCGAGATTGGCGATGCCACTGTTGGTGGGAACGGCCTGCGATTGGCGCGCTTCGAGATTGGGAGGTACAAAGAGACGATCCGCCTCGACGGGAACAGTCCCGATCGGCGAACGATTGTTCTCTCAAAGCATCCGAAGCTGCTTTCCGCCCTCACATCTGGCGCTGATTTCGCCACTATGTTCGCCATCAAGGCCGGTGTGATAGATTACAGCACCGGCTTTGAACTTACGGGGGCGCGAGACCAGATATCTCGCCTGGCAAATGGCTGCCGAACCAAGCCGTGACGATGGGCAAGGGTCCTGTCCTAGGTAGCTGACGCTGGTTGAAAAAATTCCGGGCCGGATCGGCTGCTCGAGCCGGTTACGTTGTCCTGCGCCGCCCGTGCTACCAGGCAGGAAACGGATCTTCGAGGGTCTCCCAGTCGCGTGGATCGGCGCTGGCGAGGCATCCGTCCAGTGCGGTCCGCACACCTGTCTCGTCCATATCAACGCCGATAAAAACCAATTCCTGCCGACGGTCGCCCCAAGCGCTGTCCCACCGGCTCTCGAGATGCTGACGAAACTGCTGATGGTTCGGCCAGTCCTGCCGGGGCACAGCTGCCCACCAGAGACCCATGGGCTCGCAGCGCCGTTGGATGCCGGCAGCCGACATCAGGCCCACATGACGCGGGCGCGTAGCAAGCCAGAAGTGGCCTTTGGCACGCATCACCCCCGGCCAGGGCTCGTCTAGGAAGGCTCGAAACCGCATCGGGTCGAAGGGACGCCTCGTGCGATAGACAAAGCTCGATACCCCGTATTCCTCCGTCTCTGGAACATGGTCGCCCGGGCTGTACAATTCCTTGTGCCACAACGGGTGCGCGGCAGCCTTTGCTTCATCGAAGAGGCCCGTACTGAGGATGGTTGCCAGAGAAACGCTGCCGAAATCCGTCTCCACCTGGCGCGCATCCGGGTTGAGCGCGGCAACGATCTTGCGGACTTCCGCGCGGATCTCTTCGGTCGCGTCCGAGATCTTGTTGATCACGACAACATCGGCAAACTCGATCTGATCCACCAGCAGATCGATGAGCGTGCGCCGGTCCTCACCGTCGCGCTGCAGGCCGCGGTCGGCAAGCAGATCGGCACTGCTGTAGTCGGCTAACAGGTTTGCAGCGTCGACAACGGTGACCATCGTGTCGAGGCGGGCAAAATCGGCGAGCGAGACGCCGTTCTCGTCGCGGAAAGAAAAGGTTGCCGCGATAGGGCATGGCTCGGCAATGCCGGTGCCTTCGATCAACAGATAGTCGTATCGCCGCTCTTCCGCCAGTCGCCGTACTTCCGTCAGGAGGTCATTGCGCAGGGTACAGCATATGCAGCCATTGCTGAGCTCAATCAATGTCTCCGTCGTATGCGACAGGTTGCAGCCGCCGTCTCGAATGAGACTGGCGTCTATGTTCACTTCGCTCATATCGTTGACAATGACAGCAACCCGCAGGCCCTGACGATTCATCAGCACGTGGCTGAGAAGCGTCGTCTTCCCAGCGCCGAGGAAGCCGGTGAGCACTGTCACGGGTAGCCGGTCGATCCCGTTCATCGACATCCCTCGAATATGGACGTCCGGGGCGACCGTCGCCGCGGCAAGCATTTGCGTCGCATGCGCCTCATTTCGATCCCGTTCCCGACCTCCCCGATCCTTCATGCGGCAAGCTGCGGTCGGAAGACCACATCGGCATAGTAGTTCGCTGAATTGAAGGTGCTGGTCGGGAAGAGACCTGCGGTGGCGGAGCCGCCATACGCATAGAGGCCATTGCCGGCGGCTGGCGCCGTCAGCGGACCGTTGGTGACGGCGGTGGTGAAGAAGCTGTCGGTCGCCACGTAGGCGCCGGTCGTGTGGTAGGAGGCGACATAGGTTGTGTTGGCGGCAATGGTGACGGGTGTCGTGAAGTTCGCCGTCTGCCAGCCACTTGCCGTGGTGTTGGTGAAGGTGGCAGTGGCAAGCTTGGTGCCCGTCGCGGTCCAGAGATCAACGACGTTCTGACCGTTGTCGTTGGCGCTGCGATAGAACCTGATGCCGGTGACATCCCCGGCAACGTTCGACGTGAACTTGACGCCAAGCTCGAGCTGCTGACCGTCGTTGAGGTTCGTCTGGGCCGGCGTGCTGGAGGCGGAGAACAGGCTGTAGGTCGATGGCCCCGCCGCGGCGGCGATAGTGAAAGTCTCGTTGGTCGAGAGGCCGCCGATATCGGTTGCCGTGACCTTGACGCCATAGCTGCCTGCTGTCGTCGGCGTGCCGGAGAAGGTGCGCGTCGAGGCATTGAAGGCAAGCCAGGCGGGCAATGCCGTGCCGTCGGCAGCCGTTGCCGAATAGGTCAGCGTCTCGCCGCTGTCGACATCGGTGAAGGTCGTCGTCGGCAGCACGTAGGAGAAGGCGGAACCGACGGTGGCATTCTGGGTCGCCGTCTGGACGGCGAGCACCGGCGCGTCATTGGCGCCATGGATGGTGACGGTCAGATTTGCCGTGGCGGTGGCCCCGGCGCTATCGCGCATCGTGTAGCTGAAGACATCGCTCAGCGTGTTGGTCGACTGACGCAAGGCCTGGACGGCGGCATTGGTCTCGTTGATCGCATAGCTATAGACGCCCGATGCATTGAGCACGAGACTGCCATAGGCGCCGTTCAGCGCTGAGCCGAGTGTGCCTGACGTCGCACCGAAGCTGACCGCGCTCACCGTCTTGGTGTCGCCGGAATCCGGATCGGTGTCGTTGGTCAGCACGTTGCCGCTTGCAACCACGCCACCCGAACCATTGGCAACGCCACCCTTCTCGGTCGCATCCCCCGCATCGGCAACCGCCGTCGGCGTCGTGTTGCCGGGCACCGACACGGCGATGTTGAAGGTTTCGTTGGCGGCAAGGCCCCCGAGGTCGGTTGCCGTGACCTTGACACCATAGGTCCCGCCTGTCGTCGGCGTGCCGGAGAAGGTGCGCGTCGAGGCATTGAAGGAGAGCCAGGCGGGAAGTGCGGTGCCGTCGGCAGCCGTTGCCGCGTAGGCCAGCGTCTCGCCGCTGTCGACATCGGTGAAGGTCGTCGTCGGCACTACGAAGGAGAAGGCGGAGCCGACGGCGGCGTTCTGAGTCGTCGTCTGGACGGCGAGCACCGGTGCGTCGTTGGCGCCATGGATGGTGACGGTGAGGTTTGCCGAGGCGGTAGCGCCGGCGGTGTCGCGCATCGTGTAGCTGAAGACATCGCTCAGCGTATTGGTCGACTGGCGCAGCGCCTGCACGGCGGTATTGGTCTCGTTGATCGCATAGGTATAGGTGCCCGATGCATTGAGAACGAGACTGCCATAGGTGCCGTTCAGTGCCGAGCCGAGTGTGCCTGAGGTCGCGCCGAAGCTGACCGCACTCACCGTCTTGGTGTCGCCGGCATCCGGATCGGTGTCGTTGGTCAGCACGTTGCCGCTGGCAACCACGCCGCCCGAACCATTGGCAACGCCACCCTTCTCCGTCGCGTTCCCCGCATCGGCGACCGCCGTCGGCGTCGTGTTGTTCGCGTTCGAGGGACGAAAGACCACGTCGGCCCAGTAATTGGTGGCGCTGAAAGTGGCGTTCGGGAAAATGCCTGCGGTGGCGGAGCCGCCATAGCGGTAGACGCCGTTGCCGCTTGCCGGAGCAGTCAGCGGACCACTGGTGACGGCAGTCGTATAGAAATTGGCGGTCGCCACGTAGGCGCCGGTCGTGTGGTAGGAGGCGACATAGGTTGTGTTGGCGGCAATGGTGACGGGTGTCGTGAAGTTCGCCGTCTGCCAGCCACTTGCCGTGGTGTTGGTGAAGGTGGCAGTGGCAAGCTTGGTGCCCGTCGCGGTCCAGAGATCAACGACGTTCTGACCGTTGTCGTTGGCGCTGCGATAGAACCTGATGCCGGTGACATCCCCGGCAACGTTCGACGTGAACTTGACGCCAAGCTCGAGCTGCTGACCGTCGTTGAGGTTCGTCTGGGCCGGCGTGCTGGAGGCGGAGAACAGGCTGTAGGTCGATGGCCCCGCCGCGGCGGCGATAGTGAAAGTCTCGTTGGTCGAGAGGCCGCCGATATCGGTTGCCGTGACCTTGACGCCATAGCTGCCTGCTGTCGTCGGCGTGCCGGAGAAGGTGCGCGTCGAGGCATTGAAGGCAAGCCAGGCGGGCAATGCCGTGCCGTCGGCAGCCGTTGCCGAATAGGTCAGCGTCTCGCCGCTGTCGACATCGGTGAAGGTCGTCGTCGGCAGCACGTAGGAGAAGGCGGAACCGACGGTGGCATTCTGGGTCGCCGTCTGGACGGCGAGCACCGGCGCGTCATTGGCGCCATGGATGGTGACGGTCAGATTTGCCGTGGCGGTGGCCCCGGCGCTATCGCGCATCGTGTAGCTGAAGACATCGCTCAGCGTGTTGGTCGACTGACGCAAGGCCTGGACGGCGGCATTGGTCTCGTTGATCGCATAGCTATAGACGCCCGATGCATTGAGCACGAGACTGCCATAGGCGCCGTTCAGCGCTGAGCCGAGTGTGCCTGACGTCGCACCGAAGCTGACCGCGCTCACCGTCTTGGTGTCGCCGGAATCCGGATCGGTGTCGTTGGTCAGCACGTTGCCGCTTGCAACCACGCCACCCGAACCATTGGCAACGCCACCCTTCTCCGTCGCGTCCCCCGCATCGGCGACCGCCGTCGGCGTCGTGTTGCCCGCGTCCGACACGGCGATGTTGAAGGTTTCGTTGGCGGCAAGGCCCCCGAGGTCGGTTGCCGTGACCTTGACACCATAGGTCCCGCCTGTCGTCGGCGTGCCGGAGAAGGTGCGCGTCGAGGCATTGAAGGAGAGCCAGGCGGGAAGTGCGGTGCCGTCGGCAGCCGTTGCCGCGTAGGCCAGCGTCTCGCCGCTGTCGACATCGGTGAAGGTCGTCGTCGGCACTACGAAGGAGAAGGCGGAGCCGACGGCGGCGTTCTGAGTCGTCGTCTGGACGGCGAGCACCGGTGCGTCGTTGGCGCCATGGATGGTGACGGTGAGGTTTGCCGAGGCGGTAGCGCCGGCGGTGTCGCGCATCGTGTAGCTGAAGACATCGCTCAGCGTATTGGTCGACTGGCGCAGCGCCTGCACGGCGGTATTGGTCTCGTTGATCGCATAGGTATAGGTGCCCGATGCATTGAGAACGAGACTGCCATAGGTGCCGTTCAGTGCCGAGCCGAGTGTGCCTGAGGTCGCGCCGAAGCTGACCGCACTCACCGTCTTGGTGTCGCCGGCATCCGGATCGGTGTCGTTGGTCAGCACGTTGCCGCTGGCAACCACGCCGCCCGAACCATTGGCAACGCCACCCTTCTCCGTCGCGTTCCCCGCATCGGCGACCGCCGTCGGCGTCGTGTTGTTCGCGTTCGAGGGATTGAACATTACATCGACCCAATAGTTCGTCTGGTCGAAGCTTGTCGTCGGGAACGCGCTATTGCCATAGTTATAGACCCCGTTGCCGCTCGCCGGCGCCGTCAGCGGGCCACTCGTCACATTGGAGAGGAAGTAGTTGGCGGTCGTCGAATAGTTGCCGACATTCGTATGGTAAGATGCCGTGTAGGTCTGTCCGGGTGTCAGCGTCACCGGGCTCGAGAAGGAAGCTGACTGCCAGCCGCTGGCAGTCTCGTTGGTGAAGGTGAGGGTCGCAAGCCGCGTACCCGTGCTTGACCAGAGCGACCCCGTATGTGTGCCGGTATCCAGGCTGCTCTTGTAAAACCGGATACCGCTCACCGTGCCCGCCGCGGAGGACTGGAATTTGACCCCGAGCTCGACGGCTGCAGTATCGTCGGTGTTGACGACCGCCGGCGTCGCGCCACCGAAGAGAGATGTAAAAGTGGGCCCGGTGACGGTGACAGTGCGCCCCGCCGAGGGTGTCTCGAGATTGATGCTGTCGTCCACGGCACGCGACCGGATCGTGTAGGTACCGGCGATCGCCGGCACCCAGCTGTACGTCCAGTTCTCATCGCCTGTCGCCGGATGCCAGCTCGCACCATTGTCGGTCGAAACCTCGACGCTGGCGATGACCCCGCCGCCCGTATCGGCAGCGGTGCCCGAAATCGTCACGGTGGATCCAGCGGCCACCGTGGCGGGTACGGTGATAACGGAGGTCGGCGCAACATTGTCCGACGAAGCAGTCGAGGCGGTAAGCCCGGATTGCAGCGTCCCCGGCTGAATGCCCATATCGGCAAGCAGATTGACCATTGCCTGCTGCACGCGAGGATCGGTGGGGGTCGCTTCGTTATCGTGATTGTCGCTCAGGCCCCATGTCCAATAGACCGTACCGGCGCCGAACACCAACGCACCGCTGGGGGCGCGGTAAAGGGTTAGATTGTGGGTCGCGGTCGCATTGCCGGTCGTGTTTCCGTAGTCGAGCAAGTAGGTGCTGACGGGTAGCGTCGTCGACGACAGCTTTACGAGCCCAGCCGGATCGAAGCCATTATCAGGCGCTTCATCCCACTCGTAACCAAGATAATTCTTGGTGAGCGTTGCCGTCTGGCCGGGTTGAAGGTTTGCGACGCTCGTATTGCGCCAGAAGCGCAGGTTGGCATCATCATAGGCAACCTTGATCGAGCCAAGATTGCCGCCGACGTCATCGACCTTGAACAATTGGCCGGTGAGCGAGTTCTCGGGATTGCCGCCGCCGATAGCAGGTGGGCTGAGACGCGGATCGCGGAAGGTGCCCGTCCATTCGTTGGTAGGATCGAGGCTGGTACCCGGGGGGCCCCATGTCTCCTTATAGGAGATCAGGGTGCGATAAGGTGTTCCATCGGGGCTGTAGGCATTGCCCCAACGGGTACGCCAATAGACCTCGTTACCACTCCAGAACATCAGATTGACGCCCGCATCGCGTGCGGCTTCGACATTGGTTCTCTGCTGTCCCGACCAGTATTCGTCGTGTCCGGCATCGACATAGGTCTTGTGATTGAGCAATAGGCTGCCATAGCGGTCGACGTCGACGCCCGAGAGATAGGAGACGTCATAGCCGTTCTGTTCCAGCCAGTAGATGCCTGCATATTCGGCGCCGAACAGATAGTCCTGCGGGCCGGCATAGGTTCCGACCCCGTCGCGGGTCGCAATCGGCCTGTTGTAGCTGAGCGCATAGGCGCGACCCGCCCCCTGCCCCGTCGCCGGGCCGTTGCCGCCATAGAAGTTGGCGCCACCCCAGCCGTTGTAAGCTTGCCAGGTCTCGTCTGCGGTCTGAAAGACGATGTCGCTGTGGCTGGCGTCGTCGCGCACGATGAACGGAATCTGATTTTCGCCGAAGGTGCCGTCCTGACGCACGAGCTTGGCGATATAGACGCCTGAGACGGCATCATCAGGTACGGTCCAGGACGCCGAGACGGCCCAGTTGCCGGCGTCCACCGTGCCGGTCGTGGCATTGCGCAGCGGATTGGGCTGAGTCTGCAATCCGGTATGCTGCATGGTCGTGACCTTGCGCGCCCCCATGCCGCCATAATAGCCGAGCCGATAGATATCGATCCGATAGTTGGTGGAATTCGTATTGATCTTGAAGCTGATCGTCTTGCCGTTGTCGACACTGATGTCGGTCGCAAACCCCTCGATGTTGGTGCTGGCACTGTCGATGCCCCACTCGCTCTCCGGATTGCCCTGCTTCTGGTTTTCCAGCACGATCGCATTGCTCGCCACCGCGGCGGCCGCCACACCTTGCGTTGCCAACGACCGCTGCGCAGAAGGTTGAGGTGGCGTCGTCACCGAGCCGGAAAGGACAGCGATACCCTTGGTGCCGGTTCCCGTTCCCAGCTCTCCGCCGCCGGGCAATGATCCGTTGGAGATCGCCGAGTTCGTCCACTCTGCGGTTCCGCGCCAGCCCGCGAACGAGGATACGTCACGATCGAGAAGCGGATCACTGACTGAGGCGCCGATGGCCTTCTTGATCGTCGACACATAATCCGGCCCGTCGGTAAATTTGGTCCCCGGCAACTGACCGTCCTGCTGAAGCAGGCCGCTGCCATGAGCCCAATCGAGAATCCGTGTGGGGGACGTATAGTAGCCGCACCCGCACACACCAAAGGGCATGCCAAATGCCAATGAATTAGCGCCAGCCTGGTGCGCAGTCGCCTGCGCCGACGGGCTCGATTCGAGAATGACCACTTTGCCCGAGTGAGCACGCTCGCCCGTCACCGCAGCAGAACTTTGCCCCGAAACTGTCGGTGCAGGGTTTTGCGGCAGATACGGAGCCAAAGGATCATCGCCCATGAGGCTCATTCCAGCGGAGGTGCGATAAAAGGACGATTGAGCCCCGAATGCAACTCCGTTCGCGTTCCGGTCGAAACCTGCAAAACCAGACGTGTGGGCGGGCAAAACAGACGCGGCAGTCTCACCGCTTCGACCCCTCGTTTCGCGATTTGTTGCGAAAGCGTCGGGCAAGGGCGGCGGTGCGCGGGTGATATCGGCCCGAGGGTCCGGATCATCGATCACGCCCACTCTATGTTCAGCGTCACGTTCGTCGAGCGCCGCGTTGTTGGGGGGATTGTCGACAAGGGTACCGTATTTGATACCATCCGCGGTCTGCACGGAAGCCGCAAGTTGAGCACTGTCCTCGTGCTTTTCGGCAGGTTTGCGCGGCCTTCCCTTGCCGCCGACGGTCAGCCATGCGGGAATCAACGAATCCACCAGGAGTGAGCGCGAGGTCCACCGACGAGCGTTGCGATACATGGCAGGCACCTCCCGCGAGATTATCAGAATCGAATCTATGAGGACCGCTCGATAGGCGGCCCTGAATTGTAGTCGAAAAATGAGAGAGTATAGGCTACGCCTTTCGCTCTACCGGCGGCATCCTTTGGGCAACCGGCCGTGTTGCACGCCCAGGTTTTGAATGGGACGCGCGAAGATTCGCCGCTTGCTGTGCAAGCTTGAAGCCGCATAGGTGGCTGAGATGGCGGCGTCTTCGGTCGTCAAGATCTGGCACGAGAACGGCCTTGTGCAGCACCCCTGGCGCTGCTTCGAGTTGTCGAACGAAAGGCGGCGACGCCGGTCAATATCGTCGTTCGGCAAAATTGGCGATGCGAGCATAAAGGCTCTGCCGCGAGGGATTGCGGTTCTCAAGGCTAGCGCGCCCGAGGCGATGCCTCTGAGTCGCGCCGAAGATATGTGTTTCTGCTCGATTTAGGCTTAAGCATCCTCCCCACCTCATCAATTGTGATTAGGCAAAGTAAACGACCTCCACCTTCCTCAAGGCTTCGCCAGACTGCACACTAGCGATCTGGTTTCGGGCTTGGCGTCCGGCGTTCGAACAGCGCTTAAGGCATTGGACCAGCGTCCGTTGAAGGATGTTTTGAAGGCGAGACATGTAATGAATATATCGCACCGTGCCCCTCACCCGTTCTTTCGCGCCACGTTTGTCATCAGTGCGCTCGCCCTTCTTGCCGGAGCTGTGTCGCCCGCTCTCGCCGATAGCGCCCCTTTGGCTCCACAAACGAAAATCCGCCTGACGGTCGTCCAATGGATGCCGTCCAGGGGTCAGTTTGAGCGATGGGATGCGATTGGCGGCGAATATACGGTTTCGGATGCAGGTGAAGTCTCCCTGCCCTTTCTGGGGTCGCTGCCGGTCGGGAATTTGGACAGTGCGAACCTCACCGGCGAGATTGCCAAGCGTCTTCAGGCAAAGATGGGTTTGGCCCAGACACCTGCGGTGACCATCGACGTTCTCGACTATCCACCAATCTACGTCGTGGGAGACGTAACCACGCCTGGGCAGTACAGTTTTCGCCCCGGACTTACCGTCCTGAAATCCCTGGCAATGAGTGGCGGGCCGCGTCGCGCTAAAGAGGAGCAGCAAACGCATTCGATCCAGATCGTAGGGGAGTTGCGCGAAATCGATCACTCGATCCTGCGCAGCACCGCGAGGCTGGCGCGGCTCCAGGCGGAGATGGATGGAGCCAACGAGATTACCTTCGATCAGACGACCGACGTCGATCAGCAATTTGCTGCCGGGATATACAACGAGGAAAGGATTATCTTTCGGGCGCGCGCCAATGCGCTGGAGAGGCAGTCAAGGGCATTCACCGAATTACGCGATCTTCTGACCACGGAAATATCGACGTTGGAAGAGAAACTGACGGGCGCAGACGACAATATCAAATCAGTCGAGGACCAATTGGTCAGCGTTAAGTCCCTGGTCCAGAAAGGCCTGACGATCTCGTCAAGGCAGATGGATCTGGAACGGTTGCTGACGACTTATCGTTCCGACAAGCTCGACCTTGTCACCGCCGTGATGCGGGGCCGCCAGGCGATCAGCGAGACGACGCGGAACCTCGAGGGACTTTACGACGCACGCCGGAGCGAAGTGGCGACCGAAGCACAATCCGAACGGGCAAGTCTCGATCAATTCAAGTTGAAGCGCGAAACACTACAAAAGCTGCTCATCGCGGACCTTGGGAGCAATGACAGCGTCAAGAGCCTTACCGACGACCTCCCGCTTACCTTTAGCGTGACCCGTCGGAACGCAGGACAGATCAATCAGTTCCAAGCCTCGGAAACGACGGCGCTGGCACCGGGCGATGTGGTGAGAGTCGTTCAGCCGCACATTTTGGACAATTCGCCTCAGGCCGACACAAGCCCGTCTTTCGAGACCCAATCGCTTGCAGATCGAGCCGGCCAGTGACCCGCGAGGTGCACGTGTTCTCAACAACGTTGGAGCGGAGGTTCGAGCGCCACCAAGGCGCTCAGGCCGTCTGCCTCAAAGAAATCGCTCTTGATATGGACCGGCCTGAATCCAACATGCCAGCTAGGGTTGAGTGATGAACCTGCGTATGATCCCGCCCAGCGGTCAGACTTATACCCAAATCCTCAAGTCGACGATGCTGATGGGCGGTTCCTCGCTTGTTAATGTCGCCCTTAGCATCATTCGCAACAAGGCGCTCGCCGTTCTGCTCGGTCCTGAAGGCGTGGGGCTTCTCGGCCTTTACGGGGCAATCCTCGATATCGCGCAAGCGATAGCTGGTCTGGGCGTGAGCAGCAGCGGTGTGCGCCGGGTCGCCGAGGCGGCGGGCGCCGGCGACGAAGAAAGGATCGCGCGGTCGGCGACAGCGCTCAGACGGATCTCGGTGGTGCTCGGGTTGCTTGGCGGGCTTTTGCTTGCGGCGCTGGCGTTTCCGGTCTCGAAGTTCACCTTCGGCGACTACCAGCACGCCGGCGGCATTGTGCTGCTCTCCCTGGCCGTATTTTTTCGGCTCATGGCTGCCGGGCAGGCCGCGTTGATCCAGGGCTTGCGGGGCATTGCAAATCTTGCCCGCATCAACGTGCTTTCAGGGCTCTTCGGCACGGTAGTCAGCATCCCGCTCATCTATCTGTTCGGCGAGCGGGCGATCGCACCGTCTCTCGTGGCGATCGCGGCTGTCTCAGTCCTTCCCACCTGGTGGTACAGCAAGCGAATATCCACGCACCCACCGACAATGTCGGCGCGCCAGTTCGGCCAGGAAGCGACAGCTCTGTTCAGGCTCGGCGTCGCTTTCATGGCAAGCGGACTTCTGACCTTCGGCGCAGCCTATGCCATCCGTATTATCGTGCTGAATGAAGGGGGCGTCATAGCGGCGGGATTGTATCAGGCAGCCTGGGCGCTTGGGGGGCTGTATGCCGGGTTCATCCTGCAGGCGATGGGAACGGACTTCTATCCGCGTTTGACCGCAATCGCAGACAACCATGCCGAGTGCAACCGGCTGGTCAATGAGCAGGCGGAAATTAGCATATTGCTGGCCGGCCCCGGCCTGATCGCCACGTTGACCCTGGCGCCGCTCGTGATGAGTTTGTTCTATTCCGCGGAGTTTCATGGGGCAGTGGATCTTTTGCGCTGGATCTGTCTTGGGATGATGCTCAGGATTGTCGCCTGGCCGATGGGTTTCATCGTCCTGGCGAAGGGTGCTCAGACAATCTTCTTCTGGACGGAGGTCGCTGCAACGCTTGTGCATGTGGGGTTGGCGTGGCTCTTCGTATCGAAGCTCGGCACGCCAGGGGCCGGCATGGCGTTTTTCGGCCTCTACGTCTGGCATAGCATTCTGATCTACGTGATCGTGCGTCGGCTGACCGGTTTTCGCTGGTCCGCCGCCAATCGCAGACACGCGTTTCTGTTCTTGCCTGCATCGGGTTTGGTCGTCTCGGGCTTTTTGCTCTTGCCGCCATGGTCGGCGATGGTGATTGGCTGCGTCGCCGTGGTCGTGACCGGCCTTTACTCGCTGTGCATGTTGGTCAAACTGCTGCCGCCGGAGTCGGTGCCAGCAAGCGTCAGAGGATGGATCACGAAATCCGCATAAGAAAAGCGCGCATCGGATGAATGCGCGCTTTTCCGCTGTTGTATCAAGCCACCGCAATCAGGTTTCGCTTCAGGCGGGAATGACGTCCTGCTCGGTCTGACGGACGCCGCCGCGGGTGCGGGTCTCAGCAACTGCTTGGCGCAATGTCTCGACGACTCTGACGATATCCTCCTCCGTCATCTGAGCATAAAGCGGCAGGATAACGGTTTGCTGCTGCGCCGACACGCTTCGTGTCAGGCTGGTGGCGGCGCGATGAGAGCTCTGGCCGGAATAGGCTCCCTCCAGATGAATGTTCATCACACCGCGGCGGGTTGATATACCTTGATCGAGCAGCGCTTGCATGACTGCTCGCTGGTCGATGTCATCAGACAATCTCACGCAGAAACTTTGCCAGTTGCTGCGAGCCCAGCGGGGCTCGGATGGCATCGACAGACCTGCGGCTGTGGACAGTCCCTCGCAATACTGCGAGGCAAATCGCCGTCGCTGCGCAATCAGCTCCGGCAGACGCCGCAGTTGCACCCGTCCGATCGATGCCTGGAGGTCGGTCATACGGTAGTTGTAGCCCAGCTCATCATAATTCTCAAAGATCACCTGCTTGGACCCGTGGCGGACAGCGTCGGTAACGTTCATACCGTGCTGGCGCCATAGCCGGAATTTTCGGTCATATTCCGGGTTCGCCGTCGTCAGCATGCCGCCATCACCCGTGGTAACGACCTTTCGGGGATGGAAGGAGAAGCAGGCAATGTCGCCATGCGGTTTGCCAATCTTTTCCCAACCGCCTCCCCATAGGATTTCGCTCCCCGTAGCACAGGCCGCATCCTCGATAACCGGTATCGAATGGCGCTTGGCGATCTCCACAATCGAAAGGAGATCGCAAGGCATGCCGAGCTGATGCACGCACAGGATGGCCTTAGTGCGAGACGTGATCGCCGTTTCGATCAGGCTGGGATCGATATTGTAACCATCGGGCTCGATGTCGACGAAGACAGGCACCGCATCGCAGTATCGAACAGCATTCGCGGTGGCGATGAAAGAATGGCTGACCGTGATGACTTCATCGCCAGCGCTGACACCGACCGCCATCAAGGCAAGATGAAGCGCCGTCGTGCAGTTGGAAACGGCGCAAGCGTGCTCGGTGCCAACGAATGCCGCAAATTCCTGCTCAAAAGCCGCAACTTCCGGCCCCTGTGTCACCCATCCTGAAAGAATGACGCGACGGGCGGCCTCAGCCTCTTCCTCGCCGAGCACGGGTTTGGCGACGGGAATTGTAGATAATAGCGGGCTCATGCGGCCTGGCCTCCTGCCGCAGCAGTCTTAGACTGCCACCACGCGACAAGGTCACGAAGCCCCTGCTCCATCGGGATTTCCGCCTTGAAGCCCAGAAGTCTTTCAGCCTTACCGATATCAGCAAGACGACGGGTTACGCCGTTGACTGCGCGCGCCTCTTTGTGCTGCGGCTCGAGTGAGGATCCCATGACGCCGCTCAGCATCTGGGCGAGTTCCAGCAGACTTATTTCCCTGCCGCTCGCGACATTGAACACCTCGTCCGTAACGTCGCTCTTTGCCGCAAGAAGGTTTGCCCGAGCGATGTCACGCGCATCGACGAAGTCCATCGTCTGGCTCCCGTCTCCATAGATCAGCGGCGGCATTCCGGCCGCAAGGCGTTCCATCCAGCGGATCAGCACTTCGGTGTAGGCGCCAAAAACGTCCATTCGTGGCCCGTAGACGTTGAAATAACGCAGCGCAACATAACGTAGGCCATACATTTCCGCAAAGCTGCGCAGCAAGCCCTCGTTGAAGGTCTTTGCCGCGCCGTAGATCGTCCGGTTATTATAGGGGTGATGTTCTTCGGTCGTCGGAAAGCTTTCGGCAAGCCCCAGCACGGACGCGGAAGAGGCAGCGACCACTTTCGAGACACCTGCCTTGGTGGCAGCTTCGAGAACGTTGAAGGTGCCTTCTGCCAGGACTTCGAAAGCCAGTCGTGGCTCTTCGGCGCATTGCGTGATGCGGATGGCGGCCTGATGAAAGACGATATCGACGCCTTCGAAGAGTTTTGCCAGAAGCGCTCTGTCGCGGATATCTCCGTCGACGATCTTGACAGGCGCGCTTGTTATCGCCGAGCTGAGATTGTCCCGGCGGCCGCGCACGAAATTGTCGAGGACAATGATCTCGCGAGGCTTTTCCAATGCGACAAGGTCGGCAATATGCGAACCGATCAGACCGGCGCCGCCGGTAATGAGCACCCGTTTATCTCTCATGATCTTCCCTCACGCAACATGTTCGTCATCGGATCATTATCCGAACGCCAACGTATGAACTTCGCAGGTACGCCTGCGACGACGGAGAACGGCTCGACGTCGGAAACGACAACTGCCCCCGCTCCAACGATCGCTCCCTTCCCGATGGTCACGCCGGGAAGAATGGTCGCGTTCGTTCCGATATCGGCCTCCGCGCAGATACGCACCGGCTTTATTTCAAGATCCGTGCGAATGATCGGCACATCCAAGGGCAATGCCGTGTGGGTCGAGCCAAGCACCTTGGCGCCAGGTCCCCACCCGACAGAATCCTCGATCACGAGATCGCGAGCGTCGAAATAGGCCATCGGCCCGATCCAGACATTATCGCCGATCGTGCATCGGCCGTCGAAGCGACCCTGGATATAGGCCTGGGCGCCTATGAACACCCCATTGCCAATCTCGAATGTCTCAGGATGTTTGAAACCGGCACCGCCTGCAACCTGCAATCCGGTGCCACAGCTCCGCGCGATGGCTTGCCAGATGGCTTTTCGCATCAGGGTATCGATGACGCCGTCACCGGTCGCGAAACGACTGTAGAGCTCAATCAGGCCAGCTCGGCCGTATGCCTGCTTGAGTTCTTCGGCCAGCCCGGCCTGATAGGCGGGGTCCGCCGGTCTTTCATGACGGCCATGGACCGCCTGCACGATCCGCGCCTCGCCCGCACGATCAGCTGACATAGGCGTTCTCCAGCGCGACAGCCACCTGGTCGACGTGCCACGCCGGCATCTCGGGATAGATCGGCAGCGAAAGGACCTCCCGTGCGGCGGCTTCCGAGATTGGGAAATCGCCGGTCTTGTAACCAAGGTCTGCATGGGCCTTCTGCAGATGAACTGGGATCGGATAGTGCAGCCCCGACTGAATGCCCTCAGCGCTCAGTACGCGCTGAAGCTGGTCGCGATCGCGGCTTCTGATGGCATAGACGTGATAGACGTGGCGCCGGTCGGTAATTTCGACAGGCGTCCTTAAATTCGCCGAACCGCCAAGCAGCAACGAGTAGCGGCGCCCATGGGCGCGTCGCGCTTCGGTCCAGGCTTCGAGATGCCGGAGCTTGATGCGCAGGATCGCACCTTGAATGGCATCCATGCGGTAGTTGAAGCCCTTCAGCAGATGGTGATAGCGCTGTTCCTGACCCCAGTCGCGCAGCATGCGCATCGTCTTGGCCTGATCGTCGCTGTTCGTGACGACGATACCCCCCTCGCCGCAGGCGCCGAGATTTTTGCCGGGATAGAAGCTGAAGCAGCCGGATGTGCCGATGCTGCCGGCGCGCGCGCCTTTGTATTGCGCACCGTGCGCCTGGCAGGCGTCCTCGATGACCGGTATCCCGTAGTGGTCAGCAATCGCTTTGATCGCGTCCATATCGGCCATCTGACCGTAGAGATGGACGGGAATAATGGCCTTGGTTCGGGATGTAATCTTTGCCTCGAGTTGAGCCGGATCCATCGTGAGGGTCACGGGCTCGACATCGACGAATACCGGTCGTGCACCTGCGTAGCAGATCGCCGATACGGTCGCGACGAAGGTAAATGGCACGGTGATGACTTCATCGCCAGGGCCGACGCCTGCCGCGAGAAGCGACAGATGCAGGGCACTCGTCCCGGTGTTGAGGGCTATCGCATGTTTGACGTTGCAATAGTCCGCGAATTCCTGCTCGAGGCGCGCGACCTCCTCGCCCAGTATGTATTGCCCCGAGGCCAGGACGCCGAGCACGGCGGCGTCGATTTCGCCCTTGATGGATTGATATTGTGCTTTGAGATCCAGGAAGGGGATCATGCGATGCGCCTCGCCTCTTCGAGCTCGATGATACGACCGCGCTGGGCGAGCGACCGGCTTGCGGCTTCAAGGATGCGAACGACCCGCAGCCCGGCTTGACCATCCGTAATGGGCCGCGAATTTTGCTCGATACAATCGACGAACTGATCCAGTTCGCGTTTCAACGCTTCGGTCATATCGAGCTTGGGCGCCCACATGTCGCCGCTGCGGTAGCCGACCATCATCTGATGCACCTTCTCGCCATATGCATCGGAATTGGGGCACATGGTGATGCCCTTGTCATAGACCTTGATTTTTTCGCTGGGCTCCAGATCGTCATAGACGATCATCTTGCTGCTGCCGCCGATCAGCGTGCGGCGGACCTTGACCGGTGCCAGCCAATTGACGTGGATATGTGCGATGAGCTTGCTCTCGAAGAAAAGCGTCAGATAGGCGATGTTCTCCGGCTCGCCGAGCACATGGCTCATGCCCGTCGCAGAAACGGCTACCGGCCTTTCGTGCACAACATGGTCCAGGATGGAGAGATCATGCACCGCGAGGTCCCAGATGACGCTGACATCGTGCTGGAAGAGCCCCAGATTGACCCGAACCGAGTCGTAGTAATACATGTCGCCGAGGCCGCTTTCGACCAGTTCGCGCATCTTGCGGACGGCGCCCGTATGGACGAAAGTATGATCCACGGCCAGCACGAGGCGTCTGCGCGCGGCTTCTTCGACCATCCGCGAGGCTTCGTCCGTCGTCGAAGCCATCGGCTTTTCGACGAAGACATGCTTTCCGGCCATCATAGCCTGCATTGCGAGCTTGAAATGGGTGAAGACTGGCGTCGCGATAGCGATGGCATCCACTCTCGGATCGCGCAGGACTTCCTCGAAATCATCGGTGATCGTCACTGCGGGGTAGCGGCTTTTGACAGCCGCCAACCGTTCGACATTGAGATCGCAGACTGAAATGAGCTGCGCGCCGGCCGCTTCCGAGATGTTACGAACCAGATTCGGACCCCAGTACCCATACCCAACAACGGCGATACCGATCATTGCACTTCTCCCAACGCTTGCATGTTGACTGATCGGTCATGAACGCGACCGATGATCCTGGCCGGAACGCCGACAACAATGGCGCCGTCGGGCACATCCTTGGTTACAACCGCGCCGGCGCCGACCTGGGCGGCTTCTCCGATGATGACGCCAGGCAGAATGGTGGCGTTGCTGCCAATCGACGCGTGGCGCTTGACCAGAGTAGGGATGACAGCCCAGTCGGCTTCGGTCTGCAGGCTGCCATCCGAGTTGACGGCGCGCGGGTACAAGTCGTTCGTAAACATGACCCCGTGGCCTATGAACACGCCGTCTTCCAGCGTCACGCCCTCACAGAGGAAGGAATGGCTGGAGATCTTGCAGTCTTGTCCGACGATGACGTTTTTCTGAATTTCAACGAAGGTGCCGATGCGCGTTCCTGCGCCGATCGTGCAGCCGTATAGATTCACAAGATCTCGATGGTGGATGACGCAGCCGTCATCCAGCTTGACGTTTGATGCAATCATCCCCGCAAAACCCCTACTCCTGAACAAGTCCAGACTTTCAGTTGAAACAAACAATCGCTTGATTGCGCCCAAGGTTTCACACCGACAGGACCAATATTTCTCCACACTCCAAAGAGAATTGTTTTCGTCATCCGAGTAAAGAAACAAAACGTTTAAGGTTATTCACCTAAAGGCGTATCTACTTACGACGACTTACGCCCTGGTTCATGCATCCACCGACATTAGTGGCGGGTCATATTCCGTACCCGTTGCCGGGGGCTTGCGCCGGAGACAGCGATTGTTTCCATGCATTTAGTTGCCCCCCTCCAAAGTGCCGTGTAACGACGCAGACTAACTTGGCAACTATCTAGTATTATATAAGTCTACCTGAGATTTGTCTTTATATTTCGGGGCGGCGATAGAAGTTGTGCGCCACTTAGCCTATATTAGCTACTGTAACGCTTCGCGAATTGTGGTATTCGATTCCTACTTTAGAGTTTCCTAAACCCCCGTAATGAGAGGGGTTGGTACTCGGGTCGTAGTGTGGCGTAACGTGTTTAGGGGAGGTGAAGCTGTGAATTCAGCACTTGTACCGAATTTGGACCTCAGGCAGGAAAACGTAGGTTTTCCCGTAAAGATGGAAAATAATTCCAACACACCTGCCGTGTCGGTAAGTCAAACGCATTCGCTTGTCATTCTCGATAATCGTGAACTTGATCGGCAATGCCTGGCGCAATGCATGGCTGCCCAGAAGGCGGATTTGCAGATTCTGGCATTTGGATCGATTGAGGAGTGGAAGCAGAGGCGAGACGAATTTCCTCCGCTTTCCGCGATCCTCCTTAACGTCGGCGGCAAAAAGATCGATGAACCGGCCGTTTCGGAGCAAATTCGGAAGCTTTCAGCGGAATTTGCATCAACGCCCCTCATCGTATTGGCTGATAGCGATGATTTCGGTCAAATCGTTAGGGCGCTTGAGTACGGAGCCAAGGGGTTCATACCCGCCTCGGTCAGCGTCAGTGTGTGTATGGAGCTGATCGCGCTGTCCGTGGCAGGAGGAATTTTCGTGCCTGCAAGCGCCCTGTTCGCCATGCGTCGTTTGCTGGACTCGAGCAATTCGACCGCGCGCCCGCTAGCTGGCATTTTCACGGATCGTCAGGTCGAAGTCGTGGAGGCGCTCCGACGCGGAAAGGCGAATAAAATTATTGCTTATGAGCTTAAGCTGCGAGAAAGCACGGTGAAGGTGCACGTTCGCAATATTATGAAAAAGGTCAAAGCGACGAACAGGACGGAAGTCGTGTTCAAGCTTAACGATCTTTTTGTCAGTAATCTTTCGAGCAGCTCAGCGGCAAACAGCCTGTGCTGATGCGGTCAGCCAATCAGATCTGGCATCGCGTCACGAGCACGTTCTCGCTCTAAACAACGTCAGTCGCTGCGTGGTTTGGAGGATCTTCAACCTCACCCGGAGTTTGGCATGCATGCCTTTCCAGGTGAGGTTGCCTGCGCGTGCAGTTTTCCAGTTTCCCCACCCAGCTAATTGCCTATCCCCAAGGGCCTAGAAAGCGCCATTCGGATCCTTCGCAACAGGCCTCTCTGCGAATGGGGGACTAGGCGCCGCGCGAGATGCCAGAGATATCGGAACTCCGGAAGGGGGGGTACATTCGGCCTCACGTCATTCAGGTGCAGCTTGACCATGAGGCCATCCAGGCCTGAATATAGTCGCAGGCACCAGCCCGCATCACGTTTGAATGGTAGGGATGCTACTTTCTCGCCAGTCACGCCTCCGCCAGCAGCGTGACGAAGAACATTTGCAAGATCTGGCTGCTGACACCGTTCAAGAATATCGGAGAACCATGCTAGCCATTCGGAATCGCTCCGATCGGGAAGCTCGTGAATGCTTTTTCGATCCTTACCATACCGTTCCGAGACCACGGCATCGGCCGAGCGACCGAGTTGGGCAATGACGAGGCGCGCGCGCCTCATTTCGCCGTGAGATAGAGATGGATAGAAATATTGCAGCCTCCGCGCGCGCTCAAAGTGGCCTCTGCAGACCAAGGAGAGGAGGAAGTACGCCCACTCCACCGGATCCGGATTGAGTGCCCCATATTCGGTCATGGTCACCTTGACCAGGTCAACCAGAAGGTCATAGGCGCGATCTGCGTCGCCCTCTTGCAAGGCGCAGATGGCAAGGCAGAATTTAGCTTCGGGCAGGTAGGATACATACTCCAGGCAGCGTGCATAGCGCTGCTTGGCCTCCACCACCCTGCCCTGATCGAGAAGCAAGTCGCCCTGCTTCAGCAAAGCGCGATCGCTCGCTTCGCCCACGATATGGATGCTCTCCAGTTTCGAGGCACGACTGACCTTTGTAAGATCGCCGAAGGGGCCGGACTGGATGATCTTTTCCCCGAACTGCAGGCCTTTGTTCAGCGTGAACCACTGATATATTTGCGGCCTGTGGCTCAGTGTATGACGCGAATGAATTAAACTGTAACCGGCTCTCGTGATACGCCCTAGTTCGTCGGGATGGGCAAAAAGGTAATCTAGTCGCTCGACCACGTTGTGGCCGCCAACGAAGACACAATTCTCCATGTCGACAAAGCCGGCGGCTTCCACTGCTGCCGTGCGTTCCGTCACGAGACAGGCCTTTGCCCCGGGGATCTCAAAGTGTTTGCGTACGACCTCGCCGCCCATTGTGCCGCATGTGGGCACGACGAAGCTCGCGTTGAGTGCGCGCGCGTAAGCCTCTCCAGACAGGAGCTGGGAAGCTAGCTTGCTCTCATAGGCGTGTCGCGGTGAGACCAGGCAGGGGTAACGGTCCTGGATCATCGGAAAGACCGTCTGTCGCCAAGGATAAAGGCCATAGGCTTGACCTGTGAGCATGGCCGGGATGACCTTTTGCTGGCCATAGTCGTGGTAAACTTCAGGATCGATGAAATTTGGCCAGACGAACAGATTCTCCTTTACCGCTGGCATATACTCCGGCGTCATCGTTGCGATTGCGAAATAGGTCTCGATGCCCCACTGCTCCATATCGGAAAGAAAGCCCGCGCGTCGATCGCACCATGCGTCGGCGTTATGGAGGCCAAGCCTCGGAACGGCGATATGGGTATTGGTGTTGGTGATTCTTATCCGACGTGAGCCATGCGATCGGTAACCGCTTTCAAACAGCGTCAGGTCGGGCTGATACCTTTCACATATCTCTGCATAATCGCAGTCGCGGTTAATGACGACGACATCGAAATGTGTTGCGAGGCATTTGACCTGCTGCTGCATGTGCAGCAGCAGGTAACCGGCCGCGTTCGCATTGGGCTGATGGTCCCATTGAAAAAAAACGAGCCGCGGCTTTCGATGATCAATGTTGCTATTCATGTCCCTATCGAATGGCTTCAGGAGCGTTGAGTTCGACCTTCGGAGACGCCAGATGCGCGTAAGCGTGTTGCGAGGACTTGGTCCCAAGCCTGTTCTTTACGCCGCCGGAAAGCTTCCACTCGAAATAAGCGATCGTTCTCTCAAGGCCCTCACGAAGGTTCACCTTCGGCTGCCAGCCTAATTGTTCCGTTGCGCGGCTGATATCGGGCTTGCGCTGTGTCGGATCATCGATTGGCAGGGTCTTGTAGACGATGCTTGATTTCGATCCCGTCATCTCGATGACCATTTCGGCCAGTTCCCGGACCTGGAATTCTCCTGGGTTACCGAGATTGATCGGACCCGTAACGCCGGCCGGCGCGCCCATCAGGCGGATGAAGCCCTCTATCAGATCGTCTACATAGCAGAAGGAGCGCGTTTGCGTGCCGTTGCCAAAGATGGTGATCGGCTCGTTTTGAAGCGCCTGGACGATGAAATTGGAGACGACCCGGCCGTCATTGGTCTGCATGCGCGGCCCGTAAGTATTGAAGATCCGCGCCACGCGGATTTCGACGCCATATTGACGATGGTAATCGAAGAACAGTGTTTCTGCACACCGCTTGCCTTCGTCATAACATGCCCGCGGCCCAATGGGATTGACGCTGCCTCGATACTCCTCGGGCTGAGGGTGGACTGCCGGATCGCCGTAAACTTCGCTCGTGGATGCCTGGAAGATCTTCGCCTTGGTGCGTTTTGCCAAGCCGAGCATATTGATGGCCCCGTGCACATTGGTCTTCACGGTCTGCACGGGGTCGTGCTGATAGTGGACCGGAGATGCCGGACAGGCGAGGTTGTAGATCTCGTCGACCTCCACGTAGAGCGGGAAGGTAATGTCATGGCGGAGCACCTCAAAGCGAGGATCGTCAAGAAGATGAAGCACATTGTCGCGCGAACCGGTGTAGTAATTGTCCACGCAGAGGACGTCATTGCCCTCTCGCAAAAGTCTTTCGCACAGGAATGATCCCAGAAACCCGGTGCCGCCGGTTACCATAATTCGCTTTTGTCCGTACATTGGTGTGCTCCGTTGTTGACGTTTGCCTCGCGGAAGCGAGGATGGTCAGTAGGCTCCCCTGCGCTTGAAGACCGCAGGGATTGTGCTGAGAAGAATTTGGCAGTCCAACCACAGCGACCGGTTGTCGATGTAGAACTCGTCGAGTTGCTGCTGCAGCTCGATATCCGCATTGCTTCGTTCGGATATTTGCCAAAGGCCCGTGAGCCCCGGCGTGACGGAACGGCGCTTGTTTCGAAATTCGCCGTCCATAGCCAGGAGGTGATATTCCGGAAACGGACGCGGTCCGACGATGGCCATCTGGCCGGCAATGATGTTTGCCAATTGCGGGAGCTCGTCGATGCTCGAAGAGCGAAGCATATGTCCTATAACCGGAAGGATGCGCGGATCGTCCTTGAGCTTGAAGTGGCTCAACCACTCGGCGCGCATGGTAGGGTTGTCTCGGAATAATGCTTCAAGGCGCTGTTCTGCATCTTGGTACATCGTCCTCAATTTCAGGACGTGCACCGGCCTGCCGGACCGACCTTCGCGGGTATGTCGGAAGAAGACGGGGCCTGGATCGATGGCATAGATTGCGGCCGCTGCGAAAGCGATGAATGGCGCGACCACGATCATTGCAGGGATGGCGATTGCGAGGTCGAGGATCCGGCGAATTAGATCCGAGTTGATCCAACTTCCACTGGTGGTGAGGCGAATCCCGATCTCTCCGCCGACATCCGCTGGCCGCAATCCGCTTACCTTGAGGCTCGGCGTGTCGGACAACAAAATGACTTCGGCGAACTTCCGACGCATCGCCGCCAAGTCGGGTCCAAGCGAGCCAGTGTCGCCTGCGATCACGGCAATGGATGGCCCGCCATCGGGCAATGCCTCCAAACTATCGTGGAAAAAGGGCTCCGGCCTGATGCCATGCTGCCAGTGGTTCTTGAAATGGGCGACGATAGCGGGAGTAAGGTTGTCTCCCCCTATAACAACCGCGCGCTCACCCCAGATTCCGAGTTTCCAGCACAGGCCCCGTTCAAGCCAATGCACAAGTGGCTGAACGATCAGCCCGAGAGCGAGGAACCCAATAACGGCAAGTAGCAGTGGCCCGCCTTCCGGCAGGATAATCGCTCCGAATGCCGTCAGGACAGCGACCTTGAAGGTCGCCATGGTGCGCCGCCGCAGATGTTCGTGGTCATGCAACCGATATCCAGGATACAGGCCGGCCGATGCGTAAAGAACAATCGAAGCGAGTGCTGCGATCGTGAAAGTGCGCTCCAGTATCATGCCCTCCGTACCGCTGGGGAGAAAGGACAGGAGAACAAAATAGGCAATCAAATAGCTTGCAATGTCGCCTACGACCAGGAAGGAGGACGTTGCAAGACGAGCAAGCCGACGCCGTAGTGCGACGGGCATTTGCGACGCCGCCTGTGCAAAGGGATCGGCGGTCTTAGCTGCTATGGGCGGGACGGAACCTGCCGGAACCGCCCGCGACGTCGGGTCATTTGATGTGGATGCCTTCGACGGACCCGGTGTCATTGCTGACGACGCAAATAGGGACATGATGGCTTTACACCTTTACAGCTGCTTCTTTTGGCGTGCTTGACCCAAAAACCCTGTCTTCGATCGGAAATTTTCGAAGCCCCAGTCTCTGGAATGCCGTCAGTGAGATGAAGGTCGGCACGACGAGCGCATAGCGCCGCCATAGCCGTCGCGGCTCGCATAAGAGGCGAAACGCCCATTCGAAGCCGCTTCTTTGAATGAACCTCGGAGCCTGCCGCTTGAGGCCGGCGTGGAAATCGAATGCGGCTCCAACACCGATGAGCATCGATGCTTCCAGACAATCGCGCATGCGCGCCATCCAGAGTTCCTGCTTGGGGCTGCTCAGCCCGACCCAGATGATATCGGCGCCCGACCGATTGAGCTGGGCAGCAATATCCGTTTCCTCTCGCGTCGACAGTTTGCGAAAAGGCGGCGCATAGCAGCCGACGATCTGTGCTTGCGGAAATCTTGCCAGCAGCCGCGCTTGCAGTTGTTCGAGTGTTTCGGCCGTCGCGCCATAAAGGAAGTGGCGCAAGCCCTTGGAGCTGCCGGCATCAAAAACGGATAACATGAGATCCGGTCCGTAGACCCTGTCGCTTTCGGCATGGCCAGCGCGCTTCAACGCCCATACCAACGGCATGCCATCGGGGGTAACGAGGAAAGCGCGGTTATGTATCGACCGGAGTTCGGGATCATCTTGACACCGGACGATGCCGTGCGCGTCGCGAACGCAAACATATTCCTTCCTGCCGTCTTCGATCGCCTTTTGAATAAATCCAGTCGCGCTTTTCAGATTGACCGCCGAAACGCGAACACCCAGCACGTTCGTCCATTTCAACGGATCCTGTGGATGAAGAACCGAAGTTTGGCTGGTGCCTGCTAGTTGCTTTCCCATGACCTACGCTTTCGCGATCGAAACTGTCATCAGAATATCCTGGCAGGCCGATTGCCTCCATACTTGCCACTCCAGCTATTGGACGTAGAAGACATTTCAACTTTACGTCTTATGCCGCGACGGCGTACAATATTCGAAGTAAGTCTATGTACCCCTCAGCTTACCCTTTTGCTCTTTTTGATGACCGTTGGCTCGAAATAGCGCTTCGACCCGCGCGGGGCCGCAGAGCGTTCACTCCAGCGCGATCAAAGCCGGCGGGGCGTGCATGCCATGATTGAAGGGTGTTCTAAAGTCGCCGAAGCTGCGGACTTTGTTGCCGCGGACACCGCTCGTCGCGGGGCCATTCGTTACTCGGGCGGCGCGACTACGCTTCCGGTGTCCGCGCCAACCTTCTGAAGATCTCTTAGACTGCCAAATTCGCCCGAACGCATGATCTCCGGACTTATCCTGAAGCTGTTGTTGTTCAAGTTGCCGCTGTAGCGGTTGCGCGCGAATTGCACAAATCCCAGCCCAAGATCGGGAGTGTTGACATACGCCACAATTCCGCTGTCACTGTCAGCCGATACAACATTCTCCTCAATACGATTAGGACGTGCCCATGGCGGGCGCCAACCCCTGCCGGTACCGTCATCAACGCGAAAAGCCGCGCCCGACCCGTGGGTGATGACGTTTCCGGCCACCAAGTTGCTCCAACCGCCGTTGATGCCGATCGCCGCGACATTGCCCGAGAGCGTATTTCCCTCGATGCGCACCCCGCTCGCCTTCCCATCCGTATAGATCGCCCAGCTGATGGGAGACGGCCATTCGCTGGTATTCTCATATCCGGGAGGCCAGAACGACCCATCGACCCTATTCATGAGATGACCGGTCCCGGTCACCACATTGGAGCGGATGATGCTGTTGAGAGGGTCGGCCTGCTCGCCCATCATCTTGATGGCGCCGCCATCTGCCGTCTGTTGATTGGCGTTATGGATCACGTTGTGCTCGATCACAGCGTCATAGACGGCGTCGTTGGAACCCCACAGCGAACCGCCGGCGATTCCGAACTGCGCCGTGTTTTCGATCAGGTTGTTGGCGATCCAGACATTGTCGGCCGCCTGGAACCATATCCCGGCGGTTTCAATGTAAACCTTTCCAATGTCATGGATATGGTTTGAAAGGATCCTGGGGCCGTTCGACTTGCCGAACGTGCCGTAATTTGTGCCAACATAGACCCCGTTGCCAGCCACATTCGCGATCACATTTCCGGCAATCAACGCATCCTTGCTTTCCGTCACATGGACACCGACGCCAACATTTTCGATGCTGTTACCGACAATCTTAACGCCGTCGGCGTGTTCAATCCGTATGGCGCCATATCCTCTGGTTTCCGTATAGAACTTGCCGCTGCCCTCAGGAGCTCCATCTCTGATCTCGAGCCCTGATACAACCATCCCATTGGCCCCCTCCAGTTTGAAGAATGTCGGCAAAATGCCGGCGACGACTACGGAATTTGGTAACGACTGATCGACAGGGATGTAATGGAGCTGGCCCGCGGCAAGGTCGTACCACCACTCTCCGGGAGCATCGAGCAAGGCCTTGGCTCCGGTCAGGAAATAGCGGCTGCCTTCCGCGGTAAAGAAATAGCCTGTGCCTTTCGTATGGACAGTCCGGCGGGCGGCATCAATGGATACAACTGGGAGCGTATCATTGCCCCACTGGCTTCCAGGTTGATAGCCTCCAACGATGTCCACGACCAGTCCGCTGGTATCATCCACTGCCGGAAGATCGCCTGCATGGAAACAAAAGCGCGTGTTTCCTTCCCGCATGTCGATGGCAGGCTCGCACTTTGCGGCAAACAGCCATCCCTTGCGTGGATCGCCATCAGCCGGAGCGTTGGGGAATCGAGCCCGAATTTGGCGTATCCCTTTGACGAAAAGGTCACCGACTCCTTCACCCGGTGGCAATTTCAGCGGCGCTGTCCAGCGACCATCGGCCTGCCGAGTCCAATCGAGCACGCGTTGCCCCCCATGCAAAATCGGCGCTTCATTGCATCTTTCTGTCAGGATCAAGCCTTTGTCGCGGGCGTCAAAGACGATCGGCTGAGTGAGGTAGTAATCACCCTTTCCCAGCGCGATTATGTTAGTGCCGCCCTTCTCACGGGCAGCATCACGGGCCTTTTCAATGCTGGCGAAAGGGCCGTCGCCGCCCTGGTCATCTGAGGTGGGAAGGAGGCCACTCCAGGTGTCCCTGCCATCGGGAGAAACGTAAAATATCGTCCGCGCCCCGGTGCTGCTGCTCGTTAGGTCGCTTAAAGCCGTCCCATTCAACTTAGCTGACGAAGTCGCGGAAGCTTCCGCGCAAGTCGCCTCCCTTACGAGCATCTGCAAGCCCTCGGGCGCATCGATCTGTGTCCCGACTGGAGCCGGATTCCCGGGCTGCGGAAAGAGCATGACAGGCAAAATGCTCAAGATCAGTTCAAAGCAACGCCTCATGATGTCTGCAACCCGCTCGCAAGGCCACGCGACCGCACCTGCCAAGGCGGCGGATGGCTGATCGAAACGACGGGCGCATACAGCGAAAACATGATGATGGCTGCGGCAAACAGGATGAAGATCGCATCATTCTGAACGAAAAATATGCTCTCGGTGAGATTCATCACCAAAATCATGATCGTCAGGACATTGAGCCAGAGCCACCCGTATTGCGGATCTTGACATTGAAGGACCGCACCCTGGCGGATTGCATGGAGAAGCAACAGAACAAATGGAATCATTCCCATTATTCCAAAGCTCAACAAGATGTCGCGGTATCCATTATGCGCGTGGGGCGCCGGCCATCCAAGCTTTAACCACATCCGTGTCGCTTCGGGGTTCGCGGTTGTCCAGAACGCCTGGTAACCATAGCCAAGCAATAAGCGATCAGATATTTCGTGATCAACCAGCTCCCACAATGGCACGCGACCGGTCAGAGTCGCGTCCTTGCCGAGCGCTTCAAGGGCGGGAACCAGGAATTCGTGAAGCGAAATCAGAATGCCGAGAGATATCTGAACGAAAAGCAGGACGATGACGACGCGGCCAATGCTGCTGCTTTTTTGCAGGAGGGAATAAAAGCCTATCAGGCAAAAGGCCACTGACGTTGCAATGGTCGCGGTCATAGATCCGGAGCTTGCAAGGCAGACCACGCCCGCAGCCAACAAGATGAAGGCGGTTCGCCGCAGGCCGAGGGTCCCGTCAATCAGTACGGCCGTCGCCACCAAGATCATCAAAGACGCGTACCAGCCCAGGACGTTCTTGTGAATGAAGACACCCCGCATGGTACCATCCCGCATAGTGGCGAGGTTTGGTGACACCACGGAGATACCCACGCTGAGGACAATACAGGTTCCCAGAGTCGCAAATAAGAGTAGCAACAACTGCCTTGGCGTGAAACGTATCGCCAGGACATAGGAAAGAAGCAAGCAAAACAAAAGGCCGATTGCGCGCCTCAAGGTCGTTGGAGGATCTATTGACCATAGGGCCGACAAAAACGGCAGGGTAAGGATCAGGGGAACAATCAAATTTCGCCTGAGCGCGGTTAGAAATTGCGGAAAATTGCGTATCAGGATCACGATCGTAAAAACGTATACAGGAAAGCAAGGAAGACGCAGCATGGATCTGGCGGATTCGCTGAGCGCTCCATCCGTATCCGCCAGCATAAGTGGCAGAACGGCGCCTGCCTGAAAAAAAAGGGATATGCCGGCGCCCCAGCATTCTATGGTCCGCCAACTGATGCTTGGTCCGCTGGCGGTTCCGAGACTGTCTACTCTCATTATCCGTCCCGACTGACTTGAAAAGACAAGCGACTGTTGATCGCGGTAGATCAAAAACAGCTGTCGGCCTTCGTGCTGTGCTGCCCCCAAGCAATCATTCAGCCACATCAACAGTCAACCTGTCCGAGCGAAGGGCGGGCTACGCCTAATGCACCTTGGCTCCACCCAAAGACTATGTTGTGCGTAAGCTTTCAGCCGGTCTTTACCCAAAAGGCGGGTCTTCATGTCGGCGGATAGCCCTTAAGAGCAGATGTTGCGCATGTCCGTTCACCGCTACCGTGGCAATGAATGTCTATGAAGCGTGGTGGGTAAGCCGCGGCTCCACTGGAATGAGGCAACAATTCTGACAGAGGCTCTCTCTGCAGTCGAAGCCTGGAAGGTTTAGGATTACTATGTTTCTGCGTCATGATCCTAGTTCTCTATGCAACACGACGGGCGCTCTACTCGTTGTGGCGATCTCATCGGCTCTGCGCGAGATGCTGTTCGGCCGACAAGGTATTTTGGATATCACCATCACCGAGGCTCCAAACCTTGATGGCTGCATAAAGGTGGACCTCTCAAGCAACTTTGCGCTGCTGTACGGCGGCGCATCTCCGCAACCCGCCTGAGAGCGCGTCATGGAGCGGCCGGCCCTCAGTGTCCTCATCAATAATTACAACTACGCTCGCTTCGTTGGGCGGGCGATAGACAGCGTGTTGAACCAAGACGCGCGCAACATCGAGATAATCGTCGTCGATGACGGCTCCACCGACCAGTCGCGGTCTGTTCTGGAAGCCTATGACAGCCGAGTGAAGGTGATCTTTCAAAAGAATGCAGGACAGGCCGCTGCGATCAATACCGCTGTCGGATCAAGCATCGGCGAGATCCTCTGTTTTCTGGATGCCGACGACTGGTGGGCGCCGAGCAAGCTGTCGGCGACGGCTGCAGCGTTCCGCGCAAACCCTCAAGCATCGCTCGTCTATCACCGACTTCAACCAACGCTTGTCGATGGCACGGCGACTTCCAAGCCGGTTCCTCGAAGCCTGTGTTCGGGCGCTTTGTCGCCGCTGCTCACCAGATCGGCTGGGTGGTGGCCTTTTCCGATGACGTCAGCCGTCGCGGTACGACGTAGCGCATGGAATGCCGCAGGCAGCATTCCCGAACAGTTCCGCATATCGGCCGACGCCTGGCTCGTGGGGATCTATCCATTTCTGGGAGACGTCATTGCCATGCCGGATGCGCTTGGATTTTACCGCATCCACAACAACAACTGGTACCGCTCGAGCGAGGACGCGGCCACGCTGAGGAGGCGGATGACGCACTGGCAGCAAACCGTTGAAGCAACGAACCTGTTTCTCTCAGCCCATGAACTGCCAGCAAGACTACATCTGACGGATCACTATCCCTATCGCGTTGCGTCGGCAAAACTGCAGGGAGCCGATGCACGCACCCGGTTCAAGATTGCCGTCGAGGGCCTCTTCTTTGGCGGCGAACCGAACCTGCTCAGGCGGACACGGGATAGTTTGCGCGCGGCGCGCGGCCTGTCACGGCTCGGGCTGGACGTCGGCTTGTCGGAGGCAGCGAAATGAAGGCGCTGCTTTTGGTTTCCGAACTGGAAGACTATACCATCTCGTTTGCCAGCGGCGTTGCCCAACACCTGGACGTTGTGCTTGCCGTGCCGCGCCGGCGCTATGCACATCTCGCCTCTTCCATCGATCCGGCTGTCGACCTGCACCTTCTGGACTGGCCGAGACACCGTTCTGTCGCCAATCCCTGGTTTTTGTACCAGCTGACGCGTCTGATCCGGCGGGAACGGCCGAACCTCATTCATCTCCTCAGCAATTCGACGCTTTGGCTGAACCTCGCCGTGCCGTTCTGGCGCCCGATCCCGCTTTTGACGACCGTTCATGACGTGGAAATCCATCCTGGCGACTCCGATACGCGTACGCTGCCCGGCTGGGCCCCCGAATTGATGGTGAAGCAATCCCGACATCTTGTCGTCCACGGTGAGGGACTGAAGCGGCTGGCCGTCGATCGATATTCAAAATCGCCGGACTGTGTGCATGTCCTGTCGCATCCCTCCATCCTTCGCTATGCAGAGCTCGCCCGGCGACAGAAGATGGCGCCGCGAGAAGCGGATGCAACCATACGCGTGCTGCTCTTCGGACGGATTTTTGCCTACAAGGGCCTGGAACATCTGGTCCGGGCCGAGGCGATGCTCAAGGACGTACTTCCCAACCTGCGCATCACGGTCGCAGGACGTGGCGACAATCCCCTGATCTTTCAGGCGCTCATGGGGGACGCCCGCCGCTATGATATTCGCAATCGTTTTATCGAGGATGCTGAGGTCGCCCAGCTTTTCCTGGACACCGACATCGTCGTGCTTCCCTATACGGAAGCATCCCAAAGCGGTGTGCTCAACCTAGCCGCCGCATTTGGCAAACCGGTCATCGTCACCGATGTCGGCGAGTTGCGGGACACCGTTCAGCCCAACGGGCTGGGAATGGTGGTCGCTCCCGGGGATGCCAACGAGCTCGCTTCAGCTATCAGGACATTGGCAGACAATAGCGAGCTTAGAAACAATTTCGGTGCCAATGCGCTCGAATGGGCGAATGGACCGAATTCGCCTGAACGCGTCGGCGCCCGAGCCGCGGCAGTTTATCGGGAGGTGGTTGGGTCATGCTGACGGAGGCCCTCACGGACAGAAGTCGAATGGCAGCACCGAGCGCGGCTAGTGTCCGCCACTATGTTTCGGGCGGCTGCGAGAACGGCGGCGGAATTGGCAGGCTGATCGGCTATATAACAGAGACCGCGAAAGAGACCGGAACGCAACATTTCGTCACCGATACCAGAGGGGCTCGATGGTCCAAGGTGACATCACCCGCACGCCTGCTCGCCGCCATCCTGACGATGGCAAAGGACCGGATTGTTGCGCCCGCTCGCATTCACCATATCCATATCGCCGGCCGCGGCAGCACCTTCAGAAAGTTGATCCTGACCGAGGCTGCCCGTTTGTTCGGGTGTTGCCATATATTGCACCTGCACGATTACGACTATGCCGGCGACTTTGCGCAACGCTCGCCGCGCCAACAAGGGCTCATACGTCGGATGTTTCAAAATGCTGATTGCGTTGTGGCGCTCGGCAAGCGCGATCGCATGACGCTGACGACACTTCTGGGCGTTGACGAGGCCCGCACGGTCGTTGCCCATAATTGCGTCCCCGACCCTGGGTCGCACGATATTCGCGTCGGTCAGACACCATTGATCGTATTCCTTGGCCGGTTGAGTGAACGCAAGGGGGTCAGAGAGCTTCTGTTGGCGCTGAGCCACCCGGTCATGAAAGAACTCCAGTGGCGGGCTGTACTTGCAGGCGACGGACCTGTCGAGGATTATCGCCGTCAGGCTGACGCCATGGCGCTTGCAAATCTGGTAGAAATGCCCGGCTGGCTTGACGCCGGTGAGGCGCGAGCCCTGTGTGCGCGTGCAGATATACTGGTCCTGCCTTCGCACGCCGAAGGTCTGGCAATGGCCGTACTCGAAGGGCTGTCCCACGGTCTCGCCGTCGTCACCACGCGTGTCGGGGCGCATGAAGAAGTCATTACCGACGGCGAAACCGGCATCTTCGTCCCAGTCGGAGACCAGGATGCCCTGGCTGCAGCCCTGGCGAAGCTGGTGTCCGATCCAGAAATCTGCATTCGCCTCTCGGTCCAGGGGCGCACACATTATCTCAACCATTTCAGCATGAGGGCCTATATGCGGTCGCTCGAGAAACTTTACGAAACCGTTTCCGCGAAACCTCAAGCAATGGTTAGCACACGATGACCATTTCCACCCTACCGCCGGAGCGCAACCTTCCGATTTCGCCGATGCGATATGACCCGCGCTTTCAGGTTGAGACCAAGGCGGACAACT
Organism: Rhizobium beringeri; assembly: GCF_004306515.1. Lineage (NCBI taxonomy): Bacteria > Pseudomonadati > Pseudomonadota > Alphaproteobacteria > Hyphomicrobiales > Rhizobiaceae > Rhizobium > Rhizobium beringeri. The sequence continues at coordinate 135,191 of NZ_SILG01000004.1, read as the reverse complement.
TCGATCTGGCATCCGTCTTCCGTCTCGTCCGGCGAAGAATGATAATGATCACCGCGGTAACCGTAATGCTGACGGTACCGGCGGCGATAATGATTGTTGGGTCGAAGCCCACCTATCAGGCCTGGGCCCGATTGATTGTCCACCAGCCTCTGGCAACATCGCTTGGTGCCGATACCAGCCACAGTGATCTACTTGACGCAAAATCGGAGACCGAGCGGCTCCAATCTAGAAGCATTGCGGAGCGTGTCGTCCGCGAACTGCGGCTTGACGTGCGGCCGGAATTCAATCCGGCGCTGCGAAAGCTCTCGCTCATTGACAGGATCCGGACAAAATTGCGCGGCCTGTTCGACTCGGAAAAACCCACCTCGCCGGATCAGCATAACATCGAACCCGTCATTCCGGAATATTATAGGGCGCTCGGCGTGTGGAACGAAGATAAGAGTGACGTTATCCAGATCAGCTTTACTGCGACTGATCCTGAACTCGCAGCCGCGGTCCCGAACCGACTTATCAGTATTTACCTCGATGAACGAAAGTACAGCTCCAGTGGCCGCCTGGATTCGGCGCAAGAATGGATCCGACGGCGCATCACGGAACAGCAGGTTCGCGCCGATATTGCTCGCGAAGCTGCGCGCAACTATCAAGAATCGATGGACGTCGTCTCGAGAGAGGACGCTCAGGAAGAGCGGATCAAGTCCATCATAGAAGTCACTGGCCGCGAAGGGAAAATCGAAGAAAGCCGGCTTGAGGTAAAGGCGACGATCTCCACGCTGGAAGGATCGGATAACGCTTCGGTCGCTGCGGAGAATATCGCCGTCCCCGACAACATTGCCACAAAGCAACGCGATCTTCGCGCGCAGGAGCAAGATCTCGCCCGTCTTCTTCAAACATATGACGGCAATGCCGAGGCCGTGGTGGATATGCGTGGGAAGATCCAAGAATCCCGTGCCGATCTCGACCTTGCGACCAAGCAATATCTCCAAACAATGCGCGCCAAGCTCGGCGCACTTGATCACGAAGCTAAGGCAATACAATCCATCCTGGCTGAAGCACATGAAAAACGCACACGCGATGCCATGGTGCAGACGGAATTGACGCGACTGCAGCGTATCGCCGAAAACGAACAAACGGCACTCGACAAGCTTGAGGACCAGCGCCGTGACCTCGCCGCGAAGGCCATGTTGCCAGGGGCGGAACTGGAAGTTTTGTCACCGGCTTCAGTTCCGCTCACGCCACAGGGACGTGGACGGCTTTTCTATCTGGTGGGCGCACTCCTGGCTGCAATCTCGGCAGCCGTAACGGCTGCTTTCGTGATCGAAATGTGGGACCGGACGGTCCGGAGTTTCGACCAGATAGCTGGAATGGCCCGCATGATCCCGGCTGGACTTATCCCAAGTCTGTCTCGGTGGGAAAATTCGAAAACCATGTTCGAACATATGCCGGTCCCGATGTTTGACGAAGCAATTCGTAGCGTGGTGCTTTCACTCAAGCAGTCCAATGGCGGCAAGTTGCCGAACAGTATCGTCGTTACGTCAGCTCACAGCGGAGAAGGCAAGTCGCTGGTCGCGAGATCGCTCGCTATCGAACTTGCCGCCGCCGCAATTCCGGTGCTGCTGGTTGACGGCGACCTTCGGCGGGGAAAACTCAATTCGTTTTTCAGGTCGGGTCTAGTGCACGGACTGAACGAATTCCTGACTGGTCAGGCCGATATCCGCGACATCATCTACCGCCATCCAAGCGGTATCGACTTCATTCCATCTGGCAAATTCAGTCTCCAGCGGCGTACCCGTTCGAACGGCCTGGCAGAAATCATCGAGATGGCGGGCGCGGCCGGCCAGATTGTCATATTCGACAGCGCGCCTGTGCTCGCCTCGACAGATACCGTGCATTTGACTGCCCTTGCGGAAAGAACGCTGGCGGTCGTTAGATGGGGAAAGACGAGCCGCCGCGCGGTCGAGTTCAGCCTGCAGCAAATGAAAAGCTCGCGAAATTCGGAAATTGTTGTCGCGATCAACAATGTAAATCCGAAAGGCCACGCTTTGTATAATTTCAGTGACTCGGAGCTATTTTCGAAATCCCTGATGAAATACTACAGATTCAAAGCATGAATACTTCAAATATTTGGAGATATACGCTCACTTTTGTGATATGGTACGAACCACACGACATCATCTTCTTATGCATTAGTATTCGAGTTGGAGGGCAATCATGGATACGGGAATGACAAAGAACCGAAAAGTCGCGCTGATTACGGGTATAACCGGGCAGGACGGTGCGTATTTGGCCGAATTGCTCCTGGAGAAGGGCTATATCGTCCACGGCCTCAAGCGGCGCTCATCGTCCTTCAACACCAGTCGCATCGAGCATCTATACGAGGATCCCCATGTCGAAAACCCTCGCTTCATTCTGCATTTCGGGGACATGACGGATTCGACGAATCTCATTCGTGTCGTTCAGGAAACGCAGCCGGACGAGGTCTATAATCTCGCCGCACAGAGCCACGTTCAAGTCTCTTTCGAGACGCCGGAATATACTGCTAACGCAGATGGAACCGGCACCCTTCGGCTACTTGAAGCAATTCGCCTGCTGGGGCTGACCAGGAAGACCCGCTTCTATCAAGCCTCCACCTCAGAGCTCTACGGCAAGGTCCAGGAAGTCCCGCAGAGCGAAACGACGCCGTTCTACCCTCGTTCACCCTACGCGGTGGCCAAGCTCTATGCCTATTGGATAGTGGTCAATTATCGCGAGGCATATGGCATGCACGCCTCGAACGGCATTTTGTTCAATCATGAAAGCCCGATCCGCGGCGAAACATTCGTGACGCGTAAAATCACCCGGGCGGCGGCCGCGATCCATCTTGGGCTGCAGGAAAGGCTCTATCTCGGCAATTTGGATGCCAAGCGCGACTGGGGACATGCACGAGAATATGTCCGCGGCATGTGGCTGATGCTGCAACAGGACGAACCGGAGGACTATGTCCTTGCGACCGGCGAAACGCACTCGGTTCGCTCCTTTGTCGACAAGGCCTTTGCCAAGGTGGGCATGCCGATTGAGTGGCGTGGGAACGGGGTTGAGGAAAAGGGATACGATAAGACATCCGGTCAATGTGTGGTGGAGATCGATCCAGCTTACTTCCGTCCGACTGAAGTTGATCTTCTGATTGGCGATCCGACGAAGGCGCACACGAAGCTTGGCTGGAAACATGAGACCAGTCTTGATCAGCTGGTTACGGAGATGGTTCGCGAGGATCTGAAAGTCATGGCACGAAATGTTCCGACGGTCGGTGTAACCAAAGGTTTTGCCTATGCCTGAGGTGATCTACAGCCTTGCTGGAAAAAGGGTCTATGTCGCGGGCCACCGCGGCATGGTGGGCTCTGCGATCGTGCGGCGTCTCGCTTCCGAGGGTTGCGAGATTTTGACGGCCACCCGCGCCGAGGTCGATCTGAGACGTCAGGACCAGGTGGAGGCCTGGATGAGTAAGAATCGTCCCGACGCCGTCTTCCTGGCTGCGGCTAGGGTCGGCGGTATTCTGGCGAACGCTACCTATCCCGCCGACTTCCTTTACGACAACCTGATTCTCCAATCGAACGTCATCCACGCAGCCCATAGAACTCACGTCGAAAAACTAATGTTTCTGGGCTCGTCCTGCATCTATCCGAAATTCGCCGATCAGCCGATCGTTGAGGACTCACTTCTGAGTGGATCGCTTGAGCCTACGAATGAATGGTATGCGATCGCCAAAATCGCCGGATTAAAGCTCTGCCAAGCTTATCGCAAACAGCACGGTAGAGATTTCATCTCGGCCATGCCGACCAATCTTTATGGTCCAGGGGATAATTTTGACCTCGGGTCAAGCCATGTCATGCCGGCGCTCATACGCAAGGCGCATGAGGCCAAGATCAACCAGCAGCAAGAGATATGCATCTGGGGTACTGGCACGCCGCGGCGCGAATTCCTGCATGTTGACGATTGCGCCGACGCCTGCCTCCATCTCATGAAGACCTATTCCGCCGAAAGTCATGTGAACGTAGGTTCGGGCGAAGATATTACCATCCTGGATTTGGGATATCTCGTCTCCAAAGTCGTTGGTTTCGAAGGCAAGATAACGCGCGACCTCACCAAGCCAGATGGCACGCCACGTAAACTCTTGAGTGTCGACAAGCTTCGCACTCTCGGCTGGTCTCCCAAGATCGGTCTGAAGGAGGGTATCGCGGACGCCTACCGCTCCTTCCTTGACGGGCATTATCTCGAACGCAGCAACAGGCTATGCCCGGCGATTTGATCGGTCAAAGCGATATCAGGTTTGAGAGAGCCAAAACCTCGGCGCTGCACGCGCGCACTCTCTCTACAGTCGCACATCATCCCTCGCGCACAGCGAATTTGCGCGAGGAACAATAAGGTTCTGTCTCGGGGGGGACGCACATGCTGGGGGGAGCAACTAATGCAACCAGTAGAAATTAGGATTGCAGCGCTAATTTTCCTCATAACCGTGTGGGTGATGATTATCAGGGCGGCAATGGATTTTTTCGCGGTCAACATGCCGATATCGCTTGTCGCGCTCTTACACTGAGAGACGGACCGGCAGTATTTTCAAATTGGACATTCCTTCTCCCATCGTCCGCGATATTCCCACGGTGACGACCGCCCTGTGACGGGAAGCCGAACATAGGAAGTTCTAGTAGTAGGCACTGGGTCGGATCAACTTCGATCGAGCCCGTGGGCGTCAAGCACGTGGTCAACCAGACTGCGAACGACGCGCGACATGTGCCGCTCTCGGCGAAAGAGAATATTTAAAGGGCGGTGGGCGGGACGGTAGTCCTCCAGAACAGGGCACAGGAGGCCAGCCGCAACGTCCGCCTTGGCGATTACGTCCGGCAGCAGAGCAATGCCGATGCCCGCTCCTGCCGCGCGACGCAAGCCCTGAGCTCCGTATGCGCGCAACTGACCAGCGACCTCAATTGAGATCGGGCCATCCGGTCCGATCAGCCGCCATGTCTCGCCATCGGATCCTGCGCCTGGATTGCCGTATAGCAGGCAGTCGTGGCCTGCGAGGTCCGAGGGGACCAAGGGCGCGCCCCGACGTGCTAGGTAGGACGGGGCGGCGCAGATCATTAGACCGTAGGGTGCGAGTGGACGCGCCACGAAGTCGCCAATCGGAGGCGAGCCAATCCTGATGGCAGCGTCAAAGCCGGCAGCATCAATATCAACGAGGGTATCGGTCAGATCCACGTCGATGCTGACCTCCGGATAACGCTCCAGATAGCACGCTAGGCCAGGGAGGAGCATCTCGGATCCGAAAATCACTGGCGCTGTCACGCGGATATGTCCGCGCGGTTCTGCTTGCCGGGCCTCGGCCAACAACTCGGCGTCTGCGAACCGATAAAGGATCTCGCGGCATCGTTCCAGGTAGTCGCGGCCGAAGGAAGTAAGATCAAGGCGCCGCGTGCTCCTTATCAGAAGCTTCGCGTGGAGCCTTTCCTCCAGCGCGGTAATACGATTGCCAACCTGCGTGGCGGAAATGCCCAGGGGCCGAGCTGCAGCCGCCATGCTTCCAGCGTCGGCGGCTTTGACGAAGGCCTCAATCGCTCTCAAGAGATCCATTCTCAAGTTTTCCTTGATGCTGTCATGGGATTCGCACCGCTTATCACAAGTCACGCTATGGATTAAAGGCAATCAGAGAGCTTTGAAAGGTGAACCGATGTCAAATAAGTCAACGTTTGCCACGCCGGCCCTTGCGGCCGCCTGCCTGGGCTTCGTCGTCGTCAGCCTCGACGCGACGGTCGCCAATGTCGCGCTCGAAGATTTGCGGCTGGCGCTCGCGGCGAACCTCTCGATGCTCGAATGGGTTCTAAATGCCTATACCGTCGCCTTCGCAGGCTTGCTGCTCAGCGCTGGCGCTGTGACCGACATGGTAGGTGCTCGGCGGTGTTATCTGGCTGGCACGACGATATTCCTCGCGGCGTCGGTCTACTGCGGGCTGACCGGAACCGCCATGGGATTGATCTGCGCGCGGGCACTACAAGGAGCCGGAGCGGCCGCAATTGTGACGGCATCTTTGGCACTGATCGCGGCTGGATTTCCAGATCGCGGCCCGCGATCAAGAGCAGTTGCCATTTGGGCCATGTGCGGTGGCAGTGCGATGGCCGCTGGCCCCTTGATCGGGGGGGCTCTGCTAGAGTTGGCCGGGTGGCGCGCGATCTTTCTTATCAATGTTCCGGTCCTGCTGACTGCGATGCATCTATGCAGGCTAACCCGCAGTGAACCCCTGCGGAAGGCCCGAGCCTTCAACCCGCTGGGACAAAGTGTGGCAATAGTCGCGCTGGCCAGTTTGACGTTGGCCTTGGTCGAGGCAGGACAGAGAAGCTTCACAAGCCCCACAGTTCTGGGCTCGCTCGCCGTGGCGGCGTGTTGTCTTGCCGTGTTCGTCGTCACCGAAAAGCGCCGGACCGATCCGATGCTTCCGCCGGCGCTATTCGCCTCTGGCAGATTTACGGCATGCTGCCTTGCGGGTTTTGCGCTCAACTACGGCTTCTATGGGATGCTCTTTGCTCTTAGTCTACGGTTCCGCGTTCTCGGCTTCGGCGCCTTCGAGACCGGACTTGCCTTGCTGCCGTTGACGCTTTGCCTTTCTGGGGCAAATCTCATCGGCGGCACGATGGTCGGTCGGTACGGTGCCCGCTTTCCCATTCTGTGTGGCCTGAGCTTGGCATGTCTCGGCTACGTGGGACTTGCGGCCGGCATCGGTATCGGCGGCTATGCATGGTTAGTGCCTGGGATGTTCACCGTCGGGGCGGGATCGGCGATTGCTGTTACGGCACTGTCCGCTGAGGCCTTGTCTGTGGTCGAAAGTGCGCTTGCCGGTATCGCCGGCGGTACACTCACAACCGCGAGGCAAGTGGGAGGAGCGTTTGGCGTCGCATGCTACGGAATTCTTCTCGGCGGCAAAGATGGAATCGAGAGTACGGGCGGGCTGCAACTTGCATTTCTGACGGCTACGATTGTAGTCCTCGCCGCCTTGGTCTTAGGTGCAAAGGCGCTGCGCGCCAACATCGAAGCCGAAGCCTGCTGAGCAACGAGAATTAAGCTGTCAACATCGTGCCCGACCCTCCACATACAAGGGTCTGATCCTGCAACCATGCCAATGTTGGAGGTGAGCCGAACCGACGTCACGTCATTTCGCGTCATGGTTTCAACAGTGATGTCAGCGAGTTAGAAACGGCTGGAAGCGCGCTGAGCGAAAATGAGTGACAGTTACGGTTGAGAGTTTAGCGCTCTGTTGAGATCACGCAACCCGACCATTAGCATCATGGGGTAGACCATGGCGCAATACGTCGGCTCCGCACCATGATCATGTCACCTGAATTTTTATGCCGTCGCCTTCCTCTCGTTAGTAAAGACCCAACTTCGGTCGGCTTAGACAGCCCTGAACCTGCGCGCCCTTGCATGCGATCCGCAGGTTTGGTCCGAGCACCATCGCCTGCTCCGGTGGCAGCGCTAGTCCCGCAGCAACCAGCCGGGCGCTGTCTTGCTATGCACCCCACTACATGCAGCCGCAACGCATGCGGCAATGCCACCGAAGTAGAAGCGTCGACCTGTTATCCCCGGCCCGTAATGGGCATATTTGCCCGAGTTCGTCAGTATGGTTGTCGCAAGGGTAGGAATAATCGGATCGGTGATCATGCACCAGCATGTGTCCGTGACGAACTGCACCCCGAAACGTTCGAGGTCCGCTACTAGCCCGGCTTCGTTGGCCTTATCGTGCGTTGCGCGGCCGCAGGTAACGACCACCGCCACATCCACATGCTTCTTTCGCCCGGTGCACAGGGACGCCAGCCTCTCAATTTCGCTAAGCGAGAAATGCGGATTGCCGAGCGAGACGAGATCGACGCGCTCCTCGTCTGCACTGTTGAGTTCTTCCCAACTCGACGCAAGTTCATCTAGCCGAAGATCGATCGAAGGAATACTGATGCCTGCGGGCATAACGGCATCCAGCGTCGTTGCCTCAGGCGTCACCCCGACGATATGAAACATCGGAGCACTGGAAACGGTCGCAAAAGCTGCACCAAACGCCTTAAGATCATCATTGGTTGGACGGGCCCGGTCGAGACCGGTGACAACAGGGATAAGGTTCGATGCCAGAGCGCCAATGTGATAACCGAGCAGCGGATAGAAGGAATCGTCAATGTCCTCGATATTGCCGACACTGACGACGAGCCCAGCTTTTCGATTGATGTCGATGTGTGGCCCCGCCAGCGGCGCGCGGCCGGTTAGTGCGATGCAAATGTCGAGAAAGTCCGGATATTTCATCGTCCGCGCACCAAGAACGCTGTTGGCGTAGATGACGGCATTCGATTCTGCCCAGGCCACCTGCTCGCCGATCTTGGGAGCCGTCTCGAGCAGATAGGGCGCGCAGGTGAAGGTCGGCCGTGCACCCATCTCGACATAGACGTCACCCAATTTGCTGGCCGGCTCGCCCAGGACAGGATCAATACCTTGCGAGCGCCAGCGTCGATGATCGACCGAAATCGAGTTGAGCGTTGTCGGCACCACGACACGCCCGCCCAGATCCCGCAGCTTTTCGGCAAACGAAAGCGAGCCGGGTCCGGTGTAGATGCAGCCGTCGACGTGGACTTGTGAGACATCCATCAATTGCGTGGCACCCTGCAGTCTCGCCATTCGCAGGATTATGCGGATCGCCGATTGCGCAGCCTTCCCATGATCACCAGCCAGATAAGCTCTATCCCGCTCCGACAATTCGACTTCGCCGAAAAGATGGCCAGACTCCTTGCTGTGCGCCGGAATGGCGTCCATTGCTAAGCCGTCGGCTGAACAGGAGACCACGTTTCCGTCGATTTCGACAAATGCCGAACTCACCACTTTGCGAAAATTCTCGGGCGTGAGCGTCACAACGGGAATGGATTGACCGAATACCTCCTCGGCGATGACGACACCAAGCGTGAGGATATCCTCCTCTCGCTCGAACAACATCGCTTTCGGACCCTTGCCATTCAGCAGCAATTCTAACATCACGCCGCTGCCGGAGCAGGACCCCCTGCCCCCGGGGATCGCGAGGATATGGTCTTTGAGACAGCGGCCACTCAAGGGGTGATGCCGATCGATCACCTCGCCGGTCCGGGGATCGACGCCACCCCAGAAACTCAGTTCCAGATCGCTTGCAACAACATCGCCCGAAGCCTTGCCGTGCACGTACGCGGTACCTGAGAAAATCCGTACGTCAACAAGGTTGACCATCTGTGAGCCTTTCAGGATGGGTGAGCGTACAAGCAGTTTGAGTCATGTTGCCTGCCTAGCCGTTTGCTTGCTCAACGCTTCGGTGGAGGTCACAACGCGCCCTGCGGCGACGGGACGCCGACGCGAATGGCCTGCGAAAAATTCGGAGAAAGACCGTCCTCATGTGCCCTTGCAGCGATGTGTGCGGCCGACCGCAACTGCGACAAGGGAACCGAGATGTCCAGCGCGCCACGGTCATAGGCGTATTCCGGCAGGTATCCGTTGACGACAAGGCGCCAGTCCGTCGGCACGGCGTCGCCTGCGACGCGCATCATCTTGACGATGGTTGTCGTGCAGTTGGTCGTCAGCGAATTGTAGAAGGCGGGCGTGGCTGCGAGCGCGTTTGCGTCGGAGACGTACTCGCGCAGAAGAAGCCTCGCAGCCACCGGCGACGCCCTCAGGCGGTAGATCTGGACGTCCTCACCGCGAAAATTGGAGCGGAGGCCAATCACATCCCTTTCGTCTGCGGCGAGGATGACCAGAGGACTGCTTTTGAAGAGGTCCGCCAGCGGTGAGAACGAACCTCCGGAAAGGCGACGCACTTCAATAGACCACGCCAGATAGCGGCCGTCGTCGAAGCCGAAGCTCATGATGACATGCGCGATGGTCGGACCTGACCAGTAAGACATGAACATGTCGACGCTCTTCAACTTGTTCAGGTCGTAACTGCGCGTCGTCCATCGTTGCGTGAAGTCGGTGGCGCTGCGCCACTCGAAATCGCGGACATTTGTCAGCGTCAACAGATCACCGTCGAATTCGCCGGTGACCTGACGAGCGACGTCCGGAGCCCACGCTCCATTTGCCGGCGGTTCGATCGTGCTCCACCAGGCGAGGACAAGGACGAACGCGACCGCAAACGCGAGGACCGCACGAAAGCGCCTTCTGCCAAAGAGCGCCACGACGACCAAGGCGCCAAAAAGCCCGAACAAGATGGCGCTGGCTTGCCGGCCGACCTCGGGCAACGGCAAGCGGTACCAAAGCGCGAGCGACGACCAGGCCGATGCAAAGATGACAAGCAACACGAGCACCGCAATGACGATCGCACGGACCAATCGAACCATTTTGCTTTTCCAAACGAGTTTGAAGCGTCCGTCCTGATCATTGGACCCTATCGGTTTCCGGACTCGAAGCCCAGAACCTATCCGAAGCGACAGGCCGCCGGATCCTCCATTTTGGTATGGTCTGAATTCCGCTGGCGTAACCGACGGTGCCAACAGGGATGACAAGACCAAGATATTCCTCCGCGACATCATTCCTCTCCCTCGAGAGCATCAGGGGACGAAAGGGGAAGGCCTCCAACCCGACGAATTCTCGCTACTATCCGTCTTGAATCTGTGGGTCGCGTCATCCGCAAGCGTGATCCGGCAGATGAGCGCCAGGTGATGACAAATGAGGGTCAGTCGATGAAGGCGGAGGCGAGAGCGGTATGCCTCGAGATCCATCGCGCGACTGGCCTTGCCGTGGCAACAGATCGCCGCGCAATTGACCAATTCGATCAACTGAAGGGCCGAACACCCAAAACCAAGACGTCGCAAGGCTGGGTGGCACCGGCACCGAACCACGCCCGTCAAATGACGGACGCGGCTCAGCGGGAGGCGCCGAGGGATCAGTCGATCCGACTGCCTTCGGCGGAGAAGAGGTGGATTTTCTCGGATTTGGGCGCGAGGTGGATTTGCTGGTCGGACTTTAAATCCACCCGCCGGTGCAGCACGATCGTTGCCGTCTGCGTGCCGACACGCACCGAAAGATGGGTCTCCGCACCGGTCGGCTCGACAGTCAGCACGGTGGCCGGAATGCCCCTCTCGGCAGTGTCGAGGTCTTCCGGGCGGATCCCGTAGGTGCGCGCCGCGCTTTGGCTCAATTGCGGCGGAAGCGGCAGGGAAACACCGCCTTCGATACGGAAGCCGCCGTCGCTGACGCCACCCTCGAAGAGGTTCATCGACGGCGAGCCGATGAAGGCGGCGACGAAGGTGTTATCTGGGCGGTCGTAGAGATCGAGCGGCTTGCCGATCTGCTCGATGCGGCCGGCGCGCATGACGACAATCTTGTCGGCCATGGTCATCGCCTCGATCTGGTCGTGGGTGACGTAAACGATGGTCGTGCCAAGGCGCTGATGCAGCTCCTTGATCTCGCTACGCATGGTCACCCGCAGCTTGGCGTCGAGGTTGGACAGTGGCTCGTCAAAGAGGAACACTTTCGGATGGCGTACGATGGCGCGGCCCATGGCGACGCGCTGGCGCTGGCCACCGGAAAGCTGTTTCGGCAGGCGCTCCAGCAGGGGTTCAAGTGCGAGAATACCGGCGGCTTCGCTCACCAGCTTGTCGATTGTCGCCTTATCGCGCCCCTGCAGCTTCAGGGCAAAGCCCATATTTTCGCGCACCGTCATGTGCGGATAGAGTGCGTAGGACTGGAACACCATGGCGATATCGCGCTCCTTCGGCGCGACGTCGTTGACGACGCGGCCGTCGATGCGGATTTCACCGCCGCTGATATCCTCTAACCCCGCCAGCATGCGCAGAAGCGTGGACTTGCCGCAGCCCGACGGCCCGACGAGCGTGACGAACTCACCGTCCTCGATATCCGCGGAAACCCCGTGGATAACGGAGGCCGCGCCGTATTGCTTCAGAACCCGGTCGATTGCTACCGATGCCATTGTCTGTCCTCCCTCACAGTTTCAATTGCCAGACGCCGGCCTCGGCGACGGCGCCGGTGAGCGTTGCCGAACGTGCGGCGGCAAAGCCCGGAATGCGTTTGGACCCCGTCCAGCGGCCGTTGTCCGCGAAGACCTCGATGGAGCCGGCATCGAGGAAGATGCGCAGGCTCGATGGTTTCGCGCCGGTGGCGACGTAACGTGGCGGCGTCTTACCGGTGCGAGCGTCGAAGACAATCGCCAGACCATCGGCATCGAGTTTCACGCCTAGATCGACATTCGGATGATCGAAGGTGAGATCGAAGGCGGCGCCCGGCTCGGTGAGATCAAGTACGATCTCGACGGCGCCGGTGCCGAGCGGCACGGTCTTGCCGGCGGCAAGCGCGGTGTCGTCCAGCAACTGATGGCGCAGACTTTCGACGGCTGCGACCGGCGGGGTCAGCACGGTGTCGCCGTCGAGAAGCACGCGGCGCGGCAGGGTCATGGTCGTCGGGAAATCGTCCTTCTTGGAAAAATCCGACCAGTTGGCGAGCCAGGCGATGCCGACCGGCTCGTCGCCATCAACGAAGGCCTGGAAGGCATAGGCATCCGAACCGAAATCCAACTCCTGCTCGAACTCCGCCGTGAAGGTGCGGCCATCGAAACCGCCGACGGTGACGGAGGTGAGGTTGCGGCGGCCGGTGGCCGGGTCGCGGCTGGTGAGCAGACCGAAGATCAGCGCCCAGCGGGTTTCTGCGTTTTTGCCGGAAAGCGGCACCATGCAGGGGCATTCTGCCGCCGTCATGCCGAAACCATCCTCGCGATGGATGATGCCAAGGAAGGTCCAGCCATCGGCGCCTTGCGCGTTTGCGGTTTCATAGAGCAGTATGACGCCGCCCTGCCTGTCGCGGCTGCCGAGCAGCATCTTCCAGCGGCCGTCCGGGCCTTTGAAGACATAGGGGTCGCGGAAATCGGTGGTGAGGTTCAAGCCTTCCGGGCGCAGCGGCATCACCGTTTCCGACGGGCCGGCGACGATGCCGTCGCGGCTGACGGCGGAAAGCTGGATTTGCTCTTCCGGTTGCCGGTCACGCACATGCTCGGTGTAGAAGACGCGGATTTCCTCGCCTTCTGGACCGGTGCCGGGGATCGCCGAGCCGGAGAAGGCGCCGCCGCGGCCATCGTCCTTTTCCGATAGATGCGCCGCCGGGAAGAGGAACATGGGCAGATGTGTCCAGCGGACGAAATCCTTCGAGACGGCATGGCCCCAGTGCATCGTGTTCCAGCGCGGCTCATGAGGATAATGCTGGTAGAAGAGGTGAGCGTTTCCGCCGAACCGTCCAAAACCGTTCGGATCGTTCATCCAGCCGAAGGGCGGGCGGAAGTGGTAGCCGTCGGGCACGTCGGGGGCGGCGGTGCGGGCATCGCTGTGCAGGACGCGGATGCCCTCCTTCATCACGGTTTCCGGCCGGAAGGCATAAGCGACGGAGAGCGCTGTGCTTGTCGCATCATAGGACAGCGTGGCACGACCGCCCTTCGCGAGCGTCACAGCGAAGAACTCAAATTCCCCCGTGCGGCGGGTCGAGGGCTCGCCGATGTCTCTGCCATCAACGGCGACGAAGAGCTTCGCCTCGCCGCCAGCATGGCGCGCCTTCAGCCAGAGATGCAGCACCGTGCCTTCGGGCAGCTCCGCTTCGATGGTTTCAGGTGCTGACGTTTCGGATTTTGCCTGCAGAGACATGATCAACCTTTCACGGCGGAGCCGACGAATGAACTGACGAACCAGCGCTGGAAAGCCAGATAGAGAATGAGGACAGGGATCATCATCAGCACCGAGGCGGCCATGGCGCGGTCCCAGTAGATGCTGTCCTGTCCGAAGAAAGTGGCGATGGCGACGGCAATCGGCCGAGCATAGTCGGTCTGGGTGACCAGCGTCGGCCAGAGATACTGGTTCCAGCTTTCGATGCCCATGAGGATCGAGACCGTGGCGAGCGCCGGCAGGCTGAGCGGCATGTAGATCGACCGGTAGATGCGGAAGGCCGATGCGCCATCCATTTCCGCCGCTTCATAGAGTTCCTTCGGCAGCTGCGCGAAGAACTGGTAGAAGAGGAAGACATAGAGCGGGCTTGCCACCCAGGGCAGGATCTGCACCGCGAAGGTATCCGTCAGCCCCGCCCGCGACATCATGACGACGAGCGGCATGATGATGCTTTCCTGCGGGATGACATAGAGCGCGACGACGAGCGCCAAGAGCGCCGCCTTGCCACGCAGCGAGCCCCAGGCCAGAACGAAGCCCGCCATGGAATTGACGACCAAACCCGAGACGACTGTGGCGACGAGGATCACCAGCGAATTGAAGAGATATCGGCCATAGGCCAGCTCGCCGGAGAAATGGGCGATCTCCGTGTAGTTCGACAGCGTCGGGTCGCTGACCCAGAAGGCGTGGAAGCTGCCCATGTCTGCGAGGATGCGGAAGCGGTCGTCCTTCAGACTGGCGATCAGCAGCATGAACAGCGGCGAGATCATCACCAGTGCGATGACCAGGATGCAGAGGCTCTGCACGATGCGCAGGCTTCTCTTGCCGTTGCCCCTTGCGATTGCCAGCGGGGCGGGCTGGCTCAAAGCGATATCAGACATCGAAGCGCCTCAGGAGTTTGCGTTGCAGGAGCGCGATCAGAAGGACGATGACGAAAAGGATGACGGAAACGGCCGATGCGTAGCCGAGTTTCTGCTCCTCGAAGCCGGCGCGCACCATGTAGTGGACAACGGTTTCGGTGCTTTCCTTCGGGCCGCCCTGGGTAAGGATCGCCACCTGCGTATAGAGCTTGAAGGCCTGGATGGTAGTGATGACCAGTACGAAGACATGGGTCGGGCGAAGGCCGGGCATGGTGACGTGCCAGAAGCGGCGTAGCGCACTTGCGCCGTCGATGCGGGCGGCATCGTAAAGTTCTTCGGGAATGCCCTGCAGGCCGGCGAGATAGATGATCATCTGAAAGCCATAGGCCTGCCAGGCTGAAAGCAACACGATGGAGAACATCGCCCAGTTGGGGTCGCCGAGCCAGTCGATCGGCTGGATCGTGCCGCCGGAAAGGAACCCGACGATCTGGTTGAGCGGGCCGCTCGGATACTGAAACAGCGTGCCCCAGATGACACAGACCACCACCATGGAGGTGATCGCCGGCAGGAAGAACAGGCCGCGCAGCAGGTTTTGCATCGGCAGCTTCTGGTGCAAGAGCAGCGCGGTCAGGAAGGCGAGGCCGCACTGCACCGGCAGCACCCAGAAGGTGAAGCGCGTAACGTTCCACAGCGAGGTCCAGAACAGCGGATCGGTGAAGACGCGCTCGAAATTCAGGAGGCCGACGAAGCGCACCGGCGTCGGCCGCGGCACGAGCGGCTGGTTGGTCATCGCTGTCCAGAAGGACAAGAGGAACGGCGCGATCAGGAATATCGTCAAAAGCAGAACGGCAGGCGCGATCATCGCCATTTCCTGCCAGAGCCGCCGCCTGTCGCGGCGTTTCGCCGGGCGCCGCAAAGCGGGCGTGGAGGTCTGTTGCAAGGTCATTGTTTCCTCCTCATCGGTGATCCTCCCGAGATGGTCCAGGGCCGGCCGGAGAACCGGCCCCGTCAAAACCCCTTACTGCTGCTCGTCGAAGGGCGGGTAGCCGGCGTTATCCTCGATATCCTCGTCGATCTTCTTGGCAGCGGCCGTCAGCGCTTCCTGCGCGTCACCGCCGTTGAAGATCTTGTCGACGGCCTGCATGAAGGCCGAAGTGATCGTCGGATAGGCCGGGTGCGGCGGACGGGCGATCGCGGTCTTGGAAGCCTGCTCAAAGGCGATGGCGAGCGGACCGCCTTCCGCATAGAGCGGGGATTCGGCGGCGAAGCTCTTCAGGCCCGGATAGGCGGACTGGGTCTTGGCGTATTCCCGGTACTCCTTGTCCTTCAGCAGGAAGCTCAGGAACTTGCCGGCGATCTCAGGGTTTGTCGAGGTCGCGGAAATGCCCCAGATCCAGGTTCCGTTCGGGCTCACGCCCTTGTCGCCGATCTTGGGCAGCGGCATGACGACGATATTGTCCTTCATCGCTGCCGATGCCTCCGCGTAGAACCAGTGGCCGCCCATGGCGAGCGCGGCCGGCTGTCCCTCGGCGTAGAACTGGTTGGTGCCCGACGAAGTCGGTACAACCCAGCCCTTCTTCACCCAGTCCTGCATCATCGTCAGCGCCTTGAGGCAGGCCTCGCCATCGAGCGTGCCGCCGGCCTTCCAAGTCTTGCGGTCGATCAGGTCGCAGCCGGCGCTTTCGAGCAGGGGGCCGTAAGCATAGGTGATCCACTCGGTCTTGATGCCGTAACCTCGGAAGGTGTCGATCGGCCACTTCACGCCTTCGAGCTTGGAAAGCTTTTCGAGATAGCCTTCGAATTCCTCGCGGGTCCAGGCATCGTCGACCGATTTCGGAATGCGGGCGCCAATGGCTTCAAGATATTTCTTGTTGCCATAGAGCACGACCGAGGAGTCGGTGAGGCCGATCGCATAGAGGTCCTTGTCGATCGGATAGGTGCCCTGGGCGATATTCGAATCCGTCATGTCATCGAGCAGGTCCTTGTCAATGAGCGGCTTGACGGGCTGCAGATAGCCGGACCAGACATAATTGGCGAGGAACGGAGCATCGAGTTCCATGATATCGGGCAGCTGCTTGGCCATGACGGCGGCGCTGAACTTTTCGTTGTAGGCATCGTGTGGCGCGTAGATCATCTCGATGTCGACATCGGGATTGGCGGCCTCGAAGCGGGTGGCAACGTCGCCATAGGCCTTCACCCAGCCGGGATCGCCCTGGTGCATAACATGAATGACGGTCTTCGCCTCGGCAAGACCGGCGGTCGCGACCAGCGCGGCGGACGCGAAGAGTCCACCAAGTAAACGATTACCCATTCTCATTGATATTCTCCTCCTGTTAGACACTATTCGATGTTCAGACGGATGCCCGTTCGACCAGATGGAACGGCAGTTTCCGCAGACGCGGCGGTTCGGGCTGCTCGGCCAGGAGGATCTCCATGGCAAGGCGGCCCATGGCGCGGTGCGGCAGGCCCATTGTCGTCAATGGCGGATCCAGCCGCGAGGCAAGCTCGACCTGGTTGTCGAAGCTTGCCACCGCGATATCATCCGGAATGCGAAGGCCGGCGCGGGCAAGCGCCGCGTAGACTTCCATCGCTACGCGGTCATTGCCGCAGAGGATAGCGTCCGGCCGTTGACCGGATTTCAGAAGCGCCTCCACATGAGAGGCAACAAGACTTGGCGCGCGGTCGCTGTAGACGCTGCGGCGCACCGCCGGCAACACGCCGACGGGGTCGATGCCCCCCTCCTCAAGCGCCGCACGAAACCCCATCTCACGTAGCGTGCCGGCGAGAATGCCCGGCAGGTTGATGAAGGCGATGCGCCGGCGGCCGGCGACGAGGAGATAACGCACGACCTCCCGCGCGCCGCCCTCTTCGTCAGGCACCAGCGCGGTGACGCGGCCGGCAGCCTCGCGACAGTTGATCATGACGCCGACGGCGCCCGCCAACCTGTCCGGCAGGGCGACATCCTTGTGGTACATTGCGGCATAAGCAACGGCGCGCGGCCGGAACTGCTGCACCTCGTCGAGCACCTCGCCGATAGACTGGCCGCTGCGGTGGTTGACCGCAAAGACCGCCATGCCGGCGCTGCGGGCCGCCCCATCGAGGCCACGTACTATCTCGGTGGCGAAGGGCGAAGTGATGAGGCCGTCGGAGATGACGCCGACCAGCGGCAGCCAGCCCTGACGCACGCCACGCGCTGCAAGGTTGGTCACGTAGCCGAGTTCTTCCGCAATGGCCTTGATCTTCTGGCGCGTATCGTCCGACATGCGGGCGGAGCCGCCATGCAATGCGCCGGAAACCGTCTTTACCGAGACGCCCGCACGTTCCGCGATGTCAGAGAGCGATACTGCCACGATCCTTGCCATCCTCCGTGGGTGATCGATTACCCAATAGTGGCAGCGGACGCGTTTTGTCAAGGGCCCATCTTCTGCGCACTGCGACGAGAAGCGCTCGCCCGAATTTCGACGAACGGACTGCGGCAGTCTTGCAACTAGCGCAGTTGGTTGTCTGCCATGACGTTCAGGAGATACGTGCCAAAATCAAAGTCGTCACCGGCAAATCATTCGTTCGCCGGCGCTCATTTGTAATCCCCGCCCATCCTTTGCCATCTCATCATAAAATTGCGCTAGACCTTTTCCTCGCAGAGGTCGATGCACAAGGATGCGCCATCCGGTGACGGCACGGCTGGCTGTAAACACGGCCCGCACTCTGACCCTGCTCCGGGTTGAATATGAGCGGAAAGGTCGTCGAACTTCACCTGTTGCCTTTCACCAGCCCTCAGAGCTTCAACGCCTGCTCGTCCATCGCAAAACGATCTTTGGCGACGCTAGATGACCAGAGCGCCATTCCGGCGGCACGAATGGCGGGCCGAACGGTTTTGGATTTCCATAGACAAAGTGGGGTGGTGTCGCAACCAGCCGATCGACAATGCTGCGAGTGACGATCAGTCATCCCATCAATCAGCAAATGCACGCCTCTGGCTCTCGGACGAGACGCCGCAAGGAGCTCCAGAAGCAGTGGTCGCCCTTGTTCATCTGAGGTTCATTCAGCAGGTGTAAGCGTTTGTGGTGTAGGGCGAATGAACCAAGGGGAGTGTCATGGGGCTTTTCGATGGTTTGGGCAGTGTCGTAAGCGACGTCTTGAATGGCAGGCCAGTCAATCTTCTGGCTGTCGCCGAAGATGTTTTCCAGAACGCCGGCGGACTCGATGGCGTTCTCACGCAACTCAATCAAAGCGGGCTTGGCCATCAGGTAGCATCCTGGATAGGCACGGGAGACAATATCCCGATCACCGCGGACCAAATTCGCGCAGCGCTCTCGTCGGAGCAGCTACAGGCCCTTGCCTCCAAACTCGGCATCGATATCAGCAAGGTACCCGAGCTTCTCGCGGAGCACCTTCCGACGGCCGTAGATCAGGCAAGCCCGAATGGAACCCTACCGTTGTCAGCGTCTTAGCGCCGAGGCGGAAGCGTAGACTGAAACGTCAACATCATCGACGGAGGCCAATCATATGTCACACAAACTGCTTCTCTCCGCTGCCGGCTCGCTGCTCGCTGCTTTTATCATGTCGTCGCCGGCGCATGCCTTGACGATGAAGGAGTGCAGCACAAAGTATCAGGCCGCCAAGGCCGACGGTTCCGCCAAGGACGTGAAGTGGAACGATTTCCGCGCAAAGTTCTGTGGCGCCGACGCTGCTGCTGCCGACAAGGCTGACGAGGCGGATGTTACCGCCACGAGCGAGAAGGAACCGGCAAAGCCGACGACCGCGGCGCCGAAGAGCGTCAAGTTCCCGAAGGCGATCGACAAGAAGTATTCGAGCGAAACGCCTGGCAAGGCCCGCCTGCACACTTGCGTCGACTCCTACCATGCGGCCAAAGATGCCGGCACGCTCGGCGATCTCAAGTGGATCCAGAAGGGCGGCGGCTATTGGAGCCTGTGCAATACCAGCATCAAGGCCGCCGGTTGATCGAAGCTTTAATCGGTCTGCAGATACAGGAAAGACCGCCACGAGCGGTCTTTCCGCTGCCGCGGCAACAACGCACCGATCCTATTTGCACGATGATCTGCGATCCGGGCGAGAAGGTCGGGGAGCAAACCAGTGGATCAAAACGGTTCATTTTCGCTGGAGGCTCTGATGGAAGCACGACGGGACCAGACTTCCTGGTCAGTCTGAGACCGGGCGCGAAACTCGTATTTCAACATCACAATGGCCCCGCACCTTTCGCCTTGAGTTCGAAACAGCGGCCTGTCCCCTCTCATTTTAGACTTTGGCGTCTTCACCCTCACTGCGTCGAAATACCGACACAGTTGTCGCGGCGGAACGGGCTTACCATTGCAATTTCGTCGGAGTTCTTGAAGAGCAGCAAGGAATCAGTACCGTCGATCCTTGCTCTACCGTTCTGCGATGGCAGCAGCCGAAAGGCTCAAGCCACAAAACGCCGCGAACGCGCAGACCCTGCCTAGATAACTGAACGTCGGCACCCACGGTCGATGAGGGCAGGAATATTCGGAGGATAGACCCCCACCTTGCTCCTTGTTGTTACGACTGCACCGACCTCTGAAAGACCCGTGCGAGCCGCTCGGCAAATCGGCGTGGATTAGCAGGCCGATCGCCATCTAAAATGCGCGCTTGGTCCAGCAACAAGAACGCGGCGTCCTCCCGATACAGGGCATCACCCTCCACGCTCGCAATCGCCTTGATCAAAGGGTGCACCAAATTGATCTCCAGGATCGGCTTGGCTGCATCTTCAAGGCGACCGGCGTTTCGCAGGATTTTTTCCATCTGCCTGTCATAGCCATCTTCCGGTGCAACGAGGCAGACCGCGCTTTCCGTCAGACGATCGGATGCCCTGACATCGGCAATATGGTCAGCAAGCGTCTGCTTGGTGAACGCAAGGAATTTCGCCATGGTGCTGGTCTCTGGTTCCTGCGTTGCCTGATGATCGAGCTTTGCAAATTGTGCGAGATCCGCGGCACCCTGAGTGATCGACTTAAACGCTTTGCCCACGAATTCCGGTGCATTCATCGCCCAGAAGCTGTCGACAGAGTCTGTCAAGAACAGCACTTCGATCCCACGCGCCAGGAAACCTTCCAGTTGAGGTGATGCCTTGAGCTGGTCCAAGCTGCTGCCCGCAAGATAGTAGATGGCGTTCTGGCCTTCCTTGATATCTTTGACGTACTCAGCCAGCGAACGGTAGCCCTCGCCCGATGTGGACGTCCGAAACCGGGCAAGCGCCATAAGCTGAGCACGACGCTCGAAGTCCTCGTAGATGCCTTCCTTAAGGACGGCTCCGAAGTTTTCCCAAAATTTGAGGAAGGCCCCGGGGTCACTTTCGCTCAATTTCTCGATCGCGGTGATGATCCTGCTGGTGACGCCTTTGCGGATCGCCATCAGGATCGGACTTTCCTGAATCATCTCACGAGAGACATTGAGGGGTAAATCGGCGGTGTCGATCAACCCGCGGACGAAGCGAAGGTACCTCGGTAGGAGTTCCGCATCGTCGGTGATGAAGACCCGCTTTGCGTAAAGCTTCATCCTGCCTTTGCGTTCGGGATCAAGCATGTCGAAAGGCTGCGTTCCGGGTATGAACGCCAGAGCCGTATATTCATGCCGGCCTTCAGCACGAAAATGTACGGTCAGCGCCGGTTCGTCGTACTGCCCGGAGACCCCACGATAGAAGTCCGTATACTCTTCTTTAGTGACTTCGCTCTTCGATTTGGTCCATAGCGCGCTGCCGTCCGTTATCTGAACTGGCTCACTGCCGGGCTTCTCGACAACGCGGATCGCGACCGGCACGTGGCCGGATTGTTCCTTGACGATACGCTCGACCGTCCAACGGGAAGTGTATTGCTTCGCATCCTCCATCAGATGCAGGACAATCCGTGTACCGCGGGATGGAACTTCGGCGAGGTTTGCAGGGCTGACGCTGTAACTTCCCTTGCCGTCGGAGGCCCATATCCACGCTTCCTGCGATCCGGCACGATGGGAGATCACATCGACGCGCTCCGCAACCATGAAACAGGAATAGAAACCGACGCCGAACTGCCCGATCAGTTGAGCGCCTTCAGCGGCTTTGCTTGCTTCAATTCGCTCCAAGAACGCCCGTGTCCCCGACCTCGCGATCGTCCCGAGCGCCTCGATCATCTCGTCGCGGCTCATGCCGATGCCATTGTCCT
Organism: Rhizobium beringeri; assembly: GCF_004306515.1. Lineage (NCBI taxonomy): Bacteria > Pseudomonadati > Pseudomonadota > Alphaproteobacteria > Hyphomicrobiales > Rhizobiaceae > Rhizobium > Rhizobium beringeri. Next base: position 113,486 of record NZ_SILG01000004.1, on the reverse strand, counting down.
CGACAACAAGCTGACGGTTCTCTTCGTCCAGCGTCAGCGTGATCCGGCTTTCGGCATCGGCTCCCAGGAGCGACGGTTTCTCGATTGCTTCATAGCGCAGCTTCTCGCAGGCATCGGCCGCATTCGAAATCAGTTCGCGCAGAAAAACGTTCCTGTCCGAGTAGACGGAGTGGACCATCATATGCAGAAGGCGGGCAACGTCAGCCTCAAAAACGTGGCTTTCAGCGGTCTGTTCTGCAGTCGTTGTCATGTGCTTGTGTTCTCCAAGAAAGCGAAATTAGCGCCGAACAAATGGCGAAACAGGTTTGAAAATTCAAGGTGGGAAAAGATCTGATCATGAAGGAAACACGAGCAAGCATTCCTCTTCAACGTCTCTTTATGTTTTAAGGCCTTCAAGATCTTTGAGATTCAGCCGGGCAAGGAGCGATCTGCGGGCGCCGTTCAAAATCAAGTGCGAAGGCTGCATCATTAGAACGATCCATTAGTTGCGTCAGGCGCCCTGCCGGCAGATCGGGCAGCGATGGTTTCGTCGCCGCGTTGCGCGATGCTTTACAGTGAACGGACGAGAGACCTCGGCCGGGTTGCAGCTCTGGAACCAGCCAGCGTCGACGAGTTCCTCGACGATCAAGTCGCGGACGGCCTTTTATCCTCAACACACAAAACCGATATCATGGCTCATCTCTGCGTTCGATTACGCGATCGCGCACCCAGGCGTGCTGTCGCTCGATCGGAAACTGTGGAAATCCGGACAATTCGACATACGATGCCGCAGTGCCTCAATGACAGCAGCGCAATCCGCTGTCAGGGACTCCGCATGAACAATGATGCGGAGATGCACAATGACCACCACGAATGAAATCGCCGACAAGATCGCGGTCGAACACAACCTGACGAAGACCCAGGGCAAGGCGATCGTCGAAGCCGTGATTGCCTCGATCACGCAAGCTGCGATCGCCGGCAACGAAACCTCGCTGCCTGGATTTGGTAAGTTCAAAGTGAAAGCAACGCCGGAGCGCGAGGCGCGCAATCCGGCAACTGGCGCGACCATCAAGGTCGCAGCGGCCAAGAAGCTGGCATTTACGCCGGCCAAGGCTTTGAAAGACGCGTTGAATAAGTGAAACGAAGCTTCGAGCCTGGCCCGCCGGTCGATCCGGTACATCAGGCTCGATGCGGCCTTCCTGTCGGCCATGAAAATCTCGCGTGCGGCCAGCGCAGTTTGAGTTCGCAGTTCGGCCTTCAGTTCATCGAATATCTCGACTGCCTTCTGCTGATCATTTGCGCGCTCTTTTCGGCCAAGACGCTCGCTACGCGCCGGCCTGCCGCCGGAGGTACCGGCCCCAATGACCGAATAAGAAGCGCAAGGACAGATCGCTCTTCTGCGTGACCGGTATCTGGCGCGAAACGCCTTGGTCGGACAAGCCATCTTCCTTGAGGAAAATGTCCGGATCACCTCGGGAGAATACTCCGTTTGGTTTCCGCAGGGCGAAGCCACACCTGACGTGATGAAAGCCTTTACCGGATCTGCAGTGGGGCGGATTTTCGAAATCCGGAATATACTTCCCCGGCACTGTCGTCATCGCGGGCGGCACATTCGCCGATCCGTCCTTTCCTGCGCCGGATCATGTTCATTGGTGGGATGATCGGCCGCTTTGGATAGACCTGGCCGAGCCGATCGAGCGCCACGCCGAATATTGACATTCCTGGCACGCCTAGGTCGAAGACCGTATGTTTCTTCTTACAGACGTGGCTCGTCCGACACTGGTTTTCCGAGAGTTGCTCGGACGTGCCTAGCTGATCCTCACGACAAAAGGACGAGGCGTGGTGATTACAGAGAAGCCTTCGTTGGAATCAATGTCGGGCCGCGCCGACCGGCATCGTCGCTCGAAATCTTCATCAAACGATGCTTTACATATGAGTAAAACATTAAATGTTTTTGTTACAAACTCCTTGTCCGCCGGCCATAGGGTCGAACGTCTCAAGGGGTCCTTCAATGCGTCGTCCAAGCATAAAGTCCAGCCTGCTCCTTATTTTCAGCGGCGTAGCGCTTCTTTTCGGCATTGTCGCGTATCTCGCGATCGATGGTCTTAGCAAGACAAACGGCTCCACCGAAGAAATCGCGAACAATTGGTTGCCGAGCGTACAGGCATCCCGGACGATCAATCTCAACATGGCGAATTTGCGCGTCGCTTATCGCGATCACATCATCGCGCAGTCGGAACCCGAAAAGAAAACGCGCGAAGAGGCCATTACAGTTGCCGAGGACACGGTTCGCAAGTCGATAGATGCCTATGTGGCGCTGGCATCGTCGGACCGTGAACGCCAGTTGATAAGCGCAATAAAGGAAAACGTTGAGAGCTATATCGCCAGCAAACCTCAGCTTCTCGCTCTTTCCCGTGAGAACAAGACCGAAGAGGCCGGACGATATCTTGGCGGGGGGATGCGAACCTATTCCGACAAGCTGAAGGAACTAACGACGGCTCTGGTGGAGTTGAATCTCAGTGGCAGCAAACAGGCTGCCGAGGTGAGCAGGACGACCTACGCGTCCGTCAAATTCTATCTGTTTACCGCGATCGGTTTTGCAGGATTGCTGGTCGTTGGCGCTATTGCGTTCGTGCTGACAGGCATTGCCAATCCCATTACCGAGATTACAACCTCGATGAGACGACTGGCCGAAGGCGACACCAGTTCCAGTATCCCGTTTGCCGGCCGGGCCGACGAAATCGGCTCCATGGCGGGCGCGGTGGAAATCTTCCGCCAAGCCGCAATCGCAAACAAGCGAATGGAGATGGAAGCGGCGGAAAGTCGGAAGCAGGCGGACGCCGATCGCATCGCCGCGCAACAGCAAGCAGAATCTGATGCCGCAGAGCGTTTACGCGTCGCCACATCAGGTCTCGCGGCCGGCTTGAAGCGGCTCGCTGCAGGTGATCTCGCCTTCCAGCTCGATCAGGCATTCGCTCCCGACTTCGAGGCCCTGCGCCATGACTTCAATCAATCTGTCGCCCAACTTGGTGCAACGCTGATGTCGATCTCCAGCAGCATCACCACGATCGACGATGGCACCCGGGAAATCTCGTCGGGGGCGGGTGATCTTTCAAAGCGCACGGAACAGCAGGCAGCCTCGCTTGAAGAGACGGCAGCAGCATTGGAAGAGATCACCGCAAACGTGGCGAATTCCAGCAAGCGCACCGAGGAGACCCGGGCAGTTGCCACCGAGGCAAACCGAAGCGCTACTATGTCTGCCGAAGTCGTTTCTCATGCAGAAGAGGCGATGGGGCGCATCGAGACTTCGTCGCAGCAGATTTCCAACATCATCGGCGTGATCGATGAAATCGCATTCCAGACCAACCTTCTTGCCCTCAACGCGGGCGTAGAAGCAGCCAGGGCCGGTGAAGCCGGCAAGGGCTTCGCGGTCGTTGCTCAGGAGGTGCGAGAACTCGCGCAGCGTTCAGCCAGCGCGGCCAAGGAGATCAAGGGCCTCATCCAGAACTCCTCCAAAGAGGTGGATAGCGGAGTGAAGCTCGTGCGTGATACAGGCCAGGCTCTCAAGACCATCGGCGGTCTTATCGCACAGATCAATCAGCACATGGATGCGATCGCAACCTCTGCCAAAGAGCAGTCGGTCGGCCTCAGCGAAGTCAACGTTGCAGTCAATCAGATGGACCAGACGACGCAACAGAACGCAGCCATGGTGGAACAATCGACTGCCGCCTCCGCCTCGCTCGCTCAGGAAGCCCAGAAGCTTCGCGAGCTTGTCAGGAAGTTCAAGCTCGATGATGTCGTTCCTAACCATTCCGGAGTTCTTCGCCCGATGGCAAGAGCAATGGCTCAACCTGCCACCGCTGCAGCCGTTCGGCTCGCTTCGATACGCTGACCGGTTAAAACGGAGCCGCAGGAGGGTTAGCAAAGCGACCCTCGGATCGAGCGGAACCCGGGATGACTGCATCCGGCAAGCCGTTCCGTTTGGGGCACAGCACTCGCAATGCCTCTCACCTCACCTGCCCGGCCGTGCCAGTGAGCGGGCGATGTCGACGATGTCATCGCGCGAGGCGGTTGGGTCCTCCTTGTTCCAGGCAACGCCAAGCCCGATCCTGAAGTCGATGCCTCTGACCGCCTTCAGCTCGAAGGCCCGGTTCGGCAGGCCCTCGGTCCATTCCGGCGCAAAGCCGATGCCAAGCCCGGCCGAAACCAGCGACACCAGCGAATAGGTGTCGTCGCAACTATAAGCGATGTTGCGGGTCAGGTCGTATTCTTCGAACTTCTCGTTGAAGTACCGCTCTGTATAGGAGAGGTTCTTGCGGTTGAAGGCGATGATCCTTTCCGAGCGCAGATCGTCGATGGCAATCTCTGCCTGCTCCGCCAGCCGGTTGGTGCGGGCCACCGCCAACAGATAACGCTCATGGGCGATCGAGGAGAAGCGCAAGGAGCCGATGTTTTCCACCGGTCTGATGAAGCCGAGATTGATCTGGCCGTTTTCCAGGCCGCGGATGATGTCGCCGGTATTGCCGCTTGCGATATGGATGCGGATATCCGGGTACTTGCGGGCGATCTTTGCCAGAAACGCCGGCAGCACGCCGGTGGTGGCGGGATAGACGGTGCCGATCCTGATCTGCCGGATGGTCTTGCCGGCCACCGCCCTGGTGATCTCGGCACTTAGATCGACCTCGCTCAGGATCCCGACGCAGCGTTCGTAGAAGGTCTCCCCTGCCCTGGTCAGTTCCACCCGTCTGGTTGAGCGGATGAATAGCGCACAGCCGAGTTCGCGCTCCAGCGCCTGCACATGATTGGACAAAGCCGGCTGGGCGATGCGCACCTTGGCTGCCGCCCGGCCGAAGTGCAGTTCCTCGGCCACCGCGACGAAGTAGGAGAGCTGGCGTAGTTCCATGGGAGCCATCCGATTATCCGACGCAAAGGCAGGTGCGCAGCATTATTGCGAAGCGAATTCCTTTCATAGTTCTATAATACGTGGTTTCATAATTTGTCAAATGTTGTGTTTCCGGCGATGGACGCACGGCAGCGAGTAGCACTGAATTTGAGACGTTTGCGGGTTTCGAAGGGAATCTCGCAGGACGATCTCGCGCTCGCGGCAAACATAGAACGCTCGTACGCTGGCCACCTCGAGCGCGGCGGAAAAAATCCGACCGTCACAACTCTCGAGAAACTCGCGACGGCATTATCCTGCGATGTTTCAGCGCTTTTGGCGCCGCTGCCCGACGGCATTTCAATCAAGCCACTTAAGAGCGGGCGACGTTCCCAGGCCTGAGCACATATGGCCGCCTTGAAAAGATTCGAACCACCGACCCGTTGATACTCAGCATCGAGAACAAAGCCTAGCGCGTTGGCAAAGTGTCTGGCCATTCCTGCGCGCCATGGAGGACGCGAAGAATACGAACCGCTGTTTCGGTAATTGCCTACGCCGCGACGTCGGCGTGCCTTTAATTACCAGTTCGCGGGTGCCAGCAATTCTGTCAACACGACCGCTCGCGGGAAAATCTACTAACCGACGGACGGCAGCAACGATCCGTTCGTCGACCAGTATGGCGGCTGACGGATTTTCTGCTTCTATGTATGTGAAAATGGCGTCGCGATCCGATAACGAACGCAGACCAGGTAAGCTTCACGATTTGCGCGCACCCGCGTTAAGGCGGGCTGCCGCTCGACGTTCAGCGAAATGCGCCTCGACTTCATCATCTGAGACGTCCGGTCGAGTATCGTTCAGCGCTTCAAGTACCTTGGTGCGAAACCAAGCGTCATGGGCCTCGCTGCCTGAAAGAAGCTCCAGCGGCAGCGCACCTTCGTTGGCCGTTCGGGTGAGTAAGATACGAACCGCATCAGATACGGTCAGCCCCATATTTCCAAGCACTGCGGAGGCACGATCCCGAACCTCGGCATCGATGCGAGTTTGTACCAGTGCATTTGCAGCCATAGCGATCTCCACTTTTCAGCGAGATGATAATGCAAATGAATGACAAACGCCATAGTGCTTTTAGGACCGTCTTCGGCCGTTCTCGTTCCTCTAGTTGCTCTTGAATGTATCTGAAGCGACGAGCCCAATCTCAATCGTGTGGGATAACAGCCATTTATGGAACCGATGGGGGCATCGACCGAAATTATGCGCGGAGTATTGCTCACTCCTCATCGACGGTGTCTTCCATAACATTGCGTCAAGGCTGGTCGACCATTCAAAAAGACTCGCCATCCGTCGGAACGCGGTCGCTCACCAAGGCTGGTTAGCCGGTCCCACCGTGAACTCGTTCATAGTCGTGTCTTCCGGCTGGTCGATTACGATCGCAACCACATTGGCGATTCGTTCGGCCGGAATCCCGTATTTCTGGTAGATCCCGTGCATCGCTTGAGAGGTCGCCTTTTCACCGATGGCATTCAGCAACACTTGCTTGACGATCCGATCCCAACACAAGGGTAATCAAATATTAAATGAATGTTCGTCATCGATTAATGCAATCTTCGCTTAATCGAGATAAATCATGCGATTTTTCGATGTCACGGGTTTCGAGCCTGGGGTAATGGCGAGTTGTCGCTGATTGCTCTCGGTCGGCTGAGAATCGCGTCTGGTGGTACGCCTTGATGGGATAGAACCGTCACCCCTACTTTTGATCAGCGGGAATTCAGGTGTCGGCGCAGGTTGCTGCTTGTGGTCGCCTCACATCTACGCCCGAAATTGCGTTTTCGGCCGAGCTTCAAAACGATAGGTGTTCTGCCCAGAGGTCCGGAGAATAGGTAATGCCACGTTCAGCGCTCGAATCGATCCAACATCCTCTTCAATTGTGCGTTTTGAAGTCGGAGCTTCCTCGCCAACTGATCCCGGAGCAGCCTGATTTCGCCATCGAGGCTGATTGCATCTTCAGAATCGATCGAAACGCGTGGAGAGGGTTGCGAATCGACATCAACCACTTCGGCTTTCTTGGCCTGTCTGCTGCGCTTTCGCGCTGCACTTTCGTCAATCTTCGAGGGCTTTGGTGCGGCGTGCGCGGTTACATCGGCCTCATTGGATGAGGCCGGATCAGCCGCTTTCTCGAGCGTGACGCTTTCGACATCTGTCGTGTCCGGGTCGACTGACACCGCCGCGGAATGACCCTGAAGAACTGGCTTTTCGTCGGCCGAACGATCTGTGGCGTTCAACTCGTTTTTGGCTGCTGTTTCAGTCGGCTTGGCGATGGCCAATACGTCCGGCTTCACGTCATCGGTCGAGCCGTGTTCTTGCCTCTGCTGACGTCGCGGTGACACCAGCCGGGCAAGAAATTTCCATGGAGACGCCATTTTATTCCACCTCGAATTCTACCCCGTGTGCGCGAGAAAAAGCGTTGGCGGCAGAACGAACCGCCGCCAAAATATTCACATCAGTAAGCATGAGAATGCGGCCAGCGCTTGGCCGTCTGCTGCCGATCAACCGAGGTTGAGTCGCTTTCGCAGATCGGCATTTTCAGCACGTAGCTTCTCGGCCAGCAGCTTGCGCAATCTCTGGTTTTCCTCTTCCAGTTGCAGAAGATCCGTAAACTCGTCGACTGCCGCCACCGACGGTGCAGTCGCTGCCTGCACCGTCCTCGGAGCACGCTTGACAGGCGCACGTCTGGGGCTTGTCGCACCATCGTCAGACTTTGCTTTGCGTCCCCTCTTCTGCTTTCCAGCTGTGGCATTCGAAGCCGCTGCGGGTTGCACAGAAACCGGGGCTGAGGCCGTTTCAGGCACCGCTTTACCGACGCGAGGTTTGCGCACTTTCTTCGGTACATCGGACGCTGCGGCGGCCGGCGTTTCAGCATTGAGCATCGTATTGTTTTCGTCGGCCATTATGGTCTCCTTTAAAGCCGATGCATTTGTCTCCCGCTCGATCGGCAGTGTCAATAACGGCCCGGCCTGTTCTTCTTCGGATACAAGCATCTCGCTGCTTCTGGCCTGAGGAGGTGATGACATAAATGGCATTGCCTCGTCCTGCAGATCTTGAGCAACGGACTTGAGATTGGTGTCTCCCCAAATCGATTTCGGTTTGGAATTGAGTTTTCGCCGACCTGATTTGTACTCGACGGCAAAGCTGCGCTGCACTTTTTTCACTTTTAAAGAAGCCTTGGGTGTCTGCGGTGATTTTCAGCGACGGTTTTAGCATCGCAACATGCCCCGCAAATAACGGCTATTGCGCTTGCGGTCCATACTCCTGGCGATACCCGGCCCAGCATTTACCGCACCCAGACCCTAACTCTACCTTCGAGATCATGATGGTACGCCCTGAAAGGACATGAACTTCCGACATTTCAATCGCTGGCAGAGCTTACCTCTAGCCCCATTCGCGATCGCGCCCATCAAACAGTGGAGACAGAGAATCTAGGCAAACGGTCTTCCAAGCCTTGATCATCAATGCGCATGGATCTAATGAGGCGCGTCAGTGATCCTAGGAGTTTAGAATGCAAGTTCTGGTACGTGACAACAACGTTGAGCAAGCGCTCCGTTTTTTGAAAAAGAAGTTGCAGCGCGAGGGCGTATTCCGGGAGGCCCGACTTCGGGAGCGTTTCGAAAAGCCCTCCGAAAAACGTGCTCGTGAGAAGGCCGAGGGTATCAGGCGTGTCCGTAAACTTGCTCGCAAAAAGCTTGAGCGGGAAAGCGGTATTTCGGCCCCTAGGAAAGCAAGAGCTTCTGGTCGCTAATGGGGACCGAATGACGGATGTTTCGTCTCGCTGGTGCCGCCGCTCCGCCGCGACGATGTCGGGCGATGATCGCTTCACTGCTCTCCGTCCGGCGACAATCGCCCGGTCAACGCGCAGTTCATAGAGGTATCCGGCGGTTTGGCGACCTAACTGCCATGATCGAGGGCGGTCGCCACGCTCCCATCGTTTGATACGCTTCTCTACCATCAATCGACAGGCGTAAAAACCGCAGTCCGGCGCAATGCAGTCGCCGGAGGTTCCAGCATGGATACGGCCTTGATGTCTGGTGGGCGTGACAATCGCACGATTGGCAGACATGCCCCGCCCCAAACGAAGCCCGGCATTGTTTGGGTTGGCCTGACAAGTGGCCCCCCGGTCACCACCTTCCGAATTGGTTGTAGCTTACGCTCGGTTCAAGCTGTCATGAACAGCGGTGACGTCCAGATGCGGGATTGATCCCTCTGTCTCGCTGTCAGGAAAAGCGGGTGTTCGCGGCCCTGGCTCAATCCAAGTCCTGAAAGCGATATCTCGCCTGAGAGATCACGTGGAAGAGGACGATCGGTGACACGTTCCAACAAAAGTCTAAGCTCTACACCCGGAAGATCGACCGAGATGGAGCCTTTTTCGATCAGCTCGCTTCCGCATGCCTCTAAAAACACCTCGGGAGCATGGACATGTGGCGGCGGCTGAAGCGGATCTCCGATCTTGCTGTAGCCATGGAGTTTCCCGGCGACGACGATGCGTGCGTCGCACAGGTCGGAAAGCTTAAGTTCGATTCCGTCGACGTCGCCATGTGTTGCCGTCCTGAAGCCGAGGGTGCCGAGCCCAGTGCGCCAAACGCTTTGTTCGGGATGATCGAAACCGATGCCGCGCACATCCAGAAGCGCTGCACCGGTGACAGCCACTTCGCCGCTCCAATAGGCCGCGCGATAGCGATCCTTTATCCGCGCGCCGCCGAAACGGATCCGCACATTGCGCTCACTGAGGCCAGCTTCGGCATGCAGATCGCGTCGCCACACCATGCGGTCGCCGTCGAAAAGCTGAACTTCCTCCCAGCCGGCGTGGCCGAGCAGGCGGTAAGAGAGTGGCTGATTGAGCTCGGCGTCAAACACCTCGCCCATGAAATGTTTGCCTTGGGACAGAACCGCAAAACTCCGTTCACCGGTCGTGGCAAAAGTGCGCCTCGCCCGAAGCGCAGCGCCAACGCCGGCACGGTCGAAACCGTCGGCGATGACGCCGGTGAGCCCCCCGCGTGCACCGAAGGTTCCGGTGGCCGGCGCACCACCGCCGCATCGGCCCTGATGTTCGTCGCTGGCGGCGGAAGCGCCAACTCTGTGTCCGCGAGCTAGAGCTTCGGCGTAGAGCCAATGAAATTGTCCCCAGGCGGAGCCAATTTCGATGAGGCGTTCCAATTCCGGATGGTTCCAGTCCAGAATGCAGCGCCGGCCACCCACATGCGGGATCAGCAAATGGCCTTCCGGATCATCCTCATAGGCTCCATAGAGCCGGTCAACCGGCCATATCCCAGGACGGATCGCTCCAGACGTCGTCTCATTCCATTCGAAAGAGCGAAGTGAGCGCCCCTCTTCGTCGAACGGAAACCTGGGCTTGCCGTCGCGCAGGAAGACGACGTTTCGGTCGCCACCGGCAGCGGAGTTGCCGCACCATTCGGTGCCTGGATAACAGACGAAGCGACCGGGCTCGTTGAGTTCGTGGATGGTCTTGACGGCCGCGTCCCAGTTCGTCTCGGTGATGTTGAAATCGTTGACGGTGTAGCCCACCACGTCAAGTCCGGCGATGTCGCGCCCATAGGTGAGATTGTAGGTGGCATCATTGGTGCCAACGGTGTCGTCGGAATGGACGTGCAGATCGGCATAGAGAGGACGCAAGGCACCCTCTTCGCTCTGGACATAAGCGACGCCCGGGGCGACGCCGGGTTCGTCATTCAGCCATGCTTCCAATTTCCATTCGCCGGCAGCGGCGAAGGAAAGACCGGAAATCCGCGCAACTGTCCAGCCTTCCGCGGCGAAGGCCACCAGCTCCGTTCGTTGCCCGCCATCCGGGGCAGTAATGACGAGCGCACCATGCAGGTCGCGACCCTGGCAAGTGTTTCCCCATATATCGTCGACGCGCACGATAGCGTCGAAGGATAGACCGCTGCCAACCAGCCGCGGCGCGATGACCTGAAGGGCATGCGGCTGGCCGGCCGCGATCTCCAATTTGCAGTCGCCTGGCACCTCCGCAAATTTTGAACTACCCAGCGGGTCGACGAATAGCCGGAAACGGAACACCTTCTCCACGAAGGTCTGCACACGTGTGCCGGCGCCGCCCTGCCGCCGATCGCCCAGACGGATGACGATCCTGTCGCCGGGGTTGAGATAGCCGTCGACGACGTCGATGATGACAGCCTTCTGGAAGGGACGTTCGTGTCCCTTCTGATCGAAACGCACCTTCAGTGCTTGAACGGTAGCTGGGCTTTGCCCCGAAACCAGAGGACCGGCGTGGTATTCGGCGGAAATATAGTTGGCGCCCGTCGGCTCCGTTGTCTGGAACAGCGCCCAGTCGGAATAGAACTTGAAGGCAAGCTTCAGCCACGCACCGTCTGCGAGACCGACAGCTCCGACCTCATAAACGAGCTCCAATTCGGTCGACTCGCCCGCCGTCAGCGTCTGCCTCTGACAGCTTAGACGGCCGAGGAAGGGCAGAGTATCGAAATGATCGGCAAGGCCCATCGGAGAATGGGCGCTGGCTTGAATCGTCTTTTCTGGCAAAATCTCTGTCATAGGGAACGTCCGTTATTGTCCGCGCCAGCCTTCGTAGCGGCGCTCTATCCGTCGAAACACGAGGCTCTCCATCAGCCACGCGGTAAGTCCTATCAGCGCGATGCCGAGAAGCACCTGCGCCGAATTGCCAACCTGCCCGCCCATGGCGACCATCCAGCCGATGCCTTGAGATGCACCGATCATCTCGGCTGCAACAAGCGCGCGCCACGCCTGGGCAAAACCGATGCGCAATGCGGCAGTGAGGAACGGGAGAGAGGCGGGAAGATATACATGGGCCAGCAATTGCAGCCTTTTGGCACCCAGCATGCGCGCTGCACGCACCTCGCCGCTGTTGATGGAAAGCACGCCTTCCTGAATCGTCTGGGCCATCGGAAAGGTCGATGCGATGAATATGACGACGGCAATGGAGAGATATCCGAGGCCGAAGAAGATCAGCGACAGCGGCGCCCAGGCGATCGGAGGGATGGCCATGAAGAGACCGAGCAGCGGCTGGACGAATTCGCGAAATGGCCGCCAAAGTCCGGCAGACACGCCGATGAGCACGGCGGCCACGACAGCCGCGCCGAAGCCGCCGAATTCGCGCAACAAGCTCGCCATGACCTGGCGACCCAACTCGCCGGACCGGATCCAGCGAACCCCCTCGGCCGCCACGTCCCACGGCTGCGGCAGCACATAGGAGGGAACGCGGCTTGCCGCGATGCTCCACACGACAAGGAGGAACGGAAGCGCTGCCCAGCGCCAGGACGGTTGCGGAAAACGCAGCTGCGCTGCCAACTTCTTCATCGATCGGATCTCATCGTTGAGCGGCGGCCTTTGCGGCGAAGCTGTCGTCAATGATGTCGTCGACATTCAAGCGCTTTTCGAGAAAGCCGAGGGCGACCGAGTAGTCGATGAGCCGCTGGATGAAGGCACGATCGGACGGCTCGATGTCCGCCGACCACCCAAGGCGTTTCCGCGCCTCCGTGACGATCGCTTCCGGCGGAACGATACTTCCGTCCGCGGCCGTCAGGGATTCCAGCTTAAAGTTTTGGGCGATGATCCGATCGGCCTCTTCGGGATGCTCCCGCAGAAACGCAATGGCCTTCGAATTCGCTCGCAACAGTTTCACGAGATCGTCCGGGCGTTCCTTCAGCGTCTTGGCAGGCGCTGCTATGACGTACCAGGGATAGCCGGGCAAAGCTCCGTTCACGTCGAAGACGACGCGACCTGTACCGCGGAGCACCGATTGGCTGATGAAGGGCTCCCACAAAAAGGCTGCATCGACGACGCCGGTATCGAGGGCAGCGTTCATGTTACCGACGGGCATTTGCGACAGCGCAAGATCCGCATCCGGGCTGAGGCCGGCGGCCTCTTTCAGAACGTAGCCACGCAGCAGCACGTCCATGCCGCTGCCCCTGTTGACGCCGGCAAGCCTCTTGCCCCTGAGGTCGGAAAGGGCGTGGATCGGGCCGTCAGTCTTGGCGATCACCGCTGCCTGACCATAGTTGACCTTGGCGATGATTTTCGCCTCGAGACCGCGCGCCGCCCATTGATAGACCGGGGGCGCACCGATATAGGCCACATCGATTTCGCCTCCAGCCACCGCCTGCTGGATGACGGGACCATCGCCGAAACCCTTGAGCTCGACATTCAACCCCTCGTCGCGAAAATAACCTTTCTCCTCGGCGATCAGGGCAGGTGCATTCGCCATAGCCTGGACCCAGCCAATGCGAAGCGGCAGCGCGTCCTCGGCATGGCCAGGCACAGCCGTTGCAAGGGCGAGAAGAACTGCAGGTAGAATGTGTTTCATCGGATGCTCCCTTCAGGAAACGCGTTGATTGCTGGTCATGACTTTGGCGATTTCCTCCGAGAGCTGTTCGCGCAGTTGCGCGAATAAGGGATTGGCTCTCGTGCCACGCTGATCGCGAGGACGCGGCAGGTCGATCGCCACTTCGGCGGTGATGCCCGTCGGCGGCAGCCCAAGGACGAGAACCCTGTCGGCAAGATAGATCGCTTCGTCGATGTCATGGGTGATGAACAGTATGGTCTTCCCCAAGCCCGACCAGATGCGCAGCAATTCGTCATTAAGGGATGCGCGCGTCAGGGCGTCGAGCGCTGCGAAGGGTTCGTCCATGAGCAGGAGGCGCGGCTCGAGCGCCAGGGAGCGCGCCAGCGCAACCCGTTGACGCTGGCCACCCGACAATCGGTGAGGTGGCTCATGTGCCTGCTCTTCCAGACCGACAAGTCGAAGAAAATTCAGCGCGACGTCTCTCTGCTCCTGCGCAGATCCACGGCGATTCATGCGCAGACCAAAGCGAACGTTTTCCAGGACACTCAACCAAGGGAAGAGGTTTGGCGACTGAAATACATATCCGAGGACCGGATGTTCAGGGACAACAGGCACGCCGTCTATGGTGATATGCCCCGATTGCGGGCGCAGGAAGCCGGAGAGAAGATTAAGGAGCGTCGACTTGCCACAACCGGACGGACCTAGGATCGCCACGAATTCTCCCGGCCGAGCCTGCAGCGAAAACCGTTCGAATACGGCGCGTCGGCTTTCGGGATAGGCGAAAGCCATGCGGTCCACCGAGAAGGCGGCACCGGATGAAACCTGCCTTGGGATAACTGGAGATGCCATGTTGCGTTAGGACGACCCTGGATTGGAGTTGTCCCAATTTCTAATACATTATAATACAGGTCATCAACGTGAAGAGTTCCCCTTGTGTGGCAGTGAAAGGGAACGCTATTCCAAAGCTTCGCTGTTTCGTGGTGCTTTCGACCCTATGGAAAATAGATGAGTCTCATACGCAATAACCCGGTGGCCATGTACCTGCAGATCGCCGATCGGCTTCGTGCCGAGATCACCGAAGGCGCCTACGAGCCGTCCGGACGGCTCCCGTCGGAATCGCAAATTATGGCACGCTTCACAGTCAGTCGCGTCACCGTGCGGCTGGCACTCCAACAGCTCGATAGAGATGGGCTGATTGAACGCCGGAAAGGCAAAGGCACTTTCGTGGCCGGCAAGCAGGTGCGCCATCAAATTGATACACTGCGTAGCTTTCATGAATCGCTGAAAGTCCAAGGCTTCGATGCTACGATGCGGATTGTCGAGTTGACCGCAATTGAAACACCGTCTGCTTTCATCCCACTGTTCGGTACAAAATGCGCACTTCTGGAACGGCTTCACGTGGTGAATGACGAGCCGATTGCATTGGGCCGAAGCTTCTTGCCAGCATTCATGTCGGAGCTGGAGCGAGAGATCGCCGAACAGCAACCAACTTATGCGCTACTTAAAGACAAAGCCGGCGCCGACATTGTCTCCGCTGAGATTGCGATCGGGGCGCGTGCTGTCTCGCCTCGGATAACGTCGCTGATCGGAGCGGCTGAACATGCGGTCCTGCTTGTGCTGGAACGGAGCTCCTATTTCGAAACGGGCGCTTGCGCCGAAATGTCTGAATTTTTTATTCGACCAGAGCGGTACCAGTTTGTCCTCGGCAGTCGCATGCCCGACCGCTGAGAGTTCGAGTACTTGCTCTTGGTAGGACTCGACCACCGAGCCCGACGTCAATGGCAACTCGCCTGCCAGCTCGTCGCCTGGCGGCTGAGAAAGAATCTCTTGCCGTAAACTCAAATAGATATTGCTGGACTTGAACCGACATCCGCAGAACCTTTGAGCCCGAAGCGCTGCCACATGGCGGAGAGGTTGGGCTGAAATGTCTTTCGAACGCGATGTAACGGATCCCCTCGTTGCCAGGGCCGTCGAGCTAAAGACGATTTTTCATCAAGATGCGGTCGAGCGCGACAAGCAGGGCGGTAGGCCGATCGAACAGATCCGGCTTCTTAAAGAAAGCGGCTTGCCATCGGCCCAGATCCCGGTCGGCTACGGCGGACAAGGAGCCTCCTGGCTGTCGATCCTGCGTGTCGTGCGAGAATTTGCCCGGACAGACGGCTCGCTGGCGCATCTCTACGGCTATCATCATCTTCCCCTCAATCTCGTGCTTTTTCGCGGTTCGAGCGCGCAGAAGGATCACTGGCTGCGCGCTTCAGCCGCCGGAAATCTGATGTGGGGCAACTCCGGCAATGCGATGTCGAAAACCTCGTCGGGCCGGCGCACCGACACCGGCTGGGTCGTAAACGGCACGCGCCCATTCTCATCCGGCTCTCACATCGCCGACTATATCCAGATTTCATGGGAAAATCCGGATGGTGAGCGGCTGACCGCCGCTGTTCCGGCTGACCGGCCCGGCATCGTGATCGAAGACGACTGGGATGGTATCGGCCAGCGCCAGACGGGCAGTGGCACCGTCAGCTTCAAAGATCTGGAGATCCTCGACGAAGAGCTGATCAGTTCGCCACAGGTGCCTTTGACACCCTACACCTCGCTGACGTCGCTGCTGCAGCAGAGCGTCCTTCTCAACGTCTTCGTCGGCAGCGCCCAAGGCGCTCTGGACGAAGGCAAGGAATATACCTCGACCCTGTCGCGTCCCTGGATCTATTCCGGCGTGGAAAAACACACCGACGATCCGTGGATCAAACGGCAATATGGCGAACTCTACATCAAGACGCTCGCCGCGACCGAACTCGCAGACAAGGCTGCCCGCAGCCTCGACGAAGCCTTCAACCAGGGACCTGGTCTGACTGCCGGTGATCGGGGTGCTGCGGCAATCGACATCGCGACAGCCAACGTCTACGCGGGCGAGGCTGGCCTGGCAGTTTCAAGTGAGATCTTCGAGGTCATGGGCGCGCGTTCGGCAACCAATGCCAACGGTTTCGACCGCTTTTGGCGCAATGTCCGCACGCACACTCTCCATAATCCAGCCGAATATAAAAAGCGGACGATCGGCACCTGGCTCCTTTCGGGCGAATTCCCGGTGCCGGCAATGTACCGCTGAAGGGACATCTCATGGGTAGACGTAAAGATAAGATCAAGCTTGGCGCATTCCTGCTGTTTACCGGCCATCACGTCGCGGCATGGCGCCATCCGCAGGCTTCGGTTGGGACGGATTTCGAGAACTATTTCGAGCTCGCCAAGCTTGCCGAAGCGGCAAAGTTCGACGCGATCTTTTTCGCCGACGGCGTGGCAGCCCGGCTGAAGGTTGTCGAAGCTGCAAGCCGGAAGGCGCATAGCGGCGTCTACCCCTTTGAGCCGATCACGCTCCTGTCTGCCCTATCAAGTGTCACGCGCAACATCGGCCTGATTGCCACGGCCTCGACCAGCTTCTCCGACCCTTACAACCTCGCCCGCCAATTCGGATCGCTCGACCGGTTGAGCGCCGGCCGGGCCGGCTGGAACCTGGTGACGTCGTCAGACCCGGAGGCCGCCTATAATTTCGGTCATGAGGCGCAGATCCTGCATGCCGACCGCTACGATCGGGCCGAGGAATTTGCCGACGTGGTGCTCGGTCTCTGGGACAGCTGGGATGACGATGCCTTTATCCGTGATCGGGAAAGCGGCCGCTATTTCGATCCGGAAAGGCTGCACAGGCTCGACCACAAGGGGCGGCACTTCAAGGTGCGCGGCCCGCTGAACATTCCGCGTTCGCCGCAAGGCCGCCCCGTCCTTGTTCAGGCGGGCGCATCGGGGCCGGGCAAAGAGCTTGCCGCCCGCACCGCGGAGGCGATTTTCGCCGCGCACATCACGCTTGATGAGGCCAAGTCCTTTTATGCCGACGTCAAGGGAAAGCTCGGCGCATACGGCCGCTCCCTGGACGATCTCAAGATCTTGCCCGGCATCTTTCCCGTCGTCGGCCGCAGCGAGACGGAAGCTCAGGAGAAGTTCGAAGCACTGCAGGAGCTGATCCAGCCGCAGGTTGGCCTCAACTTGTTGTCACAGCTGAGCGGCGTCGATCTCAGCCCCTATCCGCTCGACGGGCCGATCCCGTCCGATCTGCCGGTAACCAACGCCGGCAAGAGCCGCCAGGAACTGGTGCTCGATCTCGCCCGCCGGGAAAACCTCACCATCCGCCAGCTCTATTTGCGGATCGCCGGCGCACGCGGACATTGGCAGGTTGTCGGTACGCCCTCTCAGATCGCAGATGTCATGGAAGAGCGTTTCGAAAACTACGGCGCGGACGGGTTCAACATCATGGCGCCGATCATGCCGGGCGGCCTTGCCGATTTCATCGAGCTCGTCGTGCCGGAGCTACGCCGCCGCGGCCTCTTCCGCACCGAGTACGAGGGCACGACACTTCGAGAAAATCTCGGCCTCAAGCGTCCAGTCAATCGCTTTGCCGTCAGCAATGCGGCAGCCGCAGAATAGGACCAAATCAATGGCGCGTGACAAACTCTACCTGATTGAGCCTGGCTTTTCAGATCCGAAACATCCCGGCATCACCTTTGTCTGCCCTCATTGCAACGCGATCGAAGGGCTGCTTGCCAGTTTTCCGCAGCTTGCAGCCGCCATCGATGTCGAGCGGGTGCCCTTCCCTCGTCCGCGTCGCAAAGTCATCGAGGATGTCGGTGAAGAGAACCAGTCCTTGCCGGTCTTCATTCTTGCCCACGCAGCCCCGCCCGATGCGGCCGACTGGAACGGCAAGCGTTTCGTCAACACGACAGATCGCATTCTCGAGCTGCTTTCCGAGCGCCACGGCTTTCCGCGCCTGCAGAAATGAGGAGTGACGAGCCATGACCGTAAAACCCGCTAGCTTCGAACGACCCATCTCCTCGCCTGAACTTTTCGAGCCGGACAGAGCGAATCCCCATATCGCGAAGGCGACGGAGCTGCGCGACCTGTTCGCAAGGGATGCGATCGACCGAGACCAAGCCGGCGGCAGACCGGAAGAACAGATCCGGTTGCTGAAGGAAAGCGGGCTGGTCAACCTGCTGATCCCTGGGGAATTCGGCGGCATCGGCGAACGTTACTCGACGGCGATGCGGATCGTTCGCGAATTCGCCAAGGTCGACGGATCGCTCGGACATCTGTTCGGATATCATTTCAGCCCCTTGCAAAATGCGATCAACTCCGGACCTGACGCTCACGCCCGCGACCTTCTCCGTCGTTCGGCGGCAGGACGGTGGTTCTGGGGCAATACCAGCAACAGCTTTTCGAAAAGCCTTTTCGGGCGGCGCGAAGCGGATGGGGTTGTCCTCAACGGGTTCAGGCCGTTCGCCTCGGGGTCGCATGTGGCCGATTATCTGCTGGTTGGCTGGGAGGACGAAGAGACCAACGCGCGCAGCATCGCTTATATCCCGCCCACACGCGCAGGTGTCACCATCGCCAACGACTGGGACGGCATCGGACAGAGGCAGACGGGAAGTGGCCGGGTCTTTTACAAGGACGTGAAAATCCACGCCGATGAGATCGTGCCCGAGCGGCAGCGCGATCCGATCGCGCTGCTTGCGCCGCTGCAGCAGCAGAGCGTGCTGTTGAACGTCTTCATCGGCAGCGCCCAGGGAGCGCTTATCGCCGCGCGGAACTATACCGTCACCAAGTCTCGTCCCTGGATCTTTTCCGGTGTCGAACGCCATCAGGACGATCCCTGGATCAAACGCCAGTACGGCGAGCTTTGGATCAAGGTCCAGGCAGCAACCGCGCTTGCCGACCGCGCCCTGAGGGCGGTCGATGCGGTTTATGAAAAAGGACAGGATCTGACGGAGGGCGATCGCGGGACGGCCGCGATCGCCGTCGCCTCGGCGAATGTCCTTGCCGGCCGTGTCGCGCTCGAAGTGACCAGTGAAATTTTCGAGGTCATGGGAGCGCGCTCGGCCGTCCGCCCGTACGGCCTCGACCGTTTCTGGCGCAACGTCCGCATTCACACACTGCACAATCCGGCAGAGTATAAGACCCGCAATGTCGGGACATGGTTCCTGACTGGCGAATATCCCGAACCCGGGATCTTTCAATGAGCCGGCGCGAGCTTCATCTCAACATCAACATCCTGCACTCCGGCTTCTCCCCCGCCGCTTGGCGGATGGAGGGCAGCGATCCGGGGGCTTCGTTCGACGTCAACCACTACATCAATGTCGCCAGAATCGCCGAAAGGGGCACCTTCGACGCCGTCTTCCTCGCCGACCAGGCAGCGATCTCGGACCGGGTGGACTTCCGACCATTGACGTCGCTGGAACCGACCATCGTGCTGGCCCTGGTCGCGGCCCATACGGAGCGGATCGGTCTGATCGCCACGGCGTCGACGACATACAACGAGCCCTACAATCTCGCGCGCCGGTTCGCGACGCTCGATCATGCAAGCGGGGGCCGGGCCGGGTGGAACATCGTCACCAGCGCGGATCTGTCTCAGAGCCGCAATTTCGGACTGGAAAAACCGGTCACTCATGGCAGCCGCTATGAGCGCGCCGGCGAATTCGCCGAAATCGTCAAGGCCCTTTGGGACAGCTGGGAAGAGGATGCTTTTGTCGGCGACGTAGCGACGGGGCGTTTTGTCGATCCGGCAAAGGTGCATGCCATCGCCCATCGCGGAAAGCACTTTTCCGTCCATGGGCCGCACAACATCCCGCGCCCCCCGCAGGGCCACCCGGTCATTGTCCAGGCCGGCGGCTCCGATGACGGAAGGGAACTTGCCGCCGAACACGCCGAAGCCGTTTTTTCCGCCTCGCAATCCTTCGAGGAAGCCCTGGAGTACGCTGCCGACCTCAGGCGGCGCGCCAGCCGCTTCGGCCGGCCGGCGGACGGCATCTTGGTCCTGGCCGGCCTTGCAACGATCATCGCCAGCACCGACGGAGAGGCGCGCCGCCGCCAGGAGGAGCTCCGCGAACTGATCCCACTGGAATACAGCCTGTCGCGCCTTGCAGGGGTGTTGCAGCTCGATCCCAGAGGCCTCGATCTCGATGCGCCGCTTCCGGAAGATATTCCGCTCCCGCCGGACGGCGGCCATACTTTCTTCCGGGCGACACTGGCGCTTGCGCGGCGCGAGCGTCTGACCGTGCGGGGCCTCATCCGGGCACTCAACGGCGGCACCGGCCATCGTACCATCGTCGGCACGCCGAAGGATGTCGCAGACGATATCGAGCGGTGGTTCAGCGCGGGGGCCGCTGACGGTTTCAATCTCATGCCGGATGTGCTGCCCCACGGCCTGGAGGTCTTTGTTGACGAGGTCGTGCCGATCCTGCGTCAACGCGGCCTTTTCCGGCAGCAATATACCGGCAGGACATTGCGGGAGCATCTTGGTCTCGCCCGTCCGGCCAACCCTTATGCCGCAGCGGCGCAATGACGAGATCAGCAAGGAGAATGAGATGACCCCTTCCGTAGCGACCAAGCCAGATGAGAGCGATCGTCTGAGGGAGCTTGCCGGCGAGCGCTATCGCAATGACCAACGCCTGGGCAGACGGTGGAATGAGACGGTCGATACCATCCTCAGTCATCGCAGTGTGCGCCACTATCTGCCCACCCCAGTGCCATCCGAAACGATCGAACTTGCTATTGCCGCCGCGCAGTCGGCGCCGAGTTCATCCAATCTGCAGGCCTGGAGCGTGGTCGCCGTGGAGGATGCGGATCGCCGCAGCCGATTGAATGCCGTTGCCGGCAACCAGCGGCAGATCGCACAGGCGCCGCTCCTGCTCATCTGGCTCGCCGATCTGGCCCGCCCGCGCGCAATCGCGACAGAGCGCGGCTCGACGGCAGAGGGTCTCGACTATGTCGAGAGCTTCCTTCTCGGCGTCATCGACGCAGCCCTTGCCGCGCAAAATGCCGTCGTCGCCTTTGAATCGCTCGGGCTCGGGACATGCTACATTGGTGCGATCCGCAACGATCCAGAGACCGTCTCCCGTGAACTCGGCCTTCCGGACGGCGTCTTCCCCGTCTTCGGCCTCACGGTCGGCTTTCCCGATCCGGCGGTGCCTGCGGGCGTAAAGCCGCGCCTGCCGCAGACCACGGTGCTGCATCGCGAGAGCTATGACGGCGAGCCGCCGGAGGAAGATCTTGCCGATTATAATCGTGTGCTCCAAAGCTTCCAGAGCGAGCAGGCGATGCCATTGATCGACTGGACCGAGCAGGTGCGCAGCCGCATCGCTACGGTCGAATCCCTCAAGGGACGGCATGTCCTTGGCGATGTCGCGCGCAGGCTGGGCTTCAAACTGAAATGAAGACCGATCGACCCCGGCTTGACGCAGGCTCTTATTCGGCCGCGATCATGCCGAGGGCCGGACGGATGCTGCGCATCGCGATTGCATCGATCGTCTGCGAGGCGCGCGCCTCAGTAAGCAGCCAATTACGAAACAGATCAACGCGCATAAGCCGAGATTTGTGCTGCGTTGTCGCAAAGAAATAGGAAAAGCTCACCGGCTGCGGCGCTCCAAAAGGACTGACGAGCCGGCCGGACCGGATTTCGGCTTCAGCAAGCCTTATCTTGCCAAGGCCAAGCCCCTGCCCCGCCATTGCCGCATCGAGCACGAGCGAGGATTGATTGAGGTGAAAGCCGCCCTGCGACAGCCGATAGGACAGCCCCTCTGCGCGCAGCCAGCTGTGCCAATCGGGACAGGAGTGGTCGTGTTCGGCACCCTCCTCGTGTAACAATGGCACCCCCTCGATCGCTTCCGCCCCTTTCCAGAGATCGTGGCGATCGGCGAATTCGCGACTACAGACGGGCAACACCGCTTCGGACAAGAGATAGTCGACGGCGAGGCCGGAATAGGCTCCGCTGGCGTAGCGGATGACGCAATCCGCATCGCCCGCATCGAGATCGGTCAACTGTGTGGAGGCATCGACGAGAATTTGCAGGCCCGGCGCTGCACGGCGCAGGGCATCGAGCCGTGGAATCAGCCATTTGCTGGCGAAGGAAGGAGCGACGGACACACGGATCGGCTGTTCGTGGTCGCTCGTGACGAACTGCGTCATCGCCGACAGCACGGCATCGAAGGCGGCCGTGAGACCAGGGACCAATGCCAGGCCCGCCGGCGTCAGTTGCAGTTGGCCGCGCGCACGATGAAACAGCGACTGACCGAGATAATCCTCCAGCAGCCTGATCTGCTGGCCGACGGCGGCTGACGTGACGTGCAGTTCTTCGGCTGCGCGGATGAAATTCAGATGCCGCGCCGTCGCAACAAAGGCGCGCAACGACGTCAGCGGCGGAAGCCGTGCGAGAGTCGGCTGGATGACTGTCTTGCGAGATTGGACGGAGGTGTTCATGAGGCGATTGCACCACAAACAGACCCGGCTAGACGAGCATCCGCTTTGCGCAAGGCCCTCAGGCAGGGACATTTTCTTCTCCCTAAGCCGCTCAGATGAGGAGCAAAAACTAAAACCCGCGAATTGTCTATATAAACACTAGACTATAGGCGCGTGCGTGCCGGCGGCTCGCGAGCGAACGCAAGCTTTTCTTTCGGTCACTGGCAGAAAAACATTCTTCGCGATTTGGCTTTTCCCGCCCGATGATGGTCGCGAAAAAGCATTGCCCGAAAGGGTTCGTTCCGGATCAAGGGGTATGAATGGACATTCGCCGACGTCAGCTTAACCAGATTCTCGCTTTGAGCGCGGTCGGTGCCATCCTGCCCTTCAGGGATTTTGCGCAAGCCGCACAACCCGTCGCGGGCGGAACGCTCAACCTTCTCGTCCAGCCCGAGCCACCAACGCTGGTCACGCTTGCCCATACGGCAGGCCCGACAACCCGTGTCAGCGGCAAGGTCACCGAAGGCCTGCTCGCCTATGGCCTCGATTTCAAGCCGATCCCACAGCTCGCCACTGAATGGCATGTCAGCGACGACGGGTTGGAATACAGCTTCAAGCTGCGAGAGGGCGTCAAGTGGCATGACGGGAGAGATTTTACGTCCGAGGACGTGGCTTTTTCGATCCTGGCGCTCAAGGAGGTCCATCCGCGCGGTCGTGCCACCTTTTCCAGTGTGAAGGAGGTTGTGACCCCCGATCCGTATACGGCGATCATCCGGCTTTCGAAGCCCGCGCCATACCTGATCGGCGCATTGCAGGCGAGCGAGTCGCCGATCGTGCCCAAACATGTCTATGACGGCACGAAAGACTTCGCCGCCCATTCGAACGGCCGCGCGCCGATCGGAACCGGGCCGTTCATCTTCCGGGAATGGGCCGTCGGCAGTCACATCATTCTCGATCGCAATCCTGATTACTGGGACAAAGGGAAGCCCTATCTCGATCGTATCGTCATCAAGTTCATTCCCGATGCGAGCGCCAGGCTCGCGGCACTGGAGACCGGCGAGGTCGACATCGCACCCGACACGCCCGTCTCGCTCAGCGAAATCGATCGTTTGAAGGCGTCGGCGACGCTTGCCGTGGACGACCGCGGCAACGACTATTCACCGACCGTCTACCGCATCGAGTTCAATCTCGCCAACGACTACTTCAAACATGACAAGGTCCGCCAGGCGGTAGCCCACGCGATCGACCGGCAGAAGATTGCGGATATCGCCTTCTACGGCTACGCCGTTCCGGCCCCAAGCCCGATCAGCCCTTTCCTCAAGGCCTTCTACAATCCCGACGTGCCGGTCTATGCTTATGATCCCGCCAAAGCGGAAGAACTTCTTGACGAGGCCGGCTTTCCGCGAGGGGCCGACGGCATCCGTTTCGAGGTGCCGCACGACGTCATGCCCTATGGCGATACCTACACGCGGATCGGCAACTATCTGCGCGACGCGCTGTCGAAAATCGGCGTCAAGGTCAGCCTGCGCGGTCAAGACGTGCCGACATGGCTGAAACGCGTCTATACCGATCGCGATTTCGCCTTCGTCACCAATGGTATGGGCAACACCTTCGATCCGACGATCGGCGTCCAGCGCCTCTATTGGTCGAAGAACTTCAAGAAGGGCGTGCCCTTCTCCAACGGCTCCGGCTACAGCAATCCGGAAATCGATGCGATCTTCGAACAGGCGGCGGTCGAGAATGATCACGCCAAACGCGTCGAACTCTTCAACCGCATGCAGGTGATCATCGCCCGTGACCTGCCCGACATCACGCTGGTCTCCTTCCGGCAGCTGACGATCTTCAACAGGAAGGTGCAGGACCATACGGTCGTCGCAGACGGCCTCTCCGGCAGCCTTTCCTCCACCTACATCCTCAAGAACGCCTGACGCTGACAAGGAATGGTCGGATGAGCATCAATCGACGCCGGTTCAACCAATTGCTGCTGTTGTCGACGGCCGGCACGCTTCTGCCGTCCTTCGGCGCCAGAGCAAATGACCAGTCGCCACGGAGTGGCGGAACACTCAATTTCATCGTCGAGCCGGAGCCGCCGACAATCCTTGCGCTGGCGCATACGGCAGGCGGCACCCAAAAGATCAGTCCCAAGATCACCGAGGGACTTCTGACCTATGATTTCGATCTGACGCCTAAGCCGCAGCTTGCGACCGAATGGTCGATCGCCGATGACGGGCTCAGCTACACCTTCAAGCTTCGTCCGAATGTCAAATGGCACGATGGCAAGCCTTTTACCGCAGACGACGTCGCCTATTCCATCGAGCTCCTGAAACAGGTCCACCCACGCGGCCGGGGAACTTTTGCCAATGTCACGAAAGTCGAGACGCCGGATCCTCTGACGGCGATCATCCGCCTTTCCAAACCGGCACCCTATCTGTTGCGCGCGCTTTATGCAGCAGAATCGCCGATCGTGCCGAAGCATGTCTACGACAATGTCGCGATCGCCGACGTGCCGGTCAATCAGAACGGCAGCGCACCGATCGGAACCGGCCCCTTCGTCTTCAAGGAGTGGGTGCGTGGTTCGCATATCATTCTGGAGCGCAATCCCGATTACTGGGATGCCGGCAAGCCCTATCTCGATCAGATCGCCATCCGTTTCGTGCCGGACGGCGCGGCGCGCGCGGCCGGATTCGAAACCGGTGAGTTCGACCTTGGCGGCGACAATCCAATACCGCTCAGCGATCTCGAGCGGATCAAGGCGTTGCCGAACATCGGCGTCGATTCCCGCGGATACGAAACCAAGGGTGACCTGACCCAGCTGATCTTCAATCTCGACAACGAGTATCTGAAGGACGTCAAAGTCAGACGCGCGATTGCCCACGCCATCGATCTCGACGTCATCTTGAACACCGTCTGGTAT
Organism: Rhizobium beringeri; assembly: GCF_004306515.1. NCBI lineage: Bacteria > Pseudomonadati > Pseudomonadota > Alphaproteobacteria > Hyphomicrobiales > Rhizobiaceae > Rhizobium > Rhizobium beringeri. The sequence goes on along the minus strand of NZ_SILG01000004.1, from coordinate 88,100 downwards.
GGCTACGGCCATATTTCTCCGACACCGATCAGCGTCTTCCTGCCGCGCTACTACGATCCCTCGATCAAGCCCTATGCCTTCGACCTCAAGGCTGCCGAACAACTGCTCGATGAGGCCGGCTACAAGCGCGGCGCAGACGGCATCCGCTTCAAGCTGCGGCTGACTCACAATTCCTACAATGAGGGTTTCAAGCGCGTCATTGAATATCTGAAGCAGAACCTGGCACGCATCGGCATTGCCGGAACGATCGATTCCTATGATTTCTCGACCTATATCCAGAAGGTCTACAAGGAGCGCGTCTTCGACGTGACGGCCGAGTACCTCGGCAACCAGTTCGATCCGACGCTCGGCGTGCAGCGCGTCTACTGGTCGAAGAATTTCAAACTCGGCCTGCCCTTCTCCAATGCCAGCCACTATGCCAATCCCGAGGTCGATCGCCTTCTGGAAACGGCGTCGGTCGAAATCGACGAGGACAAGCGCAAGCAGGAATTCAACGCGTTCCAGAAGATCATCGCTGACGAAGTTCCGGTCGTGAACCTCATCGCGCTCGAGAACGTCACTGTCTTTAACAAACGCGTGAAGAACCACACGATCGGCGCCGAAGGTGTCCAGGCGAATTTCGCCGAGGTCTATATCAAGGACGGGCAAGGCTGAGTGGGCAATGGCGGCCGGCTTGCAAGGATAAGGGGCGCATCGGCGATGCGCCCCTTCCTTTGTCAGGTTTTCTCCTTGTCCGACGGCGCCGTCAGGATGCGGCTCGGGCAGGCGTGAATTTCAGCAGGATACGATCCGCAAGCGCGATCGCTTGCGCTCGCTGTTCCGTGATCGAGCTCGACTCCCAGGCAACGCCGCGCAGCGGATGGCCAATGGCGCTGAGATTGCGGTGGATCTGTCCCTCCTCATCGATGAGATCCCCCTCGGGCGTGGCGTCGATGCCAAAGCCGGTGGTATGGGGGCGCACTTCGCCGCTCGCAAGCAGCTGGCGTATGAAGGGATCGGAGATGCGCCGCCAGTCGTGCAACTGGTGACCGCGGCAATCGATGACGCCATCGAACACGTGTCTTTCGATGCCGGTCCGCGTTTTCAGTTTAGCGGCGATGCCCTTCTTGTCGACGGCCAGATCGATGAGCCGCGCCACGCCGTGAGACAGGCGACCTTGCGAAAGAACCCTCTCGACGATCAGGTTGCTCTCCGGAGCGGAGCGATGCGCCGTCACATCCCAGAAGGCTCGGAGGTGCCGGGCAAAGCGCAGCCTTTCCAAGTCCTCCGCCTTTTGCCAGAGAGATAGGATGTGCGGGCGGATGGCAAGCGGCAGGCCTTGCCAGTCACCGCCGCTCGCCGCGATCGCACGTCGTTCGGTCTTAACAAGCGAAAGCAGAGACCGGGCGGTCGAGGGCAGCGGTTTGTCGGCAAGGAAGTCTCGTGCGGCCGCGACGTCCCGCCTGCCTTCGACGAACAGGCCGCGCCGCGATATCACTCTGTAGTGGCCATGGAACCCTCTTGCCTCCATGCTCGCAACGGCGTCGACCATCGAAAGGCTCGCGCCGATGAGCAGGATTTCTTCGCAGTCCTTCAGCCTGTCGAGTGCTGCCGCATCCCAGGGATTGACGGCAAAGCGCGGATGGCCGGCAACCTCATGCGTCGGTGGATCCGGCGCAAAAACGCCGAGCGCCAGCACCGCCTCGTCCGCTTCGACGACAAGGCCGTCGCTCGTCGAAACCTGGATCCGATGCGGGGTGGACGACAAAGTTGACGCCGAGGCGCGAATATGGCGCAGGCTCGATCCGAACCGGGCCTCGCCGACGGCACGCTTCAGCTCGTCGCGCACATAGGTTCCGCAAAGGTAACGCGGCGGACTGCTCGAGCCGATATTCTCCGGCGGCTGCCAGCCATTGGCGGCGGGCTTTTCTGAAAGCCATCGGGACAGATGCCCGGGATCATCGACGTAGAGCGAGAAATTGTCGGCCGGTCCGTTTACCAGATGAGCGGGCTCGGTCGTGCTGTAGGCGACACCGCGACCGAGCTCTTCCCGCCGTTCGATGATGGTGATGGCGAGCGGCACTGCCGTTCGATCGAGGAGGTTGAGCGCCGTCAACGCCCCCGCAAAGCCGCCGCCGACGATAATAATGGAATGGTGAGGACGATGGTCTATGCGCATGAAAACTCCTTCCCGCCGGCGGCAGGGGATCAGATTGGAATATGAAAGCTGCGGATGGCGATCGTTGCCTGGCCAATTACTCCGCCGCGACAGCACGCGCCTGGCGTGCCGCGATGCCCGCTTTGACCGGCGGCGCGACATCGCGCCCGTAGGCGACGGTATCCTCGGTCGGATAAAACCCGCGCATCAGGAAGTTGGAAACGCCGGCGTCGTAATAGTCGAGGATCGCCTCGGCGACCTGGTCTGGCGTGCCGACGAGGGCCGTTGAATTGCCGCCCGCTCCGCTTGCCGCGGCAACCTCCGTCCAGAGCCGCTTGTCGAGAACCTTGCCGCGCGTTGCGGCTTCGCGAAGTCGCAACGAACCCACATTGGACGGCAGTTTTTCGCCATTGCCGCCCGGCCGCGCAACCGATTTGACCCGCTCGAGAATGGCGTCAGCCCTTTCCCATGCCTTATCCTCGGTCTCGGCAACGACAATGCGGAAGGCGAGCGTGAAGCGGATGTCATCGGCCCGGCCGAACGGCGCTGCCGCTTCCCGCACCTTGCCGATCGTCTCACGCACGCCGTCCAGCGGCTCGCCCCAGAGCGCATAGATATCGGCGTGCTTTCCCGCCACCTTGAAGGCTGCCTCCGACGAGCCGCCGAAAGAGATCGGGATGCGCGTGCCGTGGACCGGCTTGACCTGCGAAAACGCGCCTTTGAATTTGTAGAACTCACCCTCGTGGTCGAAAGGCGCCTCGTTTTCCCAGACCTTCTTGAGCACGGTCAGATATTCGTCGGTGCGCTCGTAGCGTCGGTCGTGATCGAGAAAATCGCCGTCGCGTTGCTGGTCGGCGTCGGAGCCGCCGGTAATGATATGGACCCAGAGACGGCCGTCGGAAAACTGATCGAGCGTCGCAAGCTGACGGGCGGCCAGTGTCGGCGCCATGAAGCCTGTGCGGTGAGCGAGAAGCGCCCCGATGCGGCTGGTGTGGGAAAAGACATGCGCCGCGATCTGGTTGTTGTCAGGCCAGGTCGAGAATGCACCGATCAGCAACCGGTCTATGCCGGCTCCTTCGGCCGCCCGGGCATGTCTCAGGATATAGTCCTTGTCGATAACAGGCCCCTGCGGTGGCACGATATCCGAACCTTCGCGGTTGGAGACATGTCCGATGAATTCCGAAGTCATGAAACAGCCTTTCTAGGGAGACGACGGGGCTAGAAAACCCTGCCTTCCTCCAGATGTGTCGTCGTTCCGTTGATGTAATAATCGCCGACCACGCGCGCCTTGTGCAGCAGCGGATTGTGGTTCAGAACCGTGCGGATATTGCGCCAGTGCCGGTCGAGATTGAGATGACGGGACGTGGCCGAACCGCCGCCAAGTTCGAAGACGTTGGTGGCCGCCGCAAGGGCGATCTGCGAGGCGACGATTTGCGTGCGTGCCGTCGTCAACGCACTTTCGATCAGCGCCGCCTCCAGCCTGTCCGGATCTCCAGCACCGAAGGCCTCGACTGAGCGGTCGAGCGCACGGGCGCTCTCGCGGATCAGCGTGTCGACAGCAAACGAGCCGGCGGCGATCTCGCCCAATATCTTCTGAACGAACGGATCGGCATTGGCGGTTTCGGCCGCACTATGGGCGGCGGAACGCGCCTGCCGCCGCACGTAGTCGGTACCTTCGGCCACGGCGCCTCGGACGGCGCCGGCCATGCAAGCGGCGAGATGGAGCTGGCGCAGCGTCGAGGTGTGGCGCCCGACCAGCGTATTGAGGCCGCGCGTGGAGATTTCGTGCGGCAGCACTTCGACATCCTCGAGCAACACGCCGCCGCTTGCCGTCAGCCGCTGGCCCATCCCATCCCAGTCGTCGAGGATGGTGATGCCCTTCCGGTCGACCGGCAGGAGAAGGCTGACCAGCTGATCCTCGTCATTCCTGGCGCTGAAGGAGGCAAAGTCGGAAAAGGCGGTTCCCGTCGCGTACCACTTGCGGCCGTTGAGCCGGAAGCTTTCGCCTGACTTCGTCAGTCGTGTCGTTACTTCGCCCGGCCGTTTGGTGCCCTGCTCGGTGTGCGCACCGCCAAAGAGCTTGCCGGCAAGCACACGTCCGAGCTGGGTGCGGTCGATGGCCGAATTCGGGTTGAGAAGCAGGCTTTCGGTGAAATTGAAGTGGCTGCGCAGTGCGTGGGCGACATTCGAGTCGGCCGCGCCAAGCGTCATGATCGTCTCAATGTAGTCGACGACGGAGCCCCCCGGTCCGCCGAGCGCGACTGGAATGCGCAGCGCCCCGAGCCCTGCCTCCTTGAACCGACGAAAGGCCTCGAACGGCAGCTCGCGCTCGAGATCGCGCTTTGCCGCTTCTCTGGCAATTTCGGCCGCAAGCTCCGGCACCTTGGCGAGCAGTGCGGCAAGGTCGGTTGCAACAGATGCGGACCCGGCGACTGGCGACAGGGCAGAAGGGGCGGTGTTCGGCATGCGGTGGAAACCTTCTCAGCACCAATTGGAATGGACCGGCTGGATCCGCGATCTGCGGGTCCAGCCGGGGTTGTCAGGCGACGGCGCGTGTCAATGGCACCACATTGTCGGCGCCCGATGCCGGGCTGCGCGGCACGCGGCCTTCGACCGGGTGGCTGGGATCGTTGAAACCGGGCGTCGAGGGGTGGCCGGTCGCGACCAGCCGATCGACCAGGGCTTCGTCCTCGGCATCGAGCTTGACGCCGAGGGCCTTGACGTAGCTGTCCCAGTGTTCTTCGGTGCGCGGACCGGTGATGGCTGCTGAGATCAGCCTGTTGTTCAGCACCCAAGCCAATGCGAATTCGGTCGGGTTGATGCCCCTGCGGGTCGCGTGTGCTGCGATCTCTTTGGCGATGGCAATCGATTCCGGTCGCCATTCGGTCTCGAGAATACGCTTGTCGCCGCGGCCCGCACGGGTATCGGCGGCCGGTTCTTTGCCAGGCTCGTATTTGCCGGTCAGCACGCCGCGGGCGAGCGGTGAATAGGAGACCACGCCAAGACCGTAATAATGCGCTGCGGGAAGCTGCTCGGCCTCGGCCGTGCGGTTGACGATATTGTAGAGCGGCTGGCTTGCCACCGGACGATCGATGCCGAGCTGATCGGCAAGATGCGAGATCTCGGCGATGCGCCAGCCGCGAAAGTTGGAAACGCCGAAATAACGCAGCTTGCCGGCGCGAATGAGGTCGGCGATGGCACGCAGCGGCTCTTCCAGTGGTGCGTCGAAGACGGCGCGGTGGAAATAGAGAATGTCGATATAGTCGGTGTTGAGGCGGCGCAGCGAATTCTCGACCGTCTCGATTACCCACTTGCGCGAATGGCCGCCAAGGTTTGGCCCCTTGGTGTGGGAATTGACGAACTTTGTCGCCAGTACCGAGTGATCGCGATGCGCCTTGATGCCGCGCCCGACCACCTCTTCCGACTTGCCGTCGTGATAGACGTCGGCGGTATCGATGAAGTTGATCCCCTGTTCGCGCGCCTTGTCGATGATGCGGAAGGCGATGTCATCCGGTGTCGGCCCACCAAACATCATCGTTCCCAAGCTGAGCGGCGAGACTTTCAGCGCGCTGCGTCCGAGGTAGCGATAATCGACCATTTCATTCTCCATTCATTGAGCGTGGTGACAGGCAACGGCGTGGCCGTCGGCGAGTTGGCGAAACGTTGGGTCCTCGGTCCGGCAGATGTCGGTGGCAAGCGGACAACGGGTGTGGAAACGACAGCCGGCCGGCGGATTGTGCGGGCTCGGCAGATCGCCGGTGATGGGAGCCGCCTGCTTGCGGCGGCTCGGGTCGGGAACGGCGGCAAGCAGCGCCTGCGTATAGGGGTGCTTTGCACCGCGCCAGAGATCGCTCGTCGACGCACTTTCAACGATGCGGCCGAGATACATGACGAGGACGCGATCGGCGAAGTAGCGAACGACCGACAGGTCGTGGGAAATGAAGAGGTAGGAAAGCGAGAGTTCGGTCTTCATCTCGACGAGCAGATTGAGGATCTGCGCCTGGATGGAGAGATCGAGCGCCGAAACCGGCTCGTCACAGATCACCAGCTGCGGCTGCAGGATCAGCGCGCGGGCGATGCCGATGCGCTGGCGCTGGCCGCCGGAGAATTCATGCGGGAAGCGATCAAGCGCATCAGCGGGCAGACCGACATGCTCTGCCATCTGGGCGGCGATTGCTTCGCGCCGCTTGCGGCCGCTGACGCCATGGACAGCGAGCGGCGCCGTCAGGATCGTGCGGATCGTCTGGCGCGGATTGAGCGAGGCGAAGGGATCCTGGAAGATCATTTGAACGCTGCGGCGAATTAACTGCAATTCCTTCGCCGACATCGCCGTGACGTCACGTCCTTGAAAACGGACGCGGCCGGACGAAGGCGTGACGAGGCGCATCAAGGACTTGCCGAGCGTCGACTTGCCGCAGCCGGATTCACCGACCAATGCCACCGTTTCGCCCTCGGCAATCTCAAGCGATACGCCGTCGACGGCTCTCACCGTACCGGCGGCCCCGGGATAATGGGTCGAGAGACTATCGACCGACAGGAGCGACATGGGCTACCTCCGAAAGGACCGGAACATAGGGGCAGGCGACCTGCCGCTCGGCGGAAACCGACAGCAGTTCCGGTACCGCCAAACCACAGGCCGGCCGGGCGACGGGACAGCGCGGGCGGAAGGAACAGCCTTTTTCGCCTGATGCCGAGACGATCGAACCCGGGATTTCGGAAAGCGGACCATCGCTGTAGTGATAGTCGGCCTTCAGTCGCGGAGAGGCGGCAAGCAGCCCGCGGGTGTAAGGATGGTACGGCGCGTCGAACACGGGGCCCGGAAAGCCTTCCTCGATTTTACGTCCGGCATACATGACGACGACACGATCGGCCCATTGCGCCACGATGCCGAGGTCGTGGGTGATGAGGATGAGGGCCATGTTCAGTTTGACGCGGAGATTGTCGAGCAGCTGCAGCACTTGCGCCTGGATCGTGACGTCGAGCGCGGTCGTTGCTTCATCGGCAATCAGGAGCTTCGGATTGCAGGCAACGGCAATCGCAATCATCACCCGCTGGCGCATGCCGCCGGAGAGCTGGTGAGGATAGTCATCGATGCGCCTGGCAGGTTCCGGGATACTGACAAGCTCCAGAAGTTCGATCGCCCTGGCGCGGGCATGCCGGCGGCTGAGATCCTCATGGATGCGCAGCACCTCGACGATCTGATCGCCGATTGTCAGCACCGGATTGAGCGATGTCATCGGTTCCTGAAAGATCATTGCGATGTCGCGACCACGAATGCGCCGCAGGTCCCGCTCGCGAAGCGACAGCAGGTCGTGGCCGTCGAAGGCGATTTGACCGCCAGCCCGCGCCTGCCTCGGCAAAAGCCCCATCAGCGCCAATGCCGTGAGGGACTTTCCCGATCCGGATTCGCCGACGATCGCCAGCATCTCGCCGGGATTGGCGGTGAAGCTTACGCCCTTGACGGGTTCGGCCGAGGGAAAGCGAACGGAAAGGTCGCGAACGTCAAGCAAGGCTGCCATCAGCGCTCCTCCGAAAAACGCGGGTTGAGCGCGTCATTGAGGCCGTCGCCGATCAGGTTGAGGGCAAGCACGGTGAAGACGATCGCCAGGCCTGGCAGGGCCGTGAGATACCAAGCGGTGCGGATCACGTCGCGGCCGGCGCCGATCATCGAACCCCAGGAGACGCGATTGGGATCGCCAAGTCCCATGAACGAGAGCGCCGACTCCATCAAGATTGCGCTGGCCACCATGACTGACGATGTGACGATCAGCGGCGGCAGGGCGTTGGGCAGGATTTCCCGAAAGATGATGCGCGCATGGCCAAAGCCGAGGCTGCGCGCGGCAAGCACGTAATCCTTCTCCCGGATCGCGCGGAATTCGGCCCGGGTCAGGCGTGCAACGGTCGGCCAGCTGACGAGGGCGATGGCCACCGTCACCGTTCCGGTGGTCGGCTGAGCGATGGCGACCAGCACGACGAGCAGGACGAAGCTCGGAATAGTCTGGAAGATCTCGACCAACTTGACGAGGATGTCGTCCACCAATCCGCCGAAATAGCCAGCGGCCGCACCGATCAATATCCCGGCCGAAAGCCCGAGCAGTGTCGCGGCGATGCCGACCGTCAGCGAGATGCGGGCCCCATGCAGGATTCCGGCAAGCACGTCACGGCCCATCGAATCCGTACCGAGTGGATAAGCTGCATCCTGGCCTGGCCAGAGAAACGGTCTCGCCACCATTTCCATCGGATCGCCGGGATAGATCAGCGAAGCGAGAAGTGCCGACACGGCAACGACGAGCAGGAAAGCAACGCCGAACAATGCATTCGGATTGGACAGAAAAACCTTGAACTCGCGGCGCAAGCCACGCCAGGCCGTGCCGTGAACGGCGGAAGCGCGCACATCCGGTGCGTGGACGTGAGTCCAGCGCGGTTGGGCTGCCGGTTGGGTTGCGGGGCGTGCGGCCTCTGCCCTTGCCGGCGGCGCGAGATCGATCGTCTCTGCCGCATAGGTTCCAAGTTTATGGCTGTTCATCGACTTGCTCCAATTCGCGGATCGATCCAGGCCTGCAGAAGATCGACAGCCGCATTGGCGACGATCACCATGAAGGACGAAAGCAGCAGGATACCGAGGAGAACGCTGAAGTCGCGCGCCATGACGGCCTCGAAGGCAAGTCGGCCGAGACCCGGCCAGCTATAGACCGTTTCGACGACGACGGCGCCGCCGAGCATGCCGCCGAAGTGCATGCCGGCCATCGTGGTGATCGGGATCAGCGCGTTTCGCAGAATATGGCGTGTGGTCAGGAAAAATGGCGAGACGCCCTTGGCGCGGGCCGTGCGAACGAAATCCTGCGACTTCACTTCCAGCATGGCAGCGCGTGTCAGGCGTGCATAGATGGCCAGATAGAAGAGGGCCAGCGATGTTGCCGGCAGTACCATGTAGCGGGCACGGTCGAGGAGCGCAGCCAGTCCGGTCAGCCGTGAGCCGATGGTGCTATCCCCGCCGCTCGGCAGCCAGCCGAGCTTGACCGAGAACAGCAGGATCAGCATCAGCCCTATCCAGAAGCCTGGGATGGAATAGAAAAGCAGCGAGACGATCGAGATTGCGCGATCGGCAACCCGGCCGGAGAATGTCGCCATCAGCGACCCAAGCAGGAGGCCGACAATGATGGCGATCGCGAGCGCCGCCAGCATCAGCATCAGCGTGCCCGGCAAACGCTGACCGATGAGATCGGCGACCGGCATTCCATAGCGCGGCGAAAAGCCGAGGCTGAAATGCGCGAGATTGTTGAGGTAGTTGGCAAGTTGAACGAGAATCGGATTGTCGAGCCCGAAACGTTCACGCAGTGCGGCCATGGTCTCGACCGTCGCAGATCCCGACTCCGCCGCCATGACATCTGCGGCATCGCCAGGCGCGAGCTTCAGCAGAAAGAAATTCAGGACGACAATGCCCAGCATCGTCGGAACGGCCTGGAGGATCGTCTTTCTGATGGTGCGGCCGAGCCGCCCGTAAGTTGACATTGTTTTTCCTCGCCGCTTGAGAAGATTTCGGCTTTGCGATGCAATAGTAGTTGACTAAATCGGTGGGTTTTGTCAAATCCGTATTGGTAAATATTTCCAACTTGCCTGCAATTAACGGCGCATCTTGGAATTATTTACTGTCTATAAGTCGCTTTTCGGAACCAAAGATCAAGGATGCTTTCCGGCCGGGTAAAAAACTCTACGAGAGGGCCTGTCGTTGGAAAGTCGAAACAGCAAGGGCCGCCCGGCATCACGCGGCCCGCAGACGAGGGTTGAACCTATGGCAGTATTTCCGGCATCCACGCGCCGCAGCTTTCTCCTGGCTTCCGTCGCACTCGGCGTGACCGCGACAGCCCGCATCCCAGCCCTCGCAGCACCTGCGCGCGGCGGCACGGCAACACTGCTGCTTTCGGCAGAACCGCCGGTGCTGACGACCATCGCCAACACGGCCTTCAATTCGGTCTATGTTTCGCCGAAAGTCATCGAAGGACTGCTGACCTATGACTTCGATCTCAATCCGAAGCCGCTTCTGGCCAAGGAATGGTCGGTCAGCCAGGACGGGCTGGCCTATACCTTCAAGCTGCGCGACGGCGTGAAGTGGCACGACGGCCAGCCGTTCACATCGGCCGATGTCGCCTTCTCCATCAAGACGCTGAAGGAAGTTCACCCGCGCGGCCGCAACACTTTCCTCAATCTGGTGGACGTCCAGACCCCCGATCCGCTGACGGCAGTGTTGACGCTATCCAAGCCGGCGCCCTATTTGATCACGGCGCTTGCGGCTTCCGAAACGCCGATCGTGCCGCGTCACATCTACGAGGGCACCAAGGTGGCCGAAAACCCGGCAAATCTTGCGCCGATCGGCACCGGGGCCTTCAAGTTCAAGGAATGGATCCGCGGCAGCCATATCGTCTACGAGCGTAATTCCGACTATTGGGATCAGCCGCGCCCCTATCTCGATCAGCTTATCGTCCGTTTCATTCCCGATGCAGCAGCACGCTCGATCGCGATTGAGACCGGTGAGATCGATCTTGCGCCCTCCACACCCGTGCCGCTCAGCGACCTGGAACGCTTCAAGTCCCTCCCCGATATCGCTTTCGAGCCGCGCGGTTATCAGTATGCCAATGGTATTAGCCGCATCGAATTCAATCTCGAGCGTCCGTTCTTCAAGGATATCCGCGTGCGGCAGGCCTTTGCCCACGTCATCGATCGGAAAGTCATCCTCAACACCATCAACTACGGCTATGGCAGCGCCATTCCCGGCCCGATCAGTCCCAACCTGACGAAATGGTACGATCCGGATCTGAAAACCTATCCGATCGATCTAGCGGCAGCCGAAAAGCTGCTTGATGAGGCGGGTTACCCGCGCGGCAGCGACGGCATTCGCGCGCGCATCAATCTCGATTATGTGCCGAGCGGAGAAAGCTACCCCCGTGGCTCCGAATATATCCGCCAGGCGCTCGCCAAGGTCGGTATCGACGCGACGGTGCGCAGCCAGGATTTCGCCACCTATACCAAGCGTATCTATACCGATCGCGACTTCGACTTCGCTTTCGAGGGAATGAGCAACCTCTTCGATCCGACCGTCGGCGTACAGCGCCTCTATTGGAGCAAGAACTTCAAGCCCGGCGTTCCCTTCTCGAACGGTTCGGCCTACAGCAATCCCAAGGTCGACGCGCTGCTGGAAGCCGCGGCAATCGAGGTCGATCCGAACAAGCGCGTCGAACAGTGGCGCGAGATCCAGCGGATCCTCGTCGAAGACCTGCCTGCGATCGATATCGTCAGCCAGCCGGAGTTGACCATCTACAACAAGCGCATCGCCGATCACACGGTCGGCGGCGAAGGGGTCTCCAGCAGCCTCGCCTACGCCTATGTGGCAGCATCCTGAGCGACGAGCCAACGATCAAGCGGAGGACAACCATGTCCGTTCAACATCTTCCCGGCTCCATCGTCGGTCTGCCGAAATTCGCCGCCCCGACCGATTTTCCTGAGAGCCCGCTGTCGCAGGCTCTCAAACAGCCGGTTCTTCTCGGTCTCTTCCTGCCGATCCAGGCGGGCGGCTGGACGCAGTCGACGCTCGAACGCTCGACGGACTGGCGGTTCGACTACAACAAGGCCCTTACTCTCAGAGCAGAGGAACTGGGCTTCGATCTTGTCTTTGCCCTGTCGCAATGGCTGCCGAAGGGCGGCTATGGCGGCGTCTTCGACGGCCAGGCGCTCGACAGCTTCGTCTCCACGGCGGCACTTGCGGGCCTGACCAAGAAGATCATGCTGATCTCGACCATGCACGTTCTTTACGGCCCCTGGCATCCCCTGCATCTGGCAAAGTTCGGCGCGACGCTCGACCACATCACCGGCGGGCGCTGGGGTATCAACGTCGTCACCGGCCATCGCGCGGTCGAACACGAGATGTTCGGCTGGCCGCGCATCGAACACGACAAGCGCTACGAACTTGCGGCCGAATTCCTCGAAGTCGTCCAGCGGCTGTGGAGCGACACCGAGAACTTCTCCTTCGAAGGCGAAAGCAGCTGGAAACTTGGCGGCGGCTTCGTGACGCCGAAACCGAATTTCGGCCGTCCGATCCTCGTCAACGCCACCGGTTCGGATGCCGGCATTGCCTTTGCCGGGCGCTACTCCGACATCGTCTTCATCACCAGTCCGACGGGTGCCGACATCGACAGCGCGCTGCAGTCGCTGCCGGCACACACCAAAAGGGTCAAGGACGCTGCGACCGATGTCGGGCGCACCGTGCGCACGCTGCTCAATCCGATGGTCATCTGCCGTCCGACCGAGAAGGAGGCATGGGCCTTCGCTGACCGCATCGTCGCGCATGCCGACCAGCGCTCGCCACAGGGTTTCCAGTCATTGAATTCCGACGCGCAAGCGTGGAAGGGCCGCGATCCGCAGGACGCCTATCGTTTTGTCGGCGGCAATATCAGGGTGATTGGATCGCCCGAGAGCGTCGTCGACCAATTCGTCAAGCTGAAGGCAGCCGGCGTCGACGGTTTGCAACTCAGCTTCTTCGATTTCCGCGACGATCTCGAATTCTTCGGCAGCGAGGTGCTGCCGCTGATGAAACAGGCGGGGCTGCGCCACTGAAAGGGACGATCATGACGAGCAATGCCATTTCGGAAATCTGGTATACCCGCTGCCCGGTGCCGACGCCCGTCGGGCTTGCCGCACAGCTCGGCTATCTCGAGGAGAACTTCCGCAAGGAAGGCGTGACGCTGAAATCGATCATCGACTCGCCCGATCGCAGCATCCGCCAGAGCCATTTCAACCACACGCTCGACTGGTCATTCCGCCATGGCGGCAACGTGCCCCCGATCCGCGCCCGATCGGAAGGCCGCAAAACCCGACTGGTGGGCATTACCTGGACGGATGAGTTCCAGGCGATCATCACGCTGCCGCAGACCGGCATCAAGAGCACTAGGGATCTCAAAGGCCGCCGCTTCGGCATCGCCCGCCGCCCGGAGGGCATTGTCGACTTCATGCGGGCGACCGCGCTGAAGGGTCTCATCTCCGCTCTTTCGCTTGAAGGGCTGGAGCTTGCAGACGTCGAGGTCGTCGACATCGCGCTTGCCGATTCCGTCCTTGCGAGCCAGGAGGGCCCTTCTCTCTTCGGGTTGACGCGCCGGCAGGCATATGGCGAGGAAATCGCTTCGCTCATTCGCGGCGAGGTGGATGCGATCTACGTCAAGGGAACGGCGGGCATTAACGTTGCCAATCTGGTCGGCGCCGTTCAGGTCGCCGAATTCGGCTTCCATCCCGATCCGAAGATCCGCATCAATTCCGGCTCACCTCGTGTGCTGACCGTGGACGAGCTGCTTGCCGAAGAACGTCCCGATCTGGTTCACCGGCTGCTGGAATCGATCTTCAAGGCCAGCGCCTGGGCTGAAGCGCATCCGGAAGAGACACGTCGTTTCGTCGCCCGCGAAGCCAGCGCGACCGAAGAACAGGTGCTCGCCGCCAATGGTGCGGAGGTTCACCGCCACCTCGGCCTCGGTCTGCAGCCCGAACTGGTCGAGGCCGTCGGCCACTACAAGGATTTCCTGCGCGATTTCGGCTTCCTCGCTGCCGACTTCGATGTTGCCGAGTGGGTCGATCGCCGTCATCTCGAAGCTTTCGCCAAGCGCGCCGTAGCCTGAGAAGAAAGGCGTGTAAGACCATGTTGCAGGAAGCAATCGATCCCGTCGGCAAGGCGCGGCGGCTGGCCATCGACTTTGCCGAGCGCGCGGCCCATTTCGATGCGACGGGGGAGTTTCCCTTCGAAAACTTCACCCATCTCTACGAGGCCGGTCTGCTCGGCCTCGTGACGGCCAGAGAACATGGTGGCCATGGCGGCGGTCTGGTCGAAGCACAGGCCGTCATCAGCGAGATCGCTCGTGGCGAACCCTCGACCGCACTGGTGCTCGCCATGCACTACAACAGTCACTACAGCCTGCGCCGCTTCGGAAACTGGCCGAACCATCTGGCACAGCGGGTCTTGTCGGCAAATCGTCTCGGGCCTGCCCTCATCAACGCCGCTCAGGCCGAACCTCGCATCGGCTCGCCCGCCCATGGAGCGCTTCCCGAAACGGTCGCCAGGCGCGACGGCGACACTTGGCGGATCACCGGTCGCAAGACTTACGTCACGGGTATTCCGATCTTGAGATGGGTATCGCTGCTGGCGCTCACCGATGAGCCGGAGCCACGTCTGGCGTCCTTCCTCGTCCCGACCGACAGTCCCGGCCTGCAGATAGAAAAACCCTGGAACGCGGCCGGCATGCATGCGACGGCCAGCGACGACATCATTCTTGACGATGTCGTCATCCCATTTTCAGATGTGATCGAGGCGCAGCCCGCATCGGAACCGATACGGCGTGAAGAGCATGCGACGGCCTTCTTCTTTTCGCTGATCGGCGCCGTCTATCACGGCGTTGCCTTGTCCGCGCGCGACCGGGTGTTGTCCTTTGCCGCCCGCCATACGCCGGCAAGCCTCGGCGCGCCGATTGCGACGGTGCCCCGCATCCAGGACGGACTGGGCGAGATCGAAGTCCGGCTCGCGACCAGCGCCAGACTGCTCAGATCGCTCGGCGAAGATGTCGATGCCGGCAGGGCCGTCGGCATGGATGGCATGAACGTTCGCCATGTCGTCATCGACAATAGCGTCGCCGTAACGAGCCTGGCCCTCGACCTCGCCGGCAATCCCGGTCTGAACCGCGACTTCCAGCTCGAACGCCAGCATCGCGATGCCATGACCGCCCGCTCGCACGCGCCACAGAACCATATGATCAGAACGATCGCCGCAAAGAATGCCCTTGCACGTTTGGCGGCGACGGGGATCTGACGAAGGCTGGGGATTGCGGCGGTTTCAGCCGTTCGCATGGTTCCCAGCGAACCGCTGCGGGGACCTCGCTTTTGCAAGCTCCCCTGAATTTCACATCAAGCAACTGCGCTTAGCTGCTGAGCCGAGAAATCAACCAGCAATATTGCGATTTCGAAGCCACGGCGCTGAAGCCAATGCGCAACGGTGCGCGCCCGCACCCCAAGCGGGTCGTCGATGAGGACGACGCGTGCACCGCGAACGGCGATGGTGCGGTAGGCGACGCCGAGCAACTGGCCGCCCTCCGACGAAAGCGTCCCGTCGAGATGGCTCTTTTCGAACTCCTCGGGCGTGCGCACATCAAGAAGATAGGTCGTTCGGCCGGGATCGTGCGCCCATTTGCGGGCGGTGGCGACATCGATCTCGGGAAAACGGTCATCGGCGCTCAGTGTCTGGAGATGCGCGCGCGCGAAATCGAGCGCCGCTGGGCTTGCCTCGCCGTAGACACGGCTCCTGCCGGTTTCGAGTTCCAGGCCAGCGCCGATCCACGCCTTCGTCCCGTCATGCAGGTAGGCGACCTGATTGGCGACCTTCGCATCGATGAGCGTCTGGGCCCCGAGGATTGCGCGAGGCAGCCCGGCGCAGGAGACGACGACCTTGGTCTTATCCGACGGCACGACGTCCTTGAAGCGCAATAACAACTCCGCACCCGGCACGCTGACCGCGTCGGGGACATGATCGCGACTGAATTCGGCAACAGTGCGCGTATCGATGACGACGACGTCTTCACCGGCATCGCGCAAGCGCTTCAATTCTTCAACCGAGATGACCGGCGTGTTCCTTTCGTCTCGCACTGCAAGCGAAAAATCGACGCCTGGCGTGTCGAATGTCGGAAGGGAAGCCTCTGCTTTCGCCGTCCAGGCGGGAATGCCGCCATCGAGCGCGAAGACATTCGCCCATCCTGCTTTCCCCAGATTTTCGGCAAGCAGGGCAGCGGCGCCATCACCTCCGTCGGCAAGAACGGTGCGCACGACGGTGCGCGGGACGAAGCGGCCGATCTCGCTTTCCACAAACTCGGCCGGCAAATTGGTAGCGAAGAGAGGTGATGCATAGCCGACAACTGCCGGGTCTCTGATGTCGAACACCGCCAGCTCCTCACCGTCGGCGAGCCAGTTGCGGAATGTGTCCCGGGAGATTGTCTTTTGGGTCACGCTGGGCCTCCATCACGCATTGATGTTGATCTCTGAAAGATATTGGGGCGGCCAGGAGAGACGTGGACGACGTCTCTCCACCCGCGTCATCGTACGGTCACCAGCATCAGCTCTCCGGGCTGAGCCATATCTGGCCGAAGCTGTTGTTGATGCCCTGCGCACCCGGCGCGAAGTTTCTGACCTTCTTGCTTGCAATGATCTGCGAACCGGCCGCGACCAGATCGACGGAGACGACATCCTCGTGAATGATGCGCTGGAACTGATACCAGAGGTCGCGTCGCTTTGCCTCGTCGGGCTCGACTGCCGCCGCTTCAAGAAGCCGGTCCACATCGGGATTAACGTAGTGGCTGGCGTTGGAGAAGACGAGGCCGATCTTGAAGTTCTTCGACCAGTAGGCGCGCTGCACACCGAGGCTCGGATCGAAGGTATTCGAAAGGGATTCGATGACAAGGTCCCATGCGCGATCAGTGTAAACGGTCTTGAGGTAGGTCGCGAGATCGAACTTGAGGATCTCCGCCTCGATACCGACGACGGCGAGGGATTGCTTGATGAAGTCGGCGTAGGAGGGCGTGAGGAAAGAGTTGTAGGCGAGGCGAAGCTTGAAACGACTGCCGTTTGCGCCTCTGGGATAGCCGGCCTCATCCAGAAGTTTTTCTGCGAGTTTCGGATCCGGCGTCCGTGCCTTGATGCTCGGATCATACCATTTCGGCAGCGCCGTGCTGACCGGGCTCGGCGATACGGCGCCATAGCCATAGAGTGCGATATCCAGCAATTTCTGCAGGTCGATCGCATGGGCGATTGCCAGCCGAACCTCGCGCTTGGTGAGAATCTCGTTCTCATAGTTGAAGAACAGCTGCTGCTGCGGGCCGGAATAGGCGTAGGTCGTCGTATCCACGACCAGGTTTGGATTGGCCTTCAGGCGTTCTATGTCCGACAAAGGCACGGGGTTGGCGCCGATGTCGATTTCACCGGTTTCGAGTGCGGCAGCGCGAGCGGAGGGATCGAGGATGACGCGAAGGACGACCCGGTCGAGATAGGGCTTGCCTGCGTCCCAGTAGTCCGGATTGCGGTCGAAGATCAGATGACTGCCCGGTACCCAGTCTTTGAGGATGAACGGTCCGGTTCCGATCGTCTGCGCAAGCTTGGGCTGTTCCTCTGGCTTGAAGGTTTCATAGACATGCTTCGGTACGATCGGCGATTCCGAACTGCTGAGTGCCGTGATCAGATAAGGCGCGGGTTTGGAGAGGACGACAATCGCCGTATGCGGATCGGGCGTCTCGACCGCGGTCACGTTCTGATAGGTGATGCGGCCGCGGGGATGGGCTTCCTTCAACCGAAGAATCGTAAAGGCCACGTCGGCAGCGGTGAAGTCTGCGCCGTCATGCCATTTCACGCCCTCGCGCAGTTTAAACGTATAGCGCAGCTGATCGTCGCTGACCGACCAGTCCGTCGCCAACAGCGGGATCGGATTGAGGTCGTAGTCAAAGTCGAACAGGCCCTCATTGATCTTCGGTCCGATCGCCTGACCGGTGCCCGATGACGTGTTGATGGCGATCAGTGCGCTCGGGTCGGGATAATAGGCCCAATTGAGCGTACCACCCCTGACCGGTGTTTCAGCGGCTGCTTCAGCAAAACGAGGCATGCCGGCGATCGCGAGGCCCGCCCCGCTTGCAAGTAGCAACTGATTGAACTGGCGACGATTGATCGACATAGGCTGCTCCGAAAGCACAAACACGGCAGGCCGCGGACGGAGCCCCATGCCCCGCTGTCCGGATGATCCCTTCACAGCCGTCGAACTCAAAGGCAGATTTTCTATCGCGGTTTGAAAGCAAAGCTTGTCAGCGTTTCGAGCCTGTCCCCGGATCGCCGCAATGATCGAGCACCTGCGGAGCCGTCGATCTACCGGTCGGCGCGGCCGAGAAGCCGTCGCGCATTGCCGCCGGCAATAAGCGCCTGCGCTGCCGCGTCGAGGCCGGCCGTCTTAAAACTCCTGCCCAGGGATTGTTGCGAAAGCGATGGCAGGATCGGCCAGTCGGTTCCGGCAAGCACTCTGTCGGGACCGAAGAATTCCGCGAGAATGGCGATGATCGAGGGATCGTCGCCCATCGTATCGAAATAGATATTCGGCCTTCGGCCTTCGGCGCGGTTCTGCCTGGAGTAACGGCCGCCGCGTGATGCCTGCACGATGGCGCCGAGGCCAAGGGTCGCGAAAACGAAGTCGAGGTCGGGAAACTCGTCAAGCAGGCCGCTCTCCAACACCGACAGGAAGGCGACACCGTTCATCAGCCCACGGCCAAGGGAGTTGCCAAGTTTGCCGGCACCTGCGATCAGAATATCCGCCTGCGGTGCGTTGACCGGATGCACAAAGACCGGTCGTTTGAACCTGGCTGCGACCGCAAGTGTCGGCCGCACACTGGCGTCGCCCAGGAATTTGCCGTCACGGGAAGAATCGATGACGAGGCCTGACAGGCCGAGTTCGCCAAGCGCTCGCTCTGCCTCGCGCGCTGCGATCTCGCCTGAAAAGGGATCGACGGTCGCCAATGCCGCAAGGCGCCCCGGATTGGCCTTGGCCAATCCGGCCAGCCAATCGTTGACATTGGAGATCACCGCGGCATCGACTGGTCCTGCTACGCCGAACAGGCTTTCAACCGTCGTGCTCAACACCGCAAGCGATACACCCGCCGCTTCGAATTCGTCGAGCAGCGCGGCCGGATCGACGATCTTCCTCAGGATATCGTCGGGAAGCCCGGAGGATATGCGCCTGGCGCCATCAAGGCCCCATTCCGGCGGCCAGAGGTGAGTATGAATATCGACGATGTCCAATCTGCCGCTCATGCACTGCCGCTTTCCTTGAGATAACGATCTAATGAAGATGCTTCCTGCGTCAGCCCGAAGCGCTCCCGCAGGCTTCCACTCTCATATTGTCGGGGGAAGATGCCGGCATCCTGCAGTCGCGGCACAACCTGTTCGACGAAGTCGGAGAGATCGTCGGGCAGGACCGGAGCCTGGATGTTGAAACCGTCGACGATGCCGGAACGCCACCAGGCGATGATGTCGCCCGCGATATCATCAGCCGTGCCGGCCACGAGCCTGTGACCGCCCTCCACGCGCCGCACGAATTGCCTCGGCGTGATAGGCTCGTGGCGCGCAAGTTCGGCCAGAGCCTGCGAGAAACCTGCCGGGCGCTGTTGATCGGCCGTCGTCGTAAACAGATCGCCCGAGACCGGCGCATCGGGATCAAGCGTGCCATAGTCGAACCCGGCATCCCTGGCGAAGCGCCGCAACAGCCCCTCCTCGCTGCCTGTTCCCGACACCGCCTCGTGCCGCTCCAACGCCTCTTCCCGGTTGCGCCCGATGATCGGAACCAGACCGGGAACGACCCTCAAAGAGTCGACGTCACGCCCCTTCGCGATGGCCCGCTTATGGAGCTCGTCACGAAAGGCGCGAGCCGCCGAGAGCGACAGCAGCGAGCAATAGATGATCTCGCCATAGGCGGCAGCAAAATCGAGCCCCGGCCCGGAGGCTCCCGCCTGGCCGATGAGGGCGCGCCGCTGCCGGTCGCGAGGCACGTTGAGCGGCCCGGCGACATTGTAGAATTCGCCCCTGTGCCCGATCGGACGGGCAAAATCCGGATCCCAAAGCCCAGCCTGTGGATCGGCTGGCCGACGCAGCTCCCAGCTATCCAGCAACGCACCGACCACCGACATGAATTCATGTGCCTGCCTGTAGCGTGCCTCGCGCGGCGGCAAAGGTGCAGAGCCATAATTCGCCGCAACAGCGGGGTTGAAGGATGAGACGATATTACAAATGACGCGGCCGCCAGAAATGTGATCGAGGGTCGCCAGCCGGCGCGCCAGATCGTATGGCGCGCTGTAGGTGGAGGAAACCGTAATCTCGAAGCCGATATCTGGCACGACAACGGCAAGCGCGGTCGACAGGGTAAGCGGTTCAAAGCTGTGCAGCGGCCGCTGCGCAGGATCTGCGCCGAGGGCCGGATGGTCTGAAAAGAACACCGCATCAAGAATGCCGGCATGGGCAATCCTGGTCGTCCGCAGATAGTGATCAAACTCCGCGAAGACGAATGGCGAACCGCCCACATGGCGCCAGGAGTCTGCAAGATATCCGGTACTGTTGATACCGGCCGTAAGGATAAGTCGCTTTTGCATAGATAACGTGTCCCCCTGCGCTGCATTGTTCGGGACGACGGCGCGCGCGTTCGCACAGAGGCTGCTGTAACACTGCGAATTATGCAGTCGCCGCGGCCCGTTCGGTTATCCTCAGGATGTGTCTGGCCAGGAAGGCAGAATTTCTTTCGCGTTGGAAAAGAATAATTTGTTTGTTGATGCCGCTGTCGCCAAACGAGCGCTTTCTATCCAACTCTGACCGGAAGGCAAATCACGTGTAGGTCTGCCGACGGAAAGGTGATCGCCTTGATGGGACTCGAACCGCAGACCGGTGAATTGGTTGGTTTTCAAACTGCTGCGGGAAGAGGATCGGTGCCTTCACTAAGGATCGCGAGATACCGTCTATAGCTGAAAACGCGACCACGCTTGCGGCCGGTCACCTCCTCAACTATGCCGAACCGCTCCAGATCGGTGAGTGCCGCATTGACGGTAGGGGCCGATAGGCCCGTCTTTTGAACAAGCTGATTTGCCGTCAGGAACGGATTTTGCTGAAAAAGATCATGGATGCGAAGCGCTGAACCGGCTCGGTCGCTTTCAGTTGTGATGCGCTCGCGGTCTTCCTTGAACACCTCGACGATCCGAGTGGCGGCGTCAAATGCCTGGTTTGCGGTGTCGGCGACGCCGGTAAGGAAGAAGTCGAGCCAACCTTCCCAACTGCCGTGTTCGCGGACCTCCTGGAGCAGTCGATAGTATTCCGTTCGATGGGTCTTCAGGTAAAGACTTAGATACAGTAGTGGCTTACGCAGAACCCCGTTCATGCAAAGGTAGAGCGTGACTAGCAAGCGGCCGATACGACCGTTGCCATCCAGGAATGGATGGATCGTTTCGAACTGGACGTGCAGAAGGCCGGCCTTGATGAGTGCGGGCAGCCGCGACCGATCTTCATGCATGAAACCTTCGAGCGCATCCAAGCAGGTGTCCATCTCCGTGACAGGCGGCGGCACGAAGAGCGCATTGCCAGGTCGTGTCCCCCCGATCCAATTCTGCGAGCGCCGGAATTCGCCGGGATTCTTGGTACCGCCGCGCCCACTTTGCAGCAATCGCGCGTGCATTTCACGGATCAGGCGTAGGGACATTGGCAGAGATTCCAGTCGTTCCAAACCATACATCATGGCATCGACGTAGTTCGAAACTTCGCGGATATCATCGATAGGTTGTCCCGCCTGCGCTTCCGTCTCAAAACGCAGAAGATCGGAGAGCGTTGACTGTGTTCCTTCGATCTGCGAGGAAAGAACAGCTTCCTTCCTGACATACATGTAAAGAAAGAGCTCCTGACGAGGGAGCAGCATCGTGATACCATCTAGCCGTCCGAGAGCTCGCTCCGCCAAGCTAAGACGCTCCAGAAGTGAAAGCACATCAATGGCAGGCATAGGCGGCAATGGCGGAGGTACGAATGCCCGCACGGTTTCGCCAGCAACTGCTGTTTCGACAAAGCGGCCGGACCGCTGATTTAGCTCGGAATCAGACATGGGCTGATTATGATTTTCAGCTACTATTTAAGCAAGTGGGCCTTCGCTTAAATAACGAAGCAGCTAAGGTAAGCGCTCTTAAATAAGCGTACGCCCCAGTCGAGCGCCTTGAAAGGATGCGACCCGAAGACCTCATCATCGGTTGGAGTTTGGATAACCCATATTTATGGAACTAAGTCATTGATTTCATGTCGCTCGTTCTGGCGCAGATTTCACAATGTTCGACACAGCGAGAATTGTGACGGCCTAAGCCGCTTGCCGTTGATTGGACGTTGGGTTTGACCCCAGTGTTATACCCGGAGGCATTGGTCGTGCCATTCAATCCTTAATTGAGAGAAACGGGAAGCGACACGAAGCTGGTGAGGCCGAATGAATCCGGCACCGCCGCCTCGAGGATATCGATCTCAACGAATATCGCTGACGCTGACGTCTGCATCTCCGCTTATGAGATCCGGTCGCTTTTTCCTGAGTATTTGTATCGAAGGGAAATTGCTGTCCAACTGCAACTGAAAAGCACTCGCGGCGCCATCTTCATCTCGGCGCTTGATGCGCTCGTACATTTCCCGGTGTTCGTCGAAAACGACAGAGTAGTGCCCCTCCAACGGAAAAGCCTGCCGGCGCACCCGGTCAAGTTGGCCAGTCGCATTATGAATGCGGTAGACATGACACCCGAGCCGGTTCAATCACTGCCGCAACTGCGGAGCAAAGGACTGCGCTTTGGCGAAACCCTGCTGGTCAAATCCCTCGCCCGTGCAGCCGCGCTGATTCCAAGGAGAGACACGCCTGCAGCGCAAGCAGCCCGGCGCATGGGTGTAAATGAACGGCCTTTATAGCCTTCAGTTTTATCAAGGGTCTCCTCTGTCACGCTTCGGCACCCTGATTGACCGGAAGAACAACGACCTTGGCACCGTCAGGAACGCGTCCGTAGAGATCGATGACGCCCTGGTTCATCATGCGAATACAGCCTGACGACATGGCTTTTCCAATCGACTGCTGCGGCTCGGTCGTTCCATGGATCCGGTAGAGGGTATCCTTGCCGCCTTCGAACAGGTAAAGGGCAAACGATGTGCCACTGACACCTTTGCGATAGCCCGACTTTGGTAGGGTCGACTTGAGCCATGGCAGTTCTAACGGCCTTCATTCGCGGCCAACGTTTTCTCGCTGCAATATCCCTTTTTTAAAACTTAACTAAGTGGCCTTTAAACGCGAGCAGCGCGCGCGTTAGTGCCTCTCCATCGATCTTGTCGGTCTTCGCACGCCGACGTCGACGGGAGGTAGCGATCGAAGCGGCGTCAACAACGTAACTCTCGATGCCGTTAGCCTCCAGCACGCGATGTATCCAGAAGCCGTCCAATCCTGCCTCTTGGATCGTCACAATGGGAAATGACTTGCCGGTGCGCAACCGCGCCTTCTGTTGTAGCTGCTCAAACCGATCCAGCAGCTCGGCCACATTGCCACCGTCCACTACATGCTTCGACATCTTCTCGCCGCTGCCCGGCGACAACGAAGTGACCAACCAGGTCGATCGGCTCAGTTCCAATGACACAAAAATTGCGCCAAGATCAGTGCGGACGGCGGTTGGATGAATGGATGTAGGTTCCATAAACTTCTCCTCCTGAGCGAGTGTTTTGATGCAGCCTCACTCTGCCAGAGCGTCGGCCGCTGTTCACTCCTCATGGGATCTAAAGCCGACGGGGTGTTCCTCACCCGCCCCCGATCTGATCTTGCAACCCGGACCAGTCGCTCAGATCGGCGGCTAATCCGAAGCGCAAGTGTCGCGTTTCTAACTGGCTGGCGACGTCGCGCCACTAATCAGATTTGACAGCGCTGGTGCTGACAATTTGTGTCAGCAATCGCCGAAGTCCTTACAACACAAAGGCGTGAGCTTTCCCGTTTCGACGAGGCTATATTGAAATCAACAGCGGTCGCTGGCGCCGCCCTGTAAAGAGGGCCAGCTCCATAGCAGCAGTTCGCTTACCCGACTCTGCTTGTGACCATTGACGATGGCGGTGAGCGTGCCGCTAAGGTAAGCAAGCGGATCAATGGTACTAAGCTTGATGAGGTGGATGGCTCCCTCGTCCGGCGCCATAGTGAAAGAGCGGTCGCGATGACCGCATTCGCCGCTCTCGCCTGATGGGCTGACCCTAGGGATCACCGCAGTTTAGCTTTTCTAAACAAAAACGCATTGAGCGCGGGATTGTGTCTCTCAACCAACCCTCAAATAATGAGACTTGTCAGAGGGATAATTTGCGGTCGGGAGTCGGGGGCAACAATCGGTGACGACCAAATGGTCGCGCATTTCGGAGCGTGGCCGCACTCCTAAGATCGAATCCAGCCGTTTTTGATCGGTCTCACAGGAAGACCTGAGGGCGAGACCTACGGATCGCCCGACCTAGCACTAAAAGGAAAAAGCAGATCATGGTGAATACCCTGGATACGCGCTTTCGGCCGTTCGAGGTAAAGAGAAAAGTCCGCGAGAGTGCCACGATCACGTCTTTTTACCTTGCGCCCGTCAATCCTGGGGATTGGCGGCCCTTCGAGGCGGGCCAGTTCCTCACGATCCAGATACCCGATCCGAACGAGGGAGAACCGCTTGTCCGGAATTACACGGTTTCGTCCGCACCGAGTGAGGCAGGCGTATATCGTATTACCGTGAAACGGGAGGCGGCGTTAACGCCGGACATGGCCAATGGGATTGCTTCGTGCTGGCTCCATGACACCGTGGAAGAAGGTACAGTCATAAATGTCGACAGACCCCGCGGCGCCTTCAAGCTCGACAAAGCCAGTCAGCGACCGGTCATTTTGCTGTCCGGCGGCGTCGGAATTACACCTACCATTTCCATGTTGAAGGTGTTGGTCAAGGAAGGCGATCGTCCGGTCTGGTTCGTCCATGCCTGCGATGGGGCTGCCGCCCACGCGTTGCGCGAAGAAGTGCGGGAGCTTGCTGAACGGCGCAGCAATGTCAACGTACACTACTGTTATCGCTTTCCGACAGATGAAGACGCGAAAGCGGCACTTTTCCACTCGACCGGCTTTATCACACGAGAGACCATGCAGTCGCTCCTGCCGCTGGACGATTACGAAGCCTATATGTGCGGACCGCCACCGTTTATGCAGGCGATGTATGACCTGCTTCTTTCTCTCGGCCTGGAGAAGAGCAAGATTGCCTACGAATTTTTCGGGCCTGCATCCCTGCTTTCGCCATCGCGGCCGAAGAAGGAAGCAGATCCGCGCTTGGATGCCGCTCTCGTGTCACCAGAGGCAGAAAGCACAGGCATCGAGATTGTTCTTGGAAAGTCGAATGCCAGGTTCGGCTGGGATTCAGCCTCGGAATCGATCCTGAGCTTCCTGGAAAGCCAGGGCATTGAGCCGGCCTTCTCCTGCCGAGCAGGTGTCTGCGGAAGCTGTGTCCAGGGCCTCATTTCGGGTGACGTGGAATATGTGCAGGAGCCGCTGGATGCCGTACCAGCCGGGCGGATTCTCCTCTGTTGCTCCAAGCCCATCAGTTCAGTCGTACTCGACCTCTAGTTCTAGGTTCCAGCGTTCAATTAAAATCAGCGAGATCAACCGATGGCCGAAACACTTAGACTCAATCCGAACGTTGCAGAACTGCCACCTTATAATGCCGGAATGAACATTGCCGTGGCGCGCAGCAAGACGGGTCTGACCGAGATTGCAGCCCTTGCCAGCAACGAGAACCCTTACGGTTGTTCTCCGAAAGTGGCTGTAGCGCTGGCCAATCTCGATCCCTCCCGCTATGCGGATCCTGCCTGTTTGATCTTGCGCGATGCGCTAAGCAAAAAGCTCGGCGTTGCCGGAAGTCGAATTGTCATCGGGAACGGGTCCGAAGAGATGATCGCTGCTGTTTGCCGCGCGGTCCTGCGCCCATTTTCCACTGTCGTCGCAATGACGCCCGGCTTCGGTCTACACGAAATCGAGCCCAGGGCAAACGGTGCGAAAATCGTCAAGGTACCAATGACGAAAGATCTTCGATTTGATCTTGAGGCTATGAGGATCGCACTCAAAAAAAAGCCCTCAATATTCTTCATCTCCTCCCCTTCAAACCCGGTGGGACCGGCGCTCAAACAAAGTCAACTCTCACACCTCATCGCGGCTGTTCCGCGGGAAACGTTGCTTGTTTTTGATGAAGCCTATTTCGAGTTCTGCGACGAGAATACACCTGACGGGCTCAAGATGCTCGCTGACAGCGCGATTTCCTACGTCGTGCTGAGAACGTTTTCGAAAGCCTATGGGCTGGCTGGGCTCCGGGTGGGCTATGCCGTTGCCTCCGATGAACGACTGGCACAGACCATGTCATCGGCAAAGACACCGTTCAACGTCAATGCGGCCGCGCAATTGGCGGCCGTTGCTGCCCTTGAAGACGAGAACTGGATGCGGGCTTCGGTCGCGAGCGTCATCAGTGAGCGCAAGCGTATGGCGATCGCGATCGCTTCGCTTGAGCTGTTTGTTCCAGAGTCTCAGACGAACTTCCTATTCATCGATGTCGGTGGTGACAGTGCAATGGCTTTCGATCATTTCCTGTCACACGGCATTATCGTCAAACCCTGGAAAGAACCCGAATTTGCCAGCTTTATCCGCGTTACCGTCGGGCTCGCCGCAGAAAACGACCGATTTCTGAAAGCTCTACGCCTGCTGAAGGATAAACTCTGCGAGGCAAAAGTCGCGTCATGATCAAGCAGAATACCGACGTGACGCGGGATTTGTCCGCCGCATTTCTTAATGACATCGATCAGATCATCGGCCTGTCGAACCTGAAGCAGGGCGATGCCGTCGCCAATCTGGATTATGGCGTGACAGCGGCGAATCTCGGCGCGACCGCCGTGGCGTTTCCATCGTCGACGCAGGACGTTGCGGCCATTATAAAAAGCGCCTTTGCGCATGGCATATCGATTGTCCCGCAAGGCGGACGAACCGGGCTTGTCGGCGGGAGCATTTCCATGCCTGGTCAGATCGTCCTGTCCACAGCCCGCTTGAACGGAACTGTCGAGATTTATCCTATCGAGCGGGTTGCCGTTGTGGAGGCGGGCGTCACGCTTCAGGCGTTGCAGGCCGCCGCATCCGAGCATCACCTGGAACCAGGTATCGACCTGCCGTCGCGTGGGTCTGCCACGATCGGCGGAATGGTTTCGACCAATGCCGGTGGAATTTCGGCGTTTCGCTACGGGGTCATGCGACATCGCGTTCTTGGGCTGGAAGTTGTGCTGCCGGATGGCTCGATCTTCTCTGATCTGACGCGCGTTGTGAAGAACGCTGCGGGATACGACCTAAAGCATCTTTTTATCGGGGCGGAGGGTACACTTGGGATCGTGACGAAGGTCGCCATCAAACTGGAGCCGGTTCCCGCAGCGACCGCAACCGCGCTTTTCGGGCTTCCATGCGTGGAAGCGGCTCTTGAGGCAACCAGGCTTGGGCTGAACGCACAGTACGGCCAGATGCGCGCGGCCGAAGCCATCTGGAACTCGTTTTTTGCGTTAACGGCGGGCGAGCACCGTTGGTCGGCGACCGATTATTCCCCTGACTATCCTGTCAATCTCATCCTCTCGCTCGGCGGAGGAAATGAGGAACAGCTTCAGATGGAACTCGGCAGGATTTACGAGGAACTGTATGAAACGTATCCGGGTATATCCGCTGTTGTTGCAACGTCGCGGGCGCAGGAGGCCGAGTTGTGGCGCTTGAGAGAGGACACGGACCTCATCTATCGCCGACACCCGGCAGCACCTTCTTTTGACGTCTCTGTCCCCCTCTCCCAAATCGATGAATATATCGCTCGCTGCATACCGGAACTTCGGTCAATCGATCCCGCCTTCGATCCCTATCTCTTCGGGCATATTGCTGACGGCAACCTTCATATTGTCCTGAACGTCTCAGGCGCGGATCTGATACCTGACAAGGCTGCCGCCGTCGAATCTGTTCTTTACCGCGACCTCACGCAATCGGGAGGCTCGTTCTCTGCCGAACATGGGATCGGCTCAAAACGCATTCACTCTTTACGCGAGACCGCCGACCCAGTGAAGTTTGCCCTGATGACGCAGATCAAATCAGCCATGGATGGCGCGCGCACCCTCAATCCCGGCAAAGTCATCGGCTGACATGGAAACGCCGCGTTCTTCGGGAGCGCAGCGTAAGCGTAAAGAGACGGAGCTGGTTGTGTCGTTTCAATTCGCCAACATTGGCGGCTCTCACCGTGCCTCGTGACGCATCAGATGTCCCTCTAGCAAGCGGATCAGCATGACGAGGGTGAGGTTGATGACGAGGTAGATGGCACCGGCCAGGGCAAAGACTTCGAAAATCGCGAAGGTCTGGCTCATCAGGCGCTTTGCATATCCCGTGATTTCAAGAACAGTGATTGTCGAAGCAAGGCTCGTACCCTTGACGACGAGGATAAGCTCATTGCCGTAAGCAGGCAGCGCCTGGCGAATGGCGAGCGGGAATTCGATCCGGCGGAAGCGCAGAAATGGTGACATTCCGGCGGCCTTGGCCGCTTCCTTCAAACCTGAGGGAACGGACAATAATCCGCCGCGCAGAATTTCGGATGTGTAGGCCGCGGTATTGAGCGCCATGGCCATGACCGCGCAACGCGCGCCGTCGCTGATGATCCACCAGGTTATGGCATTGCTTTTGATAAAGCCAATTTGGCCGAGCCCGTAATAAAACAGGAACAACTGCACAAGCAGCGGTGTCCCGCGGAAGACCATGCTGTAGTATTTTGCAAAGCCCGCAAGGAACCGGTTTTCGGACAGTCGCATCAGCGCAAGGCCAAGCCCGAGATTGAAGCCGATTGCGACCGAAATGGCTGTTATGGCCGCCGTTGTGGACAGCCCTTTCAACAGGAACGGCATCGATGTTGCTAAAAATTCGATGTCCATCGCGTTACTTCCTTGCCTTCAGTCCGACCAAGCGTTCCATCCTATCAAATCCAGCCTGGCTGATCAGGGTGATCGCGAAATACACCAAAGCTGCGATGAGGTAGAAAATCAGAGGGTTTCGGGTGCTGCCGGCACCCACGGAAGCGGTCCGCATCAACTCCTGCAACCCGACGACTGACACCAGCGCCGTATCCTTGATGGTCGTTTGCCAGACGTTGTTCATGCCGGGAATGGCGATGCGAAGCATTTGCGGGACGATAATGCGCCTGAAGATCCGGCGGCCGGGAATTCCCAATGCCCGCGCAGCTTCGATGTGCCCCGCCGGGATGGAAGCCAATGCTCCCCTGATAACCTCTGTCGAATAGGCACCGGAGATTGTACCGATTGCAATGACGGCGATGATGAAGGCGTATCCGCTATCCGCCAGAGCTGCATATCCGAATGCAGTCGCAACCTTCGTGACAAACTCCACCGAGGAAAAGAACAGCAGATAGATAATCAGCAGTTCAGGCACTCCGCGCACCAGAGAGGTGTATGCGTCCACCAAGAGAGTCAACGGGAATATCCGTGCCCACTTGATGACACCGCACAGGGTTCCGATCAAGGCACCGGCAATCATG
This sequence comes from Rhizobium beringeri, assembly GCF_004306515.1. Lineage (NCBI taxonomy): Bacteria > Pseudomonadati > Pseudomonadota > Alphaproteobacteria > Hyphomicrobiales > Rhizobiaceae > Rhizobium > Rhizobium beringeri. Next base: position 58,778 of record NZ_SILG01000004.1, on the reverse strand, counting down.
CTCATCGCGCCGACGGAAATCGTTATCGCAGCGCCTTGCAGAATGGCCCTTATCCAACCACCTTGCCAGACCAGGATCAGACTAGACTCCATGAGATTTGCCCTGAGTTCCGCTGCGAATTCCCATGCCTTGTCGGCACCAGGCGTTGTCAGCATTTTCGACCGTGCGCACCTTGTCGGCGACGAGGGAATGAGAGCCCCGCACGGTTTGCAGCGTGCGGGGCTGGCGTCTTAGTTGCAGGGACGGGAGATATCCATCTTGAACCACTTCTGGCTCGACTTTCCGATCGAACCATCCGCGACAAGCTCACACAGCGCCGTGTTGATCTTTGCCTTCAGCTCCGTGCTCTCTTTGGCAATTCCGACGCCGATGCCTTCACCCAGGGTGGAATCGAATTTGCTCTGGACTTTCACATCGACGAACTGGAAGTCCTTGCCCTCCGGCTTGGCAAGAAAGTCCTGAAGGGCAGAAGCATCTGCAAATGCTGCCTCGACGCGGCCGCTTGCCAGATCGATCTGCATGTTGTCGAGTGTGTCGTAGGTTTTCAGATTGGCGGATGGTACGCGCTTTTCGATGAAATGAGCGTGTGTCGTGCCGGTTTGAACGCCGATCGTCTTGCCGTCCAGGCCCTTCAACAAAGCGTCGATGTCCTTGATGCCGGCCAGATCTGACGTTTTCGGCACGAGAAACATGTTTGCCAGCTCAGCGTAGCCGACCGAAAAGTCGATTTCCTTTTTCCGATCCTGGGTGATCGACATCCCCGAGATGATGATATCGAAGCGCTTCGCCTTCAGGGCCGGGATCAGGCCGTCGAAGGCCTGCACGACGAACCGGCATTTTACGGCCAGCTTGGTGCACAGCAGGCTCCCGACATCGGCATCGAAGCCGGTCACATTGCCAGCGGCGTCTGCCATGCTCCACGGGGGATAGGCACCTTCGGTGCCGATCGACAATTCACCTTCGGCGGCGTGCACCGTGCTGACGCCGGCAAGAAGCAGGGCGAGTGACAGGACTTTCAGATTCATATGTGAATTCCCCTATTGGTTGACTTAATGGGTTTGATTTGCCGGGAAACGACCGGCACGTGTGATCAGCGGTTGGGGTTACAAAGTCCGCGACAGGAACTGACGCAGCCGTTCCGATCGCGGATTGGTAAACAACTCCGCCGGTGTACTCTCTTCCTCCACCTTCCCTTGATGCAGGAACAGAATCTTGTGGGATACTTCGCGCGCAAACTGCATTTCATGCGTCACGAGGATCATCGTATTACCTTCTTCCGCCAGTTGACGAATGACGCGGAGAACCTCGCCCACGAGCTCCGGGTCGAGAGCGGACGTCGGTTCGTCGCAAAGAATGACTTTCGGCCGCATCGCGAGTGTTCTCGCAATTGCCGCGCGTTGCTGCTGCCCTCCGGAAAGCTGGCCGGGATACTGGGCATGCTTTTCCGACAGCCCTACCTTTTTCAAAAGCTGATGCGCGTGTTCGACCGCATCCTGGCGACGTTCGCAAAGAACATGGACGGGAGCCTCGATAATGTTCTCCAGCACCGACATGTGGGGCCAGAGATTGAAGTTCTGGAACACCATTCCCACCCGCGCGCGGATACGCTCGACCTGGCGCATGTCCGCGGGATGAGACCACCCGCCCTTCGCGGGTTTCATTCGTATTTCCTCGCCGTCGACGACGATCGTTCCGCTGCTGGGTTGTTCAAGCAGGTTGATGCAGCGCAGAAACGTGCTCTTGCCGGAACCCGACGATCCGATCATCGAGACGACTTCACCGGGATCGGCACTCAGCCCCACGCCCGACAGCACTTCGTGCGTGCCGAAACTCTTGTGAAGATCATGAACCTCCACGGCTGGCCGTTCATGGCGTTTGGCGTTCAACGGCACCGCCGGGGGCCAGTCGGTAATGGAGACTGCGTTCTTGGCGATGTCGCCACCTGGATCGGCACGAGCGACAGAGGCAAGCGCCATCAACGCGCGGTCGAAGTATCGGAGGCTTGTCGCCAGACAGTTCTGCTGCCATTCAGGGTCATGGGGTATGAATGCCGCTCTCAGCGTCTTCTTGATTTTCTGCCCGAGTGGAGATTCGAGTTTGCCGAAGAGATGCAACCAGTTGTCCGCTTTCACGGCGTCCATCACCACCGCGCCTTCAAGCGTCCCGCACTCGATCACAAGCGGCAGCACGCGGCTGGTCGGCAAGGCTTTTCGCACTGCGGCCGACACATATCCGGTCGCCGTCGCTGCAATTCCGGTATCGGTTATCGCACCCTTGCCGGTCATCACCACCTTGAGTGCATGCCCGTAGGTGCTCGTGCCCCATCGCAGGCCTGCATGGTCCTCTTCGGCGACCGAGAGCAGAGCGGGATATCCATAAGGGCCGGCGCCGGTGTGCAGGTCGAAGACGATGACATCCGAAGCACCGGCGACAAATGTGCTCAAGATGTCATTGAGGGTGCGGTTCGACCATACCGGGCCGCTACCGCCATAAAACAGTCCGTCGGGACAATCGTACTGGCCTGCTTCGACGATGGTCGCAATGCGGGCATGACCACCTGCTGATGTTCTCGCTTGCGACAGCATTTGATCTGCACGGTCGCGATTGGGGCCATCCCATTCGGCGCAAACCAAAGCCTCATGCAGTTCAGCATATTTGTCGTTGCGGGGGGTCGCGACCTCCCAGTCGATGAAGTTGCGATTGAGATCGACATTGTCTTCGTTGACCCGTCGGCTCCATGCCGTTCCCCAGGGGTTGATCAGGTGAACGATCACCAGCGCTGTATCGGCAGGAAGCTGCAACGGATTGTTTGCGGAAAGCCATTCAGCCTGACATGCCGATCCGAATTGCCCTTCCACTCCGTGAGTTCCAGACAGGATGACGAGTTTTTTCGAGGCGTTGCGTTCACCAAGATAGGCGACATCGGTGAACAGATTTTCGCCATCTGGCCCATGCAACGGGTGCTTGTATTCGAACAGGGCAGCATTCGACCGGCGCGCTGCGGAGAGAAAACGCTGCCGCAGCACATTGTAATCCACAGAATAGAGCTCAGGCTGCCTGATGTGGCGCATCAAGGATACTCCCGATTTGTCGCTGGTGTCGGCTTTTGCCGATCACCAGCTATGTTCCCGATTGTTATTTTTTGTCGTCTCCGCTTTGTTTTATGACGCGCGCGAAGATCGGATCGTAAAGACACTCCAGCGAAGGCGCTTATTCCGCAGCAGCGGCCACAGCCACAGTTTCGCCTTCGATCATCTGTGACAGCTTCCGTCTAAAGCGCAGTGGTCCCACGTCGATCTTCAGGTCGAGGTTTGGAGTCTGCTTGTTCGCGATACCGTGATGAACCGCTTCCAGCACGACGCGATCCTCTTCGAAGGCACCACGTACGGATGTTGCAAAACGCGCCGAGACATCCGGGTCGTCAGGCGCGAAATTGCGCATCTGGAACCAGTAATACTTCGTGCGGTTCTCATCGACCGGAGTCATGAAGTTGTAGCTGTCCATCAGGAACGTATTGTCCGGCAGTTTACGGCCCTCGCCACCGGACCCGGACGGCGCAAAGATCGCCTTGATGATGGCATTGCTGGGATAGCGAACCTCGTAATGCTGCTTGCGATCGCATTTCCCTTCGAACTGCAGGAAGGGGGCGTAAAAGGGCGCAGGGTCCGAATCAAGCATCCAACGCCAGACGACGACGCCGTCACTCTTCACCGTCGTTTCCAAGGGCGTTTCTTCGCAAGCCGAACTGGCGAACGAGCTCTGATGCACCCATGCGACGTGAGACGGATCCAGCAGATTGTCCGTCATGTAGAGGTAATTGCAGTTGATTGTCATCGACTCGCCCCGGTTGATGCCCCAGGACGGGTTACCGAAATGCTCGACTTCGAAGATCTCGGCGGGATCAGCTCTTGCGACATCGCCCATCCAGACCCAGACAAGCCCGTAACGTTCCTCAACGGGGTATGACCGGACACAGGCGACATGGGGAATACGCTCTGCACCGGGCACGCGGGTGCAGGCGCCGGAACAGTCGAAGGTCAGACCATGATAGCCGCATTCGACGTCATCGCCCTTGATCCTTCCCATCGACAAGGGAAGCTTGCGATGGGGACAGGCATCTTCAAGTGCTGCGAGCTTACCATTCTGCAGACGGTAAAGGACGATGTTTTCGCCGAGCATCGTTACGGGTGTCAGGTCGCGCCCAATTTCATGATCCCACGTAGCGACGTACCAAGCATTTCTGAGAAACATCACTTTCTTCCCCGTTTTTAGCTTTGATAGGGACAGTATTTTCCTTGTTGCGCTGCGGGACAAGCGGATATCGGTTGCGTTCTAGTTTAGAAAATCTTAACAATCGCGTAAATTGGAGAAACGCTATGGGGATGCCACCACTCCATGCCCTACAAGCTTTCGAAGCCGTAGGAAGGTGCGGCACGATGAGCACGGCTGCCAAAGAACTCGGCGTGACACCCAGTGCTATCAGCCAACAAGTCCGCAAACTTGAGGATCATCTCGGCGTTACGCTTCTCGAACGCATCGGACGCCGTGTGGAGCTCACGTCTTGGGGTGTTCTCCTTCACAAAGAAGTCGCCAAAGGGTTCAGCCAGCTCAATCATTCCGTCGATGTTCTCGAACGGGCGCGAAGCCAGACTGGGATCGTGCTGACGGCGCTCAGCTCGGTCGTGAACAAATGGATAGGCCGCAAGATCTTCGAGTGGCAGGCCCTCTACCCTGAAGCCAATGTCCGCATCATCGGCAAGGATGACGAACCGAGTCTGTTGGATGGCCAGAGTGATTTTCGCATAACCTACGGAAAGCGCGTAGAGGTGCACGCCCATTTCGCGCCCCTTTACACAGATTGGGTGGTCCCCGCGTGCTCGCCGCGTCTGCTTGGGGGGCGAACGTTATCGACGGCCGCCGACCTTCTTAAATTCCCGTTGCTCAATATCGAGTGGGAATCGCATTACAGCCGCCCTCCGCAATGGAGCGAGTGGGCGCAACTCGTTGGTGCAACTGTGAACGAAAAGCTTTCAAGCCTTTTTTTCGCGCTGTCGAGCAACGCAATCGATGCTGCTGTCAACGGCCACGGCTTCGTTCTGGCTCAGGTTTCGATGATCGAGGACGAGTTGCGAGCTGGTACTCTTGTCGTTCCTTTCGACATCCGCCTTCCGCTTCCAGAGAGCTACTACCTTGCTTGGGATCGTTCCGCGTTTGAAAAGCCCTATGGAAGAGAATTTCATATGTGGGTCATGGGAATCGCGAAAAAACAGTCTGTCGCGTCATCGCCAAAACGCAGGGCGTAATCTTAAGGAGAACGCTGACACTCTTACCGTGTCACATGCTGATATTCGCCACGCCGATCTAGAAGTGGTCGCGCGTCGCCATGCATATTCACCGCCGCGGCTCGGGCAACACGCGTGCCAAATTCGAACTGCTAGTTCGCACGAAAGGGGCTTTTCGTTCCGTATCACTCCCCCTGGGTGACCGGGGCGTCGAAAATGGTGGAGCGGACTGCTTCGGAAGTGTGCTCGCCGACATAGGGAGCCCGGGGACGCTTTCCGCCAAGTGCCGGAAGGCAGAATTTCTTTTGCGTTGAAAAAGAATAATTTGTTTGCTGATGCTGATGCCGTCGGAAATCAAGGCCTGGGTGCCACTTGCACCCATGCCCGAAAGCCGCCACCCTCTCAAATTAGAAATATTTTCTCAAATTACAGGGAGAAGTTGGCATCGATGGGAATGGTCTCCCGTATTTCCTTCTTATATAGTCTATAAAATTGATAGACTATAACGTGCCTCCGCCGAGTGCACTTCGCAAGAGGGCCGATTTTATCGGATGATCGCAATGGCCAAACAGGTGATCGAATACGCCGGCGTTCCGGTCGGTATCGTCGTTCCAGACAAGGACCTGCTGAAGTTCATCGCCGTGAAGTTTCATGTTCATGACCTCGACGGCCAGCACTTTGCCTCGCCGTCGGACGTGCTGCGGGCAATCCACAAACTGATGTCGGCATCAAACGCCGGCGTTCATCGCGCCGCCTAATCGGAGAGACACCATGGGCAGGCTACGCCAATTCTTCCGGCTTTCCGCACTGCGCGACGATCTTGAAACGAAGTTGCTCGCTCGAGAGTATCGCTCCCTGCTCCTCGACGACCATTTCGAAGACGGCACGGACAAGGAACTCCAATCGAAATGCGCCGAACTCACTATCGAAATCTCTTCGCGCCGCTATCGGCACCGCCATTGAAACAGCTTCCAGCGCCTCAAACCATGGCAGGCACAGCGCTGTCAGCCCTCGACAGGTGATCTTCAACATTATCTCCAACAAAACGTTGCAACGTTCAACCAGGACCATACTGCATGCAAAGCAGATTTCTCGCCCAAAGAGCCCTCGCATTGCGAACCACATTGAGAGCAGTTGTTCTGGCTGCCATCATCCCTTTCGCATTCCAAACTACGGCGCTTGCAGATCAAAAGGTGCTGCTGTCCTACGAGGCGACACCCTCCGCAGGTTTCCATCTGCCGCGGCTTTCCCAGGCCAGTTATGATGATCGAGCGGCATTTTCAGCCGAAGTGCTAAAAGAGATCGTGCCGAAGATCATAACAGCCAATGGCATCGACCCTGCGACCTTGGAGACAGAGGTGACGCCCGGCGGGTATCTCCTCAAAACCAATGCGTCACTTCAGACCGAGGGGGATCTTGACGACACCGCGGCTGATCGGCTTGCCGGCTCCCTGGGCTACGTCTTCCGCCAATATAGCGTCCTTGCCTCTCGCCTCGACGACGCGACGGGCAAGACCGGCTTTGTTGTCGTGCGGTTTCACCAAGACGGCCTTAATGCCACCGTCGCGCAGAAATTCTTCGAGGCAGCAGACGCAACGGAAAAGGGCCTGGGCGGCGGATACACCGTGTTCGGAGACGAACAGATCTTCCTCAATGTGACGAATTCCGAAGGAAAGCCTTACAGCGGCCTTGATGACGCAACCTTCCAAGACGGCCTGAGACGCGCTGCCGCATCCTTCGGTGATCCCGCACCGGAGGTGTCTTCTTCTGGCAAGGCAACCGCACGCTTTATTGGGAATGATTGGGAGAAGTCAAAGAGAGGCGAGGACTATCAAAGTCTGCTCGGCGGACCAGACGGTGAATTGGTGAAAAAGCTCGACGAGATCAGTAAAGACTATGCATCCCTCGTCGCAAAGACAGCTGAAAGCAAGGGCTGGAACCGAGATGAATGAGGGCGTGTGCGAGGCGCCCACGCACAAACCGCTTGGTGGTGGAGGCGGCTGTTTCGGGCAAGCGGACAAAATTAGAAAATTCTATCGAACAGCGTTTCATAGCCCCGTCGATTTTAACAATGAGATTTTCGAACGCCCGGCGGATGCTTCGCCGCACGGTGCTTGCCGCGCTTATTGCCTCGCCTGGATCCGTCTCTGGCGAAGAAACGACGATCCGCTTCGGCCATCCCGGCATCGGTCTTGACAACAGGGAATATTAGCAAGCGATGACAACTTTGAATGAATATCTCCGACAGAAGCGCGAAGCACTACTCGATCGGCGGGCGCGCGTCAAAAAAGGCGAACTGGGCGCGGTCACATTGAAGGCCAGTGCAAGCGCAGAGGGCCGCAGCGGCGTACGTCGTATCCGAATACGGGATTTTCAGGTCATTTCCGACAGCCCGCCCGATTTCGCCGGCTACAATCTGGGTCCGTCGTCTCCAGAACTGCTGCTCGGCGCGCTTTCGAGCTGCCTGACCCATACCTTTCTGATCCATGCTTCCGATCAGGGCGTGCCGCTTGAGTCGCTGCATGCGGAAGTCTCCGCCACGATCGATCCGCGTGCAGGTGCAGACGGATATGAAGACATTCCCGTCTATCCCCAGGACATCAACTACCTGGTCACCCTGGTATCTCCCGCAAGCACCGCGGACATCGCCAGACTGCAGGCGACCGTGGAAAAGATCTGTCCAATCCTCAATCTGCTGAGACGCGGAAACGAGGTGCGCGGGCAGTTGGATCACCAGCAACCTGGCCATCAGACAACGAGCGCCGACTGATGACCGTATAGTCATGCGTCAGCAGGTGTTCTCGACTTCGTTTCGTGTGGGGAACCGTCGGAGGTCGGTTGCTGCATAATTCCTTAAATTGGTATCGGTTGAAGGATAAAATCATGCGGCCATTCAAAATGCGCCCGTGGTACGGCGACAAGCGGTGCTCCGGTGGGCCCCAGATGGCGAGCGCTCAGTTCGCTTGAAGCAAATTCCTGATACACCAAGGAAAAATCCGAAGAGGAGCACACCCATGACTAGTCCACCCGTTACCACCCGCATCGTCCTTGCATCGCGCCCATCCGGAAAGCCGGTGGCCGCGAATTTCCGGCTCGAGCGGGAGACGGTTCGAGATCTCGCCGAGGGCGAGGTTCTTCTCCAGACGCTTTATCTTTCCCTTGACCCCTACATGCGGGGCCGCATGGACGATGCCAAGTCCTATGCCAAGCCGGTCGAAATCGGCGGTGTGATGGAAGGGGACACGGTTGCGCACGTCGCACGCAGCCGCAACACGGCGTTCAAGGTGGGGGATATCGTCCTCTCGCATTCCGGCTGGCAGAGCTATGCGATTTCAGATGGCACGGGCTTGCAGAAGCTCGATCCGGAAACCGCACCGATCACGACAGCGCTTGGCATTCTTGGAATGCCCGGCTTCACGGCTTATGCCGGGCTTCGCAATATCGGCAAACCCAAAGCCGGGGAAACACTTGTGGTCGCAGCAGCGAGCGGCGCGGTTGGCTCGGCAGTTGGGCAGATGGCAAAGATTTACGGTGCGCGTGTTGTCGGAATCGCAGGCGGGTCCAAGAAATGTCACCACTTACGCCAAGAGCTCGGCTTCGATGTCGCGATAGACCATCATTCGAGCGATTTTCCGGCACAACTCGCAGCTGCCTGTCCGAACGGAATTGATGTCTATTTCGAGAATGTTGGTGGCCACGTCTGGAGCGCGGTGTTTCCATTGCTGAACGACTTCGCACGCATACCGGTCTGCGGGCTCATCGCGCATTACAACGAAACCTCCTCTGTCGCGAGCAGACGTGATCAGCTTCCTGCTGTGATGCGTGCCATCCTGCGGAAAAGCCTCACCATACGAGGCTTCATACAGCGCGAATTTGCCGACCAGCGTCCTGACTTCTATCAGCAAGCCGGAGCGTGGATCTCCGAAGGACGGCTGAAGTACAAGGAAGATATCGTTGACGGCCTTGAAAACGCTCCGGAGGCTTTTCTTGGCCTTCTGGAAGGGAAAAATTTCGGAAAGCTGATCGTGCGTGTCGCGCCCTGAACATAGCCTTGGCGTTATCTATTCCTGGCGCAGTTCTTTTTGCTCGCTGCCGGGACAGAACAAAAAAGCGAATCCCGGAGAAGCTGATGCGGGAGCACGTACACCCTAGGAAGAAGATGACGACTGCGGGCATTGTCCGCAAGGGTAAGGCGGATGCCCATCTTCAAGATCTGAGCTCACCATTTCCGGCGTAATAATTTCATCAAGAAGGATAATGCCGTGGCCGCTGCAACAAGGACGCTTCCGATACTCGACCTCGGGCGTTTTGCATCCGCTCATCCGGAACGAGAGCAGGCGCTCGCGGAGCTTCGGGTTATGATCCAACCGTCGGTCAGAAGCGCGGAAAAGCAGCCGTCGGCACGCTGAAGCCAACCGTCCATGTCGACCGTGCTACCGGCGTTCTGAGCTCCGATGCCAAGAGCGCCGGCATAGTCGCCGCTCGCGGAGTTTGCTGGGGTGGAGCTCGCGACCAAACTGATTACGCGCCTTGACGGGAGAGACCCTGTCATCAGGCTTTGCAGTTGAACCACTTCGAACCGTCGACCTACCGCTCACTTTCGCCAGCGCCAAAAAGCAAGCCCTTGCTGCGTAACAGTTATTTATGGAACCACATGGCGTGTCTCTAGACCTTGACCCAAGCGCCGTTCTTCTTCGAAGACGCGACGCAGGCTTCGACGAAGGCCACACCCTTCACGCCGTCATCGACTGTGGGGTAGACCACCGCCTTGTCGACGGCCTTGCCCTTCTTGCGGGCGTTGATCGCATGCGCGGCTTCGGTATAGATCGTCGCAAAGGCTTCGAGATAACCTTCCGGATGCCCTGACGGCACGCGCGTGACACGGCCGGCAGCCGCGCCTGAACCGGCGCCGCCCCGGGTGATCAGCCGCTTCGGCTCGCCGAAAGGCGTGTACCACAAGTAGTTCGGGTCCTTCTGGGTCCATTCCAGCCCGCCCTTGGTGCCGTAGACACGCACCATCAGGCCGTTTTCATGGCCGGGGGCCACCTGGCTGCACCAGAGCATGCCCTTGGCCGGCTTCTCCGAGCCCTTTGCCTTGAAGCGCAGCATGACATGCGCATTGTCGTCCAGCCGGCGGCCCGGAACAAAGCTGTCGAGGTCGGCGGCGAGGCTGTCGAGCTCAAGACCTGATATGAAGGCGGCGAGATTATAGGCATGCGTGCCGATATCGCCGGTCGAGCCGCCGACGCCGGACTGCGCCGGATCGGTGCGCCAGGCGGCCTGTTTCTGGCCGGTTTGCTCGACCGCTTCCGTCAGCCAGTCCTGCGGATATTCGGCCTGGACGACGCGGATGTCGCCGAGTTCGCCATTCGCGATCATCTCCCGCGCCTGGCGGACCATCGGATAGCCGGTGTAATTATGCGTCAGCACGAAGAGTGCGCCGCTCTCGTCGGCGATCTTCTTCAGCTTCTTCGCATCGGCAAGGTTGGATGTCAGCGGCTTGTCGCAGATGACATGAATGCCGCGCTTCAGGAATTCCTTGGCTGCATCGTAGTGAACATGGTTCGGCGTGACGATCGCCACCGCCTCGATGCCGTTCTTCAGCTTCGCCTCGCGGATCGCCATCTCGCGATAGCTGGAATAAGTCCGCGACGAATCGAGACCGAGGTCGCGTCCGGATGCGATCGCCTTTTCGGGCGAAGCCGACAGCGCGCCGGCGATGAGATCGTACTGATCGTCGATACGTGCCGCGATACGGTGCACCGCGCCGATAAACGCGCCCGCCCCGCCGCCCACCATGCCGAGCCGGATGCGCGGCTCGCGTGTCTGTTCGGATGATGCTTCGATTGCCATTGATTCCTCCTGAAATTTAACTTGGTGCGGACCCATGCCCCTCATCCGGCTGTCGCCACCGTCCTTCGGACGCCCGCTAACGGGGCAAAGGGATATGCCGCTGTGTGTACGGCAATCTCTGCGTTTGGTGTGGCAAGTCCCCTCTCCCCGTCAAAACGGGGAGAGGGTTAGGGTGAGGGGCAGCATCACAGCACCCCTATGCGTTAGAGCCCCAGCATCCGCCGGTTCGCCGCCTGGTCCGTGCCGCTGCCGGCGAAATCGTCGAAGGCTTTCTCGGTGACGCGGATGATATGGGCGGCAACGAATTCGGCGCCCTCCCGGGCACCGTAATCCGGATGCTTCAGCGCGCATTCCCATTCGACCACGGCCCAGCCGTCGAAATTATTCGCCGTCATCTTCGAGAACACCGCGCCGAAATCGACCTGACCGTCGCCGAGCGAACGGAACCGGCCGGCGCGTTCGACCCAGCCCTGATACCCACCGTAGACGCCCTGGCGCCCGGTCGGATTGAACTCAGCATCCTTGACGTGGAACATCTTGATGCGGTCTTTGTAGATGTCGATATTGTCGAGATAATCGAGGCACTGCAGGACATAGTGCGAGGGATCGTAGAGCATGTTGGCGCGAGGATGGTTCTTCACCCGCTCCAGGAACATCTCAAAGGTGATGCCGTCATGCAGGTCCTCGCCCGGGTGGATCTCGTAGCAGACGTCGATACCGTTCTCGTCCGCATGGTTGAGGATCGGCGTCCAGCGGCGGGCAAGCTCGTCGAAGGCAGTCTCGACCAGGCCGGCAGGACGCTGCGGCCAGGGATAGATGAAGGGCCAGGCAAGCGCGCCGGAGAAGGTCGCATGCGCCGTAAGCCCGAGGTTCTTGGATGCGGTCAGCGCCATCTTGACCTGCTCGACCGCCCATTCCTGACGCGCCTTCGGATTGCCGCGCACCTCCGGTGCAGCGAACCCGTCGAAGGCTTCGTCATAGGCCGGATGCACCGCGACGAGCTGGCCTTGCAGGTAAGTGGAGAGTTCGGTGATCTCGATGCCGTTTTCGCGAGCCTTGCCGGCGAATTCGTCGCAATAGGCCTTGGAGGTGGCAGCCTTCTTCAGATCGATCAGCTGGCTGGCCCAGGTCGGCACCTGGACGCCCTTGTAGCCGATGTCGGCAGCCCATTTGGTGATCGCGTCCCAGGAGTCGAAAGGTGCGGTATCGCCCGCAAACTGGCCAAGGAAAAGGCCGGGGCCCTTGATCGTTTTCATGTCGTTGATCCTGTTTTGCATGGTGTTTGAGCCACAACCTACGTAGCGGCCTTGTAAGCTCGCTCACAGGGTCAGAACGCTATTTCTGGGAAGCAAGGGTCTTGAAACTTTGCGACCAGCGATGCAGGAAACGATCCAAGTCGATGGGATTATCATGCTCGGCCACATGAGCCTTGAGGTACGGAAGTTTTTCGAACTCCTCGAAGATCGGACGCCAGTCACTCACGCCATGTCCAAGATCGGCCCAGCCGTCTTCGAGGGCAGTGGCGTGGTTGGGCTGGACGTCCTTGAGATGGACCGCGACGACGCGTTCTGCCCGAGCCCTGAGCCAATCCAACGGATCGCCCCCAGCTCTCAAGATCCAGCCGAGGTCTGCTTCCCAATTCATCTCAGGCGCAGCGTCGAGCAGAATGTCCATTGGAATAAGTCCATTTTCGACCGGTACAAACTCAAAATCGTGATTGTGCCACGCGAAGTCGAATCCTTCGCCTCGAACTTTGTGGTCGAGTAAGTCCAGCCTTGCCGCTAATATCTTCCATCCTGCAAGGTCGGCAGGCCGGTCTTCAGGGGCAAGCCATGGCGCAATCACAGTGTCTATGCCAAGCGTGCGAGCAATCGAAATCGCCTTTTCGAAGTTGCTTTCGAGAAGGTCGAGGCCGAAGTGTCCCTGAGGCATAATGAGACCGCGCTCATCGAGCAGCCTCCGAAACGCAGCCGGGTCTTCGTAGTTAGCGAAAAAGCCTTCTACTCCGTCGTATGCGGATGACTTGACCTGATCGAGGATTCTATCCCACGGCGTGAAGTTGCGCGCGGAATAAAGTTGAACAAGTGTCTTCATAGCTTATCTCCTGATGAGATGCGAAGGCCGGTGGCCTTGTCAAAAAGGTAAAGTCTTTCGAGGGGAAGATGGACAGGCAAAGTGTCTCCTGCCCTGACCGCCAACCTATCGCGGAACGTCGCGAGGAATTCTTCGCCTTGAAGTCGCAAGGCTATCTGGGTCTCCGCCCCAGTCGGCTCGTCGACTATGACTGTGGCATCCATCGCGGGCTTTCCTTCACTGGCAAGTTCGATGTGCTCCGGTCTGATACCTGCAACGAGCGGCCGACCGTCGGCCGCGCTTGCCAAGCCCGGCGGCAAAGCAAACGTCAATCCACGTTCAGTCTGAAATAGGCCGCCTTCGACACGACCGTTGATGAAATTCATGGACGGCGAGCCCAGGAACCCGGCGACAAAAAGACTGTTTGGATTGTCGTAGAGGTCGAGAGGTTTCCCAACCTGCTCAATCCTGCCGCCATTCATGATGACGATCCGATCGGCCATGGTCATCGCTTCGACCTGATCGTGCGTGACGTAGATGATCGTGGTCTTGAGACGCTGATGAAGCGCCTTGATTTCGGTGCGCATCTGCACACGCAACTTTGCGTCGAGATTGGACAGCGGCTCGTCGAACAGAAATACTTCGGGATCGCGCACGATCGCCCGTCCCATGGCTACTCGCTGACGCTGGCCGCCGGACAGCTGCTTCGGCAGGCGTTCCAGAAGCGGGACGAGATCGAGTATCTCCGCCGCTGCCCCGACCCGATCGTCAATCTCTTTTTGCGGCCTGCCGGCCAGCATGAGAGCAAAACCCATATTCTGGGCGACGGTTTTATGGGGATAAAGAGCGTAGGACTGGAATACCATCGCTATGTTTCGGTCTTTTGGTCGCGCGTCGTTGACGACCTTATCGCCGATCGAGACGGTGCCAGTAGTGATTTCCTCTAATCCAGCGACCATTCTGAGCAGCGTTGACTTGCCGCACCCAGAGGGACCAACGAGAATGATGAATTCGCCATCTTCAATGTCGAGCGTGACGCCATGCATCACGTGAAGCGCGCCGTAAGATTTTGTGACGTGGTCTATTGAAACGTTTGCCATGGCGCCTTCACATCTCCTGCATCATCTGTTGAAAGATTTCGAGATCTTGCCGCGCATCGGCAATCGTCGTCTTCGCGGGAAGCCCCAGAGTGATGGCGTCGTGAAAACGTTTCCATTCCACGACAAAGGCATCGCCTCGTGTCTGGTGGCCACTGCACGATGTGACGCCGAATGCCGTGTTTGGCGTGGTGACGGTCAGACGCGCAGGCTGGTGTCGGATGTAGGGTGTGTCATAGTCGACGCGGACGATCTTATCCTGCGCGTACACCTCAAGATGCGCATTAAAACGAGCGATTGCGTCAATGCCTGTTTCGAAATGGCAGACAAAATCTCCGTAGTCGAACGCCGCGGTGATAAACATGCCTTCCCGACGGAAGCCAGCATGGAGGACGCGCTTGGGCATACCGATAAGCTCCCGCATCGCCGAAACGTCGTGTGAGGAAAGACCCAGCAGGAGATTGTAGACCAGTGCGCGTGGACGTTCGCTGGTTCCGATCGCCTCTACAAGTTTGGCATCGGTGTCTTCACGAGTTTTGTCGAGCACCCATTGGGGAATATCATCGCCTCGAACCACGTTTGATGTCGGCTCTACGAACGATGAATTGGGTCCGATGATTGCGTGGACGCGCGCGAAGTTGATCTGGTCTCTTATACCCGCGACGATTTTGACCGCATCCTCAAAGGCGGGTGCGTGACGGCGCATGTAGCCGATCTGCACCGTCATTCCGGTTTCGGCCTCGGCGGCCGCAAGAGCGTCGGCCTCTGTCAAGGTCATACACATCGGCTTTTCGATTAGGACATGCTTGCCCTTCTGAATTGCTTCGATGGCCGTCGGAGCGTGGAAGGTGTTCGGGTTGGCAACAAGCACCGCGTCAACCGAAGGATCGTCGAGCAGGGACGAACCGTCATCGTAGAGAGACGCTCCCGGAACGACCGCGCCGACGCCCTTGAGAACAGTTGGGGAGGGATCGCATAGAGCGGTGATTGCAAAGCGGTCTGACAGTTCGCGCAGCGTCGGGATGTGAAGTATCTGCGAGGCCTCGCCGCACCCGATGATGCCGACGTTGATGATTTTTGACATAATGACTCCGATCAACCCTTCACGCCGCCGGCAATCGCGCCGTGGGTGATGAATTTCTGCACGAAAAGAAAGAGGATGAGGGTTGGAAGCATGGTCACGGATGCCGCGGCCGTGAGGCTTCCCCAATCGGTCGAGAATTGCTGCAGGAACATCTGTATGCCGACAGGAAGTGTCATTGCGGCCTTAGTGCGAAGGAACACGTTCGCAACAAAAAACTCGTTGTATGCGAGCAAGAAAGCAAAGATCGAAACTGCAGCAAGCCCCGGCCCGGAAAGTGGCAACACGACCCGAAAAAACGCGCCGAAGTGACCACAGCCGTCGATCAGTGCTGCTTCCTCCAGTTCCCGCGGAATGGTGTCAAAATAGCTTCGCGCCATCCACGTGACGAACGGCAGATTGATCACCCCGTATACGATGATCACAGACAGAGGCGTGTCGATAAGCCCGAGGGGACGGAAAAGCAGGAACAGTGGAATCAGAGCCAGGATGATTGGAAACATCTGAACTGCAAACAAGCCGGTAGAATAGACATCCAGCAGGCGGTTTTTGAAGCGGGAGAGTGCATAGCCCGCGAAGACGGCGCAAAACAGGGAAAATACGGTAGCACCAAGCGCCGTCACGACAGAGTTCCTGAGATAGCTGAGAAATGGTGTCTCCTCCATGAGGAACAGATAGTTTTGCAATGATGGGTCGCGAGGAATGATCGTCAGACGGGCCACGATTGCTTCAGTTGGTTGAAACGAATTGAGAACCATGAGGATGATGGGCAGGTTGATGACCATGGCAATCAACGTCATCGTTCCGGTCAGAGCCCAGTTTTTATGCATTCGTCTACGTGCCATCAGCGCTTCTCCCTTTGCAGACGCAGGACGACAGTGAAAATGACCATCAAAATGGCGAGGGTAACGAAAGAAACAGCCGCTCCCATGCCGACATCGTTGCGGGCAAACGTGTAACGGTACGCAAGGACGACCAGGTTCTCGGTGGCGTTTGCAGGTCCTCCTTGAGCAAGGAGCCAAGGTGTATCGAAGTCGTTGACTGTCCAGACCGTCATGAGAAGGCAAAGGACGACAGAGATGCCGCTTATCGCCGGCATGGTGACATGCCGGAAGCTTTGCCACTTCGTTGCACCGTCGATGTCTGCCGCTTCATAAAGCGTGCGGTCGATCGTCTGAAGTGCCGCAAGAAGCGATAGCAGCATGAATGGAAATGAGCGCCAGATCTTGATGACGATAACCATTGCGATCGTCCAATTGGAGCTGGACAGGAAGTACACGGGGTCTCCCCCGAAAAATACGATGATCTGGTTGAAGAGAGCCTTGTCGTCGTTGATCATCCACCGCCAGGATACGATCGCGACGAGCGACGGGACGATCCATGGCAACAGAAGCAGAACGCGAAACAGCCCGCGCCCTGGAAAATCCTTCTGCAGAAGAAGCGCCAGGCCGAGTCCCAAGCTGTAGCAACCCACGATATTGGCGACGGCGAAGTACAGCGAAAACCGAAGCGCATGCCAGAACGACGGGTCGGTCAGAAGCTTGCCGTAGTTTCTCAGGCCGACGAACTTGCCGGCCTTGAGCAGCGAGCCGTTTGTAAAGCTGTACCAGAAGCCTTGGATCATAGGGTATCCGATGACCACGAGCATCAGGATCAGGGACGGGAGAAGCAAGAGCAACGTCATGCGCAGGTCAGGGGTCAGAAACTGTCTGGCGCTGGAGCGCCAGACAGTTCGCTTCACGAGCGAGGCCGTCATCGGTTACTGTTCCATAATTTCTTGAAGATGGTCCTGAGCAGGCGTAACGACCTCGCCCGCCGGTTGACCCTGCCAGAGCTTCTGAACAAGGCTCATCATGAAACCATCACCGTCGATCTCGTTTAGCTGCGGAAAGGTACCACCGGCGGTAGCCGACATCGGCTTGACGATCGGCAGATAGTTTTTGATCACGAAGCTGACTTGATCGTTTTCAGTGAAATACGGATCTTGCTGGAACGAGACGCGTGCCGGAATGCCTCCAGCCTTACCCTCTGTCCAAAGAACCTTCTGGTTTTCGGACCACCAACGCAGAAATTTCAAGGTTTCTTCCGGGTGCTCGGTCTGCTTGTAGACCATGATGTTGTTGATCCAGCCAATCGTCCCCTTCTCGCCGGAAGTCGATGTAAGCGGCGGCACGACTCCGACCTTGTCCTTCTCTTTTCCTGCTTGGTCTGCGGTACTCGGGCTCGAGAGGTAAAACGCGGCCTTGCCAGCGTTGAAACTTCCCAGCGCGTCGTCGTTCGTATAGCCGGCCGACGCCGGGTTAAGCACTTTCTCGGTCGCGAAGCTGGACAGAAAATTGAGCGCTGCAAGAGATTTTTCGCCGGTGAGGTTTGGCTTCTTGTCTGCGTCGAACAGGCCCCCGCCATTGTTGATCATCGCCGACAATATCCAATGCATTCCTGTCGCATCGCCGGAGGAAACGACACCGTAGGTACCGTCTTTCGTCACCGCCTTGCTGACGGCAAGAAATTCGTCCCAATTGGTTGGGACCTTCTGCCCTGCCGCTTCGAGAATGTCTTTCCGATAAAACAGTCCGCGAAGATCGATGGCCCACGGTAAGGCCACATAATGGCCGTCGTATTTCATTGCCTCCAGCGTACCTGGCGCAAAATCCTTTGCGCTGCCGTCCGCTTCCATTTCCTTGACGAGATCGTCAACCGGATAGATGGCGTCCATGCTGTAAAACTGGACTGCTTGAAATCCAGCGCCGGTCGAAATGTCAGGAGCGGAGCCAGACGCGATCGCTGTCACGTAAGTTTCATACCAGTTCGCCCATGGCACCGACCGGTAGGTCACGTGGATGTCGTCCTGACTTTTGTTAAAGTCGTCGACGAGCTGCTGGGCGCGCTGTGAGTAGGATCCCGGTCCCCAAACCTGGTCCCAGAAGTTTAGCTCGACTTGAGCGTGGGCGCTCGAAGCGGCTCCAGCAAGCAATGCGGCAAGCGGCAGAATGCGTAAAAAGTTTCGCACGGAATCTCCTCCCATTGATCTTCCCGCGCCGCCCTCCTAGGCGGCGAAATCCGGGTTACACAACCAATAACCAATTAAAACGTCGTGTGGTGACGTCACCACATTGCATATTGATATCAGTAATGCAAGTGAGACTACGAGATTTCGAAGGAGATGAGATGCGTTCCCAAACGGCGACAATGGCGGACGTGGCGAGAGAAGCGCAGGTTTCGCCAACAACGGCGGCCCGTGTCATCCACAACAGAGGGTATGTCTCGGACGAGAACCGTAAGCGCGTCTTAGAAGCAGTTGAGAGCACAGGGTACCGCCCAAATCTGCAGGCTCGCTCTTTGAGAATGCAAAGGAGCTATTCTCTTGGGCTGGTGCTGTCTTCGGCGCGTGAAAACCCTTTCTACACGCACATTTCTCACGCTATCCGCACAGCTGCCAGCGACCGCGGCTTCTCGATGCTGACGGTCAATCACAGCTACTCCCCTGAAGCGGAGGTCAATGGGATAAAGCAGTTCCTTGAGCATGGAGTTGATGCGACGATTCTTTGCCATGCACTAGAAAACAAAAACATCCAGCCGTTGATCCAGGCGGGTATCCCGGTCATTCAGGTCGAACGCCACGATATCGAACAGGCATATTTCGTCGCCATTGATCCAGACCCAGGGATGCGTGCGGCGGTTAAGACCCTGGCCGATGAAGGCCACAGAAGAGTTGCCTTCATCGGTGCGCGCGCGACCGGCTTAAAGGACGGCGGTCCTGGCCACGCCGAACAACGACGAGCCGAAGCGTTTCAACAAGCGGTCTCGTTGTGCGGGCTTGACGAACAAGACTGCCCAGTCGTGCTCGGCGAGTATTTTCCCCGATCTCCGAACGATATGCTCCCCGGCCGCCGGCTCGCAACCATGTTGCTGGATGATCACCGTCGCGCCGTCACCGCGGTCATCGCCGGATCAGATATTCTAGCCGCTGGCATTCTTCAGGTTTTATACGAGCGCGGCTTGAATGTTCCTTCGGACATCTCCGTCATTGGCTACGATGACAGCATGGCCCAGTTTCTATCGCCTGCTCTGAGTTCAATCGCCCAGCCCTATCTGGCAATCGGCGATTCCGTCATGGCATTTGTTGAAGAGGCCGTGGGTCAAGACACGAGTAGCGCGAAAACCCGAGAGCGGTCGGTGTCGACTTCATTGGTTTTGCGGAATTCCATTGGACCTGCTCCTGCAAGCTTTTAGGTTGTTCACATGGGCTGCAATAGTGACCGAACCCGGTCTTCAGGTAGAGCGTTTCGAAAACGGCTCGGTTTTGTGTAATGGCCACCCGCGCCAGTATGGCGGAACGAGCCCGGGCAATTGCTGACAGCCTTGCCCGCGCTTCGCGTCTTTCAAAATCTCAGGCGCCACTTGGTTTGCGTCAGTGCAGGAATCGCCGGTGTTGACCCGATGCCGTGGCAGCCAACCGAGCCCTGCAACGGGAATGATTTCCGCGTGCATAGACCTTCAGCCTCTATTTGTCGCGAACACCAGGTCGCAACAGCGCGCTCACCACGATCGTGGACCGTCATCCCATCAGCCGCGCGCTCCGCAGGCAACTAAGTAGTCGTAAGAACGCTGCGCGATTCTGCGCCACCCCTCCGGCTCGTCATGTTCAACGACTAGATGGTCTGCAGGGGTCGTATCGAAGAGCGGCCAAAGGCTTTTCCAGTCGACAATGCCGTCACCCATCGCGGCCCAGCCGCCCTCTGCAATCGTGCCCAATGCATGTGTGTCTTTTACCTGAATGGCCATCATCCTTGAGCCATAACGCTGTCAATCAGCACCGAACATTACATTCCATGCTTAAACACATTCTGGCACTATCTCGGCGATCGGCTGGGAATCAATTGCACCCCTCGCCTCCCTGGTTGCAGCAGGCGCCTGAACGCTCTCGGCCCTTGCGCACGACCACCCTTCTGCGTCAGACATGCTGATTGTGTCGGCATGGCCACCAAATCAGTTCCGCTTACCGCCGCATCAAGAAATCAAGGATGTTTGTGAGAGTGTAAGGCCTTGAAATCATGGTAAACACTTCCTTACCTGGAAGTTATCTCAGACTTTGATTCCGCCATCCATTACGACTCCGAGCGCCTGTACTAACTATCGATGAGTACTGATTATCGATGGTAGATTGATTTCGCGGCACAAATCAGAATGCCGGCCGCCCTAGATCGGTGGATTCCCCGGAAATCCGGGCTTTTTCGCCACTTTGCACCCCGGTTCGGCGGACTTCTTTGCTTAATCAAGTGAAACGGCGCTCGCTCGATCCGCAGAATTGACGCCCCTCCCTTCCCTCCCCCTGGCGTCAACGCCTGCTAAAAGCGACAGCCCGATGCTGCGCTCTCTCAAAAGAGCCAGTCTTGCGGCATTTCGACTGTGGAGGGCCACTGAGGGGCATCACACACCCGGAATGGCTCGCTGCCCGCCTTCGCCCACAAAGCGCGCTCAGTGGCCTTCCATTTCGCACATAAAACACGCTTGCAAAGGAACGTTTCCTGACGCATGCATTATCTGAACAAACCGCCCATACAGACGACATCGGAGTTCCATGGCGAGATCTGCAATCCCCAATCCCGATCCCGCTCCCCGGAGGCTAATTGGATACGCACGCGTGTCGACCGAAGACCAGGTCAACGACGCCCAGGTGGACGAGTTGCGAGCGGCTGGTTGCTACCGTATCCATCAGGAGCACGGATCCGGGGCATCAAGGGTGAGGCCCATCCTGAACAAGCTTCTCCGCGAACTTGTCTCGGGCGACGTGCTCGTAGTCGTTCGGCTGGATCGGCTAGCGCGCTCCGTTAGCCATCTGCTTGCTGTCATCGAAGACCTAGAGAAAAGGGGCGTTCACTTCCGGTCCCTTCGTGATCCAATCGACACCTCGACGCCGCAAGGCATGTTTTCTCTGCAGGTATTGGGTGCCGTAGCCCAGCTCGAGCGTGCGCTTATAGCGGAGCGAACCAAAGCCGGCATGATGGCAGCTAGGGCGCGGGGGCGGCTCGCGGGCAATCCAGGACTCCGCGAGCGGCGACCGGAAGCTGTCCGTGCTGTCGCTGCCGCTCGCAATCGGGCTTATCTGGACGAACTGATCTCATCGGCGCAGACATGGTTGCCGACCGTCCGCAAGCTGCGACCGCAACATAGTTGGGATAATGTGGTGCTAATCCTTAATCGCAAAGGCCACAGCTGGACGGTCGAACGGTTGCGCCGGGCAGTTCACCGGATGGTACGCGAAAAACTTGCCGAGCCAGAACTGCTCGCCCGCTCTCCTCGCCGGCCGCCGGAGGACAATCTGATGAAGCTGGTCGCCGCGATCGCGATCGCCGATCCCGATCTATCGCTGCGCGAGATTGCTGCGCAGTTGGACCAGATGCATGAGCGACCGCCGCGTGGTGGCCGAAAATGGCAACCGTCTTCAGTGAGAGCGCTGTTGGACGAAGCGCGCCGGTTCGGGCTCATACGCCTATGAGTGCGGGTTGTGATGCGGCGGAACGAGGCGCGTTTGATTGGCTACATATGGGGTTTGCTGCACTCTAGATATGTCCGATTCTAACTTTCAAGGTGCTCTCTGGGTCTCCGCGACAGCCTTCGATCCATCACATGAGCGATAGAATTCGTTTCTATCACTCATCGCGATGGATTATAGTGAGTTATAGAAAGGGCGACTATAACTCATGAAATGGAACTGGACGCAGGAAGGCTGGCCGCACTTCATATATGATCATGCGCCGCTTGAACCACTCGAAAGCCGATTCCTTCTGTCATCGGGGGAAGTAATCGGCGCAGTCCGTCATGTCAGCGATGAGGAACGCAATCTGCTTCGTATCGAGCTTTTAAGCGACGAGGCAGTGAAAACCTCCGAGATTGAGGGCGAAATGCTTGATCGATTGAGCGTGCAATCCTCGTTGCGCCGCCAGTTTGGCCTTGATGCCGACGATCGGCCATCAAAGCCGCAGGAGCGCGGCATCGCGGAAATGATGGTCGATGTGTACGACACTTGGTCGGCCCCGCTCAATGACGAAACCCTGTTTCGCTGGCACGGCATGTTGATGACAGGCAATCGCCACATTGGAACGGTCGGCGCATACCGAACGCATGAAGATGCCATGCAGATTGTGTCCGGCCGCCTAGACAACCCGACGATCCACTATGAAGCCCCACCATCAAGGCAGGTCCCGGCGGAAATGGCGGCCTACACCGAGTGGTTCAACAAAACGGCGCCGCTCGGTGAACTCCCCTTGCCCGCTCTTACCCGTGCCGGCATAGGCCATTTGTATTTCGAAAGCATCCATCCGTTTGAAGATGGGAATGGCAGGCTTGGCCGAGCACTCGCCGAAAAATCGCTTGCCCAAAATATTGGGCAACCGAGCTTAATTGCGCTTGCCTACACGATCGAGAATGGCCGGAAAGCCTATTACGATCAGCTCGAACGGCATCAGCGCAGGCTCGATATCACCGAATGGCTGGTGTATTTTGCGGGAACCATCCTTGATGCGCAACAGACCACCCTAATGCGGGTGGCTTTCTATATCAGCAAGGCGCACTTCTACGATCGGTTCCGCGGGCAGTTCAACGATCGCCAGGAGAAAGCCATCGCTCGGATGTTCCGAGAAGGCCCTGGGGGATTTAAAGGCGGATTAAGCGCTGACAACTACATCTCGATCACGCGGACCTCGCGAGCGACAGCGACGCGCGATCTTCATGACTTGGTAGAGAAAGATGCGCTCACGCGCACCGGCGAACGCCGGCACGCTCGTTATGCACTAAATCTGACCTGAAAAACCAGATTGCCGCCAAGCGCCGCGTCCCTTTTAGACAAAAGTCCGAAAAGCCGAACCGACTGACCGCGACGCGACGGGCCTGCAAAGTCATGCGAACCGGGTCAAGTTCCTCGCGCGCGCTCTTGCAGCTTCTTCCTCGCGGTTGTGCGGCGGATGTGAAGTCTCGAGCGAATCGAGCAGTGCGCGCGCGCATGCCGCGATCGAAACGATTGCGTGCTCGAACGCTGCCTCATTGCGTTTCGACGGCTTAGTCGTTCCACTCAGCTTTCGCACGAACTGCAAAGCCGCATCGCGTATTTCCTGGTCGGTCGCCGGCGGATCGAAATTAAACAGCGGTTTTATGTTTCTGCACATCGATTGCTCCCAGTCTTCTTCGTTTAACTCGTAGCGTGGGGCGGGGCGGTGACTTACCTATGCAGGGGGTTCGAGGCGCGATATCCGTCCTGTCGGTCCGATCGCTTCCCGCGCCCATCGTTGCAGCGATCTCCCCTTAGTCCGACAGCCCTACCCGTCCGTCAGCTCCGGCTGAGAATAGCTTAGATAACGAAAAGGAAGCCACAAGTCTTTCTCGCTGCAATCGCTCCAGGCATGTGGTGCATGGCACGCCACGACGTCGACTTCACCGGTGACGCCGATTTTTGCAGCCTCGCGCCCGATACCTCAACTTTCTTCACGCCTTGAACAGTCGCTTTTGGCAGCTTTCTGATCACTCCTTGTCGGTACACTCCCGGCAAAAGTAACAGCTGTTACCTTTCAGGCCTCTCGTATCAAGATCGCCTGGTTCGTCCAACACGAGCCACAGATACCTCGGCGTTGATGCTACCGCCAAATGGGGTGTCGAGCGAACCTTCTCCCGTCCTCTCTGTCGCAAAGTCATTATCGCTGCCATCGCCCCAGGGCATCAGCTGCACAGGGCACCACAGCGTCGATGTCACCAGTGACACCGACTTATTGCCGGCCCGCGCGGACCCTTTCACGTCCCTTATCCTTTGAACGCCAGACCGCTCAGCACTTACGCTAACCTGCGAAGTCGCGGAGGCTGTATCGTTTTTGGCGATTGAGCTCTTTCAAGGAGGAGAGGGTCCTATCCTTGTCGGCACACTCCACTGTAGTTCATCCAGATCTTGCGACCGAAGGATGGTAACAGTTCTCCGTACGGAGGACTAATGAGGACGAACGATCCTGGGCGGCCGCTCAGTCGCGAGATTAAACAGGCAGCGAGCGCCAATGTTAGCACGTTTGCTCGTGAGTGGAGATTTCGCGCAATGGCCTTTATCAATGGCAAAAGGAGTTCCGTGCTGGCGGAGCGTCGGCGCTATGAGGTGGACGTTCGCAGTGAGGCACAGTTATCCCGCCGGACCGTTCGTGCCAATGACATCCGACTCCAGGCATGACTGGCACATCGGCATCAGGCGCAGCACGTGCTTGTGGTTGGCACGCCAGCCTCCTTGGCTCGGAAGCACGGCGCTTCTTCGGTAGCCGTAATCCCGGTTGGCGATTACTAGGCGTTGGAGGGTGTCGCGCAGTCCCATTTCCTTCCGCGCGGCGCCGTCGGCTGGCAATGACGATACTAGCCCGCGTAGCTCACCCCAGCCAGCAGGCACATTCGTTCCACACTGATCTGGCCTAGTACCTCGGACGCCATCATCGCTTGGATACCGTGCAGATGCCTTCCCGAAGGCTTGCCGCTCCGCTGGCGTGCTGCCCCGACGTGCAAGCGTGCCCAACCTAGCCCGAGATCTCAGCTAGCCGACATCGACCAGCTCTGGGTCGCCGCCGTCACTACATTCATCACGCCGAAGAGTTCGCATTCCTGACGATCGTCCTCGACACTTTCAGTCGCAGGGTCATCGGCTGGGCTATTGCAGCCTCCAATGGTTTGGTGTTGCGACGACCGCTTGAATCTGCCCAATATGCCAGTGCCGACCGTCCGGAACAACTAACAGACATTGCATCCAGCCAAGCATGAGCCATGGCGCGATCCCCACTATAATGCGAAGGCCTAGAGATTCATGAAGGCACTGAAGGAAGAGGGTGTGGATGGCCAGGTGTACCGTGACCGGGACGATGCAAGGACGCGGATCGGCGAATTCGTCGAGGTGGCCTACAACGGGCCCTGCGCTCGGCCCTTCCAAAAGGTAACAGCTGTTACCTTTAGCCCATCGCATCAAGACCGCCTGGTTCGCGATCAAACATGGACATCGATCCCACCGCGAATAGGTGTCGGGCGGACCCTTCCCGGGCCCTCTCCGTGCGTGGATAGGCAACCGCCCTCCTCCTTCGAATTCGTTTACGCCCTCCAACACCCATGTTCTTCTTCGAGGCGAGTGGCGTCAAAGGACGCGCAAAGATTTCACCGTCAGCAAAGAATGAAGCGCGAAGGCAGGGAGCGAGATAGCAACCTCATAACCGTCGGCGCTTACTTCGTCATCGACGCTGAACAACCATGGGCCACATATTCAGAACGGATCGGCAGGTTCGGTCCCTTTCAATGGACAGGAGGAATGGGACTTCCCGGCCACAGCTTTGTCGGCAGGTTCTTCAGGGCAGTTACCGCCCTCGCCGTCTTGTTGCGGAAGTCCGATAGAATTTGGCTGCACGACGGCGCCCGCAAACGGATACCCGACAAAACGAACGCTCTTTCTGGATGCGCCCACCAAATTGCCTCCAATCCGACCCTGATGGCGAGGTCACGACTGAAATCGATCCTTGCCTGACCCCGTCAACGTAAACCTCGTCGCGATTAATCCCATTCAGTATGCCCAAACGGGGGTAACAGCTGTTACCTTTCGCCTATTTATCTCGTGTGTTGATCCCGCTTTCGGCAAGACCGTATAGGCTTTTTGAAAGGTGAAGGCTCCCATCGACCGCCCGGTCGACCATCGCGCGGAAATAGCCCCCCGGCTTTGCAATCAGCTCCGGGTCACGCAAAGATTTTTCGAGCACGGTCGCCAAGATGGCGGACGCGGCATAGCGGCCGACCCTTCCTACACCGTCTACCCATGCAGCCTCCGACAGGCCGATCATGCGCCGCATCATTTCGGCCGCGCCCACAACGTCGGACCAGCCGTCAAACTCCACGCCGACACACTCCTGCGCCGCGCGGCACCCAACCTGCAGCAAGCCAACCGGCACCGCAGCTAAAACGGCACCCTGGATATCACCAACCGTCTTCTCCGTCTGCCGCAATCGGGATTGCATGTCACCAACCGCCGCTTGAGGCTTATTTTCGTAAGCCATTTCGACGGCGGAGCCGTCGTTAGTTAGGTTGATGTCTCGCTCGTTAGAGCGAGTCCGTTCATTACTTTCAGAAAGGTGTTTAGGGGTTGTATTAATAATAGAGGTGACGCCAATGTCACCCGCGGATGACATATTATGCTCATTGAAGCGGTCTTCGGCATATTCAAGAACCTTAGCATGAAGTGATTCGAGTTCGCTTGCCTGCTCAGCGCGGCCGGCCACCGTCTCAATGATCGCCTGCGCAGCGCTTCTCCAGCTGTCCGCCTTCTCGGGGAACGCTTCGCAAGCATCTATGATTGCCCTGGAAAACCGCGTAACCGCACGACGCGCATCCTGGGTGGCCTTCAGTTCCCTTTGATAGTTGTCAACGCTCTCCCTGATCTCCGCAAGCCGCACGCGCGCGGGCGTAAAATCGAGCCCGAAGCCGCTGGCAACCATTCCGTCATTGTCGCGGTACACGAAGCGCCGGCCAGTCGGGCTGTCACGGTAGGAGGCGATCCCAGCTTCAACGATCCTTCGGAGGCAACGCGTAACTGTGCGCTCGGAGCGCAGAGTGTATTCGGCGAGCTTGGCGTTCGAAATTGCAACGATCGGTCTGCCGGCTCCTTTCCAGTCATCGCCGCGCGAGAGGCCAAGGAGAATGTCCAGGACATGATAGGTGGTGCCGTCGATCCCAAGGATCGGCGCGGCCTTCTTCAACAGAAGGGAGATCTCCGACTTCGAGGTGTCCGGTATGTCGTTGGCCATCGCCATTCGCGCGCTTGCGAGAATGGCCGGACTGACGCGTCTGAACGATGCGATTGCCGTTGCTTCTGTCATTGGCTAGCTGCCCGCAACACCTTGGCGTGCGGCTCCATCGAGATTCTTGTTGATGAAAGCCAGCAGACGGGCACAGTTTTTCGTTCCCAGCTGTTAAGCAGGGGTTGATTGTGCCAGCGGTCCGTCATAGAATCAGTTTGTTAGAGCTGATGTCGACGGGACGTTTTCGTACTGTCGGCTAGGATTTTAAGGGTTCGCCGATTGCCGTCGGTGAGCCCTTTCCTATTTCTGAACCAGCCTACCGCATCGGCGTCTCCCCGTTTTGTTGCCGGTACTCGTCCACCAGTGCCGGAAGCTTTTCGATGAGCCAGGCTGACAGGCCTGGCATCTTGCTTTCCGGAATTGTAATGAGCGTTGAGGAACGCGAGGATTTCGCGGTAATCACTGCGCCGCCACCGACCTCGATCTCTTCGCCACGGTCTCCGCTGGCTGCCTTGTCCTCCAGGGCGTTCATCAGTGCGGCGAAGCGCTGATCGCTTGGCAACGCAACCCATGTCCTCGTCGACGTCACCTGGTCAATGATAAGCTGGGCTGCGGCGGGAGCCCTACCGTCCTTGAAATGGGCGGCGAGCTTTTCCCACTTCGGGCGGCCAATTGAAGGGGCCGAACCAATCCTGGCGATCAGTTCGGCCGGGAACTGTTCTGCGATCCCGATCAGCATCGAAATATAGGTCAGCTTGCCGTCCGCCCTGCCGAGTGCGGCAGCGATCGTCTCCCGACGGAAGCCGCGCGACTTGAGGGTTGCAGCAAACAGCGCCTGCTCGATGAAGGAGAGATTGGCGCGTTCGGTATTCTCGATACCTTGAGCGACCACCAACTCGTCGTCGGTGAGCTCACGGATGATCGCTCTTACCGGCCGTTCAAGAATCTGACAGGCCCGCAAACGCCTATGGCCATAAGCGACTTGAAAGTAGCCTTGCTTGTCGGGGGAGGGGCGAACGAGAATGGGAAGTCTCTGGCCGCTTTCGCGAATGCCCTCAACGAAACCCTGAAAGAGCGGATCTCCCTCGATGTCGAGACGATCCCTGACGAAGGAGGGAACGACATGGGCGGAGTCAATTTCGACAATTGCTTCAGAACCGCTCAATTGTTCACGAAGGCGGTCGTTCTCCTCTTCCACGGCGACAAAGGCCCGGTCCATCGACTTGACGGCTCCAGATCCAACTTTCACCGCGGGACCGGCTGAGATCTGTTTGGCAAGCTCAGCGGAATCGACATTCCCAAAAAGACTTTTCATCCGATTGGAGCGTTCTTTGGCATTGGTCATGACCGTCCCCATACCGATTTGATGTGGTTGAAGATCTCGAGATTGACAGCATCGACGGAATCCAAGGCTCGTGTGAGGGTGTCACGACCGACAGAACCGCGTGCCATTTCGTAAAGGCTCTTCTTCTCCAAGCCGGCGCTGGCGATTGCCGTCGTGTCCACCACGGCGGGCGCCAGCACGTCCTCGCCAAACAGTGAGCGCAGGAGTGCGACGACATTCACCTGAGGAACATCGTTTGGATTATGCCTAGTGATGACATATCGAATGAAATCGTGTTCAAGAATACCGCCACGTTCCTCGATGACGTGCATGACATCGCTCAACATTGCGAGGAACTGGTTCATGCTGGCGACGTCGATCATCGCCGGATGAACGGTGATCAGCAGCGAGGTCGCTGCACAAAGCGCGCCCAGGGTAAGATAGCCCAGTTGCGGCGGCGCATCGATCACCACGACATCATAGTCGTCTGCGACGCTGTTTATGACGGCGCCGAGCCGACGGAAAAAAATTCCGTCCCCGCGGCCGCCGCCGCTTGCAATCGCCTGGGGCGTCTCATGCTCGTATTCCATGAGTTCCAGGTTGCCCGGTATCAGATCGATGCCGTCAAAATAGGTATTGCGGATGATGTCGCGCATCGGCCGTCGGTTGTCTTCGTCATAGCGAATGGCCGCATAAATGGTCTCGTTCTCGCTGACATCGAATTCGGGCTGATAGCCGAACATGGCCGACAAGGATGCCTGCGGGTCGAGATCGATTGCGAGCACTCGCAAACCGGCCAGCGCGAGATAATGAGTAAGATGGACGGTCGTCGTCGTTTTGGCAGATCCGCCCTTGAAGTTTGCAACCGCGATGACCTGCAGCTTCTCGCCGGGACGCCGGCGCGGCAAGAAATCCAACGCTTCCACAGGACGTTTGGCCGCCAGGTATCGTCGGAGTTCATTGACCTGGGCGAGCGTGTAGCTCCTGCGGCCATTCTCCAGCCGCTCCGGCATTGCGCCTTCGCCGTCCAACGACATCTGGCGGAGGGTCGATTCCGCGATCCCGAGCATGCTAGCAACGTCGCGTGATGTGAACGTGCGCAACGATTTCATCGCCTCAGGCGGATACATATGTGTCCGAAGCGACTGCAACTGCGCTGACAACAGCTGCGCTTGGCGTGTAATCTTCGCAGCGGAGGATTCGCTCGTTTGCTTGCGTGTCGTCATCTGATCCATTTTCACCTCGCGACGGTTTTTCACCGATGATCGCGCATTTTCCGTCGCAAAGGTTGCAGGTATCTCGTGAGTCGTCAAACTTTCTTTGGTTAACGCAAATTTAATAAACAACTTGCTGCCGATTACGCGACCCAGCGCTCAACCATATTTTTCAACGGCTTGACGGCGCGGAGCACCACTGAGCAGCCGCTTTCATACCCGCACTTTTGCGGGTGGCGGGACGATGTGCACGGGCCTCCTAGGTATGGACGAGGCACCACCTCCACAGGCAGCGATGAGCGACTCGCAGATTTGCGACTGGAATCAAACCGCTTCTTTGCGCAAATCACGATCCGCACAACAGCCAATTCGCGGAGCGGAACAATGAAGCTGATAGCCATCGAGACACCGAAGTCGAGCGAGGACGCAGCGTACCTCGATCAAATGTATCGCCTGCGGTCGCACGTCTTTGCGGATCGGCTGGCCTGGGACGTCTCTAGAGCCAACGGCCGGGAGCGCGATCAATTCGACGAATACGAACCAACTTATATTCTTGCACTTTCGGACGGCGATGTGGTGGTCGGTTGCGCACGGCTGCTCCCCTGCGTCGGGCCTACCATGCTGGAAAGGGTCTTCCCGCAGCTTCTTTCGGGAGGACGGCTCGGCGCACATCCCTCCATGGTGGAAAGCTCTCGTTTCTGCGTCGATACGGCGCGTCCGCGTGAGGCCGGCGAGGGAGCCCTGCACGACGTCACGTTCGGCATGTTTGCAGGGATTCTCGAATGGTGCCTCCATCATGGCTACCGCGAAATCGCAACAGCCACCGATGTTCGCTTTGAGAGGATTTTGCGGCGCGCCGGCTGGCCGATGCAGCGCCTTGGCCGGCCGATCCAGATCAACGAGACAATGAGCGTGGCAGGCCTGCTTCGGGTCAGCTGGGAGGATTTCGAGCGGGTTAGACCGCAAGCATACAGCTCCGCCTTCGGGCCGCAGCGACAGCGCGCAGCAGCATAAGCAGGGCCGCGGAGATGTCGACACCGACCCTGGCGCTGCCGCGCCTCATCCGTAAGCTCCAGGACGCTCTTGGCGAGGAGCTTTGCTTTGCCCTCAATGACCCGAGCGTCGTCGAAATCATGCTGAACCCCGACGGCAATCTCTTTGTGGAACGCCTGGGAGGTGGGATGACCCAGGCCGGCGAGATGAACAAGGGCGCGGCCGAGGTCGCCATTGGCTGCGTAGCCCATATGCAGAATATCGAGGTGGACGACCGAAAGCCGATTGTTTCCGGGGAGCTGCCCCTTGGCGGCCATCGCTTCGAGGGACTGCTGCCGCCGATCGTCCCCGCACCGTGTTTTTCGATCCGACGGCGGGCGTCGCAACGGATTCGGCTCGAAGACTACCTGACAAGCAGCGCCATGACGGCCGACCAGGCCCTCATCATCCGCCAGGCGATCGATAGGAGGTGGAACATTGTCATCTGCGGAGGGACGGGATCAGGCAAGACGACCCTGACAAATGCTGTCGTCGCTGCGATCGCCGACCAGACTCCCAACGACCGATTGGTCATTCTGGAGGATACGGTCGAAATTCAATGTGCCGCCAGCAACGCGGTCGCTTTGCGCACAAGTGATCGTGTCGATATGGCGCAGCTCTTGAAAAGCACCATGAGGTTGCGGCCGGACAGGATCATCGTTGGCGAGGTTCGCGACGGCGCAGCGCTTACCCTGCTCAAGGCGTGGAACACGGGTCATCCCGGTGGGGTGGCGACCATCCATTCGAATAGCGCGAAATCAGCGCTTCGGCGGTTCGAACAACTGACCGCAGAAGTCAGCCGGCAGCCGATGCAGGCAATCATCGGTGAGGCCGTCGACCTGATCATATCGATCGATCGAACGCCCAAGGGTCGCCGCGTCAGCGACATCCTGCGTGTTCACGAATTCACGGGCGGCGAATATCAGTTCGAGACTCATGGAGGCCCACAACATGCGGCTTGAACGCTCGATAACACTCGCTGCCATCGCGCTCGCGTCGGCTTTTATCCTTGTCGACCCGGCTCATGCCAGTTCGGGGGGCGGTCTGCCGTGGGAAGAACCTCTTCAACAAATTCAAGAATCAATTACCGGTCCGGTTGCCGGCTTCATCGCGCTCGCTGCTGTCGCAATCGCTGGCGGCATGTTGATCTTCGGCGGAGAACTCAACGACTTCGCGCGACGCCTCGTTTATGTGGTGCTCGTTGCCGGCATCTTGCTGGGGGCAACCCAGATCGTCGGTTTGTTCGGTGCGACCGGCGCCTCTGTCGGAGTTGCCGATCACACCCTCGGGACCCACAATGGCGATGAGGGGAGGGCGGGCGAATGATGGTTGAGGCGACCGCCTTGCAGCGCAATCCCATACATCGCGCTCTTTCGCGCCCGAACCTCCTGTTAGGCGCGGACCGTGAACTGGTCCTGATCACCGGACTTGCAGCGATCATCCTCATCTTCGTCGTGCTGACGATCTATTCGGCTCTGTTCGGAGCAGCTCTATGGGTCGTCATCGTCGCCGCGCTGAGGATAATGGCAAAAGCCGATCCGCTGATGAGACGGGTGTATATCCGTCACATGGCCTACAAGTCTTACTATCGGGCCACCTCGGCGCCTTGGCGACCTTACTGAGGGGCACAGATGGTATCCCTTCGCCTCTTCCGGCACACGGCGCCTTCCTTTGCCGATCTTGTTCCTTATGCGGGTCTTGTCGACAACGGGATCATTCTGCTCAAGGATGGCTCGCTGATGGCTGGCTGGTATTTCGCCGGGCCCGACTCCGAAAGCTCGACCGATTTCGAACGGAACGAGATGTCGCGCCAGATCAACGCCATCATGTCACGTCTCGGTTCTGGTTGGATGATCCAGGTCGAGGCAGTCCGGCTCGCGACAGTTGACTACGCCACGGCGGGGAAGTCGCATTTCCCCGATCGCGTGACGCGCGCGATCGATGAGGAGCGACGGGCACACTTCGAGCGCGAGCAGGGGCATTTCGAGAGCCGGCATGCCATCATCGCGACCTACCGGCCGACCGAGCAGCGCCGGTCGAGGCTCAGCAAGTACCTCTATTCCGACGAAGGGAGCCGAAGGCGGTCCTATGCCGATACGGTGCTCTTCCTCTTTCGCAATGCGATCCGGGAACTTGAACAGTATCTGGCCAATATCGTCTCCATAAGGCGAATGCTGACGAGGGAGATCGCCGAGCGCGGCGGCGCGCGTGTTGCCCGCTATGACGAGTTGCTGCAATTCATACGCTTCTGCGTGACAGGCGAGAACCACCCTGTCCGACTTCCCGATATTGCGATGTATCTCGACTGGGTCGCGACCGCCGAGCTTCAGCATGGTCTTTCTCCCAGGGTGGAGAGCCGCTTCCTCGGCGTCGTGGCGATCGACGGCCTTCCATCCGAAAGCTGGCCGGGCATCCTGAACGGCCTGGATGCGATGCCGCTTAGCTATCGGTGGTCGTCGCGCTTCATCTTCCTGGACGCCGAGGAGGCGAAGGTGCGCCTCGAGCGGACCCGCAAGAAATGGCAGCAGAAAGTCCGCCCTTTCTTCGACCAACTCTTCCAGACCCAAAGCCGCGCGGTAGACCAGGACGCAATGGCGATGGTCGCCGAAACCGAAGAGGCAATCGCAGAAGCATCGTCACAGCTGGTCGCTTACGGATATTACACGCCGGTCGTCGTGCTATTCGAGAACGATCCTGAACTGCTTAATGAGAAGGTCGAAGCAATCCGTCGCCTCATCCAGGCCGAGGGTTTTGGCGCGCGAATCGAGACACTGAATGCGACCGATGCCTATCTGGGCAGCCTGCCTGGAAATTGGTACTGCAATATTCGCGAGCCGCTGATCAACACGCGCAACCTTTCCGATCTCATTCCTCTGAACACGGTCTGGTCAGGCAATCCGCAGGCACCTTGCCCTTTTTACCCACCCGGTTCTCCACCCCTGATGCAGGTCGCCACGGGCTCCACGCCCTTCCGCCTCAACCTTCATGTCGATGACGTCGGCCATACCCTTGTGTTCGGGCCGACCGGCTCCGGAAAGTCGACGCTTCTTGCGCTGATCGCGGCACAGTTCCGCCGTTACGAGAACGCCCAGATCTTCGCCTTCGACAAAGGCCGTTCGATGTTGCCGCTGACACTTGCTGCCGGCGGCGACTACTACGATGTCGGCGGTGATGAAGACACTAGCCTTTCCTTTTGCCCGCTCGCCGAACTGTCCTCGGACGCAGATCGCGCCTGGGCGTCTGAGTGGATCGAGAGCCTGGTCGCGATGCAGGGCATCACGATCACGCCGGACCACCGCAACGCCATCTCCCGCCAAATTGGCCTGATGGCAGTTGCTCCGGGTCGCTCGCTCTCCGATTTCGTCAGCGGCGTACAGATGCGCGAGATCAAGGACGCTCTCCATCACTACACCGTGGACGGCCCTATGGGCCAATTGCTTGATGCAGAGACCGACGGTCTGGCGCTCGGCCTCTTTCAGACATTTGAAATCGAGCAAGTCATGAGCATGGGCGAACGCAATCTCGTGCCGGTGCTCACCTATCTCTTCCGCCGCATCGAAAAACGCCTCACAGGGGCACCAAGCCTCATCCTCCTCGACGAGGCGTGGCTGATGCTCGGCCATCCCGTGTTCCGCGACAAAATCCGGGAATGGCTCAAGGTGCTGCGCAAGGCCAATTGCGCGGTGTTGTTAGCGACCCAGTCGATCTCGGATGCCGAACGATCCGGCATAATCGATGTGCTAAAAGAGAGCTGCCCGACGAAAATCTGCCTGCCGAATGGCGCGGCGCGCGAGCCGGGAACCCGTGAATTCTACGAACGGATCGGATTTAACCAACGACAGATCCAAATCGTGGCGAGCGCCATACCGAAACGGGAATACTACGTCGCCTCGCCCGATGGGCGCCGCCTGTTCGACATGGCTCTCGGCCCACTCACGCTCTCTTTCGTCGGCGCATCGAGTAAGGACGACTTAAAGCGCATTCGAGCGCTCCACGAAGAACATGGCCCTGAATGGCCGCTGCACTGGCTCCAGCAAAGAGGGATCAAGGATGCTGCTTCGCTTCTCAATGACACATAAGGCTCTGGTGGCGGCAGCCGTGACAAGCGCACTCATTCGACCCGGTGATGGAAACGCCGGTAGCGCGACTGGCGCGGCGACGGAATGGACACAGCTTGCCAATAATGCCGAGCTGATCAAGTTGCTTGAAAGCTCCGGGGTCCAGGTGGAGAACCAGCTTACCCAGATCAGCCAGCTTGCCGAGCAAATCCAGAACCAGCTGAAAATCTACCAAAACATGCTGCAGAATACCGCACAGCTACCTAGCCATGTCTGGGGCGAGGTCGAGGGTGACCTCAAACGCCTGCAGAACGTCGTCTCGCAAGGGCAGGGGATCGCGTTTTCGATGGGCAACGCCGACGATATCCTCAAACAGCGCTTCCCGAGCTATTCGGATCTCAAGGCCAACCTGCCGGACGAAAAAAGCTTCTCCTTGAGTTACCAGTCCTGGTCCGAGACCAACCGCGACACGATCTCGGGCAGCCTGAAAGCCGCAAGCCTGACTGCGGACCAGTTCGAGACCGAGGAGTCGACGATGGCTTCACTCCGCTCAATGTCGCAAAGCGCGGACGGTCAGATGAAAGCCTTGCAGGTTGGACACCAGATTGCCGCACAGCAGGTTGCCCAGATGCAGAAGCTGCGCGGTCTGGTTTCGCAGCAAATGACAATGATGGGGACCTGGTTGCAGACAAGCCAGACCGACAAGGATCTGGCGCAGGCGAGACGAGAGAGATTTTTCAATGCGCCCGTAAGGGATATTCCCAGTGGCCAGAAGATGGAGCCGCGCTGGTGAGCCGGGTCTACTTCATGATCCTGGTCATTGCGACCGCTGGGATCGAGTCCGCCGTATCCCTCCTTGGTCGCGCCCGGTTCCTCCCGCGCAGCACCCCGGGACTTACCCGAGGAGCAGCGCGGCTGCCGCGAGACGTTCTTCGGCTCCTCGAAGAACCTCTCATGAAAGAACAGGAGACGCGCTCAAGATGGTGAAAACGAGCATCTATAAAGTTGGCTTGCTGGCCTTCGGCGCGATCACATTGATGATGGCATCGCCCGTTTTCGCACAAGAGGGACAAGTCCTAACGGAATTGGAAAATCAGGTTGTCACTGCCGCACGCGACTGGGAGACGACAATCATGAATGCGGCGCGCACCCTCTTCTGGATCCTTGCAACTATCGAGATAGGGGTCGCGGCCATCTGGCTTGCCTTGCAAGCCGCTTCACTCGACAGTTGGTTTGCGGAACTGGTTCGGCGCATCATGTTTGTCGGCCTCTTTGCCTTCGTGCTCGATCAAGGACCCGCCTTCGCGAAGGCCGTCGTGGACAGTCTCTTTCAGATAGGGTCGAACGGTGGTTCAGCGTCCCCAGCCGAAATTTTCGACGCCGGCATCCGTGTAGCGTCGGAGATGTCCAAACAGGCACAATTCGGCCTGTTCGAGGATAATTCGCTCGCCATCGCCGCTGTCTTTGCGATGGTTGTAGTCGTGGTTTCATTTTCCCTCGTCGCCGCGATCTTCGTCGCTGTGATGGTCGAGATGTATCTGGGTCTGTTGGCCGGGATGATCATGCTGGGACTTGGCGGCTCGTCGTTCACCAAGGATTTCGCTGTCCGATATCTCGTTTACGCGTTCTCTGTTGGAATGAAGCTTATGGCTTTGGTGATGATTGCCCGCATCGGTTCCGCAGTGTTGATTGGTTTAGCGCAAGCCCCAACGGCGCAATCCGACCCGTTCATCACTACCTTGGCGACAGCGGGGCTTTCGGTGGTGGTCTTTATCATCGCGATGTACGTGCCAAACATCATCCAGGGCGTCGTTCAAGGCGTCTCCGTCACCGGTGGGATGGAAGTGATCCGCCACGGCGAACAGGCTGCATCGTTAGCACTCGGCGCAGGGTTTCTAGCCGCCGGTGGCGCCAGCGCGGGCTTCGCCGCCGCGCGTGCTGCGCGTGCCGAGGGTGCGTCCATGACGGGCGCTGCCTTGCGCGGCATCGGCGCGGGATTGAGCGCGACGGGCGAAGCGGTCGGATCTGCCGCCAAGGAAAAAGCGATCGGCTCGCCCGGCGCCCATGCCGGCTCTCTTCTTGGCCTCGCCAATGCGAAACTCGATCAGGCGCAAGCACGCGGCGGTTTGCGTCCGTCGCCGCTCGACAAAAAGTAATTACTGCGAGGATCGGTCGATGGCATTGCAACGCGCCCCTGAGAACCCATATCTCGCCGCCAGGCAAGAATGGAACGAGCGATATGGTTCCTACGTCAGGGCGGCAGCGGCGTGGCGCATCGTCGGCATGATCGCGCTGGCGATGGCCGTGATTGGCTTTACATATGCGCTCTATTTGAGCTCGCAGGTCAAATTCGTTCCTTATATCGTCGAAGTCGACAAGTTTGGGACCTCGGTCAGCGCAGGGTTCCCCCAGCAGATCCAATATGCCGACCCCCGGGTGGTTCGGGCCACACTCGGTGGGTTCGTGACGAGCTTCCGGTCAGTGACGCCCGACGCGGTCGTTCAGAAGCAATATATCGACCGGACCTATGCGCTGCTTCGGACATCCGATCCATCCACCGAGAAAATCAATGCCTGGTTTCGTGGCAATTCTCCCTTCGAAAAGGCGAAGAATGCAACAGTCGCGATCGAGGTGAGCAATATCGTCGCCCTCTCGAACCAGTCCTACCAGATCGATTGGACGGAATTCGAGCGCGACCGTGTGTTTAAGCATGGAATGTTGACCCCTCTGGCGGGGTGATACTTATCCAATTTTGACCCCCCTTGGATTTCATCCGACCATCCGGCTTTTGCCAGTGGATGGGGTGGGGAGTTGAAGAGAGTGGATACGATTGCCCGTGTCCGACGAGCCTTCCATGTTCAGGGCTGGTCGGTGAAGAAGATCACCAGAGAGCTGAATGTTTCGCGTAATACGGTTCGCAAAATCCTGCGTTCTGATGCGACTGATTTTGTCTACAAACGAGAACATCAACCGTTGCCCAGGATCGGAGCCTGGAAGGGTGATATTGAACGGTTCCTCATTGCCAACGAAGGCAAGGCATCGCGCGAACGGCTGACGCTGATCCGGATTTACGAGGAGGTCCGGGCACTCGGCTACGACGGCAGTTATGACGCGATCCGGCGATTTGCCAAGACCTGGGCGAAGAACCGGGGAGCCGTGACGGCGGAAGCCTATGTGCCCCTCTATTACGCGCCAGGCGAAGCCTACCAGTTCGACTGGAGCCACGAGATCATTCTGGTCAACGGGGTGACTACGACCGTGAAGGTCGCGCATGTCCGGCTCTGCCACAGCCGGATGATGTTCGCCCGAGCCTATATGCGTGAGAGCCAGGAGATGGTGTTCGATGCCCATGACAAGGCCTTCGCCTTCTTCCGTGGCACCTGCACGCGCGGCATCTACGATAACATGAAGACTGCGGTCGAGGCGGTGTTCGTCGGCAAGGAGCGACAATACAATCGCCGCTTCCTGCAGATG
The DNA here is from genome assembly GCF_004306515.1 of Rhizobium beringeri. Taxonomy (NCBI): domain Bacteria; kingdom Pseudomonadati; phylum Pseudomonadota; class Alphaproteobacteria; order Hyphomicrobiales; family Rhizobiaceae; genus Rhizobium; species Rhizobium beringeri. The sequence goes on along the minus strand of NZ_SILG01000004.1, from coordinate 20,498 downwards.
TGCAGCCACTATCTGGTCCATCCCGTTGCCTGCACGCCCGCATCCGGATGGGAGAAGGGACAGGTCGAGAACCAGGTCGGACTGGTTCGAGAACGCTTCTTCACACCACGTCTTCGGGTTAAAAGCCTGGAAGAGCTGAACGTCTGGCTGCTCGATAAGTGCATCGCTTACGCCAAGGCACACCGTCATCCTGAACAGACCGAGCGAATGATCTGGCAGGTGTTCGAGGAGGAACGCGGCAGCCTCGTGCATTACGTCGGGCCGTTCGATGGTTTCCACAGCGTCCCGGCCTCGGTGTCGAAGACCTGCACGGTCCGTTTCGACAACAACAAATACTCCGTCCTCTCGACTGCGGTCGGCCGCCCTGTTGAGGTTCACGCCTATGCCGAGAAGATCGTCATCAGGCAGGACGGCGTGAACGTCGGTGAGCATCCGCGTTGCTTTGGCCGTGGCGAGACGATCTACGATCCCTGGCATTATGTCCCCGTTCTGGCTCGCAAACCCGGCGCTTTGCGCAACGGCGCACCGTTCAGGGACTGGGTGTTGCCAGCGGCGATGGAGAAGGTCCGCAAGCGCCTGAAGAGCGTCCACGACGGTGATCGGCAAATGGTCACAATCCTTGCATGCGTTCCCACCGATGGTCTGACGGCCGTCGATGCGGCCTGTCAGGAGGCGCTGGACCAGGGCGTCTGCTCGGCCTCGGTGATCATCAACATTCTGGCTCGTAGTCGTGACCCGGCTCCGGCCGCAACCCTGCAAACCCCGGATGCGCTTCGATTGACCCATGAACCGGTCGCCGACTGCGCACGCTATGACAGCCTCAGGAGGGCAAGCTGATGGAACGCACACAGGTTCTCGAACTGATGAGCACGCTGAAGCTCTATGGAATGCGCAGCGCCTACGACGAGGTCATGGGCAACGGCATCAAACGGCAGCACGAACCGCCGCGCATTGTCGGTGATCTCTTGCAGTCGGAGATCGCCGAGAAGCAGGCCCGCTCCATTCGCTACCAACTCAGCATCGCCAAGCTGCCCCTCGCTAAGGACATCGACGATTTCGACTTCACCGATACGCCGGTCAATGAATCCCTGGTGCGGGAGCTGGCTACCGGCACCTTCGTCGCCGATCAGCGTAACGTCGTCCTCGTCGGCGGCACGGGAACCGGAAAGAGCCATCTCGCCATCGCGATTGCCCGTGCACTGATCCGCAACGGAACACGCGGGCGCTTCTTCAACGTCGTCGATCTGGTCAATCGGCTGGAAACGGAAACGCGCAGCGGCAAGCAAGGGCGGACGGCCGACTATCTCAATCGTCTCGACTTCATCATCCTCGACGAACTCGGATACCTGCCATTTGCCCTGGCCGGCGGCCAACTCCTATTCCATCTGATCAGCAGGCTCTACGAGCGCACGTCGATCATTGTCACCACGAACCTGGCGTTCGGTGAATGGCCGGCGGTGTTCGGCGATGCCAAGATGACGACGGCACTTCTCGACCGCCTGACCCATCACTGCGAGATTGTCGAGACCGGCAACGAGTCCTGGCGCTTCAAGAACCGCTCTCAAAGCTAAAAGCCGAAGAAGATCATCACCCGCACTTGGCCTACCCTCTGCAACCCCGGCCAGCGCCGGGCAGGCCAAGCGCTGATCTACAGCACAGGGGGGTCAAAATTGGATAAACAAAAGGGGTCAATGTTCGGTGCTGATTGACAGTGCAGCCCTACCACCTCTACATCGAACGAGCGGACCCGGCGAAGAACATGGCGCGCTATTACGCCATAGAGATTGGGCAGACGCTGTTTGGAGAGCCCTGTCTGACGCGGCGATGGGGACGGATCGGCAAGCGTGGCCAGGAAAAGCGCCATGTCTTCGAACGGGAGGAGGAAGCAGTTCGACTGTTCCTCGACCTGGTGAAACAAAAACGTGCTCGCGGCTACCGACCAAAAACAACTGTCCGGTATTTGTGGGGCTGACCTCGCTCATCTTCTTTCCTTCATAGCCGAAGCGAGGTGCTCCGAAACCTCCGCGAATGGATGTCTGCTTCAGCAGTTCGGCCCCGCCTGAGCGGCGGGGCCTGGCCTTGGTCGGACCTTATTCCCGGTTGGGGCGGGACCAGATCAGCTGGTAACCGTCCTCGCCTTCGACCTCGGAGAGCGTTGCGTAGATCGGAGCAGGGAAGCTTGGATCGTCGAGCTTGACCGAGAGGTAGTCACGATCGCTCTCGCTGGAGCGCTTCTGCCAGGCCGCTCCGAGCTCGACGTTGCCGGCGTAGATGCGGAAGTGCGGGCCCTTCTCGGAGGGGTTGTCGATCCGGGCGATGCGGGCCCTTATGTTGAGCGCCAGCGTGCGGATCGAGCCGGAGAAGCCGCTATCGGTGGCGGTGAAGGTGCCGATGGTTGCCATGTTCAAGTTCCTTTCGTGTGTATCGGGCCGCGCCTATCGCGGCCTCGATGGCTGTCGCAAGGATCGGTGACGATCGGACCGCACCCGTAGGGCCGGAACATGTGTGGAGGGCGGCCGGAGCAACTTTCTTGGTTCCGCGAGGAATGGGCGCGTAGCGCTCAGGGGAAGAAAGTTGAAAAGGCCGTTGCGGGAGAACGATCGAGGCAAAGCCGGTCTCCGATCAGACATGCCTCATCGAGCCCGCGATGGACGTGCCGTACCGTAGGAGAAACATGACGATGGCGGCCTTCGCCAGCCTGTTTGCCGTATCGGGCCGCTGCAAGCACCAGCTGCAGCGATGTCTCCAACCCATAGCGTTCGGTTGGGATGCGACAAGCTCGGCCGGCCGGGAAGTTGCCTCCGTTTATCGACGCCATGTCGTCGTGCCGAGATTCGTCGCCCGGCTATGCGTCAGGAGACGAAGCCATCGGTCGCCGAAACAAGCCGTCTCGAAAGCTCAAACTGATCGGCAGAAAACCGTCGATCAGGGTAAGCTAAACCGTCAGGCCACGCAGCCGAAAAGGTATCGGATTGAACCGTCGGCCGTTGCCGGCAACAACGAGCGACATAGCAAGTCTGGGTGGCGATGACGATCTTCGCACCGGTCCCCCTATCGCACCGGAGGCTGGCTCTGGTTCCCCGAGACCATTGGCTGGATATGAGCAGGTCCCACCCCTTCGCAAGACACACAAAACGTCGGGCGCGGCCTTGACGCCCGTTATCGGCTTTTTCTCAAGCGGCCGGTTGGAGGCGGGGCCTGGTCGGACCTTATTCCCGGTTGGGGCGGGACCAGATCAGCTGGTAACCGTCCTCGCCTTCGACCTCGGAGAGCGTTGCGTAGATCGGAGCAGGGAAGCTTGGATCGTCGAGCTTGACCGAGAGGTAGTCACGATCACTCTCGCTGGAGCGCTTCTGCCAGGCCGCTCCGAGCTCGACGTTGCCGGCGTAGATGCGGAAGTGCGGGCCCTTCTCGGACGGGTTGTCGACCCGGGCGATGCGGGCCTTGATGTTGAGCGCAAGCGTGCGGATCGAGCCGGTGAAGCCGTTTTCGGTTGATGTGAAGGTGCCGATGGTTGCCATGTCCAAGTTCCTTTCGTGTGTACCGGGCCGCGCCCTTCGCGACCTCGATGGCAGTCGCAAAGACCAATGACGGTCGGACCGCACCTGAAGAGGCCGCAATGCAGCAAGGGTGGCAAGTCGCAGATCTGTTAGTCGGAGAGAACCCTCAGACCACGCCCTTCTTAAGGATGAAGTTCCCGTAGGCGCGCGATTCGGCCGTCTGGATGACTGCAAACGATCGCATCGCGATAGGGTAGTACGCAAACCTCTCGACAGGTCGGCTCGCTATCGAACGCCCCTCTGTCTCATTGCAAATGGCGAGGACGTCTTTGTGCACTTCCAGCAACTCGCCTGGCGCGTCGACGGCCTCCATGTGCATCAGAGGCGTTTCACTGAACGTGTCCAAGGGCATCATCTGAAGGATCCCGCGGACTGCAGTCGGTGCGTCGACACCCTCCAAGATGAGAAGCTTTCCGCTCGTCGTTTGGGCCGCCACACGAAAACCGGAGAAATTTCGATCCACGATTGCCAGTTCGTCGCCGTGACCCATGGAGGCCAGGACCCACAACACGTCGGCCGTAATGAACGGCGGCACACCCTTCAGCATGGCGTCTCCCTCCCAAGAGATTTCACCGATAAGAACGATGAACGATTAACAGAAAAAAACGATTGCGCAAACGTTTCGATGGCGCTAGCGTGACGATATTAGCGGATCCTGGGAGAGCCTCTGGAGGTTGGAATTCCGCTTGGGAGGATAGTTTGAAAAACCTGTTTGTTGCGCTGCTGGCGAGAGCTGGAGTGCGCTCATGACGACTATTTCCGAGGTGGCAAAGGCGGCTGGGGTCTCAGTCTCCACGGTTTCGCACGTTCTCAATAAGACGCGCTACGTCTCACCCGAGAAGGTCAAGCTCGTCATCGAGTCCGTGGAGGCGATCGGATATATCCCCAATACAGTCGCTCGCTCGCTCAAACTGTCGTCGACAGGGACCGTCGGCCTCGCGATTTCCGCGATTTCGAACCCTTACTTCAGTGACATCATCTGCGCGATTGAAGCCGAGTGTTCCAAACGAGGCTTGATCGCGTTCCTCTGTGACACGCAGGATGATCCGGTCCGGGAGCTGGAACTGGTCCAGCATCTGCATCAGCGCCGGGTCGACGGGATTATACTTGCGCCTTCGGGCGATCCTAAAAAAGCGCTGGACTATCTCATCCGGTCCGACCTTCCCTGTGTGCTTGTTGACAGGCTATCGGACAGTCGTTTCGACCAGGTCGGGACGGATAACGTCGCCGCAATACGAACGCTCGTCGATCACCTCGTGACGCTGCATCATCGACGGGTTGGGATCATTCTCGGTCAGCCCGGCTTTGCGACGACTGTGGAGCGCGCAAAGGCCTTCCGCGCAGCGATGACGGAGAAGGGAATAGAGGTAGAGGACAATTTAATCAGCGATGGCAATCGCAGCACCGCCGATGCCACTGCTTCGACGCACCGTTTGCTGGAGCTGAAGGAGCCGCCGACAGCGATTCTTGCTTCGAACAATCTGGCGATGATCGGGGCTATGAGGGCTATCCGGGAGCGGAAGCTGCGTGTTCCCGCGGACATTTCTGTACTTGGTATCGATGATTTCGAATGGGCAGATTATTTCGAACCACGCCTGACGCTGATGGCCCAGCCTTGCGATGAAATTGGCAGAAAGGCGGCGGACTTGCTGATCGAGCGGATAGGCAACAAGCGCCGCCCTCGCGAGACCATTCGCCTGTCGCCAGTTTTGCGGGTGCGTGAATCGTGTGGAGAAGCAGCATGAGCCACGTCGTTCTTTCAGCGAAAGGTGTCGTCAAGCGCTTCGGCGGCGTCCAGGCGCTTCGCGGCGTGGATTTCGACCTAAAGGTTGGCGAAATCCATGCGCTGCTTGGTGAAAATGGTGCAGGAAAATCGACGTTGATGAACTTGTTGTCCGGTGTGAATACGCCGGACGAGGGAGAGATCTTCATCGACGGCAAACCCGCGCGATTTCACAGCCCGCGTGATGCACAAGCAGCGGGAATCGCAACGATCTTCCAGGAGCTAGACCTCGTTCCAAGCCTGACCGTGGCTGCCAATCTCTTTCTCGGGCGCGAGCTTGTCCATCGGCATGGCATGCTCGATGGCAAGGCGATGCTGCAAGAGGCGCGCACAAGACTGGAAGCGATCGACCGATCGATCGATCCCACCCAGTTCGTCAGTGAGCTTTCGATCGGCCAGCGCCAGGTCGTCGCAATCGTCAAGGCGCTTTCCTACGCATCGAGAGCCCTCATCATGGATGAGCCGACGGCTGCCTTAACCGTTGGCGAAGTAGATCGATTGTTCGACCTCATGCGTGGCTTGGCATCGTCGGGAGTTGGCATCGTCTATATCTCGCATCGTCTTGAGGAAGTCCCGCAGATCGCTCACCGCGTAACGGTCATGCGCGACGGCAAGGTGGCTGGCGTCACCAAACCGGATGCTCCACAGGCCGAACTGGTGCAGCTTCTCGTCGGACGTCCTTTGAACGAGCTTTATCCGCGCCGCGCACATAGTGTTGGTGACGTGCTCCTGCGGATGCGGCAGGCTTCCTTCCGCCCACATCGCGCTTCTCCCGGGTGGCAGGCGCCAATCAAAGTCGATCTCGATGTACGTAGCGGCGAAATCGTCGGGCTCGCTGGCGTTATGGGGGCGGGTCGAACCGAGCTCTTGAGCGCACTCTACGGAACAGGCGTGCCGGGCCAATGGCATGGGGACATTACGATTGGTGGCAAGCCGGCCAGGCTCAAATCCATCGCGGCTGCTCGCAGGGCGGGGCTGGCGTTCGTAACCGATGACCGGCGTGGAGCCGGTCTCATGTTGCGTATGTCTGTAGGTCTCAATCTGGTGATGTCGATCATCCGCTGGATATCACCAAGGGGCTTTATGTCTGCGCGACGCCAAGAGGATGCGATCAAAAGTTCTTTCGGCCAATTCGACATCCGTCCCAAGAATCCCGGCATCGCGGTCGGGGCACTTTCGGGGGGAAATCAACAGAAGGTCGTCCTTGCAAAGGAAGTGCTGGGAAATCCGCGCTTGTTGCTTCTCGACGAGCCGACGCGTGGCGTCGACGTCGGCGCAAAGGGGGAAATCTATGCCCGCTTGCGCAAACTTGCTTCAGAGGGATTGGGCATTCTTGTCGCTTCGAGCGAGATGCCCGAGCTGATCGGCTTGTGCGATCGAATAGTAGTTTTGCGCAACGGCAGCAGCGTTGCTGAGTTTTCTGGCGGCGTCGACGAACACGAAGTCCTGGCGGCCGCCAACGGGAGGGAGGCCTGATGTCCGAACAGCAAATTGCATCCAATCCAACCGTTCAGCCCGCAAAGCGGATGGATCCGCTCGCGGTGTTGGTCCGCTTCCAAAGCTTGATCGGCCTTATACTCGTTTTCGCCGGGGGCATCATTTTCTCACCGCGTCGGCACGGTGTCATCTTGTTCATTCAACCCGACAACATCGCCAACATCGTCCGCGCGGTGTCTGAGACTGGCATCATCGCGATCGGAATGACGTTTGTGATCATCACGGCCGGGATTGATCTCTCGGTTGGGGCGACACTTGGTCTTGCGAGCGTGGTAACAGCAACATTGATGGTCTCAGGCGGATTTGGGCTGATCACCACGGTGCTGGCAGTGCTACTGATGGGCATTTGCTTCGGGTTGGTCCAGGGAGCGATCTCAAGCAAGTTTCGACTTGAAGCGTTTATCGTGACTCTTGCCGGTCTACAGGCTGCTCGCGGGCTTGCACTCGTTGTGTCGGACAATCAATACATCAATATCTCTTATGGTGATGGTCCTGGGCTCGCTCCGCCCATCTTTGCCATTCTGGGCGGCCGGCTATTCGGCAACGTCGTTCCCGTGGCTACGATCGTCTTCTTGATCTTTGCCTGCATCGCCACGCTGGTGCTGAACACGACCAGATTCGGCCGTTACGTCTATGCCGTCGGCGGAAACGAGCGCGCCGCCCGCATCTCAGGTGTTCCGGTCTCGGCCATCAAGATCGCCGTTTACGCCATTACCGGCTTTGCGTCCGCGCTTGCTGGCATCGTCCATGCCGGGCAATTCAATTTTGGGAGTGCCAATGATGGGACCGGATATGAATTGACGGCCATCGCGGCTGTCGTCATCGGCGGAACCAGCCTGTTTGGCGGGTCGGGTTCAATGGTCGGAACAATCGCCGGTACGATCATGCTCGGCGCCTTGGCCAATATACTGCAGCTAAACAACATCACCCCAGCGATGCAGTTGCTTGCCACAGCGGCAATTATCGTTCTGGCGGCAGTCCTTCAATCCCTCGTTCGTCGCCGCGAAGGATTGGGCAGGTAGTGTGGCGGCATCACCCGGAGGGTGGATCCGGGATCAATGTGGAGGAGAAAGTAATGACACAGAATGCACTTCGACTGTCGCATGCCGGACGCATGGCACTCCTGGCCGGCTCATGCCTTGCTATTGCCAGCGTGGCTCACGCTGCCGATCCGCTGGTGAAGGCTTGCGCCAAGGATGGCGAGTTCGTCATCGGCTTCTCGCAGGCCAATAATGCGGAGCCCTATCGCCAGCACGTCAACGATGAACTAGAGGCAGCCGCCAAGGCAGTCCCGCAGTTCACGCTGCAGATCGCTGACGGGGCGGGCAACGTCAACACCCAGACATCGCAGGTCGACAATTTCATCACCCAAAAGGTTGACCTTCTGTTGATCTCGCCTTTCGAGGCGGCTCCGCTTACGCCCGCCGTCAAGCGGGCGATGGACGCGGGTATCCCGGTCGTCGAACTTGACCGCAAGACGAACGGTGAGGCTGGCAAGGACTACACAGCTTTCATCGGAGGAGACAACTACAAGATCGCGTTGGCCGCCGGCGAATATACGAGCAAGACGCTTCTGCCGGACGGCGGCGAGGCGGCCGTGCTGCAGGGGCTGCCGAGTTCCACACCGGCCGTCGAACGGCTCAATGGTTTCAAGGATGGCGTGAAGGCCAACTCCAAGATCCAGATCGTGGCAGAACAGGCAGCAGACTGGTTGCCGGATAAAGCGCAGACCGCGTTCGCCGCGATGCTGCAGGCTCATCCCGACATCAAGATGGTCTATGCCAGCAACGACATGATGGCGGCAGGTGCGCTACTTGCTGCGAAAGGTGCCGGTAAGAGCGTGAAGATCATCGGCACCGATGGCTTGCCGGGTCCGGCAGGCGGGATCGAGGCAGTCGCAAAGGGCGACTGGTCAGCGACCTTCACATATCCGACAGGAGCGAAAGAGGCGATCGACATGGCCAAGTCGATATTGCTGGACTGCGCATCGTCGGTTCCAGCGACGGTAACGGTCGATACCACCGCCATTACGCCTGATAACGCCAAGCAGATGATGGGCAAGTAAAGCTCCAGACTCAACCCGGCCGGACGAGTCCATCCAGCCGGGTTGAACCACAGCAATCGATTGGCGCGCCCGACCGAGTCGTCGCGCCACTCCAGCAGTTGGTCGAAAGTTTCAGCAGCAGCCGGCCTAAGTCTTCTTGCGGTGCCGCGGGGCTGGTGAGGCGTCAGCCGTGACAGAATGTCAGATACGAGCTGAGCCAAGATCGCGAAACTGAAAAGTCAAATCCGAACACGTCGGCGAACATTGATGACGCAAAGCGCTAGAATGCTGCTAGCCTGATCGCATGCCTTGTGGCAGAAGGCGTGTGGCCGAAGTTCGCAGGTCATCACCAACGATGTTACTGACCAAGTATTGGTTGGCGAAGTCAAAACAGGTAAGTCTAGCAATCCGTCGACTCGCGTTCTGCGCGTCTCGGTCTCCCGCGATGCGGCAGCTTCGCGGACTGATCGGATCATTGGCCATTCGAGGCTAGAACATTCCATGAAAGGACTTTGCAATGGCACGGCTTGTTGTCGTTTCCAATCGAGTGCCGATTCCCGATAAAGACGGCGTGGCACCGGCGGGCGGTCTTGCCGTCGCCTTGCAGGCCGCTCTCCAGGAGCGCGGCGGTATCTGGATGGGGTGGTCGGGCAAGTCGAGCGGGAGCCGAGAACCAGAGATGCTCTCGCGGCGGCAGCAAGGTAACATCACCTATGCCGTGACCGACCTGACCGATACCGACGTCGAGGAATATTATCACGGCTTTGCCAACCGCGTTCTCTGGCCGATCTGCCACTATCGGCTCGATCTTGCAGAGTATGGGCGCAAGGAAATGGCCGGCTATTTCCGCGTCAACCGCTTCTTCGCACAGAGGCTAGCGCCGCTGATCGAGCCGGACGACGTCATCTGGGTACATGATTATCACCTCATTCCGCTGGCAGCGGAACTGCGCCGGATAGGACTGAAAAACCGAATAGGTTTCTTCCTGCACATCCCCTGGCCATCAGCCGATGTGCTCGTCACGATGCCGGTGCACGAGGAAATCATGCGTGGATTGTCGCACTACGACCTTCTCGGATTCCAGACCGACCATGATCTTCAGAATTTTGCCGGCTATCTCACGCGAGAGGGCATCGGCAACGACCTCGGCGACGGCCTATTTGATTCGCACGGACGGACATTCAAATCAGCTGCCTACCCAATTGGCATCGAGACCGCGGCTTTCGCTGAACTTGCAGGCAAAGCCTCGGCAAACATCCTGGTCCGCAAGGCCCGCCAGAGCATCGAGGGCCGCGACCTGATCATTGGCGTCGACAGGCTCGACTATTCGAAAGGCATCACCCAGCGCCTGGACGCTTTCGAGCGTTTCATCACCACCAATCCAGCCTATCAAAACAAGGTGACATACTTACAGATTACCCCGAAATCGCGATCCGAAGTGCCGGAATACGAGCAGATGCAGCGAATGGTGGCTGAACAGGCAGGCCGGGTAAATGGCGCGATCGGAACCGTGGATTGGGTGCCGATCCGCTATATCAATCGGTCCAGCAGCAGAAATGTGCTCGCTGGCCTTTACCGTCTTGCCACAATCGGGTTCGTAACGCCGTTGCGCGACGGAATGAACCTGGTCGCGAAGGAATATGTCGCAGCGCAAGATCCCGATCGCCCGGGTGTACTCGTTCTTTCCCGCTTTGCCGGCGCCGCCCGCGAATTGAAAGGTGCGCTGCTCGTTAATCCCTATGATGTCGAAGGCACCGCCAACGCCCTTGCCAGGGCACTAACCATGTCAATCGAAGAACGCCGAGAACGCTGGCGGGGAATGATGGATCATCTGCTCGAACATGACGTCTCTCGCTGGTGCAATGATTTTCTGAGAGATTTGACTGCCAAGACGGCTGCCGCCAATTAGATTTTCCACGCAAACCAGACGATCGAACCGCGCCGGATCGCCGGCGCGCGACTGAGAGGGCTGCATTCTGATTTGCGGCCCCTCCCAATGCACCGCGTCTCAGCTTCACACGGAGCTCGGTGTCCCGGCTGAATGTCATGCGAGAAGGCGGCCAGACCTTCTCGCTCGAGCCAGTACTCAAATCCTGAAGATGGGAATTACGCCTTGCCCTTGCGGACGACGTCCGCAATCGTCACCTCTTTGGGAATGAGCTTCAATTTGAAAAAGGTATCGGCGATGCTCTGCTGCTGCGCGACGACGGTGTCATCCAGGCTCTTGATCCCGTAGGACTGACGTTCGAGCGCCTTGACGAGGACAGGTTCGGGGATGCCGACCGACGGTGATAGCTCCGCAGCCGCAGCCGCGGTATCGGACTTGGTCCATTCGTCGATCTCGGAAATGGCGTCAATCAAGACATCGATCGCCTGGGCATGGCCGTCAACCAGCGAAGTCGTGCCGAGATAAAACTGGTGATTGGGAACGATGCCCTCGCCATTTCTGAGCTCTCGCGCCTCGATCGCCACTTCCGCAGCGGCCTGGAAGGGATCCCAGATGACCCATGCATCCACCGCGCCCTTTTCGAAAGCTGCGCGGCCGTCAGCTGGGGCGAGGAAGGATGGTTCCACGTCCTCGTAGGTCAGACCGGCTTCTTCAAGGGCCTTGACGAGCAGGTAGTGCACGTTCGAGCCCTTATTGAAGGCGACCTTCTTGCCCTTCAGATCGGCAACGGACTTGATGGGGCTATCTTTCGGGACAAGTATGGCTTCACCGCGCGGGGCGGGCGGCTCGTGTGCGATGTAGACGAGGGGAGCGTTCGCCGCCTGGGCGAAGATCGGCGGCGTTTCGCCGGTCGATCCGAAATCGACAGCACCAGCGTTCAGGGCTTCGAGGAGCTGGGGACCGCCCGGAAATTCGGTCCATTCAACGGTGTAGTCGATCGATTTGAGTTTCTTCTCCAGCAACCCTTTGCCCTTGAGAAGCACCAGAGTTCCATATTTCTGGTAGCCGATGCGCACAACCTTGTCAGCCGCCCCAGCCGGTCGAACCTGCATCAAAGGTGTCGCGATGGCACCTGCCACCACCGCAGTAAAAGCTCGTCTTGTGATCTTCATCATATCCTCCGGAATAGACGACGCTAAAATAAAGTATGTCTACATTTTTCCTAGAGTATACGTGCTCCCGCGTGCGCTTCTTCGGGATTCGCTTTTTTGTTCTGTCGCGGCAGCGAGCAAAAAGAACCGCGCCTTTGCTGATGCGGATTTTAACGCGACGAATTCGGCAGGCGATCGCAATCCCCCGTCTGCCCCGATGTGACGACAGCAAGCAGGTTTCAATCCCGCCGTTGATCGAAGTGAGACGAAGTTAACAAAATGTCTAAAGAGACGATCAGTTCGCACTTGCGGTGAGGGCCGGTCGGGCATCTCGGCCGACCGGCCACGTCCTTCATGTATAGTTGGTCGCACGCCGGGGAGGGTGCTTCCAGAAAAGATCGAGCGCCCTCCGTTTCGTTTTCCTCATGAGATAGGCCGCTGGTGAGAACGTCGATGCTGGGGCTACATGCTTTGAAGCGGCGCCGGAAGCAACTCGGCCGGAAAGTCCTGGTAGGAAACCGGTCGCAAAAACCGATAGATTGCCAGAGTGCCGACTGAAGTCGACCGACCGTCCGACGTCGCCGGATACGGCCCGCCGTGCACCATCGCCGGAGAAACCTCAACGCCGGTGCCGAACCCGTTCACGAGGAGACGACCGGCGAGAAGTTCCAGCTGCGAAATCATTTGCGCAGCATTCGACAAGTCGTCTTGGTGGACGTGCAAAGCAATCGTCAATTGACCTTCCAGAGAGTTCACGACCTGGCGCAGATCCGCTTCATCACGGCAACGCACGATCAATCCTGCTGCGCCGAATATCTCCTCCTGAAGCTCGGGCTCTGAAAGGAAGGAGGCCGAGGTCGTTTCAAATAGGGCTGCCGCTGCCTGTTGCGGCGTTCCCTGCTTTCCCGTCGCTAACTGCGATACGGAAGACGACGCCGACAGTCTGGCGAGACCCTTCCGATAGGCCTCGCATATCCCCCCGGTCAGCATCGTTTGAGCCGGAGTTTCCTGAAGAGCTGCTGAGGCAGCCTTGATGAACACGTCGAGGTCGCCGCCATCGATTGCGATGATAAGGCCTGGATTGGTGCAGAACTGACCGGCTCCCAAGGTCAGGGAGGACGCGAACGATTTCCCGATCGCTTCTGCGTTGTCTTGCAGGGCGTTCGGGAAAAGGATGACGGGATTGATGCTGCTCATTTCAGCGTAGACCGGAATTGGCTGCTTCCGCTCCGACGCAATCTTCATCAGCGCGGTTCCGCCGCGCCGGGAGCCCGTAAAGCCCACAGCGCGTATCCGATGATCGGCGACCAGCATCTGTCCAACCTCAAAACCAGCGTCGAACAGTAAGGCGAAAGTTCCTGCCGGCAGGCCGCTTGCTGCGACCGCCTGCTGGACGGCACTGCCGACAAGCGCCGACGTTCCGGGATGAGCGGAATGAGCCTTCACGACAACGGGACAGCCGGCGGCAAGCGCGGAGGCCGTATCGCCTCCTGCGACGGAGAAGGCAAGAGGGAAATTCGAAGCGCCAAACACCGCCACAGGCCCGAGAGCCACATTGCGAAGACGAAGATCAGGCTTGGGTGCAGGCTTCCGGTCGGGATCGGCCGGATCGAACCGGAGTTCTTGGAATGTGCCTTTGCGTACCTCTTTGGCAAATAGGCGCAACTGGCCGACGGTTCTCGCTCGCTCGCCTTCGAGACGCCCACGCGGCAGGCCGGTTTCGTCCATCGCTCTCAGGATCAGATCGTCACCGAGTTCGAGAATGTTCTCAGCAATTGCCTCCAGGAAAAGCGCGCGCTTCTCCAGCGGTGTCTCCCGATAAATGGGGAAAGCATCCCAGGCGACAGCCGTGGCTTGCTCCACCTGATCTTTCGTCGCTCCCGCAAAGCTCGGTTCCATAGGTGAGCCGCTGGCAGGATTGGTGGCGGAAAAGCTGGCTGCGCCGCCCCGCAGAACCGCGCCGCCGATGAGAAGATCGCCGGAGACTTTCATGATACATCCTTTCGAAAACTTATTCTGGACCACTGTTCAGGTCCCCACTGAAAGATCGCTTGTGGACCTCTCAACGATGTTGGCTGGATGTAGATAGTCTCACAGCGCCGTAAAACCAAGTCGTGGAGTTAAAAAGTAATACTTTTTATCCAGGCCTCCGTCAGCCTTTCATCGGACGCAACACGGCGTGCGGAATGGTCCTTCAGGTGGGCCACCATCAGCAGCCAGAATGAAGAGCCCTGCTGGACGAATGTCAGACCCGCAGTCAAACAAGCTGCCAACCGCGGGGGCGCAAAGACCCAGCGCTCCCGGGGGAAGCAGCCGACCGGTTTGAAGTGTGGTCGAACCTAAACTGGGCATGGCAGGAGGAGCGCGACAGGTCGATGATCAACCAAGAATGCCCACAGATAAAACACCATGTCCTCCAGTTGACGCGAAACGCTTTTTGACGATACGGCAAGGCGATAGTGTGAACGGCGGATGGTCGGTCGATGGAGCGGAGCTTCGGAGTATGGGTTTGAAACGGGCGGTGGATTTTTTGCTGGCTTTGATTGCGTCGGTGATCCTGCTCCTTCCGATCCTCATCGTCGCCCTATGTGTTCGCCTCACCTCGCCCGGACCAATCCTCTATTGGTCAAAACGTGTCGGCCGTTTCAATCAGATCTTTCTGATGCCAAAGTTTCGCAGCATGCGCGTCGACACGCCGACGGTTGCCACGCATTTGCTTGAAAATCCGGATCGGTTTCTGACACCCATCGGCTCGTTTCTGCGCAAATCCAGCCTCGACGAACTGCCGCAGCTCTGGTGCATTCTCGAGGGGAAGATGAGTTTCGTCGGCCCACGGCCGGCACTCTACAATCAATACGACCTAATAGAATTACGGACGGCCCATGGCGTCGACAAGCTCCTGCCCGGATTGACGGGATGGGCGCAGATCAACGGACGCGACGAATTGCCGATTCCGGAGAAGGTAAAATTCGATATCGAATATCTCGAACGTCGCTCGCTCGGCCTCGACATAAGCATCCTGTTTATGACGGCGGAGAAGGTAATCCGCCGTAAGGGAATAAGGCATTAAGCCACCTACTTCTGATAGATAAGCGGTGCGGAAGACCTTGGTTTCCGATTATTTCAGTTGCGCTCGTTGCAGAAAATGACAAGAAGGTGGTGTCGATCGATCTGCGAAACGCTGGTAAGCAATGCCTGAAAATACCCCCACTGAGACATCGCGCTCAGGATGGTTCTTAATGCCGATGCAAGCGCTCGTCGCCCCTCTGCTGGCGATGCCGCGGGTTGCCAAACGTGCTCTGGCTTTGCTGGTGGATTCCAGCTTTTGCGTTCTGACGATCTGGCTGGCCTATTGCTTCCGCCTGAACGAATGGACGGTGCTGACCGGCGTCCAGTGGTTGCCGGTCTTCGTTTCGCTCTGTATGGCACTTCCCATCTTCATCGTCATGGGCATGTATCGGGCGATCTTCCGTTATGCCAATATGGCTGCTTTCATTACTGTTCTGAAGGCGATTGCGATCTACGGCTTCGCCTTCATGACGATATTTACCGCCCTCAGCGTGCCGGGTGTTCCGAGAACCGTCGGCATCCTCCAGCCCTTCCTGCTGTTGATTGCGATCGGGCTGTCGAGGCTGAGTATCCGCTACTGGCTTGGGGATGCCTACCAACGCATCCTTCACAAGAATATGCTCGCCAAGGTGCTGATCTATGGGGCAGGGACGGCCGGGCGGCAACTGGCCGGTGCCTTGATGAACAGTGCCGAACTCAATGTCGTCGGCTATCTGGATGATGATCCGCGTCTCAAGGGCGGCGTCATGGGTGGTTTGCCGATCTACGACCCCTCGGATCTTCCGGTGCTTGCCGAAGCTCTTGGCGTGCACAATGTGCTTCTTGCTCTTCCATCTGCATCGCGGCAGCGTCGCAACGAAATCCTGGAGCACATCCGTAAAGCCCGGGTCAATGTTCGCACGTTGCCGGATCTCACGGCCCTGGCTCAGGGGCGCATCGCCGTCTCCGACATCCGTGAGCTGGAGATCGAAGATCTGTTGGGGAGAGAGGCGGTCTCACCACGGCAGGAGTTGCTCGACAAGGCGATGCGCAAAAAGGTGGTTATGGTCACGGGTGCTGGTGGCTCGATCGGCGGTGAGTTATGCCGCCAGATTCTGCGCAACGAGCCTTCCAGCCTGATCCTCCTCGATCAGAACGAGTTTGCGCTTTATAATATCCATGCCGAATTGCAGAAGCTGGCCGAGCTGTACAGACATGAAAATCTGCAGATCGTCCCAATTCTTTGTTCCGTTCGCGACCAGGATCGTATGGAACATATCATGCAGAGCTGGCGACCTCAGACGCTCTATCATGCGGCCGCTTACAAGCATGTGCCCCTTGTCGAACATAATGCCGTGGAAGGCATCAAGAACAACGTCATGGGTACGTTGATCACGGCTCGCGCGGCCAATAAATGCGGTGTTTCGAATTTCGTGCTGATCAGTACAGACAAGGCCGTACGTCCCACAAACGTGATGGGGGCTAGCAAGAGGCTGGCGGAGATGGTTCTGCAGGCGCTCGCAGCAGAGTCTACAACCGACAGAATGCGAACGAATTTTTCCATGGTCCGCTTTGGGAATGTTCTCGGTTCGTCCGGATCCGTCGTGCCGCTTTTCAGGCAGCAGATCAAGGAAGGCGGCCCCGTAACCCTGACACATCCTGAGATAACCCGCTACTTCATGACCATTTCGGAAGCCTCGCAACTCGTCATCCAGGCTGGTGCGATGGCCGAAGGCGGAGATGTTTTCCTGCTCGACATGGGGGAGCCCGTGCGCATCGCCGATCTCGCCCGCAAGATGGTAGAGCTTTCCGGGCTGACCCTTCGCGACGATGACAATCCTGAAGGGGATATCGAGCTTTCCGTTACCGGCCTCAGGCCGGGCGAGAAGCTCTACGAAGAACTTTTGATCGGCGACAATCCTGAAACAACCGAACATCCTCGCATTATGAAGGCGCGCGAGGATTTCCTCTTCTGGCCGGATCTTTCGAAAAAGCTCAACTCGCTCAATTCGGTATTGGATCGGAACGATATGGTCGGGGCACGTGCGATGTTGGCGGAGCTCGTCTCCGGCTATTCCTCAACGGGTGAAGTCTCTGATCTGGCCTTCACCGGCGCTGAAACCAATACGGCGGCCTGAGAGCGTCGGAGTTTGCAGACGTTAGCTCCGAACGACAGGCATAAAGCCCGTCCTGCCTCTGTCCGCACAAATAAGGGCGACCATATAGGCGAAGATCGGATCCAGAGCCTTCTGATTGAACATGATGCCAAAGCTGCCGGTTATGACGTAGCTGCTGACGAGCAGAAGAGCGAGCGCAATGGCGAGATCCCGGCCCGGTCCGGGTTCTTTTCTCCACGCGCCTATCACGGGCGTCAGGAGCATCAGCGAAAGCGCCGCAATACCGAAAACGCCGGCGTCGATTCCCGCGGTCAGAAAACCGTTGTGGACATGCGAGAAGGGCAGCTGCGGCCTTATGTTATCGGGAAGTTCCGCCAGAACCGAAGCCATCCGGTTTTGCGGGCCATAACCAGTCAAGGGGTCCTTACGGATTGCTGATAGTGCACCTTTGTACAAAGCGAACCGCGCACTGAGCGACGTGATCTCGCCGTCACTGCGTTCGAGCGTTGTCAGATCTCCCTGGAGCGCCTCGATGCGATTGAGGATCTGGCCGCTGCCCAGGGCGACAAGTCCGGCTAACAGCAAGGAGCCGGTAATGGCGAGGCTGCGCAAGCTCAGATGGAAGCTGTGTTTGCGAAAATACCAGAGAAAGATGACGATATGGACGGGAATGACCAGCCAGGCCGAACGCGTTCCCGAAAGCAGCACGCAGCCTAGGCCGGCGGCATATCCCAATATCGCAATTCTTTGCTCCACGCTTCTCGGAGATTGAACGTTGAGAAGCGCAATGCCGCCGAAAAGAACGCCTATGACGCCCAGCAGTGCAGCGTTCGACGTTCCAGCCTCGGCCCTCTCCATCAGAAACATGATCTGCAGGAGACTGAAGACAAAGGTGACGATCATGCCGATGCCTGCGGCGAGGATAAAGAGCGGCACGAGACGGCCATCGGGAGATTGGCGCATTCGCGGCAACATCAGCCAGACCGAAAAGAAAGGCAGGAGCCGGAATATCCAGTCCAGTTCTTCGGAGTAAGGGGGATTGATGAATATGCTGGCGATCATCACCAGCGGGTAGATCGACATGCCAATGGCAACCAGCCGGTCGGATCTCGACAAGTTCAAGGCGAGGCGGCCCGTGGCCAGACAGTAGAGGCCCCATACCATCGACGCGAGGAGGATGAAGGAGTTAAAGTTCGGCGAAAGCCCCGGAAGGATTGCAAAGGCAAAGACCGCAATGCGGTTATTTCGATCGAGCGCACTTCCGGCCTCAGTCCCCGTATGAAGCACTGCTATCTTGAGTTGCCTGAAGTAATTCACCTTGCCGGCCCTGACAGTGTCGATACTGTCTCGCTAAGGATCGCGAAGACGGCTGTCAAGCCGCGATGAGGGCGCAATCCATGGCTTTATTCAACGTGGTATTCAGGCAACAGGCCGTTCTGGACAGACGTGGTTCTTATTCGATGATCGGCGGCAAATGGATACGGCAGGAAGGCCGCCTTCAACGGAAAACACGTCTGAGGTGCGGGCTTGATTTGAATGTGTGATCCTCAAACGGCACGATCTATGCCCTGCCAGAGGCCGCTGCCTCCGGAAAGCTGCAGATCGCCGGTGTGAGGCGGTGCCAATCGAGCGGTTACGGCGCCTACAACAAGCTTGCCCGATCTGACGGCGGCAATGACGGAGTGATATTGGCCGGCTGCTGGTCCCATAGCAGACGCAAGTTCTACGAGCTCCACGCCTCGGAAAGCTCAAAGATCGCCACCGAAACGGTGGAGCTGATGGCAAAGCTCTGGCAGGTCGAAGAAACTGCCCGCGGGCAAAGCCCTGACGCTCGTGCCGCGGCGCGTCAGCAGACATCTGCTGCCGTCGTCAATGAGCTCTTCGACCTTTGGCAAAGAACCCTGCCGCGGATCTCCGGCAAATCGAAGCTTGCCGAGGCGATCCGCTATGCTACCTCGCGTCGCTCCATCTTCGAACGCTTCCTCACCGACGGTCGCATCGAGCTCGACTCCAACATCGTTGAGCGCGCGATCAGGCCCCAGACAATTACGCGAAAGAACTCCCTCTTCGCCGGCAGCGACGGCGGGGGCAGGACCTGGGCGACAATCGCCACGCTCCTTCAGACAGCATTATGCCGCGCGCGGCATAAGCACGTTTATGCCGACCGTCGAACTATGCCGAGTGTCTCTTCTATTGTTTGCAGCAAACCGTGCGTTCCCGGCCCGTTCGGCGGGTCGCTGTTGTTTGGCACTCGGCATAGTTCTCATGCTCAGAGGGCGTTCAGGAATTCCAGAAGCCGGTCGCTTGGTCGAAATCGCTCGGCCTTGGCGCGTTCGTACGGCTTCAGCTTTGCGAGTGCAGATTCCTTCAGTTCGAGATGTGCATGAAGATAGGTCAACGTCGTTTCCATCGCTTCGTGGCCCAACCACAGGGCAATTACGGAGCAGTCGACGCCCGCCTGCAGCAACTCCATGGCAGCAGAGTGCCGCAAGACATGGGGCGAGACCCGCTTTGAGCGAAGGGAGATGCAGTGCTCACGTGCTTTGGCGACATATTTGTTCAGCAGCGCCTGCACGCCGTCCGCGCTGAGCCTGCCACCGTGCATATTCGGAAAGAGAGCCGTTGCGCCCCCGCTTCCCTGGCTCCCTGAGCCACCGCTGGAGGGCTTGCTGTGCAACCTTCGTGAGCGGCGTACTTCGCTCTTTGCGGCCCTTGCCGACGCATTGCACATGCGCACCGCGGCCGAGCACTACCGAGTCTCGGTCGAGGTCGATGATCTCCGAGACCCGCAGCCCCGTTTGCGCGGCCAGCAATAGCAGAGTGTAATCGCGGCGTCCCAGCCACGTGTTTCGATCCGTACAGTCCAGGATCGCTTCAATCTCGGGCCTGGTTAGGAACTGAAGCTGCCGCTTGTCGCATCGCTTGCTGGGGATCGCGAGCACACGCTGAATGTGGGCGCTGTGTGCCGGCTCCTCAAACGCCGCATATCGGAAGAAAGAGCGGATGGCTGTGAGGCGGAGATTCCGGGTCCGCACCGAGGCGGATCTCTGCGTCTCAAGATCCTCCAGGAATGCGCCGATGAAAGGAGCGTCCAAATCCCGCAGCGTCAACTGGGATGGGGATCTCCCAATGCGCGTCTGTGCGAAAGCAAACAGGAGCCTGAAGGTGTCGCGATAGGAGGCGATGGTATTGGAACTTACACCTCGATGCTTCATAAGCCGATCCGTAAACCACCGCTCGATTAGCACGGGCAGGTCGTTCGTGTGTCTCATGACCGGACCTCCCAACGCTTATCCAATCGCCGTACGGCATGGTTCATCAGTTCCGGCGTGGCCGACAGATACCAATAGGTGTCGCGAACATTGGCATGGCCGAGGAAGGTTGAGAGAACGGGCAGCTCGCGTTCCACA
>NZ_SILG01000003.1:0-459193 GCF_004306515.1 Rhizobium beringeri | reverse complement strand
GATCTATCGTGACCCGGATGCAGCACTTGTCGCCCTGAACGCGCTTTCATCGGATACAAGCATCGAACCGCGCAGGCTTGCAGACGATCTTGCCAATGCACCCGATCGGCTCGGCCGCCTGCGTGGTTCCGATCTGATCATCGATGGTCGTGCGGCACGCGACGAACGAAATGCCGCGATCACCGCCTTGACGGACCTACTGCCGCTGGCCCGCGCCCATGCCACCGAGTTCCGCCGGAATGGCGAACGCTTCGATCTCGGTGAGCAGCGCCGCCGCACCCATATGTCATTGCCAATCCCGGCGCTCTCCGAAAAGGCGATGGCACGTCTTACGGAGATCGAGGCAGTGCGCCGGCAAGGAGGTGACGACGCCTACAAGACCGCCTTTGCGCTTGCCACCGAAGACCGCTCGATCGTCCAGGAGGTCAAGGCGGTCAGCGAGGCGCTGAGCGCTCGCTTCGGCTGGAGCGCTTTTACCGCGAAGGCCGATGCGGTTGCCGAACGCAACATGATCGAGCGTATGCCGGAAGACTTGACGAGTATCAGCGGTGAGAAGCTGACCCGGCTGTTCGAGGCCGTGAAGCGCTTTGCCGACGAACAGCATCTTGTCGAGCGGTGGGATCGTTCGAAGATCGTCGCGGCGGCCAGTGTCGATCCGCAGAAGGAGAATGTCCCCATGCTTGCCGCTGTCACCGAGTTCAAGACCCCTGTCGACGAGGAGGCGAGATCTCGCGCTCTGGCCACACCACTGTATCGCCACCAGCGCGCCGCGCTGGCGGCGGTGGCATCAACGATCTGGCGCGATCCGGCCGGCGCCGTCGGCAAGATCGAAGAGCTGCTTCAGAAGGGTTTTGCTGGCGAGCGCATCGCAGCCGCGGTGACCAACGATCCGTCCGCCTACGGCGCATTGCGCGGTTCCGATCGCCTGATGGTCCGGATGCTGGCCGCCGGCCGGGAGCGGAAAAAGGCGGTGCAGGCCATGCCTGAAGCCGGGGCCCGCCTGCGGGCGCTCGGTTCGGCCTACGTCAATCTGCTCGATGGCGAACGCCAGGCTATTACTGAAGAACGGCGGCGCATGGCAGTCGCCATTCCCGGTCTGTCGAAGGCGGCGGAAGACGTGCTCATGCGGCTGACCGCTGAGGCGAAGAACAATGGCCGCAAGCTGAGCGCCCCTGACGCTTCTCTCGATCCCACCATTCGCCGGGAATTCGCCGCAGTCAGCACGGCGCTCGATGAGCGCTTTGGTCGCAACGCCATCATTCGCGGCGAAAAGGATCTCGTCAACCGCGTGCCACATGCGCAGCACCACGCCTTCGAGGTGATGCAGGAAAAGCTGAAAGTTCTGCAGCAGACCGTCCGCAGGGAAAGCAATGAGCAGATCATCTCGGAACGGCGTCAGCGGGCTGTCAGCCGTGGGCGTGGCATGGATCTTTGAGACCATCCGAGGAGGGGCGCCATAAGCTTAGTCGTGCTTCTCTTTGCCTGGTCAGCATCCTCTTGGCTCCTCATCGCAAAGCGGCCCCCAGCGTGTTTGAGCTGCTGACGCAAACGCATGGCCGCTGCCTGGACCATTGGGTGGTGAGATTATCTGGGGCGCGTCTGACTTCATGCTGATGGCTCTGGTTGTTGGACTTCAATTGAGCTCGCGAAAAGTCTTTGTCGGCAATTGAACGTCGATTGTGACCAGACGCCGGGCAGGTCGATGACCAAACTCGAAGGCCTGAGCCGTCGTTAGCTTCTTCGGCAGTTTGGTGCCTTTGGAGCGAATGCAGACCGCTGCGGCTCCAAACCGAGACCGTGCTTTAGCCGTTGGTATTGCGTTGCCGCCGGACTGTCTTGCAAGCGGGATTTTGGGGTTTTGAAGCGGTTAGGCCCAACCAGACGGGACATTGGCTTCAACCAACGAACTTCTGGGAAGTTTCAGAAGAAGGTCGCTGTACGCGACTTGACGTCTTTCGCTCTTTCAGAAATGCTAAGATGTCAGACCAATTCGGGGCCTGATTGCCTGAGAAGAAAAATGGGGAACCATGAAGGCAAATAGCAGTGACAGGCCGGTGATCCGGCCGCTTCCGGTGATGGATCGCGCGCGTCAGGTGACCGATGCGCTGGCGGACTATGTTGAGGAAGCACGGTTGAAGGCGGGTGACCGGCTGCCGGCCGAGCGCGAGCTGATGGTAGCCCTTGCCGTCGGCCGCTCGACCATCCGCGAGGCGATCCGACACTTCCAGGCGCTGGGCGTCATCGAAACCCGCAAGGGCAGCGGCACCTATCTGCTGAAACCGGTTTCCAGAGCGACGATCCACATGCCGCTGTCGCTCGACACGGTTCATCTGCGCGACGTGCTGCTGCAGACGCTGGAGGTTCGCCGCGGCATTGAATGCGAGGCCGGGATGGTCGCGGCCCGGCGGCGCACGAACACGGATCTCGTCGTCATCGAGGAAAAGCTGAACGAGATGGAGCGGGTGCATATCGAGAAAGGCACCTCCGGGCCGGAGGATCTGGCCTTTCACCTCGCTGTCTACGACGCCACCCACAATCCGCTGTTTCGCCAGCTTCTCGAGCAGATGCGCGAGACCTTCGAGCGCTTCTGGGAGCATCCCTTCGACCGGCAGGATTTCGCGCGCCGGTCCTTTCCCTTTCACCGCACCCTGTTCAACGCAGTCGCTGCCGGGGATCCCGAGGCGGCGCGTGCCGAAACATTGAAAATCCTCGACATCGTCGAGGAAGACATCAAGGAAATGTCCAAATGAGTAACGGCGCAGAACCGTTCGATCTTGCTTCCCTCATCACGGCTCACGACGAAGGCAACTTCGCAGACGCGGTCGTGCCGCCGATTTTCCAGACTTCGCTTTTCACCTTTTCCGATTACGACGACATGATCGCCTCTTATCGCGGCGAGAAGGTGCGGCCGATTTATACGCGCGGCCTGAACCCGACGGTGCGTGCCTTCGAGGAAATGCTCGCCAAGCTCGAAGGTGCCGAGGATGCGTTGGGTTTTGCCAGCGGCATGGCGGCGATCTCGTCGGCGGTCTTAAGCTTCGTCGAGCCGGGCGACCGCATCGTTGCCGTCAAGCATGTCTATCCTGATGCCTTCCGCCTGTTCGGCACCATCCTGAAACGGATGAAGATCGAGGTGACCTATGTCGACGGGCGCGACGAGGAAGCGGTCGCCAGGGCGCTGCCCGGCGCCAAGCTGTTCTACATGGAAAGCCCGACGAGCTGGGTGATGGAAGCGCATGATGTCGGCGCGCTCGCAGCACTCGCCAGACAAAACGGCGTCGTCTCGATGATCGACAACAGCTGGGCAAGCCCGTTCTTCCAACGGCCACTGACGCTCGGCGTCGACCTCGTCATCCATTCGGCCTCGAAATATCTCGGTGGCCATAGCGATGTGGTGGCGGGCGTCATAGCCGGCTCGAAGGCGATGATTGCGCGCGTCAAGGCCGAAGCCTATCCTTATCTCGGCGGCAAGCTTTCGCCGTTCGACGCCTGGCTGCTGATCCGCGGGTTGCGCACGCTGCCGCTGCGTATGAAAGCCCATGAGGCATCGGCGCTTGAAGTCGCCAGGCGCCTGCAGAAGCTCGACGTGGTGGAGACGGTCTGCCATCCGGGGCTCGCCAACCGTCTGCCCGCCGGGCTCAACGGCACCTCGGGCCTGTTTTCCTTCATATTCCGCGACGGCGTCGATATCCGCGCCTTCGCCGATCACCTCACGCTCTTCAAACTGGGTGTAAGCTGGGGTGGACATGAAAGCCTGATCGTACCGGGCGAGGTGGTGCTCCAGCAGAAGGCACAGCCGAATTCCGCACATGCCTTCGGCATCCATGCGCGATCCGTACGTCTCCATGTCGGCCTCGAAGGAACCGAGGCTCTGTGGAGAGACATCGAGGAGGCGCTCGCCGCCGCCTCACAATCCTGAAACCCGAGAGAGACCTAATAAGGGGGAACTGAGCCATGAAAAAACTAATAATCTCGACGCTCTTTGCTTCGATGATGGCGGGTACGGCCTTTGCCGATACCACGCTCAAGCTTGTCGAAGTGATCACCAGCCCGGAGCGCACCGAAACGCTGAAATCCATCGTCGGCAAATTCGAAGCCGCCAATCCCGGCACCAAGGTCGACATCATCTCGCTGCCCTGGAACGAAGCGTTCCAGAAGTTCGCGACCATGGTATCGGCCGGCGACGTGCCCGATGTGATGGAAATGCCCGATACCTGGCTATCGCTCTATGCCAATAACGGCATGCTGGAGAGCCTGGAGCCCTACCTTGAAAAGTGGGAGCACACCAAGGAGCTGACGCCGCGCGCGCTCGAACTCGGCCGCGACGTCAAGAACACCGCCTATATGCTGCCCTACGGCTTCTATCTCAGGGCGATGTTCTACAACAAGAAACTGCTGTCGGAAGCCGGCGTCGCCGCGCCGCCGAAGACGATGGAAGAATTCACCGCCGCTTCGGAAAAGGTTTCCAAACTGTCCGGCAAATACGGCTACTGCATGCGCGGCGGAGCGGGCGGCCTCAACGGCTGGATGATCTTTGCCGCCTCGATGGCCGGCTCGAACAAGTACTTCAACGACGACGGCACCTCGACGATGAACAGCCCCGGTTGGGCCAAGGGCATCGAATGGATGGTCGATCTCTACAAGAAGGGCTATGCGCCGAAGGACAGCGTCAACTGGGGCTTCAACGAAGTCGTCGCCGGCTTCTATTCCGGCACCTGCGCTTTCCTCGACCAGGATCCGGATGCGTTGATCGCCATCGCCGAACGCATGAAGAAGGAGGATTTCGGCGTCATGCCGCTGCCGAAGGGTCCCGACGGCAAGTCCTTCCCGACGATCGGCTATGGCGGCTGGTCGATGTTCACGACCAGCGGCAACAAGGATCTCTCCTGGAAGCTCATCGCCACCCTCGAAGGGCCGGAAGGCAATATCGAGTGGAACAAGCGCATCGGCGCCCTGCCGGCCTATACGGCGGCCGAGAAGGATCCCTTCTACGCCGGTGACCAGTTCAAGGGCTGGTTCGAGGAACTGGCGGACCCGAATACGGTACCAACAGTCATGCCGACCTACCTCGAGGAATTCGCCTTCTTCAAGGATTCGCTGGCGATCAAGACCTCGCAGCAGGCATTGCTCGGCGATATCTCGGCGAAGGATCTGGCCGACCAATGGGCGGAATACCTCACCAAGGCGCAGCAGAAGTTCCTCGCCAAGAAATAAGCAACGGACTGACGGCGGCGGCCTTTCGACGGGGCCGCCGTCGCTACTTTGATGACACAGACGGCGCATGAACGCCGCGAACGGGACCTTTTGGCTGATGACCATTTCCGCCGATACGCTCGACATGCGTCGCGACCGCAGGCCATGGCTGCGTCGCGTTGCCGATGCTTCGGAGCCCTATCTCTACAGCGCACCGTCGCTGATCCTGATCATTGCGGTGATGCTGGTGCCGCTGACGGTCGGCATTTCCTACGCCTTCCGCGATATCCAGCTGCTCAATCCGTTTTCCGGCGGCTTCATCGGGCTCGATCACTTCCGCGAGCTTGCCGGCGATGCCGCCTTCTACGGGGCGCTGCGGAATACGCTCTGGTGGACGGGCGCTTCCGTCGTCCTGCAGTTCGTTTTCGGGCTGATCCTGGCGCTGCTGCTCGACAAACCGTTCAAGGGCAGGGCAATCGCGCAGGCGCTGGTCTTCCTGCCCTGGGCCGTGCCGTCCTTTCTCGCCGGCCTCAACTGGGCCTGGCTGTTCAATCCCGTCATCGGACCGATCCCGCACTGGCTCTTCGCCCTCGGGCTGATGCATGAGCCGGGCAATATCCTCTCCGATCCCAATTATGCGATGTGGGGACCGATCGTCGCCAATGTCTGGTGGGGGATTCCGTTCTTCGCCATTACCCTGCTTGCCGCCTTGCAGGCGATCCCGCGCGATCTCTATGAGGCAGCATCGATCGACGGCGCCGGCTGGTTCCAGCGCTTCCGCTCGATCACCCTGCCGTTTCTGGCGCCAACGATCGCCATCACCGTGCTGCTGCGCACCGTGTGGATTTCCAATTTCGCGGATCTCATCGTCGTCATGACCAATGGCGGGCCGGCGGACCGGACGCAGATCGTCGCCAGCTACATTTTCACGACAGCTTTCAGGCGACTCGATTTCGGTTATGCCTCGGCGATCGCGCTGGTGCTGCTCGTGCTGCTGCTTGCCTATTCGATGCTGATCATCCTGCTCCGGCAGACGCTGCTGAACAAGGATTGAGATCATGAGACGATCCGTCATTCCCACCATAGCACACCGCCTGGCGATCCTCTGCTACATCGCCTTCGCGCTCTTTCCGCTGTTCTGGCTGCTCAAGGTGTCGGTGACGCCGAACGACCTGCTCTATAGCGAAGGCGTGCGCATGTGGCCGTCGCGCACGACTTGGGATCATTATGCTTTCGTGCTGCGGCACAGCGCCTTTCCGACCTTTTTCAAGAACAGCCTGATCGTCTCTGCCTCGACGGCAGTGACGGTAACGATCTGCGCCTCGCTATCTGGCTACGCACTGTCGCGCTTCAATTTCCGGGCAAAATACTGGATCGTCGCCCTGATGCTGCTGACCCAGATGTTCCCGCTGGTCATGCTGGTGGCGCCGATCTTCAAGATCTTGTCGCCGCTGCATCTGACCAACAGCCTGACCGGGCTCGTCATCGTCTACACCGCCTTCAACGTGCCTTTCGCCACCTTCCTGATGCAGTCCTTCTTCGACGGCATTCCGAGGGATCTCGAAGAGGCGGCGAAGATCGACGGGGCGACGCAGTTCACGGCGTTTCGCCAGATCATCCTGCCGCTGACCCTGCCGGGTATCGCCGCCACACTCGGCTTCGTCTTCACCGCCGCCTGGAGCGAGCTGCTCTTCGCGCTGATGCTGATCAACGGCAATGACGCGGCGACCTTCCCGGTCGGCCTTCTCACCTTCGTTTCGAAATTCTCGGTTGATTTCGGACAGATGATGGCGGCGGGCGTCATGGCGCTCATTCCGGCCGGCCTCTTCTTCCTGCTTATCCAGCGCTATCTCGTCCAGGGCCTGACGGCCGGCGCGGTCAAGGGTTAAACAAATGGCATCGATCGATATCCAGAATATCCGCAAAGCCTATGGCCATGTGCAGGTGCTGCACGGCGTCGACCTCGAAATCCGGGACGGCGAATTCGTCGTGCTCGTCGGCCCGTCCGGCTGCGGCAAGTCCACGCTGCTGCGCATGATCGCCGGCCTGGAGGAAGTCACATCAGGCGAGATCCGCATCGCTGGCGTAAGGGTCAACGAGCTGCATCCCAAGGATCGCGACATCGCCATGGTGTTCCAGTCCTATGCGCTTTACCCGCATATGAACGTTGCCGGCAATATGAGCTACAGCCTCAGGCTGCGGAAGGTGGCGAAGGAGAAAATCACCAGTGCGGTGGCTGCAGCCGCCGCCAAACTCGGCCTCGATCCGCTGCTCGAACGCAGGCCGAAGGCGCTTTCCGGAGGCCAGCGCCAGCGCGTCGCCATGGGCCGCGCCATCGTGCGCCAGCCGAAGGCCTTCCTGTTCGACGAACCACTGTCCAACCTCGATGCGCGCCTGCGCGAACAGATGCGCGCCGAAATCAAGAAACTGCATGGCGACCTGAAGGCGACCTCGATCTACGTGACCCACGACCAGATCGAGGCAATGACGCTGGCGGACCGGATTGTCGCCATGCATGGCGGGGTGGTCCAGCAGGTCGGCAGTCCCCTGGAACTCTACGACCGCCCCGCCAATCTCTTTGTCGCCGGCTTCATCGGCTCGCCGGGGATGAATTTCCTCGAGGCCAGCTATGATGCCGGCGGCGTGAAGCTGAAGGACGGCACGATCGTGCCGCTTGCAAAGCCTTTGCCGCTTGTCGACGGCGCAAAGGTGACGCTCGGCATCCGTCCGGAGCATGTGCTGATGAGTGACGGCGGGGCGGGGCTTGCCGCGGATGTGGAACTCGTCGAACCGACAGGCTTCGGCATCATCCTGCACCTTGCCCTGCACGGGCTGCCATTCAAGATCTTCACGCTGAATCGCGACGCGCTGAAGGCAGGTCCGAAGGTCAATGTCGCCTTCCCGGCCCAGTATCTGCATGTGTTCGACGGCGACGGAAAACGCGTCGACTGAATGGTCGAAGGCCGGTAGCCTGACGCTATCGGTTTCGGCATATTGTCTCCAGCAGAGGCGAGGAGGCAGAATATGCTCGTTGCGCAGATATCCGATATCCATGCAGGGCCAGACCTTTCGTCGCTGCGGACGCTGGAGCGGGCGATAGCGTGGCTGAAGACGTTCCGCCCGGATGTGCTTGTTGTCACCGGAGATCTGGTGGACGACGGATGGCGGCACGGCTATCGCCTGGTCGCCGAAA
This sequence comes from Rhizobium beringeri, assembly GCF_004306515.1. Taxonomy (NCBI): domain Bacteria; kingdom Pseudomonadati; phylum Pseudomonadota; class Alphaproteobacteria; order Hyphomicrobiales; family Rhizobiaceae; genus Rhizobium; species Rhizobium beringeri. The sequence continues at coordinate 450,807 of NZ_SILG01000003.1, read as the reverse complement.
GCCTGCGGTCGCTGGACTGCCCTGTCCACCTGTTGCCGGGCAATGGTGACGATGTGCAATTGATGCGTTCCGAACTTGCCGCCGTCGGCCCATGGATCAATGCGACGGGACCGATGCATTTCCGGACAGCCGTCGACGATCTGACCCTCTTCGGTGTCGATGTGACCGTCGCCGGTCAGAGCTACGGCGACGTCCTGCCGCATCTGCTATGGCTGATGAGCGTGCTTGCGGATGTGACGACGCCCTCCCTTCTCTTCATGCATCAGCCGCCATTTGGGATTGGCATCGAGGTGCTGGACCAGGTCGGATGCAGGAACGGCAGTGCGCTTCTCAGCACCCTGGAGACGATGCACAGGCTGCCGCTGGCGATTCTCTGCGGCCATGTCCACCGACCTGCATTCGGTCGGTTGGGATCGATCCCTGTCCAGACCTGCGGCTCCCTCTGCCCGCCCAATCCGCTTCTGCTGGAAGGCCGTGCGGATCTTTCGGTGATCGACGCTCCTTCCTTCCTCATGCATGAGGTCAGCGACGGCAGGCTGGTTTCACATGTGGTCTCGGTTCCGGTATCCGACAGGGGCCCATGAAATGGATTGAACGGTCATTCCTCACGTGCTGCGAGCGGAAAAATCTTTTGCCGCGTCACCCAGGAGGGCTATATCGTCCGTATAATCTTGCTGGATTGGATGCCATGACCGACACTGTTCTCGACCGCTTTCTCCGTTATGTCGTTATCGACACGCAGTCCGACCCTGCCTCGTCGACGCAGCCGACCACCGGCAAGCAGAAGGATCTCGGCCGGGTTCTGGTCGATGAATTGCTGAAGATCGGTCTTGCCGACGCGCATCTCGATGAACACGGCTATGTCTACGCGACCATTCCGGCCAATAGTGACAAGACGGTGCCGGTCATCTGTTTCTGCTCGCACATGGATACGGCGCCCGATTTCAGCGGCACTAATGTCAAGCCGCAGATCGTCAGGAATTATGCCGGCGGCGATATCAAGCTTGCCGGCGATGCGGGCCGGGTGATCCGCGTCAGCGATCATCCCGAGCTGAAGAACCAGATCGGCAACGACATCGTCACGACCGATGGAACGACATTGCTCGGCGCCGACGACAAGGCGGGACTGGCTGAGATCATGACCGCGGCCCGGCTGCTCGTCGACAATCCCGATATCAGGCACGGGACGATCAAGATCCTGTTCACGCCCGACGAGGAAGTCGGGCGCGGCGTCAACAAGGTCGACCTGAAGAAACTCGGTGCCGACTTCGCCTATACGATGGACGGCGAGACATCAGGCCATATCGAGGACGAGACCTTCTCGGCCGACGGCGTCGAGATCAGCATATCAGGCGTGGCAATCCATCCCGGCTTTGCCAAGGATCGCATGGAAAACGCCATCAAGATCGCCGGCGCCATCATCGACCGGCTGCCGAGGGATATTGCCCCCGAGACCACGGAAGGCCGGCAGGGTTTCATCCATCCCACAGGCGTGACCGGCTCGATGGAGAAGGCGTCGCTGAGCTTCATCATCCGTGACTTCACCGACAAGGGGCTCAAGGAAAAGGAAACGCTGCTCGAAGCCATCGTCAAGGACGTGATATCAGCCTATCCCGGCTCGACCTATCATTTCCAAGTGAAGGAACAGTATCGCAACATGAAGGTGGTGCTCGATCGTCACCCGGAGATCGTCGAGAACGCTATCGAGGCAGTGCGCCGGGCCGGCGTGACGCCGGTGCGCGGCAGCATTCGCGGCGGCACGGATGGCTCGCGCCTTTCCTTCATGGGACTGCCGTGCCCGAACATCTTCGCCGGCGGCCATGCCTTCCACTCGCCGCTCGAATGGGTGAGCCGCCAGGACATGGAAAAGGCGGTCAAAACGATCGTGGAGCTTGCGAAGGTCTGGGAAGAGCGCGCCTAAAGCAATTCCAGCAAAACCGCTTCGCACTTTTGCGTCCGAAATTGCGCGGAAACAAAAACACGCCTCCACCTTATAAACCCGAACGGCGGTTTAACCGCCGTTCGCCGGAAGGCTTTCACCCAGCATCACGCTGTCATAGGCGGGGCGGGGAATAGGGATCGCGATGGGCATTCCCGGCTCGGGCTCCACCGATGTTTCCGGCGAGGTTACCGGCGCAACTATCCGCATCTGCCCGGTGCTCGCCGTCGCCATGGGGTCCGGAGCCGGCAGAGGAACGGGAACCGCCGAGGGGATCAATGCCTCGAATTGCGGCGGCAGCATGCTTTCGCCGGGCACATAGTTCATCGCCACCTCGTAAGAGGGCAGCGGCGGCGGCGTTTCAAGCGTGCCGTTGGCGTCGCGCTTCTCGTAGAAGGCGTTGCCGCCGGCGACCGTCACATAGTGCATGTTGTCGTAAGGGAATTTCAGCCCATCGGTGTGGAAGAACATCGCGTCCTTCACCGCGGGATGGCGTGCGCCCTTAATAAGGATCGCATCGGCCGCGGTAGCAAGCTCAGTTTCCGCCTGCGGCTTGACTTCGCGCGTCATCACGCCGGGCGCGAACTGCCTTTTCTGGGCCACCACGCCGCAGATGGACGGGGGATAGGCGCCGGAGGTGAGCCTGTTCATGACGACGGTCCCGACAGCCATGTAGCCATCCTCGTCCGAATGCTGCGATTCGAAATACATCGCGCGCTGCAGGCACTCGCGGTCTTTGGCCGTATAATTGAACGTAACTTTCGCCGCTTGGCCCTGCTTCGTCTTGGTGTTCGCCGCCGTTGCCGCCGGTTTCGATGTCGTCGTGCAGCTTGCCGCTGCCAGTCCTACGAACAAAATCCCGATCAGGGATTTTCCAAAGGAAATCTCCGCCCTCAACGCCAGGTGCCTCCTATGGGATTAGTCCAGCCCTTAATGATTAAGCGAAAACGTTTTACTCGTCATATGACTGAAATACAAACAACCTTAGATAACAAAAACCTTAAGAGACTCTCGCCAAATACGATTCCGGCGATGAGCCATTGCATAATTCCTGAGATCGGAATCGATTCCAGCATAAAATTATGAAGAAATTCAATGTGTTGCAGAGTAGCGCGTTTGAAAAGACGCGCGACCCCATGGGCGGCGGGCCCCAATCTCCATCAGCTGCGGAACAGTTTCCAGCGGGTCGGCTTGAAGGCTACCCGGTTGCGGTCAAGCCTGTCGGCCTCGCTCGGCGGCAATTCGATCTCTATATGCGGGCGATCATTGCCGATATCCAATTCGATATGGCGGGTGCCTGCCACGCGGCGGCTGGAGACCGGCTGGCCGGCGATACAGTTTTCAGCTGATTCGCAGAGCCTGACGTCGTGCGGGCGGAAATAGAGCTGCGCCGTGCCGTCCGGCTCGCCTTCGGCATTGAGGCCGAGCGAGCGGCCTTCGAATCGGATGTCGCCGTCGGCAACCTCGACCTGCAGGCAGTTCGACTGGCCGATGAAGCCGAAGACGAAGGGAGAATTCGGATTGTCGTAGACCTGGTCCGGCGTGCCGACCTGTTCGATCGCGCCCTGGCTCATGACCACGACGCGGTCGGCAAGCTCCAGCGCCTCATCCTGGTCGTGGGTGACGAAGACGGTGGTATGTCCGGTTCGATCGTGGATATCGCGCAGCCATTTGCGCAGGTCCTTGCGCACCTGGGCGTCGAGTGCGCCGAAGGGTTCGTCGAGCAGCAGCACGTTCGGCTCGACGGCCATGGCACGGGCGAGCGCCACACGCTGGCGCTGGCCGCCTGAAAGCTGGGCGGGGTAGCGTTTTTCGAGACCGGAAAGCTGGACGAGGTCGAGCAGTTCGAGCGCCCGCCTGCGGATATCAGCCTTGGGCGGCCGCCGCGCACTGTTTCTGACCTTGAGGCCGAAGGAGACGTTTTCGAGCACCGTCATATAGCGGAAGAGGGCATAGTGCTGGAAGACGAAGCCGATATTGCGTTGCTGCACTGATTTCTTCGAGGCATCCTCGTCGCCGAAGAAGATCAGCCCCTCCGTCGGGCTTTCGAGGCCGGCGATCAGGCGCAGCAATGTCGTCTTGCCGGAGCCCGAGGGGCCCAGCAGTGCGATCAGCTCGCCGGAGCGAATGTCGAGCGAGACATCGTGCAGCGCCGGAAAACGATCGAATTCCTTGCGAATGTTTTGAACGCGTACTTCCATTCCAAATCCTTCAGTGCCGCCGGCTGGCGGCGATTTCCGCGCTATAGCGCATTTCCAGCAGCGTCTTCAAAACAAGAGTCACGAGCGCGAGCAAGGCCAAAAGTGTGGCGACGGCAAAAGCGCCGGTGAAATTATACTCGTTATAGAGAATTTCCACCTGCAGCGGCATGGTGTTCGTCTGGCCGCGGATGTGGCCTGACACCACCGAGACGGCGCCGAATTCGCCCATGGCGCGGGCGTTGCAGAGCAACACGCCGTAGAGCAGGCCCCATTTGATATTCGGCAGCGTCACATGCCAGAAGGTCTGCCAGCCGCTGGCGCCGAGCGAAAGGGCTGCCTCCTCGTCGGCGGTTCCCTGTTCCTGCATCAGCGGGATCAGCTCGCGGGCGACGAAGGGGAAGGTGACGAACATGGTGGCGAGGATCAATCCTGGCACGGCGAACAGGATCTTGATGTCGTGAGCGCTGAACCATTGGCCGAGCCAGGTATTGGCGCCGAACAGCAGAACGAAGACCAGGCCCGATATGACGGGTGAGACCGAGAAGGGCAGGTCGATCAGCGTCGTCAGGAAGGCCTTGCCCTTGAACTCGAACTTGGCGATCGCCCAGGCGGCGGCGACCCCGAAGACGAGGTTGAGAGGCACGCTGACGCCGGCAACGATCAGCGTCAGGCGGATCGCCGAGAAGGTCTCGGCGTCTGCGAGCGCCTCCAGAAAGGGGCCGGCTCCCTTGCGGAAGGCTTCCACGAAGACGGCTGCGAGTGGCAAAAGCAGGATCAGCAACAGGAAGACGAGCGAGAGGATGATCAGGGTGAAGCGCGCGATCCTGTTTTCGGTGGTCACCGACCGCAGCTTCGCCGGTTGAGCGGTCGCATCAAGCGCCATAGCCGTACCTCCGCCTGCTCCAGCTCTGGATGAGATTGATGACGAGCAGCAGGGCGAACGAGAGGACCAGCATGATCGCCGCAATTCCGGTCGCTGCCGCGTAATTATATTCTTCGAGTTTGATGATGATCAGCAGCGGCGCGATCTCCGATTTGAACGGGAGGTTGCCGGCGATGAAGATGACCGAGCCGTATTCGCCGACGCCGCGGGCAAAGGCGAGCGCGAAGCCGGTGAGCACGGCGGGCGCCAGCCCCGGCAGCAGCACGCGGAAAATCGTCTGGAAACGGTTGGCGCCGAGCGTTGCCGCGGCCTCCTCCACTTCCTTGTCGATCTCCTCCATGACGGGCTGCACGGTGCGCACCACGAAGGGCAGACCAACGAAGATCAGCGCCACGACAATACCGGCAGGCGTGAAGGCGATCTTGATGCCGAGCGGCGTCAGGAACTGGCCGATCCAGCCGTTCGGCGCATAAAGCGTCGCCAGTGCGATGCCGGCAACGGCCGTCGGCAGCGCGAAGGGCAGGTCGACCATGGCATCGATGATGCGCTTGCCGGGGAAACGGTAACGTACCAGTACCCAGGCGAGGACGATGCCAAACACGGCATTGACGATTGCGGCGATGAAGGCGCTGCCGAAGCTGATGCGCAGTGCGTTCAGCGTGCGCTGATCGAACGCGATCGACCAGAATTTCTCCCAGCCGAGCGCGCTCGACCGGACGGCAAGGCCCGAGAGCGGGATGAGGATCAGAAGGGTGAGCCAGGTCAAGGTAAGGCCGAGCGCCATTCCGAAACCCGGAATGACGCTCGGCCGTTTGAACCGCCACCGCGTGGGGCTATGTGCTTTCATGAAGTCTATTATTGGGCCGGCTTGTAGATTTGGTCAAATACGCCGCCGTCGCCGAAGAATTTAGGCTGTGCGCTCTTCCAGCCGCCGAAGTCGTCGATGGTCGCCAGCGTCAGCTTCGGGAAGCGGGCGATGTCAGCCGGATCGGCAGCTTCCGGCTTGATCGGCCGATAATAGTGCTTGGCGGCGATCTTCTGGCCTTCGTCCGAATAGAGGTAGTTGAGATAGGCTTCGGCGACCTTGCGCGTGCCCTTTTTGTCGACATTGCCGTCGACGATGGCGACTGGCGGGTCGGCACGGATGGAGAAAGCCGGGGTCACGATCTCGAACTGGTCGGGACCGAGCTCTTCGAGCGAAAGATAGGCTTCGTTTTCCCAGGCGAGCAGCACGTCGCCGAGGCCGCGCTGGACGAAGGTGGTCGTGGCGCCGCGAGCGCCGGTGTCGAGAACCGGGACGTGCTGCAGCAGTTTCGCAACGTAATCCTGCGCCTTGGCTTCGTCGCCGCCATTCGCCTGCTTGGCCCAGGCCCAGGCGGCAAGGAAGTTCCAGCGGGCGCCGCCCGAGGTCTTCGGGTTCGGGGTGATGACCTGCACGTCGTCCTTGACCAGGTCGCCCCAATCCTTGATGCCCTTCGGGTTGCCCTTGCGGACGAGGAAGACGATCGTCGACGTATAGGGCGTCGAATTGTTGGGGAATTTGGTCTTCCAGTCGGCTGGGATCTTGCCGGTCGCCTTGGCGATGGCGTCGATATCGCCTTCGAGGGCAAGCGTCACGACGTCGGCGTCGAGACCGTCGATGACGGAGCGGGCCTGGGCGCCGGAACCGCCATGCGAAGCCTGGATCGTCACGGTTTCACCGCTGTCCTTTTGCCACTTGGCGGCAAAGGCGGCATTGAAATCCTTATACAATTCGCGGGTCGGATCGTAGGAAACGTTAAGAAGCGTCTGATCTGCGAATGCGGGAGCAATGCTTCCGATCGCGAAGCTGCCTGCCATGACCGCCGCCGCGAGGAGCCGGGTGAGCCGTTGTGTCTGCATGGGGAACCCTCCTGTTTTCTGTCTTAACTCTATCAACTCGGTCGTATAATGAAACAAAGGTTCTTCCGGTTCCGGCATGGCTGTTAGAATGCCATTCCATTTAAGGGACAATTTGGAAATGGACGTGCCGAAGTTGGCCGCGGCCAATTGGTCGCCGGGCGCTCCCTCCCGCGGGGCCGTGTTTTTTTGGCCACAGTTCCTCCACGAAAACGACATGGTGATGCAGATTTTTGCCAAGATTTTGCCGCTATGCCACTTGCGGATTCCTATATGGCCTCCGTTGCGGTCGTATTCGCCGACCGCTACGCGGGGGCAACCCTTGAAGTGCGCCTCGCATTCCAAACCTGTTAAGGGCCATTCAAAATGAATATCAGAACTATCCTTTTTGCCTCCGTCGCCGCCCTTGCCGCGGCCTCCGGAGCCCGCGCAGCCGACGCCATCGTGGCGGCGGAACCCGAGCCCGTGGAATATGTTCGCGTTTGCGACGCCTACGGTACCGGCTATTTTTATATTCCGGGGACGGAAACATGCCTTTCGATCGGCGGTTACATTCGTACCGAAGTGCGCTTCGGTGACCATATTTCCGGCGACTCCGACGTAGACTTCTGGACTCGCGGTCAGGTCACCTTCCAGGCCAAGAACGACACCGAGTACGGCACGCTCACCGGCGTCATCACGCTGCGTTACAATGTCGACAATGCCACTGACCAGGAAGCATTGCTCGATGAAGGCTATATCGACATTGCCGGTTTCCGCGTCGGTAAGCTGTACAGCTGGTGGGATGACGACATGAGCGGCGAGACCGATACGCTCGCCAGCAACGAGACGACCCACAACTCGATCCGTTATCAGTACGAGAATGGCGCTTTCGCGGCCGGCATCTCGGTCGACGAACTGGAAGAAGACTACGCCACCAAGCCGGGCGACGGCCCGAACAACTTCGGTGTCGCAGGCCAGGTCTCCTACAAGGCCGGCGCCATCAGCGCTTACCTGCTTGCCGGTTATGACACCGACACCAGCGAAGTCGCTGTCCGCGGTATCGTCTATGCTGACATCGGCCCGGGCACGCTCGGCATTGCCGGCGTATGGGCAAGCGGCGCCAACTACTACTACGAAGAGTCCGAATGGACGATCGCAGCTGAGTATGCCTTGAAGATCAACGACAAGTGGAAGGTCACTCCCGGCTTCCAGTACTTCGAAAACATCGCTCTCGAGGCTGACGGCAACGGCTTCACCGGCGGCAGTGCCTATACCACCGGTGTCACCATCGACTACCAGATCGTCGACGATCTGCGTACGAAGCTCAGCGTGCAATATCACGATGAGGACGAAGGCGACGACGAAGTGTTCGGCTTCCTGCGCTTCCAGCGCGACTTTTAAGATCGTCTCATTGCAGACGAGTGGGCGCGACCTTCGGGCCGCGCCTTTTTTATTTAAAACAATGCCGTCACACCCGTGAATCGGCGATGAAATCGGAATAGAATTCGTCGACCGTTCTTGCCTTGCGCATGGCGGCAAGCGCGCCGTCCGATTGCAGCCGCCTGGCGATGGCGGAAAGCACGTTCAGATATTCGCCGCGATTATTTTCTCCGAAGAGCAGCACGAAGGCGATGTCGGTCGGGATATCGTCGATCGCCTCGAAATCCAACGGTTGGGCGAAGCGGAGGAGAAGGCCGCGCGGACTGGTCATGCCGTCGATCGCCGCATGCGGGATGGCAATGCCGTTGCCGATGCCGGTGGAACCGAGCTTCTCACGCGCTTCCAGCGCCTTCAGGATGATCTGGCCATCGACGGAGAAAGCCTTGGCGGCTTTGTCGGCTACGGTCTGCAGCGCGCGCCATTTGGTCGGCGCCGACACGCCGATGAAGGTGTGTTCCGGCCGGATGATGTTGGGAAGGTTCATGTCATTCTCGATGCTGTTCGGGCTCGATACTATTCGGGCAGCGGGAGGGAAGGGAGGTCAATCCGGTTCCCTGAGCCGGTAGCCGACGCCGGTCTCCGTGGTGATATAGTGCGGCTGGTCCGGAATCTGCTCGACCTTTTGCCGCAGTTGCCGGACGTAGACGCGCAGATACTGCACATCCGCCGCCGGCCCCCATACCTGCTTTAGAAGAAACTGGTGTGTCAGCACCTTGCCGGCATGCTGGGCGAGCACGCGCAGGATGTCGTATTCCTTCGGCGACAGCTTTATTTCCTGGCCGTCGACCTTGACGATGCGCTTGACGAGATCGATCGACAGCCCGCCGGTCTGGAAGATCGCCTTTTCGCCCTGTTGCTGCAGGCGGTGGCGCAGCGCCACGCGGATGCGGGCGCCGAGTTCGTTGATGCCGAAGGGCTTGGTGACGTAATCGTCGGCGCCGCTTTCCAGCGCCTTGACGATGCCGGCCTCGTCGGTGCGGCTGGACAGAATGACGACCGGCATGGAAAGGCCTTCGTCGCGCCACGCCTGCAGCAGGTCGTGGCCGGGGGTGTCGGGCAGGCCGAGGTCGAGCACGATGAGATCGGGCATGTCATCGGCGACCGACTGCCGGGCTGCGCTGGCGTTTGGCGCCTCGCGCACCTCGTAGCCCTGCGCGGTCAGGCCGACGCGAAGCAGCTTGCGGATTGGAGGCTCGTCGTCGACGACGAGGATTTTGACGGCTGAACCGGTCATCGGAGTTCATCCAGTTTCGGAATGTCGTTGGGTTTCGGAAGGCGGATGGTGAAGACGGCGCCCGGACGGCCCATCCGGTTGCCGGCGGTGATCGTACCGCCCATCGCCTCGATGAAGCCACGGCAGATGGAAAGGCCAAGGCCGGTGCCGGCGCGCACCTGATCTCCCTTGCGCACGCGGTAGAAGGTATCGAAGACGCGGTTAAGATCGGCCGGCGGAATGCCTGGGCCTTCGTCCGAAATCTGCACGAGGACGTTGTCGGCATCGGCCCAGCCCTCGATTTGGATCACCGATCCCTCGGGCGCGTATTTCGCGGCATTGTCAAGCAAGTTGAAGATCACCTGCTCGAACAGGACAGGATCGACGCGCACCATCGGCAGGTCGGCGGGAATGCTCATCTCGGTCTTGTGGCCGTCGAGGATCTTTGCGGCACGGCGAAGTGCGCTGCCGACGATATCGCCGGCATAATGCAGCGCATAGTTCGGCTCCATCGCGCCGGATTCGATCTTGGTCATATCGAGCAGGTTGGCGATGAAGCGGTTGAGGCGTTCGGATTCGTCGACGACGGTCGACAGCAGGTCGCTGCGGTCCTCCTCCGGCATCGAGGCGAAATAATCGCGCAGCGTGCCGGCGGCGCCGAGGATGGCGGCAAGCGGTGTCTTCAGGTCGTGCGAGATCGAAGTCAGCAGGGCCGAGCGCAACCGGTCTGCTTCGGCCCCAAGTCTTGCCCGGTCGACATCGGCGACGAGCTGGACGCGTTCGATGGCAAGGGCCGCCTGGTCGGCCAGCGCATCGAGCAGCCGCTGTTGCTCTGGCGTCAGCAGCGGTCCGTCGCGGCGGTCGCTGTCGAGGCCGATGACACCGACGGCGGTGCGCCCGGTTCTGAGCGGCACGTAGAGGCGTTTGGCGCCGGGCAAGGTATCGGCCCCGCGGCCAGCGGCGTGATTGTGTTCCCAGGCCCAGCGGGCGGCGGCAATATCGGCATCGTCGAGCGTGTCATCAGGCGGATAACCGGCCTTGACGGCGATGCTGCCCTCTTCCGGCAGCAACAGCACGACGCGGACCTTCAGCATCGAGGCGAGCTGGAAGGCGGTCGCCCAGAGCACATCATCGAGCGTGCCGGTGCCGGCGAGCTTTTTCGAGAAGAGATAAAGGTCTTCAGTCGTGCGCGCCCGCTGGCGGGCGGCGGCGGCCTGCCGCTGCACAGTCGCCGTCAGGTTGCTGGCGATGATGGCGACGCCCAGGAAGAAGAAGAGGGCGAGCACGCTTTCCGGATCGCTGATCGTCAGCGTGTAACGCGGCGGCAGGAAGAAGAAGTTGAAGGAAAGCGCACTGAGGATGCAGCTGTAGAGTGCCGGCCGCAGGCCGTGGAGGACGGCGGAGGTCAGCACCGCCATCAGGAAGACGAGGGCGAGGTTGCGCACGTCGAGCACCTGGTCGAGCACGACGCTGACGCCGAGCGCGATGGCGACATAAAAGGTTGCCAGCAGGTAGGCCCTGAAATCCAGTGGCGGCGCGGTGACGGCGGCCTTGACGCCCCGCGTGGTGGTGCCGTCCTTCTCACTGCCTGAAATGACGTGGACGCTGATCTCTCCGGCCCTGCGGATCAGTTCGTCGGTGATCGAGCGGCTCCACCAGTCGCGCCATGTCGGCTTCTTCGGGGCGCCGATGACGATGTGGGTGACGTTGTTGGCGGTGGCGTGACCGACGAGCTCTTCGGCGACCTCGCGGCCGGGAAGGGTGATCGCCTCGCCGCCGAGCTGCTCGGCAAGGCGCAGCGTCCATGCGACCGTGTCACGCTCGGCCTCGCTCAGATTGATCGAGCGGTTGGTCTCGATGTAGACGGCGGCCCAAGGCGCGCGCAGGCGCGAGGCCATGCGGGCGGCGTAGCGCACCAGTGACGCTGAGCGCGGATGGTGGTCGACCGAGACGAGAACGCGCTCGCTCGCCGCCCAGGGGCCTGATATGGCATGGGCCTGCATGTGGGTGAGCAACTGATCGTCGACGCGCTGGGCAGTTTTGCGCAGTGCGAGTTCCCTCAGCGCCGTCAGGTTGCCAGGGGTGAAGTAGTTGGTGAGCGCCCGCTCGGCCGTGCGCGCCATATAGACCTTGCCGTCATGCAGCCGCTTGATCAGATCATCCGGCGTCAGATCGATGATCTCGACGTCGTCGGCAAGGTCGATGATTGAGTCCGGCACCGTCTCGCGCACACGGATGCGGGTAATCTGTGAAACGACGTCGTTCAGGCTTTCGACGTGCTGGATGTTCAGCGTCGTATAGACGTCGATGCCGCGATCGAGCAATTCCTTGACGTCGAGATAGCGCTTCGGATGGCGGCTGCCCTCTGCATTGGTGTGGGCGAGTTCGTCGACCAGCACGAGATCCGGCCTGCGGGCGAGGATGCCGTCGAGGTCCATTTCCTCGAGCGGCCGGCCCTTGTAGCTGATTTCGACGCGGGGGATGATCTCGAAGCCGGCGACGAGCGCCTCGGTCTCCTTGCGGCCATGGGTCTCGACGACGCCGATGACGACATCGAGACCGTCGGCAATCTTGGCACGGCCGGAGACGAGCATCTCGTAGGTCTTGCCGACGCCAGGGGCGGCACCCAGAAAGATCTTCAGACGACCGCGCGACTCCGCCCGAGCTTTTTCGAGAAGCGCATCGGGCGAGGGCCTGCCGGCCTGATCGCGATTGTCGTCTGGCATGCGTATGGTCTTTCTGCAGATGGCTGCCGAGGACGGGCTACATCTCCCTATCCCTCGCCCCTGTGACGAGCGCAGGGATGAGGGAAGGAAAGGGGTGTGCCCAGCCTGCCAGGGTCACTCAGTCATAGAAGCATCAAGGCTCTGGTTCAACGCCAGAACATTGACTGTGGGTTCGCCGAGAATGCCGAGCTCGCGGCCTTGAACGGCGCCGTCGACCAGCGCCTTGACCTTGGCCTCATCAAGGCTTCGCGCCTTGGCAACACGCGCCACCTGGAAATAGGCAGCCTCCGGCGAGATATCAGGATCGAGGCCGCTGCCCGAAGCGGTCACAAGGTCGGCGGGCACTTCAGCCGTCGGGTTCGCCGCTTTCGCGGCGTTATAGTCGCCCTTGACGCGGTCGATCAGCTTCTGGCTGGTCGGGCCGAGGTTCGAGCCGCTGGAGGCGGCCGCATTGTAGCCGTCGCCGGCGGCCGAGGGACGGCTGTGGAAATACTTGTCGCTGGTGAAGGCCTGGCCGATCAGCGTCGAGCCGATCACCTGGCCATTCTTCTCGATCAGGCTGCCGTTCGCTTGGGCCGGGAACAGGGCCTGGGCAGCACCCGTCATGGCAAGCGGATAAAGCAGGCCGGTGATGGCGGTGGTGGCAACGATCATGACGACCGCCGGACGAAGTTCTTTCAACATTGTCTTACTCCTTCGAGTGTTCAGACGGGATCCGTCAGGCGAGGCCGAGGGCTGCGACAGCCATGTCGATCGCCTTGATGCCGATGAAGGGAACGATGATGCCGCCGCCACCGTAGATCAGCAGGTTGCGCGACAGCAGCGCGCCGGCGCCGATCGGACGGTAGCGGACACCCTTCAGCGACAGTGGGATCAGCGCGATGATGATCAGCGCGTTGAAGATGATCGCCGAGAGGATGGCGCTTTGCGGCGTCGAAAGCCCCATGATGTTCAGGACGCCGAGCTGCGGGTAGAAGGTCAGGAACATCGCCGGGATGATGGCGAAGTACTTGGCGATGTCGTTGGCGATCGAGAAGGTCGTCAGCGCGCCGCGCGTCATCAACAGCTGTTTGCCGATCTCGACGATCTCGATGAGCTTCGTCGGGTCCGAGTCGAGATCGACCATGTTGCCGGCCTCGCGGGCGGCGACCGTGCCGGTGTTCATGGCAACGCCGACATCGGCCTGGGCGAGCGCCGGCGCGTCGTTGGTGCCGTCGCCGCACATAGCGACGAGCTTGCCCTTCGACTGTTCTTCACGCATCAGCGCCAGCTTCATCTCCGGCGTCGCCTGGGCGAGGAAATCGTCGACGCCGGCCTCGGCGGCGATGGCGGCTGCCGTCAGCGGGTTATCGCCTGTGATCATCACGGTGCGGATGCCCATGCGACGCAGTTCGGTGAAGCGCTCGCGGATGCCGCCCTTGACGATGTCCTTTAGCTGGATGACGCCGAGCAGCCTGCCGTCGCGGGCAACGGCGAGCGGCGTGCCGCCTGATTTGGCGACCTCGTCGGCGATCGACTGCAATTCGCGGACGACCTCGCTGCCGTTTTTCGAGGAGGCATCGCCGTTGACATAGGTCAGCACGGCATCGACCGCACCCTTGCGGATCGAAGCGCCTTCGAGATCGACGCCGCTCATCCGGGTCTGGGCGGTGAAGGGCACGAAGGTGGCCTTGAGGCTTGCCATGTCGCGGCCGCGGATCGCGTATTTCTCCTTGGCAAGCACGACGATGGAGCGGCCCTCTGGCGTTTCGTCGGCAAGCGAGGCGAGCTGAGCGGCATCGGCAAGATCCTGTTCGGAAACACCACGAACTGGACGGAAGGTCGTCGCCTGACGATTGCCGAGCGTGATCGTGCCCGTCTTGTCGAGCAGCAGCGTGTCGACGTCGCCGGCGGCTTCGACCGCGCGGCCGGACATGGCGAGCACGTTGAAGCGGACGAGGCGGTCCATGCCGGCGATGCCGATCGCAGACAGCAGCGCACCGATCGTCGTCGGGATCAGCGTGACGAAGAGGGCGACGAGCACGATGATCGGGATCGAGCCGCCGGCATAAATGGCAAAGCTCGGGATCGTCGCCGTCGCAAGCACGAAGATCAGCGTCATACCGGCGAGCAGGATGTTGAGCGCGATCTCGTTCGGCGTCTTCTGGCGTTCGGCGCCTTCGACGAGCGCAATCATCCGGTCGATGAAGGTCGAGCCGGCAGCCGCGGTGATGCGCACGCGGATCCAGTCGGAGAGTACCTGCGTGCCGCCGGTGACGGCCGAGCGGTCGCCGCCGGATTCGCGGATGACAGGGGCGGATTCGCCTGTTATCGCCGCTTCGTTGACCGAGGCCACACCTTCAACGACTTCGCCGTCCGACGGGATGATGTCGCCTGCCTCGACGAGCACGAGGTCGCCGACCTTGAGACTGGTGCCCGGCACCATGCGGTAGCCGCTGCCGTTATTGGCGGTCAGCAGTTTGGCCTGGGTCTCGGTGCGGGCCTTGCGCAGCGAATCCGCCTGCGCCTTGCCGCGGCCTTCGGCGACGGCTTCGGCGAAATTGGCAAACAGCACGGTGAACCAGAGCCAGAGATTGATCTGGAACGAGAAGCCGAGATTGCCGTTGCCCGCCACAAGATCGCGCAGGAAGAGGACGGTGGTCAGCACCGAGACCGTGGCCACGACGAACATGACCGGGTTTCTGGCAAGCGCGCGGGGGTTGAGCTTCTTGAAAGCGGCGCCCACGGCCGGAATGAGGATGCGAGAATCCATGATGCTCGCGGATTTTGCCTGGCTCATAAGAGACTCCAGCTTTGAAACGAGGATGGCGAACCGGCAACCGGTCAGCCCTGTAGGATTTTGAAGACGGCGGCGATGACGAGGAGGCCTGCCATCATCACCAGGATGATGTCGGTGGCGCGGGCCGTCGGGCCATTCCCTCGTCCCAGCGCACCGGGACGAGGGTGGAAGGCGTTGCGAAGCCTGTCGCGCAGGATCATGGCATCACCTCAGAAGGTCTGGCCGGCGATCATGACCAGGTGCTCGACGACAGGGCCGAGCGCTAAGGCCGGGAAAAAGGTCAGGCCGCCGACGATCAGGATCGTGCCGACGAGCAGGCCGACGAAGAGCGGACCATCCGTCGGGAAGGTGCCTGCCGAGGCCGGAACCGACTTCTTGGCGATCAGCGAGCCGGCGATCGCAAGTGCGGGGATGATGACCAGGAAGCGGCCGGCGAGCATGCCGATGCCGAGGGTCACGTTGTACCAAGGCGTATTGCCCGTGAGACCGCCGAAAGCCGAGCCGTTGTTGGCCGCAGCCGAGGTATAGGCATAGAGGATTTCGGAGAAGCCGTGCGGGCCGGCGGTGCCGATCGAGGCGACGGCGCTTGGAAGCACCGTGGCGATCGCGGTGAAGACCAGCATGGCGAGCGGCAGGCAGAGAATGGCGAGAACGGCCATCTTCATTTCCTTCGCCTCGATCTTCTTGCCAAGATATTCCGGCGTTCGGCCGACCATCAGGCCGGCGACGAAGACGGCGACAATGATGAACAGCAGGATGCCGTAAAAGCCCGCGCCGACACCGCCGACGATGACTTCGCCGAGCTGCATGTTGATCAGCGGGACGAGGCCGCCGAGCGCGGTAAAGCTGCCGTGCATCGCATTGACGGCGCCGCACGAGGCCGCCGTGGTGATGACCGCAAAGAGCGAGGATAGGGCGACGCCGAAGCGAACCTCCTTGCCTTCCATATTGCCGCCACCCAGACCAAAGGCATGCATCAGCGGATTGCCGGCAGCTTCCGCCCAATAGGTGATGATGACGCCTGCGAGGAACAGCACGCCCATCGTGGCCAGGATCGCCCAGCCCTGGCGCTGGTTGCCGACCATGCGGCCGAAGACGTTGGTCAAAGCCGCACCAATCGCGAAGATCGACACCATCTGGATAAGATTGGAGATCGCGTCGGGATTTTCGAACGGATGGGCCGAATTGGCGTTGAAGAAGCCACCGCCGTTGGTGCCGAGCATCTTGATCGCAAGCTGCGAGGCGACGGGGCCGACGGCAATCGTCTGCTGCGCGCCTTCGAGCGTGGTCGCATTGGCATAGGGCCCGAGCGTCTGCGGCACGCCGAGATAGACGAAGACCAGTGTCAGCACGATGCAGATCGGCAACAGGATGTAGAAGGTGCCGCGGATCATATCGACCCAGAAGTTGCCGATCGCCTTGCCCGACGCGCGCGAGAAGGCACGGATGAAGGCGACAGCGATCGCCATGCCGGTCGCGGCCGACAAGAAGTTCTGCACCGTCAAACCGGCCATCTGGATCAGGTACGACATCGTGCTTTCGCCGCCGTAATTCTGCCAGTTGGTGTTTGTGGGAAAGCTGACGGCGGTGTTGAACGAAAGCTCCGGCGGGACGGCGGCCATGCCGGCCGGATTATAGGGCAGGATGTCCTGCAGGCGCAGCAGCGCGTAAAGCACGAGGATACCGAGCAGGTTGAACATCAGCATCGCGAAGGCATAGGAGGTCCAATGCTGCTCCTCGCGCTCGCTGGTGCCCGCAATACGGTAAAGCCCCCGTTCGATCGGAACGAGGACCGGGGAAAGGAATGTGCGCTCGCCATTGTAGACACGCGTCATGTAACCGCCGAGCGGTTTGACGAGCACGAGGACGATCCCGCAGTAAAGCAGGATCTGAAGCCATCCGTTGAGGGTCATTTGGGGTAACTTTCAATACCCGGCTGCTTCTCGGTCGCGCATGCGCGACCTCAGAAGCGCCAGTTCTCTTCAAAAGCGTTCTGGGCGAAGGAGAGCGTAGGTGAGATAAACCGTGAGAAACACGGTTACGGCACCGCTCAAGACATAATCGAGGGTCATCGTCGCTTCTCCTGTCAAAGCCTGTCGCAAGCTCGGGTGTAGGCAAAGCACAGCGCGAAGAATATGATCGCGGTGCCGAGTAGAATGATATCCATCATGATCGTGACTCCTGTTGTTCTTCTTGGAGTCAGACAAGACAAAGGGCGCTGGGAGGCCGCCTTTCATGCTTTCTGGCGTGGAGATGATCTTTTCGATCTCTCGGACATCAATATGGAACCGAAGTGCATAAAGGTTCGAGACGGACGACAGGCCATCTATATAAAAATCTTATAAATGCCCTTCCGAGGCCGCTCGCCATCGGACCCGGCTGGCGCTGTTTCCCGACGGGCCGTTGCCGGCACTGAGCCTCGGCAAGTCAGAGTGAGCATTTTTTCATTTGTTGAGCAAAAGCCTTCGCAATCTGGTTGAATTGGGAAGGCTTCGGGCCTTATAGTCAGCTTCGACGCTGCCCGATGGAGTCATGGGCAAGCCATTAGGGAAGGAAACCGATGATGACCAAAGTCCGTGCGCTTGTCCTCGAGCGCCAGCATGAGCTTGCGCTTCGTGATATCGATCTGCCGCTCGAAACCGGCCCCGGCGAGGTGAAGATCAGGATCCACACCGTCGGCGTGTGCGGTTCGGACGTGCATTATTACACCCACGGCAAGATCGGCCCCTTCATCGTCAACGCGCCGATGGTGCTCGGTCATGAGGCGGCGGGCACGGTGGTTGAGGTCGGCGCCGGCGTCACGCATCTGAAAGTCGGCGACCGCGTCTGCATGGAGCCTGGCATTCCCGATCCGAATTCCAAGGCAAGCCGGCTCGGCCTGTACAATATCGACCCGGCCGTGACCTTCTGGGCGACCCCGCCGATCCACGGCGTGCTGACGCCAGAGGTCGTGCATCCCGCCAATTACACCTTCAAACTACCCGACAATGTCAGCTTTGCCGAAGGCGCGATGGTCGAGCCCTTCGCCGTCGGTATGCAGGCGGCCGCCAAGGCGAAGATTACGCCGGGCGACACTGCCGTCGTCCTCGGCGCCGGGCCGATCGGCACGATGGTGGCGATCGCGGCTCTTGCCGGCGGCTGCGCCCGCGCGATCGTTGCCGATCTCGCCCAGCCGAAGCTCGATATCGCCGCGCAGTACCAGGGTGTCATTCCGGTCAATATCCGCGAGAAGAACCTGGTCGAAGAGGTCGGCCGACTGACCGACGGCTGGGGCGCCGATGTCGTCTTCGAATGCTCCGGTTCGCCGAAGGCTTGGGAGACGATCATGGCGCTGCCGCGCCCGGGTGGCGTTATTGTCGTCGTCGGCCTGCCGGTCAACCCGATCGGCTTCGACGTCTCAACGGCATCCACCAAGGAAATCCGCATCGAGACGGTGTTCCGCTACGCGCACCAGTATGAGCGCTCGATCGCGCTGCTCGGCTCGGGTCGCGTCGATCTGAAGCCACTGATTTCCGAGACCTTCACATTCGAAGATTCGATCAAGGCGTTCGATCGCGCCGTCGAGGCCCGGCCGAGCGACGTGAAGCTGCAGATCGTGATGGAATAGAGGCGCACAGCGCTTCTATGAGTGCCTCGCGCTCAGTTTCATCTTGCGAAAGGCAAGAGCCGCGCCTGCAACGACAGCCGCGGCTCCGACTGCGATTAGCAGATGGCGATGAAGCGGAAGGTGGCCCAATGTCTGTTGGATGCCGTGCCCGAACAAGTAACCGAGCGCCGTGAAAAGCTGCCCCCACACCAGCGCGGCTGCGGCATTCAGGATGATGAATTTACCGGTCGCTATTCGTGTTGTCCCGATGACGATCGGGCTGATCGTCCGCAACCCTACAAGAAAACGAAACGCAAGGATGAAGCCGGTCGGATATCTTTCCAGAAGCCGGGTTGCGCGGACGAGCGCCGGTCTTTCCATCAGCCGGCGGACGAGACCCCATCGAGCCGCATAACGGCCGGCGAAGAACCAGAACTGATCGCCCGCGAAGGATCCTGCCGTTGCAGCAAGCGACGCCGACCAATAGGTCAGCAGCCCGCGGTGGGAAATGACGCCGCCAAGGAAGGCGGCCGTTTCGCCTTCGAAGGCTGCACCCAGAAATATCGCCAACAGGCCGTAGTGCTCGATCAGCAGTTCGATAGACACTCAGCCCGCCTCCAGCTGTCGATTTCGAGCATCAGTTCATAGCTAAGCCGGCTTCAAATCCCCAAGCAGCGTCGGGATCAGCTCCGACACTGTCGGATGGATCGGCACCGACCATTGCAGTGCGGGATAGGTTGTTCCTGCATTCATCGCGTCTATGATGCCGTGGATCACCTCGTCGCCTTCAATGCCCAGGATCGCCGCGCCGAGAATTTTCTTAGTCTCGGCGTCGGCGATCACCTTCATGAAGCCCTTGGTCTCGCCGCGCTCGTTGGCGCGGCCGACGCGGCTCATCGGCCGGGTTGAGATCATGATCTTGCGTCCGGAGGCACGCGCCTGCTTCTCCGTCATTCCGACGCGGCCAAGCGGCGGGTCGATATAAAGCGCATAGGCCAGGATGCGGCTCGAGACCTTGCGATCGTCGCCGTCGAGCAGATTGGCGGCGGCGATCTCGAAATCATTGTAGGAGGTGTGGGTGAAGGCGCCGTAGCCGTTGCAGTCGCCGAGCGCCCAGATGCCCTCGACATTGGTGGCGAGCTTGTCGTCGACGGTGATATAGCCGTGCTTGTCGGTGATGACGCCGGCGGCATCGAGGCCGAGATCGTCGGTGTTCGGCTTGCGACCAGTGGCGATCAGTACATGGCTCGCATCGATCCTCGCTGAATCGGTGGCGACCGTTATTGCGTCGCTGCTTCTGGCGAAGGCGATGTCGCTGACGCCGGTATGAATGTCGATGCCTTCCGAGCGCAGGACATCGGCGATCGCGTCTGAAATATCCTCGTCCTCGCGCGATGCGAGCTTCGGGCCATGCTCGATGACGCTGACTTCGGCGCCGAAGCGGCGATACATCTGCGCGAATTCCAGCCCGATATAACTGCCGCCGATCACGGCCAGATGCCGGGGCAGCGTGTCGAGATGGATGATCGAGGTGCTGGTGAGGTAATCGATATCGTTGATCCCCGGCAGGTCGGGGATGACCGGCCGCGCGCCGACATTGAGGAAGATGCGCGGCGCGGTCAGCGTCTCGCCGTTGACGCTGACGGTCTTCGGGTCCTCGAAACGGGCATGGCCGTAGATCACGGTCATGCCGTCCATGCCGGCGAACCAGCCGATCAGGCCGTTGCGGGCATTCATGGTCACGGTTTCGGCACGGGCCCTGACCACCTTCATGTCGATGGCGATCTCACCCGGAATATTGACGCCGTAAACGGCGCCGTTTCTCGCGACATAGGCGGCGCGGGCGCTGGCGACCAGCGTCTTCGTCGGCATGCAGCCGGCATTGACGCAGGTGCCGCCGAGGAACTTGCGCTCGATCAGCGCCACCTTCATGCCCTTTTCGACCATGCGGGCGGCGAGGAAGGGGCCGGCTTGGCCGCCCCCGATGACGATGGCGTCGAAGCTCTTCATGACACAGCCACGATCAGCAGCGCGCCGATGACGGCAACGGCATCTTCGATGAGAGCGGCCGGCAGATCCTTACCGAAGGAGGCGGCAAGCCTGCCGCGGACGGCGGCGCCTCCATATGTGCCGATGATGGCGCCGATCACCCCGGCGATCAGCCCGCCGAACAGCAGGCCGCTGGCGGCACCGATCGTGGCACCGGCCAGCGCGCCCGTGACAATGCGGGCGCCGAACTGCACCGGCACCTTGCGCGACGGCGTGGACGGTAGCTGGTCGGTGATTAGTTCGACGACGGCGAGAAGCGTGAAGATCCAGGGCGTCCACTTGTAACCCATGAAGGCCAGCGGCGTCTGCGAGACATCAAACCAGCCAAGCGCCGCGCCCCAGGCGACGGCGGCCGGCGCCGTCATGGCGCGAAGCCCGGCAATGACACCAATCAGCAATGCAAGAAGCAGAAACATGCGGCGATCCCCTTTTTGCCGGCTCTTGCCGTCGTCAGGGAAGGTTGCACATTGTCAGGCGCGTGGCAATTCGCCTTCCCCGGCAGCCGGCCTAGTTTGCAAAGGCAGCGATGCCGGTGATCGCCCGGCCGACGATCAGCGCGTGGATGTCGTGGGTGCCCTCATAGGTGTTGACCACTTCGAGGTTGACGAGGTGACGGGCGATGCCGAATTCGTCGGAGATGCCGTTGCCGCCAAGCATGTCGCGGGCCGCCCGCGCAATCTCTAGTGCCTTGCCGCAACTGTTGCGCTTGAGGATCGAGGTCAACTCCACCGGTGGATGGCCTTCCTCCTTCATGCGGCCAAGCCGCAGGCAGCCCTGAAGGCCGAGCGAGATCTCCGCCACCATGTCGGCGAGCTTCTTCTGGATCAGCTGGTTGGCAGCAAGCGGACGGCCGAACTGCTTGCGCTCCAGCGTATATTGCCGGGCTCTCGCATAACAATCCTCGGCAGCACCGAGCGCGCCCCAGGCGATGCCGAAGCGGGCCGAGTTAAGGCAGGTGAACGGTCCCTTGAGGCCGGTCACATCAGGCAGAAGGTTTTCTTCAGGCACGAAGACCCCGTCCATCACCACTTCGCCGGTGATCGAGGCACGTAAGCCCACCTTGCCGTGGATGGCGGGAGCCGAAAGCCCTTTCCAGCCCTTTTCGAGGATGAAGCCGCGGATGAGGTCATCCTCGGTCTTTGCCCAGACGACAAAGACATCGGCGATCGGCGCGTTGGAGATCCAGGTCTTTGAGCCGGTCAGGCTGTAGCCGCCGTCGACCTTCTTGGCGCGTGTCGCCATCGAGCCGGGGTCGGAGCCGTGATCGGGTTCGGTCAAGCCGAAGCAGCCGATCCATTCGCCGGTGGCGAGTTTCGGCAGGTATTTCAGCTTCTGCGCCTCGGAGCCGAAGGTTTCGATCGGCACCATCACGAGTGAGGACTGCACGCTCATCATCGAACGATAGCCACTGTCGACCCGTTCGACTTCGCGGGCGATCAGGCCGTAGGCGACATAACCGAGGCCGGCGCCGCCATAATCCGGCGAGATCGTCGGGCCGAGCAGGCCGAGTTCGCCCATTTCGCGGAAGATCTCAGGATCGGTCTTTTCATTGCGGAAGGCGTCGAGAACACGGGGCGCAAGCTTTTCCTGCGCATAGGCGTGGGCGGTGTCCTGCACCATGCGCTCTTCACTGGTCAGCTGCTCCACCAGCCGGAACGGATCGGCCCAGTCGAAAACTTCGCGCGTATGCTGCATGGCCGCGTCTCCTCATCCCGGTTCTGGCTTGCCTCGCTTAAGTTGGCCATAGACCCGCCAGCCCATCGCGTCAACAGAAGGCGGCAGTCTCGAAAAGACCGGCCGCGCCATCTTTTCAAAAGCGTCGGCATGATCCACTTTGCCCGCGATCGATTCTGGAACGAGGAGGCGGAAATGTCGTCAAGCGATCTGTTCGTATCGGCCGAAGGCGCCGAATGGGTCAATCCCGAGCCCGGCGTCGTCAGGCGCATCATGACCTATCTGCCCGAGATGATGATGGTGGAAGTGGCTTTCGAAAGCGGCGCCGTGGGTGCGGCCCATTCGCATCCGCACATCCAGGCCAGCTACGTCGCCGAAGGCAGTTTCGAAGTGACGATCGATGGCCGGACCGAGGTGCTCAAGCAGGGCGGCAGCTTCATCGTGCCCCCCAATCTGGTCCATGGCGTCAAGGCGCTCGAAAAGGGCCGGCTGATCGATGCATTCACCCCGCACCGGGCCGAATTCCTGAAGTAACCAGAGCATGATGCCGAAAACTGTATCGGTTTCGGACGGCATCATGCTCTAATTAAACATCCGCTCTTGTCCGGCGCGCCGGACCGGCAGCCGTGACATAGGGCGGCACGAAGCGCGCATCTTCGCCGCGCACCGCCTCGCGCAGGAAATCGATGACGGCGCGCACGCGTGGCGCCTGTTTCAGGTCGCGATGGCAGGTGATCCAGTAATGGCGCTTGAGGTCGATCTCGTCTGGTAGCACGCGCACCAGTTCGGGATAACGGCTGGCGAAGAAATAGGGCAGGATGCAGAGGCCGAGGCCGTTTCTGGTGGCGGTGAGCTGTGCGAAGATGCTGGAGCTCTGGAACTGCGGCTTGATGCGCGGGTGCACATCGCCCAGATAATCCAGGCCCGGCGCGAAAATCATCTCCTCGATATAGCTGACGAAGGGATGCTCAAGCAGGTCTTCGCGGCAGGTGATCGGCGCGGCCTTCGCCAGATAGTCGCGCGAGCCATAGATCTGCAGATGATAATCGGTCAGCTTCTCGGCAAAATACGGCCCGCCCTTCGGCTCATCGAGCACGACGGAAAGATCGGCCTCCTTGCGCGACAGCGACATGATCTGCTGGATCGTCACCAGTTCGAGCGAGAGATGCGGATGCTGGGCGGCAAACTGCGGCAGCACGGTTGCGAAGAAGAAATTGGCAAAACCCTCCGGCGCGCTCAGTCGCACCAGGCCGCGCTGCGCCATCGAGCCGGCGGCGAGGTCGGCGCGCAGCCGCTCGGTCTCCTGCTCCATCTTCTCGGCCGTCTCGACGAAGCGCGTGCCCATGGCGGTCAGCACGTAGCCGCGCGGATTGCGCTCGAACAGCTTGACCTTGAGGGTGAACTCCAGCCGGTCGATGCGGCGCGAGACGGTGGCATGGCTGGAGCGCAGTTGGCGGGCCGCCGTCGACAGCTGTCCAGTGCGGGCGACGGCTAGAAAAAACTGCAGATCGTCCCAAGTAAACTGCGGTGGATTGTTCATCGCGGTCCCCTCTGTTCAAAAACGAACAGATACTGTTTGGAATTAGTTGTAAATCACCCGTTGCCTCAGGGCGGAATTTCCGTGATCGTAAGGTGAGGGTCCGTCGTTCTGAGGAGTGCGGCTGGCCAAATTTGAACAGATCCGCAATCTGGCCAATCTCTGGGAGGAGATCATATGCGAAAGAATCTCATTGCATCAGTTGCATTTCTGCTTGCAAGCAGCACAGCGGTGCTCGCGCAGAGCGCGACCGACGGCAAGGTCAAGATCGGCATCCTGAACGACCAGTCGGGTGTCTATGCCGATTTCGGCGGCAAGTCCTCCGTCGAAGCCGCCAAGATGGCGGTCGAGGATTTCGGCGGCAAAGTCCTGGGTGTTCCAGTCGAGATCGTCGATGCCGACCACCAGAACAAGCCTGATATCGCCTCCAACATCGCCCGCCAGTGGTACGACACTGAGCAGGTGGATGCGATCATGGAACTGACGACCTCGTCGGTGGCGCTCGCCGTGCAGGCGATCGGCAAGGAGAAGAAGAAGATCGACATCGTCACGGGTGCTGCGACGACTGATCTCACCGGCAAGGCCTGCTCGCCTTATGGTTTCCATTGGGCCTATGACACGCATGCACTCGCCGTCGGCACCGGCGGCGCACTCGTCAAGCAGGGCGGCGACAGCTGGTTCTTCCTGACCGCCGACTATGCCTTTGGTTATTCACTGGAGCAGCAGACCAGCGATTACGTCAAGGCAAGCGGCGGCAAGGTCGTCGGCGCCGTCCGCCATCCGCTCTCGACCCAGGACTTCTCGTCCTTCCTGTTGCAGGCGCAATCATCCGGCGCCAAGGTGATCGGCCTTGCCAATGCCGGCCTCGACACCTCGAACGCCATCAAGCAGGCGGCCGAATTCGGCATCACCCAGGGCGGCCAGCATCTGGCGGCGCTGCTTTTCACACTGGCTGAAGTCCATGGTCTCGGCCTCGAAGCGGCTCAAGGGTTGACGCTGACGGAAGGTTTTTACTGGAATCGCGACGACGAAAGCCGCGCCTTCGCCAAGAAGTTCTTCGCCCGCACCGGCAAGATGCCGAATATGATCCACACCGGCACCTATTCGGCAGTGACGCAATATCTGAAGGCGGTGGAGAAGGCCGGCACCGACGAGACGGAAGCCGTCGCCAAGCAGCTGCATGAAATGCCGGTCGATGACGTCTTCGGCCGCGGCGGCACAGTCGGCGCCAATGGCCGCATGATCCATGACATGTACCTGCTGCAGGTCAAGAAGCCTTCCGAAAGCAAGGAGCCGTGGGATTATTTCAACGTGCTCGCCACCATTCCCGGCAAGGAAGCCTATATCGATCCCGCCAAGAGCGGCTGCGATCTGGTGAAGTAAGCACGATGGCGGTTTCCGCAATTGAAACTCACGAAAAGCCGCGGGTGGTCTTGTCCGCCCGCGGCCTGCGCCGTGATTTCGGCGGCTTCACCGCCGTCAAGAATGTCGATCTCGACGTGCATGACGCAAGCGTGCATGCGCTGATCGGCCCGAACGGCGCCGGCAAGACCACAGTCTTCAACCTGTTGACGAAATTCTTGCAGCCGACGGCGGGCACCATCACGCTGATGGGCGTCGACATCACGAAGACGCCGCCCGACAAGGTGGCGCGCATGGGACTGGTGCGCTCTTTCCAAATCTCGGCGGTCTTCCCGCACCTGAGCGTTCTCGACAATGTCCGTGTGGCGCTGCAGCGGCCGAACAATCTTTCCACGCAGTTCTGGCGGCCGATTTCGGCGCTCGACCGGCTGAACGAGCGCGCCGAGCAACTGCTGGCCAGCGTCGGGCTTTCCAAGGAGCGCGATCACATCGCCGCCGATCTTTCCTATGGCCGCAAGCGCGTGCTGGAAATCGCCACCACGCTGGCGCTCGATCCCAAAGTGCTGCTGCTCGACGAGCCGATGGCCGGCATGGGGCAGGAGGATGTCGGCGTCGTCTCATCGATTATCCGCGAGGTCGCCCGTGAGCGGGCGGTGCTGATGGTCGAACACAATCTCTCCGTCGTCGCCAATATCTGCCAGCATGTCACCGTGCTGCAGCGCGGCGAAATCCTCGCCGAGGGCGATTATGCGACCGTCAGCCAGGATGAGCGCGTACGCGTGGCCTATATGGGTACGGAGGAGCATTGATGGCCGCTCTCCTCGAAGTCCAGGGGCTCAATGCCTGGTACGGCGAAAGCCATATCCTGCACGGCGTCGATATGCGCGTCGGTGAAGGCGAGACGATCACCATTCTCGGCCGCAACGGCGTCGGCAAGACGACAACGCTGCGCACCATCACCGGCATCGTGCGTGCCCGTAAGGGCAAGATCAGCTTTGCCGGCAGCGATATGATGCAGGTGCCGCTGCACAAGACGGCGCATCGGGGCATCGGCTTCGTGCCGGAGGAGCGCGGCATCTTCTCGACGCTCACCGTTTCGGAAAACCTGCTGCTGCCGCCTGTCGTGGCAAGCGGTGGGATGACGCTCGACGAAATCTACGAGCTCTTCCCCAATCTCTATGAGCGCCGCGGCAGTCCGGGCACCAAGCTTTCCGGCGGCGAGCAGCAGATGCTGGCGATCGCCCGAATCCTACGCACCGGCGTCAGGCTGCTCATTCTCGACGAACCGACGGAGGGGCTTGCCCCCGTGATCGTCCAGCGCATCGGCGAGGTGCTGAAGACGCTGAAGGAGCGCGGCATGACGATCCTGCTCGTCGAGCAGAACTTCCGTTTCGCCAGCCGTATTGCCGATCGCTTCTATCTGATGGATCATGGGCAGATGGTGTCGGAATTCCCGGTCGGTGAACTGCCGCAGCGCATGGATACGCTGCACAAAGTTCTGGGAGTGTGACCAGATGACGATGATCTTCGGCATTCCCCTGCAGGCGCTGTTCGGCCAGCTGCTGATCGGCCTGATCAACGGCTCGTTCTACGCGCTGCTCAGCCTCGGCCTCGCCATCATCTTCGGCCTGCTGCGGGTGATCAACTTCGCCCATGGCGCGCAATATATGCTCGGCGCCTTCGTCGCCTACCTGCTGCTGACCTATGCCGGCATCGGCTACTGGCCGTCGCTGATCCTGGCGCCCGTTATTGTCGGCCTTGCCGGCGCTATTATCGAGCGGCTCTTCCTGCGCCGGCTCTACGATCTCGATCCGCTCTACGGCCTGCTCTTCACCTTCGGGCTGGCGCTCGCGGTCGAGGGCACCTTCCGCTATCTCTACGGCTCTTCCGGCCAGCCCTATGCGACGCCGGCAGCGCTTGCCGGCGGCGCCAACCTCGGCTTCATGTTCCTGCCGATCTATCGCGGCTGGGTGGTGGTCGTCTCGCTTGTCGTCTGCCTCGGCACCTGGCTGCTGATCGAGAAGACCAAGCTCGGCGCCTATCTCCGCGCCGCTACGGAAAACGCCGTGCTGGTGCAGGTGTTCGGCGTCAACGTGCCGGTGCTCTTGACGCTCACCTACGCGCTCGGCGCGGGTCTTGCCGCCTTTGCCGGCGTGCTGGCGGCGCCGATCTACCAGGTCTCGCCGCTGATGGGATCGAACATGATCATCGTCGTCTTCGCCGTGGTCGTCGTCGGCGGGATGGGATCGATCATGGGCGCGATCATCACCGGTTATGTGCTCGGCATCGCCGAGGGCCTGACCAAGGTCTTCTATCCCGAGGCTTCCAACATCGTGATCTTCGTCATCATGGCGATCGTGCTTCTCATCAGGCCCGCGGGCCTCTTCGGACGGGATGCTTGACATGGCTGACGTCACCGAAACCATCCGAACGGAAAAAAACCGAACCGCCCTTTCGGTGCAGGCGGGTTTTCTGCTGGCGGGCTTGCTGCTTCTGCTGTTGGCGCCGTTTTTCTTCTATCCGATCTTCCTGATGAAGCTGCTCTGCTTCGCGCTCTTTGCCTGCGCCTTCAACCTGCTGCTCGGCTATACCGGCCTGCTTTCCTTCGGCCACGCCACCTTCTTCGGGGGAGCGGCCTATTTCACCGCCTATACGGTGAAGACATGGGGCCTGCCGCCGGAACTCGGCATTCTGATCGGGGTGGTGGGTGCGGCGTTTCTCGGCCTGGTCATGGGTTTCTTCGCCATCCGCCGTCAGGGCATTTATTTCGCGATGATCACGCTGGCGCTGTCGCAGATGTTCTTCTTCTTCTGCCTGCAGGCGGAGTTCACAGAAGGCGAGGACGGCATCCAGTCCGTGCCGCGGGGCCATCTCTTCGGCTTTATCGATCTGAACAGCTCGACCAACATGTATTATTTCGTGCTGGCTGTTTTCATCATTGGCGTCTTGATCATCTGGCGCTTCATCAATTCACCCTTCGGCATGATCCTGAAATCGATCCGCGAAAATGAGCAGCGGGCGATCTCGCTCGGTTATTCCGTAGCGCGCTACAAGCTCGGCGCTTTCGTCATGTCGGCAGCGCTTGCGGGGCTCGCGGGTGCGGTGAAATCGATCGTCTTCCAGTTTGCCACGCTGACCGACGTCGCCTGGCAGATGTCGGGCGAGGTGATCTTGATGACGCTGCTTGGCGGCATCGGCACGCTGATCGGCCCGCTTTTCGGCGCCGGGCTGGTGGTGGCGCTGGAAAACTACCTGGCCACATCGGAATTCCCGGTGACGATCATCACCGGCATCGTCTTCATGGTCTGCGTGCTGATCTTCCGCCGCGGCATCATCGGCGAATTCTACGCCTCGCGGCTGGGGCGGAAACTGGGCTTCGTCTATCGCCGCTGAACGGGCGGACCTCTCTTTTTCCGGGAAAGAATCTCTCTTCCCCCGGGGAAAGAGACGGGCAGCGGCGCTGCGACTCTTCCTCTCCCCGTGCTGCGGGGAGAGGGAAGCGGCAAGCATCTGGAGTTTCGTGCAGGGCACATGGATCGCTACGACTACATCATCATCGGGGCAGGCAGCGCCGGCTGCGTGCTCGCCAACCGGCTGTCCGCCGATGGCAGGAGCCGGGTGCTGCTGCTCGAAGCCGGCGGCAGCGACAACTACCATTGGATCCATATTCCGGTCGGTTATCTCTATTGCATCAACAATCCGCGGACCGACTGGTGCTTCACCACGGCGCCGGAGGCGGGGTTGAACGGCCGGGCGCTGAGCTATCCGCGCGGCAAGGTTCTCGGCGGCTGTTCGTCGATCAACGGTATGATCTACATGCGCGGCCAGGCGCGCGATTACGACCTCTGGCGGCAGATGGGCTGCAGCGGCTGGGGCTGGGACGATGTTCTGCCCTTCTTCCGCAAGTCCGAGGATTTTTATCGCGGCGAAGACGAGATGCATGGTGCCGGCGGCGAATGGCGCATCGAGAAGGCGCGTGTGCGCTGGGCCGTGCTCGATGCCTTTCAGCAGGCGGCCAGGGAAGCAGGCATCCCTGAGACTGCGGATTTCAACCGCGGCAGCAACGAAGGTTCCGGCTATTTCGACGTCAACCAGCGTTCCGGCATCCGCTGGAACACCTCGAAGGCCTTCCTGCGCCCGGCGATGAAACGCTCCAACCTGACCGTCCTGATCAAGGCACAGGTCCGGCGGCTGCTGGTGGAGGAGGGGGCCGTTGCCGGAGTTGAATTCCAGCATGGTGGCGTGGCGAAACGCGCCTATGCCACGAAAGAAACCGTCCTTTCGGCCGGTTCGATCGGTTCGCCGCATATACTGGAACTGTCAGGCATCGGCCGGGGCGATGTTCTCAGCCAAGCGGGTGTCGATGTCGTCACCGAGGTGAAGGGTGTCGGCGAGAACCTGCAGGACCATCTGCAACTGCGCCTGGCCTATAAGGTCACGGGCGTTCCGACGCTGAACGAGAAGGCGACCAAGCTGATCGGCAAGGCGGCGATCGGGCTCGAATATCTCGTCCGCCGCTCCGGGCCGATGGCGATGGCGCCGAGCCAGCTCGGTATCTTCACCCGATCGGGTCCGGACCGGGAGACGCCGGACTTGCAATATCACGTGCAGCCGGTGTCGCTGGAGAAGTTCGGCGACCCCGTCCATCCTTTCCCGGCGATCACCGCGAGCGTCTGCAATCTCAGGCCGGAAAGCCGAGGATCGGTGCACCTGTCCAGCCCGGATTTTGCCGCCCAGCCGACGATCAGCCCGAAATACCTCTCGACGCAGCGCGATCGTGACATAGCTGTCCGTTCAATACGGTTGACGCGCAGGATCGTCGCGCAGCCTTCATTTGCCCGTTTCAGGCCGGAGGAATTCAAGCCGGGGCCTGCCTATCAGACGGAGGCCGATCTGGAGCGGGCGGCGGGCGATATCGGCACGACGATCTTCCATCCCGTCGGCACCTGCCGCATGGGCGCCGACAGGGACAGTGTCGTCGATCCCAGGCTGAGATTCCGCGCGCTCGGCAAGCTGAGGATCGCCGACGCCTCGGTGATGCCGTCGATCACCTCGGGCAATACCAATTCGCCGACGATCATGATCGCCGAAAAAGCGGCAGCAATGATCCTCGAAGACAATCGATAGGGAGAAGACCATGGCAAGGATCGCATTCATCGGGCTTGGCAACATGGGCGGGCCGATGGCGGCCAATCTGGTCAAATCAGGTCATGAAGTCTTTGGCTTCGACCTTGCGGCGTCGGTGCTGAAGGCGGCCGAGGAGAGCGGCGTCAAACCGGCAAGTCATGCCAGCCAGGCGGTCAAGGACGCGGAGATCATCATCACCATGCTGCCGCAGGGCAGACACGTGCTGACCGCCTGGACCGATATCCTGCAGTCGGCGGCGCAAGGCACGCTGGTCATCGATTGTTCGACCATTGACGTCGACAGCAGCCGCAAGGCGCATGAGATGGCCAAGGCCGCAAGCTGCCTGTCGCTCGACGCTCCCGTCTCCGGCGGCACGGGCGGGGCGACTGCTGGCACGCTGACCTTCATGGCCGGCGGCTCGGAAGAGGCCTTCGCCAAGGCCAAGCCGATCCTGGAGGCGATGGGAAAAAAGATCGTCCATTGCGGCGAGGCCGGCGCCGGCCAGGCGGCGAAGATCTGCAACAATATGATCCTCGGCATTTCGATGATCGGCGTCTGCGAGGCCTTCGTGCTCGCCGAGAAACTTGGTCTCTCGCATCAGGCGCTGTTCGACGTCGCCTCGACCTCGTCGGGCCAGTGCTGGTCGATCAATACCTATTGCCCGGTGCCCGGGCCGGTGCCGACTTCGCCTGCGAATAATGACTACAGACCGGGTTTTGCGGCGGCACTTATGCTGAAGGATCTCAGGCTTTCGCAGGAGGCGGCGCTGACCAGCGGCGCCTCCACGCCGCTCGGCGCGGAAGCAGCACAGCTTTTCGCGCTCTTCGAGAAGCAGGGCAATGGCGGAAGGGATTTTTCCGCCATCATCGAGATGTTTCGCGAGAAGGCGTAAGCGGCACGGAGTCAATCAAGCCTTCGATACCGAGAAGCTGAGCCTGCTGTTGCCGAGTTCGATGCCGATCGCACCGGGTTCGGTCAGTTCGATCGCGCCGCTCAACGTGCCTGTGGTGATGAGCGCACCTGACTTCAGCGATGTCTCGGGGCGCAAGCCGTCATTGGCGTAATCGACGAGCCAGGTGAGAACATCGCCCTTCGGATGCTGTGCCGGACCATCATAGATCGTGCGGCCGGCATGGGTGACCTTGAGCGGCGTTCCGCCGACGGTGTCGACAACGCTTTTTTCGAGCTTCGGACCGAGCACATAGCCACTATTGCCGAGGCGGTCGGCGACGAATAGCAGAAAGGAAACGCTGCCGCTTTCCCTAACTGCGCTCACCAGCAGCTCGGCGCCGAGATAGACCGCGGAGATCGCCTCGACCACGTCGGCGCGGCTGTAGGGAACGCCTGTGCGGACCGGCAGATCACTGCCGAGACGGACGGCGATCTCGGTTTCGAATTTCAGGCCCGGATACCAGGGAATATCAGCGCCGGTGACGGCTTCGGCATAGGGATGCAGCGGAGCGGTGACCGCCTGGCCCTGCGGTGAGACCGTCACCTTCCAGGCATTGCTGGAAATACCGTCTGCAGCGGTGAGCAAATTCTGCACCTCCATCGCCTGAGGGAGATCGGCTGGCAGCGCGAAACTGTCCGTTGCCTCCTGCCTGCCGGCCTCGCGCAGGCTGTGAAGCCTGGCTGCGACCGTGCGCGGATCGAATGTCTCTGTCATGCTATCTCCTCGACCTGATTTTCGAGGTGCCACACTAACGAGAAGGCAGGGACGAACAAGGCCGCTTTTGGAAAGACTCCTATTCCATCGCCGCGTACCAGCGGGTGCGATAGGCGGCCAGCCCCGGGATATCGGTCGGCGCAATATGCGTCTCGGCACCCGACACCGGCCGGATGCCGGTGAGAAGGGCCGCCCCCTGGCTGGTGCCGGTCGAACCCGGAAGGGCCATAACCTCGCGGCCGGTTAGAGCGGCGAGCAGCTTGAGATAGGTCCCATTGAGGGCAAAAGGCCCTTCGACGATAACAGGGCCTTTGGCGCCGATTAGTCCGAGGCAGGCATCGGTCATCAAAGCGAGATAGAGGCAGGCAGCGGCAGAGCGCTCCTCGCGGCTTGCCTCTTCGGCTCCAATCCAGCGGCTTGCTTTTCCCGGAAACGGCCCGGAACCGGGCGCGATATTCGGCAGGAGCATCATGCCCTTGCCGATGACGGGGCCGATTGCTGCCTGGGCGGCATTTTCGTCGACAGGGCCGATCTCGGCCGAAAGGATCTCGAATTCACGGCCGCCCATGAAACGCGAGGAGGGGACGGCCCGGCCATAGGCATCGACATTGGCGAGCGCATCGCGGCTCGGATCGAGATGATCGAGATCGCCGCCGACGCCGAAATTGATGACCCATGTGCCTGTCGAGACGACGGCAAAGGGCGCTTCCCGATGGACCAGATGCGGCAGCAGCGAGGCATTGGAATCGTGAATGCCGCAATAGACCGGCACGGCTGCGGTAAGGCCGAGCTCTGCGCCAATGTCGGGAAGAACGCGGCCGAGCGCATCGAAGGCGGAGCGGATCGGCGCCATGAGGTCGCGAATGGCGAGCCTGTCGACGAGTGAGGAATAGCTGCCGGCCCTCGGGTTCCAGAGGTCGGTATGGCAGCCGAGCGAAGTCAACTCATTGGCGGTGACGCCGGTCAGCCGTGCCGTCCAATATTGCGCATAGGTGAGGATGGTCGCAACCTTGGCGAATTCCTCGGGAAAGGCGGTCTTTTGGTAGTGCAGCTGCGCGCCGACGTTGAGGCCCATCGCGAGGTGCGGCGAGAAGGTTTCGTCGAAAGAGGGGCGCAGCCGCGTATAGGCATCGCGGATTTCCTGCGGATATTCGTGTTCATAGTCGATGACAGGCATGGCAAGCGCGCCGTCTCGGGCAAGGAGTGCTGCGGATGCGCCATGGGTGGTGATCGAAATGGCGTCAAAGCCAGGCTCGCGCGCAAGGCTCTTCAATGCATCGAGCGCAAAGGACCAGAGAGCCTCTACGTCGTAATGCGGATAGAGACCGGATTTGATCGCGATATTCGGCCGCTTCAGGACGGCGATCTCGGCGCCCGTCTCGCTGTCGAGCACGACGACCTTGGCATTGGTCTTGCCGATATCGAGGACGGCGATGCGGCGATAGGAGGTGGCGTTCATGGCAAGTGGAAGAGGGTGACCAGGTCACTCTGGATCGGCGAATTATCGGGATTGGTCGCCATGATATCGGCCATGTGCGCCCACCATTTCTTCATGACCGGATGGTCCGGCAGGCTTGCCATCGTGTGGTCGGCGGGCCGCGTCAACACGCCGAACAGCGTGTTGGTCTCGCGGTCGAGATGGATGGAATAGTCGCGGGCGCCTGACTTGTGCAGGAGATCGACCAGTTCCGGCCAGATCTCGTCATGCCGCTTGCGGTATTCGGCTTCCATGCCGGGATTGAGCTGCATTTTGAAGGCGTGTTTTTCTAAAGTCATCGGGAGCTCATGACCTTGATGCGGCGGGCGATGATCGGGATGGCGATGGTGATGATCAGAAGTAGGCCGATAAAGATCGACATGACGATGCCGGGCACGTTCAGCAGGCCGAGGCCGAAGGTGACGAGGCCCATGACGAAGGCGGCGATGACGACGCCGACGATGGTGCCGGAACCGCCGAGGATCGAGATGCCGCCGAGCACGACCATGGTGACGACCTCGAGTTCCCAGCCCTGGGCGATTGACGGCCGGGTCGAGCCGAGGCGTGAAGTCAGGCAGACGGCGGCAACGCCGCTCATGACGCCGGTCAACAGGAAGAGGATGAATTTGACGCGCTCGACCGGAATGCCGGAGAAGCGGGCGGCGAAGTCGTTGTTGCCGATCGCATAGACCTGCCGGCCGAAATTCGTCGCATGCAGCAGCACGGCGAAGAGGATCGCCAGCACGATGAAGAGCACGAATTCGAAGGAGAATACCCAGACGACATAGCCCTGGCCGAAATAGGCGAAATCAGCCGGGTATTTGCCGTAGGCCTGGTCGCCGAGGACGATATAGGAAATGCCGCGGAAAAGGCTCATCGTGCCGATGGTGACGACGATCGACGGCAGTTTCAGCACCGAGACCAGAACGCCGTTGAAGATGCCGCAGGCAAGGCCGGTGCCGATGCCGATCGCGACCAGGCCCGGTGTGCCGATGCCGACCTGGGCTGCCGCGCCCATTGCCGTCGAGGCGAGCGCGATGATCGCGGCGACCGAGAGGTCGATCTCACCTGATATGACGAGCAGCGCCATGGCGAAGGCAATCATTGCCTTTTCGGTGAAATTGAAGGTGGCGTCCGAAAGGTTCCAGGCATCGAGGAAATAGGGCGAGGCGAGCGAATTGAAGATGAAGATCAGCACGGCGACGGCGAAGAGCAGCACTTCCCAGCTCGCGGCGATGCGGCGGAAGGGCGTGCCGAGGCGGTCGGGGATGACCCGCTTTTCGTGTGTGGACACGGTGCTCATGCTGCGGCCTCCGTTCTGATCTCGGCTGCGGCGCGGTCGCGCAGGATGATGCGGCCGCGGTTGCGCTCACGCCTGGCGTTGAAGGCGACGGCGAGAATGATGACGGTTCCGGAGATCGCCATCTGCGTGAAGGGTGAAATGCCGATCACCGGCAGCGCATTCTTGATGACGCCAAGGAAAAGCGCGCCGAGCACGGTGCCGGCGACCGAGCCGACGCCGCCGGCAATCGAGATGCCGCCGATGACGCAGGCCGCGACGCTGTCGAGCTCGAAGCCGTTGGCGATATCGACATAGGCGACGGCATAACGCGACACCCAGAGATAGCTCGCAAGGCCGGCCAAGGCGCCCGACAGAACGAAGGCCAAGAATTTCGTCCAGCCCGTATCGATGCCGGCATAGACCGCCGCAGTCGGATTGCCGCCGGTCGCATAGGCCGAGCGGCCGAACTGAGTGTATCGAAGCACAACATACATCAGAAGCACGATGACAATGCCAACCCAGCCGAGAACGGGCAGGCCGAGGATCGGCGTGCGCGGCACCGACAGGAAGATCGGCGTCATCTGGTGGGCGTTGACCCATGCC
The DNA here is from genome assembly GCF_004306515.1 of Rhizobium beringeri. Taxonomy (NCBI): domain Bacteria; kingdom Pseudomonadati; phylum Pseudomonadota; class Alphaproteobacteria; order Hyphomicrobiales; family Rhizobiaceae; genus Rhizobium; species Rhizobium beringeri. Next base: position 415,403 of record NZ_SILG01000003.1, on the reverse strand, counting down.
CCGCCCGAAAGCACGAAGGCCATGCCGCGATAGATGGTAAGCGTGCCGAGTGTCACGACGATCGGCGGGATTTCGAGCGCCCAGACGAGAAAGCCGTTGATGGCGCCGAGGCAGGCGCCGATGACGATCGCGGCAAGGATGAGCACGACGAGCGGCAGGTCGGGATAGGCGGCATTCATCATCGCGATCGCCATGCCGGTGAAGGCGAGGTTAGCGGCAACCGAAAGGTCGATCGATTTCGTCAGGATGACCGTCATCTGCGCGAGCGCCAGGATGATCAGGATGGAGGTATCGTTGAAAATGCCGGCGAGATTCTCCGGCGTTGCGAAATCGGCAGCGCGCGTCGAAAAGATCGCGATCATCACGACGATGATGAGGAACAGCAGGGTTTCGCGTTTTCTGATCAGTCTTGCCATGCTCTTACCTTATGCATTGCGGGCCTCATGCATTGCCGGTGGCGGCGCGCACCAGCGCTTCCGGCGACAGCTCGGCGCGGTCGAAAATTCCGGCGGCGAGACCTTCCTTCATCACCAGGACGCGGTCCGACATGCCGATGATCTCGGGCAGTTCGGACGAGACCATGATGATCGACAGGCCCTCGGCGGCGAGTTCGCTGATGAAGCCGTGCACGGCTGCCTTCGAGCCGATGTCGATGCCCTTTGTGGGTTCATCGAGGATGATGACCTTCGGCGCCGTCGCCAGCCATTTGCCGATGACGACCTTCTGCTGGTTGCCGCCGGAGAGCGTGCCGACCGGGACGGAAAGGGCCGCGGCGCGTAAGTCCAGCCGCTCGGCATATTTGCGGGCGAGCGCGAATTCTTCTGCCGCCCTGAGGAAGCCCCGGCGCGAGGTGCGGGCAAGCGAGGGCAGCGTCATGTTCTGGAAGATCGGCATCGGCAGCGCCAGCCCGTGGCGGCCGCGTTCCTCCGGCACATAGACGATGCCGGCGCGGATCGCATCCTGCGGCGAATGGATGGTGATTTCGCTGCCTTCGAGCATCATGGTGCCGGAGAGCGGTCTGGTAATGCCGAAGAGCGATTGGGACAGTTCCGAACGGCCGGCGCCGATCAGGCCGTATATGCCGAGAATCTCGCCCTTGCGCAGGGTGAAGGAGATGTCGCGGAATTCCGTGCGGTGACTGTAATTGCGGATCTCGAGCACCGGGCCGCCGATGGCGACGTCGACCTTCGGAAAGGCATTCTCGACGTCGCGGCCGACCATCATGCGGACGATCTCGTCTTGCGGCGTTTCCTTGAGCCGGCCCTGGCCGACGGCGCGGCCGTCGCGGAAGACGACGAAATCGTCGGCGATCTCGTACACCTCGTCGAACTTGTGGCTGATGAAGAGGATCGCCTTGCCTTTTTCCTTCAGGCCCCGGACGATGCGGAAGAGATCGTCGATCTCCTTGCGGGAAAGGGCTGCCGTCGGTTCGTCCATGATGACGATGCGGGCCTCGATCGACAGAGCGCGCGCAATCGCCACCAGATGGCGCTGCGCGATCGAGAGGTCCTTCAGCCGGATTGTCGGATCGATATTGCTTTCGAGCGCGGTCAGCAGCGCCTTGGCGCGGCTGTTCATCGCCTGCCAGTCGATGGTGCGCAAACGTGTGCGCGGCGCATGGCCGAGGAAAATGTTTTCGGCAACCGTCAGTTCGTCGAACAGCACGGTTTCCTGATGGATGGCGGTGACGCCGGCGTCGATTGCGGCCTGGGCGCTGGCAAAGGTCACCGGCTGGCCGTCGACCAGGATCTCGCCTTCGTTCGGCCTGTAGATGCCGGTCAGGATCTTGACGAGCGTCGATTTGCCGGCGCCGTTTTCGCCGATCAGCGCAGTCACCGTGCCGGGATGCAGTGCGATGCTGACATTGTCGAGCGCCTTCACGCCCGGAAAGATCTGGGAGATGCCGCGCATTTCCAGAATGGCGGGCGCATCACCGGTTTTGCTGTCCGTGGCGGTTTGTTGAAAGGCAGCGTTCATCAAGCTTCTACCAGTGTCGAATGAGAATCCCGGCGGCCATCAGGCCGCCGGGCTTTTATGCGTCGGCTCCCGATCAGAAGACCTTGGAGAACTGGTCGATATTCGAAGCATTGTAGACGAAGGGATCGGCCATGGCGGCTTCACCGTTGTCGCCGACCTTGATCTTGCCCATGCGGCCGGCTTCGATCTCGCTGCCCGGCTTGCCGTCGGTCTCGCCCTTGACGAGGCGATAGGCGATCTGCGTTGCGGAGTAGCCGAGATCGATCGGGTTCCAGATGGCGAATTCCTTCGTGGCGCCCGACTTGATCGCGCCGGCCATTTCGGACGGCAGGCCGAGACCGGTGACGTAGACCTTGCCGACGAGGCCCTTGTCTTCGACGACCTTCGACGCGGCGAGAACGCCGACCGTCGTCGGAGCGACGATGACCTTGATGTTCGGGTTCGCCTTCAGCAGGCCCTCGGCTTCACGATAGGACTTGTCCGAGAGGTCGTCGCCATAGACTGTGGTGACGAGGTTGAGGCCCGGGAAGTCCTTGAGCTGTTTCTTCATCTGGTCGATCCAGATGTTCTGGTTGGTCGAGGTGGTCGTTGCCGACAGGATGGCGAAGTCACCCTTGCCGCCGTCGAGATGGTCCTTGACGAGCGTCAGGCACATCTTGCCGATCAGCTCGTTGGACGACGGGTTGAGCTGAAGGATACGGCCTTCAGGTGCGACGCCGGAATCCCAGGAGATGACCTTGATGCCGCGCTGTGTAGCCTTCTTCAGCGCCGGAACGAGCGCGTCGGGATCGTTGGCCGAAACCGCGATGGCGCTGACGCCCTGGGCGATCAGCGAGTTGATGACTTCGATCTGGCCTTCGGCCGTCGTCGTCGTCGGACCGGTATAGATGACCTCGACGCCGCCGAGTTCCTTGGCAGCTTCCTGCGCGCCCTTGTTGGCAGCATCGAAGAAGCCGTTGCCGAGCGACTTGACGACGAGACCGATCTTGATGTCGGCAGCACTTGCCGTGCCGGCCATCATGGCGACGGCAAATGCCACGCCGATTGCAAGTTTCTTTGCGAGTTTCATGCTTTCATCCTCCCACTTGATTGACACTCTTCACACCTGGCCGGCGCCTTATGCGACCGACGAGGAATCCTCCTTGATTGCCTGGGTGACCGGGCTCGCGACAATGAGCCTGATGCCGGCATTCTCGATCATCCTGACGGCTTCCTCTGGAATGCCGTCATCGGTGATGATTGTAGACACACGCTCGAGCGGGCACAGAATGAGGCTCGACCGGCGATGGAACTTGCTGGAATCGGCCATGACGACCAGTTCGTCAGCCTGATGCATCAGCTTCTGCTCGCTCTGGATGATCAGCGCGTCGGCTTCCATGATGCCGAGCGGGCCGACGCCCTGGGCGCCGATGAAGAAGCGGCGGGCGTAGAAATTGCGGATCGCGTCATTGTCGAAGGGGGAGAGGATCAGGCTCTGCTCGCGATAGATCGCGCCGCCCGGGACCGTCACCGTGTTCTTCGAATGCTTGACCAGATGTTCGGCAATGGCGAAGGAATTGGTCATCACCTGCAGGCGGTGCGCCGCCATGAAATGCACCATCTGGAAGGTGGTCGTGCCACCGTTGATGATGATCGCGTCGCCAGGATCGCAAAGCTCGACCGCCTGGCGGGCGATTGCGCGTTTCTTGTCGATATTGACCGATTCCGATACCCGGAAGGGACGCCCGGCGAGATTGCCGAGCTGCGGCGGATGCACGGCCTCGGCGCCGCCGCGCACACGGCGGATCTTGCCCTGAACATGAAGAGCCGCGATGTCGCGCCGGATCGTCGCCTCGGAAGCCTCGGTCAGTTCGGAGATATCCTGAACCGTCACGACGGACTTTTCCTGAACGGCGCTCAGAATGATGCGATGGCGTTCGCGTTCGTGCATGGGGCTCCTCCTTTAATCGTTTATTTCGCACATATGACAATGTGTCAATCAAAAACGATCATAAATTTTCATATTGCGCTGCACAATAATCGAATTTGATCGTTTTCGATTGACAACCTGCGTTTTGATGAGCGATACCGTCAGCGAAAAGCGGCGCGACTTTGCGTCTCGATGAAGATTTCATATGGGAGGATGACATGGCGGCGAACGTCCGGGTTCTGGAAAACCGGTGGGATGATGCTTACGCGGCAGGCCTCGATGAGCCTGGCAAGCTGCTCTATCGCTCCAACCTGCTCGGCGCCGACAAGCGCATCACCAATTATGGCGGCGGCAACACCTCGGCGAAGGTGCTGGAAACCGATCCGCTGACCGGCGGCAAGGTGAAGGTACTCTGGGTCAAGGGATCGGGCGGCGACGTCGGCACGATCAAGCTCGACGGTTTCGCCACGCTCTACCAGGACAAGCTGGAATCGCTGAAAGGCATCTATAAGGGCGTTGAGGATGAAGACCGCATGGTCGGCTTCCTGCCGCACTGCACCTTCAACCTGAACGCCCGTGCCGCCTCGATCGACACGCCGCTGCATGGTTTCGTGCCTTTCACCCATGTCGACCACATGCATCCTGACGCGATCATCGCGATCGCCGCGTCGAAGAATTCGAAGGAATTGACGCAGCAGATCTTTGGCGACGAGATCGGCTGGCTGCCCTGGCGCCGTCCTGGTTTCCAGCTCGGCCTCGACCTCGGCGCTTTCGTCGCCGCAAATCCGAATGCGAAGGGCGTCGTCCTCGAAAGCCACGGCCTCTTTACCTGGGCTGATGACGCCAAGGCCTGCTACGAGCTGACGCTCGACATCATCAACAAGGCGATCGTCTGGTTTGCCGAAAAGACCGAGGGCAAGACGATTTTCGGCGGCGCGCTCACTGAGAGCCTGGCCGTTGCCGAACGCCGCGCCATCGCCGCCCGACTGATGCCGGAGATCCGCGGCCGCATCGGCAAGCAGGAGCGCAAGCTCGGTCATTTCGACGATCAGGACGCCGTGCTCGAATTCGTCAATTCCCGGGATCTGCGTCCGCTCGGCGCGCTCGGCACCAGCTGCCCGGATCATTTCCTGCGCACCAAGATCCGCCCGCTAATCGTCGATTTCGACCCGGCCAAGCCGGATGTCGACGCGATCGTTGCCGGTCTCGACAAGGCGCTGGAGGACTACCGCGCCGACTACGCCCGCTATTACAACGACTGCAAGCATGACAATTCGCCCGCCATCCGCGATGCCAATCCCGTTATCTTCCTCGTTCCCGGCGTCGGCATGCTGTCCTTTGCCCGCGACAAGGCGACGGCTCGCATTGCCAGCGAATTCTACGTCAATGCCATCAACGTCATGCGCGGTGCGTCGACAGTCTCGGAATATCAGGGCCTGCCGGAGCAGGAAGCCTTCGATATCGAATACTGGCTGCTCGAAGAGGCCAAGCTGCAGCGCATGCCGAAGCCGAAGAGCCTTGCCGGCCGCGTCGCCTTCGTCACCGGCGGCGCCGGCGGCATCGGCCGGGCGACGGCAGCGCGTCTCGTCGGCGAAGGTGCCTGCGTGGTGCTTGCAGATATCGACCAGGCAGCGCTCGAGGGCACCGAAGCCGATTTCGTCAAGAGATACGGCGCTGACGCCGTACGCAGCGTCCGGCTTGATGTCACCAAGGAAGATGCGGTGATCGCCTCCTTCGCGGAAGCCTGCGTTGAATTCGGCGGGATCGATATCCTAGTCTCGAATGCCGGCATTGCCTCGTCCGCGCCGATCGAAGCCACCGAGCTGTCGACGTGGAACCGCAATATCGATATTCTGGCGACCGGCTATTTCCTCGTCTCGCGCGAAGCCTTCCGCCTGTTCCGCCGTCAGGCGCTCGGCGGTAACGTCATCTTCGTCGCTTCGAAGAACGGTCTTGCCGCCTCGCCGAATGCATCTGCCTATTGCACGGCAAAGGCTGCCGAAATCCATCTCGCCCGCTGCCTGGCGCTGGAAGGCGCGGATGCCGGCATCCGCGTCAACACCGTCAACCCGGATGCCGTCCTGCGCGGCTCGAAGATCTGGAGCGGCGAATGGCGCGAGCAGCGCGCCGCCTCGTCCAAGATCGAGGTAGACGATCTCGAGGAACATTACCGCAAGCGGTCGATGCTGAAACTCAACGTGTTTCCGGAAGATATCGCCGAAGCGATCTATTTCCTCGCATCGGACCTTTCGGCAAAATCGACCGGCAACATCATCAACGTCGATGCCGGCAACGTGCAGAGCTTTACGCGGTAAGAGGGACGCTCTTCTCCCCGGCGGGGAGAAGATGCCGGCAGGCAGATGAGGGGGACGCAGAGCGAAGCGATGCGTGTTCTGAGCGGGAAGCGAAGGACTATTAATGTCCTACCCGGCCGCCCCCTCATCCGACCCTTCGGGCCACCTTCTCCCCGCTGGGGAGAAGGGGAGAAAGAAACAATCGGGAGGAAGAAATGGCCGAATTCAGGATCGCGCAGGATCTGGTTGCGACGGATAATGACAAGCGGGCAACAGCGCTGAAAGCCGACTACGAGGCACTGGGCGCGACGCTTGCCCGCCGCGGCGTCGATATCGAAGCAGTCACCCGGAAGGTTGGGGAATTCTTCGTCGCCGTTCCGTCGTGGGGAGTCGGTACCGGCGGCACGCGTTTTGCCCGTTTCCCCGGCACCGGCGAGCCGCGCGGCATCTTCGACAAGCTCGACGATTGCGCCGTCATCAACCAACTGACGCAGGCGACGCCAAACGTCTCGCTGCATATTCCCTGGGACAAGGCCGATGCCAGGGAGTTGAAGGCCAAGGGTGATGCGCTCGGCCTCGGCTTCGATGCGATGAATTCCAACACCTTTTCCGATGCGCCCGGCCAGGCCCATTCCTATAAATACGGCTCGCTCAGCCACACCGATGCGGCAACACGGGCGCAGGCAGTCGAGCACAATCTCGAATGCATCGAAATCGGCAAGGCGCTCGGCTCCAAGGCGTTGACGGTCTGGATCGGCGACGGTTCAAACTTCCCCGGGCAGAGCCATTTCACCAAGGCTTTCGAGCGATACCTCGCCTCGATGGCGGATATCTACAAAGCGCTGCCTGGTGATTGGAAGCTGTTCTCCGAGCACAAGATGTACGAGCCGGCCTTCTATTCCACAATCGTGCAGGATTGGGGCACCAACTACCTGATCGCTCAGACGCTCGGCCCCAAGGCCTATTGCCTCGTCGATCTCGGCCACCATGCGCCAAACACCAATATCGAGATGATCGTCGCCCGCCTGATCCAGTTCGGCAAGCTCGGCGGTTTCCACTTCAACGATTCGAAGTATGGCGACGACGATCTCGACGCCGGCGCAATCGATCCCTACCGGCTGTTCCTCGTCTTCAACGAGCTGGTCGATGCCGAGCAGCGCGGCGTCAACGACTTCAACCCGGCCCATATGATCGACCAGTCGCACAATGTCACCGACCCGATCGAAAGCCTGATCAACAGCGCCAACGAAATCCGCCGCGCCTATGCGCAAGCGCTGCTCGTCGACCGCAAGGCGCTCTCCGGCTATCAGGACGACAACGACGCGCTGATGGCATCGGAAACGCTGAAGCGCGCCTATCGCGCCGATGTCGAGCCGATTCTGGCCGAAGCCCGCCGCAGGGCCGGCGGCGCGATCGACCCGATCGCCGTCTATCGCGCCAGCGGTTATCGCAAGAAGGTGGCGGCCGAGCGCCCGGCATCCGCTGCCGGTGGCGGCGGCATCATTTGAACGACCGATTGTTTCGCATGGCCTGAAGCCATGCTGATCAGGGATGATGGTTGCCGGCAGCGCAGGGGTGACGTGCTGCCGGCAACCTCGCTGTTTACGGCTTCCAGGCCCCGGCGATCTGGCGGGTGGCGATGTTCAGCCGGTTCCAGACATTGATGTTGGCGATGGCGATGACGAGTGCTGCAAGGCTCCTGCCGTCATAATGCCGGGTCGCTTCGTCCCAGATATCATCCGGCACCGGGTCGGCGCGGTCGCTGATACGGGTGACTGCCTCGGTCAGGGCAAGGGCTGCGCGCTCGGCATCGCTGAAATAGGGCGAGTCGCGCCAGGCGCCGATGGCGAAGAGCCTTTCGTCGGTTTCGCCGAGTTTCTTTGCAATGCGGGGATGACCGTCGACACAGACGCTGCAGCCGTTGATCTGGCTGGCGCGCAGGTTGACGAGTTCGAGCAGCTTCGGCGAAAGGCCGGTTTCGACTGGCACCTTGCTGAGCGCATTGAGCGCCTGCATGGCCGCGGGAAGGACGAGGGCGGGATTTCCCATTCTCTCCTGCATGACCAATTTTTCCTGCATGGTATGTCTCCAATGAAAGAACGCAAGGGGCAGAACACCACCATTTGGCGGCTTTTCCTTGGGTTCGGTTAAGTTTTGACCGGCATTCGCACCGATCGGCAAAGTCTCTCTTTCCGCCGGACAGATCGCTTTGCTGTCCTTCGGTTCTTGAACCAGTCTCCAATGCGTGACCTGATGCCTGGGGCTTCGGTCACAGAGTGGCGTTCGGCTCCCGGTTTCCCATTCTCCTTGAGAAGCGCAGCCCAGTCCTGCCGGGCTCGCTAGACTGCCATCAGGACAACCGGGATATCGTCGACGCGCCTTCCATGGTGGCGGTGCCGCGCGGCTCGTAGGCGCGCTGGTCACGCAGGATCTGGAAGGCGATCGTCAAAAGCTTGCGCGCGATGGCAACCCGCGCCTTGTTTACTCCTTTGATCTTCAGATGCTCGTATTGGGCGCGCAGCTGCGGATCGCTGGCGATGGCAGGTAGCGCCGCCTCGACGAAGGCCCAGCGCAGCCACTTGTTGCCCTGCTTGATGATCTTGCCGTGGAAGGTCTTGCCGCCGGAGGAATAGGTCGACGGCACAAGCCCGGCATAGGCGGCAAGCTTCTTCGAGTGGCGGAACCGCGATATGTCGTCGATCTCCGCATCGATCAGCCGGGCGAAGAACTCGCCGATGCCGGGGATCGTTTTCAACAGCTTGACGTTGGCATTGGCCTTGGTCATCGCCCGGATCGTTGCTTCCGACTGTTTGATCCGCATGTCGATGTCGCCGATGAAGGCGAGACCACGGTCAATCTGGATGCGGTCGATCTCAGACACGTTCACTTGAGCCAGCTGGACGCGGCCGGCCTTGCCAAACAGGTCGCCAAGCTTCTTCAATTGCGCCGTCTGCTCCGGATAGCGGTCGAACACCGTGACGATGCGGTTCTTCGTCATCGTGCGCAGGCGCACGTAAAACATCCGCTCGCGCAGCGCGACGCGAAGGTCCCGCGATCTCTCGCTTGGCGCCCAGGCTTCGGGTACCAGATCGGCTCTGAGCAGATGTGCCAGCACCGTCGCGTCGATCTTGTCGGTCTTGATCTTGGCGTCGGCGATCGCTTTAACCTTCAGCGGATGGGCGAGAACGACATCATCACAAATGTCGTCGAGCCAGTCGTACATCACCATCCAGTTGCGCGTCGCTTCGACAACCGCATGCGAGTTCTCCCGATAGCGTTCGAGAAACCCGCCCAGCGACTGTCGGTCGTTCTTCACCCGGCCGGATCTCAGCGTCTTGCCGCTGCTGTCCTGAACCACCAGGTGGCTGTAGGATTTGTGGTAGTCGACCCCGATATGGTATTCATAAGAGGCAGTCATGCTTCCAACTCCCTTATTGAGATCTTCGAAACCCCAATAGGATAAGCCGAAAGGCTGGAAGTGTGACTGTCCCTCGATCATCATCTGCATCTCAGTGATCCGTTCTCTCAACGGGCGCGGCCTCTTTCATGCCACCTCCTTGATGCGTTTACTGTTTGACGATCCGCCGGCGCTGTCACATCGGCCGGGTTTCATTCGTCATGGTGTTGACGGAACGCAGTGGAGGAATGTGACAAATGGACGAGAAAAAATGGCTGGCCGATGAGTTCGAGGCGAACAGAGCGCATCTGAGGGCCGCAGCCTATCGCATGCTCGGCTCGCGCAGCGAGGCGGAGGATGCCGTTCAGGAGGCTTGGCTGCGGCTCGGCCGCACGGACACGACAGGGGTTGGCAATCTCGGCGGCTGGCTGACGACCGTGGTGGCCCGCATCTGCCTCGACATGCTGCGCGCCCGCAAGACCCGGCGCGAGGAGCCGTTGGAGGTGCCTGTCCATGGCGGGATCGCCGACCCGGCGAATGATCCGGAGCGCGAAGCCGCCTTTGCCGATTCGGTCGGTCTGGCGCTGCTCGTCGTGTTGCAGACGCTGGCGCCCGCCGAACGTGTCGCCTTCGTGCTGCACGACATGTTCGATCTGCCCTTCGACGAGATCGCGCCGATCATCGGCCGCTCGTCCAGCGCTGCCCGCCAGCTCGCGAGCCGCGCCCGCCGTCGGGTGCAGGGTTTGGACGAGGCGCCTGATGTCGATCTCGGCCGCAAGCGGACGATCGCCGAGGCCTTTCTGACGGCGTCGCGCAACGGCGATCTGGAGGGGTTGATCGCGGTGCTTGCCCCTGACGTCGTCTTCCGGCCGGATGCGACGGCAGCCCGCTTCGGCACCATTGGCGAGATGCGCGGCGCAGCTCACCTGGCTGAAGCCTTCAAGGGTCGGGCGCAGGCGGCAGAAATCGCCATTGTCGACGGTGAGATCGGATTCGTCGTGGAAATTCATGGCCAGCTCCGCGTCGTAGTGGCGCTGACAATCGCCGATGGCAGGATCGCCGCGATCGACGCCATCGCCGATCCGGATCACCTGGAACGGCTTGACTATTCTATTCTTCGCGATTGAAAACAAACAGGAATTTATCGGATCTTCGAAACAGGCGCGCTTCGGAAGGAGCGCACGGTTTACGTTTTCTCAGTGGCGACGCCCGCGTCATTTTCCTTGACAGTGTCGTTCTCGGCTTTATTCTATTATAAGGCCTTATGTATCATAATTATGGAATTTCTGTACGATACCCTGAGGCGCCATCTCTGGCTTCCCTATCACCCTTCCGTCACGACCCGCAGACGGATGACCGAGGAGCGATCCCGGTCCGAGACTTCGAAAGGAATGCATGTCATGTCCGGCGACCAGGCGAAGAAGCCGCTTCTCCTCACCAATGTCAAACCGATCGCTTTCGGTGCGGGCACATCCGAGGGGGCAGTCGACATTCTCGTCAATGCCGACGGCAGGATCGTCGAGATCGGTCCGTCCCTTTCAGTCTCGCAGGATGTGACGCGCATCTACGGCAAGGGCGCCTTCATTTCACCGGGTTGGGTCGATCTGCACGTGCATATCTGGCACGGCGGCACTGATATTTCCATCCGCCCCTCCGAATGCGGCGTCGAGCGCGGCGTCACCACGCTGGTCGATGCCGGTTCGGCCGGTGAGGCGAATTTCCATGGCTTCCGCGAATATATCATCGAGCCCTCGCGCGAACGCATCAAGGCCTTCCTCAATCTCGGCTCGATCGGCCTCGTCGCCTGCAATCGTGTCGCGGAATTGCGGGATATCCGCGATATCGATCTCGACCGCATCCTCGAAGTCTATGCCGAAAACAGCGAGCACATCGTCGGTATCAAGGTGCGCGCCAGCCATGTCATCACCGGGTCCTGGGGCGTCACGCCGGTTAAGCTCGGCAAGAAGATCGCCAAGATTTTGAAAGTGCCGATGATGGTGCATGTCGGCGAGCCGCCGGCGCTCTATGACGAAGTGCTGGAGATCCTCGGACCCGGCGACGTCGTCACCCACTGCTTCAACGGCAAGGCCGGGTCGAGCATCATGGAAGACGAGGACCTCTTCAATCTCGCCGAACGCTGCGCCTCCCAGGGCATCCGTCTCGACATCGGCCATGGCGGCGCCTCCTTCTCCTTCAAGGTCGCCGAAGCGGCGATCGCGCGCGGGCTGCTGCCGTTCTCGATCTCGACTGACCTGCACGGCCATTCGATGAACTTCCCGGTGTGGGACCTGGCGACGACGATGTCGAAGCTGCTCGGCGTCGGCATGCCTTTCGACAAGGTGGTGGAAGCCGTCACCCATGCGCCGGCATCCGTCATCAAGCTGTCGATGGAGAACCGGCTTTCGGTTGGCTCACAAGCGGAATTCACCATTTTCGACCTGGTCGATTCCGATCTCGAGGCGACGGATTCCAACGGTGACGTCTCGGTCCTCAACAAGCTGTTCGAGCCGCGCTATGCAGTGATGGGCGCTGATGCCTTTGCCGCCAGCCGCTATGTGCCGCGGGCGCGCAAGCTGGTGCGCCACAGCCACGGCTATTCCTACAGGTAGGATCCGCTGAAGAGGGCAAGGCTCAGCGGTTGCGCCAGCCCATCAGCTTTTCGATCCGTTCCGCTGAACTGCGCACATGGGCCGTATAGTGGTTCTCGTCGGAAAAGGCCTTCTGTTCCGGCAGCACGATGGAAATGGTGGCGATGCACTGGCCGTCGCGATCGCAGATCGGCGAGGCGATGCAGGCAACCGCATAATCGGATTCCCCCGCCTGGATCGACAGGCGCGACTCGAAGGCCTTGCCGGCGGCTTCCGACAGCGTGCCCGGATCGATCTCGGCGCGGCCGGTCGGTGAAGAGCGAGCGCAGCGTTTGAACAGTTCGATGCGCTCCTGCTCGGCCAGGTGGCCGACGAGCAGGCGACCGGAGGCCGTCCAGTTCAGCGGTACCCGGGTGCCCACACGGGACGCCACCTGGAAATGGCTCGGGCCGTCGGCCATGGCCAGCACCAGCATATAGTCGCCATCGCGGCCGCAGACCTGCACGGTTTCGCCGGCCTGGCGGCAGAGATCGTGCATTTCGTGGGTGGCGATGCTCATGAAATCCAGCGACCGTGCATAGGCGAGGCCGTAGTGGTAGAGCCGCGCACCGAGCCAGATCGAGCCGTCCGCCTGGCGCGTCAGCATGTTCTTCTCGACGAGATCGTCGACGATGACGTAAACGGTCGACAGCGGCGCCTTCACCGCCTTGGCGATCGCATAGACGCCGGCGGGCGATCCGGTCTCGTAAAGATGGTCGATCACCTGAAGCGCCCGGTCGATGCCGCTGACACGCGCGCGGCGCGCGCCTTTGCCACCGGCCTCGGCGGCAACGCCCTCATCTTCGGAGTAAACTGCGGATGATGTCTTTCCGTCCAATTCCACGCACCTCATTGAAAACTGCGATCATGTTACATTACTATGGCATAGCTGTCGCTGTGGAAAATCGCAACAGAAGACAACCCTGTGGTATCTGTTGACGGCTGCTGTGGGATTTGATCTGCCGATGGCATCATAACAGTTGGTGCTTTGCTCCGACGATGGTGCAAGCCTTCGCCAGCCCCTTATCCAGTGTGACGAGCGCGGCGTCGTTGCCGAGCGCGACGGCGAGATGGAGTGCATCGCCAGCGCGAAGACCGATGTCGAATTGATCGGTCATGCGTGCCGCTTCGATGAAGTGGGCGCGCGATATTGGCAGGAGCTCGAACGTTGTCGAACATAATTCTCTGAACATCGCCAATGCCTTGCCGCGATCGGCCAAGTCGATCTGGCCGCTTCTTGTCTTGAGCGCGACGGCGCTCGAAAATTCGGTGATCGTCCAGCCGCTGACCGCGATCTCTTCGGATCCAAGCGTCGCTAGCCATTGCTGCACGTCGTCCGTGCGGGTTTCGATCGTCCAGGCGGCGACGAGGACTGAGGTGTCGATATAAAGCATCAGTAACGATCAGTGTCGCGCATGTCGCGGATGAAGGTCGCGGAATCGACCGGTTTGGTCGGCGGCTTCATCGAGGCGGTCAATGCCTTCAGCCGCTCGACGTCGATCGGTTTTTTGCGCGTCTTGACGGGCACGAGCTGCGCCACCGGCTTGCCATGCCGCAAAATCTCCACGGTTTCGCCGGCTTCGACGCGATTGAGCAATTCGCTGAGATGGGCCTTGGCTTCCGCTAAATTGACACTCGCCATGACACCCTCTTGATGACCAATTTTCTAGTCATTCTAGTCCGAAAACAAATCTGCCGCAAGATCGCTGGAACAACAAATCTTAGCCTGAGTTTGCCCCTGAACCCAGGAGGTCATGATGCCAAATTATCCCCTTTTCCATCCCAGAAACAGCCTATGCCGGGTTTTACGGGACAGATGGACCCCGTTCCCGACCATGGCGAAAAGAGCTATCGCGGTTCCGAGCGACTGAAAGGCAAGCGGGCGATCATCACCGGCGGCGATAGCGGCATCGGTCGGGCAGTGGCAATCGCTTACGCCAGGGAAGGTGCCGATCTGGTGATCTCCTATCTCGACGAGGATGAGGATGCCGATGAGACGAAACGGCTCGTCGAGCAGGCCGGACGCAAGGCTATCCTCGTCAGCGGCGACATCCAGGATCCGGCCCACTGCCGGCAGATCGTCGAGACGGCGGTCAAGGAACTTGGCGGTATCGACATTCTGGTCAACAATGCCGCGCATCAGGCAAGCTTCAAGAGCATTGACGAGATCAGCGACGAGGAGTGGGAACTGACCTTCAAGGTCAACATCCATTCGATGTTCTACCTGACCAAGGCCGCCGTCGCTTATATGAAACCCGGCAGCGCCATCATCAACACCGCCTCGATCAATTCGGACAGTCCGAACCCGACGCTGCTTGCCTATGCGACGACCAAGGGCGCGATCCAGAATTTCACCGCCGGCCTTGCCCAGCTTCTGGCCGAGAAAGGCATTCGCGCCAATGCGGTGGCGCCCGGGCCAATCTGGACGCCGCTCATCCCTTCGACACTGCCTGAAGAAAGCGTCAGCAATTTCGGCAAGCAGGTGCCGATGAAACGGCCGGGACAGCCGGCCGAGCTGGCGACAGCCTATGTGATGCTGGCCGATCCCTTGTCGAGCTATGTCTCCGGCACGACAATTGCGGTGACTGGCGGCAAGCCGATCCTCTAAAGCGCGTCGCGATCTTTCAGATTCGCTCCTCGCGCTTTAAGTCTTTGTTTTTACGCATGCCGTTGTCGCAAAACCGCTGCACACTTTTGCGCGACACGCTTTAAAGCGGCAAGGGCCGCCGTCTGGTTGTGACGGCAGCCCTTGACGGGGGCAGGGAGAGATCCCCAAGCTATTCAGGCGGCTTGTTCAGCCGAAGCAGGGCATAGCCGGCAGATTAGCGCGGTTTGCGAGTGCTCCGATCATATTGCCCACCGAAGTCGAGCGCGGTTCGCGTTTGCGGGCGGCCGTCTCCAGGAGTTGCTTGAAGTCTTCAAGCTTCACGCCGTCGGCGCGCAACACCATGGCAATCAGGGGGTCGCGAAGGGCTTCGGATATCGTCAGATCGTCTCTGGTCTTTGTCATGGTTGTCCTCCTTTCGTGGGCGGTCGCCCGTCTTCCACCTTTCGCTGCCATGCCCTCGGCATTGACTTTCACGTTTGGTGGTGTTACCGGTAAGTAACAATGCATTTGTTACCGATCGGTCACATTGATGTCAAGGACTACGTCCGCAAAAAAATCAGAAACTTCGAATGAAATCTCCGCAGCTGTTCCAGAAGATCGCATCCCGCCGCGGGAGCGTATCGTCTCGACCGCCTCGGAGCTTTTCCGCGAGCGCGGCATCCGCGGCATCGGTGTCGACGCCATCGCCGACGCGGCTCTGACCAACAAGATGACGCTCTACCGGCATTTCGGCTCAAAGGACGAACTCGTCTGCGAAACGCTGCGCCGCGCCTCCGAAAAGGCGGGTACCATCTGGCGCGATCTGGACGCGGCCTATCCCGGCAATCCGCGCGCCCAGCTGGACGCCTGGGTGGAGCTGCGGGCGCAATGTTTGAACGGCGAGCCCGCCGGCTGCGATCTCGCCAATGCCGCCATCGAGCTGAAGGGCGAGGGCCATCCCGCCCACGAAATGATCGAGCGGCACAAGGCCGAACAGCGTGATCGCTTGGCCGCGCTCTGTTCGGCGGCCGGCGCGCGCGAACCCCAGCTTCTGGCCGATACGTTGACACTGCTGCTCGAAGGTGCGCGTGTCAGCCGCCAGGCCATGGGCGCTGCCGGCTGCTGCGGTCATTTCGCCAAGGCCTGCCACGCGGCGATCGCTTCTTTCGCCTGACCGCCCTCTCTACAGCGCCGCGCGTCTTTCCAGACGCGCAAAGGACGCTGTAGCACTTTGAATCGCTGAATTGTCAGCGGGGGGAACCTTACCGCTTCCATGCCGTTTTCCCATCACCGGGGTGATGCGGAGGCAGGGAGATGAACTACGTCTATCTCAAACGCCTATATGACAAACGCGCCGAGCTCGAAGCCAAGCTGGAGCTTCATGATGCGCGCTATTGCTTCGGCGAGGAAGAGGTCGATGATGGCACCGACAGCGATCTACGTCAGCGGTTGAGCGAGATCTCCGAGGAAATTGCTACGCTGGAGAGCAGGCCGGGCCGCTAATCCGCGCCAAGGATCTCTATCGTCCGCTCGTCGAATTTCCCCTGATAGAAATGCTCGATCGCTCGGTGGAAGGGCGAACCATGGTCGCTGATCGCGGCAAACAAAGTCATCGACGAGCGCAGCTTGAGGTCGTCGGGTGAGCCCAGGATTTCATGCGCCGATCTGCCGCCGACGGACAGGATCGCCTCGACGCAGCGCAGCAGCCGGCTTGAGAGAATGGGATCGGCGAGATAGGCGGTTGCTTCTTCGGCCGAGCGGATCGCATATTTTTCGGCCATCGCCGATGTGCCGAGACCGGCGATCTGCGGGAAGATGAACCACATCCAATGGGAGGTCTTGCGCCCTCCCTTCAGCTCTGAGAGCGCCTGTTCATAGACACCATTCTGAGCATCGATGAAGCGATCGAGATTATAATCGATATCACCGGCCATGGTCCTTTTCCCTTTCCTGCTGTCAATGCAGCCTAGGCTCAAGGTCTCCATGCCCGGCGATCTACAGCGCCGCGCGTCTTTTGAGACGCGCAAAGGACGCTGTAGCACTTTAAATTACCGCATAATTTTATCCTTAAATCGATTCCGTTTTAAGGAATTATGCGGTGGCTTTCCTGTTAGCAGACCCTCTCAGCGTAGGGGCTGCTGTCGCGGCAATGGCCGTAAGCCGGATGAGGCGGCATGTTATCGCCTGATGGGGCGGCAATGGCCGATGTCGTCATCGGGTCCGTATTGCCGGAAGAATATGCGGCAAAACCCGCAAAGCTCAAGAGAACCAGCGCTCCGACCACGACAATGCGTTCGAAGGCCGAAAGTTTCTGGGCGCGGACGTGTTCCACATAATCACGCTCGCCCAAACCGGCGGTTTCGTCCTCTTTTACATGAAGGGTCACCATATCCTGGCGACGGCTTAAAGTTTCACAATCTGTCATTTTAATTACTCCTGCAACACATGCGGCGCCGGTCTCTCTAGAGCAAACTCTCACCCTCGTGCCGAACCGCTTCCGCATGCGTGCAGCATGTGTGTCTTCGATCGTGGCAATTGAAGGGGCGATATTCAAACTCAGTGTTCAAAAAATCGTACCAATAAATGCAAAATATCGTGAAGCTCTGGTTCACCGGAATGATCCGAGGTAGTCCAGAGAGGAACATCTTTCTTCTGGATAGTCCCATGAGCAAATCCTTCGGCGCGATGTCGGTCGCGCAACTTTCCGTCCTCATTCAAGGTGATGCGGCCGATCCGGTCGAGGTGGCCGAGGCGGTTTTCGATTCTATCGCGAATTATGCCGACAAGGCGGTTTTCACCACACTGCTCGAAAGCCGGGCGATGGAGGAGGCGCGCGCCTCTTCGCGACGTCTGCGGGAAGGGCGCTCGCTTGGATTGCTGGACGGCATTCCGATAGCCTGGAAGGATCTTTTCGACATTGAAGGCTTGCCGACGACGGCGGGCTCCGTCGTTCTGGCAAAGGACATGCCGGCCAAGCGCGATGCGGCTGTCGTCGCTTTGCTCAGGCAGGCGGGCATGGTCGCCGTCGGGCGCACCAATATGAGCGAATTCGCCTTTTCCGGCCTCGGCATCAATCCGCATTACGGCACGCCGGTAAATCCGCGCGGTACTGATCTCCGGCGCATTCCGGGCGGCTCGTCCTCGGGTGCTGGTGTCGTCGTCGCGTCCGGGATGGTTCCGGTCGCCATGGGCACCGATACCGGCGGCTCGGTGCGTATTCCCGCCGCCTTCAACGGCATCGTCGGCTACAAGGCGACGCGCGGCCGCCACGCGATGGCAGGCGTCTATCCGTTGGCAAAGAGCCTGGATTCGTTGGGACCGCTCTGCCGCAGCGTCAGGGACGCGGTCTGGATCGATGCGGCGATGCGCGGCTTGACGGCGCCTGTTATCGTGGAGCGTCCTCTGCAAGGGCTGGAACTCATCGTGCCTGAAAACGTCGTCTTCGACGGAGCTGAAGCCGGCGTCGCCGCTGCGTTCGAGGCAGCTTTGGAACGTCTTCAAAAGGCCGGCGCCCATGTTGCCCGTACCGTCATTCCCGCCTTCAACGAGATATTCGATCTGATGACGAAATATGGTCCGCTGGTGACGGCGGAGGCTTTCGCACTTCACCGCGAACGGCTGGCCGGACCGGACGCGGACAGGATGGACCACCGTGTCGTCATGCGCACCCGTCTTGGAAGCAAGACGACGCTGCCGGATTACCTGGCGATCCTCGAGGCGCGCAGCCGCCTGATCGCCGATGTCGAGCGCCTCGTCGGCGACCGGCTGCTCGCCTTTCCCACCGTTGCCCATGTCGCTCCGCCGATCGGACCACTGGAGCAGGACGACGAGCTGTTCTTCGCGACGAACAACAAGACGTTGCGCAACACTGCGCTCGGCAATTTCCTCGACTGGTGCGGCGTTTCCATTCCCTGCGGCACCGGCGAGGCTGGCATGCCGGTCGGCCTGCTGCTTTCGGCCACCGCCCATCGCGATGAGGCGCTGCTGGGGATTGCCCTTGCCGCGGAGCCGGTCATCCGCGACGATTTTGCCTGAATTGGCAATTGAACCGCCGGGATTTAGTTGCCATTGATGGCATGAGGAGATCCCGGAGGAAAGCAAGTGCAGGTTTTGCAAAACGGACGTTTCGCGGTTTCGACATGGTCGCTGCATCGGCTGCTTGGCGCCGTTTATGCCTATAGTCCCGATCCTGACAAAAGTGCTACTGCGAAAGAGCCCTATGGTCCCGGCGCCACGGCGCTGATCGACGTGCCGGCGGCGCTCTCGGCACGCGGCGTCAACCGGCTGGAGGTCTGTTCCTTCCATCTGCCGAGCCTCGACGCCACCTATAAAAGCGAATTGCGCGATGCAATGGCGGCCTCGAACGTGCTGTTCCAGACGCTGCTCGTCGAGGATGGTGATCCGAGCCATCCAGAGACGGCCGAACGCGACGTCAAATGGATGGCGGAGTGGATCGACATCGCCGCAGCCCTCGGGGCGCAGAGGATGCGCGTCATAGCCGGCAAGCAGAAGCCGACGGAAGAAAATCTCACCCGCGCCGCCCGTCATCTGAACTGGCTGGCCGGACAGGCGGAAGGCAGCGGCGTGCGCGTCGTCGTCGAGAACTGGTTCGACCTGCTGCCGACGCCGGTCGAAATGAACTGGCTGCTGGACCGGCTGAACGGCAAGGTCGGCCTCAACGGCGACCTCGGCAACTGGACGGCGCCAGCCAAATATGAAGGCCTCGCCGACATCATGGGCCGAGCGGAAATCTGCCATGCCAAGGCCGATTACGGCGTCGCCGGCCTCGATGCCGACGATTACCGCACATGCCTGGAGATGTGCGAGAGGGCCGGCTACGACGGTCCCTTCACGCTGATCTATGACTCGCCCTTCTTCCCAGACGAATGGGACGGCATCCTGCTGCAAAAGACGTTCATCGAGGATTTCCTGCGCGAGGCGCCGGCGCGCAAGACGGCTTAAATCAGAAGCGCTTCTTGCTCATTCCTGGCGTGGGAACCTTTGGTTTTCCTCCAGCACATTCAGATCCATGTGGTTGCGCATATAGCGCTCCGAGGCTTTCTGCAGCGGCTGGTAGTCCCATGGATAATAGGCCCCATTGCGCAGCGCCGCATAGACCACCCAGCGGCGCGCCTGGCTTTCGCGCACGGCTGCGTCGAAATCGGAAAGGTTCCAGCGTCGGCCGGCCTGTTCGACAAGCCTTGCCAAGATCTCGGCATGCGCCGGGTCGGCCGCCAGATTGTCGAGTTCCCTAGGATCGGTCTCGAGATCAAACAGCATCGGCGGGTCCTTCTCGCAGAGCGAGAGCTTGTATCGGCCATCCCGGATGCAGACGAGTGGTGCTTCGGAACCTTCCGCGGCGTATTCCATCGGCACAGGGCTGCGGCTGCCGGTGCCTTCGGCAAGCGCTGCGAGATCCTCGCCCTCGGTCCACGGCTTCAGGGAGGCGATATCGATCCCGGCAAGACCCGCCAGCGTCGGCGTCACGTCGAGCGTGGAGACAGGCTGATCGATCCGTTTGGGCTTCCAGCCGGGTGCCGCGATCATCAGCGGAACGCGGGCCGATCCTTCGAAGAAGTTCATCTTGAACCAGAGGCCGCGATCGCCGAGCATGTCGCCATGGTCGGAGGCGAAGAGGATGATGGTGTTTTCGGCCATGCGGGTCCGTTCGAGGACGCCGAGAATGTCACCGATCTTCTCGTCGACATAGGAGATATTGGCGAAATAGCCCCGCCTTGCCCGCCTGATCTGCTCATCGCTGATGTCGAAAGCGTCGTGATCGCAGGCTTTCATCAGACGCTGCGAGTGCGGGTCCTGCCGCTCGAAGGCAATCGGCGCAACCACTGGGTCAAGTGCCGGGCAATCCTCATAGAGGTCCCAGAATTTGCGGCGCGCGACATAGGGATCGTGCGGATGGGTGAAGCTGACGGTCAGGCACCAGGGGCGCTCGTCGTGTCCGCGCGAGAGATCGAACAGCTTGCGGCCGGCGTGGTAGGCGACCTCGTCGTCATATTCCATCTGGTTGGTGATCTCGGCAACGCCGGCGCCGGTGACGGAACCCAGATTGTGATACCACCAGTCTATGCGTTCGCCGGGCTTGCTATAGTCGGGCGTCCAGCCGAAATCGGCCGGGTATATGTCCGTCGTCAGACGTTCCTCGAAGCCATGCAATTGGTCGGGGCCGACGAAATGCATCTTGCCGGAAAGCGCCGTCTGATATCCGGCGGCGCGCAGATGATGCGCATAGGTCGGAATGTCAGAGGCAAATTCCGCCGCATTGTCGTAGACGCGGGTTCGGCTCGGCAATTGTCCGGACATGAAGGAGGCCCGCGCCGGTGCGCAGAGCGGGCTTGCCGTATAGGTGTTGGTGAAACGCACGGAACGTTCAGCCAATGATTTCAGATGCGGCGCATGAAGAAAATCGGCCGGGCCATCGGGAAAGAAAGTGCCATTCAACTGATCGACCATTAGGATGAGGATATTCGGACGCGCCATGTGAAATTGTCTCCTGAGGTCTCAAATGCCAGGAAAGGTCTCGCTGAAGAGCGCGCCCCCTTGCTATTTGCAGATCTTATCAAAGCCAGTATCATCGTGCTTGTAAAGCTGGCTTTTTTCGATCACTGCCTAAAGGAATTTTTATGCCAGAGCGCCGACCCGAGCTGGGATGGATGCGCATCTTCGTGGAGGTCGCAAGGCTCGGCAGCCTTTCGGCCGCGGCGGCAGTTCTTGGCCTTACACAGCCCGCCGTCAGCTATCAGATCCGGCGGCTGGAAGAGCAGTTCGGCGTCAGCCTGCTGCGCCGCCAGCATCGCGGCGTCGAGTTGACCGCGGAGGGGGAGCGGCTTTTCCAGGTCGCGGCCAAGGCGGTCGGTGACATCGATGCCCTGGCGCGCAGCTTCCGCACTGAGGCTCAAAGGCCAGTCGTCAGACTTAGAACCGACTATGCTTTTTCGGCGCTTTGGCTGATCCCGCGCATGCACGGCTTTCGCCAGCTTCATCCGGAAACGGATATACAGATCGTCGCGACGCAGCGGCTTGAGCCCGGCTTTCGTGACGACGCAGATGTGGTGGTGGTTTTCGGCACAAAGGCGGAATTCGGTGCCGTCGGATCGCTTCTGCTGCAGGAAAAGGTCGTGCCTGTCTGCACGCGAGGCTTTCTCGATCGCAACGGCCCGTTCTGCGATCCGCAGCAGCTTGCCAAGGCGATCCTGATCCACCTCGATTCGCCGATGCCATCGCCCTGGTTCGACTGGCGAAGTTATCTTGCCGAGTTCTCCGTTACACGCGATCTCCAAGCCGGCCGCGGGGATGTCAGCTTCAACACTTACTCGCTGGTCGTCCAGGCCGCTCTCAGCGAGCAGGGCGTGGCGATCGGATGGATGGGGCTGGTCGATACGCTTCTCTCCACACATATGCTGGTGGAAGCCGGGCCGCCGCTCGAGGCATGCGACCGCGGATACTGGCTGATACCGCCGCGATCGGCAAATATTCATAGCGAGAGGCTTAGCACCTGGCTGGTGGATGAAGTCGGCAGGACCTGACATTCAGAACGAGGCCGGCGCGTCATTGCATCCGGAATATGGTCGCGCTCAGGAGGGAAGCCTTGTCATGACCGACGCCGATCGACATTGTGGCATCGATTCATATGGAAGGGCCGAAGCATGTCGCGAACCGTCGGATACGTCGTTGGATTGCTCATGATCCTCTTGGGACTGATCTGGATCGCACAGGGAAGCGGTTATTTTCCCTATCCCTCATCCAGTTTCATGATCAACCAAAGCATCTGGGTTCTTTGGGGAAGCATCATGGCTGTCGCGGGGATCGCCGTGACGGTCATTATTTCACGGCTGCGCCGGAGAGGATGAGCCGGCAACCCGTGCATGGCTTTGAGGGAATTCGACATCGAAGAGTTCCCCGAGGTGAAATATCTGGCCGCCGGCGGCCTGTCGAATTGAGGAGAATGGCATGAGCGCAGCTGAAATCGACGGCTTTGCGGACCGGATCAGGCAACACCGGGGCGGCATGATCTCCGCCGACTCTTAGCCGATTTTTCTCGTCACAAAGAAACTCATCGCAACTTTTTCGTCACCATTTGGCATTGACGTGAACGGCGCTCGAAATTCCTTCCGTCCTAGTCCGTCCGTGCGGATGTACTGGAGTTCTGCAAGGATTTCGAAGCCGCTCTCCTGCATCAGATTGATGTGATGGCTGCGCCACTTCCGATTTATCAGGTAAGGTCGTCGTCCACGCATCATCGTCCACGTGGGCGCGCTCAAAACCCAGTGCCCATTCCAGTCGCTTGACAGACCGTGAGATTGGAAATCGATCAGGTGCGTCGCAAACCCTCCTGGCTTCAGCCACCGGGCAATAGCGATATAGGTATCAACGAGGTTGTCCACGTGTTCCATGACTGAATGCGTCATCAGCCAGTCAGCCACACCCGCCTGCAGTACGTTGAAATCGGTCCATGGTGCGACGAACTTTAATCGTTCGCTGCCATTCACGAGGTCCGCCTTCAGCGCGTCGATTGCCTCCGCACTGAGGCGCTGTTGCACGATCCCATCTATCCGATCCCAGGCGAAGTTTGTCGGTGACGGCGGAAAAAAGATGTCGCCCGATACGGTGTTATCCCAAAATGCGGCCCGCTCGCCGAAGAGTTCAATCAAACCGTTCAGGACTTCAAGATCGTGCTCGATGCTCCGGTGGTCTTGCAAATCCAGCCCGATGTACGTGTCGACGCCCGCAAGTAGCGCGGCAAGCCCAACGCCAAGCGAACTTCCAGGGCCGACCTCGACCAATACTTCAGGTCGTTTGCCGTTCAGCCAAGGCGCTAGGTGACCGTAGTGGCGAAAGAAAAGGTCATAACAGTGGCGCGCAGAAGCAGTGCCCCCTTCTACGTGCGTATTTCGCAGTTGCGGAAGGACAAAGGAACCCACTCCCTTGGCTAGGGAGCGAAGTGCAATATGGGTCATGGCGCCACCTTTTTCATCGAAACTCCAGCACGGCAATGTCCGGCGTGCTCTACCCAGCAGAATTCGCGTGCAACATCATCAGAGACCAAAGAAAAGCCAAGCAATATTGTTCGGCAGCGGACTCGTTAGTTGGGATTGTCCGCGGCTCATAGTGATTGATATTTTCACGAATCTAAAGTCATTCATTGGGCGTACAGCGATAATCACTATGACCATGGCTGGGTTGTTGAAGCGCATGAGAGGCTGCCTCAAAAAGAATTGAGTGATTTCAGCGAGTTGTGATTCCTTCGGATTTGCGAGATTCGATGGAGTTCTTCCTCCCGTACTGGATCGTGGCTTGCTGGCGATCTATGCAACATGAGTAATAGAGAGGGCATTCGGTAAGTGGGCGGGTGTATCTCGTTCTCCTGGTCTATATCGGGATTTCAAAAGCGCCGCATGGATGCCCGCCGATCTGGGTGGCTAGCAGCAGCCTTGCGGCTCACCACGCCCAACGCCGACGTTTGTGCCCAGGAGAAGCCTTGTCATGAACGACGCCGGTCGCCATTGTGGGATCGAATCGATAGGGAAGGCGCCTGAAGCATGTGGCGAACGATCGGATATGTTCTCGGAGTGCTTATGATCATCTTCGGACTGATCTGGATCGGCCAGGGAAGTGGCTATTTTCCCTATCCGTCGTCCAGCTTCATGATCAGGCAAACGATCTGGATCCTTTGGGGAGCCATCCTGGCGGGACTGGGAGTCGTGGTCATGATCGTCCTTTCGCGGCTACACCGGAGAGGATGAGGCCGTGAACCCTTCTGACCGAGCCAATGAACTGAGGAGAATGGCATGAGCGCAGCTGAAATCGACGGTTTCGCGGCGCGGATCAGGAACCACCAGGGCGGCATGATCTCCGCCTGGGTGGGTATTCCGGACGCCACGCTCGCCAACCACCTGGCGCAGGAGGCTTTCGACGCCGTCGTGCTGGATATGCAGCACGGCATGTGGGACATGCCCTCGGCAGCGAACGCCGTCGCCCAGGTGCGCCTTGCCGGCAAGCCGGCGCTGGCGCGCATACCGGTCGGTGATTTCGCTTCCGCCTCGCGCCTGCTCGATGCCGGGGCCTCCGGCATCATCGCGCCGATGATCAATTCGGCCGAAGACGCGCAAGCTTTCGTCAAGACCACGAAATACCCGCCTCTTGGTGACCGCAGCTGGGGACCGTCGCTGGCACTTAACCATACCGGCCTGTCCGCCGATGATTATCTGAAAAACGCCAACGCGCTCACCGTCGCCATCGCGATGGTCGAGACCCGGGCAGCACTCGAGGCGATCGACGGCATTCTCGGCGTTGCCGGCATCGATGGCATCTTCATCGGTCCCTCCGATCTTTCGATCGCACTGTCGAACGGCGACCAGGTGGCGCCGAACGCCGCCGAGATCGACAGCGCCATGCAGCATGCGGTTTCGCGCTGCCGCGCCCACGGCAAATTCGCCTGCGCCTTCGCCGGCGACGGCGAGCGGGCCGGCGAGCTCCTGAAATTCGGCTTCGATCTGGTCATTGCCGGTGCCGAGACAGCGCAACTGCGCTCCGGCGCCCGCCGCGCCATCAATGCCGCCCGCAGGATCGCTTCGGCTTGAACGTCATTTCACCGGTTTGACGGCCAGCCAGATGACGTGGCGGGCGCCGCCGCGTTTGCCGTTGGCGCGCGTGTTGACCACATCGACGGCAAAACCGCTGCCCTTGAGACGCCGGGTGAAATCCGGGTCCGGGCCGGACGACCAGACGGCGAGCACGCCGCCGGGACGCAGCGCGTCGCCGGCGGCGCGAAGGCCGGCGAAATCATAAAGCCGGTCGTTGGATTTGCGGGTCAGGCCATCAGGGCCGTTGTCGACATCGAGCAGGATCGCGTCATAGGCGCCTTTACCGGAACGGATCGCCTCGCCGACGTCGCCCTGATGGATGCCGACGCGCGGATCGTCGAGACAGCCCTGGAAGACCTCGGCCATCGGCCCGCGTGCCCAAGCGATCACGGCCGGCACCAGTTCGGCGACGGTGACGCCGGCATCTTCGGGAAGGACGGCGAGAGCGGCGCGCAGGGTAAAGCCCATGCCGAGCCCGCCGATCAAGATCCTTGGCTTCGAGTGCGACTTGATCCGATCCCAGGAAAGGGTCGCCAGCGCTTCCTCCGAGCCGCTGAGACGGCTGTTCATCAGCTCGTTGGCGCCAAGCATGATCGAAAATTCGCTGCCGCGCTGCTTCAGCCGCAATTCACCGGTTTCGCCGGGAATGGTCGCGGAATCGAGCTGGATCCAGGGCAGCATGACGGTTTCGCCTCATATGAAAGAGACCGTCCCCTAGCATAGGGCGTCAGATGAGGCCAGCAAGCCGGCCTTAGATCATCCGCATGAAATGATCCTGCTCGAATTCGACGATGTCGTCCTGCGGCACGGCCGAACGGCGGCGGATATCCTCCACCTCGTCGGGCCTCAGCCGGGCCTTCGGGTCGTCGAAGCGGACATCCGGATCGGGTACGGCCGAGAGCAGCAGACGGGTATAGGGATGCAGCGGATTGTCGATCACCTTGGCGACGCTGCCCCATTCGACGATCTGGCCGGCATACATCACGGCGATATCCTCGGCGACATAGCGGGCGGTGGCAATATCATGGGTGATGTAGAGCAGGCCGAGATTCATCTCCTGCTTCATCTCGTTCAACAGGTTCAGCACGCCGAGGCGCACCGAGACATCGAGCATCGAGGTCGGTTCGTCGGCGACGATCACCTCCGGCTTGACGGCCAAGGCGCGAGCGATGTTGACGCGTTGGCGCTGGCCACCGGAGAGTTCATGCGGATATTTCGGCGCGACGAGATCGGGATCGAGCCTGACGCGCTGCAGCAGTTCGCGGACCGCGACGTCGATCTCTGCCCCCCTGATCTCCGGGCGATGGAGCTTCAGCGGCCGCCTGAGATGATGGGCGATGGTGTGGGCGGGGTTCAGCGAGGCGAAGGGGTCCTGGAAGATCATTTGCACCGAGCGGCGGTAGCGGGCGATCTCGGCGGATTTGGCGGCCTCGACAGGCCGGCCCTTGTAGAGAATCCGGCCCGATGTCGGTAGATATTCGCGCATCGCCATGCGGGCGCAGGTGGTCTTGCCGCTGCCGGATTCACCGACCAGCGCCAGCGCGCGGCCGGCATGCAGCGAAAACGAGATGGCGCGCGCCGCATGCACGGCCGCGGAACCATGACCGAAGGTCTTCGTCACCTGGTCGAGCGCGAGAATGGCGTCTGTCATAACAGCACTCCTCCATGCAGCGAGGGGAAGGAGGCCCAGAGCTTTTTCGTGTAGTCATGCTTGGGCGTCCTGTAGATCGCCTCGGCCGTGTTCTGCTCCACCAACTGGCCGGCGAGCATGATGCCGATGCGGTCGCAGAATTGCACCATCAGCCCGAGATCATGGGTGATGAACAGCACGGAAAAGCCGAAGCTGCGGCGCAGTTCGTTGATGCGCTGTAGGATTTCGCGCTGGACGACAACATCGAGCGCCGTCGTCGGCTCGTCCATGACGACGAGCTTCGGATCGAGCGCCATGCAGATGGCGATGACGATGCGCTGGCGCATGCCGCCGGAAAACTGGTGCGGATAGTCGCGCATGCGATCCGGCGGGATGTCGACGAGCGTCAGCATCTCGGCGGTGCGGTCGCGGGCTTCCGCGCGGCTCATGCCTTTGTGGGTCCGCAGCATGTCGTAGAATTGCGTTTCGACGCGCAGCACCGGGTTCAGCGAGTTCATGGCGCTCTGGAAGACCATGGCGACCTCGCGCCAGCGGAAGGCGCTGAGCGCCTGCCGGTCGAGGCCGAGCACGTCGCGGCCGTCGAGCAGGATGCGGCTCTCCTTGCGGATCAGCGCCGGCGGTTTGTGCAGGCGGCTGATGGCAAACGCGATGGTGCTCTTGCCGCAGCCGGATTCGCCGGCAAGGCCGAAGACCTCGCCCGGCGCGACGTCGAAGCTGACATCGTTGACGGCGCGAAAATCCTTCTCCTCGCCGATATAGTCGATGGTGAGGTTCCTCACCGAAAGCAGCGGCTGCGTCACAGGCGGCCCTCCCCGGAGCGGACGAGCAGGGACCAGCGCTTCAGGTGATTGCCGGTGCGCAGCCGTGGGTTGGCGATTTCGTCAACGGCGAAGTTCAGCAATGACATGCCGATGCCGAGGAAGGCGAGCGCGAAGCAGGGGGTGAGAATATCCCACCAGGCGCCGACCGAAAGGGCCGAGGCCTTCTGCGCATTGTAGAGCATGGTGCCCCAGGAGATCGCTCTCGGATCGCCGAGGCCGAGGAATTCGAGCGTCGCCTCGGTGATGATCGCGAAGATGACGCTGCCGATGAAATTGATGCCGACGATTGAAATCACGTTGGGAAAGATCTCGAATGTCATGATGCGCCATTGCGGCTCACCCATCATCTCGGCGGATTTGACGAAATCCTTCTGCTTGACGGAGAGCGTTTCGGCGCGGGTGACGCGTGCGCCCCAGGCCCAGGAGGTGGCGCCGAGGATGAGGGCGATGACGAGGGGGCTAGCCTGGCCGATGAAGGCGGCGAGCACCAGCAGCAGCGGCAGGTTCGGAACGACCAGTACCATATTGGTGAAGAAGCTGATGATCTCGTCGGTCTTGCCGCCGCGATAGCCGGAGATGATGCCGAGCGCGGTACCGACCAGCGTGATCAGCAGGCCGGCGCCGAAGCCGACGGCAAGCGAGGTGCGGGCACCGTAGATCAGCCGGGCAAAGACATCCTGGCCGATGCGCGTGGTACCGAGAATATGGTCGAGTGACGGCGCTTGATGCGGCCGCCCGGTGCGGGCGGCGGGATCGTACTGCGTCAGCAGCGGCGCTGCGATCGCGACGAGGACGATGAGGGCGATGATGACGAGGCCGATCAGCGCCTTGCGGTTTTGAAGCAGGGTCTTCATCTCACGCTCCCTTCAGCCGCGGGTCGAGCATGATATAGCTGACGTCGACGATAAAATTGGCGATCAGCATGGTCGCGGTCATGATGAGGAGCTGGCCCTGGATGACGGGGTAATCGCGGGCGAGGATCGCCTGGTAGAGAATGTTGCCGAGGCCGGGATAGTTATAGACGACCTCGGTCACCAGCGAGCCGCCGAGGATGGTGCCGATGGCGATGGCAAGGCTGGAGACGGTCGGCAGCAGGGCGTTGCGCGCCGCGTACCAGAGCATCACATGCCGGTCCGAAAGGCCCTTGGCGCGGGCCATGACGATATAGTCCTCGCCGAGCAGGTTGATCATGTTGTTGCGCATGGTGACGGTGAAGCCGCCGATCAGCACGGTGCAGAGCGTCACCATCGGCAGGATGCCATGATAGGCGAGGCTGCCGATATATTGCAGGCTGAAGGCCGGATCGAGCGATGGGTCGGCGGCATAACCGTTCGGAAACCAGCCGAGCGTGAAGCCGAAGATGAAGAGCACGATCAGCGAGGTAACGACGGCCGGTACCGAGGTCGCGAAGATCGCTCCGACGGAGACGATGACATCGAACTTGCTGCCGCGGCGCCAGGCGGCGACGATGCCGAGGAAGGTGCCGAGCGCGAAGCTCACGATCGTCGCGGTGCCCATCAGGCCGACCGTCCAGACGAGGGCATGGCCGAGCACCGAGGTGACCGGCAGCGGAAAATATTTGATCGAGCGGCCGAGATCGCCGGTGAAGATGCTGCCGAGATAGGTGAGGTATTGTTGCCAGAGCGGACCGTCGACGAAGCCGAAGGTGAGCTTCAGCGCCTGCAGGCTTTCCGGCGGCAATTCGGTGCCGGCGCTCGAGAACATGATCTGCACCGGATCGCCCGGCATCAGACGCGGCAGGAAGAAATTGATCGTCGCTGCCGCGATGAAGGCTGCCATATAGAAGACGAGGCGGCGAAGCAGGAAAGCCATGGGGACTCCGTCGTGACGGAAGCGGCGCTTTACGCCGCTCCCGAGGATTGCGTTGCTTACTTGACCGGCTCGAGGGCCAGGAGGTTCAGCAGGCGTGCCGGATTGGTCCGCGAGATCGACGGATTGACGAAGGGGTTTTCCTTGGTCGACCAGCCGGTGAAGCGCTTGGTGTTGTACTGATACCAGTTCGGATTGTTGAACACCGGAATCACAGGCATGTTTTCGGCGACGATGCGCTGCGCCTTGTTCATCGCGTCCTTTTGCTTGGCAAGGTCGGCAGTCTGCGTGAACTCGGTGACGAGTTTCTCGACCTCCGGGTTGAACCAGCGCTGCGCAGTGAAGCGGGTCTTGCCCTTGTCCGAAGCACTGAAGGCGCGCTTGTAGGGGTAATAGGGCGAAGCCGATGCCGGCAGGCTGTTGATCGCCGCATCGAAGGTGCCGTTGATGAGGTTACCGGTCCAGACGGCTTCCTCAGGCGTTTCGATCTTGGCGTCGACGCCGACCGCTTGCATGCCCTCGACGGCGAGGTTGACGGTGTCGATCCAGTCGGTCCAGGCGCTCGGGACGATGATCGAGAAGGAGATCTTGGTGCCGTCGGGATTGTCGCGGAAACCGTCACCGTCCTTGTCCTTGTAGCCCGCCTCGTCGAGCAGGGCCTTGGCGGCATCGGCATCATAGGTCGCGAATTTGCCGAAGTCGGCCTTGACGGACGGGTCCGCCCAGCTCTTGTAGAGCTCGCCCATCAGGCCGGGGTCTTCATTCAGCGTCGGATAGCCGTAGCCGGCGACGTCGATCATCGTCTTGCGGTCGAGCGCCATCGAGACGGCACGGCGGAATTTCAGGTCGTTGAAGGCCTTCTTGTTGTCCTCGTTCGCCGTTTCCAAGTTGAACAGGAAGGCGACCATGCTGCTTGGCGAATACCAGTAGTGGAAATGCGCCGGATCCTTGGAAACATAGACATTGTCGATATCGGGAATGAAGGAGACGCCCCAGTCGAGCGTGCCGTCGGCCGTTGCCGTCAGCATCTGGTTGTTGTCGGCAAGCTGCGGGAAGCGCATGCAATCGACCTTCAGGTGCTCGTTGTCCCAGTAGTTCGGGTTGCGGCACTGGTCGTAGGTCTGGCCGGTGAAGCGCGGCACTTCCGTCAGCGGGCCGCTGCCAACAGGGGTCTCGCTGGCGAAGGTGACGGGATCAGCGACATCCTTCCAGATATGTTCGGGAACGATCGGCAATTGCGAGATCTGCTCGGCGGCGAGCGAGCTCGGATTGGCGAGCGTGAAGCGGACCGTCTGGCCGTCGACGGTCTGGACATCGGTGATGAAGGTCCAGATGCTGACGAAGTCGAGCGCCGGGAACTTCTTCAGGTAATCATAGGTGAACTTGACGTCGGCTGCGGTCAGCGGCTTGCCGTCCGACCATTTCAGGTTCGGGCGCAGCTTGAAATCGATGCTCTTCAGGTCGTCGGAGAGCTTGAAGCTTTCAGCCAGGCGATAGACCGGCTTGTTGCTGTCGAAGCGGTTGAAAATAACCAGCGGCTCATAGATGAAGTCGAGCGTGGACTGGCGCGACGAGGTCTGGTTGAACGGGTTGAAGTTGCGAACCCAGGTCGTCGCCGGTTCGATATTCACGGTGAGGATCGTCTGCGCCATGGCAGATCCCGAAAGCAGTGTCAGCGCGGCGGCGGCAAGAAGATATTTTTTCATGTCTTATTCCCCTTTTCTTATGCGGTGAGAGATGACGTGCCGGTCAGGAGACCAGCACGCTTGCAAACATGTGTTCGACTTCTGCGTGGGCGGCGCGGAAATCGACCTTGAGATTGCCGAGTCGGGATTTGCCGGCGGCGATCCGCTGCAGGGCGGCTTCCGTCAGCGGACGGGCGGCCTTGGCGGCGGCTTCGCTTTCCGGAATGTCGCCGTGGCTGTGGAGCGCGATGTCGAAGCCTGCGTCGAGCACTTGTTTGACGCGTTCCGGCAGGGTGCCGGAGAGCGACTCCATGAAGATGCAGTCGGAAATCAGCACGCCCTCATAGCCCATCTCCTTGCGGATCACGTCATGCATGATCGGCGAGACGGACGCCGGCAGTTCCGCGTCATAGGCCGAATAGACGACATGGGCGACCATCGCCCAGGGCGTATCCTTCAGCGCCACGAAGGGTTTGAAATCGGTCGCGGTGAGCGTCTCGCGGCTGGCGTCGACCACCGGACGCTCTTTGTGGGAGTCGAGCGTCGCGCGGCCATGGCCGGGAATGTGCTTGATAACAGGCATGTTGCCGGTCTCGAGCAGACCGTCGACCACCTCGCGGCCGAGGGCAGCGATGAAATCGGGATCAGGGCCGAAGGAGCGGGCGCCGATGACCGTGCTCGTCGTCTCGAAGACGAGGTCGAGAACGGGCGAGCAGCCGCTGGAAAGGCCGAGTTCCGTCATCATCGCGCCCATGGCCTGGGAGGAAAGGCGCAGTGCTTTTTTACCGAGATCGAAATCGCGGCGCGCAAGTTCGGCGAACTGGCCGAAGCTGCGAAAGAGCGGCCAGGGGCCGGCATCGAGATGCTGAACGCGACCGCCTTCCTGGTCGGTGAAGACAGGCGCGTCATCGCGGCCGACAGCTTCGCGGAAGCGGTCGATCAGCCGCCTCGTCTGCTCCGGCTCGCGCTGATTGCGCCGGCCGACGAACAGGCCGAGCGGATTGGTTTCGCGAAAGAGGGCGAATTCATCCTCCGAAATAGTGGGATTCGGAAGGCCGACGAAAAGGGCGAGCGGGGTCGAGGACAATTCTGTAGCTCCGGGATCAGATGGTCATTTCGGCGTGCTTCTCAACATGCCTTCGTAGATGCCCTTGTCGGGGGCGGGGATGACGGTTGCGCCTGCGGTCTTGGCGTAGAAATCGACCGGGCCGGCATCGCCGATGAAGGCATAGGCGTGGCCGAGCGTCTTCATGGCCTGAAGGCAGGCGGAAAACAGGGCGAGCCCGATGCCTTTGCCGCGCGTTTGCGGGTCGACGCCGGTCGGGCCGAAGAAGCCGCGCGCCGTCGTGTCATAGCAGGCAAAGCCCAGGAGCTTACCGCCGTCGACTGATATCAGGCAGGCGATTGGCTGGCGGGAAAAGGCGACCGTGACTTCGCTTGCCCAGTTCTCACTAAACTGTTCGCGAACCCAGTTGGCGATGAGATGCAGTTCCGGGGGGAGGGCCGGACGGATGGAGACGCCAACACGGTAGGCCTTCTGTTTCAGGTCGGCGAGCTTAGCGGAGTATAAGCTCACAAGCAGGTCTGGCACCTGTCATTCCTCCAGTTATTCCGTTATTGCGGAATGTATCCCCTTTTAGTGTCATAGACTTGGCCATCTGGCCGGGCTTGTCAACAGGGTTTTTCAAAGGGGCAAAGGGACGACCTGCCGCAGTCGCCGCGGTTTCAACGCAAAGTAGGTGCCGAACGCAAAAACGGCCCGGCAAGGCCGGGCCGTTTTCGATTGGTGGCATGTTCGCTGAGCGAGCGCCTATTCTCCGTCTTTCCACAGCGCATAAAAATGCTGCACCGGGCCGTGGCCGGAGCCGACAGTGAGGTGTCCGGCAGCGGCGACCGCGCCGGCGAGGTAATCCTTTGCAATGGCGACGGCCTCCCGCGCCGAGGCGCCCTTGGCGAGCTCGGCCGCCAGGGCGCTGGAGAGCGTACAGCCGGTGCCATGGGTGTTCTTGGTCGGGACGCGCCTGGCTTCGAACCAGTGCAGGCCGGCGGCGGTGGCAAGCACGTCAGGGCTCTCGTCGCTGTCGAGATGGCCGCCCTTGACCAGCACTGCGGCCGGGCCAAGCGCCAGCAGGCGTTCGGCCTGCGCCGCCATCTCCGCCCGGTTTGTCGCCACCGGCTGGTGCAGCAGCGCGGCGGCTTCGGGCAGGTTCGGGGTCAGCAGCGTGGCAAGCGGCAGCAGCCGCCGGGTCAGCACGTCGACCGCTTCAGGCGCGAGCAGGGCGGCTCCACCCTTGGCGATCATGACAGGGTCGATGACGATCGGAATGTCGCGGTGGTCAGTCAGCGCACCGGCAACGGCATCGGCGATGCCGGCATTGGCGATCATGCCGATCTTGACGGCATCGACGCGGACATCGGCAAAGACGGCATTGATCTGATCGGCGACGAATTGCGGCGGTACCAGATGCACGCCGCTGACGCCTTGCGTGTTCTGCGCTGTCAGCGCGGTCAGCACCGCCATGCCGTAGACGCCGCGAGCGGAGAAGGCCTTGAGATCGGCCTGGATGCCGGCGCCGCCGGAGGGATCGGAGCCGGCGATCGAGAGAACGTTGCGGATCATGCGCGGACCTTTCGAATTTCTGCGGCGATGCGGCGCGTGGCCGCTTCGGGGTCCGGCGTACCGCAGATGGCGGAAACGACGGCAAGCCCTTTGGCGCCCGCGGCGAACACTTGGGCGACATGATCCGCCTTGAGCCCGCCGATCGCGACCGACGGCACCGGCGAGGCCTTCCCCAGCCTTGCAAGACCGTCAAAGCCGATCGGCTGCTTGTGGTCGGCCTTGGTCGGTGTCGCAAACACTGGCCCGACGCCGGTGTAATCGATGAGATCAGCATCGACGGCACCGGCGAGCGCCTCGCTCTCGACCGACAGGCCAAGGATCATGTCAGGGCCGATCAGGGTGCGCGCTCTGGATGCATCCATATCATCCTGGCCGATATGCAGGCCGTCGGCGCCGATGGCGATTGCCGCCTCGACGTCATCGTTGACGATGAGAAGGGCGCCGGTCCCATCTAGCGCCTGTTTCAAGGCGCGGCCGGTCTCGATCATCCCGATGGTGCCGGCATGTTTGTCGCGCAGTTGCACCATCGTCGCGCCGCCGGCAACGGCAAGGCGCGCAGTTTCGACCATGCCGATCCCCACGCAGAGATCGGGGTCGAGGACGAGGTAGAGAGAAAGGTCGAAAGCCTTCATGCCGCCGATATCCTCGCCCTGGCATCGAGCGTTTCGGCGTCGAGCGCGGCCAGCGCATCGAGGAAGCGCCAGGAGAAGGAGCCGGGGCCGGCCGCCCCAAGCGCTGCCTCCTCGCCGGCGATGGCGAAGGTTGAAAGCGCAGCAACCGTCGCGCCGAAGATATCCTCAGGCGCCGTCGCGGCAAAGGCGCCGACGAGGCAGGTGAGCGAACAGCCGAGCGCGGTGACTTGCGGCATCAAGGCCGATCCGCCTTCGATGCGCACGGCCCGCTCGCCGTCGGTGACGAAATCCACGGCGCCGGTCACGGCGACGACCGCCCGCTGACGCTCAGCCAGCCATCGCGCCGAACCTTCCGCCTGCTTGACCGGATCGCGGCTGTCGACGCCTTGGCCGCGGCTCTCTCCGCCGGCAAGCGCGATGATCTCGGAAGCGTTGCCGCGGATGACGGTCGGACGCAGCGCCAGGAGGTCGGCGACGGCGTTGCGGCGGAAAGCCGTGGCATAGTGAGCGACAGGATCGAGCACCCACGGCTTGCCGGCTGATGTCGCAGCCTTTGCCGCCGCCTGCATACCGTCGATCCATTGCGTCGACAGCGTGCCGATATTGATGGTCAGCGCACTGGCGATCCCGGCGAATTCGCCGGCTTCTTCCGCAGCATGCACCATGGCGGGCGAGGCGCCCGCGGCAAGCAGAACATTTGCGGCAATGTTCATGGCGACGTAATTGGTGATGCACTGAACGAGCGGCGGCTTCTCGCGCATCGCCTTCAGCATCGCTCCGGGTGTAGTCTTGGTCTGCATATGGCCCCTTTCAGGCGGGGGCGGGCACGGG
Source organism: Rhizobium beringeri (assembly GCF_004306515.1). Lineage (NCBI taxonomy): Bacteria > Pseudomonadati > Pseudomonadota > Alphaproteobacteria > Hyphomicrobiales > Rhizobiaceae > Rhizobium > Rhizobium beringeri. The sequence continues at coordinate 379,944 of NZ_SILG01000003.1, read as the reverse complement.
GCGGTTCGTGCGGGCTAAGCCGCGACCCCGAGCGACTCCCTCCGCCGGCATTATCCGGTTCAGGTTCGAAGGGTGCTTCTCAGCCCGTCTGTCGACGAACGCCCCTGTCTCTCATCGCGCTCTTTTTCGCAGAGAACGGGCCTGATGTCACCTCGAAAATGACAATCATGCGACCGACGCGCCGCGCGATGGCTATGGATGATTTATGGGTCTGGATCGCCCTTCATGAAGGATGAGAGATCGCCGCCGATTCGGGTTTGACCAGGTTTTCCCGAATGTCGTCCGCCGGTTCTGTTCCGGGCTACCCTCGTCGTTGCCGTTTTGCCATGCGGCTGTCCTCTCGTTTTTCGAGAAGAATAACAGTAGCAACCGTGGGTGCAATGAATTTCTAAAATACATCTCTGTATTTGTGAGGAGCATCGGGAAAAACGCAGATGCCGGAGAGGCTCTTTTCTTCGCAGGAATGAGGCTCATCTTTTCAAGACTTTGCAGCAGTGGGGATAGTGCGGAATTATTCATCCTATCCGTTCATCTGTCGAATTTTCAATGAAGACGGGCAGGTGGACAGCTTCGCGTAAGTTGCGCGTCGTCTCATGGTCCTCGCCAATCGGTTTTATTCGAGCGTTGAAATCTCTTGGCGAATTCGATGAGGGCGAGTCTCGGCCGAGCGCAAGACTTGATCTCTCAGAACGTGAAGTAAATATCTAACGGAAACTTTACCGTGCTGACACGCTTAGGTTGACTAAATGACGGATTGTAGCGATACGGCTTTACACACGAATAAAATCTTCCTGAAGTTGTATTTTAGATGAGAAAATTTTTGAAAATCGGCATGAAGCGGGCCCTTCCGACTATCGCCCCCGTTTTGATATTCATCGCTTGCGCCAACCCGGCTTTTTCGCAATCACCTGTTCCAGCCGATCAAGGACCGGAACAGGTGCAGGCGCCCGCTCAACCGGCGCCGGCCATGAAATCCCAGAAATTCGACGACTGGTATTATCGCTGCACCGGTTCGGCAGGCACTGAGGCTTGCGAAGTCGCCCAGGTCGCGCAAGTCGCCAAAGACGGCAAACCCGTCAATATCCTGACGCTGGCGATCGCAGCTTCGCCGGCCGGTTCCCAGGGCAAGGGCGAAAAGGGCAAGGGCGACAAGGGCAAGCCACGGCTGCTGCTGACCGCCCTTTTGCCGCTCAACGTCTACCTGCCCTCCGGCCTGTCGATCAAGGCCGATGGTAAGCCGGTCGCCAAACTCGACTATCGCAATTGCAACCAGTCCGGATGCTGGGCGCAGCTGGCGCTGGATACGAAGACGGCGACGGCGCTGAAGAAGGGCTCAACCGCCGAAGGGCTGGTGCGGCTGATGAACGGCCAGGACGTCAATATCCGTTTCTCGCTGAAAGGGCTGCAACCGGCCCTCGACGAACTTCAATCCATTGCCGCGAAGTAGCCGAATTTCAAAATGACGACAGAAATTCGATACTCCCTGGTCGCTGGCGCCGTCCTCGTGATGGGTATTGCACCCGCTTACGCGCAGTCGCCTGCCGACGATTTCAACCGCCGCCAGGAAGAGCAGTCGCAGACGCAGCGACTGGATGCCCTGCGCCGCGCAACACCGGGCGGCAGTGCGGACACGGAAAACGGCTCTTTGCCGGCTAGCCAGGCAAATGCTGCCTGTTTCAACATCACTCGCGTCGAGATCGATGGGGCAAACCTGCTATCGGCGCAGGAGATCGGCAAGGTGACCGCACCTTACGGCAACCGATGCGTCGGCCTTGCGGAGATCAATGCGGTGCTGAGGGATGTCACGCACCTCTACATCGATCATGGCTATGTAACCTCGCGTGCCTACGTGCCGCAGCAGGATATCCGCAAGACCAGGATCCTCCGCCTGCTCGTCGTCGAAGGCACGCTCTCGGACATCTATCTCAATGGCCAGAAAGTCGCCGGCAGCGGTTCGCTGGCGACAGCCTTTCCGGGCCTGATCGGCCGGGTCGTCAATATCCGCGATATCGAGCAGGGGCTCGACCAGATGAACCGGTTGCAAGCCAACGACGCCAAATCCGCTATGCTGCCAGGCCCCAAGGACGGAACGTCGATCCTGAACATCGAAAACCGCCCGGGCCGGCCCTGGCATGCCTCCATCGGCAACAACAATATGGGGCAGGAAAGCACCGGTTTCTCCCGGAGCTCCGCATCGCTCACCTTCGACGACCTGCTTGATATCAACGATCAGTGGTCGTTCTCCTACGAGCATAGCGGTCCCAACTATCCGTGGAGCAACGACGGAAAGGGATATGGCAACAGCTATTCCGGTAGTGTCAGCGTCCCCTACGGTTACTCCACTGTTTCGCTGAACGGCTCCTGGTACCAATATGAAAGTGCGGTCGAAGGAAACTTCCAATCGCTTGAAACCTCGGGCAATTCGGGGCAGGCGGGCCTTGGCATCGATCGCGTCGTCTTGCGCGACAAGGATTCGATCACGACTGTCCGCAGCAGCCTGACCTACAAGCAGACGAACAACTTCCTGCTCGGCAATCTGATCGAGGTCGGCAGCCGTCGATATACGGTCGGCGAGATCGGCGTTTCCCATTCCCGCCGCATGTTCGGCGGCATCTGGGTGTTCGATGCCAGCTACGACAAGGGGCTCGGTCTCTTCGATGCCGTGGAACCAGGGGATCCCGGCGCCGGCAACGCCGATCCGCGATTTTCGAAGTTCAATGCCACGATCAGCGTGACGCAGCCGTTCCAGGCCGCCGGTCGGCAATTCGAACTGACCTCGCTGGTCAGCGGTCAATATTCCCCAGACAATCTCCTCGGCGCGGAACAGATTTCCCTCGGCAGCTACAGCAATGTCCGCGGCACGCGCGAAAGCGTGCTCTTCGGCAATAATGGCATGTTCAGCCACAACGAGATTGTCTGGAGAACGAAATCCAACGAAAGCGGCGACGCAGTCGCGAAGGTCCTCGGTGAGCTGCGCCCCTACCTCGGCCTGGATTACGGCCACGTCTATTCGCAAAAACGCTTCGACATGACGGGGGGCGACCTCGCCAGCTGGACGGCCGGTATCCGCGCTGTCGGCGGTAATATCAGCGCCGACCTCGGCTATTCCGACATCGTTGCAAGCAGCCTCGACCACGTCGACGGCGGGCTCTTTTATTTCAGCGCATCCACTCATTGGTAACGGAAGCAAAAATGACCACCGGCAATATTTCGAAGAATAATCGCACTCAGACCTTTTCAAGATCGACAGCGCTGATCCTTGCCCTCTCCATCTCGCTTGCCGGCTGCGCCGGCCGGGAGGCCCGGCCGGTCGCTTCGACCAACCCGAGCGACAGCGCCTTCGACTGCGCCGGCATCGCGCGGGAATTCGAGGCGAACGAACGGCAGATCACGTCGACAGTGAAGGAGCGGACGGACGCGCAAGGCAAAAACATCGTCCTCGGCGCGACCGGCGTCCTCCTGTTTCTGCCGGCGCTGTTTTTCATGGATCCGAAATCGCCCGAAAAGGTCGAGATCGATGCGTTGCGCAACAGAAACAAGGTCCTGACCAGCATTGCCAAATCGAAGGGGTGCCCGGCGCCCAAGTCCCAGTTGACCGAGCTTTACAAACATCTCGACGCCAAGGCCAAGCCTGCGTCGTCATCGGACGGCCGGAACTGAATTTCGCTGACATTCGAACCTTATGCCTGAATCCTGGAGCTCTGTATGCGTATCGTGCGTTTTCTGACCCTTTTCGTTCTGGCGGCGACGCTTGCGTCCTGCGTCACGACGACTGATCCCCGGCTGATAGCGGCCCTTCAACGAACCTCGGTGCGCGAAATCCGGATTGAGTTGGCCCCCGACGTCAAAACATTCGGTTTCGGCGACAAGCCGGACCAGCAGGTCCAGGAGGCGGTTCGCACGCTCCAGGCGACGATGGCAAAGGAATTGATCGGCGTGCCCGGCGGACCCACACGCGGCAGGCTGGTCGTGACGCTGCATGTGTTCGACGTCACCACCAAGCAGGCCCGGATTATTGGCGGCCATGACAGCATGATCGATGGGACAGTGCGGCTGGAAGACGCCAAAACAGGGCAACTGATCGCCGAAGCGCAAAACATCCATGGCGAAGATCTCTCCATGCGCGGGAGCGGCTATGGCGTGATCGTCGCTGTTGCGATCAACGCGGCCACGACGTCAGGGGCGCCTGACATCATGGCGCAGCGGTTGTCGAAGTCCTTCACACGTAATGTGAAGACGTGGCTCACCCAGAAATAATCCTGCGATGAGGTTGGGCGCCGCCGCAGTCAGGGCGACGCCGAGCCACGATTGATGTCGAGACACAAAACCAGTTGTGCGTTTGGAAAGACAAAACGATGAGTGTGAAAATCGGTCTTGGTTCTGAAGCAAGGGGTCTTGGCTGCTGGCTCGGCAGAATTGCCAATCGCTCGCTTGCCACCGTGCTCAGCGCGCTGCTGGTCTTTCAGCCGATGCTTGCCAATGCTCAATCTGTGTCGGCAAGCACCACGGCGCCCGCCGCCAACCAGCCGGGCGTCGGCGTCGCCCCGAACGGTGTGCCGCTCATCGACATCGTCACCCCGAATGCGGCCGGCCTGTCACATAACAAATACGACAATTTCAACGTCGGCACGCCGGGCCTCATCCTCAACAACTACAAGGGCGAGGTCGGCACCTCCAATCTCGGTGGCCTTACGCCGGGCAATCCCAATCTCAACACATCAGGTCCCGCATCGGTCATCCTCAATGAGATCACGAGCGGCAACCGCTCGGCATTGAATGGTCCGACCGAGGTGTTCGGAGGCCGCGCCGATGTCGTCATCGCCAATCCGAACGGCATCACCTGCGACGGCTGCGGCTTCATCAACACGCCGCATGCGACGCTGACCACAGGCGCGCCGCAGATTGGGGCCGATGGCAAGCTCAACGGCTTTATCGTCAATGGCGGGGATGTCACCATTGGACCGAACGGCGGCAACTTCGCTGCCGGGCCTGGTGCGGTCGACCTGTTCGACATCGTCTCGCGCACCATCCATGTCAACGGTCCGGTCTATGGCAAATCGCTGCGCCTGACCGCGGGTGCCGCCAATTTCGAGTATGCGACAGGTGAAGCACAGGCGCTCGCTCCGATCTCGGGCACACCGGAATATGCGATCGACGGCGCAGCACTTGGCGCCATGCAGGCCGACCGCATCAAGATCGTCGTCACCGAAAAGGGCGCCGGTGTGCGCATGAGCGGCGATCTTGCGGCCAACACCAACGAATTGTCACTGTCGGCCGACGGCAAGATCTCGCTCGGCAACGTCTCCGGCCAGCAGGACGTTTCGATCTCTTCGAAGGCGAAGGTGACGGCCGCCAAGGTGGCGTCAAAAGCCAAGGTTGCCGTTCAGGCCGATCAGGGCATCACCCTGGATACGGTCGCTGCCGATGGCGACATCGTGCTGTCGAGCGGCAGCGGGTTGTTGAGTGTCGGCGGCGAGGTGAACAGTGCCGCCAACGTGCTGATGTCGTCGGATGCCGGCATTGCCGCCGGCAGCGTTATCGCCGGCAATGCGCTTACCCTGTCCAGCACGTCGGGTGACATTGAGGTCGCCGGGGCGGTAAAGGGCACCGGGGCGCTCTCCATCACCGCCACATCAGGCGCGATCTCGGCTGCCTCGCTCGTCAGCAGCAACAATATCGCGCTTTCCGCCGGCGCCGATATCGGCATCTCCGGCGATATGCTGGCGCAGGGCAACGTCACGGCTTCAGGCCGCTCGATCTCGGCCGATACGGTCGTTTCGGGCCTCGACATCGCTGCGACGAATGCGGCGGCAAACGGCAGCACGCTACTTTCCAGCACCGGTGAAATCCGGCTTGCCGCCAGCAGCGGCGCCGTCGATGTCGACGCGCTCCTGTCGGCCGGCGATACGTCAGTCACATCAGCGGCGCTGAGGGCCCAGAGCGTCATCGCGCATGGCGCCATCGCGATCAACGCGGCCACGGATGTCAGCGGTCAGATCCTCGGTGGCGGCAACATCGACCTCACCGGCGCGGCCATCGCTGCTGACGCGATCATCGCCGGCATCGACTTTGCGGGAACGGAAGCGGCCGGCGGCAATATCGTGTTGACGCAGGTCGGCGATCTCTCCCTTGCCGCGAGCGGCGACATCGATGCCGGCACCCTGCTTGCGGCAGGCAATCTCTCGGCTTCCGCCGCCAACCTCAGTGCCGCCGCCATCACCAGCCATGGCGCGATCACGCTTTCCGGCAACACTGATATCACCGGCCAGCTCCTCGGCGCCGGCGATGTATCGATCAGCGGCGGCTCGATTGCGGCGGGCACGATCGTCGCCGGCATGGACTTTGCCGCCACCGCCGCCTCGCCGGGCGGCGCCATCGCCGTCGGCTCGTCGGGCGACCTGATGCTTGACGCCGGCAGCAGCGGCAGCGTCGATATCGACACGCTGGTTGCTGCAGGCGCTCTCCTCATCGATGCCGGTCGTTTCCAGGCCGACACCGTCAGCGGCCACGGAGCCGTTACCATCAACGCCGATACATCCGTCACCGGCCAGCTCCTTGGCGCCGGCGACGTCTCGGTCACGGGTCCGGCCATTCAGGCCGGCGCCATCGTCTCCGGTGTCGATTTTGCCGCCACCGCCCAGTCGGCCAATGGCGACATCGCCCTCGGGCAGACCGGCGATCTCACGCTCAAGGCGACGGCCACCGATATCAGCGCCGGCAACCTGCTTGCCGCCGGAAGCGTCGATGCCAGCGCAGCGGAAGACGTCAGCGCCAATGTGGTCGCCCATCAGGACTTGTCTATCGTTGCCGGCGGCTCGATCTATCTCGTCGGCCAGTCGCTCGCCGCCGGCAACGCCAGCCTCTCGGCGCGGGATATCACCGTCGATACTCTCGTTTCCGGCCTCGACTTCGCCGCCACGAGTGCATCCGCCGGCACGTTGAAGCTCCAGCAGACCGGCAGCATGAACCTTGCGGCCACAAGCGGTTCGATCACCGCCGGCAACGCGCTATTGAGCAGCGGCGCTCTTTCGGCCAGCGCCAGCCAGAATATTGCCTATGCCCAGCTCCAGAGCCTCAGCAGCGCTGCGCTCACGGCGTCGGGCGGCCAGATCAGCTACGGCAATCCCACCCGTACCGCCGGCAACCTGACGCTCGCCACGACGAATATCGATCTCTCCAATGGCCGGGCGAGCAACATTGCTGCCGGCGGTACGCTGACGCTCAATGCGGCGAACGCCAACCTGGCCAACAGCAGTCTCACTCTCGGCGGACTGGCTCTCAACCTCTCCGGCACGGCCGATCTCAGCGGCAGCAGGGTCAATGCCATTACCACTGCCGGCGGTTCGGGCGATATCGCCATCGATGCGACCGGTCTTACCACGACGGCCGGCACCGCGCTGCTCGCCGCCAACGACCTGACGCTGACGCTGCCGTCGCTGACGAATGCCGGGCAATTGGCAGCCGGCAACGATCTCACCTTCAATATTTCCGGCAACCTTACCAACAGCGCCACGGGCCTCGCCTATGCCGGCAACGATGCCAGCCTCTTCGTCGGCGGCGTGCTCACCAACAATCAGGGCTCCATCCTCGCCAACCACGACCTTCAGATCGCGGGGGTGGCGGCCGGACAGAGAAGCACAGCCGTCACCAATATTTCCGGTCTGATCCAGGCCGGGAACGACATGTCGATCCTGACCAGCAACCTGACCAACCAGCGGGCCGCCACGCCGCAATGGACGACCGGGACGCTGGTGTCTTCAGGCGTCGTCAGCGGCTTCACGCTGAATCCCGTCGCCGCCGGCCTGCCGTTCGGCTACCTCGAGACCGCAGATCAGAACATGTACCAGCTCTATGCCGGCGTGGATCCGGGGCTATGGCAGGATTATCAGCCGCTGCTCTGGTCGAAGGCGACGCTTGCCGACGGCACGACCTATCATGCATGGACCTGGATCTCGGCCGACGGACCCGAGAAGGTCGAGCCGATCATCGACTGGATCAGGGACCGGGTGCCGAGGGACGCGAACGGCAATCCCGTTGTCGATCCCAACAATCCGTCGCGATACTTCATCGTCGACGAGGTGAATTTCAGCGGCTCGGACGAAAGCACCACCTACTCCTGGGACTGGTCGTCCCACCTCAGTCAGTCGGTCTACGAAGATCGCCTGATCGGTACGCTGAGCCCGGAAGCGACGATCCGGGCGAGCCGCAACCTTTCGATCGACGCCACGAATCTTACCAATTCCTACAGCTCGATCGAGGCCGGCGGCGACGCGACGTTGAAGGGCTCAACGCTGACCAATACCGGCGTCAGCCTGTTTCGCACGACGACGACGACCTGCCAGGCGCAGGGCGCCTGCACGGCCTATGACGCCAGCGGCCACGCCAATCCCTCGAAGAACATCGCCAACGGCTCGACGATCGTCAGCTCCGTCCAGGTGATCGGCGGCGTATCGGCCAACATCAAGGCCGGTGGTGCCCTCTCGGTCAACTTCGGCAGCGTCAACAATACGTCGGCGGCCGGCTCGGTTGCCGGCGGCGCCAGCGTCGCGGCGGCCGGTAATCCCGGCGATCCACTCTCGGCGCTCTCCGACCTGACTGCCGGCGGAGCACTGTTCAACGTCAACGCGGCGCTCGGGGGCGTTGCCGCCAACGGCGGCAGCCTGCTTGCCGGGCTCGGCAATATCGCCGAGCGCATCCGCGTCGACGGCGCAGCCCTTGCGGCCGCCACCAAGCCGAAATCGGGCGGCGTCGGCGGCACCATACCCGGACAGATCTTCCTGTTCGAAACCCGCGCAGCCTATCTCGATGTCGGCAAGTTCTATGGCTCCGGCTATTTCATGAAAGAAATCGGCTACAAGCCGGAGACGACGGTTCCGTTCCTGGGCGATGCCTATTTCGAGAACCAGCTGATCGACACGCAGTTGCGGCAGCTCGCTGGCGAAGGGCTGGGGCGAGGTTCCTTCATTCCCGGCAGCGACGCCACTGAACAGGTCAAGAAGCTGCTCGACAATGGCATTGCCTATGTCAATAGCCATAACCTGCAGGTCGGCCAGGCGCTCTCCCCCGAGGCCGTCGCGGCGCTGACCCAGCCTGTCGTCATCTACGAGAAGCAGATGGTCCAAGGCATCGAAGTGCTGGTGCCAGTCGTCTATCTCCCGAGTGCGGCGACGGCGCAGCTGACGGCTTCGGGTGCACTGATCTCAGGCGCATCGGTCGCCGTCACAGGCGGCGAGATCAAGAACTCCGGCGCCATGGTCGCCTCCAACGATCTTTCCGTTTCGGGCTCCTCGATTGCCTCGAACGGCGGCACGTTCAAGGCCAGCAATAATGTGTCCCTCACCTCTTCCGGCACGCTGACGCTGACGGCGCAATCCATGGATCTCGGCGGCCAGGCGATGGTCAATCCGAATGCCGCGGTCACCGCCGGCGGCAAGGCGACGCTTGCTGCGGCGACCGACTTGACGCTGAAGGGTGCTGCGGTCAACGCCACCGGCAACGTCTCACTGACGGCCAAGGACGTGACGCTGGATGCCCTCAAGGTCGACAATGCGGGCCAGCAGAACGCCACTGGCAGCCAAGTCGCCAGCGGCGGCAGCCTGACGATCAAGGCAACCGACAATGTCAACGTCATCGGCAGCTCCGCCAAGGCGGGAACGACGCTTGAGGTGACTGCCGACAATGGCTCGGTGGCCGTGGTGTCGACCGATGTCGCCCGCAACAACCAATCCGGCTACAGCAAGACCCTCTCCGCCGACCAGCAGCAGTCGCAGCTTTCCTCCGGCACGGATACGACGATCAAGGCCGGCGACGACATCCTGCTCTCCGGCTCCTCCGTCAAGGCCGAGGGCAAGGCCGCATTGAGTGCCGGCGACGACATCGATATCACCGCCGCGCAAGAAACATCCGCCAGCTCTTTCGGCAAGAAATCCGCCTCGTCGATCACCCATGTCGGCTCGGAGATATCGGCGGGCGGCGATCTCTCGGTGACGGCAGGCAGCGGCAGCGGCGATCACGACATCAACATCATCGGAAGCAGGCTCGCCGCCGACGGCAAGGTTGGTCTCAAGGCCGACGGCGATATGACAATCGCCGAAGCCACCGACACAGCGACGCTCGACACCAAACTCAACATCAAGGGTGGTTTCCTCGGCAGCAGCGAGAAGACGACCACGCACCTGGAAACGACGACGGCCGTCGGTTCCGCCATCACAGGCGGTGGCGGCGTCGACATTGAATCCGGCAAGGACACGGTCATCTCGGCCTCGAAGATCGAAGCCGGCAATGAGGCCGGCGCCGCGAACCTGAGCATCACCACCAAGGGCGACCTCATCATCGCCTCCGGCAAGGACACCAGCGCCAAGGATGACAAGGGCTCGCGCAGCGGCTTCCTGTCCAAAGGCTCATCCAGCTACAAGAGCTATGACGAGACGACTGTTGCCTCCGAGCTCGGCGCATCCGGCAACATCAGCCTGAATGCCGGCGGCGCGGCGGTGATCGCTGGTTCCAAGGCCAATGCCGACGGCTCGATTTCCATCGAGGGCGACAGCGTTTCGGTCATCGGCGCGGCCGAGCAGCATGAGCTTGAGATCGAGCGGAAGAAGTCCGGCATCTTCGTCGGCTCGGGCGACGGCTTCCTATCGATCTGGGGCAAGGAGCAGAAGAGCGGCAGCCAGGCATCCGCGCTGAATGTAGCATCGGTGCTGTCTGCCGGAACGGACGTAGTGCTTAGGTCCCGCGAGACCGATGTGAATATCATCGGCTCAAGCATCGACGCCGGGCAGGACCTTACTCTCGACGCGGCACGCGATGTCAATATCACACCGGGAGCCGAGAGTGCTTCGTCTGAGGAGAAGGAAAAACGTTCCGGCTTCGGCATCGCATTCAGTTCGGGTAATGGCGGCGCCTCGATCGGTATTGGCTTTGGCAAGTCGGTCGATCAGACCGCGCAGTCCTCGGCGACCAACGCCGTCTCGACCCTGTCTGCCGGCCGCGACCTGACGATATCGGCAGGGCGCGATGCCAACCTGCAGGCCGCGCAAGTCTCGGCAGAACACGATGTGGCCATCCTCGCCGACCGCGACGTCAACCTGCTCTCGGCTCAGGATCAGACAAACTACGAGCATCTGCACGAGGAGTTCTTCGCGGGCATCACTCTGTCGGTCTCGTCTGGGCTCGTTAGCGCCGCCGAGAGCGTGCAATCGGCGGCCAGCGGGCTCGGCGACAATGCCGGCCTTTACGCCGCCGCACCAACGGTACTCGCGGCGATCAACGCCTATAAGACGCTCGACAGCATCACCAAAGGTGACAGCAGTCTCGCTTCCGTGTCGCTGACGGCAGGCTTCACCTACCAGAAGTACGAAAACGCTGCTTCCAGTTCCTCTCCCGTCGTCACTGCGGTGCGGGCAGGAGGGGCAATAGCGATAGAGGCAACATCGGGTGATCTTACCGGCCATGGCGCGCAGATCGCCGCCGGCTACGATGCAAACGGCAATCCGACGGTCTCGGGTGATGCGAACGTAGGCAATGTCCTGCTGTCGGCAGGTCATGACATCACGTTGGAAAGTGCTCAGGCGACGAATGAGAGTTCGAGCAAAAGTACGTCGGCGGGCGCCAGCATTGGCATCGGCGCTGAGATCGGCGGTCCTACCGGGGGTGGGATTGGCCTGACTGGCAGCGCTAGCGCGGGGATGGGCAAAGTAGGCGAAACTGGTGTTACGCAACTGAACAGCCATGTCATGGGCTCCGGCGCCGTCGCCCTTAACTCGGGTAACGATACCTCGTTGAAGGGGGCCGTCGTCTCCGGCAACACCGTCATTGCGAATGTGGGCGGCAATCTCAATATCGTCAGTCAGCAGGACACGTCCGCCTACAGGGAAACAACGGCGGGCGCATCGATCGGGGTGTCGCCCGGCGGCGGACTGTCCGGCGGCGCCAGCACCGGGAAGGTCAAGGGCGATTATGCCAATGTCTCAGAACAGAGTGGCATCGTCGCAGGCGGCGGCGGTTACCATGTCGCTGCCGGCGGCACCGTCGATCTCAAGGGTGGCGTCATCGCCTCGACCGCCGATCCTCTAAACAACGAGCTGAGTGCTAAGGCGCTAACTTATTCCAATATAGAAAACGCCTCGAGTGCCTCCACTTCCGGTTATGGGTTCGTCCTCAGCCCAAGCGGCATCCCGCTGCCGGCCGTCGATACGCCCGCGAGGCAGGAAGATCACGGCAAAGCGCTCGCGACCCTGTCGCCGGGCAAATTGACACTCAGTGACCAGAAACAGGATCTCGCCGGCCTCAATACCGACTTATCGAAGGCGAATACGCAGGCCGATTTCTATGACATTGAAACGTTGAAACGTCGGCAGGAAAGTGCCGCAGCCGTTTCGCAACTCCTTAACATGGCGATTGGCGAAATCTCCCAGAAACTTGGCTTTGCGGAGGGAAGTCCTGAGAAGATCGCCATGCACGCGGCCGCCGGCGCGCTGACGGCGGTGGTTTCGGGAGGAAACATAGGTCTCGGTGCCGTCGCAGGCGGCACACAGGAACTGATTGGCGCGGTCATCGGCAAGGCGCTGATGGATAATCCGAACCTGACGCAGGAGGAGCGCAACGCGCTCGGCCAATGGGCGGCGGTTCTCGTTGGCGCGGCAGTCGGGGGAAATCAGGGAGCGGCCACCGCACTCGACGCGGAGACCTTCAACAGACAGCTTCACCTCGATGAAGCCAGGCTCATCGGCGCCAACGCCGCGCGCTATGCTGTCCAGCAGGGGTATTGCACGAGCGTTAACGATTGCTCCAGCGCCGCGATCGAGCTCGCTATCGGCGAACTGACCAAACAGGCACTCAAGCAGGTGGATATTTCGCAAGCCGACCTGCCGCAGAACGATGCGGCATCGGCCTTCCTTGATAGCATCGCGCCGAAAGGTTCCATTCCCGGTCTCTGCAACGTCGGTTCCACCGCCTGCAGTCAGGTTTATTTCCACGCGAGCGGCGATATTTATCGCGATACGTCGATCAACGCCGAATTCTTTCCCAAGATCGTGGAGTTCTACAATCTCGCGTCATCCGTCTACAACAGCGAACATCTAACCCATATCGATATCGCCGACAGTCTCTTCCGGCAGGCGCAAATTATCAGCAGCATCCACTCCGGAAATGCGGGCGTCGATCAGGCTCTTTTGCCGTGGGATATCTTCAGCGGCATTTTCGCCGGCGTAGGCGGGCCGTTCGCAATCAAGCAAAAGGTCGCCGAACGCGAGTTGCTGGCAACGGAGAGCGCGTCTACAAGAGGCCCATTGACGGCTGAGCAAGTCGCCAAGGCCAAGCAACTCCAAGTTGACCCCAAGTGGATCGCATCGAATGGCCAAATCAATTGGCCTCCAAACGATGGATTCGTCGGCGTAGCGCAAAATTTGACACTTCGGAAAGGAATACTGCTTGATCGTTATGGACTAACGACCGGCAATTTTCTAGCGCTCACAGGTACACCATTTGAGCAACGCGCATTGCCTGCTGCATCTGCTAACGGTACATACACACAGTATGTCGTTTTAAAGCCCCTTCCGGTGCAAGCGGGACTAGCAACTTCATGGTTTGACCAGCCCGGAGGAGGGTTGCAATTCAAGACGCAGATGTCCGTACAGGACTTGATAGATGCCGGCTTCATTGGACCCGCGAGGTAAGATAAGATGTCGAAAAAGACAGAGATCGAAACACGCTTCTTGGATATCGCGGGCAAAATTAGCTTGCCTGCCGCAAAGGCTATAATCCAATTCCAGGGTGATGGAATGGCGGCACCATACATCGATATTAAAGACAACGACGAAATGTATTACGTTGTTGAAGAACGTGGTGTTGAACTAGAAAGAAAAAAATGCTCGTCAATTGACGATGTATTGTATTTTCTATTCTCAAGTATAACTCATGACATGGCTTTCGCCTATGCAGCGACCCATAAGAAGAAGGGCGTCGATTTCAGAAGGCTTATGTTTCAGGAGCAGCTTAGGCTATTGGGACTCGCGTTAGAGGAATGGCGGCTAAAAAGAGAATTGGAAATCAAGGAAGTCTTGCGTAAGGCGCCATACAACGACGGAATCTCGTGATCTCAAATGCGGTACCAATGGCCCTCAGTCACGCATGCGCTTCCCTGCCGCGATAGACCTCCGGATCAGGGATCGGAACCGCGGCGATCAGTGCGCGGGTGTAGTCATCCCTCGGGTTCTCGAAGATATCCCGTCGTGTGCCGGTTTCGATGATGCGGCCGGCGCGCATGACGGCGACGTTGTGGGACATGCGCTCGACGACGGCCATGTCGTGGGAGATGAAGAGATAGGCGAGCCCCATGGTTTCCTGCAGTTCGAGCAGCAGGTCGAGCACCCGGGCGCGGACGGAGACGTCAAGCGCTGCGACGCTCTCGTCGGCGACGATCAGCTTTGGCTCCAGTGCCAGCGCCCGGGCGATGCAGATGCGCTGGCGCTGGCCGCCTGAAAACTCGTGCGGATAGCGCGTCGCTGCATCAGGCGTCAGGCCGACCCGGCGCAGCAGTTCGGCGACGCGGTCTTGCCGTTCGCTGTGGTTGCCGATGCCGTGGATGAGCATCGGTTCGCCGATCGCCTTGCCGACGGCCATGCGCGGGTCGAGCGAGGCATAGGGATCCTGGAAGATCATCTGCGCCGAGCGGCGCACGGGCCGCATCTCGCGCTGGCTGAGGCCGGCGATATTGCGGCCGTCGATCAGGACATTGCCCTTGAAGGGGATGAGACCGAGCACGGCCTTGCCCGTCGTCGATTTGCCCGACCCGCTTTCGCCGACGAGGCCGAGCGTTTCACCCGGCAGGATATCGAAGGAGACGCCATCGACGGCTGCAACCGGCGGCTTGCCCTTGAAAAACCGGCTTGTGGCATTGCCATAGGTGACGGTGAGGTCGCGCACGTTCAGAACCGGCGTGCGGTCCGGATGCAGCGTCTCGACGGCGCGCTGGGTGATGCGCGGCGGACGGTCGGTGCCTGCAAGCGCGCCGAGCCGCGGGACGGCGGCCAGCAATTGCTGGGTATAGGCCTCCTTCGGCCGCTGGAAGATGGCGAGCGCCGTTCCCTGCTCGACGATCCTGCCATTCTGCATGATGACGACGCGATCGGCCATTTCGGCGACGACGCCCATGTCGTGAGTGATCAGGATGATCGAGGCGCCGAATTCGCGCTTGAGTTCGCGCATCAGCCTGAGGATCTGCGCCTGTACGGTGACGTCGAGCGCCGTCGTCGGCTCATCGGCGATCAGCACCTTCGGCCGGCAGGAGAGCGCCATGGCGATCATCACCCGCTGGCGCATGCCGCCGGAAAGCTCGTGCGGATATTGCTTCAGCCGCCGGGCCGGCTCGGTGATCTGCACGGCATCGAGCATCTTCAGCGCCACCGCCTCGGCATTGTCGCTGCCCTGGTGCGCGCGGATTGCCTCGGTCAGTTGGTTGCCGACCGACATGACCGGATTGAGCGAGGTCATCGGCTCCTGAAACACCATGGCGATATCGCCACCGCGCACGCTACGCATCGCCCGGTCGGAAAGCGTGAGCAGGTCGCGCTCGCCAAGCAGCACGCTGCCGGAGGCGACCCGCAGCGAGGCTTTCGGCAACAGCCCCATGATCGACAGCGAGGTGACCGACTTGCCCGAGCCGGATTCGCCGGCGATGCAGAGCGTTTCGCCGCTTGCAAGCTCGAAGCTGACATCCTGGAGCACCGGCTTGCGGCCTTCGGGCGTGCGTGCATCGACGCTCAGATTGCGAAGGCTGAGCACCGGTGCGGCGGCGGGCATGGCTTCGTTCACGCGAACACGATCCTCGGGAAGTAGAAGGAAACCACCCAGTTCGGCTGGTCGACGATCTCGCTGATCCGGAGATCGCCGCAGACCGAGCAGAGCAGATAGGCATCGACGGCGCTCATGCCGTGTTCGGCGCCGAGAAGATCGATCATGCGCATGACGCTTTCGCGCGCCCCGGTCATCAGATCAGGGCCGATGCCTGTCGTGACCTCGTAGCCGGCGCCGTCGAGATGGCGGGTCACCGGTTCGGTCGTGGTGAAGCGCGGCGTCTGCAGCTTGGCGTCCTTGATGAGCTCGATCGTCGCTTCGACGTTCATCTGGCTTTCGATCGCCGTGCCGCAGACTTCGCCATCGCCCTGGGCGGCATGGGTATCCCCGATCGAAAACAGCGCGCCGTCGACCTCGACGGGCAGATAGAGCGTCACCCCCGCCGTCAGGTCGCGGATGTCCATGTTGCCGCCGACGCGACGTGGGGGAACGACGGAATGGGTGCCGGGCTCGGCGGGTGCGACGCCGATCGTGCCGGCAAAGGGCTTCAGCGGCACGCGGCCGCCCGGACCGTAAAGGGCAGGCACCATGCTGTTGGCGTCATAGGACCAGACATGCAGCGCCGGATCCGTGAACTGGTCGGCAAGCAGGCCGAAGCCTGGGATATTGGCCGTCCAGCCGACGCCCGACGGAATGAATTTGCGCAGCGTCACCTTCAGTGCGTCGCCGGGCTCGGCGCCTTCGATATAGACCGGGCCGGAGACGGGATTGATCTTGCCGAAATCGAGTGCGTTCAGCGTTTCCAGGCTCGCGTCGCTTCCGAGCTGGCCACCCGATGAATCCATGCATTCGAAGTGGATCGTCTCGCCGGGCTTGGCGACGACGGCGGGGGCGAAATCCTTGTTCCAGCCGAAATTATGCTGGGCGCGGTGGATGGTGTGGGTGCAGGCGATGCACATGGTAATTCTCCGGAATTGGTTTCGGCGCGGGTTGCCCCTCACCCTAACCCTCTCCCCGCGAGCGGGGAGAGGGGACTTGCCACACGCAGCGCTCGAGGATGAGGAAGCGGGAGCGGCATATCCCTTCTCCCCGTATCGACGGGGAGAAGGTGGCGGCAGCCGGATGAAGGGCAGCCGATAACGAGCGGCTGCTTACTGCTTCACATAGATCGCGTCATAATTGATGACGCGGGTCGGATCGATGTAGATGTTGTCAGCACCGCCCATGCGCAGTGACTTGGCGACGACGCGGCGCTCGTTGATGACAGGGACCCACGGCGCATCGGCCATGATGTCGGTGAAGATCTTGCCCCAGGCGGCGGTGCGTTCGGCCGCCTTTGCCGGATCGGACATGGAGTCGGCGACAACGGCGCGCCTGTCGAGATCGGCGTTGCAGTACCATGACCAGTTCCAGCCGCCCGGAACAGCGCCGGCGCAGCCGAGGATCGGGCCGTAGAAGTTGGACGGATCCGGGAAGTCGGCGATCCAGGCCATGCCGCCCGACCAGATCATCGGCGCTTCGCCTTCCGTGCCGCCGGCCGAGATGACGTTTGCCTGGGCCAGCGCCCGGACTTCGGCCTTGACGCCGATGGCGGCCAGATCCTGCTGGATCGCCTGGGCGATACGCGGCTGCGGGTCGGTGTTGGTGGAGTAGAGCACGGTCTCGAAGCCATCGGGATAACCGGCTTCGGCAAGCAGCGCCTTGGCTTTCGCCACGTCATAGGCATAACCGGTGAAAGCCTTGTCGTAGCCCGGCATCAGTGGCGGCAGCGGCTGGTTGGCAGGCGTTGCGCGGCCGTTCAGGATGCGGGTGATGCGGTCCTTGTTGATCGCCATGTTCAACGCCTGGCGAACCTTGACGTTGTCGAAGGGCTTCACCTTGGTGTTCAGTGTGATGTAGCCGGTGTGCAGCTGTTCGCCGTCGACGATCATCTGCGCGCCGTCGGCCGAATTCTTGATCTCGAGGAACTTCGCCGGCGGAATGCCGTCGCCGGCAATATCGACCTCGCCCTTCTGCAGGCGCAAGAGCGCCACCAGCGGCTCCTGGCCGACCTCGACCTTGAAGCTGTCGATATAGGGAACGCCCTTGACGAAATAATCCTTGTTGCGCTCGAAAACGAGCTGCTGGCCGATCGTCCAGTCCTTCAGGATGAAGGTGCCGGAGCCGACCGGCTTCTTGCCGAAGTCGCCGGCGGCCGCCTCGACGGCTTCCTTCGGCACGACCGAAGCGAAGTTGATCGCCAGCACGTGCAGGAAGGTGGCGTCGGGGCGCGAGAGGTTGAAGATGACGGTGCTGTCATCCGGCGTTTCGATGCCGGAAAGCGTCGTCGACTTGCCGCCGGTTTCATCCTCGAAGCCCTTGATCGCGCCGAAGAAGCCGGCGCCGGGTCCTTGAGTCTTCGGGTCGACGGCGCGTTCGATCGAATATTTCACGTCGGAGGCGACGACCTCGCGGCCGTTCGAGAACTTCACGCCCTTGTGCAGCTTGAAGGTATAGATCAAGCCGTCGGGCGAAACGGTGAAGCTTTCGGCAAGCGAGGGAACCGGGTTCGGCGTGCCGGGCGCATAATCCATCAGGCGGGAATAAAGACTCTTGATCATCGACCAGTTGACCCAGTCGTAGCCGATCGCCGGGTCGAGCGTGGTGATGTCGTCCTTGTAGGTGACGACGATATCGCCGCCCTGCTTGGGCGTTTCCTCAGCCATGGCGGACAATGGGGCGAGCGCCACCATCGTTGCCATGGTCGTCTGTTGCAGCCAGCGTTTGAACATCTTGGTTCCCCTTCTTTGGTTGCTGTCAGCGTGTGCGGATGCGCGGATCGACGACCGGCGCGATGAGGTCGGCAAACAGGTTGCCGATGATGATGGCAAGCGCCGAGGTCAGCGTGACGCCCATGATGATCGGGATGTCGACCTGCTGGATCGCCTGCCAGGCGAGCTGGCCGATGCCGGGCCAGCCGTAAACGGCCTCGACCACGACCACGCCGCCCATGAACTGGCCGATATCGATGCCGATCATGGCGATGATCGGCAGCACGGCATTGGGCAGTGCATGCCGCAGGATGACTCGCTTCGAGGAAAGACCCTTGGCGCGCGCCGTGCGGACATAATCCTGGTTCAGCACGTCGATCATCGACGAGCGCACCATGCGGGCGTACCAGCCGGCGCCGCAGATGCCGAGTGTTACGGCCGGCAGGACGAGATGCGAGAAGCTGCCGTAGCCGCTCATCGGAAACCAGCCGAGCGTTGCCGCCAGCAGGTAGAGCAGCAGCAGGGCAACGAGGAACTGCGGCGCGGAGGTGCCGACGAAGGAGGCCATCATCACCAGCCGGTCGATGAAGCCGCCGCGGCGCACGGCGGCGATGGTGCCGAGTGTCAGGCCGAGCGCCACCTCGACGAAGATGCCGGCAAGCATCAGCGTCAGCGTCGCCGGCAGGCGGGCGGCAATCAGCGTCCAGACATCGGTTTTCTGCGCATAGGAGCGGCCGAGATTGCCGTGCAGCAGATTACCGAGATAGGTGCCGAACTGGACCAGCAGCGGCTGGTCGAGGCCGAGCTCATGGCGGATGTTGGCGACCGTCTGGGCGGTGGCGCTTCGGCCGGCGATCATGCGGGCCGGGTCGGCCGGAAGAGCATAGAGCAGCACGAAGGTGATCGCCGCGACCCCGAGCAGGATGAGAGCCGCCTGCGCCAGCCGGCGCAGCATGAGTGACGCCATCAGCCCCTCCCGCGCTGGGTCGGGTCGAGAATGTCGCGCAGTGCGTCGCCCACCAGATTGAAGGAAAGCGCCGTCAGAAGGATGATCGCGCCCGGAATGAAGACCAGCCAGGGTGCAGCCTGGAAATAGCTTTGGCTCTCGAAGATGATGTTGCCCCAGGAGGGCTGCGGCGGCTGGACACCGACGCCGAGGAAGGAGAGTGTGGCCTCGAGCAGCACGGTGGTGGCGATGCCGAGCGTTCCCCAGACGATTGCCGTCGGCATGAGATGCGGCAGGATATGCATGAAGAGCACGCGCATATGGCCGGCGCCGAGCGAGCGTTCGGCCATAATGAAATCGCGCTCCACCAGGCCGCGCGTCTCGGTATAGACGATGCGGGCGACCTGCACCCAGTTGACGAGCGCGATCACCATGGCGACGATCCAGAGGCTCGGCTTCAGAAGGGCTGCCAGCACGATGGCGAGCAGCAGCGCCGGAAAGGCCATCATCAGATCGGTGAAGCGCATCAGGATGTTGCCCGGCAGCCCGCGGAGATAACCGGCAACGATGCCGACGAGGAGGCCGATCGCCACCGCGATGCTATTGGCGACAAGGCCGATGATCAGCGAGGTGCGGGCACCGAAGAGCAGGCGGGAAAAGAGGTCGCGGCCGAGCGTGTCGGTGCCGAGGAGATAGGGACCGCCCGGCGGCAGCGGCGCGCCTTCGAGCGAGAGGCCGTCAAACATCTGCTCGTCCGGGCTGAACGGCGCGATCCACGGCGCTGCAATGGCGAGCCCGATGACGAGGGTGACGACGATCACGCCGAAGAGGGCCGTCGGCTGGCGGATCATCTGTTTCAGCACATGCATCAGCCCGCCTCCGGCAGAGGTTCGGCACCCGCCAGGATGAAGGCCGATATCTGCTCCATCGGCAGGCGGCGGCGCATGGCGCAATTGCGCAGGATTGCGTAAGCGCTCTCCTCGTCGATGCCGTGTGCGGCCTGAAGCTTTGCGACGGCGGCGTGAACGAGCGGCCGCAGCCGGACGCGCTCTTCGAGATATTGCAGCTTTTCCGCAGTCGCCTTGCGCTCCTGATGAATGGAGACGGCCATGACAAGCGCCGGATAGACGGCCGATGTAGCGATCGGCTTGGCGATGATTGCGCCGGCACCCTGTCCGAGCGCCCAGGCGATGCGGCCGGGCGCTTCCGAACCAAGCAGCGCGACAACAGGGCAGGCGGGCGTTTCGCCGTTCCAGGGCAGCAGATCGTCCCAGCCCTGGTCGGCATCGACGATGACGAGGTCAGGCAGTACGGCGGCCGAAAGCGGCGCCCATTGCAGCGTTGCATGGATGCCGAGCAGGCGAAGCTGGCGGATCAGCTTTTCGGTGTTGCCGTCCTCGCGATGCAGGACCATCGCCTGCCAGCCGGTGAAATTGGGTGTCTCTCTCATGACACCACCCTCAGCCGCGGCAAGGCCTGTCGGTTGCGGCCGGTCAGATAGGGGTCGGCGGCGAGCGGCGGCCGCGAGGCGACGACATCGAAGCCGTTGTCGGCGTTGATCCGGCCGAGATGGAAGGGCAGGGCGGCATGATTGGTCTCGCGGTCGATCGAAAGCGCGCCGAACAGGGTCGGCCAGGATCGATTGTAGAGCTCGCGCCGGACGGCGTCGGGCTCGTCACCGCCGGCAGCGACGATCGCGTCGACGCAAAGCCGGACGGCCGTATAGGCGCTGGCAAAGACGCTGGAGACACGCCGCTCCGCGCCGTGACGCTCCGTGACACGGGCCTTGAAGGCGGCATTTTCGGGGGTCGCGATACTGTCGAAATAGGAGGCGGCGCAAAGCTGGCCGGCGGCCGCACCGGCGGCGATATCGTCGAGCTCGCATTCCATCAGGTCGCAGCTCACAACCGGGCAGTTTTCCGCGCGGAAGGCCGGGTCGCAATCACCGAGGGTCTTGATCGCCTCCAGGAAGGCATAGCTCGAGGGGCCGATCAGATTGTTGAGGATGAAGCTCGGGCGGCGTTGCGCAATCTCGGCGACGATACGTTCGACGGCGGTTTCCTCGAGCGGAAGATAGCGTTCGCCAAGCACTTCGCCGCCGGCATTGGTAATGAGTTCGCGGGCGAGCCGGTTCATCTCCCAGCCCCAGACATAGTTGGCGCCGACGAGATAAGGCCTTGCGCCGTAACGCGGGATCAGGTGCTCGAATAGCGGCAGCAGATGCTGGTTCGGGCAGCCGCCGACATAGATGACGTTCTCGTTGGCCTCGAAACCTTCATAGGGGCACATGTACCAGAGCAGGCCGTCATGTTTCTCGACGAGCGGGATGACTTCCTTGCGCGCCGCAGACGTGATCGTGCCGACGATATGGCGGCAGCCGGCGCGCAGAAGATGGCGCGCACCGTCGAGATAGGCGGCAAGATCGGCATGCGGGTCGAAGAAGACGGGCTCGATCGCCAGCCCTTCGACGCCGGCATATTCGGCCATCGCGAAATCGGCGCCGTCGCGCGCGTCGCGGCCCATCGAGCCGTAGGGTCCGGTGGTCGAAAAGAGGATGCCGATTTTCAGCGCGTCATTCATGAAGTGACCACATCAAAAAACCCCACGACGCTGGTCCCATCGAGCGATGAGGCGTCATGGGGCGAAACTGCCCAGAGACTATCGGAGTCATGTCAACGCGGCAGGCCTTCTGCCTAATCCGCAGGCTTGAGTAAAATACAGGCAGCTTATCTTTGTCAAGTGTGCTGCGCTGCACTCGCAGTCATTTGATCTTGTTCTTTCGGTAGAGCCGCGAAAGGACGCTCTTCTAGCTCAAATCATGCAGATCCCTAGTGATTGCCGGCCCGATCGAGAATTCGGAGAAACGCACCCTCAACCCGCTACGCTCCGGCGTGCAGGCAGTCGGTCCGACCTCATAGTGCGTGGCTGCCGGGAAGGGGGCGAGCCGCAGCAGCGGCCAGAAGCTGCCATCACGCGAAGCCTGGATGCGCATCGCTCCATTTGCCAGGGTGACGCGGATGCGGAAATCTTCCAACTCCCTGAAGGGCTGCGCCACGGACCAGTCGGACTGGCCATCGGTGACGACGGTGCTGAGGAAGGCTTCGCCGTCGGTGAACTCGACGCCTGACTTCACCCAGCGTTTCTCGTCAATGCGCACCATCAGGCCGGCCTGGTCGTAGAGCGTGCGGAATTCACCCTGGACGCGGACCTGCGCGGTAAAGCTATCGGCCGTGGGAAAGGCGAGGAAATGGCCGCTGTCGCGGGTGAAGCCGTAATGGGTCTCCCGCCAGAAATCGGTTTTTTCGTCCGTCGTCAGGGTGAGGCCGGCTTCGTTCGCCAGCCAGTGTGCCGGCTCGTTCAGCCATTTGCCGTCGTTGAAATCGATGCTCATCCTGTTCTCCCGTTCCGTTAAAGCCTCACCGCAGGGCGATTGACTCACCTTGGCATAACGCGCGGTCTTGGTGCAGGCGGGCGCAGCCGAAGATTGTGTGTTTTTCCGGGGTCGCGGTATCCGCCGCGGGCATAATCCGTCGCTCATGCTTGACAGGATCGATCCATCTCCTATTCTGTTACAAAAAGATGAATTACATAATTGTGGAACTAAACGGGAGCCCTCACATGAAAACACTGGTCGCATTCCTTCTCGGCACTGCGCTCGTCGCCCTGCCTTCGACGCTCCTTGCCCAGGAAAAGGGCGGCGTCATCAACGTCGCGACGATCGGCGAGCCGCCGACGCTCGATCCGATGTCGTCGACGGCCGATCTGGTCGGCATCGTCACGCAGCACATCTTCGAAACGCTCTACACTTTCGACAAGAGCTGGAACGTCACGCCGCTTCTGGCCGAAAGCCTGCCTGAGATCAGCGCCGACGGCAAAACCTATACGATCAAGCTCAGGACCGGCATCAAGTTCCACGACAATAGCGACATGACCTCGGAAGATGTCGTAGCCTCGCTCGGCCGCTGGATGAAGATCGCATCGCGCGGCAAGCAGGTGGCCGGTTTCATCGACAAGGTCACCGCCGTCGATCCGGCGACCGTCACGATCACGCTGAAGCAGCCCTATGCGCCGCTGACCTCGCTGCTTGCCTTCAACAATTCGGCCGCGATCATCATCCCCTCCGAAAAGCAGGACGAGCCGATGAAGGACTTCATCGGCACCGGTCCCTACATGCTGAAGGAGCGCAAGGCCGACCAGTATATCCAGCTTGTCCGCTTCGACGGCTATAAGTCACGCGAGGGCGACGGCAACGGTTATGGCGGCGCCCGCCACCAGTATCTCGATGAAATCCGCTTCGTGCCGGTGCCCGACCCGAACACCCGCGTCGAGGCGGCCATTTCCGGCCAGTATGATTATGTCGACTCGATCCCTGTGGAATCCTACGACAAGCTGAAAGCCTCCACCGCCTCGCAGCCGATCATCCTGAAGCCCTTCGGTTATCCCGTCTTCGTCTTCAACACGGCCGATGGCATCAACAAGAATGTCGAAGTCCGCAAGGCGATCCGCCAGGCGCTGAGCATGGAAGACATGCTGGCCGCAGCTTTCGGCAGCAAGGACTTCTACGCGCTCGACGGCGCCATCTATCCGAAGACCTTTGCCTGGTCGACGGATGCCGGCGTCGAGGGCGCCTATAACGTCGCCGATCCAGAAGGGGCGGCGGCTGCCGCCAAGAAGGCCGGTTACAACGGCGAACCGATCCGGATTCTGACCAGCCGCCAGTACGAGTTCCACTACAAGATGGCGCAGGTCGCCGCCGAATATCTGAAGCTTGCCGGCTTCACCGTCGATATGCAGGTTGTGGACTGGGCGACGCTGACGCAGCGCCGCACCGATCCGAAGCTTTGGGATATCTACATCACTCATAGCCCCTTCCTGCCGGAGCCGGCTCTTATCGGCTCGCTCTCGACCAGTTCGCCCGGCTGGTGGGATACCCCGGCCCGCAAGGCCGCCGTCGATGCCTTCACCTCGGAAGTCGATCCGAAGAAGCGCGTGGCGCTCTGGGCCGATGTCCAGAAGGCGATCTATGCCGACGCACCCTTCATGAAGATCGGCGACTTCAACGCCGTTTCGGCGGAATCGACCAAGCTCGAAGGCGTCGATCCGGCTCCGTGGCCGTATTTCTGGAATGCTTCGATCAAGAAGTAAGCATCGTCACCGATACCGGCCCGCCGTGGCCGGTATCGCTCTTCTTTTTCGCAGCGTCTGCAAAGGTTTACCAGGCATTCATGATACGCTACATCCTCCAGCGCCTGTTCGGCATGATCGTCGTGATGTTTCTCGTCGTCACGATCGTCTTCGTCATCGTGCGCGTGACGCCGGGAGATCCGGCCGCCGTCATGCTCGGGCCGGATGCGACGCCGCAGGATATTGCCGACCTCAGGTCCCGGCTCGGCCTCGATCAGTCGCTCGGCCTGCAATATATCTATTATATCGCCCAGCTGCTGAAGGGTGATCTCGGCCAGTCGATCTTCCTCAACATGCCTGTCACCTCGGCCTTGCTCGACCGTGCCGAGCCGACCTTCTTCCTGACGCTGTTCTCGCTTGCTATCGCCAGCATCATCGCCTTGCCGATCGGCATCTATGCCGCCTATCGGCGCGGCTCCTTCGTCGACCAGGCGGCAACGACGCTGGCGATGTTTGCCGCCAGCATTCCGAGCTTCTGGCTCGGCCTGATCCTGATGCAGTTCTTCGCCGTCAGGCTGAACCTCTTCCCGGTCTCAGGGTATGGCGGTCCGGGCTCGACCTTCTTCGAGCGCATGTATCACCTGACGCTGCCGGCGTTTGCGCTCGGCATCGTCTCCTCGGCGCTGATCCTGCGTTTCACCCGTGCGTCGATGCTCGATGTGCTCGGCGACGATTATATCCGCACGGCCCGCGCCAAGGGGTTGATCGAGCGCCGGGTGATCCTCAAGCACGCACTGAAGAATGCGCTGATCCCGATCCTGACGGTGATCGGCCTGACGGCAGCGGTGCTGATATCGGGCGCTGTCGTCACCGAGACTGTCTTCGGCCTGCCGGGTGTCGGCAATCTCGTCGTCTCGGCGGTGCTGCGCCGCGACTACCCCGTCATTCAGGGGGCGCTGCTCGTCATCGCCGCCCTCTACGTGCTGATCAATTTTGCGATCGACATGCTCTATCTGCTGATCGATCCGAGGGTGCGCTACTGATGGCCGATATCGCAATCAAATCAGTCGAAGGCGAGGGCAGCAAATTCGCCAGGCGCCTGCTGAAGCGCAAGACGGTCGCCTGCGGCCTGCTGATCCTGACGATCTTCGTGCTTCTGGCGGTCTTCGCGCCTGTCGTCGCGCCCTATTCGCCGTCCAAGCTTTCCATCGTCAACCGGCTGAAGCCGCCGAGCGGCACCTTTTACTTTGGCACCGACGAGTTCGGCCGCGATGTCTTCTCGCGGACGATCTTCGCCGGCCGCCTGTCGCTGCTCGTCGGTGTTGCGGTCGTGACGCTCTCGGCCATAATCGGCGTGACGCTCGGCCTGCTTGCCGGCTTCTTCCAGAAGCTCGACACGCCGATCGCCCGGCTGATCGACGCGATGATGGCCTTTCCGGATATTCTGCTGGCGATCGCGCTCGTCGCCGCCCTCGGCCCGTCGCTGACGACCGTCATCATCGCGCTGTCGATCGTCTATGCGCCGCGCCTTGCCCGCATCGTCCGCGCTTCGACGCTGGTCATTCGCGAACTGCCCTATGTCGAGGCGGCGAGGGCGCTTGGCATCTCGACATTCCATATCATGACGCGGCATGTGCTGCGCAATCTGCTGTCGCCGATCCTGGTGCAGGCGACCTTCCTCTTCGCCAGCGCCATGCTTGCCGAAGCCGGCCTGTCTTTCCTCGGGCTCGGCGTCAGCCCCGAGATCCCGACCTGGGGAACGATGATCGCCGCCGGCCGCCAGTATATCGGCCAGGCCGATTGGATGACGCTGTTTCCTGGCGTCGCCATCATTCTCTCCGTGCTGTCGCTGCAGATGGTCGGCGACGGCCTCAGGGACATGCTCGATCCCAGACTTCGCAAGGATCTTTAATCCGCCGACCAAGCGTTGGCCCAATCGAAATTCGCCCAATCGAAAATTGCATGACAGGAGTTTGCGTGAATCAGTTTCCTACCGCCGCCGGCAAGGTCGAGAACTCGCCTTGCGAACGGCTTGCCGCCCTCGGTATTGCGCTTCCGCCGCCACCGCCGCCGATCGCCAATTTCGTGACGCACGTAATCGAAGGCAATATGCTCTACCTCTCCGGCCAGGGACCGCGCGAGGCCGACGGTTTCATGCATGCCGGCAAGGTCGGCGCCGGCATCAGTGTCGAGGAGGCCTATGGCCATGCGCGGCTGACCGGCATCAACCTGCTTGCCGTGATGCAGGATGCGCTCGGCGATCTCACCCGGGTCAAACGCGTGGTGAAACTGCTCGGCATGGTCAATGCCGTGCCTGAGTTCGAGGATCATCCGAGCGTCATCAACGGCTGCTCGGATCTGCTGATCGCAGTCTTCGGGACGGCTGGCGAACATGCCCGCTCGGCCGTCGGCTTCGGCTCGCTGCCCGGCAACATCACCGTCGAGATCGAGGCGATCGTCGCCTTGCACGGCTGACGGGAGCTCGACACACTTGATCGACCGCCCCATGTTTCGTTTTTCGACCCAGAATCCTGGAGATCTCCATGTCCACTGATATCCGCCCGTCGCTTGGCCTTCGCCCTGTCATCAATGTATCGGGCACGATGACCAGCCTCGGCGCCTCGATCGTCGTTCCCGAAGCGATCAGCGCGATGGCATCGATCCTGCCGCACTTTGTCGAGATCAACGATCTGCAGCGCAAGGCAAGCGCCGTCATCGCCCGGCTGACCGGCGGCGAGGCGGGCTTCGTCACCGCCTCCTGCTCGGCCGGCATTTCGCTGGCTGTTGCCGGCGCGATCACTGGCAACAATCTGCTGGCGATCGAGAGGCTGCCGGATGTCGTGCCGGAGAAGAACGAAGTGCTGGTGCAGATGGGCCATGTCGTCAGTTACGGCGCTCCGGTCGACCAGGCGATCCGGCTTGCCGGCGGCAAGGTCGTGCTTGTGGGGCAGGCGACCTCGACGCATCGCTTCCACATGGAAAACGCCATCACCGACAAGACCGCAGCCGCCGTCTATGTCGTCTCCCACCATGTCGTCGATTACGGCCTTTTGAACCTGAAGGAATTCGTCGAGATCGCCCATGCCAAGGGCGTGCCCGTCATCGTCGATGCGGCCTCGGAATATGATCTCAGGATTTTCCTGGAGCAGGGGGCCGATATCGCGCTTTACTCCGGCCACAAATTCCTCGGCGGCCCGACTTCGGGCATCGTTGCCGGCAGAAAGGAGCTGGTGCGTCATGCCTTCCTGCAGAATATGGGCATCGGCCGCGGCATGAAGGTCGGCAAGGAGAGCATCTTCGGCGTCATGGCAGCGCTCGAAGCTTGGGAAAACCGCGACCATGCCGGCATCCGGGAACGCGAGACCAGCTATCTCCACCTGTGGCAGCGCACGCTCGACGGTCGCCCTGGCCTCACCGCGCTAATCGAGCCCGACCCGACCAACAATCCGCTCGACCGGTTGCGCCTGATTGTCGATCCCGAGCAGGCGCATATTACCGCCTGGGATCTGGCCGATGCGCTTGCCAAGGGCAGCCCGCCGATCATCGTGCGCGATCACGAAGTGGAGCATCGCTATTTCTATCTCGATCCGTGCAACCTGCATCCGGGCGAGGAGACGATCGTCGCGGAGCGCCTGGCGCAGGAGCTGGACAAGGCGCGCGCCTCCAACGAGATCATCGCAACGCCGATCGAGAACCGCAGCAGGCACCGCTTCGACGGTGCGCTGCGCTGGCCGGATTGATCCGCCGACGCTCATCTGTCGCTAGAGGAACCACCATGGCCAGTGTCCAAACCCAACCGATCCAGACGACCACCGACGTTCTTTCTGTCGAAGGTCTGACGACCTCCTTCCTGGTGGACGGCGTCTGGAAACCGGTCGTGCGCGATGTTTCCTTCACGGTGGCGCCGGCGGAGACGGTGGCGATCGTCGGCGAATCCGGCTCGGGCAAGAGCGTCACCTCGCTCTCGATCATGCGGCTGCTGCAGGCGGATACGAGCCGCGTCGAGGGCCGCGTCATGCTCGGCGGGCGCGACCTTCTGACATTGCGGGAAAATGCCATGCGGCAGGTGCGCGGCAACGAGGTGGCGATGATCTTCCAGGAGCCGATGACATCGCTCAATCCGCTCTTCACCATCGGTGATCAGATCTCCGAAGCACTGCTCTGCCATTCCGATATGAGCAGGGCCGATGCCAGGACCGAGACGATAAGGCTGCTGGAAAAGGTCCGCATTCCCTCGGCCGCCTCGCGCTTCGGCGAATATCCGCACCGTTTTTCCGGCGGCATGCGCCAGCGGGTGATGATCGCCATGGCGCTCGCCAGTCGGCCGAAGCTCTTGATCGCCGACGAGCCGACGACGGCGCTCGACGTGACGATCCAGGGCCAGATCCTCGATCTCATCAAGATGCTGCAGGACGAGGAGGGGACCTCCGTTCTCTTCATCACCCATGACATGGGCGTCGTTGCCGAGATCGCCGACAGGACGGTGGTGATGTATCGCGGCGAACAGGTGGAAAGCGGTGCGACCGCCGATATCTTCCACCGCGGCAAACATCCCTATACCAGGGCGCTACTATCAGCCGTGCCGGTGCTCGGCTCGATGCAGGGCCGGCAAAGGCCGCTGCGCTTCCCCGTGGTCAATACGGCGACGGGGGAATCGGACATTCCCGCCGAGGTCGCCGATACCGTCGCTGCGACGCCGGTCCTGCAGGTGAAGAACCTCACCAAGCGTTTCGACATTCATTCCGGTCTGTTCGGCCGGCTGACCAGCCGGGTGCATGCCGTCGAAAACGTCTCCTTCGACCTTCATGCCGGCGAGACGCTGTCGCTGGTCGGCGAATCCGGCTGCGGCAAATCGACGACCGGCCGCGCCATCATGCGGCTGATCGAACCGCAGGCCGGTTCCGTTCTCGTCGAGGGCAGGGAGGTGCTCGGCCTCGACAGGAAGGATCTGCGCGAGATGCGCAAATCCGTGCAGATGATCTTCCAGGATCCCTTTGCCAGCCTCAATCCACGCATGACGGTCGGTGCTGCGATCGCCGAACCCTATCTCGAACACAGGATGGGCAATTCGAAACAGGCAAAGGACGTCGTCGCCGACCTGCTGGTGAAAGTCGGTCTGTCCTCGGATATGGCCGCGCGTTATCCGCATGAGTTTTCCGGCGGCCAGCGCCAGCGCATCTGCATCGCCCGCGCGCTCGCCTTGCAGCCGAAGGTCATCGTCGCCGACGAAAGCGTCTCGGCGCTCGACGTCTCGATCAAGGCGCAGGTCATCAACCTGATGCTGGACCTGCAGCAGAGGCTCAACCTCGCCTTCCTGTTCATCTCGCACGACATGGCGGTCGTCGAGCGCGTCAGCCATCGCGTAGCGGTGATGTATCTCGGCGAGATCGTCGAGATCGGCCCACGGTCCGCGGTCTTCGAAAATCCGCAACACCCCTATACAAAGAAACTCATCGCGGCAGTGCCCGTGCCCGATCCGGACCGTCGCCACGAAAAGCGGATGGTGGCGAATGACGAGATCAAGAGCCCGATGCGCCCGGTCGACTACCAGCCGGCGAGCGCTTCCTATCGTGAGGTCGGGCCGGGGCATCTGGTGATGGCCGAGCGGTAGACTAGCCATCGCGTTTCGGATTTGGCCGGCGCTATTCCATCGCCAGGATCATGTTGCGCACGACGGGGTAGATTTCCCCCTCCCAGCGGCGGCCGTTGAAGACGCCGTAATGCCCGACATTGGCTTGAAGATGATGGCGCTTCAGATGCGGGCGCAGCGCCCGACAGAGATCGTGCGCGGCCGAGGTCTGGCCGAGGGCGCAGATATCGTCGCGCCCACCCTCGACGGTCAAAAGCGCGGTGTTGCGGATCTGGCCCGGGTCGACCTTGCGGCCATGGTGGGTCAAGTCGCCGGTTGCGAGTTCCGCTTTCTGGAAGACGCGTTCGATGGTCTCGATGTAGAATTCCTCGGTGAGGTCGAGCACGGCGAAATATTCGTCATAGAAATTCTTGATCTTGCCGGCCTCGGCGGTCTCGCCCTTCGCCAGATGGTCGTAAAGCTTGCGATGAGCGTCCTGGTGGCGCTCCATGTTCATCGACATGAAGGCGACGAGCTGGAGGAAGCCGGGATAGACGCGCCGTCCGGCGCCCCGATAGCGCCAGGGAACAGCTGTGATCAACGAATTCTCGAACCAGGCGAGCGACTTCGACACGGCAAGCTCGTTGACCTTCGTTGGGCTTTCGCGCGGGTCGATCGGCCCGGCCATCAGCGTCATGGTGCGCGGGGTGGCGGGATGCCGCTCTTCCGACATCACGGCAACGGCGGCCAGCGCCTGCACGCAGGGTTGGCAGACGGCGAGGATATGAGCGCCCGGACCGATCTCCTCCAGGAAGCGGATGATATAGTCCACATAATCGTCCATGCCGAAACGCCCTACCGACAGCGGCACGTCGCGGGCATTGGCCCAGTCGGTGATATAGACGTCGTGATCGCGCAGCAGGGTCTGCACGGTGCCGCGCAGGAGTGTGGCGAAATGACCGGACAGCGGTGCGACGACCAGCACCCGCGGTCTCTGCGCGTCTGTTTCCACCGCAAAGCGCAGCAGCGTGCCGAAGGGCATGTCGAGCACAGTCTCGACGGTGACGGGCGCCATGCGGTTGCCGATCATCGCCGAGGTGATGGCGAAGTCTGGACGTTCGTGGGTGATCTCGAAGCGTGAGATCATCTCCAGCGCGGCGGTGAAATGCTGGCCCATACTGCCGACAGGTTCCCAGAACGCTGTCGCGGAGAAGATCTGCAGGCGCCGTGCCAGATCGCGGAGCGGCGCGATGAGATCATCCTGGAACTGATAGGCCTGATAGAGCATGGCCGAAATCTCCCGCACTGCCGCATCAATGCGGCGGTGCAAAAAATGCTAGTGGAATATGTCCTGCCATGCGAGAAGATTATCGAGGAAGAAGCAACATTGTCCGACAAGGATAGAGCCCGATGTCGCAGGCGGCACTGACGATTTCCTCGAAGAACTACTCCTCATGGTCGTTGCGCGGCTGGCTGCTGTGCCGGATGGCGGGGCTGGACTTCGCCGAAGTCCTTGTGGAGCTGGATGACGAGGCGCGCCAGGAACTGCTTCTGCTTTCACCGTCGGTTCTGGTGCCGAGGCTGACCCATGACGACGTGACGGTCTGGGACACGCTGGCGATCGCGGAATATCTCCACGAGGTGGCGCCCAATGCCGGGCTCTGGCCGGCCGAGCGCGCGGCGCGCGCCCGCTGCCGGTCGGTCTCGGGCGAGATGCATTCCGGTTTCCACAATCTGCGCTCGGCATTGCCGATGAACCTCAAGGCGCGGCATGCAAGCTTCAAGATATTCTCGGGCGCGCGGCCTGATGTCGAGCGCGTCAAGGCGATCTGGACCGAGTGCCTCGAGGCAAGCGGCGGACCCTGGCTGTTCGGGGCCGCGCCAACTGTGGCCGATGCGATGTACGCGCCGGTCTGCACCCGCTTTCGCACCTATGCGGTGGAACTGGAGCCGCGGCTTGCAACCTATGTCGAGACGGTGCTGTCCTGGCCGCTGATGGGCGAATGGACCGAAGGGGCGTTGGTCGGGCCGGACGAGATCGTCGAGCTGGAAGTCGAGTTCTGACGGAAACACGGCCGGGCGGCTCCGCATCGATTTTCACGGTCGAATTAAGAGTTGCCTGGAAGGTGAGCGGCGCATAAAGCTGATGCAGTGCCACATGCCGCGAAGCCTGGACCGATGAACAGAGATTATTATTCCAAACTCGGCGGATTGCCGCCGCAAACCGAGCTGCTTTCCAGCAAGGCCGTCTTCACCACCGCCTATGCGGTCATCCCGCGCAGCGTCATGACGGATATCGTCACCAGCGCCCTTCCGCATTGGACGGGGACACGGGCATGGGTTCTCTCCCGGCCGCTCTCCGGTTTCTCCGAGACCTTCTCGCAATATGTGATGGAAGTTCAGCCGGGCGGCGGAAGCGATCGGCCGGAGCCCGACAAGCGGGCCGAAGCGGTTCTGTTCGTCGTCGAAGGCGAGATGACAGTGGAACTCGAAGGCGTCAGCCATGCGCTTCGCAGCGGCTCGTTCGCCTATCTTCCGGCGGGGTCGGTCTGGCACCTGAAAAACGGCGGCTCGACTGCGGTAAAATTCCACTGGATTCGAAAGGCCTTTCAGGAGGTCGAGGGGCTGGAGCCGCCACCGGCGATCGTCACGCATGAGGACGAACACGCCATCTCGGCGATGCCGGACACCGATGGACGCTGGGGGACGACCCGGTTCATCGATCCGGCCGATGTCCGCTACGACATGCACGTGAATATCGTGACTCTGGAGCCGGGCGCCGTGATCCCCTTCATGGAAACCCATGTCATGGAACATGGTCTCTATGTGCTTGAGGGCAAGGCGGTCTATCGGCTGAACCAGGATTGGGTCGAGGTCGAGGCCGGCGACTTCATGTGGTTGCGTTCCTTCTGCCCGCAGGCATGTTACGCCGGCGGCCCCGGCCGTTTCCGCTACCTGCTCTACAAGGACGTCAACCGTCACATGACGCTCTGGTAGGATCTATCGCAGGGGGACGATGAGGCTCGAAAGCGAACGTCTGATCTTGAGACCCTGGCGACTACAGGATCGCAAGCCCTTCGCTGCGATCAATGCCGAGCCCGATGTTGTCAGATATCTCAATCCTCTGACCGACGAACAGTCGAATGCGATGCTCGACCGCATCGACCTTCACTTCGAGCATCATGGCTGGGGGTTCTGGGCACTGGAGGAGAAGGCAAGCGGCGCGTTGATCGGCCTTTGCGGTCTCAACAATGTTTCGCCGGCTTTGCCGTTTGCCCCGGCAGTCGAAATCGGTTGGCGGCTTTCAGCGTCGCGGCACGGCGCCGGATATGCGCGCGAGGCCGCGGAACGGTCTCTCGATTTTGCGTTCAACGATCTGAAGCTTGACCGCATCGTGAGCTTCACGGTGCCCGCAAACAGCAATTCCTGGGGTTTGATGAGGCGATTGGGAATGAACCGGATCGGTGAGTTCGATCATCCCAATTTGGCCGAAGGGCATCCGTTGCGCCGTCACGTGCTCTATGAACTGCGATCATCAAACGGCATTTGAACCCAGCCGCCGATCGGCACCAACTACGAGGGGCGCTCCCACAATTACGCAACTTATAACTGTAAAAGTGGCGTAATCTATCTTATGGAACATCCAGGCGGTTTGCTGGCTATTGCGTTTTGGCCCGAAACCGCGTTTTGCACGACTGTGGAAAACTGGAGATGCTGCGGTTTGCGGTGTTGCGTTGAAGCGAACCGATGGCATGGTTGCGTTCATTGAGACGCAATCACCACGGCCGACCTTGAGAAGCTCACGCACGGCTGGGCGATCAGCGTCCACAAGGCGCAAGGGTCGGCATTCAAACGGGTCATCATCCCCGTCGTTGGGTCGAAGCTGCTGGACCGCACCATGCTCTACACCGCTATAACTCGCGGCATAGAGACCGTCGTTCTCGTCGGCGACATCGCTCTCATCAACGAGATTGTCTTGGCGGCTCCGTCGAGCTTGCAGCGAACCACGGCGCTCCGGTTCGACGAGAACTAGCGATGGCTCACGGTGTGAGTTCGCCCGCCATCCACTCCCTTCGCATGAAGGCCCAGTCGATGAGTTCGGCCATGGACGGCCCCAGGGCCTTGCCCATCTCCGTCAGCGCGTACTCCACCTTTGGCGGTACCTGGGGATAGACGGTACGTGTCACGATCCCGTCCTTCTCCAGCTCCTTGAGTTGCTGGATGAGCATCTTCTGGTTCACGCCTTCGCACCGTCGTTCGAGTTCCGAGAAACGAAGGGCCTCCTTGGCTCCGAATAGTTGGCAGATGATGACGATCTTCCATTTGCCTTCGAGGACCCGCAGGGCGTCGGTCGTCGCGTCCGCCCACTTGCGCTGCTGCTGCGGGTCTCCGCATCTCCACTCTCGGTCCTGCGCCATACTTACCTTTTAGTGGGTAACCCACTTATCTGTCGGTTCTTGTTGAAGTCGCAGTATCCATTATCTTGGTAGGCAGCACAACAGGAGCACCAGCATGAAAATCGGCATCATCGGAATTGGCCACATCGGTGGCACTCTCGCCCGCAAGCTCGCATTAGCGGGACATGAGGTCTTGGTGGCGAACTCGAAGGGAGCCGACGCCGTCAGGCCGTTCGCCGACGAGATCGGAGCCACTGCGACGGACACGAAGGGGGCGATCTCCGGCGCGGACGCGGTCATCCTTTCAATTCCGCTTCTCGCCATCGAAAACCTGCCGAAGGACCTCTTCAAGGACCTACCTGCCAACGTTCCGGTCATCGACACCAGCAACTACTATCCGGGCCTACGCGACCCGCAGATAGCCGACCTCGACGCAGGCGAGGTCGAGAGCGTCTGGGTCTCCAGACAGATCGGCCGCCCCATCATCAAGGCCTTCAACAACATCCTCGCGTATTCCCTGGCGGAACTGGGTCAGCCCGAAGGCACGCCCGGTCGTTTGGCCGTGGCGGTCGCAGGAGACGACGCCGCCGCGAAGAAGATCGCCATGGCAATCTCGAATGAGGTCGGGTTCGATCCGGTTGACGGTGGATCGCTCGCCGAATCCTGGAGGCAGCAGCCGCTGACACCCGGATATTGCTGCGACTTCGACGCCCCCACCATGCGCAAGGCGTTCGATGCTGCGGTCGAGGGTGAAGCACCCACGAGATGGTCAGTGTTCAAGAGCAAGATGGCAGCGCTAGGACCGGACGCGACCCATGAGGACAGAGTGGCGATGAACCGTTCGTTCGCACCGCTTCAATAAAGCAACAGCGTCCTCTAATCGATCTGCAACACGACTTCATCGTGTTGCAGATCGACGTTCGACGGAAAGCAACAAATCCTGCAAATTGAGGTGTGCAACACACTTTAGATCGTTCAGTAGCGTGCATGGCCTGCTGGGCAAATCATCTCATCCACTCACTCACCCAGCTTCAGAGCCGAAACCGCACTCTTTGGAACTGAATGCGCATTTGCCAACGACGTGGCTGCGGTCGGAAGACCGGATTTTCTAGGAACGATTCATGGAAATACCTGACGACGCGAGCCGGCAGCATACGGGAAGTGGCGCCGCCGCGCATAGTGATGATCGTCGAGTTCAAACGGCCCGGACGGACAAGATACCGCATGGTCGAGGATTTTGTGGAAGATCGCCAAATATCTGCGTCAATTGAAGAGTCGATCGATCGAGGTGTTCACCGAAAAGGGACGGCAAGAATGCCGCCCCTATATTCAGTTGTTGCAATTCGGATCCTTTGGATCGCAGGCGCCGCCCGGCCTCCTACGATCATTACCCGGCGTGCGGTGATCGCCTCCGCGCCGGATGTCGCGGCTATTGTCGCCGTCGTTGCCCCGACGCTGAAAGTCACGTCGAACACGGTTGCCACCGTCATTGCCGTCGCGGCGGAAATCTGGTCGGCGCTCGAATTGCGGGCGGCGGTTCTGGTCATCGACGGCATCCCGCCTGCGGTTGTCGCGATCGCGCGTAAAAGCGGGTTGACGCTCCTGGTCGCGATTGACGTTCGGGCGGCGACTGTCATCCGGCGCCCGATCAAAGTCAGGCCTACGATCGAATTCGGGGCGCCGGCCAGTGTCAAGCCGCCGATCAGAATCAGGTCGCCTGTCCAAATCCAGACGACGGTCGACGTCGCGGGGCGACGGCGGGCGGTAGAAATCAGGGCCGCGGCGCCAGCGGTCCCGGTCACGGTAGAAATCGCGGTTGCGGTAATAGCGGTCCCAATAGTTGCCAACGCTGAAGACCACCGTGGGAATGCCTAGTGGGCGATAATATTCCGGGCCGACATAGACGCGGCGGCTCTGATAGAGCACCTGGACATAGCGACTAGCAACCCAGCCACGGCCACCATAGAATTCAACGTCGCACCATGGAACGTCCGCAAGGCACCCGTGGATTTCGACGGATTCGCCAGCAGGAATAACGGCAACCGCGGGATAACCGGTACTTGGACCGGCACGCATGTTGACGTTCGCTGTCGAATAGCCTTCGGCAGCTTGGGCTAAAGCGGGCGCCAGCAAAAGCAGACTTGCTGCAGCAATCTTGAGAAGGGTGTGTCTCACGTTCAACTCCCTGCCGGTGCGGCCATAGTGTCACCGTGAATTTGTTGGACGCCTTCCATGGCTATAAAATAGTTAAGCGCTGCCAGCGGTTTACGAGGCGTCTCTGACCCATTTCATCTTGTTATGATTTATAGCGCCGTGCCGATGAACGCAGTTTGAACGTAATAATTGGATTACTTCTAGGTTTTGTTGTTCACAAGCGCACCCGCATTCTCTTCGGTCATCGTCGCGAACTTTCCACCCGGACAAGTATTCTTGATGAGACCCGCGGCTACCCGAAGATCATGCTCTGCGTGCGCGCCTCGCCGCATAGTGAACGGCAGCGCCAGGCAACAGTACCTTCCGTCGCGGGCATATTGAAATACGCTCCAAAGATCACGATCTGAGATTGGCAATCGGAGCCCTGAAGTGCTGTACCTCATCCCTGCCCTGTTCGTCATTGCGTGCGCGATTTTCGTGGGAAAGTCCTATGCTATCAAGGCGCGACTAGCCCAGGCCATGCTTGACCGAGCAATTGCACGAAAGCTTTCCACATCTCCTCTGAACCTGGAGGTGATGCACTTGAGGGAGCAAAATGCGGTGATGCGCAACCTCCTCCTAGACATGGTAGAGAACGAGACATCGGTTGCGACCGACCAAACAAAGTCGGAGCAAGCTCGCGCGTTGAGCGCCAGGACAAAGCGGCGACGGGAGATCTTCGGAGAAGCCGTATTCGTGCTGCAGCAAAACGAGAGACCCCAGGCATCAAATCAGAATCATAAGATTGCCGGTTAAGTCACCGCTTACAAAACAAGTGAGGCCAAAATTGTTCGGGGGCATGGTGAGACAGTTACAGTAGCACCTCGGTAAGTGGCGATTGGGAAAACTGCATTTCCTTCGTCTTGTTATGTGAAATCATCACCGAACGGAATGATTGAACTAACGGATCAATGTCTTGGGGGAATGTTTTAAGTTCCGGTGTGAGGACTAAGCGACGACAGCGCCTGCGGCATGCACCACTAGTTGATGCACTACGCCCATTTGGGTGCGCGGATATTACTGTGATCCGGTTAGCCCTGCGCTGCTACCAAACGTTCGGAAACTTGCCAATCGCGCGCTCTGCGTGTTGAAGCTGATTGGATTATCAACATCGTAGCAACACAACTGGCTTGTCGCCGACGGTAGATCTGCCCGTGCGACCGATCTGTCGGAGTTGTCAAAGAGACTCAATTATTCTCGGAGGTTTTTCGGTCAGGCCGTTCGTCCAAGGGTGGAAAGTGCATCCTGCAGTCTAAGCGCCGCCAGTGCCTCGGTTGCCTCATCCGAAGACCATCCCGCTTCCAGCGCCGCAGACAGGACCAGCGATTCCATTTGAAGCTCAAGCTTCTCATAAAGCGGCTCGATGGCTTCGCGCGCTGTTACAACGTGCTGGTCTGGTGGGGTGATGGGTGTGGCGGCAACCGTAGGCATGAAATGCTCCTCCTATTGAACGCTAAGGTTCGAAACCCGTTAGGGGCATCCTTGTTCCATTCATATCGCCTTTTCGGTCTTCGAGCGGCGATGCTAAAGATGACGACGCCACATATGGCGAAATTTCTTCCATCGCAGGAACGCGCGAATGATGATTGCCGGCGGGATCTTCTTGTGGTCGCCGACAGTCCCCTGCCTGGTGATAGATGCGTTCGGGTCGAGCAGAAACGCGACCAACGTGCTTGCACTCTGCGCCTCTACTTCGAGCTTGTCATCAGATAAATGCAGCCCCTGCTCGCCTTCGGCGAAGGTCTGCTTATCGACGACAACGGAACCGCTAAAGACATAGAAATAGAGGTCTCGGCTTTGTTTCTGCGGGAATTCCACCCGTACGCCCGCGTCTAGCCGCATGTCGAAGAAGTCGATTGCGCTGCGGACATAGAACGGCGCGCCCTCTCCTTCCGGCCCGACCAGGTGTCGCCAGGCGTTTGCCGCGGCAGCTGGCATCGGCCCGTGCTGGATCTTCGGCTCCAGATCGACCGCATAAGGGCGAATAAGGATCTGCAGCATTCGCAGAGGCGGATCGGATGCCAGCGTCTCTTCGGAATGCCAAAAGCTTTTTCCGGCATTCATCACCATCAGATGGTCACGGTCGACTACCAACCGGCCAGCGGCCTTGTCGTCGTGACGCATGACGCCTTCGGGCACCCAGGAAATAATCTCGTCGTTCCTGTGCTCGTGCATGGCGATCAGGCGGCCAGGATCGAGGATGGATTCAACGACCATGGCGAGAGAGCCCTGGCCGTGATCGGTAGGCTTCGGCTTCAACCACCCCGGCATGTTGAGGTGCGCGACGAAGCCTCCCCTATCCCGCACCACGAATGTTCGTTCGCCCTTGAGCAGCATCGCATCCTCCATGCTTGCAAGGCAGTGACGACACCGGGCCATAACCGCGCCGCGCGTCGTGAGCAAAATCGGCCGGCGCGTTCGTCCAGGCATTACAAATCAATCACGATGTCGCTCTCAGGTTTTGCGCAGCAGATCAGCACATTGCCATCCGCCGGAGCATCGACAGGGTCCGGCCGGTAGCCGACGCTTCCCTCCACAAGTCCGGTCTCGCAAGTGTGACAGACGCCGGTTCGGCACGACCATCGCACCGGTACGTCGCAGGCCTCGGCCAGTTCGAGCAAGCTCTGAAATGTCGGCTCCCAGCGCACATTAAGACCGGTGCGGGCAAACGACACCAGCGGCCCCGAGCCTGGAAGCCCTGCCGGCAAATGTGGCGGCCGGCGAGATGAAGCAGCTATGCCGGGGGTCATCGCAGGACCGGCGCCAAACATCTCGGTGTGGATGCGATCCGGTGCGATGCCCAAGGCAGCAAGGCCGACGGTCAGATCGCTCATGAAGCTCGACGGTCCGCAGACATAGACGTCACAATCGCGCGGCAGGTTAAGCGATTTGAGCGCTTGCGCATCCAGATGACCGCGAGCGTCGAAATCTATATCGGGCCGATCCTTAGAGTCGGGAGAGCTGTAGCAAATATGGCTGTGATGATGAGCGAGCGCCTTAAGCAGCCCGCGCGCCTCCTCGGCAAACGGATGTTCGCGACCATTGCGGGTTCCATATAACCACCAGACTTCCTGGGTCGATGCTTCGGCCGCCAAAACATGAAGCATCGCGAGCACCGGCGTCACTCCGATCCCGGCACTCATCAGAACAACCGGCCTATCGCCCGGCCGCAATGTGAAATTGCCGCGTGCGGCACTTGCCTGCACGATGTCGCCGACCTGCAGCTCGTCGTCGATGTAGCCGCTGGCAGCGCCATGGGCTTCCCGCTTGATGCTGACGCGGTAGTGCGTGGCGCTGGGCTCGCCCGAGAGCGAATAGCTGCGCATCAGCGCAGGTGCAAAAGCCCCTCCGAGCCGCAGCACCACGAACTGCCCGGGGAGTGCGGCGGCAACAGGTTGGCCATCCGCCGGTTCGAGTACGAGGGAAACCACGCTGCCGCTTTCGCGCACCTTGCGCGACACACGCAGCGGGCGAAACCCGCGCCATGCCGGAGGTGGGCCGGACGCGGCTGTCAGCCCGGCATTTCCTGTCGTCGCGCCCTGCTTCTGCTCCTGCTTGAGCAGCGCTTGGAAAGAATGACGCCAGCCTGGGCTCAGCGCCGGGATGCGCAGCGCACGTTCCAACTGATCGCGGGGGTGGCCCGGCATATAAAGCAATGCGTTGATCTCGAAAACGCTCATGCCCTCAGGCCCGGACGCTACTTTCGTGATCTCGTCGCCGGCCTGCACTTCCCCTTCCTCCAGCACACGGAAATAGAAACCAGGCCGACCGTGTTTGACCACCAGCGCGGCCATCTCCGGCTCGTCCATGCGTATGCCGAGCCGGTAGCAGGTGACGCGCGGTTGCGTCACTTCGAACAAAGCGCCGCCGATCCGGTAACGGTCTCCAATGCATACCTCTGCGTCGGGTAAGCCATCGACGGTGAAATTCTCGCCGAACTGCCCGTAGACGAAGTCGTCTCGGCGCAATTGCTCCTGCCAGTACCGATAGGAATCGATTTGATAGACAAAGACTGCGCGGCGTTCGCCGCCGTGGCCAGCGAGGTCGCCTTGTCCATCGCCGTCCACGTTCAGGCGCCGCACCATACGCGGGCCGTCGACCGGCGTCTTCCAAATGCCAGTGTTTACGATCTTGCCTTGCCAGGTGACGTCGCGCGGCAGGCCCACATTGATCGAAAGCAAGTGTACCATGACATTTCTCCCGAATGACGATCACCGCAATTTCGAGATCGACGGAGGATGGCTACAACGTCAATCTCAGCTCGAGATAGTGTTCGGTCAATGTCGTCAAGGTGAAGGCTCTGTTGAGGCCACTCGGATTTGGCAACAGCCAGATGACGGCGCCGGCAAATTCCTCGGGCTGCCGACCCCATTCAACGTCGGCTCGAAGACTGATGGCCGCGTATGCCGCCTTTCCAAGGAAGGCCAGATTGGCTGGCGCAAACTTTCGTATCTTGTTTTCCAGGATGGGCGCGGCGCTGAGGTAATCCTGCCTTTTGAGCTCGCTTGCGCTTTTCGTGGGGCGTGAAACCGCGGATGCCAGACCACAGTCATATTGCAGCAGCTCGCGCTCTTCATCCGCCCGCAGCAGACGCGGTGTAAATCCAGCCAGATGCAAGACCCGCCAAAAACGGTTGCTCGGGTTCGAGAAATTATGCCCGTCGCGAACTGCGGACAGAGCCGGATTCAATCCGCAGAAAATAACGGAGAGACCAGGAGCGAGGATTTCCGACAATCCGGCTTTCGGTATCGTGGAGGCGTCTGGACCATCGAGGTCCACGGACATGGCATCATCTTGCATTATGGGGCATCGCTCGAATTAAGCCTGTCAAATACACCACCCGTGCATCGCTCGAAACGTGCTTCCTGAACACCATCAATGAGGGGCCGGTCTGACAGACGCACGGTGCTAATCATCTTGCTGAAAATGCCGATGAATGGCCTTAGTGGCAATTTGAAAAATATCGGGCGCAATCGATTCTTTGACAGGATCCGCAATGACCACCGAAGCAGCGCGTAATGCGCATCCCATCTATTTCATCGGAGCTTTTGCCACGGGCGGGCTCCTGACTTTCATGGTGCACCTCAATGGGGAGTTGGCCCGTTATGGGAATCCCCTGTTCTCATCTTGGACCGCACACGGCACGGGCATCATCGCAGCCGTCATTCTTCTCCTGGTGGTCCACCGCCGGCGCACGCCAAGGGTGGAAAAAGCCCCCAACGCGCCCTGGTGGGCCTATTTCGGTGGGATATCCGGTGCGGCAACGGTTATTCTGACCTCAACTGCGGTCAACTCACCGCTCGGGCTCTCCGGCACCTTGGCTTTGGGTTTGGCAGGCCAGGTCGCCTTCAGCGTCGCGGCCGACAGCTGGGGTTTATTCGGTCTGCCAAAGCGGCGTCCGGATACACGAGACATCGCCGCGCTCGGCTTGGTCGTCACGGGGGCTGCACTCATCATCCTGTTTGGGCGAGGCGCGGCGTGATGGTGTTCATTCTCCTCGCCTGCCTGGGCGGTGTGCTCGTCGGCCTCAGTCGTCAGCTCAATGGGCGGTTGAGCATATCCACCACGCCGCTGATTGCATCCTTCTGGAATCATGCCATAGGCTTTGCTGTCCTCACCTGCCTTGGCCTCGTTGTCGGGGGCCTGCTTCCTGCGGGCGCTGCCGAGGCGCCTTGGTATGCTTATCTGGGTGGTTCCATCGGCGTTATTTTCGTGGCGGCGGGCAGTTGGGTCATTGCCCGAATAGGTGCGGTTAATTCGGCTCTGCTGATCATCGGTGGCCAGATGGTAACAGGGGTAGCGTTTGATTATATCAGCGCTGTTCCAGCGTCATTTTGGGCGAACGCGGCTGGAATTGTTCTCATCGTCGGCGGAATGATGGTCAGCCGGCGACGACGCAAAGCCGGCGGCTCGCAATAGCCAAGCGCCGTGCTGCGATTCCGGTGCCGTCGCTGACCGGGCAATTTCATCGGCGGGTCGCAAGGGGACGGATGGACGGCGAAGAATGGCTCCCCGCCGTAAAGAACGGCCAAGACCAGTATGCACGCGCCCGACAAGCGGAAATAGCCGGGAAGCCCGAGCGGCCGGGAACTACCGGCCGTGAACCGTTGCGGGCATCACATTGTCGGGGATCGGGCATGTATAGGCTTTGCCGCTGGTCTTTTCTCGCCACTCGGCCGTCGCGGCTGCCAGGAGGTCGGATGACGACATCAATGCCAGACCCGTGGTCGCAAGCGTCTTGGCCGCATGCGCCATGGCTTTGTGCGCGGCCGGGCTTTTTCCCTGCGCGACGACCTGCCAGGTATGGGGATTGGTGCCGATCGCCCAGGCTGGCGCCCAGCATTGCGCGGTTGGCGTCACCCAGCTGACATCGCCGACATCGGTCGATCCGGCCCGGAAATGCGATTGTCCCTCGAAATCGCGCAGTCCAGTGTGCAAGGGCGTCGAGCCATCGACCTTGGCGTTGGCGAACACATCGCCCTTGATCTGATAGAGGCGGATGCTGCTCCTGATCGCTTCCTCAGTGAAGGTATCCTGGATTTTCCTGGCGAAGGCGATGTCGGCCTCGTCGAAGGCTATCGGCCCGAGCGCGACCATGTTCTCGTGCATTGCCGTTTCAAGCGTGATGTTGGGAAGAAGGTTGGTCGAAGCGGTGTCGAACACGATCTCGACCGCGGTTTCGGTCATCATCGCGGCACCTCGTGCAACTTTCTCGACGCGCCCGGCAAGCTCAAGCGCCTGCGGCATGTCAGGCGCCCTGATCAGATAAAGAACCTCGGCGCTGGCCTGCACGACATTGGCGGCCCTGCCGCCGGTGTCGGTGATCGCGTAGTGAACGCGACAATCCTGCGGCATGTGTTCGCGCAGGAAATTGACGCCGACATTCATGAGTTCGACCGCATCGAGCGCCGAACGGCCGAGATGGGCGCTGTTGGCAGCATGTGCCGCGACACCCCTGAAGCGATAGTAATATTCGAGAACGGCAAGATTGTTCGTCGAACGAACGCCGTTGAACGGAGCCGGATGCCAGGTCAGGGCGGCATCGACGTCATCGAATGCGCCGGCGCGAACCATGAAGGTCTTGCCGGAACCGCCCTCCTCTCCCGGGCAGCCGTAATAGCGCACCGTCCCGGGCAGGTTGTTCTCCTTGAGGTGGCGGGCAAGCGCAACCGCCGCCATCAGCGACCCGACGCCAAGCAGATTGTGCCCGCAGCCGTGACCGGTTGCTCCCGCCGCCTCGGGAAGAGGCTCGGCCACGTCGGCGGTCTGGCTCATTCCGGCCAGGGCATCGAATTCGCCGAGGAAAGCAATCACCGGCTTGCCGCTGCCGGATTCGCCGATGAAGGCCGTTTCCATGTCTGCGACGCCGCGGCGCACGGCAAAGCCGTTTTCCTCGAGTGTCCTTGCCAGCAATTGCGACGAGCGCCGCTCCTCGAACTTCAACTCCGCGAAATCCCAGATACTGTCGCTGAGGGCGGTATAATCCGGCTTCATCATTTCGATCGTCGCGGCAATGGAGCTGATCGCGTCAAGATTCATGGTATTTCCTCGCTGTCTGCCCTGCCGCCACAGGGATGTGTTGCACCGGACCCGGCAGGACTGCCTGCCGGATCTTCTGTTGACTGTCGAAGCGGGATGGTGGCGCCCGACCACCGGGCGCGGCAGTTCAGGATCAGTTGTCGAGCGAAACTTCCCAAAGACGGGCATTCGATTGCCAGACGGGCTGGCCCTTCAGCTTCTTGGTCGCGCCCCAGACATCGACCATGTCATAGAGGAAGATGCCCGGCATTTCCTTGAGCATCAGCGTGTGAAACTCGTCGAAGATCGCCTGACGCTTCGTCTGGTCGGACTCCGCATAGGCGGCCTTCATCAACTCGACTGCCTTCGGGTCATCCCACATCAAAGACGCATTCTTGTCCTTGTTGCCGACATAGAAGCCGTACATCAGCGCCGGATCGAGCCGCGGCGCGACCGATTGCGAGATGATCTGGTAGTTGCCGGACCGGCGGCGATCGACCTG
The DNA here is from genome assembly GCF_004306515.1 of Rhizobium beringeri. Taxonomy (NCBI): domain Bacteria; kingdom Pseudomonadati; phylum Pseudomonadota; class Alphaproteobacteria; order Hyphomicrobiales; family Rhizobiaceae; genus Rhizobium; species Rhizobium beringeri. The sequence goes on along the minus strand of NZ_SILG01000003.1, from coordinate 335,150 downwards.
CGTCGCATAGTCGAGCACCTCGATCTGCACATTGAGACCTGCCTGCTGCATCATGGCCTGCGCCATCACCGCGGCCGGGAAGCTTGGCACGTTGCTGCGCTTGTTGGCGATGATGGAAATCGGCTCGCCCTTGTAGCCGGCCGCTGCAAGTTCCTTCTTCGCGGCCTCAAGGTCGTAGGGCAAACGCTCCTTCTGGACATCGTCGAAATAGAGCGAGTCTTCCGAAACCATGGAACCGTTGGCTGCGCCGGTGCCATTGGAGGCTGCCTCGACGAGTTGATCGAGATCGAGTGCCATCGCCATGGCGCGGCGCACGCCGGGATTGCTCAGAACCTTGTCGCGCGTCTGGATGTAGAAGAGGTTTTTGCCGTTGTTGCGCGCCACGATCAGCTGCATCGTATCGCTCGTCTTGAATTCGGGAATGAGGTCCGGCGAAATCTCCGCGGTGTCGAGCACCCCGGACTGAAGGCCGGCCTTTACGGTCGAAGCATCGGGAATGACCATGAACTTGATGCCATCGACGAGAGGGCGTTTGGATCCGACCATGCCGTCGGGTTTGCCGTCGTTCTGGGGCGAGACATAATCGTCGAACTTGGCGAGATGGATATACTCGCCCTTCTTCCATTCATCCCATTTGAAGGGACCGGTGCCGATCGGCTTGATGAAGCTGCCATCCGCGCCGACCGATTCCGGCGAAATCATCCCGGTGTAACCGCATTCGGGGCGCGACATCAGGCCAAGGAAAACCGCGGATGGCTTTTCCAGCGTGATGGTGACGGTCGAAGCATCGACTGCCTTGACCCCGGTAACATGCACGCTGCCGCTACCGTCGAAATCAGGAAGGCAGGTCCATTTCGTTTCGGGCTTGAGATAGCGGTTCCAGTTCCACACGACGTCATCGGCGGTCAATTTCTGGCCGTTGTGAAATTTGACGTCGTCACGCAGTTTGAAGCTGTAGGTCAGCCCATCCGCCGAGACTTCGAAGCTCTTTGCCAGCAGCGGCTTGACCTCGCCGTTGTTGGCATAGCCGACGAGCCCTTCGACGATATGCAGGATGACGCCATCGGTATTGCCGTCGCGATTGACGCCTGGATTGGCGCTGCGCAGATCGGAACTTTGCGCCACGACGATGTCGCGGGCGTGGACCACGCCGGTCGTCGCCATCAACATGGTCCCTGCAAGAAGAAGCTTATGCATTGTTCTACCCTCTTTTATGGATTGTTAGGATTGGAGTTCATCCCAGCAGGCGCGTGAAAGCCTGCCGATGGTTTCAAGCGCGACTGTATAGCCAGGGGTGCCGTCCGGCATTTCCTGCGGCACGTCGTCGGTATAGGCGGCGATGATGTAGAAGGGGGTCCCGTCGCGATAGACGATACCGGCATTCATGCGGCCGCGCTTTCCCGTGCCACCTTTGTGGGCGACGAGCGCACCGAATGGCAGCCGGGAAGGAATGGCATAACGCAGGATCTGGTTCTTCAGGGTTTGAAGCGCGTAAGCGCACAGCGCCTGCGAGCAGCCGAGCCGGTCCGCGGCTTCCCGCGAATCCTGGGCATCCAGGATGGTCTGCAGCAGATAGACCTGATCCCGTGCCGTCGTCGTGGTGACGGCTTTCAAGGAATGATCGGGCGACAGCGCCAAGGGAGGGATGAGGAAGCGATGGTTGGTGCCTGACATGCCGATCGACTTGCAATAATCGTCGACCTCTTCTAGCGTCAGCCTTTCGAAGACCATCTTGGTGCAGACATTGTCGCTCAGCACCATCATGCCGGTAATGGCATCGCGCAGCGATATGACGATACCGGGCGTCAGATAGCGGAACATCCCGCTCGCCACTTCCTCGGCGAAACGCTTTTCGTAGGTAATCCGTTCGTCCAGATCCAGGCGCCCCTCATGCGCGGCCTTCAGGGCCGCCATCATGATCGAGGTCTTTCTGGTGCTGGCGGAGGGCGTTTCCTCATCCGCACCTCTGCCGATCGTTTCACCGCTGCCAAGCGCACGCACCATGAAGCGCGTCACGAAAGGCTGGGCATCGCAGATCGCGTTCAATCGCTCCGCGAGCTTTGCGGATTCAATCATCGTCGTCATGTCAGTTCTCCAGGCGCCATTTGAGGATCACGCCGCCCTGAGCATTGTGGTCCAGAGCGGGGATGGCCGAGAGAAGCCTTTGCGTATAGGCCTCCTTCGGGCTGTCGAAAACCGTATCGCGGTCGCCTTCCTCGATGATCCGGCCGTCCTGCATGACGACGACGCGATCGGCCACCTGTTCGACCACGCCGAGATCGTGGCTGATGAACAGGCAGGAAAAGCCGTAGCGTTTTTGCAGATCGGACAGGAGTTCGAGCACCTGCGCCCGGACCGTCACGTCGAGGGCCGATACCGGTTCGTCGGCGATCAGGAATTTCGGCCGGCGCGCAATGGCCCGGGCGATCGCTACGCGCTGACGCTGGCCGCCCGAAAGCTCATGCGGGTAGCGCCCGGCGAAGTCGGCCCCAAGCCCGACTTCTTCCAGCGTCTCCAGGGCGCGCTTGCGCTTTGCCGCAGTGTCGAGATCGGGAACGAGCCGCAGCGCTTCTTCCACAAGCGCGACGATGGTCATGCGCGGATTGAGCGAGGAATAAGGATCCTGAAACACCATCTGGCAATTCAGCCGATAGTCCATCCAGTCGTCGTCGCGGCTGCGTCCCTTGAAGCGGATATCGCCTTCGCTCTCCCGGACCAGTCCGGCAATGGTGCGGCCGAGTGTGGTCTTGCCGGAACCCGAACCGCCGACTAGTGCCACGACTTCGCCCTCGTGGATATCGATGCTGACGCCATGCAGCGCCCGTTTTGGCGTTGCCTTCTTCATCAGCGACCGCCGGCCCGCATAATCGACGACGATATCCCGCGCCGAAACCATCGGCGCCTTGGTCTTGTCGATCGTCCGCGTCTCTCCACGAAACGGCAGGGAGGAAAGCAGTTTCTTCGTATAGGCACGCTGCGGTGCGTCGAGCAGATCGGCGGTGCGTCCTTCTTCGACGATCACGCCCTTTTCCATGACGACGATGCGGTCCGTGTAACGGGCAACCATCGGCAGGTCGTGACTGATTAGCAGCACGGCGGTGCCTTCCGCCTGCGTCAGTTCCACCATCAATTCCATGACGTCGCGCTGGATCACGGCATCGAGCGCGGTTGTCGGCTCGTCGGCGATCAACAGCGCCGGTTTCAGCAGCATGACCGATGCCAGCATGATGCGCTGGCGCATGCCACCCGAGAATTCATGCGGATAGGAAGAGAGAGCCCCGGCGGGATCGCGGATGCCGACCCGGTTCAGCATGTCGAGGATCCGGCTGCGCCGCTCTTCCCGCGAAAGTTTCGTATGCAGCTGCAACCCTTCTTCGAGTTGGCGGCCGACGGTCATCGAGGGATTGAGCGAGGTCATCGGTTCCTGAAAGACGACACCGATTTCCGCACCACGCAATTGGCGCAATTGCGCGCCGTTCATGGAAAGCACGTCGCGTCCCTTGTATGTAACGGAGCCGCCGATCACCTTGATGGGTGCCGGCAGCAGCGAGATCAGGGCGCGTGTTGCCAGTGTCTTGCCCGATCCGCTTTCTCCGACGATGCCGAAGATCTCGCCTGGCGCGATGTCAAAACTGACGTCCTTGACGACCTGCACACCGGTGCCAGTGACCTGAAGCGACAGTTTGCGGACATTCAAAAGCGTTCTATTGGTCATTTCAGCCCCCTCATCCGCGGATCAAGCTTGTCCCGAAGAGCGTCGCCCAGAAGATTGATGCCGAGGAGCGTCAGGGCGATCGCCAGGCCCGGGAACAGACCCAGCCAGACAGCCTGCTCGATGAATGGTCGGCCGGCGGCCAGCATGTTGCCCCAGGTCGGCGCCGGTGGCGGGACGCCGAGACCGAGAAAGCTGAGCGCACTTTCCGAAAGGATCGCCCAGCCGAACATCGAGGTCGCAAGCACGGTGATCGGGGCGATGCAATTGGGGAGGATATGGCGGAACATGGTGTAGAGCTCGCCATTGCCCATCACCTTGGAGGCCTCGATGAATTCCCGCTCGCGCAGCGACAGGACGGCACCCCGGACAACGCGGGCCATGGAGGGCGAATAGGCAATGCCCAGCGCGAAGATGATGCCATATTGGTTGGCGCCGAAGACGGCGAGCAATCCAAGCGCCAGAAGGATGCCCGGAAAGGCGAGAAGCGCATTGTTGACGGCCATGATGACTGCATCGATCCAACCGCGGGCGTAACCGCTGACGAGACCGATCAGCGTGCCGCAGACCGTCGCGAATACGACCGTCAAGGTGCCGATCCAGACGCTCGCCCGGGCGCCGACGATCAGGCGGCTGAGCACGTCGCGGCCGAATTCGTCGGTTCCGAGCCAGTGGGCGCTGCTTGGCGCCGCCAGCCGTGCCGTGAAGCCGAGCTTCATCGGATCATAGGGGGTCCAGAAAAGGCCGATCGCAGCGGAGATGAGCAATACGGCAATCAGAATGCTGCCGATGAAGCCGTTGAAGGTGACGTTTTTCATTCGGCGACTACCCGCGGATCGAACAGGGGATAGAGCAGGTCGACGACCAAATTGACCAGCACATAGGAAAGCGAGACGAACAGCAGACACCCCTGGATCACGGGGTAATCGCGGGCAAAAATGCTGTCGACCATCAGTCGCCCGAGCCCCGGAATGGTGAAGACCGTCTCGATGACGGCAATGCCGCCGAGCAGATTGCCGAGGATCAGACCGATGACTGTCCAGGTCGGTCCGAAGGCATTCTTGAAGGCGTGCCGCCAGAGGACGGCGCTCTCGGAAAGCCCCTTGGCCCGGGCGTGGGTGATATAGTCGAGACGCAGCACTTCCAGCGTCGAGGCGCGTGCCATGCGGATCAACACACCCATCTCATGAATGACAAGGGTCATGATCGGCAGCACGAGGTAGAGCAGGCCACCGGTGACGTTGCTGCCGATCGAGACATAGCCCAGGACCGGCAACCAGCCGAGTTTCAAGCCGAAGAAAAGCAGAAGCAGGAGTCCGAGCCAGAATGTCGGGATCGACAGCAGGATCGTGGCCGTGCCGACCAGCGCCAGGTCCGTCAGACTGTTTTGCCGCCAGGCGGCGATGACGCCGGCCGGCACGGCGATGAGGCTCGCCAGAAGCACGGCGACGACGACGACTTCGGCGCTGACCAGAAAACGTGATGCGACGAGCGGCAGAACCGCCTCGTCATTGACGATCGAGCGGCCGAAATCACCCTGCACGACATTGACGGTCCAGATCAGGAACTGTTGCGGCAGCGATTTGTCGAGGCCGAGTTCCGAGCGCATTGCCGCGATCTGAGCCGGCTCAGCCATGTCGCCCAGCATCAGTGCCGCCGGATCGCCGGGTATGAAGCGGATCAGCGTGAAGACGGTCACCGAAACGAGGGCGATCGTCGGCAATGCCATCAGCAGGCGGTTTAGAACGAATTTAAGCATTTTTGTTCCCCGCGATGGGCGACGGACAGTGCCCGGCGCCATCGGTTTCGTTGCCGCAGACTATGATCGAATGAAGAAATATCCGCAATATTATGCGATTCCGTCATAAGTCTATGCGGAATACGACCGCAACCAAAGCGGCTGCGTTCGCGTAAGAGTTCAGGCTAAAAATTTGATTTTAAATGTCTTTTTGCGAAAGCTGGATCTGTCGCTTCAAGGCATCGCTCAGAGCGTGGGCGGCAATCGAGAGTGGCGTCCCGACCGCCCTTGCCAATCCGAATTCCTGGGTCGCGCGTGGCACGAAAGGACGGTGAACCACCGGCAGGTGGCGATAGAGGTTCGCATAAAAGCTGCTGATGATCGTGACCCCAAGGCCATGCGCGACATAGGAACAGGCGGAACTGTTGGTATGCGTCTCGATTTTGACGATCTGCTTGATGCCGGCCCGCCGGAAGGTCTGGTCGAGCGCCATGCGGTTCGGCCGTTGGCGGCCAATCAGAATGAGAGGAACGTCGCGCAAATTCTTGACCGTGATTTCCTCCAGTTTCGCAAGAGGATGGTCTTTTGGAACGACGCAGACGCTTTCGCCGGTAGCGACGCGCTCGACCTCGATGCCCGGTCCGCTCTCGCCCTCCATGCGCAGAAAGCCGAAGTCGATCACCCTCTGCTCGACGAGCTTGTTGATCGCGGTCGTCGTCTCGAAGAAGGTTTCGATCCGCACACCGGGGAAATCGCTGATGTAATCGACCAGCATTGCCGGCGCGAAATGCTCCCACATGCTGCTCGGCAGGCCGATGCGGACGATCTCAGGGCCGGCGGCGCCACTTCTTAAGTCCTCCGCATGACCCGACATCCGATCGACCGCCAGCAGGATGTTCTCGGCATCGCGGGCAAGAAGCAGGGCCTCGGGGGTCGGAACGAGACGGCCTTTGTCGCGCACGAAAAGCGACATCGAAAGATCCGCCTCGAGCTGCTGGAGGAGGCGGCTGACGCCGGACTGGCTGAGACCCATCGTCTTTGCCGTGGCAATCGTCGACCCCGTCGCCAGAAGCGTGCGCAGGACTTCCAGTTGCTTGATATTCATGTGTTCGCAATCCCCCGGGACAGTTCAAGCACCGTCATCATGCCCAATCCGAAATGCTTTGAAGGAATAGGCTGGCGGCCTTGGGCATCGGAAATTTCTCTCCGCTGATCAGCGCGTAGGCAACCGGCAGTTCGGGTTCGAGCGGAATGAACTGCAGCGGCAGCGTCGCATATTCGCGGGCGATGATCTCGCCGACCAGCGCAATGCCGAGCCCCTGGGCGGCCAGCGCGCAGGCACTCGCCACCGAATGTGCCTCGAGCAAGGGGCGTTGACGGATGCCGGCCTTGTAGAACAACGCCTCCAACTCGTGGCGAACCGGTCGCTCCCTGTTCAGCATGATCAGATCCTGCCCCTTCAGGTCGCCGACAGACAATAGGCGGCTGCCGGCCTTGGGATGATCATTGTGCAGGGCGCAAATGATCCGCGACGACAGGATCTTCTCCTGTTTCAATCCCGGGCTCATCAGCGGCAGACGCGCGAAGCCGAGATCGGCCTCGCCGTCGGCCACCATCCGTTCAATTGCCAGATAGCTGCCGGATGCGACCTCGACGCGCATCGGACCATTCGCGGCGAGAAAGTTCTTCACCAGCTTCGGAATGAGCGTCGAGGAAAGGCTGGCGGGAAAGGCGAGCCGCAGCATGATCTCGCGCGATCGGCCGCTCTCGAGCTCCATCGCCGCCGTTTTCAAGGCGCGTAGCCGGTCGGAAATGGCACGGATTTCCGGGCCGAGCTGCAGCCCCTCGCGGGTCGGTTGAAGCCGGTTCTTTTCCCGGTCGAAAAGCCGGACGCCGAGATAGTCTTCCAGTTGCTGCAACAAGCGGCTGGCGTTGGATTGCGAGATCCCAAGTTCGACGGAAGCGGCGATCGTCGAGCCCGTCGCGGCGATGGCGTCATAGGCCTCGATATGCTTCAGGCTGATCGCCGCACTCGTGTCTCGCGCCATTCTATCTCCAGTGTCGATAGCCCTACCCGCAAACCGCATAAGATTGCGGAGCTGCGGAAAGTTGAACATTTTCCGCTGAGAACCAAACTCACGGAAAGACTTTCGTCAATGGCCACCATTCTCCGGAAGATCGCGGGACAGGTCCTGTCGCGAACGACGTTCTCAAACCTCGCCATGGACAGGGCAAGAGATGCTGCGGTGGACACCATCGGCTGCATGATTGCAGGCAGCGGCGATGAAAGCGTCGCAGCGCTCACCCGCGCTTTCGACGGGGAAATCGCCGGAGGCGGCGAAGCGCGGCTCGTTATCGGCGGCTCCGCCTCGCCCTCTCTCTCCGCACTCATCAACGCAACGGCGGCTCATGCGCTCGATTTCGATGACAATTTCCATCCGGCGAGGGCGCATGCTTCCGCGGTGCTGGTGCCGGCGCTGCTGGCGGTTCTGACGAGTGGCAAGGTGACAAGCGGAAAACGCTTTCTTGAGGCCTACCTGGCCGGGCTGGAAGCGCAGGCGGCTGTCGGCTTTGGCGTCAATCCCTCTCACTACAACAGGGGCTGGCACGCAACGGCGACGGTCGGCAGCATCGGGGCCGCGGCTGGTGTGGCACGGCTTCTCGGTGCCGACGAGGAGAGCCTAGCCGCGGCGATGAGCCTCGCGACGAGCTTTGCCTGCGGCCCGAAAGGGCAATTCGGCACGACCGCCAAACCGCTTCATGCCGGCATTGCCGCGCGCAATGCCGTGGATGCGGCACGAATGGCGCTTGCGGGCATGAGCGGGCGGGCGGATATCCTCGAGCGGCCGCAAGGCTTCCTCGATCTTTTCGGAGGCGATGATGCCAAGGGCTGGGAGGGCCTGACATTCGAGGAGGAGCATATCGTCGAAAGCCGTGGTGTGGTGACCAAGCGCCATCCCTGCTGCGCTTCGACCCATCGCGCAATCGACGCGCTTCTGGATCTGAAGCAGGAGCATGGGCTTTTGGCGGGGGACATTGCCAGGATCAAGACGAAAGTCGGCATATCCGCTGTCCGCAACCTCGCTTATCCCGAGCCCGCCGACGAGATGCAGGCCCGCTTCTCGATGCAATATTGCCTGGCGACAGCTTTCCTCAAAGGCTCCCTTAGCCTTTCCGATTTTACGCGGCAGGAGATAGGGCGGCCGGAAATCCGGGAATTCATGCCGCGCATCGAAATGCAGTCCTATTCGGCCGATGAGGAAAAAGGCGTGGAGCGCCTCCCGCATGTCGTCACGGTCACGATGCGCGACGGGCGCATTTTGAACAAGTCCCGCTTGCATGCGAAGGGATCGCTCGAAGCGCCGATGAGCGTTCATGAACGTGAAGTCAAATTCATCGACTGCTTGCGCTGGGGAAATCGGAATGTGTCCGGCGCCTCTTTCCTGCAGCTTCGCAGGCTTGCCGATTTGGAAAACCTGTCCGGCGACGATCCCTTCTGGAGCCTGATTGCAGACCGTCAGTCGCCCTGACAAGCCACGGAGATGGATAGACGGCGGGGAAAGCCTCCCCGCCCGCAGCATCGTTCAGGCCGCGGCGTTGTCAGGCAAGGTATTTCGTAAACCAGTCGACCGTTCGCTGCCAGGCGAGCTTGGCTGCCGCTTCGTCGTAGCGGGGTGTGGAATCATTGTGAAAGCCGTGATTGACGTCGGGATAGACATAGGCCTCGTAGGTTTTTTGAGACGATTTCAGCGCAGCTTCGTAGGCCGGCCAGCCTTCGTTGATCCCCTTGTCCAGCCCGGCATAGTGGAGAAGCAACGGCGCCTTGATCTTCGGCACGTCCTCGGCGCGCGGCTGCCGGCCGTAAAAGGGCACGGCTGCGGCAAGTTCCGGATAGGCGACCGCCGCAGCATTGGCGACGCCGCCGCCATAGCAGAAACCGGTGATGCCGACCTTGCCGGTGGTGAGATCGCTGTGCATCAAAAATTCGACCGCCGCGAAGAAATCGTTCATCAGCTTTTCCGGGTCGACCTTCTGCTGGAGCTCCCGCCCCTTTTCATCGTTGCCGGGATAGCCTCCGACCGAGGTCAGGCCATCCGGTGCAAGTGCGATGAAACCCGCCTTTGCCACGCGCCGCGCCACATCTTCGATATAGGGGTTCAGGCCTCTATTCTCGTGAACGACCACCACGGCGGCGATTTTGCCGGTCGCGTTTTTGGGGCGGACGAGATAGCCGCGGACATCTCCATTTCCTTTCGGCGAAGGATAGGTGATGTATTCGGCTGATATATCGGGGTCAGTGAACTCGACCTGGGTCGCCAGCGCATAGTCAGGGCTCAGTGATGCAAGAATGGCGGCTGCCGTCACGCCGCCGACAGCGAATTTGCCGGCCCGGTCGAGAAACTCGCGCTTGGTAATTCTCCCGTGCGCGTAATAATCGTAGAGTTCGAGAAGTTCCTGAGGGAAATCCTTGGCTGTCATACGTGTCATGATGGCTCCTCCTTGCCTCCGGCTTGTCGCCCCATCCTACACACGTAAACTCGCGGCTCTTTTCAACATTTCGCGAGTTCCGCGTGAGCTTGCCGGGGCGATTGCTGGCTGCGCCAACAGGCGCCGAATTCGCGGCCCTGGCTTCAAGAGATGCGCACTATTGCCATTGGCAATCGGCGTCCGGCCGGTCGCAGCCAGCAATCGACCGCCGGCTACCGATCTATGAAAATTAATTTCATACTCGCGCTTTGAGGCCCGTTTTCTATTGACGCCTCCCGATTTTTGTCCCAACTTAAAGAAAATAAATTACTAAATGGGAACTTGATCGGCATGAAAGTGGGAATCATCGGGCTAGGATTCCGGCTCGGCTATCTCGGCTATGTTTTCAAGGCAATCGATAGCAGCTTCGACATCGTAGGCTATGTGGATCCGGAACCCGCCGGACTTCCCGGATTGACGGAAAAGGGAATTTCGGTCGGCAAGGCCTATGGTTCGCCGGAGGAGCTCCTCGCTTCGGAAAAGCTCGATCTCCTGATGATCGGCTCCCCCAATCACATGCATCTCGATCATATCAGGCTCGGACTTCAGGCCGGTCTCAAGGTTTTCTGCGAAAAGCCGATCGTCACCACGATCGCCGAAAGCATCGAACTTGCCCATCTGATGGCAAAATTCGGCCACGAGCGGCTGATGGTCGGCCTCGTATTGCGCTATTCTCCTCTTTATAAGGATCTCCGCGCCATCCAGGCCGAGGGCAAGCTCGGTCAGATCGTGTCGATCGAGGCCTCCGAACATATCGAGCCTTATCACGGCGCCTTCTTCATGCGCGACTGGCGCCGCTATGAGCGCTATTCCGGCAGCTTCATGCTGGAGAAATGCTGCCACGACCTCGATCTCTATAATGGTGTCGTCGGCGCGCGGCCTGAGCGCGTCGCAAGTTTCGGCGGCCGCAAGAGCTTCACTCCGGCCAACGACCCGGCGCGCGAAGGTATCAACGACCTCGAGCTTTTTCACCGCAAGCCGAGCGGGTGGATGGGATCGGACAAGGTCTTCGACAGCGATGCCGATATCATCGACTATCAGGTGGCGATCGTCGAATATGCCAATGGCGTCGGCATGAACTTTCACACCAATCTCAATGTGCCCGATCAATTCCGCCGTTTTGCCATCATGGGCTCGCGCGGCATGGCCGAAGGCGATTTCGTCCGCGGCTATCTCGATGTGCACGAACAGCTGACCGGCAACAAGATTGTCGAAAACAAATATGCCGCCACCGAGCTCTCCCAGCACTACGGCGCCGATGAACAGATGGCGAGCGACCTGCTTGAAAGCGTGCGCACCGGGCTCGAACTTCCTGTTTCCACGCTGAATGCGCTCGAGGCCGGCATCCTCGCCTTGGCGATGGACGAAGCGAGGATGAAGAAAGCGGTCGTCGATCTGCGTCCGATCTGGGACCGCTTCGACGAAGCCCTTCACGCAAGAGCGGCTTGAGGAGGGCGGCAAGATGAGTGTTCAAAGAAGCACCTTCATCTTCGCTTGCATCCTTCTTCTTCCGGCTGTGCTCTATGTTCTGGCGATCGTCGCCTATCCGCTGGTCGATACCTTCATTCTCTCTTTCACCGACGCGTCCCTCAGGAAGACCACCAATTGGGTCGGATGGGCCAATTACGAGAAGATCTTCAACGAGCGGTTTGCAGAAGTTATCATCCGTACGTTCATCTGGACATTCTTCTCGGTCGCCCTGAAAATGGTGATTGGCACTTTCGGTGCGACCATGCTGAATGCCGCGGTCCCCGGCCGCTCGCTGTTCCGGCTTTTGACCATGCCGCCATGGATCGTGCCGATGGCGATCGGCATCTTCATGTGGGGCTGGATGTATAACGGCCAGTTCGGGATGATATCAGGCATGTTGCAGCGCTTCGGTCTGGTCGATGGTCCGGTCGCCTTCCTCGCTTATGGAAGCACCGCCTTCTGGGCAACGATCATCACCGACGTGTGGATCGGCGTGCCGCTGGTGACGATCTACTTCCTGGCCGCAATCCAATCCATTCCGAAGGATCTCTACGAGGCTGCCTGGACCGATGGCGCCGGCCGCTGGTACCGTTTCCGCCGCATCACGCTGCCGCTGATGGTTCCGGCGATCATCACCATGTCGATGCTGTCGCTGATCGCTACCTTCAACTCGTTTGACATCATCTGGATCCTGACGCAGGGCGGACCGAGCGGCGAGACGACGACGATGATCATCGATACCTATCAGACCGCGATCGGCTCGAAGAAATACGGTGAAGGTGCAGCGCGCGCCGTTTTGATCTGCATCTTCCTGTCGCTTTTTTGCTTCGCCTATTTCCGCGTCACCCGCCGCCTCAATCCGGAGAAGCGCGCATGAGCAATGCAGCCATGATCGACCGTTACCGCTGGTGGGAAATCATCCTGATCTATTGCGGCATCGCGCTGTTTCTTTTCTTCGTGCTGTCGCCCTTCGTCGAAGGTTTCCTGGTTTCGCTGAAGCCGCTCAGCCAGCTCTTCTCCTCGCCCTACCGCTTCTGGCCGGAGAACGGCTCGTTTGAAGCCTATCGGACGATGTGGATCAGCGTGCCGGGCTTCGGGCGCTATATCTTCAACTCGTTCTTCATCTCGATCATCGTCACGCTGATCGTGCTCTGCCTCGTCATTCCGGCGGCCTATGCCTTTGCGAAGTTCGAGTTCAAGGGCATGGGGATCCTGCTCGGCGCGTTCCTGACGGTGAACATGTTCTCCGGCGCCGTGCTGTTGATCCCGCTCTTCCGGCTGATGCGCAGCATCGGTGTGCTCAACACCTATCTCGCCATGATTGTGCCGGGCGTCGCCTTCCTGATTCCGTCGGCGATCTGGCTGCTGCGCACCTACATGATCCGTATTCCACAGGAACTCAACGAAGCGGCCTACATGGATGGCGCCAGCCATTTCTACACGCTGCGCCGTGTCATCCTGCCCATTGCGATGCCGGGGATTATCGTCGTCGCCATCACCACCTTCATCGGCGCCTACGCCCAGCAATTCATCTTCGCGCTGACGTTCAACTCGAAGACCGAATACATGCCCTTGCCGGTGGGGCTCTTTGCTTACTTCGGCAAGCAGGAGGTCATCTGGAACGAACTGATGGCGGCTTCCTTCGTCGGTATCGCGCCGGCGATGGTCGTCATCTTCTTCCTTCAGCGCTACCTTGTCGGCGGGCTGACCGCCGGTGCGGTGAAACAATAAGACCAAAAAACGAGTGAACAGCTAACACAAGAATGGGAGTCACGACGTGAGCATTACAATCAAGACAGGCCTTATGGCGCTCGCCCTGCTCGGTTCGACGGCACTGACCGCCGTCACTGCCCAGGCGGCCGACAAGGAAATCAGCTGGATCTATTGCGGCGACACGATCGACCCGGTCCACATCAAATACATCAAGCAGTGGGAAGAAAAGAACGCAGGCTGGAAGGTCGCCCCCGAAGTCGTCGGATGGGCGCAGTGCCAGGACAAGGCAACGACGCTCGCCGCCGCCGGTACGCCGGTGGCGATGGCCTATGTCGGTTCGCGCACGCTGAAGGAATTCGCGCAGAACGACCTCATCGTTCCGGTGCCGATGACGGACGACGAGAAGAAGACCTACTATCCGCACATCGTCGACACGGTCACCTTTGAGGGCTCACAGTGGGGCGTTCCGATCGCCTTCTCTACCAAGGCGCTCTACTGGAACAAGGATCTCTTCAAGCAGGCCGGCCTCGATCCCGAGACGCCGCCGAAGACCTGGGCCGAAGAAATCGAGATGGCAAAGACCATCAAGGAAAAGACCGGCATTCCGGGCTTCGGTCTCTCCGCCAAGACGTTCGACAACACGATGCACCAGTTCATGCATTGGGTTTACACCAATAATGGCGCGGTGATCGATGCCGACGGCAAGGTCACGCTCGACAGCCCTGAGATTCTTGCTGCACTGAAGGCCTACAAGGACATCGTTCCCTACGCCGAAGAAGGCCCGACGGCCTACGAGCAGAACGAAGTCCGCGCCATCTTCCTCGACGGCAAGGTCGCGATGATCCAGGCAGGCTCGGGTGCGGCCGACCGCCTGAAGAAAACGAAGATCAGCTGGGGCATCACGACACTGCCGCTCGGTCCCGACGCCAAGGGCCCCGGCACGCTGCTGATCACCGACAGCCTGGCGATCTTCAAGGGTTCGGGGGTCGAGGACAAGGCGACGGAATTCGCCAAGTTCATCACCTCGCCCGATGTGCAGTCCGAATACGAACTGCAGGGCGGCGCCGGCCTCACCCCGCTGCGCCCGTCCGCAAAGGTCGATGAATTCGTCGCCAAGGATCCCTATTGGAAGCCCTTGATCGACGGCATCAGCTATGGTGGTCCGGAGCCGCTCTTCACCGACTATAAGGGCTTCCAGAACTCGATGATCGAGATGATCCAGTCCGTGGTGACGGGCAAGGCCGAGCCGGAGGCAGCACTCAAGAAGGCTGCCGGCGAAGTCGAGGCGTTCAAGTAAGCTTCTTTGGGATCGCGGGAGGCAACATCCGCGATCCCTCCCCTACAGCGCCGCGCGTCTTTTCGAGAGGCGCAACGGACGCTGTAGCACTTTGAATTGCTGCATAATTTTATCCTTAAATCGAATCCGATTATGGAATTATGCAGGGATAGTAATCGAATGTGCGACGAAGGCCGCTGGCGGAGACAGATTTTTGGGACAGCTCTTTCTCAACAAAGTTCAGAAGTTCTATGGCGATTACGAAGTTCTGAAGGGCGTGCAGCTCGATGTGAAGAACGGCGAGTTCGTCGTCTTCGTCGGCCCGTCAGGCTGCGGCAAGTCCACCCTGCTGCGCATGATTGCCGGTCTCGACGCGACGAGCGCGGGCGACATCGTCATCGATGGTATCAGGGTCAATGACCTGCCGCCGGTCAAGCGCGGCATCGCCATGGTGTTCCAGTCCTACGCACTCTACCCGCACATGACAGTCTTCGAGAACATCGCCTTTCCGCTTCGCGTCGAAAAGATGGAGGAGGAAAAGCTCAAGGCCAAGGTGGAGAATGCAGCGCGCATCCTTCACCTCGAACAGCGGCTGCAACAGAAACCCGGCATGCTTTCCGGCGGCCAGCGCCAACGCGTCGCGATCGGCCGGGCAATTGTGCGCGAACCGAAGATATTCCTGTTCGACGAGCCGCTGTCCAACCTCGACGCAGCACTTCGCGCCGACATGCGCATCGAGCTTGCCAAGCTGCATAGGCAGTTGAAGGCGACGATGATCTACGTGACGCACGACCAGGTCGAGGCCATGACCATGGCCGACCGTATCGTCGTGCTGGATTCCGGCGATATCTCCCAGACTGGGGCGCCGCTGGAGCTTTATCACAAGCCCAGAAATCAGTTTGTCGCCGGCTTCATCGGTAATCCGAAAATGAATTTTCTTCCCGTGACCTGTAAAAGCGTCAGCGCCAATGGCGTCGAGGTGGATTATCAGGGCCAGACAGCCCTTTTGCCCGTGGCGCCGCGCGACGGCATTGTCGGCAAGGCTTTGACGCTCGGCATCCGGCCGGAGCATATCCAGCTTAACGGCGGCGATATCGTCTTTACCGTGACGCCGACGGTTATCGAGCGCCTCGGGGCAAATACGGTCGCTTACGCCTCGCTCAACGGAGAGGCCGAAAATTTCTGCGCCATGCTGCCGGGCAGCGTCGGCATCCGCGCGGACGTGCCGGTTGCAACCGGCATCAATGCCGCAGATTGCCACCTCTTCGACGAGGCGGGCATAGCTTTCGAGCGGCGCGTGGAACTGACCGAAATCGATATGAACGTGATCAATCCGACGGCGGCCTGAGCCGACTGGCCCTGTTTCGGCGGTTCGTCCTGCCAGGGGTCGGATTCGGCTAGGCGCGAATGACACCCCAAGCAATTACGGCTGCCCGCCGGCATGATTTCGGGGTGCTTTTCACTCCACGAACGTCTTTGGACAATCTCCTGCAGATAGCAGAGTCCGGCCCGCGAAGGTGCCTGTTGCTCCAGTTGCTGCTGGTAAATCCAAGATCAGTGGTAAGCGGTAGGATCAGCCTTCCGCCATTGTTGAGCCGGTCCAGCCAGATACCTGCTGGTCGAGTTGCGCCGGCGTTCATATTCCACCCCATGCGGGTGATTAGATCACGAATTCCTCCATGCCGCCACAGAACCTCTGGCAATCGGACGGCAGTTCTCGCGGCGTTCGGTCCGCTTTTCTTATAATGCCCGGAGGCTAAACCAAGCCTTTTGACCGCGGGCGTTGCGAAGCCCGCGGTCAGTCGTCACGCCTCTGCACCAAATCCGTAGCGGGCAACGGTCACCAGAAACAGCAGCATCGAGGCCAAAGTCAGTATCGCGCCGGCACTCGCCAGAGCGGGCGAACCTCCGGCCATGACCATGGCAATACCGGGGACCATGAGAGCGACACCGAGGATGGCAAGTCCGGCGTGAACGCGGGGAAGTATCCCCCGCGCTGCGGTGGGGGTCAGCCGGTAGTACAGGCCAAACAACGCTAGCGTCGTCCATCCCACCAGGTTGAGATGCGCATGGGCCGGCGCCAGCAAGTGGTCCTCGCTGATTGCCATCTGGATCCCCCAAACCATGCCAGAGGTGACACACACGACCGCTGCGAGAAAAAAGATAAAGGCGATGTCACGCATATCAGCCTCTCTGCGCCAGCCCGGGGCCGGTAAACTGCGAGCCATAGCGTGCCGCACATTCGGCAACCGCGGCGATGTCACGCGGTATTTGAAAACCGGCTGCGGCGACTTCTTCGAAAAAACCTTCAAAGCCACCCGGCGTCAGCACGGCGATGCAAACAGCGCCGTCGGGACCGGTGCGGAAGCTATGACGCTTGCCACGTGGGATATGCGCAGTCTCCATCGGACCGCGCCGAAACACGGTGCCCTCAAGTTCGAAATCAATGACGCCTTCCAGCACAAGGAAGGTTTCGTCCTCGGCCTCATGGATGTGCGAAGGCGGGCCCTCAAGCGGGCCGGCAACGCCGTGGACGATGGACATGGCGCCTTGCGTTTCGGCGGAGGACAACAGGATGCGATAGGTGGTGCCGTTCCAGCTATGAGACTGCTGTGGCTGGGTATATATGTTCATGATACAGGGACCTTCGTGGTTGGTTGATCGGAAGGCCCCCGAAATAGCGCGCCGCCGGGCTTGTGATAAATTGGATGATTATATCGACTGAATTGATCCCATGAATTTATCCGCCTTCGACCTCAACCTATTGAAAGTGCTGGATGCCTTGTTGCGCGAACGGTCTACCGTGCGCGCCGGGGAGCGGGTTGGCCTATCGCAGCCGGCCGTGTCGGCGGCCCTTGGGCGGTTGCGCGCCGCCTTCGGCGATCCACTGCTGATGCGTGATGGCCAGCAAATGCGCCCGACCGAATTTGCACTTGCTTTGGTGTTGCCGCTGACGCAACTGCTTGAGGATTCAAGCCGCCTCTTAAACCCGGCAAGCTTCGATCCGGTGAGTGCGGTGCAGACTTTCCGCATTGCAGCGTCGGATTTTTTCACCGAGATGATGCTACCCGGCCTAATGGCTAACCTGGAACAGCGGGCACCGGGCATTTCGCTGCGCTATACCGACTCGCTCAATCTTCAGACCATGGACGACCTACGAGAAGCCAGGCTGGATCTGATCTTGTTGCCTGCGGGCAATTTTTCGCCCTGGGTCGATTGGCGACCCATCTTTCATGCCAGTTACGCTGTTGTTGCGCGGCAGGATCATCCGGTTCTACGCCAGCACGGTGTTACGCCGGCGGCGGCGATGCCCGTCGAACTGTATTGCAGTCTGCGCCACGCCGCCTTCCGCGTCATCGAGATGGCGCCCGATCGAGAAACTGCCGCACTTGCTGCATTGGGCCTGCAACGTGAGGTCGTCCTCTCGGTACCGACCTTTGCGGCCGTCTTGCGGTCTGTGGCCGCGACAAACCTTGTCGGAATTGTACCGCGCCGGATGGCCGTGAAAGTGGCCATTGCAGAGGGGCTTGCCATTCATCCGCTGCCCTTTGCTTTGCCGCCAACACTGTTGGCAATGATTTGGCACCGGCGCAATTCGGCCTCCCGTGCACACACTTGGCTGCGCGATCAGGTCTCCGAAATACTCACGCCACTCGATGATCTTGAACAATCCAGCGTCGGGGGAAGCGCTGGCAATCTCGATTGATTGCGGGCTAGGTTTGCGTCCCGTATCGAGCGCTATGGAACGGCTGCTCTCTCAATACTTAGAAGCCGAAAACCGACCGTCAGTTTCCGGCCCAAATCGGTCATCCGTCGGTGCTGAGCTGATGTCTGTTATTGGCGCAACGAAATCATCCGCCGCGTGCATGTCTTGCGATATCAGCGACTGCATTCTTGCTGATACCGAGACCGCGAGCAATCAGCCAATCACTGCGGTCGTCGGTGATCAGGGCCACTTCGCCTTCAATCGGAACCGACCTCTACCAGACGAGGCCGCGGGCGGCGACTTCCTCGACGCGGGTGACGATGCCGCCCCGATGGAAGACCATCGTGTCGAACAGATTGGACACGACGCAGGTGTGGTTCGGGATGATGAAGAGCTTCTGGCCGATCTGCGGCCGGGGGCCGGTGCAATTCGACAGGTCGATCACGCCGTGTTCTTCCGAGAGGCTGCTGATCCGCGCCTCGGGATAGCCGACGATCAGCCCGTAATCGCTAAAACCCTGAAGATCCGATGTCAGCGCCTTCGACCCGGCATCGATGACGGCACGGTCGGCGTTTGGCCGCGACACGACGGTCGCCAGCACGTGCATCGCGCAATCGTCCTCGGTGCAATGGCCCATGCGCACCATCTGGCGATCGTTGTAGATATAGGTGCCGGCGCGGTGTTCCGTGGCCGAGGTGACGAGATGCGCCTCGAAGAGGCTCGGCGTTCCGCCATTGCTGACGATCGGGCAGGTTATGCCTTCCGATGTCAGCTGTTCGAGCGTTTCGGCGATGAAGGCTTCCACGGCGGCGGCCGATTGCGGTTTCGGATAGGTCACGATGCCGCCGAAGGTGAGGCCGTCAGCAGCGGCGATGCGCTTGGCGAGCGAGGCCGCCTCCCCCGGGGTCTGCACGCCGCAGCGGCTGCCGCCGGTATCGCATTCGACCAGCACGTTCAGCGGCTTGTGGCCGGAGAAATGTGCTGCGAGCCCGTCGACCGTCACTTCGCTGTCGGCGACGACCTTGAGGGCCGAAATTCTCTCGTTCAACTTGGCCAGCCGCTCGAGCTTCTGCGGTCCGAGGATATTGAAGGTGATGAGGATGTCCTCGAAGCCGGCTTCGGCAAAGACTTCGGCTTCCGTGACCTTCTGGCAATTGATGCCCTTGGCGCCTGCGGCAACCTGCGCAACGGCCAGGGCCGGGATCTTGTGCGTCTTGATATGCGGTCGAAAGTTCAGCCCGTGCTGATCCATATAGGATTGAACGCGGCTTATGTTTGCAGCCAACCTGTCTTCGTCGATCACAGGGCGCGGCGTCGAGAGATCGGCGATCCTGTCGCCTGCCTTGGCGACGACGGCAAACCTGTTGTCATGCATCTAGGCGGCTCCGCGTTCTGGTCCGTGTGGATCGGCGACGATCGGCCATATGGTCTTCGGTGCCCGCCGGTACGGTGTCGTCGCCGGATTATTGGGATAAGGCGTTCCGGCGGAGCAGTAAAGGATCTCCGCCGCGATCTTCGAGAAGGACGCGAAGAAGTGGTTTGTGGATTTGATCACCAGGATCTTCTGCCTGGCGGGATCGATGCCCATCGCCGAAAAAAGGCTCGGATCGAAGCTTTGAGCGCGCGTCGAATTGAGGATGATGTCGATACCGTTGAGGACGATATGTGCGGCATCGCCGAAAGGTGCGAGGCTCTCGCCGAACTGCATCTCGGCATTCTTCACCAGCTTGACGACCTTGATGGTGCCGTCGACAGGATTGCCGGTGCCGGGCGCCGACTTGGCGCCGAAGCGCAGTGGAATTTCCGCCCCCTCGCCTGCCGCAAAACAAATCTGGACGGCCACCGGATCCCAGATGGTGCCAATCGCAGCACTCCTGACGCCGCGGGCCATGAGCTCCCCGAGGATGACAGTCGCATCCCCTGCGGTGCCGCCACCCGGATTGTCCCAGACGTCGGCAATGACAACAGGCCATGCGGTGGCAGTCATCGCGCGCGAGACGGCTTCCTTCTCGTCGATCTGCGGGACCATGAAGGTGCCACGCTTCGAAAATAGCTCAAGGCCGAGCTCGCGCGCCAAAACCGCGCCCTTTCCCGACTTGTTATCAGTCACGACAAGCAGCTTCGTCCCCATTTCGGGAACGTCGCCCACCATGAAGCCATGGATCACCGAGATCGACAGGATGTCCGGATCATCCCTCTCGATCTGCATGATCTTGTCGACGAAGGAACGCATGGGCTCGCGCGATGTCGGGAAGACGTCGATCATCTTGCAGTCGAACACCGACATAACAGGCTTGATCCGGCCTTCAAGCGTTTCGACCGTAATGCGCCAGAGATCCTCAGCGCGGTCGACGAAGTCCGTATGTGGAAACTCCTTGAAATATACAGCGAAATTAAGCGCTGCGACGCGTTTTGCGGTGAGATGGCTGTGTGGATCGAGTTCGGCGCAGATGAGGACATCAGGCCCGACGATCTCGCGGATGCGCGACAGCAGATCGCCTTCGGTATCCTCGTATCCGGCGGCCACCATGGCGCCGTGCAGGCCCATGACGACAGCGTCGACAGGCATTGCCGCGCTGAGTTGACCGAGGATTTCGTCACGCAATTCCTCGTAGGTCGCCCGGTTGACGAGGCCTGCGGGGTCGGCCCAGGTGGCGGTTCCCTCAATCAGTTCCCAGCCCTTTTCAGCGGTGACGCGCCTTCCGACGGTGATCGGCGCGGTGCAGAGCGTTGGCGTTTCGGGATGTTGGCCGGGCGGGGCATAAAGAGAGGCTTCGAATGCGCGACGATCCACGCAGATCGGGGAAAAGGTGTTGGTCTCGGTCGCCAGTGCTGCCGTGAAAATGCGCAAGAAAGTCGCCTTCGTGTTGTCGGCCCCGCGTCAACCCATCGGGTTCGGCAGATAGCCGGTGAAACCTGAGATCTTCCAGCGTCCTTGGTGAAGCCTGCAATAATAGAGCGTCTGCCATTGCATGACGTCTCGGGTACCGTCAGGCTTTGAAATGCCGCCGTCGAATTTCTTGCGGACAAGCGCCATGTCGCCTTCGATTTCGATATCTTCCAGCGTTGTCGTGGTGAAGATCGCCGTGCGCGTATCTTCCGCGAAACTCTGTTTGGCGAAATCCTCTGCCTGCCTCAGCCATTCCTGGCGATAGGCCGACAGCGTCGGAAATGCGAGGCGCCACTTGTCGGGGCTGACTTCCTTTTGGCCATCGATACCGATGAAGCCCTCTTCCACGAAGTCATGTTCGACCATCGACCAATCGGCGGCCAGAAAGGCATCGATATCGCGCGGAACGAGCATCTCCCAGATAGCGTACCGGGCGCTGTCGGACGGGAAAGGATTCTTGAAAGGATCGCGCATATCTGCCCCAGATTGAAATTCTTTTCATAAATCGTGTTTTTCACTGGTCAAATTCTGCTTTCTATGGTCACTTGTCAACTTATCAAGAAAATAATTTGCAAGGACTTCAGCATGCCCATCAAGCGCTATGGCACTGTTCAAACGGGCGCCGGCGGCAAGGCATTGCCTTTCGCACGTGCGGTCGAAGCCGACGGATGGCTGTATGTTTCCGGCCAGGTTGCGATGGAAGATGGCGAAATCATCGACGGCAACATCATTGCTCAGACCCATAAGACAATCGCCAATGTCCTGGCGATCCTCGATGAGGCAGGATACGGCGTCGAGGACGTCGTGCGCGTCGGCGTCTGGCTCGATGATCCGCGCGACTTCTGGACCTTCAATAAAATCTATCAGGAGTATTTCGGCGAACATCCGCCGGCACGCGCCTGTGTGCAATCGTCGATGATGGTTGATTGCAAGGTTGAGATCGACTGCGTGGCCTATAAGACGAAGGATAAATAGAGAACCATCGGGGGGACGGGCTTGGATATCTTTTCAACGCTGCAGGAAGACAAGAGCAGGCTCTCTCCCTCCGAGAGCCGCATCGCGGAGATCATTGTCAACGATTTCGAGTTTGCCGTGAATGCCTCGATCATCGAGCTTGCGGAACGAGCCGAGGTGTCGCCGCCGACCGTCACCCGCTTTTGCCGGCGGCTCGGTTGCGAGAGCTTTTCCGACTTCAAGGTGCAACTCGCCCGTACCGCCCATATCGGCGTTCGCTATCTGAAACCGGAGTCGAAAAGCACCGATCCGGCCGATGTCGCCCAGGATATCATTACCAAGGCCCAGAACGCGCTCTTTCTCCTGCACCGGTCGCTCGATCTTGCCGCGATCGAAGCCGCCGTTTCGCATATCGCCAAGGCCGATATGATCTATGCGTTCGGGTCGGGCGGCAATTCGTCGATGATCGCCGACGAACTCCAGAACCGGCTCTTCCGTCTCGGGCTTCGCATCACGGCAAGTTCCGACCACAGCATGCAGCTGATGATGGCTGCCGCGGCACGGCCGGGCGACGTGTTGATCGGCTCGTCCTTCTCCGGGCGGAATATGGAGCTGGTGCGGGCGTTCGAGCTTGCCCGCCAGACCAAGGTGAAGACGATCGCCCTGACCCAGACGGCCAGCCCGGTTGCCAAGGCTGCCGAAATTGTCGTGCCGATCGACCTTCCCGAAGGCAACAATATCTATCGCCCGACCTCCACGCGCATCGCCTACATCGCGACGGTCGATATCCTGTCGAGCCTGGTCGCCTACGCCGTTCAGCCAAAGGCGACGACCACGCTTCGGCGCATCAAGCAACAGCTGGTCATTCACCGCGACGGCGACGACCGGCAATTGCTTGGAGATTGAGGTTCATGAACGGGAGCGACAGAAAATGACGCAGTCGATAGCCATCGTTACGGGCGCTGCCGGCGATATCGGCGCGGCGATCGCCGCACGGCTCGCCGATGACCACGACATCGTGTTTCTCGCCGACATCGATGCTGCGGCTGCTTCTGCGGTGGCGTCGAAGCTCGGGCCGGACAATCGTTTCGTCGCCGTCGGATGCGATGTGACCAGCGAGACGAGCATCGCGGAGTTGGCAAGACGCGCTGCCGAGGTCGGTGTGGTTCGAACCCTGGTCAACAATGCCGGTGCCGCCCGCGCCACCAGCCTGCACGAGACGACGCCCGAGATCTGGCGGGCGGACAATGCGCTCAATCTGGAGGCTGCATTCTTATGTTTTCGTGCATTCGAGCCCATGTTGAACGCCTCGAAGGGTTCCGTCGTCAACATTGCCTCGGTCAACGGCATGCATGTGTTCGGGCACCCGGCCTATAGCGTCGCCAAGGCAGGCCTTCTGCATTTCACCCGATTGGTCGCCGTGGAATACGGCAAGTTCGGCATCCGCTCCAACGCCGTCGCACCCGGCACGGTGAAGACGCAGGCCTGGGAAGCACGCGCGGCAGCCAATCCGAATGTTTTCGAGGAAGCACGCCGCTGGTATCCGCTGCAGCGCGTTGTCGATCCGAAAGATGTTGCCAATGCCGTGGCCTTCCTTGCCGGTCCCCTGGCCGCAGCGATCACCGGCGTCTGCCTGCCTGTCGATTGCGGCCTCACGGCCGGCCAGGCCGAGCTCGCGCGAACCTTCTCGCAATCGGAACATTACTGAAATTCAGAGCGGTTCAACTTTTCATGGAACCGCAGAACCGCTCTAACTTTTTGTTTTTACGCAATTCCGGACGAAAAACCGCTTCGCACTTTTCCTGGAATTGCTCCAGAGGAAGACGAGAGGAGCAGGTTGTGAAGCCGGCTTACTTCTGATCGATGACCGCATGAGCCGACTTTTTCCCGACGTCTTCCGCAATCCGGCGATCCGCGCCAGCATGATCGCCATTTTCACCTTCGGCATGGCGGGGGCGATGACCGCACCCTATCGTTCGGTCGTGGGTATCCGCGAATTGGGCTTGAGCGACGGCCTCTATTCCTTCCTGAGTTTCGTCTCGGCGGCGGTCAACGTCGTCATCAGCATTCTGCTCGGCAATCTCGCCGACCGGCTTGGCGAGTACCGGTCGACGATGATCGGCGCCTGCCTCTTCGGCATCGTCGGCTACGGCATGGTCTACGCGTTTCCGACTGCGGCCATATTCGTCATCAGCGGCTTGCTTCCCCTGCCGATCTACGGGGCGCTGAACTCGCTGCTGTTTGCCAATGCGCGCGCGGCGATGCACGGCATGAACCGAAGCGACATGGTGACGGCCAACTCGGGCGTGCGCGCCATGATCTCGCTGTCCTGGGTGCTGATCCCAGGGATAACCGGCCTGCTGCTGTCAGGCGCATCGAGCATGCTGCCGGCCTACCTTTTTGCCAGCATCTCGTGCCTGCTCTGCCAGGGGATCATCGTCTTCGCCTTGCCGAAGCGGACGGGAACGGAGATGGCCGCGGCTCATCATCTCAGCTATCTCGGCGCGCTTCGCCAGGTGGTTTCGCCGCGCATCTCGGCGCATATTTGCGGGGTGGCGCTGATCACCAGCACGCTGCATCTCAACGACGCCCTTCTGCCATTGATCGCCACTGGCGCTGCGCATGGCAGGCTGAGCGACGTCGGCATTCTCGTCGGCATCGTCGCATTGCTGGAAGTCGTCTTCATCATCGTCTGGTCGCGGATCGCGCGGAAGGCCGGCCAGATGACAGCGCTTGCCGCCGGTACCATCATCTATGCCGTGTTCCTCAGCCTGCTCGGCTTTGCCTCCGAGCCGTGGCACCTCTATGCGCTCACCT
Organism: Rhizobium beringeri; assembly: GCF_004306515.1. Lineage (NCBI taxonomy): Bacteria > Pseudomonadati > Pseudomonadota > Alphaproteobacteria > Hyphomicrobiales > Rhizobiaceae > Rhizobium > Rhizobium beringeri. The sequence goes on along the minus strand of NZ_SILG01000003.1, from coordinate 310,347 downwards.
TGCTTGCAGGCATGGGAGCGTCGGCGATCATCAGCATTCCGATCACCTATCTGCAGGATCTGATCGCCGACCGGCCGGGGCTCGGCAGCGCACTGATCTCCGTCAATATCTTTGCCAGCGCCGGGATCGGCGCGCTGGTCTTTGCCGCCGGCACCTATGTGACAGGCTATCCGGGAACCGCGATCCTGAGCGCCGTCACCGGATTGGCGGGGATAGCGATCATCGGCCTCCTGCATAGAGGCAAAGCCCACTAAAGCGCGTCACGATCTTTCAGATTCGCTTGTCGCGCTTTAGGTCTTTGTTCTTACGCATGTCGTTGTCGCAAAAGCGCTGTACACTTTTGCGCGACATGCTTTAGTCCAGGGACGTGACGAAGAATGTGGCTTTCATCGGTGTTCGTCTTGTGACAAGGGTGACGCACCATTTCTTTGAAGGCGACATGAAGGCGATTTCCGGCACGAATCTCGAGCAGGCCAAGTCTCACAACCGGCGTGTGGTCATCGAGGCTGTCCGCACGAATGGTCCCTTGTCGCGCGCAGCGATCGCCCGGATGACGGCGCTGACCGCCCAGACCGTGTCCAATATCGTCGAGGAACTGGAGCGATCGCACCTTCTCGTTCCGTCAGAGGCGCAGAAGCTGGCGCGCGGCCAGCCGATCATCCCTTACACCATCAATCCGCGCGGCGCCTATTCGATAGGCCTCGAACTTGGCCGCCAGCGCGCAAGCGGCGTTCTGACGGATCTCTCCGGCGCTGTCTGCGCGCGCATCGAGCGGCATGTCGAACATCCGGATCCGCAACGGGCCATGCCGGCGCTCCAAGCCATCGTCGAGGATCTTCAGCAGGCCTTCGCATTCGACCGGAACAGGCTGCTCGGCGTCGGGATGGCCCTGCCCGGCCGCTATGCCGATGGCGGCACCACCTCTCTCAGCCCGTTAAACCTGCCCGGTTGGCAGGGTTTTCCTGTCGGGCATGAGCTGGAACAGCGGGTAAAAGTGCCGGTGCTCGTCGAGAACGATGCGACGGCAGCAGCGATCGGCGAGCGTCTTCACGGTGTCGCCCGCGGTTTGGGCAGCTTCGTCTATCTGTTTCTCGCCGGCGGCGGCGGCATCGGTGCCGGGATGTTCCTCGATGGCCACCTCTACAAGGGCAGCCGCAACAATGCCGGCGAGATCGGGCATATCATCGTCGAACCGCATGGCAAGCTCTGCAGCTGTGGCAAGCGCGGCTGTCTGGATCGCTACGTCTCGCCGGCGGTTGCCTACGAATTCATGGGCATTGCCAATGCCGAGGAGCTGTCGCCCGACGATCTCGATGCGCTGATCGCCAAGGGCAGCGAAGGTCTCGACGCCTGGCTGGATCAGGCCGTCCAGCCGCTACGGCAGACCGTCGATTTTCTGGAGCTTGCCTTCGATCCGCAGACCATCGTGCTCGGCGGCAGCATCTCGACATCGCTGATGCTTCGGCTTGCAGAGCGGCTGGAGCCGCTGCACACCCCGATCGATCCCAACCAGAAGCGGACGGTACCTCGGGTGATGATCGGCATGACCGGCAAGGATACGGCAATCCTCGGCGCCGCCGCTCTGCCGATCTTTTCCGAAACCAATCCGCGCTTCGACGTCCTGCAAAAGCCGCTCGGCTAGAGCAATTCCAGCAAAAGTGCGTAGCGGTTTTGCGTCCGGAATTGCGTGAAAACAAAGAGATAGAGCATTTCCGTGATTCGGAGACAAACGGAAAGGCTCTAGTATACCTCGGCCCAGGAGATTGCCGAGGCCGGCCTCTCAACCGCCTGCCGGCAGCCTCGCATCTGACTGCGGCGAGCGACGGGCTAGAGGTCGCGCAAAGATGACCACGTTCCCGAGAAGCGTCAGCGCCAGGCCGATCAGGCCTAGGCCGGTCCAGTGGTAGCCCTCGAAGACCGTCGACAACGACAGGGCGACGATCGGGAACAGGACGGTGGCATAGGCAGCGCGTGAGGAGCCGATGCGGGACACCAGCATGAGGTAGGTGGTGAAGCCGATCACCGATCCGATTGCCGCGAGATAGAGCAGCGCGGCAAGATAGGTGATGTTGGGCGGCGCCACGATCGGCGTTTGCGTCACGGCAATCAGGAAGAGGAGGATGATCGTGCCATAGGTCATGCCCCAGGCATTGGCGGTCAGCGGTGAGATTCCGACCGCGCTGTTTCGACGCGATGCCATATTGCCCAGTGAGAAGAACAGCGTGCCAAGCGCTGCGAGCCCGATCCCTTTCAACGTGCCCATATCGAAATCGACGACAACGTCCGGTCCGAAAAGCAGGAGAAGGCCGGTTGCTCCGAGCGCGGCTGCGAGAAGCGTGCGGCCTGTAATGCGGTCGCCGAAGAAGAGGCGCGCATTGACGGCATTGTAGATCGTTGCGAGCGAGAAGATCACGGAGATTAGCCCGGACGGGATAGAGGCGGCGGCGTTGTAGAAACAGATGAAATTGAGGCTAAACAGGCAGAGCGCTTGCGCAAGGATGAAAGGTTGATCGCGCAAGGCAGGGAGCTTGAGCCGCCGCATGACCGCCAGGATGGCGACGAGGATCACTGCTGCGACCGCAAATCTGTAAAAGACTGAGACCAAGACCGACACGGGACCGACCTGCATCGCAATGGCGATCCAAGTCGTCCCCCATATGAGGACGGTCGCGATGAAAAGAGCGGCATTTGCCATGGAGTGATCCTCGTTTTCCCGACCAATAGGCGAACCGTGAGCAGGCCTCTTGCAGATTCTTGCTATGAAATCGATTTGCCCGGACTTCCGGCTCGCCATGCGCGTCGTCCGCCGGTATTGTTCGCGCGGCATGGTCAGGTGTGGGGAAGAATTGGTGAAATATAGTCACCCCTCGGTTTTCAGGTTTTTGTCCGCATCTCCCACTGCGCGGATGTCACAGTCCATCGATTTGGGGTTTGGGCGATCAGCTGCCATCTGGAGCAATGCGCACGACCGGATGAGCTATGAGCGGCCGAACGGTCATACGTTCAGCCTTTATCTCAGGGGTGGCGCCGGAACGCGTCGTCTGGATGGCAGCCCCGCCGTTCGCGGCCGTCCGGGAGTGCTGTGCATCATGCCACAGGAGCACTCGTCCGAATGGGAAATCACCGACTTCTCCCAATTCGTCCATCTGTATGTTCCCGACGACCAGATCCGCCGGATGTTTGCGGAGACGTTTGACCGCGATGCTCGGCTCATGGCTCTTCCCGAAGTGACCTTCGCAGATGCACCCGCCTTGGCGCGCACGCTTCGGCAGATGACGCAAGCGATCGTGGCGGGCAGTCATCTGCAGGCTGAAGAAGCCATGGCACAGACGATCAACGATTTCTTCGTTGATCCGCGTTTTGGAGGGATGCGTCCCTGCGCGATCAGCGGCGGGCTCGCTCCTCATGTGCGGCGCCGGAGTCTGGAGTATATCGAGGCCAATCTCGGTGAGACAATCCGCTTGCAGGATCTGGCGGCGATCGGGCAGCTCAGCGCCTTTCATTTTCAGCGGATGTTCCGGGCAAGCTATGGTGTGTCCCCACATGGCTGGGTGGCTCACCGGCGTGTCGAGCGCGCCAAATCGATGTTATCAGGCATGGACCCGATAGCGCAGATTGCTTCGGCCTGCGGCTTCAGCAGCCAGAGCCACATGACACGGGCATTCAAGTTGGGCACAGGCGCCACACCCTCTGCCTACCGGCAACGACAGTGAAGCCCCTTCGCTCGACCGCACTTGTCTTTTCCGCAACCAATCTGCGCTTCGACGTCCTGCAAAAGCCGCTCGGCTAAACCGAGGGCTCTTCGGCCTTGCAGACCTCACTTCACCGCGATGACGACCTTGCCCTTGACGCGGCCGGTTTCCACATAGTCCAGCGCCTCGTTGGTCTTCTCGAACGGGAAGGCCCGGTCGATGACGGGGCGGATGGCGCCTGCCTCGATCAGCGAGGTGATCTTGCCGAGTTGCGCGCCGTTTGCCGTCATGAAGAGGAAGGAATAGCCGATCCCCCGACGTTTCGATTTCCGCCGGATGCCGAAGCTCAAGAAGCGCATGACCTGCTGCAGCAGCCAGCCGAAGCCGTTTTCCCTGGCGAAATCGGGATCGGGCGGACCTGATATCGAGATCAGCTTGCCGCCGGGCTTCAGGACGGCGAGCGATTTCTCCAGCGTATCCTTGCCGAGGCTGTTCAGCACGACGTCATAGCCCTTCAGCACCTTTTCGAAGTTGTCCTTCTTGTAATCAACCACCACGTCGGCGCCGAGGCTTTTCACCAGATCGATATTTGCTGTGCTCGCCGTTGTCGCCACATGGGCGCCGAGATGTTTGGCAAGCTGGATCGCGATGGTGCCGACGCCGCCGGAGCCCGCATGGATCAGCACCCTCTGCCCCTTCTGCAGCTTGGCGCGCTCGACCAGCGCCTGCCATACGGTCAGCGCCACAAGCGGAATGGATGCGGCCTCTTCCATGCTGAGATTGGCGGGTTTCAGGGCGATATCGGCAGCGTCGATGGCGATATACTCGGCGAAGGTGCCGATGCGATCCTGGCCGGGGCGCGCATAGACCGCGTCGCCGGGTTTGAATTGCCGGACATTGGCGCCGACCCGGACCACGACACCAGCGACATCATTGCCGAGCACCAATGGAAGCCGGTAAGGCAGGATCAGCTTGAACTCTCCGTCCCGGATCTTGGCATCCAGCGGGTTCACGCTGGCGGCATGGATCTCGACCATGACGTCATTCTCGCGCAGCTGCGGTTCAGGGCTCTGGCCGAGCCTGAGGGCGCCGCCTTTCTTGTAGCGATCGATCAGGAATGCTTTCATGAGGGCGAACTTTCGTTTTGCGATGAGCCGACAATACGGCAAGCCAGCATCAATCGGGAAGTTTGTTGAATTTCCGCAGGCTCTTGTCGACGAAGGACTCGGGCAGGAAGCGGCGGATGAAACGCACCTGTCCTGCGGCCTTTCCGGCCGTGTAGCGTCGCTTGGGCGATGGCGCATTGGCAGCCCGGATGACAGTTGCGGCGACCACCTCGGGCGCATCGCCTTTTGAGACGATCTCGCGCATCAGCTTTTCCGCCTCGGCGCGCACCGCATCATAGACGGCAAGCGGCCGGTCGGGGCGCGTGATGTTCTCCTCGAAGGAGGTGCGGGTGACACCCGGCTCGACGAGCACGACGCGGATGCCCTGTGTGCGCACTTCATGATCGAGGGATTCCGAATACCCTTCGATCGCGTGTTTGGTCGCTGCGTAGAGCGCGTTGAAGGGCGCCGGGATCAGCCCAAGGATCGAGCTCAGGTTGACGATCCGGCCGCTGCGCTGCCGCCGCATCACCGGCAGCACCGCATTGGTCATGCGCATCGTGCCGAAGACGTTGACGTCGAATACGGCTTTGGCCTGCGCCGTCGTCGATTCCTCGGCGCCGCCGAGCAGGCCGATCCCGGCATTGTTGACCAGAAGGTCGATCCGTCCCGTGCGTTTCAGAACCTCGTCGACGACGCTCTGCACGGATTGATCGTCGATGACGTCGCAGACCAGCATGGTGATGCCCTCGGCAGTGTCGGCCATCGGCTTTCGGCTGGTGCCGAACACCCGGTAACCGTCGCGCCGCAGCGCCTTCGCCGTCACCAGCCCGATGCCGGAGGAAGCCCCGGTGACCAGGGCAATGCCGCGTTCTTTCTTGCTCATTGACGTCTGCCTTCGTTTTTGTCGTGGAACATCCATGCGCATTCTGTTACTATCAAATCGATAGCAAGTCACTACTAAAAAGATATCGACATGAAGAATCTTTCCAAACAGCCCTGCCTGATCGCCCGCAGCCTGGCGCTCGTCGGCGATGCGTGGAGCATGCTGATCATGCGCGACGCCCATGCGGGGCTGACCCGCTTCGATGAATTTCGCAAAAGCCTCGGCATCGTCCCGACAATGCTGACGGGGCGGCTGTCGTCGCTGACGGAGGAAGGATTGCTGGAAAAGCGTCGCTATTCCGAGCGTCCGCCGCGCGACGAATATGTGCTGACGGAAGCCGGCCGCGACTTTCTGCCGGTGCTGTTCGCAATCGGCGCCTGGGGCCGCAAGCACCGCAGCGGCGGTGCAGTCACCCGCTTCTTCGACGCTGAGACCGGTACGGAGATCGATCCCGTCACCATCGACCGCGCGACCGGCGCTCCGATTGGAACACGTCCTATTCGTATCGCCGCCCCTGGATGTCAGCCCGCGGCAGATGAAGCGGCACCTGACAACGCCCTTTGAAAGCGATGTCAGTATCCCCCGCCATCACTGTCTCCGGCGATGGCAAGGGTGATCGTCAAATCAAAACCCGCGGTCCCAACCTGAGTGCTACGACTGCTGCAGCCCGTAGAGCAGTGGCATCAGTCCTGCGAGCGCCCTGAAACGCTCCCACGACTTTGACGAAGGCTTCGTCCAGCCTGTTTCGGCAAGTGCGGAAAGGCGGGGGAAGACGAGGCGGTCGAAAACGGCGCGATCCGTCATCGGCTCGGACCAGATGCAGGCCTGGATGCCGAGGAGTTTCTGTTTCTGGCTCGCCGTCCAGCCGCCGATGGGGTCGAAATTGTAGAGCTTCTCGGCATCCGAGGTGCCTGCCCAGCTGGCGCCGGGCTCATCCCAGTCAGGCCGGAGCGCCATGTCGAGGTAGTAGACCTGTCCGGGGCAGACGACGATTTCGTAGCCGCGTTCGGCAAGTTCGGCCGAGACCTCGACATTGCGCCAGCTGCAGAGATAGCTCTTCGATTTGTCGATGACATCGCCATGGGCCGCCTCTTCCCAGCCGCCGGTGATGCAGCCCTTGCTCGCAAGGAAGCGCTGGACACGGTTCAGGAACTCCGCCTGCAGGATGGCGGCACCCGAGCCGTGGATGTCATCGGCACCATGGGTATTGGTCACAACGTTCAGCCGCTTGGCATGCGCATCGGCAACCTCGTCGCCCGCCACCGTGCGCAGGCGCTCGAGCGCTTCCGGCGAGCCGGACCATGCGCCAAGCGGAACTTCGTCGGCGCCGAGATGGATGGTCTTGAACGGAAAGAGCTCGATGAGTTCCAAGAGGATCGTCTCGATGATCTCATAGGTCTTCTCGCGGGCCGGATTGATGCAATTATCGGGAAAGCCCTGAACCGAATAATAGCTGCCGACCTCAGCCGGATCGCGCAGCTCCGGTATCGCCTGCAGCATGGCGTAGCAATGGCCGGGGACATCGATCTCCGGCACGATCTCCACGCCGAAGCTCTTGGCATGGGCGACGATCTCGCGGATGGCAGCCTTGGTGTAATAGCCGCCGGTGCGGGCCGGGCTCGAACCGAGCAGCGGCGGAACGGCCAGACCGTGGCCGCGCCAGGCACCGACCGCGGTCAAATCAGGATAGGCGTCGATCTCGACGCGCCATGCTTCGTCGTCGGAAAGGTGCCAGTGGAAGCGGTTGAGCTTGTTCCAGGCAAGCACCGCCACCAGCTTCTTGACCTCGGCCGCACCGTAGAACTGGCGGGCGACATCGAGGTGCAGGCCGCGCCAGCCCATCGACGGCTCATCAATGATCTCGCCGGATGCCGGAAACTGGAAGACCTCGGGATGCAGTCTGGCACCGCGCCAGATCTGGCCGAGTGTGACGAGGCCGTAGAGGAAGCCGGTCTGGCTGCTTGCCTCGATCGCGATCGTCTCACCCTCGAAGCTCAGCCGATAGGCCTCCTGCCCGAAGCCGGCGGCATCCTTCAGGGCAACCGGAACCGCGCCTTCCGTCTCGCTCCGCACGATGCCTTCGACGGCGAAGAGATGCTCGACCAGCGCTGCGAAGCCGCGGGCTGCCGCCTCCCCTGCAGCGTTTTGCGCCTGCGGCGCAAAACCGGCCGGCAGCGGCCGGCGCGATGCCACCGTCACATGGTTCGGCCAGGGGATGATCGACACCTGAACAGGCGCATTGACGGGAACCGGATAGATCTCGGCGCCACGCTTCAAGGGCGCGTTGCTGACCGAAGATCGCGTCGGCTCTATGGTGAGCACGATCGTGCTGCCATCGGCCAGAGCGAGATAGCCGCTCGTCGCGCCGTCCGTCCAGTGGCGGAACTGCCAGCTCAGCGCATAGACTGAAATCGTCCACGTCTCGCCGGCGCCGAGAACGAAATTGGCCGGCGGCTGGAATTCGGTGAAATTCGAGAGCCGCTGCGAAACCGTGGCGCCTTCGACACGACCGGCCGGATCGACACGGCCCGGGCCGCTCACGCAGAGGGAGAAATTCGAAAGCGGCTCGGTGCCGAGGTTTTTGAGGCGCAGGACGTAGGAAAACTCCTTACCATCAGCAGGCGGATTCCAAAGGGTTTCAAGCCGCAGGGCTTTCGGTCGTGATGTGGACATGGTCACTCTTTCCTTTTGAAGATCTGGCCTTTTTGACGATCGGGCCTTTGAAAATCAGCTCTTGAGCATCCCGGCGTAAATGCCGGGAGCGGAATTGGGGATCGGCATTGCCTCGACCGCCTTTTCGTAAAAGGCAGAAGGGCCGACGTCGCCGATGATTGCATAGGCATAGCCCATCGCTTTCAGGTCGTTCAGGCTGGCAAAAAGCAATGCCCGGCCGATGCCGAGCCCGCGAAGGTCTTCGTCGACGCCGGTCGGTCCGAAGAAGCCGCGCGCCGTTGCTTCATGGCAGGAAAAACCGACGAGCTTCTGCTCGCGGGTGGCGATGAAGCAGGTCGGCGGCTGGCGGGTCATCGCGACGGATGCCTCGCTCGCCCATCCCTGACCGAATTGTTCCGCGATCCAGCCAGTGATCAGCCGGAATTCCGGCGGCAGAGCCCGGCGGATCGTCACACCCTCGCGCGCCATTCGTTCGGGCGACTGCGTGTCTGGCGACAGGGTGGAGAGGTTGACGAGATAGTCCACTTTGCCATCCTTCAGCTGGAAACGCCGAGTGCGCGTATGAAATGGTTGGAGCCAACCTGCTCGATGACAGTCGATTCAGGACGGCTGAGCGAGCGTACCTTTTCCGCCTGCTCAAGGAAACGCGCGCTTCCGCCGGTCACGAACGGCCGGCTGCCGTCCGGAACGGCTGACAGCAGCAACCTTGTATAGGGATGGCGTGGATCGGACAGAACCATATCGGTGTCGCCCCATTCGACCATCTGGCCGGCGAACATGACGACGATCTCCTCGGCCACATGTGCGGCCGTCGCGATGTCGTGGGTGATATAGAGCATGGCCAGGTCATTTTCCCGTTTCACCGTCGCGAGCAGATCGAGAATGTCCTTGCGGATAGAGACATCGAGCATCGAGGTCGGCTCATCGGCGACCAGCACGCTCGGCGCGACGGCAAGGGCGCGCGCGATATTCACCCGCTGCCGCTGGCCCCCCGAGAGCTCATGCGGGAATTTCTGCCTGGTCAAATCAGGTTCCAGCCCGACGCTTGTCAGCAGGCGGCCGATCTCTTCGGCAAGATCTGCCCTGGAGCCGCTCTGCCGGTGCAATTGCAGCGGCCGCGCCAGATGATGGCTGACCGTAAAGGCCGGGTTGAGCGATGAGAACGGATCCTGGAAGACCATCTGCACCTCTCTGCGGTACTGATGCTCATCCTTCGCCTCGCCGCGGGCGGTCAGATCCTGCCCGCGGAAAAACAGCCTGCCGCCCGTCGGTTTGTCCAAGCGTGCGATGATGCGGGCGCAAGTCGTCTTGCCGCAGCCGGATTCGCCGACCAGCGCCAAGGCCCGACCGGGAAAGAGCGAGAAGGACACACCTTTCAACGCCTGTACCGGGCCGAAATTACGTTTGAGATCTTCGAGCCGGATCACGGCTTCAGCCACCACAGGATTTGCCTCCGCCTTCATGCCAAGACTCCCGATAGATGCGGATTGCCTGGAAGCTGCGGAATGGCATTCCAAAGCTTGCGGGTATAATCGTGCAGCGGCGCCTGGGCGACCTGGCGCACGTCTCCCACTTCGACGAGTTCGCCCTTCAGCATGACGCCGATGCGCTGGCAGAGCTGCGCCATCAGATGCAGGTCATGGGTGATGAAGAGCACCGAGAAACCATAGGTCCGCTGCAGATCGAGGACCTGCTCGAGGATCTCCCGCTGCACGACCACGTCGAGAGCCGTTGTCGGCTCGTCCATGATGATAAGCTCGGGCCTCAGCGCCAGGCAGATGGCGATGACGATGCGCTGACGCATGCCGCCGGAGAACTGGTGCGGGTAATCGCCGATGCGATGCGTGGGGATACCGACGAGACGGAACATCTCCTCAGCCCGAGCCCTTGATTCCTCATGCGAGCAACCGGTGTGCCGGCGCAGAACGTCATGGAACTGCGCCTCGACCCGCATCAGCGGATTGAGCGAATTCATCGCGCTCTGAAAGACCATGCCGATGCGCTTCCAGCGGATTCTCTGCAACTCGCGTTCCGGCAGCCTCAGGAGATCCTGTCCATCGAGCCTTATGCTGCCGCCGCTGATCCAGGCAGGCGCCTTGGAAAGACGGGTGATGGCATAGGCGATCGTGCTCTTGCCGCAACCGGATTCACCGGCGAGCCCGAAGATCTCGCCGCGGCCGATATTGAAGGAGACCTCCTTCACGGCGCGGAATTCTCCCTTGTCGACGAGGTAGTCGACATTGAGCTTTTCGATTTCCAGAAGATTGTCGCTCATCGGCCAAGCTCCAGTTCCCTGTTGCGGGCGCGCGTGAGGCGGAACCAGCGCGTCAGCGCCGGGCCGGAGCGGAGCTGCGGATTGGCGATCTCGTCGAAGGTGAAATTCAAAAGAGCAAGGCCTAGCCCCGTCAGCGCGATGCCGAGTGCCGGCACCCCGATGTCCCACCATGCGCCGACCATGATCGCCGAGGAATTCTGGGCATTGTAGAGCATCGTACCCCAGGAGACTTTCAGCGGATCGCCGAAGCCCAGATATTCGAGCGTCGTCTGGGCAACGATGGCGTAGATGATGCTGCCGACGAGGTTGATGCCGATCAGCGTCGTCAGGTTCGGCAGGATTTCCACGAAGATGATGCGCCAGGCCGGCTCTCCGATCATCTTGGAGGCCGTGACGAAGTCACGATTGCGAAGCGCCATTGTCTGCGAGCGTGTCATTCGAGCACCCCAGGGCCAGGAGGTCAGCGCGATAATCGCCATGATCGTCATCGGCCCAACCGTGCCGGCGAAGGAGGCGAGCAGGATCAGAAGCGGCATATTCGGCACGACAAGCACGGCATTGGTCGCAAGATCGAGCACCGCATCGGTCCTGCCGCCGGCATAACCGGCGATGAGGCCGATGGCCGTGCCGAGAACGGTGATGGCAATGCCCGTGGCAAAACCGACGGAGAGAGAGCTGCGGGCGCCCCAGACGAACTGGCGATAGACATCCCGCCCCATCTTCGTGGTGCCCATGACATGTTCGATCGACGGCGGCTGATGCGAGCGCCCGACACGCGCTCCGGGCTCGCCGGGCGCAACGATCGGCGCAAACAGCGCCATCAGCCACAGAGCCACAATGATGACGAGGCCGGCCAGCGCTTTCTTCTGCCTGAGGATAGGCCGCAGCGTAAAGCCCATCATACGGCCTCCCGCAATCTGGGATCGACGAGCCCGTAGATGAGGTCGACGAGGAAGTTGGCGCCCAGCGTCGCGAGCGTCATCAGCAGCAACTGCCCCTGGATGACAGGGTAATCGCGGGCGATGCTCGCAGTATAGAGCGTCAGTCCCAATCCCGGATAGTTGAAGACGATCTCGGTCACGATCGAGCCGCCGAAGACGGCGCCGAGCATCAGCGCTAGGTTGGTCAAAACGGGAAGCATGGCATTGCGTGCGCCGTAGCCGAACATGACGGTGAGGTGGCTGAGCCCCTTGGCTCGCGCCATGGTCACATAGTCCTCGCCGAGTACCGAGATCATCGACGAGCGCATCGTCGTCTGGAATTCGCCGATCAGGAACGGCGAAAGCGTCAGGACCGGCAGGATGGCATGGGCGAAGACGCTGCCAATGAAGGTGAAATCGAAGGCGGGATCGAGGTTCGGATCGTAGGCGTAGCCCACCGGAAACCAGCGCAGCGAGACCGCGAAGACAAAAAGCGTCGTCAGCGCCACGATGACAGGCGGCACCGAAATCATGATCACGGAGAGCGGCGAGACGATGGTGTCGAAGCGTCCGCCACGGCGCCACGCCGAGATCGCGCCGAGCACGACACCAACGCAGAGCGAAAAGATGATCGCGGTGGTGACAAGGAAGACCGTCCAGAGCGTCGAACGGCCAAGAACCTGGACGACGGTCTGGGGGTAATATTTGACCGAGACGCCGAGATCGAGGGTCGCCAACCCCTTCACGTAATCGACGAACTGCCAGAGCATCGGCTGGTCGACCGCGCCGAAACGCGCCTTGATCGCCTCGACGGCGGCAGGTGTTGCCCGCGGGCCGAGCTGGGCGACCATGGCATCGACAGGACTCCCCGGCATCAGCCGGGGAAGAATGAAGTTCATGACGATGGCGAACGCCAGGGCGACTGCATAGACGCCGAGGCGCCGGCTCGAAACGCGCATTTCCGCTCCCTCGCGAGGCTTATTGGACCGGCTTGAGGCGCAGCAGATGCATCAGGCGCATGCGGTTGTTGTCATGATCCTCCGGATTCATGACGGGATCCTTGTCGGTGACCCAGCCGGTGAAGCGCTTGCTGGAGAACTGATACCAGGTCGGCCCGTTGAATACCGGCACGACAGGAAAGTCATCGGCGATCAGCAGCTGGATGTCGTTGAAGATCTTCTTGTGATCGTCCTCTGACGTCGCCTTCAGATACTGATCGAAAAGCGCGTCCAGCTTCGGGTTCGAATAGCGCGAGGGGGCGCCGGTGATGCGCCCGCCATAAGCGGTCGACAGGCTCTGGTAATAACCGCGGAACGGTGTTGCGCCGTCGGCGCGGGAGTTCATGACGACCTCGAAGCTGCCGTCGATGATCTGCTTGCGCCATTGTTCATATTCCGGGGTGGCAACCGACGCGTTGATGCCGGCAGCACGCAGTCCTTCGACCGCGATCTGGACCGCATCGATCCAGTCCGTCCAGCCGTTCGGGACGATGATCGGGAAGGTGATCGGCTTGCCGCTCGGCGTGGTGCGGAAGCCGTCAGCACCCTTCTTGTAGCCGGCATCGTCGAGAATCTTGTTGGCCTTCTCGGTATCGAAGCCCATGAAGGCGTCCTTGTCGCCTTCGGCGCCCTTGTTGCGCCAGGTCTCGAAGCGCGGCGGCAGGCCGGTCGCATGCTCGTTGACGACAGGATAGCCGAAGCCGGCAATATCGACCATCGACGCGCGGTCCATGGCGAGGCTGAAGGCATGGCGGAAGTTCAGGTCCTTGTAGGCCTCAAGGTTGCCCTCATTGCCGCTCTTGAAGTTCATCTGGAAGGCGACGGTCTCGGCTGGCGGCTGCCAGTAGCCGTTATGGTCGGGATCGAGCGCCACGAAGGTCTTGTCGATCTGCGGAATGAAGGAGCCGATCCAGTCCATATTGCCTTCCGGCAGGATGGCAAGCATCTGGTCGTTGCCCGAAATCTGCGGCAGTCTGAGGCAATCAACATGCAGCGAGGCGGCATCCCAGTAGTTCGGGTTGCGGCATTGCTCGTAGACCTGCGGCGTGAAACGGCGCAGCTCCGTCATCGGACCTGAGCCGACCGGCTTCTCGTTCTTGAAGGCGACCGGATCGGAAACGTCCTTCCAGATATGCTCGGGAACGACGGCGAGGTCGGCAAGCGTTTCTGGGAAATCGGAATTCACGGCCTTGAGATCGATCCTGACCTCGGTCGCCGACGGCGCCTCGACTGAGGCAACGGTCTCGCCGACGCCGACGGTATCGAGCGCGGCGTTCTTCAGCATGAGATCGATAGTGTATTTTACGTCGGCCGAGGTCAGCGGCTGCCCGTCGGACCATTTCACACCGGGCCGCAGCGTATAGGTGACGGATTTCATATCCTCGGAGAATTTATAGTCGGTCGCCAGGCGAAACACCGGCTTGCCGCCATCCTCGGCATTGAAGATGACCAGGGGCTCGTAGATGAAATCCATCGTGCTCTGTCGGCGGCCGGCAAGGTCGAACGGATTGAAGTTCTGAACCCAGCTGCTCTGCTCCTCGATATGCATCGTCAGCACCGACTCTGCGGTTGCACCACCCGCCCCAAAAACGACGAGCGCCGTCAGAGCGGTTGCCGCCGCAAAGCCGGCACGCATGGAATTGTTGCCGATTGCACTCTTGCTCAATCTCATTCCATCGTTCCCCTTGTTGTTTTTTTGAAGTCAATCAAATTGATTTAATATTGATAGTCAGTTTCCTGCCGACACGTCAATTGCCGATCTCAAACTTTTTGCAACGGTCTCCGGGCCGGTTCCCTGCATTGTTTTGTAAGGATAATTCCGGCGTTAATAATTAATGTACCTTTAAGTACCATAATTGTTTTCAACGATGGCGAATCGACCTGATCGAACATTGGTCGATAAGCATGAGGCTGCTCGCCACGGCCGGGATGTTCCCCGGGATGCAACACATTCAACTTCTAAGAGCGGGTCGAATTTCCCATGACGAGCATCAATACGAACAATTCAGCGATGTCTGCCCTTCAGACGCTGCGCAGCATCAACTCCAGCCTCGAAACGACACAGAACAGTGTTTCCACCGGCTATCGGGTCGACACCGCATCCGACAATGCCGCCTACTGGTCGATCGCAACCACGATGCGGTCCGACAACAAGGCGCTCTCGGCCGTGTCCGACGCGCTTGGCCTCGGCGCAGCAAAGGTCGATACTGCCTATATGGCCATGGACAATGCGATCGACGTTGTCGACGAGATCAAATCCAAGCTTGTCGCAGCAACCGAGGACGGTGTCGACAAGTCCAAGGTCCAGGAAGAAATCAGTCAGCTTCAGGAACAGCTGCTGAGCATTGCCCAGTCGGCGTCGTTCTCGGGTGAAAACTGGGTCGCGGGCGCGGATGGTACGAAAAGTGTCGTATCGTCCTTCGTTCGCGACGGCTCCGGCGCCGTTTCCGTTAAAATGACGGAATATGCTCTGGATACCAGCTCCACGGGCAATGTGCTGTTCGGCATGAGCAGCGGGACGATCGATACCGCGTCCGGCATCCTCGGAACGGTGGACGCAAACGGCGATTCCGTCTATTCGCTTGATATCACCGACTTCACCACCGGTCAGATCCAGTCGGCGCTGTCGACCATCGAATCCGCACTGTCGGCAATGACCTCTGCCGGTGCGCAGTTGGGTTCGATCTCGACGCGCATCGATCTGCAGGAAGACTTCGTCGGTGCGCTTTCCGATTCGATCGACTCGGGTGTGGGCCGGCTGGTCGATGCCGACATGGAGGAGGAGTCGAGCAAACTCTCTGCCTTGCAAACACAACAGCAGCTTGCGATCCAGTCGCTATCGATCGCGAATTCGTCGTCGCAGAATATCCTGTCGCTCTTCCGCAGCTAAACGCCGGATATATAGGACGCTCGGAGCAAATCCGTTGATCACACGATCGAGCCTGGCCCACCGGGTCGGGCTCGATCGCGTTCAACTCACTCGTGCAAATTTGTGCCGGCGGGTCCCTATCCCTCCTGTCCTCATCCGAACTATGGTGTCGCGATCGGCGAAATCGCGGTTCACTTCCGAGCCATGCTGTCCGTCGTCTCGATCGCAACCACGATTGGCCTTAGTCTTCGCACCCGAGGCGAAGAATGCAGCGCGCGGGATCATCGCATGTCGGAACGACTTGAATCTGCCCGTCCTGACGAAACGCCCGCCATCGTCTGGCTCGGCTTCATGGCGATGTGCGTCGGCATGTTCATGGCGATCCTCGACGTCCAGGTGGTGGCTACATCGCTGCCGACCATCCAGTCGGCGCTGGGCATCGATCCGGACCAGATGAGCTGGATACAGACGGCCTATCTCATCGCCGAAGTGGTGGCGATCCCGCTCACCGGCTTCTTGACCCGGCTGCTGACGATGCGATGGCTGTTCGTTACCGCCATCAGCCTGTTCGTCGCAGCCTCCGCCGGCTGTGCTGCGAGCGGCAGCTTCGGCGAGTTGGTCGCTTGGCGGGTGCTTCAGGGTTTTTCCGGCGGAACGCTGATCCCCTCGGTATTTTCAGCCGTGTTCATTCTCTTTCCGAACGAGCGGCAGGCGCTTGCGACGACGATCGCCGGCGTGCTGGCGGTGCTGGCGCCGACCGTCGGACCGATCGTCGGCGGATGGCTGACGCAGACCTATTCCTGGCACTGGCTGTTCCTGATTAACATCATCCCCGGTATCGTCTCGGCAATCCTGGCAGCACGGTCCTTGCCGCGGCAGGCGACCGATCCGTCCGAACTCAGGCATCTCGACGGACTGTCGCTCCTGCTGATGGCAACCGCGCTGACGAGCCTGGAGCTCAGCCTGAAAGAGGCGCCGACGAGCGGCTGGATCTCGGCCTATGTGCTCAGCCTGCTAACCGTCTGCCTTGCATCGGGAGGCGTCTTCGTCTGGCGAACGCTGCGCCGAGACAGGCCGATCGTCGATCTCGGCAATTTCGGCGATCGGAACTTTCTCGTTGGATCGGTTCTGAGCTTCGTGCTGGGCATCGGCCTTTTCGGTTCGGTCTATCTCATGCCGGTCTTCCTCGCTTTCATCAGAGGACACGACGCGCTTGAGATCGGGATGACGATGCTGGTCACCGGCATCGCGCAGTTGGTGACGGCGCCGATCGCGGTCGCGCTGGAGAAGCGCATGGATGCGCGGCTGCTGTCGGCGGCCGGTTTCGCGCTCTTTGCGATCGGCGTCGGGATGAGCGCGTTTCAGGATCCTCGCACGGATTACGACGCGATGTTCTGGCCGCAGGTCGTGCGCGGCGTCGCCATCATGTTCTGCCTGCTGCCGCCGACGCGGCTGGCGCTCGGCACACTTCCGCCAGATCGCATTCCCGATGCCAGTGGACTTTTCAACCTGATGCGCAATCTCGGCGGGGCGATCGGCATCGCGCTGATCGACACCATCATCTACACGCGCTCGGAACCGCTGGGACAAGCCCTCTGGACCCGCCTTCAAGCCGGCGACATCGAGGCAGCGACATTCGTCGGCGCGCCTCTCCAGACCATATCGGGACATAGCGGCAGTTTTGATGCGGATACCACGGCGCTGCTCGATCCGCTGGTCCAGACCGCGGCAAGCGTTCAGGCGATCAACGAAGCCTGGATGGTCATCGCCGTCCTGACCGGCTGCGCCCTGCTCTCGGTGCCCTTCGCCAGGCGGCCGGCCTCAACGTGAAAACCGTGGTGATAAGTTGCCGATCTTCCGGTCGCCGGTAAGATTTCTCTCAATCATTTTGCGTCATCCTCCAGTTCCCCTCTGAAGCCAATCGACGAGATCTCAATGGCCCCGGACCTTACGCGCAGTTTTCAAATGCCCCGACGCGAAGAGCTTGGCCTCTTCACGATCAGCAATGGGTCCGGCCTGTCGATATCGGCCCTGCCGAACGGCACGCTGTTTGCCATCGAATATGCCGATGAAAGGGGTTCGGTGCAGATCAACCAGATCCAGGGTTCGCCGCTCACCGGCGGCGTCAGTCGCCTTTATCTGCGCATCGGCGGTGCTGCGTCGGATGTCGTCGAGATTGTCGGGCCTCGCGCCAATGGCAGCTTCGGGCACGGTGCGACAAGCTTCTCCTGGAGCGGCAAGAGCGGCGATATCGGCTACACCGTCCGCCTCGAGCTTCATCCCTCCGAAACGGCCTGGTTCTGGCGTGCCTCCATCCGTCATCTGAAGGATGGGACGCTGCCGGTCGATCTGGTGCTGGTCCAGGACGTCGGTCTCGGCGATCGCGGCTTCCTGATGAACAGCGAAGCCTATGCCTCGCAATATGTCGATCACCATATCGCCGATCACGAGACTTTCGGCCCAGTGGTGATGAACCGCCAAAATCTCAAGCAGTCCGGTGCCCGCAACCCCTGGCTCGTGCAAGGCTGCCGTGATGGGGCGGCTGCCTATGCCACGGATGCGATCCAGCTGGTGCAGGCGAAAGACCGCCTCGACGACTTGCTGGTCGGCCCCTTCGGCACCAGCCTGCCGAGCAAACGGCGCCAACAGGAGACGGCATGTCCCGCCATCCAGTCAAAATCGCTCTCCGTCCCGGCAAGCGGTGTGACCGCGACCTTCTTTGCCGTGTTTGCCGCCGATCATCCCGAGGCGTCGAGCGATGCCGACCTTTCACGGCTTGACGAGCTCGCGGCGACCGACAGTGCAGCCGCCGATATTGCAGAGGCAGCGCCGGTCCGCAGCCTGCTACAGGATGCTGCCCTGCTGAAGGCCGAGGCGCTGGATAAAAAGGCGACCACCAAGCTCTATCCGGAGCGGAGCCTGGAAGAGCGTGTCGACGGAAAGCTTCTTTCGTTTTTCGTGTCGGACGGCGTTTTGAACCGCCATGTGGTCCTGCGTGACAAGGAGCTCATCGTGGCGCGCCGTCACGGCGCGATCGTCAGAAGCGGTGAGAATATGCTGCTCGATGATGCGACGCTTGCCGCGACCTGCTGGATGCAGGGCATTTTCGCCGCCCAGCTGACGATCGGCAATACGTCTTTTCACAAGCTCTTTTCCGTCTCCCGCGATCCCTACAATTTGACGCGCGCCAGCGGGCTGCGCATCATGGCGGATGTCGGCGCCGGCTGGCAGCTTCTGGCGGTGCCGTCGGCTTTCGAAATGGGGCTCAGCGATTGCCGCTGGATCTATCGCCTCCCCGAACGCACGATCATCGTGTCGGCGGTCGCCTCCGGCGAGGATGCGGCGATGCAGTGGACCGTCTCCGTCGAGGGCGAGCCATGCCGCTTCCTGGTGTTCGGCCATGTCGTGCTCGGCGAGCGCGAATATGATGCGGGCGGGCGGATCGAATTCGATACGGCAGGCAAACGCGTTCTTTTCCGGCCGGACCCAGCCTGGCTCTGGGGCGAGCGTTATCCCGATGCCGGCTACTGGCTGGTGAGTTCGACGCCCGATGCGATCGAGGAGATCGGCGGCGACGAACTGCTCTATAGCGACGGGGTTGCGCGCAACGGCGCCTTCGTCGCGCTCAGATCCCGGCCGACACAGGCGCTCTCCTTTGCCGTCGTCGGCTCGATGACTGATGCGGCGGAAGCCGAGCGCCTGGCGCAGCGTTATGAGGCGGGCGTCACCGATGAAGCCATGCTTGCGCCGGCATCAAAATTCTGGCGGAACGCCGTGCGCGGCATTACGATCGGCAGCACCTCGCCCGACCTTGCGGCGCAGACGACCCTGCTGCCCTGGCTTGCGCATGACGCGATCGTGCATCTGAGCGTACCGCACGGCCTCGAGCAATATACGGGTGCGGCCTGGGGCACACGCGACGCCTGCCAGGGCCCGATCGAATTCCTGCTTGCCTATGAGCATGACCGCGAAGCCAAGGAGGTGCTGAAAACCGTTTTCAGCGAACAATACCTGGAAAAAGGCGATTGGCCGCAATGGTTCATGCTGGAGCCCTATGCCAACATCCGGGCGGGCGATAGTCACGGCGACATCGTCGTCTGGCCGTTGAAGGCGCTCTGCGACTATATCGAAGCGACCGGCGATCTCGCCATCCTCGACGAGAAAGTCTCCTGGCGTGATGAAAAGACGATGGCCAGGGCGCCGGAGCCCGACACCATTGCGATCCATGTCGAGAAGCTGCTCGAGACCGTCCGCGAAGCTTTCATCCCGGGAACGCATCTGATCCGCTATGGCGAGGGAGACTGGAACGATTCCCTGCAGCCGGCCGATCCGCATCTGCGCGATTGGATGGTCAGCAGTTGGACCGTTGCCCTGCTCTATGAGCAGATCGTCCGTTATTCCGCGATCCTGCGCCGCCTCGGCCATGGCGACAAGGCCAAAGGCTTGCGGAAGATCGCAACGGCGATGCGCCGGGATTTCAACCGCCATCTCGTGCGCGATGGCGTCGTTGCTGGCTATGGCATCTTCGATCCCAGCCATGATGGCGTCGAATTGCTGCTGCACCCGAGCGACCGGCGCACCGGCTTGCATTACTCGCTGATCTCGATGACGCAGGCGATGCTCGGCCGCCTCTTCACGCCGGTTCAGCGACGCGATCATATGAAGCTGATCGAAGAGCATCTGCTCTTCCCCGACGGCGTGCGGTTGATGGAAAAGCCGGCGACCTATGCCGGCGGCCCCGAGACGCTGTTTCGCCGCGCCGAATCTTCCTCCTTCTTCGGCCGCGAGATCGGGCTGATGTATGTGCATGCGCATCTGCGCTACTGCGAGACGCTGGCGCTGGAGGCCGAGGCGAACGAACTCTGGAAGGCGATCGCCGTCGTCAATCCGATTTCAGTCACATCGGCACTGCCGCATGCGTCGCTGCGCCAACGCAATACCTATTTCAGTAGCAGCGATGCGGCTTTCCATGACCGCTATCAGGCGGCGGCCGAATGGCAGCGCGTCAAGGCGGGAGAGATCGCCGTCGACGGCGGATGGCGGATCTATTCGAGCGGCCCCGGCCTCTACACCAGGAGCTTCGTCGAAAATATCCTCGGCTTCAAACGGCGCTTCGGCCGGCGCAAACGCAAACCGCTTCTGCCTGCGATCCACGCCTCTGCCGATCTGCAAACCGACCATGCCGCCTGGCGGCGGCTGATGAAGCCGAAGCCTGAGGTGTGAAGCGGCCGGACGCCATTCACTGCGGGATTATGCGGTAGCGTCGCGCAGCTCTTCGAAGCGCGCGGCACTCTTCGACAGGTGGCTTCGGATAGCGCGGCGCGCGGCGGATTCGTCGCGGTCGCGGATCGCCGCGAATATCGCATGGTGTTCCCTGCGCATGCGCGCCGCATGGCGCTTGCGCTCGGCTGATGTCATCTTGTCCAAGCGCGCCCATTGCCGCGGCACCATGATGTTGCCGAACGTATCGAAGAGGCGGCCGTAATAGGAATTCTGCGTCGCGACCAGAATGGATCTGTGGAAGGCGTAATCCTCTTGCGCACCGTATCCGCCCTCTTCGAGCGCCTTGTCGAGGGCATCGAGACGGTCCTGCATGCGGTCGATGTCCTCCTGCGTGCGCCGCAGCGCGGCAAGACCGGCGGCTTCGTATTCGATCCCCATGCGCAGCTCCAGCACGCACAGAACCTCGTCGATCGACTGCAGGTCGTTCGGAATAATCGAGAAGGATCTCGGCGTCGGATCGTTCGAGACGAAAGCCCCAAGGCCTTGCCGCGTGGTGATCAACCCCTTTGCACGCAGGGCGGCGAGCGCTTCGCGAACGATCGTCCGGCTGACGCCGGTCGCCGTCATGATCGCCTGTTCGGTCGGCAGGCGCTGGCCGGGCTTCAGGTCGCCGGACTCGATTTGCGCCGTCAACATATCGGCAAGGTTGCTGCGCAGGTTCGGCGCCTGCTGAATGGTATTGAAGACCGCGTTGTCCTTATCTGCCATCCTGTTTCGAAATCCTGGTGTCGAGGCGGCTGCGCCGACCTCGTTTCCTGTTCGTATTCCGTATCCACGCCGATCCGGTGGGCAGCAGCCCTAGAACAGGATGATTTTAGGCCGGGTTGGCCTAAAATCTGAATCCTGTTCTACATTATATAGTTAGAGCATGATGTCGTCCGAAAACCGCTCACACTTTTCGGCATCATGCTCTAGCGCATAACCCCGAAAACCGGAATCGATTTTCGGGGTTATGCGGAAAATCAAAGCGATCGAGCGTCCTTAGCGCGTCTGAAAAGACGCACGGCGCTCTGGGGCTGATCGGTTGGTGAGACCGATCAGCGCGCCAACCAACCGCCATCGACGGGCAGTACCGTTCCATGCACGTAGTCGGACGCCGACGATGCCAGGAATACGGCGGCACCGCCGAGTTCGGACGGCGTTCCCCAGCGCCCGGCCGGGATGCGGGCAAGGATGGCAGCATTGCGATCGGCATCCTCGCGCAGCGCCGTGGTGTTGTTGGTGACGAAGTAACCGGGGGCGATGGCGTTGACGTTGACGCCCTTGCCGGCCCATTCGCAGGCCAGCAGCTTGGTCAGTCCGGCGAGACCACTTTTCGAGGCGGTATAAGACGGAATCCGGATGCCGCCCTGGAAGGAAAGCAGCGAGGCGATGTTGATGATCTTGCCCCTGCCCTTGTCGACCATGTGACGGCCGGCGGCCTGCGACAGGAAGAAGGCGGTCTTCAGGTTGACGTCGATCACCGCGTCCCAGTCTTCCTCGGTGAAGTCGAGCGCATCGGCACGGCGGATGATGCCGGCATTGTTGACGAGGATGTCGAGGCCGCCGAAGGTCTGGATGGTCTCAGTGACGATCCCCTTTACCGGTTCGATGCTGGCAAGATCGGCCTTGACGACATGAAAGCGGCTTCCCGCTTCCTTCACCAGCGCCTCGGTTTCGTCCATTGAGGAGCGTCCGACGGCGACGATCGACGCACCGGCCCCTGCCAGTGCGGCCGCGATGGCCTGGCCGAGCCCGGTATTGGCGCCGGTGACGAGGGCAACCCGGCCGGAAAGGTCGAAGGGATTTGCCACGATGCTCATCTCAGATCCGCAATGGCGATATGGTCCATGTCGGTGAAGCTCTTATTGTCGCCGGCCATCGCCCAGATGAAGCTGTAGTTCTTGGTGCCGGCGCCCGAATGGATCGACCAGGGCGGCGAGATGACCGCCTGTTCGTTGGCGACAAGCATATGCCGGGTCTGCTGCGGCTCGCCCATGAAGTGGAATACACGCTGCTCCGCTTCGAGATCGAAATAGAGATAGGCTTCCATGCGGCGGTCGTGCGTATGGGCCGGCATGGTGTTCCAGACGCTGCCCGGCTCGATCATGGTGAAGCCCAGGGTGAGTTGGCAGGATTGGCAGACTTCCGGATGGATGAACTGATAGATCGACCGCTTGTTGGCTGTTGCGGCTTCGCCCGGCGTCAGGTGACGGGCCTTTTCGCGGGTGAGCAACACGGTCGGGTGCGCTTGATGCGCTGGCGTCGAGACCAGATAGAACTTTGCCGGATTGGCAGCATCCGCGCTCTCGAACCTGATGTCCTTGGCACCCTTGCCGACATAGAGGCAATCATATTTGGCAAGATCGTAATTCGTGCCATCGACGATGACGCGGCCGGCACCACCGATGTTCAGGGCGCCGAGCTCACGCTCGGCAAGGAAGGTTTCCTGTCCGATCGCCGTCGGCGCCGTCAGCGTCAGCCCGGAGCCGAGCGGCGTCGCGCCGCCGATGACCATCCGGTCGTAATGCGAATATGTGAGCCGGATCTCACCGCTCGCGAAGACGGTTTCCACCAGAAAGTGACGCCGCAGCGCCTCCGTGTCGAAATCACGCACGGCCTCTGGATGGGAGGCGTGCCTCACGTCGATCTGCATGTCAATTTTCCTTCCGCTTCATTGTCGCCACGGGTCGTCGCTATTGCGGAAGCCGATCTTGTCCGGCCTGTTCCGCTGCGGCGGTATCCATCCGGTTACATAGTTGTACGACAAGTTTGGTGTCAACAGGTTTGTCGGTGCGCGCTTGAGGAGACGCGGGACCGGCAAGTGCACGAAAGAAAATCTGGGAATAGACAGGAGAATTTCCGGAGATGATGACGCCATAAGCGATGATCGCAAGTGGTCGCTTCGGCGCGGTCCGGTATTTTCTTGGGCCAAAACGAAAAAGCCTGCCGCGGGAGGAGGTGCGGCAGGCTTTCGAAAAAAACCGAACGACAGCTGGGAGGAGGAGTGCTGTCATTCCACAGACGACCCTGGGAGGAGGATGGGGCGTCTGTCTATCGAAGGGACGCGGGAGGAGGTGCATCGCTTCGATAGAAATAATCATACTTATTTCTTGCTCAGTTGATAGGCATTTCTTTGCAATGCAGCTATGCGTTATGCGAAAAGCGGGCGGCTTGATCACCTTGCTCCATCCGCCGGACGCACAAAAGCAAAGCGCCCGCTCGGGAGGAAGCAGGCGCTGGCATAGTCACGAAGATGCTTGGTCTAATTTGCCGTTAGCGGGCGATGGCCGCGCGGGCGACGTTGCGGATTTCGCTGCGGCCGATGCCGAGGTCGTCGAGTTCGCGTGCGGACATACGACCCAGTTCAGCGACCGTCTGACGGTACTTGCGCCAGTTATTGAAAGAGCGTGCTACGTTCATGATGATCCCCTTTCGTGGGCTTTCGAAGCTCAGCTGCCAGTCCTTGGCGCTTCGTTCGCTTCGATGAGTTGTATATAATATGAGACCTCTGACTATTACAGCGCCAATGCATCACTGCACCTATGCAGCAATTGCATGGATCGTCATATCGGGAAGCGATTTCCCGATCAGGACCGAACCGCTCCGCGGTCAGAGTTTGAAGCGATCGAAGGCCGTCAGCCGCACCGTCGGCGGCTCCGCTTCTTTCCACCGGTAAATTTCCGAACGCAGATAGGAAAGCTCGTCGCCGAGATCCTCTTCGCCGACTTCTATCCACCAGGACTTCAGACGACCGTCGCTTCCGTCCGACCAGCGATAACCCCTCGCCTTCAGGTGGTCCTTCATCTCGAACGGGCTGTGTTCGGCAAAGATACGGATGCGCGCGCGCTGGCTGGCGCGGTAGAGCTCGGTGAACGGGCTTTCACCGTCGCGCTGCTCTCGATCTAGGATTTCGAGGAGCGCATGGCAGTCGTCCACGGCGCGATGGCCTTCGTGGAAATACCCGGCTTGGCCGACGAGATAGCCGAGCTTCGTACCCTCGAAGCCACGGGCACTCCAGTCGATCTCCGAAACCGAGCATGCCCAGGCCTTGCCGGCGAAAATCGTCGAGAAGGCTTCGCAGAACGGCCGGTCGAACCCGGCATTGTGGGCAATGATCAGATCCGCCGGTTCGATCAGGGCTCTCAGAGATTGGATATCGATGAGCTGTCCTTCGACCATCGCATCGGTGATACCCGTCAGCCGGGTGATCTCGGGCGGGATCGGAAGGGACGGCTGTTGCAGGCCGCCGTAAATGCCGACGATATCGCCGACCGCCCCATTATCGTTGAACGTGAAGGCGACGGCGCCGATTTCGATGATCTCGTCGCTGCGGTGGTTGAGACCGGTGGTCTCCGTATCGAGAATGACGCCGAGCTGCGAAAACTCCGGCCGTCTGACTGACGCCACCGGCCGGGCGGTCAGCTTTCTCAAGATGCGATAGTTGCCGCTTTCTTCGAGCGTCTGCGCCATGTCTTCATCAGAGTAGGCGGTCGGTTGGGAAGGTAGCCGGCGCGCTGGACCGCGCACCTTGGCAATCGCGGGCGATGCCTTGGCAAACATGTCGAGTTGCGAATCTCTGTGCACGCTCATCGAATCTATATGTCACGGAGACGCGATTTAATCCATCGCACGACAGCGCCGCGCATCTTTTCGAGCGCCACAAAGGACGCTTTAGCCCTTTGAATTAAGCAGTCGCCAGGCGCGGCGGCGTGTGAACGCCTGCCGTTTTGTCCGGTGGGAAGCTCAGGCGGCAGACCGCGCCGGGGTTGCGGTTGTCGATCGTCACCTCGCCGCCGTGCATGCGCAGGATGTCACGAACGAGATTGAGGCCGAGGCCGGCGCCGCGTCCGTCGTGATGGCGCTTGAAGAACGGCTCGATTATCCGGCCAAAAGACTGCGGTTGGCGTTTCAGCATTAACTCACACCGGGCGGGCGCTCCCATGTTGCTCTCAGAGCGCCGACGGACATGTCAATCCCCGCATCAACAAACGCGCGGAGACGGGATTGGCTGGCCCGGCGAATGACATCTGAAGGTAGGCGCGCGCGCCGGTCGTCCGCACGTCGACGAGGAAGCGCTGGCCGCCGTCGCGTGGTCGCAAGCGTGACCCGTCCAGAAAGCGCAATAGGCCCCAGGGCCCGGGCGCGCTCTTTTTCTCGACCGCGCCACTACTGTCGAAGGAGATCTCAAGGCCGCGCGCCGGCAGGTCGCCTGGCCAGTTAAGAGTCACCGTTCCGCCTGACGTGGTAACCGGAGCGTGAGCGCCGCCGATCGAGATGGTTGCGGCACCGCGTTGCGCCAGCGCCTCAAGCGACAAAGGGACATGCGGCGAGCTTCCCTGACGAAAGAGAGCGTCGCCGATCGCGGAAGCCCTTTGAAAGAATGCTGCGCTTTCGGGCGCGTATCCGGAGAGCCTGGCTTCGGGTTTCCAGCGCCACGGGGACGCTGACGTATCCATCAAAGGCGCCAGCTGGGTACGGAAATATGTCTCTACGAGCCCATTCGGAGCGAAAATGCGCGCTACTTCCGCCATATCCGCGTCCGCCCCGTCATAGAACGGATAGCGGCCTGCGACAGCCGCCTGGCAGGCCACAGCGACCTCGCCCCAAGCCCCCGACGGCTTTGCTGCCGGAACTGGATCGGCGGGCTTTTCTACCGGCTTTGGAGAGGCAGTCTGCGAGATCACGTCTTCGACCATTTGTACGACGAGGAGCGGGGCCTGCTGCAGGGCGACGACGGAATTGGCGCGATCCTGTGCATCCATCAACGACTTTTTTCCGATTTCCGTGTTTCCGTCCAGAAGGGCAAGCGCGACATTCAGCGATAAGAAAAGGCGCGAGATTTCAGACATGCGACCCTGTTCCACGAACTGGATCGCAGGCCCGAGTGTCGCGGCAATCCGAAGCTGGTTCGCGTGGCTTCGGCTACGGTCGGTGCCACCCGCCTGGCGCCAAACCTCACGGATCAGTGCCGAGAGCGGCGAGTTGCTGGCGCTTAGTACACCGCTGACGATCACAGCACTCGGTTGATCGGTGAACGGCCGCACACGGAGATCGCCGAGATACTGCGACCATGTCTCCAGAGTTCGTTTCTGAAGGAGGTCCATAACTGCATCAGCGCTCGTTTTGTCGGCGGAGCCCAGGAGTTTCGCAGTTTCGGCTGTTGCCTTCCCGATCGCCTCCTCTGCGGCGCCAGAGCGCGCATAAGCCCACCCTGTCTCCGTATAAAGACTGGGCACGGTCCGCTCGATAGGTCGTCCGGACCTGCGGATCAAAATCTTGTCGAGACCAGGGGCCGCCTGCCCGAGAGACCAGGCAGGCACGGTCGCGGATTTCTCGGCACGGGAAAGCTCGAGCATGGCACGCTCGGTCGCAGAGCCCTCTGAAGCAAACTGTCTCGCCTGGGCGATTGCTTCGGAATCCGGCTTTTGAAGATCTGCCGGGCCCGCTGACATGGCAGCGACATGTACTGCCAGGCCGGTAAGTTCGGGAAATGTCTGAGCTCGATCGTCGATCCAGCCTGCCAGAAACCACGGTTGCCAGTCGGATGTGCCACTCAAGATGGACCAGGCGCGTAGGGAATCGTAAAGTGCAGTCGCCTCCCCTTCCGTTGCAAGAGCAACACCAAGGGCTTCAGCGAGCGGGCTGGCGGCCAGGGCGTCGACGGCTTGGCCATAGCGGCGGCGTGCGGCCTCTGCCGGGTCGAGCATGCCTATGTGATGAATGAGACCAAGCGGAGAACGCTTCGCATCCTGCTCAACGAGCTGAACTGCGGCCAGGAATGCATCGAGTTGAACCGCGCGCGCGGCAGGTGTTGCCGCCTGACCGGCTTCTATGACGCGTGCGACATCGGGCAGTTGCGACAAAAGCCGCTCGCGAAACTGCCATTCGGCCCATCCTGCCCAAATCACGAGGATTGCCAGGAAAAGTCCGATCACAAGAGCAGAAAGACCGCGATCCGCCCGCGTTTTATGCTGAGTGGCCGACAGGAGCGCTGCCTGGACAGCATCGTTACAGTGACCAAGGAAGCGCGCGAGATCCCGGCGCGCAGGCCCTGCCCTTGCAGCCGCCGTCGCCCGTTCGGCGAGGCTGCTGGCAGCAATAACGCCGCCAATCGGAAGAGCAGCGGCAAGCGCGCGCTCCCATTTTCGGATCGACAATGCCGGATTGTTGCGCGCGCGCGCGTCGAGCAGAGCGACGAGTGCATCGCGTGCGTCGAGCAGCCAGTCCTGTGGAACCTTCCTGCGTCGCGCTTCCGTCTCGAAATTGGCGACGAGGCTACGCGCCGTTGCCGCGAGCTCGCGAGGATCTGGATGCTTTTCAGTTTCGGCACGTTTTGCCAGATCCAACAGGGGCTGTGCCAGT
This sequence comes from Rhizobium beringeri, assembly GCF_004306515.1. NCBI lineage: Bacteria > Pseudomonadati > Pseudomonadota > Alphaproteobacteria > Hyphomicrobiales > Rhizobiaceae > Rhizobium > Rhizobium beringeri. The sequence continues at coordinate 282,301 of NZ_SILG01000003.1, read as the reverse complement.
GCGGGAAGCACATCTGCCTGGATAGCGGCTGGACCCGGCGGTTCGAGATGGCCCTTCACAGCTTGCCCTCGGCCGCCCATTTTCGCAGGAGCGCCTCGCCTACCTCGAAGTGCATGGAATCTTCGCGGCTATAGCCCGCACCCCAATACCAGCCGGCCTCATTGAAGAATTCCGCGAGGACCACGAGCCCGAATTGCGTGCTGTTGTCGCCCATGTTGTCGAGGTTCTTCTTTAGTTTCAGGTCGACCGCCGCCCCCCACGCATGTGAGGACACCGACTTCGCTGACCCCCGCACATAGCGTGCACAGAGCGCGCCCTCGGTCCCGATTGCAGCATAGATATCGGGCTCCTCTTTCTGGAGGCGCGCCATGATCTGCTGCAGCGAATCCAGCGCCGGCCTGATCATGGTCAGCCGAACATGGCCGATATTCCGGGTTTCGAGTGCATTCAGCAATTTTGGATTGGTGATCGGTTCGCAGGTCGTCGAATAGGTGCTTCGCGGTTCGCCCAATATCTGCCGTAGCACTGCCGGGGTCGGGCGTATGACATTCTCGTTGAAGCGCTTCTTGGCCAGTTGCATCGGTTCAGTCAGATTTTCTTCTTCTTCCTGCGGTGCCATGCCACCGAACTGATCCGTGAAGTGGAGTGACGGATCGGGCGCTTGGCCGCCTTGCGGGCTGATGACAGGGGCTGTCTGAGCAGGGTCGAGACGTGGTGTTTTTTCCAGCTCCGTCACCCTGCCATCGACGTCCGACACCCGTCCTTTCAGGGCGTTCAATTCAGAGCGAAGCCCTCGAATTTCGCTGTCCTGCTGGGCAAGCTGCTGCGTGAGGCGATCTAATTTGCCCGCATTGGGGTCAAATTCCGTATCTTGGAGGAGGTTACCGACAAACGCAAAGATGACGGCCGCGAGAACGATGCTCATGCCGATGACGACGGCCGCGATGGCATTCATGGGCCTCAAGATATCGCTGCTCCGTCAATCTGGACGACAATCACGGACACGTTGTCCGGGGCACCGTTGTCGAGAGCAGCACTGATCAATCGCTGACAGGCCACCGGCGGCGTTGAAACGGCATTCATAAGGGCAGTGATCTCGGCATCCGCCACACAGTCGGTCAGTCCGTCGGAGCAGAGAATGAGGGCATCACCCGGGCGGAATGAAACTTCCGTGGTTTCGACGACAAGATGATCGGACGCTCCAATTGCGCGGGTGACAATATGAGCTTGCGGGTGCTGCCAGGCCTCATTGGGAGAAAGGCGTCCGTCATCGAGAAGCTCCTGCACGACCGAATGATCGCGCGTCAGCTGCAGTAGTTCCCGATCGCGCCAGCGATAGGCACGGCTATCGCCCGCCCAGGCGAGCGTAGCAGTGCCGCCGTCCAGGAGCGCAGCCACTACCGTTGCGCCCATCTGCGCTACGTCGGCGGAGATTGCCCATCGCCGAACGGCGGAATTGGCGGCCTCGAGGGCGCCCACGAGATCGGCGCTCGTGATTGGAGCATGGGGAAGCAGGGCCAGGTGCTCGATCACCAGGTCGGCCGCAACGTCGCCGTGGCCATAGCCGCCCATACCGTCCGCAACGGCCCACAGCACACCCGAGGGATCCGTGAGTATTGCATCCTCGTTGCGTTTGCGAACATGACCGGTGTGACTCAGCCCAGCCCCTTGCGGCCTGCCCGGCGAGCTCGGGACGCGCGTCGAGGGACTATTGGGATACTCCGCGGTCATGACCGGAAGAACCTCATCATTCGCTCCGTCGTGAGGGCCGGCACCGGAGCGGTTGCACCCAAAGTCATCCTATAGTAATTTTTGGCAACGCGAAACATTTTTGCCGAGAGGAACCTAAAATGAAGCGCCTTCTGACTTTGAAGCTGCTGGTGTCTCTCGCTTTATTCTTCGCGTTGCGAAGTGAATTGAATGCGCAGGAACTAAACGAATCGGCGCTCAAGGAACGTTTCCAAAGGCAAATGGAATTGTTCAAGGCCGCCAAGCTGGGGTCGTCCCGCGGCCTCGTGCTGACCAATTCCGCGCCTGCACCCGAGGCGACGCCAGTGCCGATCGCAACGCCCGAGACCACGCGAGCCAAGACCGGATCCGGCCAGGCGAGTAGCAATTCGGGCACTCCGGCAAATGCAATCAGTGGGGCAACAGTCGAGGCGACCCCGTCGTCCGGACAGGGGTCGGCGGAGACTTCACCAGCAACTGCAGCAGCGACGATAACGACACCTCAAACTTACTGGAAGTTGCCGGATGATGATCAAATCAACTATCGCGTGCAGTTCGCCTTTGATTCCTCCGCCATCGAACCGAAGCAGAAGCCGATGCTGCAGAAGCTTTGCAGTGTCGTAAAAGAAATGGATATCAAGCTCGTTCGCATCATCGGTCACACCGATGCTTCCGGCGGAGCGCGGTACAATCAGAGCCTCTCCACGCTGCGCGCCAGGGAAGTGGCGCGCTTCTTCACGGAGGATTGCCATGTTCCCCGTGAACGGCTCGAGGCTGTTGGCGTTGGCGAGCAGTTTCCACTCAATCCGCAAACGCCGAAAGCGGACGAGAACCGACGCGTGGAATTCCAGGCAGTCAGCTAAAGGCGAATGGCAGCTCGCAATAGTATCTGAGCGCTATTCAAAGGCGTAGGTGAAGCCGTCCGCAGACGCTCCGACCGTTGCCTTCGTCAAGCGTTTGCCGTCCAGCGCCCAGTTCAATATGCCTGTGCTGAGCGCCGGCAGAAGCGTGTTGGTCAAGATCGCATCGATCATGCGGCCGCCCGACTCGACTTCTGTGCAGCGCGTCTTGATCAGCTCGAGAACGCCCTCTCCTATGACCAGCTCGGCGTTATGGCTCGTACGCAGTCGCTCTGCAATCTTCTTAAAGTTTGCCTGCGTGATCGCTTCGATCATGGAATCGGAGAGGGGATAATAAGGCACAACAATGACGCGCCCAAGGAAGGCGGCCGGGAACACTTGCAGCAACGGAGCCCGCAACGCAGCTTCGAGCTCTTCGGTGGCAGCGCGGGAGAGCCCGTTGCCTGTCAGCCTCATGATGACATCCGAACCGACATTGGAGGTCAGCAAAATGAGGGTATTTCTAAAATCAATCCGTCGACCCTCGCTGTCGTCCATCATTCCCTTGTCAAAGACCTGAAAGAAGATCTCGTGGACATCGGGGTGCGCCTTCTCGACCTCGTCGAGTAAAATGACGGAATAGGGTCTGCGGCGAACAGCCTCGGTCAGAATACCTCCCTTGCCATAGCCCACATAGCCTGGCGGTGCTCCCTTCAAGGTCGAGACGGTATGGGCTTCCTGAAATTCTGACATGTTGATGGAGATCAGGTTCTGTTCGCCTCCGTACAATACCTCAGCAAGAGCAAGCGCCGTTTCCGTCTTGCCGACGCCGGATGGTCCACAAAGAAGGAAAACGCCGACCGGCTTTTCCGGCGCCCCTAGTCCTGCGCGGCTGGTCCGCACCCGACGCGCTATCGCCTCCATGGCAATGTCCTGGCCGACAACGCGTTCGCCCAGAATTCCGGCAAGCTTGAGAGCCCTCTCGGTCTGGCCGGCCAGCATTCGCCCGACGGGAATTCCGGTCCAGTCCTGAACCACCGAGGCTACGGCGTTGCGGTCTACCGACAGCAGCATCAGTGGCGTTTCGCCCTGCATCTCGGCAAGTTCTTGCGTGAGCGCCGTCAGGCGCAAAAGATCGGCATTTCCATCGGGAGAGTGTTTGTCGCGTTCCTTTGCGGAGGGATTTTCGTCTGGGACCGTCGCAACGGGCGCAGTTTCATCTTTCCGCGACAGCGCCGCATCGAGGCGAACGCCCTGTTCGCGTAGCCTCGCCCGCAAGTCGAGAATCTCTGAGACAATCGACCGTTCACTCTCCCAGCGGGCACGCGCCGCGGCAAGGGCTGTATCCGCCTCGCCGAGTGCCTTGTCGACCTTGACCTGGCGGTCTGCAACTTCAATGCCGATGGACCTTTCACGGCCGATGATCCCCTGTTCGATCTCAAGCGACTGTTTGCGTCGCAAAAGATCTTCAACCTCGGCCGGCGTCGCGTGCTGCGATACCGCTACACGTGCGCAAGCGGTATCCAGTAAGCTGACTGCCTTGTCAGGCAGCTGTCGGGCCGGAATGTAACGATGCGAAAGGCTGACAGCCGTTTCGATCGCCTCGTCCAGGATCTGCACCTGATGATGTTTCTCGAGGATGCCCGCCACGCCTCGAAGCATAAGGATGGCGCTTTCTTCGCTGGGCTCCTCAATCTTGACCACCTGGAAGCGTCGGGTCAGCGCCGGGTCCTTCTCGATATGCTGTTTGTACTCCGCCCATGTCGTTGCCGCGATCGTGCGAAGTTCGCCGCGCGCCAATGCCGGCTTCAAAAGATTGGCCGCGTCCCCCGTTCCCGCAGCTCCGCCCGCTCCGATCAGCGTATGTGCCTCGTCGATGAAGAGGATGATCGGCGTTTCCGATGCCTGAACCTCGTCGATCACTGTCTTGAGGCGTTTTTCGAACTCGCCTTTGACGCTTGCGCCAGCCTGCATCAAACCAACATCCAGCATGTGGAGCGCAACCCCTTTCAAGGGCGGCGGCACGTCCTCCGCAGCAAGGCGAAGTGCAAAGCCTTCGACGACCGCCGTCTTGCCGACCCCGGCCTCGCCCGTCAGGATCGGGTTGTTCTGCCGTCGGCGCATGAGAATGTCGACGATCTGGCGGATTTCCGGATCGCGACCCAGAACCGGATCGATCTTCCCTTCCCGAGCACGCCTGGTCAGATCCGTCGCATATTTCGCCAACGCGGAATCGCCCCCCGCCGCGCGTTCCTTGCGCACGAGTTCGCCAGCGTCGCTTCTGTCGCTATTTTCAAGCGATCCCGAGAGTACGTCGTCCAAGCGGGCAAGGACAGAATCGGCCTCGATCCGGTCGAACTCACCGCTGATCTTCGAGAGCAGGCCGTCAAGCACCGGCACCTTCCTGCAGGCTAGAAGGACGTAGGCGCCACGAACCACCTCTGAGCCGAACTGAAGGCTTGCGAGACTCCAGGCTTCCTGGACAGCGTGGAATATATGGTCCGAAAACTCTTCAATGGACGTCGCGCCATAGGGCAGCTTGTCGATCGACCGCGCCATGTCGGCTGCAAGGCGCCCGAGGTCCACGCCAGCGTCGGCGAGGATGAACTGGAAATCCCCGCGGTCGACGAGCGCCAGCTGCTCGATCCAATGCACGAGTTCGACATAAGGATTGCCCCGAAGCTTGGCGGCGTCAGCCGCCGCCTTAAATCCACGCAGGCAAATCGGATCGAGCTTGCCGATCAGTTCTTTACGCTTGAAGCTCTGGGAAGACATGTTCTGCTGCATGCCGGTCGGGCTCCTGCCATGTGCTCTGGAACGAACAAGCCTAGTCTTCGATGTCGATGGCAACCTGCCACATTATAGTGTCCTTGACAAATATTCGAACCGCATGTCTTTGATGAATAGTGTGACCGCGTGGTTTGGAGTTGCCAGATGATCGATCCATTGCCCGGTGACATCTTTCGCAAAAGCCAGGTACTCAACAATACCTACGAGATCGAGGGTGTGCTTGGTCGCGGCGGAACGGGCGAAGTCTACCGCGCCAGCAACAAGATCACCGGCCGTGTCGTCGCGCTCAAGGCTCTCAAGCGGGAGCTATCGGCCAATGCCAACTATCTGGAGCTGATGAAGCGGGAAGAAGAGATGCGCGGCATCTCGAATGACGCGGTCGTACGGTATACCGACTGCAGCCAGACAGCCGAGGGTCACGTCTATTTGGTCATGGATTACGTCGCAGGCACGCCACTCAGCGACTATCTCGAGCGTGGCGGGATTTCCGCTGGCGATCTGCTGGTCGTGGCCCAAAGGGTGGCCGAGGGCCTAGTTGCGACACACGAACGCAAAATCGTCCATCGCGATCTGTCGCCCGACAACATCATCCTCCGCAACGGCCGGCCCGAGGAGGCCGTCATCATCGACTTCGGCATTGCCAAGGACAGCACGACGGGCGCGCGCACAATCGTCGGCAATGAGTTTGCCGGCAAATATGAATATGCAGCGCCCGAACAATTGCACGGGCAGGCCGAGCCGCGTTCGGACCTTTATGCCCTCGGCGCATCCTTGCTTGCGACTTTTCGGGGGAAAATTCCAACTGTCGGGACGAGCCCTGGTGAGGTCGTCCGCTACAAGGAGCGCCGGCTCGATACAGCGGGCGTTCCCGAGCCACTCAAGGCTTTGATCGACGATCTGACCCAACCTGACGCGTCGCGACGCCCGCCAACCGCTGCGGCCGTCGTCAAGCAGGTGAGCGAGCTGTGGCGGACCGGTCGTATAGGCCAGCAGGAAGGCGGGCACGGCGCCAGGCGAGGCTGGCGACCATGGCTGGCGATCTTAGCCATTGCTGCCGTGGCGGCGATCGCGGGGCTTTGGTTTGGGGGCTTTCCTGATGGCCTGTTTGTGAAAAGCCTGCCGGTCGAGGCACCCTATAAACTCAGCGCCGGGCTCGATGGGCAACACCAGACGACCTTGTCCGGTTTCGCTCCCGATGCCGACCAGCGGCAGGCGATATTGGCAGGTTTTACCCGCGCAGCCGGGCTTGCAGCACCCAAGGATGCACTCGGTCTCGCGAAGGGCGAACCTTCCGAGCGCTGGGCACAGGACATCGACAGCTTTTTTGCAGCCGCCGACGGACTAGACGAGTGGAAGCTTGACGTTACGGATCGAACCGTTCGCCTGACCGGCCTTGCGCCCGACAAGACATCACGTGACGCCGCCGTCAGCCGATTCAACGAGGCGAGCAAGGCCGCGGGCTACCAGCCGGTCGTGCGAATTGCCGCAGGTCCGAGAAGTCTGACGCCCGACGAGCTGAAATCGGCCATCGCACCACTGGAGACTTGCGGTCCGCTTGTCGTCCACGCGCCGGAAGGGACAAACTTTCCTCTCGGTTCGACAGTCACTATTCGGGGAGCCGTCGCCGCCAGCGGCGATGTTGAAGCGCTCCGGCAGACGCTTGCGCCGCGTCTCGGCGATCGCGATCTCCGGTTTGATACGACAGTGCTCAGTAGCCAGCTGTGCGTAGTCCAGTCATTGTTGCCCGATGCGCCGCAGGGACCGATGACGATCGTGCTCGGTTATGGCGACAAATCCGAGCCAAACATGTCCGGCATCTACGCGGTCGGCGACAATCCAGTCATCGATGTGCTTGCTCCGGCTACGATTAAGAACGGCTACCTCTGGGTCGCGATCGCCGATGTCACCGGCAATCTGTTCAACGTCCTTCCGAACATCAAGCGCCCGGACAACGCGCTTTCCGGTCTCGGGACCGTGTCCAACGGCATGCGGACGATCCGTGTCGCCTACTCCACGGCTGATGGAGCGACCGACCCCGCAAAGCTTTCCTTTGCCGTCGACAATACCTTCGGCAGAAGTCTGATAATCGCGATGCAGACTGACCGTCCTCTATTTTCGCAACTTCGCCCTACAACCGAATCCACGAAGTCCTTTGCTGAGGATTTACATGCAGTTATTGCCAGCGGGCAGGTTTCGATCCTATCGACTACGACCCGATTGATCGATACTCGGAATTAGTTGCTGCTTGGCCGCAAGTGGCATTAGTACAGAACGAAAAGTTATGCTAAAACAGGATTGAGAGAACAATATTAGTCGGTAAACGGGGGATATGTTGTTCGAATCTGCACTCTGGTTGAATCCGATAAACGGTGACAACCCGTCCGGCGAAAGCCTGCGGAATGACGGACGATTCCACGAACTCGAGCGCCTCGTACAGCCCCAGATCGAAATCAGCCGAGACGAGCGCAACAACCCCGTTTCACGAACGGAAGTGCCAGTCGATTGGTCTGTCGTGCTTCGCAAATCAGAAGAGTTGCGAGCGCACGGGCGCGATCTCAGGCTGCTTGTGATCGTGACGCGTGCCCTCGCAAATGAGCGGGGGTTTGTTGGCCTTGCCGACGGATTGAAGCTGATTGCCCAAACCTTCGACATGCACTGGCAGACAATGCATCCGGAACTTCGCGACGGCCAGCCCCCCCGTGATGCCGCTCTTCGCCGCATCAATGCACTGATACAGCTTCAAAATGACAAGGACGGCCTGCTCGGCGACCTGCGAAAGATGACGTTCTTTGCTCCACGTGGCGTCAGTCCGGTGACGGGACGCGATCTGGAGCGGGGGGCAATCGACGGTCGTACCGTTATTAACGAAGCGGCGCCTGGTTTGAGTGCTGCTGAAAAGACCTCGCTTGTCAACGAGCATGATCAATTGCTCAATCGCATACGGACCAGCTGCGCGGCATTTGCCGAACAGGCGCCTGGAGAAGCAGCAGCGATCGCCGCCAGTGCAAGTGCTGCCGTTGCAGCTCTGGAGGCGGCGGAACAGTCGCTCAACCTGCAGATCGGTGGCGATTTGCGCGTTGGCCTGCCGGATCTGAGCCGATTTCTGCATCGCGTGTCAGCGACCCTGGAGCGTGCCAAACCCAATGCGCAACAGGAAGGCCCAAAAGAGGACCCGTCTGGCGGCGAGCGTACGCTCGCTGCCGTCAGCGCTGCGGCAGACCAGGCCCCCATCTGGCCAGCGACAGTCTTTCCCTCCCGCCTAAACTCGCGAGACGAGGTCACGCGTTGTATCGACCTTATCATCGCTTTCTACGACCGTACGGAGCCGTCAAGCCCCATTCCCCATCTGGCCCGCAGGATCAAGCGCATGGTGCCGATGGATTTTCTCGAGCTCATGGAGGACCTGGCTCCCTCCGGGCTGAAAGAATTCCGGCTTTTAGCCGGCGTTTCGGAAAGCAAGAAACCTGCCCCTGGGACAAAAGGTGACCACCAATGAGCGAAACTAAGGCGAAGGTAATAGAACGCAACAGGGCGCCTCGCGTCCAGATCGCCTATGAAGTGGAAACGTATGGCAGCCCGACCACGATCGAGTTGCCCTTCGTGATGGGCGTGATGGCTGATCTTGCCGGTGCGTCCGAAACGCCGGAGGCTCTCAAATCCGTGCGGGACAGGACCTTCGTCGAAACCGATGCGAACCGGTTCGGTCGCTTCATGGAGGCGCTGAGCCCGCGGGTCAAGGCGCGGGTCAAGAACACGCTTCCTCAACCGCCTGGCGAAGAGCGGGACGAGGAACTCGCCGTCGACCTGACCTTTACGAGCATGGGGGACTTTGCGCCGGACCGGATTGCCGAACAGGTTCCGCAGCTCGCTGAACTGTTGAAGATGCGCCGCCAGCTAGAGGAACTGCTGGGCTTCATGGATGGCCGCGTCGACGCCGAAAAGCGCATCGCCCAGCTTTTGAACAACGAGCCCCTATTAGCAAAGATCGCCGACCAGGCGATCGATGATGGCAGCAAGTTGGAGGGCTAAACCATGGCCGAACAGGAAAGAACCGCCGCTGTCGACGTCAAGGAAGCCGAAGGCGTCGATCTTCATGAATTCAGTGATCTTCTCGAAAAGGACTTCAAGGTCAAGAAGGACGACAGCGACAAGCTGCAAACCCTTGTCAAGAATCTCGCGCTTGCAGCACGCGCTCGTTCTCAATCGACGGCGATTTCCTCGAACGCGATCAAGTCGATCAAATCGCTGATTTTCGGCATCGACAAACTTCTGACCGAGCAGGTCAACGAGGTCCTCCATGCGCCCGAAGTGCTGCAGATCGAAGGAACCTGGCGTGGTTTGTGGTATCTCGTCAACAATACCGAGACGGATCAGAAACTGAAGATCCGCGTCATGAACATATCAAAAGAAGCACTGGCCGACACGCTCGAAGACTACGAGGGTCAGATGTGGGATCAGAGTCCCATATTCAAGAAAGTCTATACGGACGAGTATTCCATGCTTGGCGGCAGCCCGTACGGCTGCCTGATCGGTGCCTACGAGTTCTCCAATCACCCAAAGGACGTCGCCCTTCTGCGCAACATGTCCGGCATTTGCGCGTCGGCGCATACGCCCTTCATCGCCGCCGCCGCCCCCCGCCTCTTCCGCATGGAAAGCTGGCAGGAACTGCCAAATCCCCAGGACCTGCAACAGATCGTCTCGTCGCCCGCCTATGCGTCCTGGCAGTCGCTGCGTGAGAGTGAGGATTCGCGTTACATCGGGCTGACGATGCCCCGGGTCCTTGCGCGCCTGCCTTACGGTGCGGAAACCGTTCCGGTAAAGGGCTTCGCCTTCGAGGAGGACGTACAGGGCAATCATCATCGCTACGCGTGGATGAACGCTGCCTTCCCCATGGGGGTCAATATCAATCGAAGCCACAAGCTGTTTGGCTGGGGCACGCAAATTCGCGGCGTCGAGAACGGTGGAGCGGTCATCAACCTTCCGGTTCACAATTTCCCGACCGACGATGGTACGGTCGCGATGAAATGCCCGACCGAGGTCGCCATCGACGATCGCCGCGAGGCTGAGCTTGCCAAACTTGGGCTCATGCCGATCCTCCATCGGAAGAACACGGACATCGCGGCCTTTATCGGTGCGCATTCGCTACAGGACGACGAGACGCGTGCCGGGCGGCTGGTCGATCCGGATGCACAGGCCAATGAGCGCCTGAGTGCAAATCTGCCCTATCTTTTCCCGGTCTCGCGTTTCGCCCATTACCTGAAGGCGATCGCCCGCGACAAAATCGGCTCGTTCAAGGAGCGGTCCGACATGCAGATCTGGCTGACGGAGTGGATCAACCGCTACGTCCTTGCCAACCCTGCCTTTGCCGACGACAAGGCCCGCGCCAAGCGGCCCCTTGCTGCGGCGGAGGTTCAGGTCGACAGCGTCGAAGGCCGCCCGGGGTGGTATAATGCCCGGTTTTATCTGCGGCCCCATTATCAGTTGGAAGGCATCAACGCGTCGCTGCGCCTCGTATCGGAGCTGCCGTCGACGAAGACCTGAACTCACAAGGGAACTGGAGGTTATCCATGAAAATTGACGGTTTTCTCAAGGTGCCCGACATTACGGGACCGAGCGTACGTGATGGCCACGAAGACGAGATCGAAATCCACGGCGTGGAATTTGAAATGGTCGGTCCTTACGATCCGAACTCACTTTCGCGACGAGGTCGCGTCAGTCTGGGCATGATCACGTTCATCAAGCATTACGACAAATCCTCGCCGTATCTGAAGAAGGCGCTTTTCGACAACACGCTTCTCGATGAGGTCAAGTTCTCGGCGCGTAGAACGATCGAAGGCGAGACGAGCGATTATCTGGTCGTTACGCTGAAGGAGGCTTCGGTCACCAAGTACAATATGATGCCAAGCGAGGACGAGCCCGATCTCATCGAAGAGCGCGTCGGCTTCGCTTACAAGAACATCACGTTCAACTACGACGACAAGGACGAGGTCGAAATGGATGTCTATGTCGGCAAGTGACGGCTGGCGAAAGGAATTTGGAAGGGAGTCGAGGCCCCTTGGCGGGCACCAGCGCGCAACCCGCGAAACCATCCAGCCGTCTTTGTGGGATCGCCTGGTCAATGACCTGCCGGGGCTCAGCTCCGAAATAAAAGATCTGCGGCAGATGCTGCAAGGCGACACAGACGCAGAGCGGCTGGACGCAATGGTGGCTGGCGGCGTCAGGGAAGTTGAATCTGCAACGGATCTCAGCATCGAGCAGAAAAAGAACATCCATCGTCTGCTTTCCCTGGAACGACGTCGCACAGAACTCGAAAGTCGCGGCGTGGTCGTATCGACCGATGTGCTTCGCGAGGCGGTGCGGCGCGACATTGAGGCGCTTTTCAATGTGCAACGCTTCGAATCCTCTCCCCTCTTGACCGATGCAGAGGCCGACCAGGCCGGCGACAACCCTCCATCGCTTGAGGATTTCCCTCTGGTTCGCCGCAGTGTCGTCAATTACGGGGTGCCGCCATTTTCGGGCCGCTCATCGCGCGACTTCGACCGCGAGGAACTCGCCAAGGAAATTGCCCAGGTGCTTGCGGCATTCGAGCCCCGGCTGAAGGAAAGCGCTACCAAGGTCACCGTCAGCCTTGGCGACAAGTCGGTTGGTCTCAGGATCGACATCGACGCACTGCTCCTGACGACGCCGGCACCGGAACGGCTACGCATCCGTACCATCCTCGATCTCGACAATGGCTCGGCAAGGACCGAATTGAAGGACGCCTGAAATGGATCGCGTCTTCCTGGAATATTATGAGGAGGAACTCACCCATATTCGCGCGCTTGCCGCCGAGTTTGCCGATATGCATCCCTCGATAGCGCGCAATCTTTCGCTCGATACCGTCCCGTGCCCCGACCCCTTCGTCGAACGGCTTCTTGACGGCGTCGCATTTCTGGCCGCCCGCACACGCCAGAAGGTTGACGCAGAAAGCATGCGCTATGTCCGCAGCGTGCTCGAAAACTTCTATCCGGACCTCGTCTCGCCGGCCCCAGCAACGGCCATGGCTTTGCTCAAACCCGGCCAGCAGGTTCAAACGATGCTGGCCGGTCACCTTGTGAAGCGGGGAACGCGGCTCGTTTCGAGCGTGCGGCCCGGAATTTCCACAAGGTCCATCTTCACCACGGTCCAGGACGTGACGCTCTGGCCGCTTGCAATCAGCTCCGTGACCTACATGCAGGACCGAAGCGCACTTGCGGCTGCAGGGATCGGCGCCATTGACGGGGTTCCCGGCGCCTCGGGATTGAGCATCACGGTCAATCGAACCGGCAAGGGTAAGCTCGCCGACTTGGCGCTCGATCGCCTGGACCTTTACTTCAGCGAAAAGAGCAAGGCGCCGTTGCTCTTCGATACGCTGTTTGGCGCCTGCACCGGCGTTGGCGCGCGCCCGGAGGGCCGCGAGAATCCGTTAAGCCCGTTGCCTGCGCCGGAGATGGTCGGCATATCGGACGACGAGGCGCTCATGCCCCGAACGAGGGAAACCTTTGAGGGCTACCGGCTTTTACGCGAATATTTCATCGCCCCCGAGCGGTTTCACTATGCCCGTGTGACGGGCATGCGGCCGGTCGTTCGCCATTGCGGCGAGAGGCTGGAACTGGTCTTCCTGCTCCGGCGACCCGTCCCGGAGCTTACGGGTCTTACCGCGAAGGATCTCGACCTCTTCGCAACGCCGATCATCAATCTGTTCGAGCGCTCGTGCAGTGTCATCGAGCTCGATCCCCGGCGGACCCGCCAGGTGCTCCACGCCGATCGGACGCGGCCGCGCGATTTCGAAATCTATCGCGCGTTGCGTGTCGAGGATGCCGATGGCGAAGGCTCCGATGCCGAGATACCAGCACTTTTCAGTCTCGGTCAGAACCGCGCAAGCGGCTGGGTCTATTATACCGAACGTCGCCCACGGCGGCCGAGCGAGGACGAGCTTCGTCAGGGACAAACCCGCACGTCCTACGTCGGAGACGACGTATTCATTACCCTCTCACGCCCGGCGCAGTCGAAGGCGACCCGACCGCCCAAGCGGATCGAGGTGACGGCCCTATGCACCAACCGCGACCTGCCGATACTGGACGACACGCCCTCTCTGACGCTCGAAAGCGGCGATCCGGTAGAGGCCGTCCAATTGCTGGGTGCGTTGCGCCAACCTTGGCCATCCATCCCGGCAATGCTGCCAGCCGGTGCCGTCGACGCCTCGAGAGCCGACGAACTCGCCTGGCGCTTTATTGCACAATTGTCGCTGAACTTTCTCAGTCTTTCGGAGGAAGGCCGCGGGGTCGACCCTCTTCATGCCCTGCTTGATCTTTATGCGCAGCGGGGAGATCCGAGCCTCTCGCGGCATGTGCGCGCCATTGCGCGGGTCGAGGCCCGACCTCTCATCGAGCGCCTGCCGATCGCTGGGCCGATGTGCTTTGCCCGCGGCAGCGACATCACGCTCCATGTCGACCAGTCGGTGCTTGCCGGGCATAGCAGTTTGCTCCTTACGGCGCTGCTCTCGAGGCTTTTTGCACGCTATGCGGCGATTAACGGATTCGTGCGCACAAGAGCGAGAATCCTGCAGAAACAGGAGGATGTGCTATGGCCGATAACGCCGGGCAACCGCTTCCTGATCTGAGGAATGACGTCGCCCAATCTGCCGAGCTGTTCGACTTTTTCGAGCTCCTGCGGCAGCTCGAAAATACCGACAGGATCTTCGGTCAGGCAGGCCCTCCGCAGCGCGAACCGGCCAGGCTCGGGCAACACATTCGGCTTGGTTTTGCCGTACAGGATGTCGCAAGGCTAGAGCCCGCCACCGAAACAGCGCCCGCCCGGGTAACGGTCGCGACTATCGGCCTGCTCGGTCCGGAAGGCCCGATGCCGCTTTATCTGACGCGCTGGGTGCTGGATCGCCTGTCGCAGCGCTGGTTTGCCGGTGCCGACATGCGCGAGGTCAGCGACACGACGTTCGTCGACTTCGTCAATGTGCTGCAACATCGCATGATCGCGCTCTTCTATCGGGCCTGGGCGGATGCGCACCCGGCCGTTCAGATCGAGCGCACCGAGGGCGGACGCATTCGTGCCATGGCGGCGGCCATGGCGGGGATCGGCCTGCGAGGCAGGGCAGACCGCGCGCCGACAGCGATCGACATGACGAAGCTCGCCCACGCCGCAGCCCTTGCCCATCAGGTCGATGGGCCCGAAAGGCTCACGCAGTTTCTCGGCGACCACTTCAAGGTTCCCATCAGGCTTCGCGAGTTTGTCGGCGTCTGGATGGACATACCGCAAAGGCTCCAGTCCCGCCTCGCCGGCGCCTACGCACAGCTTGGCCGAAGCGCGACGATCGGGCCGAGAACGTTCCAGCGACAACAGAGAATTGAGCTTTCGGTCGGACCGTTGACCCTTTCCGATTACACCGCGTTTCTTCCTGGCAGCGACCGGCACAGGGCCCTTAAAACCGCAATTCGCGATCTGGTTGGAAACGGGCTCGACATCGACGTCAGGCTGGTGCTTGCAAAAGAGGAGGTTCCGGCATCGCGGCTGAGCAATGCGCGGCTCGGACACATTGCCTGGCTCGCTCCTAAGCAGGATTGCGACGCTTCCGATTTGTGCATGCGCACACTCGTCGGCTTTCGCGCCGGTTTTGCGGAGGATTCGCCATGTCGCTGATACTCACTCTCGAACAGTCGCCGCAACAGCAGGCGGTTCGCCAGATGCGGCTCGTGGAAGGCGAGCTCGTGATCGGTCGCAGCGCCGATGCCGACTGGCGGATCGACGACCCGGACATGTATATTTCCCGCGCCCATTGCACGATTGCCTGCGTTCATGGCCGCTATGAGGTGACGGATACGTCGAGCGGGGGCCTTTTCATCGATGGATCGCGCGTTCCGCTTGGGTCAGGAAATTCCGCCCCTCTCCACGACGGGGCCAGATTGCAGCTCGGCAACTATATCGTCCGTGTCGAGGTTCAGGGCACACCCTCGGATCGCCTGCCTGAACGCCCGCCGTCTCCCGCCCCGATCAGTTTCGAGCGTGACACTTTCTTTTCCGAGCGCAGCGAAAAGGTGGAGCCTCCCCCGCGACGACCTGCCGGATTGCCGGACCCGTTCGAACAGCCCGCCGCGGGGGCGTTTGAGGCACTAAATCGGCAGGAAGCCACAAAGAGCGGTCAGCCATTTGATGATCCGTTCAGTCTCGATCCTCTGCCGGCCCAGAGGCAGGACGACAAGGCATTGAACCTTTTCCTGACGGGCGGGCACGCGGATCAGCCGGTTCCTGACCGCACGGCATCCGAACAGAAGGCAAAGCCCCAATCCAGACCTGACTTGCCGCCGCAAATGCCGCCGCAGGCGAGCCCATCAACCGATGCCGGGCTGCGCGAAGCGTTTCTGCGCGGATTAGGTTTTGACGGGGATGAATTTCCAGCCGCCGATTCGATCGCGCAAATGGAGAGTTTCGGGCGGGAGTACCGGATGATGCTGGAGGGCCTGATCCATCTCCTGCGCAAGCGAGCCGAAGAAAAAGGCGAAGCCAGGATCGCGCAAACCGTTGTCGGTGCATCCGAAGTCAATCCGCTCAAATTCATGCCGACGGTCGACGATGTTATCGCGACCTTCCTCGCACAGCGCACCGTAGGTTTTCTACCGGCGGAAGCCGCAATCAGCGGCTCCATCCGCGACCTGGCCCACCATCACGTGGGCACGTGGCGCGGGGTCCAGGCGGCGCTCGCAAGGATGATCGACCGTTTCGATCCGGCAGCGCTTGAAAGCGAGCTGAAGTCGCAATCGACATGGGACGCGGTGCTTACAGGCGGACGGCGTGCCAAGCTCTGGGAACTTTACGAGAAGCGCTACCGCGAAATTGCCAGGAATGCATCGACGCGTTTTCTCGGCGAGATCGGCAGCGACTTCCGGGATGGCTATGAAGAGAGGGAGAAAGAATAATGCTTCACCGACGCGGCTTTCTGATGATGCTTGGCACGACAGCCTTGATTTCCGGTTGTGTGGGCGGACCGCCGAAATCCTCGACCGTAACCGTCACGGCGACGGGACAGGCGGGTATGAATCTTGCGCCGGACGGCGGTGACCGCCCGGTGACACTCCTCGTCCTCAGGCTCAAGGACGTTTCAAAATTCAACACGGCCGATGTTTTCGCTCTCCAGTCTGATCCGTCTTCCGCGCTTGGAGCCGATCTCGTTGGCGCCGATCAGTTGACGATCTCGCCCGGCGCATCGGCCTCCAAGACGGTAGCCTTCCCTCCGGAGGCGACGTTCCTCGGGGTCGTCGCATTCTTCAGGACGCCAGGCGGGCGTGTCTGGCGAAGGGCGGTACCGATCAAGCCGGAATCGACGGTAACCGCGAATGTGGCGTTGAGTAGCAGCGGCATGGCGCTCTCGATCGCCTGAAGGGAGGGCGTTTCCCCATGACCGATACGAATAAGGTGCTCTGGTCCGAAGGGCTCTTCTTGCGGACGCAGCATTTTCAACAGCAGGATCGATATACCGAGGCGCTGATGCGCGGCGCGCTGCAGGCTGGACGGCTGCAGACGTTCGGCTTCAGATCCCTGATGCTGGATGCCGCACAGCTCGAAGCCGGCCGGGTGGCGGTCTTGTCGGCGCGCGGCATTTTCCCGGACGGCACGCCCTTTTCCATTCCCGAGACCATGGATGCACCCGCCCCTTTGTCCATCGCCCGCGACATGGGCTCTGGATTGGTGCAGCTTGCCCTTCCGCTGGAACCGCCCGGAGGCGTGAGCTTCGATGCCGCCCATGGCGAGCCGACCGGGGCGCGCTACAAAGGCCAGATCGAGCCGATGCGCGATGCCGTCCACGGCGGCGCCGATCCGGAGGAAATCGAGATCGCCCGGCCGCAAGCCCTACTTCTGTCGCCGGCGCAAATAACCGGCGGATATACGGCGATGCCGGTCGCAAAGGTCAACGGACTGCTCGCTGACGGGAGCGTCGCGATCGGGGAGAACTTTCTGCCGCCGGCTCTCGTGACCGGTGCGGTGGCCTTCTACGGCCAGCTCATGCAGGAAGTGATCACCGGCCTCGACCGCATTGCCGATGCGCACGGAAAGATGGTCCTCGGCGGTGCGGGCCGCAGCGTGGAAAACCTTTTGGTGCTCGATCTTGCAAACACCGCGCGGGCGCGGCTAGCACATATCCTTCCCCAGGAGGTCTTTCACCCGGCCGAGCTCTTTCTGGAGCTCAGCGGACTTGCAGGACGGATGGCGACCTACGGGTCAGGGTCGCGCCGGCTGACCGAACTACCGACCTATGACCACATGCTGCCGGGACCCGCCTATGCCGCGCTCGCTGACACCCTACGTTCGCTGATCCTCAGCCTGCGTTACGTGGAGCCGAAATCAAGGGCACTGCCCGTTCTCAAACATGCGACAAACGTCTGGAAGGTCCGGGTCGATAATCCCGAATTGCTGACCGCAAGCCGTATTGTCGTACGCGTCGGATGCGACATGTCAGAAGACGCGCTGCGCAAGATCTTCGTCGATCAGGTCACCGTCGGTGCAGCAGACGAGTTCGAAGCCTTGTGGAAGTCCAGGTTGCCCGGCATCCGTCTGAAGCCGCTTCATTCGCAGCCGCGCGAAATTCCCTATGACGGGGACCGTCTTTGCCTCGAGCTCGATCAGCGCAGCGAACATTGGGAATCCCTGCTGCGCTCGCCCGGCTTCGTGATTGGCGTGTCCGGCGTGTTGCCCAGTGAACCACAGGTCGACTGCTATTCGGTAAACAGGTAGCGCCATGGCAAGTGAGGATCCATTCGGTCTATCGGGCGATCAGGGCCGGACACGTATCCGGCCTCCGCCATCGTCGGGCGCAAGGCAGGCTGCCGCTGCAGCCAGCCTGGCAAGGCGGGCACGATCTCATCCGAACACATTGATCAATGCGTTCGCCAAATTGCTGGAATTTGCCCCCGAACTCGAAAGCGCCTTGCCGCCGAACAACCCGGAAGTGCTGCGAACGAGATTGATGGATGACCTTGTGGTGGCGCGGGACGCGGCGATGGCGTCCGGTTCGGTCCTGCAGCGTGCAGACGCGGCCGCCTGGGCTGTCGCCTCGCTGCTCGACGATCTGGCGCTGAACACGCCCTGGGGTGGAGCAAGCGCGTGGCCGCGCCAGCCGCTCGTCGTCATGCTGCGGGGCGATGTCGATGCCGGCGCGCAGTTTTTTGCAAGGCTGGAAGAACTTGAACGCCATCCCGGGCGCGATAAGGAATTGCTCGAACTCCAGTATTTCTGCCTGGCGCTCGGTTTTCGCGGCAAGTATCGCGTGCCCGGCCGCGCCGGCGACCGCTCGATCAGCGCCGTTCGTGCGGCGGCAGCCCGCTTCCTCAAAGATGCCGATGCGGAGGACGCGCCGCTGTCACCCCGATGGGAGGGGATCGCTGCGGCCGACGAACCATCCCGGTTTGCCGTGCCGATCTGGGTCCTGGCTGTCGTTGCTGTCGCACTCTCGACCGCGATCTATTTGGCGCTGTCAATGCGCCTCGATACCAAGGCGGAGGGGCTTGCTGCGCTCGTGCGGGCACTGCCACCGCCCGAGCGCGCCGAAATCTACCGGCCGGAAAAGCGCACCCCGCCGCCAAACGCGCCGCCGGTGGAGCCGGTCGTTATCGAGCTGCTGCCGGAATTCCGCGCCGCCGCCCCTGCGCCGCTGCTCCCGGCCCTGAAGGGAAATGAAAACGCCTCTTCGGTCACGCTTCTCTTGCAATCAAGCACACCTGAGCTTTTCCAGTCCGCCAGACCCGAATTGACCAAGGACTTTGAACCTCTCGTTGCTTCCATTGCAACGGTTCTCAAGCAGAATGCGGAATTGATCGGTGGCGTTACGATCACCGGCCATACCGATAATGTCCCGGTCCAGGCATCCAATCCCCTGTCCAATAATCAGCGCCTTTCCGAGGCGCGCGCTGCAACCATTGCCTCGTTGCTCGCAGCTGCCGGGGTGCCGGCCGAACGGTTGAAGTCACAAGGACGCGCGGCAAGCCAGCCGCTCGCCGGCAACAATACGCGCGAGGGGCGGGCTGCCAACCGGCGCATCGAAATCCTGATTGAAAAGAGGCTCTGAGATGGCGACCTTCCGGTTCCTCTGGGCCATTGTCACGTCTCGCTGGCTCTGGACCTTCATCGGGCTCATCCTGTTGTCCCTAATCGTGTGGATCTTCGGTCCAATCGTCAGCGTCGGAGACAGTGCGCCCTTTGCGTCCGAGATCGTGCGACTGGTCATCATCGGCCTTCTGTTTCTCCTGTTCATCCTCTGGTGGATTGTGGCGCGGCGGCGTGCGGTACGCGCCAATCGCCTCTTCGTTTCCGAAATTGCTCCCCAGCCTGAAGCGCCGCCAAGTCCGTCCGAAGAAGGCGTTGCCGCCGTCGGTGCAAAATTCCGCGAGGTCATGGCGGGTCTCAAACGCCAGAAGGTCGGCGGCCGAAAGTTTCTGCGCGAGATGCCCTGGTATGTCATCATCGGTCCGCCTGCGACCGGCAAGACCACAGCCCTCAGGCAATCCGGACTGAGCTTTCCGATCGATCTGACCGACGATCTGCATGGCGTTGGCGGCACGCGCAATTGCGACTGGTTCTTCACCGAGGAAGCGGTGCTGATCGACACGGCGGGGCGCTATGTTCAGCAGGAGAGCCAGCCGGAAGTCGATGCCGCCGAATGGCTGGGCTTCCTCGATCTCCTGAAGAAGCATAGGGGTCGTCGCGCCTTGAAC
The DNA here is from genome assembly GCF_004306515.1 of Rhizobium beringeri. Taxonomy (NCBI): domain Bacteria; kingdom Pseudomonadati; phylum Pseudomonadota; class Alphaproteobacteria; order Hyphomicrobiales; family Rhizobiaceae; genus Rhizobium; species Rhizobium beringeri. Next base: position 262,209 of record NZ_SILG01000003.1, on the reverse strand, counting down.
GGCGTGATCGTGGCGCTTGGTATCGACACGCTGTCCGAAGACGATGCGGCAATCCGCATGCATGGGCGTCAGATCCGCAAACGGCTGGCGGAACTCCAGGAGCGCCTCGGAATCCGCTTGCCAGTCTATCTCATGCTGACAAAGGCCGACCTGATAAAGGGGTTCGAGAAATTCTTCGGGTCGTTGTCGACGGCAGATCGGGAACAGGTGTGGGGGGCGACCTTTGCTCCGGGCGCGCGCATCGACGGCGCCGAAGTCACGCAAGAGATTTCCACACTTGCAGGCGTGCTCGAACGGCGTCTCATCCCGCGGCTCGAAGGCGAGGAAAGTCTCGCGGACCGGGCAGAGATATTCCGGTTCCCGGCCCAAGTTGAAAGCCTTTCAGAACCTGTGCGGGTTTTGATCGAAACCGTCTTCGGCGAAAGCAAGTATGCCGAAAGCGCGTGGTTGCGGGGCATCTATCTGACGTCGGCGACCCAGGAAGGCACGGCAATCGACAGGTTGACGGCGGCGCTGGCGTCATCCTTTGGACTGCCTGCCCAACCCGCCTCCCCGATGTTGCGGGTGGAGAAACGCAGCTTCTTCCTGAAGGACCTGCTGACGAAGGTGATTTTCAGGGAAGCGGGGCTCGGCACGTTCGACCCGGCGGCAGAAGAACGGCGTATCTGGATTTGGCGCGGCGCAGTGGTGGCCGCGACCGCGTTCGTGGTCATCTCTACCTTGCTGTTCACCCTGTCCTATAGGAGAAACGACGCGGCTCTGGCGGCGCAAGCCGAGCAACTTGAGGGCCTGCAGCTTCCCCTCTCCCCGGTTGCCGCGCGCCAGGCACCTGTCGACCCACTCGACCTCGATCTCGGCCTCGAAGCGGCAACGGAAGTTGCCAACGCCCGCACGGACCCGCCTGGAGGCGCGGCCGCTCTGATCGGACCTTCGGCTGAAGCCGCGATCCATCAGGCGCAGTCGGATGCCTATGACCGCACGCTGCGCAATATATTGGAGCCGCGCATGGTCGCTCTGCTTGAGGCGACAATGTGGCGGAAAATCCGGGATCCCGAATTCCAGCTGGGTGCGCTGAAGACCTATCGCATGATGACCGGGCTGTCGCCGATGGATCCGGACTTCGCCAAGCTATGGTGGGTCGAGACGCTGCCGGGCTCAGCACCCATACCGCCCTTCAAGACCGAAATGGCATCGGATCATCAACTTGCGGCGATCGACAATATGGCGACGGAACAGGCCTTCGTCGCCCCCGACGAAGCACTGGTGGCCGAAGCTCTGCGGACGATCTGCTCGATCCCGCTGCCTGTGCGCGCCTATAATGCGCTGCTCTCGGATCCGGAGGTCGCGGCGCTGAAGCAGTGGATTCCGGCCGACCATGTCGGCCCGAATGGCCTGAAGGTGCTGGCACGCCGCTCGGACAAGACGCTCAGGGTGGGCATCAGCGGTGCTTTCACCTATGACGGTTTTCACAACGTCATCCTCGCCCGCCTCGAAGATGTCGCCACCCAGGCCGCCCTGGACCGCTCCGTCTTTGCAGGCGGATGCTCTGAAAGCGCCAGCCCGTCGGTCGCGGCGCTTTCGCAGGACATCCTCAAGCTCTATTATGACGACTATATCGCCAAGTGGGACGGCTTCATGCGGGACGTCCGGCTTGCGCCGCTCTCTGACCTGCAGACGGCCGGTGAAAATCTCAAGGATCTTTCGAGCGCGGACTCGTCCATGAAGCGTTTGCTGACCGCCATCGTGCGCGAGACGGAACTGACACGCCCCGAGGATGACGGTGGCGGCCAGACCCCGCCGGCTGGAACATCCAAACTCCTGTCGAAGCTCGGCAAGATCGGCAAGCTTGCCTCCAAGGGCGTGAAAATGATGCCAGCAGCCGGCGCGAAGTCGGATGTGGACCTGTCGGGTGCCCTGGTTGCCGAGCATTTTAAACCGATCAAGGCCGCCGTCGTCGAGGTCGACGGCCAGCCTCCGGCGCTCAACGATGCGGTCGCAGCCCTGACTGCCCTCTCGAACATGCTCCAGACGGTCTCGGCAAGCCCGGATGCCCAGGACGCCATGAAACGGCAAGGTGGCCTGGCGGAACTGACCGGGGCGGTGGCAAAACAGGCCGTTACCCTTCCCGATCCGCTGGACGACTGGCTGGCGGGACTGGCTGGCGATACCAGTGAGCTGGCGACCGGCGCGGTCACTTCGGAGCTGAACGCGATCTGGCGCGCCGATGTGCTTCCCTTTTGTCAGGCGGCATTGACCAACCGATATCCCTTCGTCCCGGACAGTCCAATCGATGTCACGGTGGTCGACTTCCAGCGCGTCTTCGGCCCCGGCGGACTGATCGACAATTTCACCAACAACAACCTCGTCAACTATATCGACACGACCAGCCATCCCTGGAAATGGCGCTCCGACATCAAACTCGATCCCGCGCCGCTCGTGGCGCTGGAGCAAGCCCGCTTGATCCGTGACAGCCTGTTTCCTGGCGGTGCGGGACCGATCCTGACCTTCACACTTGAGCCGAAGGATCTTTCGCCCACGGTCAGCCGCGTGACCCTGAACGTCGACGGGCAGAGTCTGTCCTATTTCAACAACCCTACCCGCCCACAACAAATGACCTGGCCGGGCAAGGATGGTACCGGCGTGATCATCCTCTCCTTCCAGCCGATCGACGGCTCACCCGAAGTCATGGCCAGCGAGACCGGGAGCTGGGCCTTCCTGCGAATGCTGCGCGCCGGCCGGCTCACCGGAACCAATCTCGCCGAGCTTTTCAAACTGCGGCTCGCCGCCCAGAGCTATTATGCCGATTTCGAGCTCAGGGCGGGGAGTGTGGCCAATCCCTTCGACCTGAAGATGTTTGCGAGGTTTTCGTGCCCGACGCAGCTTTGATCCTGCCAGGATTTTTCGGAAAGTTGCCGGCGATGGGAGATTTCGTCACCCGCCGGCTGCCTGCCTCCTTCGTCGGGCGGTGGGATTGCTGGATCAGCCGGCATCTGGTTCACCGGCTTTCGCAAGGGCCTCAGGGCTACCCCCCGATCCTGCGTTTTCTCCTCGGCAGCGACACATTTGGTCCGATGACGGGCGTGATCCTGGCAAGCGCCGACCGCGCAGGCCGCCAGTTTCCGCTGACGATCGCAGCAGCGCCGCCCCTTGCGGCCGCCGAGATTGCCAGCGTTGCGGCCGACTGGTTCGATGACCTGGAAGCGGCAGGCATAGCGGCACGAGAGGAAGGGATTGACGGAGATGCATTGGCCACGCGTCTTGCGACGCTGCCTTATCCTGCCGCTGCCGCCTCCGGCGATATTGTCGGCGGTATGAGATTCTGGATGAGCCATTGCGCAAGCGTGGAGATCGACCCTGGCGCGCCCGACATGGCATTGCGCCAGTTTTTCCCCGAAGACCCGGGTGACACCTGATGAAGATCTGGAATCAAACGAGCTATCCGACCGAATTCACCATGGGCATGGACAAGGCCGGTCACGAATATGTTGTTGTTGTCGTCAAGGGGACCTTCGACTTCCCGCAAACCCCCGGTGGTGCCGTGCGCAAATCACCTGTGCAGATGCCGCTGGTCATGGCCGACACACACACCGGGGCGCCTGGGTTTTCGGCCCCCCTGTGGGAGACGGATTTTGCATTCCGCAAACCGCGCTGCGACGTCATCGCTAACGGATGCGCCTATGCTCCCGGGGGCCGACCGGCCGAACGTGTTACGGTTGGAATAAAGCTCGGGAATTGGTCGAAAGTGTTCGATGTGCTCGGAGATCGCGAGTGGCGGGCGCTGGGACCGGTCTTTGCCGCCTCCGCCCCGCAACCCTTCCTGCGTCAACCCTTCTCATATGATACCGCATGGGGTGGCACCGATCGCCTCGATCCTAACGACAAGCTGCCCGCGAGCTACAGGCAAAACCCAGTTGGCACCGGCTGGGCGCGCACCGGCAATCAGCGTCTCGTTCCCGGGCTGCGCTTGCCCAACACCCAGGCCACAGGCGAGGAGGTCCGATCGCCCTTCGGCGACTACCGCCCTATGAGCTTCGGCCCTTACGGCCGGGCCTGGCCCGACAGGATCGAATTCGGTGGGACTTATGACCAGAACTGGATCGACAACGTTTTCCCCTTCCTTCCTGCCGATTTCGATGAGCGCTATTTCCAGATGGCGCCGCCCGATCAGCAGACAAATTTCCCGAGCGGCGGTGAGGAAGTGGTGATCGTCAACTTGACCCCGTCAGGGCGTGAAAGTTTCCGGCTACCGCCCACCAGTCTTCCGATCACCCTGTTCAGAGGCGATGAGAAGTCCTTCGAGAGGCCGGTATTGCCCGATACGATTTTATTCGATCTGGAAAACCGACGCTTTTCATTTGTCTGGCGCGTGTCGCAGCGAATTCATCGATCGATCCTCGATTTCTCTGAATGCTGGATCGGACCTCCGACGAGGGGAATGCTGAGGGCGCGTGTTAGCGGCAAGCGCTACATCCGCCTTCTTGATCTGCCCGCCCGGTTCAACGCGGAGGCTGATGCTGCATGAACGCCAGGCTGGATATTCTATCAATCGGCATGGTGACGGCGGTCGGTCTTGATGCGCCGTCATCTTGTGCTGCTATGCGAGCGCGCCTCGACGGCTTTCAGGAGACACGGTTTGTCGGCTCAGACGGTGCGTGGTTGATTGGCGCGCCCGTACCAATGCCGCGTAATTTCGTCGGCGAGAAACGCCTTGCCCATATGGCAGCGGCGACCATTTGTGAGGCGCTCGAAAAGGTGCCGGAGGCGCGCGGCAATACTGCGCTCATGCTGTGCCTGCCAGAAGAGAACCGCCCGGGACGGCCCGTGCGGGACGATTTGGGGTTGCTGCAACAAGTTTGTGAAATCGCCGATATCGGCATTGATCAACATGCGCGCATCATAGCTTATGGCAGGCCCTCCGGCCATGTCGCACTCGGTCAAGCCCGAAGTTTGCTCGATCGAGGTACTGTCCCATTCGTGATCATAGCGGGCGTCGACAGCTACCTGACGTCGGACGCCGTCGCTCATTACGTTGCGCGCGATCGCCTGCTGACTGCAGATAATCCGGATGGGTTCATTCCTGGTGAAGCGGCTGCCGCCGTTTTGTGCGCCCATTCTGTTGGCGGTGGATTCCAGCTTTTTGGTCTTGGTCTTACGCGTGACCCTGCCTTTATCCACAATACCGCAGATCTGCCGTTTCGCGGTGACGGCATGACGGAGGCCTATCGAACTGCACTTGACGAGACCGGCATCGAAATGAACCAGCTAGGCTACCGCGTTGCCGATCTCATAGGGGAGTCCTACTGGTTCAAGCAGACCGCACTGGCAAGCCTGCGCTTGTTGCGTGGTCGGCATGAGTTCCAAGACCTGTGGTCCGCTGCGGAAAGCCTTGGCAACGTCGGTGCCGCGGCCGTCCCCATGATGATCGGAATGGCATACTCGGCAGCCCGTAAGGGTTATGCTGCCGGCAATCCGGTTCTCATCGAAGCGTCCAGTGATTCCGGCGCTTGCGGCGCTGCTGTGTTTGCCTTTGGGAGGACCGATGACCGTCTTCGCAAATGGACTTGAGGTCGCCTGCAAGGCGCAGGCCAACCAAGTGATCGCGGCATTTCCTGATGTTTGCTTCACGCCGCCAGAAAATCCTGCCACGCCTCCCGGGGTGCCCGTGCCCTATCCATCTTTTGGCATGGATTCCGATACCGACAATGGGACCGGTACGGTCAAGATCGGCGGCAAGACGATAACGCAGAAAAATAAGTCATATTACACGCGAACCAGCGGAACTGAGGCCGGTTGCGCGGCGAAGAAGGGTATAATCACGTCGACGAACACCGGAAAGGAATATGCCGTTGCCTGGTCCGGGAACGTCAAAGCTGACGGCGAGCCCGTCAGCCGGATGAGTGATTTGTCGACCAACAACCACGCCTCTCCGACCGGCAACGCCCCGCCTTGGCCAAAAATCGGCCAGCTGAGCATCGGCGGCGTGGACTGCGCGTCAATCCTAGCGAATCTCGGAATGAAGGTTCACGCATACAAACACGCCGACAAGGAATGCTCCTCCAGTCAGCAGTCCGACCATATCTTACAAAATGCCTGTTTTCAGAATTCACGTGGCGGCACTGCGATCAGTACGACGCCCGACTACAAGATCGGCGACGCACCGTGCGTGTGCCTCGACGACAAGACCACGCGAGGTACGGAGCATGGCGAGAAAACAGCCGCCCAAAACGACTGGGCCAAGAAGCAACGCGATACTGGCAAGAACCCCACGTATAGCGAGGTTCGTGAAGGCAATTTGAACGCAATGAAGAAAGCCAAGGCGCCAGCGATGAATGATGGCCCGGACGGCAAAGAACATCCTGCAGTCAGTTGCCTGCGCATGATCTGCGACGCTTTTTTCAAACCGATGATGAGTGGCAGTGACGATCAGGCAAAGGAAAGCACGCAGTGTCGTGCGCCCAAGACTGGCTCATTCAAGCAGCAGGTCGCAGGAACCAATGGTCCCCTATAACGAGGAGGAATGATATGGCCAATTACTCTGTGAGCTGCGACGGTGTTGCGCTCGATGACAATGGTGCGATCTTCAGTATCGTCATCTATAGCGATGGCGAAGGTTTCAATTCCCATGTGTGCCGAGAGTCTGACGTTGCAGATCAAGCAGCACCAAATGTCCGTACTGTCTTGTTGGACATACAGGTATGGCTGACGTCGATCTGGCGTTCCGATAACGGTTTCCTCTACGTTACGGATTCCGAGGGCAATGTGCACAGATACAACGGGACAGGCTGGACGGTCTGGCAGATTTCTTCGCAGGCACTGACCTGCATCTGGGGTCTCGCAGACGATAACGTCTATACAGCTGGCGACGAAGGGATTGTCCATCGTTGGGACGGCAACGCATGGGCGGCCATCAGTTCGCCGCTCGGTGATGTCATATTCTCGATCCGCGGCACGTCTTCTGACAATCTCTATGCTTGCGGCGCCAATGGGTTGTTTTGGCATTTTTCTAGCGGCACCTGGACCCCGATCGATTTGCCAACCAACCAACGATTGCTGGGCCTACTTACGCGAGACGCAAGCGACGTCCTTGTCTGCGGCGCAGGCGGCACGCTCTTCCGGGGGGCGGGTTCTATCTGGAACGATCGATCTCAGCCCGGTCACAACTTCCACGCCCTTGTTGAATTCCGCAAGGAAATTTATCTCGCTGGCGGCGGCGAAGGTATTTTCCGGTTCGATGGCATATCGGTGACCAACGTCAAAGACACGATCACGTCCTATCGACTGGCCCCGAACGACAACTATATCGCAAGTGCAGGAGACACTGTGGCCGCCCGATTTGACGGAACAGCTTGGTTTGGTGTTCGATACCACTGATCGGATGTTTAAATGTTTGCGTTGAAGGATCAGTTCGGTTCATTTGCTTTCAGATAGGCTCTTACTTTCGCGAGGTCGAGATCGGCAATTCGCGGCGGCTCCTTGACGGACAGCATCCTGATGACAAACAATTCTCCGGCTTCCGGAAACTCGGCATATCGTTCCTTCGCGATCTCTTGCCCCGCCTCTCCTGCCACGCGCACGCCGTCCAGATGAGCCTCCAGCCTCTCAACCAGTCGAGCAAGGCGCTCCTCATCCATGTCCGGATTTTCATCTGGATGAAGCAAGTGATAATCATAGACGGTCCATAAGAACGCCGCCATTTCGGCATGTTGCCGGACGATTTCGCGGAGAACGGGCGCGGCTGTCATCAGTTGAGATTCACCGACCCGCCGCGGACGCGATTGGCTGCGCTCGCGTGGCTCGTCACATACGTGCCCCGAATGGTAATGTGCCCATCCTTTTCCATGATGATCGTCGCCTTGCCGCAACGAAGCTCGATCCGCTCCCCGGCAGTGATCTGCACACGCTCACCGTCACGGATCACATTCGGCATTGGCGAGCGACGAGCCGGATCGACAATGCGGCCGACGATTAGCGGTCGTAAGGCGTCTCCGCCTTCAAAGAGTAACGCAACTTCGGACCCGACCATGGCCGAGGTCAGCTCGGCTAGGCTTCGCGCGCGCAAGGCAACATCTTGGGGGTTGCCGGGGAAAACGACCAGCGGCACGCCTGCATCAAGACCAAGAAGCAGGCCGATGACCACGCCCTCGATACGCTCCGTAACATCGGACATATGACCGTTCCTCAATTCTGGTTAATCTTGCTGCCCTTCCAAGTGACCTCTCCCGAAGCCTTGCCATTGAACTTGCCCGAGGCGTTGATCGAAATGTCCTTGCCTTCGATCGAGATTGTGCCGTCCTTCTTCATCGCGATGCTTGCCGACCCGCATTTGATGACGACCGAGTCTGCCGCTTCGATCAGAAGGTCCTTTCCGATCTTGATCGCTCCATCCTCGCCTACCTCGACGAGACTGCCTTTAGCGACTTTCACCGCCCGGCCTCCGCCGATTTCCGTCGCGTCGTCGTCGCCGATCTTGGCGCTGCGACCCTTTCCGATGCTGCTCGCCTGACCGCCGCCGATCGACACGTCCTGGTCAGAGCCGATATTCCAGCTGTCAGAGGCGCCGATCTCGTGGCTCTGGGCAGCACCGACGCTAACCGACCGGGCAGTGCCGATCGTATTCATCTGAGCCGCGCCGACCGATCGTGTCTCCGCCGCGCCGACGGTGTCGACGCGGGCCGCGCCAACCGTCACCGTCTGGACGATGGCCACGGTCTGAGTGTGATTGGCGCCGATTGTCTCGGTCGAGTTCGAGCCGATACTGATCGTCTCGTTGGCGCCCACGGTCAGAGATCGATTGACCCCCACCGTCTCGGTATCGTTCGATCCGATATTGACAGTGCGGTGGACCCCCACCTTGGTCGTCTTGTTGTTGCCGACATCCTCGTCGAGGTTCACACCGACGGAGTGCTTGGCATTGTTGTCGATGCGGTCCGACTGGTCGTGCTGGACGAGCTTGCTGCGATCGTGCTTGATCAAAAGATTGTGATCCTTCTGAGCCTGGAAATAGACCTCCTCCGATCCGGCCTTATCTTCGAAACGCAATTCATTCCAACCACCGCCCCCCGGCGAGGAATTCGTCTTCAATCCGGATTGCGTGGCATGTCCCGGCAACTCGTAGGGCGGCATTTCCTTGCCGTTATAGACCCTGCCGGTGATGATGGGCCGGTCAGGATCCCCCTCGAGAAAGTCAACGATTACTTCCTGGCCGATCCGGGGGATCTGGATAAAACCCCAGCCGGCACCGCTCCAGGTCTGCGACACGCGCACGAAACAGGAACTGTTCTGGTCCTTCTTGCCGAGGCGATCCCAGTGAAACTGGACTTTCACGCGTGCATATTTGTCTGTGAAGATCTCCTCGCCCGCAGGACCGACTACGGTCGCTGTCTGCGGCCCGCGCATGACCGGCCTTATCGTGATGCGAGGCGGCCGATAACTGATGGAGGCCGGAGCGACCTGAAACATCGCCCGGAAGGTTTCTTCCCTTGCATCGGCGGCGGGACGGTAGCCGGGGTCGAACAGACGGTAATCTGCGCGAAGCACGACATATTCCGCGTTCTGATCCTTGCGAGGAAAATTTTCAAGCTTGAACCTGCAACCCGAGGCAAGGCCGCGTACGGTGCCGGCGGCCGCGATCCGTTGATGCGCCGCCTGAATTTCCTCCCGCCGCACGACGGCCACTGCATCACCGCGGCTGACCGTCAAATGTGCACCGGGATGGCGATAATGCTCGCCCTGTGCCTCCGCGTGAGAGAAAGCTTGCGCCGATTGCGTCATGAGGTCGGCGCCCGGCTTGGTGAAATCGTAGTCCGTGTGGGCGAAGGTGCCCGGCAGGACAGAACTGGTCGCAACCCAGTCCGTCATATATTCCTCGTCCCGGCGCACGGGATCGCCCTCGGCCCGGAACTTGACGCTCTCATAGCCTCGTGCCGGCTTCAGTTTGTTCATGGCGTCCGCAAGCACGAGTGTGTGTTCACCCTCGTCATACTCGAAGAAATACATGATGCCTTCGTGCTCGAGCAGCCGCTGCACGAAGTCGAGGTCGGTTTCGTCATATTGCACGCAATATTCCCGCGCCTCGTAGGAACCCTGCAACCGCTTCTCGAATTTTGCCACCTTGTACTTCGAAAAGACCTTCTCGACGATTTCGACGACGCTCATATTCTGGAAGATACGGCAATCCGTGCTGTTGCCGAGCAGCCAAAGCCAAGGCCGCATCTCTGCCTCGTAGTAGGCGAACCTTTCCTCGATGCGCGTCAGGCGAAAGTCAGTGACGAGTCCGCTGAACCAGCGTTTCTTGTCTCCGCCTTCCCCTTCCACCGACAGGGGTTTTCCAAGCAGCTTGAGTGCGTCGACATTCTCGTCAGAACTGATGAAGCCGACCGTGAAGGCAAAACACCGACTGACCTCGTCGCGGCCGATGAGATGCGTGAACGTCAGCGCTTCGGATCCGAGCGGCGTCTGGACGGTTGTCTTGCGATCATCAGCCATGCGGAGAATGCCCCTGTCTCGTGACGCCGGCGATCCTGATGGAGAAGCCTAGCATAAAGGCCCGTCGCTGCGGAAGTGACATCGACAGTGCAGCAGGCCAGCGCCTGTCGAGTGGTGGTCGGGGAGACGGCAAGACGCGCCCGGAAGGCGCGGATCGGTCTGACCTGCACAATCGGACCGGCGCGGCGAAAACGTCATACGCGCGCAATCGATCCCCCGAGCGCGCGATCCGTCCTGACGGAGAATACGAGCTCTTCGATCGCCAGTGCCGCTTCACGCGCCCCATTGGCAAAAACGATGCGACCTGCTCGCGTGCGATGCTGGGCAAGAAAATCCTCCGACAAGGCAAGTTCGATCGCCTCGTGCGCTCGCACGACATCCACCGATCTCAGACATAGCCCCAATCCGGAGCTTTGCGCATAGGCGGCTCTGACGGCCTGCTCGTCCATTACGGGCGCCTCGTTCGGAACGAAGATTGCCGGGATGCCGCCATAAATACATTCATGGAAGCTGTTGTAGCCGGCATTCGTGATCATCAGGTCGACAGCGTTGAAATATCTGGCGATCGGATATATGGCCTTCTGGAGGGTGCCGCCGATATGGCCTTCTCGCTTCGGGGCGAGAGGATTAACTGCATCGATAACCTGGACGCCATGTTTGAGCAGCCCGCTTATGATCGCCGGCCGCAGCCGGCTGACGTCGAAATTGCGTTCCGAACCAAGCTGCACGACGGCGACAAGACCGGCCGGATCGGCACCGAGAGCCGATGCAGCCTCCAAACGCGGGAGCCTGTCTTCCTCGTCAACGAGGAGGATGGGAGGAACGCCGATCACGCCAGCGCGCAATTGCGCGGTGATGCCGTGGTCCTCGTCCGCGGCGAACTCACCCGGCTCGATCACCATGTCGAACAGACGCTGTATTGACGGATCGAGACCATGTCGGGAAGCCCACATCCCACGGCGGATCCAGACCCAGTTCAGATCGGGACGGGCCGCCAGAACCTTTAGAAGACCGGGAAAGGGATGGTTGCTGTCGAAGACGACGCTGTTGATGGCAAACGCCTCGACGGCAGCCAGCAATTCCTGTGCGAAGACTTCGTTCCAGCTGTCGTCAGTCACACCGATCTTCGGGGCGGACGGTATATAGTCAACCGGATGCCCGCGTGCTTCGATAATGGAAGAGCCGGCCGACATTGTCAGGAAGACAGGCTCTATGTCAGACGACATGCGCTCGGCGATCGCCATCAATCGCGTAATGTGGCCAAGGCCTATGCCGTTTGTCGCAACAAACAGAACGCGCCGTCGTCCCATCGGCGACCGTTGCGATCTGTGCGGCCCGGAAGGGACCGTTGCCCCCTCGTGCGACGCGGAGAAACCGTCACCATCGACGGGCTTGTCGACCACGGCAAGCGTGGGGGGCACACAAAGCCCGAGGGCGTCATAGAGCGCACGCATTCTTTCCGGGTAGCGGCTCGTCGAAAACTTCCTCTCGACCAATGTGCGCGCGGCTGTCGACTGGGCGCTGAACTCCTCGGGAGACGCGAGATATCTCTCCAGCACGTCAGGTGTCTCCTTAGGCCGACAATAGACTGCACCGTCTTCGAACAGGTCCCGAAACGATGGATCCAGGATGGTCACAAGCCCGCTCGCCATCGCTTCGGCAATGCCGATGCCAAACGCCTCAATCCAGCGTCGACTGTGAAAAAACACATAGAAATCTAGCCTGTTCAGAAACTGCGGCACACCGCTGTTTGAATAGGGCGAGACGTTCCAGTTGGATCCAACAAGAGGCACGAGCTGGTCAGGCACGCCGCCCATGATCTTCACCTGGACATTACCAAGATCGGGATAGGCTGCGCGCAGTTCAGCCTCGGTGTCCGGCCATTTCAAGAGATCGCGACGCGAATGCCTGCCGATAATAGCCCGCTCGCGCGGCGGCGGCGCGGCCCTGTCTGGCCATTCGCCGAGGTCGATGAGGTTGAACAGATCATGACCCAAGAGCTCGGGTCTGCCGGCGACGATGTCTTCGAACTGATTGCGCACCTTGGGACCGACCGGAGCAAAGATGACGGGAGCCCCGAACATTCTCTCCAGGTTCCGTTTGACCACGTCGATATTGTATTGGGCATTTCCAGCCCCGTCGAATGGCGGGTGCTGGACCGAAAGTAGGACGACCTTCGATCTTATTCGCAGTGGCCGTGTCGGCATGTGCGCGAACGCCAGAGGATTATGCGCAAATAGAATGTCGCACTCGACTGTCTCCTCGCCGGTCAGCCACGGCACCTCCTGATGCTGGAGAACGTCGAGAAGACGTTCCTCGAACCGCCTGGAGCGGATGTCGGAAACGCCCAGAAATGGAAGGAGCGCTGTCGAGAGACCAAATTGCCGGGCGGCTTGGATCTCGACCCGCACCGCCGATGACGCGCCTCCATAAAATCGAGGATCGGCTGCATGGACAATATCAAAATGCATTAGAAAGCCAGATCGGGTCCACAGTGAGCTACCAGATTGAATTGCCAGTCTTCCGGCAAGCCGCGTCAATAAGCGCTTCCGCTCCGACCGAAAGATGAGCTGCGATCGGAACCGCCAAAATCCCTGACGGCAACGGGTTTGGGATTGACCGACCGGGTGATCCTCGATGTCGCGACCGGGACGTAGGAACTGTTCGGATACTGGCTGATGAAATTGCGATAGGCTTGATCGGTGTTGCTACGCTGTGCGTTGCGCCAAGCCACGGTTTCCGCACTGGTCGGTGCGCCCCGGTAACCGCTCATCATCGACGCCAGCGTCATGTTTGAGCCTTGAGACGTGCACGAAGCAAGTATCAGCGTTCCGAGGATAGAGATTTTCCGAAGCATATATTGCCCTCCCCGCAGCTTGTTCTTAGTAAGCAGTTTCAAGTTGTGAAAGTCAATGCCCGCAAGATGAAACCCATTATTTCTATGGTTCTATCCAGACTTGAAGGACTGCTCTGGCTTTTCAAGCACCAAATAGATGCACTTTTCAACCTTAAGATTGAGCCGCGGTTTGTCTTAAGTGTGTTCGTCTTTTCCGCTACGACAACTGCTCGGCAAGGAATTCCTCGAAGCCCAGCCCCAACGTGATCTCGCGCGAAATTGCCCATTTACGCAACATGAGGTCGTGACGCCTGCGCGCGTAGTCCTGATATTGGCCGGCCGAAAGCGACGGCAGGTGGCGCACCTGCGGAATAAATTCGACCGGCGTGTCTGCCTGGGACATCAGTTCCTGATGGAATTCGGAAAGGACGATGATCGGATATTCGTTCTTGGCTACGCAAATCTTTCGAACGGATTCGATGGCATCGACAAAGCCGTCCGGCCTTGGCCCGAGCCAGGTGACGAGAGTTCTGGATTTTGCGCGGTTCTGCGCGTCGGCGATCGTATAGCGGAGTTCCTCGGGCATTGCCTGCGCTCGCTTCAGAAAGGCAAAGGCGTCGAAAGGAATTCTCATTCTGAACAAGCTGCGCAAAGGGGTCGGCAAAACCATCTGGTGGGTCTCCGTGCAAAGGACCGGCTTGTTCGATATGCTGGCAATCTCGGTTGCCTGTCTGAGACTGCTCTCGATGAAGATTTCAGCATCGCTATGCCGATAAAAGGCGGCCTTGAACCCTGCATGGATGCCGCGCCGCCGACGCTCCGTCGCGGTCGGCAGATCGAGCATGACGAGCTTGCCGTAATCGATTGCATTTGTGCGAAGCCATGTTTCGGTCAGGGACCGATACTTTTCCAGGCGGCTCGTAACGAGATAGGCGATGAAACGCGTCGGTTTGTGAAGCGCGCGAGCATTTCTCAAGAAGGAGTCATAGGTCGGACCATCGTCATTTTCCGCCTCTGTCGGATCGAGGCAGAGCACCCCGTCGATATCGACGCATGCCTTCGACAACAGTCCATGATGCATGAAATTCCACTGGAACAGCCTGGGCTGTTCAACCACCTCGAATATGAAGTCGACGCCCTCAACCCTATCGCCCAGGCCATAGACTGCTGCAAAGACAAATTGAGCGGGGCTTTCGCATGCCAACAACTTGGCTTTGGCTTGCCGCATGGCCCCACCGGTATTGATGCTGTCGTCGAGGACCAGCACCTTTCGAACGTCTGATGCGCCCCTGAACGTAGCCGTATTCTTCGTCGCGCCGAAGGAATAAACACGGCCTTCCACGAAGCTGTCGAGATCGGTCATCGGCAGGTTGGCGACAAGACCCAGCATGTTGGCGGCTAGCAAGCCGCTGCGTGGAATGCCGACGACTAGGTCGATATCGCGAGGCAGCATGTGCAACCCGTTGACGATCGCTCTGTGAAGATCCGATATCGAGCGGTACTGCATCCGCTTTTCGATGCTCCATTGTTCACGTCAGTTGCGCGGCTGTCATTTGCCGTTCTGCTCCACAAAGAGATCGACCTGCGCTTCCATTTTTTGCCGCGTTGCAGCGTCAAGCTTTTTGGCGATTGCCGCGCGCGCTTCATCGGCCCGGTTAACGCCCAGCTTCTCCGCCAGAACGCCATAATAATATGCAAGCGGCACATCCGCCTTTCCCGTGAAGCTGCCCTTGTCGTAGCCGAAGGCAAGATCAAGGTTGGCGAGTTCAAGACCACGGTCGGCCGACAGCTTGAAGAGGGAGAGCGCGCGGTTTCGATCAGCAGGAAGTTTATCGGCGCCTTTCAGGTACAGCCTTGCGGCATAGTAGGGGGCGTATTTGTTGCCCATGTCCGTTGCCTTCAGCAGAGTCTCCAGGCCGCGTGCGGGATCTTTCTTGATGCCCTCTCCGCTGATGTAGGCCTGACCCAGATTTGCCATGGCGTCGATCTGGCCCGTGTCGGCTGCCGCAGTGTAAAGTGCAACGGCCCGCGTGGCATCCTGCTTTACACCCGTGCCCAGCCTGTAGCAGTCACCCAGCGCCGTGATTGCGTTGGCCCAACCACTGGATGCGGCAAGACGATACCAGAGAACCCCTTCTTCTGGCTCCTTCGAGACACCCTGGCCAAGAATATAAGCGGTGCCGACATTTGTGCGTGCACGCAGGTTGCCCATTTTTGCGGCCGCCATGTAGTAGGAGAGGGCTTGATCGTAGTCGACCTTGCGGCCGATTCCCATGCGAGCCATGTAGCCGAGATTGACGAGAGCGGCGCTATACTGGTGACCGCCGGCGATCTTGTAGAAATATTCCGCCCAATTGTACCGACCGGCGATCTCGAGAACGCGACCAAGCTGATATTGCAGTCTTGCGTTGTTCGGATCTGCAGCAAGCGCAAAGGCGCAGGCCCGTAATGCGTCGCGCACATTGACGAGGCCATTGCTGACCCCTGGTACCTGTCGCTGGGGATCGTTCGGGTCGGCACCGTAGAGATCGCAGTCGGTGACAAGACTGCGCATCCCGCCGGCCACCTCGGGCAAGACGCTTGGCCACATCCGGAATGTTTCGCTCACCGCTCGCTCGCCGGATTGCTGGAACACGAATTCTTTGGCCTCGGCGTCGTCTGCGCTCGGCGCCTGACTGGCAATGGAGGAGGCCACCAAGCTTTCGCGGACATAGAGCCCGCGTTTGGAAAGGGCGGCAACCTGGACACGGCTCTTTTCTTCCGCCTCCGCCGCATGCGCGCTGTTGGGAAAGATTTTGGCGAAGCGCTCGAAATCAGCAGGATCTGGACTATCCTTAATGAAGGTCCAAAGTACCTCGTCGATATCAACCGGACTAGACGTTTCCGTGGGCGGAACGACAGGGTCTGCGTTGAGAACGGCTGCCTGTGGCCGGAACACGAACCGTGTTTCGATCGAGCCGGTGATCCACGGTATTTGGGCATTGCCGGTGGCTTGCCTGACATCGCCGCGAACTGTTCGAAACGTGTCGTAGACATCCAGATTCGGTCGCTGCAGGGCATTGGCGAGCGCCGACGAATAGGGGCTGTTCAGCCCAGTACCATCATAAGCAACTTCACCGGCGCTGGTCGCGTAAGCCATCAGGACCTGTCCGCTGCCGGCCTCGGTATCCGCCAGCCCCTGATGAAGACCCTCGAAATTTGCAGCCGGATTGTTGCGGCACGCATCAAGAATGAAGAGCTTCAGTCCGACTGGATCGTCCTTGACAATATCGATGAGGTCGTTGAGGGCGACCGCATCCGCGACGACTTTTTGCGCCGAGCTGGTATCGACATCCACTGGCAGCAGCAGATTGCGGCCACTTGCCTGCAAGGCGTGGCCGGCATAGTAGAACACGGCAATGTCGGCCCCGATCAGATGGGTGCGGATGGTCTCTTTCAGGTCTTTGACCGCTTCTTTCTTCAGATCGTAAAACAGAAGGACGTCGAAATTCAATTCAGTCAGGGTATTCGCGATCAGCTTGGCGTCGTTGTGAGGATTGCTCAGCGGCGCAAAGGGATAGTCACTGTTACCGATGACGATTGCAGCGCGCTTCTCTGCGTGAGCAGGTGACGCCAAGATTTGAAACGCGATTAGCAGAAATAGGCAGATGAGGAAACGTGGGCCCCGCCCCTGCGCAAATGTGAACACCATCACCATCGCTCCCATGGAAAGGCCGTGCCCGAATCCATCGGTGCAAAGCCTCAAACGTTGCTTGTCCGCCTGCCACCCGTACGATTGAAAATAGGAAGTATATTTGTCGCCGAAATATCTGCTAATTTACCTGTTTACACACGAAGCGATAGCCTTTCTGCAATACATAAATCGATCTGCCGCAATTGCTGAAGTTGACAAAGATCTCCTTCGCGTGTCGATCGTGGAAAGTGAGCCTCGATTCGACCAGTTGATCGCTTAGACGTTCAGAGCTCCATATGGGTGGTTGGTGACTATCCGGAGGGACGAAAACAGACTTACCTCTGATCGAAATCGGCTGTTCTCTGTCGAATTTCCCGTTGCAGGGAGCAAGGCGGGAACCTGACGGTGTGATCGAAGCAATGCGCAGCGGCGCGCGAAGCCAGGCAAGAAGAAAAGCGTCGTCGATCGAAACGTGGCATTGGACCTTCACAGTGGTTGATTGATCCCACCCATGAACCGGCTCAACATTGCAACAGTCTGTCATGTCGCAGTCACGGTGACGCAGACGCAGATTTTTATGCCTGAGAGGCGACCTTCCGCTGTGCTGTTCTGAGCCCCTTCCGATCGATCCAGCTTTTGATTTCGGCGGCAATCGCCTCGGGCTGGTCCTCGGGAGCAATGTGGCGCGCCGGCCCGCACCCTCTGATCTCCAGGCCGGCGATGTTGTCGCGGCACCACGAAATCATCTCGCTGCCGATCAACAGCGTTTCGGCAGGCCCGTCGAAGATCAGCAGCAGCTTGGGAGTCTGATGACTGGCAGAAAGCCAGCGGTCATAGCTCTCGATCCTGGCGACCACATCGGCCGGCTCGCCGTTGATCGGCATGGCGCGCGGCCATTCCAGCAGCGGGCGCCGGCTGTCGCGGTTCGGATAGGGTGCGCGATAGACATCCCAGTCGGCATCGCTGAGCCCTTTCAGCGTGGTCGCGCGCAAGGCCTGTTCGATGAAGAAATTTTCGTCGAGGACCTTGGCCTCGCCGGTTCCCGCACCCCGCAACAGTTCATAACGCGCCTTTCCGCCGCCTGGCAGATCCTCCCAGCTCATCGGCCGCAGGATGGTTTCCATGAAGGCGATGCCGCGCACCCGCTCGGCGTGGCGTGAAGCCCAGTCGAATGCCAGCGCGCCACCCCAGTCGTGACCGACGAGCACGACGTCGTCGAGGTCAAGCGCATCGAACCAGGCGTCGAGATAGGCGATGTGATCGCCATAGCGATAGCCGATGTCGGGTTTGCCGGATCGTCCCATGCCGATGAGATCGGGCGCCAGGCAGCGGCTAGGCCCGATACCGGGCATGATGTTCCGCCAGAGATGCGATGAGGTGGGATTGCCGTGAAGGAAGACGATCGGGTCGCCCTCCCCCAGCTCCTCGTAGGAGATGAACGAGGTGAGGATATCGATGGTCGGCATATGGAGCTCCGCGCTTTCGTGCTATATAGGCAGGCAGCTGTCCATTTATCATATAGACAGTTACCTGTCTATATTGCTGCGCGGGGTTTCATGTCGTCTTCTTCCCTTGGCCTGTTGTTGCGTCTGGTCCATCAGCATTGGACACAGGCCGTCGAAGCGGCACTCGATGAGGCCGGCTATGGCGATATCCGCCCGCCGCATGCCAACGTCTTCACTTTCGCGCGGCCCGAGGGCATCCAGGTCAGCGAGCTGACCAAGCTCGCCCGGGTTCGTAAGCAGACGATGACGCAGGCCGTGGAAGAACTCGAGCGCCTGGGTTATGTCGAGCGCCGGCCCGATCCGAACGATCGGCGTGGCCGGCTGGTGTTTCTGACGGAAAAAGGCCAGGGGGTCAGGCCGATCGCAATGGCGGCGGGCCGCCGCGTCGATGAAAGCTGGGGGGCTTTGACCAGCCCGCAGCAGATGGACGATCTGCGGACAGCACTCCGGCGGCTGCTGGAGCAGCTGCAATAGCGAAGCGGGGCTGGCTTGAGACGACCCTTTCCACTTAACCGTCGCACGACCGAAGGAAAATACATGCCGGGTGACAACAGCAAGGGCGCCGAAGAGGATGTCGTCATCATCGGCGCCGGTGCCGCCGGCATCGCCGCCGCCCGCCGCCTGCAGGCAATCCGCCCGGATCTTTCCATCCTCCTGCTTGAAGCCGGCGACCGTTTCGGCGGGCGCGCCTGGACGGTCGGACTGGCTGACGCCGATATCGCGCTCGATCTCGGCTGCGGCTGGCTGCATGGCGCGCGGACCAATGCCTGGACTGCCATCGCCGGCGAGGTCGGACTGACGGTCGACCGCACGCCGGCGCCCTGGAATGATGGCGGACGGCGGCTTCAGCGGGATGACGCGGAGGCGCATGCCGCAAGGGAGGCAATCGGCGCCTATTTCGAGCGTCTCGAGAGCCATGAGGGGAATGATGCAGCCATGGCCGATATGCTCGAGCCCGGCAATCCCTGGAATGGCCAGATCCGGGCGATCGGCACCTATATCACCGGCGCCGAACTGGAGCGGTCGTCGGTCGTCGATTACAACAGATATGATCCCGGCCCTGGCCCTGACTGGCGGGTACGCGAGGGCTATGGAACGCTGGTCTCGCTTTACGGCAAGCCGGTTCGGGCAAAGCTCGGCACCGAGGTGACACGCATCGACCATCGTCACGCCGGCCGTATCGGCATCGAGACGAACCAGGGTGTGCTCAGTGCCCGCGCGGTGCTGGTAACCGTGTCGACGAATGTGCTTGCCGCCGGCAAGATCGCCTTCGACCCGCCTTTGCCTGACAAGATCGAGGCAGCGGCCCGTTTGCCGCTCGGGCTCGCCGACAAGCTCTTCCTGAGGCTCGCAAATCAGGAGGCGCTGCCGGCGGACACCCATATGCTCGGCTCTGCCAGTCGCGGCGCGACCGGCACCTATCAGCTGCGGCCGTTCGGCGCGCCCGTCGTCGAGGCCTATTTTGCCGGCAACCTCGCGCATGATCTGGAGGGGCAAGGCAGAGAGGCTGCCTTCTCCTTCGCCGGAGATGAACTGGCGGCACATTTCGGCGCGGACATCCGCAAGGAATTGTCGGTGGCGGCAATGTCGGCCTGGGCCGCAACACCCCATATCGGCGGCTCCTATTCCTATGCCGAACCCGGCGCCTCCGATCTGCGCGGCCGTCTCGCCGCGCCACATGACGAGCGGATCTTCTTTGCCGGCGAAGCCTGTTCGAAGTCGCGTTATTCGACGGCGCACGGCGCCTACGAGACCGGTGTCGCCGCAGCCGATCTGATCGCCGGCTCGTTTTCGCAAAGTCCGTGATCGTCGCCGGCCACAACGGCAGGAATATTTTTTTCTCACTTGTCGCGCGGGCGGGATTGGTTATGCTCCCCCCGGCCCCTGTGCTCCCAGCCTGGGGCGCTATACGTCATCCGGCGGCAAGCGGCCGCCTCAAGCACAATATTGTCATTGATTGCAGGAGCCCCGGCTTCTACCCCGACCGTTTGCGTGTCGGCTGCGGGTATCCGCATGAGGAGGAAGAAATGGACTATCGCAAGCTCGGTCCCAGCGGGACCGTCGTCACCGCCTATTGCCTCGGCACCATGACCTTCGGCGCGGAGGCTGATGAGGCCGCCTCGCACAAGCTGCTCGACGATTATTTCGCCTGGGGCGGCAATTTCATCGATACCGCCGATGTCTACAGCGCCGGCAAGTCGGAAGAGATCATCGGACGCTGGCTGAAGGCGCGCCCGACCGAGGCCCGCCAGGCGATCGTCGCCACCAAAGGGCGCTTTCCGATGGGCAACGGACCCAACGATATCGGCCTGTCGCGCCGGCATCTCGGCCAGGCGCTCGACGATTCGCTCCGCCGCCTCGGCCTCGAGCAGATCGACCTATACCAGATGCATGCCTGGGACGCGCTGACGCCGATCGAGGAGACGCTGCGCTTCCTCGACGATGCGGTTTCATCCGGCAAGATCGGTTATTACGGCTTCTCCAATTATGTCGGCTGGCACATCGCCAAGGCCTCGGAGATCGCCAAGGCGCGGGGTTATACCCGCCCGGTGACGCTGCAGCCGCAATATAACCTGCTGGTGCGCGACATCGAGCTCGAGATCGTCGCGGCCTGCCAGGATGCCGGCATGGGCCTGCTGCCATGGTCGCCGCTCGGCGGCGGCTGGCTGACCGGCAAGTACAAGCGCGACGAGATGCCGACGGGCGCCACCCGCCTCGGCGAAAACCCCAATCGCGGCGGTGAATCCTATGCGCCGCGCAATGCGCTGGAGCGAACCTGGGCGATCATCGGCGTCGTCGAGGAAATCGCCAAGGCGCATGGCGTCAGCATGGCGCAGGTGGCGCTCGCCTGGACGGCGGCGCGGCCGGCGATTACGTCAGTCATCCTCGGCGCCCGTACGCCGGAGCAGCTCGCCGACAATCTCGGCGCCATGAAGCTCAAGCTTTCCGACGACGAGATGGCGAGACTGAACGATGTGAGCGCCCCTCAGCCACTCGACTATCCCTATGGCAAGGGCGGCATCAACCAGCGCCACCGCAAGATCGAGGGCGGCCGCTGAGCTTCCGTCTATAACCGGATGAGCCGTCTCGCCCGGTCTTCAACCACCAATGAAGAAGCCGCCATGTTTCCATGGCGGCTTTTCGGCCTTTCTGCTTGGGAGGCGATTTTAGGCCGGAAGCTGGAAGATCACGTTGGCGATCAGAACGATCGCGAGGCCCGCGGCGAGCGCGAGATAGGGCAGGATGCCGGCTTTCTTGACGCCGAGATCCTGGCCGATGAGACCAAGATCCTCCATCGCACCGGCCGGGAATTTACCGCCGTCGCGCACATAGTGGCGATAGGCGAAGACCGGCAGGATCAGGGCGGCGAAGATGAAGCCGACCCAGAGCGCATTGGAATAACCCCAGACCTTGGCACCGGCACCGAGAAACAGCGCGTTGACGAAAGCCAGCACGGTGTTGAGGCCGATCAGCCAGGTCGGCGCCTTCCAGGGGCGTTCGATATGGCCGGAATCCATCCGGTGGATCCAGCCGGAATTGAGGTTCAGGAAGTTGAAGATGATGTAGCCGACATTCGAGACGGCGAGCACGAAGAAATAGCCGCCGACATCGGAGGCGATCGCCAGCAGGAAGAGATTGAAGGCGAAATCGGTCCACATCGCCCGCGTTGGCGCGCCGTGCTCGTTGACGTGGTCGAGATATTTCGGCAGCCAGCCGTCCTTCGAGCCCTGATAGAGCGTGCGCGATGAGCCGGCCATCGCCGTCATGATGGCGAGGAAGAGCGCCATGATCATCAGTACGACGAGAAGCTGGGTGACGACGCGGCCGGCGCCGATCAGGCCGCCGAGCGCTTCGGCAACACCCGTGCCATCGACGATGCCGGGGGCCAGCATGCCTGTATGGCCGAGAACGCCCTGGAAGGCGAAGGGCACGAGGAAGAAAAACAGGCAGCAGGCAAGGCCGGAATAGAAGATCGCCTTGAAGGTGTCGGTCTTCGGGTTCTTGAGTTCGCGAGTGTAGCAGACCGCCGTCTCGAAGCCGTAGGTCGACCAGGCGGCGATATAGAGGCCGCCGAGGAAGAGCGTCCAGCCGCCGTTGCTCCAGGTGCCGTCGACGGCGGCATAGGCGGCTGTCGGCGGCACGAGACCGGTGACGTTGGCGGCAAGGATCTGGCCGCTGACGATCGGATAGAGGCCGATGATGAGCAGCGGCACCAGCACGATGATTGCCAGCCACTTCTGCACGCTTGCCGTTTCCGAAATGCCGCGATGCTGGATCGCGAAGATGATCAGCATCAGGATGCCGCCGATGAAGAAGGTGGCGTTGATATTGGCGGTGGCAAGGAAGGGAATGTTGAAGCTGAAGAGCGACCAGCTGCGGATCGCCGGCGTCAGTGCGGCGATACCGTCGGTGCTGAGCAACGCCTTGACGGCGTCATCCGGCGTGGTGCCGGCATGGGCTGCGATATATTCGGCGACGCGGGGGCTGTCGGCCGTGATGGAAGCGGCATGCGCTGAGATCCAGTCGAGGACCATCTGCGAATCCGCCGCGGGAATCGGGTAGAATGCGTTGAGGATGTAACCGGCGGCGATGGCGCAGCCGAGCGACAGCACCGGCGACCAGGCAAACCAGTTGCACCAGACGGACAGCGGCGCGATGAATTTCGAATAGCGCAGCCAGGCGGTGGCGCCATAGACCGAAGCACCGCCGGATTTGTTGGCGAACATGCCGGCGATTTCGGCATAGGTGAAGGATTGCAAGAAACCCATCACCATCGAGATGATCCAGACGACGAAGGCGAGCTTGCCTGTCGTGCCCGCGATGCCGCCGATGGAGAAAAGAACGAGCGGCGGCACGCCCGCAGCCACCCAGAATGCGCCCTTCCAGTCGAGCGCACGTACAAGCTTACCTTCGGTGCCGGATGCAATCCCGGCCTCCACAACATCTGTCATCGGTGAAATTCCCCATTCTATTGTTCCGGACGTATCTTTGTACGTCTCCCTGAACGTGTCTCCCTGACAGTCTCAAGCCGGCCCGGATGATTTTGGCGATCCGCGTTCCCGACGGATTCTCCGAGTCTCAACTCTTGATGCATAGTGAAGATTTTTTCTTTTTAGTCAACTCGACTTTACTTTCCTGGCGCATTTTGTAACCTGTATGGGTGGGTGTCCGAGGACGCCCGATCCTCCCATGAGGGCAGTATGCGAGAACTTCATCCTGCTATGACGGGCCTGCGGCCGGCGGCTCCGAGCCTCGTGCACTATCCCGGCATTCCCACCCTGCCGGAGGGAACCGAGCGCTACAGGGCAAAGGGCGGTGGATCGGTCGTCGTGCGCGTCGAGCCGGGCGACCGCGTCAGCGTTATCGACAGCGAGGGCGGACAGGTCTGCGAGATCTCTTTCCTCGATGAGAAAGGGCGCTTCCTGGCGGCCGGTCTCGGAACGGCATTCAGCAATTCGGCCGAGGGTTTGAAGGCCATTCTTCAGGCGGAGGATGAGAGTGCTGCCCGCACGCGAGCAGCACTTCAGCGTCGCGGCGCCGATCTGGCGGTGGCCGGCGCGCTCAGCATCTTCGGGGCTGGATCGACGCCGGGCAGCCGGGCGGAATTCACGATCTCCCTGAAGGGCCTGTTGATCGTCGCAGCACCCGCTAGCGCCATGTCGCCGGAGGCGCAGGATACGGCGACGCCGATCGAGATCAGGATCAAACGCAGCCTGCTGATCCGCGATTATGCCGCCGCCCTGCCGGAACCGGCCGCCGATCCGGTCGAGGACATCCGCATCCGGGCGGCGACCGCCGCAGCCTATTTCGTGCGGGCCGGCGAATTCATCCAGATCATCGACGTCTATGGACGTCAGTGCACGGATTTCCAGGCTTTTGCCGCCCGCAAGGTCGACAAGGGTCTCGACCTCGCGCTTGATTCCACCGTCACCCGCACGCTGCTCGGCCGCAGCTATCCGATGCCGGGCCTGCCCTCCAAGGCCTTCGACCGCGACTTCGAGCCGCTGGTCGAGATCGTTCAGGATACGGTCGGGCGTCACGACGCTTTCGCGACCGCCTGCAATTCGCGCTATTACGACGACATGGGTTATCCCGGCCACGTCAACTGTACGGATAATTTCAACGCGGCGCTGGCGCCCTACGGCATTGCCGGCCGCAAGGGCTGGGAAGCGCTGAACTATTTCTACAACACCAATATCGACCACAACAACCAGCTCTATCTCGACGAGCCCTGGTCGCGCCCTGGTGATTACGTGCTGATGCGGGCGCTGACCGACCTCGTCTGCGTCTCTTCGTCCTGCCCTGACGATATCGACGCGGCGAACGGCTGGGATCCGACGGATATCCACGTCCGCACCTTTTCCGGAAAAGAGAAATTCTCACGAGCGGTAGCCTATCGCATGACCCCAGATGCCGACGCTGAACTGACACGCGAAACCGCCTTCCATCCCCGCCTCTCCGCGTTGACGCGGGACTACACCGAATATCGCGGCTACTGGCTGCCGAACCGCTTTTCCAGCGAAGGGCCGGTCGAGGAATACTGGGCCTGCCGCGAGCGCGCCGCCGTCATCGATCTCTCGCCCTTGCGGAAATTCGAGGTGACGGGGCCGGATGCCGAGGAGCTGCTGCAATATTGCCTGACGCGCGACGTGCGCAAACTGTCGACCGGCCAGGTCGTCTATTCCGCCATGTGCTACGAAAACGGCGGCATGATCGATGACGGGACGCTCTTCCGGCTCGGCGACAAGAACTTCCGCTGGATTGGCGGCGATGATTTCAGCGGCATATGGCTGCGCCAGCAGGCCGAGAAGAAAGGCTTCAAGGCCTGGGTCCGCTCCTCGACTGATCAGATGCACAATATCGCCCTGCAGGGTCCGAAAAGCCGCGATATCCTGAAGGAGATCATCTGGACGGCGCCGCGCCAGCCGACGATCGGCGAGCTCGAATGGTTCCGCTTCACCGTCGGCCGCATCG
The DNA here is from genome assembly GCF_004306515.1 of Rhizobium beringeri. Lineage (NCBI taxonomy): Bacteria > Pseudomonadati > Pseudomonadota > Alphaproteobacteria > Hyphomicrobiales > Rhizobiaceae > Rhizobium > Rhizobium beringeri. The sequence continues at coordinate 236,735 of NZ_SILG01000003.1, read as the reverse complement.
GCGGCTTCGAGGGTGCCCCCGTCGTCGTCTCGCGCACGGGTTACACCGGCGAACTCGGCTATGAGATCTTCTGTCATCCGAAGGATGCGCTGACGGTGTTTGACGCCGTCTGGGAGGCAGGGCAGCCGCACGGGTTGAAGCCGATGGGGCTGGAGGCGCTCGACATGGTCCGCATCGAGGCGGGCCTGATCTTCGCCCATCACGAATTCACCGACCAGACGGACCCGTTCGAGGCCGGGATCGGCTTCACGGTGCCGCTGAAATCCAAGCAGGACGATTTCATCGGCCGCGAGGCGCTGATCCGGCGCAAGGAGCATCCGCGCCATCTGCTCGTCGGCCTCGACATCAAGGCCAACGAGGCCGTCGGCCATGGCGATTGCATCCATATCGGCCGCGCCCAGGTCGGCGTTATCACCAGCGCCACGCGCTCGCCGATCCTCGGCAAGACGATCGCGCTCGCCCGCATCGACGTGATGCATGCAAGCCCCGGCACCGAGGTCGAGATCGGCAAGCTCGACGGCCACCAGAAGCGCCTGCCGGCGACGATCGTGCCGCTTTCGCATTACGACCCGCAGAAGACGTTGCCACGCTCATAATGCCTGCTTTTAGGGTCGAGGACGGTGATTGGCGTCTCGGCATGCAAAGCGATCGAGATGCAACCTGATGGTGAGTGCGCATTCCTGAAAAACTAAAAGTTGACAAATTCAGGTTGAATGACTATATCTCGGTAGTCGATATTGCTTGTTTGACTTTTGTTATCGCACGCTAGCAACGTGCCCTGGACGAACTTCCCTCTTCAAAATCGAGATCATCATCCGTCGTGCTTCCGCACGTGCGGTCGTTCAATTGCTATGAAAGGGTTTGTTATGACCACTGGCACAGTTAAATGGTTCAATTCCACCAAGGGCTTCGGCTTCATTCAGCCTGACGACGGCGGCGCTGACGCCTTCGTCCACATCTCTGCCGTCGAACGCGCTGGAATGCGTGAAATCGTCGAAGGCCAGAAGATCGGCTACGAGCTTGAGCGCGATAACAAGTCGGGCAAAATGTCCGCTTGCAATCTCCAAGCTGCCTGAACTGACATCAGCTTTCCTTTGACCGCGGATGTACCGGCATTGTCGAAAGCATGATACTATTGAGGTCAGGCACGTTGCCTGGCCTTTTTGCTGAGTCGGCCAGCGGGCTGCTGCGTAATTCCTTAAACGCGGAATCGATTTAAGGAATTATGCAGTAATTCAAAGCGTTACAGCGTCCTTTGCGCGTCTGAAAAACGCGCGGCGCTGTAATAAAATCCGGGAAGAATATGACAGAGACACACAGCAAATCACGCAAGCAGGCGGAGATTGCCTTCGGAAACGTGCAGTCGCAGTTCTTGGAGCGAAGCCGCGCGGTCGAAGAGATCGACTCGACAGTGCGGGCCCGCGAGGAAAAAACCTTGCGGTTACGCGAGGCCCGTGAGGCCAAGGAATTGCAGGATCGCTTGACAGCGACGACTGCGCCTGCCGCGAAGCGGAAAAAGAAAATCTGACCCTGCCGCATAATTCCTTAAATCGGATTCGATTTCAGGATAAATCATGCGGTAGTTAAAAATATTGCAGCGCCCTTTGCGCGTCTGAAGACGCGCGGCGCTGTAGGGTCGAAGTCAAACAGTCAGGAAACAGATTTGAAAAACGCCAGAAACAACGAGCTTTCCGATCGCCGCAGCGCAGCTGCCGAAGCCAAGGCCGCTCTCCTCAATGCGTATCGCAACGCCAAGGATACGGCCGAACCCACCCGGCTGGCAAAGCAGGCGGAGCGTCAAGCCATTGCCGCGGCCAGGGAAGAACGTCGCGCTGCGCGAGAACGTGTCAAGCTCGAGGAGCTGGAGCGGGCTCAGGCCGCGGAAGCAGAACGTCAGGCTGCCGCCGAGGCCGCAGCGCGCGCTGAAGTCGACGCGCGCGAAGCGGCTGACAAAGACCGGATCGCTCGTGTGATTGCCGATGAAGCGGCCCGAAAGGCCGAACGCGACCTGCGTTACGCCAATCGCAAAGCCAGAAAGTCCTGACTGTCAGCGCTGCCTGTTGTCGCAACAGGCAGCGCGCTGTCGTTCACGCGGCCTGCACGGCTGCATTCAGCGGGATTTCGACGTCGATCTCAAGGGTCGAGACGTATTCGTTGCGATCGATCGTCACCTGAACCTTGTCGTGGTCGAGCTGCACGTGCTTTGCGATCACCGCAAGGATTTCCTCGCGCAGCAGGGAGACGAGGTCCGACCCCGCCGAGGAACGTTCATGGGCGAGAAGGACCTGCAGCCGTTCGCGGGCGGCCGGTGCGGTTCTCTGCTTGTTGAAAAGACGGAAAATATTCATGCCGCCCTCCGTCCGAAGATCTTGCCGAAAATATTCCTCTTTTCCTCTGGGATCGCGATCGGCACCGTCTCACCGGCGAGCCGGCGAGCGGCATCGAAATAGGCCATAGCAGCCGCGCTGCGACTGTCTGCCAGCGTGACCGGCGCACCGATGTTGGATGCCCGCAGAACATCCATGCTTTCGGGTATGATGCCGAGGAGCGGGATGGAAAGGATTTCCAGGACGTCGTCGACCTTGAGCATGTCGCCGCGTTCCGCGCGATTGGCGTCGTAGCGGGTGAGCAGCAGGTGCTTTTCCATCCGCTCGCCGCGTTCGGCCTTGGCGGTCTTGGCATCCAGCAGGCCGATGATGCGATCCGAATCGCGCACCGACGAGACCTCGGGATTGGTGACGACCACGGCAACATCGGCATGGCGCATGGCAAGCGTTGCGCCGCGCTCGATCCCCGCGGGGCTGTCGCAGATGATCCAGTCGAAATAGCGCTTCAGGTCGTTGATGACGCGCTCGACGCCTTCGGCCGTCAGATTGTCCTTGTCGCGCGTCTGCGAGGCCGGCAGCAGGAACAGCGTTTCCAGCCGCTTGTCGCGGATCAGCGCCTGGGTAAGCTTGGCGTCGCCCTGGATGACATTGATCAGGTCGTAGACGACCCTGCGTTCGGCGCCCATCACGAGGTCGAGATTGCGTAAGCCCACGTCGAAATCGACGACGACGACTTTTTCATTGCGTTGCGCCAGCGCCGCTCCCAATGCGGCGGTCGAGGTCGTCTTGCCAACCCCGCCCTTGCCTGACGTGACGACGATCACTTTCCCCATCATTGTCTCTCCTTTGCCGTGGCCCCAGTAATTCAAAGTGTTAAAGCGTCCTTTGCGGCTCTCGAAGAGACGCGCGGCGCTGCCGTCAGATCAGTTTCTCTGCCATGATCGCGTCGTCTTCGAGCCAGAGCTGAACAGCCTGTCCGCGAAGATTGGGGGCCATGTCTTCCGCCATTTTGTAGATGCCGTCGATTGCGACCAGCTCGGCCTCGAGCTTGCGGCAAAAGATCCGCGCCGATGCGTTCCCGATGGATCCCGCCATGGCTCGGCCACGCAAGGTGCCATAGATATGGACGGACCCGCCGGCGATGACCTCGGCACCCGAGGCGACCGAACCGATGACGGTGACGTCGCCTTCCGGAAAGATCACCGATTGCCCCGAGCGCACAGGCTCCCTGATGACGATCGATTGCATTGCCGGGCGGGTCTCTGCCACTGCCGGTTTACCGGGCGGATCGACAGGCTCCTTTGCCTGAACCTCGATATCGGAAACCGACCGACCGCCTTTGAGTGCGGGCGGCATGCCGGATCCGAGGATCGAAGGCCGCGCGCCCTCGATGCCCATGATGCTGACATTGCGCTTGGCAAGTTCGGCAATCAGGTCCTTTAGTTGCGGCCGGTCGATTTGCAGGTCCGTCAGGTCGAGCACGACAGGCCGTCCGAGGAAGAAGCCGGCCGAACGCGCGGCCAGATCGTCCAGCCTTATCAACCAATCATCGATCGGAAGATCCGGGGACAGCATGACCGCGAGGAAAGAGCGGCCCTTGATGCGGATAGAGCGAGCGTCTGTTAGCACTTTGGTCATCTATGTGAAGAAATCGTTGACCATGTCTACCGCTGCTATGGTTAACAAAAAGTTAACGCGGCCTTAACATTACCCATAATCACAGCAGATTCTTCAAACGCAGGATTACCGCAAGTCATTGGAAAAGCGTTGCAATCTCTGGAAGCACTGAACGGTTAATGATGCGGCTTCAAACGTGAGCTGCCAATCTGCCGCTGCTTGGGTAACGCTCAGCCTTCCGCCTTGCGTTGTGCGTTGGAAATGGCGCGTGCGGCCTCTTCGGAGGAGTTGGCGAGCGTGCGCATTTCGGCGGCAAGCACGGCAAAGCCCGATCCGGCCGTGCCGGCGCGGGCGGCCTCTATGCCGGCATTGACGGCGAGCAGCTTCAGGTAACGCAGCGATTGCAGGATCTCATTGGTCTTCGAGGCGGTGACGCGCATATCGGCGGTCTGGTCATCGATTCGCTGATAGAGTGATTCGATATTGATGATGCTGCCTTCGAGATAGAGAAGTTCACCCTTCTCGTCCCAGATGCCGCCGCCCGTCTCGGTGACCCAGATGAGATGGCCCATGGCGTGACGGATGCGGTATTCCATCGTCCAGTCTGTGCGCCTCTCCAGCGCCCGTCCGACGATCTCGTCCATCAGCGGCACGTCTTCCTCGTACATGATCGAGGTGAAGGTCCGCGTGCGATTGCCGATGATCTCGTCGGCCGGATAACCGAAGATGCGCTCGATGCCGTTGGTCATCTCAAGCATCGTGTAGTTTTCGTCGGCGCGGCAGCGATAGAGAAAACCGCTCATGCGCCCGAGAATGCTCGTTTGAAAATCCATGAAGGCCACATCCGAAGAGAAGAGTTGCAGATGGATTTATGTCGTCTCATTTAAAAAGGCGCACGTCACAATGCCGGAAGAGAGCACGAACACCCTCCTCCGGCAATGCAGGTCCGCCTCATCAGTTGCGCAGATATTCCTCCATGGAATCGTCGAGCGCCTCGACCCAGGGCGTGTGGTGCGTCGGCGACATGTTGCCGGTCATCAGCGACCGGTAGGCATGGTCGCGGAAGCCCATGATGTTATGGGCCTTGTGATGTTCCCACTCCATGAAGGTCTGGTTGGTGCCCTCGATGTCAAAGCTCGGATAATCGGTTTCGGCAAGCAATTCCTTCACATAGTCGCCCTGGTACCAGATCATCTGCTCGGCATCCTCGAGCGTTTCCTCGCGGGCGCGCCACATGTCGAAATTGGCTTTCAGCTCCTCTTCGGATGGCAGGGTGATGCGGCCCATCATCACGTCGCGCGCCCACCAGGCCTGCACGTCGAACATGTTGAAGGTATAGAACTGGTCCTGCATGCCGATATAGAAAAGCTGCGGGTTCTTGTCGAAGATCACCCCCTTGTAGAGGCTGTCGGCCCAGAGGCGGTTGGCCGTCTTCAGCCGGAGATCGTCGGGCAGGAAGGGGAAATGGTGCTGGTATCCAGTGCAGAGGATCACGGCATCGACTTCCTTGGTCGAGCCGTCGAGGAAATGCGCCGTGCGGTTTTCGAGCTTGGTCAGCAGCGGCCGCTCCTCGAAATTCTCCGGCCATTTGAAGCCCATCGGCTTCGAGCGGTAGCTCGTCGTCACCGATTTTGCGCCGTATTTCCAGCATTGCGAGCCGATGTCCTCGGCCGAATAGCTGCGGCCGACGAGCAGAATATCCTTGCCCTTGAACTCCAGCGCGTCGCGGAAATCATGGGCATGCAGCACGCGGCCGTTGAAGGTCTTCACGCCCTCGAAATAGGGCACGTTCGGCGTCGAGAAATGACCTGATGCCACGACGACGTAATCGAATTCCTCGTCATACATCCGGTCCTCGATGCGGTTATGCGCCGTGACCGTGAATTTCTTCGTCGCTTCGTCGAAGCGGACCATGCGCACCGGCGTGCTGAAGCGCACCCAGTGGCGGACGTTCGCCTTCTCGACGCGGCCCTTGATGTAATCCCAGAGCACGGCGCGCGGCGGATAGGAGGCGATCGGCTTGCCGAAATGCTCCTCGAAGGAATAATCGGCGAATTCGAGGCATTCCTTCGGGCCGTTCGACCAGAGGTAGCGATACATGCTGCCATGGACCGGCTCTCCATATTCGTCGAGCCCGGTGCGCCAGGTATAGTTCCAGAGCCCGCCCCAATCCGACTGCTTTTCGAAGCAGACGATCTCCGGGATTTCGGCGCCCTTCTGGGCAGCCGATTGAAAGGCGCGCAGCTGCGCCAGCCCGGAAGGACCGGCACCGATGACGGCTACTCTTGTCATGAAGCATTCCCCTCTTGATTATATCGCATTATCTCGCACATTCGCTGCGCCTCAGTCCGGATAGATGCCGGGGCTGGTCGGCGCCCCATCGTCATATTTGGAAAGCCAGTCGATCGTCGTCTCGCGGAAGCGGGTGAGGCCCTTGTAGTCGATAAGCTCGGGCGGCAGCGTTTTCAGCACGCGCGGAAAGCGGCGCGCCCATTTCGGCACGGTGACGAGCTCTTCCATGTTCATCAGGTAGCAGCGGATGACGAAGAGGATGGCGTTCGAGCGCGGCAGGCGCCAGAGGCTCTGCAATTCGACACGCAGATGCACCTTCTCGCCGACATTCTCCGGCGTCACCGTCGTGCGGTCAGGACCCCATTTGTGATAATTCTCGGGGCTGGTGTCGAGCCGCGGATTGATCGTCATCGTCCAGTTGAAGCGCCGTGTCGGCTTGCCCTGCTGCAGGTTCAGGAGGAATTTCAGCGCCCTGTCGAAGACGCCGATCTGGTGGGCGAGCGGCACCGGCCCGTGCCATTCCATGAAGTTCATGCCGATATCGAAATCGAGCGACCAGTCGGCCTGAGTCGTCACCATGCCGGCATCCATCCAGAGATTGCTGTCGCGCTGGTCGACGATGCAGAAATCGCCCTGGGCCTGGCGGGTGATATATTCGAAGGGCTCATAGGGCAGCGTCGAAGCATCGCCGAAGGTGAAGCTGTCGTCGATGCCGAGCGGGCGGTTGATCCAGCGCCACTGGTCGCCGTTGCGGATCAGCGTGAAATGGTCGGGGTACCCTGCCGCCTGCTCTTCCATCAAAAGTTCGAGCGTGTCCCACTGCGCGCTCATCATATGCGGCAGGGCCTGATAGCGTAGCGGATCTTCCTTCAGGACCAGCGCCCGGTCGTGCATCTCCGCGACGTAATGCTCGTCGACGTCGATCAGGCTTTCGTAGACCGTTCCCGCCCGACCGTGCACATGCGGCTCCATGTTGACCGAATACATGTATTCGTCGCGGTCGAAGGGAAACGGGAAACGCCGGATGTTCTCGAGGCTATTACGATAGCTGAAATCGTTCCGGAAGGTTTCCTGCTTGAAGACGATTGCCATGTCCGGTCTCCTTGTTCCGCTTCCGATGCCGCTAGAGATCAAGATGCAGCGTGTTTCCCTCGAAGCGGGAAACGCAGATCATCACCTTGCGGCCGGATGCTTTTTCGTCGCTCGTCAAATAGACGTCATGGTGCAGCAGCTTGCCGTCGCAGGTGACGACCCCGGTCTCGCATTGACCGCAGGCGCCGCCGCGACAGAGGAAGGGCGCGTCGACGCCCGCCGCCTCGATCGCCTCCAGCATGCTTTCGTGATGGCCGACCTTCACGGTCTTGCCGGACCGCAGGAGCTCGATCGCGAAGGGCTTGCCGGGCAGCGACGACAGGAACCGTTCCGAATGCAGGTTCTGCTCCGGCCAGCCGGCGTCCAGTCCCGCCTTCAGCACGCCGTCGATCATGCCGGATGGGCCGCAGACATAAAGATGCGTGCCGAGCGGCTGGGTGCCGAGCAGGCGCGTCAGGGGGATGGCGCCGCCTTCGGCATCGCAGTAGATCTTGATGCGATGTCCGCCATAGCGCTCGACAAGTTGCTGCCAATAGGCACCGCGGTCGCGCGTGCGGATGGCATAATGCAGCTCGAAATTGGCGCCCTCGCGGGAAAACTGCTCCATCATCGCAATGAAGGGGGTAATGCCGATGCCGCCGGCGATCAGAAGGTGCTTGCGCCCGCGCCAGTCCGGCTGGAAGAGGTTGACGGGATAGCTGACCTTCAGCTCGTCGCCTTCGCTGAGCTTCTCATGCATGAAGGTGGAGCCGCCGCGCGAATCCTCGACGTGCAGCACGCTGATCTCATAGGCTGCGCAATCATGCGGCGGCGACATCAGCGAATAAGCGTTGCGGCGCATATGGCCGCCATCGTTCATCAAAACGATGACGTGGGCGCCGCCGGAGAAATAAGGCATCGCCTTGCCGTCAAGGCGCTCGAAACGGAAGCGCTTGACGCGCTCGGCGATCGGCGTGATCCGCGTCACGCGGACAGGAATTTCAGTGCCACCGCTCAAAGGAACAACTCCTCCGGATCAGGCGCGCTGCCCGGTTCTTCGGCGTCGATATTGACGCCCTGGAAGGCAGCGAGCCGGCGCGAATAATGGTCGCGCACCAAAAGCGTCAGCCCGCAATGGCTGCAGGCAAAGGGGCTGGTGGTGACGTCGTCGGTGACGCCCTTGCAGTGGACGCATTGCACACGCCGGGCCAGCGAGCCGCGATGCTCGGTGATGACGGAGGCATAGTCCATGCCGTAATCGAGCGCCACCAGCATTGCCTGGCCGATGAAGCCTTCCGTGCCCGATAGATAAAGCCGCGTGCCCATATGGGCCGTGGCAAGCGAACCCTTCAATCGGAAGAGCAGCGTTGCGATCGTTGGGGCCGTGAAGAACATGTCGGCGCCGAGGCGGCGCAGCGCCTCGTCCAGGCCGGTACCCTGCGAGCCGCGGGCGACATAGAGGATTTCGCTGCGGGAAAGCGCCGTTTCGTCAAGCGCCGGCTGCTGATCGAGCAGAGCCTTGGCGCCCTCCCCTTCGAGCGCGAAAATGTGCCGCCGGGCGCGCGGCTGGATGGTTAAGCCTGTGTAGACTGGTCGGCTTTTGATGCCTGCAACGAGCATTCGCGTGCTCCTTAACCTACGGCGGTCCTCTTCTTCTTCTCCGGATCGTCGAAAGGAAGCGTGTGGGCGGTGGCGCCTGCCTTCACGGTCTTGCCGCGGACTTCGAGTTTCGTCCCATGCACCGCCTTGTCAACGTCCAGACGGGCAATCGCCATGGATTTCTTCGTCAGCGACGAATAGCTCGGGCAGGTGATGACGCCGACCTTTTTGCCGTCGGCAAAGACTTCGTCGCCGAGATCGGCCGGCCCGTCGGCATCGATCAGCATGCCGAAGATCTTGAAGCGTTCCTTACCCTTGAGCCGAGCATGTTCCTCGGCGCCACGGAAGCCCGTCTTGCCGGGACTGACGGTGAAGTCGAGGCCAAGTTCCCAGAGGCTGTCGCCGGGCGGCTGATCGGCGAAGGGATACATCTGCGAATTGTCGTAGGGGTAGAAGAGCAGGTAGCTTTCGACCCGCAGCATGTCGAGAACGGAGAAGCAGCAGGGGATGATGCCCATTTCCTTGCCTTCCTCGACGATCCTGTCCCAGACCATGACGGCGTCCTGGCCGCGTACGAAGATCTCGTAGCCGCGTTCGCCGGTATAGCCGGTACGCGAGATCATCACCGGTGCGCCGAACAGCGTCGTCTGCATGTGGTGGAAATATTTGAGGTCGCGGATGCCGGGGACATATTTGGCGAGATAGTCGACCGCGATCGGACCCTGCAGCGACAGGTCGTGCAGGTCATCGTCGAAGAGCACGGCGCAATTGCGGCCCGCCGCCTGCTTGACGAGTTCCTCGTGGCCGGAGCCGGAGCCATGCACGAGCATCCAGGAATTCGGGCCGGTGCGATAGACGATGCAGTCGTCGGTGAAATGGCCGCGGTCGTTCAGCATGGTCGCGTAGACCGACCGGCCGGGGTAGATCTTCGTCAGGTCGCGGGTGGTGATGGAGTCAAGCACGGCGATGGCGTGCGGGCCGACCAGGTGCACCTTCTTCAGGCCTGAGACATCCATGATGCCGGCCTTGGTGCGGACGGCGACATGCTCTTCAGACATGTCCTTGTCGTAGGTCCAGGCGGTGCCCATGCCGCTCCAGTCCTCGAGCTTCGATCCCAGAGCGCGATGCCGATCCGCCAAGACGGAGAAACGCCATGATAAAGCCATTGTCCGTTCCCTTTTGTTTCCTCTACGGAATATTTATTTCCTGACTATATAAGTCTTTCGCGCCGTGGCAACCCCGCCCGACATGCATTTCCCAAACTTTTGCCGTCCCCCAGCCCGTCTCTAACCCATGCGTTCGGAGGCGTAGCTGCCGGGGCTTGCCGGAAAGACCACGGTACGATTGCCATTGATGAAGGTGCGGTGGTGGATATGGGCGTGGATGGCACGCGCCAGCACCTGGCTTTCGACGTCGCGGCCGATCGAGACGTAATCGTCGGGGGACTGCGCATGGGTGATGCGCGCCGTATCCTGCTCGATGATCGGGCCTTCGTCGAGATCGGCGGTGACGTAATGCGCAGTTGCCCCGATCAGCTTCACGCCGCGGCCGTAGGCCTGCTTGTAAGGGTTGGCGCCCTTGAAGCTTGGCAGGAAGGAATGGTGGATGTTGATGATCCGGCCGGACATTTTCTGGCACATCTCGTCCGACAGGATCTGCATGTAGCGGGCGAGTACGATCAGTTCCGTGCCGGTCTGCTCGGCCACTTCCATGATATGGGCCTCGGCCTGCGCCTTGTTGGCCTTGGTGACCGGAATATGGTGGAAGGGAATGTCGTGGTTGACCACGACCTTCTGGTAGTCGAAATGGTTGGAGACGACGCCGACGATATCGATCGGCAGCGCGCCGATCTTCCAGCGGTAGAGCAGGTCGTTGAGACAGTGGCCGAAGCGCGACACCATCAGCAGCACCTTCATGCGCTTCTCGCTGTCGTGAAAATCGTAATCCATTTCGAAAGGAGCGGCGACGGCTGCAAAACCGGTGTCGATATCGGCGCCCGAAAGACCCTCTTCCGAAATGAAGCTGACGCGCATGAAGAACTTGCCGGTATCGAGATCGTCGAACTGCGAGCTGTCGATGATGTTGCAGCCCTTGTCGGCCAGATAGCTCGAAATCGCCGCGACGATGCCGCGCGTCGATTTGCAGGATACGGTGAGTACGAAGTTCTTCATGCTGTCACTTTCTTCGCCATATCAAGTGCAGGGGGCCTGATAACGCCGGAGCCTGTTCGCCCCGGCGGGTCAGCGTGTCTATAGAGCGCCGCGCGTCTTTCAGACGCGCCAAGGACGCTCTATCACTTTGAATCTGCGCATAATCCTTTCCGAAAATCGATTCCGATTTTCGGGGTTATGCGCCAGAGGCGTCCAGCCACTCAGATGTCGAGCGTACTGTCGCGTTCCCACTGGGTGAAATGCGAGCAGTAGGCATTCCATTCCTGATGCTTGAGCTTGAGATAGGCGGCGGAAAACTCAGCCCCGATCGCTTCCTTCAAGCCCTCGTCGGCATCATAGGCACGCAGCGCGTCGAGCAGGTTGAGCGGCAGGCGCGGCGCGTCCTTCACCAGATGCCCCTCGGCATACATGTCGATATCGTAGTGCCGGCCGGGATCGGCCTGGCTGCGGATGCCGTCGAGGCCGGCGGCGATGATGATCGCCTGCAGCAGGTATGGGTTGACCGCGCCGTCCGGCAGGCGCAACTCGAAACGTCCCGGTCCCGGCACGCGCACCATGTGGGTGCGGTTGTTGCCCGTCCAGGTCACGGTGTTCGGCGACCAGGTCGCGCCAGATGTCGTGCGCGGCGCGTTGATGCGCTTGTAGGAATTGACCGTCGGATTGGTGATCGCGGCCAGCGCGGAGGCGTGCTTCATGATGCCGCCGAGGAAGGTTTTACCCTGAGCGGAGAGCCCAAAGGCCATTTCCTTGTCCGCGAAGGCGTTTACCTTGCCATCGATGTCCCAGACCGAGATGTGGGCATGGCACCCGTTTCCGGTCAGGCCTTTGAAGGGCTTCGGCATGAAGGTGGCGCGAAGGCCGTGCTTTTCGGCGACCGACTTGACCATGAACTTGAAGAAGGAGTGCTTGTCTGCCGTCTGAAGAGCGTCGTCATATTCCCAGTTCATCTCGAACTGGCCGTTCGCGTCCTCGTGGTCGTTCTGATAGGGCTTCCAGCCAAGCTCGAGCATGTAGTCGCAGATCTCGGCGATGACATCATATCGACGCATCACGGCCTGCTGATCGTAGCAAGGCTTCTCGGCTGTATCGAACTGGTCAGAAATCACCGAGCCGTCCGCAGAGATAAGAAAGAACTCGGGCTCCACGCCGGTTTTCACCCGGAGCCCTTCTTTCGCAGCTTCAGCGACCAGTCTTTTCAGCACCACACGCGGTGCTTGTTCGACAGGCTGATCGTCCATGACGCAGTCGGCAGCAACCCATGCGACGTCTTTCTTCCAGGGTAATTGGATGACGGAGGAAGCATCGGGAACCGCGAACAGGTCGGGATGAGCCGGCGTCAAATCGAGCCAGGTTGCAAAGCCCGCAAAGCCGGCGCCATCTTTCTGCATATCGGCGATGGCTTCCGCGGGGACCAGCTTGGCGCGTTGGCCGCCGAACAGGTCGGTATAGCTGATCATGAAATATTTGATGCCTTTGTCTCTGGCAAAAGCAGCAAGGTCCAGTGTCATTCTCGTTCCCCTTTGGATTTCTTGGAGACACTTTGGTTATGGATGCGAGACGGCCGGGACGTTTGCCCGGCCGGTAGAAATCAGTAGCCTCCCTTGCCGGGATACCAGTTTGTGCCGGCGAGCGGGATCTGGGCCATGGCGGCCGCCTCCATCGTCAGGGCGCAAAGATCTTCCGGTTCCAGGTTGTGCAGGTGGTTCTTGCCGCAGGCGCGCGCGATGGTCTGGGCTTCCAGCGTCATAACCTTCAGATAGTTGGCGAGACGGCGGCCGGCGGCGATCGGATCAAGGCGCTTCATCAGTTCCGGGTCTTGCGTCGTGATGCCAGCCGGGTCTTTGCCCTCGTGCCAGTCGTCGTAGGCGCCGGCCGTGGTGCCGAGCTTTTGGTATTCTTCTTCCCAGTGCGGATCGTTGTCGCCGATCGCAACGAGGGCCGCCGTGCCGATGGCAACGGCATCGGCACCGAGCGCCAGTGCCTTGGCTACGTCGGCGCCCGAACGAATGCCGCCCGAGATGATCAATTGCACCTTGCGATGCATGCCGAGATCTTGCAGCGCCTGGACCGCGGGGCGGATGCAGGCGAGCGTCGGCATGCCGACATTCTCGATGAAGACATCCTGCGTCGCCGCGGTTCCGCCCTGCATGCCATCGAGCACCACCACGTCGGCACCGGCCTTCACGGCGAGCGCTGTGTCGTAATAGGGACGCGCGCCCCCGACCTTCACATAGATCGGTTTTTCCCAGTCGGTGATCTCGCGCAGTTCCAGGATCTTGATTTCGAGGTCGTCCGGGCCAGTCCAATCCGGATGGCGGCAGGCCGAGCGCTGATCGATGCCCTTCGGCAGATTGCGCATATTGGCGACGCGATCGGAGATCTTCTGGCCGAGCAGCATGCCGCCGCCGCCGGGCTTGGCACCTTGACCAACAACCACTTCGATCGCATCGGCGCGACGCAGGTCCTTGGGATTCATGCCGTATCGCGACGGCAGATACTGGTAGACCAACGTCTGTGAATGGCCGCGCTCTTCATCGGTCATCCCGCCGTCGCCTGTCGTGGTGGAGGTTCCGGCAATCGTCGCGCCGCGTCCGAGCGCTTCCTTGGCATTGCCGGACAGGGCGCCGAAGCTCATGCCGGCAATGGTGATCGGCGTCTTCAGGTGAATGGGCTTTTTGGCGAAGCGCGCGCCGAGGACGACTGACGTGTCGCACTTCTCGCGGTAACCTTCGAGCGGATAGCGCGAGATCGATGCGCCGAGAAACAGCAAGTCATCGAAATGCGGAACCTTCCGTTTGGTGCCGGCGCCACGGATGTCGTAAATGCCGGTCGCCGCAGCACGGCGGATTTCCGCCAGCGTGTAATCGTCGAAGGTCGCGGACTTGCGCGGCGGGGTATAGGGGTTGTGATAGCTCATGATGGTCCCTCGCCTTAATATGCGTCAGCGTTGTCGATATTGAAATTGTAAAGCTTGCGGGCGGAGCCGTAACGCTTGAATTCCTCGGGCCTCACTTCGCTCACGCCCGCCTTTTCGAGAAGTTCGGCCAGCTTCGTCAGATGCTCTGGACGCAGCTCCTTTTCGATGCAATCGGCACCCAAGCTCTTGACCGAACCGCGCACGAAGAGCTTCGCCTCGTAGAGCGAATCCCCAAGCGCATCGCCGGCATCGCCGAGCACCACGAGGTGGCCGGACTGGCCCATGAAGGCGGACATGTGGCCTATATTGCCATGAACGACGATGTCGATGCCCTTCATCGAGATGCCGCAGCGTGACGCCGCATTGCCCTTGATGACAAGGAGGCCGCCGCGGCCGGTTGCGCCGGCATACTGGCTGGCATCGCCCTCGATGACGACTGTTCCAGACATCATGTTTTCCGCAACACCCGGACCTGCCGAACCGTGAACGGTGACGGTCCCGCCGTCGTTCATGCCGGCGCAATAATAGCCGACGGACCCCTTCACGTCGACCGTGACGGGCGTATCGATGCCGACGGCAACCGAATGGCTGCCGCGCGGATTGACGACTTCGAAGGAAAGATCGTTCGAACCGTTCTGGATGTTGTGCAGGGCGCTGTTGAGTTCACGTAACGGCGTAGTGGCGAGATCAATGACAGGCATGTTTCGATAACCCTTGGAGAATGCGCATGAGGTGCCGGTCAAGCGACCTTCTGGTGATCCCAGAAATAGACGGTTGCAGGCTCCGGCTCCCAGACCCGGGCATTCTCGATGCCGGGCAGATTGACGAGCGCCCGGTATTCCGAACCGAATGCGACATACTGGTCCGTTTCGGCCATGACAGCGGGCTTGCAGGCAATCGCGTCGCGCACGACACCGAAGCCGGACTTCGTACCGACGACGAAGGTGAAGAAGCCGTCGAGGTCATCCACCGCGCCTTCCAGCGCCTGGCCGAGATTCTTGCCCTTGGCCATCTCTGCCGTCAGATAGGCGGCGGCGACCTCGGTATCGTTTTCCGTTTCGAAGGTCATGCCTTCGCGCTTCAGCTCGCGGCGCAGATTGTTGTGGTTCGAGAGCGAGCCATTATGCACCAGGCATTGGTCGGAGCCGGTGGAAAAAGGATGAGCGCCGAGCGTCGTGACGGCCGATTCCGTCGCCATGCGGGTATGGCCGATGCCGTGGGTGCCGGCCATTGAATTGACCGCGAAGCGGGAAACGACATCCTTCGGGAGGCCGGTTTCCTTATAGATCTCGATGGCATCGCCGCTGCTCATGATGCGAACGTTCGGACGCAGTTCCGCGACGGCTGCCTTGCCCGCGTCGAGCAGATCCTTCGCAAGCGTGATGACGGCATGCGTGCTCTTCACCTGGATGGCGACCGGTGCGCCAACCGCCTGGCCGAGCTCGGCCTCGAGGCCGGCGAAATCTTTCTTCGGATTGGCCGACTGGATGGTGATCTTGGCATTGCTGCCGCTGGCGTCGCCATAGATCGCGATACCGGCGCTGTCCGGCCCCCGATCCGTCATCGTCACCAGCATGGACGACAGGAGCGCGCCGAGCTCCGGTTCGAGACTTTTATCCTTGAGGAAGAGACCCACAATTCCGCACATGACCAGACCTCCGTTCGTGTTGAGAAAGGACTAGCAGGTCTGTTTTGGGATTTCAACTCGGAAGAAAGATTTTTTCTTTTAAGGCAAGTCAGCCTTTCGAGCTCCGCTGAGGATAGGTGATGATCGAAAGGTACTTGCTCGGGAGTTTCACCAACTGCTCCGGCCCATGCGGCGCGTCGGCATCGAAGAACAGGCTGTCGCCCGGCTCCATCTGGAAAAGCTGGTCGCCATGGCGATAAACGACCACGCCTTCGAGCATGTAGAGAAATTCCATGCCCTCGTGCTGGAAGGTCGGGAAGGTGTCGGAATCGGCCGTCAATGTGATGAGATAGGGCTCGACGATGACGCCGCTGGTATTGTTGTCGATATGGCCGAGCAGATTATATTGATGGCCGGCGCGCGTGCCGCGCCGTTCGAGCTCGATGCCCTGCCCCGCCTTGACGAAGACGGCATTGCGCGGTTCCTCATAGCGGCGAAAAAAGGCGGTCAGCGGTACGCCGAGCGCCCGCGACAGCGATTGCAGCGTCGTCAGCGACGGCGAGATGTTGCCGTTCTCGATCTTCGACAGCATGCCGAGTGAAATGCCGGTCGCGGCCGCCAGATCGGTGACCGTGATGCCGAGTTTCTTGCGGTAGGCGCGCACCTCATGGCCGATCGCCATTTCGAGGTTGTTTTCCTTCGGCTCGCGAACGGCGTGCGGGTCCTGGGAAAAGGGAGCGCGTCCACTATGCGCCTGTTCCGGTTGCTCTGCCGCTTCACGCTTGGATTTCATGGGTTTTCCACTGCCGCCTTCTCTTTTGTCTGAAGGCAACCCTATCGTCATAGTGAAAATTTCTCAACCGTGAAGAAAACCTATTCCCGCCGCGCCTCGCGCGGAGCGATGCCATAGAGGGTACGGAACATCCGGGAAAAATGGCTCAGACTGGAAAAACCGGTCGCCACCGCGATTTCCGAGACGGAAAGCGGGCTCTGTTTCAGCAGACGATGGGCATGCTGCAGCCTGATCCTGCGGTATTGATCGAGGAAGGTGGTATTGAGCTGGGCCGCAAAGAGCCGGTCGAGATGGCGGGTGGTGACGCCGGCGATGCGCGCCATGGCGGCACGCTCGAGCGGCATCTCGATCGTCTCCTCCATCCGTTCGAGAACGCTGAGCAAGCCGGGATGATAGACGCCATAGCGCTCCGCCAGCGAGGCGCGCTGGGGTGCAGCGGGTTCGTTGACCTCTGTATGAAGATACCAGTCGCTGACGCGGCGGGCGAAATCCGGCCCCATGCGCTCGGCGATCAGCACATGCATCATGTCGAGCGGTGCGATGCCGCCGCCGCAGGTAATCCGGTTGCCGTCGATCAGGAAGCGCGCCTGGCGCGGCGTGAGGTCCGGGAAGGCTTCGAGAAGGGCTGCGGCATGCTCCCAGTGGATGGTGAAGTCGCGGCCGTCAAGCAGTCCGGCAGCGGCCATCAGATAGGGACCGCCCGAGATGCCGCCGATCCTCACGCCTTCGCGCGACAGCTGCCGCAAGCAGGCAAGTACGCCGGGATACCGCCAGTCGCGGGGCAACCCGCCGGCGCAGACGAAGGCCGTCCCGAGCCCCGCGCCCCTGACGGGCAGAGGTTCGGCGGGGACGCTGACGCCTGAGGAGGAAAGCGCCGGTGTGCCATCGGGCGAGAAGATCTGCAGCCGATAGATCTCACGTCCGGCCAAGAGATTTGCCGCCCGCAGCGGCTCGGTCGCCGAGGCATAGGACATCAGCGCAAATCCCGGGATAAGGATGAAGCCGATCGTCTGGGCATTTCTGCTATCAAGTGAGGACATGTCCCTTTCTTAGCGATTAATGTCCCTATTGTGCAAGTCAACGCGCCTCTTTCTGGCATCATGGACTTGTTCTTTCCGGGGTGACCCATGCGCTATTCCGCTCTTTCGATTTTCCTGAACGGCCTTCGCGGCAATAAAGGCTGGGCGCCTGCCTGGCGCGACCCGGCGCCAAAGCCGCATTACGACGTCATCATCGTCGGTGGCGGCGGCCATGGTCTTGCCACCGCCTATTATCTTGCCAAGGAATTCGGCGTCACCAATGTCGCCGTCCTCGAAAAGGGCTATCTCGGCTCGGGCAATATCGGCAGGAACACGACGATCATCCGCTCGAACTACCTGCTGCCCGGCAACAATCCCTTCTACGAGCTGTCGATGAAACTCTGGGAGGGGCTGGAGCAGGACTTCAACTTCAACGCCATGGTCTCGCAGCGCGGCGTGCTCAACCTCTTCCATTCCGATGCCCAGCGCGACGCCTATACGCGCCGCGGCAACGCTATGCGGCTACACGGCGTCGACGCCGAGCTTCTCGACAGGCAGGCGGTGCGCCAGAAATTGCCCTTCCTCGATTTCGACAATGCCCGTTTCCCGGTGATGGGCGGCCTTTTCCACCCGCGCGGCGGTACGGTGCGCCACGATGCGGTTGCCTGGGGTTATGCGCGCGGCGCCGATCAGCGCGGTGTCGACATCATCACCCAGTGTGAGGTGACCGGCATCCGCAGCGAAAACGGCCAGGTGACCGGCGTCGAGACCAGCAAGGGCTTCATCGGCTGCGGTAAGCTGGCGCTCGCGGCAGCCGGCAACTCCACCGTCGTCGCCGATATGGCCGGCCTTCGCCTGCCGATCGAAAGCCATGTACTGCAGGCCTTCGTCTCCGAAGGGCTGAAGCCGTTTATCGACACGGTCGTCACCTTCGGCGCCGGACATTTCTACGTGTCCCAGTCGGACAAGGGCGGCCTCGTTTTCGGCGGCGATATCGACGGCTACAATTCCTATGCCCAGCGCGGCAATCTCGCTTCGGTCGAGCATGTCGCCGAAGCCGGGCTGGCGATGATCCCGTCGCTGTCGCGGGTGCGGTATCTGCGCTCCTGGGGCGGCGTCATGGATATGAGCATGGACGGCTCGCCGATCATCGACCGCACCCATATCGACAATCTCTATCTCAACACCGGCTGGTGTTACGGCGGCTTCAAGGCCACGCCCGCCTCCGGCTTCTGCTACGCCCATCTGATTGCCCGCAATGCGCCGCATCAGACCGCCCGCGCCTTCCGGCTCGACCGCTTCGCGCGCGGCTACCCGATCGACGAAAAGGGCGTCGGCGCCCAGCCCAATCTGCACTGAGGACATTCGACGATGGCAAGCCTGATTTCCTGTCCTCATTGCGGCGCCCGACCCAAAGAGGAATTTTCGATCCGCGGCGATGCGGGCCTTGCTCGGCCGGCGCCGGATGCCGGTGCGGATGCCTGGTTCGATTATGTCTATCTGCGTGACAATCCGAGGGGCCGGCACAGCGAATACTGGCACCACTCCTCCGGATGCCGCCGCTGGCTGATCGTCGAACGCGATACCGTCACCCATGCGGTCCACGGCGTCAGGGATGCCGCCCTTTCCAAGCTCGGCGGAGAACCGGCATGACGAGCTTCCGCCTTTCCTCCGGCGGCCGCATCGACCGCGCCACGACGCTCGGCTTCACCTTCGACGGCAGGCCGCTCGAAGGCCATCCGGGCGACACTCTCGCCTCGGCGCTGCTTGCCAACGGCGTCCAGCTCGTCGGCCGCAGCTTCAAATATCACCGCCCGCGCGGCATCCTGACGGCGGGGGCTGCCGAACCGAACGCGCTGGTGACGACAGGCAGCGGCGGGCGCACCGAGCCGAATACGCGCGCGACGATGATCGAGCTTTACCAGGGGCTGACGGCAAAGAGCCAGAACCGCTGGCCTTCGCTCGGCTTCGATGTCGGCGCCGTCAACGGGCTGCTGTCGCCCTTCCTCAGCGCCGGTTTCTACTATAAGACCTTCATGTGGCCGGCGGCCTTGTGGGAAAAGCTCTACGAGCCGGTGATCCGCAAGGCGGCAGGCCTCGGCAGGGCCTCCTACGAGGCCGATCCCGATACCTACGAGAAATGCTGGGCGCATTGCGATCTGCTGGTGATCGGCGCCGGCCCTGCCGGTCTTGCCGCAGCGTTGACCGCCGGCCGCGCCGGTGCGCGCGTCATCCTCGCCGACGAGGGACCCGAACTCGGCGGCAGCCTGCTTTCCGACAGCGGCACTGTCGACGGCAAGCCGGCGGACGCGCTTCTGGGAGAGCTGCTTGCCGAGCTGGCGAGCCTGGAGAACGTGCGCCGCCTGCCGCGCATGACGGTTTTCGGCTGGTACGACGACAATGTCTTCGGCGCCGTCGAACGGGTGCAGAAGCATGTAGCGATGCCCGATCCCGATCGTCCTGTCGAACGATTGTGGCGCATCGTCGCCCGCCAGGCGATCCTTGCGACGGGCGCCGAAGAGCGGCCGATCGTCTTCGGCGGCAACGATATTCCCGGTGTGATGATGGCAGGCGCCATGCGCAGCTATCTCAACCGGCAGGCGGTCGCGCCCGGCAGAAGCACTGTCATCTTCACCACCAACGATGCCGGATATCGCACCGCCGCCGATCTCGAGGCCGCTGGCCTCGTGGTCGCGGCGATCGTCGACAGCCGCGGGGATGCGGGCGAGAGCTGGCAGGGCCGCGCCGAAGTGCTGAAGGGTGCCAGGGTCATCGATGCGTTTGGCGGCAAGCGCCTGCGCGGCGTCAGCGTCGAGGCAGCAGGCGGCACCCGTCGGATCGAAGCGGATGCGCTTGCCATGTCGGGCGGCTGGAGCCCGATCATCCACCTTGCCTGTCATCGCGGTGCAAAACCGCAATGGTCAAACGAGGCCTCGGCGTTTCTGGCGCCTGTCCAGCAGGAAGGTCTGACCGTTGCCGGCTCGGCCGCCGGCATGGCGCAAACCGCGACCTGCCTCGGTGATGGCGCCGCAAAGGCAGCTGCCGCGTTGAAGGCGATCGGTTTTGCAGCGGCGGAGCCGGCCTTTGCCGCGACTTCCGAGACGGCTGCACAGGCAAAGCCGCTCTGGTCGGTCAAGGGCTCGAAGGGCAAGGCTTTCGTCGATTATCAGAACGACGTGCATCTCAAGGATTTGGGTCTCGCCGTCCGCGAAGGCTACGGCCATGTCGAGCTCGCCAAGCGTTACACCACAAGCGGCATGGCGACCGACCAGGGCAAGCTTTCCAACATCAATGCCATCGGCATCCTTGCCGAGGCGCGTGGCGTGTCACCCGCCGAAGTGGGAACGACGACCTTCCGGCCCTTCTATACGCCGGTTTCATTCGGCGCTTTGACCGGGACATCGCGCGGCAAACATTTCCAGCCGGCGCGCAAATCGCCGCTGCATGGCTGGGCTGAGAAGAACGGCGCGGTCTTCGTCGAAACCGGACTGTGGTACCGTTCCTCCTGGTTCCCGCGCACCGGCGAGACGACATGGCGCGAAAGCGTCGACCGCGAGGTGCTGAATATCCGGAAGAATGCCGGCCTCTGCGACGTCTCCACCCTCGGCAAGATCGAAATATCAGGCAAGGATGCCGCGACCTTCCTCGATCGCATCTATTGCAACGGCTTCGCCAAGCTCGCCGTCGGCAAGGCGCGTTACGGCATCATGCTGCGTGAGGACGGCTTCATCTATGATGACGGCACCACCAGCCGGTTCAGTGACGACCATTTCTTCATGACCACGACGACCGCACTTGCCGCCGGCGTGCTGACCCATCTCGAATTCTACGCCCAGACGCTCTGGCCGGAACTCGACGTCTGCTTCGCCTCCTCGACCGATCAATGGGCGCAGATGGCCGTCGCCGGGCCGAAGTCGCGTACCATTCTCCAGGAGATCGTCGATGAGGACTTGTCGGATGCGGCCTTCCCCTTCATGAGTGCCCGCAAGGTCTCCCTCTTCGGCGGCCGCCTCGAAGGCCGCCTCTTCCGGATCTCCTTCTCCGGCGAACTCGCCTACGAGCTCGCCGTACCGGCCGGCTACGGCGAAGGGGTCGCCGATGCGATCATGGCGGCGGGCGAGAAACATGGCATCTGCGCCTATGGCGCCGAAGCGCTCGGCGTCATGCGCATCGAAAAGGGTCATGTCACCCATGCCGAGATCAACGGCACGGTGACGCCAGGCGATCTCGGCTTCGGCCGCATGGTTTCATCAACCAAGCCGGATTTCATCGGCAAGGCAATGCTTGCCCGTGAAGGCCTGCAGGATCCTGAACGGCCGCGCCTCGTCGGCGTCAAGCCGCTCGATCCGGCAAGCGGTTTCCGCACCGGCTCGCATATTCTTGCCGACGGCGTTGCGGCGACGCTCGAAAACGACCAGGGCTACGTCACATCAAGCGCCTTTTCGCCGGGGCTCGCCCATACGATCGGCCTGGCGCTCGTCAGGCGTGGGCCGGAGCGCATCGGTGAAAAGGTGACGGTCTGGAACGGCCTGCGCAACGAATTCACCGATGCCGTGCTCTGCCATCCCGTCTTCATCGATCCCGAAAACGAGAAGCTCCATGCGTGATCTTCCGCAACATAAACCGGTTCTTGCCGGGGTAGCATATAACGGCATCTCAGGGCCGGGCATCCGGCTGGAAGCCTTGCCGGAGGGCCACCTTCTGCATGTGCTGGGTGCGATCGAGCCAACCGCGCTCGCCGCGGAATTGGTGAAAGCAGGCTTTGCGAAAAGTTCGATCCGCCAGGCAGGCTTCCGGCAATGGTTCGTCGCCGGCGACGAGCCGCTTATCCCGGCCAGCCTCGATGCTCTCGTTGCGGCGCTTGCGGGAAAGGCCTTCGTCATGGACCAGAGCCACGGGCGCGTGCGTATCGGCGTTTCCGGCCGTTCTTCGCGCGCACTTCTCTCAAGGGGGACCGCCGTCGATCTCGATCCTTTCGCCTTTCCGGAAGGCCATTCGGCCATGACGATGATCGGTCATCTCTCGGTGCAGATCGTCCGCACCGGCGATGACAGCTTCGAACTCACGGTCCTGCGCAGTTTTGCCGAAAGCCTCTGGGACGATCTCGCGCACATGGCGGCCAGCGCCGAAAAGGACGGCGTCTGATAGAGGCGAGTTTCGATCGTTTTCAAGCTGTATGCAGCGCGGCGGCACCGACCCACTCGGGGCGCTCCGCGTCTTGCAGCTCTTCCACCGCATTGGCGGCAAAGCTCGGCACGACACCGGTCCACAGCAGTGCGCCATCGGGATTGGAATGTCCGTCGCCCTCGAGCTTGTAGATGCTTTCGACGATATACTGGCCGTCATTGTTCAGGCCCTTGATCTCGGAAATTCTCGATCACCCGGCGCCGGCCGGTGCACTTGAAGCGGGCGGAGCGGCAGAGCGACGGCGGCTTCATCATTCGCCGCATGGGGCTGAACCCGATCATGCTGCGCGGCGAAGCCCTGTTGCAGACGGCGTCACTGAAGGCGGGCGACAGCTTCCGTCTCGGCAAGGACGTCGAGTTCCAGTTCGTCGTCAAAGCCGCCGCCAAGGAGGCGCCCAAGAAGGAGGCCTCCAAGGTCGGTGACGACAAGCCGAAAAAATCGCTCCTCAAGCAGCCGGCCTTCCTGGCCGGCATGGGTGTCGCCTATCTCGCCATCGTCTGCATCATCGGCTACGTGATCCTGTCCGACAGCGGCAGCGCGGAAAGCGGCCCGACGGCCGAGCGCATCAATGCCGAAGCCGGCCGCATTCCGACATGCATCAAGAATGCCCGGCGCATGCGCCAGGTTTCCGAGCAAAGCTTTAACGGCGCTGTCGGCGGCCGCGTCGGGAGGGATGGCGATGCAACCTATGCCGCCCTTTCGCTGGCAGCCGAACCGTCTGATGACGCGGCGCTGGCAAAGGCCGCCGAGCCGATCGTCGAGGCTTACAAGCGCACGGCACTCGCAGCCCTTGCCTCGGAAACCCGCGGCAACAACACGCTGGCGCAGAGCCTCTACCAGCAGACCTACGATCTCGTTCCCGACATCAACTGCTCGGCAGCGCGTTTCGCGCTGCAGCGCCGCGCCGCCGTGAAACCGGTCGCCAGACGGTGATCGCCGGACCTGCTATAGCCCGCCACGCTCACCGCCACCGTCGGCCCACATCTCGCGCAGCTTTTCGATATCGCCACTGCGCTGCTGCCATTTGGCGGACCAATCGCGCATCGCTTCGCGGATAACGTGGTTAGCTCCCTGAGTGATTGGATCAAAGCACATGCTCATAAAGCAGTATTAAACCATAAAGCCCCATGGCGGCTGCCAGGACGGTTTGGGCAGCCCTCGCCCAGATCGTGTCGAGCCGTTGAATGGCGGGGACGGAGAAAACAAGTCCAACCAAGGTAAACCAGGAGAGGGCCATGAGGAAAATGACGCAGGAGGCCGCGTCACCCAAACCGGTCCTGAAGTCGGGCTGTGTGAGATAGAGGCCAACGAAGAAAGGAACCGACAATGGGTTACTTAGCGCTGTTGCCAAGCCCAAGCTGTAGAGCCTGAGACTCAGGCTATCCGATCCAAGCTGTTGAGGAGGCGCTCCCGCAAGAGGACGGCGCGCAAGCCGGACGGCTGAATAAAGGAGAATTGAGGACAGAACAACTGAAGCCCACATATCCAGGTCATCCAGCATGTAAAGGGACGTGGCTCCGATCGCAGCGAGATAAGAGGCCATGGCGGCGCCGGAGGCAATCCCGGCGGCCACGCTCAGCAAGCGACCCCAGGACGGCCTTACGGCCACGCGAAGCACAATAAGCAGGTTTGGCCCTGGCGCGATCAGAACCAATGCATACGATAGAGCAAGCGAGGCGAGAAGCGGCATATCCGCCTCACATAAACATGTCGTGATGGGCTGCCACCGCCAGGACGGGCTCGGCCACGTTCTGGATGTCGATGGTGAAGGACTTGACGGTCGATGCGCCGAGGCTGTCGGTCGCCTGGGCGGTGATTGTCAGGGCGTGGTCGGCAATGGTCTCGTAGTCGATCGCCGCCGTCGTCTGCAGCTTGTTGCCGACGATCTTGAAATGGTCGGCATCGTCGAGAAGCGACCATTTCATCGTATTGCCTTCAGCGTCCGTGGCCGAGAATAGGCCGACCGACGAGCCGACCTTGATGTTCTCCTTGATGCTGGCGCGGGAGAGTTTGAGCTCGGCCGGGGCGGTGTTTACCGCGGGCTCGGCGACATCCTTGACCGAAATCGAAAAGGTCTTGTCGACTGACACGGTGCCGTCAGAGACCTCGACGATGATCGAAAACGAGCTCTTCGCCTCGAAATCGAAGGCCTTGGCGGTGACCAGCCTGTCGCCTTTCAGCGAGAACTGCCCGTCGGCGTCGTCGATGAGCTTGAATTTCAGCGTGTCGCCGTCGCCGTCGAAGGCCGAAAGCAGGCCGAGCGTCGTCCATTGCGGCGTATCCTCGGCGACGACCATCTTGGAGAGCTGGATGTTGGTCGGCGCGGTGTTGACCGGAGGCGGCTCGCCGGTTCCCAGATCGACCGTGCGATCCGCGAATTGCGCGAATTCAACATCGAGACCGTATGTGTCCTTGCCTTCCGCAACGCTGGCAATGGTGTGAAGATCCGAGTTCCATTGGTAATCGGCGTATTTGCCCGCAAACACGATTGTGTCGGTGCCATCACCACCGGAAAAAATGTCGTCACCGCCGCCGCCCGATATCCGGTCGTCACCTTTGCCGCCACTCAGGATATTGGCAAGCCTGTCGCCGATAAGGGTGTCGCCGTAGTCGGAGCCGGTGAGGTTCTCGATCGAGAAATACTTGTCTCCCGCCGCATCCCCCGTGTTGACGGAGGAGTCGGCGAGACTGGCCGTCACGGCCTGCGTCGCATCCGAATAGGAGGCGGTGTCATTGCCGGAAGCGACCGCGCCGTAGCTTGGCACATCCACCGAGACGTGCAGCTGATAATCATAGGCCCTGTTGTAGTAATTATCGACCACCAGGTAATAGTCGCCGGTATTCTGGACCGTAAATGTCAGGTGGGAATCTTTTACATTCGTCGATCCCGGATCGAGCGGCCCAGTCATATCGTCATTGTAGGCGAGGTCGAGCCCTCGCGCGGCGTATAAGCGGATGTTCGTGTCCGTGGTCACGCTCGGCGACGTGCTGTCGATGTCGAAGCTAACGGTGGTGCCGGCAAGGAGCCGGAGATGGTAGTAGTCGAAGCCGTTCTCACCGGTCGAGGCGTTAACCGTCACGTGCGGCAACGACGTGGCGTTGGCGATGTCGGCGTTGGCCGCCAGGCTGAAGCGATCCGTCAGATCGAGCGCCTTGGCAGCGGAGGAAAGATCGAGCGTGGCTGGTTTGACGACCTCGCCGCTGCCCGTGCCGATCGGCGAAACCGGGCCATCCGCCGAGACATGCAGCTGGTGCGCCATATTGCCGTTGCCGGAATGCGTGATGTAATAATCGCCTGTCGTGGCGACGGTAAAGGTGATGAAGGAGTCGATCGAGTTAACCGAACCGGGATCGAGCTGTCCGCTCATCGCCTTGTTGAAGGCAACCAAGGCGTGCGCCGAGTCGTAGAGGCCGACCTGGCTGTATGTCCCGTAAGGCAGGCCGTCGATATCGAGCGTCAGCGTCGTCCCGGCATTGAGATGGACGCGATAATAGCCCTCGCTGTAGGTTTCTTCGTCGGGCAGGTTGATCGTGACATGCGGGACCGCGGTCGAATCCTGGACATTGGCATCGGCAAAGACGCTGAAGCTGTTGGAGATATCGAGCGCCGTGGCGAAGGAGGAAATGGCGTTGCCGACAGGCTTGGCCACCGTGCCGCTGCCGAGGCCGACGCCCGCCGGCTGATCGTCGCCGTAGAGCACGTCCGCGCCCGCGCCGCCGCGAAGGATGTCATTGCCGGCCCCGCCCAGCAGTCCGTCATTGCCGGCGCCGCCGTTCAGCGTGTCGTTGCCCGCCTTGCCCGAGAGCGCATCATTGCCGCCGCCGCCGCTCAAGGTGTTGTCAGCGATGTTGCCCGATATCGTATCCGCTCCGGATCCGCCGATGGCGTTCTCGATCAACGAGCGCGGATCGTTGTCATAGAGCAGCGCGTTGGCGATATTGCCCTCGGGCGGCGTGATGATGTTGCTCGCCGAAAGTTGGCGAACGGCCAGCTGGCTGTCGGAGAAAGTCGACAACGCACCCGGGGCGAGGTCGATCTTGAGGTCGCTGCCATAGCTCGACAGGTCATAGGTGTCGACGCCGCCGCCATCCCAGACCGTGCCGTAGATCGTGTTCGTCGCCGGGGCGCCCTGGCCGACACCGTTGTGGAATTGCTCGCCTGTGGCCGGGTCCCATGAATAGGCTGTGTCGCCGCCGTTGGTGGTGAAGTTGGCGCCGTAGAGATATTGAAGAGCCGCGATATCTGCCGGCATGAAGCTTTGTTGCGACTGGTCTCCCGCGTAGTAGCCGAACGAATGGTCAGATCCGAAGAAGATGGACTCGTCGGCGCTATGGCCACCCTGATCCAGGCCGAGGGTCTGCGCCACGCCCCTCATGATCTCCAGAAAACCAAAATTTCCCTTTACCGGCTGGCCAAAAAAGAAATTATCCTGGCTGAACCATGCGTCGCCCGCTTCGGGCGTGTGACCGGGGGCATTGAACATCGTCGAATCGAAATTCTCGATGGGTGGCGCGTCGCTGTCGTAGACGGTCTTCAACTGGCTGAACCGCAAAATGGCGTGGTCGGTCGCCGTTTCGGTAACTTCGGTAAAGTTGAGGCCCGTGTAAGAGGAGACCGTGGCAAGGGCGGAGCGGGTCGCATCCTGCTGAGCGGCGGTGAAGCCCACATGCTGCGCCCACCAGGGCCCAAGTCCGACGCCCGGATATTCGAAGCCGCCGGAGGGATAATAGGAATAGGAAGAACCTTGAGCAGGGAAGCTGTAAGTAAGGGTCGTCGACGTCCAACGGGTACCCGAAAGAAGCGGGTCGATATTCGGATTTCCTGAGGGGCTTACGTCTGCGCTATCACCTGTTTCGGCGGATGTAAGTGCGGCTTCAGTTATGTCAGACATCACAATTCCTTCCAAATCAATGTCTTAGAATTTAACGGTGCATCGAATTCCAGCACCTAAGCCAAAACAGCGAGATTGTTTGCCGCCGAGACGAAGGTGGCCTTCGATCAGTCCGGCGTGAGGCTGGCATTCCCGGCACCTGCCGCATCCGAGAGAATGGTGACTGCTCCGGTCACCAGGTCCTTCAGTAAGATGTCGGAATGGCCGTCCGCGTCTCCGGCGACGAGATTGGAGGCAGAGGAGGTGAAGCCCGCCCTAGTGCCATCGGGGGAGATGCTGCCGCTGCCGGCCACACCCGAATTGCCGTTGCCGGCTTCGCCGTCAGCATTCGAGGAGAGAATGATCGGTGTCGTCATGTCGTACCTTCATCGTTGCGTCGGGACGAATTCTGGTGCGACTGTAGTGAGGGTTGTAAATAACGGCGTCCACCATTGGGATGAGAAACAGCTTGAGCCCATTTTTGGACTGCACTATCGTTGCTGCATTGCAGTAAATCCGAAGAGCATCGCAAATGGCATCAAATATTTCGCCGGATGTATTTTCGTCCGTGCTTGGGCAGATTTACGAATGTGCGCTCTTTCCGGAACGCTGGCCTGCCACAATCGAGACTATCCGGCGCCTTTTATCTGGTATATCGGGCCTGGACTTCGAACAGCCCTGTCTGTCGACATTGGCAGCCGACGCTGCCGGTCACGGCAACAGGGGGGACGGCGATATCAGGATCGCCACCCGGCCGGCCCTCGATACCATCCTGATCGGGCATCTCGAGCGGGCTGCGTCGATCGGCCGCATCGCCCGCGATCGGGCGATCGCATCCGAGTTGCACGAGGCCAATGTGGATGGCTGGGAAAGCGGGGTTCTTCTCGTCGACGAGGCGCTTTACCTCATTCGCGCCAACCGGGCCGGCGAGAGCATGATCGAAAGCGGCAATCCGGTGCGTCTGCGGCATGGATGCCTGGAACTCAGGCCGGCCTCGGCGCAGAAGGCGCTTGAGCAGGCCGTGGAGAAGGCGACCGGCGAAACCGGCGGATCAGGGGTGCCGATCAATTTCATCGCTGTCGACGGCGCCGGCGTTCCGGCTGTGATCCAGGTGATGGCGGTGCGCTGGGATTTGAGGCCGCCGCTTCCCGTGCGGCAATCGGCAGTCGCCATCGTGCTGATCTCGCCAATGGCCACGCGCTCGCCGCCACAGCAGGCGCTGAGCGCGCTTTACGGCCTGACGCCGGCTGAGGCTCGCGTCCTCCAGCTTCTGGGGGCGGGATCGACGCTGGCCGACATTGCCAGCACTCTGCAATCGAAGCGCTCGACGGTGAAGACGCATCTGCTGCGGATCTTCGCCAAGACCTCCACGAACAGGCAGGCCGATCTCGTGCGGCTCGTCCATTCCCTGTCCTCACCGGTGTAGCCCTTCCCGATGAATATTCATCCGCCGCTTCAACTGATCTCGCATCTCGTCGGCATGATCTATGACTGCGTTCTCGAACCGGTCAAATGGGAGGCCTTCGTCAGCGAGCTGCTGCGCGAGCTCGACTTTTCCTATGGCCTGCTCAGCATCAGCGCCTTCCCCGAAGGCAACGCCGTCTTCGGCGTCAGCGTCGGGATCGAAGGGCCGTGGATGGAAAAGCTACCGGGCTACTGGGCCGATATCATGGATATCTGGGGCGGTGACGCGCGGATCCAGCAATACCCGCTGGAAGAACCCATCCTGCAATCGCAGATCGCCGATGGCCGCCGGTTGAAGGCCAATCCCTATTACAGCGGCTGGTTCGCGCCGCAGGGCTATATCGACGCCGTGGCGATCGGGTTGGAGCGCAACCCGCATATGGTCTCCAGCCTGGCGCTCGGGCGCCACGCTTCGGCCGGCCCGGTGGGCGAAAGCGAGCTTGGCCTGCTGCGTCTCCTTGCGCCGCATCTGCGCCGCGCCATCTCCATCGCCCAGCAGCTGGAGCTGCAGTCGATCGCAGCATCCGCCTATGCCTCGGTGGTCGAGCGCCTGCCGGTCGGCGTGCTGCTGGTGGACGAGCTGATGACCATCATCCATGCCAATCCGACCGCCGAAAGCCTGCTGTCGCGGCCGGGGCCGTTTCGGTCGGCCGGCAACCGGCTGGCGGTGAGGGCCGAGGGTGCTGAAGCGCTCGAACAGGCCATCGCCAAGGCCGCATCCGACGAGGCAGCCCTTGGCCGGAGCGGTGGCGCCGGCATTCCCGTGCGCCATGCCGACGGCGCGGCCTATGTCGTGCATGTCCTGCCGCTGCGCCAGCGCCAGAGCCGCGGCGCGCTCTGCCTGCCGGCATCGGCCGCTCTCTTCCTGGTGCCGGCCGGCAGCCAGGCGCTGCTGCCGAGCGAACCCGTGACCCAGATTTACGGCCTGACCCCAGCGGAAACCCGCATCTTCGAGCTGATCGCCCGCGGCGAAGCGCCGAAGGCGATCGCCAAACAGCTCGGCCTGTCCGCCAGCACGGTTAAGACGCATATCCGCAATATCTTCGCCAAGACGGGAACGCGCCGCCAGGCCGATTTCGCCCGCATGGCCGCCTCGCTTCGCGTGCTGCTTTGAGGGGCGATCGGAAATGCCTCGCCTGCATGAAAGCATCGGCCAAGCGGCGCCGAAATGCGCTCAGGCATGGGGAAACTGCCTTCTCGCACGGTGGAAGGTACGAACCCTGGTCCACTCTGGGGCAATAAACGGTACAAGCGGCACACCGCTTTCCCTTTCCGGTCTCTAGACTTCCGATCAGTCAGGGCAATTCGGCGGTGACGCGGAAGATGCCGCCGAGCCGATCGTCGAGGCTTACAAGCGCACGGCACTTGCAGCCCTTGCCTCGGAAAATCGCGGCAACAATACGCTGGCGCAGACGCTCTACCAGCAGACCTACGATCGCGTTCTCGACATCAACTGCTCGGCCGCGCGCTTCGCGCTGCAGCGCCGCGCCGCCGTGAAGCCGCCTGCACGGCATTGATCGCAGGCCTGTAGTAAGCAATGTAGCAAGCAATGCTCGCCGGTGCCGGGGTGATCAGCGGCGCGGGCGTTGCACAGGGCTGCTCTATGGCTGCCCGAGGGGCTCGGCCTTCCCCGCCTCGCACTCCGGCAGTCGCACAGGTTTGGCGAGGTTCGCCAGCGCCTCGGGCTTGGCGCATGCCGGGAAGCCGGCGAGCGGCATTGTCTCTATGAACCGATTGCGCTCGATTATGCTTAGGCCGGGTTCACTGATCATGCTCTCGACAGTCACCTCGGGGTGCTGCTTGAGAGTTTCCATAGCTGAAGCATGCGCCTCATCGGTTCGACCCAGTGCCGCAAGCGAGCTGCTACGGACCACCCAAGTCCATCTTTGGTAGTTGTTGGGCGTCATGCGCTCCAGCATCGTCACCGCGTCCTCATACCGCCCCGCCATAAAATAGGCAGGTGCGAAGAAGTTGGACGCCCACATCGGATAATTCGGATCGAGCCGCATGACCTTGTCAACCATTTGAGCACCGCGTTCTGGTTCACCGAAGCGTGCTGCATAGCCGCTGTAAAAAGTCAGGATTTCGGACGAACCCGGAGCCAGACGAAGGGCCGTGTCGAATTCGGACTTGCCGCGGCCCATATCGCCCTTATTGGCAAGGCTCATACCAAACACCGCATGGGCTTCAGCGTCGCTCGGATCAAGCCGCACTGCGCGTTCGGCCACATCGGCGGCCACCTTGCGATTGCTCTCGGGATTGACGCCAAACACACCCATCAGATCATGAGCATGGTAAAGTTCTACCCAGGCCCGTGCCAGCCCCGGGTCGAGCTCGACGGCGCGGTTGAGGAACGTGATGGCCTCCTCGTCATCGGCTTTGGTGAGCTTTTCGATCTTCTCGGACCCGAGAAGATAGTAATCATAGGCATTGAGGTTTTCAGGCCGTTTGCGTTTGGCTGCAGCCCGCCCGGCTTCTTGAATCAGTCCCACTCCGCCGCCGAGGCGGTTGGCGACCTGTTCTGCGATTTCGGTCTGAACGGCGAACACGTCCTCGTCGGGCCGGTCCCAATTCTCCGACCAAAGATGGTGGCCGGTTTTTGCATCGATCAACTGTGCTGTGATCCGTACCCGGCCACTCTGCCGCTGGATCGAGCCTTCCAGTACAAAGCCGACATGGAGCGCGCTTGCGACCTGGCGGGCATCCACGGGCTTGCCTTTATAAACTTCCGTCGAATTCCGCGCCACCACCTCGAATTCGGGAAACCGCGCGAGGTCGGTGATGATGTCCTCAGTCAGGCCATCGGCAAGACGCCCGCTGGCCTCGTCGCCGCCATAATTGTCGAAGGGCAACACCGCCACCGAGGGCTTGCCACCCAAAGGTTCGGGCTGCGAGAACCACCAGACCCCGCCGCCTGCGAGAGCAAGCGCCACGATCCCCGCTGCAGCCGTCTTGGCCCAGCGCGGTATCATTTTGAGAAGGGACCGACGCGCCCGTTTGCCGTCGAGTCTCAGCCGATACATCCGCACCGGGCGGCTGATGTTCTTGACCTGCTGCTCGCCGGCGAAATCGAGCGGCCAGTCGAGTTTGCCCTGGAGGTGATCGTATGCCGTGCCCGACACCACCACGCCGCCCGGCTCGGCCAAATGCTCCAGCCGCGCGGCGACATTCACTCCATCCCCATACACATCGCCATCCACCAAGGCCACATCGCCCAGATTGATCCCGACGCGAAATACGATGCGCTCAGGCTCCGGTAGGTCGGCGTTGCGCGCAGCCACGACATTCTGAAACTCCGCGGCGCAGGCAACCGCATCAACCACGCTGTCGAAGGCGACGAGCGTGCCGTCACCCATCAGCTTGATAACGGTGCCATGGCGCTGGGAGATGGCGGGATTGATCAGTTCGGCGCGGATGGCCTTCAGTCGCTTGATGGTGCCGGCCTCATCGGCCTCCATCGCCTTCGAGTAGCCGACCATATCCGCCGCCAGGATCGCGAGCAGCTTCCGGTCAAGCGTGGGGGTGCCCATCATCGTTGCCTTGCATGAACATGCAATAGTGTCGGCAGTCTACACCCATCGCCGCGCCGCAACTAGCACACCGCCAAAACGGCATGTCTGCTCGGTGCGCAACGCGAAATTGTCTCGGCCCTGTGCCGTCGCGGGACGGCCCTGTTGCGCAACCTCTCGATGCGCTAATCTTGACGGATGAAACTCAGCCAGACCATACGGTTCTGCGCCTCCGCCGACGGCACCCGGATAGCCGTCGCGTCGTGCGGGACGGGACAAGTGATCCTGCGGGCGGCTCACTGGCTTAGTCATGTCGACTATGATGTCGAGAGCCCCGTCTGGCGACCATGGCTGCAGGCGCTCTCGGCCGGCAACCGGTTTGTGCGCTACGATCCGCGCGGCTGCGGCCTATCGGACCGGCATGTCGCCGATCTTTCGGTTGAAGCGTGGCACGCGGACCTGGATGCCGTGGCAGCCTCCATCGAGGAACCGCGTTTCGTCCTCCTCGGTCTTTCGCAAGGCGGCGCCCTCAGTATCGCATTCGCCCTGAGGCATCCCGAGCGGGTGTCACATCTGGTGCTCCTGAATGCCTATAGTCAGGGTGCGCGGGCTCGCGCGCAGACCGAGCCCGAGCGCTTGGAGGCCGAGACGCTCGTCAACCTCATCCGCATCGGCTGGGGCCGCGACAATCCGGCGTTCTGTCGGTTTTTTACCAACCTTTTCATTCCTGATGGGACACCCGAACAGCATCGATGGTGGGGTGATCTGGAGCGTGTGACGGCAGCACCCGACGTTGCCGCGCAATTGCTCTGGCAGATGCAGGGGCTCGATGTGCTTGATCTGGCGACGACACTTCGCGTCCCGACTTTGGTTGCGCATAGCCGCGGCGATATGCGCGTGCCGTTCGACCAAGGCCGCAAGCTTGCGGCCGCGATTCCCGGAGCACGCTTCATACCGCTCGAGAGCAAGAACCATGTGCTCTTGCCAGACGAACCGGCCTGGGCCGTCTTCCATGCCGAACTCGCAACCTTCCTCGGGCAGGATCGACCCGTGCGACCGCGCGCAGTTCGCGACGCCGGTCTGACACCGGCCGAGGCGGCGCTTCTCGACCTCGTCGCGGAGGGGCTCGACAATCGCGCGATCGCAGCCCGCCTTGGCAAGAGCGTGAAGACCGTGCGCAACCAACTGTCGGTGATTTTCAGCAAGCTCGGCGTGCATAACCGTTCGCAGGCGATCGTCATGGCGCTTTCCAGGTAGCGCGCTGCGTCGCCCCCACCTTTGGGACAATCGCCCCTTTGTCGGGCCTGAATCCGCAGCTGCGCGGGACAACTGTCTCATGCCGTCAGGCGCGACGGGTCTCATCCTTCAACCGCGATCGGCAAGAGGCCGCCCGTAAATCAGGAGGAATCCGACATGACCCAACTCAACGAAACAACGCTCAATGAGCTCGTGGGCCGCATCCTTGGCGACCTTGGCGGTGCAGTCAGCGTGCCGCTGGTGCGGATCGGAGACGCGCTCGACCTCTATAAGACCCTCAGGGACATCGGCCCCGCGAGTGCCGACGATCTCGCCGACGCCGCGGCATGCGCGCCGCGCTATGTGCGCGAGTGGCTGGCAGCGCAGGCGGCTTCGGGCTACGTGCATTACGAGAATGGCCGGTTCTCGCTCACGCCTGAGCAGGCCTACGTGTTTGCTGAACCCGACAGCCCGGTCAACCTGATCGGCGCCTTCGATACGGCGGCCGCGATGGTCGAAAACCAGCCGAAGGTGCAGTCTGCCTTCAAGACTGGCCGAGGCGTGGCTTGGGGGGATCAGGCCGGCTGCATGTTCTGCGCCGTGGCGAGGCTGTTCCGGCCCGGCTATGTGAACGCCCTCGTGCAGGACTGGCTGCCTGCGCTCGATGGAGTCGTCGACAGGTTAAAGGCGGGCGCGACTGTGGCCGACGTGGGGTGTGGACACGGGCTGTCGACGATCCTCATGGCGCAGGCTTTCCCCAATTCCCGGTTCATCGGCTACGACTTCCATGCGGATTCGATTGCGGCCGCGACTGCCCATGCCCGGGCAGATGGCCTGACGAACGTGCACTTCAAGGTGGGCCGGGCGCAGGACTTCGACGGAAGCGACTTCGATCTGATCACCTGCTTCGACTGCCTGCACGACATGGGCGATCCCAAGACCGCGGCGGCGCATATCAGAAAGGCGCTGAAGCAGGGTGGCACGTGGATGGTGGTCGAGCCCACGGCCGGGGATACGCTCGAGGACAATATCAACCCGGTCGGGCGGCTCTATTACTCCGCCTCGACGATGATCTGCGTTCCCACCTCCCTGGCGCAGGAGACGGGATTAGCACTTGGCGCCCAGGCGGGAGAGAAGCGATTGACGGAGGTGATCCGGTCAGGCGGGTTCACACATGTCCGGCGAGCAGCCCAGACCCCGCTCAACATGGTGCTCGAAGCAACCTGATGAGAAGGAGTGGCGCGTCCGTGTCCGGCCAGATGGGGCGGGCGCTCCTCATCTGATGACCGCGGTTGGGGCAAAGCGGGATCTGTCTTCGTCCGCCTCGGGCTCGCGCCCGGACTCGCATCAGCTCGTATGATGGCTGGTCACTCTGACATAATAGCCGTCGGGATCGACAAGGCGAAAGTCACGCAACCCCCAAGGCTGTAGAGCAAGACCGGAGACCGGCCAGCCGCTCTTTTTCGCCGTGCGATAGGCATCCTCGACGTCAGCGACCTTCAAGACGATCTCGACGCCGAGACCAACCCTTTCGCCGATTTCGATCCGTAGCGGATGATCGCTCGAAAGGGCGCTGCGCGAATTGATCGCGATCACTGCGTCACCGTTTTTCAACATGGTGTATTCGACGCTTGCCGAACCCTGAACTTCAAAGCCCGGGACACGCTGATAGAAATGGAGCGATTTCTCAGTCGTTTCGACAAATAGCTCCAAAGTCAGTTGCAACTGGTGCTCCTTTTTTGCTCAGAATGAATGCTGTTGCGGGGCAGACGAGCTTGACGCTGGCGGGCTTCATTTAGAGAGATACTTGTCCAGGAATGCTCGAACGCTGCTAAAGGACTGCTCGGCCGCCGTCGCATTATATTCTTCCCGATGACCGAATGCCGTCGTTGCCACCGTGACATAAGGGGAATCGAAATCATGGTATGCACCCGGATAGACGTTGAGTTCGATTGGCGGACCTTTGCCACTCAGGTGAGAAAGCCTCTGCCGACACCTTTCGGCGGGGCTCCAATCGTCCAGTTCGCCATTTAGGATCAAAGTTGGCACCGTCGCATCGCCCTCATGGGGAGCGCAAACCGGATAGTAGGCGACTGCAGCCTTGAACTTTCGATCCATAAACTGCTCGTTGCCTTCGGCTTTCGTGGCTTCCAGCGTTGCGATTCCACCAGCCGAGAAGCCCATCAGCCCCACACGTCGGGCGTCAACGAAGGTGTATGTCGATAGGAAATCGAGAGCTCCGTAGGCATCGAACACTCGATCGGGAAGATAGCGTTCACAGGTGTTGTCAATGTTGCGGGTGGTGAAGCTGTCGACCACCAGCACGACATATCCCCATGAGGTCAACCGCTGCGGCCAGTAAGTCTTGGTGTTCGGCCGAATACCTCCGCAACCATGCATGACAACGACGGCCGGAAAGGGACCATCTCCCTCTGGTCGGCTCAGATATCCCAGCAAGTGCGTAGCTTGGGCCTGCGGGAGAGTGACACCTTGTTCCCTGGCCTTGCGTTCCAGGAATGGACTTGGCTTTGTGACTGCGCTGTCGAAGCGCACCAACTCGTCAGCGTGAGCCGCAGGGTTAGGCTGCACGATAGCGATGAGCAAAAGTCCGAAAGCAAGCCTTGTGATTTGCATTGAGTTGTTCCGCTGGGCGACAGGCAGTTGATCAAACGCTATCCACAACCGATCATCATCTAGATGCGGAAACTTCGACGTCCATAGGCTAAAAAGGGGCGTGGCAAATGGCCGCCCCTAATGAGTATCTGACGGCTCTTTATGCCGATGTCGGATTTATTTTACCGGCTGGCATGATGAGCTGTTTCTGCCAAGAGCCGCACAGCGATGTCGGCCTCGATCGAGCGTCGTTACCCAAACCGTTCCACCAGGAAATCTATCACCGTCCGCAACATAGCTGTCGGCCGACGGTTCGGCGCATAGATGAGGGACATCGGTACAGGCTTGTAGGACCATTCCGGCAGCACCTGCTCAAGCCGTCCTTCGGCGATATCGGCGGCGAGCAGCAGTTCCGGCTGAAGCGCAATTCCCGCGCCGCTGAGCGCGGCCATACGTAGCGCCGCCCCCTGGTTGGTCGAGAATTTTCCGGAAATCAATACATCGCGCATTTCGCCCCCCGGTCCGACGAGGTGCCAGCGATCCTGCATGCGCCAATAGGAGTGGCCGA
This sequence comes from Rhizobium beringeri, assembly GCF_004306515.1. Classification (NCBI taxonomy): domain Bacteria; kingdom Pseudomonadati; phylum Pseudomonadota; class Alphaproteobacteria; order Hyphomicrobiales; family Rhizobiaceae; genus Rhizobium; species Rhizobium beringeri. The sequence continues at coordinate 199,854 of NZ_SILG01000003.1, read as the reverse complement.
GGCAGAGATGGTTCGTCAGAGCCTCCGGCGAGGCCGGCCGGCCATGGCGGGCAAGATAGTCCGGCGAGGCAGCGAGAATCCGCCGGTAGGGCGTGAGCGGGCGGGCGACGAGGGTGCTGTCCGAGAGCGGGCCGATGTGGATACCGAGCTCGAACCCCTCGCCGACGAGGTCATGGACATTGTTGTCGAGCGATAGCTCGATCCTGACGTCGGGATAGGCGTTCTGGTAATCGATCAGCGCCGGCACCAGGACTTGCGTCCCGAAGCTGACGGGTGCCACCAACCGAAGCCGGCCGCGCGGCGCCGATTGCAGCTCGCTCGCCGAAGCCTCGGCCAGCGCCACTTCGGAAAGGGCGCGCTTGCAGCGCTCATAATAGAGCTGGCCAACCTCTGTGAGCTGATGGCGTCGCGTTGTGCGATGGATCAGCTTCGCCCCGAGCCGGGTCTCAATGGTCTTGATGTGCTTGGCAACCATGGCAGGGGACACTTGCGCGATCTCCGCGGCCGCCGCGAAACTGCCATTGTCGATGACCCTGACGAACATCGCCATGCCGGCCAGCTTGTCCACGATTGCCTACCTGTTGGTTTCGAATGACGATACCCGCAGCTTATTTATCAACCTGGGCATTTACAACATAGTCTTCATGCCCACGCCAAGACGACGGACACCACCCCACTGACCAAGGAGAAACCATGCCCATTCTTCACCTGCAGATGCATCCCGGCCGCACCGACGATCAGAAACGCGCCTTCGCGCGCGAAGCCACCAAGGCCGCCGTCGAAACCCTGGCGTGCCCGCCCGAGTCGCTGGAAATCCTGATAACGGAGATCGCCAAGGATTCCTGGGCGGTTGGTGGCAAGCTGAAATCTGAAGTCTGAGAGACGGCCTGCGGCGTCGAAGGCTCGAACTGCGGACGCCGCCACCATGGTATAGGACAGGGAGCCGGCCCTCGGCTCCCGTGCTGAATGTGAAGGGCGGCCGGTTGACTTTACTGGCTGCCGCAACTCCACCGCACGCAAGCCTTTGGGCAGCCGACTTCGCCGGGGAATTTGCCTTTGGTGCATCGGAGCCGTGGCGGAGTTCGGCCCTAAGCGAACTTATTCGCCGTCGAAGGATAAGGCTGCTTTGCGCCCTCATATCTCTAGCAGAGCCCGGCCAAGCGGCGGCTTGAAAGCGGACAACGCATTGGACTGGCGAGGCGGCATGTTTGCGTCAAAAGCGGATTTTACGTTGAACGTGATTGCATCTCCGATGCCTGCGCCTGTTTTTGGCCCTGTGTCCAGCGGGTCACTCGTTCGCAAGCACTGTCTTTCCAGATGCAAATTGGCGATCATAGAAAATCCGAACCGACAGAACAACGCCGGCGATCAGGACAACAACCCCGGCGACTGCGATCGGAGTTGGCCAGCGCGCATGCACGAGAAGTCCGCCGATCACGCCGAAGGCAGTCTCTGAGACGATCAATTGCGCGGCCAAGGCAACCGGCAGGCTGCGTGAGGCGATATTCCAGGCCCAGACGCCGCCCACGGTGGCCAGTAGCGCGAGAGTTGTGCCCCAGAGATAGAGGTTGCCGGCAGCGCTCCAGCCGAATCCCAATGTAGGAAGCCGGAAGAGGTCCATCGCGGCACCGATGGGATAGAAGGCCAGCATCAAGACGCCGCCGCCAACCAGTGTCAGCGCCGACCACACGCCGGAGGGCATGTCCGGCCGTGCGGCGAGTGCTGCCTGATTGGAAAGCGCGAACCAGACCCAAAGGCCCACGGCAGCAAGCGCCAGCGGCACGCCAATCCACAATGATCGCATAGAGTCCAGTCCTTCGGCCGTGAATGCCGTGCCATTGACGAGAACAAGGCCGACCAGCACCAGTGCCAGAGGCACCATGAGGGATCGCCATGGCAATGATGCCTGACCCTGATTGCCAATGACCATCAATACGATTGGTACCAGCCCGAGAAAGGCCGGAGCGATGACTGGGCCGGCAAAGAGGGCCGCTCCCGTCACTGTCAGGAAGTAGCCGACATAGCCGACGAAGGCGAGCCAGATGGCTTGCAGGCAGTTTCGAAGCGTGAGGTGGCGCATGACACCCTTCTCGGAAAACAGAATGTAAAGCCCGACGAGTGCCGAGACGACGTGACGGATGAGGGCAAAATCAAAGGTGGAATAGTCACCGATAATAAAGGGCACGACGAAGTTGAGCGAAAAGGCAAAGGCCGCAAAGAGAGCGGCCGACACGCCAACATAGAAAAGTCTGTCCATAATGTTCACCCTTTTGAAGTTGCGTCACCGAGCCCTGGTCTCCGCGACACCGAGTGTGCCGTTTGGCATTCAAGCGAAATGCTTGATCGAATGGGGTAAATTTACCGGCCACGCGCTCTGGTCGGTAGCCGGCGAAAATGAGAACTAGCCTCTCGAGACGGCCGTGCCGCCCGTTCAGCGGAGCCGATTTCCCGTATCCTCGACATCGAGGCTTTCAATCGGTGGGGTGTCTTGGATCGGCTTGATGCGGGAAAACGTCGATCCGCCGGAACTGCTCAGACCGGGCGAACTTCGGCAAGCCGCTTGACTGCATACTCGTCCCGCCAGCAGACGGCGGCTTCCCATGCGGCTGATGCTTGCGCGGCGATGTCATGCGCGCCGTCGTCGAGGTCGGCAGCGTTGCCGGGCAGCACCAGGTCAAGGTCGGGGACGTCGACATGTGCCTCGTCCCAATCGATTAACGCGACCCGATCCGCGGTCACGCGGACGTTGCCGGGGTTGCTGGGGTTGCCGTGGACAACGCATGTCTGGCGTCCGACTAGCCGCGCCCATGCTGCGCGACATCGAACAACGCCCTCCGGCGGCATCACGGCAAGGTTGATCCTCGTTCCGGTTTCGGCATGCAGGAGGTCGGTCGACGATCGCCAACCCGGGCGCTGCGGCCAGCCCTGCGTCAACCGATGCAGTTCGCGGAGCGTTTCGGCCACGCGACGCCAGTCGGACTCCGTCTCGGGCGGTCCGCCCTCCATGTACTTCATGACCACCAGGCCGTTCACGAACAGCCGGCCGTCAGTCGTGGGGATCGGCACTGGAACGGTCATCCCTTCACGGTCGAGATGTTGGAGCAGCCCGGTTTCCCATGCGAGATCAGCGTCGGTCCTGGAGCCGAAACGACCGACCGCGATCTGCCCGTTGATGCGAAGGCTCCACACGTCGTTGGCGACTCCACCGGCAAGTGGTTCGATGCGAACCGCACCTTCACCCCATTGCCCCAGTGCTTCCCATCCCATTGAGGATATCCCTGGCGGTCGTGATCCAATCGACGGAGAAATAGAAAAAGTTTGCGACGCCACGATGTCCGCTGCTGGCGCACAAACGTGACGTCAAAAGGCGGGTAACCCTTGAAATTCGGACTATCTTTGCGCGCTTGACGGCAGGTCCGGTCGTCGCTCTCCCGCTCCCTGCCGGACGAGCGATAGAGCGGCGATACCCGCCTCATCGGCCGCACGCAGAAGCGCTTCCCGGAATTGTTCCGGGGCAATCTTCCCGCTCAATGCGTCGACGCAGGCTTTGACGGCAGCGACATATTCCTCGCCGTCATCGCAAGGCCAGTCGTTGATCAGGAGACGCGCCGCGTCGCCCAGCGTCCATACGATCTTGCGAGATGCCGGGCCTCGCAAAGCAAACCCAACCGGCGTAAATGCTGATGATGTATTCCAGCACATTGTCCTCGACCCCTCAAGGCACGGATACTGCAGTCCCCAGTTCAATATTATACGCGCGTATTTTGAAATTTGGAATTGAAAAGTGTAGAGGTATGCGGCTTGAGCGCGAGCGGCCGGATGAAGATGAAAGGGCGGGGCGCTATCGGTGGCCCATAATTGCCATAGCCCTACAAGGTTGGTGCCACTCGATACCTAACCTCGAAATGATCCCGCCCAGGTGTAAGCGGCACAGTTTCTCTTTCGGTCTCTACGCCCTCGGCTCGATCGCAAACATTCTATTGTCTAAGTTCAAATAAAATTTGCTGGCCTGCTGGTGCTGGGCCCCCTCCGCATTCACACTACGAAAATATTCCTGGCGCTTTAAAAAGCAAGCTTCGCCGCCTCCAAGTCAATTGGAGCAGTCCCGTCAGATTGGAAGCCCATCGTCGACAAGAAAGACTGTCGAAATCAGGAATTTAACATGCGGCTGGCGAAGTTTCCTTAACCTCGAAACGTATAGTTGCTGATCGAGGCCGGTTTCATCTCTATGGAGAAGCCCGGCAGGGTCGGCGGCATGTAGGCGGCGTTCTCGATCAGGCAGGGGTCGAGGAAGTGTTCGTGAAGATGATCGACATATTCGATGACGCGGCCTTTCTTGGTGCCCGACACCGCGACGTAATCGATCATCGACAGATGCTGCACATATTCGCAGAGGCCGACGCCGCCGGCATGCGGCCAGACCGGCAGGTCGAACTTGGCGGCGATCAAGAGCACGGCCAGAACCTCGTTCAGCCCACCCATGCGGCAGGAATCGATCTGTACGATGTCGATCGCGCCCTCGGCGATGAACTGCTTGAACATGATGCGGTTCTGGCACATCTCGCCGGTCGCGACCTTAACCGGGGCGATCGCCTGGCGGATCTTGCGGTGGCCGGCGACATCATCGGGGCTTGTCGGTTCCTCGATGAAGAAGGGCTTGGCAAAGGAGAGCGCCTTGACCCAGTCGATCGCCTGGCCGACGTCCCACACCTGGTTGGCGTCGATCATCAGGTAACGATCGGGACCGATCACCTCGCGGGCGATCCTGAGGCGGCGGATATCGTCTTCCAGGTCGCGGCCGACCTTCATCTTGATATGGTTGAAGCCGGCATCGATCGCCTCCTGGCAGAGGCGGCGCAGCTTTTCGTCGCCGTAGCCGAGCCAGCCGGCCGAGGTCGTGTAGCAGGCGTATCCCTCTTTTTCGAGGATGGCGATGCGTTCGGCCTTGCCCGCCTCGGCGCGCTTGAGGATCTCGACTGCCTCGGCGCGCGTCAGCACGTCGGTGAGATAGCGGTAGTCGACGATATCGGCGATCTCTTCCGGCGACATCTCGGCGACGAGCCGCCAGACGGGCTTGCCGGCCTGTTTGGCGAGCAGATCCCAGACGGCGTTGACGACCGCGCCGGTCGCCAGATGAATGGCGCCCTTTTCCGGGCCGATCCAGCGCAGCTGGCTGTCGCTCGTCAGATGCCGCCAGAAGGTGCCTGGATGGGCGAGAACCTCGGCGAGGTCGGCGCCGACGACGAGGTGGCGCATCGCTTCGATCGCCATGCAGCAAATGTCGTTGCCGCGGCCGATGGTGAAGGTCAGGCCGTGGCCGGCAAGATCAGGCGCATCCGTATCGAGAATGACGTAGGCCGCCGAATAGTCCGGATCGGGATTCATCGCATCGGATCCATCCAGGCTTTGCGACGTGGGGAAGCGGAGATCGAAGACACGAAGGTCAGTGATGCGGGTCATGGTGTTTCTCCCGATTATATGCGCCGATTATATAGAGCCGATTGCAGTGGCCGGGCCGGCCGGCAAGACTGCCGGGCCGGCCGCATCAGCTGAAATCAGATCGTCCAGCCGCCGTCGATGGCGATCGCCTGGCCCGACGTGTAGGTCGCGCCGGCGAGATAGACGGCGAGATCGGCGATCTCTTCCGGCGAGCCGAGCCGGCCCATCGGCTGGCGGGCGATGAAGGCGGCGCGCGCTGCGTCATAATCACCCTGCGCTCGCATGCGGTCCTGCAGCGACGGGCTTTCCACCGTGCCGGGGCAGATGGCGTTGCAGCGGATGCCCTGACCGACGTAATCGGCGGCAACGGCTTTGGTGAGCCCGATCACCGCCGCCTTGGTGACACCGTAGGCGAAGCGGTTCGGCACGCCCTTGATGCTGGAGGCGACGGAGGCCATGTTGATGATCGCTCCGTCCTTGCGCTCGATCATGCCGGGCAGCACGGCGCGGATGGTGCGGATCATCGCCTTGACGTTGAGGTCGAAGGCGAATTCGAGATCGGAATCCTTCATCTCGAGGATCGAGCCGGCATGGACGAAGCCGGCGCAGTTAAACAGCACGTCGACAGCGCCGATCTCGGCGACGAGGGCCTTGACCGCATCCTCTTCGAGCACGTTCAACTGATGGGTGAAAACGCCGGTTTCGGCTGCAAGCGTCGCCAGCGCCTCGGTGTTGATATCAGTCGCGTGAACCTTGGCGCCGATCGCGGCAAAGGCTGCCGCCGTCGCCCGGCCGATGCCCTGACCGGCGGCGGTGATGAGAACGGTCTTGCCGGAAAGTCTGTTTGTCATGTCACGGGCCTTTTCTGGAATTGTCTACGCTGGGCGATGGAATGCGGTTGATGTCTTGGCGACGCTTGGTCGTGATGAGCGCGCCGGTCTGCTTCCCGAGGTTCGCGGCTCTCTGCGTTAAATGGAGGAGTTGGCGCTGTTGCACAGGCAGATCAGCGGGGGATTCAGCCGATTGGCTGCTTTTTCGGCGATCTCCGCCGGCGGCGGGGCCGATGACCATTCCCATGCGCTGCACGGTCTTCCTCCCTGGCCCCGGCTTGCTAATGATCCTGCCGCTCGGGTGCCTTCGGTACCTCAGTCGTTCGTTTCCGATCGACCTTTTCAGTGATGATTTGTCTGTTTATAGACAAACAGACGATTGGCCAAGGGTCAAGTGCGAAGTTTTCCTTTTCCGGCTGCGGTTCTGCGTATATGCAGAGTGATATTCACAGGAGGAAGGAATGGAGACCGACGAGTCCGACCGCTACCGCGCTCCTGCCCTCGACAAGGGCCTCGATATCCTGGAATTGCTCGCCGGCGTCGACAGTGGCCTCACTCAGGCCGAAATCGCCAAACGCCTCGACCGCAGCCCCAACGAATTCTACCGCATGCTCGACCGGCTGGTGCGCCGCGGTTACGTCACCCGACTGGACGGCGACCGCTACTCGCTGACGCTGAAGCTCTTCGGTCTTGCGCAACTGCACGCGCCGGTGCGCCGGCTTGCCTCCTATGCCACGCCGCTGATGCGCGATCTCGCCCAGCGCACGCGCCAGGCCAATCATCTTGCCGTCTTCGATCGCGGCGCGGCCGTTGTCATCGCCCAGCAGGAGGCGCCGGACTATTGGGGATTCTCGATCCGCATCGGCGCTCACATCAGCCTCTTCGACACCGGCTCGGGGCATGTGCTGCTTGCCTTCCGCAGCGAGGAGGAGCGGGAGATGATGATCTCGGAACATGTGCGCAGCCGCTCGGACATCGAACTCGGCCCCGAATTCTACGATCGTCTCCACCAGATCCGCGAGCGCGGCTACGAGATGATGGCGAGCGCCCAGACATCAGGTGTCTACAATCTCTCCGCTCCCGTTCTTGGACCGGACCGCCGCTGCATCGCCGCCCTCACCTGCCCCTTTATCGCGCTCGTCAACGCGCCGTCCGCTCCAGATATCACTCAGGCGATCACGCTGGTGCAGAAGACCGCCGCCCAGCTTTCGCTGCTTGCCGGCGCCGATGTCGTCAACTCGGCCGAGGCCTCTAGAATTTCTATTTGAACAATCCATTCACCGGGAATAGGTTTGCCGCAAAACCACTCTGCGAGGAGAAGAGCGTGTTCATCGACACCCATCTGCACATCATTGACCGATCGGCCCTGCCCTATCCGTGGCTTTCCGACGCGCCCGCTCTCGATCATGATTTCCTCTATGAGACCTATGCGACTGAGGCCCGGCGCTGCGGCATCACCACGGTGCTGCATATGGAGGTCGACGTCGATCCCGCCGCGATGCAAGCCGAGACCGATCACGTCGCCAGCATCGCCAAAAAGCAAGGCAGTCTGATTGCCGGCGCCATCGTCTCCTGCCGGCCCGAAGAGGAAAGCTTTGCCGCCTATCTGGAGCGGCAGAAGGCCGATCCCTTCGTCAAGGGGTTCCGTCGCGTGCTGCATGTCGTGCCCGATGATGTCTCCGAAGGCGCCCTGTTTCGCGAAAACATCAGGCGCATGAGCGGCAGCGGCCTGACTTTCGACCTCTGCACATTGCCGCATCAGGCGAGCCGTGTGACCGCCCTCGTCGATCTTGCGCCTGATGTGCAGTTCGTGCTCGACCATTGCGGGGTGCCGGATATCCGCTCGGACGCCTTCCAGCCCTGGAAGGCCGGCATATCAGAGATTGCCCGGCGCCCGAACGTGGTCTGCAAGGTCTCCGGCGTTATCGCCTATGCCGATGCGAAGACCTGGACGGCAGAAACGCTGCAGCCCTATCTCGAACATGTGATCGCAAGTTTCGGCTGGGACCGCGTCGTCTGGGGCAGCGATTGGCCGGTCTGCACGCTCGGTGGCGGCCTCTCTAGCTGGGTCGCGGCGACCCATGCGATGCTCTCCGGCGTGAGCGAGCCAGAGCGCTCGAAGTTGCTTTTCGCCAATGCGCAGCGCCTCTGGTCGCTCTGATGTCACAAAATAAAGCGACCGGTCTCCTGGACGTGCCATTTCGGCATGTTTTTTGTATCGTTCCGGGACAAAAAACGCCCGATTTTCGGGCTTAACGCTATCTACATGCAAGCAATTGCTAGCCTTATTTATCTCGGCTAAAAGTTGTTGACACGGATATGGCGAATGACCCCTGTCCGCTGCCTTCAGAAGGGAAAATGAGATGAAAGAAGAACCGCATTCCGTCGATGTTCACGTCGGAAAGACGATCCGTATCCAGCGTCTGTTGAGGAAAGTTTCTCAGACGGAACTGGGAGATCGTGTTGGGGTAACGTTCCAGCAGATCCAGAAGTACGAAAAGGGTTCCAACCGCGTTTCCGCCAGCATGCTGGTCGAAATCGCCGGCGCTCTTAAGGTCGATGTCAGGACGTTTTTTGACGATCTGTCGACCCCTGATACGGCCAACGACAACCCCGCTCCGAGCGAGGAATTCGTTATTTCGCGCGAAGGCGTGGCTCTCAATGCGGCGTTCTTTTCGATCAAGAACGAAGCGCTTCGCAAGAAGATCCTGAAGCTCGTCCAGGCGATTGCCAAGACCGAACAGTTGGACGCTGAAGCGGCCGAATAGACCGGTTGTCCTTCACGCGATCCCAACGGACCGCATGAGGCATCAGGCATGAGGATCAATAGCGATCGGGCTCAATGGCGATCGATCAGGATTAGATTCTCGCTGGCATCCTTCATTGCGATCTTGGCTTTGCTGCCGAGCAGCTTCTCGAGATTGACGTCAAGCTCCCTGTCGGGATCTATGCCGTCCCAATCGATGACGACCTGCAGCAGCGCCATGTTTGTCAGGTGCATCAGATTGCGCAGCTGAAGCTTTTCAGCCTCATCCTTGGCTGCCGACAGCAGCCGGAAGATCCTTGCGTATTCGCTGCCGGTACCCTCGTTGTATTGATCAAACATCGTTCCCGCCTCTTTGGTCGTGGAACCCTACGATTCCGTCACTGCTGCATCTTTCCGCCGCGACCGTTATTCAAGCGTTACAGGAACTGCATTGCGCGTGACTTCGGCGTGCAAGAGCTCCCAATGTGAGGTTGCTGCAAAGCGCCAGTCACGGTTGACGGGGAGGAATTTATCCCGGCGCAGCCATTCCAGCACAAGTCGCGCGTCGTTGCGCTTGCGCTCGACGCGGCTGCTGCGGACGGCGGCGAGGATATGGTCGCGGCGCGGCTTGCGGAAATGGCACTCGTCGGCCACCTTCGCATAGGTGCGCTCGGAGAAATGCAGAAACCGGCCGGCCAGCAACAGCTTCTTGCGCTCACCGGGCGAAATCTCGCCTTTGGCGTGAAGCGCATCGATCGTCGGCTCGAAATCGACCCAGGGAACGGAAAGCGGCAGCCAGCCGAGCTCCTGCGGCGCATGCACCAGCGCGACGGCCTCATCGTCGAGCAGCCGTCCGGACTCGTAATCTTCGAAGATCGAGCCGAGCCCGACCATACCGAAGGGGGCGCATTCGGCTGCCCGCAACGCTCCCATGCTGGCCCCGCCGGCAACGGCGACATCATGTTCGAGTGCGTAAAGTATTTCCTTGTGCCAGACCGAAGGCAGGTCGCCGAAATAGCCGTCGACCAGGCCGATCGCCGTGGCGCCGTTCCGAACGGCCTTCAGGATGTCGCCGGCGGCGGCCGGCGGCCGGAAATCGATGCAAGGAGACATGGCTCTTGCCGCGGCAAGATCACTGCCAAGGCTCGGGCCGACGAACAGCACCTTCATGATTCGGCTCCTCTGATGGTGTTGACCGCGCGCATGCCGAGCTGAATGTATTGGCCTGAGATATCGACCTCCAGTCCCGGCACGATCACTCTGACGACCGAGATCGGCAGGGCTCGATGCGGAAACGGCACGACGACGATTTGCTCGATGCCGGTCGCCGTCAGCCGATCGGCGATATGGCCGATGGATTCCTGGATCGTCGCCGGGCGGCGATGGCGGGCCTGGAACGCGCGCATCCGGCCATCGCCCTCGCAGAGTTCGACCACCTGCTGCATCGCCGCACTCCGGTCGAGCCGCTGATAGATGCGCGGCGAGAAATCGTCGCGGCTGCCGGCGATCGCGGTCAGCCGGCTCTGCGCCGCTTCGGTGATGGCACGCAGCGCGGCGCGCACGGGATCGGGGTGGCAGCCGCAGCCACCGCAAACATGCGACCAGCGCGCGTCGACACGGTCGGAAAGATTGCCTGGCATGATGACGGCCAGAAAGGCGGGAACGCCGATATCCGTCGTCATGTCGAGCAGCAGCAGTTTCATGCCGGCGCGCGTGATCCGGTCGGTCATGACGTCGATGACCGCATCGCCGAAGGAGGCAGGGTCGACGCGGCTCTCCTTCAGGCGTTCCGGCGATTTCAGTTGGGTCAAGGCCCAGGCGTCGCGCTCCACCAGCTCGCAAAGCCCATGCAGGACCGCCTCGGACGGCGTGTTGCCGGAGGCAAGCCCATCGCTCGACTGCTCGAAGCCCGGCGGCCTCTCGCCGCGATGGTCGAGACCGACGAGCCACCAGGGCACGAAGACGCTGCTGCCGGAAGGGATGTCGAGCCCCGTGCACCAGGGAATAGGACTGTTGCCGATCTCGTCGGGCGCGCAGCGTGCGACATTGTCGAGATCGATCATCGCGGCATGCTCCGCCCGCATGCTGTCGATCGTCGCCTGCGTCAGGTCGGCGGGGGCAATTTCGGCGATCCGCGTCTCGACCGCTTCCATCGCCGCCGAGGTCATGGCGGCATCATTGTCGATACCCTTGCCCTGAAACACCGAGAGCGTATGGCTGTTCGGCCTCGTTGCGAAGGCGACGGGGATGTTCAAGACGTCGAGTGCAGTCAGCAGACCGACGCGCGTGATGCCGAATTCGCGCAGATGCGGCCTGATGGCCGCGAGGGTCTGAGCCGGCGTGACCGCGCGGTCATGATAATCGCTGACACCGGCCGATGAACGTTTAAGGTCACCGGCTAGCGTTTCAAGGTCGGTGAAAGCGGACATACCGATCTGTTCCTTAGCGGAACCTCAGCGCATGCGTCAGGCTCTCGAGCGCATTGGCGGAAACGTTGAGTTCGTCCTGCTTCAGGGCTGCCCTGGCGGCAGCAGAAAAGCGCAGCGACTGTGTCTGAGCTGCGGTGGTTTCAGCATTCGTCTTCATGTTCCATCTCCGATTGGTTGGGCAGCGCCTTGCTGCCGTTAACCATCGGAAAGAAACATTGCCTCCGTCATTTAAGCGTTACAGGCTTCGTTAAAAGGCCGTGCAATCACGGAAGACCAGCAAGTTGCAGGCCCTTTATCAGCGGTTCCGTATAGGCGGGATCGCGATCGGGGACGAAATGGCGGATCTCCTCGCTGCGGAAATCGGGGAAGTTTTCCAGCACCACCCTGGCGTAATTCCTGGCTTTGCCCGTATCGCCTGCCATGGCATGCGAGGCGGCGAGCAGACGGGCTGTTGCCTGCTTCGCCTTCACCGGCTCCAGCGCCTCGATCGCCATTTCATATTCTTCGCGCATGAAGTGGATGCCGCCGAGGTTCCAGTAATAATAGTCTGGCGGCAGCGGATTGAGTTTGAAGGCAGCACGGCTGAGCTCCAGTGCTCGATCGAAATCGCCATCATGGGAAAGCGCGTCGGCGAAATCGGCGAGGATATCGGCATCGTTGGGATTGAGATCCTGGGCCTGCTGGAAATATTCCAGGCTTTCGTCGAAGCGGCGGCGATAAAGCGCCACGAAGCCGAGCTCGCGGTAAGCCCGGCCGCTGTTCGGGTCGGATTGCTGCGCCTGCCGGGCAGCACCGTTCGCCTCGTCGAGCAGTTCCTTGTCCCGCATGCCGCGGATCAGCCATTCCATGCCGAGCGCGCGCGACATGCCGGCATGGGCGGCGGAGAAATGTTCATAACGATTGAGCGAGGATTTGAACCATTTGCGCGCCTGGCGCAGATGCTGCAGATCGGTCTGGGCAATCAGCCGCTTGCCTTCCAGGTAGAGACGGTAGGCGGACGGCGGCGCTTCGCCGATCGGTATCGCCAGTTCGTGACGCTCGATCGTGTCGGCGAGCGACGAGACGATCCGCCGCGTCAGATGCGCGAAGGATTCGCTGATCTTCTGCATGACCAGCGGCAGTTCGATGGCCCAGATTACCTCAGATGTCGTTGTCCGCGTCAGCCGGCAGGTCGCAAAGACATCCTCGTCGCGGCCCTGGATGGTGACGTAGACCGCATAGTCGAAGCTGAGGTCGAGCGGACCGGGCACGGCACGCGACGGATCGATCGAACGGCTGAGGATCTCCAGGCTCGTATGCGCCGCGATCACCTTGAAGCCGCGCTGCTGGCTAAGGCCGATGGTGACGTCTTCGAGAAGGGCCCTGCCGACGCGCTCCATCAGCGGATCGGTGAAAATGCTTTCCGGCGGCAGGATGATGATACGCGGCTGACCAAGCGGGCCGACGGAAAGGTTAAGCGCCGACTGAGGATGTCCCGACGTCGCCTGTGCAGCCGGCACCAGGTTGAGTTCGCGCGCAAGAGCGGTGGTGCTTTCTTCCGGCTCGGTGTCGAAATCGTCCTTCAGCTGGCTCTTGCACTTCAGATAGGCCTGACGCGCCGCTGCCGGATCGTTCATCCTGACATAGGTGCGCATCAAGGCGCGATAGGCCGTCTCGCTGGCAGGGTCGAGTTCCAGCAGGCGCCTGGCAAGCGTGACCTGCTCTTCATCAGATCTGTCTTCTGATGTCTCGACCAGCCGGGTGAGATGGGCGGAGCGCAGTTCGTCGACACGCTGGCGCTCAAAGGTCAGCCAGTCCTCGGCGCCCTGCGTCGGTGATTTGACGCCTTCGAGCAATTCGCCGTTCAGCAGGCCGCCGTCTTCGGGTGCAAGCGGCCCCTTCTGTTTCAGGATATGAACGTCGACCTCCCAGCCATCGGCAAGGCCGATATGGGTTCGGGTCGCGGCAAGCAGCGGTGGAAGGCCGGCGGGAACGCTCTGCTCGATGCGCGCCAGCAGCTGGCGCAGGCTGCCGGCTCGTTTTTCCGGCAGCTCCGATTGCCAGAGCTGTCGCCTGACGGTTTCGCGGTCGAGTTCGAAATTGGGTTCGGCGGCGAGCATGGCGAGGAGAAAATAAGACTTCTCCGGCAAGGGGAGTTCCTTCCCCGCCGCCAGCAATCGCGGTCTTCCGAGCAGGCACAGCCTGTTCGTCAGCATCTTCCGGATGTCCGTCGCATCTCGGTTCTCACCCCTGAAAGCCAAGGCGCACAAGCGCACCGGCCAATCAAAGACATGTTAGAGCCATAAGAGCCCGGCGCATAGCGGTTTTGCTTTAAAAAGCAGAAATTTCATCGAATATTTGCATATTCGCGTGTCACTCGCGCAGGGGATGCTTGATCAACACTGTCATCAGGACACGGTTTGCGTTCCCTGGCGGCAGGTTATTGAGCTATTGAAGGGCCGTATCACGGGCTGTTCTCGACCAAATTGCAGCCACCGTGTAGTCCGAGCGCTTTGATGGCTCGATCGAACGCCGGGCGAAGCGGCGCCAATCGGCCGGATTGTCATGCTCGGTGACGATATGCTCAGCCTTTATCTCGCGGGAAAGTGGTGCGAGCATCGTAAACTTAACGATCTCACAGCGAAGTCCACCCTTCGTTAAGTTGACGATGCCCATCAACGCGATCCTGGTCGGCCGGTACATCAAGCTCTATTTCTTGCTGTTAAGGAAGATCCAGGCACGGAAAGCGGCCCCAGCACCGGGAGGTCTGGTATCGGCGGTCATATAGCGGACATCGGGACTGAACAGACAAGGGGGACCGGCGGGCTTCGCCAGTCCCTTTTTTGGCTCTAGAGAGCGGCTCACGCGGTCTGGAAATCTGTGAGCATGCTGTAGGAGGGCAATGTCCTGTTGGCGAAGATCCCCTTGCGGAGGAGGACGCGGTCGGAGTGCGGACGGGCGATAACCTGGTCGAGGCTCCAGGCTTCCAGGATCATCAGGTCTGCCGGACGATCGACGCCGATCGTACCGGCGTCGATGCCCATGATGCCAGCGGGAGCCGGGCCGGCAAGAGCGGGCGCATCCGCGTAAGGGTGGTCGAGATGCAGGATGCGCACCGCTTGCCGCCAGGTGTCCAGCATGTCGTGATCGCCATAGGCAAAGAACGGATCGCGGCAATTGTCGCCGGCCGCAGCGACCGGAATGCCAGCCGCCTGCAATTCCTGCACGGGCGTGACCCCGCGCCAGCGCGGCGTGCGGCCGTTTTCGCGATCCTGGAGATACATGTTGACGGTTGGCAGCGTGATGATCGAGAGGCCGGCATCGGCGATCAGCGCGATCGTGTCGCGCAATTCTTGCTCGCCCAGAAGCGCAAGCGAACAGCAGTGGCCGCACGTCACGCGCCCCTCGTAACCGTGGCGGATGGCGGCACGCGCCACATGCGGCAGGGCATCGGCCTGTGCCGCCTCGTCGACATGTAGATCGACATCCAGTTCCCGTTCCTTTGCCAGCGCAAACAACCGGTCGAGCAGCAGGTCGATGTCGTCGAGGCCTGACCCATGGGTGCCCCCGGAGGCGCGGGTGACGCCGCCGAGCAAGCCGCCGTGGACGGCAACGATATCGGCAAGGCGGGTGCCATAGTCGTCGCGATAGGCATCGAGCGGCACGAGGCCGGCAGCCTGCAAGGTGATGCAGCCTTTCCAACGTTCGCGCGTTTCGGCAAACGCGCTCCAGGTGATTTCCGCCTGCCCCTCGTGACTGTCGAGATGGGTGCGAATAGCGGCCACGCCATGGGCGTCAGCCGTTGCAAGAGCGAATTCCATCCGCCGCAGGAGGTCGTCGGCATTCCAGTGGGCAAGCCGGTCCGCCGTCGTCGCGGCGCGCGCGCCGGGATGCGTGCCGCCAGAATCGGGCGCACGTCCCATGGTGTGGCCCTTGTCGAGATGGGCGTGCGCGTCGATCAGAAGCGGCCAGACATGGCGGCCGTCGAGCGCGACTGCATCTTCGCCACCATCCGCAAGGGCCGGCGTTATCGCTGCGATCATGCCGTTCTCGACCAGAATATCGACGAGGGCGGAACCGTCCCGGTCTACCTCTCCACCACCCGGCACGTCATCTGCAAGCAGCGCGACCGGGACGCGCGCCTTCGCAAGACGAATGCGCTCCTGTCTCGCCAGACGGGCGGCAAGGGTGGGAAACAGGGAAAGATCGTTCATGGTGGGTCTCTATCGGATGGCTTGCCGAGCGGTCAGCTCTCGTCGAACGAGGCGAGCAGACGCTCCTGCGCGAATTGCATGAAATGGCTGCCGGCGGGTGAAAGCGAGCCGCGGGCGCGGTGGAGGATATTGAGCCGTTGCAGCGAGCCGGTTCCCGTCAGCGGAATGAAGACCAGGTCGCCGGTCGCCATTTCGCGGTCGACATCGAGCCGGTTGAGGAAGGTTATGTGAGGCGTTGTCCGGGCAAGGCGCTTCATCAGTTCCATCGAATTGGTCTCGACGACGGGAACAAGGGTGGCACGCGCCGGGGCAGTCGCCTCGACGACCTCGCGCAGCGACAGCGATCGATCCGCCAGAACCAGCGGATAGAGCAGGCAATCGGACATGCGCACGGTCTTGCGGTTTGCGAGGGGATGGGCGGGCGCGACGACGGCTCCCAGCGCATGGCGGAATTCGGCGGCGCGTTGCAGCCGGGTATCGTCCGGCAGGTTGTAGGCAATGGCGAGATCGGCCTGGCCGAGCGCAACCATCTCCGCAACAGTCGTCCGGTCGCCGACCATGATCCGCAGGCTGACCTGCGGATGTTTTTCTCGGTAGGCGGCAACGATCTCGGCAACCCGGCCCGCAGCGAGCGTTGCCATGGTCGCCAGCACCACCTCGCCGCGATTGAGCCCCTTGAGGGACTGGATCTGCGCCTGCATTCGCTGATGCGCCTGCAGTGTCTCGCGAATGTGCTGGATGAGGATCTCGCCGGAACTCGTCAGTTTCAGGCCGCGCGGCAGGCGCTCGAAAATGGGTGCCTGCAGCTCTTCCTCAAGCTCCAGGATATAGCGGTTCACCGCAGAGGCGGCGACATGCAATGTCTTTGCCGCCTTGCGGATGGAGCCCTGTCGGGCCACCTCGTCGATATAACGCAGCGCGCGTCCATGAAGCATGATGGGTCCGTTGCCTGACGGGAGTCGGATTGACTGTTCCACGATGTCACCGCAACGGACCATCTTCAACGTTACTTCTTGGCGAAATTGGCGTTTATGCGCCGGGTCAGGTATTCGCCGGCGGTGATCGCCTCGTATTTGCCGAGCGGACCCTGCATGACCGCATCGCGGTTTGCCTGGCAGAAGAAGGGCAGGGACAGTCGGCGGCCCATGTACTCATTCTCGCGCGGCATGCGCACCCTATGCAGCGTCGACTGCAACTGGTCGTCCGACCAGCGCATCAGCATGTCGCCAATGTTGCAGGTGATGTAGCCCTTGCGCGGCGGAACATCCGTCCATTCCTTCAGGGCTGCATCCTTGCCCGGGCACACCTGGAGCCCGCCTTCGCCCTCCTTCTGGTGAAGGATGGTCAAGCAATCGAAGTCCGAATGCGCGCCGGCACGCCACGACGAGAAGTCTTCCGGCTTGGCGCCTTCCATCGACATGTAATGGATGAGGCGCAGCGTCGATTGATACTGGTCCGAAGACGGGTCATGCGCCTTGGTGAAGAAATCCTCGGCAAAGCCCATCTTCAGCGCAAAGCCGGAGAGGATGCGCATGCCGAGTTCCCAGTTCTGTCGCTCGAAGCCGAGCATCTTTTCCCGGAAGCCCGGAAGATCGTCTTCGCTCGGCCACAGGTTGAGGCGGATCATGTCCGGCCGGGTGAGCTGGAAGCTCTCCTTGTTATCCGGCGTACCGGTGGAGGGGCGGACCTGCGCCTTGAATTCCCAGCCGGCATTGATGCCCTTCGGCATCGGGGTTTTCGCCTTAATCTCCGCCGGCAGTGCGAAGAATGTCCAGGCCGTTTCGAAGGCCGCGTCGATATCGTCCTGGGCGATGCCGTGATTGTAGACCTGGAAGAAACCGATATCGACCGAGGCCTGCCAGAGTGCATCAGCGATCTCGTGCTTGCGGTTGTCGAAGTCAGAAAGGTCGATGACGGGGATTTCCCGGTCAACGGTCGTGCCCATGCCGCCGATGGTCGCTTCCTTGGCGAGTTCCGCGAGGGTGTCTGTCTGGATATTCATATCATTCTCCTTACGTGAATGCCGGCGAACCGGCGGTTGAGGAGCAATGTCCGGGCAAGGCCCGACTGCTTCTACTCCGGATGGGTTCAGCCGTTTTTCGGCAGGCTCCAGGGAAAGAGGAGCTTCTGCGTCAGGACCACGGCCTGAAACAGCAAGAGCGACATGGCGGCGAGCACCAGCAAGCCGGCCCAGGCCTGTGGCAGCTTGAACAGAGAGGTCGACAGCTGGATGAAATAGCCGACGCCGGCTTCGGATGCGCAGAACTCCGCAACCACGGCGCCGATGACGGCAAGCGTGATCGAGATTTTCAGCGCCGAGAAGATGTAGGGCACCGCAAACGGCAGGCGTATCTGGGTGATCTCACGAAAGCCCGAGGCGCGCAGGCTTCGCGACAGCTCTATCAGCTCCGGCGGGGTTGCCGCAAGGCCCGTTGCGGTGGAGACGACGAGCGGAAAGAAGGTGATGAGACAGGTGATAACGATGCGTGGCGCATCGCCGGCCCCGAGCACGACGATGATGATCGGCGCAATCGCCACCACCGGCGTCGACTGCACTATGACGAGCAGCGGATAGAGCGTTCGCGACAGGAATGGCGATCGCATCATGACCACCGCCAGTGGAATGGCGATAACGATGGACATCGCATAACCGATCAGCGCCACCCGCAACGTCGCGGCGATGTGACCCATCCAGCGCTCGAAGCCGATGGAGGAGAACGAGCCGAGGATCGCGCTTGGCGGCGGCAGCAGATAGGTCGGGATCGACAGGAGCCGCGCCGCCGCTTCCCATAGCAGCACCGTGCCGATCAGGGCCGCGGCGGTCGTGATGCCCGGCAATGCCAGCACCTGCTTGAGGAGCGCGACCGGCGTACGGCTCTGCATGGCCTCACGCCGCGTGACGGGTGAGGAGGAGATCGCGGAGGTAATCGGAGAGGTCATGGATCGCCTTGTCCTTTGCAGTTTCAGGGCCGCGTGGCCGGCCGACGGGAACGGTGACTTCGGTCAGGATCGAGCCCGGCCGTCCGGTCATCACCAAAACGCGGTCGGACAGAAGCGCCGCCTCGCTGACGGAGTGGGTGATGAAGACCACGGTCTTCGGACGTTCGGAGAAGATGTGCAGCAGATCGAAGCCCATCACCTCGCGCGTCAGGGCATCCAGCGCCGAGAAGGGTTCGTCCATCAGCAGGATATCCGGGTCCATCAGCAGCGCGCGGGCGATGCCGACACGCTGCTGCATGCCGCCGGACAGTTCGTCCGGCAGGCGTTTCTCGAAGCCGGCAAGCCCGACCATGCTCAGCAATTCACCCGCCCGCCCGCGCTCCTCTGCCGTTACCCGGCCGGTCTTGTGGCGGGCGGGAAACACGACATTGTCTTCGACCGTCGCCCAGGGAAGCAGCGTCGGCTTCTGGAAGACGATCCCGATGTCGTCACGCGGGGCCGTCACCGGCAGACCGAAGACGTCTACCGAGCCGGATGTCGGCTTCAACAGGCCGGCGATCATGCGCAGTAGGGTCGATTTCCCGCAGCCCGAAGGGCCGAGGATCGAGACAAACTCATGCCGGGCCACATCGAAACTGACGTCGCGCAGGGCTTCCGTGCGCCCGGATCGGGTTTCGAAAACCTGTCCCAGCCTGTCGAAGCGGATAGCGGGCATCGCCATGGCGGTTACTCCGCGACGGCGAAG
This sequence comes from Rhizobium beringeri, assembly GCF_004306515.1. NCBI lineage: Bacteria > Pseudomonadati > Pseudomonadota > Alphaproteobacteria > Hyphomicrobiales > Rhizobiaceae > Rhizobium > Rhizobium beringeri. The sequence goes on along the minus strand of NZ_SILG01000003.1, from coordinate 180,532 downwards.
GTGCGGTTGACCACGGTTTCCGGATCCAGCTTGGCCGGATCGATGTCCTGCGCTTCAGAGACACGGCGCCAGGTTTCGACAAGGCGGGCGGTTTCGAAGGCACCGAGGCCGTCCTTCTCCGTCACCTCGTTGAAGATCAACGGCAGCGTGTCCTTGAGCGAACCCTGGACATCTTCCGAGCCGAGTTCCGGTACGATGGCGGTGACAGCAGCGGCAGCCTTCTCCGGATTCTCCTTGGCGAACTCGACGGATTTCTTGTAGGCGGCGATAAAGCGGGCGGCGACCTGCGGACGCTTGGCGAGGAAATCGTCGCTGGCGATGAGAGATGCGGAATAAAGCTCGAGCCCGGCTGCCGACCATGGCAGGGCAACGATCTCCTTGCCAGCTTCCTTGCCCTGGTTGCTATAGCGCGTCAGGTCGGTCATCCAGGCGATGATGCCATCGGCATTGCCGGTCATCAGCATCGGGCCGAGTGCGCCGGGATCGGCCTTGATAAGCTTGATATCCGCCATGTCGATGCCGGCATCCTTGAGCACCAGCGGCAGGTAGACATTCGAGGATGTGAAGGGCGACGTCGCGATCGTCTTGCCCTTGACGTCAGCGACGCTTGCGATCGAACCGCCCTTGGCGACGTAGAAGGCATGCGGCCCCTTGTTGAACAGCGACATGACGGCGGTCACCTTCACGCCTTCATTGGCGCGGGCGGCCATCAGGGCGCCGATATCGGAAACACCGATGTCGGAGGACGCGGCGGCAAGGCGCGAGATGGCGTCGGTCGAGCCGCGACCGGAGGCGATCTCCACCTCAAGGCCGGCGTCCGAACAGAAACCTTCCTGGATGCAGACGTAGATCGGCGCCTTGTCGCCACCCGGCAGCCAGTCGAGCTGAAAGATCACCTTGTCGGCGGCGGAGGTGGCGCCGGCAGAAAGGGTTGCGGCAAGTGCATAGAAGGCAAGCTTGTGGCGGGACATGGGTCGACCTTTCGCAACTAGTGTTCGGTTTTTAAGGACGGATAGTGATTGGCGACGCGCTCCGGATCGAAGCCATCCGCGACGAGCCTGGCAATTGCGCAATCGCGTTTTTCAGAATGCTTGCTGCTCAGGCATGCAAAGCAACGATGCGCGCGAAGGTGACCAGCTCCAGCGTCGATCTCTGCGGATTTTGGGGCGAGATCATTGGCTTTTCCCTGCATTAGGACATCTCCTCGACAGATTTACCCGTCGAGCAATGTCCAGAACCGAGGCTCAGACCGCTTCTACTCGCAGGTCTTTTGTCTCATGAATTTCCGGCGTTCTGCAAGATTTTAAACGCTTCAATTCTCGTGCTGAAAAAACAGGCGAAATTCACAGCATTGAGGTTGAGGTGAGCAGGCACGTCATCTATTTGATTGAAATCAAAGTATAAATTCCTCAGCAGCCGAGCGGGGCGGCGGCTGAAGAAATAAGCGTTCTAATATTTAGAGCGCTTAGCTCGTAATTTTCTTGTCGCACCTTCAGCTTGCATCTGCGTTTTCCGGCGCATTTTTTCTTGTGAGCGACCCGCATCTGGACGGTTTCCAATGCCTCCGTCGTATGCAGGCGATCGCCCATTGCCTTGGGCCGTCAGCATGTCTGAAGTTGAACTCGAGCATATGCCGAAGCGCACGAGATCGCCCAGATGATCATGGATTGGCGTTTCAGCCGCAGTCGAAGCTCAGCCGAAGCGGGCCTAAGAGATTACAGCACCTGTGCAATCCGTCTCGGGCTTGTTTCCGTTGCGGTCGCCGCCTCGACGAAATCGAGCCCGATATCCAGCACCGGGGCGCTGTGCGTCAGCCAGCCGACGGAAATGAGGTCGACACCGGAAGCGGCGATTGCGGCGGCCGTTATCGGCGTGACGCGGCCGGATGCCTCGGTGATCGCCCGGCCGGCGACGATGGCGACGGCTTCGCGCAACTGATCCGGCGTCATATTGTCGAGCAGAACGGCATCGACGCCGGTCTCCATCGCTTCACGCAGCTGATCGAGGGTGTCCACTTCGACCTCGATCTTCACCATATGGCCGACGCCGGCCCGCGCCCGGCGGATCGCTTCAGAGACCCCACCGGCGATGGCGACGTGATTATCCTTGATCAGCACTGCGTCATAAAGCGCGAAGCGGTGGTTCATGCCGCCGCCGGCCCGCACCGCATATTTCTCCAGCGCCCTGAGGCCCGGCGTCGTCTTGCGCGTGCAGGCGACTGATGCCTTGGTGCCGCGAATGGCGGCAGCAATCTGAGCCGTCACAGTCGCAATACCTGAGAGATGGCCGAGGAAATTCAGCGCGGTGCGCTCGGCGCTCAGCAGGCCGCGCGACGGACCTTCGATGGTGGCGATCACATCGCCAGGCTTTACTGCGTCGCCATCCTGAAGATGGCGGCGCATGACGATCTCTGGATCGACGAGGGCGAAGGCGAGTTCGGCGGCATCGAGACCGGCGATTACGCCCGGCTGACGGGCCGCCATCACCACCGTCGAACGGTGATCGCGAGGGATGACCGATGCCGAGGTGATGTCGCCGGCAAGACCGAGATCTTCGAGTAGGGCCGCCCGCACCAGCGGTTCGACGATCAGGCGCGGAAGGGGAACGAGGCTCATCTCAGGCACTCCTTGCAAGGGCATAGGGCGGCGTCGCGCGGGCGATCTCCAGAACGTCGGAAAGGCACATCTGGCGCCGGTTGGCATTGGCGAGCTTCAACGGAAAATCGGTGCGGGCGTGGGCGCCGCGCGATTCCATCCGCAGGCTGGCAAAGACGGCGATGAGCAGCGCGACGATGGCCGGATCGGCGGCAGGGCCGTTGCCTTCGGCAAGCCGCAGCAGGGCGGCGATCGCGCCATGAATGGCGCCGGCATTGCGCAACACGCCGAGATGACGCGAGACGATCGGCCGGACGAATGACGCATCGGCCGGCGCCGGGAGACTCCCGGCGGAGATGGTGCCGGTAAAACTCGCCGGCATGCCTGAAATGTCGCGTGCCGCCCGCATGCCCATGACAGCCGCCTCCAGCAGCGAATTGCTGGCAAGCCGGTTTGCGCCGTGTAGGCCGGTCGAGGCTGCCTCACCGGCAACCCAGAGACCGGGAACCGAGCTGCGGCCATTTGCATCCGTGGCCACGCCGCCCATGTGATAGTGAACGGCCGGGCGCACAGGAATGAGGTCTTTCGCCGGATCGATGCCGGTCTCGCCGCAAAGGGCGGAAATGACAGGAAAGCGAGCGGCAAAGCGGCTGCCGAGGGCATCGCGGGCATCGAGAAAGACTCGTCCGCCGCGGGCGATTTCGGCGCTGATGGCACGCGCCACCACGTCACGCGGTGCAAGTTCGGCGCCTGATATGCGGGCCATGAACCGTTCGCTTCGTTCGTTGACGAGCAAAGCCCCCTCCCCGCGCACCGCCTCGCTGACGAGCGCCAGCGGCCGGCGGCGTGAATCGAGTGCGGTCGGATGGAACTGGACGAATTCCATATCGGCGAGCGCGGCACCGGCCCTTGCTGCGAGCGCGATCCCCTGGCCGAAATTGCCCATCGGATTGGTGGTCGCGTCGTAAAGCCCGCCAATGCCGCCGGTGGCGAGCACCACCCTCGATGTCGGCAGAATGGCGGCGCCATTCGCGGTCGCGCAAAGCAGGCCGGCGACCTGCTCGCCGTCCATCAGAATCCGCCGCGCCTCGAAACCTTCGAGCACTGATATAGCTGGCGTTTTCATCACGGCCTTGATCAGCGCGGCGATGATCGCCGCACCGGAGCCGTCGCCTTCGGCATGGACTATGCGGCGGCGATTATGGGCTGCCTCCAGGCCGAGCGAGAGGTCTCCCGCGGCATTCCGGTCGAAACGAACGCCGGCTTGCTCCAGCGCGGCGATCGCCGCTGGCGCCTCGGCAATGATGCCGGCGGCGATGGCCGGATCGCAGAGACCGTCACCGGCGGCAAGCGTATCGGCAAGATGCAGCGCTGCGCTATCGTCGGCACCAATGCTGGCGGCGATGCCGCCCTGTGCCCAGGCGCTCGACGTCTCCGCGCCAAGGGCCGCGCGGGTGACGATGACGGAAGGTTCGGGCGCGAGGGTCAGCGCGGTCATCAACCCCGCAATGCCGCTGCCGACGATTACCGTGCGTCCTGATAGCTGCTCGAGAATCTCGGTCATATCGCCAGCATCCTCTCGACGGCGCGGCGGGCGGCCACGGCAATTGCAGGATCGACGGTGACCTCGTGGCGGTTTTCCTCGAGTGCCGCGCGGATATTGGCCAGCGTGATCCGCTTCATATGCGGGCAGAGATTGCAGGGGCGAATGAATTCGACATCGGGATGGTGCACGGCGACATTGTCGCTCATCGAGCATTCGGTGAGCAGCACGACGCGCGCCGGCTTCTGCCTGCCGACATAATCCGACATGACAGCGGTGGAGCCGGCGAAATCGGCTTCGGCCACCACCTCTGGCGGGCATTCCGGATGGGCGAGCACGGTTACGCCGGGATGGTTTTCGCGCAGCTGGCGCACGTCCTCGGCGGTGAAGAGTTCATGCACCTCGCAATGGCCATGCCAGGCAATGATCTCGACATCAGTCTCGCGGGCGACGTTGCGGGCCAGATATTCATCCGGGATCATCAGCACCTTCGGCACGCCGAGCGATTCCACCACTTGCTTGGCATTGCCCGAGGTGCAGCAGATGTCGGAGGCAGCCTTCACCGCGGCCGAGGTATTGACATAGGTGACGATGGGCACGCCGGGATGGGCCTGGCGCAGCAGGGCGATATCCTCGGGCGTGATCGAATCCGCCAGCGAACAGCCGGCGCCGAGATCCGGGATCAATACTGTTTTCCCGGGGTTCAGCAGCTTTGCGGTCTCGGCCATGAAATGCACGCCGGCAAGCACGATGACATCGGCATCGACCTCGATCGCCTTGCGGGCGAGCGCCAGGCTGTCGCCGACAATATCGGCCACGCCGTGGAAGATTTCCGGTGTCTGATAGTTGTGCGCGAGAATGACGGCGTTGCGGCGGCGCTTGAGCTCGAGGATCGCGTCGACGTCATTTTCGAACGTCATCCATTCGGCTTTGGGAATGACACGGCTGACGCGCTCGTAGAGCGAGGATGCGGAAACAGGGTAATTCATGACCGGCTCCTAATTATGCTCTCTTTGAGCATATCATAGGCAAAGAGATATTCTCACGGTGAGCATATGTCAATTGCGGGAGAGCGGTAATTTCGTTCCTGCCAGCGCCCGTTCTTCGAGCACGGTGTGGCGAAAGCGGAAAAGCTTGGCCGGCCGGCCGCCGGTTTCGCTTTCGGTTCCGCCGGTTTCCTCGACCAGTTCCTGCTGTTCGATGAGGCGGCGGAAGTTCTGCTTGTGCAGCGTCAGCCCCGCCAAGGCTTCGATAGTGCGCTGCAGCCTCAGCAGCGTGAAGCTCTCCGGCATCAGCTCGAAGACGACGGGGCGGTATTTGATCTTGGCGCGCAGGCGGGCGATTCCGGTTGCGAGAATCCGGCGGTGATCGGCAAACATCGCCCGGCCGAGATTGGCCTCCGCCCCGCATCCGGCTTCCGAGACGAGCCCCGCCTCGTAAAGCAGTTCGTAGCGCTGGAGTGCCAGATCCTCGTTCCAGCCGCCGCCATCGAGGCCGAAGGTGAAATCCGCCCGGCGATGGCGATGGTCGCGTCTTGCCGGATCGGCATCGGCCCAGCTCCTTAGACGCGCCATGATCTCGTCAAGCACGGCTGGCCGGCCCTGCCGGTGGTCTTCCCAGGGGAAATATTCGTACCAGCCGTGCCATCCCGGCCGGCCGGCGCCCGACTGCTCGTTGACGAGGCCGAGATAGCTGATCGAGATCGTCCGCCCGCCTGGGATGTCGTTGTTCCGGTCGCGGTCGGCGAAGGTATAGAGCTGTTCGAGATAACCGACGGGATGTTCCGTCTGCTCCTGCACCCATTCGCGCAGGCCCGATTGCAGGGTGCGATGACCCATTTCGAAAGGTCCCGACGGCAGCGCATTGCCGGAACGGATGGTCATTACGCGCGGCTCGTCCCCCGTCACCGCGACGAGCACCGCAATCAATTCCGCATGCGCAAAGCCGATCGTCACAGGGGACCGAATACTCCGTTCCGAATGAATCGAACGGATAATTCCTGACACAGGCGGAGACGGAAGCCAATGGAGAGGAAGCGCCTTTGTGGCGCTTCTCACATCATCGAGGCAATAGAACGCGTTTGCCCTCAGCTATTGCCCGTCTCGCTTTTCAGCCGCTGCAGAAAGATTTCCAGTTCCGCGTCGTCGATACCGACGAGATGGCGCTTTTCCGGATAGGCGCCGGTCCTGACATCCTCGGCAAATTCGGTGAAGGCGGCGATGCGCTCGCGCTGCAGCCGGTCGTGTTCGGCGGCAAAGTCGCGATAGATCTTGGCGTGGCGCGGATAGTGGTCGCGATTGGCGCCGAGCACGTCGTCGGCGAAGAGATATTGGGCGTCGCAGCCGCTGCCTGCTCCCATGGAGATCATCAGCATCGAGGTGTTGGTGCTGATGGCAGCAGCAATATCCCCTGGGACGACTTCGATTTCGGCGGCGAAGGCGCCGGCCTCTTCCAGCGCCTTGGTCTGCCGCCAGATCTCGGCCGCACTCGCCGCCGTCTTGCCGACGGCGCGGAAGCCGCCGGTCCAGGTCGCCTTGGAAGGGATCAGACCGAGATGGCCACAGACGGGGATGCCTTCATCGCGCATGCGCCGGATCGTCTGCAGGCTTGCGGCGCAATAGACCGCATCACCCCCTGCCTTCAGCGCCGCGAAGGCCGCACGCAGATAGTCCTCGGCCGAGACATGATCGCCATATTCGAGCCCCGGAATGGCAAAGGGAGTGGGCGCGATCTCGCGAAAGACTGGCCCGAGCAGCGAGGGCGGCACGGAGACGATGTCGATTCCGGCCATTTCGGCGGCTTCCGCCTCCTCCAGCGAGGTGACGCGCAGCATGGTGAGCTGGCGCTTGCCTTTTTCCGAAAGCAGATCGGCGACGGTTGCGCGTCTATGTTTTTTCATCATCAATTCCTTTGAAAAAAATCGGGTGAAAATATCGGGCAGCTCAGGCGGCCAGCAGGGATTTCAGCTTGATGTCGCTGGCTGCGAGTGCTGCCGGGTCCGGATGGGCACGCGCTGCGATCAGCATTTCGGCGAGTCTGATGTCGCGCGCCACCGCATTGCCCGGCCCGATGCCGCTTGCAGCGATCAATCGACCGCCGGCGTCGAGATGGAAGAGAATGAAGGCGCCAGCGCCGAGTTTGCGGCGCTGATGCGTGATAGCCCCTTCGGCAAGGCCTGATATCTGCAGCGTCATGTCGTATTGATCCGACCAGAACCACGGCACCGCCGAAACGGCCTCGTTAAGGCCGAGCATGTTGGCCGCGGCCAATGTGCCCTGCTCCTGGGCATTGCGCCAGGATTCGAGCCGGACCCGCCGGCCGCCATAGATCGACAGCGGAAAGGAACAGCAATCGCCGGCCGCAAAGACATCAGGCGCGGAGGTCCGGAGATAGGCGTCGACGGCAATGCCGTTGTCGATTGCCAGCCCGGCCCTTTCGGCGATCTCGATATTCGGCCGTGCACCGATGCCGACAAGGACGAGATCGGCTTCGATCACCTCGCCGGTCGACAATCGGATCAGGGCTTTTCCGTTTTCCGCGGTCAGCGTCTCGATGGAGACGCCGCAGCGGATGTCGACGCCCTCGGCACGGTGGCGCTCGGTGAGCAGATGGGCGATCTCTTCCGGCACGCCGCGCTTCAGCACGCGTTCCAGCCCCTCGATGACGGTGACCTCGGCGCCAAGCAGCCGCGCCGTTGCCGCAAGTTCCAGTCCGATGAACCCGCCGCCGATGATGGCGATATGCCGTCCCGGCTTCATCGCATCGCGCAACGCCGCCGCATCGTGATGCGTCCTCAGCGCGCGAATATGCGGGCTGCCCTGCGGCGCGCCGGGGAACGACCGCGCGGCCGCACCCGTCGCAAGCAGAAGCTTGTCGTAGGAAAGCACGGCACCGTCCGAAAGCGTGACGGTCCTGGATGCGGTGTCGAGATACCTTGCCTCGAGGCCGGTCAGCAGCCGGATGCCGTTTTCGATATATTTTTCCGCCGCGGCGATGAATTTCGGATCGCTTGCATCGGTGGAGCCGGCCTTCGAAAGCGGCGGCCGTTCATAGGGCGGAAGCGGCTCGGCGCCGACCAGCGTTATCTCGCCGGCAAAGCCCTTTTCCCGCAAGGCGAAGGCGGCGCGCGCACCGCATTCGCCCGCGCCCAGGATGACGTAATGAGCCATGCCGGCCTCCCTCAGAGCGAGATGAAGACGGCGCCGTCTTCGATCTTGACAGGATAGGTCTTGAGATTGACGCAGACTGGCGCACCCTTGGCTTCGCCCGTCTTGTAGTTGAAGCGGCCGTTATGTTTTGGACATTCGATGATCTCATCCATGACAAGCCCGTCGGCGAGATGGATATGTTCATGTGTGCAGAGCCCGTCGGTCGCGAAGAATTCGTCGTCCGGGCTGCGATAGACCGCGAAGGTGCGCCCGTCGTGATCGAAGCGGATGACATCCTCCTCGTCGATCTCGTCCTTGTCGCAGACCTGGATCCAATTTCCGCTCATCTTGTCCTCCCTCGATTGTAATTATTGCGCGGCCGGGGCCAGCTCGTTGTGGAATTCCTCGCGATAGGGCCGCGCGGTGGCCGGCAGGTCGCGCTTCAGGAAATAATCCTCATTGCGCAGCTGGCGCAGGAAGGCCGGGATCATCTCGCGATAGCCGGACCAGATCGATAGGTTCGGCGCCGGCAGGTCGTGCTTGATCATCGCGTGCAGCTTGGGCAGCGCGTGGTAGGGCACCATCGGAAACATGTGATGTTCGACGTGGTAGTTCATGTTCCAGTAGATGAAGCGGCTGATGGGGTTCATATAGACCGTGCGGCTGTTCAGCCGATGGTCGGTCACATTGTCGGCAAGGCCGCCATGCTGCAGCAGACCGGTCAGCACATGGTGCCAGGCGCCATAGAGGCGCGGCAGGCCGATCAGCATTAGCGGCAGGATCGAACCTATGGCGATCGCGGCCGCGATCGTTGCAAGATAGATCGCCAGCCAGATGCGGGCGATGCGGACGGCCTTCGGCTGCTCCATCTCGGGAATGAAGGTCTTTTCCGCCGCGCTGACGCCGCCGAAGGCATTGCGCAGCATGTCGACGATCGCATGCCAGGCGTCGAGGATGCCGAAGAAATTAAGCACCAGCCGGAAGAGATCAGGCGGTCGCATGACGGCGATCTCGGGATCGCGGCCGACGATTACTGTGTCGGTGTGATGGCGCGCATGGCTCCAGCGCCAGGTCACCGGATTGCGCATGATCATGAAGCAGGCAATCTGGTAGACGACATCGTTCATCCAGCGCGTCTTGAAGGCGGTGCCATGGCCGCATTCGTGCCAGCGGCTATCGGAGGCCGAGCCGTAGAGCACGCCATAGGCGAGGAAGAAGGGCAGCGCGATCCACGAGCCCCAGAAATAAACGCCGAGCCCGGCAAGGACCACCATGCTGCCGAGCCAGAGGGCCGTGTCACGGATCGCCGGCGCATCAGAGCGCTGCATCAGCGCCTTCATCTCCTTGCGGGGAATGTCGGTGTGATACCATTCGGCTGCCGCCAGCCCCGTCTCGACGGCGGTGCGACCGCTTTCGCCGAGAAGGTCGTAGTCACGTTTGTTTGTCTGGGTCGCCATTATCCGCCTCCCGTGATGCCCTTGCCTGGGAGAATAGGTTGACTTTGGAAAGCGCTCAATGCAGGCTTGATATAATCTATCAAAAGCTATCACGAATGACTTGCATTCATGATCGAATCCATCAGGAACGCCGATGCGCCGCCCCACCATATCCGATCTTGCCCGCGCCTCCGGCGTCAGCGTCGCCACCGTCGACCGCGTTCTCAACGCGCGCCACCGGGTGCGCGAGGAAACAGCGCGACGGGTCTATGATGCGGCGCAGTCGATCGGCTATCACGCTGTCGGGCTGATCAAGCAGCGCGTCTTCGAGGATCTGCCGCAATACAAGCTCGCCTTCCTGCTGCAGAAGCCGATGCAGCCCTTCTATCAGAGCTTCGTGCGTGAGATCGAAACCGCAGCGCGGGCGCTGACGAGCGCGCGCATCCAGACGCAGATCGACTTTCCGTCGGCCGCGACACCGGCTGCCATCGTCGAAAAGATCAAGACGCTCGGCGCCCGCAACCAGGCCGTTGCTCTGGTCGGTCCGGATTATCCGGCGGTGACGACGGCGGTCGAAGAGCTGAAGGAGCGCGGCATTCCGGTGTTCTCGCTGCTCTCCGACCTCGCCACCGGCGTGCGCGACGCCTATGTCGGCGTCAACAACCGCAAGGTCGGGCGCACTGCCGCCTGGACGATTGCGCGCACGGCACACAAGCCCGGCAAGGTCGCCTGTTTCGTCGGTAGCCACCGCTTTCACGGCCATGAGCTCAGAGAAATCGGCTTTCGCTCCTATTTTCGCGAGAATGCGCCTGAGTTCGATGTCGTCGACACGCTGATCAATCTCGAGACCGCCGAGATCACTCATGAGGCGACGTTGACACTGCTGCAGAAACATCCCGATCTCGTTGGCCTCTATGTCTGCGGCGGCGGCATGGAGGGGGCAATTTCGGCATTCCGCGAAGAAGGCGTCGGCGGCAAGATCGTCCTCGTGGTCAACGAACTGACGCCCGACAGCAAAGCGGGCCTTGCCGACGATATCGTCGCCATGGCGATCGGCACACCCCTGCCCGCCCTCTGCAAGGAGTTGATGGTGCTGATGACGGGCGCCATCGAAAACGGCGAAACGGCCGTTCCCGGGCAGCTCTTCCTGCCTTTCGATATCCATATTTCGGAGAACATCTAAGCAATGATGGAATTCCATCATTCCGTCCGAAATTCTCTCAGCAATGAAAGCCGGCGCCGGCGATGACGGATGGATTGCGACGCGAATTCCGATAGAGATTCGCTGACCCATTCACGAGGACTGCTCCGCCGTGACGCGGAGATCAGGAGGAGATACCGATCATGACTACGATCCGTTTTGCGCTCAACCATATGGCCGCGCCGTCGCTTGCCGTCGATGATTTTTTTGCGCTGGCCAGATCGCTCGGCATCGATGCCGTCGAGATCCGCAACGACCTCTCCGGCAATGCCATTCTCGACGGCACCCAACCCGAGGCGATCAGGCAAGCGGCTGCCCGCCATGGCGTGACGATCATCTCGATCAACGCCCTGCAGCGCTTCAACGAGTGGAATGCGACCCGGGCGGCCGAAGCGCAGCAGCTGATCGATTATGCCAGCGCGTCCGGCGCCAAGGCGCTCGTCCTCGTTCCGAAGAATGACGGCACCGGCTGCGCCGATGGCGAACGGCAGGCCAATCTGCGTCAGTCTCTGATTGCGCTGAAGCCGATGCTGGAGGAAGCCAGCATTATCGGTCTCGTCGAGCCACTCGGTTTCGAGATCTGCTCGCTGCGCTCGAAGACCGAGGCGGCCGCCGCGATCGAGGAACTCGGCGCGCAGTCGACCTTCAGGCTCGTCCACGATACCTTCCACCATCACCTTGCCGGCGAAGCCCAGACCTTTCCTGAGCTGACCGGCCTCGTGCACATCTCCGGCGTCGACGACCCGGCTGTTTCCGTTGCCGATATGCGCGATTCCCACCGCGTTCTGGTCAATGCCGACGACCTGCTCGACAATGCCGGGCAGGTCAGGGCCCTGTTGCAGGCGGGCTATAACGGCCCGTTCTCCTTCGAGCCCTTCGCGGCGGAGGTGCATGCGCTGAAGGATCCGGCCGGCGCGCTGCGCGCCAGCATGGAGTATCTCAGCGCGCGGGTCTAAAACCGCGCGGTCGCTTGACGCTACTCTCTACCTCTGAACCGGCGCTGATAGGCCGGATCGTAGAGCGAGCTTTCGCGGAAATCTTCCACTGCCAACGAGGGGCCGACGAAGATGATCGCTGTGCGTTCGATCGGTTCGGCCGCAACCTTTGCCTCGATATCGGCAAGCGTGCCGCGCAGGATGCGCTCGTCCGGCCAGGAGGCCTTGACGACGATCACGACCGGGCAGTCGACGCCGTAGAGCGGCGTCAACTCTTCGACCACTTGCTTCAGGGCGTGGATTGCCAGATGGATCGCCAGCGTGGCGCCCGTCGCGCCGAACTTCGCCAATGTCTCGTCGTTGGGCATCGGTGAAGCGCGGCCGGAAACGCGGGTCAGCACCAGGCTTTGGGCCACAGCCGGGATCGTCAGTTCGCGCCCAAGCGTCGAGGCTGCGGCGGCAAAGGCCGGAACGCCTGGCGTCATCGTATAGTCGATGCCGTGTTTTTGAAGCCGGCGCACCTGCTCGGCGACCGCACTCCAGACGGAGAGATCGCCGGAATGCAGCCGGGCGATATCTTGGCCGGCCGCGGCAGCGCGAAGATATTCCGCCTCGATCTCGTCGAGCGACATCGGCGCCGTATCGACGATGCGGGCGCCCGGCGGACAATATTGCAGCAGTTCGGGCGAGACGATCGAGCCGGCATAGAGACAGACCGGGCACCGGGCGATGAGATCGCGGCCACGCACCGTGATCAGATCCGCAGCACCTGGCCCAGCGCCGATGAAATGCACCCTCATCTCGTCATCCTTTCGTCCAGCGCCACTGCGTCACCGGCATGGCCGGCCGCCAGCCGCTCATGCCGCCAATAGGCTGTGCGCGCGATATCTCGATCCGCGTGAGGAAGCCACCACGTTTGCCATGTTCGCTGAGCAGCACCGCTTCCATTTCCAGCGTCACGGCATTGGCAACGAGCCGCCCTCCCCGCTTCAGTGCGGCAATCGCAGTATCGACAACACCCGGCTCGCTACCGCCGCCGCCGAGGAAGATCGCATCCGGTTCCGGCAGGCCCCTAAGCGCGTCGGGTGCTGCATCTTCGACGACAGCAAGATGCGGCACGCCGAAGGCGGATGCATTGCGGGCGACCCGTGCGGCCCGCTCCGGCGATTGTTCAACGGCGATTGCCTTCAGTGACGGATCGGCCAGCATCCATTCGATGCCGATCGATCCCGAGCCCGCGCCGATATCCCAGAGCAGTTCGCCGTGACGCGGCGCGAGCGCCGAAAGCGTCATCGCCCGGATTTCACGTTTGGTGATCTGTCCGTCATGCTCGAACAGCTCGTCTTCGAGCCCTGCGGCAAACGGCAGGATGCGCGCCCCCTCCCCTGCCGCGATATCGACGGCGCAGACATTCAGAGGATCGATGTCCAAGAAGTCGAAATCCGCCGCCGCCGCACTTCTTTGCCGTTCCCGAGCGCCGCCAAGCGCTTCGAGCACCGTAAGCCGCGACTGACCGAAGCCAGCAGCAGTGAGCAGAGCAGCCAGATCGCCGGGCCCCTTCTCGTCCGAGGTCAGCGCGAGGATGCGCCGCCCGGGGTGCAGATGCGGCCGGATCAAATCGATCGGCCGTCCATGCAGCGAGATCGTTGCGACGTCCTGCAGCGGCCAGCCAAGGCGGGAGGCAGCAAGGCTGAAGGCCGAGGGTGTGGGGATAGTGCGCATCTCGTCCGCCGCCACATGGCGGGAGAGCGTTGCGCCGACGCCATAGAGGAACGGATCGCCGGAGGCGAGCACGACAACAGGCGTGCCGCGCCTTTCGAGGATAGCCTCGACCGAGCGCTCGAACGGGCTCTGCCAGGAAAGCTTTTCGCCTGTGATCAGCGAGGCAGCGAGTGCATGATGTCGCGCACCGCCGAAGACGGCGGGTGCAGTCGCGATCAGCCCCTTCGCCTCCTCGCCCAGCCCTTCTGGACCATCTTCGCCGATGCCGATAATAGTCAGCCAGCGCTGGCCGGACGCAGGAGCGACATCAAACATGGGAAGACCCCGCATCTTGATCCTTGGCGGCACCAGCGAGGCGCGGCTGCTGGCCGAGGCGCTCGCGGCGCGTGATGATTGCGATGTTTTGTTGTCGCTTGCCGGTCGCACAGAAAAACCGGCCACGCAGCCTGTTCCAGTTCGCATCGGCGGTTTCGGCGGCGCTGCCGCACTTGCCGATTTCCTGGAGGCCGGCGGCTATGACCTGTTGATCGACGCCACGCATCCCTTCGCCGAACGGATTTCGGCCAATGCCGCTTTCGCGGCTGAGACGACCGGCATTGCCGCCATCGCTCTGCGCCGTCTCGAATGGCAACGCGTGGCCGGCGATCGCTGGCGGGACGTGCACAGCATTCCGGCTGCCATAGAAGCGCTCGGCCCCTCCCCCCGCCATGTCTTCCTGGCGACGGGCCGGCAGGGCGCGCATCACGCGGAAGCCGCACCGCAACATCACTATCTCGTCCGCAGCGTCGATCCCGTCGAACCGCAGCTTGCGCTTGATAATGTCGTGTACATCCTCGATCGGGGTCCGTTCACGCTGGACGGTGAATGCGATCTTCTGAGGCAGCACGACATTGACGTCATCGTCGCCAAGAACAGCGGCGGTGTGGCCACGTATGCGAAGATCGAGGCAGCCCGCCTGCTTGGTATCGAGGTAATGATGGTCGCGCGCGCGCCGGCCTCGATCGTCAAGGCGGTCGACACTGTCGAGGCGGCGCTGGCGGCGATCGATCACCTGTTCCCCCCCGCCATGAAACGCGGCGTATAGACGAGGTCCAGTCTGCCTGGCCGCGTGACGATGCGTGTCTCGGCCGAGCCGATGATGATGCAGGTCGCCATATCGGCAATCGATGCATCTGCCTGCGACAGCTGTTGGACGGCGATACGTTCGTCCGGCCGCCCGGCCGCTCGCCCGAAAATAACCGGTGTTGCTGCAGGCAGATGGTCACGCAACAGCTTGAAGGCTTCGCCGAGCTGCCAGGGCCGCGCCCGGCTGATCGGGTTATAAAGCGCGATGACAAAACCCGCCTTTGCCGCCAAGACAAGACGGTTTTCTATTATATTCCAAGGCTTTAGATTGTCAGACAGCGATATGGCGCAGAAGTCATGGCCAAGCGGAGCGCCTGCTCTTGCCGCCACCGCCAGCATCGCCGTGATGCCGGGCAGGATGATGAGATCGACCGCGCGCCACGCGGCCGGCCCGTTCTCGATCGCTTCGCAGACCGCGGCCGCCATGGCGAAGACGCCGGGGTCGCCGCCGGAGACGACGCAGACCTTGGCGCCATCAGCTGCCATGGCGAGTGCTGCCCCTGCTCTGCCGAGCTCCTCGCGATTGTCCGAGGCATGCCGCAGTTGATCGTCGCGGAGCTCCAGCCTGTCGAGATAAGGTCCGTAGCCGAAGAAATCCGTCGCCGCATCGACAGCGGCCAGCGCTTCCGGCGTCATCTGCTCGGGGTTGCCAGGACCGGTTCCGATCACGTAAAGCCTGCCGCTCATCGGCTGCCCTCCCAGCCCGGCACCAGCACGAGCGAAAAATACGGTGCATCGCCGTCGGTCCTGTCGGCAAGCTTTTCCATCGCCGCATTCGCCATGGTGCCGCGCTCGACATAGACGGCTTCCGCAAGCCGGCCGGCGGCCGCCAGTGCCCGGCGGATCTTCGGCAGATTACGGCCGACCTTCATGATGACGGCGGCTTGCGTATCGGCAAGGCGGCGCGTCAGCTCGGTCTCGGCCATCGTACCGGGCAGTACGGTAAGCACGTCGTCGCCCTGGACGATCGGCATGCCCGCCAGCGACCAGCAGCCCGACATGGCGCTGATGCCCGGGATCACTTCCGTCGGGTAGCGTGTGGAAAGCCTGACATGCAGGTGCATATAGGAGCCGTAGAAGAGCGGATCGCCTTCGCTGAGAACGGCGACAGTCAGCCCGGCATCGAGATGCCCGGCAACAGCTTTGGCAGACAGATCGTAGAATTGGGTGATCAGCCTCTGATAGCGTTCGTCGTTCTTGTCGATCTCGGTCGTCACCGGATAATAGAGCGGCAGCAGCGTCACCCCGGATTTCAGCAGCGGCTCGACGATCGCCTTGCCGTTGCCGCCCCTGCCCTGCTTGGCGAAATAGGCGATCACATCAGCGCCTTCGATGGCGCGCACGGCTTTGAGGGTGAGGAGCTCCGGATCGCCGGGACCCGTGCCGACGCCGATAAGACGGCCGATTGTCGTCATAGGCCCGGCCTCGCCAATGCATTGATGGCGGCTGCCGTCATGGCGCTGCCGCCGAGCCGGCCGCGGACGATGGCAAAGGGTACGCCGTAGGAATTTTCCGCCAGCGCATCCTTCGATTCCGCCGCGCCGACGAAGCCCACGGGCATGCCGAGGATCGCTGCGGGTTTCGGGGCGCCGTCGCGCAGGAGTTCGAGCAGATGGAAGAGGGCGGTCGGTGCATTGCCGATCGCGACAACGCTGCCGCCGAGCCGGTCGAGCCAGAGATGCATGGCGGCCGCCGAGCGCGTATTGCCGGTCTCGCGCGCAAGCTCCGGTGTCGCGGGATCGCGCAGCGTGCAGATCACCTCGTTGAGCGCCGGCAGCCGCGCCCGGGTGACGCCCTGGGACACCATTTCCGCGTCGCAGAAAATCGGCGCCCCACCCTTCAGCGCGTCGCGCGCCGCGCTGACGAAATCGGCGGAGAACAGGAAATGCTCCGCCGCCTCGACCAGCCCGCAGGCATGGATCATGCGCACGGCGATTTCGGCTTGATCGTCGGTGAAGCGCGAAAGATCGGCCTCGGCACGGATAATGGCAAAGGAATGCTCGTAGATCGCATCGCCGCTGCGGATATAATCGTAGTCTGGCATTCCTATTCCTGTCGCAGCGCCTTCGAAACGCCGGTTGCGCCAAGCCGTGTAAGGCAGGCGGCGGTCGATTCGCCAGCGTCTTTGTTGTCTTCGATGGACCGGGCGAGCCTCTCTATAGCGAAATCGATCCGACCGCCAGCGATCCGTTCGTCCGGCTGATCCGCCGCAAGCCCATTGAGGATGAGGCCATAACCTTCCGCCGAGCCGGTCAGGGTCAGCGCCGGCCGGGC
Organism: Rhizobium beringeri; assembly: GCF_004306515.1. Taxonomy (NCBI): domain Bacteria; kingdom Pseudomonadati; phylum Pseudomonadota; class Alphaproteobacteria; order Hyphomicrobiales; family Rhizobiaceae; genus Rhizobium; species Rhizobium beringeri. Next base: position 163,554 of record NZ_SILG01000003.1, on the reverse strand, counting down.
ATGAGCGCAGCCCTTGGCGCAGCCGGATAGATGCAGCGTCAGCGAACCGTCGAAAAGGGCAGGTGCTAGGCCAATGAGGCGGCGCGCCAGAGTTCGGGTCTCGTAGAAAGCGGAGCCGCAGGCGCCGGCGCCGGCGCAGGCGGCGATATGTTCGGTTTTCTCGCCGGGCTGGATGCAGAAGCCATGTCCGGCGGCGGCCACCTGCATAGCCGGCACTGTATCGGCGGAAAGCCCGATGAAGAAAAAACCGCGACCGGGCGCAAGCCGGATGGCTGTTGCGCCACGGGCCTTTACCAGATCGAGCAAAGCGGAGAGATCGGACGCTTGCATCTGACCGAATTCCGGCCTGACGCCGAGTATGATTTTGCCGTCGGCGAGCCGGTGTGAGCCGGCAAGCGGTATCCCTGCTGCACGGGACGGATTGAACTGAATGCCATCCATCGCGGGAAAGCGCGGCCGCAGAAGCGCCGGATCGATATCCCTTGCCCGTCTGCCCTGCCCGAGGGTCGCCAACAAGCTTAGAATTTCGCCGACGGCTGATATCGCAGCCTCTGCAGGACCGATCGCGACCGGCATTGCCGTTTCACCGTCGCCATTGACCGCGACAAGCCAATCTGTGTCGGATTGAGCAACGACCCGGATATCGGCGGACAGTGCGGACAAGCCGAAGGATCCGCCACCGTCGACGACAAGCGAGAGCTTCGGCGCGAGCCGCTGCGAGGCAAGCAGATCGTGGAGCGTACTGCGCAAGGCCATTTCGATCGCGGCCGGATCGCTTATCTCTTCCGGGTCGATGCCGTGCAGCGGCGATGTCTCGATTGCCGGCCCGTCCGGCACGGTGATCCCGGCGGCATCGATATCGGCTGCGAGCTGTCCGACGGTCTCAGCCCGAAGGCCTCGGATCTGCAGATTGCCACGGGCGGTGATTTCGAGAATGCCGTTTCCATGTGCTGCGGCGGAGCGGGCAAGGCTTGCGAACTGCGACAGCGTCAACGCGCCGCCGGCCGGCCGCAGCCGTACCAGCAAACCGTCACCGGTCGGCATGGGCGCGGCAAGGGCGGGGCAGGCGCCGCGCCTACGCGTCTTCGCCGCCGGGCGACCGTGTAGATCCGCCTCGCCTGTCCTGTCGCTCGCCTTTGCGGCCTTAATGCTCATTCTCGATCCTCTGGCCACTTCTTACATGATCGTAGCCGGGCCGGCAAAGCATGCTGGAAAGGCATCGGACTGGCTATTCGTCGAAATCCCGTCCCCTGCGCAGGAGATAGATGTCCATGATCCAGCCGTGCCGCTGCCTGGCCTCGGCCCTGAGCGTCTGAATGTCGGTGGCGATGTCGCCAAGTCGTCCTGATCTGACGATCTCGTCCTTGGTACCGAGATAGGCGCCCCAGAAGATCTCGGCGTCGGGATCGTCGATCTTCGCAAAAGCCTGTTCGCCGTCAAGCATGACGACGGTGCTGTCGGTCAAAAGCCCGTCCCGCGCCAGCCTGCGCCCTGTGGTGATTTCGATCGGTTTGCCGACGAGGTTGACCGGGATTCTGTGGCTGGCCGCCAGCGCCTGGATGCTGGTGATGCCGGGAATGACGCTGTAATCGAAATCCAGGCTGCCTTCCTGCCGCACGCGTTCGATGATGCGGATCGTGCTGTCGTAGAGACTGGGATCACCCCAGACGAGAAAGGCGCCGCTGCTATCATCCGGGAGACCGGAGATCAGTTCTCCATAGATGCGGGCGATCTCGCCGTGCCAGGCGTCGACGCTCTGCACATAGGTCCTGTCTGCCGTCTGCCTTTGCGGCACCGCGAATTCTGAAATCCTGCCAGCCGGCCGCGTGATATAGCGTTCGCAGATATCCCGGCGGATTTCGGCGAGCTCTTCCTTACCGCCGCCCTTGACCGGCAGGAAGACGACGTCAGCTGCGTTCATCGCGTTGATCGCCTGTATGGTCAGGTGCTCCGGGTTGCCCGTGCCGATGCCGATGATATGGATATGCTTCAAGCGGATACTCCCCGTTGAGTCCTGGCGGTCTTGCCGAAAAAGCCTGGTCGTCGCAAGGGCTGAACGTGAGTTGGCCGCGGCCAACCGAGCCTGTGGATGACGGCTAAGCCCTGTTGTTGCTGCAAATCCCGAATCGTGTCACTTTTGATACGCTTTTTGACGCTATGTTGACAGAAAAGCGCATCGAAAAGGATTGGGTGTTTTGGACAACATTAGCGTATCGACGACAGATGTACGGATCGAGCGGCATGCGAACCAGCTTTCGCGGCAACTGAAGCTCCTCCGCGACAAGCTGTTTCCGCCGCTCTCGCAAAAGACGCTACGAACATTCTCCTCCGGCGAGGCGGCCCAGATGATCGGCGTCTCGGACGGCTATCTTCGCCAGCTTTCTCTGGATGGCAAGGGACCGCAGCCGGATCTTGCCCAGAATGGCCGGCGTTCCTACACGCTCGGCCAGATCAACGAATTGCGCCAGTATATGGCGAAGCTCAAGCCGAAGGACGCGCTTTCCTATCAGCCGTGGCGTCGCCCTGGTGAAAAGCTGCAGACGGTTGCCGTCACCAATTTCAAGGGCGGCTCGGCCAAAACAACGACGACGCTCTATCTGGCGCAGTATCTGGCGCTGGCGGGTTACCGGGTGCTTGCGATCGATCTCGATCCGCAGGCTTCGCTCTCCTCCATGCTCGGCGTTCAGCCCGAATTCGATCTTTCCGAGGGCGATACGCTCTATGGCGCAATTCGCTATGATGAGGGCCGCAAGCCGCTGAAGGAGATCGTCCGCAAGACCTATTTCGACGGGCTGGATCTTGTGCCGGGCAATCTCGAACTGATGGAGTTCGAGCATGAGACGCCACGCGCACTGAACGACCGGCAGCGAGCCGGCGAGCTGTTCTTCCGTCGCGTTGGCGTTGCCATTGCCGAGGTCGAGGCCGATTACGACATCGTGGTGATCGACTGCCCGCCGCAGCTCGGTTATCTGACGCTTGGCGCCGTTTGTGCCGCAACATCCCTGCTCATTACCATCCATCCGCAGATGGTCGACGTCGCTTCCATGTCGCAGTTCCTGTTGATGACTTCGGATTTGCTTTCCGTCGTGCGCAAGGCTGGCGGCGACCTGCAGCATGACTTCATCAAATATGTCGTCACTCGTCACGAACCCTTCGATGCGCCGCAGTCGCAGATCGTTGCGCTGCTGCGCAGTCTTTTCAGTGATGACGTGTTGACGGCGACCATTCTCAAATCGACGGCAATCGCCGACGTCGGTCTGACCAAGCAGACGCTCTACGAGATCGAGAAAGGGCAGGTGCGCCGCTCGACCTATGACCGGGCGTTGGAATCGGTCAATGCCGCCAACGGCGAGGTTCTCGCCGGTATTCACAAAGCCTGGGGCCGCACATGAGCAGACGCGATCGCCTGAAAGGTCTTTTTGACGATACGGCGCAGGAGTTGGCCGCGGCCAACTACGAGGAGCCATCTTCGCGCGGATCGGCCGGGCCGGTTCGGACGATGGCGCTGACCCTTGGCCGCATGGAGGAAGAGAGTAGGGCGATGCAGGAGGCCTTGCTCTCCGGTGAACGCATCGTCGAACTCGATCCTGATCTGATCGATTCCTCCTTCGTCCGCGACCGCCTTGCCGACCAGCCGCTCGATACGGAAGACGAGCTGGTGCAGTCGATTGCTGAGAACGGCCAGGAAGTGCCGATCCTCGTTCGCCGCCATCCCAATGATGAGGATCGCTACCAGATCGCCTACGGCCATCGCCGCCTGCAGGCGGTCAAGCTGCTCGGGCTCAAGGTGCAGGCGATCGTCCGTAAGCTTGACGATACCGATGTTGTCATCGCGCAGGGCATTGAGAATTCGGCGCGTCGGAACCTTTCTTATATCGAGCGCGCGGTCTTTGCCCTTAATCTCGAGCTCAAGGGTTTTGAGCGCCCCGTCATCATGAAAGCGCTGTCGACGGATAAGACGGAGCTATCGAAGCTGATATCGGTCGCAAAAGCCATTCCTGCCGAAATCGTCAGGTCGGTCGGAGCCGCGCCTGGCATCGGGCGACGCAGGTGGATGGCTCTTGCCCAGGACTGGAATGGGATGACGGCCGCGCGGCTTGCAAAGCTCATTGCTTCGGAAGGTTTCCTCGCGGAAGAGAGCGATCGCCGTTTCGAGCTTTTGGTTGCCGAGCTCGCCAAGAAAGAGGCGAAGCCCGAAACCACGGAATTTGACTGGAAGCCGAAGAGCGGCGGCAAAATTGCCGGCCGAATCAAGAGCGCCGGCAATTCCTTCACGATCGCGTTGAAGACCGGCGATGCGCCGGATTTCGGCGCTTACATTTCACGCCGTCTCGATGAGCTTTACGAAGCCTATCGGGCCGGCAGGTTGCAAGCAGGAGAATAGGCCGCAAAAGAAAAAAGCCTCCGAACGTTGCCGTCGCGGAAGCCTTTCTCATATCTGGACAATCTGAGAATCGCACTTCCTCGAATCACTGTCAAGCATCTTCGGCATCCTTTTGGGTGGTAGCTTTCTTTTGCCTTGAGAAAAGGTGAGGGACATGGAGCCTCAATATGTATCGACGCCCTTTGGGCGGCGATCGATGACGCTTGGCATGCTGGCAAGCCAGGAAAGCGCCAGCAAGGTCGATCCGGACGCATCGGTCGACAAGTGGAAGATTTTTCGTGCGCTCTGTGAAGCAAAGGACATGATCGGCGTATCAGACCGTGCCCTGGCTGTTCTCAACGCGCTGTTGACCTTCTACCCGAAGAACGAGATTGCCGAGGCCAACGGTTTCGTCGTCTTTCCGTCGAACGAGCAGCTGGCGCTGCGCACGCACGGCATGGCCGGCACGACGTTGCGGCGGAACCTGGCGATGCTTGTGGAAGCCGGCCTGATCATCCGCCGGGATAGCCCGAACGGGAAACGTTTTGCCCGCCGCAACGGCGAGGGCGGGCTTAGCGAGGCCTTTGGCTTCAGCCTGGCGCCACTCCTGGTGCGCGCCCGCGAGATCGAGGCGCAGGCGGCTCAGGTGATGGCCGCCAGGCTCGAATGGAAGCGGCTGAGGGAGCGCCTGACACTTTGCCGGCGGGACATCACCAAGCTCATCGAGATCGCGCTGGAAGAGGAAATTGCCGGCGAATGGATCGAGATGCAGCAGCATTTCAATCTGCTTTCCGCTAGCCTGCCGCGCCGCCCGTCGACTGCCGAGATGGAAAGCCTCCTGGCTGATCTCGAAGCTTTCCGGGAATTGATCGTCAAGACGCTGGAATCGAAGTCGAAAACACAAAAAACAGACGCCAATGATAACCAAAACGGTCGGCACATACATAATTCAAACCCACACCCTATATCTGAACTTGAACCAAGCTTCGAAACGAAGCAGGGCGCAAAGTTAGAGGAAGAACCGCAGCCGTGGCGGGAGCCGCCCAAATCCTTCCCCCTTGCCATGGTGCTGCAGGCCTGCCCGGAGATCATCGCTTACGGACCGGGCGGCGGCATTGGCAGCTGGCGCGATCTGATGGCCGCGGCCGTCATCGTCCGTTCCACGCTCGGCGTCAGCCCCAGCGCCTATCAGCTGGCCTGCGATGTCATGGGGCCAGAAAACGCCGCCACCGTGATCGCCTGCATTCTGGAAAGGGGCGGACATATCAACTCGGCGGGCGGCTACCTGCGTGACCTGACGCGGCGGGCCGAGCGCGGCGAATTCTCGCTCGGACCGATGCTGATGGCGCTGATGCGGGCAAATGGTCCGACGGCAAGGAAAACCGGATGAACGGCTGTGAAAAAGCTTCGCGCCAGCTGCGACGGTTAGAAGGAGATGCGGCCGCTCGATCAGCCAGCTTATCGGCGTCATTCCCTGCAGTTTTGTTGAAATACACTGTTAACCATGTCATACATGGCGGAAGGTAACACGTATTTTGCTTCCATTTGTGAAAAACCGTAAAGCTTAACAATGCGCTATGATATCGACGGTGCAATGCTTCAAACCCTGCTTCCGGCCCTTACCGCGGCAGAGGATGCGGTGGCGCGGCTGGACGAGCGGGTGTTACGCTCGGTGGTCGGCGAGGGATTTGCAGAACGCAGTCATTTCTTCGACGCCGCCGGCGCGCTCTGGGTGGCCGGCGAACTCGTGCATGTCGAGGATCTCGTTTTGCATGATGCGCATATGGATAGCCGCGCTCCCACCCACGAACTGACAATCGCCCATTCCGTGTTGCGGGCACGTCGGCGCATCTGGACCGGCGAGCCTTCCTGGGCACTTGGCGTCTCGGGCCTTGCAACGCTGACTGCGACCGGCGGGGAAGGGGAGGGGAAGGCGCAGGAAGCGAAGAGCGTTGCAGTTCCTGTTGAGACCGACGGAGAGGGCGAGGATGAGGACGGGCCGCTCGCTGTCGAGATGGCGGAGATCGATGCGCTTCTTGCCCGCTCGCAGAAGCTGCTCGATATCCATACAGGCAAAACGCCGGGAGGCGACACGGCTGCCGTTACCCCGGCAAGACGCAACGAAGATCCACTCGGCTTGCTCGGTGACGACGAGTGGGACGAGGAACAGCGGCTTGCCGAGTGGCGAAGCGTCCAGCCGTTGGCCGATAGCTTGCCGCCGGTTCTCGGCGCCATCATCCTCTTCGAAGCCTGGGAAAGGATCGAGCCGTTGCGGCGTCAGCACTGGCTCGGTGGTCTTCTGGTCGCAAGCCATCTGCGCGCCCGCGGCAAGGTCGCCTCGCATCTGTTTTCTTTCTACGGCGGGCTGAAGCTGGTGCGCCATGAGCGTCGTCGGGCGCGCGATCGGGCCACGCGGCTTCAAGCCTTTCTGGAGGCGATGCATCTGGGTGCTATGGCCGGCCTCAAGGAAATCGATCGCTTGTCGCTGGCACGCACGCAGATGGAGCTGCGCTTTCGGGGCCGCCGTTCAAACAGCAGCCTGCCGGAACTTGCCGATTTCATTCTGTCGCGGCCAATGGTCTCGGCGGCGATGATCGCCCGTCATCTGCGCATCACGCCGCGCGGTGCGCTAAACCTCGTCAATGAGATCGGCATTCGTGAAATCACCGGGCGCGGCCGCTATCGCGCCTGGGGTATCATCTAGCGCACCCGAAAATCGGAATCGATTTTCGGAAAGGATTATGCGCAGATTTAAAGTGATAGAGCGTCCTTAGCGCGTCTGAAAAGACGCGCGGCGCTCTAACGCATGTCGCCCAAAAGTGTGCAGCGGTTTTGGGACAACGACATGCATAAAATAAAGACTAAAAGCGCGTCGGATGATTCCGATTTGACGCGATGCGCTTTAAACGAAAACGGCCGGGCGTTGACCCGGCCGTCTCTTTTAGGTGAGCACCCAGTCCGCCATCCTGTCACGGACTGCAGACCAGGCGCTCTTGCGCTTCCTTTGCCCCCAGAAGCGCAGTCCTATTCCCGCTCGCCGGTGAAGTTGAGCAGAAGCTGGAAGATGTTGACGAAGTTCAGGTAGAGCGAGAGCGCACCGAAGACGGCAAGCTTCTGGTTCGATTCCTGATCAAAGTTTTCCGAATACTGTTCCTTGATGTTCTGCGTGTCGTAAGCGGTGAGACCGACGAAGACGACGATGCCGATCACCGAGATCGCAAACTGCAGCGCGCTCGAACCCAGGAAGATGTTGACGACTGAGGCGATGATCACGCCGAAGAGGCCCATCATCAGGAACGAGCCCATGCGCGAGAGATCACGCTTCGTCGCATAGCCGTAGAGGCTGGTGGCGCCGAACATCGTCGCGGTGATGAAGAAGGTCCGCGCGATGCTCATCCCGGTGAAGACCAGGAAGACGGAAGCGAGCGACAGGCCCATCACGGCGCAGAAGGCCCAGAATGTGATCTGGGCGGTGCTGGCCGACATCGTCTGGATCTTGAACGAGAAGAAGAAGACGAAGGCGAGCGGGGCAAGCATCACCACCCACTTCAGCGGCGAGCCGAAGATCGGGACGTAGAGTGCCGGCGTCGAGCCGACGACAAAGGCGACGAGGCCCGTTATGACGAGGCCGAGAGCCATATAGTTGTAGACGCGCAGCATATGCTGGCGCAGGCCTTCGTCGAAGAGGGCCTGGGAGCCGGCGACGGCGCCGTAGCGGGGATTGATCGGGTTCATGCTGATCTCCTCGGTTTGAATTAATAGAGCGAGCGGGCGAGCCGTTCGGCCGCCTGGTCGAGATTGAGACCGCTATCGTCGGCGATCAGCGCATAGGCGACCTCGCCGATCTGCCAATAGGCGGCTTCTGCTTTTTCCAGCGTGAGATGACTGACCGGCTTGACCTCGAAGGCGCCCGGACGGACGGCAAAAAGCGACAGTCGCTTTCCATCTGATTGTTCGATCGCCATCTCGACGCTGGGGCCGAATTCGGACGGGAAGATCTGCACGTCGGCGACCTTCCAATCCCCAGGCAGTTCGGGCATCACGATCGCGGTGGCGGCGCGAATATCGTCAGCGCTATAAGTGGCCGGCGTCTGCGGAGGCATCGATTGGCGCAGGGCCGCGGTCTGATAGGCGCGGACGGCATCCTCGACGTAGGCGGGTGCCGGAACCGATGCCACCACCTCAGTCGCCGAGAAGGCGCCGAAGGAATTGTGCGCCACCCAGCCGGCGGCGATCAGAATGCCGACGGCGGCAACGCGCTGCATCGAATGGAAGATACGGCCATAGGAAAGGCCGCGTTCCAGCCGGCGGGCGGCATCGCGTGTCTCGGGGCGGCCAAAGGCACTTTCGCCGGCCAGCGCCAGACGCAGTTCGCCCCTCACGCTGAGGTCGGCCATGACCTTGGCGGCAATCGCCGGATTCTCGGAAAGATAGGATTCCACCTGGATGCGACGGGCGACATCGAGTTCGCCATCGACATAGGCGTTAAGATCGGCATCGAGGATCGGATCAATTGCTTTCATTGCCGTTCCCTCCGATGATTCTCAGATTCGAAACCCGCGGCGTCTTCTCCTCGAATTCGCGCAGTTGAGCGCGCGCGCGGGAGATGCGCGACATCAGCGTCCCAACAGGAATGCCGAGCGCCTGGGCGGCTTCCTGGTAGGAAAGGTCTTCGATCGCGACGAGATGCAGCGCCTCACGCTGTTCCTCCGGCAGGTCGAAGAAGGCGTTGCGCACCTGCTGCAGGCGCACGGCATGTTCCTGGCCGGCCGGCAGTGACTGCTCGGCTTCGACAGCCGCCTCATCGTGGCGGCGCGTCAGCGATCGGTGCCGGCGAAGACGATCGATATGGGCATTGTGCAGAATGGAGAGCAGCCAGGTGCGCAGGTTGCCGCCGCTGCGGAAGCTCTTTCGCTTCTCGAAGGCGCGCACCAGCGCATCATGCACCAGATCCTCCGCCTCGTCCGAATTGCGCACCAGCGAGCGAGCGTAGCGCCTCAGCGCTGCAAGCTGTCCGATGACGTCGAAGGGGCGTTCTTTGCGTTCCATGCTTGAGTATACGCAAGTGCGGCGGGTTTTATTCCCGCGGACGTAAAAAAATCATGCGGGCCGAAGATCTTGGCCGGATCATCATCAAAATAGTCTTCTCAAGCGGCAGGCGCCTCAAATCCCCAATTGTTTATGACGATTACATGACAGATCATGACGCCGCTGATTTGCAGGGGACAATAAAGAATGAAGGAAAAGAAGCGGGTCTACGAAGCTCTCGTGGACGGCGCCATGGAAGGGCTGACGGATGATGCACTCTATGATTTCGTCAAGGCGCGTTGTCCGAAGGCCACCAGCAAGAAGATCGTCCGGGCCTCGCTTCTCGCCCTGATGGATCCTCATCTCAGAGACCGCAATATTCTCGACGTGATCTACGCGCTGGCGATCAAGCATCGGCTGGATGACGGGGTGCTGGACGACGGTGAAGACGAGGAGCCCGACGAGCGGGCTCAACCGGCGCAGGCAGCCAACCAGAACATGCCACAGCTTTCCTGATGCAGGTCGCCTGAAATGGTCAGCCGCCGTCCGAAAGCTCTTCGAGGATCGGACAGTCCGGCCTGTCGTTGCCGTGACAGGCATGCACGAGGTGCTCCAGCGTCCGGCGCAGTTCCGTCAGCTCGCGGATCTTGCGGTCGATCTCGGTAAGCTTTGTCTGAGCGATATCCTTGACGTCGGCACTCGCCCGGCTCTTGTCCTCATAAAGCGCCAGCAATTGCCGGCATTCTTCGACGGAAAAGCCGAGACCGCGCGAGCGCTGCAGGAAGCGCAGCTTGTGGACGTCGGTTGCGGCATAGTCGCGATAGCCGTTTCCGCCCCTTTCGGGCCGGAGGAGGCCGATATCCTCGTAGTAGCGGATGGTCTTGGAAGGCAGGCCGGACCGTTCCGATGCTTCGCCAATATTCATCGCCATCTCCTATAATTTTGCAAAGCGCAGTCTCAGCGCATTTGATATGACCGAAACGGACGAGAGGCTCATTGCTGCTGCGGCGATCATCGGCGAAAGCAGCAGCCCGAAGATCGGATAGAGCACGCCGGCGGCGATCGGCACGCCGAGCGCATTATAGCCGAAGGCGAAGCCGAGATTCTGGCGGATGTTTTGCATCGTCGCCTCCGCCAGCCGTCGCGCCCTGACGATGCCGTTCAGGTCACCCTTCACCAATGTGATGCCGGCGCTTTCCATCGCGACGTCGGCGCCGGTCCCCATGGCGATGCCGACATCGGCGGCGGCGAGCGCCGGCGCGTCGTTGACACCGTCACCGGCCATGGCGATGATGGCGCCCTTGGCACGCAACTCGTCGATCAGCGCCTTCTTGCCTTCCGGAAGCACATCGGCGCGCACCTCGTCGATGCCGAGGCTTTTTGCCACCGCACGCGCCGTGCGCTCGTTGTCGCCGGTCGCCATGATGATCTTCAACCCGCTGTCGTGCAGTGCCTTGATGGCGGCTGCTGTCGTCGGCTTGATGCGGTCGGCAACGGCGACGAGACCGGCAAGCGCGCCGTCGAACACCACGAACATCACCGTCTTGCCGTCGCCGCGCAGGGCCTCGGTCTTCTCGGCAAGCGCGGCTGGATCAATGCCGAGATCGGTGAGCATCGCGGCATTACCGAGCGCTACCGTCGTCGTATCGCCGGCACGGCCCTGAACGCCCTTGCCGGTCTTTGCCTCGAAACCGGTGACCGAGACGAAGGGGACACCGCGCTCCTCGGCGCCGGAAACGATCGCTTCGGCCAGCGGATGTTCCGAGCCGCGCTCCAGGCTTGCCGCCAGCGACAGCAGCCGGTCTTCCCCGACGCCACCGAAGGCGACGACATCGGTAAGCTTCGGCTTGCCTTCAGTCAGCGTGCCGGTCTTGTCGACGATCAGCGTGTCGACCTTGGAAAAGCGCTCCAGCGCTTCGGCGTCCTTGATCAGCACGCCTTCCTGGGCGCCGCGCCCCGTGGCGATCATGATCGACATCGGCGTCGCAAGGCCGAGCGCACAGGGGCAGGCGATGATCAGAACGGCGACGGCGGCAAGCAGTGCATTCGCCATGCGCGGCTCGGGCCCGATCGCGGCCCAGACAAGGAAGGCAAGGATGGCAGCAGCGACCACAGCCGGCACGAAGACGGCCGACACCCGGTCGACCGCGCCCTGGATCGGCGCTCGCGAGCGTTGCGCCTTGGCGACCATGTCGACGATGCGCGACAGCACCATGTCTGCGCCGACCTTTTCGGCGGCCATGACGAAGGTGCCGTTCTTGTTGATCGTGCCACCGGTCAGCGGGTCGCCTTTCGACTTCTCCAGAGGCAAGGGCTCGCCTGATATCATCGATTCGTCGACGGTCGACTGGCCTTCGAGGACGGAGCCATCCACCGGCACCCGCTCGCCAGGGCGAACGCGCAGCCGGTCACCGGTCTGGATATCGTCCACCGGCACGTCATTTTCGCTGCCGTCGGCATCGATGCGCCGCGCCGTCTTCGGCGCAAGGTCGAGCAAAGCGCGGATTGCCGAGCCGGTGCGTTCGCGCGCTTTCAATTCCAGCACTTGGCCGACGAAGACGAGCGCGACGATAACGGCCGCGGCCTCGAAATAGACGGGCACGGCCGCGCCGTGGCCATGGAAGCTCATCGGGAAGATGCCTGGTACAAGCGTGGCGACGACGCTGTAGACATAGGCGGTACCGACACCGAGACCGATCAGCGTCCACATATTCGGGCTGCGGTTGACGACAGACGCCCATGCGCGGCGGAAGAAGGGCAGGGCGGCCCAGAGCACCACCGGCGTTGCCAGCAGCAGTTCGATGTAGGTCGCCTGCGGCTCGCCGATCGTTTCGCGAAGCGGCAGACCGAACATTGGCCCCATGCTCAGCGCCAGCAGCGGCACGGCAAGGGTGGCGCTGACTGAGAGCCGCCTGACGAAATCGACGAGTTCCGGGTTCGGACCTTCGTCAGCAGGCGGAATGCCCATCGGCTCCAGCGCCATGCCGCATTTCGGGCAGTCGCCGGGACGGTCGCTGACGACTTCGGGATGCATCGGGCAGGTATAGAGCGTGCCCGTCAGCGCCGGCTTTGCCGGCGGGCGCTTGCCGTTGCGATAGGCTGAAGGGTCGGCTTCGAATTTCGCTTGGCAAGCTGCCGAGCAGAAATAGAATTTCTCACCGTCGACTTTCAGAAAGTGTTTTGCCGTCGAGCGATCGACGGTCATGCCGCAGACGGGATCCTTCGCGGTCAGATAATCCTCGGGTGCCGCCGCAAACTTCGTCCGGCAGCCCTCGGAGCAGAAATGATAGGTGCGGCCCTCATGCTCGAGCGAGGGCTTGCCGGCCTGCGGATCGACGGTCATGCCGCAGACAGGATCACGGATCATGACATCGGCAGCCTTCTCCTGATCATGTCCGCAATGGCAATGATCGTCGCCATCGGCGTGGCTGTGAGGGTGATCGTGTTCGTGCTTGATATCCATGACTATCTCCTGTGCCCGGAGGGCCGTTCGATAGGCTTATCCACCTTCCAGCGACTGGAAGGTCAAGCACTATTTTCATGGATTCGATTTTGCGACGGCTAATCCTCAGATCGGAGTGATCAGCCCAACGGGCTGGCTCCCGAGCAGGGCGGCGACCGAAATGCTGCCCCCCGGCTCGATCGTCTTTCCGGTCAGCAGATCCGCCTTCAGACCGTGAAGCGGGGAGGGGACGGCGATCGCCGTATCCTCCCAGAATTCCGGGCCGGCAAAGAGCACGCCGGGGTCGAGCCAGCCGAACATCAGCCGCGGCGCTGCGATGATGGCGAAATCACTCTTTTGCACTCTGGCAAAAGCGAGGACATGGTCGCGCCGGTTGCCCGTCACCTTCAGCGGCAGATAGTCGCCTTTGGCAAAGAGGTCCGCGTGTCGCTGGCGCAGCTGCAGGCCGATCCCGACGATGCGCTGCTTCAACGCCGCCGCCTGCAGCTTGGCGATCGGCCCGGCTTCATCAAGCCATGCCTTCAGCCGCTCATGATCGACCGGTCGGCGGTTGTCTGGATCGACGAGGCTGAAGTCGAAGCTTTCGGCACCCTGGTAGATATCGGGAATGCCGGGAGCTGTCAGCTTGAGCAGCGTCTGCGACAGGCTGTTGAGGTAACCCGCCGCGATGAAAGGCTGCAGCACCCTTTCGAAATCCTCGAGGAAGACGTCATTATCAGGCGAAACCAGCGCCGCAGCATAGGTCGTGACCGCTTCCTCGTAAGCGGCATCCTGTTCCGTCCAGTCGCTGCGCAGTTTCGCCTCGCGCACGGCCTTGACCGCATAATCGGTGAAGCGTTCGCGGAGCTCTTCCGTCCGTCCTCTGTCGAAATCTTCCGGCCAGATGCCGGCCAGCGCCTGATAGAGCATCCATTCGACATTTGGCTCCGGCGCTGCGCCCTCCGGCAGATCCTTCAGCCACAGCCGGTTCATGTCGCGCCACCGCTCGACCGCCTGTGCAAAAACATCCGCGCCTTCGCTCAGCGCATAAAGCCTTGCACGCGCATCCTCGCCGCGTTTGGTGTCGTGGGTAGCGCTTGCCGAAAGCCCATGCGGCTGCAGCCGCGCCCGCTCTGCCATGCGGCGGTGGAATTCCTCCGGGCCGCCAGGCGCCTTGCCCGGTTCACCGCCGACTTCGTTGGCGGCAAGCAGCCTGTTATAGCGGTAAAACAGCGTATCCTCGGTCGCTTTGGCCATCACCGGCCCGCTCAATTGCTGGAAGCGGATGCGGAACTCGTGGGCCGCATCACCTTCGACCTTGCCTTCGAGCAGCTTCAGCACATGGTCGCATGCACGTCGATCATCGAGCCGCGCCATGGCTTGCGAGGCGGTCGCCGCAAGGACCGCTGAATCCTGCCAGGAAAGCGGGCCGCCATCGCCATAGGTGCGGTAGACGGGAAAGGTGATCAGCAGTTCGCTGAGGGCGGTGGCGATCTCGTCTGTTTTTAGCTCGGGAAAGATGCCTGCCGCGATCGACACCAGCCTGCCGGTCTCGCCGGCGAAATTGCGGTCGACCATCAGTTGCTTGGCAATTCGCCGGCCCGCCTCGAGATCACCCGTGTCGGCGGCGATGCTCCGATAGGCATCGTCCAATATGCGCAGGCCGCCGGCGTCGATGAACAGCTCGCTTAGTGCGGCGATGAATTCATATCCCGTGGTGCCCGCGACCGGCCAGCTCTCCGGTAGGACCTCGCTGGCCCCGAGGATCTTTTCGACGACGATATAGGTGTCCGGCCCGGCCGCCTCCCGCAGCCTGTCGAGATAGGCCTTAGGCTCGGCGAGCCCGTCGACATGGTCGATGCGCAGGCCCTGCACCTTGCCATGGTGTACCAGCTCGATCACTAGTCGGTGCATGTCGTCGAACACAGGGGGATCTTCGACGCGGGTGCCGACCAGTCCGGTCACCTCGAAAAAACGGCGATAGCTCAGATGTCGCGCCGCCGTCTTCCAGTGGGTCAGCCGCCAATGCTGTGCCTCATGCAGGCTTCTCATGAAATCGTGATCGGCCGAGACGTCATCGAGTTTTTGCCGGAGGACTGCCCGATCGCCGCCTTCGAAGAGGATATCGCGCATCGCGCGGTTGAAATTCTCGCCGGAGGTGACGGCCGCCGCCTCCGCCATTCGGGTGGCCACCGGATCGTCGAGCCGGTTTGCGATCGCTTCGTAGCTTCCGGGGTTCAGGGGCAGCAGCGTCTCGAAATAACCGAACGCGAAGTTACCGTGCGTTTCGTCGAGCGCGATGCGCAGCTCGCCACCGGCGAGTACTCCCTCGAAATCCTGACCGAGCTGCGGCAGGGTCAGCGGTTCGCTCCAGTCGATGTCGAAGTGGCTGAAATAGGCGCTCTGCCGGCCAAATATCAGCACGTCGCGCCACCAGCCGTTTTCCGGCGAGGCCGCCATGTGGTTCGGCACGATGTCGAGGATCAGTCCCATGCCTGAGGAGGCGAGGCTTTCCGTCAGCCGCTCGAATCCGGCCCGGCCGCCGAGCGCCGAGTCGACTTCGTTGGCGTCTGTCACGTCATAGCCGTGGGTCGAACCGCTGACGGCGGTGAAGATCGGCGAGGCGTAGAGGTGGCTGATGCCGAGTGTCTTGAGATAGGGGACGAGGTCGCAGGCGCGATCGAAGGTCATGCCGTTGCGGAATTGTATCCGGTAGGTCGCTGTCGGGAGTGTCATGAGGCCGCTGATGTTGGAAAGAGACCCTCCCGAACGGTTGCAGCCGGGTTTTTGTTCCCTTACAGCGCCGCGCGTCTTTTTGGACGCGCAAAGGTCGCTGTAACATTTGGAGTCGGTCGATCGTACTTTCCGATGCTCTAGTCGATGAAAACGCCGACGCTTGCGGCGCGTCCGGCCGAGTCGATGACGGTCAGTTTCGAGTAGCCGCCGCCATCAGGCAGCCATTGCTGGATGCGCCGGTGGGAGAGATCGGGCAGCGGCTTGCCGTTGGCAAGCCAGCGGAAGGGGGCTCGGCCGCCCTGCAGTTTCAGCATCAGCGGTGACAGGTTGCCTTGCCCAGCGCCGAGATCGACATGCGCGCCCTCGGGCGGATAGATGATCTGCGGCGCAGCCTCGCGGCCGGAGGCGAGCAGGCCGCTGGCATTGAGGGCGAAGCGCCGCTGGCTGATCGGCAGCTCGGACTGGGCGATGCGCACGGCGCCTACAGGCGGGCGGGGCAGCGGCGTCGTCGCGATGCCTGACTTGGCGAAACCTTCGAACAGGATGGGCGCGGCGGTGCCATAACCGGTCAATCCCGGCACGGCGCTATTGTCAGGTCGTCCGACCCAGACGCCGAGCACATAGCGCCCATCATAGCCGACCGACCAGGCATCACGGTAGCCGTAGCTCGTGCCGGTCTTGTAGGCGATGCCGCGCTGCGGCGCGCCGGCGGGAGGAACGACGCCGGAGAGAATATCGGCGACGTTCCAGACCGCGACTGGCTCCAGCAGCGGTTCGCCGTCGAGCTTGGCCGGTGCACCGGTGACGCCGTCGCCGAGCCTTGCCGGCTGGCCGCGGTTGGCGAGCGCCGTATAGAGCTGGACCAGATCCTTCAGGGTAATGCCGACGCCGCCAAGCCCGATCGCAAGCCCCGGCGCCTCGTTCGGCGGCAGCACCGGGCGCACCTCGGCGCGGCGGAAGCGGACTATCAGCCGCGCCGGCCCGACGGCATCGAGCAGCTTGACGGCCGGCACGTTCAGCGACAGCTGCAGCGCCTCGCGCACGGTGACGTCGCCCTGATAGCTCATGTCGAAATTGCGCGGCCGGTAGCCGAAGAAATCGGCGGGCCGGTCTTCGATGATCGTCTCCTGGGACACCAGGCCCTGTTCGAAAGCGAGCCCATAGATGAAGGGCTTCAGAGTCGAGCCCGGCGAGCGATTGACGCGGGTCATGTCGATCCAGCCGGAGCGGCTGGCATCGAAATAATCGGCCGAGCCGACTTCGCCGACGATCGCGCCGGTTTGCGAATCCGCCATCACCATGGCAAGCGAAAGCTTCGGCCCGAGCTTCATTGCCGCTGCCCGCGCAACCGCCTCCAGCCCCTGCTGCACCTGTTTCTTCAACGTTGTCTGATGCTTGAGGACATCAGGCTCCTTGCGAAGTGCGGCTTCGGCGACATGGGCGGCGAGTGCCGGCAATTGCATGCGCCGCGCGGGAACCGCGACGCCTTCAGCCCGCTCGGCTTCGCCGTCACCAACGGCTCTAGCGACCGCCACGCGGTCGAGCACACGCTTGCGCGCCGCCTCGGCCGCCTTGAGATTGCGGTCCGGCCGGCGCCGTTCCGGCAATTGCGGCAGGGCGACGAGCAGCGCCGCCTCGGCGATTGTCAGGCGTCGCGGTTCCTTTCCGAAATAGGCAAGGCTTGCGGCGCGCACGCCTTCCAGATTGCCGCCATAGGGCGCGTGTGTGAGATAGAGGTCGAGAATCTCTTCCTTCGACAGCCGCCGTTCGATCTGCACGGCGCGAACCAGTTGCAGGAGTTTTGCCGAAAGCGAGCGTCCTTCGCGCGGCTCGATCAGCCGCGCCACCTGCATCGACAGCGTCGAGGCGCCGGAGACGATGCGGCCGTTGCTGACCAGTTGCATGGCAGCGCGCCCGAGCGCCCAGGGGTCGACGCCGCCGTGGTCGTAGAAACGCTGGTCCTCATAGGCGATCAGCATGCGCAGGAATTGCGGATCGACGTCGAAGACCGCCGTCCTCAGCCGCCAGCGGCCTTCCGATGTCGCAAACGCGCGCAACAATTGCCCATCGGCATCCAGCACCTCGGCGGAGACGGCATTTGCCCTGTCCAGCGGCGGCGGAAAGGCCTTGTCGGCGGCATCGAGCGCAAAGAGAGCCGCACCGGCAAGAACGATGCCGGCTGCGGACCCGATCGCAAACTTGTGCCACCGCCTCATTATTGCGCCGTCACGACCTCCATCTTGCCGGTTGCCGTGCGGGCCGAAAGCTCCGGCCGGTACATATCCTCGACGTTTGCGGCCGGATGGTCGTAGGTGCCGGGGGTAACCGCGCGCACGACATAGGCGACGTTGAATTCGCGCTCATCGCCTGCTGCGCGGTTGAAGGCGGCGACGAAGCGGTCGTAGCGGAATTCGGTATGGGCGGCGGAGATCTCGCCGATCCAGTCGAAATTGGTCATCTGGGCGCTGTCGACGAGATTCGGATTGTCGATCTCGAAGCCGGCGGGCAGAAGGTCGGTGATGACGATGCGCGACGGCCAGTCATTGGTTTCGCGCACATGGATGACGACGACGTAGCGTTCATTCTGCTTTGCCTCGCTGACATTCGCCTGCTCGCCGTCGAGCGTGTAATAGGTCCGCTCGATGGTGAAGCCGTCGCCGCCGGCCGGCAGCGGCACCGTCGGGGCGGCAACGGTGGTGACAACAGCCGAAACCGTGTCGTTCGTCTGGTTGGTCAGCGTCAGCGGATGGTCAGCCAGGGCATCGCCGGTCATGCGTGCCATATAGGCGCCGGTATGCGCGGCACCATTGACATCGACCTTCAGGCCGTCGTCACCGCCCTGGATGGCGCGCGCAGCAAGCAGCATCCAGGTTTCTTCCTGCGTGCTCTTATATTTGCTGCGCTCCCATTCCTTGCCGACCGCCTTGGCAAGTTCCGGGATGACAGGCGGTACCGGCCGGCTTTCGGCAGCGAGCGCCAGGATCGCCGCGCCATCGCGCAGGATCGTGCCGTAGTCGGTGCGCGACAGGTTCACGCGCGACACCATCGACTGCTCCGACATCTGCAGCGCGTCGAGGAAAATATTCTTCGAACGCTGTGCATCGCCATAGAGCGCCAGTGCGGCGGCGATATGCGCCTTGGCGAGCGGCGTCGGGAAGTCGTTGATCATCGTATCGGCATAGTAGCGCAGATCGCTGATCGCAGCCTTCTTGTTGCGGGCAAGGACGTAGATGGCATAGGCGATCTGGTCGCCCTGACCCTTGATGTCGGTGGTGTAGGACAACGTGTTCTGCAGGTTTTCGAGCGCCTGCACGAAAGCCCTTTCCGGCACGTCGTATTTCATTTCGCGGGCCCGCGTCAGGAAATCGGTGACGTAGGAATCGAGCCAGACATCGCCCGAATCCGGTCCCCAGAGGCCGAAGCTGCCGGCCGAGGCCTGATAGGAGAGTACACGGTAGATCGCGTCCTGCACGCGCTTATGCACGTCGTCGTCGTTTTCCATGCCCGCCTGCTTGGCCACTTCGGCGAGATAGAGCAGGGGCAGCGCCCGGCTGGTGGTCTGCTCGGCGCAGCCGAAGGGATAGCGGTCGAGCGTCATCAGCAGGGCTGGGATATCGAAGGCTGCTGAACGGGTGACGTTGACGCTGATCGAGGCGCCGGGCAGCACGCTGTCGGCCAGCAGGTTCTTGTCGACGGTGAGTTTTGCCCCTGGCTTCAGCGCCAGCACCCTGCGTTCGGTGATCGGCAAGGAGGCCGGGCGCACCGGCACGTCGACCGTCTGGTCGAGCGAAAGGCCGGAAGCGTCGGAGAGGTTGATCGAGACGCTGCCGGCGCCTGGCTGTTTGCCGATGAGCGAAAGCGTCAGTTCGGATTTCGCGCCGGCCTCGAGGCGGATCGTCTGCGAGGCGGAGGCTTCCTCGATGCCGACCGCATCATTGCCTGTCAGTTGCAGCTTGTAGTCGCCAGCCGGCGCATCAGTGTTGGCGATGTCGAGGCGCAGATTGGCCTTGTCGCCGGGGGCGAGGAACTTCGGCAGGCTTGCGGTCACCACGACGGGATCGCGGATGATGACATCCTTGACGCCGTGGCCGACGCCTGATTTCGACCAGGCGACTGCCATGACGCGCGCCGTGCCGTTGAATTGCGGAATGTCGAAGGAGACATTGGCCTTGCCTTCGGCGTCGAGCTTCACCGGCCCGGAGAAGAAGGCGACGAGCTTCTGCGTCGGCGGGCTTGCTTGCAGCGCAATGGCGCCGCCATCACCGCCGGTCCTGAGCTTGCCGGTCGCACCCAGCGAGCCGTCGATCAGTCGGCCATAGAGGTCCCGGATTTCGAGGCCGAGCTGGCGCTGGCCGAAATACCAGTCTTCCGGGTTCGGCGGTTCGTAGCGCGTCAGGTTGAGAATGCCGACATCGACGGCAGCAACCGTCACATAGGCGTCCTCGTTGGCGCCGGCGCCCGCCACCTGCAGGCCGATAGCCAACGGTCCGCGCGGCAGCATCTTTTCGGGCGTTGCGAGCGTCACCTGCAGCGCGCGCTGTTCAGGATCGACTTTCAGCCATTTGATGCCGATCGAGCGCATCGGCATGTGGCTGTCCTGGGCGTCGCCGGGGCGGAAGAGCGTGGCGGTTACATAAGCACCGGCACCCCAGTCTGATGTAACGGGGATGTCGACCTCGCCGCCGGTCTCGCCGATCGTGGCGTTCTGTACGGCAACCAGCTTTTCGGTTCCGGCCGTCACCATCAGCTCGCCGCCATAGCGCGAGGTGACTTTCAGCTTGGCCGTTTCGCCGATCTTGTAGCTGTCCTTGTCGAGGGCGATTTCAAGCCCGTCGGGCGTTTCGGTCGAGGTCGAGGTCACGAACCAGCCGGCGTCGAATTCGACGCTGGAGGTCGGGCCGTCGGCATCTGGGCTTTCCACTTCGAGGCGATAGCGACCCCAGGTCACCGGCACGGAGATCTTGCCGCCGTCCATCGTCGCGTCGACGCTGCCGTTGGAGACCTGCTCGGCGGTGTAGACCGGCTCGTATTTCCAGGCCGTTCCCTCGCGATACCACTGATATTCGCGGTTGAGGCTGTAGAATTTCCAGCGCAGGCCTTTCGCCTCCTGCTTCTGTCCATCGGCCTTGACGCCGATCACCGTGAAGTTGGCGATCGAGTTCTCCGGCAGATCGTCGGAAAATTCCCGCTTAATGCCGATCGACGCCCGCTCGTTCTTCACCGGAATGGTCAGAGTGCGCTCGATGGCGCGGCCACCCGCCTCCTGCATGCGCATATAGACGGTGGCGTTCAGCAGTTGCGTCGTGACCGGCAGCTCGCTGATGGTGAGATCCGTCGAGGCTTCGCCATTCTCGTCGAGTTCCGGCAGGCCGTCGATCGGCAGGCGCGAATCCTCGCTCGCCTCTTCGTCGGCAAGCCCGAAGAAGAAGCCCTTATAGGCAGCACTCTCGCGCGTCGGCTTGACGACGACGTCGCCTTCGAGCGTCAGGCCGGCGGCCGGGGCGCCGTAGAGATATTTGCCCGAAACGGTGATCGTCGCCGGCGCGTCCGGACCGACTTCCTTGGCCTCGGTCTTGATCTCCATGTCGGTGCGATCGGGGACGAAATCGTCGACGAGGAAGCTCTTGGTGGCGATCGCGCTGCCCTTGGGATCGGTATAGATGTTCATCGTCCAGGTGCCGCGCATCGCATTTTCCTGGGTCGGGAAATCGATGGAGTAGCCGCCGAGATTGCTGGTCTGGCTGACGATCCGCCGGTCTTCGACACCATCGGGGCGGCTGAAGATGAAGGTGAGCGGCAGGTTCTCGATGGTGTTGCCATCGGTGTCGCGGGCAAGTGCCTGCGCATGCACCGTCTCGCCGGCGCGGTAGATGCCGCGTTCGGTAAACGTCAGCACGTCGATCGCGCCGGGTGCGGCGCGGCCCGTTACGCCACGGTCGGAAAGGTCGAAGCCGGCGCGCGTCATGTCGAGGAAGACGTAGTCCGACGTGCCGTTCCTGGCGGTAATGACGGCGGGCGTCAGCGCCGCCGTGCCGCGGATCAGGCCGGCGGTGAAGGTGGCGCGGCCGTCCGCGTCGGTCGTCGCAGTGCCGAGCACTTCGTTGTTCTTGGCGAGCAGCTGCAGCTCGACGCCTGCGATCGGCTTGGCCGAGGCGAGCGAGCGGGTGAAGACGTTGAGGCCATCAGTGCCGGCATAGGTGGTGACGCCGATATCGGAGACCAGGAACCATTGCGTCGCCTGCGAATCCCACTCCTGCGCGGGGCCGTTTGCCGCCGTTGCGGTCATCACGTAGATGCCGGGCTTGCGCTCGGGCAGCGCCTCGTCGACCGGGAAGCTGGTGACGATGTCCTTGTTGAGCTCGTTGGCGATGTCGATCGAGCCCTGCCAGACGAGTTCGCCGCTCTGGTCCTCAATGTTCTGGGCGCTGTAGCCGTCGAGCTGGGACAGGAACTGCGAATTGGTCAGCAGCGGCGCGATGGCGCGATCGCCGATACGGTAGAGTTTCAAGTTCGCCGAGGTCATATTGACCGAGACGATCGGGATGCCGCGGCGCGCCGTCGAGGGCAGCACGAAGCTGTCGCCGGTGAAACGCACAATCTGGCTGCGGTCCTTGATGTAGACGTCGACGCTGACAGGTGCTTCCAGCACCTCGTCGACGGCCGACGGCAGGCCGGTGCGCAACGCGATCTTGTAGGTCTGGCCATGCGTCAGCCCCTCGACGCAGATCTGCTTGTCCTTGGTTTCGAGTGCCTTTGGTGCTTCGCCGTTCAGCGTCACGAAGGGTGTGTAGTCGGTGGTTTTGACCAGCGCCTCGGAGAAGGTGACGCAGGCACGCGGCGTGGCGCTGTCGGCATCGACAGTGTGTTCGGTGACGCGGAAGCCCTGCGTTGATTTCAGCTGCAGGTAGGCCGCCTGCACATCCTTGGCGCCGACGAGCGCCAGGCTCGCCTTGTAGGCGTCGAGCGCCGGGCGGTAGTTGGCATTCCGCTCCAGTGCAGTGGCGAGCACGGCCAGCGCCTCGGCGCGTTTGGCGGTGGTGCGCGTCAGCTCGTAGCCGTTCAGCGCGTCGAGCACGGCCTGGCCGGTCGTGTTGCTTTCGGCGCTGCCGAGCGAAGCTGCGGCGCGGGCGGTTTCGAGCCAGAGATCGGCGTCGTCAGGCGTGATCGACAGTGCGCCATGGAAGGACTTCAGCGCGTCGGCCAGATTGTTGGCAGTGAGGTCGATGCGGGCATTGGCCGTCAGGCTGTCGGCGCCCTGGCCCTGCTGGTCGTCGGCGAGCGTCAGATTATCCTTGAAGTCGTGGGTCTGCTGGATGAGATCGTTCGTGAGAAAGGTCAGGCGCGGCGCAGCGCCGATATCTCGCTCCTGCTGGCCGGCCGTTTCGACGATCTTGCCGGCGATGGCGCCGGGGAAGGCGTTCATCGTTTTGAAATCGGATTTCAGGAAGCACCATTTCACCTTGGGATTGTAGGTGAAGGCCTTGCAGCTCTTGTCGCCGATGCAGGATGTCTTGCACTGATCGAGCGAGACGTTCTGCTCGGTGCGAAGATCGAAGCCGAAGAAATCGGCGTCCTTGATCGTCTGGATGTCGCGCTTGGTGTCCGCCGCGGCGGCGGGAAAGCTGATGGCGATCGTGGAAAATGCGATTGTCGCGAAAGCGAAGAACGAGCGCACGGACATAGGTTCCCCCCGGAAATGCTGGCTCTGACCGGCGGCACTCTCCTCACTCCTCGCGAGATTGTCAACTCAAGTTGAGCGCTGTTTCATGTTCGCACAGGCGCTTTCGTCTGGCTGTCACATCGGCGTGAGTGACCGCCTTGTGATTTGCGACTTTTGCAAGGATGAGCAAGGATTTGGGCCGTCGCAGGAGGTAGCGCCATGTCCACGTCTTCCCACCGCAGGAGCCTTGCCGCGCTCCTTGCTGCCACTCTATTCTCGCTCGGCGTGTGTGCCGCGGACGCGGCCGAGGATGCCGTCGTCATTCCGCCGCCAGCCATTGACGAGGAGGCCAGCTCAGGCACCGAGACGGCCATTTTCGCCGGCGGTTGTTTCTGGGGTGTCCAGGGCGTCTTCCAGCACGTCAAGGGCGTTGAGAGCGCCGTCTCCGGTTATGCCGGCGGCGACGCCAAAACGGCGCAGTACGAAACCGTCAGCACCGGCTCGACGGGTCACGCCGAATCCGTCCAGGTGAAGTTCGATCCGAAACAGGTGAGCTACGGCAAATTGCTGCAGATCTTTTTCTCTGTGGCGCACAACCCGACGCAGCTGAATTTCCAGGGCCCGGACCAGGGAACGCAGTACCGTTCGGCGGTGTTCGTCGCAGATCCGCAACAGCGCAAGGTCGCCGAGAGCTATATCAGCCAGCTCGACAAGGCGCATGTCTTCCCGCAGCCGATCGTCACCAAAGTCTCTGAAACCACCGGCTTTTACCCGGCCGAGGCCTATCATCAGGATTTCCTGACGCTCAATCCGACCTATCCCTATATCGTTTACAACGACATGCCGAAAATCGAGAACCTGAAATCGCTATTTCCGGCCGACTACCGCGGCAAGCCGGTCCTCGTGCTGAAGGCCAAAGGCTGATTAATCCTGGGGGTCTTGGCTTTATCAAGGCGGCCATGGTGCCGCCTTTTTTGCTTCAGGTTTGAGCACGTTAAGAATTAATCAACGTTAACAATACCTTAAATACAAAAAACGGCGTTCCAACGCGGAACATATCGTTGAGTTGCCCGTTACCACCTTGAGTTTCGCGTGGGATAGGCTGCCGGAGCGGATCCCTCTTTAGAAGTACAGGCGTAACCAAGGGGACGTATCATGGCCACCAATGTCGTGCGGCGCTGGCAACGAGATGATCTCATGAAACAGAGAGTATTGATCGTCGAAGATGAATTCCTGATCGCGCTCGATCTCGAGGCGACGGTGGAAGGCATGGGCATGCAGGTCGCGGGCCTTGCGAATGATCGCGAAGAGGCGCTGCGGCTGGCGCCGCTTGCCGATATCGCTTTCGTCGACGTCAATCTTGCCGACGGCCCGACAGGGCCTGAGATCGGCCGACGGCTGGCGCAAGAGCATGGCATTGCCGTCGTCTTCATGACCGGCAATCCCGAAATGGTCGCCGATGGTGTCAAGGGCGCGGTCGGCGTGGTTCAGAAGCCGGTCATGCCTTCGGTTGTCGAACAGCTGGTGAAATATCTTGCCGCGCGCCGCGTCGGCATGTTCGCGGTCGTACCCTCACAAATGACGGTGTTTGCCTGATCGGAAGGCTTGATCGGAAGGGCACGATCAGCCTGATATGGCTGCGAGTTGCGGCGGATGGCCGGCCTTTTCCGCCTCCGGCCTGCCATAGGCCTTGAGAAAGGTACGGACCGCGTTGCGCGCCGCCTTTTCTAGTTCTTCATCGGTGGGTGTGGCGCCGAGAAGGATCATCATCTGCAGGTCGGCATTGCCGAGTGCCACGAACTGCCGGGCGGCGACGTCGAAATCGTCGATGGCGAGCGCCCCCTTATGGGCAAGCCGCCCGAGAAGTGCAGAAAGTGCGGTGATCAGCTTGCCCGGCCCCTGCTGGCGCCAGCTTTCGAAGAGGTGCGGATATCGCTCGCCCTCGGTCTGCACCAGCTTGCGCAGGAATTTTCCGTCGTGGTTGCAGATGCAGTTCTTATTGAGGCGCACGGCAAAAGCCGTCAGCTCGTCCTCCAGATCCTCGGCGCGTTCAGGAAAGGTCGAAAGCACCGAGAAGAGCATGGCGTTGGCGCGGTTCATGACGTCTTCGACGACGGCGACGAAAAGCGTTTCCTTCTCGCGATAGTGATTGTAGATCGTCTGGCGCGAGACACAGGCGACGGCGGCGATCTCGTCGATGCTGGCGCCGGCAAAACCCTGGCGGCAAAATACGTCGGCCGCGGCATCGAGGATCGACATGCGCTTGGCGCATTGTCCGCGCTGTGTATGCCCCGTCATCCGGACTGCCGGTGTCATGCGATCTTTCATGAGAGCGAAGATAAGACGTCTTGACGTTTTAGACAATGGCGTCTAATTTTACATCTGTGTCCAAATTTGTTGACACTCTTGGTTCCGCCGCAGGAGATATGACCTCCCAACTTCGTCTTCGCGCGAACGATCATCATTCAACCCGCGCATCGGCCCGAAAATCGGAACCGATTTTCGGAAAGTACGATGCGTAGATTTAAAGTCTTAGAGCGTCCTTTGTGCGTCCGAGAGGACGCACGGCACTCTAAGAGCAATGTGGCGGAGCGACGATCCAGTACCTCGCCGCGCTTTTATGAAAGATCACCATTATGACGGCTCCCTTCTTTCGCATTGCCCTCATTCTCGGCCTTCTGTCGGCCATCGGGCCCTTTGCCATCGACATGTATCTGCCCGCGCTGCCGTCCATTGGCCAGGACCTGCATGCCGATAACAACGTCACCCAGCTTACCCTTCTTGCCTTCTTCATCTCCTTTGCGCTCGCCCAGCTCGTCTATGGGCCGCTGTCGGATATGTGGGGCCGCAAGCTGCCGCTCTATCTCGGCATCGGCCTCTTCGCCATCGCCTCGATCGGCTGTGCGCTGGCGACCGATATCGAAACGCTGATCGCCTTCCGTTTCGTTCAGGGTATCGGCGGTGCCGCTGGCATGGTCATTCCGCGCGCCATCGTCCGCGACATGCACACCGGCGTGCAGGCCGCCCGCCTGATGTCGCTGTTGATGCTGGTCTTTTCGATCTCGCCGATCCTGGCGCCGCTGACGGGCAGCGCCGTCATCGAGTTCTACGGCTGGCGCGGTGTATTCTGGGCCGTGACGATCGCCGCCTTCATCGGCCTCGTCCTGCTTGCGACCCAGCTTGACGAAACCCGTTCGGCGAACGAACGCAGCGGCAGCGGTCTAAGCAGCGCCATGGCGGCTTACCGCCTGCTGCTGACCGACCGCAATTTCCTGACGCTGACGTTCATCGGCGGCCTCGGCATTTCGAGCTTCCTCGTCTATCTCGCCAATTCGCCCTTCGTGCTGATCCAGCATTACGGGCTGACGCCGACGCAATACAGCTTCGCCTTCTCGATCAATGCCGTGTCCTTCTTCGCGGTATCGCAGGCCACGGGCTGGCTCGGCGAGCGTTTCGGCCTGGTGCGCGTCATGCGGATTGCGGTCAGCGCTTATGCGCTTGCGATGGTCGTGATGGCGGTGGTGATGGCTTCTGGATTCAATCAGCTGCCTTTCCTGGCGACCTTCCTGTTCATCGGCTACGGCTTCCTCGGCCTCGTCATCCCGACGAGCGCGGTGCTTGCCCTTGAGGATCACGGCGAGATCGCCGGCACGGCCTCGTCGCTGATGGGCACGCTGCACTTCGTGATCGCCGCCGTCGCCATGGTCATATCGAGCGTCTTCTTCGACGGTACTGCCGTTCCGATGGCCGCCGGCATCGCGCTCTGCGCCTTCTCAGCCTTCGCGCTGACCCAGGCAACGATCGGCCGCCGCGCGGCTGTTGCCGCTGCTGAATGATCTAAAGACAGGCCGCACCCGGTGTCCGGGTGCGGCCATATGATCTGGTCGCGGCCCCTCCCAGAAAATGCAACGCGCAATTGATTATCGGCTGGCCGCTCTATCTACGCCGTGACGAAGCATGGTCATATCGGAGGATACTTATGGTCGACGAGAAGCGGCTGATCTCGAAAATCACCTGGAAGCTGATGCCGTTTCTCGGCATCCTTTATCTCATCGCCTATATCGACCGGCAGAACGTCAGTTTCGCCAAGCTGCAGATGGTCGATGCCCTCGGAATGAGCGAATATGCCTACGGCCTTGGCGCCTCGCTCTTCTTCATCGGCTATTTTCTTTTCGAGGTGCCGAGCAACCTCTTCCTTGACAGGCTCGGCGCCCGTGTCTGGTTCGCACGCATCCTGGTCTCCTGGGGCATCGTCACCATCGCGCTCGCCTTCACACAGAACGCGACGATGTTCTATATCCTGCGTTTCCTGCTCGGTGTCTGCGAAGCCGGCTTCTTTCCCGGCGTTCTCTATCTGCTGACGCTGTGGTTCCCTTCAGTCTATCGCGGCAGGATGGTCGGGCTGTTCATGATCTTCAGCGCGATCGCCAATGCCGTCGGTGCGCCGCTCGGCGGCGTGCTGCTCGATCTCGACGGTCTCTACGGCTTTGCAGGCTGGGAGTGGGTGTTCCTGGCGACGGGTGTTCCGGCTGTCATCGCCGGCATCGTCACCTTCTTCTATCTTCCTGGCCGGCCTGAAAACGCGAGCTTCCTGAGCGGCGAAGAGAAGCAGTGGCTCGAACACAGGCTCGCCTCGGAAAATGCCGGCATGGGCGAGAATGCCGGAAACGGCTTCAAGGCGCTCATCGACCCACGCGTGCTGCTGATGGCGCTCTGCTATATCGCCTTTCCGCTTTCTGCCTATGGGCTGAGCTATTGGCTGCCGACCATCGTCAAGGCCTTCGGCGTCAGCAACACGGTGAACGGTTTCCTCAACATCATTCCCTGGGTGCTGGTCGCGATCGCGCTCTATGTCGTTCCCGCCATGGCCGACAAGGCGCAATCGAAGACGCCCTATATCGTCATTCCGGCTTTCATCGGCGCCGCCTGCCTGCTGCTCTCGGCGCTGATCCCGAACCACACCTTGCAATTCGCCTTCCTCTGTGTCGCTGCTGCCGGGATCTTCGCGCCCCAGCCGGTGTTCTGGAGCCTGCCCTCACGTTTCCTCAAGGGCGCGGGTGCTGCAGCCGGCCTTGCCGCCATCAATTCGGTCGGAAATCTCGGCGGTTTCGTCGCCCAGAACGTCGTGCCCTGGATCAAGGAAGCGAGCGGCAGCACGATCGCGCCGATGTTCTTCCTGTCCGCCTGCCTGGCGGCCGGAGCCCTGCTGGTCTTCTTCGTCACGCATCAGCTGTCGAGCAGGGAACAGGCTGCTCCAAGCCGGGTCTGATGCAAGCCGCGAAATATATCGACGCGGTCGGCTTCAGGCCGTCAGCGTGAAAGCGTCGCTTTCGCCCGGAACGAGTTCCAGCGGCCAGATCCTGTTGCGGGCGCCCTGCGGATAATGATCGGCATAGGCCGGCATGGTGGCGAGCAGGGTTTCGCCGAGCTGGGCGCCGAGATCGCGTAGCGACATGCGGAAGGACGTCAGCGTCGGCTGCAGGAAAAGCGTGCGCGGCTCCTCGCGGAAACCGACGACGGCGAGGTCACGGCCGGGCGCGACGCCGGCCTCGGCAAGCCGGCGGTAGAGCCCGATCGCCATCAGTTCATGGATCAGGATGATCGCCGTCGGCCGCTGCTTGATCATCAGCAATTCGTGGCCGGCCTGATAGCCACCCTGTTCGCTCGACTTGACCCGGATGACGAGGGCCGGGTCGAAGGGGATGCCGTGCCGTTGCAGTGCCTGGCGGTAGGCGTCGAGGAAGAGGTAGCCGAGATTGATGTCGGAGGAGGGGACAGCCACCGCGATCCGCCGGTGGCCTTTGGCGACGAGCCGGTCGACGCCGCGCGTCGCCACGCCCTCGAAATCGAGATCCATCCAGGTGTAACTGCCGCCCGACGCGCTGCGGCCGAGCGTCACGAAGGGGATGCGGGCCTTTTCCAGAAGCTCTATGCGCCGGTCGGTGCGTCGTGTCGCGGAGATGATCAGCGCGTCGACAAGGCGGCGCGCCACCATGCGCTTCAGATATTCGTGTGGGTCCTCGTCATCGGGGCAGGGTAGCATGACGAGATCGAGCTTGTGACGGGAAAAGACGCTCTGCAGCCCGTCGGTGACGCCAAGGAAGAAGTCGTCGCTGTTTTCGACCGTCTCGCGGCTCACCTCGAGCATCAGCCCGATGACGTTGGTCATGCCCTGGCGAAGGCTGCGGCCCGACTGGTTGGCGACGTAACCGAGCTCTTCGGCGGCGGCGAGCACGCGACGGCGCGTTTCGTCGTTGACGTCGGGCTTGCCGTTCAGCGCACGGGATACGGTCCCGATCGAAATGTCGAGATGCTCGGCGAGCTGGCGAATTCCCTTCATCTCAGGCGATCTTCCTCCCCAATGCATGTCGCCCAAAAGTGTGCAATGGTTTTGGGACAACGACATGCGGCAAATAAAGCGTCATGCTCCTTCTTGCCACAGGATGGCGCCTGCGAAAAGCCGCGCGGAAAGGTCAGGGTCTGAAGCTCTGGCGGATGACGAGTTCCGGAATGACGCGTTCGTAACCCGGAGGCGCATCGGGATTTTCAAGCCGCCGCTCCATCAATTTGACGGCACGCAGCGCCATGGTCAGCGGGTCCTGGCGGAAGGTGGTGAGCCTGTAGCTCAGCCAGGAGGATTCCGGCACGTCGTCGAAGCCGATGACGGCGACGTCCTCGGGGATGCGCAGCCGCGCTTCCAGGCGCACGACATCCATCAGTCCGAAGGCGATCTGGTCGTTGGCGCAGAAAACGGCGTCGGGCTTTATTGTCTCCGAAAAGAGTGCGCGCGCGGCGGCAACACCGCCATCATAGTCCGAATCGCCGCCGCGTCCGACGACGACGGATGTACCGAGCGACTCGGCGGTCGACAGAAAAGCGCTCTCGCGCTCGATGATAGCAGGCGTTCCCGTGTTGGAGCCGACGACCGCAAGCCTCCGTCTGCCGCTTTCGTAAAAGGCCGTCGCCGCCTTGCCGGAGGCTTCGGAGTTGCCGGCGCGCACATGGTCGGCGTCGGGTTCCGAACGGCCGATCACGACGAGCGGCTGGCCGTTTCGCTGTGCGAGTTCGAAGAAACTCGCCGGCGGCGAGCCGGACAGAATGATGATCGCCTCGGCGCGGTGGCCGATCAGCATCTTCTGGGCGGCGAGCAGCTCGTCTTCCGTCTGGCCGGTGTTGATGAGGATCGGGATGCTGCCGCGTTTGATCAGGGCTTTGGCAAGTGCTGCCGCCAGATGCGCGCGAAAACCCACTTCCGGCCGGGTCGCGACGATGCCGACGAGGCGGCTCTGATTGGCAAGCACGCCGCGCGCCAGGTCGTTGACGTGGTAACCGAGCTCTTGCGCCGTCCGCAGTACCTTTTCACGCGTCGTCGGAGCGACGCTGGCGCCCGGCGTGAAGGTGCGTGAGACCGCGGAGCGCGAAACGCCCGCCAATTGCGCGACCTGCGCGGCGCTGACGAACCGCATGCGTTCTTTCTTCGGTACTTTGCCGCCGTTTAGTGGACCATCATTCATCGGCTTTCAGCTATTCATCGTCTTTGACAGCCGCATGACAAGCGATCGCATGGCAATGAGATTTTTGCGATAAGGGCGATAACCGCAGATTAAGCTGACATGGCGCTAAACGCAGCCAATGTTCATTGCGGAAGCCGGGGCTGCGGACGAACCTCGGCTCGGGGGATGAATGCGAGCGGCGACGACATATCGTCAAGTCGCGCCGCTCGAGCCTCCCGGTAGCGGGTTTATGAGCCCGTTATTCGCAGACGCGTACAGTTTCGGCATGATAGCCGCCGTCATAGCGATTGCGGACATCGCGGTCCTCATACCAGCATCTCGGCGCGGGTTGGACATAGCGAGGCTCATCGACGTAGCGAGGGCCGCCGTTATTGGCGATTGCGCCCCCAATTAACCCGCCGACAACACCTGCGGCAACGCCGCCGGCGATGATTCGACCGGTGTTGTCGTGATGACGGTGGTGGTCGCGCGCGGCAGCAGGCTGAATGGCCGATCCAACAAGGGCCGTTGCGATCAACAGGCTGCTAATAACTCTCTTCATAATATTCTCCTCAGTGGCACTTGCCCCAGATAAGAGGGAAATGCGGCAGCAAGTCGTTTGTTCGTTCAAACTTTGCGACAGGCATTAATGCATGTCATCCGGATTAGAGGGCCGAGCGTCCTCACGGAAGCCCAAAGGACGCTCTACACTTTTCAATCCTCGCATCGCGCTTCTCGAAAATGATTCCGATTTTCGAGCGAATGCGCTAGGTCGCCGATTGCGTCGCCGTCGTCTCTTCCAGCACGTCTTCGGGAATGTCGTCGAAGGAGGCGTAATTGAGGTTATAGAGCTTCGAGTAGAGCTTGCCGTTCTTCATCAGTTGGCGGTGGTCGCCACTTTCGATGATTTCGCCGTTCTGCAGCACGATGATGCGGTCCGCCTCGCGGATGGTCGCAAGCCGATGGGCGATGACGAGGCCGGTGCGGTTTTCGAGCAGCTTCACCAGCGCTTTCTGGATCAGCATCTCGGTATAGCTGTCGATATTGGCGGTCGCCTCGTCGAGCACGAGGATCTTTGCATCCGCCACCAAGGCGCGGGCAAAGCTCAAGAGCTGGCGCTGGCCAAGCGAGAGGTTGCCGCCACGCTCGCCGAGAACGCTATCGTAACCCTCCGGCAGACGCATGACGAAGTCGTGCGCGCCGACGGCCTTGGCCGCCTCGATCACCTGTTCGCGCGTCGCTTCCAGCTTGTGGTAGCGGATGTTTTCGAAAACGGTGCCGGTGAAGAGGAAGGGTTCCTGCAGCACCATGGCGATCTGTGCCCCGAGCGAATCCTGCGTCAGCGCTCGCACATCGTGGCCGCCGACCAGCACCTGGCCTTGCTGCACATCGTAAAAGCGATGGATCAGCGACATGCAGCTCGATTTGCCGGACCCCGTCGGCCCGACCAGCGCCACCGTCTCGCCGGGATTGACCTTGAAGCTGACATGCTTCAGCACCGGATGCTTCGGATTGTAGCCAAAGACGACGTCCTTGAATTCCACCGAGCCGTCCATGTCGCGCGATAGCGCCGTGGCACCAGGCGCATCCTTGATGTCGACAGGCACGTCGAGCACTTCGGTCAGCCGCTGGCCGGAAGCCATGGCACGCTGCATCACCGAATATTGCAGGGTCAGCGAACGGATTGGGTCGAAGAAGCGCTGAATGTAGAACAGGAAGGCGACGAGCACGCCGACATCGAGCGCCTGGTTGAGAACGCGGGCGCCGCCGACGACGATGACGAGCGCCATCGCCACGCCGGTCAGGCTATCGACGATCGGCACCATCACCTGCGCATAGCGCGCCGCCGTCAGATGCGTCAGCAGGTTGGCACGCGCCTTGTCGTCGTAGAGCGTGAAGTTGACGCCCTGCCTGTCCATGCTCTGGACGGCACGCACACCGTGGATCGCTTCGGCGAGGGCGCCAGCGGCAATCGAATTGGTCTCGTGGGCGGCCATGAAGGATTTGCGGGCGAGCGGCAGCCAGAACAGCCGGACGATGAAGAGCACCGGCAGCACCGAGAGCGTCAGCAGCCCCAGCTTGAAATCGAGATAGAGCATCACGAAAATGATGCCGAAAAGCAGCACGATGTCGCCGACGGAGAGCACCGAGGTTTCGAGGAATTCCTGCATCGAGTTGACGTCGCCCTGCAGGCGCGACATCAGCCGGCCGACCTCCGTCTTGTCCATGAAGGAGAGCGAAACGCGTTGGAGATGCGAAAACATCGCCTTGCGGATATCAAAGAGAACATCTTCCGCCACGCCGCCGACCAGCGTTTCCTGCGCGTAGCTTGCCGCGTAGTTGATGAGGATGGCAATCGTGAAGGCGACGATCGACCAGGCCAGCGCCGAATGGTTGCCACCCGGCGACATGCCGTGGTCGATGGCATAGCGGATGATCAGCGGGATGGTGAGCTGCATCATCGTGAAGGTCAGAACGGCGACGACGGACCAGAGGACCTGGCGGCGATAGGGGTGAACGAAAACCCAGATGCGCTTGACGATGTTGCCGTCGAACGCCTTGCCGAACATCTCCTCCTCGACGCGATGCGAACCGACCACCGCCCGCGGCGGGCGGCGTCCATCCTCGCGAACGTCGGGGCGCTCGGTTTCCAGTTCCTCGGCCATGTCATTCCTCCCGCGGCCATCACTTCCGGTGGCCTGCATAGTCACTACTTGTTCCTCTCCACTTGGGAGCAGAGGGGAACATACCGGTTGCTAGGCGCTCAGCGCCTCGTCGCCTGGCCGCACCTGAAGGTCGTAGAGCGCCTTGTAGCGCCCGCCGAGCGAAAGCAGCGCCGCATGCGTGCCGCGCTCGACGATCCGGCCGTCTTCGACGAACAGGATCTGGTCGGCATGCATCAGCGAGCTCAGGCGGTGGGCAACGATGATCGTTACGCGGTCAGCGGCATAGCGGCGCATGGCGCCGCGGATGCGCTGCTCGGTGGCCGCATCGATTGCCGCCGTCGAATCGTCGAATACCATCACTGCCGGTTTCAGCATCAGCGCGCGGGCGATCGAAAGACGCTGCCGCTGGCCGCCGGAAAGCGAAACGCCGCGCTCGCCAACCACAGTGCCGTAACCCGTGGGAAGGCCGAGCACGTAATTGTGCAACTGGGCGCTTTCGCTGGCGCGCTCAATGCGGACTTCCTTCGCCCACGGGTCGCCATAGGCGATGTTGTTTTCGATCGTCGTCGTGAACAGGAAGGAATCTTGCTGGACGACGGCCACGGCCCGGCGCAGCGATTGCAGCGTCGCCTTGCGGATGTCCTGGCCGTCGATCGTGATTTTGCCGCCGCTGACATCGTAGAAGCGTGGGATCAGGTGGGCGATCGTCGACTTACCGCTGCCGGGAGGCCCGACGATGCCGATCGTCTGGCCGCGCCGGGCTTCAAAAGAGACATCCTGGAGCACGGTGCGCTTTTCCGAACCCGGATAGGCGAAGCTGACATTCTCGAAGCGCAGCACGCCGTCGGTGAGGTTCAGCTCCTTCGCATCCGGCGCATCCTTGATCGCGATGTCGAGGTCGAGAAGGGCAAAGAGGCGCGAGCCGCAGGTGGAGGCGCGGGCAAAGGAGTTGACCATCAGGCCGAGCTGGCGCACCGGCATCTGCAGGATGGTCATGAAGGTCAGGAACGAGGCCAGCGTGCCGACGGTGATCTCGCCCGACATCACCTTGCCGCCGCCGACCCAGAGCACCAGGCCCATCGCCGCGAAGAATGAGAAGGTCATGGCGCTGGTATTGGTGACGCGGATGCCGACGCGCTGATGCGCGAGCGCCAGCGCGTTTTTCGACGCCGCCTCGAATTTCGAAATCTCGTGTTCGTGGGCGGCAAAGGCGCGTACGACGCGGATGCCGCCGAGATTCTCCTCCATGATGCGGGTCAGCACCGAAAGCCGCTCCTGCAGGTCGAGCCAGGTGGCGCGCAGCCGCAGCTGCGTCACCGAGGAGCGCCAGCCGACGAAGGGCACGAAGGAGAGCGCCAGGAGGCCGAGCACGATATCGGTCGACAGCAGCATATAGGCGCCGATGCCGATCAGGATCGACAGCAGGATCATCCGGACGAGCGCGGTGGAAAAATACATGCGCACGCCTTCGAGATCGAGCAGGCCGACGGTGATCAGGTCGCCGGAATGGACCGTGTCATGAAAGCTGAAGGAGAGCCGCTGGATCTTCTCGTAACAGGCCAGCCGCAACTCGTAGCCGATGTGATGGCCGACGGCTTCGCTGTAATAGTTCTGGACCATGGTGAAGAGGCCGCGCAGCACGCTGGCGCCGAGCAGCAGCAATGCCGTGGTCAGGAGCGCGTCCTGTGCCACCTGGCCCGCCGCACCGCCGCTCATCGCCATCTGGGTGTGGTCGACGGCCTGGCCGAGAAGGCGCGGGATCATCAGCTGGAAGGTGGAGGCGACAAGCGTGGCGCCGATCGCAAAGCCGGATTGCCAGGGGTGGCGGAAGGCCATCATGGTGATGCGCACCAATGTGTAGAGGCCTCGGCCCCAGCCTGCCGCAGTTGCAAGCGCCATCGAAGCCGAAGGCTTCGTCGCGCGTATTAACGCATCGCTGCTCACGGTATTTTTTCCAATAGATGTGTGGTCGGACGCTGGCCCGAAAAGACGGCAAATCCATGAAGGGATTGATAGCACCTTCACTTTTGCCGATTCCATTTGGGGGTTCAAGTAAAGAATTCACCAGTTGGTTATTTTTACGTGAGGTGTCCTCGCATCCGGGCTGGAACAATCTGTGCGCGAACGGGTTGCAGCCAGGCGAATGCCAACAGTCCATCTACCGGAGAGACCCATGCCGCTGAAAGCTCTCGCCCTCAACGCCACGCTGAAGACCAGCGACGCCAAGGACCCGTCCTCCACCGACCGGATGATCGGCCTCATCGACAAGGCGATGTCCGAACAGGGCGTTGAGACCGAAGTGCTTCGCCTTGCCGATTTTAACGTCAAGCCGGGCGTCACCTCCGACGAAGGCGCCGACGATGACTGGCCGGATATTCGCGCCAAGGTGCTGGGCGCCGATATCCTGCTGATGGCAACGCCGATCTGGCTCGGCCAGCCATCCAGTGTCTGCAAGCGGGCGCTGGAGCGCATGGACGCCTTCCTCGAGGAGACCGACGATCAGGGCCGTATGGTCTCCTATGGCAAGGTCGCGGCCGTCGCTGTCGTTGGCAACGAGGACGGCGCCCATCATGT
Source organism: Rhizobium beringeri (assembly GCF_004306515.1). NCBI lineage: Bacteria > Pseudomonadati > Pseudomonadota > Alphaproteobacteria > Hyphomicrobiales > Rhizobiaceae > Rhizobium > Rhizobium beringeri. The sequence continues at coordinate 127,592 of NZ_SILG01000003.1, read as the reverse complement.
GTCGGCCGAGCTCTTCCAGGCGCTGAACGACGTCGGCTTCACCGTTCCGGCGAATGCGGTGGCTTATTGGGTCGGCGAGGCAATGGGTTCCACCAATTTCGTCGATCTCGACAAGGTGCCGAAGGTCGTGACGAAATCCGTCGACATGCTAGCGCGCAACACGGCGCATCTGGCGAGCCTGCTGAAGGCAAAACAATATCCGGGCGAGGGCAGCTGAGGCCGCTGTCGACCTCGCGTTTTCCACCATCAATTCGCAGCTCAAGGTGCAAAGGTTGGCCAGACTTCCACGGTGTACTTCTAAATTATGTTATATTTCAATAACTTGAACTAATGAGGCAACAAAGCTCTTGCCACCTGCGCCATTTAGCGCTTTCATACACTACTAGTTTGATAGACTATGGAGGAGCGTGATTGCTCCCCTGGTTCTCTTGCGGGGCTGCTGGTGCGGACCCCCGATGCCGCGGCAGGTGTTGTGAATGGCCGCATGAACCTCATCAACGCGTGAACCGCTGTTTTATGCGTTGAAACCTCGATCGACCCACGGTGCGGATGAAGCCGCAAAGGAGTTGCGATGACGGTTCAGGGACTTTTTTCGGCGAGAGCCAATGCGGCGGCGCAGATATCAGCCGTACCGCGCATTGCGATCGTCGGGCGCGGCTTTTCCGGCATGATGACGGCGATCGCGCTGATGAAGACGGTGCGCGCGCCCTTCCACCTGCAGCTGTTCGATCCGAATTCGTCGGTCAGCGGTGGGCAGGCGCTGGCCTCAGCCCGCTCCTCGACGATCCTCAACACCCGTGTGCGGGATCTCTCGGTCTCGGTCGGCGACAATGACGATTTCAACGACTGGCTCTGCAGCAACGCCGCCTTCCGCGCCGCCGTGCCGGCCGCCATTCCCGGATTCCGGCAGATCTTCGTGCCGAAGGAGATCTTCAGCGATTATGTCTATCAGCGCTTTTCGGAAGCGCTCGCCGCGCGCAGGGACATCACCGTCCAGGTCTGCAACGATCCTGTTGTGGCGATCCGCAGGAGCCACGGCAACCGCTTCCTGCTCGAAAGCGCCAATCCCGCCAATCCGCTGTTCGATACCGTTATCCTCGCCACCGGTTACGGCCTGACTGCGCCGGATGCCGGCGAGCAGGAGGCTTCGCCGGTCAGGGCCCAGCGCCTCGTCGCCCGACCGCATGCGGTGCTGCTCGGCAGCGGCATCCGCGTCGTCGACCAGCTGCTGCAGCTGCGCGATTCCGGTTACGCCGGCCAGGTGACGATCATTTCCCGGCGCGGCTTCCTGCCCCAGAGCCATACGCCAAATTCCGCCGATCCGGTCTTCCCGGCCGAAGCGCTGCCGCAGGGCCTGCCGCAGATCGTGCACTTCATCCGTCAAGCCTGTCGCGAGGCGGAGGAAGCGGGGCGAAGCTGGCAATCGGTGATGAACGGCCTGAGGAAACATGCCCGCTCGCTTTGGCGTTCGCTGCCGGCCCGCGACAAGCATCAGTTCAACCGCCACCTCAGGGCAATCTACGACAGCCATCGCAACCGTCTGCCGGAGGCCATGCACCTGCGCTTGAAACGCGAGCTCGCCGAAGGCCGCACGGTGCTGCGCCGTGGCCGCGCCGGCCGCCGGGGTCTGAGCGGCCTGTTCTTCACGCCGGCCGGTTCCGCTGCCGAGGAGGTCATCCATGCCGAGCGCATCATCGACTGCCGCTGTCAGGCGCCGGATCTTTCAGCGCCGCTGATGCAAAGCCTGCTTTCCGCCGGCCTCGCCATGCCGGACGAGCTCTCGCTCGGGCTCGCGGTCAACGCGCGCGGCGAGCCGTTCTTGGAGGACGGTTCGACGGTCGCCGGGCTCTTTGCCGTCGGCCCACTCGGCCTCGGCAGCCTCCCCGATATCGATCTCGTGCCGGAGATCGTCTCGCAGGCCTATGCCGCTGCCGAGCGTGTCGGCGAAAGGTTCTATCCACAGGTCAAGGCCGTCTGAAAAATTGGGGTCGTTTCGGAACCATCCGCCCGCCGCAGCGTTATAAAGCGTTGCTGAATCCGAGGGGCCGATGGAAGTGCTGAATCGACATGATACGTCTCTTAACGAAGAGGGACGCTTTCGCCTTCTGGTCGATGCCATCACCGACTACGCCATCTATATGCTGAGCCCCGAAGGCATCATAACGAGCTGGAATACCGGCGCTCAGCGCTTCAAAGGTTACAAGCCTTCCGAAATTCTCGGCGAGCATTTTTCCCGTTTCTATCTACTAGAGGACCGGGCCGCGGGACTACCGGCGCGTGCCCTCGCCACGGCGGCGGAGCACGGTCGGTTCGAGGGGGAAGGCTGGCGCCAGCGCAAGGATGGAAGCCGCTTCTGGGCCCATGTGATCATCGATCCGATCCGTCGTCCCTCCGGCGAGCTCATCGGCTATGCCAAGATCACCCGCGACCTGACCGAACGCAGAGCAGCTGAACAGACGATCCGCCAGAGCGAAGAACAGTTCCGCCGGCTGGTCCAAGGCGTCTCGGACTATGCGATCTACATGCTCGATCCCGACGGCAATGTCAGCAGCTGGAATTTCGGTGCCGAGCGGATCAAGGGCTATCGGCCGCATGAAATCGTCGGTCGGCATTTCTCGACTTTCTATACCCCAGAAGACCGCGAAGCCGGCGTGCCGGAAACCGCGCTCAGGCTTGCCCGCGCCGAGGGTCGGTTCGAGCGGGAAGGCTGGCGTGTGCGCAAGGACGGCACTCGTTTTTGGGCCAGCGTCGTCATCGACGTCATCCGCGACGACGAAGGAGATGTGCTCGGTTTCGCCAAGATCACCCGCGATATCACCGAGAAGATGGAGACCCAACGGGCCCTGGAGCAGGCGCGCGAAGAGCTCTTCCAATCGCAGAAGATGGAGGCGATCGGTCAACTGACCGGCGGTATCGCCCATGATTTCAACAATCTCTTGATGGCTGTGCTCGGCAGCCTTGAAATCCTGAAGAAACGCATGCCGCAGGATCTCTCACTGACATCGCTCGTCGACAATGCCATGCAGGGCGCCCAACGCGGCGCGGCATTGACGCAGCGCATGCTGGCTTTTTCCCGCCGGCAGGAACTGCACATGGAGCCGATCGACGTGTCCGGACTGGTCCGTGGCATGATGGATATGCTGAGCCGTTCGCTCGGCCCTCTCACCGTGATCGAGACCTCTTTCCCCGTCAGGCTGCCAACGATCCTGACCGATCCGAACCAGCTGGAAATGGCGATCTTGAACCTCGTCGTCAACGCCCGCGATGCCATGCCGTCCGGCGGCCGGATCGTGCTTCGCGCGTCCGAAGAGTCGCTGCCGTCAGGCAAGGGTCCGCTGTCGGCTGGCCGCTATGTCCGTATCGCGGTGATCGATGAAGGCGAGGGCATGGATGCAAAGACGCTGCAGCAGGCCATCACGCCGTTTTTTACCACCAAGGGTGTCGGCAAGGGCACCGGCCTCGGCCTTTCCATGGTGCAGGGCCTTGCGTCCCAGTCCGGCGGCCGCCTCATGATGAAGAGCAGCCTCGGCGAAGGCACGACGGCCGAATTGTGGTTCCCGGTCGCAATAGTCGAACAGGCAACCCAGGCAGATGCCGAGCGGCCGCTACAAGAGGAAAATGCGCCGCGTCGGCTGCGTATCGTCGCCGTCGATGATGATGGTCTCGTCCTGATGAATACGACACTGATGCTGGAGGATCTTGGTCACACCGTGTTCGAGGCGATGGCTGGTCCCGAGGCGCTCGAGATCCTACGCAAGGAGCAGGTTGACCTGGTGATTTGCGACCATGCCATGCCGCGCATGACGGGCGCGCAACTTGCCCATGCGATCCGCAGCGAATGGCCTGACATGCCGATCATCCTCGCAAGCGGTTATGCCGAGATCCCCGAAGGCGCCGGTATCGTCGACCTGCCTCGTCTCGGCAAGCCCTTTTCGCAGGCGCAGCTCGCCGAGGCGATCAGCCGGTTTGCCTCATGAGATCGCCTGCGAGGTTCATGGCAGGCCCGCTACGGTGCGCTTTGAACTATGCAGTGGTCCTCTCGCCGCGAAGAATGAACACCAGCAATGCCAGCACCATCGCCGCCAGCCCGTACCAGGTGATCGCGTAGACGAGATGGTTGTTGGGGAAATCGATGATCGTCAGGCCGCCCACGGGCAGGCCGCCCGGATTGGCCGCGGCATCGGCGTCGATGAAATAGGGCGCAACCGCACCGACGCCGCGCTTTTCAGCGATCGCTGCGACATCGCGCGAATACCACCGGTCGGCCGCGACGTCATTCGATTGCAGCAGCGATCCCTTTGGTTCCGTCATCCGCATCAGCCCGGTGATCTCGACCGGGCCTGACAGTTGCCCCTCGCGGCGCAAGGCCGGGTCGCGCCGCTCGGTCGGCACGAAGCCGCGATTGACGAGGATTGATGTACCGTCGGCAAGCGTCAGCGGCGCCATCACCCAGTAACCCGGACCGAGCGCGGTCGAGGCATAGACCAGCGTTTCTTTGTCGTTCGCCAGGGTTCCGCCTGCGGTCACCCGCCGATATTCGTCGTCGGCAGCATTGACCTTGTTCCAGTCGGCGCGTGCCGGGGCCGGCGCGGGTGCCGCATGCACACGCTGGTCGACGCGGGCGATAAGGTCGCGCTTCCAGGCCAGGCGCTCAACCTGCCAGGTGCCGAGTGCCGCGAGTGCCGCGGCAAGCAGTATCAGGCAGACGGCGAAGGTCGTGCGTTTTGCCCGATAATGACGTTTATCGGATTTTTCCGAGGGAGCCTGCGGGTGACGCTGCCGCCGCCCCTTCGTGACGGTCACGGCATGTTCTTCATCATCTCGGGGCTCATCGGCATCATGTTGGTGTTGAGATGATGCATGACCCAGAGCGAGCCCGAGAGCGCGATGGCGACGATGATGAGGGTGAAGATCAGCGCCATGATCGTCCAGCCGCCCTCGCTCCTGGTATTCATGTGCAGGAAGAAGACCATATGGACGACGATCTGGATCGCGCCGAGGCCCATCACCAGCACCGCCGTCACCGCCGGGCTGTCGAACACGCCTGACATGACCAGCCAGAAGGGAATGGCGGTCAGGATGACGGAAAGCACGAAGCCCGTCATGTAGCTGCGGAACGTGCCGTGGCCGGCCTGATGGCCGTGGCTGTGGCCGTGGTGAGCCTCGTGGGCATCCTCATGTGCAGGGGCTTGCGAACTCATCCGAGAACTCCCAACAGGTAGACGAAGGAAAAGACGCCGATCCAGACGACGTCGAGGAAGTGCCAGAACATCGAAAGGCACATCAGGCGGCGGCGGTTTGCCTCGATCAACCCGTGCATCGACACCTGCACCATCAGCGTGATCAGCCAGATGATGCCGAAGGTGACGTGCAGCCCGTGCGTGCCGACCAGGGTGAAGAAGGAGGAGAGGAAGGCGCTGCGCGTCGGCCCGGCGCCTTCATGGATCAGGTGGATGAACTCGTAGAGCTCAAGCCCGATGAAAGCTGCGCCGAACAGGCCGGTCACAGCAAGCCAGAACAGTGTTTCCGCCTTTGCGTTCCGCTCCATCTGCAGCATCGCGAAGCCGTAGGTGATCGAGGAGAACAGCAGCATCGAGGTGTTGAGGGCAACGATCGGCAGATCGAAGAGATCGGCCGGCGACGGGCCGGCGGCATAGTTGCGGCCGAGCACGCCGTGTGTTGCAAACAGCACGGCGAAGATCAGGCAGTCGCTCATCAGGTAGAGCCAGAAGCCGAGATTGGTGCTGTTTTCCGGATGATGGTCTTCCGTCAGGTAGAATTCAGGCTTTTCGGCCGTGTCGATGGTCTGATCGCTCATGGTTTCTTACACCTGCTCGGCAAGCAGTGCGGTGCGCTTGCCTTCCGTTTCGGTCACCTCTTCGGCGGGGATGTAGAAGTCGCGTCTGTAGTTGAAAGTATGGCCGATCGCAACGACGAGCATGGCGACGAAGGAGACGACGACCAGCCACCACATGTACCAGATCAGGCCGAAGGCGAGTGCGACACTGATGCCCGACAGGATCGCGCCAGTGCCGGTATTCTTCGGCATGTGGATCGGCCGGAAGCCTTCCAGCGGACGCGCATAACCGCGGTTCTTCATGTCGTACCAGCCGTCATGATCGTGCACGACAGGCGTCAAGGCGAAGTTGTATTCCGGCGGCGGCGAAGAGGTCGACCATTCCAGCGTGCGGCCATCCCAGGGATCGCCGCTGTCGTCGCGCAATTCCTCGCGCTTCATGAAGCTGACGACGATCTGGATCAGGAAGGCGGCAATGCCAAGCGCAATCAGGCCGACGCCGAAAGCGGCGATGATGAACCAGATCTGTATCGACGGGTCCTCGAACTGGCTCATGCGGCGGGTGACGCCCATCAGGCCCAGCACGTAGAGCGGCATGAAGGCGAACCAGAAGCCGATCTGCCAGAACCAGAAGCTCATCTTGCCCCAGAAGGGATCGAGCTTGAAGCCGAACGCCTTCGGGAACCAGTAGTTCACGCCGGCGAACATGCCGAAGAGAACGCCACCGATGATGACGTTGTGGAAGTGGGCGATGAGGAACAGCGAATTGTGCAGCACGAAGTCGGCCGGCGGCACGGCAAGCATGACGCCGGTCATGCCGCCGATGACGAAGGTCACCATGAAGCCGACCGTCCACAGCATCGGCACCTCATAGCGGATGCGGCCGCGATACATGGTGAAGAGCCAGTTGAACATCTTCGCCCCCGTCGGGATCGAGATGATCATCGTGGTGATGCCGAAGAAGGAGTTGACGCTGGCGCCCGAGCCCATGGTGAAGAAATGGTGCAGCCAGACGATGTAGGACAGGATCATGATCACGCAGGTGGCGTAGACCATCGAGGCGTAGCCGAAGAGGCGCTTGCCGGAGAAGGTGGCGACGACTTCCGAGAAGATGCCGAAGGCCGGCAGCACGAGGATGTAGACCTCCGGATGACCCCAGATCCAGATGAGGTTGATGTACATCATCGGATTGCCGCCGAGGTCGTTGGTAAAGAAGTTCGTGCCTGCATAGCGGTCGAGCGACAGCAGCGCGAGCGTTGCCGTCAGGATCGGGAAGGAGGCGACGATCAGCACGTTGGTGCAGAGCGCCGTCCAGGTGAAGACCGGCATCTTCATGAAGGTCATGCCCGGCGCACGCATCTTGACGATGGTGGCGATCAGGTTGATGCCCGAAAGCGTCGTTCCGACGCCGGCCACCTGCAGGCCCCAGATATAATAGTCGACGCCGACACCCGGACTGTAGGCAGCGCCCGACAACGGCGGGTAGGCGAGCCAGCCGGTCTGGGCGAATTCGCCGATGAACAGCGACAGCATGATGACGATCGCGCCGGCGGTGGTCATCCAGAAAGAGAAGTTGTTGAGGAAAGGGAAGGAGACGTCGCGCGCGCCGATCTGCAGCGGTACCACGAAGTTCATCAAACCGGTGACGAAGGGCATCGCCACGAAGAAGATCATGATGACGCCGTGGGCGGTGAAGACCTGGTCGTAATGGTGCGGCGGCAGATAGCCCTCCGAACCGTTGAAGGCGATCGCCTGCTGGATGCGCATCAGGATCGCGTCGGAGAAGCCGCGCAACAGCATGATGACGGCGAGGATCACATACATGATGCCGATCTTCTTGTGATCGACGCTGCAGATCCAGTCCCGCCAGAGCGGACCCCAGAACTTGAAATAGGTGATGATGCCGAGCACCGCGAGGGCGCCGATGACGACGCCGATGAAGGTCACGACGAGGATCGGCTCGTGATAGGGGATGGCATCGAGGGTCAACCGGCCGAAGACGAACTTCAGGAGGTCAGGATTGGAAAACATGGAACAACCCGTTCATTATGTCTTGCGACGCAAAGCGCCAGGTTAATTGTTGTTGTTGAGCTGCGCCGGCGCCGGATCGGCGCCATTGCTCATGCCGGGCATGGAATGACCCTCATGCTGCATGTCCATTCCGGGCGTGCTAGGCATGCCGGGCATGTCGTGCTGCATGCTGTTGCCGTCGGTACGCTGGGCGGGCTCGCTTCGCGCCGGTGCCCCCGTCGCCGGCACGGTGGCGGCGGGCGCCACGATCCCTTCGTCGGCATGACGGTTGTCATATTGCAGCTTCTCGCGGTTCTCGGCACTTTCCTTGCCGCCGCCGCCCATCATGTCGATGTGCATCATCTCGTTCATGCACATCTTGCCTGGCGTGGCGCACATGTTGAGGATGGCATTGTAGAGGTCGGCATCGGCGCCAGCATAATAACGCACCGGCTCCTTCTCGCTCGGCTTCTCGAGCTTCAGATAGGCGTCGCGGTTGAGCATCGTGCCCTGCTGCTTGACCTGCGCCACCCAGGCGTCAAACGCCTCTTGGGTAAGGCCGTGGAACTTGAAGCGCATGTGCGAGAAGCCTGCGCCGCTGTAATTGGCGGAGAAGCCCTCATACTCGCCTTCTTTGTTGATGACGGCGTGCAGCTTTGTCTCCATGCCGGGCATGGCATAGATCTGGCCGGCAAGGGCAGGGATGTAGAAGGAGTTCATCACCGAGGAGGCGGTGATCTTGAAATTGATCGGCATGTCCACAGGGGCCGCGAGTTCGTTGACTGTGGCAATGCCGAGTTCGGGATAGAAGAACAGCCACTTCCAGTCGAGCGCCACGACCTCGACGTTCAACGGCTTGGTATCGGCCGGAATGGCGCGCTCCGCATCGAGGCGGTCGAGCGGACGGTAGGGATCGAGCTTATGGGTGGAAATCCAGGTGACGGCGCCGAGCGCGATGATGATCGCCAGCGGTGCTGCCCAGATCACGATTTCGAGGCGGGTCGAATGGTGCCATTCCGGCGCGTAGGTGGCGGCCGTATTGGAGCGGCGGTAGCGCCAGGCGAAGAACAGCGTCAGGAAGATCACCGGTATGATGATCAACAGCATCAGCACCGTCGAGATGACGATGAGATCGCGCTGTTGCACGGCGATGTCGCCGGAGGGCGCCATGACCACCATGTTGCATCCTGCCAGGAAAAGCAGCGGCAAGACGGATAGAAGGCGGGAAAACTTCACGAGTTTTGGCACGTCTCTAAGCTCTTGTTGTTTCGTTTGTTCCGCGACTAACGCACTGGACCTGATAGCGACATGAGGTGTTTGGTCGCAGTGCAGCAATCGTGCCGCACTGCGGCACAAATCATGTTGCACTACAGCTTTGAAATCCTGATGAAATCAAGAAGGATTCTTCCGCCAGCGCATGTTTCCAATCAATATATCCGCCAGAACCGGGCAGGCCAGCATCCCATCGGAAAATCGCGCTCCGGATCACGCTGTTTTTTCCGTCCACGCCTCATTTTGAGCCGCCATGATGAACTATTTACGTCTTACGGACTTGATAAGCCTGCAGGTTTGATCAAGATCAGGCTGAGGCGCCTTGCCGAAAGCGCTTCAACGAGGGAGGCGTTTCATGGCTACAACATCGCATTACGGACCGTCATCGTCGTCGCTGGAACGCGACGCGCGGCGCATTCACGACGACAAGCCGGTTTCGCCGGGCAGCATCGCCATCGGCGTGGTGATCGGCCGCATGTCGGAATTCTTCGATTTCTTCGTCTACGGCCTCGCCTCGGTCCTGGTCTTTCCACAGCTGATCTTCCCCTTCGCGCCGGACAGGCTGACGGGAACGCTCTATTCCTTCGCGATCTTCTCGCTGGCCTTCCTGGCCCGCCCGGTCGGCTCCGTCGTCTTCATGACGATCGACCGGCTGTATGGCCGCGGCACCAAGCTGACGATCGCGCTCTTCCTGCTCGGCGGCTCCACGGCCTCGATCGCCTTCCTGCCGGGTTACGACGAGATCGGCGTCTGGTCGATCGCGTTGCTGGCGCTCTTCCGTCTCGGCCAGGGCTTTGCGCTCGGCGGCGCCTGGGACGGCCTAGCCTCGCTGCTTGCGCTCAATGCGCCGGCCAAGCACCGCGGCTGGTATGCGATGATCCCGCAGCTCGGCGCGCCGATCGGCTTTGCGCTGGCCAGCACCCTCTTCGGTTATTTCGTCGCCAATCTTTCCAGTGAGGATTTCCTCTCCTGGGGCTGGCGTTATCCCTTCTTCGTCGCCTTCGCGATCAATGTCGTGGCGCTGTTTGCGCGTTTGCGCCTGGTCATGACCAAGGAATTCGGCACGCTGCTGGAACAGCATGAGCTGGAAGCTGCCCCCATCCTCGACGTGCTGCGCGTCCACGGCCGCGACATCCTGATCGGCGCCTTCGTGCCGCTCGCGAGCTTTGCGATGTTCCACCTCGTCACCATCTTCCCGCTCGGCTGGATGAGCCTTTACGGCAACCAGCCGATCGGCGCCTTCATGGTGGTGCAGGTGATCGGCGCCGCGGTCGGCATTGTCACCATCATCGCCTCGGGCTTGATTGCCGACCGTATCGGCCGGCGCGCCCAGCTTGCCATCTGCGCCGTCATCATCGCCGTCTTCAGCTTTATCGGGCCGAGCCTGATCGCATCCGGCAACAGCGGTCATGACGCTTTCGTCATCATCGGCTTCGGCGTGCTCGGCCTTTCCTTCGGCCAGGCGACGGGCTCGATCTCGTCGCGCTTCGGTCGCGGTTACCGCTATACGGGCGCCGCCTTCACTTCGGACCTCGCCTGGCTGATCGGCGCGGGTTTTGCGCCGTTGGTGGCGCTCAGCCTTTCCAGCCGCTTTGGCCTGACCTTCGTCGGCTACTACCTGCTGTCCGGCGCCATCTGCACGCTTGCGGCCCTGGCCTTCAGCAGGGCGCTGGAACAGCGCGAATAGACGGACTTGAACGCACGGGCCTGCATGGGAAACCATGCAGGCTTTTGTTTTTCGGGCAGCGCAATTCCAATTATTGAATGCATGGCAATCTATAATTAAATCCTTGTCGGCCTGAACGAGGATATGCCATGACCGCGGAAACCATCGATCATTCGACCCTTTCCCGCCTTGTCGAAGCAGGAGCGGTCGAGGCGGCTCATGTCGTCGGCAAGACCGGCGGCTGGTCCGTCGTCATCCGCTACGGCGAGGCCGAACGCCCGCTCGCCGCCCAACGCAGCCGGCAGGTGCGCGTGTTCAAGCGCATCGATACCTTGGTGTCTTATCTCAGGGATGTCGGCATCTCGCAGTTCGATGTCGATGCCGCCGATTACGCTCCGGCGACGGCATCGCGGCCGGATCGGGCCGCAGCTCTGCGTCGTACCCATGAGGCGGCGGAATACGACAAGTGGTTCCGTGAACAGGTCGAGGAAGCGATCCGGGAGGCCGATGATCCCAATACCGTCTGGATTCCTCACGAGGTCGTTGAGGAGGAGATGGCGCGTCAACGGGCAGAGCTCCTGGCGCGGCTTAAGGGCGAGGCCAAATAAAGCTCGTCTGGCGTGCGAAAGCTGAATCAGATCGCAAGAAAGCAATTCAGTTTATCACCGACCAGAACGTCGGCGCCGCAATAAGCCAGCTTGATGAGATCGAGCGTCAGACCGATTTGCTCATCGATCAGCCGGAGATCGACCGGCCCGGACGAATTGATGGAACGCGCGAACTGATCATTTCACGCACATCTTTTATCGTGATCTATCGGGTTGGCCAAAAAATCAAACAGGTGGAAATTTTGCGTCTCGTCCGCGGCGCACAGAAATGGCCGCCGAAATCCTGAAGCGAAATCCTACTGCGCCATCTGCGGCTGCTTCGCCGCCCGCGCAGCGGTCAGCTCCGCGGTGGTGTGGTTGAGGCGGTCGGCCAGCACCCGCATGATTTCCACGGCCATTTCAGGGAAATCGCTGAGCAGCTTCAGGAAGTGCTCCTTGCTGATGCGCAGCACTTCGAGCGGCGAGGTGGCGCGTACCGTTGCCGTGCGCGAGACATCGCAGAGGATGGCGATTTCGCCGACGATGGAATTGGGTTCGACGTCGGCGACCTTGATCTCGCCGGCCGGCGAGGAGACGACGATATCGGCGGTACCCGAGAGAATGACGTAGGCGGCATCACCGACATCGCCCTGATGAAAGAGGTTCTGCCCGGCGTTGTAGGTCATGCGATCAGAGGTAAAGGCCAAAAGCTTGAGCTTTGCTGGCGCGATCCTTGAAAAGATCGGCACCCTTCGCAGCATTTCGACTTCGTCTCTCAACAGCATGAGCGTTTCAATCCCCTGACGCAGGGTCCGCAGGACCAGGCATCTTCAAATTCCGAGGCGCTCCCCATCGGGAACACCCACCATCGCCGCCCCTATAGAATATTACGATAACAGTTCCTTGAACATCCCGTTTTTCTCGGAAAGTTCCGGATAGTTTCCGGCTTCCGCCAATCCGCCGCGGTCAAAGAGCAGGATCCGGTCGAACATCTCTGCCAGCCGGGCATTGGAGAGCACCCAGATGATTGCCGGCCGATGGCCTTCTTCATGCAGGCCTTCGATGATGTTGCGGGTGATCTGATCCTGAACGCGTTGGTCGAGCGCCGACAGTGGCCGGTTGAAGATGAAATAGTCCGAGCGCTTCAACAGCGCGCGGGCCAGGTTCAGCTTCTGCCGCTGCACCATGGTCAGCCGCTTGCCGCCGGAGCCGACGTCGAATTCGAGGCCGATCGACAGCACGTCGTCATAAAGGTCGAGCGCATCGAAGAGTTCGCCCATGATGCCGCGGATGCGGTCGGAGGCGTCGGCCTGCTGATAGGCGATACGGCCGAAGAGCACATTGTCCATCAGGCTTGCCGACGGGGTGAAACGCTCGGCGTCGTAGCGCTCGATCAGCTCGGCGAGATCGGCCGGAATATGCTCGTGGAACTGCTTGCGGGCGTTGACGATCTTCTCCATGAGTTCGTTCGTCAGCAAGCCGAAGCGGTGGCGCGGCTCGATATAGGCAAAACTCAGCCGGATGATGGCCGAACGTTCCTCTGGCGTGGCGTCCTCGAAGCGGCGGCTTTGCAGCTTCTGCAGCAGCGCCTGATAGGTCGGGATGTCGTCGGCCGTCATGAAGGTCAGCTGCTGGAAGAAAGGATGGTCCGGCGGCAGGTCGTGGAAGAGTTCCACCGCGTTCTCGGCGATCTCGAGGCCCATGTCGTAGAGATCGGTGCTGAGGCCGGTCTCCCGGAAGAGCTGCTGGAAATAGGGATGCGCGGCAAGCCTGCGATTGGTCATCAAAGGCCGCTTCATCGTGCCGAAGAGCAGGTTCTCGCCAACCGTCGCCTGGGCATTGTAGGCGTCGAAATCGAAAGGCACGACGATCGTGTCGAGCCCCTCGTCGCGCAGCCGGTCCCTGAGTGAGGCGCGTAGCGCGACGACATGGTCGCCGAGCGCCACATGCACGTCGGTGTTGACGGTCGAGCGCAGCGCCAGATCGAGGATGTCCTGCGAGATCAGGACGGCGTCGAGTACCGGGCGGATCGCTTTCAGAATGTCCTCGGGGCCGCTGGCGCCGGCGGCCTTGTAGTCCACCCAATCGCTGTTCAAGTCGAGCGTCGGATTGCCGGCCTTCTCCGCCTCGGCGGAATGCCATTTATACTCCAGCGCTTCCCGCTCGTCGTAAACCGGATCGGTCATCGGCGCATGTTTCAGGCCATAGAGCAGATTGCTGGCGAGCGTGCCGTGGAAGAAGAAGGTGTCGGACGAGGCATAGGAGATCCGCCGGCCGGTGATCGATTCCGGCATGTCGAGGAGATCGCGGCCGTCGATGGTGATGCGGCCGGAGTCCGGCCAGACCATGCGGCCGAGCGCTTCGGCGAAGGCTTCCGCGCCGCTGCCGTTCGGCCCGACGATCGCCACCGTCTCGTTCGGCTTGATCTCGACGGAGACGTGGTCGACGAGGCGGGCGCCGCTGTCGTCGGAGAGCGACAGGTTGGTGACGACGAAGGCGCCCGTCAGCGCGCCGACCGGGGCGGTTGCCAGTTCCTGGATGCGGCTGTCGATCAGCGGCTCGACATTGAACTGCTCATAGACCTGCTGGTACTTCACCTGCACGTCCTGGCGCATCTGGTCCCAGTCGATCAGTTCCTTCAGCGGACCGGGCAGGTCCTTGTAGGCTGATATGACGGCGACGAGCTGGCCGATGTCGAGCCTGCCCTGCAGCGCCAGGTAGCCGCCGATCGCGTAAAACAGGAAAGGCGTGACCTGGGCGAGGAAGTTGTTGATGAACTTCACCAGGAACTTCCACTGGTAAAGGTCGTAGCGGATCGAGAAGATCCGGCCGAGCCGCGAGGCGATGTCGGCGCGTTCGAGGTTCGATGTATCGTTGCCGTGGATCGTGCCGATGCCGTCGACGATTTCGCCGACGCGGCCGGAGAGCTCGCGCGCCGTCAGCTGCCGCTGGCGACCGAGATCCAGCAGGCGCTTGCGCATGCGGGGAATGACGATTGCCTGCACGCCGACGATGCCGGCGGCGATCATGCCGAGCCAGAAATTCTGCACGATGATGAAGGCGAGCGCCGTGATCGCCTGGCCGCCGAGAAGGGCAGGAGAGACGAAGGCATCACCGGTGAAGCCGCCCATCGGCTCTACCTCGTCCTTGATCATGGTGGCGATTTCGGCCGATTTTACCCGCTTGAAATGGATGGGCGGAAACCGCAGCACCCGGTCGATGAGCTCGAAGCGGATACGGCGCAGCATGCGTTCGCCGAGCCGGCCCTTATAGGTGTTGATATAGAACTTGAAGAGGCCGTTCAGCACAACCAGTGCCAGAAACACCAGGCTGAGGGCCATCAACATCTGGAAGCGGTTGAGCTGCAACCCTTGAAAGAATTCGACATGTCCGATCAGCGGAATGTCGTAGGCAATATGCATGAAGGTCTGCCTTGCGCCCGGACCTTCGAACCCGTCTCCCTGGATCGGTCCGTTGACGATCTGCTTCGGCAGGTCGAAGGACAGGAAATAGGGCACCATAGAGGCGGCGACGACAGCCAGAATCCACAGCTGCTGCAGCCGCGTGTTCTTCCAGATGTAGCGGGCGAGGCTTTTTTCCATGGCTAACCGTCAGCTTGCTGGGACATTCCGGGGGCGCGAGCCGGGCGCCGGGACGGGGAGGAATTCTGAGATTAGGATCATGCAGCCGGACCGCCGATATCGCAATGAAAACAAGGCGAAGCGACCGGCTGCAAAAGTGCCGATTCTCGCCGGAACATTGCTTATATCACAGGAATTTTGGATTAGGCGAGGGATTCGGCAATCATGGAGCGAATGATGGCGGCCGTTTTCTCCGCTCCGGCGAGATCGAGCGAGACCGGCCCTCTTGGCTCAGCGGCGAGCGCCTTCTCGACGGCCTCCTTCACATGGCCCGACGTCAGTCCGTTTTCCGGCAGAATATCGGCAAGGCCGAGCGCCTGCAGCCGTTCGGCGCGCACCGTCTGCTCGGTCTCTCCACCGGCGACGAAGGGGATGAGGATCGCCCGGCACGCGGTGCGCAGGAGATCGCCGACCGTGTTGTAGCCCGCTTGCGAAATCGAGACCTTGGCGCCGCGCAGCAGCGAGGGAAAATCCTTGCGGAAACGCACCAGCGTCACATTCGGGCCCGCGTCTTCAGACAGCGCGGCGAAATCTGCCTCCGGCAGGTTCGGGCCGGCGACCAGCAGCCAGCGAAGATCGGCGGGCAGCAGCGCTGCCGCCTCTTTCGCCGCGCCGATCAGCGCAGCGCCGACCGCGCCGCCGCCCGCCGATGCGATGATGTCGAATGTCTCGGTCGGTTCCGGCGCCGGCGGTGGTGCGACGAGGCCGGTATAAAGCAGCCTGTCGGCGATCTCTGATGTCAGCGGGAAGGTATCCTCGAGCCTGACGAAACCGGGATCGCCGTGGACGAGCACGGCATCGAAATGGTCCTTGACCAGCGTGACGGTCTCCGCGTCACGGCCGACCTTGCGGTTTTCCTGCAGGATGTCGCGCACCGAGCTCAAGAGTTTCGGCCGGGGTTCGGCCTTTTCGATGGCCTCGAGCAAGGGCAGGAGTTCGAAGCGCATCTGTCGCCGGCCGAAGGGGAAGGCCTCGATGATGACGACATCGGGCCTTGCGGCATGAAAGGCATCGAGCAGCAGCTGGCGGCGGGCATGGAGGAAATCCTCGCCCGCTGGCCGGCCATCGGCATCGGCAAGGCCGGAGAAACCGGCATTGCTGGCGACGACTGGCGGCAAGGCCACGGTCTTTATGCCTTCGCCCGGAAAGCCCGGCACCGGCAGGCCGCCGGTGACGACAGTCACGTCAAAACCGTCTTTCACCAATGCATTGGCGATGCGGCTGGCGCGGGCTATGTGGCCGATGCCAAGCAGATGCTGGACATAGAAGAAAATACGCGGTGCCGTCATGACGCCTTCTGCCATTCGGCCTCGAACAGGCCGGTGAGCTGCCGGATGCTGGAGTGATAGTCGAAATGTTCGCGCACCTGGTTTTCGGCGGCGTCGCCAAGGCGCTTGCGCAGTGCCGGGTCGCGGATCGCCGCCTCCAGCGCCCTGGCCAGCAGCGCCGGGTCCTCCGGCGGCACGACGAGGCCGTTTTCACCGTTTTTGAGGAGCTCCGGCACGCCGGATACTTCGGTCGAGACGCAGACGAGCCGCTGGCTGGAGGCTTCGACCAGCACGTTCGGCAGGCCGTCGCGGTCGCCGTTGGCGGCGATCCGGCAGGCAAGCGCGAAGAGGTCGGCGCGGCGGTAATGATCGAGCACGTCTTCCTGCGCCATGGCACCCTTCCAGACGATGCGGCCGGAGATACCGAGTTCGCTGGCCAACGCCTTCAGCTTCGCAAGCTCCTCGCCGCCGCCGATATGGTCCATGCGCCAGTTAAGGTCGGCGGGCAGCAGCGCCAGCGCCCGCAGCAGCACGTCGTAACCCTTCTTCTCGACGGCGCGGCCGACGCTGAGGATCAAGGCCGGATCGTCGGGTTCGCTGCCGGTGCGGTCCGAGCGCTCGCCGGCAAAATGGCCGAAACGGGCGAGATCGAGACCGTGGTAACTCAAATGCACGGCCTCTTTGCGTGATGTCAGCGTCCGCATGTGTTCATAGCCCGTCCTGGTACAGGTGACGGTCCAGCGGGCGCTGCCGAGCTTTTCGTTCAGCTCCCAGTCGGGCGACGTCCATATGTCCTTGGCATGCGCCGAACAGGTCCAGGGCGTGTCCGTGAGGATGCTCGCATATTCCGTCACCGAGGCCGGCGTGTGGATGAAATGGGCATGCAGCCATTCGCCCTCGTCCGGCCATTCACGCCCCAGCACCAGTGCCTGGCCGAGACGGCGGAAACGGTTGCGGGAGAGGTCGCGCTTGAGGTCGGCGAGGAAGCGTTTCATCAGCGCCTTGAAGCCGGGTTTGGAGAAACCGGCGGTGAGGCCTTTCAGCACGCGGATCGGCTCCTCGTGCAGATATTCCGGCAGATAGACGACGCGCGCCCTGATCTCCTCATGCACGGGATGGCGCTTCTTGTCGGTCGGCCGGCGCATCGAAATCAGCGTGAGGTCGAAGCCGGCCTTTTCGAGGCCGAGCAGCTCCTGGGCGATGAAGGTTTCCGAAAGGCGGGGATAGCCCTTCAGCACAACGAGGATCTTGCGGCGTGGCGGCAAGGCTTTGCTCTATTCCGCGCCGACGAGGGAAAGGTGGCTGCCGCGGCCGTCGATCCACCGGCCGACGGTCTGCGAGATATGGTCCAGCCCTTCGAGACGCATATTGCCGCCGCTTTTCGACGGCGGCTGGCGGAAGGGCAGACGCTTCAGCGCTTCGGCCATGATGGTCGGATCGACCGACTGTTCCGGCAGCAGCATGTCGACGAGGCCGAGCTCGCTTGCCCGCTGGGCGCGCAGCAGCTGTTCCTCGCGTGGCTTGACACGCGGCACGATGAGCGCCGGTTTGTCGAAGGAGAGGATCTCGCAATAGGTGTTGTAGCCGCCCATGGCGACGACGCCGGTGGCGCTGTCGATCAGCTCTTCCATGTGATTGTCGAACTCGATCACCTCGATATAGGAGATCGCTTCTCCCTTCTGCACCAGCTTGGCGCGCTCGGCGGCCGGCATATAGGGGCCGAGCACGACGAGCGCCTTCTGCGTCAGCGTCGGATCGGCCTCGTAGGCGTTCATGACGTCGTGGACGAGATCGGAGCCGTCGCCGCCGCCGCCTGTCGTGACGAGGATGTAATTGTCCTTGCGGGCGTTGATCGAGGTCTTGCCCCTGGAGACGCTGCGCTGCAGGAAACCGACGAAATCCATCTTCCGGCGCAGGCTTGGCGGCACGTCGAGGCCGATCAGGGGATCGTAGAAATCCGGCGGACCATAGACCCAGACGCTATCGTAATATTGGTCGATCTTCTGCATGATGCTGTTCTTCTTCCACTCGGCCTCGAGCAGATGCGGCGCGTCCATGATCTCGCGAAGCCCCAGCACCAGGACGGTG
This sequence comes from Rhizobium beringeri, assembly GCF_004306515.1. Taxonomy (NCBI): domain Bacteria; kingdom Pseudomonadati; phylum Pseudomonadota; class Alphaproteobacteria; order Hyphomicrobiales; family Rhizobiaceae; genus Rhizobium; species Rhizobium beringeri. Next base: position 109,263 of record NZ_SILG01000003.1, on the reverse strand, counting down.
CCGCGAGCCTTGAGATAGGCGAGCGTATCCTCGACTTCGCCCTTCAGCCCCATCGGTTCCTTGTCGACGATGAAGATATCGGGCTGGAAGGTCTCGGCCGTGTGGCGAATGCTCGATTCGCGCATCTTCAGCGTCTCGTGCAGGTCGATATGGCTGGCGAGCGACGTATATTCGCCGTTGCGGAGCTTGATGACGCTCGGGATCTTCACGAAGTCGACGCGGGCGCGGTAGTCGAAGGCGCCGGCGATCGTGGCACCCGAAATGATCAGAATGTTGAGGCCGCGATAATCCTCGACCAGCGCATGGGCGATGGCGCGACAGCGGCGCAGATGGCCGAGACCGAAAGTGTCGTGGCTGTACATGAGGATGCGCGCATCTTCGAGACGTCTGGACATGGGCATCCCTTCTGGGGTGAGCAACATACTTAGTACCCCCACCGTCCGGAGGCCAAGGGGTGGGAGCGGTGCCGCAATGGGCCGCCGCGTTTCCTGCTATTTGTAGGGATCTGCCGCATCACGCAAGCCGTCTCCCAGAAAGTTGAACGCCAAAATGACAAGAACAACAGGAATGATCGGATAGAGCAGCCACGGATAGAAGGCGATGACGCTGACGCTTTTTGCCTCGGTCAGCAGAATGCCCCAGCTGGTGATCGGCGGACGAAGGCCGAGGCCGAGGAAGGAGAGCGCGGTCTCTCCAAGGATCATGCCGGGGATTGAAATCGTCGCCGACGCAATCAGATGCGACATGAAGCCCGGCACCAGATGCCGGCCGATGATGCGCGGCGTGCTGGCGCCCATCAGCTGTGCGGCCTGGACATAATCCTCCTCGCGCAGCGCCAGGAGCTTGGAGCGCACGGCACGCGCCAGCCCCGTCCAGTCGATGATGCCGAGGATGACGGTGATGCCGAAATAGATGACGATCGGGCTCCAGGTCACCGGCATGATGGCGGCCAGCGCCATCCACAGCGGTAGGCTCGGCAGCGATTGCAGCACTTCGATCAGGCGCTGGACGATGAGATCGAAAATGCCGCCGCGATAACCGGCAAGGCCGCCGATGACGATGCCGAGCACGAAGCTGATCGAAATGCCGATCAGACCGATCGTCAGCGATATCCGCGCGCCGTAGAGAATGCGCGACAGCACGTCGCGACCGAGCCGGTCGGTGCCGAGCAGGAACATCTGGCCGCCGATCGCCGGGCAGACGAGGTGATAGTTCGAGGCGACAACGCCCCAGAATTTATAGGCATCGCCGCGGCAGAAGAAACGGATCGGCTGCACGTCGTTCGTCTTGTCGGTATAGACGCGGTGCAGCGTGTCGATATCGAGCGTCATGCTGCGGCCGTAAACGTAGGGACCGACGAAGCTGCCCTTGTCGAAAAAGTGGATGGTTTGTGGCGGCGCGTGGATGAAATCGACATTGCGCGTGTGCAGGCCGTAGGGCGCCAGGAACTCGACGATCAGGATCATCAGGTAGACGGCGGCGAGAAAGATGCCGGAGATCAGGGCCAGCTTGTGCTGCTTGAACTTCCACCACATCAGCTGCTTTTGCGAGGCGAGATGGATGCGCGATTGCGCCGCCGTCATGCTTTCGGTCGCGTGCGGATCGAAAGGCGCAGTCGAGACGTAATGCGGAAGCGGTGCGCCGGGTGCGGGAAGGGGCGACATTATTTGGTGCTCCTGCCTTGCAGACGGATGCGGGGATCAAGGAAGCCGAGCGCGATGTCGGAGATCAGCACCCCGATGACGTTGAGGAAGGCCAGGAACATCAGGAAGGAGCCTGCGAGATACATGTCCTGGCTCTGCAGCGCCTTGATGAGCATCGGCCCCGTCGTCTCCAGCGACAGCACGATCGCGACGATCTCGGCGCCCGAGATGATCGACGGCAGGATCGAGCCGATATCGGCGACGAAGAAGTTGAGCGCCATGCGCAGCGGGTATTTGACCAGCGCTTTGAGCGGCGGCAGGCCCTTGGCGCGGGCGGTGACGACATACTGCTTCTGCATCTCGTCGAGCAAATTGGCGCGCAGCCGCCGGATCATACCGGCCGTGCCGGCCGTGCCGACGATGATCACGGGGATCCACAGGTGAGAGAGGATCGACCGCGCCTTCTCCCAGCTCATCGGCGCCGAGATATATTGCTGGTCCATCAGATGGCCGATCGAGATGCCGAACCAGATATTGGCGAAATACATCAGGATCAGCGCCAGCATGAAGTTCGGAATGGCGATGCCCATCAGGCCGAGGAAGGTCAGCCCGTAATCACCCCAGCTATACTGGTGCGTGGCCGAATAGATGCCGATCGGAAAGGCGATCAGCCAGGTGAGCAGGATCGTCGTGAAGGAGACGAGCATCGTCAGCCACAGACGATCGCCGACCACGTCGGAGACCGGCAACTGGTATTCGAAGGAGTAGCCGAAATCGCCGTGCAGCATGCCGCCGACCCAGTAGAAATAGCGCACGATCTCCGGCTTGTCGAAGCCGTATTGCTGGCGCATCTCCTCGATTTCCTGGAGGTTGGCGGTCTCGCCGGAGGCGCGCAGCTCGGCGATCTGGCTCTCGAAGAAGTCGCCCGGCGGCAGCTCGATGATGGTGAAGACCAGCGCTGAAATGACGAAGAGCGTCGGCACCATGGCGGCGATGCGCCAGAGAATGTATCTGAACACGCCTCAGGCCTCCTTGTACCAGAATGCATCCGGCATATAGACGCCGAGATAGGAGGTGGGATCGAAGCCGTAGAGGGCTTTCTCCGGCAGGTTTTGCAGCTTGGCGGCGCGAAGGATCGGCTGCAGCGTGCTGTTGATGAGGCCGATGGAGAACACCTGTTGCGTATAGAGCGACAGCATCTTGTGCCAGATCACCTGGCGCTCCTCGAATTTGGCCGTCGAGCCCCATTGGCTGAGCAGGTCGACCAGTTCGGCGGCCTCCGGCAGGTCGGGTGCGACGCCCTCCTGGCCGGCGGAGAGGTAGTGCATGCCCCAGAGCGGCCATTGCAGCTGATCGTCAAGTGTCGGTGCAAGCCCTGCAGGCGACATGTCGGCCGTCGGCACGCCATTGTCGAGGCCGTACCAGATCGACATCATGATCGAACCGCTCATGGCCCGGTTGCGGAAGACGTCGCGCTGCGAGGTGCGGGTATAGAGCGCAAGGCCGATATTGGCCCAGTGGTCGTGCACCAGCTCCAGCACGTCGGTGTCGAGATTGCTCTCGCCGGCGGTCTCGACGGTAATCTCGGCGCGCCGCCCGTCGGGCAGCAGCCGGATGCCGTCGTCGTCGCGTTTGGTCAAGCCGAGCTCGTCGAGCAGGCGGTTGGCCTCGTCGGGATCGAACTTCACGAAGGCGTCGGCATATTCCTGCTTGAAGAGCGGGCTGTCGGGCAGGACCGTATCGGCGCTTGGCGTGCCAAGGCCGTAGAAGGCCACCATGTTGACCTCGTGCCGGTCGATCGCCAGCGACAGCGCCCGGCGCAGGCGCACGTCGCGGAAGAGGCCGCGCCACACCTCGTCGGCGCAGTTGAGGTTCGGCAGCAGCGTGATGCGCGAGCCGCGCGCGAGCTTCCAGAGATTGACCTTCACCGGGAAGCGTTTCTCGGCCTCCTTCAGGAAGGTGTAGTCGTTGAAATCGATGCCGGTCACCTGCAGGTCGGCTTCGCCTGCACCCGCTTTAGCAGCGATGATCGACGAGGAGGAGACGTTGAGGATGAAACGGTCGAGATAGGGAAGCTGCCTGCCGGTCTCGTCGATGCGGTGGAAGAACGGGTTGCGCTCGAAGACGAACTGCTCGGACGGCAGCGGCGTCGTATTGCGCCAGGGATCGAGCGTCGGCAGGTTCGGATTTTCCGGACGATAGGAACGCGCCATCTTGATGTGAAGATCCTGCCATTTCTTGACGCGGTAGGTCTTCATCAGCTCGTCCATCTTCGCCTGGTCCGGCTGGAATTTCTTGTGAAACTGCTTGAGATAATGACCAGGGCCGAAGATGACGAGCGGCTGGGGGCCTGCCAATGTCGGCAGGAACATCGGGTTGGGTTTTTCCCAGGTGTAGCGCACGGTCAGCGCATCGAGCACCTCGAAGCGCGGCAGGCTGCCGTGCGGACGAAGCTCCAGCGCGCCGCCGCCGGGCGTCAGCTTGTCGTTTAAGATGACGTCTTCCCACCAGTAGCGGAAATCGTCGGCCGTGAACGGCTGGCCGTCGGACCACTTATGGCCCTCGCGCAGCGTGAAGGTGAAGACCGTGTCGTCCTCGGACTGGAAACCGGCCAGGATATCCGGCTGGAACTGCAGATGCTTGTTGTAGCCGACCAGGCGGGCATAGCCGTAGATCGTCATGAAGCGGATGTCGCGCTGGCTACCGATGATGGTGCGCACCGTGCCGCCATAGGCACCGGGTTCGAGCCCCATCTCCTTCAGGTTGACGATGCGCGGGCGAACGGGAATGCGCTCGGCCATCGGCGGCAGGCTGCCTGATGTCAGCCGTTCCTTCAGGAATTCCGGCTCGGCGGCGAGTTGCGCCCTCACCACTGCGGGCGCGATCGCCGCGCCGACGAGGCCGCCAAGGAATACGCGACGCGTCACCATCAACGCAACTCCTTGGCATCGGCGCCCTTGCGGGCCCGCACCAGATGGCCGTCGCCGAGGTCGGCATAGGCAAGTTCGGAAGCGTCGTCATGTTCGGCGGTGAAGGTCACGCCCCAGTTTTGCTTGTCGGCGGCGCCGTTTTCTCTCAGCGCCTTGAAATCGAGCGGTCGGTCGAGATCGGGGAAGGGGACGGCGGCAAGCAGCGATTTCGTATAGGGATGCACCGGATCGCGCAGGATGATCTCGCGCGGCGCGATTTCGACGATGCGGCCCTTGCACATCACCGCGATGCGGTCAGCCATATAGTCGACGACGGCGAGATTGTGCGAAATGAAGAGATAGGTAAGCCCCAGCTCCTTCTGCAGGTCCTTCAACAGGTTGAGGATCTGTGCCTGCACGGAGACGTCGAGCGCCGAAACCGGCTCGTCGAGGATGACAAGCTTCGGCCCGAGCGCGAGAGCGCGCGCAATGCCGATGCGCTGGCGCTGGCCGCCCGAAAAACTGTGCGGGTAACGGCTGAGATAACGCTTGTCGAGGCCGATTGCCGCCATCAATCCTTCGACCTTGCGCTTGCGCTCGTCGCTGTCGCCGCGGTCATGGATTTCAAGAGGTTCACTCAGGATGTTGCGCACCGTCATGCGCGGCGAAAGCGAGGAGACCGGATCCTGGAACACCATCTGGATCTTGGTCCGCATATCCTGCAGTTCGGCGCCTTTGACGGAGAGGACGTCGACGACCTCCTTGCCGTCGTTGAACACCACCGCGCCACTGTCCGGCGTGATGGCGCGCATCAGGATCTTGCTGAGCGTCGTCTTGCCGCAGCCGGATTCCCCGACCAGGCCAAGACATTCGCCGCGGAAAATGTCGAAGCTGACGTCGTCGACGGCGCGCAGGACGGTGGCTTCGTGCTTGCCGAAGAAACTGCGCTTGCGCGTCTTGTAGGTCTTCGAGAGATTGGCGACGGAAAGCAGGATGCCCGGCGTCTCTGCCTGGAGCGGCTTCTTCTTGCCGACGAGGGCTTCGAGATTGACCGTTACCTCGCGCAGCGCTTTCAGCCGCTCGCCGGGTTTCATGTCGAAATGCGGAACGGCGGCCATCAGGCCCTTGAGATAGGGATGTTGCGGATTGCGGAAGATCGCCTCGACGGGTCCTGCTTCCATGATCTCGCCGTGATAGATGACGACCACCTCGTCGGCCATATTGGCGACGATGCCGAGATCGTGGGTGATGAGCAGCATCGCCATGCCGAGCTTGGCCTGCAGCTCGCGCAGCAGTTCCAGGATCTGCGCCTGGATCGTCACGTCGAGCGCCGTCGTCGGCTCGTCGGCGATTAACAGCGCCGGCTTGCAGATCAGCGCCATGGCGATCATCGCGCGCTGGCGCATGCCGCCCGACAGTTCGAACGGATACATGTCGTAGGTGCGATGTGGATTGGAGAAGCCGACCAGGCCGAGCATCTCCTCGGTCCTTTCACGGGCTTCCTGCTTGTCGGCCTCGGTATGGATCAGCAGCACTTCGCTGATCTGATTGCCGATCGTATGCAGCGGCGAGAGCGAGGTCATCGGCTCCTGGAAGATCGTCGCCATGCGCCGGCCGCGCAGGTCGCGCATTTCCTCGCTGTCGCGCGGAAAGGACAGGATATCGGTCGTGCTGCCGTCGAGCGGATCGGTAAAGAGAATACGGCCAGACGCCTTGGCCGGATTGGGCAGGATGCCCATGACCGACTGGCTGATTACCGATTTCCCGGAGCCGGATTCACCGACGAGGGCGGTGACCTTGCCCGGAAGAATGCGAAGATTGGCTTCTTTTACGACGCGTAACCGGTCACCGAAAACCGAGAAGGAGACGTCGAGATTTTCAATACGCAACAGATCGGCTGCAGACGCCATACCAATGAAATTCCCCAGTCTTCTATGTTCCCGTTAAGGCACACTATCGTACCGCAAACGGGGTGTCTAGCTGATGACAATCATAGAAAAACCGCCGTCTCCCGCCGAAGTTCCCTCGGGCGAGACACGCAGATTATGGCAGGGGTTCTAAGCTCTTACTGGATGAATTTCTCCATGCTGGTGCGCTTCACCTGTTTCTTGGCGTCACGATGCAGGAGAATGACCTGCTCGGCTTCTGAAAGTCCGTTCTGCACGGCCTCGCGGAAGCTTTCGTCGACGTTGATTGCGGGCGCCGGCGCACGCGGCTGCAGCACCGTCACCTTCTGGCGGATGCCGCGCAGCTTCTCCTCGCCGAGCGTCGTCCATTCGCCGCCGCAGTAACCGGCGAAGGCCTGGCTGGCGACGACCTCGCGCCCGTATTTCTTGGTAAGGATCTGCAAACGTTGGACCTCGTTGACCGCCGAGCCGAAGGCGGAGAAGGTCAGGCGGTCCTTGAGGCCGACATTGCCGAACATCACGTTGCCGACATGCAGGCCGATGCCGTAGCCGACCCTGGTCAGGCCCTTCTGCTCGCGGTCCCTGTTGAGCTCGGCGACCCGCGCCTGCGCCTGATGCACGGCCGAAAGTGCCGCCTCGCAGGCAATTTTCGATGGGTCCTTGTGGCGTCCGCAAGGATAGACGGCGAGGAAGCCATCGCCGAGGAAACTCAGGATCTCGCCGCCATTGCGGTTGAAGGGGGCGGCGATCGCGTCGAAGAACTGGTTCAGCGTGTCGATATAGGCCTGCCGGCCTTCCTTTTCGGCATACATGGTGGATTCACGCATGTCGCCCATCACCAGCGCCGCCCGGATCGTCTCACCGTCGCCACGGCGGATCTGGCCGTTCAGCACCCGCTTGCCGGCATCGCCGCCGAGATAGGTGGTCAGCATGTTGTTGGCGAGCTTGCCGAGCACCGCCATCTTGGCGGCGACCGCCAGATGGTTCTGCATCCTCAGCAGCGCATCGATCATGTCGTCGGAAAAGCCGGTATTGTGGTCCGTCGACCAGGAACCCATCATGCCCTGCACCGAGCCGTCGCCGAAGGGCTGCACGAAGGCGAGATAGTCGGTGATGCTGTCCTTGCGCAGATCCTCGAAAATCGGAAATTCGTTCGGCCCATCCAGTAACAGCCGGCGGCGGATGTGCTGCAGATTGTTGTCGAGCAGGTAATAATAAGGGCTCTGCAGGAAGCGGTCCGGCTTTTGCCCGGCAGGCATGCGGAAGCCCTCGATGGTGACGCCGCTGGCGCGCCGCCAGGTGAAGCTCAGCGCATCGTAAAGCGGGTGCAGCATCGAGAAGGAAAGATGCACGCGCGCAAGTGGCAGGCCCGCAGCAGTCAGCCTTTCGCAGAAACCGCGCACGATGTTTTCAAGCTCGTCTCCGGCCAGCGAAGAGTTCGTCAGCCATTCAGCGACCCGGTCCAACAAGATGGAGGACACGCTGGATTCGATCGTGCTCATTCTCGGTATGATCCTCATAATGCACGCCATCCCCAAGAGCCAAAAGTCCCTCGGCCGGCACATTTTCATGCGCAGGTCACAAGGAAATCAGGATGTACGAGCGGTATTATTTGTCAACGGATCTGCCGAAAGCCCGGCAGCGGCGCCCCTCAGCTCCCCATGTCGGGGGATCGGACGGGTTGTCCTTTCGCAGTGGTTCAATATCAAAAGTCAAAATAGGGATGCTGCAAATGCGAAACAATGGGAGCTTCAATTTTTTGTGCGCTCAAGTTGCAGCAAAGGGCGCGGTCTGAGTCATTTCCGCCACACCCGGCTAAAGGATTTTAGGCATCAATGCCACGCGATATCCCGGCCCAGGAGATCGGCGAGAGGGTTAGGCTGAGGGCAGCCATTTGTGCCAACCGGACGGCCGCGCCCCCTGAAAGACGAGGAAGATCCGCGCCCGGGTTTAATTTGCCGGGATCATGCATTAGATCAGCCTTCTCTTCCCCGTTTTGAAAGATCCCGCCTTGGCCACCTCCACCTTCGATACGCTTTTGCAGAAGATCGAAACCCGCGCGGCCCGTGCCGGCATCATCGGCCTCGGCTATGTCGGCCTGCCGCTGGCGATGGCGGTGGCGCGTAGCGGCTTTGCGGTGACCGGCTTCGACATCGATCCGGGCAAGATGGTGGCTCTCGATGCCCGCCGCTCCTATATCGACGCGGTAAGCGACGAGGCGCTGTCCGCCGAGATCGATGCGGGACGTTTCAAGGCGACGACCGATTTTGCCGGCCTCGACGAGTGTGACGTCATCATCATCTGCGTGCCGACGCCGCTCACCAAGCATCGCGATCCCGATCTTTCCTTCGTCGAGGCGACGTCGCGCTCGATTGCCGCGCATTTGCGTCCCGGTCAGCTCGTCGTGCTGGAATCGACCACCTATCCCGGCACGACCGATGACGTGGTGAAGGTCATTCTCGAAGGCACCGGGCTGAAATCCGGCTCGGACTTCTTCGTCGGCTTCTCCCCGGAGCGTGAGGATCCCGGCAACCAGCACTATCATACCGCCACCATCCCGAAGGTCGTCGCCGGCGACGGGCCTGAGGCGCTGGCGCTGATGAAGGCCTTTTATGGTGCGGCGGTATCATCCGTCGTTCCGGTCTCTTCGAATGCGACGGCGGAGGCCGTGAAGCTCACCGAAAACATCTTCCGCTCGGTCAATATCGCCCTCGTCAACGAGCTGAAGACCGTCTATGCGGCAATGGGCATCGACGTCTGGGAAGTGATCGACGCGGCCAAGACCAAGCCCTTCGGCTACATGCCCTTCTATCCGGGCCCCGGCCTCGGCGGCCATTGCATCCCGATCGATCCCTTCTACCTCACCTGGAAATCGCGCGAATACGAGCTGCCGACCCGCTTCATCGAGCTTGCCGGCGAGATCAATTCGGCCATGCCGCGTCATGTCGTCGGTAAGCTCGCCGAAGCGCTCGACATCCGCGCCGGAAAGGCGTTGAGCCGCAGCAAGGTGCTGGTGCTCGGGCTCGCCTACAAGAAGAACGTCGCCGATATCCGCGAAAGCCCGTCGCTGCGGCTGATCGAGATCATCGAGGAGCGTGGCGGACGGGCGGATTATCACGATCCCTTCGTCGCCGAGATCCCGCCGACGCGCGAATACCAGGCGCTGAAGGGCCGCAAATCGGTGGCGCTGACGCCTGATACCATTGCCGGCTACGATGCGGTGCTGGTCGCGACCGATCATGACAGGGTGGATTATGCGACGCTCGCAAAAAACGCCTCGCTGATCATCGACACGCGCAACGTCTTCAACCGGCTCGGGCTTGCGGCCGAACACGTCATCAAGGCGTGACAGAAACGTCACTGCATAAGTCTGCTATTCGGCAGCGCCTCGCTGTTCCTGCCTGAGGGGTCTATCCACCCAAGCTCGCAATCGATTCCCATCCAATTGGCCTGCTCGCAGCTGCCAAAATGGATGGGAACAACCAGCCATATATATGCAATTACAGGGCTACATACTCAACGACGGCATTGTTCCGTCAGATTCTGGATGGTGTCTTCATGGAACTCAGCAATTGGAAAGGTGCTCACAAAGCGGAGCGAAAAATACTGGAAGGGTCTTACGCGCGGCTAGAGCCGCTGAGCGCGGATCGGCATGCACAGACTTTGTTCGAGGCGGCGGCTGCACCCGGCGCGCAAGATCGATTCAAGTATCTTTTTGACGATGCCCCTTCCGATTTCAGCGATCTGCGGGTCTGGGCGGAGAGGGCGGAAGCCAGCGCGGACCCTCTATTCTTTGCGGTCATCGACAAGGCGACCGGCCGTGCTGAAGGCCGCCAGGCTTTAATGCGCGTGGATACGGTCCACGGCGTAATCGAGGTCGGCAATATCCTGTGGGGACCGGCGATCACACGGACGCGGACCGCAACGGAAGCACTGTTTTTTTCGCTGACTATGTGTTCTGCTTTGGATACCGCCGCTTCGAGTGGAAGTTAGACAACGGCAACGCTCCTTCCAAGCGAGCAGCCGAGCGCTTCGGATTCTGCTTCGAGGGCATTTTCCGACAGCACATGGTCGTCAAGGGCCTCAATCGCGATACCGCATGGTATTCCATCACCGACAGGGAATGGCCGCGTCTTCGCGCCGGTTATGAGCGCTGGTTGCAATCTGACAACTTCGACAGCTCTGGACAGCAATTGAACAAGCTGGCGTTCGATCTGTGAGTGTCACGGAGTTCGCCGCATCAGCGTGGGCGGCTCAATGGCGCGCGCCGCATGTGGCGGGCTGATGCGGGCCGCTGAAGACGTGCAGAAATTCGGCACATTCACCTATGCGGCCGACGCGCCTACCGGCACCACGAGTTTGCTCGGAGCGTGCGAGACACACATTGGAAGGACTGACCCGCGAAGCACCATAATGCGGCGACCTATGTCGACCGCGTAGACGACCATGCTCCCGGCAAACAACCTCCTGCACCCAAAAGGCGCTTGCAAATCTCGCTATTAGACGACGGTGCTAGCTTGTCGCATTTCCTGGGGCGAAAGAATGTCCCATGTGTACCGCCTCCGAAGCAATGCCCGCCAGTTCACGGATGAAGAAGTCAAGGATGGTCGACGGTTTCTCGGTAGACCGCGTCGCGATGACGAAGGTGGAATGAATACGGGTTTCCTCCGGCATAAGCTGCCTGAAACGCCCTTTCTGCACCCAGCCGCGGGCATAGTGGTCCGGCAAGTATCCAAGATAGTGTCCAGACATCACGAACATTGCTTGCGCCTCCATGTTGGAGGCAATGGCCCGCGCACGTGCTTTTGGGAAGAACTGCAATTCACGCATGTTGGCGTATGGCCGCACAACGAAATCGAAAGTCTCGACGTGTTCGATCGTCAATTCGGCTTCCGCCTGCCGGAAGAGGGGGTGCCCTTGGGCACAGTAAAGCGAATGGATTTCTTCCCGGAACCGCGAGAGCTTCAGACCCTGATAGGGTTTCGTTTCCGGTAGCAATGCTATGTCCAGACCGCCATTGGCAATTTCCGAAAGAAGCGCGTCCGGAGTGTCTATTGCCAGTTCAACGCGCGCTTCGGGCGCCCGTTCGCTGATACGGGCGATCACCCGGTGGATAGGTAGGTCGCTGTCGGTAATGGTATTATCAACGAGGCCGAGCCTTAGAGTGCCGGTAATGCGGTTTTTGAGTGCACCGATGTCGCTCTCGAAGGCATTGAGTGCCAGAAAAAGCCCTTTTGAACGCTCATGCACGATAGCACCACGGTCCGTCAGTTCAAAACCCGAGCGGCCACGCTGGCAAAGCTTGAAACCCAGACGATCTTCCAGCGCCTTGATGTGGAAACTGACCGCCGACTGACTAAGGCCCAGCGCGATCTGTGCACCGAGAAAACTCTTATGGTCAACGACCGCCCGAAACACGGTCAATGACCTGAGGTCGGATTGGGCGAGCAGCATCCGCGCATCCTTACATTAATAATCTTGATGTAAACTCCACATATTTCCTATTTTTCTGTAGCATTGTCCATGCTTCCTTGTCTTCGGAGACCACGAAACGGTCCCGGAAAAACAGGGGAACAGGACTATGAAAGTCATTCGGAATTCGAAAAGCCTTCTGATCTGCGCCGCATTTGCCATCGCGTTGGCCGCACCCGTCGCTTCGGCCGCCGAGCTACTCGAAAAAATCAAAACGGATAAGGTCTTCACTGTCGCTACCGAAGCGCGCTTCGCGCCGTTCGAATTTGTCGAGGACAGCAAGATTGTCGGCTATTCCGCAGATATCATGGCAGAGATCATGAAGGCTCTGCCCGGTGTCGAACTGAAGCGGCTCGACCTGCCTTGGCAGGGCATCCTCCCGGGTCTAGCCGCCAGTCGGTTCGATTATGTCGTGACCTCCGTCACGGTCACGCCGGAACGCATGAAGGCTTATCATCTGTCCGCACCGATCGCCGATGCCACAATGGCTGTGCTGAAGCGCAAGGGTGATACCGACATTGCCAAGCCGGAAGACATTGCCGGCAAACCGGTCGGTTCACAGGCAGGTTCGGCCCAGCTTGCCGCGCTTGAAAAATTCGCGGGCGAACTGAAGGCAGGTGGCAAAGGCGACGCCACGATTTCCACCTACACCGACTTTTCCGAAGCCTATGCAGACCTTGGGACCGGTCGCATCAAAGCTGTCATCAACTCGCTGCCAAACCTGCTCGAAGCAGCACGTCAGCGTCCCGATGTATTCGAGGTGGTGCTGCCGACCTTTGGTGCAAAAACCTATTTCTCATGGGCTGGCCGTAACGATGCCCAAAGCGCCTCGCTGAATGCGCTGATGGACGCCGAACTGGTCAAGCTGAACAAATCCGGCAAACTGGGCGAGCTACAGAAGAAGTGGTTCGGCGCGCCGATGGAACTGCCGGAAAAGCTGGCAGTTAGCGAGTAAGATCCAGTCATGGACAGAGGACTCGCAGGTGTCTGGCTAGCTCTTTTCGATGGCTTCGCCACCACAGTCATAGTCAGCTTTTCAGCGCTGCTTCTCGGTGCGCCCCTGGCCATTCTCCTTGCCGCAGCTTCACGCGGCGGCAGGGTTACAACCCGTCTGGCGGGACTTTATCTCTCCTTTTGGCGGGGGACGCCCATCCTCGTCCAATTGTTGATCGTCTTCTATCTGCTGCCATTTTTCGGGCTGGAGTTGCAACCAACGCTAGCCGCAACACTGGCGCTCGCATTGAACACCGCAGCCTTCCAGTCCGAGATCTACCGCGCCGGACTGCTGGCAGTCCCGAAGGGTGAGATCGAGGCTGCCAGCATGCTCGGTCTGTCCGCAAGCCAGACGTTTTTCAGGATCGAAGCGCCCCAAGCGATACGTCTGATGCTGCCGGCCCTGATCGGGGAAATGCAGGCTCTGGTGAAAAACTCCTCGCTGGTATCGGTGATCGCCGTCACCGACATCACCCGTCGGGCGCAGCAGGTCGCCGCATCGACATTTCGTCCACTGGAAGCCTATACCTCGGCTTTGTTACTTTACGTGATCATCGGCGCAGTTCTTGCGTGTATTGGCCTTTTGTTGGAGCGCCACCTATCACGGGAGGCGAAACAATAATGTCGGATTTTGTCAACGATATTCCATTATACGCGGCGGGTCTTGCCACTACGATCGGTGTTTCGCTGCTGGGCATCTTCATTTCCGTAGTCGGCGGCATTTTTCTTGCACTTGCATTGCGCAGTCGCCTTCGGCTCATTGCGATTCCGGCCCGCGGTTACATCGAATTTTCGCGTGGCGCACCTCTCGCGCTGGTGTTGTTCCTCCTCTATTACGGAGGCCCGCAGTTCGGTTTGCTGCTGAGCCCCCATGTCGCCGGCATCGTCGGTCTCGGGCTTTATGGAGCCGGACTGTTTGCGGAAATCTTTCGTGCCGGCTTCAGTGCGATACCGAAGGGTGAACGGGAGGCCGCCGAAATGCTTGGCCTGACACCGGGCCAGCGCTTTCTCAATATCGAACTGCCCCAGGCATTGCGGGTCACGCTTCCCGCCAGCGTCGGGCAGACAATCAATCTGGTCAAGGAATCTGCCGTGCTTTCAGTCATCACGCTTGGTGAACTGACAAAGGTCGCAGGTACGATCAGCTCCATCACCTTCGCTGTCGTCACCCCTTATCTTACCATCGCCCTCCTCTACTGGGCGCTCGTCGAAACTATCGCGCGTCTCGGTTTCTATGCAGAGCGACGCTTTACGGTGAAAGGCTCCTGATATGACCGCAAGTAAAGCTGCAATCTCGGTGCGCGGACTTCAGAAGCATTTCGGCGACAAGAAGGTGCTGACCGGCATCGACCTCGATATTCATGCTGGCGATGTTACCTGCATCATCGGCCCATCTGGTTCTGGCAAGAGCACGCTGTTGCGCTCTATTGCTTTTCTCGATCCTTACGACGGCGGCGATGTGCAGGTTTTTGGAAAGCTGATCGGCTGGCGGGAAACGCCACTCGGACGGGAACGGGCCGGTGTGAGGCAACTGGCGGAAACACGCAGGCCCCTTGGCATGGTGTTCCAGCACTTCCACCTCTGGCCGCACATGAGCGTGCTCAACAATGTGACCCTGGCACTTCGGCTGGTGCATGGTGTGCCTCGAAAGCAGGCAGAGGAAACAGGGCGGGCGATGCTGGAGAAGGTCGGGCTTTCCACCTTCGCGGATCGCCGTCCCGAAAGCCTTTCCGGGGGGCAAAAGCAGCGCGTGGCCATTGCCCGGGCGCTGGCAGTCCGGCCGAAGGCGATGCTTTTCGACGAACCCACCTCGGCGCTCGACCCGGAACTGGTGGGCGAAGTGCTTTCTGTCATGAAGACACTCGCGACAGAGGGAATGACCATGGTCATCGTCACCCACGAGATGGGTTTTGCCGCCCATGCGGCCAGCCGCGTCGTCTTCATGGATAGCGGCCGCATTGTCGAGGAGGGCCCGCCGCAAATGCTTTTCGCCACCCCGAAAAGCGAACGTCTTTCTCAATTTCTCCAGACCTGGCGCGAACGCGCACTTTGATAGCTTGAAAGGAACGATCATGGCTGCTCACGGATACGATAAAGGCCGGCTTAACCTGCCCTTCGTCGGCATTTCCACCTTTGCCAAGAGCCCTTATGTCGAGAACTGGGACAAGATCGACGCCGATGTCGCGATCCTCGGCGCACCGTTCGATTTCGGTACGCAGTGGCGATCCGGCGCCCGTTTCGGGCCAAGGAGCATACGCGAGGCGTCTACGCTGTTTGCCTTCGGCCACGCCGGTGCCTACGATCACGAGGACGACGTGACGTATCTAGAAGGTGTAAGGATCGTCGATATCGGCGATGCCGATATCATTCACACCGACACCGCATCGAGCCATGCCAATATTGAAATCGGCGTTCGCAAGATCCTTTCGGCAGGTGCGCTTCCAGTCGTGCTCGGCGGCGATCATTCCATCAACATCCCCTGCATCAACGCCTTCGGCGATCAGGAACCTGTCCATCTCGTGCAGTTCGATGCGCATCTCGATTTCGTCGATGAGCGCCACGGCGTACGCTTCGGCCATGGCAGCCCGATGCGTCGTGCTTCGGAAAAGCCTTGGGTGACCGGCATGACGCAGCTCGGCATCCGCAATGTGTCATCCACCGCCAAGGAAGGTTACGACCACGCCCGCGCCCAGCGGTCGGACATCCTGTCCGTGCGCCAGATCCGCAAACTTGGCGTAGATGCGGTTCTCGAGCGTATTCCAGCAGGCAAACGCTATTACCTCTCAATCGACATCGACGGCTTCGATCCATCGATTGCACCTGGCACCGGCACACCCAGCCATGGAGGCTTCATCTATTATGAGGTCCTAGAACTGATTGCCGGTCTTGCAAAGCGAGGCACCATTGTCGGTGTCGATCTTGTCGAGGTCGCGCCCGATTACGACCACACCGGAACAACAGCTATTCTGGCTGCACAGCTTCTGCTCAATACGATAGGTCGGATATTCGCGGTAAATGTCTCAGCAAATGGAAGGAATTCTCGCGTTGAATGATGCTTTCGCAGATAGCCTGGCTTTTCACTTGAAATATCGCGAGTTGGAATCGCGCTCAAATTCGTGTCGTAAGAGTCCGCCTGAAGCGTGTGGTTCTTACGACAACGTTTTGCCCACGTCACTTTTGGGTACACCCAAAAATTACATTCAAATGTGACGCTCGCAGAGCGTTTCCGCGATCGTAGCCAGGAGAACCTATCGATCCGGGCATCGGCCCTCAACCTGGTCGTCACCGCCATCATTCACTGGAATACGATTTATACCGGCCGCGTCGGCGATGCCGTGCGAAACGCTGGAGAAGCCGTCCCCGAGCATCGGCTTTCCAGTCTGTCCCCGCTCACATGGGAGCACGTGAGCCTGACCGGCGACTACCTTTGGCAAGACAAACCCGCTGTCGATGAAAAGGGCTTCCGCGCAATCTCGTTCGGTCTTTGATCCGGCTACCGTATATCTGTGCCCCTTTAATGTTCAGGGGCCCTCTTGCGCAGTGCAGGTGATTGCGACGTCCGAAGATTGTCCGGTCATAGTGTTAAATCGTGCTCGGTGCTGTTGAAAGCGACTTGCCGGTGATCTGGCTGGCGGCCACCGCATAACCGCCGGCGGCGCCATCGATGAAATGGATGTGATCGCGCGCGATCGGCGTCGGCACGAAGCAGGTCATCAGCGCTGAGGATTGTCGATGCAGGCCGTAGCGGGCCACACCCTTGGCCTGCGCCTGTTGCAGCAGGGTCTCGATGCGCTTGAGGTGTTCGGCGTCGACGTCGATCGTCATCTTCAGGCCGTCGTCGAACTTGCGGAAATCGGAATTGTCGGCGACGTCGCGCTTGTAGCGGCGGGCATCGAAGCGGCCGAGCGGAATGCCGAACCTGTAGCACGCAACCGTGATGCCGAGTTGCAGGAAGATGAAGAGCTTCTGCCACAACCGCCGGCTGGGCGGCGCGGTGGCCTTGGCCTCGCGATTGATGCCATGCAGCGAGAAGGCAAGGTCCGGACCATCGGCCGGCACTGGATGGCTGTCCCTGTTCTGCTCGGTGGTGATGGCGACAATGCCGCCGACGAGCTCTTGAAATTCCCGGCCTGGCCGACCTTCGCCGGGCACGGCGATGATCGAGACGATCTCGCCGTTTCTCGCATCGATCGGGCTCCAGCGGCAGGAGAGACCGGTCAGATCCGGGCGGGTTCCAGCCGGCGCGCGGTCAATGCCGTAACGGCCGAGCTTCATCTGTCTTTCGGCCCAGCTGGTGCCGCCGCCCCAGAACATCGCATAGGTGACATTGGGGCTTGCGGAGTAACGCGCGACACGGACGTCGAGGCCCTCGGCGCGGGTGTCGGCGACCGGCACGATGGCGATGCGCAGCATCAGGTTCAGATCTTCCTCGACCCAGACCTGCGCGGCGGCAAGGGCGTCGCGTGCGGCCGCCTCCAGCGAACCCGGAAGCGCGATCAGCGCGCCGTCGCCGCCGAAGACGAAGGGATAGTCGCCCTTGCCGACGGCATTCAGCACCGCTGAAATGACGCTGGCGCCCGCCATGTTGACGTCCTTGTAGCGGCCGGCGCCGATTGCCTGCGTCGAGCCGACGATGTCGGCAAGCGCCAGCACCCATCCGTCCGGGAGCGGCCGGTAGTTGGCGGCGTCGGTCACGCCCTCGAATTCGCTGAAGAGCGGCACTTCGGCAAAGAAATCTTCGTCGGTCACGGTTTTCATGTCATCGAGCTTAGCACAGATCCATGTTGCCACTGCAACGCCAATTCCCATTTACGGCAATCGACTTGGCAAGGTTTCATGTGTTAGAGCATTTCCTGCTTTTTCGGACGCACGGAAATGCTCTATCTTTTTGTTTTTATGCAATTCCGGACGCAAAACCGCTCTCGCACTTTTGCTGGAATTGCTCCAGGACCGCTGACGATTTCATGACGGATACGGATTAGATGAGCCGCCTCGACAGCTTCATTCGCCGGTTGACGGCTCAACGCGACATTCTGAACTCGATCATCGATCTGGTGGGGGAAATTGAAGGCCCGGTGCTGGAGTTCGGCCTCGGCAACGGCCGCACCTATGATCACCTGCGCGAGAATTTTCCCGGCCGGCGCATCGTCGCCTTCGATTGGGAAGTCCGCTCCTATTCGGCCTCAACACCGGAGGCAGAAGACATGGTGACCGGCAATATCCGCGACTCCGGTCAGGCCTTCGTCGGCATTGGCGCGGCCCTTGCCCATGCCGATATCGGCACCGGTCATGACGAGATCGATGCGGTGACGCTGACCTGGCTGCCGCAGCTGATGGCCGGCGTGCTCGCCCATAACGGCGTCGCCGTCAGCGGCCTGCCGCTTGAGCATCCCGAGCTGGTGGCGCTGCCGCTGCCGGACGGCATCAAGGAAGGCCGTTATTTCCTCTACCGGCGCACGTAGAGGATACCATCGGCTCTGCTGCATAAAATTTGCAGCCATTCAAAGTGCTGCAGCGCCGCGGCTCTCGAAAAGACGCGCGGCGCTGTCGTGTTTCGCTTCACGCCACCAGACCCTTGGTCAGCTCCAGCGCCTGCCGTTCGAACAGCCGGCGATAGATGCCGTTATTGAGCCGGATCAGCGCCTGGTGGTCGCCTTCCTCGACAATCTTTCCCTTGTCGAAGACCAGCAGCCGGTCGAGCGCCCGCACCGTGGACAGCCGGTGGGCGATGACCAGCGTCGTGCGGCCGTTCATCAAGCGTTCCATGGCCTGCTGGATCTGCACTTCGCTTTCGCTGTCGAGGCTCGACGTCGCTTCGTCGAGGATCAGCACCGGTGCATCGGCCAGGAAGGCACGGGCAATGGCGACACGCTGCCGCTCGCCGCCCGACAGCTTGACGCCGCGTTCCCCCACCATCGTCTCATAGCCCTTGGGTAGGTCCATGATGAAGTCGTGGGCGCTCGCCTGTTTTGCCGCCTGTTCGATCTCGCGGCGCGAGGCGTTCGGCCTGGAATAGGCGATGTTTTCCGCCAGCGTACGGTGGAACAGGATGGGCTCCTGCTGCACGATGGCGATCTGGCCGCGCAGGCTTGATTGCCTGACCCCTGCGATATCCTGTCCGTCGATGCGGATTTCGCCCGAGTTGACGTCATAGAGGCGCTGGATGAGCTTGACGAAGGTCGTCTTGCCAGAGCCCGAATGTCCCACCAGGCCGACGCGCTCACCCGGCTTGATGGTGACCGAAAAGTCGTCATAAAGCGGGGTGGGATGCGCGCCATACTGGAAGGTGATGCGATCGAAGACGATCTCGCCCTCGCCGATCTTGATCGGCTTGGCGTTGGGCTTGTCCTCGATGCCGAGCGGCATCTTGTCGAGCAGCACC
Organism: Rhizobium beringeri; assembly: GCF_004306515.1. Taxonomy (NCBI): domain Bacteria; kingdom Pseudomonadati; phylum Pseudomonadota; class Alphaproteobacteria; order Hyphomicrobiales; family Rhizobiaceae; genus Rhizobium; species Rhizobium beringeri. The sequence goes on along the minus strand of NZ_SILG01000003.1, from coordinate 89,957 downwards.
AGTTCTTCCATGTCGTTGACGGCACGCTGCAGATTGCGGATGTCCTGGCCGACATTGCGCAGATAGCCTTGCAGAACGAAGAACATGGCCAGCACGAAGGTGATGTCGCCAGGCGTCGCCAGCCCCTGCCGCCACATCACCAGGCCCGTTCCCAGAATACCGGCCTGCATCGAAACCATCAGGAAGCCCTGGATCGTGCCGCTCAACGTGCCGCGCTTCCATGTCCGGCGCGTGCGGCTGTCCCATTTGGCCATCACCTGGCCCAGGCGCGTCTCTTCGCGGCTTTCAGCGCCGAAGGCCTTGACCACCGAATTGCAGCTGATGGCATCCGCCAGTGCGCCACCAAGCTTGGTGTCCCAGGCATTGGCAAGCCGTGCCGCCGGCGACACGAAGCCCATGGAAAGCGCCACGGTCACGCCGATATAGATCAGCGACCCCGCAGCCACGATCAGGCCCATGATCGGCCAGTAGCTGCCGAGCACGATGCTGGCGCCGACCAGCATGACGATGGACGGCAAAAGGGCGACCAGCAGCAGGTCGTTGAGCTGGTCGAGCGCCCACATGCCGCGGGTGATCTTGCGCACCGTCGAACCGGCAAAGCTGTTGGCGTGCCAGTCGGTCGAAAACCGCTGCACCTTGTGGAAGCCGTTATTCGTCACATCCGCCATGGTGCGCAGCGTCAGCCGGATGATGCCGTTGAAGATGAACCAGCGCAGTGCCACGCTGGTCAGGCCCAGTGCCACAACGATGACGAAGGCGCGCAGCGCCCGGTCAGCCGCGTTGCTGCCGGCAATGGCATCGACGATCTGGCCGGAAAACACCGGTACCATGACTTCGGCCAGCGTGCTGGCAATGACCAGCACAATAATAATGCCCACCAATACAGGCCGATGGCGCCAATGATGGAAAACAAAGCCGAGCACATGGCGATAGGCATCGGCGCGGAAATCGAGCTTCTTGCGAGTCATTTTAATCGCTCGGCGCCGTGTCGGCGGCCGGTCCTCAAAATCGAGAGTTGGATGGCACAGCCCAAGCGAGAGACGAAATGATCCCGTCAGATCAATCGGGCTATGAATTAAGGGAAAACCGCATGTCGGACGCGCTCGAGGCGGGCCGCGAATGGAAATGACCTAGTGTCGGGACATTCCGCACGGGAAGGTTTCGATGATTGCTGGCATGCAACGCCTCCCTATGTTCGAACTAAAGCGGTGAGCGTTTTGTACCGAAGCAATTCGCCATTGCCAAGCGGATATTTGCAACCTTACAGAAAGTGATGCGGAAACGACACACCTTGTGCGCTTGCGAGGTGACGGTTCGACCGGCGTGCTCGCCCGTATCGGCATCGCCGTCTGTGGTCTGCCGCTGGAGCACTCCGAGCTTGTGCCTCCGCCTGCCGACGTCAAGGAGGGCCGTCATTTCCACTACCATAGGACGTAATCCCCGCTCAGGAAGCGCAGGAATAGGATGTGGCCGGGCGGGCGGTCAGTTTTGCCTCGAAGTCGGCCGCGATTTTGTCCAGCGTCACGCTGTCCAATCGTCGCAGCAGCAGCGCCTGGGCTTCCTTCATCGCGTCGCCGAGAACGACATTCACCGCCTGTTCCACCAGGCATTCCGGTTGGTCGTCGGCCGGGCCGATGGCGAAGAGGTGCGGTTCGCCGATGGCGCGGTAGACGTCGAGCAGGGTGATCTCGGACAGCGGACGCACCAGTGTCCAGCCGCCACCATGGCCCTTTTCGGAGCGGACGTAGCCCTGTTCGCGAAGGCCGGCCATGGTGCGGCGGACGACGACGGGATTGGTGTTCAGCATCTTGGCAATCATGTCGGAGGTCGCCGAATGCTGGTGCTTATCCATGTGGATCAGCACGTGCAGCATACGTGAAAGGCGGCTGTCATTGCGCATGGGTCTCTTCCTGTCGATCGGGCGGGTCATTATCGCAAGCAGATCGTAACAAGACAAGTAACATGATGCTTGACGGCGCCAGTTCATGTAACTTATGTTGAGTCATGAGTTCAATATCAAGGGAGAGCCCCATGTCGTTCGAAGTCATCGTCATCGGCGGAAATTTTGCCGGTCTTTCGGCCGCCATGCAGCTGGCCAGGGCGCGGCGGCGCGTGCTGCTCGTTGACGCCGGCGCGCCGCGCAATCGTTTTTCTGAAGCCTCGCATGGGTTCTTGGGCCAGGACGGCCAGACGCCGGCGGCGATCATGCGGGAGGGAAAACGGCAGCTGTCGCTTTATCCGACCACCACCATCCGCCAGGGGAAAGTCGTCCGGGCGCAGAGCGATGGTGATGCGTTCATTGTCGGCACCGAAGACGGCGGCGAAGAACGAGCCGCGCGCATCCTGCTTGCAATCGGCGTCAGCGACACGCTGCCCGAAATCCCGGGCCTCAAGCAGCGATGGGGCCGCTCCGCGCTGCACTGCCCCTATTGCCACGGTTTTGAGGTCGGCGGCGGCAAGCTCGGCGTTCTCGCAAACCATCCGCATTCGGCCCATTCGGCCATGATGATCCCGGACTGGGGAGCAACGACCTTTTTCACCCAGGCGCTGTTCGAGCCCGATGAAGAGCAATTGGTGAAGCTGACCGCCCGTGGTGTCCGCATCGAACGCAGCCCTATCGTCGAATTGTTGGGCGACGATCCGAAGCTTGAGGCCGTTCGCCTCGCTGATGGCCGCGTCGTGCCGCTCGATGCCGTCTTCGTCGCGCCGAAAACGTCGATGGCAAGCCCGGTTGCCGAACAGCTCGGCTGCGCCTTCGACGACGGCCCGTTTGGACCGGTCATCCGGACCGGTGAGAATAAGGAAACCACTATCAAGGGTGTCTTTGCCGCCGGCGATGCGGCAAGCGCCATGCATAATGCCACGCTCGCTTCCGCCTCAGGCGTGCTCGCCGGCGTGCATTGCCATCAATCGCTTGTCATGCAGTCGGTCGTATAAGGCGGAAACAGCACGTCAAACGGGTGAAAGTTTCCCAGCAGGTCAGGTCCACATCGCTTCGTCGAACTGAAAATCTCAGCGCTTTAAGCATTGCTTTTAATATAATCAGCCGATTACCGCTGAAACACATAAATCCGCGGCAATATGGAGCAATTGCCACAAGCCACGGTTAAGTTACCGCCAGTACCGCCCCGGTGTCGTACTGACGTACGAAATCCACCCGCATGCCGTTCCAGTGATAGCAGTAATGACGCCCTCGGACAGGAATGGTTATGGCGTCCGGCCAGAAAATGCCGATACAACGTTGACCGGGCATTCGAACGCTGTTCCACAAGAGACCATCGCTTCCCGCTGCACGATGTTCGCGTCCCTCAATCTGGGAAGCGGTGTAATCGTCCGGATGCAGGGCGCCAGGCACCGCGTTCACGTCGTCCAGTTCTCGGTCCACGCTGCCCACGAGGACGCGAAAGTCCGATGTCCACCCCGGACGCTGGGGCGTTGAGCTCATGAACTTCTGATGATGATGTATTGTTTCGGCGACAGCGACTTCTTCGCTGTCGCCTGCATAGTAGAGACCATAGCTTCCGTCCGTGAAGCGTCCCGGCCGCCCCGTTGAGCAATGGACGAATGGGGCCATTACATAACTAGCGCCGGTCCCCGAAACGCGGCGGTTCGCGGGCACCTTTCCAAGATCGCCCACCTCATATCGAATGCGCGGATTCGTTTTCGCCTCGACGGCCACAAGGGCCTCCCAGTCGCGGGGGTCGGCGATGTCCTCGAACAAATCGATTGGCGGATAGATCGATCTAATGATGCGGTAGGTTTTAGGCCACTGTACGTGGGAGCGGACAGCAAGCCCACTTACCATGCGCTCCGCTCCGCATCGAGCCATTCACGCATCACGGCAAGATCAGAAAGCTCGCCCTCAAGCATCACGTCCAGCGCCGACTTGCCGCCAAAGGCCGCATTAGGTGCTTTGATCCACTCATATCCCCTTGATGGGTCCTTAAACAGATGTCGCACCCCCTTGTGGATACCCATCAGGTGAGCCATCCGCATTTTCAGGTCCCGATCGACACGTCCCACGTTGCCTTCTTTCCACCGTGCCCATGTGCGGGCTGACAAACCTCCGAGCAAGGTGCAAGCCTGGGCCTCCGTGAGCTTCCAGGCGTTGAAGAGGTTTACCGTCGTGCGGGCCAGCGCCCCTGCTTCCACATCGGTGATTTCAGCCGATGTCCTGTTAAAGGGAGTCGAAGCAATAGGTTGAAGCTGCATGGCATCCTCTCTTTCTGGCAGAAAGATAGCATATTGTTGCCAATTGGCAAATCCAAATTCTCCTTCAAACGACCGCATCACATGGACAGCAAAAAGGGTGGCCGAACGACTCGTCACCGAGGTGAAAATCTCAAGGCGTTAATCATTGCTTCTAAAATAACGTGCCGTTGCAACCGACTTATTGCAATTTCTACGTTTGAATTGTAGCTGTTTTTCAGCCGCAGCTACTATGGCTCAACGACCGTGGTGAGACAGTAGCAGACGCGCAGCACGCAGGACGGGGGCATCGAGTTGGGGTTTACTGACGCTGTTGGGACGGCTCTTGTACAGAAATATGCAACTTTCTCGGGCAGGGCCTCCCGCTCGGAATATTGGTGGTTTGTCTTATTCTATTTCACGGTGCTGTTCGCGATCGGAATCGCGTGTCTTGTGACCTCCAGCTTTTCCGATTTCCGGGACGGAGTTCCGCCACCAGTCGGCCTCCTCGTGTTCATCGGCGGATTGACTTGGCTGGCAATGTTTTTGCCACAGGTGGCCCTTCAGGTTCGCCGTTTCCATGATCGAAATATTTCCGCTTGGTGGTATCTCGCGCTGTTCGGCGGCGGCTTCGTTCCCTACTTCAACGTCATTGCCGGTATCGCGATCCTCGTGATCTGCTTGCTTCCAGGCACGGAAGGTCCGAACAAATACGGGCCAGATCCGCTGCGTCCCCAAGCGCGAGCGGAGGTCTTTGCCTAGCACATGGCCATCCGCAACGTTGGCCTGTTGGGTCTGTCCCCGGGCCACGATTCAGTTTCCGCATCAGCGAGCGTCTGTTTGAAGCAACCGACTTATTGCAATTTCTACGTTTGAATTGTAGCAGTTTTCTGAAGTGACTTTCAGGCAAGACGATGATGAGACCGTCGATCACCGTGCTTGAATCAGCATAAATGGGGGCATTGAAATGGGATTTACTGAAGCTGTTCGGACAGTTTTAACGCAGAAGTACGCAACCTTCTCCGGCAGGGCTTCCCGCTCGGAATATTGGTGGTTCGTGTTGTTCTATACCTTGGTAGGGCTCGCGCTTGTAATTTTGGCTTTGGCGGTAGGCGCCTTTTCCGACCAACAGGGTGGAGTTTCGTCAGCGGTGGTCGCCATCATGGTGATCGGCGGATTGTTTGGACTTGCAATCTTTTTACCAATATTATCCCTTCAGGTTCGCCGTTTCCACGATCGCGACATTTCCGGTTGGTGGTATCTCGCGCTGATCGTCTTGGGCATGGTTCCCTATATCGGTACCATTACCGGTCTCGCGATCACGGTTATTTCCGTAATGAGGGGCACGGATGGTCCGAACAGGTTCGGGCCGGATCCGCTGCGTCCCGAAGCGAGAGCAGAGGTCTTTGCTTAGCGAATGACCATCCGCAATCTCGGCCTGCTGGTAGCTCTGTTGCTTGCCGCCTCGGCTCAGTTTTCGCCTGCTTGGGCGCAAGACAGCGACAGTCAGCAGGTTGGGGGGGGCGATCATCAAAAGAGCGCCGTCGGAGCCGAATATGCCGCGCAGTGCCAGCAGAACGGATTGCGCTGCACGCTCGTCTATGGCGACGCCTCTGCAAAGGTGGAACCGGCATCGAATACGACAAAATCGTCGCCACAACGCAAGCCGTTGATGAGCCCGCGGGAGCCGGTCGTCAACGGTCCTCTGGCGGTTGCTATCGTGCTTGTCGGTCTCATCGTGGTCATCGGCTTGTGGATACGCTTCGGCAACGGTGGCGTCTTGCTTTCATCGGCCCCACGCGACATCAAGCGGCAGGGGGAGGCGCCGGAAAGCTGGCGCACGTCAGCAGCCGAGGCCGAGGAAAAGCCGAGCGACTTTCTGCAGCGCATTGCCGCCATGGCGGATCGCAGGCAGGCGCTTGTCCTCCTGCTCCGACATTGCCTGCTTCATGCAGCAGATATGACGGGAACACGGCTTTTCCGCTCGGATACGGAACGGGCCGTTTTCGCCCGTCTACCGAGCAATATGCCCGAACGCGATAGGCTTGAAAATTTTCTGACGGCAGTGGAGCTCGTTCATTATGGCGGCCGCACGCTTGCGGAAAGCCATTTCGGCGTCCTTCTGACGACGGCGCGCGGCTTGCTGTCATCAGGCAGAGTGGCCAATGCGTAACTCGGGGCCTCTTCTGTTGCTGGGGCTGCTGCTTGCGCTGGCGGCTCTGGCAGTCTTTGCGCTTTCGCGCGGCAGCGACTTCGACCGCTCGCCGCTTGGCAACAAGGGGTTGGAAACGTGGCTGCAAGCCAAGGGTATCCCTGTCGTACGATCCGACCCTCATGTCGCTCGGGCGCGTTCGGAAATCTCGCTGCGCATCATTCCCCTGTCGATACGCCAAGCCGAGGCTGTCGCACCTCAGGCAAACGAGGAAGCGGATGACGCAGGACCGGATAGCCCGATCCGGGAGTCAAACCGCTATGCGCTGCCGACACTGATCGTTTTGCCGAAATGGCGCGGTAGCGTCTCAACGGATGGTGTTGCCGGCAAATCCGGACTGGCCGATCTCTCCGATATCGGCGGCGAACTCGACAAGATCGGTTATTCAGATTTTGGCTTCGCCCGCAGCAGCACCGATTTTGAAGAGGCGCAACCACAGCTGAAACCGGGCCAGCCAATCAAGATTGCCCTCTATCAGGCCCAAACCTTCGAACGGTCTAGCCTCCCGAGCGGTTGGGAGGAGCTCGCGGGCACGCCGTCGGGCGCGCTGCTCCTGCGTGGCGCGGACGACCCCAACGTCTATCTGCTGTCGGATCCGGACCTGTTGAACAATCACGGACTGGCTCTGGCCGATAACGCCTCCTTTGCCGTGTCGCTCGTCACGCTGTTACGCGGCGCGGGCGAGAAGCGGCCGGTCTATCTGGATACGGCCGGCCTGCCCCTGGATAGCAAGAAACCGGCGGATGAGGGCCGGACCTACGAGCGCTCTGCCTCCGATTTCAAGCGGTTTTTCGCTTATCCGCTGTCCGTCATCTGGGGAGTGCTGTTTGTCGTCGCCGCGATTTGTTTCTGGCGCGGCGCCTATCGCTTCGGGCCTGCCTTGAAGGAGACATCCGGAAACATCGAGCTGTCGAAGACCGCCGCGATCGACGCGACGGCGCGTCTGCTGCGCCTGTCGGGCAATGATGGCCGGATGACCGGACAGTTCGTGCTCCATCTGCTTGCGGACAAGGCGCAACTGGTCTTCGGCCCCGGAGCCGGAAACGAGGCGGGCATAGAGCGGCTGTTTCAACGCCTGGCGCGCCACGATCAGGCGGCGGCGAAGGCATTGCATTCGTCAGCGCAGGCGCTGATCGATCGTGGACATCGGATGACGCGGGCGGATCTGCACCGCAATCTCGAAATTTTTAGAAAATCGCTGGGGAGCACTGACCTTGGATCTAGGTGAATTTCGCAATCTTATCGCTGCGGTTCGTGGCGAAATCGGCAAAGCGGTGCAGGGGCAGGACGCGATCATCGATCTCGTCCTGATCTCGATCTTTGCCGGCGGGCATTGCCTGGTCGAAGGTCCGCCCGGCACGGCCAAAACCCTGCTTGCCCGGTCGGTCTCTGCTGCCATGGCGCTGCAATATCGTCGCATCCAGTTCACGCCAGACCTGATGCCCGGCGATGTTCTGGGCGTCAATCTCTTCAATTTCCAGACCAATCAGTTCCACCTGACCAAGGGCCCGGTCTTTACCGACATTCTTCTCGCCGATGAGATCAATCGCGCCCCCCCGAAGACGCAATCCGCCCTGTTGCAGGCGATGAACGAGCGGATGGTCACGCTTGATGGAACCGATTATTCCCTGGGACCGGATTTCTTCGTGCTTGCCACGCAAAACCCGATCGAGCAGCAGGGCACCTATCCTTTGCCCGAAGCACAGCTCGATCGCTTCCTGTTCAAGCTTGTCGTCGATTTTCCCAGCCGCGATACGGAAATTGCCATCCTCTCCAAACACGCGACGCAGGCGCTGAAATCAGACCTGCGCAATGCCGGCATCCGTCCGCTTGTCACAAGTGCCGCACTTGCCGAGGGGCGGGCGCTGATCGATGCGATCCGTCTGGACAACACGATCCTGACCTACATCGTCGACCTGGTGCGCGCCACGCGCTCCGATCCCGACATTCTCTATGGCGCATCCACCCGCGCGGCCGACGCCGTAGCATCGGCAGTGCGCGTGCGCGCGGCGTTCGAGGGAAGGGATTACGGCTTGCCGGACGATGTCCAGGCGTTGCTGGTGCCTGCCTTGCGCCATCGCATCGTGCTTTCGCCCTCCGCGGAAATTGATGGGCGCACGCCGGACGAGGTGCTGCGGAACATCATGAACCGCGTGGATGCGCCCCGTTAAATGCGGCCATCCTCCACTCTGATCGCGCTCGTTCTGATATCCGCCGCGGTGACGGTCTTCACCAGCGTGTGGTGGCGCGACATGAGCTACTTCTTGCTCCTCATGTGGCTTGCGCTTGCAGCCCTGACCGTCGCCGATCTGGTCATCTCCAACTTGGCGGGCAGGATGACGGTCGATTTCGATCTGCCGCCGCAGGGCTTTGTCGGCCATACCGCCGCGTTTACGGTCGGTATCCGGTCGCAGAAGGGCGCGCTGTCCCGGAAAATCGAAATCCGGCTCGATCTCGCTCCCGAGCTGGTCGTCGACGAAATCCGATGGCTCAACCCTGCATCGGGTGCCGGAGAAGGAGAGGTCAAGGCCTCTCTGGACCTTCATCTGACCCGGCGGGGACAATACGCGGTCAACGCGCTATGGCTGAAGTGGCCATCGCGATTGAAGCTGCTCGAGATCATCGCGAAGATGCCCGTCGGGCAAGAGATCGCTGTCCAGCCCGACATATCGCCGGTGCTATCGGGAGCGATCAAGACCCAGATCCTGCCGCTGGAGGCCGGCCAGAAGGATTTGCGGTTGCGCGGCGAGGGATCGGAATTCCACCAGCTGCGTGAATTTGTAAGCGGCATGGATCCGCGCAGCATCGATTGGAAGCGCTCGGCGCGCATGCGCAGTCTCGTCGTGCGCGAGATGAGGGCCGAACGAAACCACCAGATCATCCTCTGCGTCGATTCCGGACGGCTGATGGCCGAGCAGCTTGCCGGCTTCACGAAGCTCGATCGCGCCATCAATGCGGCGCTCGCCATGTGCTGGGGCGCAGGCCTTGCCGGCGATCTCGTCGGTTTTTACAGCTTCGACAGCCGCCCGCGTCTGTTCGTGCCGGCCTTGCCCGGACGAGCGGCCTTTCCGCGGCTGCAGACGGTGTGCGCCGGGCTGCGCTACGAAACCCAGGAGACCAACCATACTTTGGGACTGACCCACCTGTCGGGACGCCTGAAGCGACGGTCGCTGATTGTGATATTCTCCGATTTCGTCGACACCATCACGGCGGAGCTGATGATCGAGAACATGCAGGTGCTCGCCCGGCATCACTTCGTCGTCTATGTCGCCTTGCGCGATCCGATGCTGGCCAAGCTCATCGAGCCTGAGGAAACGACGCTCGATGCCGTCGCCCGCTCGGTTGCGGCGCGCCAGATCCTTCACGAAAGGCGCGCCGTCATGGAAAAGCTGGCGCGTCTCGGGGTGCTTTGCCTCGACAGCACGCCGGAGGCACTGACTTCGGATCTCATTGCGCGCTACATCGAAATCAAATCCCGTGAGATGATATGATGGATATCGGTATCGACGGCAGGATGGATAGGGGCGCGACAGTCAATGTCGGCGCCGTCCAGAACGATACGCTTCGTTCGGCCCGCTTCCGGCTGGAGCGCGAGGCACACTGGCGTCAACTGGACGAACTCGTGACGCGTGCCGAGAAAGGGGGCGCAGCCACACTCGGCTATGATGAAGTCCGCAATCTCGCCACCGGATACAGGCAGGCGATGAACTCGTTGAGCGTGGCGCGCGATATTTCTCTCGATCGCGCCCTGATCGCCTATCTGGAGAGCCTCTGCGCCCGGGCCTATCTCGTCGTCTACGCTCCGCAGGAAAGCCTGGGTGGCCTGATGTCGCGCCTGCTGTTGCACGGCATTCCCCAGGCCGTGCGGCGCTCGGCCCTGCCTTTGTTCATCGGCTTCCTGGCGCTCATTTTGGGCGCGCTAGCCGGATACAGGCTCTGCACCAACGACCCGAGCTGGTTCTATACCTTGGTGCCGCCCGAGATGGCCGATCAGCGCACGCCTGATGCCTCGACCGATTACCTGCGCTCGACCATCTATGGCGATGAAGGGCATGACAGCGACCGGCTGGCCGCATTTTCCGCCTTTCTCTTTTCCCACAACACCACCATCGTCATCCTGATCTTCACGCTGGGTGTGTTCGTGTCGGTGCCGAGCTTCATCCTGACCTTTTACAATGGTCTGATCCTCGGCGCGTTCTTCGCGATGTTTTATCGCAGAGGGCTCGGCTACGACGTCTTCGCCTGGCTCTCGATCCACGGCGTGACCGAGCTTGCGGCCATCGCCATTGCCTGCGCGGGTGGGGCAAGGCTCGGACTTGCCGTTCTCCTTCCCGGTACCAGAACCCGAAAGGAAGCCTTGCGCCACCAGGCGCATGATGCCGTCAAGCTCGCCATCCTGGCGGCGCTGATGCTCATCGTGGCAGCCTTCATCGAAGGGTTCCTGCGTCAGCTGATTCAGGATCCGTTCTGGCGCATCGCTATCGGCTGGGGGATAGGCCTCTTCTGGGTAGGCTGGCTGCTGCTTGGAGGTCGCGAAAGCAAGGTTTCGCGCGAGGCCATGCGATGAGCCAGGCAGTCACGGACGGCAAGCGCATCGAGCAGTTCATCCCGCCGGAAGGCGTCCCGATCACCTTCGCCATTGCCTCGATCGGAACCCGTTTCGGCGCGCAATTCCTCGACATCGTCTTCACCTCGATCATCATGTTCGTCTGCGCTGTGGCCATCCTCTTCACGGGCGTGCTGCCTATGACCGCCGAGGCGATGCTCATGGTGCTGCTCGGTTTTCTGGTGCAGATCCCCTATTACATCCTCTCGGAGCTCATCTGGAACGGACGCACGCTCGGGAAAAGAATCACGGGCATCCGCGTCATCAACATGGACGGACGGCGGCTTACCCCGCACCAGGTGACCGCACGCAACCTGATGAAACAGGTGGAGATTTTCGCTCCCATGGGCCTTTTGGCTTCGGTCGGCACGCAGTCGGCCTGGGAAAACGGTCTGACGAGCCTCTGGCTTTTAGCGGTGGTCATCGTCCCCTTCACCAACCGACGCCGGCAAAGGCTTGGCGACATCATCGCCGGCACCCTGGTGGTCGACACTCCGCGCTCCGTGCTCTTGTCCGATCTCGTGCTTTCTGCTCCTGCCGCCGCATCGACGCAGGCGGAATTCGAATTCCTGCCGGAACATCTCGATGTCTACGGCAAATATGAGCTGCAGACGCTGGAGGATGTGCTTCGCGAGTCCACAAAGAGGTCCAACTATAAGGAGATCGAACAGATCGTTCGAACCATTACCCGAAGGATCCGGTTTGAAGATACCGTGATGCCCGGCCGGGAGCTGCGCTTCCTCAACGAGTTCTATCGCGCCCAGCGCGAGCATCTGGAAAGCTTGAAGCTTTTCGGCACGCTTCGCGAAAATAAGTATCATGAGCATACGCAGACAAGTGCGAAGAAACTTGTTTGAGGTGGAAGAGTGCGTTGGGCTGGAAGGTGGTAAATCACCGCCATTAAATGATGATCGGGAGCTGGCACCAAAAATAGCTTGAGCGAGAAGCGATTTCACCCGCAGCGAAACGTTTAACTGCGTCACCCCACAACCATGACGCACATGCCGCGCCTGGCATTTCTCGCATTCGCCATGGTTGGCTGGTGTATGACCCCTGAGCGATAAGGTCTATTCCATACAGACCCCGCAGACAGATCCGTCTAAGCACATCTGCTGGCATCTCGAAGGATCCCTTGCGCTATCTCCATGGAGGAGCCCTCCACCCAATTTGGTTGGAGACGATCATTGCTGCAGCCAAGCGACTGGCTAGTCTAGCTCATACGGTGATCTTGGCCTGCGGCGCCTTTTGGCGGCCGGCCCCCCATTTCTGGATCGGCCGTTCGAAGAATTCCCAGCTTAGGGCGGAAAAGGCGATTGTCGGGATCGCAACAACGACCAGTTGGATGATCCCCCGCTTCAGCGGATAATCGAAGAGCCGCCACATAAGATGCATCATCAGCCAAAGCATCGGAAAGTGGTAGAGATAACATCCGTAGCTGATGCGGCCGAGATAGGCCAAGGGCCGGGCTCCAAGTACGCGATTGATAATCGGGCTTGTCCCCGATGCCGTTATGGCAATCAGGATTGCCATCGGCAGAAGCGGAAGAATTTGTAGAAGGAAATCGACGACCAACAGCAACCGTGGACGGCCATCCGTCTCAACGAGTTGCAGGGCACCCCACAGCGCTGCCGGCAGGATTGCCGCAAGGAGGCGTGTTCGGACCGGACGTGCCAGCATGCCCGAATGGAAGAAGACCAAAGCTCCCACGCCGAATGCATCAAGCGAGAAGGGAGACCACAAGACCATGTTGTCGGGGTAATAGCCGGTGACATAACATCCGAGCCAGAATGCCAGCGCAATGGCGATGGCGCCCGCGGCGACCAGCGCCACCGATCTGTTTGCGCAGCTGAGGACAACTAGCGGCCAAATGAGATAGAACTGCCATTCGACGGACAGGGTCCAGATATGGGCAAGCACCCATGGGTGCCAATTCATGTTCATCGCGAACCAGACGTTTGACAGAAAGGCGAGATGATAAAAAAGCCCATCCCGGATCGTGACGAGGCCGATCGCGGCGAGGGCCAGGACCATGGCGTAATATGTCGGCAGGAGCCTGAGCGCCCTTCGCGTGTAGAAAGATCGCAACGCCGCAAAACTGAACCCTTCGGCGTCGCGCAACGCGACCAGTTTGGCGGTAATCAGGAAGGCACTCAAAATGAAGAACGTTCGTACCGCCAGGTCGCCGAGCAAGGAATCTCCGTCGACGAAATGCGTATAGAACACACCAAGGATGGCAATAGCCCTGATGCCATCAAGGCCCCTTATCCGATCCGCCTCCATTCCCCACCCGTTCCTTCACCCTGGTGGTCATATTCCGCCATGCCCCGACCGGGCGCAAGGGGACGAAGCCGTACTTCGAGGTCGTCCTCAACCGCACGACCTAAAGCGCGGCAAGCGAATCTGAAAGATCGCGACCCAGTTTAGGGCAGGAACAGCACGTTGTACTGATCGAACTCGCCCGGCAGGTCGCGGACCTTCATTTCCTCTTCGCGGTCCTCGAACAGCACGAGGCAATCCTCGTAGAAGCCGGACAGCATGGATATGAAGGCTTTCGTTCCCTCACGCCCGTAGAAGAGTGGCGTGAACTCCATGTAGAGCGGCACGCGGCGGGCAAGCAGCGGCTGCATTGAGCGGCAGGCGACCGGCTCGTAGCCCTCGATATCCATCCAGACGAGGCCGATTGCGGCCGGGTCGATCGAAAGTCCGGCAAGAATCTCGGAGACCGGCTTCACCGGCACGCTGATCTTCTGGTCTGTCGAGCTTTGACGGATGGCGCTGCTCTTGCCGTGATTGTTGAGGTTGAGAAAAAAGTCGATCTCGCCTTCGCTCTCGCCGGCGGCGCAATTGACGAGCCGGACCTTCTCCTCCAGCCGGTTCTGGCGAACGTTGAGGGCAAGCAGCGGGAAATTGCGCGGGTCGGGCTCAACACTGACGATATGGGCGTATGTGTCGCTGAGCGCGAAATAGACGGTCTGGGTGCCGATATTGCCGCCGATCTCGAGCAGCGTCGCATCCTTTCTGAGCAGGCCGCGCTCGCGCAGGATGACGATCAGCCGGTCGACGGCGTCGCGCTCGAAATGGCCCTTCCGGAAGACCTTGCGGCCGATATAGTCAGCGGGCGAGAAGGTCATCAGGTGATCACCGGCGTCGACCGTCATCGAGACGACGCGAGGGCCGATATTCTCGATCAGCAGGCGGCGGCCGAAGCGGGTGTCGAAGAAGCGCGAAGCGGCTCTATTGCGCGCCTTGCGCAGTCGGCGGCTCCAGTATTTGGCGGTCAGCCAGGGCTTGCCGGGCATCAGTCTTTTCCTTCGAGCGGTTCTGCCGCTTTCTCTCTCGGAATGACGTAGACTTTCAAGGGCAACGCCCGGCCGCGCACACTGATTTCACGGCTTTCGATGCCGGCGAGATCGGCACCCGAAAGGCTCGCCACCGGCTCGGAGATGACGATCGCCGCCTCGAACTCCTTGGCAGCGCTTTCCAACCGGCTCGCGACATTCACGGTATCGCCGATCGCCGTCATGCTGCGCACCCGGCCGTATCCCATCGTGCCGACGACGGCGGGGCCGGTGTGAATGCCGATCGCGATGCGCAGCGGCAGCGCCAGTTCGTCGGCGAGTTCTGCGGCGAGTTTCTCGATCTCGGCGACGATTGCTGCTGCTGCATTGAGCGCCTGGCGGCAGGCTTCCTCCGGCGTGGTATTGAGTCCGAAGAGCGCCATGGCGCCGTCACCGATGAACTTGTCGAGCCGTCCGCCCGCCTGCTCCACCGCCTTGCCGATGATGGCGAAATAGCGGTTCAGCAGGAAGACGACGTCGAAGGGCAGGCGGGTTTCCGTCAGTGTGGTGAAATGGCGGATATCGACGAAGAGCACGGCGATCTCGCGCTCGCGGCCGGGGCTCGTCTCCTGGCTGTTGGCGGGAAGGGCCGCCTCGATCGCCGGCACGAGAAGTGGCGCGACGGCAACGTCGCGGTTCGGACGAAGCTGGCAGGCGAGCCGGACATCGGGGCCGGCATTGATGCGTCTTAGCGTCGTCTGTTCCATCTTGTCGGGGGCAGGCAGGCTGTCGTAATCGCCAAGGATCTGCACGCGGCAGGTGGAGCACTGGCCCTTGCCGCCGCAGACGGCATAATGCGGCAGGCCGCCGAGCCGGCTCGCTTCCAGCACCGAGAAGCCGCGCGGCACACGGATCACCTCGCCGCCCGGATAATTCACGGCGACCTGGTCGAGGCGCTCCTTCAGCTTGCGCCGGGCACGGGCGACGACGACGATGAGTAGCGAAGCCGAGAAGGCGCCGTAGAGCCCGGCACGGATCATGGCGACCTCACGGTGAACTTGCGGGTTCGAGGCGTAACGGGTGTTGACGCCCTCCTTGTAGGCGCTGACCGTCATTGACTGCTGGTAGGAAGGGTCGGCAAGCGTCCGGCCCATCTCGACGAAGCCGAGCAGCGAAAGCACCGGCACGAGGATCGCAATCGCCAGCAGCAGCGGAGCGAAGTCCGGGTACCAGGAGCGGTAGCGCAACCAGAAATGGATGCCGATGCAGCCGTGGATCCAGACGGCGACGACGGCGAGCGCCTGCCGCATGCCGTTCGCCGGGTTCTTGATCCAGAGCATGCCGACAACCGTCTCGTAGTCGTCGATGTAGCCGTAGAACTCGTGAGCGATGCGTGTGCCGATGACATGATCCATCAGCAGCAGCGGGATCATCAGGCCGAGCACGATCTGCGCCATTTCCCCCTTCGGCATGACGAGGCTGCGACGCATGTAGATGGCGCGCAGGACCAGTGCGATATGGATGAGGACCGACGAATAGAAGATGGCGGTCCCCAGAGGATTGCGCCAGATCGCCAGGAAGAGATGGGCGGCTTTATCGGCGGCTGCGACGGAAATCAGGCCAATCGCATGGTTCGACAAATGCAAGAGGACGAAGATGAAAATGACGAGGCCGGAACCGAGCCTCGCCCTTCTGATCGTACGCTCCGAAAAAATCCCTGTGGCCGAGACCGTCGTCATTCATTCCCGTTCTTGTCGATGTAACCGCAGGCCCATAGAGATTGAGAAAGAGGCGGAATTGCTTCGATCGCGATCACATTCCATATGCTTATGCGCAAGTTTTAATGAAGGCGACAATAGCGGAATTTTCGTCATAGGCACGAGAGCCCGTTGTAAACAGTGTGTCTTACCGGAGGTGTCCCAATGCGGGTGGCTTTCTACGCGCCGATGAAATCGCCGAACCATCCGGTGCCGTCGGGCGACCGGCTGATGGCGCGGCTGTTGATCCGGGCGCTGGAACTTGGCGGGCATAAAGTCGACATCGCGTCCGAATTCCGCACCTATGCCCCGACACCGGAGGCGGCAGCCGCGCTCGAACCCGCCATCGGCGCCGAGCTGGAGCGGCTGCGGCTGACATGGAAATCCGCGCCGCGACCGGAACTCTGGTTCTGCTATCATCCCTATTATAAATCGCCCGATCCCTTCGGGCCGGCGATATCAGCCGAATTCGCCATTCCCTATGTCACCGCCGAAGCCTCCTACGCGGCAAAACGCGACTGGACCGGCTGGGCAGCATCACAGAAGCGCGTGGGCGAGGCGATCATGCAGGCGGCGGTCAATATCAGCTTCACCGAGCGCGACCAGGCCGGGCTTGCCGCCGCCTTTGCGCAGGTGCGGCTTGCCGGGCTGAACCCCTTCATCGACACGGCACTGTTCGAGAAGGTGTCGCCGGCGCCCGATCCGCGCCGGCTGATGACGGTCGCGATGATGCGGGCCGGCGACAAGATGGACAGTTATGCGATGCTTGCAAAAGCGTTGCGGCTGATTGAAGACCGGCCCTGGACGCTTGCCGTCATCGGCGATGGTCCGATGCGCCAGGAGGTGCAGGCGCTCTTTGCCGGCCTTCCCGGCCGCATCGAATGGCTGGGCGAGCGGAATGCCGTCGAGATCGCCGAACTGCTCGGGCGCGGCGGCGTCCATGTCTGGCCCGGCTGCGGCGAGGCCTATGGCCTTGCCTACCTGGAGGCCCAGGCCGCCGGCCTGCCTGTCGTCGCGCAGGAAACGGCAGGCGTGCCAGCGGTGGTCGAGGCTGGCGTGACCGGCCTGTTGACGCCGGAGGGCGATGTTGCCGCCTATGCCGAGGCCGTGGCTGCCCTGCTTGACGACAGGCAAAGGCGTGACGCCATGGGGCAGGCGGCGCGGCGCTTGGTGCTTGGCGAGCGCTCGCTTGTGATGGCGGCGCAGCGATTGGACGGAATTTTGCGCGACAGCGCAGCAACAGGAGTGACGTGATGACCGACGGAATAGCCTGGGACCCCCTGCGCCGCGAGCTTGACCGCTGGCAGGCCGCCGGCCGCGTGGCGCGGTTCTGGCTGCGAGATGACGACGCCGTCGAGCCGACGCAGGCGCTGGAGACGCTGATGGCGCTGACGGGCGAAAGCGGGGTTCCGCTGATGCTCGCAGTCATTCCCGGCCTGACCGGCGAGGCTCTGGCCGCGCGGTTGGCAGCGGAAACAGCCATCACTGTTGCGGTGCATGGCTGGTCTCATACCAACCATGCGGGGCCAGAGGCGAAGAAGCAGGAACTCGGCGGCGATCGGCCGGCGGAGGCCGTGCTCGGGGAGTTGGGTGAGGGGTTCCGGCTGCTGCAACGGCTGCATCCGGCCCGCTTCCTGCCGCTGCTGGTGCCGCCGTGGAACCGGATCGACGCCGCCCTCATCCCGGCGCTGCCGGCCCTTGGATTTGCAGCCCTTTCGGTCTATGGGCGGGCAAAGCAGAACGGCCCGATGCCGCTCCTCAACACCCATGTCGACATCATCGACTGGCATGGCACGCGCGGCGGACGGGGCGAGGCGGAATTGGTAGCCGAACTGGTGGCGGAGCTTGCCGACAGGTTTGCCGGCAGCGACGAGCCTGTCGGCGTACTCACCCACCACCTGGTGCATGATACGGCTGCATGGGACTTCCTGTCGGCCTTGTTTGCGGTGACGACCCGGCATCCGGCCGTCCGCTGGTCATCGGCGTCAGCACTTCTCGAGAATTGAAAAGGTCGCGAAAAGCAGCGATCACGGGTGAATTCGCCCGAGGAACTCGCGCATGAGGGCGACGACCTCTTCGAGATGTGTCTCGAGCAGCCAGTGGCCGCCGCCGAGCAGATGCAGTTCGGCATCCGGCAGATCCCGCAGGTAGGCTCGCGCCGATTTTTCCGGCATGTAGTGGTCGTTCGGACCCCAGACGATCAAGGTCGGAGGCTGGTATTCCCGCAGGTATTTCCGGTGTTCCGGGAACCAGGCCCGGTTCTCCTTCAGTCCGGCGATCAGGTCTATGGCGATGGCCTTGCGCTGTGACGTGATCAGCGACCAATGCAGCTTCCAGAGGTCTGGCGGGATCGCATCGGCTAGAGGGGGAGGCAAATCGTTGAGGAATTCCTCCTTGAAAGTCTCCTCGCTGACCGCCTCCGCCAGCACCTTCCTCATCTCCGATCTCGGAAGCGTCCAGGTCGCCTCGATATCTGCATATTTCGGTCCGAGGGCATCTTCATAGGGGATATCGCCATTCTGGATGATCAGCGCCACGATGCGTTGAGGGGCTCTGATCGCCAACCGGGCACCGATCGGCGAGCCGAAGTCGTGGAGGTAGAGGACGAACCGGTCGACACCTAGGGCGCCGACGAAGGCCTCCAGCCAGGCAGCGTATCCATTAAAGCTGTAGTCGAAATCTTCAGGCGTGCCGCTGTAGCCCGCACCCGGGAAATCGGGCGCAATCAGGCGCCAACGGTCGGCAAGGCGCGGCATGAGATTGCGAAATTCATAGGATGAGCAGGGATATCCGTGCGGCAGCAACAAGACCGGCGCATCCTGTTGACCGGCCTCGCGGTAAAAAGTCTTGACGCCTGCAACCGTCATCCAGCGATGTCGGACGAGAGTGGTCATCGACAAGCTCCTCAGAACCGTTCTTCACTTTCGGTCTTCGTCATACTGCTCTGCGCCTTCCACCGGTCGCAGCCACGGCTCGCGGCGTTTGATCCAGAGTTCGTAGCGCGGCACAAGAGGCGTCGGCGCCTCGGAGAGGATGCCAAGCTTGATTTCCGCCTCCTGGTCATCGGCGGAAAACAGCCGCGAGCCGCAACCGGTGCAGAAATGCCGGCCCTGGAACTCAGCGGTTTTCCCTGAATGTTCGAACTGATTAGCGGGCCAGATCCCATAGAAGGTAAAGGCCGAACCGCTTTCTTGCCGGCAGTCGGTGCAATGACAGATTCCAACGCGCAAGGGTTCGCCCCGGACAGAAATATGCACCTGCCCGCAAAGACATTTTCCGGAAAGCACGGTCATGACGGATCCCTGTTTCGTTGATTTTGCGCTGCCGGGAAAACGGTCCGGCCCGGCATCTGTTCCGTCGTGACGTCGCAGGTCTGCTCGGCTCGACGGATAGGTTCTCCGTCGAAGAGCGTCAGACTGGACAAGATGAAGGCGGCCTTCAGCGGACCTGCTAGATCACCACGACCTGATTGTCGCGGGCGGCAAAGGATTCGGGGAAGGCTGCCTGCGCCTGCATTTCCATCTGCCCCAGCTGTTCGTCGGTGCGGGAAGGGGCGTGGTGGAACAGGGCAAAGCGCTTGGCGCCTGCCATCTTCGCGAGCTCGGTGCCGTGCTGCCAGGTCGAATGGCCGAAGCCCTTGAAACGCTGCATCTCGTCTTCATTGTAGGTGCAGTCGTAGACGACGAGATCGGCGTCGTGCATCATCTCGAGCGAGATCGGATCGTAGCTGCCGGGAATATGCTCGATATCGTAGATGAGAGCGACCGAACGGCCCTGCCATTCGATGCGGTAACCAATGGCACCGCCTGGATGGTTCAGCATGAAGGTCTTGATCTTGACGCCCGGGCGCGGGTTCAGCACCTGCCCGGCGTGAAAATCGCTGAAATTCATCGTCGCCTGACAGATGTCGGTCTTGACGGGAAACCAGGGCGGGCTGATGAACTGCTCGACCATTTCCCGCGTGCTCATCTTGCCATCGAGATGGCCGGACCAGATGTTGACGTTGATCGAGGGATAATAGATCGCCTTGAAGAACGGCAGGCCGATGATGTGGTCGTAGTGGCAGTGGCTGAAGAACAGGTCGACGTCGGTGACGCTGTCGGCGAGCAACGATAGCCCCGCCTCGCGCAGGCCGGAGCCTGCGTCGAAGATCATCCGATGTTCTCCGCAGCGCATTTCGATGCAGGAAGTGTTACCGCCGTAGCGATCGAACTCGGGGCCAGACACGGGAATACTGCCGCGGACGCCCCAAAATTTTACCTGAAACAGTTCTGTCGTCATCGTTCTTCAAACCGGCCTTCCCGCATCGCCATCGTAGTCATAGTTCGTCCCGATGCGAAGCAGCAGAATTCCACGGGTTTGTCTGTTCCCCTTTGTATTCTCCTAACCGATAGCGGAAGAAGAAGTAGATTTTCCTAAGCAATCGGCTTTCGGTTCGGAAAGCAAGCCAGTATGGTTGGTTTTCGGTATACGCGCTGCTCAGGGCGGGGGACATTTTCCCGTAAGTCATGCCTATTAGATGGTTGCGCGCGATTGAAAAAACAATTGCCGCCCTGTCGAGCCGAAAAATCCAGTTCCGAAGGTTGGGGGGACCGCTATATCTGACGACAGCTGACTGGGCTCTGGCAATCAGCCTTCTTTCATTTTGCATGTCTCTCGCGGCTTTGTCTGGAACGTCTGTCTAAGTTCATCTATAGGCCGGGGCGGCTCTGCGCGATCGTGGAATCCTTCGGGCGGTCGTTTAGGCCGGTGCTGATCTTCGACATCGCCGTCACTCGCGGTTTGCCGTCTGCGGCGCGGGGATGCGCGTCTTCGCATCCGATCGACCTGTCTCCGGGGCGGCGTCGGCAACGCCGTCAGCGGGTTGGAGACCGCCTTGTTTCGGGCGCGGGGGCGAACCAAGTTCGACCGGGCAGCCGCCGACCGATTCCTCGATGACCTCCGGCACGTCGCCTATCGGAACGGCATCGCCGCGGCGCAGGTTTTCCAGTTCCTCGATCAGGACTACATCGACGCGGACGAAGACTTGTCGATGGCGCAGGACGACCTGCACCGGATGTCGCGAAACCTGCCGTTCCTCCGTGAGGTTGCGGCCGTTGTCGAAGAGATTGAATCCATACGGGCGGATATGTCTGAGGAGGCTCGAATCCTCTTTGGATGGCGGCCGTATGCGGGGAAGTGGTCGTTCCCGAATCCTGTGTGGAGCGAACTCCGGCAGCCGTTTCAGGAGGGCAGGGACAATGCACCGGTGGAGCTGTGCGCGGCCCCGTCTTTTTCCTGACGGGCAGTACAGCTTCTCAACGCCGGCCCGGTGCCGCCGGTGGATCGACTTCTTCCAGCAGTTCGGGGCCGTCTTCCGGAACGTTCATCTCGAACACGTCGCGCACGACCGCTTCCGCCGCCTCTACTTCGAGGTCTGTCATCTTTTCGAACTCCCGCCGGCGGCGCTTCTTCGCCAGGACGCCGTCGTTCTGCCGGACGAAATTGATCAGCGAGGAGATCATCCCATCAGGCATCTCGATGAAGCTCTGTATCCGCCCCTTTGCTTCATCAAAACGGGCGAGATACTCGATCTCCCTTGGCAGGTCGTGCTCGATCGTAGTCACGACGCATTCGTAGAGGAACTCGGTGATCTCGGTATAGTCTCCGAAGCGGTAGAGATCGGCGGTGTCGTTGATCACGCGGACGTTCTGCTTGTCGGTGGGCACCCATTCAACGAACTGGAGCAGTGGTCCAGTGAAGGCTCGAAGTTCCTCGCCGTATTCGGCCTGACGCTTCAGAAGCACTGACGATACAGGAAAGATCATGCCCGTCGGAGTGTAGCCGCGCTCGGAGAGAACGTGGTGGATCATATACCGGTGAAGTCGCCCGTTGCCATCCTCGAACGGATGGATGAAGACGAAGGCGAATGCCATGACCGACGCCTGCAAGACTGCGTCGACGTCGCTCTTTGCCATCCGCGCGCCGCAGGCGATCACCCCTTGGAGAAGATCGGCGACATCCTCGTGCCGGGCGCTCACGTGCTCAGGGCTGGGATCGTTATTCCAGTCGCGGCCGCCGATGAACCCGCCGGCGTCGCGCAGTCCGCGCTTTATGAACCGGTCTTCCTCGATGACGATGTGCTGTAGACGCACCAGTTCGTCTATTGACAGCGGTCTACGCCCTGCTTGAGCGACCGCGCGCATCCACAATTCAAGTCGGTTACGTGGAGGGCGTTCCCCTTCGATCTGGTAGGTGGCTTGGCTGTCGGCCAGCAGAAGGAAACTCGCAGCTCTGGCGATCACCTGCCTGTCTGTCTTGCCGATCAGTTCCTTCGCAGCCTCGTTCCAGCGGTGGTCGACGGTCTCCGAAAGGAAGTTGCTCCGACGCAGCATTGGACAGAACGACGGTGTTCCAAGAAGGTTGTCGCGCACCCGGTGGCGTGGCGAATTGACAGGCTGCGAGGTAAAGTACTCTCTTGAATCCAGAGCCTCCACGTAGTTGCCTTGATCCAGGTCAGGAAGGGGAACCCTCTCCTTCGTGAGCCACTCGTAGAAAAACCAGATCCTGCGTGCGGTCGCGCCAGTCGGCTCAGCCTCAACTATGGACGCTATATCGTGAGCGGAGACCTTCCGGAACAGCCGCTTCAAGACAAGGAGATCGGTCTGCTCGTTCCTGAACGCAAACGCGAGCTGGCCTGCCAGGGAACTTTCCGGCATGAACCGCTTGTCGAAGATCGTCCAGCCGTCCTGATGCTTCCTTCCTCCCCTCACCGAAGCGTTCGCAACGACGGAAGGCGCGCGGACAGGCGCTTCGACCCCGTACATGGCGATCAACGCGGAATATCCGGCCAGCTCCGAGCCGACTGGAATAATCCACTCCTTGAAGACCCTTGGATTGGCCGGATTGCTAGTCATTCGATCATTCCCTGTGTAACCGTCGCGAAACGGTTATACGCGCCATCATCCTGCATAGTTCAATTACGGATGTCGCGATACGATTAAAATGCACCCACTATGTCACCAAATAATTATTTCGGACGATATTGAGTGAAATGTCGCGGTATTATTATTGAAGTCGCCAAACGATTAGAATGGCAGGCCTATGTCGCGGAATGATTATTCTTAGGGCGAAATGACGTTTGGAGCGTTCGCCTGGTTCTCCGGTTAAACCACCATCATATGAGAAAATTGTGCATCCGATTGTGGGAATGTTTCCTTGCTTTAGGGTGCCAGAAAGCGATATATCCGACGATACGAGAAATATAAGAGACTCGCGATGTTGCCGCCGATTATCAACGAGACCATCGCCGAGAGCAGCTACAGGCGCATTCGGGCCGACATCATTTTTGGCCGGCTGCCTCCCGGACAAAAGCTGAAACTGGAAAGCCTGAGGGAGACCTACGAGACCAGCATCAGTACACTTCGGGAAGTGCTGAACCGGCTCTCCTCCGAGGGGCTTGTCCTCGCCGAGGGACAGAAAGGTTTCGAAGTGTCTCCGGTGTCGGTTTCAGACCTCAAGGAGACGGCGGCGCTGAGGCTTCTCTTGGAAACACATGCGCTGGAGCAGTCGTTCGTGCATGGCGACGTGGAGTGGGAAGCTCCGCTGGTATCGGCGCATTACAAATTGGCGCGGATGGAACAGGTGATGGCAACCGGCGACACCAGCAGGGCTGAGGACTGGAAGCGCTACGACTGGGAGTTCCACCAAGCCCTGATATCGGCCTGCGGGTCGAAACTGCTGATGGAGACGCATTCGGTGATCTTCGACAGATATCTCAGATATCAGATGGTTGCCTTGTCCTATCGAGGCGATGTCGCAGCCAATGAACATCAGCAGCTTTTGGATGCGGCATTGCGACGGGACGCGGAGACGGCCAAGCGGGTGCTTGTCCTGCATATTCAAGGCGGGGTCGAACATGCGCTGGCGAGAGGGACGCTGAGATAGAAATGCTCCGGACGTTCCTCTTCGAGCTTTAGGTCCACCACGTAAATTGCATTTCGGCGAAACCAGGAAAAGCCATGCTCAAGCAAGTCCACGACCCGGCTGAAACAGTAAGCGATGTCGTCTTCCGGCAGATCCGCGAGGATATCATATCGGGGACATTGCCGCCGGGGGCCAAGATCAAGCTGGAACAGGCCAAGGAGCGTTACTCCATCGGCATTTCATCGCTGCGCGAAATCCTGAGCCGTCTGACCACGGAAAACCTCGTCGTTGCCGAGGGGCAGCGCGGTTTTGAAGTCAGCCCTGCTTCGCGCCGCGAACTTCTGGAGCTCGCCGACCTCAGGATTGTTCTGGAAACACATGCGATCGGCCTTGCCTTCGCTGCGGGAAATCTTGAATGGGAGGGGCGTATCGTCGCCGCGCATCACCGGCTGGCTGCCGCTGAACGCAAGCTCCTTGCCGGTGATGTCTCGCGGACCGTCGACTGGGTCCGATATGACTGGGAGTTCCATCAGGCGATCGTCTCGGCCTGCAATTCAGCGACGCTGATGGCGACATTGTCGTCTGTCTTCGACCGCTTTCTCCGCTACCATATGCTGGCCGAGAGTTTTCGCGGCAAGCCAGTCGTCGATGACCACAGGCTTCTATTTGAGCTTTCCATTCAGCGCGACGTCGCTGGTGCGACCGACGTGGTCAGACGGCACGTTCAAAGCGGCGTGGAGCATGTGCTCAAGAGCGGCCGATTGCCTAAATCATAGCTCAATAAGCGTCTTTCGGAATTCCTTCCGGACGCATCTGTTTCTTCAGGGCGGCGATCCGGAAAATAGCGTTCGGCGCGCCGTATCCGCGGTAGCTGCGGCGCTCGACGATCTCGAAAAAGAAACCCTCTCCATAGGTTCCGCTATAGAGCTGGAAATATTCGCCATGCTCGTCTCGGTCATAGAGGATGTTCTCCGCTTTCAGCCGCTCGGTCATTACAGGGTCGAGGCCGAAGCGCGCTTCGACGTCGTCGTAGTAGTTCGGCGAAATGTGCAGCGATCTGAAACCGCAATCACGAAGGCTTTCGGCGGTTGCAAAGATATCGTCGGTCAAAAACGCCAGGTGCTGTATGCCGGCCCCGAATTTCTCGGCAATGAAATGTCCAGCCAGGGTGCGGCGGTTCTCGGCGCCGTTCATGGTGATGCGCAGCGCCCCGGTGTCGTTCTCGACAACTTGGCTGCGGACCACCCCGGCTGGATCGATGATGTCGACCATCGGGGTCTTCCGCGTCTCGAAAATGGACGTGTAGAACAAAAGCCAGGTGAGCATTTCATCGTAGCCGACCGTCTGGGCGATGTGATCAATGCGCAAAAGGCCCGCAGACGGCGGGTCGCTGTCGTCCGTGACCGGCTGAAAGTCGATTTCGGAGAAACGACCCAATGCGCTCTTGTCGTCGATGAGATAGATGATCCCGCCCCCCACACCCCGAATGGCAGGCAGCTCGAGCTCACCCTCCGCGACAGGCTGGGTGAATGGCTCGGCATCCAAGGCGAGCGCCCGCTCATATGCCTTGACGGCATCGTCGACGACCAGAGCCATGGCATATGCAAAAGTACCGTGAACGGCGTAGGCAGCGTTGGCGAATCCTGCCTGATCGACATTGACGAGGATCCGTATCTCGCCCTGCTCGAAAAGAGAGACTTTCTTCGTGCGGTGGATTGCCGTCCTTTTGAATCCGAGGGTGCGCAGCAATGCAACCAGCTCGACTTCATCCTGTTCGTCCGTGGCGAACTCGACGAAGCCGACTCCCTTTACGGAGGGCCTTTCCGGCATCGCCGCTCCGGTCATGCTTCCGATGCCGAGATGGCGGCGTACCTGATCGCCGAGATAGATCAGGGAGCGATGGCCATCGGCCGCAATCGCCCGCGATAGACCACCTCGAAACTGGTCGTTGAAGATCTCCAGGGAGAAATACCCGTCATAACCTGTCGCAGCGACGGCTTCGGTAAACGCCGTGACGGGCAGATCGCCTTCACCCGGCATGTTTCGGAAGTGACGGCTCCAATAGAGCAGGTCCATGTCGATCAGCGGGGCATCGGCAAGCTGGACGATGAAGATCTTCTCCTTGGGAATCGAGCGGATCGAATTGACGTCGATCTTGCGCGACAAAGTGTGGAAGCTGTCGAGGATAAGACCGACATTCGGATGATCGGCGCGACGCACGATCTCCCAGGCGTCGCGGTGGTCGCTGATATGGCGACCCCAGGCAAGCGCCTCGTAGCCCACCCTCAGTCCACGCCGGGCGGCACGCTCGCCGAGTTCATGAAAGTCCGCCGCCGCCCGGTCGATGCCGCCGATGGCTGCCGGCGAGACGTTTGAACAGACAAGCACCAGATCCGTTCCGAGCTGCTGCATGACGTCGAACTTCCGTTCGGCACGGTCAAATGTGCGGCTTCGCAGCGGCTCCGGCATGCCCTCGAAATCACGAAATGGCTGAAACAGGGTGATCTCCAGACCATGGTCGCGGACGAGTTTCCCGACATCAGCCGGGCTTCCGTCGAAGGCGAGGAAGTCATTCTCGAAGATCTCGACGCCGTCGAAGCCCGCCCGGGCGATCGCCTCGAGCTTCTCCGGGAGTTCGCCGCTGATCGTTACAGTCGCAATCGAGGTCCTCATGTCAAAGCCCTTCCGATATCCGTGCGAGATTAAACGAGCGCCGAACACGACGACGCGTCCCAGAAAACCGCTCGCTACTATTATGGCAAATGTCGTGAGGAATTCAAATAGCGTGTCTTATTATAAATTCTCATATGATTTCGAAAAACTCTGTTGATTTGAGCGCGCGTCTCTGGCAATCATTCCTCTCACAGTCAAAAGGTGAGGTGGCTGTCCGGTCGAATGACCGCCAAAGGAGGAGGAGTTACATGTTCAAGTCTTTGCTAACGCGTCGAAACGCGATGCTCGGAGCCGCGGCCCTGGTGGCTGCCGTCGCCCTGGCGCAACCGGCCGCCGCCATCACGCCTGATGAAATCAAGGCTCGCGGCAAGATCATCGTCGGAATTCAGGGTGACAACCCCCCCTGGGGCTTTGTGACCAGCGGCGGCAAACAGGACGGCCTCGACGCCGACATCGCAACGCTGTTTGCCAAGGAACTGGGTGTTTCCGTCGAGTTCGTGCCGCTTGAAGTCAACAACCGCATTCCCGCACTGACGGCCGGCCGCGTCGACGTTCTGTTCGCGACGATGGCGATGCTGCCGGATCGCGCAAAAGCCGTGCAGTTCAGCAAGCCCTATGTTGCCAATGCGATCGTCCTGATCGGTCCGAAAAAGGCTGAGATCAAGACGAATGCCGACATGGCCAAGTTCACGGTCGGCGTCGCCAAGGGGGCTGCCCAGGACACGCAGGTCACCAAGAACGCACCGCCGAGCACGACCATCCGGCGCTATGATGGAGACGCCGCGAGCGTCCAGGCCCTGGTGTCCGGCCAGGTCGAGACGCTTGGTGGCAACATTTTCTATATGGACCGAGTAGAGAAGGCCCGTCCGGGCGAATTCGAAAACAAGCTTGAATTCCAGAAGCTCTATAACGGTGCTTGCACGCGTCTCGGCGAAAAGGAAATAAATGCGGCGATCAACACCTTTATCGACAAGATCAAGGCAAACGGCGAACTCAAGACCGTCTACGACAAGTGGATGAAGGTTCCGGTTCCGGAATTCCCGGAAAAGCTGGAAGGCATTCCGTTCGCGGCGAACTGAAAGCTCATAAATCGAGAATTTAGTCGAGGAGGTGGGCATCCCTGGTGATGCCCGCCAACGCTACCATCATGTTTCGAGACCGGCTTCGGCCCGCGTCCGGGAGCGCGATCATGAACAAGCCAATCTTTGTGCTCAATGGACCGAACCTCAATCTTCTCGGTCAGCGCGAGCCGGCGATCTATGGGACCACGACGCTTGCCGATATCAGGAAACGGTGCGTGACCAAGGCAAAGGCCCTGGGTTTCGACGTCGAGTTTCGGCAGACCAATTTCGAGGGCGAACTGGTCGAGAGCGTGCATCAGGCCAGGACCGACGCCTGTGGCATCATCATCAATCCTGCCGGTTATACGTTCACATCGATCGCTCTTCTCGATGCGTTGAAAATGTTCGACCCGCCGAAGATCGAGCTGCACATTTCGAATGTTCATGCGCGCGAGAGCATCTACCACAATTCGCTGATCTCGCGCGTTGCCACCGCCATCATGATCGGCTTTGGAGCCGACGGCTACGAACTTGCTATCCAGGCGATGGCAGGAATGGTCAAGCGGGACTGAACTTTCAGGAAGACGAACCGGAAGGATCGCCATGAATTATAAGTTGGATTTCACCCCGGTCATAGATGGCCTGCCGAGCCTTCTGCTTGGCTGCCTCGGGACATTCTTGCTTGCCATTTGTGGGATGCTGCTGGCGATCATCATTGGAATTGGCGGCGTTGCGCTGCGCGACTCTGCGCTCAAACCGGCGCGATGGCTGGTCATCGCCTTCGTCGAATTGATCCGCAACACGCCTTTTCTGGTCCAGATCTTCTTCATCTATTTTGCGCTTCCGCTTACGGGCATCAGGCTGGATCCGACGCCGACGGCGATTATCGCGCTCGGCATCAACGGTGGTGCCTACGCCATCGAGATCATTCGCGGCGGCGTTCAGTCGATCCCGAAGGGACAGATGGAAGCGGGGCTCGCCCTTGGTCTGCACAAGGCTCAGGTCTTCCGGCTGATCATTCTCAAGCCGGCATTGCGGGCGATTTATCCGTCGCTGACGAGCCAGTTCGTCCTCCTGACGCTCACAACCAGCATTGCATCGGCGATTTCGGCCTACGAGCTGACCTCCGTATCGCAGCGCATCGAGTCGGAGAGCTTCCGCAGCTTCGAGGTCTACTTCACGGTCACGGTTTTCTATTTCGTGATCTCCTGGCTGATGATGCGCATCTTCGCGCTGTTTTCAGCGCGCTACTTCAAATATCCGGTCAAGTAGGAGGAATTCCATGGGTCACGACGAATTCGTCTTCCTCCTGATCGGCCTGAAGTGGACCGTGGTCCTGTCCGCCGTCGGCTTCGTCTGCGGCGGCATTGCAGGGCTCGGCGTCGCCCTTGCGCGCGCCTCGGGCATACCGCTGCTGGAACGCGTCACGGCCGCCTATATCGCCGTCTTCCAGGGCACACCGCTGCTGATGCAGCTTTTCGTCGTCTATTACGGCCTGGCGCTGGTCGGGCTGATGCTCGATGCCTGGGTGGCCGTTGCCATCGGCCTGACCCTGCATGCGAGCGCGTATCTCGGCGAGATCTGGCGCGGATCGATCGAAGCGGTTCCGCGCGGCCAGACGGAAGCGGCAAAGGCTCTCAGCCTTAGATACGTCTCGCGTATGAGGGATGTCATCCTGCCGCAGGCGCTGCGCATCTCGCTGCCAGCCACGGTCGGTTTCCTCGTGCAGCTGATCAAAGGCACCTCGCTGGCATCGATCGTCGGCTTCACCGAGCTGACGCGGGCCGGCAACATCATCTCCAACCAGATCTTCCAACCGCTG
The DNA here is from genome assembly GCF_004306515.1 of Rhizobium beringeri. Taxonomy (NCBI): domain Bacteria; kingdom Pseudomonadati; phylum Pseudomonadota; class Alphaproteobacteria; order Hyphomicrobiales; family Rhizobiaceae; genus Rhizobium; species Rhizobium beringeri. Next base: position 60,455 of record NZ_SILG01000003.1, on the reverse strand, counting down.
ACGGTCTTCGGCATCGTCGGCGCTCTCTATTTCCTGATGTGCTGCCCACTGACGATCCTTGGCGCTCGCCTCGAACGAAAGTTTGCCGCTTCTGCGCGCTGATCCGCATCCCTCGTCTTCGATGCGATCCAGCCGCCAACGTGGAGTTCTACTGATGACCAGTCCCAGTCCTGCTCAAGGCGCAGAAACGATGATCACCATGGAGCGGGTGGAGAAGTGGTATGGCGCTTTTCAAGCCCTGCACGACATTAACATATCGGTTCGCAGCGGCGAGAGGATCGTCTTATGCGGGCCTTCCGGCAGTGGGAAGTCGACGCTCATCCGTTGCATCAACCATCTCGAGACCTACGAGAAAGGTGAAATCCGCGTCGGCGGGATTCTTCTCGGCAATCAAGCCAAGACCATCGATGCGATCCGTCGTGAGGTCGGCATGGTCTTCCAGCAGTTTAATCTGTTTCCGCATCTGACCGTGCTGCAGAACTGCATGCTGGCGCCGATGAAGGCTATCGGCGTCGGCAAGGCGGAGGCCGAGGAACGGGCACGCGGGCTGCTCGAGCGGGTCAAGATCCTGGAGCAGGCCGACAAATATCCGGTGCAGCTTTCGGGTGGCCAGCAGCAGCGCGTGGCCATTGCCCGCGCGCTTTGCATGCGGCCGAAGGTGATGCTGTTCGACGAGCCGACGTCGGCGCTTGATCCGGAGATGGTCAAGGAGGTGCTGGATACGATGATCGCGCTCGCCGACGAGGGCATGACGATGATCTGCGTCACCCACGAAATGGGCTTTGCCCGCCAGGTCGCCGATCGCGTGATCTTCATGGCCAGCGGCGCGATCGTCGAGGAGGCCCCGCCGGCCGAGTTCTTCACCAACCCACAGCATGAGCGAACCAGGAAATTCCTCGGAGAAATCCTGCGGAAGTAAGACGTCTCAAGGTCGATGCCTCTGGCAAATTATGGGAGCCGGCAATGAAGCCGCTAGAGATTGCAGTCATGGGAGCCGGCCTCATCGGCCGGCGGCACGTCGAGCGAATTATCTCCGAGCCCGGAACCGTTCTCTCGGCGGTGATCGATCCTTCTGCCGCCGGTCGCGACTTTGCCGAGAATGTCGGCGCCCGATGGTACCGGAGCTTCTCAGACATCCGCGTCGAGGACAGGCCTGACGGCATTATCGTGGCTACGCCGAACCAGCTCCACGTTGAGAACGGAATGGAAATCGTCGCTGCCGGCATTCCTGTTCTGATCGAGAAACCGATCGCCGACGATGTCGATGCTGCGGCGGCACTGGTTGGCGCCGGCGAGAAGGCAGGCATACCGCTGCTCGTCGGCCATCACAGGCGCCACAATACGATGATCCAGGCGGTCAAGCAGATCGTCGACGGCGGAAGGCTTGGCCGGATCATCACGGTGCACGGCACGTTCTGGGTCGCCAAGCCCGACGACTATTTCGACATCCCCTGGCGGCGTGAGGCGGGCGCCGGCCCGGTCTTCGTCAACCTGATCCACGATGTCGATCTCTTCCGATATTTCTTCGGCGAGGTCGAAGCTGTCCATGCGATGGAATCCCACGCCGTGCGGAACCATGCCGTCGAGGATACGGCTGTCGTGACGCTGCGTTTCGAAAGCGGGGTGCTTGCCACTCTCAACGGCAGTGATGCCGTGGCCGCGCCCTGGAGCTGGGAGACGACCACCGGCGAAAACCCTGCTTTTCCCCGTTACGATCAATTCTGCTACCAGATCGGCGGCACCAAGGGTTCGCTCGGAATTCCTGATCTGACGCTTTGGACGAGCCCTTCGAGGCCCGATTGGCTGGAGCCGCTTGCCGAGGAGCGCGTGCCTTTCGCAGCAGCCGATCCCCTTTGCGTTCAGCTCAGACATTTTTGCGATGTCATTCGTGGCGATGCCACGCCTCTGGTGAGTGGCCGGGAGGGCCTTGCCACGCTCACGGTCGTCGAAGCGATCAAGAGATCGGCGCACTGGGGGCAGATGATCCACCTCTCTAACGCCAGCGCCTCTTCCGATCCCCAGAAAGTCTGACCACATGATCACCGGGACGACCAAACTCATCGCTCACCTCGGCTACCCGACGGAGTCCTTCAAGGCGCCGCTGATCTACAATCCTTACTTCGAGAAGAACGGAATTGATGCCGTCGTCGTGCCGATGGGCTGCAGGCCGGAGGACTATTCGGCATTTCTGAAGCTTCTGTTCCGGTTGTCCAATATCCACGGTGCTCTGATCACGATGCCGCACAAGATTTCGACGATGGCGCTGCTCGACGAAACGTCGACCAACGCGAAAGTCGCCGGCTCGTGCAATGCAGTGCGTCTCAGTTCGGACGGCAGGCTGATCGGTGACATGTTCGATGGCGAGGGCTTCGTTCGCGGCGTATTGCGCAAGGGTAAAAAGGTTGAAGGAGCCCATGCGCTCATTGCGGGTGCCGGCGGCGTCGGCTCGGCGATCGCGGCGTCGTTGGCACAGTCGGGCGTCGACCATCTCGCCATCTTCGACGCCAATGAGACGACCGCGACCGCGCTCCAGGACAGGCTGAAGAAATATTATCCGCAGCTTGAAGTGACGGTCGGCTCCGCCGATCCTGAAGGCTTCGACATTGTCGTCAATGCGACACCTCTCGGCATGCGACGGGGCGACCCGCTGCCGATCGATATCGACCGCATTTCTCCGTCGACCTTCGTCGGCGAAGTCGTGATGACCAAGGAGATAACCCCTTTTCTCGAGGCCGTGCGGGCGCGGGGCTGTGCATTTCAGGTCGGGACGGACATGTTGTTCGAACAGATCCCAGCCTATCTCGAATTCTTCGAATTCCCGACGACGACGGCCGACAATCTGCGTGCCATCGCCAAGTTCGGATGATGCGAATTTAAAGCGAGGCGGTGATGCCGCCATCAACGGTCAGCATGTGGCCGTTGACGAAGGAGGAGGCATCCGAGGCCAGGAAAACGGCGGCGCCGACAAGCTCCTTAACCTCGCCCCAGCGGCCGGCCGGCGTGCGGTTTTCAAGCCAGCCGGAAAACTTCGGATCATCGACCAGCGCCTGGTTGAGCGGCGTGCGGAAATAGCCGGGCGCGATCGCATTGATCTGCAGGCCGTATTTCGCCCAGTCGGTCGCCATTCCGCGCGTCAGGTTCTTCACCGCGCCCTTGGTCGCGGTATAGGGCGCGATGCCGGGACGGGCGAGTTCGGCCTGGACGGAGGCGATGTTGATGATCTTGCCGCGGCCACGCGATATCATCGCCTGGGCGACTGGCTGGCTGACATAGAACAGGCTCGAGACGTTGGTTTTGAAGATCTCGTCCCATTTGTCGACCGGGAAGTTCTCCAGCGGTGTGCGAAACTGCATGCCGGCATTGTTAACGAGGATGTCGATCGGACCGATCTCCGCCTCGATATAGGCGATGGCGGTGCGGCTGGCCTCCGCATCGGTGACGTCGAAGGCGGCGCTGACGGCATGGCGATGGCTGCGACGGATATCCTCGGCGGCGGCCTCCGCCTTCTGCGCGTTGCGGCCGTTGATGATGATCGAAGCGCCATGCTCGGCAAGCCCGACCGCCAACGCGCGGCCGATGCCCTGACTGGAGCCGGTGACAAGGGCACGGCGGCCGGAGAGATCGAAGAGGGGGAAGGTCACGGGGCTGCTCTCATCTTAGGAGGTCAACTTGAAAAACATAGCACCGGGTGCTACTTCGAGGCATGGCGGAACGGCTTTCAAAACCGGGTGGTTTACCAAGGCAGCTCGCAAAGTGCGGATATCGGATTCCGAATTATTGAAAACTATCAGGCAGGTCGCGGAAGGCAAGGCCGGTGATCTGGTCGGCGTCTGGAGATCGAACATGGTAAAAAGCATTAAGTACAAGAGTGATGCGTTCGAGGCGATTCACACGTCCGCGAAGGCCATGCATAAAATAGGAACCATCGACAAGGAAACGATGCGCTCCTTCGATGAAAGCTGCCTGGTTTCGCCGCACGCACTTGGTCCCAAGGCCATCAAGGCACTGCGGGAAAGCAATCACGTCAGCCAGCCGGTTTTCGCACGATATCTCAACACCAGCGACTCCACTGTGCAGAAGTGGGAAAGCGGTGCCAAGCGGCCAAGCGGGATAGCGCTGAAGCTGCTCTCGATCGTGCAGAAGCACGGGCTTCAGGTTCTGAGCTAGGCCGTTCCAAGCCTCTTGATATTCCCCGTAAGCTCCTTCGCCAGTCGCAGGCTGGCGGCGGTTGCCATCGTCATTTGCGGCAGCAGCAGCCATTCGAGCGTCCAGGCCGCACCGGAGCGTTCCTGTTCATGGACGAGGGACTGGTGGACGCCCGATAAAAGAGTGGCGTTGAAGCGGGCGAGCGAGACGAGGACTTCGGCGGAAACGGGGTTTTGCTTGTGCGCCATGGCCGACGAGGTGCCGCTGCCAGAGATTTCGATCTCGTCGCAGGCCTGGGCGAGCAGCGCGATATCCTGCCCCATCTTGCCGAGACTGCCTGATATCGACGCGAACAGCCCGGCGATATCGGCGATCGGCAGACGCCCGCTCTGCCATTGCGGTGCATCGGTGAGGCCGAGTTCCTGTGCGAGCGAGGCACGGATGGCTGCGGCGTGCGATCCGAGCTTGTCCAGCGTGCCGGCCGCACCACCGAACTGGACGGGAAAGCTCTGCTCGGTCAGGCGGTCGCGATAGGTCGTCAATGGTGCGCGCCACGCAGTGAGGCGATCGGCAACAGTGATCGGGATCGCCGCCTGCATACGGGTATGGCCCATCAGCTGGTTCCGGCCGAACTGGCCGTCCAGCGCATCGAGCCCAGCGGCAATGGTAGAAAGCCGGCCGGCAAACAGGAAGACGACGGCCTTCAGGCGGATCATCAGGCTGGTGTCGATGACATCCTGGCTGGTGGCGCCGAGATGCAGGCTTTTTGCCGCTTCCTCGCCGACATTAGCGCGCAGCTGCTTGACGAGATCGGGAACGACGACACCGTCCCTTGCCGTTGCCGATCGAAGACTGGACACCTCGGGCGAGAAGGCAGCGCAGGTGTCAGCGATGCGCCTTGCCGCTTCGGCAGGAATGAGGCCGTGAGCGGCTTCAGCCTTGGCGAGCGCGGCCTCGAAGGAAAGCATGGCCCGTATATCCGCCTCGGCGGAGAAATAGGGCGCGATTTCATCGTCGCCGAGCAGGCCGGAAAGGAAGGGGTGGTCGAAGGGCGATGCGGTCATCGGTCTCTCGTTTTTTGCGTCGTCCCCATCCGGCTGCCGCACCCTCTCCCCTCGGGGAGAGAGGAGAGAGTGAGGGGAGGCTACCTGCACGGAGCCCTTAGAACAAGCAGCCGGCATGCAGACCCTCAGATATCGAGAAAAACCGTTTCCTTCGGGCCCTGCAGATAGATGTCGAAATGACAGGTCGCGCCGTCGCGGGTGGCGATCATTGTCGCGACGCGCTCGCGATGTTCGATGCGCGAAAGCAGCGGGTCGGCGGCATTGGCCTCGGTCTCCTCCGGAAAATACATGCGCGTATGCAGGCCGATATTGATGCCGCGGGCGACGATCCAGAAGGTGATGTGCGGGGCTTGTCTACGTCCGTCCTTGAAGGGGACGCGGCCGGGCTTGACCGTCTCGAAGCTGTAGACGCCGTCTTCAGCACGGGTCGGGCAGCGGCCCCAGCCGGTGAAATTGGGATCGGCGGCGCCGCGCATTTCCGACGGGCTGTTGTAGAGACCGGCGCTGTCGGCCTGCCAGATCTCGATGACTGCATCGCGCACCAGCGCGCCGGCACCATCGAAGATCCGGCCGGTGACAGTGATGCGTTCGCCGAGGGTCTTGTCGTTGACCATCTCGATGCCGAGATCGGTGTCGTAGACGCCCGCTATGTCACAGAAATTCGGCGTCAGGCCGATATGGACATAGGGGCCTGCCGTCTGCGACGGGGTTTCCTTGAGATAGCCGAGCTGCTGCATGGTCAGTTGCCCTCCAATTTGTTTTCGAACATCGTCGAGCGGCGGCCGCGCAGCACAATGTCGAATTTATAGGCGCGTGAATCCATCGGAATGGTGTTACCCCAGTCGAGCGGGGCGATCAGCTGCTCGATCGCCGCCTTGTCGGGGATCGTGCCGACGATCGGACATTTCCAGATCATCGGATCGCCTTCGAAATACATCTGGGTAATCAGGCGTTGGGCAAAGCCGTGTCCGAAGATCGAAAAATGGATATGGGCGGGACGCCAATCGTTGATACCGTTCGGCCAGGGATAGGCGCCGGGACGGATGGTGCGGAAATGGTAGTGGCCGTCCTCGTCGGTGATGGCGCGGCCGCAGCCCCCGAAATTCGGGTCGATCGCCGCCAGATAGGTTTCCTTCTTGTGGCGATAGCGGCCGCCGGCGTTGGCCTGCCAGAACTCGACCAAGGCGCCGGCAACCGGCCTGGCGCGTTCGTCGAGCACGCGGCCATGGACGATGATGCGTTCGCCAATCGCACTTTCGCCGGGCTGCGCGTAGTTCAGGATCAGGTCGTTGTCGAGTTCGCCGATCATCGAATGGCCGAAGACAGGACCGGTGGTCTCGGAAATCGTGCCGTCGAGCGACAGCAATGCGCGCTGCGGCGCGCGCAGCACGGAGGTCTTGTAGCCGGGGGTCAGCGCCGGCGCATGCCAGGCGCGGTCGCGGGCGAAGAAGCCGCCGGTCTCGGGCTTGCGGTTCGGTCGTTCGGACATTTTTCTCCCTCAGGCCGCCTTTTCGGCGTCCATCTGTTCAAAAGCCTGCTTTGCGATCTTGATCGCGTGATTGGCGGCGGGAACGCCGGCATAGATTGCAACATGCAGCAGCGCCTCGCAAATATCCTCGCGGGTCGCCCCCGTATTGGCAGTGGCGCGCACATGCATGGCGACCTCGTCGTCCTGGCCCAGCGCCGCAAGCAGAGCGATCGTGACGATCGAGCGCTCGCGCTTCGTCAGCGCCGGGCGCGACCAGACATGGCCCCAGGCAGCTTCGGTGATCAATTCCTGGAAGGGGCGGTCGAACTCCGTCGATGCGGTGGCGGCGCGGTCGACATGGGCGTCGCCAAGCACGGCGCGGCGGGTCGCCATGCCCTGCCGATAGCGCTCGGAGGAGGACGCGGTCTCATTCATGGGCTGACTTCTCCAGACGAAATGGATGTGAGGAAGGCGCGGATGATCGCCGTCAGCGCCTCCGGCTGCTCGACGCAGGGAATGTGCGCGCAATCAGGGATGACCTCGTAGCGGGCGCCCGATATCAGCTTCGCGGTCGAAAGCACCAGATCGGGCGGCGTCGAACCGTCCTGATCGCCGACGATGCAGATCGTCGGGACAGCGATCGTCTTGGCGATTTCGGTAAAATCGGCATCGCGGATCGCAGCGCAAGCGGCGAGATAGCCCTCGACGGGCTGGCGCGTCAGCATGTTGCAATAGCCGGCATAGGCGGTGCTCTCGGGCCGGCGGAAGGCGGGTGTGAACCAACGTTCCATGATGGCGTCGACAATGCTGCCGATGCCGTTTCTCTCGACGGCGGCGATGCGGGCGTCCCAGCTCTCCGCCGCGCCGATCTTGTGAGCGGTGTCGCAAAGGATCAGCGCGCGGACCAGATCCGGCCGGCGGTGATAGAGCGATTGGGCGATGAGGCCGCCGACGGAGAGGCCGCAGATGACGGCATCCTTGACCGACAGCAGATCGAGAAGGCCTGCGAGATCCGTCGCATGGTCCTCGATCGAAGAGGGGAGCTGGCCGACATCGGAAAGGCCGTGGCCGCGCTTGTCGTAAAGCACGATGGCAAATTCACCGGCAAGCCGCACCACGACATCACGCCAGATGCGGAAATCCGTTCCGAGCGAATTGGTAAAGACGATCACCGGCCTGTCGGCGGGGGCACCAATGATCTGATAATGGATCGTCACGTCGTTTATGCGGGCGAATTGCACGTCACTCTCCTCCTGTCTGGTGAAATTGACTGGTTGATCCGGTTAAGTAAAATGATATTTATTGGCGTTTCGATAACCCTGGAGTTATGCGAGCGATGATCGACAGCCGGGTCAAGTTCCGCCATCTGCAAACCTTTGTCGAGGTGGCGCGGCAGAAGAGCGTCATGAAGGCCGCCGAATTGCTGCATGTCAGCCAGCCGGCGGTCACCAAGACGATCCGCGAACTGGAACAGGTGCTGGGTGTCGATGTCTTCGAGCGCGACGGCCGCGGCATCAAGATCACCCGCTACGGCGAGGTCTTCCTGCGCCACGCTGGCGCGGCACTGACGGCGCTGCGCCAGGGTCTCGATTCCGTCTCGCAGGAGCAGTTTTCCGAGGCGCCGCCGATCCGCATCGGCGCGCTGCCGACGGTGTCATCGCGCATCATGCCGCGGGCGATGGAACTCTTCCTCAAGGAGAAGACCTGGAGCCGGGTGAAGATCGTCACCGGCGAGAACGCGGTGCTCCTGGAGCAGCTTCACGTCGGCGATCTCGACCTCGTCGTCGGACGCCTGGCAGGCGCCGAGAAGATGGCAGGCTTTTCCTTCGAACATCTTTATTCCGAACAGGTAGTGTTTGCCGTACGCGCCGGCCATCCGCTTCTCGATGGCCGGCAATCGCTGTTTGCCGGCTTCGGCAACTATACGGTGCTGATGCCGACGCGGGGGTCGATCATTCGGCCGGTGGTCGAGAATTTCCTCATCGCCAACGGCGTCTCCAGCCTGCCGAACCAGATCGAGACGGTGTCGGATTCCTTCGGCCGCGCTTTCCTGCGGGCAAGCGACGCGATCTGGATCATTTCCAACGGCGTCGTGGCCAACGATGTCGCCGACGGGCGGCTGGCGCTTCTGCCCATCGATACCGGCGAGACCAAGGGGCCGGTCGGCTTGACGATGCGCGCCGATGCCGTGCCGTCCCTGCCGCAATCGATCCTGATGCAGACGATCCGCGAGGCGGCAGGCGAGGCGACCCTTTAAATTCGCTTGAAGAATGACCAGATTTGGACTAAGTCTAATTCAGGACAGGAGGCTTTCATGCAGCAGGCGCGACGGGAGCAGCGGAAAGACCAGGGGCCGCAGCGGCTGGACATGGAGCGGTTTGCTCCGGCCAACCGCAAGAGGCTGAGCGCCCCGGCCCTGCGAACCTTTCTGGCGATCGCCGATCTCTGGGGGCTGAGCGAGGAGCAGCGTCTGCTCATGCTCGGCTATCCCTCCCGGTCGACCTACCACAATTGGGCCAAACAGGCGCGCGAGCACGGCGCTTTCACGCTTGATGTCGATACGCTGACCCGAATCTCAGCCGTGCTCGGTATCCATCAGGCGCTCGGCGTGCTGTTTTCCAATGAACGCGCCGGCGTCACCTGGCTGCGCACGCCGCATCAGGCACCGGTTTTCGGCGGGCATCCGCCGCTTGATATCGTGACCAACGGGACCCAGGACGGGTTGATGACCGCACGCCGGTTTCTCGACGGCGCCCGCGGCGGTCTCTACATGCAGCCGAATATGCTCGACGAAGCCTTCACGCCTTACGAAGATGCGGACATCGTCTTCCGGTGAGTGACCGTTTTGCCGAGGCGCCGCGTCCGTCGTACCGGCTGATCCCGTCGCAATTTCCGCCGATCGGGCTTTTCGAGACGGTGACGCGGGCGGCCGATCTCCAAGCCGTGATGGAGCTCGTCGGCTGGACCAACGACCGCCTCGTCGCCGACCGCATCCAACGGCTCCCCGAGGACCAAGGGGTTTACGGCGTTGCCAATGCCAGCATCGTCATGGCGGCATTCCTGCATGTCGCGCCGGGAGGAATGCGCTTCAATGGCCCCGATCTCGGCGCCTGGTATGCGGCCGACGATCTCAAGACGGCCGCGGCCGAGGTTGGCCATCATCTCAGGCGCGAGGCCGTGGCGCGTGGGGTGGCGACGATGACGCGCACCTATCGAAGCTATGGTGCCAATCTGATTGGCGATTACCTCGACATTCGCGGAGAGCAGACGCTGCGGCCCGATGTCTATGACGGCACCAGCTATGCGGCGTCGCAGGTGCTGGGGGAAGAGGTGCGCTCGAGCGGCGGGGCCGGAATCCTCTATGACAGTGTCCGGCTGAGAGGTGGAGTGGCGATTGTCGCCCATCGGCCGCGCAACATTCGGGGCGTGGTGCAGGCCGACCACTTCGAAATCACCGTTTCGGCCACCGACCGACGCATCGATGTCAGGAAGCTCGCGGCCTGACGGCGGCACCGACAGGCCGCCGACACCGGTGATATGGTGATGCTCAAGCTGGCAGTCGTTCGGCCCATGCCATCGCCGCCTCCGCCATCGTGGCGAGGTGATCGGCACTGGAGAAGCCGGAGATCGTCTTGCGCGGCTTGAGATCGTGGTCGCCGTCCTCGAGCCAGAGGATCTCGATCGTATCGGACAGATCAAAGCCCGGCACCTCGTCCCGCGTGCCGAATTCGTCGCGTGTTCCCTGGCAGATCAGCGCCGGCGTCGTCAGCCCCCTGAGATGGCCGGTGCGCAGCTTCCCAGGCTGGCCGGGCGGATGGAAGGGATAGCCGAGGCAGAGCAAGCCGGCGATCTTTCCCCGACGATGGAGATCGTCTGCGACCATGCTGGCGACCCGGCCGCCCATCGACTTGCCGCCGATAATAAGCGGGCCGATGGCGCCGAGCTCGGCAATGGCCGCCTCGTATTCGGGATTGAGCGTTTCGGCGCGCGGTGGCGGCTTGCGGACTTCCGAGGTACGGCGGGCGGCCATATAGGCGAATTCGAAGCGGGCGACACGGAAGCCAACGCCGGCGAGTGCATTTGCCGCTGCGGTCATCGATGCCGAATCCATCGGCGCGCCCGCGCCATGCGCAAGAAGGATCGTGAAGCGCGCATCCTCAGGCCCCTGCAGCAGAAACCTGTCAAGCATAGGTAATCCTCCATCCCATCGCCGGAACCATGTCGACGGCCGTGACTTTTCTTTGAAAGGAGACTGACAATGTCGACGAATGATCAAAACGTAAAGCCCGAGCAGCGGCGACCCAAGGATGTCGGTGCCGTTCCCGAGAAGCCGGAGCCCGCCGACACGGAATCGATGGCGCCGCCGGTGGTGCAGCCGGCTGGGGTCAGGGACAAAAGCGAACGACCCGTGGTGAATCCGATCACCGGGGTCGCCTCCTGATCGACCATGGTCGATTATCGTGTGGAACCGCGGAACCGCCTCTTGAAACCCCGGCGGAAAGGGTCCATATACCCGTCCTGCCTGAAAAATGGATGCGCGCGGTATCGACGTCGTCGAGCTGCTCGTGTCCGACAGGATAAGGGCGCTCCCCGCAAGGGTCGAGCGCCCTTTTTGCTTTCAAGCCATCCCTGATTTCCGCAGTCAGCCCGAGCGGACATAGGAGGCTCGATCACAGAAAGATGACTTCGCCCCCTTTCCGGTCATTGCACGCCTCGTGTCTTCTGTAACCAGATTCGAGTGAATTATTCGGCGACCGTTTCCGCGAAATTATCTCGCCTGCTGGAACAACGACATCTAGCGGGAAAACCTTACGGCCTAAGGTTCATTATGGCGGAGAGGGTGGGACTCCTTCCCAATTAGCCCATTTGCAGGGTTTCCGCCAACATGCTGAAAGAAAAGCCCGATTGCGATAGTTCGAGCGAAACATGACGCGATACATTTTGGCAAGTCGACGTTTTTCGAGCGTTGTCTGACCTGATTTGATCTCGCCATGGGATGGTCATGGAGCCTGTCCGGCTCAGACCGGTGGCCCTGTTCCTTTGCTGAAAGCGGCCTTGACCTGCGGCGGGTGCCACCTGCCCTTTGCCAGCCTAGAGCGCACGACGGAAGCGTGTCTGGCCGCGTCCACGGGATGCGTCGCCTTATGCCGCGTTGTGTTGCAGAAGAGGCAGGCGGCGACAATGTTCGGTTCGACGTCCTTGCCCCCATCTCTTCTCGCCTCGAGATGTTCGGCAGTACACCGAAACCGTTTTGCCAGACGAGGCGAAAGTCCATAGTGCACGATGAATTCTCGCGGACTGTCGTCCCACATCGGCAGCTCACAATAGAAGCACCGTCCGCCTTGGCGCTGCGCAGCCTGTTTTCTCAGATTCTTCAGTTTGTTTGATGGCATGAGTCCACGTCCTTTGCTTCATCGCTGAAGCGGACGTGCAACGGCCGGATACGGCCACCCCTCAGTTGGGAGGATGTTCCTCGCACAAGACGACGTAAATCTACGTCACTCCGCAGTCTTTGAACGGGACGAGTGCCTTATTGGACATTTCGCTGACGAGTTCGTGTAAAACTCCAGGCGAGCAAATCGCCTCGCCTCCATCCACGTTCAGCTTAACAAAAATTCAGTGGCGATCAAGTCCAGGATTTGCGCCTTCCCGATCGGGAGGATTTCCCATACGCTTTTTGCGATCGTGCCGACTAAACAACAAAGCGCCGAGCGGTGTGGGGCTCGGTCCGTCGAAGGGGCAATTTAATAATGTATAGCAAAATTCGTCCCAGCGGGATTCGTCGACGCGAATGAAGAGCTTCCAGGAGCAACGACGCGATCCATGATTTTGCCGCGATAACGTGACGATGATCCGGGAAAGTGATGCCGATAATTTCCAGTCGCCGCAGGGCTTGACCACTTGAGTCCCGAAAATAACGGAAAATTGGCTGGGTAACCTGGATCCTAAGCCTTTTCGGACGCGCGATGCAAATTCTCCCGCCGCAGTAGAGCTGCTTACCGCACTGGCTTAGGCATCCTGGTTTTGGCTGCGGGTGCTCAATTCCTGCTTTAGAAGCAGGTCTTGTACGTAGGCTAGTCTCATTCGAATAGCCTCAATCTCCTCTACCAGACCTCCCTTGTCAGTTGAACTTCGGGCGAACGACTGCTCAAGCCGATAAACAACCTCAGATGTGATGGTCCGTGAGTTAGCGCGTGCGGCAGTCTCGATTTCCCGTTTCAAATCTTCCGGGATTCGCAACCGGAAATGTGGATCACTTCGACTCATCGCGCCACTCAGCACTTTTTCCTTGCGAAGATGACGCACGGTGTGTTATCGAATTGATGGCGCACGGTGCGTCATTGGTTTGGCTTACAGTAGTCATACCGAATCTGCTGTCCTGCTCCAGTAAGAGAAGGTTGCAAGAGGGCGGATCTTTGAACGAGGAGTAGACGTGCAATCTGAGATACCTGACGGCGTTCATTTAGGGCGGTTCCGATCGGGAGCCGCGTAAACGCAGTCTGCCCTTCGAATCTAATGAGTACATAACTCCAGCAGGATCATAACTGGTTGAAGAGGTCGCACGCAAATTAAAGCGAGCGGCAGCGCACTTTTTTTGAGAAATTGATCAGAAAGTAGCTCCCATGGAACTACGCCAGCTCTCCTACTTCGTGGCGGTGGCCGAGGAACTGCACTTCGGCAGGGCGGCCGCCAAGGTGCGCATCGCCCAGCCGGCGCTTTCGAACCATGTGCAGGCGCTGGAGCGGGAACTCGGCTGCCCGCTGTTCATCCGCTCGACCCGGCGGGTGGAGCTGACGCGGGCAGGGGAGATCTTCCACGAGCGCTGCGTCGGGATCCTGAGCGAGGTCGATCTGTCGGCCGAGATCACCAGGGCGGTGGCCGGCAAGACCATCCGGCAGATCAGGATCGGCACCGTCTATCCCGCCACCACCGGCGTGCTGCCGGCGTTTCTGGCAAAGATCGCCCGCAAGTACCCGGATATCCGCATCCATATCGCAAGCGGCAATACCGGCGACATCATCCGCGGCCTGGAAAACGGCCAGATCAATCTCGGCTTCATCAGACCGGTGGAAAACATCGGCTCCTTGCGCTTCTCCTCGATCGCCCATGAGCGTTATCTGTTGGCGGTGGCCCGCACCAACCGGCTGGCGGAGCAGGCAGAGATTGCCATCGACGATCTGCGCTCGGAAAGGATCATCGCCTTCAACCGCAAGAACCTCTCCTATACAGAGCGGTACTTCAACGAGAAGTTCGAAGAATACGACCTGACCCGCAACATCGCTTATAGTTGCGACGACACCTATTCGCTGGTGTCGCTGGTTTCGGCCGGGCTTGGCATCGGCTTTGCGCCGGAATGGACCGAGGGCCTGCCGAACCGGGCCTTCGAGCTGAAGGCGGTCAGGGGCATCGACTTCAGGATCGGGCTTGGCGTTGCCTGGAACAAGGAGGACCCAACCGCCTCGCGCGATGACATTGTCGATATCGCCCGCTCATTGGCACGGCCGGGCAGGTGAGGTGGGGCACCACGGGGTGGTGAACCCAAGTGGAATGGCTTGCCGGGGCAAGGGGATCAGACGAGTAATGGGACGTCAGGCGGTTCTGGCGCAACTGCCTCGCTGATCATGCCCCTGCGTCATCCGCTGCGAGACGAGATAGATCGGCTCCTCGATCTTAGTACCCTTCGATCGCAGTGAAACCCTCCAGTCGCCGCGCAACAGCAAGGCTGCCGAAACCAATCGACTTATCATAGCGCGCCCGGTCGCTTCGAGGGGAATGGTTGCGAAGATGCAAGACGTAGCGCCGGAGGGTGGGGAGCTGGGTTTGCGATAGTGACGGGGAAGGTGAGGTTTTCGAGCGTGTGGGTGCTGTGACATTCGCACCACGTTCCGGACGCGGGGACGTAACGCTGATCGGGACGTTCTTTGGTGCGATTGAGGGCGTGGGACCAGAACTCGCCGGGAAGTCGACTCTCTGAGCGCTGTGTACGACCGCGACCCCGATCCCCCTGACGATCCCGGCGACGAGATCGACGAACCTTCGAACGACTGGCCCGCTGCCCAAGACTAACCACGCCGTGGGGTCAGGTTGGTTCCTTGTTCAGGATCCATGAGCACTGAATTTGTTTGCCCGCAAGGCCGCATCGCTGAAGTGCTTTTGACAACGAATGCGCTGGCACCGGTAAGAAGGCGATGATGAGTAAGGTCGGTGCGGTTTTGCCCGGCCTTCTTTGCCTGAGGGGCTGGGGGTTCCTCAGGGCGGATCAGTGCCAAGTATCCAGCAACGGCTCGTCGTCGTCAAAGTTTCCATTGCTGGCGGCATCGTACGGGTTGAGGCTCCGGCCGCCGCCACGCGTGCCATATGCCGTCAACTGAACCATGACCTCTTTCGCACGCTCAATGGCCTCGTCTTCGCTTGCAGCGTGACCGTCCGCCACCTTGATCGACACCGCTTCCCCGTCGTCGCCGACAAAGTCTACCCGCCATCCGGTTTTCTCGTGAACAATCTTCGTTTCCAGCAAGTGCATCTGACTACCCTGACTTCCTACCTTTGAGATCTGCCTCGACGCTCTTCCGGAGCGCGTCCATGATGCTGACCACATTGGATTTCGGAGCGACTTCGGCCGCCTTCCCCTTCGCCGCCTTTTTCGGCTTCAGCGCCTTCTTCTTCTCAGCGATGATCTTGAGCAGGCCCTCCTGGATTGGATCACTCACCATATCCGGAGACCAACGCGCGGTCTTCTGCTCGATGAGCTTCTGCACGAGCGGAATGAGATCCGGATCTGCTTTCTCGTCGATTTCCTCGAAGTAATTCTCCTCCGGTCGAACCTCGTCGCCGAAACGCAGCGTCCAGAGCACGATGCCTTCGCCGCGCGGTTCCAGGACGACCGCCCGCTCTCGGCGGCCCATCACCAGCTTCGACACGCCGAAAACCTTGTCGGCCTTCATGGCATCCCTGATCACCGCAAAGGCCTCGTTGCCGACGGCGTCGTCCGGCATCAGGTAATGCGGCTTCTCGAGGTAGATCCACTCGATGCTGTCGGCCGGGACGAACTTGTCGATGTCGATCGTCTTCACCGTGTCGAGCGCTACGGCATCCAGATCGTCCTCGGTAAGGATAACGTAGTCGTTCTCCCCGCGAGCGTAGCCCTTGGCTTCGTTCTCGTCCTTGACGGGCTTGCCCGTGACGGAATCGATGTACCGGGAGACGACGCGGTTGCCCGTCTCCTTGTTGAGGGTATGGAAGCGAACCTTCTCGCTTTCGCTCGTGGCCGGGGTCATAGCCACGGGGCAGGTGACCAGGGAGAGTTTGAGATAGCCTTTCCAGTAATATTTCGGAGCCATGACCTATCCCCCTAGCTGGCCTTGCGCCGCGGAGCGGCCCCGGAAGGGGCGGCTTTCGAAGCCACTCCGCGCGCGGCGCGCTGCCTGCCAGTGCCTTGATTGGCATTGGCTGCAGTGCGTTTCGGTTTGTCGTCAGCGGCCTTCATCATTCCAGCACTCTCTCGGAGCGCGGCCAGCAGATCGTTGGGCTTCGAGACCTGGACCTTCTTCGGCTTCGGAAGCGACCTGCCTTCGAGCTTCGCCTTCACCAGATCCGCAAGGGCGGCTTCGTAGCGGTCGTCGAAGGTCGCCGGATCGAACTCGCCCTTCTTGGTGCTGATGATGTGCTTGGCCAGATCGAGCATCTCGCCCTGGATCTTGAGCTTCGGCATCTCCTCGAAAGCCTTTTCGGAGGAACGAACCTCGTAGTCATAGTTGAGCGTGCTGGCGATCAGGCCCTTGCCGTGCGGCCGTATCAGCACCGTACGCATTCGACGGAATAGGACGGTGCGGGCGATGGCCGCGACCATCGACTTCTTCATCGCATCGCGGAGAGCCGCGAACGCGTCTCCGCCCATCCTGTCGGGCGTGAGGTAGTACGGCTTGTCGAAGTAGATGTCGTCGACGTCGGAGCACGGGATGAACGCCTCGATCTCGAGCGTTTTGTTGCTCTCAGGGATCGCGGCGGAAATTTCCTCGGGATCGATGATGATGTACTGGCCGTTCTCGATCTCGAAGCCCTTGGTCTGGGCTTCCTTCGGCACCGGATCCTCGGTCTCGCTGTCTATGAAGATGCGGTTGACGCGGTTGCCCGTGGCCTTGTTGATGGTGTTGAAGGTGATGCGCTCGCTAGTCGAGGCTGCCGTATAGAGAGCGACGCCGCAGCTTACCTCCCCGAACTTCAGAAAGCCTTTCCACTGCGCACGTTGTCCAGACGGCATGACAAATACTCCGAATCATTAATACGCGACTCAAAGACGTGTCAGGGTGATTCGTTCCGACTCAAAACGAATCATTTTTCAATACTTTACGGAATTTCTCTCCCAAATTGATTCCACCGTCTCTGCTGGTCGAATTGCGCCCGGCAGTGGTGGATAGCGGTGGAGATTGTTTAGTTCGAGAGCCACAGCAACCTGCTTCCTCCAGCACCCTGCCGGGCACCCCGCTCAGGGAATTCCGCAGCCGCTTCAAGCGCAGCATCATCATCCATTATCTCCCGGGAACCACCGGAATCGTTATGAGTTTCTACTGCGGACGTCATTCGAAGGAGAAGCCCGATGGCACAGACACCGACATCCCGCGGCCGCGCACAGGATCGAGCCCGCGTGGCCGGCGGCCAGGATCACGAGGTCAAGTACGAAGCAAAGAAGGAGGGCGTCTCGAAAGATGCCGTCAAGAAGGCCGTGAAGAGCGCTGGCAACTCACGGAAGAAGGTCGAGGCCGAGATTGACCGCCGTTAGGCGGCCGAACGACGTTGCTCTGTCCACGGACGTGGCAGGTCCCGTGGGTGTCCTGGCTTTCCTAATCTGGGATCAGGGCGACACCGCTGTCTCGTAACGAACAGTCATAGCCACGCAAGCCTGCCGCCTCCATGTCTGGGGTAACGCATGTCCAAGTGCATAGAGAACGACCACCTGCTGATGTCGAAGGCGGTCCGTCAATGGTATCGGTACTACGAGGTGGAGTGGGACGATCAAGCGTCCTCGTTTTTGTGTGATGCCGCCATCGAACTCTACAACGAGGGCTGTCGCTCGGTAGAGGAGATGGCGACCGTTCTGATCGGCACTTACGTCGGGCTGGCCGCCACGCGTGTAAACGCGCCATCTTCGAGCTCAGTGCATTGACCGGCCAAAATCAGATCGGGCTGAACTCGACGAATTCACACTGCATGTGATCCGACCTCGTGAGCGGTTGCGCTCCACCAGCTTTTGTTCGGTGAGACCCGGACCGTCCGGCTTGTAGAACACGGAATAGAAAGGCACTACTCTGGTATCTGTTGTGGATATGGCGCTTCGCGGTGCGGTACTTCTCGGCAGTTCAAGCGCCTTCTCCTTAATCGGGGAGGGCGCTTTCTCGTTTGTGGCGTAGCCGCCAAAGCGACGGCAGCCGGCTTTCGCGCCGCAGCTCTTGACGGCACTACCGGATGAAAAAAACGCTGAAAATTGGCGGAACTTCCGCCGCTATTATTTGTTCTCACATTCGCAAAACAAACTGGGGTTACCACAATGACGCAAATCCGTGAACCGGAGCGCCGGAGCAGAATCTTGCGCGGCCGCCCCTATAGCCTTGATGAATTCGCTTCCAAATATGGCTTGAAGGGCGAGCAGGCAGAAAGCCTGTTCGCCCGCTTCGGGCCCTCGTCGATCGAACTCGACTTGCTGATGGCCGCCAAGCGCCGCCTGCCGGTTCGGCAGGACAGACCGGTCCCGCAGGAAAGCATTACCGAACCATCGAATGGAATGGATAGATGAGCAGTAGACGCCACGAATGGATCAGCAAAAGAGCTTACGCGATCTGGGAGGAACAGGGCCGCCCTTACGGCCGCGACGACGAACACTGGCGCCAGGCAGTTGCCGAACGCGACGCGCTGGAGCGCACACAGGCTTCCATTGATGGCCGCGAGGTGCTGGTGAAGTTTCGCCCGAAACCGCAACGGCCGGGAATGCCGCGCCAGGATTGGGGCAACCCATCGACGAAGGCCGGCTGAGCGGCGTAACTCGCTTTTAAGCGGTTACTCGTGCGCATCACATGACAAAGCACCAGTTATCGCTTGGCCGGCTTCACCATCGACGGGGCTGCGGCTTGGGTCAGGCCATTGGCTGAAGATTAATTGAAATATCGTGGTACCAAAAAAGGCCCCGCTTTTTGAAGCGGGGCTAAGTCCTGGGTTGAGTGGATCGTGCATCGAATGTAGGACGGCAGCCTTTAGCAAATCTCCGCACGGCCCGAATGCTTTACTATCAACGGAGCTTTTTTGTTCCCGTTCCGACGGATTTTTTTCATCCGCGAGAGATCAAGGCGCTGAAGGAGCTCGCTTTGGACCAAAAAGGAACCGCCGAAACGGGGCAGCTTGGGGATAAGGACGGATCGCACAGGAAGGAAGGGAAGCGGACAACCCCAGTCTGGGGCGCCTGTGCGATCCTTAGGGCCTAACAGTAGATAGTCGGAAAAGTTCCTGTACGGTTCCGGACGATTGAGTCCAAACGACAGGAGAGGGCGGATCGTGAGGATCGCAAGGCCGGTATCCAGCGCCATCGCATCGACGCAGGAGCCCGAGCCGGTTGGCTTTTCAGGCTCAATGTCCTTGGGATGCCTTGCCGCGATGAAGAACGCAAACCCGCCTGCTCAATGCCGCAAGTTGATCACCCCAAATGATGACATAACGATGGGCGCCTGTGCGGATAAGGATCTCGATCGCCGGAAGTTCGTCGATGTGCTTCCAGCGTATTCAATATCTGCTTGCAAAGAGATGAACTCTTTGTTCTCGGTGCCGGGGACCCAGCTGTGAACTGTGATCGGAGTGGTTGAATACATCAACAGTAAGGCCGTATGTCCGTCTTCGCGCCTGAGGTGGCTCGCCCTACACTGGTTTTCCGAGGGTTGCTCGGACAGGCCGAGCCGATCCTCATCACAGGAGGACGAGCCGTGGCAGATTATAGAGAAGCTTTTGTCGGAATCGATGTCGCCAAGCTGAAGAATGCGATTGCTGTTGCCGAATCTGGCCGGGAAGGAGAGGTCCGCTATTTCGGCGAGGTTGATGCATCCTATGCCAGCATGCGCCGCATTATCCAGCGAATAGCCGCGGAGTTTGATCGTGTACATTTCTGCTACGAAGCTGGCCCAACCGGTTACGGCCTGCATCGGCTGATCCAATCCCTTGGCCATGAATGCATGGTTGTCGCCCCGTCATTGATTCCAAGGAAGCCAGGCGACAGGGTGAAGACAAACCGTCGAGATGCACTCGCGCTCGCCCGGCTATTGAGGGCCGGCGAGCTCACAGCGGTGTGGGTTCCCGATGAGGGTCATGAGGCGATGCGAGACCTCGTTCGCGCCCGGGCTGCTGCAGTCGAGACGTTGCGGGTTCACCGACAACAGATCAGCGCCTTCATGCTCAAGCATGGTCGCATCTATCCACGCAAGAAGGGCTGGACGATGCGATATCTGTGCTGGCTGCAGGAGCAACAGTTCGATCACCCCGCGCATCAGATCGCTTTGCAGGAAATGGTCGAGGCGGTGCGCGTCTCGAAGGAGCGCGTCGAACGACTGGAGAAGGTCATCGAGGAATTCGTACCGAACTGGTCTCTTGCGCCGGTCGTCCGAGCTCTACAGACGCTAAGAGGGGTCGATCTGATCGTGGCCGTCACCTTTGCCACGGAGGTCGGCGACGTGAGCCGATTTGAAAGCCCGCGCCAACTGATGGGCTATCTCGGCCTGGTACCTGGCGAGCGATCAACGGGTGAAACGGTTCGACGAGGTGCGATTACCAAGGCTGGCAACGGCCGGGTTCGGCACATGTTGGTCGAGAGCGCCTGGACTTATCGCCATCCGCCGAAGGTCGGCGCGAGGAAGCTGTATCGTCTGGAGCAAGCGCCGCCGAAAGTGCGGGAGATAGCATGGAAGGCTCAGAGCCGGTTGACGGCTCGTTATCGAATGTTGACCGGGCGCGGAAAGCGAACGACGGTGGTTTGTACCGCCATTGCCCGCGAGCTGACCGGCTTCATGTGGGCTGTTGCAAGGGAGGCGCAGGCGATCAGATTATAGATCGCCACATCGAACTTGCACCTCGCGCATGGGCGGGGGCGGAACAACGGCAGGGGAACACCCGTCAGACGCTTTGTGGCCGGCATTTGACCGACGCCCGCAGTAAGATCGGAGCAGCCCCGGACGCACTATCGGGAATGCGGTAGCCAATCCGCGCATCAGAGCTTGATCACCGACGTCCTTGAGTTCCGCCTCCACCCATACGCGATCATCATCATGAACAGCCGTTCGTTTGGGCGGTCGGTTCCTCGCGCCTAAAGCATTGACAACGGACATCAGAGGCGATGTTCCGGTCGCACCTTGACTGGGATTTGATCATTGTTGTCGCGTTGTTTAGCGTCGGAATAGTCTGGAAACCGTGTTCCAAGACGATTATTGCGTTCAAACTCTCAGCCGCTAGATTTGCCCTGCTGCCGATTGACAATGGAAGGCGCAAACGATGGCTGAGGTCGTTCATTTTAATATGCCGATGGCTCTAGTTGGGGTCTGGACGTCGATGGCGAGCCCTACGTGATCTCAAACATCCTATATGATTCTCAACGAGTCGAATTCGATACCTTCATGGCATCCACCTCGCGGGTGGGCCATGTCACACTGATCACAACCGGCTCTGTTAATCGGGCTGAGATACGATTTACATTCACTGACGTCGGACACATGACTAGACATCAAGTGGACTGAGGTGCCGGGCGGCCTTGCGGAAACCTCGGTCGAGTGTTGGGAAACTTAGATGGCGCGTAAGCGCCGTTTTCCTCGCACCTTTACCATGCACGCATTGCCGCTTCGAATAATACCGCCGTGCCAATGGGGCACCAATACGCCAGGAGCGAACATTGGTCGCTTACGGAACGGCATGATAACTTGCCATATTATGTCGAGCGCAACTTTAGCAGCGTAACGAGAGGTTCAGTCATGATCCAAGTCTACCGCTATAAAGCTTATAATTCTTGTTTTTGTGCAGCCCCGAGTGAGGCAATAATAGCTACCTTCGGCAGCATCGATCAATTTGAAACCTTCTTTGGCGGAGGAGCGAAATTCGGCCCACCTTCCAATCCCGAGTACCTGGCGGTGTGGGGTAGCCGTAATTCATCGCGGCTTCGTCGCCTTCTTCGGGAGACGCTGGGACCTATCGAAATCGTTGACTCAGAACCACCTGCGAGAATGACTACCTCTGGCGTAAACGGTCACAGGCTATCACGCCCGGAGCGTGAGTCTATGATCCAAAGGCTCCGTGGAGCTTCCAATGAAGACAACTCATATTATTCCAGGTGATCCAGCCGCAGGATCGTTGCGAGAGGCTCTTCGCATTGCAGGCCGTGATGACGACTTACTGGTGTTTCAGGATGATCTGAGTTGCGGCCCCATCGCCGACATGACCCCATCTGCACGAGCAGCTTGGTGGCAGATGGATGGCTGGGATATTGAGAACAGCCTCCACACCTTCTGGTCGAACGCGAGCAAGGCAGATAGGTTGGTCGTCTGGTTTGGGCAACATTCAGCCAGAGAAATGGCTTTTCGCCTAGCGTGGGCATGGCGAATGGCGGGGCGTCACTATCATGTCATTGATGTGACAGGCCTTCGTGTGCCTGTCAGATGGGGCAATGGCACTGACGGAGTGATCCAGTCAGCTCAAGCCATTTCGATCATACCTGGCAACGGGTTGGCAACGCTTTTCGGTCGCGAAAGAAACGTTTCTGCTGATGAAGACATTCTGAACCAGCGGAGATGGGAAAAGCTTATGGCCGACAATGCACCATTCCGTGTCGTAACAGCAGATGGTCTCGCGTCCGCACCTATCGATCACTTTGATGCTTTGCTACTGGCGCAGGCAAATTCGGAATGGAAAAAGGTTGCTTTAATAATCGGCAACGCTCTCGGTCTGAGTAGTGACCCATATTTACAGGTCGGCGACATAGCATTGCATGAGCGCGTCATCGATTTGGTTGAGGAAGGTGCCCTTATCGCAGATGGCGATCCCTCGGAAATGAGGACTTGCCGAGTCCGCCTGCCGAGCTAAGCCATCACGGCGATTGGCAAATACTGCCGTGCAGTCGCACGTCAGAGTGAAACAGCGCAGCGGTTCAGATAAACACAATTTCAAGAAAACCGGACCTCAAAGTGTCGGCTTTGCATGCTATCGAGAGCATCAAAGCGCGGTTGGAGTTTTGCGATTGACTTGCGAAGGCCCAGAAAACTGCTGCTGGCAAAAGAACGCATTCATGATTGACCTTGCCCCCAAGTTTTATCCAGTTTTGAGTTCGCTCCAGCGGTTTTTTGAAGTGCTCCCCGAATTTGGGCCAGCGGGAGCTGGAATTTTCCGGGGTTAAGGCTCAGGTCGGCGGGGGTGCCGATGAGCCGTTCATGAGCAAAATCGGCACCTTGTTGCCGATCGCGCTGTGTGGCCGGAACTCGTTGTAGTCTTTACGCCAATCCTCCATCTTCGCCCGTGCGTCGTCAAGGCTCATGAACCAGTGGGCGTTCAGGCATTCGGCGCGGAACTTGCCATTAAAACTCTCGATGTAGCTGTTGTCGGTCGGCTTACCTGGTCGCGAGAAGTCGAGCACGACGCCCTTGTGATAGGCCCAGAGATCAAGATCTCGCGAGATGAATTCACTGCCATTATCGACGCGGATCGACGTTGGATACCCGACCTGGCGGCACACCCGCTCGAGCGTCTGAACCACATCCTCACCCTTGTAATTGAAGCGTGCATCGACCGCCGGCGAGAAGCGGGAGAAGGTATCGACGACCGTCAGAACCCTGATCTTGCGGCCGGTAGCCAACTGGTCATGAACGAAATCCATGGCCCAGACATGGTTGGAGTGCGTTGGCTCCGTGCGGTCGGCCCGCAGCTTCGCCTTGACCCGGCGCTTGGGAACCTTGTTGCGGAGCTGAAGGTCCATCTCCTTGTAAAGGCGATAGATTCGCTTCGGATTGACCGCCCATCCTTCACGTTTGATCAGGATATGAACGCGACGATAGCCGTAGCGTACTCGCGTCTGACAGATGTCCTTGATCTTCAGCTTCAGTTCGGCCTGTTCACCGCGCCTCGACTTGTAGACATAAAGCGACCGGTCGATCTTCAGCACCGAGCATGCGCGCCGTATCGAGACCTTCCAGTCGGCCTTGACTGTGTCGACAAGCTTCCGCTTGCGGGCAGGCCTCAAAGCTTTTTTGAGAGCACATCCTGCAGCATGGCCTTGTCCAACGACAGGTCGGCTACGATCCGCTTCAGCTTGGCGTTCTCCTCTTCGAGCTGTCGCAATCGCTTCATCTCCGAAGGCATCAGCCCCGCGTATTTTTTGCGCCAGTTGTAGAAGGTCGCATCGGAAATCCCTGCCTTGCGGCAGACCTCACCGATCGGCGTCCCATCCTCCGCCTGCTTCAAAACGAATGCGATCTGCGCTTCCGAAAACTTCGAGGCCTTCATCGAATTCTCCTCTTCTTCCCACCAGGGATCATAAGTGGAAAATTCCAGTTCCAAATGGCCTAATTTAACGGGGGCAGGCACGTCACACCGAACGCGGGAGGAAGTCCCGGCCCTCGCACGATAATCGACGATATCTGAACGGCATGCTGCATGTTCTTCGGGTCGGATGCCCCTGGCGCGACATGCATGAGCGCTACGGAAAGTGGAATTCGGTCTACGTGCGCTTCCGCCGTTGGGCCGAACAAGGAGTTTGGGACGCTCTTCTTGAGACTCTCGTTGAACTGGGGCTGAGGGATGACTGGCAGCACATGATCGACAGCACCACAGTTCGCGGCCATTCTCAGGCTGCGGGCGCTAAAGGGGGACTTATCAGGAGGCATTTGGTCGATCACGCGGCGGCTTTACGACGAAAATCCACGCCCGCGCAGACGGTCAGGGACGCCCTCTCGGCTTCATCCTGACAGGCGGCGAAGCTTCGGATTACAATGCCGTTCCTGATCTTCTGGCGATACCAGTCGGCAAACCGAGGCTGTTTCCTTGCCGACAAAGGCTATGATGGTGATTTCCTGCGCGAGGAACTGCTGATCCACGGGATCAGGCCGATGATCCCGCCGAAGGCCAACCGAAAGAACCCGCCTGCCTGCGACTTTAGAGCCTACAAGGATCGAAACCGTATTGAGCGAATGTTCAACCGCCTCAAGGGTAATCCCCCCATTCTTAACGGGGCTCCGCAGTAGAAATCACGCGGCCATTTTCAGTTTCTGTGCGGGCGTTATGCCGCCGATGCCCATATTGGGCCGTTCGTTGTTGTAGGTCCATAGCCACTGCGTGGCGAATTCCTGCGCCTCCTCGATGCTTTCAATGATGTACTGGTCAAGCCATTCATGTCGGACGGTGCGGTTGTAGCGCTCGACATAGGCATTCTGTTGCGGCTTTCCGGGCTGGATGTGGCTCAAGGCAATTCCTTGCGTTGCTGCCCATTCCATCAGTTTGCCACTGACATACTCAGGTCCGTTGTCCACACGAATGGCGAATGGTCTGCCTCGCCATTCAATGATCTGGTTCAGGCTGCGGATGACGCGTTCAGCAGGCAGCGAAAAGTCCACCTCAATGCCCAGCCCCTCGCGATTGAAGTCGTCCAGGACATTCAACAGCCGGAATTGCCTGCCGTCTTCCAAACGATCCGCCATGAAATCCATTGACCAGACCAGGTTCGGCGCATCCGGCACAGTCAGAGCGTCGGGCTTGTCCCGCTTCAAACGCTTGCGTGGCTTGATCCTGAGGTTCAACTCCAGCTCACGGTAGATGCGGTATACGCGCTTGTGGTTCCAGCGATGTCCTCGGACATTCCGCAGGTAAAGGAAGCACAGGCCAAAGCCCCAGGTCTTCTTTGCCCGCGTCAGTCCGATCAGGAGATCGGCGATCTGCTCGTTCTCGTCGTTTAGCTTGGCGCTGTAACGATAGCAGGTCTCGCTGACCTCGAAGGTGCGGCAGGCAAGCGCAATGCTCACCCCGTGCAACGCCACTGCTTTCCCGGCCATCCCTTGGCCGATAGGCAAATGCTCGCATTTGCCGTAAGGCTCTCGGCGTTGAGACGGCCGTGTTATTTTTTTCCCAAGGCTTCCTTCAGCAGTTCTGCCTGCATGCTCATCTCGGCATACATCTTCTTCAGCCGCCGGTTCTCATCCTCCAGAGCCTTCATCTGGCTGATCATCGAGGCGTCCATGCCGCCATACTTCGAACGCCACTTGTAAAAGCTAGCAGTGCTCATCCCGTGTTCCCGGCATAACTCCGGCACAGGAACGGCCGCCTTCTGCCTGGCGCAGGATGGCAAGGATTTGGGGTTCGCTGAATCTGCTCGTCTTCATCAAAATCTCCTCGATCATAAAGCCCGAGAAAATTCTACTTTTGAAGCCCGTTAATTACCGGGGGGATTACCCAAGCAGTTTCGGCGCGTAGCCACGCGCTATGATAAAACGGCGAGGTCGTTCATGGCATTCCTTGCTCTCGCTGCCGTTCGCGTCTGGCTGCTATCATTCGTCGGCACGATCCAAGAGCCATGACTTAATCGGAGCCTCCCCCGTTCCGACGTCTTTATAGGTCGAGCTAATCTTGTTAAGCACCGCCTCGTCATCCGAATCGATCTCGTAGAACGTGCTATCGACCGCCCGGATAATCACCCACGGCTTGTCTGAACGCGTGGGTGCCGAGCCGACGAACTCCCCCCAGATAACCTGCCGCGTGTTGTCAGCCAAGGCGGCTAAATCAGAGCCCGAAAGCTGGCCATCGTCTTGTGCCAATCCCTCAAGCCGTTCGCCCCCTTCACCGGTAGCCTCAAACCATTCGTGCCCAGGTTTGGACGACTTGACTGTCGAGACGACCCAACTGGCTTCTAAAGAGCGAGGAGCCAAAAGTCGCAGCAAGTCTTTGAGATCAAGCGCAAGAACGTGCTCTTTGAGATCAAAGACCCTAAGTGTTGTCATGGTGTCCCCCGTGAACCCACGTCGCATTGGCAGAAACACTTTGTCAACAGGACCTAGGCGCCCTGGCGCCATCTGATTGCTGCTTCCGTTCGATTGGTGGCGCCAAGCTTGGACAGTATTTCGGTCATGTGATGCTTGATCGTTTTCTCCTGCAGGTCCAGATGGCGCGCGATATGCTTGTTGGAAAGTCCTTTGGCTACCAGTTCTATCACCTCGAGTTCGCGGGGAGTTAGTGAAGTGCGTTCAACGAAAAGACTTTTCTCGACCATCCTGGCCCGCATGGACGGTGAGACGAACCACGAGCCTCCAACGACCGTTCGAATGGCCTCTGCAAGTCCCCGTGATCCGACACCCTTCACAACGTATCCCGCTGCCCCTCGACACAGCGCCGCGACCAGGGATTCGACTTCCTCCGAGGCGGTCAGCATCAGGACCTTTGTCTGTGGGCTTCGCGACATGATCTCGGAAATCGCATCGATTCCACCTCCGGGCATGAATACATCGAGCAGAAGGACGTCAGGCCTATGGGACGCCGCCAGCGTGGTCGCGTCATCGGCGCTCGCCCCTTTGCCTACAATGACGAAATCCTCGATTTCGGACAGGCTGCGGCTCACCCCTTCTCGAAAAAGAGGGTGGTCGTCCGCGATCGCGATCGTAATGGCTGTCAAGCTGCACTCTCCTTCTCCTTGGGCTGAAGGTCCATCGACTGGCTATTCGGCTCAGACATGGCAAGCGTTTGGAAAACATCCAGAGAGACATGAAGGAGCGACTGAACACTTTTAGTTAGGCCTGTGTTATATCGTGATTTTGCCGGCCTCAGCGAAACGACATGGTATGCCGGTTCAGATATCTGATCGCGTCCGGCTGCGGAGACAGGACTGGTAGCGAATCTGAAAGATTGCGACGCGCTACTGCGTCGGGAAGCGGCTCAGCGTCCTGGACGTTCTCCTTGCCGACGATCATCGCCGCAAGCGAGATGTCTTTCTCGCGGTCGGCGGCGTTTGTTATGTAGCCTGAACTATGGCCTTGGGAGCAGCGCTCGTCATGGCTGGCGTTGTCGGAACCGAACTTCATCGTCCCCCTGTTCCGTCCCTCCACGGAGCTTGCAGGTCCTGGAGCGCCAGTCAGACTTAGGTCCGTCTTTCCCTCGGCGCTATCTCGCTTAAATTTTCCTCATCCTTGTTGAGAGGACACCAGGGAGGTAGCGATGTTGCTGTATCCAGTCAGAACCTCCCTGGTGAAGCGCTGTCGATCCATGTTGGGCGTCGTGGGGAGTTCCCCGAGGGTAGCCTTCGTCGAAAAATTCGAGCACAGCCGCTTCATACGATTGCGGAGTGGGCAGGTGCATCTCCTGATCGACAACAGGAATAGTGTCCGCAGCGTTGGATTCGGATGCTGGAAACCGATCAACCGCGCCTCAAGCGTTCAGTGGAAGGTGGTCCCGCTCGCGACGCGATGCGTTCTTGCGTTCTTGGCTGCCATGGACAAGGCGTCCACTATTCTTTCGGGGCTCGCCGGCTCGGCGACGACAGCTCGCCCCTCCGGTTTTTCGATAAGGCCGGGGTTCAGGGTGAAATACACCACACCAAGTCCGAACCCGGAAAAGAGGGCGCGGGCAATGGACGGCCCGGTCAGTCCATCCCCAAGCCGGACGTCGATGATGGCGATGTCTGCTTCGGAGCCGAGCTCCAGAGCCTCTGACATGTTCCCCGCGATGCCAGTGATTTCGAATCCGGCGTCGATCGCGACGTCCTCGATCACCAGAGCGATTCCCGGTTCGTCTTCGACGATGAGCAGACGCATGTTCGGTCTCCAGGGCGGCTACAAAATCGGCGCGGCGCTCTCTGGCGTCGCCAACGAAAACACTCCCCGCCACAAGCTGTTCCACGTGTAGGACTTCAGTCTGAAGCATCCCCAACTAAGGTCCGAGATCCGGATGCCTCACTGAGATCGCGCGCCCGCTCCCTGTCCGCGACCCGCGTTCACGCTGCATTACATCATCAACGAGGACGATGAGATCATTCGCCCCGGCAGTTCCGATGTTGCAAGAGGATATATCTATGCCCGGCATCTGAATGTTAAGTATATAGGGAATGGAGCGCGCTTCTCGTCCGGCGTGACGTCGCGCTTGCGATAGGTGGGTTTGATAGCTCATATGCAGCAGCCGGCATTGGAGGCTGCGAAGACCTCGATTTCGAGCTCAAGCTAGCCGCTCGCTACTTCATCGAAGTCGTTCCCGAACGGCTGGTGGGATATCGAAAGCATCCAGGCAGCATGTCTTCCGATCACCTGCGAATGGGCAAAAGTGCTCTGGAAGTCGTCCGGCGTTCGCTGGCCGCAAATCCGCAAGTCCCCCGATACGCGATCGGAAGTGCAATCGACGCCACGCAGAAATATGCGTTTTGGGAATTCCGACAAGCTCGGACAACGTATCTGTCACTCGTGACCGTTGGGGTGATTTTCCAAAGCCACCTTGCGCGGCTTAAGACCTGATATCGGCCAGCCCTTCGGGATCATCCAACGTCTCGTCTCCCGCGTCGTGATGAGAAGCACCTTTGGCCCCTTTGGTGTGTTTCGGAAACACAATGCACCATACTGCTGGATTGGCTTCGGATAGACGTCAATGTCATTCATCGTGTCTGCTCATCTTCATCGACGTTCTCGACCATGCCGGATAAACCGAGTGCTTCGCTTAAGGTTCATGGCGTCCTGATGTCAGCGCCAGAAGCGCTACGTGTCGATGATCTACTGAGGACTGCGCCATGCGGATCAACGCATTCTTGTCATCGTGAGAAACGACAGAATCTCGAGCAGGGTGGTTGGGCAGTCCATGCTGCGCGAGCACGTTCGGTCCGGTTGCCAGATCGTTCAGTGATAGTCCTGCAGCTCCTCCATCGCCGCGATGAATTTCCGGTGCCGGCGCGCGCCGCGCTTGTCGTCGAAAGCGATCCAAAGAACTCGGCCGCGTATCGAAGCTTTTTAGCGTCCTTGCGAACCTGGTGACGATGCTCGTCATCGGTCTCAGCCAACGCACTGCCATGCTTTTTAAGCTTCTTACGCATCTTGTCGAGGGCTCGCGCGGCAAACTCCGAAGCCGAAGCGACGTCGGAAGTTGCGCTACCGCCAGCGCGATCGAGGTCACATTGAAGCCACTCGTTGAAATCGAGCATGAGCGCGCGCGCGCCGATTCCAGAGCCTCGACAGCGGCGCCATAGGCCTTGTTGCGGGCATCCTTGAGCTTGGGCCGAAGGTCGGAGTCCTTCGTTTTCATCAGCAGGACGTCGAGATTACGTGCTTCGCCGAGGACGCCAACGAGCCAGCGAAGCTCCTCTTGGATCCTTTTCGGCTCGTCGCCTATCAGGAGCGGCCTGAACAGAGAGAACGCAGAGCGGAGACGCCGCAGAGCTATCCATCCCGATGAGGAGCAGGCAGGCGAAACCGAAGATGCCATAGCGGGCGATGGTCAAATCCCACGCCGTGAACGGCGCAATGGCCCGCGGAGCGACGAAGGTCAGTCCCCATAAGGCGCAGCTGGTAAGGCCAGCGACAATTCCAGCAGCATGACGATCTCCCTTTGGAGCGATCATACGATGTGATCGGCCGATTTTATATGGCAAGAATTCTGGGCCACAATAAAGCCCTACCGAGTGGCCCCGCGTCAGTAGGCTGACAAGAGTCAGCCTGCTGACCCCAGCGCAACTGACGCAAGATCAGATCGGAATTTCCGCTACCAGTTTGCCGCAAATCCGCTATTCAAACGTCTGGTCGAAGCTTGAGGAAATGACGTGAAAAAGCTGAAGGGTGGTTGCCGCTGCGGTCAGCTGCGCTACGAAGTGGAAGCGGACAAACTTCCAAAGACCTATGCCTGCCACTGTCTCGACTGCCAGACGTGGAGCGGCAGCGCATTCAGCCAGAATGCGCTCGTGAAAACGAACGCATTTGCCGCCACAGGAGAGACCGCGCGGTTCGAGCTGGCGGGCGGCAGCGGTTTTGTCTCCTACCAGTCGGCCTGTCCGAAATGCTTCACCCGAGTGTTCAATACGAACTCCGCTCGTCCTGGCTTGGTGGGTATCCGGGCTGGGACGTTTGATGAAAGCAACAAACTGGAGCTGGTCGCCCACATCTGGACCAACCGTAGTCAGCGCGGCCTGCGATTGGATCCCGAAACGCCCTGCTGGCAGGAGGGCGCTCCTGCAGAAGTGCTTTTCTCGCTCCTCGATCTGCCTATGCCTTCATGAGAGGGGATTCAGAGACTTTTGATGAAACTAGCGCGTTCACTGCAGCTTTGCGCACTCGCGGAAAGGAAGCTTTTCCCCAAGGATCCCGTTGCCGTCCGTAATCTCGAACGTCATGTCCCCATCGTTTCCGTCAAGCGTCGCCGCAGCGCGCGTCCCGGAACTGGCGAGCTCGCCACAGCCTCAGGACGGTTCAGCTCTATTGCGCCGGGCGGCACCAATTTCGTCCCGACTTGGACGAGCTCAGCGCGCTTATTTCGAGCCACTTTGGGTGAATCCCTCATTGAGGGGCCACGGCATCGCGCTTCGACTGTTTCCGCGAAGGGCAGCACGTCCTTAGCCGCCCAGGACTTCTTGTAATGGTGAGGCACATCCCGACGATCTTGGCGACGACGGCAATCAAAAACCGCCTATTATCAGTCGGAGACCGTCAGGCCCGGCTGTCGGATAAACAGTGGCGCAAGATCTTCGAAATTCTTGGTCGAGCACCCGGTGCGGGCGTAGTGCCGCCATCCCCTGCGTCACGCCATCCAATGGCCGATCAGAAGGGACGCCGGTTTGGACAGCAATTCAGGCCACGCCGAAGAAGACTGGACCGCGGTCTTCAAAGACTGGCCATTGGATTCCTTTTTGTTGGCGTAATTGCCGTTGGACAGCAGGTAGCTGAATACGGGCGAGGGCAGGTTCCCCAAACTCTTGTGACCAATGCCGCTTCGGAGATGCAGCGGTTCACCGTAACGGACGGTGACACCGTCCACGTCATTGGTGACGATGCCGGCACGCGGCTTGTTGGATTCAACACGCCTGAAAAATTCTCGCCCCAATGTGAGAGCGAACGTCAACTGGGGGAGCGGGCTTCATTGAGGCTTAAGGAGCTGGTTTCGAAGGGCGTAGCCCGGCTGACCAAGGTCGCATGTGCATGTATGCCAGGCACGGAGGGCTCTGAAAAATGCAATCACGGCCGCTCTTGCGGAACGCTGCGGGTCGACGGCGAAGACGTCGGAAACATCTTGATCCGGGAAGGTCTTGCGGTACCGTTCGTGTGCACAGGAACACGTTGCCCGCCGACGCCGCGGCCTTGGTGCCGGGGTTGATCCCGTCTCCGTGCCTATGTTCGTGTTGGAGACGGCAGTTCGGTCGAGGAACGTGAATGCATGAACGTGCCTGCCGTAGGAAATGGAATTTGGCAAAACCCGATATCAAGAGACCATGGTTCAGGAGGCAGAATGGGTACACAAATCGTGAGAGTTCCACCCGGTTTTAGGCACCCCGTCGATGAGGAGGGGGAGGTCATGGCGGGCGGCCACCTTGAGCCGCTTTATTATGCCGACCCTGCCTCTCTTTCCTCATATCAAGTCTATGAAAACGTTAGTGATGGCACTCCCATCAGTCCTGTTTTTGAGACGGTAGACGAACTGCATGAGTGGCTTAGACAAGAGGGCTGGGATCAAGAGACCATAGAGTTCCTACTAACCCATGGGCACGCTCCGTCCCTGATCCGGAAGCTCCGTCCCTGATCCGGAAGATTGAGGGTACGTGCAAAAAACCGTAATAAGCAATTCTCAGAGCTGGGCCGGCCACGTTCTGCGGCCGCTCCCGCGGGGCAGGCGGCAGTCGCAACCGTGGCGTCGCCTGAAACCTCCGCCGTCTCGCATCCGGCATGAAGGAAGTGCGTGGCTTCCTTCGCAGAAAGATGTCCGAGCAGCTCCTGGACTTTGTCGGCCTTCTTGAACAAGCGATCGGAGACCTCTACTGCGGGCACAACCGATCAGCGTCCTGAACGGTGCGGCTTATGTCGCCTCAGAAAATTTAGCGTTCGACCTCTATGCTTTTGATAACATAGTCGGAAATCCCGTATTCTGATTCACTGTGGGTGGCGAGGTAATAGCGAAGCTCTTCGATATAGAACCCATTGTCCTTGTTCCCATTATCGTAGTGGCAATTCAGCGGCCAAGCCTTGCCCTTAAGCGAAGCGTGGACTGTTTCGGCTTCGACCGGCTGGCCGAGATGACACGACGTGTCGGACTTTGTCGATTTGCGCCCTGTCAACATTTCCGTCTGGAACACAATCCCTGCATCGGGCGCCCAGATCGGGGCCTCAACCGCCAATGATTGGGTAATCGTGACGTCCCTATCTCCCGAAAGGCTCGAATTCATCTTTGATTTCAACTGCACAGGACCGAGCCATTCTCGGTCCACGGTGAACTGGGGGCTATAGATCTCCTGAACGCGAACAGTTCCGTCCTGGCTCGGCTTTATGATCTTCACTACAGAGCCGTCGCCCTGATGTTTGCTGTTCTGAATCTCTACTGCAATCTTGGCTGATGCCGCCATCGGCCCTTGCGGCAGGATTGACTGGAGTCTGGCTGCCGCGGCAATCACTGCGGGGGGATTCGCCACATCTTCAAAATTCTGGTCCCTCGGAAGCGAGGCTTTCGGTCTGATGGGGCTCCCACCGATCCCCGCAAATTTGATCGGATCGAGCGAGCTGTCACAAGCAACGTCCTTTATTGCGAGCACATAGTCGTCGTTCGCGGTGAACGGCAAATCTTCGTCACTAGGTTCGGTCATTCCGTCTGTCATCGCCCCTTCGGGCGTAAAATCGTAACCGAGTAGGATCCGATAACTGCTTGCGGCACAATTCACTTTGATGAACTCACGCTTTGAATCGAAAGGAGCGTCATATGGAGGATCGAGATGGATTTCAGGGTAATCATACCGGGTCCAAAGGAACACGCTTTCGCCTATTCTTTTGACACTGCTGACGTCGACCTGGATCAAGGTATCATCGTCCCTGCGTCTCGCGTTCACCAACCGCTCTTTTGGAAGAGGCAACCTGCAGGCCCATCGATAAAAGCTCTCGTTTTGCGGGGTGGCGTCCACCTCGGAAAACTGTACCGGGGTATAGCCGCGAGCTGAGTTGCTATAGAAACGGGTATTCATCCGGCCATAACTGAGATCGGCCCATGATGTGCGCATTGCATGTTTCCCACAGTCGAATTCGACGGCGGCTGTGTATTTCGAGAAGGCGTCCGGTGGGGACGCTCGATGAACCAGATAAACATGGTCGCCAATACGATGGGCGGAATCGACTAGATATTGAGTGTCTGGTCTATCCGGGATCGCCTGCCACGGCTCCGCCATTGCTGGCAGGCTGAACAGCAAGCAGCAAGTGAAAGCGATACTTTGTTCGATACGCGATTTCCGCAGCCGAGGGGATGAACGCCCTGGCGACCGCACGACTGCCGCGGCTGCATCGACGGCAATGGCCAAAAGTGACCCAATCATGGAATATCCTGTCTTCAAGTCGGCAGAGGGAGTTCATGCGGCGGCGCAACGACGGCGCCCTGCACCCGCAGCGACGATCATCCGACTGCAAAGAATATGAGGCTCACGACCACGCCAAGCGTGACCCTGAGATTTGCGATCAATTCTTCGCGGCATGTGTCGATCCGTCATTACAATGACGACGGTGATAGCAGTGGGGCGTTAAAAATTCGCCATTTCACTCGCTAAAGTTGCTTAAATCGGATCCGTTATGGACTGCCAGTGTCGAGGCAGAGGATCTGCCCTGACGTCTCGCCAGTTTGCAAGCTGGTCGCGGGCAATCGGAAAGGGTCTTGAACTTCTTGGAATAGAAACGGTCCGGAGGATCTAATCGTCAACTCGACCGCGAGGCCAATTTAGCCCTTCAAGCTGCCATCATGTAGCGTCAGTGGACCTGCCGTGGGATCGAGTTTTCAACATGCCAGTAAAGATCCTCAAAGAACCCCATATCAGTCAGATGTTTATAAACCTTGCCGACCATGTCTTCGGGCTTCTCGCACTGGCACCAGATCGCCGGCGTCGCAATGTCGAATGTCTCTTCTACACCTGCCTCGACGATCAGGATGCGATAGATTCCGCAGGCGTCTCCGGAAGCGGCGTCGACCGCGATATCAAAACAGGCGCATGGCGCACCTGAAGTGCGATCGTAGGCTATCGCGGTGAAAAGCTCCGTGCCTATGC
Source organism: Rhizobium beringeri (assembly GCF_004306515.1). Lineage (NCBI taxonomy): Bacteria > Pseudomonadati > Pseudomonadota > Alphaproteobacteria > Hyphomicrobiales > Rhizobiaceae > Rhizobium > Rhizobium beringeri. The sequence continues at coordinate 25,540 of NZ_SILG01000003.1, read as the reverse complement.
GGCCCTCGATCGCTGTCAATAGGTTCCTATGTGCGCTTTCCGCCTTCAGTGGGATGGCCGCGCTCCAATATAAACCAGAGAAAGAAGACACCCTGAGTTTAGATTTTTCACGCATAACCTCGCCGGCGTGCGAATGCTTTAGCATCGTCGTCTCCTGGTGCAATTATTCAGATTGGTGTTTGTAGTCGCTGATGTTCTTATTGTGTTCTCATAATTAGGATTGTCAACACTTAAAGCGAGAACCGCAACTGCGGCGTCACTTCAGACCTTCGCCGGTCCAGTGAAGACAGCGAGACGCCAAGCAGGCGTATGCCTTTGCGTGGCGGGAAGATAGGCGCGAGAAGCAGAGCGACTATCTCCTCGAGATCGACGATCGCTGACAGCGCTGAGGAAACTGTCTTGCTGCGAGTGATCTGACTGAAGTCGGCATATTTGACCTTGAGCGTCACCGTCTTCGCGCCTATTTCATTGGCCTCGCAGTAGCCCCAGACCTTCTCAATCAGCGGCTGAAGCCCTTCGCGCGCGGGCTCAAAGGAATGGATGTCCTGCGAAAACGTGTCTTCCGCACCGACTGATTTCCGCACGCGGACCGGCCTGACCAGACGATCGTCGTTTCCGCGAGCGATCCCATAAAAATACGGTCCTGACTTCCCGAAATGTTCGACGAGAAAGTCGAGCGTTCTCTCCTTCAGGTCAGCTCCCGTCTCGATCCCGAGCCGATGCATCTTCTCGGCCGTCGCCGGCCCCACGCCATGAAACTTCTTGACGGGCAGGCGCTCGACGAAGGCCGAACCGTTCTTCGGCGTGATGACGAACTGGCCGTCCGGCTTGTTCTGGTCGGATGCCATCTTGGCGAGGAACTTGTTGTAGGAAATGCCGGCCGAGGCGGTGAGCCCAGTGGTCGCTTTGATTTTGGCACGGATTTCCGCGGCGATCTCGGTAGCGATCTCCATGCCTTTGAGATTTTCGGTGACATCGAGATAGGCCTCGTCGAGTGACAATGGCTCGATTATCGGCGTGTACTCGGCAAAGATCGTCCTTATCTGCAGCGAGACGGCCTTGTAGACATCGAAGCGCGGCTTGACGAAGACAAGGTCCGGGCATTTCCGCTGTGCGGTCACCGACGGCATGGCGGAATGAACGCCGAACTTTCTGGCTTCATAGCTGGCGGCCGCCACCACTCCGCGGGCAGCAGGACTGCCGACGGCAACCGGCACGCCACGCAGCTCGGGATTGTCACGCTGCTCGACCGATGCGTAGAAGGCGTCCATGTCGACATGCACGATCTTGCGCGGCCGCCTGCTGCTTTCTTCACCTGTCATCTTCTAGTTTCCATCAGTGAGACCATTACCCAAACATGGGAAATGTGCTCCACACCTGTCACCCTCGGACGTCTGCATCCGTTCGCAGCCCATCGCCATGCGTCGGCGGATTTCCGCGAAGCTGACGCTTGCGCCAAACGCTTTCACCAACAGCCTGCGCTCATGCGCGCAATGGCGATCGCAGAAACGACAGATGAGTTCGATCACCGGGACCTTGTGATCCTTCAGTCGAGTTGTCGGCTGGTGCGACATATCACGCCACTTCTTTCCGGCGCATACACATCGAGGAAGTGTAGGGATGGGGATAATTCCGGCATACCGGGGTCAAGGTCTCGGCAAGCGTCTCATGCTAGCAGCCTTAAATCAGGCCGAACGTTCGGGTTTCATTCGGGTTGAACTATCTGTGCATGCCGACAACACAAGAGCTATTAAGCTTTACGAAAATGTCGGCTTCATCAGGGAAGGTGTCCAGAGGCGCAGCGTTCTTATCGATGGTCGCTTCATCGACACCATCACTATGGCGCTCATGCTCGACGAGCAATGACGTAATTGGCGCGAAGCGGAAGACGCCTTTCGGTCCGATCCGGTCATTGCTAGCCACGAAAGATATGGGTCGAGTTCTCGCGCTCAATTGGGGTAAATCCAATCGTTGGCCAGAATGCTTCCGCCTCTGGGCCTGCGGTATAAAGTACTATCGGGCGATCGAAAGCTTTCGCATGTTCAAGAACAAACAACGCGATCTGTCTGCCAACCCCTAGCCTTCGATAGGCTGGCCGAACGTAGAACCGCCTCATACGCAGCCAACCGCTATCCATGAAATCCTGTGTCGTGCCGCCAATACCGGCGACCTCACCATCGATTGTGGCAAGAGCTAGAATTTCCCCTGGGCGCTCAAAGCGATTGGCCCCGCTGCGCCATTCGTCTTGAAGCACAGAAATCATTTCGAAGTCTTCTGTTTCCGCCTCTAGCAGCAATTGATCAAACTGGTCGGGCAGCTCTACAATCTGCCTAACCACAACAGCATCACGGTCGCCCATCATCCGAATTCCACCTCTAATCGAGCTGTCTCAACCAAACCTGAATTCGGGCGCTAGTTCAATGGTGTTGGCGCACAGGGGACGTGCTGTCGCAAATCTCCTGACTACCGGTCTTTCCTGAAAGCATTCGAGGAATTCGCCGCAAAACTCTGTCGCAAAAGTCGGAGTTTCGCGGCGGATTTTTGCGACAGCCAATGACCTGTTTGGGCCGAACCCGGTCTTCCAACGCGTTCGAATTATGCCGAGCTTTCAATCCTGGATTACCGGAAATCTCGGGCTTTAGGGAACGGGCTCGGCATAGTATCGGGCTCTATGTGGACACCCTGAAAATCAAGAGCCGAAACTTCGCCCGGAACTTTCCAGCACTCCCCGCGTTTTCACGCGACGAGGTGGAATGCCAATGTCAGTTCCATTCGAACCGATCGTGCCGCCGCCGTCCGTGCCGCCACTGGACAATCCCCACCGGATCCCGATCGCTTTCCTAGCGAGCAGCCTTCTCCCGATCCGGAGCCGGACGAGGGCGCCGCGCCGATCAGCCGGACATCGTCCCATTGCCCGACGTGGGGAAAGGTCTTCCACGACGCGCGGGTCGAAGACGTGGAACGTGATCTTCCGCGCGCGATCGCGCAGTTTCACCGTGCGCGTTCCAGCACTCGGCAGGCGGCCGTCCTTGAGCCAGCGATGACGCTCATTCGTCTTGATCGAAAGGATATCCTGGATCTCGCGCGGGATCACCGGCAGGCTTTCGATGTCTTTCAGCGCGCTGGCGACAACAGACGCCGCTGCATGGAATTCCGTCTTGGCACTTGCAGGCATCGACAGCGTGAGTTCTCCTTGCTCGATATCGAGAGACTTTTTCGAAGCGACCGGGAGCCATGCACGGATTTCGAGCAGAATTCCCTTGGCGCGAATCGAAGATCCGAAGGTCGCTGCTGGCGGCAGCACCCGCGTCTTGACCAGCTCGACATCGTTCTTTTCGTGTTTCGGCATGGCGCCTAGATGGGATCACCAGCGTTCCTCGTCAACGAGCGCGATATTCGCAGGATGAGCCAGGCGCGACCGATCGCTCGTCGCTGCTCACCCAAGTTCCTGGGCAAGCCCGATAAGAAGACCTTCGGGTCCGCGAATGTAGCAGAGCTTGTAGGCGTCCTCATACCGGACGACATCGCCGACAAGCTGGGCGCCACGCGTGCGCAGCCTCTCAACGGTCTCTTCGACGTCGTCGACCGTGAACATGGCTCGCAGATAACCAAGGGCGTTGACCGGGGCGTTCCGATGATCCGCGACGACATCCGGTCTGAGGAAGCGCGACAGCTCCAGCCGGCTGTGCCCGTCCGGCGTGCGCATCATGGCGATCTCGACGTGCTGATCGCCAAGACCCGTGACACGACCGGCCCATTCGCCTTCGATCGTCGCGCGGCCTTCGAGTTCGAGGCCTAACTCCTGAAAAAAGTCTATTGCCACTGCGAGGTCTTCGACGACAATCCCGATGTTGTCCATTCGCTTAAGCGCCATGCTCTCCATCCTCCGGTTTTCGTTTCGATTTCCTTCTAGGACGTGGATGGGCCATCGGTCCCGACACCGCTATCGAAATCTTTAGGCAAAACGTCCGATGGTGTGATGCTGGCTCCCGGTTCAGGATCCTTAGCGTCCTGATCTGCCAGGCGAGCGCCGGCAGCGCCTTCGGGGCTTCGCTATCGACGAGCGATATCAGGTGCGGGACGTCTTTTTCGAGGACCGCCTGCGCCCGCGTCTTGATGGCGGAATCGACTGTCAGCGCGGACCTCCACCTTGTTCAAGATCGCCATACCGAGGGTGTGGAATCCTTCGTTTTCCAACAGGAACGAGGAAAAGTCGTCAGCTTGGCGTCTCGCAGGAAGCCGCATCTCCGATATGTCGCCTGACGTCTTCCTCGATATATCCCGCAGTTTAAGGTCGCCGATCCGGAATAAGGCCGTCGATATTGTCCTTCCAGTTCATCGCTCGATCACCATGATCTTTTCCTTTTTCAAGATTGCCGCGATGACCTGGTCGCCCTGGAGGGCTTCCCACTCCTCGTCCGTATGCAGGTTAAGATCGACCTCTCTTCCAAGACCTTTCTGGATACGCCCGATAGCCTCCCCAAGATCGAAGACGTCGACGCTCGCAACGACCATAAGATCGACATCGCTGTCTGCCCGCTCGGTTCCCTGGACAATCGAGCCGAACACGAATGCCAAACTGATGCGATCCTTAAACGGTGCAAGTTGCTCGGCGATCAGTTCCGCGATCCCGAATGTCTTGAAGCAAATGGAGCGCAGCTCCGGATAGATTGGATGGTGGCTGTTCGCAGAATAGAGGCGCTGATTGCCACGGGCCGTCTTCACGACGATCGCCGACCGCTCGAATTCTTCGAGGATCCTCTTGCCGCCACCGTAGCCGGGGCCGCCGATCGCAATAAGCTCGTTGGAACCGTATTGCCGGTCTGGATGAAGAAGTAATGCACCCAGCATTTTCTGTTGCCGTTCCGAAAGCATAAAGTCGATCGCTGACATGTTGCACCCATTATTGGTGTGAATACACCCATATTGGGTGTTTGTCGCGCTTGTCAACTCGCCAGCCAAGTCAGGTGCCGGTGTTGGCAGTTGGTCTCACATAAGCGCGATCCCCATTTCGAAGACCGGCGCCTGTTCGCGATTGTGCAGGTTTACAGCCAGATAGGTGGCCTGAACGGGGCTGACGGTTAACGGCAGGGCTTGGAAGTCTGGTGGCAGTTGCTTCCTAGTTCCGCACTTCTGAAGTTCGGGTCGCCCTACCGGCATGGAGCGTCCCTGCTTGCCGAAGCCAAACGTCTTGACGGCGGGCAAGTATCGGTTAGCTTCGATGCAGGAGAGAGGTCATCCCTGCGACCATCCCAGGCATAGGGCCTATCGGATCAACGATGCTGAGCGTCAAAGCGCCCCCGGCCGGGAACTTCGCCTCTGGCCGCCATTTTGCTGCCTGGCTTGGCTTGACGCCCAAGGACCACTCGACCGGCGGTCGGGTGAGATTAGGTGGCATAACAAAGGCAGGCGATCCGTCGATCCGATCAACGCTGATTGTCGGCGCGACCGCATTACTAAGACATGTCAGAAAAGGGCGAACGAAGCCCTCACGTTGGCTGGCTGCAATGCTAGAGCGTAAGCCGCCAAAATTGGTGGCTGTTGCGCTGGCGAATAAGTTTGCCCGCATCGCTTGGCGGCTCATGATCTCCGGGGGAGTCTATAATAGACCGGGCGGTCCTGAACTCTCCGCGGCAGCGTAGCCAGAACAATCTGGCCAGCTCATCAGAGCGAACGGCCCAGTAACCGAACTTGCAGGAACGAGTAGATGGAGCGACCGATTGGTCGGTACCCGCGATAGTCCGAAGATTGCACTGGCACGCAAATTGTCGCCCATGTGTTTGGAACGCGCGTAGCGAACACCATCTTGGCCAGCAGATTTATCTGCACCGACAGGCCGGACATCTGATTGCAAGCAATCGCGTTGTCCGTATACTCAAACCCTGACGAGGGAGGAGCCGTCCACATCTGCAATCTGTATCGCATGGAAGACAAGGACTGGGTTCGCAAATGGGCGTTGGACGCCGAGAGCCTGATCAACCTGATGCCTGCCTACCAAATTAATCCAAACGAGATGGGACCAATCGTCCGGAACACGATGGACGGTCGGAAACAGTTGACCCATGTGAAGTGGGGACTTCCGTCGCCAATATTCGCTCTCAAGAAAGCTGCTGAAATTCGCGCTGGGAAACTGAGGGCCAAAGGCCTGCCGGTAGACATGGACGCACTGCTTCGAATGGAGCCGGACAGAGGCACGACGAACGTCCGCAATCTCAACCTCCCACATTGGAAGCGTTGGTTCGGCGTCGAACACCGTTGCATTGTCCCGGTCACCAGCTTTGCCGAGCCGGATCCGGCGAGCAAGAAAGAGGGGGGCAATACGCCTAACGCATGGTTCGCGAGAGATGAAAGCAAGTCGGTGATGTTCTTTGCTGGAATTTGGGTTTCCCAGTGGACCAGCGTGCGAAAGGTCAAGGACGGACTCACCACAGACGATCTGTATGGATTCCTTACGACCGATGCGAACGACTTCGTCAAGCCAATCCATGACAAGGCGATGCCGGTCCTGCTGTTGACCAAAAAAGAGACCGACGTTTGGATGCGTGCACCCTGGGAGGAGGCCAAGGAACTCGCCCGTCCGCTTCCGAATGACAAGCTCATGGTGACGTCGAGGGAGCCATATGGCTCGGCCATCGTGACGAAGTCCGGGGATCCGGTCTCACAGCCGAGCTTGCTCTAAACGGACTCCCGCCATGAGCGCCACGACAGACTTCGTTTCCGAATTAGTTCGCGCAGCGAACGAAGTCGGTCGATAGTTGCCATAATTGACCTGCGTGAGCTGGCGGGGGTTCCGAGCAGCGGAACTCCGAAGGATGCAGTTGTCGCCTTGCGAGAAATCACAAACAAGTCTGGAAGTCACCCGTGCAGAGTTGGCCGCCGCAATTCTCAGTGCCGCCGACATGATCCGGACGCTTTACATCGTTGTTGAGAGCGGTGTCGAAATCGACATCAAGACCGGCCAAGATGTCCCGACAGAATGACGCCTCGCGGGTCGAACTACGAGGCGCGCCGCACGACATTTGCCAGCGATCCCATGCGGCGGTTCAAGTGGCGACTCCGACTTTCTCTCGGTGCAATCAATGCAGAGAAGAACGCTGACATTTCCGCCGCGATCCTATGTCCTCGGCGCTAACGTTCATGCATTGCACTCTCTGCGACCTCGACTATCGGCGAGAACACATATTCCAGAATGCGCCGCCTACCTGTTTTGATCTCGGCCGTGACAGCCATGCCAGGCGACAAATTGATCGTCTGCCCGTCGGCGACAATGGTGTTGCGCTCCAACTCGACGGTGATTGGGAAGACAAGGTTCTGGGTTCGGTCTGCCTGTCCGGTGATGCTGATGCCGGCGTCGGTGGTGCGTGCGGGGTCCGCCTCGATCTGCTGTGCATCGGGTTCAGGAATTGCATCCTTTGCGATATGGGTGATGACGCCAGGAACAGTGCCGTAGCGTGTGAACGGGAATGCTTCCAGTTTGACGCTCACCGCCTGGCCGGTGCGCACGAAGCCGATATCACCGTTGGGAAGATACGCCTCGATGCTGAGGGCGGGATCGGCGGGCACGATCCGCATCAGTTGCGCACCTGACGTCACGACCTGACCAATGGTGGTGACGGAGGAGTCCTGGATCACCCCTTCGATCGGACTTTTCAACACGGTCTGGTCGAGTTCGGTCTGGGCCTGCTTGAGTTTCTGCTCCAGGTCATCTGCCTGTCTCGCGGCGTCGGCAAACTTTTGGAGATTGTCGGCGACAAAGGCTTCCCGAGTTTTCACGAAATCGCGGCGGAGAACCTCGAGCTGTGCTCTGGTATCGGCAAGTTCTCCGCGTTCTGATGTGAGCGTCACTTGCTCTGTCTTCACCTTTTCGAGCGTATCAAGCCAGTCACTCTTCGAGCCGGCCTGTGTGGCGACCAGAGTCTGCCTAATATCGGAGCGATCCTGGAGGGTGGCAATTAGCTCGGATTGCGCCGCCATCGTCGCGACGAGGTTTTCTGCTGCTGCCAGCTTTTGGGATATCTGAGCCTCGATGCTGGAAAGCTCCGAGCGCAACTGATTGAAATCGCCCCTTAATACGCTGTCTTCGCGTAACTGGATGGATCTCGGAATTAACGCATCCCATGCGATAGCGGGAGCCTCGATTGATGTAATGTTGGCCGGATCTATGCCGCGGACGGCATTAACAGCAATCTGCCGCCTTTCCATCTCGGCTCGGTACGAGGCAAGCGTGGCTTGGGTACCGGCGACTTGTGCCTGAACCTCACCGTCGTCGAGGGCGAGCAGGACCTCGCCTTTCGAGACCTTCATTCCGTTGATGACCGGCATGGACTTCACCTTGCCGGTCTGCAGTGACTGCACAACCTTTACCCGCCCTGTTGGATGGATCTTGCCCTGAGCGGAGGCTATGATGTCGATCCTGCCCACGAACGCCCAGGCGAGCGCAATGGTGACCAAAGCGCAGATGAGGGCCGAGAGATAGATGCCGACCGGGGACGGTGGGATCTCTAAGATTTCCAGTGCTGCCGGCAGGAATTCTTGATCCTTACGGCGAGCGCGCAGAGGCTTTCGCGGGCCGCGAGGTTGAAGACGAGTCGTAATGTTGTCCATCGCTAAGCCTGCGCTTGATCGGTCTGGAGAGCCCACAGTCGGGCATAAAGACCGCCGGGCTTACGAAGGAGCTCGTCATGAGTGCCAGTCTCGACGATACGGCCGTTGGCCATGCCAACAATGCGATTGCAGCCACGTACGGTCGCCAGACGATGTGCGATCAGAATCACGGTCCGGCCCTTGACGATTTGGCGCATGTTGTTCTGCACCACCCGTTCGCTCTCATAGTCGAGCGCGCTGGTGGCCTCATCAAAGATCAGAATTGGTGGATTGGTTGCGAGCGCTCTCGCTATTGCAATCCGCTGGCGCTGGCCGCCTGACAGATTGGCGCCCCGCTCCTCGATCTGCGTATCGTATCCGAGTGGAAGCCGGTTGATGAATTCGTCGGCACCGGAGAGCTTGGCAACGCGCATGACCGCTGCGCGTGGCATCGACGGGTCGGCAAAGGCGATATTGTCGTGAATGGTTCGGTTGAACAGCAGGTTCTCCTGTAACACGACGCCGATATTGGACCTGAGCCACGCTGGATCCACCTGAGCAATGTCGATGCCGTCGACCAGGACCTGACCCTCGCTTGGTGTATAGAGCCGCTGAATAAGCTTTGTCACAGTTGATTTGCCGGAGCCGGAAGCCCCAACGATGCCGATGACCTCGCCCGGTCGGATGGCAAGGGAGACGTTCTTGAGAACCGTGGGCGCGCCGGGCTTATAAGTGAAGCTGATGGAGCGTAGTTCGATCGCTCCCTTTGGAGGGGGAAGGCCGGGATTGGTCGTGGGCACGTGCTCGGGCGGAACATTCAGGATGTCGCCAAGCCGCTCGACGGACACCTGGACCTGCTGGAAGTCCTGCCAGAGCTGCGACAACCGGAGAATCGGCTGCACCACCTGGCCGGAGATCATGTTGAAGGCGATCAACTGGCCGACGCTCAGTGTTCCGTTGATAACGGCAGAGGCACCGAACAGCAGGAGTAGCGCTGTTGTCGCCTTGTTCACATACTGGATGGCGTTCTGTCCAGCGGAGGCAAGGAGGGTCGACTCGAAGGCGGTACGCACATAGGCTGCCAGCTTCTCTTCCCATTGTGAACGAAGCATCGGTTCGACCGCAGACGCCTTGACCGTCTGGGCGCCCACAATCGCCTCGACGAGAAACTGTTGGCTTTCAGCGCCACGGTTGAACTTCTCCTTTACCTTCTCACGCAGGGGAGGTCGCACCACAGTACTGATGAGGACGTAAACAGGAATGCTGCCGATGACGATGAGGGCCAGAAACCAGGAATAAAGGAAGAGCACGGCGATGAAGATGAGAGTGAAGGCGAGATCGATAGCCGAGAACAGGGCTTGGCCTGTCAGAAAGGAGCGAATGGTCTCCAATTCTCGGACCCTTGCGACTGTTTGACCTGCAGGCCTCGTCTCGAAGTAGCTCATCGGCAGATTGAACAGATGCTGAAAAAGGCGCCGCCCTAATTCGACATCGATCCGGTTCGTCGTATGGTTCAGCGCGTACGTTCGCAAAAACTGCAGCAGGACGTCGAATATGCCGATGATAGCAAGGCCGGCCGTTAACACAAACAGGGTCTCATATCCTTTGTGAACGAGCACCTTGTCGATGACGACCTGGTAGAAAAGAGGTGTCACCAGTGCGAAAACCTGGACGAACAACGATGCCAGAAGCACATGGGCGAGGGGTCTTCGGTAGCGCCAGATCGATGGGAGGAACCAGCGAAAGCCAAAGGTCGTCGGATCTACCCCTTTTCCGCCCATCCGGCGCTGAACGAGGATCAACTCGCGTTCCGTCTCGTTAACAAAGTCTACGAACGAGAGAGAGCGGCTAACGCGGGTAACGACGTCGACAAGGCGGAAGGTGCCGTCTGGGTCACGTCCGGCAAGGACCGCAAAGGCGCCGCTCTTGAGATGGACGACCGCCGGGACGGGAAGCGTGCGCAGCCGGCGCTCATCGAAGTCGGTAATGATCCTTGCCTTCATGTCCGCAAGCTTCGCCGCCCGCACGAGATCTTCTGACGCAGCGGGCCGTTCTCCGAGAGCCAGTTCGCGTTTCAGATATGCTGGATTGGCAAGAATTCGAAAATGGCTGGCGATCGCACAAAGGCAGGCCAGCCCCGGATCGACGTTCGGGGCTGGGTGTGCGGACGCCGGTGCGGGCACGAGTTCATTCATGGAAATGCACGAGCACTGGATCTTCCATCTTTAAAGACCACGTCACGCGGCGATGTGATTATTGATCGCGCTTCGGTCCCAGTTCGTGTTGTCGGCAAAGGCGATCTGATCGACACCGCCGGCACTGTTGGTGAGCTGGTTCTTCAACAGCACTGTGTCGCCGCCGCCACCGACCGTCAGTAGCAGGTCGCTGCCATTGCTAGCCGCAGTGACGGTGATGTCGCTCGCGCTAATCCCCGTACCAAACACAAGAATGTCTGCCTCTGACGTTTCTGCTCCGTTGTCGAAAATGATGTCCTTGCCGTCCCCGAAATTGAACTTGTAGGTGTCGTTTCCGACACCGCCTTCGAGGTAGTCGTTTCCAAGGCCGCCGGTCACAACGTCATCGCCATCGTTGCCAAAGATCGCATCGGCGGCGCCGGTGCCGGCAATCGTGTCGCCACTTGTGGTGCCAATTATATTATTCAGCTCGGGGGCAAGATCGGTGAGGCTGTAGGTCGCATTCTCACCGATGAAGTAGACGCCATCGATATGCGTGAGTGTATCCGTGCCATAGGCGACGCTTTCGACGGTAACCGTGCCGTCTGCGTTACGAGCGAAGGTGTAGTCGGGCGCGGAGCCATCGTAGTTTACCTGGTTGTAGTAGCCGCCTTGTCCGTCGATCAGATCGTTTCCAAGGCCACCATAGATGGCATCCATGCCGTCGCCGCCGTAGATTGCGTCGTCGCCATCGGTACCCATAAGGAAGTCGTCGTCAGGGGTACCGTTGATTATATTTGCACCGCCAGTTCCCGGAAGCTCGGGCGCAAGATCGGTCAGGCTGTAGGTTGCGTTCTCACCGATGAAATAGATGCCATCGATATGGGTAAGTGTGTCTGTTCCATAGATCGCACTTGCGACTGTAACGGAGCCGTCGGCATTCCGCGTGAATGTATATTCGGACGCCGAGCCATCATAGTTTGCCTGGTTGTAGTAGCCGCCTTGTCCGTCGATCAGGTCGTTACCCAACCCACCGTACATCGAATCGTTGCCATCGCCGCCGTAGATCGCGTCGTCGCCGTCTGTGCCGATCAAAGTGTCGTCGCCAGCAGTACCGCCGATCACAATTGGTCCGGTTGGTCCGAGGTCCGTGTGTTGTGTGATATCCTCGGCGTCCCATATCACGCCGTCGCCAAACGCGAGCTCCTCAATCCCATGACCGAGGATGCTGTCAAACTGGCCGGTAACGGCAATCTCCGCCGTCCCTCCGCCGGCTGCTGGGACATTGATGATCAGATCCTGTCCCTGTCGTCGCAAGGCGATATCGGAAGCGGTCAAGTCGGAAAAATAAAGCTGGTCACTTGTGCCGCTATCGCTGGCGGTCTCGTCGATGACGTCCGATCCATCACCTGTGGCGTAAACATAGGTGTCATCCCCGGATAGGCCTGACAGAACATCGTCACCCGTTCCGCCCTCGATTACATTCGAACCTGCGCCACCCGTTAAACTATCTGCAAAGCCCGAGCCCACAACGTTCTCGATGGAGATAAGGATGTCGCCCGACGCGTCCCCGCCTGTTCCGAGACCCGCTGCCAAGTTCAAGCTAACGCCGGAGGTAGCAGTGCTATAGGTGACAGTATCGTCGAGGCCAGTTCCAGCAAATTGACTCCCACCCAGCAAGCCGTCGAAAAGAACACCGCTGGCGAACTCCGCAAAAGAATGGCTCCTGCGGTTTCTATCTTCCCCCAGCATGCTGTCTGAAACGAGACCGTAGTTTTCGCTCATCGGATAGTCATTGGTCTCGATGACGTCGCCAAGCTCCTTCGGCTTCTGACCCGTGATATCCGGTATCCCTTGGGACGATGTTTCGGTCGCCTTTTCCCACTCGGTAACATTGTAGAGAGTGCTCGAGACCTTTAAATCACTGCTGACGTCACCATGATGGCTGAAGCTTACGCCGAAATCGTTCAGGTTGAAGCCAGCCAGGGAAAGCGCGCCGGAATCGCCCGTGAAAGTCTGCGTCTGGCTGACGTCCGTCGAACCGTCATAATTGTTCTGTGTCCATTGCTGGGTGATTGATTGAAATTGGATGCCCTGCAAATAAAGCAGGTTCTGAAGATAATAGTCGTCACCTTCATTGGCGTACTGCGTATCCAGTACATAGCGAATGTCGTTCAATTGCAGCCCATATTGGTTCTCAACGATGTGGGATACACTCCATGCATCGGTGAAAAATGCTGCAATGCCATCTGAGGATTGACCGTCCCCCACCATCTTCAAATGGTTGGATGGATCCACACGCCTCTCGTCGTTACCGAGTGAACCGCCGGGCGTGTTTGGATTGAGGTCTGATGAGCCGCCGTCCCTCACCGTCGTCAATGTGGCAAACGACTCCGGATCGCCGATCAGCTTGCCATTGTACTTCATTTTATCTTCAGTGGAGGGGTTTATGACGACGACTATTCCGTCATAGTCGGTCCCATGCTCGCCGCCTCCTGGCAAATGCGCCATAACAAAGGATTTGATCTTGTTCACATCAAGATCATTGAATGTGCGATCGTTTACACCTTCGATTTCCAAAAGGTACACTAAGCCGTTGGCACCGGAACTGGTTGAAAGCTCGATGGTATCAACGCCAGCCCCTCCGTAAACAACCGAAAAGCCATTGCCGTCTTTGGACACCGCGATGGTCGCACTGTCATCGCCAGCGCCGAGCGAAATTTTGTCGGTACCGCCCCCAGTAAAGACAATGTCGTTTCCCAATCCCGCTGAAATGGTGTCGTTTCCAGCGTCAGTCGTGGCATCGGTGCCGGCATAGATGATGTCTTCACCATCACCACCGTCAATGAAATCATTGCCGTTCCCAGCCGTGATTTTATCATTGCCGGTTCCCGCATAAATTTGATCATTTCCCTCGTCGGTTTTGATATCGTCGTTGCCCCCGCCGGATACGACGACCACGTCATGGCTGCCCGGTATGGAGGAGAGCTTTAATCCGGACGAATAGTTCTCCTCGTAAAGATACCAGGTGTCCCTGCCGGGCCCCAATTCTTTAAGATCGAGCGCATAGTAGTATCCGGCCTTGGTGTGTATCGCGTTGTCGCCGTCATTTCCGTAAATAACTTTTCCACCATCTGGAAGATCGTAATCAAGTACGCCGCTGTTCTTGATGATTTCATTCCCTTGGTCGAATACTACGTTATAGCCGTCAACAACTGAACCATTTGCTTGAGTATTCCATCTGCCCACGTCAGTGGTATATGAACCAATGTCGTAATTGACTGGTGGAATGGCGTTTTTCTCAGCGTCTGTAAACGTGAATTCTACTGTTCTTCCGATAGCGAATGGATCAACAATCTTCATTGATCCGCTGTTGCTAAGCTGAACCGTTGGATCGCTGCTGATATAGTCAAAGTCGTCGTCATATGGGCGAAGATATACATTATTGATCTTAGGATTACTAATGTCCGTCAAATCAATTTCGGCGTCATTATTTAAAATGAAACCCTCGGAACTCCAGGCGTAAGCCCTGTAAATATAATCCGGAGAGTCTTTGTCCATTTGATACTGGGAGAGCGAAGTCTCAATCTGGGACTTTTCCAATCCTGCCGCTCGAAGCTCTCCAATAGTCATTTTGGTCGTCCCAGGAGGGAAGAACGCATTACGAAAGTCAACCAAGCCGGCCGATCCACTAAACAGCAACTGTATCAACGGTACCTGCGATAGGTTGGCATAACGACCAGGGCCGACAGTCATAAAGTCTACTGCGTCAATTTCCAGCGACGCACCATAATACTGAGAGGCTGTTGCGTCCGGACGAAGCCTATCGGCGTAGGACGCGGGAGGCGAAGCTTTGCCGTACAGATAGTAGCTAATAATGTCCGTCAGAGTGAGTTCGCTTGCTTTTATACTTGTCATTATCGATCTCCGGATCTCAGCAATTTACATTTTCTGTGTGTCGTGCCATCTCTCGCCGACGGTTCCGCAACAATTCATGTGGAGTACCGTATCGGATACGTATGTTGTCCCGTCTCTGCTAAATGTATAGCTGACGTCGACTCTAGTAGCTCTGGTTCCGAGTATCAGAGGTAAGAACGATCCGATGGGGCTTAGGCCGGCACTTGTAGAGCAACAATCCTTATAGGTATCCAAGAACTGTTGCGCCGTAGTAATGTTAGAGGGAATTGTATCTCTCTCGTCAGATAAAACTCGGTCAATTCCTATTTGGATAAGTCGTCTGTTGGTAAAAAAAGAAAATTTTCCGTAACAAAATCCAATTACGTTCAAGGAAATAAAAGCTGCGATCAAAGCGAGCGCAACGAAGCGAAGTCTGCTCACGGTGAAACCTTCCTTGCTTCCAATCGTCACCTGGCGGGCGTGACCCGCTCGCCGTTCAGCAAGTATTAGGTATTTTTTCGATGTCCTGAGATTACCACCGGCGCACGGCTTCGACAGGAAGGCGAAAGTGGCTGGCGACGATCGGAAAAGATACCCGTCCCGGATTTCATATTCGGGATCGAAATCATTCGATTATCAAAATGCGGTGCATTTCCTCTGCTTCTCACGCTGACTTGGTTCAGTCGAGTTTTGATGGTTGCAGACCGATTGTTTTCTACTTGTGTTCGTGAACCTAAAGGTTGTTTTTTTAGAACTCAAGCCGAGTATACTACCTCTACGAAAATATTTTTTACCGCCTTGTCCGGAGGCTCACCAATGACGTGGTAGCGGCGCTATGGGGCGTTAGGGTGCCGTCCGCGGCCCCCCACAAGTCGGCAAGCTTTGCCGCGCGCACATCACCGAAGGCGAGTTGCCGCTTCAATGGCGCAAAGGCATGCCAGCCCCGAATCGACGTTCGGGACTGGCTGTGTGGACGCCGGCGCTGGTGCGCGCCCGACTTCATTCAGGGAAATACGCGAGTACTGGGCTTTCCATTTCAAGGAACAGGTTACGCGGCAATGTGATTATGAATCGCGCTGCGGTCCCAGTTCGTGTTATCGGCAAACGCGATCTGGTCGACGCCGCCGGCACCATTGGTGAGTTGGTTCTTCAGCAGGACAGTGTCGCTGCCGCCGCCGACCGTGAGCAACAAATCGCTGCCATTGGCAGCCGTCGTGATCGTGATGTCGCTCGCGCTGATGCCGGCGCCGAATACAAGAACGTCCGCCTCTGAAGTTGCTGCTCCGTTGTCGAAAATGATGTCCTTGCCATCTCCGAAATTGAACTTGTAGGTGTCCCTACCGACGCCGCCTTCGAGGTAGTCGTTTCCAAGTCCACCGGTTAGAACGTCATCGCCATCATTGCTAAAGATCGCATCGGCACCGCTGGTGCCGACGATCGTATCGCCGCCTGTCGTGCCAGCTATGTTGTTCAGCTCCGGGACCAGATCAGTCAGCCCATAGGTCGCGTTCTCACCGATGAAGTAGGCGCCATCGATATGCGTGAGTGTATCCGTGCCATAGGCGACGCTTACGACGGTAACCGTGCCGTCTGCGCTACGAATGAAGCTGTAGTCGGACGCGGAACCATCGTAGTTTACCTGGTTGTAGTAGCCGCCTTGTCCGTCGATCAGATCGTTGCCCAAGCCGCCATAAATCGCATCGTTGCCATCGCCGCCGTAGATCGCGTCGTCGCCATCGGTGCCCACAAGGAAGTCGTCGTCAGCGGTGCCGTTGACGGCGTTTGTACCGCCAGTCCCCGGAAGCTCGGGCGCAAGATCGGTGAGGCTGTAGGTCGCGTTCTCACCGATGAAGTAGACGCCATCGATATGGGTAAGTGTGTCTGTTCCATAGATCGCACTTGCGACTGTAACGGAGCCGTCGGCATTTCGAGTGAAGGTGTAGTCGGATGCGGAGCCATCATAGTTGGCTTGGTTGTAGTAGCCGCCTTGTCCGTCGATCAGGTCGTTGCCCAATCCACCATACATCGAGTCGTTGCCATCGCCGCCGTAGATCGCGTCGTCGCCGTCTGTGCCGATCAAAGTGTCGTCGCCAGCAGTACCGCCTATAGCAATTGGTCCGGACGGCGGAAGTAGAGGTGCGAGGTCGGTGAGCAAGTGTGCGGTGTTGTCGCCCGAGAACTTCACAAGCTCGATGTCGAGGAGTGTGTCGGTTCCATACGTCGCATTGACAACTGTTACCGAGCCATCAGCATTGCGGGTAAGCGAGTAGTCGGAGGCAACGCCGTTGTAATTGACCTGATCGCTATCTCCCTGTCCCCCGCCGAGTGTGTCATTGCCGAGGCCGCCATAGACGATGTCATTGCCGCCACTGCCTTCTATAATGTTGGCATTCGAATCGCCGACGATGATATCATTGCCAGATCCGCCGATGACGTTCTCGATAGAGTCGACCCAAGCTTGTCCTACATCGTCGCTCGTGGCCGTTCCGCCTGAAATGAAAACGCCGCCGCCAAGATCGGTATCATCTGTCAGGGAAATCTGCAGCGACGCGCTGGTGGCGGAGAAGTCAACTGTATCGCTGTCGTTGCCACCGTCGTAGTAGTCGCCGCCCGCACTCGCGAAGAAGAGATCATCACCGGCGCCGCCGTCATATTGATCGTAACCTGATCCTCCGGATTGCACCTCATCCCCATCGGTCCCAATATGCCAGACTGACGCTGTATCGAGCCCGGCGAGGATGCCCTCGATATTGTAGAGGCCGCCGAGCACGGCCTGGTGCCTGTAACGATCGGACGTCATGATCAGGAGCGCCTTGCCCATCGTCGGATCGTCAATAACCTGTCCCCAGACCGCATAGTCGGATGGAGCTTCGCCCGCCCAGACATCCAACGTCACCGTGCCCAAATCATACTGGCCATCGACAAGTGTGGCGCCTAATAGGTCACGCGCCGTCAAGGTGAACGTGCCACCCAACAGGCCCGCGCCTTGCTTGTTGTCGATCTGAAAGAAGGCCGTGAAGGTATTATCCGAAGCATCAACAAAGTCGACGGCATTGATGGCGGCCTTCAGAGCATCGCCGTAAAATTCTTCCGGCAAGACCCAAAGTTCGGAGGCGCTGAGAATGGTGTCGTCATCGAGCCCACCCGACAGCATGTCCCGTGCGCCGTCATTCCAACTTCCATGAAAGTAGGTGAGATCCATGTAATTGACGTCCGGGCTGCCGGTATCATTACCGCCGCTGAGAATATCAGCGCCCGCGCCGCCGTAAATTCGATCTGTACCTGTCCCACCTAACAGGGTGTCCGAACCGTCAAATCCATTGAGAACATCATTGCCGGTGCTTCCATTCAAGGCGTTCCCATTTTGATCGCCGCCTTTCACAGTCCAACCATTGTCGAGCTGCACCGTGTACCCGCCGAACTCGTTTGACGGGGAGACGGTCGCGCTGGCGCCCGCAATTTCCAGGTTCGCGATATAGCTCTGGATGACGGGATCGCTGGCGAACTGCTCCAACGGGTCGCCTTCGCCAAACAGCGATTGCAGGACGGCCGCGAAGGACCCGACCGGCGACGCGGTTAGCAACTCGTCCCACAGGGCCTGCTTTTGTTCCGGTGTCTGCAGATACGTAAGTGCGATATTGGGTGTCCAGGCGTCAGCAGGGACATTAAAGCCGGCGAATACATCGGCATGATATCCCTGCACGACGTCATAGGTGAGATCCTGACCAGGATGGTCGTGAGCAGCCGTTGTGCGGGCGGCGAAGTCCGCTTGCATCAACCGAATACTGATTGTAGCGAGTTGATCGTCGCTGATTGTAACGCCGAGATCCGAGGCTGAGTTAAGAAAGAAAATGTTGGCTGTCGCGCCGCTCAATGTGTCATTGTCTGCAACCCCCATGGCCAGAGCACCATAGTTATAGCCCCATGCCACCAGTTGCGTGTAATAGGCGATGCGATCGCCAGCGTCCGCATAGGTGCCCAAAAGTGCGAGATCTTGATCTGTTAAAGGCTTGCCCATAATTAATCCCTTCAATCAAAAGAAAAATTAGTCGATGATCATGCATGCAAGGAACTTGCTCATCCGCTCTTTGATCGTTCCCCAATCATCAAGCCGGGTTCTGTAATAGCTGATGCTGACGTCCAGGCCGGAAGCCGACGTCATGTGTTTACAACCGGGGCTGGAGACGTCTAAGCCACTGCCGGTATTGACGTCACATTCAACAACATCGGTGATTTTTGCGGAGTCGCGGGCGATATAGACCTGCTTGTTCTGACGCGGGAGGAATTCATATTTGATCAAGCCATTGGCTTGGGGAACCTCTTCGAATTTCGTGCCCGGCTTTGCGCCAGCATCAAACTCCGCACGCGATTGTGCGATCCCTTCCAACGGGCCGAATTGCCATATCAGCGCCATCAGCCATTGTTGGCGGGCCTTTTCTTCCGTCAGGCGCTGTTCTCGAACCGGATATGGATCAAAACCGTCCGCCTTCATCATCAACAGCAAAGTGCCATCGCCCGCCAGCGTGCCATCCTTTGGATAGAAAGGACCCGGCAAATACGCCTTCGGCACTTGAAGCTTTACGCTTGGTTCCCCTACACGCGGCATGACACCCGTTATGATCGGGCTGTCTATGCCGGAGAAATCGCAGCCGAGCGGACCGCTACCTTTAGCGATCTGAATGCCCTTTGGCGGAACATACTGCCGCGTCACCTTCTCAGCTTCCCGGTAGTTGTTCATGACGATCGCTGCCAGCACAGCAGCAAGCAGAACCACGCCAGCACCGAGAACCTGAATCCATTTCGTCATGCAAATTCGCCTAGGAGATGATGGAAAGTAGGATGGAGTCTAAAGCTGCGTCGGAGCGGGGCTGCACAATCGGTTCGACCGTCGAACTAACTCCATCGCTGCCGATGTGTTTGACACAGCGTCTCCGGCAATCGGAACAAACCGCCATGCTGCCGTTTGGCGTGGTTGCGATCGATCGGCATCTGCCCGGCAGCGGGGACGTCTCGCTGCCAGTTTCTGCGGTCGTCGAAGGGGCGATGGGATACAGGCCATTGATGTTGGCAAGAATCCGAAAGTGGCTGGCAATGGCACAAAGGTATGCCAGTCCCGAGTCGACGTTCGGGACTGGCGGCTGTGCGGACGCCGATGCGGGCAAGAGTTCATTCATGCAGACACGCAAGCGCCAGGTATCTACTCTGCGAAATCATCTCACGCCGCGATGTGGTTCTTAATGGTGGTTCTGTCCCATGTAGTGCCGTCAACAAATGCAATCTGGTCAACACCACCTGCATTATTGGTGAGCTGGCCTTTCAGGACAATGGTGTCGCCACCACCGCCGACCGTCAGCAGCAGATCACTGCCGTTGGCCGCCTTCGTAACAGTAATGTCGCTGGCGGCAATGCCGGATCCGAGCGCTAAGACATCGATATCGGTTGAGGCCGTTCCTTTGTCGTAGATGGTATCGTGGCCATCTCCGAAATTGAACTTGTAGGTGTCGTTGCCGATTCCTCCCTCGAGGTAGTCATCACCGAGACCCCCTGTAAGCACGTCGTTGCCGCTTCTGCCATAGAGGCGATCAATTCCTCCGCGGCCTTCGATCGAGTTGTCGTTTAGATCGCCGACAACAATGTCAGCGCCGGCTCCGCCAATGATGTTCTCGACGGAGGAGACCCAAGCCTCTCCCACATCGTCGCTTGTCGCCGTTCCGCCTGAAATGAAAACGCCGCCGCCTAGATCTGCGTCATCGGTCAGCGAAATCTGCAGTGACGCACTGGTGGCGGAGAAATCAACTGTGTCAACGCCATCCCCGCCGTCGTAAAAATCGCCGCCAGCACTTGCGAAGAAGAGATCATCGCCGGCACCGCCATTGTGCGCATCATAGCCGGTGCCCCCGGATTGCTCGTCGTTTCCGTCGGTTCCGATATGTGTGACGGACGCAGCGTCCAGCCCAGCCAAGACGCTTTCCACATTATAGACGCCTCCGAGGACGGCCCAGTGCCTGTAACCATCGGACGTCATGATCAGGAGCGTCTTGCCCATCGTAGGGTCGTCAATGACCTGCCCCCAGACTGCATAGTCGGCCGGATCTTCCCCTTCCCATACATCTAGCGTCACCGTGCCTAAATCATACTGGCCGTCAACAAGCGACGCGCTTGCCAAAGCACTAGCCGTCAGGGTGAATGTTCCCCCAAGCTCTCCTTCGCCCATCTTATTATCGATCTGAAAATGAGCGGTGAAGCCGTCATCCGAACCATCCACGAGGTCCACACTTTCGATGGCTGCCTTGACTCTGTCGCCGAAAAATTCTTCAGGCAAAACCCATGTATCGGAGGCGCTGAAGATGATGTCGTCGCCGGCGCCGCCTGAAATAACATCGCGATCGTAATCGTTCCAGGTGCTGTGGTAGTAGCTCAGGTCGATAACATCCAGTTCGGAGCCGCCGATGATGTCGGCGCCTTCTCCTCCCGCTAGATAGTCCTTTCCGCTTCCGCCACTGAGAATATCATCGCCGTCGCCGGCGAAAATTATGTCACTACCTTCCCCGCCACTGACACCGTCATTGCCGTTACGTGCGATCAGAATGTCGTCAGCAATTCCGCCATTCAGGGTGTCGGCACCATTTCCGCCGATGAGGGCAGAGCTGTCAGAACTGTGGGCATTGAGGATTACGGCAGCGCCATTGCTTGCTTCGAATGCGTAGTACTGCAACTTCTCAGCCGCTGTCTGGCTTCGATCACTCTCGCTCGCCCACACCTTTGCGATTGCACCATCGAGCGTTGCCTTCATGTCGGCTGAAGGATTCGTGGTCGGTGCGAGCGCTCCATAGACCGCATCGAGCGCAAACAACCTTGGCTCCAGCTTCTGAGCGTCCGTCAGAGTGGTCGGTTTCCCGGCCGAATTGTTGCCCTCGTGGTCAATAGCTGTTTCGAGGTCGCCCGAAAAAGAGACTTCCAGAGGGTTGAACGCCCCTTCCTGCAGTTTGAGAACACCAACGGAACTGCCATCCACTACAGTTCCCGACAGCTCGGTAAACGCCAATCGTTCGGCATACCAAGTCGACAAGTTGGCCAATGCTGCTTGGCCGACACTTGAGCCGACGAATGAACTTGGGGAGTTGGCGGCTGCCGAGTTCAAAACATGCGTGTCGCTGCGCATTGCCTGCAGGCCGCCGGTGACATGCAATCCAGCATCTGGATTTGCTGAGGCGAACGCCGGATCATCCGACAACCGCGCGCGGTATCCGTAGCGCAGGTTGAGCTCCGCGATCAGGTCGGAGTCCGTAACTGGAATATCTATTTGCTCAGCGGTGTTATATGTCCAGCCGACGACTACGTCATTCTCTCCATAGACAGGATGGTAGCCATCGATGTTTTCGGGATCTCCAGCGAAACTGGGCGCATCGCCAACGGCGACGTCTGCAATGCGAGTCACAATCGCAAGCTGGACGTCCGACGGCACTTGTGCATTCAGTGCAGACGCGAACTGCTCCCAAGTCAGGCCAAACTTGGTCATGACATCGGCCGCGGCCTTCGCGTTCGCCGCTATGAATTTGTCATATTCAACTTTGTCAGCGAGTATGGTTTCCCCAACTGTCTGGCCGGACTGAAGTTCGAGATCCCAATAGTAGAATGCTCCCCCCCAGCCACCGATTGACTGGCCGCCGTCACCAATCGCCGTCGCAACGTCAAATTCGATCAGAGATTGGACAGTCGGCGTCTCGCCAGCCGAGAGAACTCCACCGATGACAGCAGCGCCTATAATGTTGGAGTTGCCTTGGATGTCAAAACTCGAAGCTCCGCTAAAAAGGAAGCCGTTCCGCGTGACGCCTCGTATGAAGGCGTTTGCTTCGCTGTCGTAGGAATTCGAATTGATTTCTGTGGCTTTCGTGAGCCAGTAAAGAAGGTCGCTCGAGGCGGGGTCCGACTCGAGGATTGAAATTAGATATGTATATCCTTCCCAGTAGTGACCCGTGCCCCCATCGGTAATTGCATTCAACGTATCTATCTGGGTTTGCGAAAGCGTAGTCATTTTGAAACACCCCACTGTTAATGGCTATTTATTTGCCAATTCCCACTGCTGTAAGAGATTTTGCAAGGTAGAAACGATCGTTGCGTGAAATCTTATGGATGGTCGCGTAAGCAAAAACTGGCCCGCAAGATGCTTATCTTTTAAATCGATTACGCCTTGGCAGACAGCCGAACGGCCGCACCAAAAGAACAAGCTTTTCTCGTCGTCTTCCTGAAACCAGTACTTTGATGTTTTCGACGGATCGTCGAATTCGATCAGTTTCAGGTCTCCGTCTTGCTTGATGGAGGCCTCTTTCTCGAACAGCCGCATGATATTCTTGAATTGCAAGTCTGGATCTGCGCGAGCAGATGGCCCAACCGAGTAGTGGGAAATGTCGACGAATTTGATCACCCATTCATTTTCTGTGGGGTGAGGGCGCCGGGGCTCAGGAGGGTTATACTCGCCGTTGAAGAACAGATCGCGCTCTGGCGCCTTCCCGTCGGGTATCCAAAACTGAACGCCCAACGAGTCGGCGCGAATTTTGCACCCTTCCTGAAAATTCGCAGGCCTCGGCTGAAGATATTTCCACGGGACAGCAAAGCGGTAGGGTCCCACATCGATTCGGAACTTCCGCTCCGGGTTCAGCCCATGGTGGAATTCATTATACTGCTCGTTACTGGGCTTAACGCAGTCCAGCTCCTCGCTCACCGAGGCGCTTTGTGAAACCGCAGATCCGGGATACGAAGCGTAGAAGAAAGCAAGGGCAACTATCGACCAATGCGGTAGCATCCGGACACCCTTTTCCCGCCCAAAATTCGCTGTGCATTATAGGTTTTTTACAATCTTTGCGCTCAATTCTTAGCTTGTCGTCGTGTCGTCATACAACAGACAAGTTGTGCAGTGAAAAGTTTAGTGCGCATTTTGGATACTACCTGCTCCAGGTGGATAGATTTTGTTGGAGATCGGTGGCGGAGGGGGATGGAACTGGCAACACCATCGCACGCAAGATGCTCCGACAGATTACCTATACCCTATGATCAATTGGGAGGTTGGCCGCCCGCGTACCATCCGTGCCACGGGTTGTTGATTTCCACTGAGAGCTGCCCGGCGTTTCCACCGAGAAGTGACCCGCCTTTAGGTATCGTTTGTGTTGGTCGTGGTGGTCAAGTTCCTTCGTTTCTCCTTCGTTGTTTTGGGCTCATGCGCCGAGCTGTTCTTGAAGCGGAAGCTGTCGTTTCCGGTTTCCAGGATGTGGCAGTGGTGGGTAAGCCGGTCGAGCAGCGCGGTCGTCATCTTGGCGTCGCCGAACACGCTGGCCCATTCACTGAAGCTCAGGTTGGTGGTGATGATGACGCTGGTGCGCTCGTAGAGTTTGCTCAGCAGATGGAAGAGCAATGCACCGCCTGAGGCGCTGAACGGCAGGTATCCCAGCTCGTCGAGAATGACGAGATCGGAATGGACGAGTCGATTAGCGATCTGCCCAGACCGACCCTGCGCCTTCTCTTGCTCGAGAGCGTTGACCAGTTCGACCGTTGAGAAGAACCGGACCCGTTTATGGTGATGCTCGATGGCCTGGACACCGATCGCGGTGGCAATGTGTGTCTTGCCCGTGCCGGGACCGCCGACCAGAACGATGTTGTTGGCGTCGTCGAGGAAGTCGCAGCGATGAAGCTGTTGCACGAGCGCCTCGTTGATCTCGCTGCTGGCGAAGTCGAAGCCGTTCAGATCACGGTAAGCCGGGAAGCGTGCGGTTTTGAGCTGATATGCGGTCGATCGGACCTCTCGTTCCGCAGTCTCCGCCTTGAGAAGCTGGGACAGGATCGGAATGGCAGCCTCAAACGCCGGCGATCCCTGCTCGGTCAGATCACCGACGGCGTGGGCCATGCCGTGCATCTTCAGTTGCCGTAGCATGATGACGATCGCGCCGCTTGCCGGATTATGACGCATGGCGAACCTCCGTCTTTCTCAAGGTATCGTATCGTTCGACATTGGCCTTGGGCTCATTGGTGAGCGTCAGTGCCTGAGGTGCGTCGAGGGTCGGCGGCGTGAAGGATTTGCCGTCGACCAGGCGATGCAGCAGGTTCAACACATGCGTCTTGGTCGGAACGCCGGACTTCAGCGCCATGTCGACGGCCGAGAGCACTGCCTGTTCGTCGTGCTGGAGAACAAGTGCCAGGATATCGACCATCTCGCGGTCGCCACCTGGCTTCTTGAGCAGATATTGTTGCAAGGTCCGGAATGCGTCTGGAAGCTCGGCGAACGGTGCGCCGTTGCGAAGAGCGCCGGGCTTTCGCTGCACCACCGCCAGATAATGCCGCCAGTCATAGATGGTCTGCCCCGGTCGATCATGGGAACGATCGATGACGCGACGGTGCTCGCAAACGATCTGACCTTCTGCCGCGACGACGACACGATCCGGGTAGACTCGAAGGCTCACCGGTCGATTGGCAAAGGATGCCGGAACGCTGTAGCGGTTGCGCTCCAGATGCACGAGGCAGGTTGGCGTGACCCGCTTCGTGTATTCGACAAACCCGTCGAACGGCCTGGAAACGGGCATCAAAGCTGGTGTTTCCTCTGCCCAGATGTCGGCGATGGTGCCACGCATCTGACCATGCGGGGTCTGTGCCCAGAACTCCTTGCAACGCTGCTCAAGCCAGTCATTCAGGGCTTCCAGTGATGGAAAGCGCGGGACCGGTTGGAAGAAGCGATGACGCGCATCCTGAACGTTCTTCTCGACCTGTCCTTTCTCCCAGCCGGAGGCCGGATTGCAGAACTCGGGCTCGAACACGTAGTGGCTGGCCATTGCCATGAAGCGGACGTTGACGTCGCGCTCCTTGCCACGGCCGACCTTGTCGATTGCAGTCTTCATATT
>NZ_SILG01000002.1:0-841308 GCF_004306515.1 Rhizobium beringeri | reverse complement strand
CGCTGCGGTTCATCTGCGATGTGAGCGACGTGATTGCCGCCTCGCGGATCTGCCTTCTGCCTCCGTCAAACCTCCCACTAACATTTCGGCCATCGCGTCCTGCCCCGGCTTTTGGTCGTGCCAGGCTCGCGCCGCCGGCAACGGCTTTGCCGTCCTCCACTGCGTTGCGGCCCTGCGGGTGCAGGCAGCGCTTGCCGCCTGGCTTTCGGACCGCCGTAGCAGGTCGCGATGGCCGCGACCTCGAAACGGAGGTTCCAACATGAGCAGGCAGCAATCCAATCAACGATCCGATATCTATAGCCGCATCACCACCAAGATCATCGCCGACCTCGAACGGGGTGTGCGGCCATGGACCAAACCCTGGACAACGGAACATGCGACGGGCGAGGTCGGCCGGCCACTGCGCCACAATGGCCAAGCCTACACCGGGATCAACGTCCTGCTGCTGTGGTCCGAAGCCATCGCCCGCGGCTTTGCCTCATCCAGCTGGATGACGTTTCGCCAGGCAATCGAACTCGGCGGCGCCGTTCGCAAGGGCGAAACCGGCACAACCGTCGTCTTTGCCAGTTCGTTTATCCGCACCGAGACGACCGAGACAGGCACTGAGATCGAACAGGACATTCCATTCCTCAAGAGCTACACGGTGTTCAACACCGACCAGATCGCCGGTCTTCCTGGGCGTTTTCATGAGATCGCACCTGCCGAGGATCCGATCAGCCGGATCGGCGATGCCGGCCGCTTCTTTGCCAATACCGGGGCACTGATCCGGCATGGAGGATCGGCGGCCTATTATGCCGCTCACCGTGATTACATCCAGATGCCATGCTTGAACGCCTTCCGGGACGATGCCTCCTATGTCGCGGTCCTCAGTCACGAGATGACGCACTGGACCGGAGCACCGCGACGGCTTGATCGTGATCTCAGCCGCTACGCGAAAGACCGGAGCGAACGCGCCCGTGAAGAGCTGATTGCCGAACTCGGCAGCTGCTTTCTCTGCGCCGATCTTGGCATCGTGCCTGAGCTCGAACCACGCCCCGACCACGCAAGCTATCTCGATGGCTGGCTGAAGGTTCTGGGCAACGACAAGCGCGCCATCTTCTCGGCGGCAGCGCATGCGCAGCGGGCCGTCGATTACCTGCATTCCTTGCAGCCGGAGCTCGACGAGGAGGAGGCGGCGTGAGCCGTCCACCTGTCTGTCAGGTCAGCACAGGCATCTCTTCGAATTTCTGCGGCTGACCCTACAGGTGCTTGTGAGCGATACGCCTGAGCGCTGATATTGCCATCGAGAATACCCGCAAGAACGCAAAAGGACGTTCTGCTGGATGAGGCCAACACCATTCTTGCCAACGAGGCGGATTTGCGGGATGGCGTGCTAAAGGCAGCTCGGAAAATAGTCACACGCCGAATGCAGGGTTTTGGCTATCGGCCTGCCTCTGTTTTTCCTTTTCCTTCATACGGCAAAATTCAATCAACTGCTCCGAGGTCATGGGTCGTGCCAGAGCGTAACCTTGCAGTATATGGCAACCGAGATCTTTCAGGATCTTCGCATGCTCCATAGTCTCCACGCCCTCTGCAACGATGTCGATGTTCTGCGATCGGCCGATTTCGATAATGGAGGAGACCAGACGGCGCTGAGATGGAGACGCGATAATCGGCTTGATAATTTCGCGATCGATCTTCAGGCGTCGCGGCTCAAATCGAAGCAGGCTGACAATACTGGCATGTTCGGTGCCGAAGTCATCGATCTCGATTTCGATGCCAAGCTTTTTGACGGCTGGAATGATCTCCTTGAGAACAGGTTGAAGATCATTAAAGGAGATTGTCTCGAGCAGCTCGAAACACAGGCGACCCTTCGCTATGGGAAGCTCGGACAGCTCGGCAAGCAGATTTGCCTGCGCCAGTCGACGCGCTGAAATGTTGACCGAGACACGTGGAATTTGCATTCCCAGGCTGTCCCATCTTGTCAGCTCGAAGAGAGCCTTCTGCAGGATCAGCCTATCCATGTCGCCGGTACGCCCCAGCTTTTCGGCGACATCCAGAAATCTGTTCGGGGCGAGCAGACCTTTTTGCGGGTGATCCCAACGGGCGAGTGTCTCGACGCCGGCAATATCCAATGTGTTTGCGTTGAACTGAGGTTGGAAGAATGCAACGAGTTCATCGCGATCGAGCGCATGCGTGAATTCGTCCGCCAATTCTTTCGAATGGATCGCGGCGCTGCGAAGCTCTTCTGTAAAAACCGCCGCGCGGCCGCGGCCCGCCTTCTTCGCTTCGTACAGAGCCAAATCGGCATCGAGAAGCAATTGGCCGAGGTCCTGCCCGAGAGCACCTTCAGTCTCCCAGGCGACGCCGACGCTTGCACCGACAACACAGGCCGCACCCTCAATGAAGACGGGTTGATCGAGCGTATCGACAATTTGCCGGGCCAATGCGTTTGCCTTCGGCTCCGGATCTGCACTCCAGCTGGCGAAGATGAACTCATCGCCACCGATCCGAGCCGCGACGTCGTTTGGACCAGTCAAATCGGCAAGGCGCGAAGCCGTTGCTTGCAAGACCGCGTCACCTCCGGCATGCCCTTTCGTGTCGTTGATCTCTTTAAATCGATCCAGGTCGATATGAACGAGTATCAGACAATCCTCTGGACGAGGTCTCGGCGGTTGCGAGATCATCTGGTCGACAAATCGTCGATTGGGAAGCCCCGTCAATGCGTCATGCAATGACAGGTACTCCAGCCTCTGTCGTGCTCGAACGAGCTTTTTCTTGTGAAGGCGAAGCTTTTCGATCGTTCTTTGGCGTGATTTGGTCAGAAAACCGATCCAGACAATCGGCGCAACGACACACAATGCCAACAGGCTCGCGTAGAACTCAAAAGTGCCGATCCCGCTATTTTGGCCCCATCCCTGCTTTGGCAGTGCGGCGAGGGTCCATCGGCCATAAACCATATCAACGGATGTCTGGACCGGTTTCCTTGAAAAGGTTGCCAGGCTGCCGAAAAAAACCTGTTTGGGCGAATTCGGCTCCGGTACGGTGCTGATGGCAATCTCAAGCTCGGTCGAACCAAGGCCACTTTCCTGATAAAGCTTTGGTATGTCTACTATCCCGGAAAGCAGTCCCCAAAAGATCTGGCTTGTTCCGTTATTGACGTAGATCGGGCACCTGACCACAAAAGCGGTTCCACCTTGGACAAGCTCCACCGGGCCTGTCAGAACGATATTGTGCGTGTTGCGCGCCAGCATCGCGGCAGCCCGTTGCTTCTCATTGGTTCGGTAGTCGAGTCCGATGGCCTTTTCGTTTCCTTTCTCCGGATAAACCCACCTGACCACCATGCCGGGTGCCGCGGCGAAGCTTCGCAATTGTGAATCGGGCTGCAGGATCTGCGCGGCAAGTTTGGAAAATCCGTTTTGGCCCATCTCTGGATTGACTGCGATGCCGGCCGCCAGCCCCTGCAACAGCTTCACATTGCTATTGAGGTTCGTCTGAAGCCGGGAGGATATGGTGGCAAGCTCGCCGGCAACGATCGAGCGTTCATCGGCCAGCGATCGCTCGATCCGCCAGTTCGTTGCGACCCAGACGACGATTGCAGCAATAATGGCCGCAAATATTGCGGGAGCGAATGCGCTGGTATGGCTTATTACGGAGCGAGCGAGATTTCTTCGAAACTTCATCAGGTTGCCGGCGTGGATGACAGGCCCTCATCCTTGCACAGTTTCTTTAAGGCAACGCTAAACCTGCCATCCCTCATAAAGGAAAGCGGCCTGTTCGCTGCAGCGCTTACGTCGCCGGGCTGAAATCGGCGGCAAGCACCGCATCCTTGAGCGCCCGCGAATAGGGATGCTGCGGGTTGTCCAGGACGGTACGGGCCTGTCCTCGCTCAACGATTTCGCCTTTGCGCATGATGATAATGTTGTCGCTGATATAATAGGCGGTGGCGAGGTCGTGGGTGATGTAGACGATGGAAAGACCGAGCTCGTTTTTCAAGCGGCCGAAGAGATTGACGATGGCCATGCGCAGCGATGCGTCAACCATGGATACCGGTTCATCAGCCACCAGCAGGCGGGGTTGCGGGATCAGCGCCCGGGCGATGGCGACGCGCTGAAGCTGGCCGCCCGACAATTCGTGGGGAAACCGGCCTTTCACTTCTTCAAGGGTCAGGCCGACATGCACCAGTGCGGCATCCGCCATCTTCTCCGCCTGCTCTCGGTCCGGCCGTTTTCCCGAGAACGAAAAATTGCGGGCGGTCTCGAAGAGATAACGATCGACACGTTTCAGCGGATTGAAGGCTTCGAAGGGGTTCTGCAGAACCGGCTGGACCTCTTTCATAAAAGCCTTGCGTTCGGACCTGCTATGGATGGCGACGGTCCTGCCGCTGAATTGAAGCTCGCCTTCCGTTGGTGCGGTCTGACCGAGGATCATTGCCGCGATCGTCGATTTTCCCGAGCCGGATTCTCCAACGATCGAGAGGATCTCAGGCTCCGCTCCCAATTCGAAGCTGACGTCCTTGACCGCCGTGATCAGCCGTCGGCCGAGCATGCCGCCCTGCCGGTAGACTTTCGTGACATGCGAGAGACTAAGAAGAGCACTCAAACCTGATCTCCCGTAACGGCAAAACACGCCACGCGCCGCTGCGGCTCGACGGTGACCAGCGGCGGAACCTTCTGTGAGCAGATCTCCATCCGCTTCGGACAGCGGGGGTGAAACCGGCAGCCTTCCGGTGGCATGGCGAGGTTCGGCGGACGACCCTCCAGCGAAGGGCGGGCCGTCGCATCGCCGATGCGCGGCAGGCTGCCGACGAGGTGCTGCGTGTAGGGGTGGAGCGGCTTGCTGAAGAGTTTGGCGGTCGGCGCTTCCTCGACAAGACGCCCGGCATAGACAATGCCGATGCGGTCGGAGACCGTCGCGTGAACCCCCATATCATGGGTGACGAACAGGAAGGACGAGCCCATCTCGCGCTGGATTTCGCGGATCATCGACAGCACGTCGCGCTGAACGATGACGTCGAGTGCCGTCGTCGGTTCGTCGGCGATGATGAATTCCGGCGTCAGGATCGTGGCCAGCGCAATGGTCATGCGCTGGCGCATGCCGCCGGAGAGCTCGTGGGGATAGGCGTCGAGCAGATGCGGATCCAGCTTCAGCCGTTGCAGATGGGTGGCGACCCTTTCGAAAAACTCATTCTTGCCGACCTTCATGTGGCGAAAGGCGAAATCGGTGAAGGAATGACGGATCCGGCGCACCGGGTTGAGCACATTCATCGAGCCCTGCATGATATAGGACAGATGCCGCCAGCGCAGCGCCAGGCGGTCTTCCGGCTTCATCGCGTAGATATCCTGGGTGCCGCCGTCGAAATGGAATGTCACTTTTCCCGACACGACCCTCAGCGGCGGCCGGATCGCGCCGGCGATGGTCTTGATCAAGGTCGTCTTGCCGCTGCTCGATTCACCGGCAACGCCATAGACCTCGCCGCGGGCGATGGTCAGGCTGATATCGTCGACGGCGCGCACCTCGCGATCGACGCCGTAGAGGAAGGCGCGGTAATAGGCTTTCAGATTCTGGATTTCGACCAAAGGATCCATACTAACTTCCCATCCGGTTCAGCCGGCTGCGCGGATCATTGTATTCGTTCATCGACATGGACAGCAGGAAGAGCGCGAGGAAGAGGACGACGATGACGGCGACGGGGGCGGCCACCCACCACCATATGCCTGATATCAGCGCCGAATGCGCATTGGCCCAATAGATCATCATGCCCATGGTCGGCGTCTCGATATCTGTGAAGCCGAGCACCGACAGGGTGATCTCCATGCCGATCGACCAGATCATGTTGTTCATCGTGGTGGCAAAGACGATCGGCAGAACATAGGGCAGGTGCTCCTCGACGAGGATCTTGCGCATGCTCATGCCGGAATAGACGCTCTGGGTGGTGAAGGATCTCGTCTTCAGGCTGATGGCCACCGAACGGATGAGGCGTGCATCATAGGACCAGCCGAGCGCGGCCATGATGACGATCAGCGCCGTCCAGGTCATGCTGTCCTTGAGCACGAAATAGAACAGGATCAGCAGCGGAAATTGCGGGATGACCATGACGCTGTCGTTGATGGCCATCAGCACCCGGTCGACTGCGCCGCCGGCATAACCGGCGACGAGGCCGACGACCAGCGAGATGATGCGTGAAATGAAGGCGACGCCGATGCCGAAAAACAGGGTGTTGCGAAGCGCGGTCGTCAGCTGCCAGAAAACGTCCTGGCCGCGCGACGTCGTGCCGAGCCAATATTCGCCATCCGGCGGCATATCGGGCGGCAGAAGATAGATGTCGGTCGCGCCGTAAGGCGAGAAATAGGACACCACTATCAATGCGACGATGACGGCAAAGAGCAGCAGGCCGCAGAGGAATTCCATATTCTGGCGCGCGAGGTCGCGGACGATCGTAAACATGCTTTATTCCACCTTGATGCGCGGGTCGATCAGCGGGCTCAGAATGTCGATGATGAAGACGGCGGCGGCAACGCCGACGATCGACAATGCGCTGAGGCCGAGCACCAGACTGTAGTCGCCGGCATGCACTGCTTCGATCAGCAGGTTTCCGATGCCCGGATAGCCGAAGACGATTTCGGTGATGACCGTGCCGTTGAAGATCGCGCCGAGCGACATGGCAAGCCCGGTGAACTGCGGCACCATGGCATTGCGGGCGATGTAGGAGCGCAGGATCTTTCGCTTCGGAACGCCGCCAAGCTCGGCGAAGACGACGTAATCCTCGGTGATGATGTTGGAAACGAGCGCGCGCATCCCGATCAGCCAGCTGCCGGCGCCGACCATGATCAGCGACAAGGCCGGCAGGATCGAGTGTTTCAGGATATCGAAGACCAGGGCAAAGGAGAGGTCCAGATTGGCGTTCATCTCGTAGCCGCCATTGATCGGCAGCACCGGCCAGAGATAACCGAACACAATCAGAAGCACGAAGGCCAGAATGTAATAGGGAATGGGAAGCAGGGCGATGAAGACGAGGCTGACGGCCTTCAGCACCATGTCCTTGCGGTAATAGCCGGCGAGCGCGCCGATCGCATTGCCGAGCACGAAGGTGATGAGGGTCGACACCGTCATCAGCCCGATGGTCCAGGGCAGGGACCGCAGAATGATGGTGGAAACGGGGGTGGGAAATGCCGATAGCGAGGGACCGAGATCACCGGTCGCAAGCCGAAGCCAGAAATGCAGGTATTGCTGCCAGATCGAACCCTCCATTCCGTAAAGCTCGCGAAGCGACTGGCGCATCAGTTCGATCGCATTCGGATCGGACTGCCCCATCTGGGTGATGGCGCCTATGCTTTCTTCGACCGGATCGATCGGGGTCAGGTGGGTGACGAAGAATGTTATCGTCACGCCAAGAAATACAACGAGCAGAAACTGACCGAACCGCTTCAGCACAAAGAGCAGATAGGACGTCATAGGGCGGTGGTTCCTCTCTGGTTCCCTTCATCAAGTGGAAAGGATCGACGGACATGCCACATGCCCGTCGATTAGGGGGCCGGCGCGCAACACTCGCGCCGGCGTTGGGAGGATTATTTCGGTTGTGCCGGCTTCAGCTTGACCATCATCAGCCTGGAGTTTGCCCAATTCGGCACTGGGTCGGTATAGGGGTCTGCGATCGTCGGATAACCGGTCCAATAGGTCGTATCCATCGAGGTGAAGACGTTGTAGGACATCAGCGGGATCGTCGGCATTTCGCGGGCGACCAGCTTCAGATAATCCTTGCCGAGTTCGACGCCCTTGGGATCGTCGGCGCTGATGCCGCGGATGCTTTCGATGATCTTGTCGAGCTCCGGATTGCTCCAGCGCTGCCAGTTGCGCGGCGGTTGATTGTCACCCTTCTTAGCCACGAACTGCGAATGCCAGCTATCGAGGAAGAACGACAGATCGGGATCGCCGCCCCAGGTCTCGACGCTCCAGGCAATCGCCACCTGGAAATCGCCGGGCTGGAGCGCCACCTGCCACAGTTTCGCGGCCGGCACGGCTTTGGCGTCGATGCCGAATGCGGCCCATTGCTGTGCGATCAGCGTCCCGGCGCGGGTGAAGACCGAGC
The DNA here is from genome assembly GCF_004306515.1 of Rhizobium beringeri. Taxonomy (NCBI): domain Bacteria; kingdom Pseudomonadati; phylum Pseudomonadota; class Alphaproteobacteria; order Hyphomicrobiales; family Rhizobiaceae; genus Rhizobium; species Rhizobium beringeri. The sequence goes on along the minus strand of NZ_SILG01000002.1, from coordinate 833,240 downwards.
GTGTGTCGCCTTCCACCGTCATCCGGATCTTGAAGGGCTGTCCATCAGGGGTCAGCCATTTGCCGCCGGATTTCTTGAAGCCTGCCTTCTCCAGCAGTTCGCCGGCAGCCTTCGGATCCGGTTTCCACCAACCATAGCCGAAGGCACCGCTGATTGCCTCCGGGTCGGTCGGGATCTGGTCCTTGAACTTCGGCTGCTTGCGCAGGATATCGGCGATCTGTTGCCCGACCGTCGGGTCATAAGGCTTGATCTTGCTCTTGCCGGTATCGATCTCGAAATTCTTCAGCCAATCCTGCATCGGCGCCTGATAGTCCTTCATCGTGGCCGCCGTCGGCGGCACGCCGAGCGCCGAAAGCGTCGCTGCCCCGCGATAGCTCGCCATATCAACCGCCTTGATGTCGATCAGCAGGGCAAGCGCCCAGCGTACATCGGCGTTGTCGAAGGGCGGATTCTGGGTGTTGAAGATCACGGCCGGCAGCGTCGGGTCCGGATGGGCGAAGGGAAAACCCGGGAACCAGGTCTCGATCGTCTTGGATTTTTCCTTCAGCGTGAACATGCCCTCGGGCGTGTTGTCGTGGATGATATCGAGATTATGCTCGAGCTGAGCGATGGTGCGTTTATCCGGCGGGCCGGGATCGGCATAGGTGACATATTTCGGAGCCGGCTCGCCGAAGCGGGCAAGCGATGTCCGCTGCCAGTCGTCGCGCTTCTCCCAGGTATACCACTTGCCCTGCGGGTCGAATGCCTTGAGCTTGTAGGCGCCGAGCGAAACGGGATTGGCGAAATCATAACGAAGCGGATCTTCGACTTTCTCGAAGACATGCTTGGGCATGATCCAGGCGCCGTTCCAGCGAACGGTGAAGATGGCGTGGAAGCGCGAATTGGGCTTCTTCAGCTTGAACACGACCGTCGAGGGGTCGGTCGCCTCGACGCTTGCCACCTGCACCGAGAAAGCAGCACTCCAGACCATGCCGGGGTGATCCATCTGCGTCTTGACGGTATAGACCACGTCGTCTGCCGTGAACTCCACGCCGTCGCTCCAGAAGAGCCCCTTGCGCAGTTTCACGGTCATCTCGGTAAAGTCGGCATTATATTGCGGCTTGTCGGCAGCCAGCGAATTGTCCCAGGTCGCGCCGCCAAGCCCTTGTTCGGGGTCGATATACCAGAGCGTATCCATGGTCAGCTGCTGCAGGCCGGTCGAAACGCCGCCGCCGCCATTGACCCAGATGTTGAACCAGCCGGGATTCTTGATCGTCCCTTCCGGATTTTCGACGATGAGCGTCTCCTTGCGCGGCAAGGAGGTGTAGTCATCGGCATTGGCCGTCGCTGTCAGGCCGAGTGCGGCCAGCGCGACGCCAAATGCGAGCCTCTTCCACTGTTGCATGAACTCCTCCCTAGAAAGCGACGATACGGCGGCCGCAAAGGCACGCTTGGGCACGTCGCGGTTGTCGGTTCGCAGAGGCGTCAGGACTTGAACAGTCGGGTCCAGGACCTCAGTGAACCATCTCTCCGGCTCCCTGCCTCCTCGCAGCGAGCCGAATATTTTCAGCCGGGGCGTGCCCCAATGGGCTACCCGGCGGTAGCTGTCAAACCGACAGCCGGATGACGTTGTAGGAGAACGGTTTCAGCGCCGCCCGCAACCTTCCATCCTCGATCTTTCCACTCTCGACATTGACCGGAACGACCGTCTTCGGCCGCGCTGCCGTATTGACGGCTTCCAGATCACCGTGGGTCATCTCCACCTGCTCGACCACCCGGGCATTTCCGAACCCTTCCAGCCGCACATCGAGATCGAGCGAAGTGCTCGGATGGCGGTTGACGGCAAAGAAGGTCAGCGTCTTGCCGTCCTCGGAATGGACTGCCGATACGTCGAGATAGGGGACGTCGTTCTCCTCGTCGCTGTCATAGGTCGGGCCATCGACGACCAGCTGCAGCGCCGTTCCACGGCCATATCTGGAGGCGTAATAGAACGGGTAATAAATGGTCTGGCGCCATGCCGCACCGCCGTCCTCGGTCATGATCGGGGCGATGACGTTGACGAGCTGCGCGATGCAGGCGATGCGCACGCGGTCGGAGCGACGGATGAAGGTGTTCAAGATGCCGCCGACCTGCAGCACGTCCTCGAAATTATAGATGTCTTCCAGCAGATGCGGCGCATCCGGCCATTCGTCGCGCGCCAGGATCTCCTTGTCCTGCTGGTTGGAATGATACCAGACATTCCATTCGTCGAAGGAAATGCCGATCGTCTTCTTCGAGCGTTTTTTCGCCTTGATGTAGTCGATCACGCCGCCGATCGTGGTGATGTAGCGGTCGAGCTTCGTCGCGCGGGCGAGATAGTTGAGCGTATTTTTCTCGCGGTTGGCAAAATACATATGCAGCGAAATGTGGTCGGCGCTGTCATAGCACTGTTCGAGAACCTGAGCCTCCCACTCGGGATAGGTCTTCATGTCGGAATTGGACGAGCCGCAGACCACGAGTTCGAGGGACTTGTCGAAGCCGCGCATGGCCTTCGCCGTCTCGTCCGCCAGCCGGCCATATTCATAGGCCGATTTGTGGCCGACCTGCCAGGGGCCATCCATCTCGTTGCCGAGGCACCACAATTTGACATCGTGCGGATTGGACCAGCCGTGCTTGCGACGCAGATCCGACCAGTAGGTGCCGCCGGGATGATTGCAATATTCGAGGAAATTGCGGGCCGCATCCAGGCCGCGTGATCCGAGATTGACGGCGAGCATCGGCTTGGTATTCGCCTTCTTGCACCAGTCGACGAATTCATTCACGCCGATCTGGTTGGCTTCGCGGGTGCGCCAGGCAAGGTCGAGGCGAACCGGGCGCTCCGCACGGGGGCCGACGCCGTCTTCCCAATTATAGGCCGAGACGAAGTTGCCGCCGGGATAGCGGCAGTATGGCGTGTCGAGATCACGGACCAGATCAAGCACATCCTGGCGGAATCCGTCCTCATCGGCCGTCGGGTGCCCGGGCTCATAAATGCCCCCGTAGATCGCCCTGCCGAGATGCTCGAGAAATGAACTGTAGAGCCTGGAGTCAATGGTCGCGATGCGGAAATCGCGGTGGACAACGACGTTCGTCTTCAACGGATCCTCCCGTTTATATATCAGATTTTTTGTTTTCTTGCCTCTAACTTGATATCAGGAATGTCGTTCTGTCAACCGAGTTGCGTTTTTAATCATACTAATGTGGATTTCGGAAAAAATTGTTTTATTACAGATATTTGACATCTTTTGACGACCGTAAAAACTGGAAAGAAACATGATTTTTAAATCAAGATTTCCGATTTTGATTTTTTAGACATGCAGCCGCATGATGATATCGCGTCCGTGATTTCCGAAGCCGCGGCCGAAAATATTCACGCCGCCGGTATGGCCGGCATTCTCCGCGATGCCGACCCTAAGCCGGATGGAAGAGTGCTGGGCAAGCGCCAGATCGCTGAGCGTGACATTCGAGGCGGCGACACCGTCGATGAAGGTCCCGCGCGTAGAGATACGCCAGGTCTTCATCATCCCATATTGTGAGCCCTCGAGCTTCCACCATGCCGGCGTGAAGGCGCCGCGCTTGTCGCCGTAGTCGCCGGGCGACGTCCAGGTTCCAATGGCCATTCCATTGACCCAGAGCGTTATGTCCGAGGGCCAGTCCGGATTGGTGCCTGGCACCTCGGACGACAGCTCCAGCGAAAACTCTATGGCGCGGATATCCTTGTTCAACACCTTGGCATTGTTAGGGAATTTATATTCCACATATCCCCTGCCGAACCAGACGAGCCCGGCCTGCATGCGCTGCGGATCGAGGAAATAGTCGGGGACATCGAGGGGGCCGATGACGCTCTCGGTGGAGCAAAGACCGCACGGCGCATGGACGTCGCAACTGGTGTAGAGCCCGACCGGCATCTCGACTTCGATGATATTGTTGGCCCTTTGGGCCGCACTTTCCTCAAAGCTGATCAGAATTTCGCTGTAGATCGCCGAGCAGATCTTCTGGTTTCCCTTGCGGGCCTTCGTCAGTTGGGAATCCACCAGCCGGGCGTCTTCCAGGATCTGGATCCCGGTAGCGACAGTCGATTGAGGAAGAGAAAGGGCACGCGCGATATCGTTGATATTCATTGGTCCTTTGGCGCAGAGCAGCTTGAGCATCTCCAGCCGCGCCGGCGCTGAAAGCGCGCGTATCGCATCATTATTCTCGCCGGCGGCAATCGTTAAAAACGAGCGTTCCATCATTCCCCCACCATTTCCGATGAAATGATGTATATCGGAAATTATGATACATCAAGGGGGAATGCTTCGACGGTTTGATTGTAATTCTTGAGAAAGACGTCATTGGTCCCTGAGCCCGGGAGTTGCCCCGCTGGGTCTCGTGGCGGGCATTTCTTAAAATTCCAGGCGTCCTAATGCCCGGTCGCCTCAGGCTGCAGATCGGCATCGGTGAGGGTTGCGAGGAAAGCGACGATGTCGTCGATCTCGGGATCGGTGAGGGCAGGCGCGTCGCCCGGCTTCCTGCCGAAGGGCGGATCCTGGTTGAGGTTATCCCAATAGGCCTGCGGCAGGTCGTCATATTTCCGAACCGTGCCATCTGAATTTTTCGGATACCAACGGCCGGGATCGCTGTCGCGCGTCGCGTAGAAGGAGACGACGTCGCGCAGCGAGTGGAAATAGCCGTTGTGGAAGAAGCTCTGCTTCAGCGCGACATTGCGCAGCGTCGGGGTGCGGAACAGGCCGCAATAGTCGCTGCGCCCGGCAAAGTCGGTGCGCTGAGGGCCGCAAAGACCGAGATCATGATAGTTCGGATCGTTGTTGGCCGGGATCGCCATGTTGCGCGGCGCGGCGAGCCCGAGGAAGCCGAAATCTGAAAATTGCGGCGGCTCGCCGTCATTGGCGGGTTCGCTCAGATGACAGCTCGAACAGTTGCCCTTGGCCGGGTCCTCGAACAGCTGCCGCCCGTGCAGCTCCTGCGCCGTCAGCGTCGCCTTGCCGGCGAGAAAGGCGTCGTAGCGGCTGGAATAGGGATAGAAATCCGGGCCGCTCTGTTCGAAGGTGGCGAGCGCCTCGGCGGCGGCATCGAAGGCATCCTTAGGATTGTCGAACACCGTCTCGCCGAATGCCGCCTTGATGTCGTCGGCATAGGCGGCCTTCTGCAGCTTCGCCACCACCTCGGCCGCATCCCTGTTGCCCATCTCGAAGGGCGAAAGCAGCGGGATCTTCGCGTGATCGGCGCCGTGATCGACCCGGCCGTCCCAGGTCAAGCCGCCCGTCGGGCCGTTGTCGACGCTTTCGTCGCCCTCGTCCTCGGAATCGTAATAATGCTCGGTGAAAGCAGGCACCGATTGCAGGTAACGCAGCGTCGGAACGGCGCGCAGCCCCGGCTGGTCCCGATGTTCGCCGCCCATTTCGATCGGTGTCGCCGATGCCGGGCCGAAGGCGTGACTGGGATCATGGCAGGACGCGCAGGCCTGAAGCCCCGAGGCTGAAAGAGAGGGATCTGAGAATATCTTGCGGCCAACTGCGGTCAGCGTTTCGGCCCGGGCGAAGGCGTCAGTGCGCGACATTGGCCCGGGATGCACGCCGGCGGTGGTCGCCGCGCTGCTTTGCCGCAGGGGAAGAATGGCAAGACCAAGCGCCACGGCACCCATGCTGACGGCCAAGCCGGAGCGCACAAGCCAGATGTTCTTCGTTGTCATGATAATGATTCCAATAAGTTAGTACTGGTTTCCGCCATGATCGAACCTCGCTGCAACAAATTGATGACGGCGATCCTCCTGCGGCATCACGGCAACCCCTGATGTCACAAAGTTGATAGACGGCCGGAATAGCGTCGAATTGCCCCCGAGCGTTCTCCGCTCCCTCTAGCCAACGCCCCCTAGCCATGAGGTACCCACGTGAAAAGACTGAAACTTCTCCATTCGATCTGTCTCGCCGGATCGGCCATCGTGCCGTTTGCGACGGCAGCCCATGCGGCGCCGGCCGGTTACGACAAGATCGACAATGTCGTCGTCATCTATGCCGAAAACCGCAGCTTCGATAATCTCTATGGTAGCTTTCCCGGCGCCGACGGGCTCTCGAACGCGACCGCCGATCGCGCCCGCCAGCTCGACCGCGACGGCCAGCCGCTATCCGAACTGCCGCCGGCCTGGGGCGGCCTCACCGCCAAGGGCGTGACGCCTGCCGTCACCGAGGCGCAGTCGGCCCATCTCGCCAATGCCTCCTTCGCGATCGACGATCCGAAGGGCTTCGCAGAGGCGCCTTCGGTCATTACCCGCGACCTCTGGCATCGCTTCTACCAGGAGCAGATGCAGATCGACGGCGGCAAGAACGACAAGTTCGTCGCCTGGGCCGATTCCGGCAGCCTCGTCATGGGTCATTACGACGGCTCCATCCTGCCGATGTGGCAGGTCGCCAAGAAATACGTCATGGCCGACAATTTCTTCCAGGGCGCCTTCGGCGGGTCGTTCCTCAACCATTTCGCGTTGATCTGCGCCTGCGCGCCCTATTATCCCAACGCCGACAAGAGCCCGGCCAAACCCACGATCGCCAAGGTCGACGCGGATGGCACGTCGCTGACCGTGGCCGAGAATGCCCCGAAGTCGGCGCTGGAGGGTGCACCGAAATTCGTCTCCGACGGCACGCTGACCCCCGACTTCTACGCCGTCAACACCATGCAGCCGCCCTACCAGCCGAGCGCCAATCCGCCGGCCAAGGACGGCGATCCGGCCTATGCTGATCCCGCCGCCGCAACGACGCTGCCGCCGCAACATGAGATCACCATCGGCGACCTCATGTCTCTGAAGGGCGTCAGCTGGGCCTGGTACAGCGGCGCCTGGCAGGCAGCCCTTGACGGCAAGAATGCCACCCCGGTGCCGAACTTCCAGTTCCATCACCAGCCGTTCAATTATTTCGCCAATTTCGCGCCCGGCACCCCGGCGCGTGCGGAGCATGTGAGGGATGGCGGTCTTGGCGGCGAAGCCTTCCTTAAGGATGTCGACGATGGCAAGCTGCCGGCGGTTTCCTTCTACAAGCCGCAGGGCAACCTCAACGAACATGGCGGTTATGCCGATGTTTCGAGCGGCGACCAGCATCTTGCCGATATCGTTTCCCACCTCGAGAAGAGCCCGCAATGGAGCCATATGCTCGTCATCGTCACCTATGACGAGAATGGCGGCTTCTGGGATCACGTCGCGCCGCCGAAGGCCGATCGCTGGGGTCCGGGCAACCGTATTCCGGCCTTCATCATCTCGCCCTTTGCCAAGGGCGGCATGGTCGATCATACCCAATACGACACGACGTCGATCATCCGCTTCATCACGGCGCGCTACGATCTGCCGGTGCTGTCGGGCATCCTCGCCCGCGACAACGCGCTGCGCAACAATGACCGGCCGCCGATGGGCGACCTGACTGCCGCGCTTGACCTGACGCATTGACCGACTAGGAGCGGCCCCGGCGCTGTCCGGGGCCGCACCATCTCTTTTTTTGCGCATGCCGGACGCAAAATCGCTGCGCACTTTTGCTGGAACTGCTTGCCATCACCGTCGCAGCAGCGGTCGCAACGCGGCCTGCGTTTCTTTCAACAGCAGTAGATAACGTTCCTTCATCTCCGCGGCCGGGACGAGGGCGGCCGGCGCGCCGATATTGATCGCCGCGACCGTTTCGCCGCGGTCGTTGTCGATGGGCACGGCAATGGAGCAGAGGCCGATCTCCAGCTCCTGATCGATGATGGCGTAACCGTCGGTGCGGACGCGGCGGAATTCGGCGATCAGCTCGTCGGGGTCGGTCCTGGTATTCGCAGTGTTTTGCTTCAGCTCGCTGCGGGCGAGGATGGCGCGTGCCTCGCTCTCGGTCAGGGCCGCGAGTAGTACGCGGCCCATCGAAGCGCAGTAGGCGGGCAGGCGGCTGCCGGGGGTGAGATTGATCGACATGACGCGGCGCTGCGAAGCGCGGGCGATATAGACGATTTCGGTGCCGTCGAGCACCGAAGCCGAAGCGCTCTGGCCGGCCTTTTCCGAGAGAAGATCGAGATGCGGCTGCAAGAGCGCCGGCAGCGGTGTCGCTGCGAGATAGGCGTGGCCAAGCCGCAGGATCTTCGGCGTCAGCGTGAAGAATTTGCCGTCATAATCGGCATAACCGAGCTCGGCGAGTGTCAGCAGCGAGCGGCGCACGGTGGCGCGGTCGAGCTCCGTCAGCTTGGCGGCCTCGGCGATGGAAAGCCGCTGCCGCGTTTCACCGAACGCTTCGATGACCTTCAGGCCGCGGGCGAAGCCGCTGACGAAATCCGTTTCGCGCATGGGTCGAGTCTCCAATCGATTTTGGTTATCTTGTGCGATATATGAACAAATGTCAAATATCGCACAAAATAACTTGTCGTCCGGCCCGTTGCACCTTATGCCTGACGCTGGAGGACGGGAGGTTCAGTTTCCCGACCGCATAGCCAAGGAGAGATCCCGCATGGACAAGACAGTCGGGAGCGCGGCGGAAGCCGTCTCTGAGATCGGAGATGGCGCGACCGTCATGATCGGTGGTTTTGGTGGCTCGGGCGCGCCGATCGAGCTCATTCATGCCTTGATCGACAAGGGCTCCAAGGGCCTCACGGTGATCAACAACAATGCCGGCAACGGGCGCATCGGTATCGCCGCGATGATCGATGCCGGCATGGTGCGGAAGATGATCTGCTCTTTCCCGCGGTCGTCGGATCCGCGCGCCTTCACGGACAAATATCTGGCCGGCGAAATCGAGCTCGAGCTGGTGCCGCAGGGAACGCTTGCCGAGCGCATCCGCGCCGGCGGGGCCGGCATTCCGGCTTTCTATACGCCGACGGCCTACGGCACCGAACTGGCCGACGGCAAGGTCATCGCCGAATTCGATGGCCGCCACTATGTGCAGGAGCGCTGGTTGAAGGCCGACTTCGCGATCGTGAAGGCCGAGATCGGCGATATCCAGGGCAATCTCACCTACAACAAGGCCGGCCGCAACTTCAATCCGCTGATGTGCATGGCGGCGGCGAAGACGATCGTCCAGGTCTCATCCATCGTCCCGGCCGGTGGCATCGATCCCGAGCATGTCGTGACACCGGGCATCTTCGTCGACCGCGTTGTCGCCATCCCCAGTCCCCAGCAGGAAGAAGAGCTCATTCGAGCCGGAGTGGCCTACGTATGACCATCGATATCAGCCCCATCAACACCCGGGAAGACATCAAGCTTTCCAATGCGCAGATCGCCTGGCGCGCCGCGCAGGACATCGCCGACGGCGCCTATGTCAATCTCGGCATCGGCTTTCCCGAAATGGTCGCCCGCTATCAGCCGCCCGGCCGTCAGGCGATTTTTCACACGGAAAACGGCATCCTGAACTTCGGCGAGCCGCCGGCGGCAGGCGAGGAAGACTGGGATCTGATCAACGCCGGCAAGAAGGCGGTGACGCTGAAGCCGGGTGCGGCCTTTTTCCATCACGCCGATAGCTTCGCCATGGTGCGCGGCGGCCATCTCGACGTTGCGATCCTCGGTGCCTATCAGGTCGCCCAGAATGGTGATCTCGCCAACTGGCGGGTGGGCAGCAAAGGCGTACCGGCCGTCGGCGGCGCCATGGACCTCGTGCACGGCGCCAAGCAAGTCTGCGTCATTAGCGAGCACGTCACCAAAACAGGCGAACCGAAACTGGTGGAGAAATGCACCTTCCCGCTGACCGGCGTCGGCTGCATCACCCGCATCTATACCAGCCATGCCGTCATCGACATCGTGAAGGGACGCTTCGTCCTGCGCGAGAAGCTGGCCGCGATGTCGCAAGAGGAATTGCAGGCAATGACCGGCGCGCCGCTGCACGTCGAGGGCCCGGTCGGCGACCTCGTCGTCCCGCAACTCTGAGGAAAAGCCATGACCGAAGCCTTTATCTGCGACTATGTCAGAACGCCGATCGGCCGCTTCGCCGGCTCGCTGTCCCAGGTGCGCGCCGACGACCTCGGTGCGATCCCGCTGAAGGCATTGATGGCACGCAACAGCGCCGTCGATTGGGAAGCCGTTGATGACGTCATCTTCGGCTGCGCCAACCAGGCGGGCGAAGACAACCGCAATGTCGCGCGCATGTCGGCCCTGCTCGCCGGCCTGCCGATCGTGGTACCCGGCACGACGATCAACCGGCTCTGCGGCTCGGGCATGGATGCGATAATCACGGCGGCGCGCGCCATCCGTTCCGGCGAGGCCGAGCTGATGATCGCTGGTGGCGTCGAGAGCATGTCGCGCGCGCCCTTCGTCATGCCGAAGGCCGAGACGGCCTTCTCGCGGGCCGCCGAAATCCACGACACCACGATCGGCTGGCGTTTCGTCAACCCGCTGATGAAGAAGCAGTACGGCGTCGATTCCATGCCGGAGACCGGTGAGAACGTCGCCGAGGACTATCATGTCAGCCGCGAGGACCAGGATGCATTCGCAGTGCGAAGCCAGGCGAAGGCGGCTGCCGCCCAGGCAAACGGACGGCTGGCGAAGGAGATCACCCCGGTGACCATCCCGCAGCGCAAGGGCGATCCCGTTGTCGTCGACAAGGACGAGCATCCGCGCGTGACGACGATCGAAACGCTGGCGAAACTCGCCACGCCCTTCAAGAAGGAAGGCGGCACGGTGACGGCCGGCAATGCTTCCGGCGTCAATGATGGGGCGGCGACGCTGATCGTCGCGTCCGAAGCGGCGGCGCGGAAATACGGCTTGACGCCGATCGCCCGTATCCTCGGTGGCGCGGCTGCCGCCGTTCCGCCAAGGGTAATGGGTGTCGGGCCGATCCCGGCCTCGCGCAAGCTGATGGCACGGCTTGGCATGACCGCGGAACAGTTCGACGTCATCGAACTCAACGAGGCCTTTGCCAGCCAGGGACTGGCGGTGCTGCGCGCGCTCGGGATTGCCGATGATGACGCGCGCGTAAACCGCAATGGCGGCGCGATCGCACTCGGCCATCCGCTTGGCATGTCGGGCGCACGCATCACCGGCACGGCAGCACTGGAGCTTCTGCAGACCGGCGGAAAATACTCGCTGTCGACCATGTGCATCGGCGTCGGGCAGGGGATCGCGGTTGCGCTTGAAAGGGTCTGAGGTCGGTTGAAGATGCGACGCTTCCCGCGTTCGCCGGGGGCTTTCGACCCGTTGCGCGCCAGATCAGGCTTCTATAGAAATCGGGCATGTTGATCCGACCCGCAGACAAGAACGATCAAAGCGCCATCTGGAGGATCATCGGTCCGACGATCCGCGCCGGCGAAACCTATGCGCTCGATCGCGATCTGACTGAAGCCGATGCGCTGGCCTATTGGATGGGAGCGGACCGCGAGACCTTTGTCGCGGAAGAGGATGGCGTGATCCTCGGCACATATTACATCAAGGCCAATCAGGCAGGCGGCGGCCGGCATGTCTGCAACTGCGGCTACATGACCGATGCCGCCGCCAGCGGCCGGGGCGTCGCCCGCTTGATGCATGACCACTCCCTGGAGCATGCCCGCGCCGGCGGCTTTCGCGCCATGCAGTTCAATTTCGTGGTCAGCAGCAATGAACGTGCCGTCGCGCTGTGGCAGTCTCTCGGCTTCGATATCGTCGGCCGGCTTCCTGGCGTCTTCCTTCATCCGACGCAGGGCTATGTCGACGCATTGGTGATGTTTCGTACCCTCTAAAAGTGCGACGAAAAAAGATGTGAGGGCGCTGTCGAATTCGCAGCGGTTCAAACGTCTTTGGATTGCAGGCGCGAAATGTGGCAGGCTTGCCGCATGCGTCGCGACCACTCTGTCGGCATGGAGGTTATGAAGCCATGAGTGTTTCCTATCGTTGGGTCATCGTCGCTGCGGGCGCATTGATGACATGCGTTGCGCTCGGCGCGATGTTCTCGCTGGCGATTTTCCAGGAGCCGATCGCCACGGCGACCGGCTGGTCGCATGTCGGCATAGCGAGCGCGATGACGCTGAATTTCATCGTCATGGGTTTCGGCGGATTCTTCTGGGGTGCGGCAAGCGACCGCTTCGGCCCGCGCGTCGTCGTGCTGATAGGGTCGGTGCTGCTCGGCCTGGCGCTGGTGCTGGCGAGCCGCGCCGAGACACTGCTGCAGTTCCAGCTGACCTACGGCATCCTCGTCGGATTGGCCGCCAGCACGTTTTTCGCGCCTATGATCGCGGCGACGACCGCCTGGTTTGACGAAAACCGCGGGCTTGCGGTGTCGCTGGTCTCCGCCGGCATGGGTGTCGCACCGATGACCATCTCACCCTTCGCGCGCTGGCTGATCTCGGCCTATGAATGGCGGCCGGCCATGTTGATCATCGGCGTCGCGGCCTGGGTGCTGCTCGTGCCGGCCGCGCTTCTCGTCAGGCGCCCGCCTGCCGAGACCGCCGATACCGGAACCGAGTTCGCGGCCGACGGCGCCAGGCCGCAGCTGTCGAAAGTATTTCGATCGCCGCAATTCATCGTGCTCGGCCTGACCTTCGCGGCCTGCTGCGCAGCGCATTCCGGGCCGATCTTCCACATGGTGAACTATGCGACGATCTGCGGCGTAGCACCTATGGCGGCCGTCAGTATCTACAGCGTCGAGGGCCTGGCTGGACTGGGCGGCCGGCTGCTTTATGGCAGCCTTGCCGACAGGATCGGGGTGAAGCCGGTGCTGGTCGCCGGGCTGCTGGTGCAGGCGGCAGCGCTGGCGACCTATCTCTTGGTCAGCCGGCTCGGCGAATTCTATGCGCTCGCCATCGTCTTCGGCAGTGCCTATGGCGGTGTGATGCCGCTCTATGCGGTGCTGGCGCGGGAATATTTCGGGCCACGCATCATCGGCACCGTCTTCGGCGCGGCAACGATGCTCTCCAGCCTCGGCATGGCCTTCGGCCCTCTGATCGGCGGCTGGATATTCGACACTTTCGCCAATTATTCCTGGCTGTTCATCGGTTCGGCCATGGTTGGGCTCGGCGCTGCGGCGATAGCCCTCGCATTCCCGCCTCTCGCCCGGCAAAAGCCACAGCCGGCCTTTGGCGTGGCTCCTTAACGAGACCCTTTTCGGTTCTCGCAGGCGGCCGTCGGTGACGATGGCCGCTTGTATGAAGACCGCCCAGCGCTCTTATGGCGATGCAATCTCCCGCTTTCGTGCATTGCCCTTCGTCGATTTCCCCTAGATAAGACTTCTCCTATTCATTTCATCACCTATGTCCTTGGTTTTTCGGGAGGCAATCGTCGCCATGGTCGAACTTGCGCAATCGCTCGCATCCATCAAGCTGCCGGACCTGTCCGGCAAGGCCGTGCTGATCACCGGCGCCTCGACCGGCATCGGTGCGGCACTCGCCCGCGCCTTTGCCGCGCAGGGGGCCAAGGTCGGTGTGCATTACAATGCCAGCCGCGAGCCGGCGGAAAAACTTGCCGACGAGATCCGGGCTGCCGGCGGCACCGTGCATCTGATCCAGGGCGACGTGTCGAGGGAAGGCGAGACCGAGCGTGTCGTCGAGGAGACGGCGAAGACCTTCGGTCATCTCGACGGCCTCATCAACAATGCCGGCGGCATGCTGGGGCGCAAGCCGACCTCGGAATATACCGACGCGCATTATACCGCTGTCATGGACCTCAACGCCCGCTCGGTACTGGCGGCAACGCGTGCGGCGCATCCCTGGCTGAAGAAGCAGGGCGGCTTCATCATCAACACCACCTCGATCGCCGCGCGCAATGGCGGCGGCAATGGTGCGATCCTTTATGCGGCGTCCAAGGGCTTCGTTTCGACGATCACGCGCGGCCATGCCAAGGAATTCGTCCCCGACAGAATCCGTGTCAACGCGGTGGCGCCGGGCGTTATCGCGACACCCTTCCACGAGCGTTATACCAATGACGAGCAGATGGAACTGCAGCGCAAGTCGATCCCGATGGGCTTCGTCGGCACATCGGAGGATTGCGTCGGGGCCTATCTCTTCCTCGCCTCGCCGACGATGTCGGGCTACATCACCGGCCAGATTATCGAGGTCAACGGCGGACAGTTGATGCCTTAATCTCCGCCTCCTCAAGGAGATCTTCCCTTGCGAGCCAAGGGAACTTTCGAGCCGCCGTTACGTTTCCCGCATGGTCTTTTTATCGAGCGGGGCATTATGAGCTATTCATTTTCAGAACTCGACTTCCTCAAGCCGGAGCTCGGGGCGGAATATACGGGCTCGGGCACCCATTTCGCGGTATTCTCAGCGCATGCAGAACAGATTGAGCTTTGCCTCTTCTCGCCGGATGGCAAGAAAGAGGTGGCGCGATTGCCGCTGCCGAAGCGCGAAGGCGATATCTGGTCCGGCTATATCGCCGGCGTCGGACCTGGCACCGTCTACGGCTATCGCGCCCATGGTCCCTATGATCCCAACGCCGGCCATCGTTTCAATTCGAACAAGCTGCTGCTCGACCCCTATGCCAAACAGGTCACCGGCGAGCTGACATGGGATGACGCACTGTTCGGCTATCAGATCGGCGAAGACGATCTTTCCTTCGATGAGCGTGACAGCGCGCCCTTCACGGTCAAGGGCGTGGTGCAGGATCCGGATTTCGATTGGGCGGGTGAAGAGGCGATCCGCCGTCCCTGGCCCGATACGATCATCTACGAGGCGCATGTGCGCGGCCTGACGATGACGCATCCGAAGGTGCCCGACCGGCTGCGTGGCACCTTTCTCGGCATGTGCAGCGATCCGATCATCGACCATCTCGTCAAGCTCGGCATCTCGGCGATCGAGCTTCTGCCGATCCAATATTTCCTCGACGATCGCTATCTCCTGGAAAACAACCTACGCAATTATTGGGGCTACCAGACGCTCGGCTTCTTCGCGCCGCAATCACGCTACATGTCCGGCGACAAGATCACCGAGATCAAGACCATGGTGAAGAAGTTCCATGCCGTCGGCATCGAAGTCATCATGGACGTGGTTTATAATCACACTGCCGAGGGCAGCGAGAAAGGCCCGACGCTGTCCTTCCGTGGGCTCGATAATGCGAGCTATTACATCCTTTCCCCCGATGACCCGCGCCACACCTTCGATACGACGGGCACTGGTAACACCCTGAATGCCGCTAATCCTATGGTGATGCGCATGGTGCTCGACAGCCTGCGCTACTGGGTAGGCGTCATGCATATCGACGGCTTCCGCTTCGACCTTGCCAGCACGCTCGGTCGCCAGGATATGGAATTCGACCGGCAGGGCCTGTTCTTCGGCGCCATCCGCCAGGATCCGATCCTCGCCGGTGTCAAGCTGATCGCCGAGCCCTGGGACGTGGGCGATGGCGGCTATCAGGTTGGCGGCTTTCCGCATCCCTTCCGTGAGTGGAACGACAAGTTTCGTGACGACGTGCGCCGCTTTTGGAAGGGCGACGGCGGCATGGTCTCGGAGATCTCGCAGCGCATCACCGGCTCGGCTGTACAGTTCAACCACTCCGATCGCGGCGCGACATCATCGATCAATCTGCTGTCGGCCCATGACGGCTTCACGCTGATGGATACGGTTTCCTTCGACGACAAGCACAACGAGGCGAATGGCGAGGAAAACAGGGACGGACATTCCGACAATCATTCGGACAATATGGGTGCCGAAGGAGTGACTGATAACGAAGACATTAACAAGCTTCGGGCGCGGCGGCGCCGCAACATGATGGCGACGCTGATGCTCTCCCAGGGTGTGCCGATGATCCTTGCCGGCGACGAACTCGGCAACAGCCAGGACGGCAACAACAACGCCTATTGCCAGGACAATGAAATCGGTTGGACAGATTGGGCGGGGCTCGGCGACCCCTTCCTTGATTTCTGCCGGCAGGCCGTCGCCTTCCGCAAGGCCCATCCTGTCCTGCGGCAGGAGCGGTTCCTGACCGGAGAGGTCAGCGAGGACGGGCGCATCGAGATCGCCTGGTACAAGCCGGACGGCAGTTTCATGGACGACGGGGCCTGGAACGACGACGGATTGCAGGTGCTCGGCGTCTACGTCTCGAGGAGCGTGCATGCACCGGAGACCGAGACGATGGACGACCTCTTCCTCATCTTCAATGCCGGCGGCGATTGTGAGGTTCACCTGCCTGTCGTGAATGGGCTGAAACAATGGTCGAGGGTTCTCGACACGGGGACGGAGACGGATGCCTTCGAGGTGCACGAGCCGGAGAATCCGGTCATCGTCTACGCCCAGAGCGTGGCGGTCTTCGCACCCAAGGGACAGACCGAGCCGCCGAAGGACGCGACAAAAGCCGAGCGTCGCCGCTGGTTCCAGTTCGGCCGCAGGAGCAAGTAGCAGAGACCATGAATGCCGAAGCCATCACCGACCTTGGTCTCGTCTACGTCAGCGATACTGAACCAGGCATCCGCAGACGAAGGAAGGGCAAGGGCTTCAGCTATGTGATGCCTGACGGCACGACGCTTGCCGACGAATTGCAGCGGGCGCGCATCGGCGCGCTCGGTCTGCCGCCGGCCTATGAGAATGTCTGGATCTGCCTCTACGAGAACGGCCATCTGCAGGCGACGGGCTTCGACGCGCGCGGGCGCAAGCAATACCGCTACCACAAGGAATGGCAATCCTTCCGAAGTGCGGGAAAATTCCATCAGCTGATCGAATTCGGTCGGGCGTTGCCTCGGATACGCCGCACCGTGCTGCGCCATCTCGACACCGGTGCGGAGGATGTCAACGGCGTGCTTGCGGCTTTGACGACGCTGCTCGACGAGGCGCACTTGCGCGTCGGCAACCAGGCCTATGTCAGGGAGAACGGGACCTATGGCGCAACGACGCTGCTGAAGCGCCACCTGAAGATCGTCGGCGGGCAGATAGAGCTGAAATTTCGCGCCAAGGGCGGCAAGCGCGTTCAGCGCAGCCTCAAGCATCCCAGGCTGCAGAAGATCCTGGAGGAGATAGCAGACCTGCCCGGCCGCCAGCTCTTCGTCTGGAAGGATGAAAGCGGGTCGCTGAAGCCAATCGATTCCGGCCGATTGAACGCCTATCTCGCCGAGATATCGGGCATTCCCATTTCGGCGAAGACCTTCCGCACCTGGGCCGGATCGCTGGCAGCCTTCGGTGCGGCGCGCGAAACGATTGTCGGCGGCCGGCGGCCGACGGTAAAGCAGATGTCGGAAGCCGCAGCAGAGGCGCTGCACAACACACCGGCGATCTCGCGCTCGAGCTATATCCATCCGGCGATCATCGCGCTCGCCGGCAACGATCATCCGCTGATCGAGACTGGCAACGAGCCGCTGCGGGGCTTGCGGGCCGAGGAAAACAGGCTACTTGATTTCCTCACAAGCGAGATCGAAGAATGAGCCCCAGACATCCGCCGGCAGCAGACGTATCGCTGACACATCCCGACCGGCTCTACTGGCCGGATGAGGGCGTGACAAAGCAGGCGCTGGCGGATTATTACGCTGCGGTCTGGCCATTCATGGCGCCTTATGTCGTCAATCGGCCGCTGGCCTTGCTGCGGCTGCCGGACGGGATAAAAAGCCACCAGCGGTTTTTCCAGAAACATGCCTGGAAGGGCATGAATCCCCATATCGAGGAGATCGCCGATCCGCAGGACCCGGACGGTGAAAAGCTGCTGCGCATCGCCGATTTCAACGGTCTCGTGGCGCTGGTGCAGTCGGCCGTGCTCGAAATCCATCCTTGGGGTGTAACGACCGACAATTGGGAAAAACCCGACATGATCACCATGGACCTCGATCCCGGCGAGGACGTGGCCTGGAGTGCTGTCATAACAGCAGCGCTTGAATTGAGGGCACGGCTCGAAGCCCGCGGCTTGGCGGCCTTCGTCAAGACGTCAGGCGGCAAGGGGCTGCATGTGGCGACGCCGCTTGCACCGAAGGCGGGCTGGGCGGACGTGAAGGATTTTGCCCATTCGCTCGCCGAAAGCATGTCCGCCGACGCGCCGGAGAAATATTTGGCAACCGCCACGAAGGCAAAACGCGGCGGGCATATCTACATCGACTATCTCCGCAACGGTCGCGGCAACACGGCAGTCGCGGCCTATTCGACGCGGGCACGACCGGGCGCGCCGGTTTCGATGCCGCTCGATTGGGCTGATTTGAACGAAGTCGCCGGTCCGGCCGCCTTCACGCTCGGCAACGTACCGCAGCGACTGGAGACCCGGCCGAAAGACCCTTGGGGAAATTTCTTCGATGCGGCCGTGCCGCTCGAATGAACGGCACTATCCTTTTGCTTTACGCAATTCCCGGCAAAACCGCTTCGCGCTTTGCCTGGAATTGCTCTTCCTCATCCCGTGCTGTCCAGCTCGGGATAATGCCTGAAAATCCCTTCCTCGTTGAAGGCGAGGCGGCGGGGGGAGGCAAGATAGCGGGCAATGTTCGGACGTTTCGCCACCGCATCATGCAGAGCCAGCAGGGCGGGATATTCCGCCTTCCGGTTCACCATGGCTTTCGGAAAGGCATAGGTCAGGCCCTCGATCACCTGGAAGAGCGAGAGGTCGACATAGGTCAGTGCATCACCGACCATATGGTGGGGGCCTTTCGGGTTCTGCCGCAGCACACGCCCGAAATAGCCGAGGAATTTCGGAATGCGTTCGCGGATGAAGGCGGCTGAGCGGGCTTTTGCCTCCGGCTTCTGGTCTTCGTAATAGAGCGACATGTCGATCGGGTGATGCGTATCGTGCACTTCAGCGACGAAATCGGCGACGGTCAGCTGCAGACCGTTGACGACGTGGCGAAGGCCTTCGTCTTCAGGCGCAAGGCCGAGCTTCGGACCGAGGTAAAATAATATGTTGGCGACATGCGGGATGATGAGGTCGCCGTCCTTCAGGAAGGGTGGTGCGAAAGGAATGTGCGGTTCGCTTTCACTCTCCATGATGTCGATCATGGCGCCGGTACCGCGCCCACGGCCGGACTGGCGGGTGATATCGATATAGTCGGCGCCGGCTTCTTCCAGCGCCAACCGCACGAATTCGCCGCGACCTTGAATGCCGTCCCAATAATAAAGCTCGTATGCCATGGCTGCTCAATCCTTCAGTTGACGACCGAAGTCTTTTCGCAATTCGTCCTTGGCTTTTTCAAGGGTGCCGCGCCGCTTTTTCGTCAGTTGGTCGCCGGCGCGGTTGATGTAGAAAGTCAGCATCGACATGGCGGCGCGATAAGGGCTCGACTTGCGGCGATCGCTCTCCTCGGCAGAGTGCTTGACGGAGCGGGCAATCTTCTTCGGATCGTCCGATTTGAACACGCCTTCCTTCAGGTCCATCGCATTGCTGTGTTCGGTGACGTCCTGCGACCATCTCTTCTTCGATTTGACCATGTCGAAAATCCTTTTTCCGGATGCGGCCGGCGGCAAGCCACCGGTTGTCGATCTCTGGTTGGCGGTCGGTTCGCAAAGGAATTGAACCGGCACGGCACCCAAAAGTTCCGGCCGCGATTCCAGCCGTCTCGATCCTGCCGACACGATCTCGATCGAACTGACGGCGCGCGACGACGGCTGCATCAGCGAGGTGCTGATGCGCAAATATCCCGAGTTCGACGGCTGGAGCGGTTCAGCTTTTAACGGAAGCGTAGAACCGCTCTATCCTTTTGTTTTTACGCAATTTCGAACGGAAAACCGCTTCGCACTTTTCCTGGAATTGCTCTAGCCAACAGGCCGCTGCTGGACGGCGGTCTTGACCGCCCGTTCGAGCGCGGTGCTGCTGAACGGTTTTGACAGCAACACCGAGCCGGACAGGCGGCTTGCATCGGGCAGACTGCTGTGGCCGGTAGCAAAGACCAGGCCGACCGATGGAAAGGCCTCGCGCGCCTTGGCGGCAAAGACTGGACCCGACATGCCGGGCAGGCTGACATCGGCGACGATGATGTCGACGACGGTGTGTCCGAGGATTTCCACGCCCCGTTCGCCGCTATCAGCCTCGATGACGTCATAGCCGAGATCCTGCAGAATCTCGGCAGTATCCATGCGGATGAAGGCGTCGTCTTCCACAAGCAGCAGCTTCAGCTTTTCAACCGCGATATCGGGATGTTCGGGAACGGGCGCTACAGCGTCGCTCGCCCCTTGGCGGCGGTGCGTCCGGTTGGCAAGCACATGGCGGATCTTCCGGGCGAGCTCCTCGCGCGTATAGGGCTTGGAGAGCAGTTCCAGACCAGGATCGAGCCTGCCGCCATGGACAATCGAATTTTCGGTATAGCCCGATGTGTAGAGCACGGCGATATCAGGCAGGCGCTCGCGCGCCATCCGCGCAAGCTCCGGGCTTCTCAATGGGCCGGGCATGACGACATCGGTAAAGAGCAGGTCGATATGGGCGCCGCTTTCGATAACGGTGAGCGCGCTTTGCGCATCCTTGGACTTCAGCACGTAGTAGCCGAGATCCGTCAGCATCTCGACGACAGTCGTGCGCACACCCTCGTCATCCTCGGCGACAAGGATGGTTTCCGTGCCGCCGGTTGCCGGCACGCTATCGACATTGGTGATGCGATCCTCGCTCTGGAACGAGCGGGGCAGGTAGAGTTTGACGGTCGTGCCTTCGCCGATCTCGCTGTAGATCTTCACGTGGCCGTCGGACTGTTTGACGAAGCCATAGACCATCGACAGGCCAAGACCGGTACCCTTGCCTTCCGGTTTGGTCGAGAAAAAGGGCTCGAATGCCTGTTCCATTACCTCCTGCATCATGCCGGAGCCGGTATCGGTGATCGCCAGCACGACATATTGGCCGGCGGTGACTTCAGGATGGGTGCGGCTGTAGGAATCGTCGAGGAAGGCATTGCCGACCTCAATCGTCAGCTTGCCGGCACCATTCATCGCGTCCCGGGAGTTGATCGCAAGGTTGAGCAGGGCGTTCTCGATCTGGGTCGGATCGGCAAAGCTGTTCCAGAGGCCACCTGAGACCATGGTCTCGACTTCGATCTCCTCGCCGAGGGCGCGGCGCAGCATGTCGTCCATGCCGGTGACGAGACGGCCGATATTGACGACCGTCGGTTCCAGCGGTTGGCGGCGGCCGAAGGCGAGCAACTGGCTTGCCAGCCGCGAGCCGCGTTCGACGGCGGCAAGCGCATTGGAAATGCGTTCCTTGGCCCGGCCGCTATCTGCCACGTCCTTTCCGAGAAGCTGCAGGTTGCCTGAGATCACTTGCAGCAGATTGTTGAAATCATGGGCGACGCCGCCGGTGAGCTTGCCGATCGATTCCATCTTCTGCGACTGCTGGAGTGCTGCTTCGGCCTGCTGGCGCTCGGCAATCTCGGCCGCGACGCGGACCTCTAGCATTTCATTGAGTTTCCGCAGCTGATCTTCCATATCGCGGCGCTGGTCGATTTCGACTTTGGCGGCACGGAAGAGCCGGATATTGTCGATCGCGACGGCTGATTGGCCGGCGAGGCTGACGAGGCTTGCCTCGGCCGCTTGGGAAAAACGGCCGGGCTGGCCGTGGCCGAAGAACAAACCGCCGATGACGCTGCCGTCGCGTGATTTCACCGGCACGGCAAGATAGCTCCTGACCGGCAGATGCCCCTTCGGCATGCCTGCATGCGGCGCATTCTGCCCGTAGCGCGGGTCGAGCAGGATGTCGTCGGAGCGCACGATGCCTTCGCCGTCGAAGGTCGGCGCGAAGACCTTGGTATTGCGCGGCATCGGGAATTTCTCGAAGTTCTTCCGATCGACACCGGAGAGGGCATAGAGCATATAGCTGCCGCTCTCGTCATCATCGACATTATAGAAGAAGGCGCCGAATTCCGCGCCGGTCAGCGTCACGCCGGCATCGACGACAATCTGCGTGAGGCGTTCGACACTGGGCTCGGCGGTGACCGCGGCACCTGCCCGGTTGACGACCGCAAGCGCCTCCGATTTCGCGCGCAATTCTTCGAGCGCCGTCTCTTCGCCACGCTTGGCCGACACCTGGTCGGTGACATCAAGGGCCGCACAGAGGATGCCGGCGACCTTGCCGTCATCGTCGCGCAGCGGCGTGTAGGAGAAGGTGAACCAGGTATCTTCGGTATGGCCGTCGCGGCGCATCGGTATGAGCAACTCCTTGAAGAGCTGCGAACTGCCTTGGAGCGTGTTGGCGATGATCGGCGAGAACTGCTCCCAGATATCCGCCCAGACCTCGCGGAAGGGTCGTCCAAGTGCATTGGGATGCCGTTCCGGGAAAACAGGCACATAGGCATCGTTGTAGAGAAAGGCGAGATCCGGACCCCAGGCGACGAATTTGGGCTGGCGGGAATTCAACACCATTTCGGCGATATGCTTGAGAGAGGCAGGCCAGCTTTCGACCGGACCGAGACCGACGGCGTGGAAAGCCGGATGCCGTAACAATTCGCCGATTTCGCCGCCACCTCTCGGCCAGCCGTTCCCGACGCTTCCCATTCAAAATCGCTTCCTTGTCGTCCGCTGCGCCGGAGTGTTGGCCACCTCGGGGTTCAGCCCTTCCAAACCGTCAACATAGAGGCTTCCGATAGGAGGGAAAGGGCGCGGTCGAAATATCCTTAACCCAGAGCTTTGTGCGTTCTTTCGGATGCGCAAAGCTCGATGCGCCAGGGTGTTCAACACTTTTAGCCGTCTACGGACGGCGCCTGCGGGCTGTTATTTTCGATAGAGTTTTTGCGATGCGGCGAAGGCGCGGCCGATGTAGACGGAGACCAACCGCACCGGCGCGCGCGGATCGCGGAAAACCAGTCCGACGAGGTTATCGACGACAAGGATGAACACGAGCGCGAGACCGAGGTAGAGCAGCGCGGCCATGATGAGGAGCGACATCTCCATCCCTCACACGATCGCGGTCGAAGCGCGGTTGCTGGCTAAAAAGAGGATTTCGGTATGACCGTCGTTCATGGCAACTTCCCCGTCCCGCCATAAACAGTCATCGTATCTTCTTGTTCCCGGTTATCGGGCGAGGGCTCAACTTTTTTTGGAAGCCTCAAAGCTTGCAGCGTCATCCGGCCTCTGTTCACCTCCGCATGGAAGCCCCACCTCTGAAATTCCATAAAGCACAACTAATTCAGGCATATGACAAAGAGGGATCAAAGGGCGTCGCGACGACGCCCTTTTTTCGATGTGCTCGGTATTTCGGTGTTCAGGACGCCGTCTTGCGGCTCGCAGTCCGTTTCGGTGCCGGTGTCACGACGCCGTTCGTCTTGCTGCCCGTCACGCTTCGCTTCGCCTTGGGCTTGACTTCCTTCCCGTCGGAAGACGCAGCAGAACCCTCGAGCGTGTCGCGCTCGTGTCGTGCCTGTTCCCAATGGATGGAATCTCGCCCTGTCGGATAGCCCTCTTCTTCCCAGAGGGCGTATGCACGTTTTTTGATCCACTCTTCCCGAGTTTCTGCCATCGCTGATCTCCAGTCACATGATGCCGTCGTTCGAACGCGATACTGCTTAGATGGTTCCAGAGGCGGGGAGCTCTTTCAAGCGAAATCGCCCTGCACCCGCGAATATTTCGCGTTGCAGCATATTAGGGTTGAGAATCGGCCTTCACCGGGACTGAAACTCCACCGCCTTGTGCAGATCTGACACGAAATCCCGGCGCTGCCGGCGCCGCTCCGCCTCGTCGCGGATGCGCAAGAGATAGGAGGGGTGGATGGTGACCAGGATAGGTGGACGGTTTTCCGGATGCAGGATATGGCCGCGCTCTGGCGTCAGCTTCACCTTCGGCCCGAGCAGTGCATAAAGCGCGCTTGCGCCGAGCGTCACGACGAGTTTCGGCTGCAGGATGTTGATCTCTGCGCCGAGCCACCAGGCGCAACGCCTGATCTCACCGGCATTCGGTTTTGCATGCAGCCGCCGCTTGCCGCGGGGCGTGAACTTGAAGTGCTTGACGGCATTGGTGACATAGCAGCGCTGCCGGTCGAGACCGGCCTCATCAAGGCAGCGATCGAGCAGTTGGCCGGCGGGACCGACAAAAGGCCTGCCGGTCAGATCCTCCTGATCGCCCGGCTGCTCGCCGACGAGAATGATCTCGGCTTTCACGGGACCTTCGCCGAAGACGATTTGCGTGGCATTCCTGTAGAGATCACAGCGGGTGCAGCCTTCTGCCTGATGCCGGAGTTCGGCAATGCTTGCGGCATCCGCGACTTCGAGCGCCAAGGCAGGGCCGACATTTGCGGCTATATTCATGATGGCGATCCTCATCTCCTCGGGATCAATCGATCGGTGCCGGGATTGTTCCCGTTCGGGAATGGGCAGCGCGCTTTCGAAATCTGCAGGCCCATTCCGGAACTTTTCGCCATCGATCCCCGGACGGTAAAATAGTCACGGTGAAAGATTTCGCGTCATGGGAGAGCGGCAGTGTGATTGAACGCCGCCGTTTCGCGGCTATATTCGCCAGCGATGTTCTATCTCCTATCAACCTACTGGCCGCATATCCTCTTTGTCGTTTCGATCGCCATGGGGGCCGCGGCGGCGATCCATGCCGCCATGACCAAGGAGGAAGTGCGTGCGGCGATCGGGTGGGTCGGTGTCATCATCCTGTCTCCGATCATCGGCGCGCTGCTCTATGCGATTGCCGGCATCAACCGCATCCGCCGCAAATCGCTGAGCGTCCGGCGCGACGCGCTGCTGCTTGCTGCCGAATTCGACGAACTGGAGACTTTCGATGCCGAGGCCGAGACGGTGATCAGCCAGTTCGGCCGCCGTTTTGCGGCGCTGCAGACGCTGGGCGACCGGGTGACGCGCAATCCGCTAACGACAGGCAATACGATCGATGTGCTGGAGACCGGCGACGAGGCCTATGCGGCGATGAAATCAAGCATCGACGAGGCGACGCGCAGCATCCTGCTTGAAACCTATATTTTCGACCGCGATGCTGTCGGTCTCCGCATCGCCGACGCGCTGATTGCGGCCGTCAGCCGTGGTGTGGAGGTCCGGGTGCTGATCGACGCGGTTGGTGCGCGTTATTCGGTGCCGAGCATTCTCGGCCATCTCAGGGAAGGCGGCGTCACCGTCGCCGTCTTCAATGGCAACGTCATCATGGGCTTGCGGCTTCCCTATGCCAATCTGCGCACCCACCGCAAGATCCTGATCGTCGACGGGAAAATTGCGCTGACGGGAGGGATGAACATCAGGGCGGGCTTCAGCGAGGAGGCAACAGGCGAAAGCTTTGCCCACGACACGCATTTCAGCGTCACCGGCCCTGTCGTGGCCGACCTCTTCGACCTCGCCGCCGAAGACTGGCGCTTCTCGACGCAAGAGTTGTTGAACGACGAGCCCTGGCGCATCGAACCCCCAGAGCGCAGCCCCGGTGATCCGATCCTGATGCGTGTCGTCGCCTCCGGCCCGGACCGCAGCGTCGAGACCAACCATAAGATGCTGATGGGCGCCTTTGCCGTGGCGCGCCAATCGATCCGCATCATGTCGCCCTATTTCCTGCCGGACCGCGAACTCATCAGCGCCCTGGTGACGGCGGCGCGGCGCGGCGTCGAAGTCGATATCGTCGTGCCTGCGGTCAACAACCTCGTGCTGGTCGACCGGGCGATGACGGCACAATTCGATCAGATCCTCAAGAACTACTGCCGCATCTGGCGCTCCACCGGCAGTTTCAGCCATTCGAAGCTGCTGACGATCGACGGTACCTGGGCCTATGTCGGCTCTTCCAATCTCGATCCACGCTCGCTGCGGCTGAATTTCGAGGTCGATCTCGAAGTGCTGAACGAGGGCTTCGCAACCGAGATCGACGAGCACATCGAGGAAACCTTGAAAACGGCGACGCCGGTGACGCTTGAGGGGCTGCAGGCGCGACCCTTCGCGGTGCGGCTGCTCGAGAAAGTGCTATGGCTAGGGTCGCCCTATCTCTGAAGGATTTTTTGTGATCGGACGTGGCAAGTTCGGCTTGCCTGCCTATACTGCTGAGACAAGCCTTTTCGATCAACGGAACAAGTGCGCCTGCCGATGCACGCCAGAAAAGACAGCCTTCCCGCCAGCATTCTCGCCTCGATCAGGAGCAGGAAAAAGCGGCTCGACGCAGCCTATACGGAGGCAAGGCCGCGCAGTGCGGGAACGCTGATCGCCTCCTATAACGTGCACAAGTGCATCGGCACCGACCGCCGCTTCGATCCGGAGCGCACCAGCCGGGTCATCCATGAAATCGGCGCCGACGTGATTGCGCTGCAGGAGGCCGATACACGCTTCGGCGAACGCACCGGCATTCTCGACCTCGGCCGGCTGGAGCGGGAGACGGGGCTGATCCCGGTGCCGGTTGCCGGCATGGCGAAGGCGCATGGCTGGCACGGCAATGTCGTGCTCTTCAAGAGGGGGCTGGTGCATGACGTGCATCAGGTCAAGCTGCCGGGGCTGGAGCCGCGCGGCGCGCTGGTTGCCGAAATCGAACTCGAGCAGGGCGGCGTGCTGCGCATCATCGCCGCGCATTTCGGATTGCTGCGCCATAGCAGGGCTCAGCAGGCTCGCACGCTGGTCGAACTCATCAACGACAGGCACGAGATGCCAACCATCCTGCTCGGCGACCTCAACGAATGGCGGCTCGGCGACCGGTCTTCGCTCAACACTCTCCAATCCGCCTTCGGACCTCTGCCGCCCGCTGTCCCGAGTTTCCCCGCCGGCCTACCGCTTCTGGCCCTCGACCGTATCATCGCCAACCGCAAGGGGATCATTTCGCAAGTGGAAGCCCATGATACGCCACTGGCCCGCATCGCCTCCGACCACCTGCCGATCAAGGCGCTTGTCGATCTGAGCCCGGTGGCCGCTTAGAGCCGGTCGGAGACTTTGCACTACGCCAATCACCTTGCCGCAGTCTACGATAAGCTTAAGCTCCGCTGCCTATGTCCAACTGGTCACGGTGCGCGCCACTATTCAGCCCTGATAGGGCTCCGAAGGGGAGCAGCCAGCTCCAAGGCGAGCGTGGGGAATCGTAACGCCGACTCACTTATCGACATCGTCGTCACCATTCCGCTCAAGCATCTCCAGATGCTCGGCGCACGTCGTCTTGACCAGTTCAAGCAGCAAAGCGGTTTGCTCTGCAAGGCAGGCGAGAGCCTCCTCGCTGATCTCGTAATGTTTAGAATAGCGAGCCTTCACATAGGCCTCGTTCAATGTGTTGAACCAGGCGCGTTCCTTGTGCTGATCACGCGGAAAGGCTTCGGCCAGCCGGCGGTCCTGCTCCTCCGCGAGCGAGCGCAGAAATTTGATGTTATGCGATGGTGGGCCGTAGTTGGTCACAGTGAGCAGAACGCAGGAATAGGCTTGCTCGAGGGATTGATGCATAATGAACGCGGCTTCGTTGTAGTCCTTCTCACTCAGGCAGAACATCGAAACCTTGTGGAGCTTCGAGGCACTCCTGAACCGATGTTCAAAGTGGTCTCTCGCTAGCCGCAACCGATCGGCCGGCGAAAGCGGCATAGGTTCGGCAAGCGGCTCATCGTCGAGCTCATAAAGGACGATGCCTTCCTTGCGAATGTCGGAGAAGAAATACTGCCCCTCCTTGAGATAAGTGTTCACCTCGCGCCTGGAATGGACGATGAAGCTCACCGGCGTTTCGATCGACTTATCGTGGATCAGCCGGTCAGCCGCCTTGTGCCAATATTCGGCGAACTCGCTGAGCTTGCGATTGTTGACGATGATCAGCAGATCGAAGTCGGAGCGATAACCCTTCATGGTGAAGGGTTCATCGACCCATCCGCCCTTGGCGTAGGAGCCGAACAGGATGATCTTCAAGATCCTGCCGCGCTTCTTGAAGTCGGCCGTGCCTTCCTTCAGCGCGTCCTCGAATTCCTCGTGCAGGATTTCGAGAACCCGGCCGAGTTCTCGCTGCTTGCGAAGCGGCATATGATCGAGCGACGACTTCATGAAACACCGATAGGCGAAAGATCCTGCACCGTCCAGCCGCAGTTTTCACATTGTACGACCCTAGGTTCGCGTCGGAATACGTCCACTTCGGTCCACCCTGCGAACGCGCCGTTAACGTTCGCCAAGGCACTGTGGCTGCCCTGGCGTACTCTCAGGAAATTCCAGAGCCCCCTGGGCGTATATCGTCCGGCCGGGGCTCCATTCCGCCGGCGTCGCCGGCTCTACGAAATCTGCTGAAGCAGTCTTCGCGCCTTTCGCCGTGACGATTTCTTGGGCGAAGCATGTTGCACCGTCATACCGATAGCCGCGACGCAGCTTGCGGCTGGTCATGCGCTCACAGGCAGTATCAGCCTCTTCGGGCGTATCGTACAGTCCCACCATCAGCCGGCCTTCGGTACCGATCCGGCCCCAATTGCGCACGAGAGAGCTGCCTCCGAACAACGTCGGCTGGATCGACAGACGATAGAAACGCGCCATATTCCGGGACGGATCGATCCGATAGAGCAGCATAATGTCAGCCGTTGTATCCATGATCGGATCATGCGCGCTCACCAATTGGCCGTCCAACGAGTTTCCTGAATCGGTCGTGGCGGATCGATTCATGTTCTTGATGCATGCTACCGCCTGACGGCTTCTTCAACACCGGTGTGAACAGCTTTTGCCGACGATCGGCGGTGAGAGAGCCGACCTTGCCGATCGCAGCCGGCTGTCGCGCAAGTTGGCTTGCTGCCCGGCGCAGATATGCGGAAGGAAGATCCACCCAGCTCGTGTAAGACGTCCGGGGCAGGGCTCCTGCACGAGGTGGCAATCGGATCGCCATGGATTGCTGTCTCCTGACGGTCGCTGTTCAGGACCATTCCCTTTCTCCATGTCGCCTTTCTAAGGGACCGGCCGCCATCAGCGTCAACCCGCAAGGGGTTCCCCTGCGCTGGCGCTCCGGTGACGCCTGCGGCTCGGCCCCTTCTTCGGGCGCCATCGGGAATGGTCCCGAGCAACCGAAGGAGACAGTACCATGGCCACCACGATCGCAACCCTGACGCAGAAGACCGACGGCAGCTTCGAAGGCATCTTCGCCACGATCCGGGTCAACGCTCCGATCGCCATCGTCCCGAACGCCAGCAAGGCGAGCGATGAAGCCCCCGACTACCGCATCATCCACCGCAAGACCGGCTTCGAGATCGGCGCGGGCTGGAACCGCATCGCCCGCCTGACCGGCGAGGAATACCTCTCGGTCAAACTGGAGGCTCCAGAGATCGGCGTGATCTTCGGCAATCTCGCACAAGCCCCAGGCGGCGAGTCGAACCGCAAGGTTATCCTCTGGAACAACCCAGCCTGAGGCCTACAGGCCGGTCCCGAAAGCGGGGCCGGCTCCCAGAATGTCTCTGCCGCGAGCCTTCTTGTTATTCGAGCCGTCAAGGGGATCGAGCCCGTTGACGGCTATTCTGGTGCCATACGGAGAGGGAAGGTCTGCTCAGTCTATCCGAGGGTGCCATGGCGGCATAGAGGCCTCAAGCACTTCGTGGTTCCCCAATTTTGCCTCCGCTGCGGTTCCCTCCGCTCCGACAAAACCGGCACCCCCACTTGCCGGCTCCGCCGGTCGCTGACGCGATCCTTGACCCCTCCATCCCGCCATGACCGGAGCGCTCGTCTTTCACAACAGTCAAGGAGACGACAATGACCACTTGCATCGACGAAGCCATCGAAGTGCTACGCGCCGAGCTCAGGAACGCTGACCCCGCCGAGCGTCCACAGATCGAGAACGAACTCGAGCTGGCGCTGGCCGAACGCGAGGTGATCTGGGCCGAACAGGACGGCCGCGCGAGCTCTGAGCCTCCGTGCTGACGGGGGCTTATCGCCGTATCCGTATGCCTGGCTGGCCGGATCGACCGGCTGCCGGGCTGTCAGGGATTTCGCCCCTCGACAGTTCCGCAGGCTCGCGCCTGATAGGGTCGCGGCCCCTTCTGTCCGCCGATGTCTTCTCCTCTGACGTCCTGTGTCATCAACGAAGGAGGTCGCATTCTGACAACCGATGTGAACCTGATGCTATATACCAAGCTTGCCTGCTTCGGCTCGTCGTCCTCTCAAACCGCTTCGGCCGGGCGATGACCTTTTACAAGAGCTTCACAATCGCCTGGCCGAGGGAGCAAGGTCATCATGGAATTGGAACGAAGCGTTTTCGCGAGAGCCGGCGAGACTTGCGCAGCTGCCCCACTCCTGGCGCTTCTCATCCAGACCGCATCCACCCGGGCCTGCTCGACTGTCGATTTGCCGATCCAATTGGATTTGCGGTTAGACTAACGCAGAACCATCAGTATCTCCTTGCTTGACGTAGTCGGCCCGTGCGTAGCGACGACCTATGATCCAGCGTGATGATCTGGTCGACCCAATGTTATCGACTAGGCAGTGATGCGGCCCGATCAGCAGTCGGCGCGCAAGCTGACGCGCCGGCTTTCCCGCGTTCGACCGTTTCGGTTGCTCAGCTTAGATGGTGCGAGAAGCCTTCACCCTGGCCATGGAAGACCTCACACGCCTACTGTTCCTTTTGTTTTCGATGAGCGATGCCAGGAAGCATACTAACTAGAATAAAATAGTAAAATGCGCTAGCGTGCAGCGGCAAAAGCGGCATCGGCCCTTCGGTCCGATCGGTTTGAGGGCGCAATATACGTCGCTATCGCGACGTGCTCGGATGATCAGGAGACGGCAGTGGCGATCATGTTCGTCAGAGCGCAGGTGATCAGCAGGGGAGCAGGACGCAGCATCGTCTCGGCCGCCGCCTATCGTCATCGCACCCGGATGATGGACGAACAGGCCGGTACGTCCTTCAGCTACAGGGGCGGGGCCTCCGAACTCGTTCATGAGGAACTGGCCCTGCCGGACCAGATGCCGACCTGGCTGCGGACGGCGATCGACGGCCGTTCCGTTGCCGGCGCCAGCGAGGCGCTCTGGAATGCGGTCGACGCCTTTGAGAAACGGGCAGACGCGCAGCTGGCGCGTGAGCTTATCATCGCGCTGCCGGAGGAACTGACGCGGGCCGAGAACATCGCGCTGGTGCGCGAGTTCGTGCGCGACAATCTCACCTCGAAGGGAATGGTCGCAGATTGGGTCTATCACGACAAGGACGGCAATCCGCACATCCATTTGATGACGACGCTGAGGTCTTTGACGGAGGAAGGCTTCGGGCCGAAGAAGGTGGCGGTGGCCGGCGAGGACGGAAAGCCGCTGCGGGTCGTCACCCCTGATCGGCCAAAGGGCAGGATCGTTTACAAGCTCTGGGCTGGCGACAAGGAAACCATGAAGGCCTGGAAGGTCGCCTGGGCGGAGACGGCCAACCGGCATCTGGCGCTTGCCGGCCACGAGATCCGGCTCGATGGCCGTCCCTATGCCGATCAGGGCCTTGATGGCATCGCCCAAAGACATCTCGGCCCGGAGAAGGCAGCACTCTCCCGCAGGGGTGCCGAGATGTATTTTGCTCCGGCCGATCTTGCCCGTCGCCAGGAGATGGCCGACCGGCTGCTGGCAGATCCTGCGCTTCTGCTGAAGCAGTTGAGCAATGAACGCTCCACCTTCGATGAGCGCGACATCGCCAAGGCGCTGCATCGCACCGTCGACGATCCCGCCGTCTTCGCCAATATCCGCGCGCGGCTGATGGCGTCGGACGATCTCATCATGCTGAAGCCGCAGCAGCTCGATGCCGAAACGGGCAAGGCGAGCGAACCCGCCGTCTTCACCACGCGCGAAGTCCTTCGCATCGAATACGACATGGCGCGGTCGGCGCAACTTTTGGCGGAGTGCCGCGGTTTCGGCGTCTCCGATCGGGTGGTTGCGGCCGCGATCAGACACGTCGAGACCCGGGATACGGAAAAGTCATTCCGGCTCGATCCGGAGCAGGTCGACGCCGTCCGTCATGTCACCGGCGACAATGGCATCACAGCCGTGGTCGGCCTTGCCGGCGCCGGCAAGTCGACCTTGCTTGCCGCAGCCCGCGTCGCCTGGGAAAGTGATGGCCGCCGGGTGATTGGTGCGGCCCTTGCCGGCAAAGCCGCCGAAGGGCTGGAAGACAGTTCCGGCATCAGGTCGCGGACACTGGCCGCCTGGGAACTCGCCTGGGCCAATGGACGCGAATTGCCCGAACGCGGCAACGTGCTTGTCATCGACGAGGCCGGCATGGTGTCGTCGCAGCAGTTGGCCCGCGTGCTTGACATCGCCGAGCAAGCGGAGGTGAAAGTCGTGCTGGTCGGCGATGCGATGCAGCTCCAACCGATCCAGGCCGGTGCGGCGTTCCGGGCGATCACCGAGCGCATCGGTTTTGCCGAACTTGCCGGTGTGCGCCGCCAGCGCCACCAATGGGCGCGCGAGGCGTCACGGCTTTTTGCGCGCGGTGAGGTCGAACAAGGCCTCGACGCTTATGCCCGACATGGCCACCTGATCGAGGCAGGGACACGGGACGAAGTCATCGGACGGATTGTTGGCGACTGGACAGATGCACGCCGACAGGCGATCCGGAACTCAGCCTCGGCCGGCAATGACGGTCGTCTTCGCGGTGATGAGCTTCTCGTGCTCGCCCACACCAACGAGGACGTAAAGCGTCTGAACGAGGCGCTGCGATCGGTGATGTCGCAAGAGGGCGCGCTCAGTGAGAACCGCGCTTTCCGGACCGAACGTGGTGCGCGGGAATTTGCCGTCGGCGACCGCATCATCTTCCTGGAGAATGCCCGCTTCCTCGAGCCACGTGCTCCCCGTCTCGGTCCGCAACATGTCAAGAACGGCATGCTCGGCACGGTCGTTTCCACCGGCGACAAACGTGGCGACACACTGCTGTCGGTCCGTCTCGACAATGGGCGTGATGTCGTCATCAGCGAGGACAGCTATCGCAATGTCGATCACGGCTACGCCGCGACCATCCACAAATCACAAGGTGCCACCGTCGACCGGACCTTGGTGCTTGCCACCGGCATGATGGACCAGCACCTGACCTATGTGTCGATGACCCGGCATCGCGACCGCGTCGATCTCTATGCGGCAAAGGAAGACTTTGAGGCGAAGCCGGAATGGGGACGGAAGCCGCGTGTCGATCATGCCGCCGGCGTCACCGGCGCGCTTGTGGAGTCGGGACAAGCCAAGTTCCGGCCGAATGACGAGGATGCCGACGATAGCCCCTATGCCGACGTAAAGACCGATGACGGAACCATCCATCGACTTTGGGGCGTGAGCCTGCCGAAGGCGCTCGAGGAAGGTGGCGTCTCGCAAGGAGATACAGTCACGTTGCGCAAGGACGGAGTGGAGCGGGTGACGATCAAGGTTGCGATCGTCGACGAACAAACCGGCCAGAAGCGGTTCGAGGAAAGAGAGGTCGACCGCAACGTCTGGACCGCCAAACGGATCGAAACCAGCGAAGCTCGCCAGCAACGCATCGAGCGGGAAAGCCATCGGCCTGACCTGTTCAAGCAGTTGGTAGAGCGCCTGTCGCGCTCCGGCGCCAAGACGACGACGCTCGATTTTGAAAGCGAGGCCGGTTATCGCGCCCAGGCGCAAGATTTTGCGCGGCGCCGCGGTCTCGATCATCTTTCGCTTGCCGCAGCCGCGGTGGAAGAAAGCCTTTCCCGGCGGTGGGCCGGGATTGCCGAGAGGCGCGAGCAACTGGCGAAGCTTTGGGAGCGGGCGGGCGTGGCGTTCGGCTTCACGATCGAGCGGGAACGACGGGTCGCCTACAATGAGGAACGGGCTGAACCCCAACCCGTGGAGGCGGACGTTGTTGGTAGCCGATATCTGATCCCGCCCGCCACAGGCTTCGCCAGGAGCGCTGATGAAGATGCGCTGTTGGCGCAGCTTGCGTCGCCAGCCTGGAAGGAACGGGAGGCGATCCTGCGGCCGCTGCTCGCAAAGATCTATCGTGACCCGGATGCAGCACTTGTCGCCCTGAACGCGCTTTCATCGGATACAAGCATCGAACCGCGCAGGCTTGCAGACGATCTTGCCAATGCACCCGATCGGCTCGGCCGCCTGCGTGGTTCCGATCTGATCATCGATGGTCGTGCGGCACGCGACGAACGAAATGCCGCGATCACCGCCTTGACGGACCTACTGCCGCTGGCCCGCGCCCATGCCACCGAGTTCCGCCGGAATGGCGAACGCTTCGATCTCGGTGAGCAGCGCCGCCGCACCCATATGTCATTGCCAATCCCGGCGCTCTCCGAAAAGGCGATGGCACGTCTTACGGAGATCGAGGCAGTGCGCCGGCAAGGAGGTGACGACGCCTACAAGACCGCCTTTGCGCTTGCCACCGAAGACCGCTCGATCGTCCAGGAGGTCAAGGCGGTCAGCGAGGCGCTGAGCGCTCGCTTCGGCTGGAGCGCTTTTACCGCGAAGGCCGATGCGGTTGCCGAACGCAACATGATCGAGCGTATGCCGGAAGACTTGACGAGTATCAGCGGTGAGAAGCTGACCCGGCTGTTCGAGGCCGTGAAGCGCTTTGCCGACGAACAGCATCTTGTCGAGCGGTGGGATCGTTCGAAGATCGTCGCGGCGGCCAGTGTCGATCCGCAGAAGGAGAATGTCCCCATGCTTGCCGCTGTCACCGAGTTCAAGACCCCTGTCGACGAGGAGGCGAGATCTCGCGCTCTGGCCACACCACTGTATCGCCACCAGCGCGCCGCGCTGGCGGCGGTGGCATCAACGATCTGGCGCGATCCGGCCGGCGCCGTCGGCAAGATCGAAGAGCTGCTTCAGAAGGGTTTTGCTGGCGAGCGCATCGCAGCCGCGGTGACCAACGATCCGGCCGCCTACGGTGCCCTGCGCGGCTCCGATCGCCTCGTGGACCGGATGCTGGCCGCCGGCCGGGAGCGGAAAGAGGTGGTGCAGGCCGTGCCTGAAGCCGGGGCCCGCCTGCGGGCGCTCGGTTCGGCCTACGTCAATCTGCTCGATGCCGAACGCCAGGCTACTACTGAAGAACGGCGGCGCATGGCAGTCGCCATTCCCGGTCTGTCGACCGCGGCGGAGGACGTGCTCATGCGGCTGACGGCCGAGGCGAAGAAAAATGGCCGCAAGTTGAGCGGATCTGCCGCTTCGCTCGGTCCCGACATTCGCCGGGAGTTTGCCGCAGTCAGCAGCGCGCTCGACGAGCGCTTCGGCCGTAGTGCCATCATTCGCGGCGAGAAGGATCTCAGCAACCGTGTGCCACCGGCACAGCACCGCGCCTTCGAGGTGATGCAGGAAAAGCTGAAAGTTCTGCAGCAGACGGTCCGCAGGGAAAGCAGTGAGCAGATCATCTCGGAACGGCGCCAACGCACCACCAACCGCAGCATTGATCTCTGAAGCCGATGAAGGAGACAAAGGAGTGGTCATCGCTCAGCGGGAGACCTCTTGCGACGCTACGCGTCCTGTCCTCGATACGGCTTTCTATCGAGCGGCGTGCACGATCGATGCGAAACCGGCTGACCTAAAAGGCCGGCCAGATTCATAGGGGTCGGAATGCTGTCGGACCGAAAATGCGTCCGACATAACGTTCATCGTCTATGACCCTCGCCCTTGTTTTCGGATTTTCACAACTTCCTCTGTCCCCAGATGCTCGAATACCCGGACCCAAAATTTGAAATCGCCTGAGCGACCGTCGGAGCGCGCGCCTACGGCACACCAGGCCGCCGCTGTTTTCGCATGTCGTCCGTAAAGCGAACGGACAGCAATACTTATGTCCCCAACATCTGCATCACTCCAAAAATCCGGTGTGGCCGCGGCGCAGCCGGTTGAAAACCTTTCGAACATTTCGCGCATTAAAAAGCCCCGTTACCGTCCGGAAACAGGCCATCAAATTATGCCGGACGTCGATCCCACCGAGTGGGCCACGATCACGTGTCGTCCCTGGCAAACATGCGCTTCTGTGCGAAGTGCTTCTCACGCCCAACATTATGTTGTAACAAAACTGAAACGCAAGTTATAAAAATACCCGCAATGAGAGCGCTTTCGCGATTCCTTTTCGCGAAAAGTTACGAATCAGGCTTGAGGTGCCACCGACAATGAGGCAATCAGGTGAGAGTTTTGTCATATCAAACTCAGATATGATGGGGTCAGCAGCTGGCGGAGCGAGCCGATGAGCGCACTTCTGGCGATCGTATCCCAGGATGCCGACTATTATTTGATGCTGTCATACATATTGAAGGGTGCCGGATACAGAACGGTGCTCGTCGATATTCCAAACGAGGCGGTGGCGACCGCAGAGGAACGCGGCGCTGCAGCCATCATCGTCGACTGCCAGCCGGGTTCACAAATTCTGGCTGATATCGTGTCGGCTCTGAAGGAAAGGGGACTTGCCAGCGACGTCACGCTCATAGCGCTCGTTGCCGAAAGGGCCGCCTATCTCGACATCCTGAAAGCCAACGTGGATGAGAGCTTTACAAGGCCAATGCCGCCGGAGCGGCTCCTGTCCTACCTTCACGGTGCAATAGGCAATTCCTCTGGCGAGGCGACTAGCCGTCTCGTTCCAATATTTGACGATGTGAAGCTGGACGTCAGTAGCCGGCGTGTTCTGGTGCGAGGCACGCCGGTCAATCTGAGCCCGATCGAGTTTCGTCTGTTGAGTGCCCTTATGGGTGACGCGGGGCGCGTTCTCAGCCGTGCGGAACTGATAGCCGTTGCCTGGCCACAGACGGTATTCGTCGAGCCGCGAACAGTAGATGTTCATATCGGCCGCCTCCGGAGTGCATTGAAACGGGTCCTTGGCCGCGATGTGATCCGCACCGTGCCGAAGGAAGGATACGCATTCGACATCTCCTGAAGCATATGAACTTCGTCACGTTCACATCTTCACGGGAACGTCTCAAAAATTTGCTGTCGCCTTTGTTGTATAAACGACGATCACGCGCATAGCGTGAAGTCCGTTGAACATTTGGGAGCACAACATGCAAGAGGCAGCTTCGGGCGCCGGATCCGCGAAAACATCCCATAGAAACACCGCGGGCCTGATCAGCCACGCGAGTCCCCACTTTGCCGCCGCCCATCTCGACGGCTTGATGGCCCTCTATGTCCATCCGTCTGACGGTCGAGCGGTGGAGCTGCCGATTTCGGAGCACCGATCGGAACGCGTCGTCGACTTCGTCCGCTGCTCGTATCTCGGCCTCGACAATCACCCCTCAATCATCGAGGGCGCAATCGAGACCGTTCGGCGCTACGGAACACTGCACTGGTCCTGCGCCCGGACGCGGCTCAATTTTGCAGTCCTCGGAGACCTCGAGGATGCTCTTTCTGATCTCTTCGGCGCAAGGGTTATCACCTACACAACAGTGCTTGCCGCCAATTTAAGCGCGCTTCCGCTGATTGCGTCTGGTGTTCTGACCGGCGGCAAAAAGCCAGTCATGGTATTCGACCGTCTCGCGCATGCAACGCTCGCCTTCAACAAGCCCGTCGTTGCCGAGGAATGCGAGGTGCGCACCATAGGCCACAACGATCTTCAGGCGCTCGAAGAAATTTGCCGCCGGAACGAGACGGTCGCCTATGTTTGCGACGGTGTCTATTCCATGGGCGGCTGTGCCCCGATCGAGGAGTTGCGGGAGCTTCAGAAGCAATACGGCCTCTTCCTTTACATCGATGATGCTCACGGCATATCCATCTTCGGAGAAAGAGGCGAGGGGTTTGCCCGTTCACAAATGCCAGAAGGTCTCGGTGAACGAACGATCATCGCAGCCTCGCTCGGGAAAGGCTTCGGAGCGTCGGGCGGCATGCTGATGCTCGCAACGGCGTTCCAGGAAGAGATCTTCCGGCGCTTTGCTCTCGCGCACGCCTTCTCGGCCTCCATCAATGTTGCCGCGATCGGCGCAGCCCTCGCCTCTCAGTCGCTCCATCGCACACCGGAACTCGGCGTGCGGCAAAGGGCACTCGCAGAACACATCTCTCTTTTCGACGAACTGGTGCCGACCGCACAGGCAGGGTCCCGACTCCCGATCAGAACCGTCGTCGTCGGTGACGAGCTTGCGGCAATCGGCGCTGCCAGACTGGTGCTTGATTCCGGTTACTATACGTCGGCCATCTTTTTCCCGACAGTGGCCAAGGGAAGGGCAGGGCTGCGGATATGCCCGACTGCCGGCCACACGGCTTCCGAAGTGCGTGACGTCGCAACTGCCATCAACCGTGCACTCAAGGGATAAAGATCCGGCTCAACATCTCCGGGCGGCAAGGCCGCCCGGAGATGGATCGTCATCGGATCCAGGCATTCCAACGCTCGAGCATCATCGCGGCATTGTCGTTGATCCATTTGGCGTCAGGGATGACGATGTAATCCCGGACGTCCTCGTCGCTCGGCAGTGCCGCGCGTGCAGCCGGCGACATCAAATCGATCGCCTTGCGGCTCGGCGGCGTGCAAAGGAGTTCGTCGCACACCCCAGCCTGCGCCTCCGGATGATCAAGCCAGTAGCCGATCAGCTTCAACGCATTTCCGCGGTTCGGCGCATCCTTGATGATCGTCAAGCGATCGCCGACGAGGAACGACGCCTGCTTGGACCAGGCGATCTGGCGTCCTTCCGCCTTCAGTGTATTTGCGCGCGTCAGCCAGATCTGCCCGATGCTGTAGTCGCCGTTGCGAAACCCCTGAACGCTCTGATCACCGGTCTTCCACCAGAGCGATATCGCCGGGCGAATCTCGTCGAGCTTGTTGAGGGCGCGATCGACGTCGAGCGGAAAGAGTTTATCGCGCGGAACTCCATCGGCGAGGAGCGCGGCAGCCATGACCCGCCACGGATCGTCGAAATTTGGAAACGAGCGACCACCGGGAAATTTTGTCTGGTTCCACATATCGGCCCAGCTCAACGGATTCCCATCCTTGAAGGCAGTCGGGTCGTAGGCCATCAGCGTTGCGGTCGAAAAAAGCCTTGCCCCGGCACTGACGCAGGCATCCTCCACCAGGTCTGGCCGGCCCCGGAAAGACTTGCAGAACTCGGTGAGATCTTCAGATGTCAGCCGATGCGCTTCAGCGCTCGCCTGGATCTCGCCGTCCGGGTAAAGGTCCCAGGTCACGTTGCCGGTCTTGACCATGGCCGCAGCTTTCGCCCGCATCTCGGCATTCGTTGCCGCGACCGATACAACCTTGATGCCGGTCCTTTCCGTGAACGGCTCGAACCAGAACTTTCGAAGCGCCGCGTCGTAGGCGCCACCGGTGGTCGCAATGATCACCTGCTCTTCGGCTTGCGCCGCACCCGCGCCAGCAAGCATGAGGCAAGCCGCAAGCAGCAAAGGCTTGATCTTTTTTCGCTTTTTCATCGGTTGTTCCTCTGTCCGATTGATATGATCACGTTAATCCTCCCCGCGGCCGGTAAGGAGATGAATGGCCCCCATGAGCAGCAGTGATACCGCGACGAGCAGCGTCGAAACCGCCGCTATGACAGGGGTGAGATTGAAATCGATGTCCTCGAACATCTTGCGGCTGATCGTCTTTCCGCCGGTGTCGGAAATGAAGAAGGCGACTGTTGCCTCATCGAACGACGCCAGAAACGCAAAGACCGAAGCCGCAGCCACCGCCGGCGCGATGTTCGGAAGCACAATGCTGAAAAAGGCCCGGCTCCGGCTTGCTCCGCAATTCAGTGCGGCAAGCTCGAGGGATGTGTCGAAGCGCTCGAGTGCTGCCGACACTGTGATGATCACGTAGGGAACAGCAAGCACGGTGTGCGCGATCAAGAAACCAGCGAAATTGCCGGTCAGGCTGAGCGGGGAAAAAACCAGATAAAGGGCGACGCCAAAGACGACATGGGGAACGATCATTGGCCCCAGCGACAATGCCTGCAGAAGGGTCTTTCCCGGCAGATTGCCGCGAACGAGCCCGATGGCGGCCAATGTCCCGATAACCGTCGAAGCGACCGTCGTCGCCAGCGCAATCTGCAGACTGAAGATCGTTGCCGCGCGCCAGTCCGGATCAGATAGAAAGTCGATATACCAGCGAAGCGTCAGGCCCTTCGGCGGGAACTCGATATAGCTGCTGTCGTTCAGCGAAATCGGGATGACGAGCAACGTCGGCAGGACCAGGAAGAACAGGATTGCTCCGATCAGGAAACCCCCAAGGAGCCGCAATCCCGCTTTGCCGTAAGGCCGATGGGTGCTGTTGACGGGAGAGGGGGCGAATGAGGCGGTGACTGCGGGCTCAATTGACACTGTTCATTCCTTTGCTAATGGAAAGCGCCTTGCGGAACACAAGGACAAAGATCAGCGTCGTGGTCAGAAGGACGGTCGCGAGCGCTGCGGCAAACGGCCAGTCAAGCAGAACGGTGGTTTGCTGGCCGATGAGTGTTGCCATCATCAATGCTCCAGGCCCGCCGACGAGTGCCGGCGTGATATAAAAACCGATCGCCAGGATGAAGCACATGACGCATCCGGCAAAGATTCCAGGCAGGCTGAGCGGCAAGGTCACGCGCCAGAACGCGCCAATCGGGCCGGCGCCGAGATTGCGGGCGGCCTGGGCGTACTCAGCAGGAATAGTGCGAAGAACGTTGTAGACCGGCAGGATCATGAAGGGCATGAGAACATGCGTCATCGCAAGGATCACCGCGCCTTCGGTGTAGATAAGCTTCAACGGACTGCTAATGAGGCCGCTCTCGATCAGCAGACCGTTAACGATGCCGTTTCGCTGCAGCAGCACGATCCAGGCGTAGGATCGCACCAGCACTGAGGTCCATAGTGGCACGAACACCGCGGCCGATACGATCATCGCCATCTTGCCTTTGGCACGCGCCATGAGGAAGGCAACCGGATATCCAAGCAGCAGGCTCGCCACTGTTACGATTACACCCGTCTGCAACGTGCGAAGCAGGACTTCCATGTAGAGTGGCTCGGTGACGATCCGCTCGTAATGCTCCAGCGTGAATCCCGGCGCCATTAGGCTCAAAGAGACGAGTCGGCCGATTGGATAGATGAAGCCTCCGGCCAGCAAGAGCAGCAATGGCGCAATAAGCAGGAGCGTCAGCGCGTGCGAATACTGGCGCGCCGAGCGTGAGAAAAACCAGCTTGCTGGACGGGTTGGTGCAAGGGGTAGGTTATCGACGGTCATGGTCATTTCATGCCTCCGCGACCGCAAAGAGCCGTAGGCCGTCGCGTTCGGCGATGACATCCACGAGTGCCCCCATTGCAAAGGGCACCCTCTTTCCATCAGCAGGGATCTGGACCTGAATGATCTCTCCGCTTCCGAAATCGGAGCGAACGAGATGAAGGTCGAAGGAGCCCCCAAAGACCGACGTTTCGATCCGGCCGGGGAGGGCGTTCTGTCCCCCCGCGCCACGCGCTGCAAGGCCAAGGCGCTCAGGCCGTAGCGCGAGCCGAACGCGATCACCTATCTTTGCCGAACCCTCGAAACCATGGGTAGCACCGGGTGTATCAATGACCACGTCGTCACCCAGTCTGATCGTCTGGCGGCCAGCGGTCTCGCCCAGGAATTCTCCGGTCAGGAAGTTCATCTTGCCGATGAAATCGGCAACAAAGGCAGTCTGCGGATTACAGTAAAGGTCGGCCGGGGTTCCGAGCTGCGCGAGTTGCCCCTTTGCCATAACGGCGATCCGGTCGGACATCGTCAACGCCTCCTCCTGATCGTGCGTCACGTAAATAACCGTTGCACCGAGACGCCGCTGAAGCTGCTTGATCTCGATCTGCATGGATTCGCGCAGCTTCTTGTCCAGTGCCCCGAGTGGCTCGTCCATCAAGAGAACAGGCGGTTCGAATACGATTGCTCGCGCAACCGCCACCCGTTGCTGCTGGCCGCCGGAAAGTTCGTGGGGATAGCGCTTGGCATAGTCCGGGAGTTGGACGAGGTCGAGCGCCCGGCCAACCCGTTCTGCTCTGACGTCTTTGCGAATGCCGCGCATCTTCAGGGGAAAGGCAATATTTTCGGCGACGGTCAAATGCGGGAACAAGGCATACCGCTGGAAGACCATCCCAATATTGCGGCGATCGGGCGATACGGCGGTGACCTCGAGCCCGTCGATGATGATGCGTCCGGCAGACGGGCTTTCGAAACCGGCGATCATTGTCAGAAGCGTCGTCTTGCCCGATCCGGAGGGACCGAGGATCGACAGGAATTCGCCTGCCGGAACATCCAGGGTCACTGCGCCAACGGCAGTCTGGCTGCCGTAGATCTTGCCTATGCGATCGATGAAAACAGGCGCACCAATCAAAATGATATCTCCTCATTTGCGTGCTTTGCCACGCATTGAAACCTCCCGGCTCCGCTCGTGCGGCGCCAGGTGCTGTGAGTGTCATGCCGGCAAGACCGGCAGCTGTTCGGGCATGGCCGTCCGGGGCCAAGGCGTTGCTAATATTCACGATACCGTTATGATGTCACATTACGGTATCAGTTTTCGTGAATTCATTTTTGTTGCAACAAAAATGTGAAGATGTCAACGCGTGAGGGTCAATTTTGAACGAAAATACAACTGGAGAGGAATTGTCGGCGTCGGATTTGCAGTCTGGGCGCCTCAGCGACTTCGCCTATTCATCCATCAAGGAGCAGCTCGCGCGGGGTGCTTACAAGCCCGGTCACAAGTTACCGATCCGTTCGGTTGCCGAAATGCTGAACGTTGGTGCCACACCGGCGCGCGAGGCCATCAACCGCCTGGTCTTTGAGGGCGCGCTCGTCATGGTGGGTCCTAAAACCGTCATCGTTCCGCATCTCGATCTTGCGGCACTTTACGAAGTCACGCAAATGCGGCTTGCGCTCGAAGGGTTGGCGACGGAGAAAGGCGCGCTTCGCGCGACCAATGATATAGTAGACAAGCTCTTGGCGCTGCAGGAGAAAATCACACTGTCGCTCGACGAAAAGCGCTACGGTGATGCTCTTCACGATAATAAGGAATTCCACTTTACCATCTATCGGTTGTGCGAGATGTCGCACCTCCTTTCGACCATTGAGGCTCTGTGGTTAAGGGTCGGCGCTTCATTCCACGACCTCTATCCAGAGTTTGCGGAAGCAAAATACGGTGTCCACAACCACCTGGCCGCGATTGAGGGGCTGGTGGATAAAGACCCCTCTGCGGTCCGCGCCGCAATGGAAAACGATATTCGAGACGGCTATCGGCGCCTCAAGAAAGCAGCGCAGGAGCGGCTCAAGCGGCAATAACATCGCGGCCGGATTTTTTTGTTGCAACTTCTTCTGGTTCATGATTTTTGTTATAACAAAATTATGAAGGGTTGCGCCGCGACCCGTTTGCCGGAGAAGATCGAATGTTTCGCCCTGATATCTTGCGCAATGGCCGGGGATTTCCCCGGTCGCGGTCCGAACATTTCTTCAAAAAGGGTCGCCGCGTGTTTCCGACCGGGATCACGCGGGTCACGGTGGATCACGAGCCCAGCCCGCTTTACATTTCGCGCGGGGAGGGAGCCTACCTCATTGATGTCGACGGCAATCGCCTCCTCGACCTGAATAATAATTTCACGACGCTGATACACGGCCACGGCTTCCTTCCCGTTGCCGACGCGGTTGCGGATCTGCTTCATCGCGGAACGTGTTTCTCCAACCCGACTGAGCACGAGATCACTCTGGCCGAGCTGTTGATCGAGCGCATTCCGGCGATCGAACATATTCGTTTCGTCAACAGCGGGACCGAAGCGGTAATGTTTTCGATCAAGGCCGCCCGCGCCTTCACCTGCCGGCCGGGCATCGCACGGATAGAAGGTGCCTATCACGGCGCCTATGATTGGGCGGAAACGGGGCAGGCAGTGTCGCCGGCAATATGGAATGACCCACTGCGGTCGCCGGCCGTACCAGCCTATCGCGGTATGCCGTCTTCGGTAGGTGAGGAGGTGACGGTTATCCGCTTCAACGACATCGCGGATCTGGAGCGCCGGATTGCTTC
Source organism: Rhizobium beringeri (assembly GCF_004306515.1). Taxonomy (NCBI): domain Bacteria; kingdom Pseudomonadati; phylum Pseudomonadota; class Alphaproteobacteria; order Hyphomicrobiales; family Rhizobiaceae; genus Rhizobium; species Rhizobium beringeri. The sequence goes on along the minus strand of NZ_SILG01000002.1, from coordinate 789,742 downwards.
GGCCGCCCCTTCACTGGCCTGTATCCTGATCGATCCGATGCCGAGCCGCGCCGGGCTGATAGCTCCCGAACCGAGCTTTTTTGCCGCTGTCGAGGCGATCGCGAAGCAATACGGGATTCTCATCGTTGCCGACGAGGTCCTCAATCTGCGGCAGTCATATATGGGGGCTTCGGCCCGCTATGGTCTCCACCCCGACCTGGTCGCCGCCGGTAAAATCATCGGCGGAGGTTTTCCCGTCGGGGCGATCGGCGGGCGCAAGGAGGTAATGCGGGTGTTCGCAAGCGACAGTGGCAAGCCGCTACTGCCGCAAGGCGGAACGTTTTCGGCAAACCCCGTGTCGATGGTCGCAGGCCGGGTCGCTATGGAAGCGATGACGGATGGCGCATTCGCTTCACTCGAGAGCCTCGGCGACCGTATCCGGGCTGGGCTTCGAAAGGAAATCGAGCGCCACGGCGCAGCCTTCAGCGTGACGGGGGCGGCGTCCTTATTTCGCATCCATCCGAAAGGAAGGCAGCCAACGGACTTCCGCGAAGCGTATCTCGCGCCGGAAGAGGCCGAGTTGATGGGCCGACTCTCCAGACATTTCCTCAATTGCGGCATCCTGCTTCCCAATGGCGCTGCGGCGTGCCTTTCGACGGCAATGACGACAGCTGACGGTGATGCGGTCATCGCAGTCTTCGCAGACTTCCTTTCAATCCTCGAAGCAACTCCAACCGAAGCAGGCATGTGACCATGGCAACTGATCATACAACCGTCGCCGAGCGGATCGCTCTTTCCCTGAAAAGGCACGACGTCACCCATATCTTTGCTCAGAGCCTGCCTTCGGCGGTTATCCTTGCGGCCGAAGCAATCGGCATCCGTCAAGTCGCCTACCGTCAGGAAAACATGGGAGGGACCATGGCTGACGGCTACGCGCGCCTATCCGGCAAGGTCGGTGTGGTAGCAGCGCAGAACGGACCAGCCGCAACGCTTCTCGTTCCGCCGCTGGCCGAAGCGCTGAAGGCTAGCGTTCCGCTCGTTGCTCTCGTCCAGGATGTCGAGCGAGACCAGGCCGATCGTAATGCATTCCAGGAACTCGATCATCTTACCCTATTCCAATCCTGCACGAAGTGGGTGCGAAAGGTGCTCGTAGGGGAGCGCATCGACGATTATGTCGATGCGGCCTTCACGGCAGCCGCCTCGGGCCGGCCAGGACCGGCAGCTCTCCTGCTCCCCGCCGACCTCTTGCGGGAGCAGATAGCCCCTTCGCCCTTTCGACGTGAGGCTGTGCTAGGCCACTGGCCGCTCGATCGGTTGCGTCCGCGCGATAGCGACATCGAGCGCGCGGCCTCGATGATCGCCGCAGCCCACGCACCCATCGTCATCGCTGGAGGAGGCGTCCACGCAAGCCATGCCGCCGGCGAGCTTTCTGCACTACAGGACGAAGCCTCGCTTGCCGTCCTGACGACCAATATGGGAAAGGGCGCGGTCGACGAATACCATCCGCTGTCAGCAGGCGTTCTCGGCGCTCTCGTCGGGCCGAGATCGCTTGGACGGCACACGCTTGCCCTTGTCGAGGAAGCCGATCTCGTCATTCTGGTCGGGACGCGAACCAACCAGAATGGCACCGATAGTTGGCGCCAAATTCCTCGGTCCGCGTCAGTCATCCACATCGATGTCGATCCCACCGAAATCGGACGCACCTACGAAGCGATCAGATTGGCAGGCGATGCGGCCGAAACTATAAGCGCGCTGCGTAGCACGCTTGCCCGACGCGATCTGTCGCACCGCGCATCGCAGCGCGATAAGTTGACGGCTCGTATCGCTGGATTTTGGCGCTCGTTTGACATGGAGCGCCAATCTGTTGCTCGTTCAGAGAAAAGTCCGATCCGTCCCGAGCGGGTCATGTCCGACCTGCAAAAAGTGCTGACGGCAGATACGACCGTTGTTTCCGATGCGAGCTATTCTTCGATGTGGATAGCCGGCCAGTTGCGGGCTCTTTCCCCCGGTATGCGCTTCCTGTCGCCGCGCGGCCTTGCTGGACTCGGGTGGGGCTTACCACTTGCGCTCGGCGCAAAAGCGGCGAAGCCGGACAAGCCAGTTGTCACCATCGTGGGGGATGGCGGCTTCGCGCATAGCTGGGCGGAGTTGGAGACCATGGTGCGGAGCAAGCTACCCATACTCATCGTCGTTTTGAACAACGGGGTCCTTGGCTTCCAACGTGATGCTGAAACTGCGAAGTTCGGCAGCTTCACGACTGCCTGCAGCTTCGCCGACGTCGATCATCGGCGGATTGCCGAAGCTTGCGGCTGCCCGGCAGTCCGCATCTCCGATCCCGCGGATCTTCCTCGATACCTCGAGCGCGGCCTGCATGAAGAAGGTCCCTTGCTGATCGAGGTAATAACAGAAGCGGCCGCCCATCCGCCCCTTTCGCTGTTTGCTGCAATGGATCAAGCGGCATGAGCCCTGGTTGCATCCCACGAGTTGCGGTCGTCAGCGGTGGCACGACCGGGATCGGTCTTGCCACTGCGTTTCGTCTGCTCAGAGCCGGTCACCGGGTTGCCGTCTTCAGCCATGGCGAAGCCAGCGTTATGGCCGCGGGCGCCGCGCTTGCCGAGGCTTTTGGACCAGAGCGCTCGCTTGCGAGAAAGGTTGATCTCCGCGAACCGGCGGCAGTCGATTCCTTTTTCGGCGAAGTCGCCCGTGTCTTGGGCGCACCTGGGATCCTCGTCTGCAACGCGGGGATCTCGCCGAAGGGTCCCGATGGCCCTCTTCACGTCGCCGACCTTACCCTTGAAGAGTGGAACGACGTGCTCGCCGTCAACCTGACAGGGACGATGTTGTGCTGCCGGGCCGTTCTGCCTGCCATGAAGGAAAGCGGCTATGGACGCGTCATCTTCGTTGGGTCTATTGCGGGCCGGACGAGACCGCGGATCGCCGGCGCGAGCTATGCGACGTCCAAAGCCGCACTTTCAGGATTGTCCCGTGTGCTTGTCTCTCAATATGGCTTTTACGGAATAACATCGAATGTCGTGGCGCCAGGTCGCATCCTGACGCCTCTGACAGGCTCCCCGCAAAGCAAGACCAACATCGACGCGCTCGCTCGCATTCCGGGCGGTCGGCTCGGTGCTCCGGACGATGTCGCTGCCGTGATCGCGTTCTTGGCGTCAGAGGATGCCGGGTTCGTCAATGGAGCCATCATCGATGTCAACGGCGGCGAGTTCGCACCGAGTTGAGGCCTGCCGCCTCATCAAGCGACAAAAAGGCTGTCGACATGCCTCTGATCATTCTCATTTGCTCGCAGGACGCCGAGCTTTATCTGCTCCTCACGCACATTTTGCATAGCGAGGGCTTTCAGGCTCGTCTTGCTACCTGTGACGCCGATGTCGTGGACGCCTGCACATCAGCAGAGGTTTCTGCCGTCGTCCTGGATTGTGCAGGGTGGCCGAGTGACATTGCGCCCTTGTGTGCGCTCTTGAAGGATTCAGGACTTCCTGTGGGAGCACTTGTTGGCGAGGACACACGTGCCCAGCACTTGCAATTGATCAAGGCCGGGCTGGACGAAGGCATCACGCGTCCTTTGTCGCCCTCAAAGCTTCTCGCCTTTCTCCACGGCATAAGCCCGCGGTCGGAGGCTTCGACTCTGCCAAACTTTGCTGCCGCCGCCGACATTGTCTTTGATGCGCAAGCCGTCGTGGTTTCAGGCAAGAGAATAGCTCTTGCGCCTATCGAGATGAGAATACTTAGATTCCTATTCGAAAAACAGGGGCAGATCAGTACCCGCGAGCAACTCATCGAAGGTGTTTGGCCCGATCCACACGCTGTAGAAAGCCGCACGGTTGACGTGCATATCGGTCGGCTGCGAAGAGCGTTTGCAGGACTCCGCAATCTGAGGATTCGCACCGCATACGGGGCGGGTTACGCTCTCGAGACCACCATTGACCTCCGGATGTCTTAGCCTCTGACGGGCGACATTGACACAGGCGACTGGACCGCCTGCGGATATAAAGGCGGGGTCCCAAAAGGATCAGCGATAAGAAGGAGCCGTCGGTATCGGCACGAGTTTTTAGTGCTCCCCCGGAAAGCCGACATCAATCTGTCCCGCCGTATAGGCGATGTTGGCGATCTGAGGATCGGTCGGCTTGGTATCGACCGCATCGAAGCCGTGCCCCGTGAGACCGCCATCAGAGTGGCGCCGAGAATTCGTTTCAACATGATCTGTCTCCCTTGTGTCGTGACTGAATACGCTCCGGCGGCAACAGTGATGTGCCTTCGGAAGCGAGCATCGGATGCAGCTCGGACGAAAAGGTTCCCGGAAATTTCGGACCAGAGAAACAGCTTGTCATCGCGTTGTTACCGACGCGTCAGTTTTTGCCGACGAAGCGCTGAAGAACGATAGCGTGGTTGTGGTCCACGTCTTTCGCAGCGTAGAGAAGCGTCGTGTCCGCTTGTCCGATCTGGCGTTTCAGCTCCTCGACGGCGGACGGATTCTTCTCCAGCTCGTCCCGATACCGGCGCTGGAACTCGGTCCATTTGGCGGGGTCGTGGCCAAACCAACGGCGCAGCGCCGAGCTTGGCGCGATATCCTTCAACCAGATATCGACTGCTGCATCCAGCTTGCTCAATCCGCGCGGCCATAGACGATCGACCAGGATGCGCGTGCCTTCCTTGTCGTCTTTCGGTTCGTAGATTCGTTTGATGTGCAAGGCCATTTTGTCCACTCGCCATAAGTTCGAAAGCCAATCTCGATCGAATACGCGTGACAAGGTTTTGGTTCCAAGCTGGAGCTCTCAGGGAGCAGATCGAGCAGGTTGGCGGAACCGTTCAAACAGCCATCCATCGACTCAACTTAAGGAGCATAGTTGCCAATTAGCCACAGCTGTCCGCCTCTGAGCTGTCATAATTGATTTTTCGCGCGCAACTGGTATTGCTCGCTCGTCCGTCGCTGATATTTTTCGATTCTCTCAATATTGCCAAAAGGATACCTAATGCGAAAGCTGGCGCCGTTGGTCCTTGTCGCAGTTCTCACCGCATGCGCCCGGCCTTCGGATGGCCCAACTGCCGGTGGTTTCTACAATGCCACCTCCCCGCAGACGAACGACCGGATTCCTGTTGTCAGGCTCTCGGAAGCGCCGATGGGTCCGGATACGGTCACGCCCCTAGCCTATGCGGCCACCGATCCCGGGCTTAGCCTCATGCGCTCGAGCGGATTTGCTGATACGAGGCTGCGACGCGGCGACGTCATCGAGGTAACGATCCTCGACACCGGCGAAGAGGGGCTTTTTTCTTCAACCCAAAGCAAGACCCTCAATCTCGGCCGCTTCACCGTCGATTCCACGGGCAACGTGACCCTTCCCTTCGTCGGCAAACAGCGCGTGGTGGATTCTTCGACCGAGGCTCTGCAGACGCGCATCGTCACCGGCTTGAAGGGGTCGGCAGTCAATCCGCAAGCCGTCGTCACCGTGGTCGACAGGCCCTCCAGCGGTATCACCGTCAATGGCGACGTGCGTTCCGCTGGTCGCTTCCCGCTCACCGCCCGCAAGGAGCGTGTGCTCGATGCGGTCGCACTTGCCGGCGGCGCATCGTCTGCTCCGGGCTCTGCGACCGTCACGCTGATGCGCGGCAAGCAGCGCGCCACGGTGCCGCTCCAGCGCGTCATCGACGACAATAAGCAGAATGTCTACCTGCTGCCGGACGACCAGATCTATGTCGACAAGGATTCACCCACTTTCACCGCTTTCGGCGCCTTCAAGAGTGTTGGCGAGTTCGAATTCGAGCCGGGCAGGCTGACGCTTGCCCAGGCGCTCGGGCGAGCCGGTGGCTTGCTCGACGATCGTGCCGATGCGCGCAATTTCTATGTGCTGCGCAACCAGCCGGTCTATACGCAGGTTGCTGCCGCAAACGCCAAGACCCCCGTGCCGGCTGTGGTGAGCACCAAGCCGGTGATCTATCGCGTCAATCTGAAGGACGTTTCCAATCTGGCACTGATGCAGCGGTTCCAGATGATGGATGGCGATATCATCTACGCCAGCAATGCCAGCCTGGTGGACTTTGCCAAGCTCTTTAACGTGTACCAGAAAAGCGTGCCGACGGCCGCGGCACCAATCCCCGGTTCGAGCGGCAATTAAGCGTCGACAGGACGTTTTGGGGAGCCGCCGAGCAGATGCAAGGCAGCTCTTGCATTTTCAGGCCTGTCTTGCACGTCCTGTTGGGACAGATGGTTCGTCAATGCCTTCAAGGTTTTGGTACCGTCGCTCTCCTCGTGGCAACGGCTAAGCAGCAAGGACAGCAGAAGCCCGGCTGCGTAAAGATCGGACCGTTCGTCGAGCGGTTCACCGGCCAGCTGTTCGGGGGATGCGAAATCCGGCTGGCCGGCAAAGGCAAGATCGAATTGGCTATGCCGGGATCCGCGCTTAAGCGCGATGCCGAAATCGGCGATCTTCAAACGGGAGAGATCGCCGTCGGCGAGAAGGTTGAGCGGCGACAGGTCGCAATGCACGAAACCTGCAGCATGGATGGCCTCCAGGCCTGAAAGCACCGAGGTCATGACTGAGGTGATCTCGCCGAGGGACAGTGGCCTTTGCTGCAAAAGCTCCGCAAGCCGGCTGCCGATCCATTCCGTCACAAGGGCAGGACGCCCATCGGAAAGACGCAGAACGGTCTGGGTCGCGGCAATGTGGGAATGGCGGAGCCCCATGCCGATTTCCGCCTCGCGCAGCATCAGTTTCCTGAGAACCGGATCGTCGGCGTGGTCGGGCCGCGGCATCTTGATGGCATGAAACGTTCCGAGATCGCGATGGCGGGCGCGATAGACTCGGGTGGCCGCGCCGTCATTGATCAGTGCCTCAAGCACAAAACTGTTGGCGACGATGTCGCAATCCGCATCGCGGAGCCGGGCCTCGCCCCGATCGAGCGCGTCCCGGACGCGGTCTACCAGGATTTTCCGGGTCCCGGGTGAACCCTCATTCAACGCCTGCCAGAGATGCGAAAAACGTCGCGCGATCTCTTCGAAATCCGCGGGATGATCACGTGTCATCGGTCTTCACATCGATCACGATCGCGCTGAGGTTTTCGCGGCAATTGGCAATCAGTCCTTCCTGGACGAGGATATCGGCCACCTTTTCGATTTCTGCGGAAAGGAGGATTTCAGCGATGCTCCGCTCGGGGACGACGCTCGGCAGCGGCGCGCTGCAGAGCAGCAGCCTGTCGCCGGCCTGCAATCCGCCGGAACGGACTTCGGGAATGAGATGCCCCCGCATGCCGATGGCGCGCGAAAGCGTGCGCCGCAGGCCGATCTCCACATGGTCGCGGGTCAGGCAGCGCATCATGCCGTCCCTCAGAAGATAGCAGCGGGCGTCACCGACCCAGAGAAGAGCGCAGCTCTCATTAAGCGTGGCCAGCACGACGATGCTCGCGGCCGACGGTTCACGATCAGAGGAAAAATAGGCGGATTGCAGCAGGCCGTGGGCTCGGCCAAGCTTGCCTTTGATGTCCTGCACGAGAGCTTCGATCGTCTGTTGCGGGGCGGTTTCAGCCAGTACGTGGACGGCGATCCTGCCAACTTCGGCGGCAGCGTTGCCGTCGCCGACGCCATCGGCGACGGCAAAGAGCGAAGGGGTTTCCGAAACGAGCAGTGCATCGGCGTTGACGCTCAGCCGTGTGCCGGCATGCGTGGCATGGCTGTGGCGGATCACCAGAGGATGATGCTGTTCGACGATAACAGGGCGCGGCGTCTCTGATGTTTCGGGCTGCGGCCGTGCCGAAGCCGCGGGAGAATCGTTGTGCAGCAGCTTCGGAAAATCCTCGGGGTCCGGGGCGCCGCTGACGCGAAACCCCTTGGCTCGCCGATCCTCAGAATTAATCCGCCACCAGAGCGTGCCTCGGCCGGAAACGTTGTCCTGCAGCGTCTCGTTTTCCGCAAGATCGGCCGGGCGCAGGGTCCGCAGCCGCTTCAGACTAGCCGTGAAATGATTGATGTCGAAATCCCGCTTGGCCGAGCTTTCGCCGATCGCTTCGGCTGCCGTGAACCAGGTGTCGTCGAGGTAGAGTTGACGCGGATGCTCGGCAAAGCCGTGAAGCTGCGCGGCGATGACAAGCGGAAAACTACGCCCGACGCGGTCGAGGCTTGGAAGCAGAACGCCGGCAATGGTGGCCGATCCCCAAAGACCGCGTTCGACGATAAAACGCCATGCCGGCATCATACGAAACCGGCGTTCCCAATCCTCGCCGAGGTCCCGCTGCGCCGCTTGCAACCCCGACTGCAGCCAGGCGTCGAGTGCGGCCTGCAGGTTGCGGCCCAGTCCCATCGAAACAAAATCGCCGTGGCTCGGCAGCTTGCCGAAGAAGCCGATCCTGTCGGCTTCGGTCGGGCTTCGGTCCAGGGCGGCGCGCTCGTTCATGGCGGACCGGTCAGAATTGTGCCGGGCATGAGAAGGCGCCGAGCGCCTCCAGCCGGAATGGATTGAGCACCGAACCGAACTGCACGTCGAACTCCGCCGCCTGGCCGTTCTGCTGGAACTTTGCCCGGAAGAGGTCGTCGCCCTGTATGGCGAGGTCGGCATCGTCGAACAGCCGGAAGGGCGACCAGTCTCCGTTCTCCGTCAGCGCCTGCTGCCAGCCGCCCGGCTGGAAGGCGAGGCGCGAAACGTTACTGGCTTCCGCCGACGGCCAGGTGATCGATTTCGATTGGATCGGGCCGTGGAAATAGACCACCCGTTCACCCTCGATCTCCAGCATCACGGCGCTGGCCGCCTCGGTCAGCGATACCGGCTTGACGTTGATTGATATCGACGGGTTCTCGCTGCCGGCTGGGAAAAAGGCGCGGTTGATCTTGTCGGCATTCTCGAACTGGGCGATCGCCGCACTCGGAATGCTCGCTGCGCCGAATGTTCCCTTCCAGCCCCATGGCGAGGCGCTGGTGTCGACGAAAGCTTCGAGCTTTTCCTTGAAGAAGGTCTTGAACAGCCCCTCCGGTCCGAAGAGCCGGATGAAATCGCTCATCGCCACGTCGCGTGGAGATTTCCGGTCGAAGGGATAACGACCGGCGACAACATTCGAGCAGAAACCCGCGCCTTCGGCCGCCCAGGCGTCGCTGATACGCGAACGGGCGGATTTGACCGCCAGCGACCCGACATCCGCGGCCAGCCCCGCCATCCAGGTATCGACCGGCGCCGGCAGCTTGCGAGCCTGTTGCAACAGGTCCTGGTTGGCGTCCGTGAGCTGGCTGTCGACGTCGAAGACTTTCGCGACTTCGGCGGTCGACGTCGTGGCGCGCGAAAGCTGCTCCTGGACCTTCTGCAGGATCGGCTCGAGGTGCCCTATCTCGGATCGCGGTGCATCCTTCGGCTGGTCGGCTGGCGACGACTGGCTGGCCGGCGCCTTCAGGGCTTCGCGAAGACGGCCGAAGGGATCGGGCGCATTCGCTGCGCTGGCAAGTGCCGTGGTCGAGGCGGGCAGGCTGTCGCCGGCGGCCGAGGCGATTTCCGCCCCAGGCGCGCGCAGATCGGTGGCCGCGACGATCGATTTGGTGATCCTCTCGACCGGACCGGGCTTGCCCGCCAGGATGCGGGTGGTTTCCGCCGCATCGCCGATCGTCTGGGAGGGCTTCACCCTGATATCGGTGAGAATCGTCGACCAGCGCTGCTCGAAAGCGTCGAAATAAAGCTGCAGCGTCGCCTGGGCGATGGTGTCGACCGTGACGCCGGCGGGATTGGGATCGCCGCGGACCCATTGCTCGTCGAGCGCCTCGCGCGCGGCGTTGGTGATCCCAGGCAGGACGACGGTGCGATAGCCGGTCGCGGAGAAGAGGCCGGCAATGCCTTCGTTGAGCGGCGCCTTCGATTTCCGCTCGAAAGCCTGTTCGCCAAGCGGCCCCAGCGCGCCTGCGGGGCTCCAGGCGGGAAGCGCACGGGACTCGCGATATTCCGCCAGGATGTCATAGGCGCGGTTGGCGATGTTCTGCGAACGGATGACCTCGCGCGCCTTGGCGATCAGCGCCTTGTCCAGCTCGATCGGTGGCAGCGCGCCGCGCGCCATGACATCGGCATGGGCAATCAGCGCCTGCCGGGCCGCGGCCCTGCCTTCGTCTGGATAGAGCCTCGTGAACATGTCTTCTGCTTCCAGCGCGGCGAAGTCCGCATTCACCGGGCCGAGCCCGCCGAGCATGCCGCAGAGCTTCAACGCGTCGAAGGTTCGGGTGACATCTGTGGTCTCGGTGATTTCCTTCTGGAGCTGGACCAGCATGCGCGGCAGGAGCAGCGTGTTCAGCGCCCGCTGATAGGCCTCGCGCTGCCGGCTGGCGACCTTGTCTTCCTGGTCGAGGCCAAGGCTTATCGGCCAGACGCGGGTCTTCGAGAAGTCGGTGGTGACGGCGGCGAGATTGTCGAGCGCCGGCAGGATGCGCAGGAAGTCCGCATCCGAAACGTCGCGAACCGGCACGCCACGCACCAGTTGTTCGTAGGCGTCTATGCGTCTTTCCGCGCCGGCCAGCGCCGTGGTGTTCTGGATGTAGGTGGCCGTCCAGCTCGTCAGGACCACGGCAAGCAGCAGGACCGTGGCGGCATAGGCCGCGCGGCGGAAGAGCAACTGCCGCCCCGAAAGCCGCTTGTCGCGGGCGACCAGCGAGGCTTCGCCGAAGATCACCTCCTTAAAGAGGCGCGAAAGGAAATAGCTGCGGCGCATGCGGGGAACGGCGACCGTCTCCTCCCGCTGCGTGCCGGAGGCGAAATAGATGCCGCGCAGCAGCGGCGCCTCCACCAGCTTCGAACCCGAGCAAAGCTCGGTGACGACCTCGTGCAGACGCTCCTTCAAAGAGGTGAGCTCGGCCGGAAAGCGGAAGATGCGGCCGCGCAATTCCGGATTGGGCTCCTGCTGCAGGCGTTCGATCAGCATGGTATCGACGCGCTGCTGCAGCAGGGTGAATTCCTCCATGAAGCGTTCCGGCAGATTTGTCGCCTTGTAGCTCTCGTCGAGGCCGAACGTCGTGCCCCAGACCTGTTCGCGGTCGCTTTTGTTGAAGCCGTCGAAAAACTCCACGAAGCCGGTCAGCAGATCGGCCTTGGTCAGCAGCAGATAGACCGGCACACGCGCATGCAGGAGTTCATCGAGCTCGGAAAGCCGCTGGCGGATCGCCCTGATCTCCTCGCGCTGCGCCTCCGGATCCCGCGTCAGGAGATCGCCGATCGACAGCGTCACCAGCGCGCCGTTGATCGGCTGCGAACGCCGGTACTTGCGCAGCAGGCCGAGAAATCCTTCCCAGCCGGCTTTGGCGGTGCCGTTCAGATCGTCCTGGGTCGTATAGCGGCCGGCCGTATCGATGAGGATGGCCTCGTCGGTGAACCACCAATTGCAGTTGCGCGTGCCGCCGATCCCCTGCACCGAATTGCTGCCAAGCGCATCGCCGAGCGGGAATTTGAGGCCGGAATTGGTGAGTGCCGTCGTCTTGCCGGAACCCGGCGCGCCGAAGATGACGTACCATGGCAGCTCGTAGATATAGCCGAAGCGCTTCTTGGTGATGCGGCGGAGCAGTTGCAGCGCTTCCTTGAGCCGACCGTGGATCTCGCCGACCTCAGCCTGCTGGCTGGCCGCCGCTTCTGCTTCGGCGTCCCGCTCGATACCTTCGACGAGCTGTTTGTCGCGGCGGCGGTCGCGGATGGTCGTGAAGACGAGATAAACGAGCCAGGCGGCGAGGATGATGCCGATCAGCGTCAGCCGCGTGCTGGCGCTCGCCAGCGGCTTGAAATCGCCATAGGCGGCAAGATAGCCGTAAAACCAGATGACGACACAGATTGCCGCCACCCAGATGATCGAGATGAAGCGTCGGCCGATGAGGCCGGCATAGGCCTCTACATAGGAGCGGAGCGTATAGAAGTAACTGAGCGGGTTCATCGCGAACCACCTCCTGCGGCGGGCGCCGTCGGTTCATCCCGCATTTCGGCCTGACGCGGCGTCGTCAAACCCGCATCGTTCAGTCGCTCGCTTGGATCGGTCAGCACCAGGATCTCGGTGCGGCGGTTCATCTCCCGGCCCTCCGGCGTATCGTTGGCGGCGATCGGATCGGTGTCGGCACGCCCCTCGGTCAGGATCGCACCCGGCCCGGTGAAGGAGCCCAGGATTTCGCCGACCGCCTTGGCGCGGGCTTCGGAAAGGTGCCAATTGGAGGGGAACTGCACGGTGCGGATCGGCATATTGTCGGTATAACCCACCACCACGGCGCGGAAGTTCTCTGCGGCCAGCGCCCCGCCGATCCGCTGGAGAAGATCGTGGAATTTCTGGCTGACCTCCGCACTGCCGGTGGCAAACAGGCCGGAATTGCTGATCCGCACCAGCAACCTGCCATTCGAATCCGAGAGAGTGACGAGCTTCTTCTCGACCTCCGGCTGCAGGAAGGTGAGCAGATTGTCGAGCCGGCTCGGCGGCTTCACTTGCGGCTGCGGCGGGGGCGGTGGCGGCGTTTCGGCGACGACAACAGGCGGGCCCTGCCGAGGAGGCTCCGGTACCTTGACCAGCACGCTCGGCATATCGCGCGGCGGCAGCTTCGCAAGTCGCTCGAACGTTCCGTCGGAGGCGCGATTGAGCGAGAGCGTGAAGAACAGGTAGCCGAACGCCAGGATCAGCGTCAGAAGGGAAAGAAGCGTCCAGATCGCGGCGGCGGTGCGCAGCGGCTGGTGCCGGGCCGAAACACCCTTCCAATGCGGAGAAAGCTCTCGTTCGAAGACGCCGTACTGGCCAAGCAGGGTCTTGTAGAGACTGTCGCGGATGCGGCCGAGCTCCAGCCCGCCGCGCGGTGAAACGCGGGTGCGGCCCTCGAAGGCAAGCGACAGGCAGAGATAGATGAGGAGAAGCAGGTCCTTGTTGGCGCCGGGACTCTGGTGGAAATGGTCGAGCAGGTCGAACACCCGTTCGCCGCCGGTCACGTCCATATGGAAGGTGGAAACGAGCCCCGAGCGGGCCCAGCCGGCACGAACGCCCCAGGCCTTGCTGAGCACGACATCGTCGACCGTCGCACAGACGACGTAATGGGCGGCACGTGCGCGTTCGGGGCTGATGCGGGCGCTCGCCAGATCGCGCTCATAGCGGCCGACGGCTTCGATCGCCACCTGGCGCAACTCGTCGATCTCAGGCTGCTCCTCCGTGTAGCGCAGGGCGTGGGCCAGGTTGAGGAGGGGGGCGGCCGAGCGCACCAGCGTCGGCACGTCATCGGCCCCGAAGCGAAAATCCCGGACGAGCGTTTCGACGGAGGCTGCGCTCTTCGGACTCGATCCGACCGGCGCCTTTCCTCCCTCGCTTTCGGGAAAGTCGAGCACGTCGTCCAGCATCTCAGCCATCTTGCGGGCGGATCGTTTTTTCCTAGTGCCGTCCTCGGTGAGTTCGACGATGGTCGGCAGGTTCTGCCAGGTGGAGGCGGGTTCGGTCTTCATTCTCTAAGGGCCCACAATTCTATTTCGAGCCCGGGGAAATCGCCGGCGAGATGCACGGCGATGGCGCCCGAAGTATCGAGTTGTTTCCAAAGCGGATTCTTGGTGTCGAGTTCGAAATAGATGGTGCCGGAGCGATAGGGGAGCTGGCGCGGCAGCACCGGCAGCGGCCGCACAGGGATGCCCGGCAGCGCCACGTTGACGAGATCGGCGATGCGCTCGACAGGGCCGATCTTGATCTGTGCCGGCAGCTTGCGGCGCACATCTTCGGCCGGCATCTCGGCCCGGACCGCCAGCACGAAGCCGGCATCCCTCAGCAGCGAACGGTCGTTGATCGTGCCGATCCTGACGCCATGCCGGCGTTCGGCAAGCTCGATCGCCACCGCCGCCTGTTCGAGTACGGACGACAGCGAGGCGCGCAGATCGTCAAAGACGGCCGCGAACGTCGCCTTGAGGTCGTCGTGGCGGTAAGGCGGGAAGTCGCTCGCGCGCTTGCGGTCGGTCGTGAAGGTGGCGAGCTCGCCGGCAAGCTGGATGCAGGTCTCATAAAAGACCATGGGGTGAATCCGTGACGCATTCGCCGAAATGTGTTTCAGCATCGGATCCGCGCGGTTGAGCATCTGTAGCAGCAGGTAGTCGCCGACTTCCGCGGTCCCTCGAATGGTGGGATCGCCGATCCGTTCGGCGATGGCCTCGGCGCGATGGCGCACGATGCCGAGCAGCTCGGTGATCAGCTCGCCCAGCCGTGCTGCAGCCGTACAGTTGAGGCTCGGCACGATATAGTCCGGATCGAGGATCACCGCCCTGTCGGAACGCACTTCGATGATACGGGCAAGTCCGATAAGCTCGTAGCCGGCGAGCTCATCTCCGGTCCTGAGATAACGCAGGCTGAGACGGCCGACGTCGATCGGTGCCATGAAGTCGGTCTCGACGTTGGCATCCGGCGCTTCATAGGGCGAAGCGACGAGCCGGACGCTGTTGCGCGCGGCACCGCCGTTCAACGCCACGTCGGCCTTGCCCGGCTGGCGGGCGGGAAGCGCTAAATAGACGATTGCATTCTTGGTGTTTTCGTCGAGATCGAGCGGCGGCGGCAGGTCCGTATCGATCGGGGCTTCAAACGGCGTCCCGTCCGGCAATACGCCGCGCAGGTTCGACAGCGCGAATTGGCCGATCGCCAGTGCGCCGCGGTCAATGCCGATCTCCGCCACCCCCCAGGGATAGGGCGACAGGCCGTGCGTCGCGGTGCGCACGAGCCGCTCCGTCCAGCGGTCCGCCTGCTGGAAATGCTGCACGCGAAGGAACATGCCTTCGCTCCAGGCCACCCGGTTTTCATTCCTCATGATGCGCGTCTTTTCCTTCCTGCCCGTCTTGCGGACGAGACCCTGCCTGCGTGCCGTTCACCGCCGTCGTCATCGCGTGGCGGAAAACGTCATGAATCGATCGGCTCTTGCCGTCCTTTTCGAATTGTGCCCGGTAAGCCCGCCAATAAGCTTGGTCCCGGCGCCAGGGCAGGCGCCAGGCGCCCGTCTCCACCCGCGCCTCAAGGATGCGCGGCTCCAGCCGGCCTGCCGCCTGAACGAGAGCCTCGAGCGCGGAATTGAGCTTGAGCTGTTGCCCGAGCAGGGCCTCGATGCGGGCAAGAAGCGCTTCCTCTCTGCCGCCGGCCAGGAAATCCGGCTCGCTGGCGGAGGACGGCGCATTCAGCTCGAAAACGGCATAGCTATTCTCGACAGCCTCCTCGAGCCGGGCAAGTAACGGCTCCAGGCGATCGGCGAAGGCTTCGGGCCGGCCGATCGTCAGCGTCGGAAACTCCTCCAGCTCCGGCTCCGGCTGTGGATCGTTATCGGCGACGATCTCGATCAGTGGCGCCGGCTGGCGTTGAGCGAGAGGCACGGAAACATGAGTGGCGGAACCATGTTCCAGGTGGCTGCCGTATTCGGTCTCCTCGGAATTCCAGTCCTCCGGCAGAAGCTGGGTGACTGAACGGATCTCCGGAGGGCCACTCCAGCCGATCTCGACATTGCGGGATGAGGCCGTCGCTTTCTTGCCGCCCGTTTCGGGAAAAGCCCAGTCGTCGCTCGTACGCTCGCCAAGGATACCGTTTGCAGTGCGACCGCCCGGAGCGATATCGGCCAGGATTGCGGAAATGGTCAGCGGTTCGTCGCTCAGCACGAGATCGGCATCGGGATCCTCGATCTCGCGGTCTTTCTCGCCCGATATGTGGACGGAAAAGGCAAGTCCGCCCATCTCCAGCCGCGACCTGTCGGAAAGCCGCACGATCTGGCCCTCATGCACGGCGACGCCGTCGACCCGGGAGCCGTTTGCGCTCTGGTCGCGCAACAGGAAGCCTTCGCGGTCGCGCTCGATGATGCAATGGAGCTTCGAAACGGAGCGTCGATCCTCCGGCAGCCGCCAGTCGCAATCCGGTGCCCGGCCGAGCGTTCGCCGGCCGCGTTCGAAGAACCATTTCGACTGGCCCGATGGCGCGCTCGCGTCACTGGTGATCTCTTTCAGTTCAAGCCGCATCCTCGCCTCCTCACAGCGCCTGAACCGACAGGCGCTCGACGATCACCGCATCGCCGCTGTCGCTTGCAGCCGGCGCGACCCTCGCCCAACTGTTCCAGCCGAGGCGCGGCGGATCGCCAGCCTGTCCGAGCTGGCAGAAGGGAACATCCTCCTTCTTCAGGATGGCCTGTATGTCGAATTCGAGCGCCGCGCCGACATAGAGCCGCGTCAGGGCGAAGAGCTCGGTGATGGCGCGGCCGCCCGGCGCGAGCGAGAGGTAATCGGCATAGCCGAGCGGACCGATGACGATGCGAAAGCCGCCGCTGAAATCGTGGATCGCAGCACCTGCCGTCGCATTGACGCCAAGCTGGACGCCCTGCGGCTGGCCCATGCGGCTGCGCTCCACCTCCGGGATGGTCAGCCAGCGACCGCGGAACAATTCGATCTCCACCGGCAGGCCGCTGAATTCGCAGAGCATGGCGCGGAGATTGACGGCGTTTCGGTTGCGTGCGGCGAAGAAGCCCGAGAAACGCAGGATCAGTTCCTCGTCGACGCCGCTCTTTTCGACGAGACGCTTGGTGCCGAAGCCGGTGAGTGACAGAAGCGTGGTGACGAAGGCGTTGTTTGCCCATCTGCCGCCCCAGCGCAGCCGCCTGGCAATGCGGTATTTCTCGCAGGCGTCAGTGAAGAGTTCCGCCATCCGCGCGCTGAACAGGTCGAAGAAGCCCGCCAGCGCCCGCGACCTGTTCCGCTCCTCGCGCATGACGAGTTCGTTGTAGGCCGACGGCATGGAGCCGATCGCCCCGATGAGACCGGCAAGCGCACTGCGGACGGCGGCACCGCCGCCCTTGCGCTTGTATCCGCTGACGGCAAGAGGCGCCGGCGAGACGCCGACATGGGAGGCGACATCAAGCCGTCCTTCCTCCACCGAAGCCTGCGCGACGCGAAAGGCCGTCACCGGCTCGAAGCGGCCGGGGTCGCGTTCGAGCAGATCGGCAAGGGCGTCTGGCTTGCGGGCGACGGGGAGATCCATGGTTGGCTAGCGATCCTTCCTCAGAGAAGCGGGCGTTCGGCGGCGCGTGCCGGCCACCGGGCGATCGGCCTCGATTGCCCCTTCATCCCAATGGTGAGCCGGGTGAAGCTGTTGACCGAGGTGTAGAGACTGAAGAAGCGGTCGAGCACGCTGCTGAACAGGAAGGCCGAGGGCCGGTCGATGGCGGCCGGATCGAATTCAAGCGCGATCTCGGTGCCGGGCACCATGCCGCCGCTGCCGAGACGGGCGGTCGAATTGCCCGCCTTGATCCTAACGAGCGCATCGACGAATTGTTTGGTCTCGGGGCTGTCCCGAAAGGCGTAGAGCGACAGGATATCCTTTAGCGCCGCACCGTCATTGTCGAAGAGCGACAGGTGGTTGAGGATGAGATGCGACATCAGCCGCCAGTTCCGGCCCTCCTGATCGTTCATCCTGACCGACGGCGTTGGCGGGATCAGGGCTTCGACACTCGCGACCGCCTCATGACCGGAGGCGAGCTGCAGAAAAGGATGGCCGCCGCCGAAGGGAAGCTGTTCCGGCAGGTCGCGGTTCAGGCAGAGCGTATCGACGCTTGCGACCGCTTCGACAGGACCTGAAGAACGGCGCTGCCTGTCGACGAAAGCGATGTCCATATCGCTGGTTCGGTCGTCTTCGTCGAAACGGCGATAGGCCTGCCAGTAGGTCGCGCTCGTGCCTGCCCGTTGCGACCGTCCGAAGAACGGCTGGCAGAATTCCTCCTGGCCGCGCGATCCGGTCAGCAGAACCCGGTCGATCGAATAGATCTCGCGGGTCTTCTGGCGCCGCGCATCAGGCAGGAGACGGTATTCGGTGCGGGTGCCGTCGATGGCAATCGGCTCGCAGACCTGGCGAAAGAGGTTGACGACGGGCGTTGCGTTGAGCGCGAAGTCGCGGACCGAGACCGCGCGTTCGAGCTTGGCGTCGCTTTCCCCGAGGTAGACGAAGAGCTCCAGCGTCTCCCCCCGCCACGCATCGAGCCCTTCGATATCGAGAAAAAGAAACTTCTGCGGCAAAGCGAAAAATTCGGTCAGCAGCCGGTAGCCGGTGAAGCTCGGCGCCGGATAGGGCAGCATGGCCTCTTCAGGCTCGAAGCCGACCGGTTTGAGATTGCCCGCCGGCAGGAAGACCGGCGAACGGTCGTCCGCATGTTTGGCAAGCGCGATGCCGAGCGTGTGATTTGCAAGCAGCTCGTAGATCGCCACCGCCTGTTGCCAGGGAGACGGAATGTGCAGGCGCAGCCGGCTCATGCCAAGGCCGCCAAGCGGCTTTCGGGCATCGAGAGAGCGGATGGACAGCCTGAGGCAACCGGCAACGCCGGCATAGGGCGAAAGCGGCGCATTGATCGGCTGGCCGGAGAGATTAGCACCGGTGATTTCGATCGGCGCGATCTCGACATCCTGCGTGGTGCGGAAGCGGCAGGCTTCCCCTCGCACCGGCTCGGCCAGGATTTCCGTATGGCGCGGCACGGTCTGGACCGAGGCGAGCGTGTCGCTCGGGCGGAACTTGACGATGCTCATCGAGGGCAGCGGCGCCAGATAATGGGGGTAGAGCGTTTCGAGGAGGCCGTCGGTCAGCTCGGGAAACTCGTCGTCCAGCTTCTGGCGGACGCGGGCGGCCGAATAGGCGAAACTCTGGATCAGGCGTTCCACATGCGGGTCGTCGGCGACGTCGCCGGTCATGCGCAGGCGGCCGGCGATCTTCGGGAAGGCATCGGCAAAGCGCGCGGCCCGGCGGCGGAGCGCCAGCAATTCCTCATTGTAACGGTGCAGGAAACCTTCAGCCATGCGCTGTCTCCACGAGGAAGCGCTGGGTCGAGGGATCGATGGTCGACTCGAAGCTGATCGGCGGCATGCCTTCATGCAGGCGGAAGGTCGCCTGGATGCGCATGCGCAGCGCCCGTTCGGTCATCGTCCGGCTCTTGAGGATCGTCACTCGCACATCGGAAAGCCGGGTTTCGAAAAGCGCAATCCGCCTCTCGATCGCTTGCGCCAGCTTGAGCTTGGCCTGGTCGGTCATCAGATTTGCCGAGACGATGCCGTCGACGCCATAGCTCACCAGCGCGTCCTTGAGTTCAGAAAGCGCCGCCGGCGGCGTTGCCGGGCAGCGCCGCGTGTTGAGCAGCGCTTCGAGATCGCGGCGGATCGCCTCCCTGACGTCGCGGACCTGATCGACGAAGCTCATCGGCGGATCGGCGCTGCGATCCGGAGCCTCGTCGATCAACCTGTCGAGGATCGAGCGGGCAAGGACGCGGTCGCGCGACCGGTAGCGTTCGAGCGGGTCAACCATGCGCAACCTGCCTGCCGGCAGCCGTTGCCGGCACGATCTCCAGACTTTTGGTGTCATGGAAGGAAACCAGTTCGTCGCCGGCGAGGTAGCAGCGCTGGCCACGGCCGCTGGTGATGCCGGTCGTCTCCTCGATCCATTCGGTCTCGCGGCCAAGCCTGAGCGTCTCATCCTTGCCGGTGCCATGATAGACCGCCGGGAGAAGCACCGACGCGGCTGCGCCGTCGATCAGGGAGAGCTCGGCGCGGCGGAAGGCCAGATCGCGCGGCCGGGCAATCGGCTCTATCGAGAGGGCTGCGATCTTGGAAAAATCGATCCAGAGATAGCCGCCGCCGGTCATGATGACTTCGAGAGCGTGCGGTGTCCGGTCGTCGAGGTCGCGGAAATCGGAGACGGCCCTGCCGTTCCAGATCAACGGACGTTCGCCCCTCAGCTTCTCGAGCGCATCGAGCGTGGTCCTCGCCTCATCCGCATCCCCGCTGCGATGGGCGATGCCAAGGCGGACGGCAAGCTTGTCGAGTTCGCTCGGCCCCTGTGGAAATTCCGGCAGGGCGCCGCTCTCGAACCATGCGTCGCGCGCCGCCATCGCCCGAAGCTCATTGCGCAGCAAGGCGAAGCCCATTGTCGCGTCGGGAGAGAGGGTGGCAGCAAGGCTGCACTGATTGTCCGCCCGCTGGTAGTCGCCGGCAAGCACGAGAAGGTCGATATAGAGATGCCGCGCCTCCTGATCCGAAGGCTTGACCTTTAGATGCGCCTTAACCTGCTCGATCGCGTCATCGAGGGCGTCGTCGCTGAGCGATTGGGCGATGCTGGCGGAAAGCGTCATGCGGACATCCTCTCGGGTATGGCAAAGGGGCGGCTCAGGATCTGACCCGTGGTCGCGGTCTCGGCGATGAGATGGAAGCTCGTGGCAACGTCATCGAGCTGGAAATGCGGCTGCAGCCGCACCGTGCAGGAGAAGCTGCCGGGCTTGCCCGGAATCTCGGCGACGCCGATGCCGGCAGAGCGCAAGGGAAAGCGTGTGCGCAGCGCGACGTCGGCGTCGTCGTTGCCGAGCGTATAGGCTGTCAGCCAGTCCGCCAGCTTCCGCTCGATCGAGATCGCATCGGCAAGCTGGCCGATTTCGTCGCGCATGATGACCTTGAGATAATGCGAGAAGCGCGACGCGCAGAGCACATATTGCAGCATGGCGGCGAGGCGGGCGTTCTGGCGCGCATGTTCGTTGGAATAGTGCGGCGGCGCATGCAGCGACTGGTTGGAATTGAAAATCGCCGAAGAGGAGAGATAGGTGGTCGCGGCAGGGATGATGCCGAGCTCGCAGAGCTGCTGCTCCTGGCCGCTGGTCAAATGGATTTCCACCGGTGCCTGGGCTGATAGTCCGTTGCTTTCGGTGCCGAAATCGTAGGGCGGCAGCTCGGCTGCGCTCAGCAGGCCACCGTCGATGGCGTCCTGCGTGACGCCGCGGATATCCGCGAACCAGCCGGAATCGATGAAATTTCGGATGACGACGGTCGCAAAAGCGAAAGCGGCGTTGCCCCAGAGAAGCGAACTGCCGTCGGCGGCAATGCTTTCACGGAAGGGAAAGCCGTCGTTGCGATTGCGCGCATGAGGCGTCAGCGGCGAACGCATCAGGATGCGCGGCGCGACAAGTCCGAGGAAACGCGAATCCTCACGCGCGCGGAGACCGTTCCAACGGATGCGGGCCGTCTCATTGGCAAGCCAGGAAAAGTCGTTGACCCGGTTCAGCTCGTGAAAATCTTCAAGCCCGATCGCCAGCGGTGAGGCGCCTGCGACGAAGGGGCAGAAGGCGGCGGCCGCCACCATGCCGATCTGCGACAGCGTGCTGACTGGATCGCCGCCGGCCGGATCGGCCGGAGAAAGATAATAGTCGCCGACCAGCAGACCGAAGGGTTCGCCGCCCGGCATGCCGAACTCGCGGCTATAGATCAGTTCGAAGAGGTGGCTTTGGTCGAAGTCGCTGGCACGCTCCATGCTCCTCGTGAGCTCGCTCCAGCTGACGCCGAGAAGCTTGACTTTGACCTCGCCGCTGCGGCTTGCCTCGCGCACGAGCATGGCAAGGCCACGCCATCTCGCCTCCATCGCCTGAAAATCGGGATGGTGGAGGATGGCATTGACTTGCTTGTTCAGCGCTTCGTCGATCAGCGTAATCAGCTGATCCGCCCGGCGCCGCCATTCAGTGCTGGAACCCATCGTCAACCTGACACAGATGTTTCGAATGCAAGGGCCAAGCGCGGCGGCAACCCACCGCGCTTGGCCCCGCTTTCATCAGTTCTTCGAGGGAATCCGGGCGACCATGCGCAGCGAGGTGGTCAATTCCTCCATCTGCAGCCACGGGCGCATCCAGGCCACGGCGTTGTAGGCGCCCGGCCTGCCGGGGATTTCCTGTACGGTGACTTTTGCCTCACGCAGCGGATATTTCGCCCGCGACTCTTCGCCGGCGTCGTCATTGGCGTTGACATAGTTGGAGATCCAGCGATTGAGCCAGGCCTCGCAATCTTCCGCTTCCATGAAGGAGCCGATCTTATCGCGGCCCATGACCTTGAGATAATGGGCGAAGCGCGAGGTCGCCATCATATAGGGCAGACGGGCTGAAACGGCCGCATTGGCAGTGGCTTCGGGCCGGTCGTAGAGCTTCGGCTTATGCGCGGTCTGCGCCCCGAAGAACACGGCATAGTCGGTATTCTTGTAGTGGCAGAGCGGCAGGAAGCCAAGCTTGCCGAGTTCGGCGTCGCGGCGATCGGTGATACCGACTTCCGTCGGGCACTTCAGGTCCAGATCGCCGTCGTCGCTCGAGAAGATGTGCATCGGCAGCCCTTCGACCTTGCCGCCGTTTTCCGCCCCTCGAATGGCGGTGCACCAGCCGTTCTTGGAGAAGGCCTCGGTGAGACGCGTGCCCATCACATAGGCTGCGTTCATCCAGCAGTAGGAACCGTGCGACAGCTCGCCGGTCTTGGAGCCGCCGGTTTCGTCGAAGTTGAACTCCTCGATCGGGCTGGTCTTCGGGCCATAGGGCATGCGGGCGAGCACACGCGGCATGGCGAGCGTCACGAAGCGGGAATCATCGCTGTCGCGCAGGCTGCGCCACTTGGCGTATTCAACCGTCTCGAAGATCTTCTCGAGATCGCGGGGTTTTGCGAGCTCGCGGAAATCCTCGAAGCCGAACATGCGCGGGCTGGCGGCCGAGATGAACGGGGCGAAAGCAGCTGCAGCGATCATCGAGACGCCCTGCAGAAGCTGGACGTCGTCGAAGGAATTGTCGAATTCGTAATCGCCGATCAGCGCGCCCATCGGTTCGCCGCCCGGCGTGCCGAATTCGTCTTCATAGACCGACTTGAAGAGCCGCGACTGGTCGAATTCGACGGCCTTTGCCAGATCCTTGGCGACATCGCGCTTGGATGCATTGAGCACGCGGATCTTCAGATTGGCGCTGGTCTCGGTGTTCTTGACGAGATAGTTCAGGCCGCGCCAGGCTCCTTCGAGCTTGGTGAACTCAGGCGACTGCATGATCGCCGCAAGCTGGCTGGAAATTGCC
The DNA here is from genome assembly GCF_004306515.1 of Rhizobium beringeri. Lineage (NCBI taxonomy): Bacteria > Pseudomonadati > Pseudomonadota > Alphaproteobacteria > Hyphomicrobiales > Rhizobiaceae > Rhizobium > Rhizobium beringeri. The sequence goes on along the minus strand of NZ_SILG01000002.1, from coordinate 766,956 downwards.
TTGTCGATTTCAGCGATGGCATTGTTCAAGGTGATCGTCAGGTTGCGATCATAGGTGACGGTGCCCTTCAGGGCTTGATCGGTGAGGGTGCGCAGAAGGTCCTGCGCACGGTCGGGCTCGGTCTGGCGGGTTGCCGCAACGACCTTCGAGAGCAGGTTCTCATCAGGTGCGAACCCGGCTTCTTCCTTTGTCTGCAATTGCGTTTCAGCGGTCATCTATCGATCCTTTTTACGAAAGCGGCGGCCCTCGAAGCATGAGGGGTTCCCTTCAAAAGGGGCCGCTGCCGGACAACGACTCTTCGGGAATTGAGCGCGCGGGCCGCTATCGGCCCGCGATCCCAGGCACTCAGTTCAACACGTCCTTCGCGTCTTCGGCTTTGTCGCCGCCAAGCTGGGCCACCAGCTGCGAGAGATCAGCCTTGTTCTGCAGGATGTCCTCGAGCAGACGCTCGAGCTCTTCGGAGCGGTCCGCCTTGCTCATCAGGTCGCGCAGCTGGTTGCGTGCGTTGAGCAAGGCCTTCAGCACCGGCACCTGATCGACGACCGCTCCGGGTTCGAAATCGGCCATGCTTTCGAATTTCAGCGAAACGGGAAGCTCGGTTCCGTTTTTCTCGAGGGTGTTCTCGACAGAAATGGTGAGGCCCGGCGTCATGCGGCGCATGACATCGTCGAAGTTGTCGCGGTCGACCTGCACGAACTTGCGCTCGCCGAAAGGCTTGAGCTGCTGCGTGGGATTTCCGGAGAAATCGCCAAGCACGCCGACGACGAAGGGCAGTTCCTTCACCACCATCGCGCCTTCGGTTTCCACTTCGTATTTGATGTGGACCCGCGGTTTGCGAACCCGTTCCAGTTTTTCATGCACACTTGCCATCGAGATTCTCCTTCGTCTCATCGGCGGATTGTCAATTGAGGATGCTGCGGCGTGCCGTTAGCCTCCCTTGTCGGCTACGGGCTGGATGCCGGCTGCCGTCAGCACCGCGTTGCGCGTCTGCTGTTCCGGCAGGAGCTCGGCAAGAAGCTCGAAAAAGTCCATACGGCCGCGACGCACCAGCGTTTCGATCGACATGGAGATCGGTGAATGGGGCTCCGTGCGGCGGAAATAGCGCGCAACGGCGATCAGAAGTTCGAAGGCCTCTTCCCGCGAACGAATCATCTCGGCGCTGACAGGCTGCAGGCCGATGGCCTCGGCCTCGTCGGTTTCGCTTGCCTGCTGTGGCTCGGATCCTTGCGAGGCAAGGGCTTGTGGAGCGGCGAGCGGCGCTTCGATTCCGGCGAGCATCCGGATTGCAGATGCCGCCTCCTGCAACACATTGCGTGTATTCGAACTCGGCGGCGCCTGGTCGCCGCAGTGTATGTCAAGTATTTCGACCATGCGATCGAATGCGGCGATGCACCCGGTCAGCACGCCGAGATAGGCTGACATCTGAGCGACACCGGCTTCCGCCGCCGCCTGCTGCAATTCCTTGCGCCGTTCGGTTTCGTTCGGCCGTTGCGAAAGCTGGAAATCCCAAAGCGAAAACTGGGCGAACTTTCCGCCCGGGATCAACGATGTCAAACGAATAGCCTGGATGAGCGTCCCTTCGCCGCCAACACCGTTGAGACCCGCAAATGGCGCAAACCGTTCCTCGACATCACCATCTCCGATCGAATGCAAAGCGTCGAAATGCTTGTCTAAAAGCGACACGGTTGCGACATAGACGTCATGCAATCCAGAGAAGCCGCGCAGCCGCAGCTGTGCTTCTGCCAGCCATGCCAATACTTCGATGTCCTTGCTCTTCGAAGAAAGGATCTGCAATCCAAGATTGCTAACATCGTGCCAAGCAGGTGCAATCGTAATAGTCTCACCCGGGATAATACTACGTTCGGCTGTACGTGCGGCGTTTCTCGCGTCCTTAATTCTATAGTATATTTCACGAGATACAGTATTACTCCGCACGTTTTCTCCGCACGGATGATTTTGTTCAAGTGGATCTATAATTTCGCGAACATTCACGCGGTTAAATTCCTCAAAAACCAGAGCATAATGCGAATAATGGTCATTTTGGGCGGCTCATATTGGCTTGTCAACCATTGAAGAATGATGACGGATTTATGACGACTTTCGATATGCTCATTTTTCAAAATAGAGTCGTTTTTCTTCTGGACAAGGGTTTATGAGCGCCCTAGTTGTTTCTTCGCATCGGGAGAGCGTACTGAATTTCGACGTAAAGACAGGACTTACGGATGTCCCATATCGATCTCAATCGTCTGATAAGAACGCTTGAGCCCAATCTACGTGTCGGTCTTGAGACAGCGGCGTCGCTAGCCGTGCGTCATCAGCATGGCGTCGTGGATATCGCCCATTGGCTTCGCTCCCTTCTTGATATCGCAGGCTTTTCAGCCGTTTTCGAAGAGCTCAAGCTCTCCTCCGAGATACTGAGGACGGAGCTCGACGCGGCGATCGCCGACCTGCCGCGGGAGGATGGCGCCTCACTCGCGCTCTCCCCGAACCTGCTTGCCCTTGGGAGGGAATCTTTTCTGGTTGCATCGCTGCAATGCGGGCGGAATGTCGTGCTGCTGGCCGATCTGCTTGCCGCACTGATCAACGAGCCGGCGTTGCGGGCGGTGACGCGCGGCATTGCCCCGTCTATGCGCAATCTGGACAGAGCGGTGCTCGACAGCTTGCTGGAGAAGGCGCCGCCAGGCGCGTCGGAACAGCTTTCCGTGTCCGCCGCCCCGTCCGGAGACAATGAATTCCTGCGGCTCTACACCCACGACATGACCGCGGACGCCCGCGCGGGCCGCACCGACCCGGTCATCGGTCGCGATCGCGAGCTGCGACAGTTGATCGATATTCTGATGCGCCGGCGGCAGAACAATCCGATCCTCGTCGGCGAGGCGGGCGTCGGCAAGACGGCGGTGGCGGAAGCCCTTGCGCTGGAGATCGCCTCCGGCAACGTGCCGGCCCGGTTGAAGGACGTGAAGCTGCTGCTCTTGGACCTGAGCCTGCTGCAGGCCGGTGCCGGCGTCAAAGGCGAGTTCGAACGGCGGCTGCATGGCGTAGTCGATGCGGTGAAGACGTCACCGGAGCCGATCATTCTGTTCATTGACGAAGCGCATGGGCTGATCGGCGCCGGCGGACAGGCAGGGCAGGGCGATGCCGCCAATATCCTCAAGCCCGCTTTGGCGCGCGGGGAACTGCGGACGATCGCGGCGACGACCTGGAGCGAATACAAGCGCTTCATCGAAAAAGATGCCGCACTCACCCGCCGCTTCCAGACCGTGCATGTCCGCGAGCCGGACGAAGAAGCCGCCATCCGCATGCTGCGCGGCGTTGCGGAAGGCCTGAAAACCCACCACAAGGTCCGCATCCGCGACGAGGCGATCGTCGCCGCCGTCCGGCTTTCGGCGAGATATTTGCCGGACCGGCAGCTGCCCGACAAGGCGATCAGCCTGATCGACACGGCAGCCGCTGCGGTGGCGCTGGCGCGCCAGACGACGCCGGAGGCGCTGAAGCTGCTCGCCGACGAGCGCGATCTTCTGGAAACCGAGGCGAACTGGCTCGCACGCGAACCGGAGACGCCGGAAAAGCGCGCCCGGCTCGGCGAAATCGCAGGCAAGCAGCAGGAAATCATCCTGGAGATCGAGGCGCTCCGGTCGAAATTCGATGAAGAAAATCGGCTCGTCCGGGAGGCCGACCGGCTGGAGGAATTCTTCTCGCCCGACGACGCCGTCGTCCCGCTGGCGCCGGCCGACAAGACCGGCGACGGCACGAATGTGGCGCCTTTCCCGTCGCAGGCGATGACGGCGGAAAGCGCACGCGCTGCTCTTGCGGTCACCGAACGGAGCCTGGCGACAGTCGCGGACCAAACGCCGCTCCTGCCGCGCATCGTCGACAAGGAAATCGTTGCCGCCGTAGTTGCCCGCTGGACCGGAATTCCCGTCGGCAAGCTGCTGTCGGACCAGATCGAGACCGTCAAGACGCTCGATGCCCGCCTGAAGGAGAGGGTGCTTGGCCAGGACGCGGCGATCGAGCGGATCGCTTCGGCCATGCGGGCCGCCCGCGCCGGGCTTTCCGATCCGCGCCGGCCGCCGGCCGTCTTCCTGCTGGTCGGCATGTCCGGCACCGGCAAGACCGAAACTGCGCTTTCGCTCGCAGATATGCTCTATGGCGGCAGCCGGTACCTCACGACCATCAACATGTCCGAGTTCAAGGAGGAGCATAAGATTTCCATGCTCCTCGGCTCGCCCCCCGGTTATGTCGGTTACGGCGAAGGCGGCGTGCTCACCGAAGCGGTGAGGCGCAGGCCCTATGGGGTGCTGCTGCTCGACGAGATCGACAAGGCGCATCCGGGTGTCCAGGAGATCTTCTATCAGGTGTTCGACAAGGGAACGTTGCGCGACGGCGAAGGCCGGGACATCGATTTCAAGAATACCACCATCGTCATGACGGCAAACACCGGTTCGGAGATGATCGCCGCACTTGCCGCCGATCCTGACACGATGCCGGAGGCAGAGGCGCTCGAAGCGCTGCTGGCGCCGGAATTGCAGAAGCATTTCAAGCCGGCCTTCCTTGGCCGCACGACCGTGCTGCCCTTCATGCCGCTCGGCAACGAGACCCTTTCGGGCATCGTCGATATCCAGATCGGCCGTATCCGCGAGCGGGTCGAGGCGACCTACGGCACCAAGCTTTCATTGTCGCCGGAAGCCCGCGACGCGCTGATTTCGCGCGCCCGCACCAGCGAGGTGGGCGCCCGCGCCATCGAGATCATGATCGCCCGCGACCTCTTGCCTGATCTTTCGACCTTTTTCCTCGATGCCGTTGGCCAGGGGAAGAAAGTTACCGGGGTCGCCATCGGATACGACGGCCATCGCTTCGGCCTCGATGCCGAAGAGGCCGCCCCACAGGAATTCGACACGCCGGGGGAAAACCGGTTGTCGGATGAAGTAGCCCCGAACCGCAGGCGCACTCGGGGAGCAGCGAGAAGAAAGGCAACTACGCCTTAGACGCAACTAGGCACTCAACCGCCAACAGGAGAGCTGACAGCATGCCGATTTATCTTCAGATCGACGGTATCCAGGGGGATGCTACCCACGAGCAGCATCGCAAATGGATGGATATCGAAGCCATCCACTGGAATGTAGCCCGCAACATGAACACGTCCGCTGGTTCGGCGGCGAACCGTGAAGCTTCCGAGCCGACCGTTTCGGAAGTGATCCTCACCAAGGTCAGCGACTCCTCGTCGACCAAGCTTTTCCAGGAGGCCTGCTCGGGCCGTACCGGCAAGCGCTCCGTCATCCATCTCGTCACCACGGGCAATCCTGGCGACACCTATATCGAGTACTCCCTCGAAAATACGCTGATCGCCAGCTACTCGATCGATTCCAACGGCGACCGCCCGGTCGAGACGATCAAGCTGAACTTCACCAAGATGGAAGTGAAGTACACGCCGTACGACGACAAGCACTCGCCGCAGTCGCCGATGATCGCCTCTTACGATCTCGCGACCACCAAGGCCGCTTAAGGTTTCCTGACATCGGCAGTGCCAGCCATGGCTGGCACTGCACCTCATGTTTTCGGTTGCCTTTCTCATCTCGGGGAAGGGCAATCAACAGCTGTTTTCGCAGATGAGTTGAGAGACATCCTTGCGCTTTAGACAATGGAGATGATCGTGTCGGCTGCAACTGATCGTTTGAACGATATTCTTGTAGAATTGCCCAAGTACAAATCCCAATGGGAGACGAATGTCGCCAATCCCTATGTGCGGGCTTACGATCTCGCCATCGACAATTACCAGAAAACCACAAAGGCGCAGGAAGCCCGCGACCGGATGCTGGCCGAGCTCTTCGTATTTTCTGCCTCGGTCCTGACGGGCAGCATCATGATGGCCGCCTTCGCCACGACCTCGGTGCGTGTGCTGGCGGGGCGCACGGCGCTGCGCGTGATCTGCAACAACAATCTCAACCGCACCTTCGACCTGATGCATGCGGCAGCCACCAGCAAGCCGGTGATGTTTGCGCTCGGTGGCGTGCTCGACGAGGCCAAGAAGCTCGCCAACAAGCAGGTGACCAGCGCTGCGGAAAAGCTGACCAGCAGCGCGCCGATCGCCTCTGCGCCGACCGCCCTCAATTTCATGACGCGGATCGCCGATTTCATCGACACCAACCACATCTGCGTGCATGATTTCGTCAGGGGCGTGCAGCAGGACAATTCGATCAGCGAGGCCAACAAATCCAGGCTTGCCGATCTGGTCGGCAAGACGCCGTTCTGCAATCCGCCGGAGAGCCGACGCGTCGACGAAAACCGCCTGTCCCAGAAGATGGAGCTCTTGTTCTACATGAGCGCGGTTCTGGATTCCGACAAGCTCGTGACCTATGTGCCGGCCACCGGCGGCACCGTCGGAGGCATGGGCCGGGATATCGAATACAGCAAGAACGCCATTCCGCAGCTGCCTTCGGCATCGGATTATCCGAAGGCCACTTCGCCCCGCTTTATCGGCCGGCCGCTCCAGCCTTTCGAACCCGGTCAGCGTGTCGAATACGACAATATCGGATCGGTCGTGCGGGATCGCATCAATACGCTCAGCCGTCTTACCGGCAATTCATCCTTCTATCCCGAGCAGAATTTTGCCGAAAAGCTGCTGATCGACCCCACAGGCAGCGCGCAACTCGCGAAGGCGGAGCAGATCATCAACCGTCTGTCCACCGAAGCGCGGCCCAAGCAGCTCACCGACGTCAGAATGATCTGAGGGGTGTCGATGCTGTTGACGGATCTCCTGAAGCCGCACGGATTGATGGGTCGCATGCGCTGGCCGCTGGTTGCGGCCGCTCTCGTCTGCGCCATGGCCGCAAGTGCTGCCGGCATGGTTGGCGCGTCTGATACCACCGATCAATCCCTGCTTCAGATCGAGCAGGTGGCGTCGCGCCTTTCCGGCACGCCTGCCGCTGTCGAAAATGTTGCGAAGGCTGCCACCGATCGGGGCATTTCGGCGACTTCGGATGCGCAGCCGCTGCTTGAAACGGCGGCGCGGTCTTCCTTCAAGGCCGACAGCATGCTTGCCGAAGTATCGAAGGCCGTCGGTGAGGCAGGCGACGATGCCGTCGATCCGAAAGCCTTCGCCAAAGCGGCAACGGCGTTGGAAGAGGGGCAGGCGAAGACTGCGCGCATGTACGACGCGCAGGATCAATCGGCGGCGAAAGACATCGAAACGCGTCTTGCCGACCCGGACAACGGTCCGCGTATCAGTCGACTTGTCGATTTGATGGCCGGCCCGGATCTCGCCGTGGACACCGCTTTCACCGCACAGCTCATGTATCTCTGCCTTGAGGCTCTTTCCAATTCCGGTGTCGAGACACTGGCGTCCGCTCCAAAGAACAAGCTGCAATCCGAAATGCAGAGCGTGATCTCGTCGCTGCGTTCGAAGAGCGAAAACGAGAAGCCGGTTCCCAAGGCAATAGCGCGGGCGAACGAAAAGACGCGCCTGACCTTTGTGCTGGCCACTCTGTCTCCGGAAGACGTCTCGGTGCTCACGGATTTCTACGAGAGCTCAGGTGGAAAGGCCAAGCGCGACGCGCTCGTCGAAAGTTACAGGCAGGCGTCCGACCAAGCCAATTCCGAAATGCTGGGGCAGTATTTTTCGGCGCTGGCGGATTTTCTCAAAACCCATCCTCGGCCGCAACAGCAGCAGTAATTCGGCTCCCAAGACGGAACGTGATGTTATGGACGATTTGCAATCCCTCGCCGCCGATTTCATCCAGGCGAACCGTATTCTGAAGATCGTCTCGCCGCTCGGCGAGGACCAGCTTCTGCCGGAGCGAGTGACGATCGAGGAAGGTATTTCCTCGCTCTTTGAAATCAGACTTTCGGCCCGCGCCAAGAAGCCATCCGTCAAGCCGGAGGAGCTGATCGGCCGGCTGATGGATGTCTCCGTCGAGGTGCAGCAGGGCGAGGATGGCGGCGGCGTGCGCCGGCCGTTCAACGGCCTGGTGACCGAACTCAACGAGGGGCCGCCCATTACCCGCGGCCTCAGATCCTATTCCATGGTGCTGCGGCCGCAAATGTGGCTGCTGTCGCGCCGTTCCGACTGCCGCATCTGGATGGACAAGACCTCGGTCGATATCGTCGAGACGCTGTTCTCCGAGCACGGCATCCCGGCGCCCGATACATCAGGCGTGATTACGCCACCGCCGCCCCAGCATTATTCGGTGCAGTGGAACGAAACGGACCTTGCCTATCTCACGCGCCGTTTCGAGGAAGACGGCCTGTTCTACTGGTTCTCCCATGAGGACGGCAAACACAAGCTGCATGTGGCCGATGGCGCAAGATCTTGGCTCGGCCCGTCGCCCTCGGCGCAGGGCGAAGGGCGGGTTCGCCTGGCGCAGGGCTCGGCCGATCGCAACCACATCACCGAGTGGAGCCGGCGCTATTCCTATGTGCCGGGCCAGCGCGCCGGCGCCGACTGGAATTTCGAGACGCCGCGCATGGTGCCCGGCACCACGACCCCGTCGCTGGTGCAGATGCCGGAAGCGACCAGGCGCGAGCTTTACGAATATCCGGCGCGCATTTCGTCGGTGGCCGAGGCGGAGCGGGCGGAAAAACTCAGGATGCAGGCCTCCGAAGCCGATCACGACCGGGTCTTCGGCGGCTCCACATCCCGCATCCTGGAGGCAGGGCGCCGCTTCACCCCCTATGAAGTCGCCCATCCTGATCACGTCTATGAGGAACATGTGGTGGTCAAGGCGGTGCATACCGTCGTCGACCGCTCCTACGAGACGAACAGCAACGAGCCGGAATACACGAACACATTCGAGGCGGTGCCGTCGCGGGTGGCGATGACGCCGCATCGCGAGACGAAACGACCGCGGATTGAGGGCACCCAGGTGGCGATCGTCGCCGGCCCTTCCGGGGAAGAGATCCATCCCGACCAGTACGGTCGCATCAAGCTGTGGTTTCCCTGGGACCGCAAGGCCAAGAAAGACGGGTCCGACACCTGCTGGGTGCGCGTCAGCCAGGTCTGGGGCGGCGGGACCTGGGGTGCGCAGGTCATCCCGCGCATCGGCATGGAGGTGATGGTCGCCTTCGTCGACGGCGACCCCGACCGGCCGCTGGTCACCGGCGTGGTGCCCAATCCTTCCAATGCGGTCCCCTACGACCTGCCGGCCAACAAGACACGCATGGTCATGCGCTCCAATACCCATAAGGGCACCGGCTTCAACGAAATGACGTTCGAAGACGAGGCCGGCAGCGAGAACATGTTCTTCCATGCGCAGAAGGACCAGACGACACGCGTGCTGAACGACCGCACCAAGCGCATCGACCGGCACGAGGTTTCGGCGATCGGCGCCAACCGAACGGTCGAAGTGGGCGGCAACCAGAAACATGAAGTCGGCGGTTCGGTAAACACCGTCGTCGGCGGCACGGGGCCGATGGCCATGGCGCTGATGGGGGCGGTCAGCGGTCTCTCCGGACATACGGCCGGGCTGCTGGCGCAGGCCGGGCAAATTGCAGGCGGCGGTGGGCCGGGGCTCGCGGCCTTTGCCGGTACGCTTGCGTCGTCAGCGCTCGGTTTCCTTGGCGCAGGCGGACTGGGAAGCCGCGAGGGCGTTGTGTCCGGGCCGTCGCCCAGAGCGGATGCGGGCACGGCGCTGGCCGGCTCCGGCACGGGTGTCGGCGACGCGGCTTCAGGCCTCTTCCCTCTGCCCGGCATCATGAACACCATCGTCGGCTCGTTCAAATCGGACACGATCGGCATCGCTCGCGCTGAGCAGATCGGCATGAGCAAGGTGACCAATGTCGGCCAGACATCACTGGAGAGCGTCGGCAAGTTCAAGAAGATCGCGGTCGGCGAAGAATTCGTCATCGAATGCGGCGATTCCAAATTCATCATGAAGGCCAATGGCGAAGTGATCATCCTCGGCAAGACGTTCAACTTCGTCGCCACCGAACACTTCCAGATGCGCGGCAAGCCGATTGATCTGAACTGAGGAGGTTCGCTTGGAACTGATCAACCGGCTTCCCTTTCCGGCCATGGCCTTCCGGCAATTCGACGCGAACGGGGATTTGGATTGTGTGGTCTCGGTTCGCGGCACGTTCGAACACGTTCAAAACGGCAGATTGCGGTTGTGTCGCGAGCAGGAAGACTTCCAGTGGGAGGACGCCTATGACGGCGATCCCCATGCCGCGCCCCTGTTGCGCCAGTCCGACCTCACGCCGGAGAAGGCTGGAACCGACATTGCGTTTTTAGGCAATGCCTATGCGCCGAGTGGCGTTCCCGCATTGTCATGGCAGGTCGCCCTGCGCGTCGGGCAGCTCTCTAAAAGGCTCGAAGTCCATGGCGCGCGCTTTTGGCGCCCAGTGATCAAGGAAAAGTGGGCGGGCTTCTCGGCAAAGGAAGCCAAGCGAGTGCTGACGGATTGGCAGTTGAGCGAAGCCGAACAGGCATTGTCGGTACCGATGTGCTGGAGCAAGGCCTATGGTGGCCGAATTCCCGGTACGGGCGATCCGGAGACCGAAACGCCCGCCGATGTTGAAGCGCGCAATCCGCTCGGCTGCGGCGTCGTCAATCTCGACATGCCGACGAATCATGCAGCTGTCGCAGCACCGCAAATTACGTTGCCGGGACGGACGCTGAATTGGCGCGAGCCGGCCGAGCCCCAGGGACTGGGCTTGGTGTCGCCTTGGTGGCGATCTCGCCAGCAATATGCCGGGACCTATGACGATGCTTGGCTCAACGACCGTCACCCGCTTCTGCCGGAGGATTTCGACGAACGCTTCTGGCAATGCGCTCATCCGGATCTCATCGCCACGCCGTGGTTGGAGGGGAACGAGGAATATCTGTTGGAGAATCTGCACCCCAAGCTTTCCGTCGCCAAAGGGGCGCTGCCTGATGTGAAGCTTGGTGTTCATTGCCGGCGCGAAGACTGCGATGAATGGAATCTCCTCAATCTTGACGGCGTGCTTTTCGACTGGCGTAGCGACAGCCGAGTGGTTTTGACCTGGCGCACACGCTTTCCGCTGCCTGATGCAGGAGAAACGGTGCTGACGCTAAGCCGTGTTGTCCTGAAAAGTGACAAAAGCGGAGAAGCTGGAAGGGCGGCTGCATGAGCCTGCCTTCACCCCAGGACATCTATGCAGGAGAGCCGCAATACCCGTCTCCCTGGACGACACGTAAGCCGCGAGAGGGGCTTCGTGACAACGATTCCGCCCGCGTCATCTGCCTGGCACCGGATGTCTGTAAGACGCCCATAGGGTCCTCGATCGTCCCGATCCCTTATCAAGTCGTCGATTATTGCGGACATGACGCGCTTTATACTGACAGCGTGCGCTTTACCTCGCAGAAAGTCATGGTTTTGCGAGCGCACACGACCCATGTCCACGGCGACAAACCGGGGACGGCACGCGGAATAAAATCAGGAACCGTCGAGGACATATGCGAGCCGATAGGCCATGCGGCTCACGTTCGCGCCGAAGGTTCGCCCGTCATTCGTCATCTCGATCGTTTCAAGATGAACAACGGAAATACCGAAGGCGAGGCGATTTTCATTCGTGACACCGGAGTTTACACAGCGCCGTTTGACACCGATCCGGTGCGGGGATCATTGGCTTTTGCAAGCGCCGAATATGCGTCTCTCCCGGGATCGATGGACAATCCGCGTGCGTTGCCTCCCGGTTCCTACCAAGTCGCACAGAATTCCGGAAGCAGTGTCATCGATGCAGGCGGTGGCCTTTTCGACGGCGCATCTCGACGGGGCGCAACAACAACGAGCAGACCGCTCCAGGTGCCGTCGATGCGACGCACCGGAATCTGGGCTGCGATTGTCGATGCGCTGACCTCGGGTGGGGTCACACGCGCGCAAATAGGAACAATGCTGTCCGAGCTGGACTATTATGCCACCACCCCCGGAAAAGGTTTGACCTCGGCTCAGATGTCAGTGCTGGGTGCCGCTGCGGGCGAAATCCGCGGAACAGCGCTTCCCGCTGGAGACTACGACGCCGCGCAGGCGATCAAGGATCGAGCGTGGAACCGCGTCTTTGCAATGGCCAACAATCAGGATGCGGCGACGACTTCGGCGGAGAATGTACGCGTCACAGGCGCGAGGGCCGAGTGTGATGACATCTGCAAGCTCGCGTGCGAATGCATGCAAGACCGCGGTAGCGCGGCAACCTACACCGAATGTGTCGCGCGAAAGCTCCGCGAAAAACACTATGATCCGAACGGGCCACGACTCCCGGATGGAACGCCTCGCTATCCGAAAAGCCCGAACGCTGACGGACCGCGTCCCGAGGTCAGCTATGATCCGGCAAATGGCTACCGGCCAAACCCCAGCAACAATGTCGCGGGTATGCCATCCTCTCAATATCCCGTCAGAGGCATGCCCCGACCCGATATTTCCTGGTGGAAGGACGGTAAACTTTGGAAAATATTCGAACTGAAGTTTCCGACATCGAGCGGCGGCGTTGACGGCAATACACCAATGCAGGCAGCAGGCGAATACCTTAAGATTGCAGAGGAAAACGGTCTCGATCCAGACGAAGATTTGATTGACATCGATGTAGGTAAAGACTGCGATTGCGATACGGGCGCCGCAAAGCCGGGCCGATGCTGAGAACGGATGGAGTGTGGCGCAGATGGATTTTCCTCATGATCTTAAACTCGACCCGACCGACATAGAAAGGCGAGGCGTTCTGCGCGATCAGGAGACGAACCTGATCCGTTCGCGTGTCGGCATTCTTCTGTCTCTTTATTTTAAAGACGGCTATCTCCGGGAGAAGCGAAAGGAGCTCGTCGCAGCGCTTGGCGAATATATGGATGTTTTTGGAGAGCAGATCACCCATTTCAAGCATGGAGAAGATGGACGGCTACATAAGTATTCCGGAGACGGCATACCGGATGCCTATCTGCGTGATGTGGATCTTCCCGAGAACGAGATGTTCTATCTCCATGTCCGACATTACGATCCACGCGAGCAGAACGATCCATCGCTGTACATGTTCATGGCATTCGGGCACCAACGGGGCGACCAATGGCCATTGTCAGGCTTGAAGGTCCATATTCCGCCGAGTTTCGTTTTCGAACAGACTGAACGTTTTATGAAGCTTATCGCCCGGTGGTGCGATCGGCTTGATGTTGTTCACGGTTCCGGCGGGCTTGGCACCCTGTCTAATCCAGGGTCCGAGACATCAGGGGACGCCTATTATTACCCATGGTTAGCCGAATACCCCGCCCTAGAGTATGACGCTATGGGCAACTACTTTGCGACAACGTACAAAGGTGGTTTTGACAGGCCGCGCTCATCCAACTGGTTGACCATTTTGGGCGACGATAACGTTGCCAAGCTGGGAGGGGAAGCCGCTATAGCTGCGCAGCTTTCCGAGGATATATCGGTCATTCGCTTTAAATCGGGGATTATAATTCGCGCGGGCGCCCTCCCTGTATTGGGAAGTGCTGCTACGGGCGGAGTGCCGGAGGCCTATCGAATCGTTGCCCGAATCGTCAAACCGATCCGCTTCGAAGAATATCGATTCAGCATCTTCAAATTGCCAGCTCACCTCAATTCCGGAAAGGAGGCGAGGCTCGCAGAAAACCTCAAGTGGATCAGACGGTTTGATTGAAGAGGCGAGACCGGTGCCCTGCCACGGAGATCCGAAAATGAAGGAATTTGTTCCCGTTGAATTCGACGCTATTCCGGAACTGGTGAGTGACAATGAATTTCGTAGCCTAGTGGAGACTTACACTTCCGAAGGTTTGGAAGATTTCGCTGGCGATCTGGCTGAAGGCATCGTTCAGGGTGTCGCCGACGTGCGCGGTCGCCGCTGCCCCTATCCCGTGAGACGTATGAACAAAATGCTTAACTCGCTGCAGCAAGGAGAGCGGCTTCTGGTTCTCACCGATGATCCAGTTGCAAAGATTGACGTTCGGCACGCAGTGCGAACGAACGGCGATTATCTTAGGTGCGCGGTCTATGTCGGCAGTTTTGATGCATTCCTCGTGGAAAAGGGCGGAGCCCACATGCCGGATAGGGAAGCGCTGTCGTGAAGTGCGGGTTGAGGCAGTCTGCTCGATCAAAACTCGCCCCGTTCGTGCCCCCGCTGTTAGTGTCTGGTAATCTCTGGCTTGCGCGGGCGGAGATCAAAGTAGCGGCTGACGCTCCCGCGGGCAGAGCAGTGACATGAGCATCCCACGCGACAACTATGTCGGGGAGCCCGACTATCCAGCGCCCTGGACGACGAAGCAGCCGCGCGAAGGTTTGCGTGATCTTGACGAGGCAAAGATCGTCTCGCTGTCGCCGGATGTTTGCCTGACGCCGGTCGGCTCTTCGATCGTTCCTATTCCATACCCGATCGTCGACTATTGCGGGCATGACTCGGGATATACGCCTTCCGTCCGCTTCACCGGCAAGAAGGCCATGGTCATGCGATCCCGGACGACGCACGTCCATGGCGATGCGCCGGGAACGAGAAAGGGTGTCAAATCCGGCACCGTCGAAGATGTTTGCGAGCCGATCGGTCATGCCGACCAGGTGCGCGCCGAGAGTTCTCATGTTATCCGGCATCTCGACCGCTTCTGGATGAACAATCGGAATACGCAGGGCGAAGCGATCTTCGTGCGTGGGACGCAGACATATGCGCCGCTGGAAGACGACGATCCTGTGCGGGGATCGCTGCGCTGGAACGGCAGCGATGAAGGCAAGATCATGAGCGATGCCTCGCCGGAGCCGCTGGTGATGGGCGCACAATATGCGCAGGCAGCACCGGCGACGGTACCTCAAACGGTTCCTGCGCCAGTTCGACCCGCCCCGGTGCCGCGACCACCGGGGCAGGTCATCCGGCCGAATGTTCCACAGTGGAATAGGCCTCCACCCCGGCCGACCATCAAAGTCGGTAAATGGGTCGGAAGGCTCGGCCGATTTGGTAGGGCAATGACTGGTATCGGAGCTTTTATCGAGGGTATGTGGCCAACCTCGACGGCAATGCCGTGGTATGATGAAATGCCACAAGATGATTTCGAACGGGCGCTTTTCCGGAAGGCACGCGAACTTGAGGAGCAAGGCGTCGACGTTGATGACGTTCAGGAGTGGTTCCGATCCGAGCGCGCAGAGAACGCACGACGCCGGAGGCAGCAGGAGACAGAAGAACGGCAGCAACCGCAACCTCTACCCCAGACGCAGGGTGCGCGCGTTGATGAGGAAGGCTCACAACGTCGATGCATTGTTGGCCCCTACGAGGAGATCGAGCCGATATGTCGAGGCAATGCTCACCATATCGTTCCTGATATGGCCTATCGATTAGGGCGGCGACCTGCCAAATCCGAATATGATTCCACAGAGAATCGTATTCCCAACGCACCGACGCTTAACCAGGGGATGTCGATTTGTTTGCTAAGTCGGCAGCACGGAAGCGATAGCGAAGGATTGCATGGAATACTTCGACAACGGTTTGCAGAACTCGCAAGCCCTGTACCGGGGACAGCGCCTATGGGGGCAATATTAGCTGAAAGTATCAAAGTGATCGAGGATATTCCGGATTTGCCGGAAGAATGCAAAGCGCTAGCTACAGCCATGGCAACAGGCCAGGTCGCGTCAAAAACCGGATTTGCCGCTCCTGGGCGAACGAGGGAACGGCCACTTCCGTCCGGCGATGCCGAAACAGTACTGAGAAGGGGACATTATTGATGAACGGCAGTGACTGGAAGGCAACAATTCAAGCCGCTGTGGCATTTGATGTCGACCGCTTTGCGATATGTCTTGGCGAGCTTGAATACGATGATCCATTTACTGCGATCATTTCCTATGATGGGCGATTTTCTCAGCCGTGGAGCAGAACGGATGTTCAGCGCGAGATCGTCGATATCAGCTATATGGAAGCCGATCCTACGGAAGGCCATGTACCGGTAGCGCTCAGCAACGAGGGCGACGTCTATGTGTTGAAGGACGAGCATGCGGAGCGATCGAAGATCCCCGGAGCTGGGATTCTCAGCGAAGATGCTGAGGGGTTTGGGGCAGTCCATACGCTGGTCGTAGATGGACATAGCCAATATGTCGTCGGGGATAGCCGTCAACTCTATCGCAGAGAGGGCTTTGGAACATGGCAACGGCTTTCTGCGAACAAATCCCGCGAGGACGGTTATGAGGCCGAACATTTTGGAAAGGCGATTTCCTTGGACGGTTCGCTCATCGTCGAAAGTGTTCAAAGACCTTATTCTGCACCAAGCGCTGCGCAGCTCGATCCCAAAAGCTGGGAAAATGTCAGCCCGGAGCAGTTCCTGAAGATGATGAAGGAGCAACGGTCCGAGCGCGTTACAAGGCCACGCATCCAACGCGTCTATCATTATCTCGACGGCGGTTTCTCACGATTATCCCTCCCCGAAGATTGCGTGATTAGAGGGCTATACCGCGACCCGGAGCAGCGCATTTGGCTTTTGGGCGTGGCAGGTCTGATCCTGCAGGGAACCATCGAAGGAGGATTTGAGAAGGTCGGCTTCCTCGGGGATACGGAAACGTTGTTCAGCGCCGCGTGGTGTCGTTCCGAGCTGTTTGCGGCCACAGACGACGGTCTTCGCCGATTTGACGGCCATAAGCTTGGCATCGTGAAACCCAAACTAAATTCCGCAGCTATAAACCGAAATATTCCTGCACCTCTGAAAATTCAATCTTTCGATAACACGCTGATATATTTCGACAGGAAGCATGGCGTGTGCAGGTGGGACGGGCAATCCTGGGATTGGTACGAGATCCCGCCGTCACTTCTCCAACGCGAGTTCAAAGGCTTGCCTGCCAGACAATAGGGCTCGTCTATCGTATCCTTGCAGCCATACCTGTTCATGGGCGGAAATCGTCAGTACAGCCACCGGGATGCGGAGAAGTCCCTGATCGCGATTTGAAGGAGGTA
This sequence comes from Rhizobium beringeri, assembly GCF_004306515.1. Taxonomy (NCBI): domain Bacteria; kingdom Pseudomonadati; phylum Pseudomonadota; class Alphaproteobacteria; order Hyphomicrobiales; family Rhizobiaceae; genus Rhizobium; species Rhizobium beringeri. The sequence continues at coordinate 750,090 of NZ_SILG01000002.1, read as the reverse complement.
CGACTGATCGCAGCGGTGTTTTTTGAGGCGCGAGGCAAACCCCACGAGGCCAGGAGGATTTCCGAGGCCGAAGCGGAAATTACCGCCACTGACGACGAAGATTTCGAGGAGCTTTACGGAGCATGGGAGCCGACGCTTTACGCTGCGGCTATGGCCGATGACCGATATTTTGCGCTTCTGGTCGGCGGCCCGCGCTGGGATGACCATGCCGCTCGTTGGCAGCGGCGGCGGGCGCGTTGCCAGCAAGAAGAAGTAGATGCGAGTGGAAGAGATTGAGCCTATCAGGAAAGTCTAGAGGTAGTGATAGCCAAGTTCATTGCCGGTGGGACCGAGGAGGAGCGAGTTGATCCCGGCAATGCTCCGATGTCATAATATTGCCCAGTGCATCTGTCGGTTCTAAATGGAGGCACCGTGAAGGATTATCAGGTAAGGCTTGCTTCAATCGTCGAGGATTTCGGTACTCCGCAGGGCGGGGAAGCGGCCGTCGATGTGGAGCGATACCGCGGCAGGGTTCCCGATGCGGTGATCGAGTTCTGGCAGCAGAACGGGACCGGGATCATATTGAATGGTTATTTCCAGTTCTGCGATCCCGACGCCTATGCATCGATCATGAAGTTCGTCTTTAGCGGCGATTCGCAGATTGACGCCGAGCAGACGCATGTGCTGGGCTTTGGCGCATTCGGAACGATCATCGCGTGGAACGAAGTTCATCAGAATGTGACCATCGATCTTGTGAATGGGCAGGTATCGTGCCAGGCGCTGGTCAACGGCAAGACCTACGATCCCAATGTTGCCGTTACCAGCGAGTTGATGTTGCTCGATAGCCCGACAATCGATGAATACGATGCAGAGGCTGAAAAGCTTTTCAAGCCGGCGCGTTCAAAGCTGGGAAAGCTCGGCGTAGGGCAGATCTACGGGTTCAGGCCCATCCTCGCGCTCGGCGGGAACAGGGCTCTGGCCAGCCTGACGATCTACGAAGCATCGCCGCATATGGCGATCCTGGCGCAGGCGCATGAGCTGCAATTGATGGACAATGCTCCTTTCCCGCCGCAGCCGGTACGCGTGATTGGAAGCTGATGCGAGCCGCAAAGTGAGTTGCTTATGAACCGGAAAAAGCAAATCGAGCCCACCATCAGGAAGCGCATCGACGAACTACTGGAGGCATCTGGCAAGAAGTTCTCGTCCGGTGACCTCAGAGGGTCGCTGGATGTCGCTTTGCAAGCTTGGGACCTAATTCCCGAGCCCAAGTCGGACTGGGACTATTGTCCCCAAAGCCTCTCGGTGGGATTTGTTCAAGATTTCGCTGATTTGGGAGACAAGGAGAGCGTATCCAAGTGGTCGCAGATTATGGCGGAGATGTATGGCGATCCGAATCACGAGGACCAATTGGTGCTCATGACAGAAGGTGAGGCTATGTACAAACTAGGCGACAAGGATCGTGCCTATTACATTTTCGGACGGATTCACGAGATCTACGGTCAACGCGGCTTCTCGGGCGACCAATCAGTGTATTTTGAGTTCTACAGGAAAGAAAAGGCTGCTCGCGGTGAATAGCTGAGAAGAAGAACTTCCCGAGGCCATCTACGACCGCGTCACGCTGCTCTCTGAGCAGGGGAACGATTTCCTTGATCGCGGAGATGCAAAAGCGGCAATTTCGACATGGCGCTCGGCTCTAAAGTTATTGCCTGAACCGCGGCGTAAATGGGACGCGGCGATCTGGCTTCATGCTTCCATTGGTGACGCGCAAAGAGAAGACGGCGATCTCATCGGAGCGCTAGAATCCTTTCAGCAAGCTGCGGCTAGCAGCGACGGCTATGCCAACAGCTTCGTCCAACTTGGTATAGGCACATGCCTTTACGATCTTGGCCGTCAGGAGGAAAGCACTGACCCGTTGTTGCGAGCCTATATGGGGGAAGGTGAGGAAATCTTCGAGGAATCCAACCCAGAGTATCTCGACCATTTGCGCGAGCGGAAGCTGATTGGCTGAGCCGTCACAGACTTAGCTTGAGGGTGCGCCGGCCTTGGCCATCTGAAAGCGCCTCTTTCAGCAAGTGCTGGGTGAATTCGCGCCGCTCAAAGATGGTACGACGGTCAGCTACGGGCTGAGAGCTATTGTGGAAAACTGCTGACGCCATGATAGATTTCTGGATCGAATATAGTCGCGGGGTGGCGCAGGGAGCTGGTTGGCGGTGCCGCCGGAGTTGCTGTTGAAGGCGCCATAGGGGCGGGGGACGTCGCGGAATGGGGATTGGAAAATGAATGAATCCCAACATTGGCGGATCGAGCCAAAAATCGGCCTTGGCAAGTTGAGGTTTGGGATGAGCCGGTCACAGGTCGATCGCTTCAGTTCCATCTACGGAACCTCGAAAGGGATTTCTTCCGACAAAATTCCAGATGATATACTTCAGTCTACCTTAGCTGAATTGGGAGAGGGTCTGACTGCTGAAGAAAAGCAGGAAATTCTTTCTGTCTATCAAGAAAGTGGACCTTCCGCCGCCGGCGAAACGGAAGTGCGTGGGGATAATAATCCACTTGTTCTGACCTACGACTCTGATCGTCTGGTGGAAATATTGGTGGACACAAAAGTGCGGAGCTTGAAATACCGCGGTATCTCTGTGTTCGAGGAAAGGCCCCGCGATGTGATTAAACATATTGCGGAGACTCTGGGAGAGAACCCCCTTATCCTGAACGAAGAAGTCGCCTTTCCAGCCAATTTCATATTCCTGTTCGAATTCGTACGGGAAGCTGGAAGCGCATACGCGGAGGGCAGTCGAACCGATCGGTCCATCATATGGCGATCCGGACCGCGAGAAGGCGGGGTTGATCTCTCCGAGTATAAACCGATGAAAATTTGAGGATGGCGGGGCTCCCCGCCCCGATACAATGGACATGTTTTGACAGCGAAATTTTTGTAAGAGATTGAAAATGCCATCGGTCGCGCAGACGATTACAGCAAACCTGAACCAAGAGAAGCGCAACATCCGGGACTGGGTCGAGGATTCCTTCAACAAGGAAATTCTCTACGACGAACCGCTTTCTGAAACGATCGAGCCATTCATTCGTGACGGGAAGAGCGAAAAGAAGCTGGTTCCGGATGCGCTCGGTTCCATCGCAAGCTGGCATATGCGGATGGCGATGAACAAGAGCCTTAACGAAGCCCTTTATCCTGCCGACGAGATTGCGCGGTCCGGCATTTACCGGTTCTGGCACTACGAATGTGCGCATGCGGTCATGGAATCGGACGATCCGGCCGGCTACAAATTTCCAATGCGGCCGTTCACCGAAGTTTCCACCATGCTGGCGCTTGGTTGGCTGAGCCATGCAAACCGCCTGGCCGAGACGATTTTCGACCGGTGGGACGCACAGACCGACGGTAACGGCGCTGTCGCGTGGAAAGGTCTGCCGCAATATCTGCCATGGCTTTCAGTCAAACTCTACAAGGCGTGGCGGGGGAGCGACGAGGCCTATGATCTGGAGCCGGATGACGGAGAAATGGGTGAATTTTCCCCATTGCTCGAAACGCTCTTCGATCCGCGACCCCATACATTCGGCGAGGCATTGGCAAAAGCTGCGGACTTCCATGCATCGGGGTGTGGGACGGATGACTACGACGTCGTCAACGAAGAAGAATTGTGGTTCTTCCCGGTCGAATTGCTAGCCGCATGCCGGCTCCGCCAGCAACGTGGCCTGGATCTGCCGCCGCTGGATTACCCCCTGTTCAACGCCACGCCGCTTTGCCGCTTCCAGAATGCGCTGCCGGTTCCGTTTGACGAAACCTTGGCAAAACTTCTGCCGGCTTACGCAGCCGCGACCAACAAGTTCGATCTGAAAGTCTGAACGGGCAGTGGTATGCGATGCCGAATACAATGCGGAATTCGATGGACATGCCGAGTGTCGACTTCCTCGTGGATGGCTAGATTACCGCGCCGGAGGAGCAATCGGTCAACAAGGATCACGTGGGCTGTGAACTCGCCGGCCATGCCAAGTGTGCCGTGGCATTCGGTGCGCAGCAAACTCAACCTGTAACAGCCCCCAGGAGGAAGGTATGAGTAACTGGCAAAAGGCCGGTGTTGCGCTCGGCGTAACAGTAGCAGGCATCGGCGCTGTCGCTTGCGCGATTCTGGAGCCATGCGGCGCGGTCGCGCTCGGAGCTTTGGGACTCGGAACAGCAACAACGCTTGCAACGCAGTGAGGGTATTTCCTTGAGTGACGCAATGCATTTAACCAAGGAACTCGCCGCTCAGATCGACGGCTTCTCATTTGCCAATGGCCATGGTTTTGTGGAGACCCGCATCGGTTTTGCGGTGGAGCTGTTCTTTCTGGGCGGAAGCGAAAGCCGAACTAGACTGATACTCTGCGACATGCTCCGTCAATATCATGCGCTGTTTACGGATGCGCTGTCGCATTTTCTCAAGCTGAATACGAGCCGCCTTACGAAAATCACTGGCAGCGATTACTTGGACTATTATGAAAATATCGCGCGGAAGCTGAGTTCAACCGAACCCATGGACGCAATGGTGTTCGGATATCCTGGCAAAAAAGTTGTCGATGAGCCGACGCCTTTAAGCATTTCTTTCAAGTGTGCCGGCCCCGATCCCATGAGCCTGCTTGGAAGATCGATGATCTGCGCCTATTTTCCGGCATCCTTTGTGGCAGAACGCGGCTACGGCATTTTGTTCGATCTCACGAAGCGGTGGGCGTCATCGGTCGAGCTACTTCATGGCAGCGCGGGCTATAGTCTTTTGTTCGAGCATGGGGTTTTTGCGGGCAGCAATACTGTCGCAGAGACCGTGCTGCCCCCCCTCAAACGTTTCCCTGGATTGGATTTTTCCGATCCACTTCATTTCGAAGTAGAATCGGATCTCGGCGATGGCCGTCAGATCAAGTCAATCAACTGGCTGACCGTCATCAACGAAGAGATTGTCGGGAAGCTGGGAGGGCAGGGCGCCCTTGCCAAAGAACTCGGTGAGTCTTGCCCGATCCACGGGATCGACGGCGGCCTGATTATACAGGCAGGCAGCGAGCCGCAACTGGGCGATGTCAACCGCGGTCTGGTTCTCGACGATTATCGCCGCGTCGCGAAAGTCTTGGAGCCCGTTCGTTTCAACGATTATCGGCGAGGCCTTTTTGTCCTACCGGAACCATACGACAAGATCGAGGAAACGCGGAGGTGGCTTCGAAGGTTTGAATAGCTGGGTTGAAACCGGGCTTTACCATAACGGTAATCGAGATCGCGATTTCAGGAGACACGAATGACCGTAACAGAGTTTCTTGAGGCGCGAGGCAAACCCCACGAGGCAAGACGGATTTCCGAGGCCGAAGCGGAAGGCGCCGTTGGGCGCGTTCCGGAAGACTTGCGAGAGTTCTGGATGCAATATGGCGTGGGGTACTATGCAAACAGGAACTACTGGCTGTGCACACCGGGCTCTTTTCGAGGGCTTCTTCCGCCAGATCCTGGCCAATGTGCCGGAAATGAATGCCGATGACCTCGCCGCCTTCGGATATTCGAGCTTGGGAGCCGTCAATCTCTGGCACAAGACAGGACGGCACTTCACATTTTCGCTCGATGTCGCACTGCTGATGGATTTGACGAGCCGAAGCCGAACCGATCCCCCGCCCCACGATCTAGAGGAGATCTATCGCGCGGCCGGCGTGGACATGCCTCAAAACGCGGTCGAGCTGATTCTGGAAGCCAGGTCTGCGCCGGAGGACATCTGGAACATATTGTTGGCGGCAACCAGCACGGATTCATACAAGGCAATTTATGACGATAGCGGTAAAGCCCTCACGCCGCAGCTCCGGCGAGGCCTCGGCGAGCTTTCTCAGAACGAGATCTATTTTCGAGATAGGAATGCGGGGAAAAATACCGCTGATCATTATCAAAAACTGAAAATTTCGGAGGCTGTCTCGCACATGCCTGACGAGATTTACTATTCATTCGCAGTCGAAGTCGGAGGGCAGCAGCAAATTGTCTCCCAAACGATCCCCGCTGGTGGCGTCCGGTAAATTTGCCTCGGCTTACGGCTGGCCTGCAATGGGCGGGAGCATATTTGCGCAGCGTTCGCCGGCGCTCGGCAGCGCCGGTTCGCGCTAAGGAGAGCTAATGGTCGTACCCATCAAATTTGTTGTCGCTTGCGCTGCAGCCGACGACATCTTCGTTATTGCGACGATCCCTGACGAACTGCCGAAGGATGCGGAATTTACCCGTCTTTACTACCTGTGCCCAGAAACGGAAGACGTGTGGCACTACCGGGATTGGCCCAGCGAACAGGTGGTGTCGCTATGCCTGCGCAGGGAACGGCAAGGGGTGAGACGCGCAGCCTGTGCCCTGACAGGGGAAGGGGACATCGAGATCGCGAACTCCGTGAATGAGACCTATGAAAAAATCTCCGGCGCAGGTCTGATGGGAGCGCGCTCTGGGCGCGGTGACGCGGATCAGAGAGATAGGCTCTACTTTGTTTGTCTGTGGCAATTACGGACAGGTCTATCGGCGCGACGAGACCAATTGGACACCTATCGATGGAGAACTGGCGAAACTTGGCAAAAGCGCTCTCAGCCCGCCGTTTCCAGATGCGGCGTCGATTTCCGACGACATGTTGCGCCAGTTCACGCAATCGATGCGGCAAGCACCTAACTTCAACGATATTGGCGGCATAAGCGAGACAGACATCTATGTTTGCGGCAACGGCGGAAATCTCTTCCCCTACGACGGAAAGGCCTGGGCCAAGATCGACATCAGAACAGATGCCATCCTGACCGCCATGCATTGCGTCTCAGCCGACGAAGTGTTGGTCGTGGGCGAGAACGGCACCGTTTTGACCGGCAATGCCCGGGCTGGCTTCCGTAGCTTGGGAGAATTTTTCCCCGGCGATTACATCTGGTCGGTCCGCAGCTTCCAGGGGAGGACCTATTTGGGAACCTTACACGGTCTTTATGTGCTCGAAGGTTTCTCGTGTGAGACTGCTCACGAATGGACAGTTGGACGACAAGACACAGGTCATCAGCCTCGACAGTGTGTCTGATAACGCTCTGTGGATAGCGACCGATCGTCATGCGTTCCGTTACGACGGCAACGCATTCACGTTCTATGAGCATGGCGACAATGTCGCGTACTAACGGCTTTGGTATGCTTTCCTATTATTCCGCTTGCCGACGCGCCATTGAACTTCGATAGGGGCACACCATGACCGACACCGACGCAAAGCTGCTGCGGACATTCATTGCCGACGAGAACGAAGCCTTTGCCGATCGGCGCCAGGGGAAATTTTGGCCTGCCAATCATTATCGCATCGGCCTCTGGCGACCAAAGTTTCCGGGCTGCTCGATCCGAACGAGCAGATCGATTTCTATTTCCATTTCATGCGCATTGCCGGCGGCGCACCCTTGGTCGGAGACAAGGAAATGCCGCTGCTGCTCGAGGCCTATCGGCGCATGCTGCCGTTTCTCGATCTTGGCGGCGTCATCCAGATGTCGCGGCGGCACAAGCTTCTGTTCGTGTTCGGTTTCGACGATACCGGCGCCCTGCCGAGCGGCGAGACGATTTCGGCCAAGGCGCTGAAGGCGCGGCTCAAGCTCATCGCGCAGGTCGGCAATTATACGACGATGCCCGCCCAGCGCGACAAGAAGGCAAAGTTTGTTCCCTTTGCCGACGAGGCGGTGCGCATTCTCGAGGTTTTCCAGCATCTGGGCTATCGCCACGACCGACGTTATGGCGAAGATCTCTATAATGTCACCAATCTCAGCTTCTGGGGTATGGTGTTTATCTGCCTGCTCAACAAGGCGACTCGCGCCGAGCTTGTTGCCGATATGATTGAGGGCAAATATGATCTTATGCGGCGCGTCGAGCAACGTGCGATGTTGCACCGCTATGTCGAGACAGTCCTGCCGGATGCCGAGCCTGACGAAGAGCATTTCCGCTCGCTGGCGCGGCAGCTCAAGGACATTGAGCTGGCTCGCCGCAATGCCACCGAATCCGTCGCCCTGGCGCAAAAGCTGGGCCGGCCATTTGGCGATGACGAGGACTGGGAAATCCATATTGCGGTCCCGCTGCGTGGCACCGAAGGCCATCCGTTGATCGCCAAGAACGTCGTGCGATTGCAGATCCGGCCGAACCCGGACTGGCAGTGGGAGCTGAGCGCGCGCATGGCCGAGCGCGGAGAGTTCTCGGAAAGCGAAACAAAGAACTACCGGAACGATCGCGGTTTCCCAGTTCTCGGGCGCGGAAATCTTCATGCCTTTCCGACATGGCTGAGGCAGGTGCGCGAGAAAAACGGCCTGGATTTCGACACCGGCGCCGCCGACACTCGTGTGGGGCGCAAGCGGGCGGCGGCCAAGCTTATCGTTCAATGGCTGGAGAGCTGAACTCGGATCGATCGCAGTCGCGGGTCGCCGCCCACGCCATATCGAAGCGCTGAAGCATCTTTTTAAGGGCGGTGCGAAATCCCTTTCGCCTGTCTGAGCATAGGCCGTGTCACGACCGCAATGGCGTCGTGACACGGTGACGTCTGTCAAACCAGCTCAGAAGGGATAGTGTTGGGCGGAATCCTCTACCGTAATCCAGCGCAGGTCGGTGAATTCGGCGATCGCCGCCTTGCCGCCAAAGCGGCCGTAGCCGCTGCCCTTGACCCCTCCGAAGGGCATTTGCGCCTCGTCGTTCACCGTCGGGCCATTGATGTGGCAAATGCCGGATTCGATCCGCGCCGCAACTGCCATTGCCCGCTGGACATTCCGGCTGAAGACGGCGGAGGACAGGCCGTATTCGGTGTCGTTGGCGATGCGGATGGCTTCGTCCTCGCCGGAGACGCGAATGATCGGCTTCACTGGGCCGAAGGATTCTTCCGCATAGACACGCATCTCGGGCGTGACATGATCGAGCAGCGTCGCCTCGACCACGGTGCCCGAGCGCTTGCCGCCGGCCACGAGTTTTGCACCCTTGGCCGTCGCATCGGCAATCAGCTCCTCCATTTTCTTCGCGGCGTCGAGGCTGATCAGTGAGCCGAGAACGACGTGGCCACGTGGGTCGCCGGCCGGCAGCTGGCTGGCGCGGGCGGCCAGTTTGGCGACGAACTGATCGGCGATCGTCTCGTCGACGATGATCCGCTCCGTCGACATGCAGATCTGGCCCTGGTGCATGAAGGCCCCGAAAATAGCGGCATTGACGGCACCGTCGATATCGGCGTCGTCGAGGATAACAAGCGGCGCCTTGCCGCCGAGCTCAAGAAGGGCGGGCTTGAGATGTTTGCCGCAGGTCTCGGCGATGATCTTGCCGACCTTGGTTGATCCGGTGAAGTTCACGCGCCTGACGGCCGGATGGGCAATCAGCGCGGCGACGATCTCAGGCGCATCCTCCGGCGCGTTGGTGAGGACGTTGATGACGCCGGCCGGCAGGCCCGCTTCGGTCAGCGCAGTGGCAATCAGCCGGTGCGTGCCGGGGCATTGTTCGGATGCCTTGAGGACAACGGTGTTGCCGCAGGCAATCGGCATGGCGATGGCGCGGGTGGCGAGGATGACGGGCGCATTCCAGGGGGCAATCGCTAAACAGACGCCCGCAGCTTGGCGAACGCCCATGGCGAGCGTGCCGGGTTTGTCGGAAGGGATGATTTCGCCTGATATCTGCGTCGTCATCGCACCGGCCTCGCGCAGGATGTTGGCGGCGAGCATGACATTGAAACCGGCCCAGGGTGCGGTTGAGCCGGTCTCCTCGATCATCAGCCGGGTAAACTCGCCGACTTTGGAATCCATGATATCGGCAGCCTTCATCAGGATTGCGCGGCGCTGGCCGGGGCCGGTCTTCGACCAGGCGCCGAAGGCAGCGGAGGCGGCATTGACGGCCGCGGCAACGTCGTCCAGGTCTGCCGCTGCGGCGCGGCTTGCGAGCTTTTCGGTGAAGGGATCGATACGATCAAAGGTCCGGCCGCCGGAGGCTGCGCGGTCGGCGCCATTTATGAGGAGGGAAATATTCATCGGAGATCTCCTGGGGACAAGAACTAGAAGCCGAGAACTTCGGCGTTGATGGAAGCTTCGAGGCCGCCGTCGACGGCAATGTTGGCGCCGTTGATCCAGCGCGCGCCATCCGAGCAGAGGAAGAGCACGGCGGGCGCGATATCGGCGGAGGTGCCGGCCCGGCCGACGCGGGTGATGTCGCTGTCGACCCTGGCGTCGCCGAGCACGGCACGGAACTGCTTGAGGATCGGCGTTTCCACCGGTCCGGGGCTGACGGCATTGACGCGGATGCCACGGTTTTTGAACAGCGGCTGATGGGCTGCCCGCATGGTCCACAGCAGCAGCAGTTCCTTGGAAAGCGGGTAGCCTTCCTCGTCCTTGAGGCCGTGTTCGGCGACAACCGCCGCCACTTCGGGAAAGCCGTCTATGCCGGCGAGCGACTTTGCCCGCTCGAGATTGGCGCGCCAGCCGTAGCCGGCGATCGAGGCGACGTTGACGATGGCGCCGCCTTCGCGCAGGCGGGGTGCCACGGCTTCGGAGAGGGCGCGAAGCCCGTAGAAATTGACGGCGAGCGTCGAGACGACGCCGGTGCTGCCGGAAAGGCCGGCGACATTGGCGAGCGCGTCGAGGCGCGCTGGAAGCTGCGCGACGATGTCGGCAACGCCTGATGCGGTGGACAGATCACCTTTGATGAAGGTGGCACTTCCACTGGCAGGCTCGCGCACATCGACGCCGATGACCTCGGCGCCCATCTGGCCGGCCAGTTCCGCCGTGCGGGCGCCGATGCCGGAAGCCACTCCGGTCACCAGGATCGTTTTACCAAAAAGCATGAACGTCACCTTTCGCAAGAGAATCTGGGAGCAAGCCGGCTCATTCTTCCCATTTGATTTTATGCGGACCGGGCAATTTCAGCCGATAGCCGACGGGCAGAAGTTGAAAATCGAAACGGCGCTCGATTTCGCCCCAAAGGCCGCGCGGCAGGTAGAGCGAGAAAATCACGGCGGTGGCGCCGAGGCCGATCAGGTACCAGACGCCGGCTGCGCCGAAGAAGGTCTCGATCACGAAGAACAGGATGGCGCCAAGGATCGCGCCTTCGAACTTGCCGATCCCGCCGACCAGCACCATGAAGATCATGTAGGCCGTCCATTGGACGCTGAAATAGGTCTTCGGCTGGAAGGTGGTGGCGGTCGCCAGCCACAGGCCCCCAGCGACCGCGATGCCGAAGGCGGCGAGCACGAAGAGCAGCCTCTTGGTGGCGATCACGCGCACGCCGAGCGAGGTCGCCGCCTCCTCATTGTCGCGGATCGCCTGCATGGCGGCACCGGCGCGGCTGCGCATCAGGAGGAAGAGAGCGCCGAGCAGGGCGGCCATGGCTATCAAGGCCAGCCAGTAGATCGTTGCCCGCCGCGTGTTGCCGTCATAGACATTGAGCGAAATCAGCGAGGTTCCCGTTTCTCCCTGGATTAGCCGGTCGAGATTGACGAGCAGATGGGCGAGTTCGGCTATGACCCACATGCCGATCGCGAACTCGCCACCCTTCAGGCGCAGCATGAACAGCGAAAGCGGGATCGACAGCGCGCCGGTCACCACCGCGGCGGCAAACAGCGAGACGAAGGGATTGAGCCCCGCATCGGCCAGCCGGATGGTGAAATAGGCGCCGAGGCCGAAGAACACCTGCTGGCCGACCGAGACGAGCCCACCGAAACCGGCAAGCGCATTCCACATGGCGGCAAGGATCACGTAGATGAACAGGGCTGTCATCCGGTCGATCGCACCGGCGCCGAGCACGGCGGGGGCAAACATCAGCAGGGCGAGCACCGCGGCCATGCAGCCAAGCGCCACCCGCGACGATTTCGTCCAGCGCTCTATCGATATTCCGGTGGAGGCAAGGGTCGCGTTGGGGCTCATGTCGGGCTCCGGAGACGGGTGCGCAGTTTGAGAGAGGCGCCAAATTTATCGAGAACCGGCATGCCGAACCGGGACAGCCTGACGAAAAGCACCAGCAGGAACACGGCATGGCCGCCGATCAGGAAGCCTTGCGGATGCAATTGCGCGCCGAGCGATTGGGCAAGACCGAGAACGATGCCGCCGGCAAGCGTCCCCCATAGTGATCCCGCTCCTCCAATGACGGCCGCCTCGAAGGCGAAGAGAAGCTGTGGGCCGCCGGCATAGGCGCTGAAGGTGGCCCGCATCCCGAGAAAAGCACCGGCGATCCCGACCGTGACCATGGTGATCGCCGTGGCGATGGCGTTGACCCTGCGGGCGTCGATGCCGACCAGCCCGGCCGTATCGGGATCTTCCGCCGTGGCGCGGATGGCGCGACCTAGCGCAAAGCGGCTCAGGAAGAACTGCAGCCCGCCGAGAATGAGGATTGCCGTCACCATCATCATCACGGCAAGCTTGCCGACGAAGATGTGGCCCGGCAGTTGCCAGGAAGCATAGGACAGGTTGCCGATGAACGGTGCGAGCGAGCGGGTGTCGGCGCCGAACTGCTCGAACAGCAGGTTATCGATGACGATCGACAGGCCGAAGGTCGTCAGGATCGGCAGCAGCGTGCCGCCGCGGGCGCTTTGTTCCAGGATGAAGCGCTGCAACAGCCAGCCGATGGCCGCCATGACCGGCAGCACGATCAGCAGGCCGGCGAAGGGCGGAATGCCGAATTTGGCGGCGAGCAGCCACAATCCGTAAGCGGCTGCAACCGCCAGGCTGCCATGCGCAAGATTGATGATCCGCATGACGGAGAACATAAAGGACAGTCCGCAGGCTATGACGGCGTAGTAGCCGCCCAGCAGGATGCCCTGGAGCAAGGTATTGATCACGATGCGCTCCTTTCGCCGGCTGCCCGGTGCAATCCGAAATAGGCCTGGGTGACGTGCTCGCGCGTGACGGCCGCCGCCGGCCTGTCGAGGACAATGCGTCCTTCCAGCATGCAGATGACCCGGCTTGCCACGCTCATGGCGCGGGCGAGATCCTGCTCGACGAGCACGATGGTCGTTCCCGAGGTGAGCAGTGCCTGCAACTGGGCATAGACGCGATCGACGACCAGAGGCGAAAGCCCGAGCGAGACCTCATCCAGGAGAAGAATATCGGGATTGCTCATCAGCGCCCGACCGATGGCGGTCGCCTGCTGTTCCCCGCCCGAGAGATGTCCTGTTTTGGCATGACGGCGGGGTTTCAGGTTCGGAAAGGCGTCGAGGACACGATCGATGTCCCACTCGCCCTTGCGGCCGGAGGTCTTTCCGAGAAGCAGGTTTTCCTCCACCGTCATCTGTGAAAACAGGCGCCGGCCTTCCGGCACCAGGGCGATGCCCTTGGCGATCCGCTTGTGGGACGGGACGGCGGCCAGATCTTCGTCGTCGAGAAGGACGCGGCCGGAGGATGGCAGATGGGCCCCGGCGATCGATCTGAGCAGCGTCGTCTTGCCGGCGCCGTTCGCACCGACCAGCGCCAGCACTTCGCCTTTGGCAAGATCGAAACTGACCCCGCGCACCGCCTGAAGCAGGCCGTGGCGGACGTCGAGGTCGCGGATGGAGAGAAGGCTCATGCGGGTGTCCCTCCGAGATAGGCCTTGACCACCTCCGCATGGCTCATGACCATTTTCGGTTCGCCATCGGCGATGATCCTGCCGGCGTCCATGCAGATCAGCCGCTCCGCCACCTGCAGGAGGATATGAACGATATGCTCGATCCAGACGATGCCGATGCCCCGGCGGCGCAATTCGAGGATGGTTTCGACGAGCTCGCTCGCCTCGCCGTCGGTCAGGCCGCCGCCGATCTCGTCGAGCAGCAGCAACCTCGGCTGCGTGGCAAGCGCACGGGCAAGCTCCAGGCGTTTGCGATCCAGCAGGCCGAGCGTGTCGGCGGGCCGGTTGGCGACGCCAAGCATGCCGCAGAGCGAAAGCGAATCCACCACGCGCTCATAGGCCTCGTCGCGGCTTGCGGCATTGCCGTGCGATGCGGCGACGAAGACATTTTCGAAGGTCGTCATGCCGCTGAAGGGTTTGGGAATCTGATGGGTCCGGACGAGCCCGGACCGGCAGCGTTCCGCCGCCGTCCGGCGCGTGACGTCGGCGCCGTCGAAGGTGATGCTTCCCTCACTCGGCGGGAAGGCGCCGGCGAGCACGCTGAGCAGGGTCGTCTTGCCCGCGCCGTTCGGCCCGACAATGCCGACCGCCTCTCCCTCGCCCATGGAAAAATCCAGATTCTCCAGCACCACGAGCGCGCCGAACCGCTTGTAGATCCCCTTGGCCGAGAGAAAGGCTCCCCCCGGCCGTCTTTGCGCTTCCTGTCGCTGCACTTGGTTATCCATTGTAAGCGGTGAGCTTGGCGCCGACCGGGACATTGGGGTCGGTGGCGTTTTCGGTGACGACGTAGTCGAGCGCGAATTTCGAGCCCTCCGGCGCTTTCACCCATTGCGTGCCGATGATCGGTCCGGGAGAGACGTTGGCGACGGGGCCGCTGGTGAAATCGACCTTGCCGGCGATCGTGGTGGTCTTCAGCGTGCTGATTGCCTTGGCGACGGCCTCCTTGCTCTTGACGTCTGAGCTGGCCTTCAGCGCATCGAAGCCGGCGTCGAGAAGCGCAAGGCTGGCGCCGAGCTGCTGCGTCCACTGCTTGCCGCTTGCGGTCTCATAGCCGTCGGCGAGTTCGGTTCCCGATACGCCCGTCAGCGTGGATTTGTAGGGGAAGGCCTTGTGCCAGTAGGCGGCACTGCCGATGTTCAGGCCGAGGTCGCCGAGCGCCTCGATGTCGGACGGAAACAGGCCTGTCTTGGCGATCTGGCAGATCTTGATCTGCTGGGTGAGGCCCTGCTGCGCGGCCTGACGCCAGAAGGCGGCGAAGTCGGGCGGTATCGGGAACGAATTGAAGATCTCCACGCCCTCCTGCCTGAAGAGAGCGATCTGGGCGGTAAAGTCGGTGGTTCCGGTTTCATAGGCGCCGGGATCGACGATGGTGAAGCCCTCCTTGGCGAGCGCCGGCGCCAGATGGGCGCGGATCGCATTGCCGTCGGCGTCGTTGGGATACATGACACCGACCTTCTTGTTGGTCTCGATCAGGTTCCACTGCGAAACATAGGCCTTGTGGAACTCTTCGACGCCGAAGCCGAAATGGTAAGTCCACTTGAACGGCGAGGGCGCGCCCGGCTTGGCGCCGCGGCCGAAATACCAGGCTTCCCAGGGCATGACCGTCGAGAGGCAGGGAATGCCGGCCGCTTCGCAGGCGTCGGCCACCGGATTGATGGTTTCGGGCGTCGAGACGGCGAGCATCAGGTCGATCGCCTGGTTGTTGATCAGGTCCTTCGCCAACTGGCCGGCGCGCGAGGGATCGGACTGGGTGTCCTGGTCGAGAATGTCAACCTTCCAGGTCTTGCCGCCCGCCTGCAGGCCGTTCGCCAGCGCCTTGCGCGCCAGTTCCAGCACATAGCCGTCCGTCTCGCCGAAGCCGCCGAGAGGGCCGGTGCGCGGGCTGATGAAGCCGACCTTCAACGTATCGCTGCTTTGAGCAAAGGCCGTGCGGCCGGAAAGCGCCAGCGCCGCGCCACCCGCCACTGTCGATGCGATGAAAGAGCGGCGGCTCAGCGATGCCGCGTTGAATTTACCGTTGCGGAAAATGCCGTTCATGAAATCATTCCTCCCTCTTGATGCGGGCCTCCCAGCCCGGTCCCAGTGTTCATGTCGGCCGATCTGAATTCAGATCGGGTAGTGCCGTTTTCCCGATGCCATGGTGATCCATCTGAGCTCGGTGAATTCATCGATCGCGGCCTTGCCGCCGAAGCGGCCGTAGCCGCTTGATTTGACGCCGCCGAACGGCATTTGCGGCTCGTCGGAAACTGTGGCTTCGTTGATGTGGCAGATGCCGGATTCGAGCCGCATGGCAACGGCAAGTGCTGCATTGACGTCGGCGCTGAAAATGGCGGCCGAAAGCCCGTATTCATTGTCGTTGGCAACCGTGATGGCCTCGTCGACGCTGCCGACCCGGACAATCGCCGCGACCGGTCCAAAGCTCTCTTCGCGGTAGATGCGCATGGCAGGCGTCACGTGATCGATGACGGTCGCGTCCATCAGCGTGCCGTTGGCTTGGCCGCCGCAGACGAGCACCGCGCCCTTCTGCAGGGCATCCTCGACGAGCGACCGGACACGCCGGATGGCCTCAGTGTTGATCAGTGTGCCGAGCGGCGTGTTGCCGTCCTTGGGGTTGCCGGCGACGAGGGTTGCTGCTTTCGTGCGGAACTTGCCGACGAAGCCGTCGGCGATCTCGTCCATGAGGATGATCCGTTCGGTCGACATGCAGATCTGGCCCTGGTTCATGAAGGCGCCGAAGGCGGCCGCACTGACGGCCTCGTCGATATCGGCGTCGGCAAGGACGATGAACGGCGCCTTGCCGCCGAGTTCAAGCAGGCAGCGCTTGAGATGCCTTGCCGCGGATTCGGCAATGATCCTGCCGACACGGGTGGAGCCGGTGAAGTTGATGCGGCGGACGGCCGGATGGGCGATCAGCGCATCGACGACGGCGGCGGCATCGCTCGGCGCATTGGAGACGACGTTGATGACGCCGCGCGGAAAGCCGGCGTCACGCAGGATGTCGCCGATCAGGCCATGGGTCTTCGGGCAGAGTTCTGAGGCCTTCAGGATGACCGTATTGCCGCAGGCAAGCGGCATGGCAACGGCGCGGGTGCCGAGGATAATAGGTGCATTCCAGGGGGCAATGCCGACGCAGACGCCCGCCGGTTGGCGGACCGCCATGGCGAGGCTTCCCGGAATGCCTGAGGGAATGAGCTCGCCTGATATTTGCGTGGTCATCGCCGCCGCCTCGCGAAGAATATCCGCGCCGAGCCCGCAATTGATCGCCGCCCATTGCGCGGTGGCGCCGGTTTCGCCGGTCATGGCGGCGATAAGTTCGGGCGTGCGGGCCTCAAGGATATCGGCTGCGGCATTCAGGAGCCTGCGCCGCTCGCCCGGACCGGTTTGCGACCAGTTCGGAAAGGCTGCCGCGGCCGCATTGGCTGCCCTTGTCATGTCGGCAACGGATCCTGCCGAGGCGATCGTTGCGACATCGCCGGTCAGCGGATCGATGCGTTCGAAGGTGGCCCCTTCGGAAGCATCCATCGGCTCGTTGTTGATCATCAGCTTTGCCGCGAACACTGTTCCACCCATTCCCCACGCGTGGCGCCACATGCTGGCGCTTGCGTTATTGCCGTGGGAGAAACGAGCGGACGCGGCGCCACGAGGGCGGCCTGACGTTCCTGCATCTGTGAAGAGCCTCCTCCCAAAGGCTGTTGGAGAAAAGGTTACGCCGATCTGGCGCGGATGGAATGCGATTTATTGGGTTAATATTGTAATTATCCGGCGATTGCCGCATGTTTGACTAGGGGAATGGAGGAGAAGCTTGGCAACGGACGGAGGGATTCATCACTATGCCAGGGGCGAGTGGCACGGGCCGTCGCTGTCGCACCGGCGTATCCGTTTTCAAAAAGGTCTCTATGCCGATTTCCACCATTTCCTTCTGCTCGGGGAGGGGAGTGGGGAGCTTCATTTCGACAATGGCGAACATCGGCCGCTGCACGGACCGCTGCTTGCCTTCCTGCCGCCACAGGCGCGATGCGACCTGTCGATATCAGCCGGAACCGCGGCCCATCTGGTCGGGGCTTCGCCGCAGATCATGGTCGATGCGATCGGCGACAAGGTGGAATCCTATTCGCTGCGCATCTTCACCGAGCAGCGCAAGCTGGTCGAGGCATTGGATCCCTCAGCAGTGGCCGAAATCAGCCCGCTGATTTCTGGCTTCGTGCGGGAACTGGGCGATCCCTCCCGCTCCTCCTGGATGGTCGCATCCGCCTATATCAGGCTCATTCTGATGGCGCTGTGGCGCGGCTCCGATGGCGAAAGAAGCGAGCAGCGCGGGCAGGGCGAAACCGGATCGATCCTGCAGAGATACCGCCAACTCGTCGAAGCCGGTTTCCGCCAGCACCGGCCGATCAGCGATTATGCCGCGGAGCTCGGCGTCACGGCCGACCGGCTGCATTCCACCTGCCAAAGGGCGCTCGGCCGCTCGCCGATCCAGCTCCTGCACGAGCGTGTGGTGCAGGAGGCAAAGCTGAGATTGGAGCGATCGGCCCGCAATATCCAGGAAATCTCCGACAGCCTCGGCTTTCGCGACCCGACCTATTTCAGCCATTTCTTCAAGCGCAAGACCGGCCTTTCACCCGCCGGCTACCGCGAGATCGCCCGCGCTGCGGCCGGCTCGGAAAACACCATGCTGTCCTCGGGCTATGCCGACTGGCCTTAGGCTCGGGCTTATTGGGGAAAGCTAGAATTTGCCGGTCTGTCGAAGCATCACGCCAGCTCTGCGCCCCAGGAGCGGACATCACTTCAAGTGCATGCTGAACGACACGAGTGCGACGGACGCTCACGGTAGTTTTGGGCCGATAGCGGAAGGTGGCTCTCGTCGGGATCCGCCAGGTAGAGGTTTAGGGGCTTTAGCGCTTGTCGGTTTGTTGCGTTCGTCCTACTGCTCGGCCGCTTCAATTTAGGGAGATGGCAGATGACGGATGGAGTTACACAGGCCTTGGCGGGTCAGCGGCTGCGACGCTAGACGGCGAGTTTGTCCTTCGCTCTGGACAGGTGTCCCATCGCTACTTTGATAAGTACCGTTTTGAAGGTATGCCCGCCCTGTTGAAGCCGCTCGCCCGCGCCATGTCCGATCTCTTGCCCGCCAATACAGAGATCATTGCCGGGCTTGAGCTTGGCGGCATTCCTCTCGTCACTGCAATTTCGTTGGAAACCGGGTTACCCGCAGCATTCGTCCGCAAAGAGGCCAAAACGTATGGCACCTGCCGCGCCATTGAGGGGCAAGACGTTGCTGGGCGTAGTGTGACGTTCATTGAGGACGTGATTACGACTGGCGGTGCAGTAGCGGACGCCTATCTACTGGCCGCTGCCGAAGGTGCCAATGTTCTCGCAGTCGTGTGTGCAATATGGCGCGGTGACGGTATTCCGCGCATCCACCGCGTGCCTACCTTACCGGTGTTGCCGGTGTTTTCGAGAGCCGATTTAGAACGCGCTGGATGACTACGATAGGTTCGAGACGACTGAATCGTTCGAACTAGCTCTTGAGCCAAAGCGTATATGCCGCTCAGACCTGGCCGGGTTGGTTCCAGGATTGGTATCGCATGCCACCAGCCGTGGAGCGTTTTCCGAAGGCGGCCATCGATTGCATTTGCTGCCAACTCCCATCATCTCTCCAGTCATCAGGACTCTGTTGCGCGGCTCATTCCGAAAAGTGCAGCGCAGTTGGGGGCTGAAAGCAGGTTAGACCCGCGCTATCAGTCCGTAACCGGTGGGTGCCAATCGCTCGGTCACGTTAAGGACGGTCCACATTGCGGCCGATTCCGCCCAGGCGGTCATATCGGCATTGGGTATACCTAATTATGGCGCTGCCCAGAGCAGCCACCCTAACAGCGATATGTCCGCGATCAAGGCGATCAGGAGAGCCCAAACGATAAGCGCTTGGTGTGTTGCCTTTTCCATTGCGGGAACCGCTGTGGCGCAGATAACAGAAACTCGCTTTCTCATTGCCATCCGCCTTGGAAGACTTTTCCAGAGCAGACGAAACCTCACGATAGGGCGAAGATTCTGACTTCCCTCCCGATGCCCTGAAGCTCCGCCATCCGGGAGGCCGATGTGATGCCGCTGTCGCGGAGGATCTCTGAAACTTGGGCATCTTCGACGATCGCCTCCGTCGTCATGATCACATTGGGATCGGCAAGGCCCTGGACGCGGGAGGCGATATTGACGGTTTGGCCGAAGTAGTCCTGCCGGTCGTTCAGGTTGACCGCGAGGCACGGCCCCTCATGGATGCCGATCTTCAGGAGGAGATCGTCGCTGCCGTGTTCGGCATTTAACCGAAGCATCGCCTCCCGCATCTTGAGTGCCGCCGCCACCGCGCGGTCCGGGCTCGGGAAGGTGGCCATCACGGCATCGCCTATGGTCTTGACGACCGCTCCGGCCTCTGTGGCGACGATCTCGTGAAGAACCCGGAAATGCGCTCGTACCAAATCGAAAGCGGCAAGATCTCCGACGCGCTCGTAAAGCGCGGTCGAGCCCCTTAAATCGGTGAAGAGGAAAGTCAGGCTGGTGATCTTGAGGCGCTGGTCGACGTCGAGCGTGTCGGTCCGATAGATGTCTCGGAAGCTCTGGTTCGTCAGCAGGCGCTTGGCTGTCAGGAAAGGCCGCCTGCGGCCCAGCAGGTCGTGCAGCTCGTCTCCTGCGATGCAGACATTCGGTACCACTCTGCGATCGGTGTGGTTCTCGAGGGTGAGCCGCAGTGAGCCGGGGCGCAGGGTCAGCGTTTCGTTCAGCGCATGCGTCCGACTGATGATCATCGAGAGGGTTTGACGTTCGTCGGTGGGCTCACCCTGCACGTCGATGAACTGCGCCGAGTGTGTCACCGGATCGAAGATGATGACGAACTGCGCCGGCAGTTGCAGGGAGACGAAGGCCTTCTCGCCCGGAGCCAACTCGATCATCTCCAGCTGGATGCGCGAAAACCTTGCTTCGAGATCGTCAGGTAGGTCGACCCCGGAGCTAAAGAAGATCTGGCGGTAGTACTCAAGCGGCGGCAACAGATCGGGATCGTGACCAGCAATCCTGCGCACGCGCGGACTGACCGTAAACGTGACCTCGACCATCTCGTCGAGGGTCGGTTCGTATCCGGCCGCGCAGAGCGCGCAATGGTACGTCTCGTGGACGACGGTTTTGAGGGTTGCGCCGCTGTCGAGGACGCCGCCGCATCCCGGGCAAAGGACATTCCAGGTCATCTCGAATGCGCCTATGCGGGCTGCATGCAGAAACGCTGCGATGGTTTTCTCTTCATCGAGATGGTGTTTATCGGCGAAAGCGAGCGCATTGATGCGGTTGAGCTCGCGATCCGAGCCATGCGTTACGACCTTTTCGATGCACTCGACCGTCTGCGGGTCAGCCGCCTGTCGCAGGGAGGCAAAAAGTACGTCCACTTCGCTCATGAGACAAGTCTCCGTGTGCAGAACCCACGGCGGACGACGCCAGGATGGGGATCATAACACGAGGGTTACCCAATAGAAATCTAAAGGCTTGGATGCTGCTTGTTTCCCGAGCGAAGGCGGGTTTCAGTTCCCCTTGTATATCCGCTTCAGTGCCGTCAGCAGCGCATCCAGTTCGTCGCGCGAAAACAGGTCGATGAAACGCTGCTCGTGCCTATCGATCAGCGCACGCGCCTGGGCGAGCATTGCGTGTCCCGCCTTCGTCAGATGAAGTTCCTGGCGGCGGCGGTCGGCCGCGGAGGGGCGGCGCTCGATCAGGTCGCGGGCTGCCAGCCGGTTGACGAGGGCCATCATTGTCGCCCGGTCGGTGCCGAGCGTATTGGCAAGGTCGATCTGCGATGCGCCCGGATTGCCGGCGACGAGTTCCATCACCGCCAGCTGCTTCTGCGTCAGCGCCAGCTCCTCCATGGTTTCGGCGAAGTCGCGATAGACTGCGACATGCGCCATGCGCAGGTGAAATCCCAGCAGATCGCCAAGCCGGCCGACGTCGAGGCCCGGCGTCGCGGGAGCATCTTCGCCCTCGAAATCGTCCTGGGTTGGTTTTGTGCTCATCGTTGGTTCTCGCCTTATCCAGGCGCCATAACCATCAATATCAGCAGGTTAGTCAATATCCGTAGTGCGGATTTCCCCGCGCCATTCGAGCGATCGGATTTGCCTTAAACAGCCTCTTGCATCACAGGAAAAAGATATTAGTATGTGTTGCATACAAATTTGATGCCTGCCGCGGGGAGCGGTGGGCATGGGAGGAGAAAATGGCGCATTCCTTTTCCGGGATGGCTTCGTCGGCGGATTGCGGACTGGTGACGGATGATCCGATCCTTTACCGCGCCCGCGTCGCGCCAGGCCGTCCGGCTCTGTTCGAGATCGCTACCGGCCGGCAGCTCACCTATGCCGAGCTCGATGCGCGGATTGCCCGCTGCGCCGGCTTGCTGAGCGATGTGCTCGCAGCGCGCCGCGATGGGGCGCGTGTCGCCATGCTGGCGCGCAACTCGATGGATTCGATCGTGCTTGCCTTTTCCTGCCAGCGTGCCGGCGCCATCTACGTGCCGCTCAACTGGCGCCTCAACGCCGCCGAGCTTCGGCCGATCCTTGCCGACTGCGCGCCGGCTCTGCTCGTTCACGACGAGGAGTTCGCTGCAACCGTCGCCAGCATTGTGAGCGCCGATCCCGAGATGGCGGTGATATCGACGGCGGACGGTCCGGCCGGCCTGGCTGCACGGATCGAGGCAAGTCTTCCGGTCGCTGCGGTGACCGGCGATGCCGACGCACCTTGCGTCCTGCTCTACACCTCGGGCACGACGGGACAGCCGAAAGGCGTCGTCATCACCCGCCGCAACGCCTTTTTCGCCGCCATCAATTTTTCCGTCGTCGGCGAGATCGGTCCGGGATCCGTCGCCCTGTGCGACCTGCCATTTTTCCACACGATCGGGCTGATCGCGGTGGCGCGAACCACATTGATGCTGGGCGGCACGCTCGTCGTTTCCGACCGCTTCACGCCGGCGCGCACGCTCTCAGCCCTTGCCGACCGGCAGCGTGCCATCACCCATTATTTCGCCGTGCCGCAGATCGCGCTCGCCTTGCGCAACGACCCCGCCTATAGCGCCGCGGCGCTCGCCGGCCTGCATGCGCTCTTCGTCGGCGGCGCGCCGCTGACGCAGGCGCTGATCGAAAGCTATCTCGACGACGGCGTTGCGCTGGTCAACGGTTACGGCATGAGCGAGGCGGGAACGGTGCTGCATATACCGATCGACCGGCGCGCCGTGCAGGATAATCCCGGCAGTGTCGGTCTTCCCGCGCCATTGCTCGACATTCGTATCGTCGGCGAGAACGGCCAGGAGGTGAGCGACGGCGAGATCGGCGAACTCTGGCTGCGCGGGCCGGCGGTGACGCCGGGCTACTGGAACAAGCCTCAGGAAACCGCTGCCGCCTTCACCGACGGCTGGTACCGCACCGGTGATCTCGGCCGACGCGAAGCAAACGGCTTCTATCGCATCGTCGACCGGCTGAAGGACATGTACATCAGCGGCGGCGAGAATGTTTATCCCGCCGAGGTCGAGGCAGTACTCGCAAGTCATCCCGATATCCTCGACGCCGCGGTCGTCGGCATTCCCGACATCCGATGGGGCGAATGCGGCCTCGCCTATGTCGTGCTGCGGCAGGGCGCTGCGGCAACGGGCGATGAGATCGCCGGCCATTGCGCGGCAAGGCTCGCTGCCTTCAAGCGCCCGGCGCGCATCCTCTTCGTCGAGGCCATTCCCCGCACCGCCTCCGGCAAAGTGCAGAAACATGTTCTGCGCCAGTTCCATTCCGATGAAACCCTTCAACGACAGGCCCTGTGAAGCGGCCCCCGGCATTCACGCCGAAACCCATGGAGTAACCTCATGACCGATATGCAATCGCCGGTTCTGGTCGAGTTCGATAATGGCATCGCCTTCGTGACCCTCAACCGTCCGGAAAAGCGCAACGCGATGAACCCGGCCTTGAATGCCCGGATGCTCGAAGTGCTCGACGAACTCGAGGGCGACGAGCGCTGCGGCGTCCTCGTCCTGCGCGGCGCCGGCGAATCCTGGTCCGCCGGCATGGATCTGAAGGAATATTTCCGCGACAATGACGACAAGCCGCGTGACGTCACGCTGAAGGCGCGGCGCCAGTCCGGCAACTGGTGGGGCCGGCTGATGTATTTCGAAAAGCCGACGATCGCCATGGTCAACGGCTGGTGCTTCGGCGGCGCCTTCACGCCGCTGGTGTCCTGCGATCTCGCCATCGCCGCCGAGGAGGCGAATTTCGGCCTCTCCGAGATCAATTGGGGCATTTTGCCGGGCGGCAACGTCACCCGTGCGGTCGCCGAAGTGATGCGCCATCGCGACGCCCTCTACTACATCATGACCGGCGAACTGTTCGGCGGGCGCAAGGCCGCCGAAATGGGTCTCGTCAACGAGGCGGTGCCGCTGGCGGAGCTTGAAATCCGGGTCCGCAAGATCTGCGCCAGTCTGCTCGAAAAGAACCCGGTGACGCTGAAGGCTGCCAAGGACACCTACAAGCGGGTGCGCAACCTGCCGTGGGATCTCGCCGACGATTACATCTACGCCAAGCTGGAGCAGATGCTGTTTCTCGACAAGACCAAGGGGCGCGACGAGGGGCTGAAACAGTTCCTCGACGACAAAACCTATCAGCCGGGGCTCGGCGCCTACAAGCGCGGCCGCTGAGGACAGTCCCGGCTCGCCGGGCCGTTCACGAGCCGATTATCGGGAGGAGGAAAGCAATGAAAATCCATGCTGCGGTGGCGCGTGCGCCCCATACGCCGTTTTCGCTGGAAAGGCTCGATCTGGAGGAGCCGCGCGAGGGTGAAATCCTGGTTCGCGTCGTGGCAACAGGCGTTTGCCACACCGATATCGTCATGCGTGATCAGCACCTGCCAGTGCCGCAGCCGGTCGTGCTCGGTCATGAGGGCGCCGGCATCGTCGAGCGTGTCGGGCCGGGCGTTGCCAAAGTGGCGCCCGGCGATCATGTGGTCATGACCTTCAATTCCTGCGGTCATTGCCCGAGCTGCAACGATCACGAGGAGACTTATTGCCACGAATTCTTCCCGCGCAACTTCTTCGGTGCGCGCGCCGATGGTTCGAGCGGGCTCTCATGCGAGGGCGAGCGGGTTCACGGCAATATTTTCGGGCAATCCTCTTTCGCCAGCCACGCGCTGTGCCATGAGCGCAATATCGTGAAAGTGCCGGAGGATGCGGATCTGGCGCTGCTCGGGCCGCTCGCCTGCGGCATCCAGACCGGCGCCGGCGCGGTCATGAACGCGCTGAAGGTCGAACCGGGAAAGGTGCTCGCGGTTTTCGGCATGGGCTCGGTCGGTCTTGCCGCGGTGATGGCAGCACGGATCGTCGGCGCTTCCCGGATCATCGCCGTCGATGTCAACGAGACGCGGCTGGCACTTGCAGCGGAGCTCGGCGCGACTGATATCGTCAACGGCAGGGCGAACGATGCGGTTGCCGCGATCATGGCGCTGACCGGCGCCGGCGTCGATTATTCGATCGATGCCTCCGGCGTGCCCGCGGTCATCGATCAGTGCGTGCGTGTGCTGGCGCCGCGCGGCACCTGCGGCATCGTCGGGGCCTCGCCCCATGGCGCGACGCTGACGCTCGACCTCACCCATATCCTGTCCGGCGGGCGCCGGGTCCGCGGCATCGTCGAGGGCGATTCCAATCCCGACGTGCTGATCCCGTTGTTGATCGAGCTGCATCGGCAGGGCCGCTTCCCCTTCGACAGGCTCGTCACCTTCTATGATTTCGCCGACATCAACCAGGCGGTGGAGGATTCGGAAAAGGGCATCGTGCTGAAACCGGTCGTGCGTCAGCCGGCCGTCTGACACCGTTCAAGGGAGGAAACAATGAACACCGTCACCCCAATCGCCCCCGATACCAATGCCAATGTCATGAAGGCGCTGCTTGGCCGGCAAAAGGCGTCTTTCCTGAGGGAAGGGCCGCCCGGCATCGACACCCGTATCGATCGCATCGACCGTGTCATCGCCCTTCTGGTCGACCATAAGGATGCGATCGCCGCCGCCCTGTCGGAGGATTTCGGGAGCCGCAGTGTCGAGGCGAGCCTGCTTCTCGACGTCTTTACCTGCGTCGGTTCGCTCAAATATGCCAAGGCCCATCTTGCCGAATGGCTGAAGCCCGAGCAGCACGAGGCATTGTTCCCGGACGCGGTGGCCGAAGTGGTCTATCAGCCGAAGGGAGTTGTCGGAGTCCTCAGCCCGTGGAATTTCCCCTATCAGCTCGCCCTTGCGCCGCTTGCCGGCATTCTCGCCGCCGGCAACCGCGCCATGATCAAGCCGTCGGAGGTGACGCCGGCCTCTGCCGAATTGATGGCGAAACTCATTGCCGGCGCCTTCGACGAAACGGAAATCGCCGTCGTTCAGGGCGGACCGGCGACGGGCACGGCCTTTACATCACTTGCCTTCGACCATCTGATCTTCACCGGCGGAACTGCAATCGCCCATCACGTCATGCGCGCGGCGGCGGAAAACCTGACGCCGCTGACGCTTGAGCTCGGCGGAAAATCGCCCGTCATCGTCGGTCGCTCGGCCGACCTCGCAGACGCGGCGCGCCGGGTCATGACCGTCAAGACCCTGAACGCCGGCCAGATCTGCCTGGCGCCGGACCATGTCTATGTGCCCGAGGAAAGCGTCGAAGCCTTTGCCGGCCACGCGGTCGCGGCGGTCGGCGCGATGTATCCGGCGCTGAAGGAAAATCCTGACTACACCTCGATCGTCAATGCCCGCCATCACGCCCGCATCCAGGGCCTGATCGACGATGCCAGGGCCAAGGGTGCGAGGATCGTCGAGATCAACCCGGCGGCAGAGAATTTCTCCCAGCAATCGGCCCACCGCATGCCTCCGACCCTGATCCTCGATCCCACGGAAGAGATGCGCGTACTGCAGGAGGAAATCTTCGGACCCGTGCTGCCGGTCCTTCCCTATCGCGATATCGCCGACGTCATCGATCGCATCAATGCCAGGCCGCGCCCGCTCGCTCTCTATTACTTCAGCCAGGATCAGCAGGAGGAGGCCCGCGTGCTCGACAATACCACCTCCGGCGGGGTGACGGTCAACGACTGCATGAGCCACGTCACGGCGGAAGGCCTGCCCTTCGGCGGCGTCGGCCATTCGGGCATGGGCGCCTATCACGGCAAGTTCGGCTTCCTTGCCTTCTCGCATCCGCGCGCCGTCTATCACCAGAGCAGGATGGTGGAGGCGGAATACATGATGCGGCCGCCCTATGGCGAGGCGATGCGTGGCTTCTTGGCGGCGGCGATCTGCAAGTAAGAGAGAAGCGTTGGACGATGCCGTCGGCAGCTGCGGCTGCTGGCGGCATGGGATGGCTGCTTGCAACGAATGGCCCGATTGCGCAGGCTTATCCGGATAACGCTATATTGTGTCATTGGGATATGTGTCCCGACGCAGAGGATGCTGTTGTTAAATATGCCTTATGCAGCGGCTGCTGGGCGTTGAACCGCAGGGCGTTGCGGACTTGATGTCTCTTGCCGTGCTGGAGCACGACCTTTCCATAGATGTTGCCAAATCTGGCAGCGGGCCTGGGTGCCCATACCTGATCGTCGGGGCGGACGCCTGCTTTCCTGTCATCGCATTGCTGCCGACCGGCCGGGAGACGCGTCTGCGAAGGAATATGGCTTGATAGGTCTTTGATTTAACGAAGCTCAAACCAGTGTTGCCCTATGATTGGTTCGGTACATGTATTGGAAGGTGGATCCAACGCAGTGAATGGCATCTGGACGCAATTCGGTGGCAATCTGTCATTCGTGTGCCTGGCGATTTCGCTCTGGGCGCATTTCTCGATCCAATTTCAGCGTCGTTCGGTCACACACGAAAAAATCGCCTTCGGAATCATAGCCGGCGGCGCCTCCATCGGGTCCATATTGCTGGCCGTCGAAGTCAATCCCGGCATTTATATCGACATCCGCTTTTCGCCGCTTGCTTTGGCGGGCATGTTCGGCGGACCGATCGCGGCGGCCTTCGCGGCGTCGCTGGCAATGGTCTTCCGCTTCTGGGTCGGCGGCGCGGCAATGATCGACGGTCTGATCGCAATTGCTGTCGCGACCGGTATCGGCCTGGCTGCCAACGTCTGGATCCGCAAGAGATCTCCCGAGCTCACAGACGTTGCGCTGCTGAGCCTCGCGCTCGGCGGTGCACTTATTGTTTTGATGGCGGTGCTTCCCACCCTGGTGCACGCCCGCGTATTGGCCATCATCGGTCTGCCGATGACAGTATTGAACTGCCTGGCGACGGTGCTGTGTGGTTTCGTTCTGTTGAAGACGCAACAGTGGGAGCTGGAGCGAAGCATCCTGGTGACCGCATTTTCGCAGTCGCCCGACTATCTCTACGTGAAGGACCGAAACAGCCGGTTCATCACCGTCAATGAAAATATGATCCGCCTCTTTCGTTTCAGAACCACGGCGGAGATGACCGGATTGTCGGATTTCAATCTTATCTCGCGGCCGCGCGCCGAAGAATTTTATTATCTCGAACAGCAGGTCATGGACACCGGGGTGCCCCTGATCGACTCCGTCGAGCGTATTGAAGACAGATACCTGCTCGCCTCCAAGGTGCCGCTGAAGGATAGGCAGGGACGGGTGATCGGCCTGGCCGGCGTCACGCGTGACGTGACGGAGCGGACTGCTCTGGAGCGGGAACTGCGCAAGAGCAAGAACCTGCTGTCACATGCGATGGCCGGCATGTCCGATGGCATCGCCATGTACGACAGCAAGGGTTTTCTCGTTTTTTGCAACGACCAGTATCGCGCCGCCTTTCCGCTATCCGGAGACGCCCGCGTGGTTGGCGCTCATATCAGCGACATCCTTCGCCGCGTTGCCGAAACCGGCGAGCGCACGGGTATCCCGGACGCTGACCGCGAAGAGTGGATCAGGTCCGTCAGTGCTACGTTGCACAGCAACAAGGACGAAGAGGTTCAGCTTCACAACGGCGACTGGCGCAGCATCCGGACAAGGTTAGCGGAAGACGGCACAGCGATGGCCGTTGTCTCGGACATCACGGCGACCAAGCAGGCGGAAATCGCCCTCCGGCTGTCGGCGGAGCAGCTGAAGAATCTCGCCGAGACCGATGGGCTCACCGGCATGGTCAACCGCCGGGCCTTCGACGAGGCTTTCGCCCGCGAGACCGCGGGCAGCGCCAGGAAAAACACGCCGTTCAGCCTTCTGATGGTCGATATCGACCGCTTCAAGGCCTATAACGACACCTATGGTCATCCCGCCGGAGACCAATGCCTGCGTGTCGTCAGCAGGTGTCTTCGCCAGTCCGTAAGCCGCCCGGCCGACATCGTCGCACGCTACGGCGGAGAGGAATTCGTGGTTCTGCTGCCTGCAACCAGCGCGAAGGGGGCAATGATCGTTGCCGAGCAATTCGCGCGTCTCCTAAGCCAGGAGAATATCGTTCATACCGGCAGCGAATTTGGACGGGTGACCGCGAGCATCGGCATATCCTGCGCGACGGGAGCCACTTTGAGGGTCAACCCAAACCGCCTCCTGAGCGAGGCCGATGCCGCGCTCTACGACGCCAAGACGCAAGGCCGCAATCGCATCCTGGCACATTCGCCCGAGGAGCGGCACGCCATCAAGGACGTTGGTTAGATCGAATCCTTGATAGGTTTTTCCTATCGAGCCATCGCGCGTGCGCCCTTGATGTTTTCCCCGCTTCGACAATACAGGGCGCATGGACACAAAATTCATTGGTAAGAAGTCGGCAGCAGCCGGCGGCTGGGGCGCTTTGAAGAGCTGCGGCAAGCGTTTGCTGCAAAGCGGCATGCCGATTTCAGGGGCGCGGACGATGCTGAAGGCGAACCAGCCGGATGGGTTCGACTGCCCGGGCTGCGCCTGGGGCGATCCGGAGCACGGATCGTCGTTCGAGTTCTGCGAAAACGGCGTGAAGGCCGTCGCCTGGGAGGCGACGGAAAAGCGGGCAACACCCGCCTTCTTCGCCGAAAACACTTTATCGCAGCTTCGCCAGCTGACGGACTATGAACTGGAACTCAACGGCCGCCTCACGCATCCGATGCGCTATGACGCGGCGAGCGACCGTTACCTGCCGGTCGCATGGGAGGATGCCTTTGCCGAGATCGGCAGCATTCTGAGGGGGTTCGATAGCCCCAACCGGGCGGAATTCTACACGTCGGGCCGGGCGAGCAACGAGGCCGCCTTCCTCTACCAGCTGTTCGTGCGCGTCTACGGCACCAACAATTTTCCCGACTGCTCCAACATGTGCCACGAGGCGAGTGGCATCGCCATGCGCCAGGCGGTCGGCGTCGGCAAGGGTACCGTGCTGCTGGAGGATTTCGAAGAGGCCGATGCGATCTTCGTGATCGGGCAGAACCCGGGCACCAACCATCCGAGGATGCTCGGCGACCTGCGCCGGGCGGCGATCCGCGGCGCGCGCGTCGTCGTCTTCAATCCCATCCGCGAACGCGGCCTGGAGCGCTTCTCCGACCCGCAGGACAAGATCGAGATGCTGAAGGGCGGTTCGACTGACATCGCCAGCCTTTATCTCCAGCCGCAACTCGGCGGCGACATGGCCGCGGTGCGCGGGATGGCGAAGGCCGTGCTGGCGGCGGAAGACGCAGCCGTCGCCGCCGGCCTGCCCTCCGTTCTCGACCACGCGTTTCTCGCCGAACATTGCGCGGGTTTTGCAGAATACCGGACGGCGGTCGAGGCGACCAGCTGGGCTGACATTGAGGACCAGTCGGGACTGAGCCGGCAGGAAATCGAACGTGCGGCCGATGTCTATACCAAAGCCGAGCGGGTCATCTGCACCTGGGCGATGGGCGTGACCCAGCATCTACATTCCGTGGCGACGATCCGCGAGATCGCCAACTTCATGTTTCTGCGCGGCAATATCGGCCGGCCAGGTGCGGGCCTTTGCCCGGTTCGCGGCCATTCCAACGTGCAGGGCGACCGCACCGTCGGCATCAATGAAAAGCCATCGGACGATTTCCTCGATGCACTGGAGAAGCATTTCCGCTTCACCGTTCCCCGCGAACATGGCCACAATGTCCTTGCCGCGATCGGAGCGATGCTCGACGGCTCGGCCGAGGCCTTCATCGGGCTTGGCGGCAATTTCGCCCGCGCCACGCCCGACAGCGCACTCGTTGAAAAGGCGCTGCGGCGGCAGAAGCTGACGGTGCATATCGCGACCAAACCCAATCATTCGCATCTCATGCCCGGCGAGGTGGCCTTCATCCTGCCATGCCTCGGGCGCACCGAGATCGATCTGAACGCGGCAGGCAACTCACAGCTCATAAGCGTCGAGGATTCGATGAGCATGGTGCATGGTTCGGCCGGCATCAATCGTCCGGCCTCACCGCATCTCCTCTCGGAAGTCGCCATCATCGCCGGCATTGCACAGGCGACGGTCGGCTCCGCCGTGGTCGACTGGGCAGGGCTCGCCGACGACCACGACCGCATCCGCGATCATATCGAGGCGACCATTCCAGGCTTCGAAAACTACAATACCCGCCTGCGCAAGCCCCGCGGTTTCCACCTGCGCAACACGGCCGCCCACAGGGAGTGGGATACGCCGGCAGGCAAGGCAACGTTCTCTTCGGAAGCGCTTCCCGACGAGACGGTGCATCAGCGGGCGCGAAAGGGCGAGGGGCGTTTCGCCCTGCAGACGTTCCGATCGCACGATCAATACAATACGACGGTCTACGGTCTCGATGACCGATACCGCGGCGTCTACGGGGAGCGGCAGGTCATCTTCATTCATCCAGCCGATCTGACGGCGATGAATGCCGAGGCCGGCGACCGGATCGACGTGGTCGGCGAGCATGATGAGGGTATCGAGCGCATCGCTGAGAATTTTCGCTTTGTGCCCTATGACATTCCGCGAGGAAGCATCGCGGGTTATTATCCCGAACTGAACGTGCTCGTGCCGCTTGGCAGCGCGGGCGTGGAAAGCGATACGCCCACCTCGAAATCCATCATGGTGTCCTTCCGCCGGCGACAAGCCGCGTGAGCGAAGAGGCGTCCAGGGCCGATCGCTTTCTTGCCCTCGTCGCTGCGGCGCAAGGCCGGGATATCAGGCTGACATCCATACAGGCCGGTCTCCTGGTCGCCGCGGATCTGGGGATTGCGCATGACAGCCGCGCCTTTGCGCGCAAGCTGGGGATCGCGCATTCTCTCGTGCTCAGGGAACTCAACGTCCTGGCGGAACGCGAAGGGGTTCTGCACATCGTGAAGCGGGATCTAAGGACCATGAGAGTGCATTACACATTGCCGCCGCGGGACGAGGCGTAAACACCCCTGCGCGGCAAGCCACGGCCGCTAGCGGCGGATCACGCGCTTCCTGGTGTCGGAAGGGTATTCTC
The DNA here is from genome assembly GCF_004306515.1 of Rhizobium beringeri. Lineage (NCBI taxonomy): Bacteria > Pseudomonadati > Pseudomonadota > Alphaproteobacteria > Hyphomicrobiales > Rhizobiaceae > Rhizobium > Rhizobium beringeri. The sequence goes on along the minus strand of NZ_SILG01000002.1, from coordinate 718,174 downwards.
CGTATGTGGTTTTATAGACTGCCGAAAACCGGCCGAAATGAAAGAAGCCCCATTTGAGGCAGATGGCCTTCATGGTCTCCTTGCTCTCGGGATCGAGCAGATCCTGGCGCGCAGCGCGCAGCCGAAGCGTCAGCAAATAGGCAGCGGGAGAGGTCCCTCTGAACGCACGAAAACCGGTTTCGAGCGCCCGGCTGGATACGCCGGCCGCTTCGGCCACCTTCGGCATGGTAATCGGCTGATCGATATTGGCGTGCATGAATTCGATCGCCCTGCGGACGTGCCGGGGAGCGATCAGGGCGGGGCCATTCTCCAGGAAATGCGACAGCCGGTGCGGCACCAGGCGCACGACCAGATCGGCGAGCGCCTGCGTCAAATGCGCCATGGCGATCGGCGACTGCAGCAAGGGGCCATCGTCGCGCATGCCTGAGATGATCGTTTCCGTGAGATTGCCAATCAACCGACCTTCCGGCTTCGACAGATCCAGTTCGGGCAGCAGGTCGAGGGACCCGCTGAACGGCATCTCGAAAGTCTGGCCGATCGTCTGCAGGATGAGAGGCCAGTTGATCAGCAACTCGTCGATGACGTTCGATCGCCCATGCATGATGACGCTGTTGGGTTCGAAATTGTTATAGAGCAGCAATTTTCCTTGTCCGGCCTCGGCGATGCGGGACGACCCATAGGTTACCCCCATGCCGCCGCTGCGCGGCACGACGATCGACAGATACTCCGCCGTATCGACGGTCGGCTCGATATTGAACTGAAACTCCGCCTCGTGATAACCCGTGAGCAGGACGGCGTTGTCACAGACGGAGAAATCCAGTCCCCAATGGAAGTCCTTGGCGCGGCCGACGGGTTCGGCATCAAATGCGCCAAAAGCGCCGCCCAGCGTCTCGACCATGTTGTCGAAGGACGAACCGCTAAATCGAAATGAAAATGGGGGAGGGCTATTTTCAGTCATGCTGCTCCCATTGTTCGATCTGGCTGTTTCGGCATGCTCTTTTCCACTGCTCGCAGGTGCCAGCGCGACGCGCGACCGACCCGAATGTCGGATTTGCGCGCGTACCTCTGCCAGCCTTGCCGGTCGTCATGGGTGGTCGTCCCCCGCCGCGGCGCTTCATCTGAGCCCGCAGACGGAATGGATGGGCGGGGCTTGGATGTATATTAGACGATTGTTGGATAAAGTGCAGCAGCTTGCAGCGGAGCAGGTGGATCTCCGCGTGTTATCGGCATCGAGGTCAGCGGCTTGCGCCAGCTGATGCAGGCCGAATCCGGGCATGGTAAACGTCAAAAAGACCAACCCGTTGAATGTATTAGTTCCCATCCAGATCAGGAACTGACAGAACCCGCGGCCATTGGCAAGGCTTCACGCTGCCAGTCATAACGACAACCGCTGGCAAAATGATCACGCTGAAGGAGCGACTTTGCAGCTGTATCCGCCATGCCACAGGTTCAGCCGCGGCGTTCTGGCCGAGATGCGCATCATCTGAAACTTATAGAGGGGACCCCCATTCGAGTGCCGCGCAGTCGCCTGCCGAAGGTTCTTAGTGGACCGCTTAAAGAGGGCCTTCGGCAGGCAGACAGGCATGCAGGCATACGCACGGGATGGGGTGCGTATGTACGATCCCTTCCATCCTTTTGGGGGTGAGGGATGGACGGGCTTGGCTTTGAGACCGCAAACCATCATGGCCTTGGTCGAGATTGATCTTACTGTTCCTTAGCTATGGAGCAATTGTCGGGCCCCGATATTGTCGGCCAACCGGCTTTTCGTGACGCAGTCTGGACTGATCTTGCGCAAAATGTATATGAGCCGGCCCCGTTGAAGCCACCTGTTGCGCGCAATGAACTGCGCAAAGTGGATAGAGATCTTTATTTTCTCATTTGGCACGAACGATGGGAACGCCGGCATGATGTCGCCGGGCGGGATGCATTCGGTTCTCTCAGTTGAGAAATGATATTCTCACTGAAGGCAAAAGCGACGGATCGTTTCCAACACGCCTATGTCGACGTCAAGACGATCGGTTTCCGTGACGCTCGCGGGCATCGTTCTGTCTCCGGGGATACGGACTCCCTTTGAACGAAGCCGTTCCAATTGAGCCTTGGCGCGCACCGGGAAATCCGAACGCACGGCCGCGGGGAATAGCGCGATCACCGTCATTCCCGCATTCACAGGGTGCTCGCCCGAGAGAAAGTGGCCGGCATCGAGCGACCACGCGGCCCCGGAAAGACCCGCCGAAAGCATCTCGACGATAAGGGCGATATTGCCGCCCTTATAGCCGCCGAAGGGCAGGAGAGCGCCGAGCATCGCCTTAACAGGATCGGTGGTGATTGCGCCGGTCTCGTCGATGGCTATGCCGTGAGCGATCGGCAATTGCGCCTTTGCCGCCTCGGCAAGGGTTATGAACGCCGTGGCGCTCGTCGCCTGGTCGATGACGACTGGCGGCAAGGGTTCCGGCAGAGGCAGGCCGAAAGCGAGCGGATTGGTGCAATAGACGCGCTCCCCGCCCTCGGCGGCGGCCATCAAGGCCGGTCCGTTGGCGGCGGCGATGGATATCAACCCGTCGTGAGCGAGGCGCCGGACGTAGTATCCCAATTCCCCGGCGGTATAGCTGTTTCTTTGCGTAAGGACTGAGATGCCGAAGGTTTTCACGCACTTTACGAAGTCGTCGTAAATGAGATCAAACCCGAGCTGCGCTATGCCGCCATCCGCGTCGGCGTGAATCAAGGCCGGCAGCACATGGTCGAAGCGGGGCTTGGCGTCTCCGTTGATCCGCCCGTCGCGCAGGCTGTTGAGATAATCGACGAAATGCGGAAAACCGAGCTCGGTGCGCCCGAAGCAGGCGGCCGACAGTGTTGCATCGACAAGCGCCTTCGCCATGGCCGGACTGCCGCCGCAGGCGAGGCAGGCGTCGAGCGCCAGTTGGCGGAGCTCGTCGATCGGCATTCTCATCCTCTGCCCGGCCATCACAGCTCCAATTCGGCTCGCCGGCCCTCATGGAAGGCAGAAGGTGACGCCATTTCACACCCAGCATCTTCAAGGTGCGCACTCGCGCAGACCGATTGCGAAAACAGACGCGGGAAGAGTTTTGACATCGTGATCCCCAGACGTCAGACGGCCGACTTCCCAGTTCCGGCGGTGGCGACGTGCCTCGCCAAGGAAACGGAAAGGCGGCCGCGTTTGGCGCGTCAAAGTGCGACCGAGAGGGCGCTGTCGCGTCGGGGAGCCACCTCCTGCGAGTTCACCATTGCGCCCGCGAGCTGGCGGAACGTGACAAGCCCCAATGCTTCCCCGGATGGTGAAACCACTCTGGCATCGTCGTGCGCCGCTGATGCCAGGATCCGAACGGCATCTTCGACGGTCGTGCCTGATGCAATCGTCAATCCGCCTGGCGCTGCACCGGAATGCAAGGATGTCATGACGGCATCGACCTGGATGACCCGGCCTCGATTGACCTCCTTGACGAAGTTCGCGATGTAGGCGTCGGCCGGACGCAGAACGATGTCCTGGCTGGTGCCCTGCTGGATGACTTCGCCATCGCGCAGGATCGCAATCTGGTCGCCCAGCCGAAGGGCTTCGTCGAGATCGTGGGTGATGAACACGATGGTCTTCTTGATCTCCTTCTGAATGTCGAGAAGGACCGTCTGCATATCGGTGCGGATCAATGGATCGAGCGCCGAATAGGCCTCGTCCATCAGCAGAACCGGCGCATCGTTCGAGAGGGCTCGCGCCAGCCCGACGCGCTGTTGCATGCCGCCCGATAACTGGTTGGGGTATTTGCTCTCGAAACCTTTCAGGCCGACCCGCTCCAGCCAGCGCATGGCGACGTCGGCGGCTTTCGAGCGCTCCATGCCCTGCACTTCGAGGCCGAAGATGGTATTGTCGAGAACATTCCGGTGCGGCAGAAGCGCGAACTTCTGAAACACCATGGCCGTCTGGTGCCGGCGAAACGTCCGCAATTCGGTCTCATTCATTTTCACCACATCGACGCCGTCGACAAGCACTTCGCCTGATGTCGGATCGATCAGGCGATTGATGTGGCGGATGAGCGTCGACTTGCCCGAACCCGAAAGGCCCATGATGACCTGGATGCGGCCCGAGGGTATCTCGATATTGATATCCTTCAAGCCCAGCACGTGGCCGTGCTTTTCGTTGAGCTCGGTCTTCGACAATCCCTTTTGGACGGCATCGACATGAGCGCCGGGATTGGGACCGAAGATCTTGTAGAGATTGCGGATCTTGATGCCGCCGAACCGATGATCAGCCATGGACGATCTCCCGATGCTTCTGGAGCCGCTTGCCATAGGCCTGGCTGACCCGGTCGAAGATGATGGCAATGCCGACGATGGCAAGGCCGTTGAAAATACCCAGGGTGAAGTACTGGTTGGCGATGGCCTTCAGAACCGGTTGGCCCAGGCCCTGGACGCCGATCATCGAGGCGACGACCACCATGGCGAGCGCCATCATGATGGTCTGGTTGATGCCGGCCATGATGGTGGGAAGCGCCAGCGGCAGCTGGACCTTGAACAGCTTCTGCGCGCTCGACGTCCCGAAGGCGTCGGCCGCCTCGAGCACGTCCTTGTCGACCAGACGGATGCCGAGGTCGGTCAGCCTTATCATCGGCGGGATGGCATAGATGACAACGGCGATCAGTCCAGGCACCTTGCCGATGCCGAGTAGCATGACGACAGGGATGAGATAGACGAAGCTCGGCATGGTCTGCATGACGTCGAGGATCGGATTGATGACGCGTTGCAGCCGGTCGGAACGCGCCATGAATATCCCCATCGGGATGCCGATGGCGATGGAGAGCACGGTACAGACGAAGATCATCGAGACCGTCCGCATCGTATCGTCCCACATGTCGAAATAGCCGATCAGCAGCAGGGTGACGAGACAGCCGAAGACGATCTTCAGGCTGCGGCTCGCAAACCATGCGATGACAAGGATGATCGCAGTAATGATCGGCCACGGCGTCTGCGTCATGAAGCGGTCGGCGGCGATCAGGAAATGCTGCAGCGGGGAGAAGAGGCTTTCGATCGTGTCGCCATAGGTGCGGGTAAATGTGCGAAAGCCGTCATCGATCGCCTTCTTCAGATTGCGAAGGGCATCGTCATCCATATGCGGGAATTTATAAAACCATTCCATTCGGTTCCCCTTTTTCTTCAAAGAGCCGTGGCAGTCTTTTTGATTTTATCGGCAGCGAGAGGCGGTGCGCATTAAGCGCACCGCAGTAGTCGGCGTTAAAGAGCAGCTTCGATCTTCGCGGCTGCCTCAGGAGAGACCCACTTGGTCCACAGGTCCTTGTTTTCTTTGAGGAAGTGCTTGGCGCCGTCCTCACCGGTCGCCTGGTTGTCGGTCATCCACGCCATCAGCTTGTTGACCGTCTCATTGCTCCAGGAGCGCTTCGTCAGGTAGTCCATGACCTCCGGCCCGGCCTTTTCCGAAAAAGGCTTGGCAACCAGGGTCACCACGTGATCGACCGGCCATGCATTCGGCTTCGGATCGGGGCAATCGGCGACGGTATTGCAGCGCTTCCATTCGGCGGCGTCGTTCGGCACGCCGGCTTCCAGCTTGACCATCTGGTACTTGCCGAGCAGAGCGGTCGGCGCCCAGTAATAGCCGGCCCAGCCTTCCTTGCGTTCGTAAGCCTTGGAGATCGAACCATCGAGGCCGGCAGCCGAACCGGTATCGACGAGGGTGAAGCCCGCCTTGTCGGCTTCGAAGGCCTTGTAGAGCTGCGTGGTCACCACGGTGCCGCCCCAGCCCTGCGGCCCGTTGTAGATGGCGCCCTTCTTCGAATCCTCAGGAGCGGGGAAGAGTTCCGGATGCTTCAGCACATCACCGATGGTCTTGATGTCGGGATGGGCGTCGGCCAGATATTTGGGAATCCACCAGCCCTGGACGCCGCCATCGGGCAGCGGAGAGCCGACCTGGACGATCCGGCCTTCATCCGTTCCCTTCTTGACCACGTCGGGCAGCAGGTCGATCCAGGCTTCCGGCGCGATATCAGGCTGGCCCTTTTCGGCCATCGAGGTAATCGTCGGGACGGTATCGCCGACGGTGATTTCGGCATCACAGCCATAACCTTCGTTCAGGATGAACTTGTCGAGGTTGGAGAGAACCTCTGCACTCTGCCAGTTCATGCTGGCGATGGTCACCGTGCCGCATTCGGCGGCGCTGGCGAAAGACGCCCCGCCGATCAGGCCGAACGTCAGACATGTCGATGCGAGTAGTTTTTTCATTCTCGTTCCCTCTGTTTAGCGGCCGGTTTTGCTGAGCGGGGCGCCGCAGAACCCACTCCAACGGTTGTCAGGAAGCGTCTCCCATACTCACCGATTTCTTGAATGCTGCCGATAGTCCCTCCGCAACGGAAGCGTCGAACCCGGCAGCGCGCATGCCTTCGATGGCCGCCGCAGTGGTTCCTCGATAGCCGACAAAGGTTTGAACGACCTCATCGGGACATTCGTCGCGGCGCTCCAGCAGGCGACCGGCGCCCGTGATCACCGTGTTGACGGCGCGCCGCGCAATCTCCGCCGGCAGGCCATTTGCAACGGCGTCGCGCATCATGGCGGCGGCCAGCAGCGCCGGGAAAGCCGGTCCAGACCCGGAAAGGCCGGTGAGGTAATCGATGTCGCTTTCCCTTGCGACCTCGTCCTCAGATCCGCATGCCTGAAAAATCGCGCGGACGAGTGCCCGGTCGTCTTCGGTGACATCGCGCGTGCCAATCCAGGGTGTATAGGACTTGGCCACTTCGGCAGCGGCATTCGGCAAAGCGCGGACGACCCGACCGGTGTTGTGGCGCTCGGAAAGTGCGTCCAGGCGGATGCCCGCCATGACCGAGATGACCAGCTTGCCGCCGGCATCGACATCAAGAGCATGCCAGTCATCAGGACGGACGGAGAGAACGATCACGTCCGAGCGGTCGGCAAGCGCCTGATTGTCGGTGGTCAGGAAAGAATTCGGGAAGCGGCGCGGCTCTTCACTACGATAGGAGAGGGAGAGATTTCGAGCATCGACCAGGCCAGCATCAAGGATCGAGCCGGCGATTGCTCCGCCAAGCCAACCACCGCCACCAATGATACCGATCCTCAAGGAAACGCTCATCTCGACCTTCCCTAACCGGGCCTATAGCCATGCCGGGAGAAGAAGCGATCGAGCTCCCTCTGCTGCGGCACTTCGCCGGTGTAGATCGCGATATATTCGGGGATCCGTTTCATGCGGACGGCGAGTTCCTCCCTGGCTTGCATGGAGATGTATCCGATCTGCACGAGGTAAGTTGTTCGCGCTCGGACATCTGATGTCGCTTCTGGTAGCCCGAAGCGGATAAACATCCGCTTGAGCGCATCAAGCCGGAGCTGATCGGCTTGCCGGACCTCGGCGAGAATCTCGTCTGACTGCAGCGCCCAGCTGCGCACGGCGAATTCAAACCTGGCGTCGAACAGATCATTGTTGAGCCAGCAATCGAAGACGTTGAGCATCGCCTCGGCGAGCGATTCCGCGTAAGCTTCGGACTGCTTGATGATGTTGCCGGTGTTTTTGTCTCGCCACCTTGCCACGAGCCCGGCCAACAGCTCCTCCCGATCCTTGAAGAACCAGTAGAAGCTCGTGCGCGAGAGATTGAGCCTCTTCGCCAGCGGCAGAATTTTCACCGAATCCACGCCGGAATCCAGCAGCGAGTGGTAAGCTGCTTCCAGCCATCCCTCCTGTGATCCGCGCCAGCCAGTGTCGTTCAGAGCCTGATCCATAGGCTATCTCCTATCAAATTATGCAGCGGCGCACAAGAAAAATGTACACGAGTGTCGAAAACAACGACCCGCATGTTTTCAATGTTGACACATATGTACATTACCCTTAGCGTCTCCTCTGACGTTTTTAATCCGGAACCACGGCCCATGTCGAACGATCCCCTTCTTCAGCCCTACCAGCTCAAGCATTTGACGCTGCGCAACCGTATCATCGTGACCTCCCACGAGCCGGCCTATCCGGAAGACGGCATGCCGAAGGAGAGGTATCGCGCCTATACGGTGGAGCGGGCAAAGGGCGGCGTGGCCTTGACGATGACGGCCGGCTCGGCCGCGGTTTCCAGGGACAGCCCACCGGTCTTCAACAACCTGCTTGCTTACAAGGACGAGATCGTGCCCTGGATCAGGGAGATGACCGATGCCGTGCATGAAGAGGGTGCGGCGATCATGATCCAGCTCACCCATCTCGGCCGGCGCACACGCTGGGACAAGGGCGACTGGCTGCCTGTGGTGGCCCCATCGCATCAGCGCGAGGCGTCCCACCGCGCCTTCCCGAAGAAGCTGGAAGATTGGGACATCGAGCGCATCATCAAGGATTTCGCCGACGCTGCGGAACGCATGAAGGCGGGTGGCATGGACGGTGTCGAACTGGAGGCCTACGGCCATCTGATCGACCAGTTCACGTCGCCGCTTACCAACGAACTCGACGGTCCTTATGGCGGCTCGCTCGATAACCGTTTGCGCTTCTGTTTCGACGTCTTCAAGGCGATCCGGCACAGGGTGGGGAACGACTTCATTCTGGGCGTGCGCTATACCGCCGACGAATGTCTTCCCGGCGGTACCGGCAAGGCCGAAGGCTTGGAAATCTCCAAGCGCCTGAAGGAAAGCGGCCTCATCGATTACCTGAACGTCATTCGCGGCCACATCGATACCGATGCGGGCCTCACCGACGTGATTCCGATCCAGGGCATGGCGAATTCACCGCATCTCGATTTCGCCGGCGAAATTCGTGCCGCAACCAACTTCCCGACCTTTCATGCGGCGAAAATCCCTGACGTCGCCACCGCGCGCCACGCGATCGCCTCCGGCAAGGTCGACATGATCGGCATGACCCGCGCCCACATGACCGACCCGCATATCGTCCGCAAGATCATCGAAAAGCGGGAAGACGATATTCGTCCCTGCGTCGGCGCCAATTACTGTCTCGATCGCATCTACCAGGGCGGTGCGGCCTTCTGCATCCACAATGCCGCCACCGGCCGCGAACTGACCATGCCGCATATCGTGGCGAAGGCCGACACCAAGAAAAAGGTGGTCATCGTTGGCGCCGGCCCTGCCGGTCTGGAAGCGGCGCGCGTCGCCGGAGAGCGCGGCCACCAGGTCGTCGTTTTCGAAGCGGCGAACAATCCCGGCGGTCAGATCCGGCTCACCGCTCAAAGCGAGCGCCGTAAGGAGATGATCAGTATCATCGACTGGCGCATGAGCCAGTGCGAGAAATACGACGTCACCTTCCACTTCAACACCTGGGCGGAAGCGGACACCATCGAGGCGGAAAATCCCGATGTCGTCATCATCGCGACCGGCGGCCTGCCGCATACCGAGGTCCTTGCGAGCGGCAACGAGCTGGTGGTTTCGTCATGGGACATCATCTCCGGTGACGTGAAGCCTGGAACCAACGTGTTGATCTTCGACGACGCCGGCGATCATGCCGGCCTGCAGGCGGCGGAGTTTCTCGCCAAGGCAGGCGCCAAGGTCGAGATCATGACGCCGGACCGGTCCTTCGCGCCCGAGGTCATGGCCATGAATCTCGTGCCCTATATGCGGTCTCTCCAGAAGCATGACGTGACCTTCACCGTCACCTATCGTCTGGAAGCCGTCGAAAAGAGCGGCAACCAGCTCGTCGCTCACGTCGGCAGCGATTACGGCGGGATTGCCAGGCAGCACAGCTTCGACCAGATCGTCGTCAATCATGGGACCATTCCGCTCGACGAGCTCTATTTCGAACTGAAGCCCAGCTCGAGCAATCTCGGCGAGATGTCGCACGACCAGCTTCTTTCCGGGGAACCTCAGTCCGTCATTCGCAATCCTGACGGCAAGTTCCAGCTGTTCCGGATCGGCGATGCGGTTGCCGCACGCAACACGCATGCAGCCGTCTATGACGGCCTGCGCATCGCGAAAGATATCTGATCGCAAGAGTGGACCGCTTGTCGGCCGATCGTCTCGGGAGGTGATGACATGAGTTTACGCAATGAAAGCCTCCAGATTTTCCTGGATGCGGCTTTCGTGGCTTTCGACCAGTTCACGAAAACCCCGGAGGCTCGCCGCTCGATTCGTCAGATTTCTGCGGCGCTGGAGCGCCCGGGAACCGCACGTGCGGGCGAGGGAAGCCGATTGCCGGTGTGCGCTCTCCTTGATGTGGCGCTTTCCGTCGATACGTCCTATCCTTCGCTGACGCGTTTGATCGAGGGGTTCAAAGGCATCGAGCCAATGCTTGAATGGCATCGGCGCACCAAGTATGACCACACGGCCAGCGACAATTTTGTCGATGGGCATGCCAACGCGATGATTATCGGCCCGGGAGGATTGGAGGAGCGGAGCGACCTGTGGATCGGCGTGACGTTGATGGCGCCTCACGTGCGCTATCCAGATCACGACCATGCGCCCGAGGAAGTCTATCTCGTGCTTTCCGAGGGAGAGTTCCAGCAGGGGGAAGGGGAGTGGTTTTCGCCAGGTATCGGCGGATCCTTTTACAATGTCCCCGGCATCAAGCATGCGATGAGGTCGCTCGACACGCCGTTCTTCGCCTTCTGGGCATTGCTTGCCGAACGGCCGAACTGACGGCCAGCAGTTTAGAAATAAAGGGGGGTTGCCCATGAAAATTCTCGTCCCAGTCAAACGGGTTGTCGACTACAACGTGAAGATCCGGGTGAAGCCGGATGGCACGGGTGTCGAGCTTGCCAATGTGAAGATGTCGATGAACCCGTTCGACGAGATCTCGGTGGAAGAGGCGCTGCGGCTGAAGGAAGCCGGCAGGTGCGAGGAAGTGGTGGTCGTCTCGATCGGTCCTGCCAAGGCCGAGGAGACGCTGCGGACCGCACTTGCGATGGGCGCCGACCGGGCGATCCTGGTCGAGACCGACGATGCTGTAGAGCCGCTCACGGTTGCCAAGATCCTCAAGGCTGTGGCGGACGTCGAACAGCCCGGTCTGATCATCGTCGGCAAGCAGGCGATCGATGACGATTCGAACCAGACCGGCCAGATGCTGGCGGCACTGCTGGGCATGCCCCAAGCGACCTTCGCCTCGAAGATCGAGATCGGTGATGGCAAGGCTCAAGTGACCCGTGAAGTCGATGGCGGCCTGCAGACGATCGAGATCAAGCTGCCGGCGGTCGTCACCACCGATCTGCGCTTGAACGAACCGCGCTATGCCTCGCTGCCGAACATCATGAAGGCGAAGAAGAAGCCGCTCGACAAGAAGACGCCGAGCGACTTCGGTGTCTCCACCACACCGCGCCTCAAGGTGTTGAGGACGGAAGAGCCGTCGGGCCGCAAGGCCGGCGTCAAGGTCAAGTCGGTCGCCGAACTCATCGACAAGCTCAAAAACGAAGCCGGCGTGCTGTAATCAGGTTGGAACAGGAACCATCATCATGACCATTCTTCTTCTGGCTGACCACGACAATGCAAGCCTTTCCGACCAGACCGCCAAGACGCTGACGGCAGCCGCAAAGATTGGCGGCGACGTGCATGTGCTGGTTGCTGGCAAAGCTGCCAAGCCCGCTGCCGAACAAGTGGCAAAGCTTGCCGGCGTCTCCAAGGTGCTGCTGGCCGAAAGCGACGAACTCGCCAACAATCTGGCCGAACCGCTGGCCGACCTGATCGTCTCGCTGGCGGGAAGCTACGACACGATCATCTCGGCTGCCACCTCGGTCGGCAAGAACGTGCTGCCGCGGGTGGCCGCCCTCCTCGATGTCGCCCAGGTCTCGGAGATCATCGAGGTAATTTCCTCAGATACCTTCAAGCGGCCGATCTATGCCGGCAATGCCATCCAGACGGTGCAGGCGACCGATGCCAAGAAGGTGATCACCGTGCGCACCGCATCCTTTGCCTCTGCACCGGAAGGAGGCTCGGCCGCTGTCGAGGCGATCCCGGCGGTTTCCGATCCGGGGTTGTCGACCTTCGTCAGGGACGCGCTGTCGGCCTCCGACCGTCCGGAACTGACGTCTGCGAAGATCATCATCTCCGGCGGCCGCGCGCTCGGTTCTGCCGAGAAGTTCAGGGAGGTCATCCTGCCGCTCGCCGATAAGCTCGGTGCCGCCGTCGGCGCATCGCGTGCCGCTGTCGATGCCGGCTATGCGCCGAACGACTGGCAGGTCGGCCAGACCGGCAAGGTGGTGGCGCCGCAGCTTTACATTGCCTGCGGCATTTCAGGCGCCATCCAGCATCTGGCCGGCATGAAGGATTCGAAGGTCATCGTCGCCATCAACAAGGACGAGGAGGCGCCGATCTTCCAGGTCGCCGACTACGGATTGGTCGCCGATCTCTTCGACGCCCTGCCGGAATTGCAAAAGGCGCTCTAGCGGGGAGACCGAACGTGGCGCGCGTCGTGGGACGTCCAATCAAACCTGGTGCCGACCTTCTTCTGAACGATGACGAGAAGCCGGCATATATACGGCTGCACGACATCGGGAGGGAAAGACGTTCTCGGCCGTTGCAGGAATTCCTCAACGATGTCGGCGGGCTGATGTTGTCGGCGGAGGCTCCTGCCGTCGCCAGCTTCGTCGCGGGCAAGGTTCTCCAAAGACTGCTCAAGACCGGCAAGGTGCGCCCGGAGAGCGGGTCTCTCCCTGGCGCGCCGGAGGGGCTTGATGACGCCATCGGCCATCTTGCGAAATCGGGACGGAAATACGAGGCGATCGCCAGCCAGTTCCGTAGTCTCGCCGACAAGCTGCTCTGGAGACGCGGTCGCTCCGGTCCGTTTGCAAGCCTCAATTTTGGCGACACGCATTCCCATGCGGTTGTGGTTGGACCCGGCGGCTTGGAGGAGCGCGCCGATCTGAGGGTCGGCGTGATCTACATGGATCGCTACACCCGTTTCCCGGACCATGTTCAGAGCCAGCCCCGCGCCTTCATTCTGCTTTCGCCGGCCGAAATCCGCCTTGGCGATTCCGAGTGGTTCTCTGCCGGTGTCGGCACGGTCTTTGCGAACGACGCCGGCCAATCTTTCGCGATAAGATGCACAGCCCGGCCACTGCTTGCGGTCTGGTGCCAGGTTGAACCGGAGACGTGATAGGCCCTTGGTAACGACGAGCCTGAGATGAACGAAAAGGCCGAAGGCGAGAGCTTGAAGTCTCGGCGGTGACGCAGCGAAGCAGATCGGTGAGAAGCCGGTTCCTTCGAATATGTAGTATCAGAATTTAATTTAAGAGGAAGGATATCAAGATGGACGTTCGCGCCGCCGTTGCCGTTCAGGCAGGAAAACCGCTGGAAGTGATGATCGTGCAGCTGGAGGGGCCGCGGGCCGGCGAAGTGCTGGTCGAGGTCAAGGCGACGGGCATCTGCCATACCGACGATTTCACCCTGTCGGGCGCCGATCCTGAAGGCCTCTTCCCTGCTATCCTCGGCCATGAGGGCGCCGGCATCGTCGTCGATGTCGGCCCCGGCGTCACCTCGGTGAAGAAGGGCGACCATGTCATTCCGCTCTACACCCCGGAATGCCGCGAGTGCTATTCCTGCCTTTCCCGCAAGACCAATCTCTGCACTTCGATCCGCGCCACCCAGGGCCAGGGGCTGATGCCGGATGGAACGAGCCGCTTCTCGATCGGCAAGGACAAGATCCACCATTATATGGGGTGCTCGACCTTTTCGAACTTCACCGTGCTGCCGGAGATCGCCCTTGCCAAGGTCAATCCCGACGCGCCGTTCGACAAGATCTGCTACATCGGCTGCGGCGTCACCACCGGCATCGGTGCGGTCATCAACACTGCCAAGGTGGAGATCGGCGCCACGGCAATCGTCTTCGGTCTCGGCGGCATCGGTCTCAACGTGCTTCAGGGTCTGAAGCTTGCCGGTGCCGACATGATCATCGGCGTCGATATCAACAATGATCGCAAGGCCTGGGGCGAAAAGTTCGGCATGACGCATTTCGTCAATCCGAAGGAGGTAGGTGACGACATCGTGCCTTACCTCGTCAACCTGACCAAACGCAACGGCGACCTGATCGGCGGCGCCGACTACACCTTCGACTGCACCGGCAACACCAAGGTGATGCGCCAGGCACTGGAAGCCTCGCATCGCGGCTGGGGCAAGTCGGTTATCATCGGCGTTGCCGGCGCCGGCCAGGAAATCTCCACGCGTCCGTTCCAGCTGGTCACCGGCCGCAACTGGATGGGTACGGCCTTCGGCGGCGCGCGCGGCCGCACCGATGTGCCGAAGATCGTCGAATGGTACATGCAAGGCAAGATCCAGATCGATCCGATGATCACCCACACCATGCCGCTCGAAGACATCAACAAGGGCTTCGAGCTGATGCATTCAGGCAAGAGCATCCGCGGCGTGGTGGTGTACTGAGTCATGAAGACGATCTCGACCGAAAATTCTCATGGCGGCACCCAGGGCGTTTACGTCAATCGCTCGGATGTCTGCGACTGCGACATGACCTTTGCGGTATTCCTGCCGCCGCAGGCCAAAGGACGGAAGCTGCCAGTTCTATGGTACCTTTCCGGTCTGACCTGCACCCATGCGAACGTCATGGAAAAGGGAGAGTATCGGCGTCTTGCCGCAGAACTCGGTATTATCATCGTCTGCCCCGACACCAGTCCGCGGGGCGATGCCGTCCCGGACGAACCGGATAATTGGCAATTTGGCAAGGGTGCCGGCTTCTACGTCGACGCCACCGAACCGCCGTTCGCCCAGAACTATCGGATGTACAGCTACATCGTCGACGAATTGCCGAAGCTTATCGAGGCCGAGTTTCCGGTCGACATGACGCGACAGGGAATCTTCGGTCACTCGATGGGGGGACATGGCGCGATCACGATCGCGCTCAAGAACCCCGAACGCTTCGGCAGCTGCTCGGCCTTCGCGCCGATCAGCCATCCCTCGGTCTCCGGCTGGTCAAAGCCGGCATTCCAGAAATACCTCGGATCGGATGAAAAGAACTGGCGGGCATACGATGCCTGCTCGTTGATCGAAGACGGGCACCGGTTCCCGGAATTCCTCGTCGACCAAGGCACGGCGGATAGCTTCCTGGAGGATGGATTGCGCCCCGAAGAGCTCAGGCAGGCCTGCGAGACGGCCGGCATCAGCCTGCGGCTTCGCATGCAGGAAGGCTACGGCCACTCCTACTTCTTCATTTCGACATTCATGGAAGACCATCTGCGCTGGCACGCGCGGAGATTGGGAGAATGATTGCAGAGCTTGGCCGGGCATATCGCAAACGGCCCAGAAGGGGAGGAGAAAACCCATGACCAGCATAGCCATACATCCGGCAGTGGATTCAGGCTTTCGGGCGACTGACGCTGCTTTTGCAGGCGGGACGCTCGTCTGCAAGTGCGCCAGCAATCCCGTGAAGGTAAGGATCAAGAGCGATATCGCCCACAATCACGCCTGCGGCTGCACGAAGTGCTGGAAGCCCGACGGTGCAGTCTTTTCGGTCGTGGCGGTCGCTCCGACCGAAAGCGTCGAAGTCCTGGAGAACGGCGATAAGCTCGCTGTCGTCGATTCCGCTGCCTTGATCCAGCGCAACGCCTGCAAGGAATGCGGTGTCCATATGTATGGGCCGGTCGTGCGCGAACACCCGTTCCAGGGATTGTCGTTCATCCATCCGGAACGCTTCCAGGAAAGCGGCTGGGCGAAGCCGGGCTTTGCGGCCTTCGTGTCGTCGATCATCGAAAGCGGCTTCGACCCCTCAAAGATGGACGCCGTCAGAGCGCAGCTGAGGGCGTCCGGCCTCGAGCCTTACGATTGCCTAAACCCCGGCCTCATGGACTACATGGCCACCTGGACCGCCAAGAAGAGCGGCGTCCTGGCCTCGTGATCGGCTAAAGCAATTCCCAGCAAAAGTGCGCAGCGGTTTTGCGTCCGGGATTGCGTAAAAACAAAAGAGAGCATTTCCGTGACCTGAGAGAAAGCGGAAATGCTCGGGGAGCGCCGACCCGGCGCTCTCCGACAAAACCGCCGCCACCGGACATCGAGATAGTCCGTGATGGCCGTGCACCGGCTCGCCGGCGGCCAGGCTTCGACGCCTGATGATCGAGGTTGATGCGCATAAAGCCGCATCAACCTCGACTGCACAGAAATTCTCACAGACTTGTCACGACAATCCGCCTGGGAAACTCCGCGATGGCTGCCGCCGCGGAGCGCTGATCCTGGACAGCGCTTTGAAATGATGCCTGACGCGCATGGCGACGCTTTGCTCGGCATCATTGTGTATTTTAGAAATACTAAGTGTGTACGCAGTGTACACAATTATTGACTCGCCTTGAGAGGCGTGCCATCTTCACGGCGTAGAGCAACCAGCGGCCGGAGAGCGACGATGGCGAAGACACCCAAGAGCAATCTCTACGAAGATCTGAAACGGCAGATTCTGACGATGGAGCTGGACCCGGACGCCGATCTGGACGAGGCCAGTTTGAGCGAAAGATACGGGCTCTCCCGGACGCCGGTCCGCGACATATTCCGGCGCCTTGCCGGTGAGGGCTATATCGATATCCGCGAGAACAGGGGTGCACGGGTCATCCCGATGAACCACTCCACCCTGCGGAATTTCTTTCTCGTCGCGCCGATGATCTATGCGGCAATCGGCCGTCTCGCCGTGCAGAACTTCAAGCCTAGTCAGCTTTCAGACTTGAAGCAGACCCAGGAGCGGTTCCGCGCCGCCAGCGAGAACATGGACGCTCTGGCGATGGTCCTCGAGAACAATCGCTTTCACGAAATTTTCGGCGAGATGTCGGGCAACGTCTATCTGCAGCCGAGCCTGGGCCGGCTGCTCATCGACCACGCGCGCATCGGCCACACCTTCTTCCGGCCGAGGAACCAGGACATGAAGCGGCGGCTTCAAGTGGCCGTCGGCCATCATGACAGCTTCATCGATGCACTCGGCGCTCACGACGAGAATGCCGTCGTCGACCTCGTCTTTGAACACTGGGAATTGTCCCGCGAGAACATGGAAATGTTCATCGCCCCGCAAGGCCTCAAGGCGGACGCCTTCCTCGGCGGCCCCGCCACCCAACTCTTGGAGAAATCGTCGTGAAGTTTGAGGGGATCTATACGCCGGCGGTGACGCCGCTCGACCAAAATGGCCAGATCGACAGGGCTGGATTTGCAGCCGTGCTCGAGTCGCTGATCGAAGCGGGTGTCCACGGCATCATCGTCGGCGGCTCGACGGGCGAGTACTACGCCCAGAGCAGCCAGGAACGTTTCGAGCTTGCGGCCTATGCGAGGGAAGTCATCGGCACACGTCTGCCGCTCATTATCGGAACCGGCGCCACGCGGACCGAAGATTCGGTCGAATACGCAAAGGCGGCGAAGGAAGTCGGCGCAGATGCGATCCTGGTGTCGTCACCGCCATACGCGCTGCCGACCGAGCGCGAGAATTCGGTCCACGCCCTGACCGTCGACCGCGCGGCGAACCTGCCGATCATGCTCTACAACTATCCGGCCCGCATGGGCGTGATGATGGGCGAGGAGTATTTCTCCCGCCTCGGCAAGTCCAGGAACGTGATCGCCATCAAGGAAAGCTCCGGCGACATGGGCAATCTGCACCTGCTTGCCCGGAAATTTCCGCATATTGCGCTGTCCTGCGGCTGGGACGACCAGGCGCTCGAATTCTTCGCATGGGGCGCGAAGAGCTGGGTCTGCGCCGGCTCCAATTTCCTCCCGCGCGAACATGTCGCCCTTTATGAAGCCTGCGTGCTCGAAAAGAACTTCGACAAGGGCCGCGCGATCATGACGGCGATGCTGCCGCTGATGGATTTCCTGGAATGCGGGAAGTTCGTCCAATCGATCAAGCATGGATGCGAATTGATCGGGCTGAATGTCGGATCGGTCCGCGCGCCGCTGCGTCCGCTCAACTCCGAAGAAAAACGAACCCTCCAGACTGTCGTCGCGACGTTGAAGCGCACGGTCGGCCAGATCACCTCGGGAGCAAATCATGCATGAACCTTTGACCGCCTCCGAATACAAGGCGATCGCCGCCGGCCTTCAGTTTCCGACGAATGCATTCGTCGACGGCGCATTTCGTCCGGCCAATTCCGGGCAGACCTTCACCTCGACGAATCCCGCAACGGGCGAGGTTCTCGCCGAGATCGCCGCATGCGACGCCACCGATGTCGACGCCGCCGTCGCCAAGGCAAAGCAAGCCTTCGACGACGGCCGCTGGCGGCTGCGTTCGCCGGGTGAACGCAAGGCGGTTCTCCTCAAGCTCGCCAGGCTGATCGAGGACAATCGTCACGAGCTCGCCGTCATGGAGAGCCTCGACAGCGGCAAGCCGGTCGGCGAATGCCAGACGGTCGATGTTCCCGATACCATTCATACGATCCGTTGGCACGCCGAACTGATTGACAAGCTCTATGACAACACAGCGCCTGTCGGCGCCAACGCGCTGACGATGATCGTGCGTGAGCCGGTCGGCGTCGTCGGATGCGTGCTTCCGTGGAATTTCCCGCTTTTGATGCTGGCCTGGAAGATCGGCCCGGCGCTCGCTGCCGGTTGCTCGGTGATCGTCAAGCCTGCGGAGCAGACGACGCTCACAACCCTGCGCGTCGCCGAGCTTGCCCATGAAGCGGGCATTCCAGCTGGCGTGTTCAATGTCGTGACCGGCGGCGGCAAGGAGGTCGGCGAACCGATTGGCATGCACATGGATGTCGATATGGTGGCCTTCACCGGATCGACGCCCACCGGCCGGCGCTTCTTGCGCTATGCAGCGGATTCGAATCTCAAGCGCGTCGTGCTCGAATGCGGCGGCAAGAACCCCGCGGTCGTTCTCGACGACGCCGAAGACCTGGACCTCGTTGCCGAGCAGGTCGTCAACGGCGCCTTCTGGAACATGGGCGAGAACTGCTCGGCCACGTCGCGTCTGATCGTTCATTCCAAGATCAAGGACGAACTGCTGAAGCGCATCGGCGCCTACATGCGCGAATGGAAGACGGGCGATCCGCTCGACCCTGCAAACCGCATCGGCGCGCTTGTCAGCAAGGCCCATTTCGAGAAGGTGAAATCCTTCCTCGACGACGCCAGGAAGGAGAAGCTGACGGTCAGCCATGGCGGTGAAACGCATGGCGGCATCTTCATCGAACCGACAGTGGTCGAGGGTGTAACGCCTGCCAGCCGTCTTTTCCAGGAAGAGATCTTTGGGCCGGTGCTTTCGGTCACGACCTTCAATTCGCTCGCCGAAGCAATCGCTCTTGCCAATGACACGAATTACGGTCTGACGGCGTCCGTCTATACCGGCAGCCTGAGGAACGCCATCAAGCTCTCGCGCGAGATCCGCGCCGGCGTCGTCACCGTCAACTGCTTCGGAGAAGGCGACGCCAGCACGCCGTTCGGCGGCTACAAGGAGTCCGGGTTCGGCGGTCGCGACAAGTCGGTCTTCGCCCACGACAACTACTGCGAACTCAAGACGATCTGGATCGACGTCTCGGATCGCTCGGTCGACGAGACGATCCGATGACCCGCCATGTGATCAAGCGCTTGCCGATCGACACCGGCGTTTCGGGATGGGAGGCGATCAGCGAACGCGCCTTTCCCGCAACAGCGCTTGAGCACGACATTACTGCGGACTGGCTAATCGTCGGCGGGGGGTTCGCCGGCCTGTCGGCGGCGCGCCGCCTTTCGCAATTGCGCCCTGAGGACAAGATCGTCGTCCTCGAGGCTCGCGAAGTCGCCAAGGGACCGGCCGGGAGGAATTCCGGCTTCATGATCGACGTGCCGCACAATCTGTCCTCAGGCGAATATTCGGTGGCCGACGAAGAGGCGACCAAGGACGAGATCAGGCAGAACCGTCTGGCGATTTCCTTCGCAGCCGATGTCGCGGCGGAATACGGCCTGTCCAGGGAAACCTTCGATCCGTCGGGCAAGGTGAATGCGGCCGCCTCCGAGCGGGGGCTCGGGCTTAACGACAATTACCGGAAGTCGCTCGAAAAGATCGGCGAGGAGCATCGCGTTCTCGATGCCGATCAAATGCGGGAGATGACCGGCTCGCGCTATTATCGCGGAGGGCTCTATACGCCAGGCGCCGTGATGATCCAGCCCGCCGACTATATCCGCGGCCTGGCGCGGGGACTTAGCTCAAAGGTCTCCATCCACGAGCATTCGCCGGTGCTGGAGCTTTCGCGCGAGGGCAGGTCCTGGAAGGCGAAATCCGGTCGAGGATCTGTTTCCGCGCCGAAGGTCATTCTTGGTGTGAACGGCCATATTCAAAGCTTCGGCCATTTTCGCGGACGGCTGATGCACATCTTCACCTACGCGTCGATGACATCAGCCTTTTCCCAGAATGAGTTCGGCGGCGATGTGACGGGCGCAGATCGTTGGGCGCTGCTGCCGGCCGACCCGATGGGAGCGACGGTGCGAAAGATCACCACCGATGGTCGTTCGCGAATCGTCATCAGGACGAGGTTCACCTACGACCGGAGCCTCCAGGTGTCGGAGAAGCGGGTCGCCGGCGTGGCGGCCGAGCAACGCCGGTCGTTCGACGCGCGGTTTCCCGGACTGGAAAGCCTGCCGATGGAATATAGCTGGGCGGGTGCTCTCTGCCTCAGCAGAAACCATGTGCCGGCATTCGGCGAGGTCGAAGAGGGGCTTTTTTCCGCCTGCTGCGAGAATGGCCTCGGCACGGTCAAGAGCACGCTCGCGGGGATGATGGCGGCCGATCTGGCTGCCGGCGCGGGTAGCCCCGAACTCGACCGATACAGGAACCAGCCGGAACCGAGCAAATTACCTCCCGAGCCCTTTGCGTGGCTGGGGGTCAATTCGGTTATCCGCTTTCAGGAATTGCGTGCAGGCCGCGAGGGATGATCTCTCGCCGCGCAATATGAAGACTGCCCGCTCGCAGACTTCAATGACAATGGGAACGAAAAACAGGAGTAAGAACAATGAAGACTTTGTGGAAGGCGCTCTGCGCTGCTGCGATGATCGGGGTCAGCATCCTTCCTGCTCGCGCGGAAGAAAAGACGATCACCATGGGCACGATGTCGTGGGAGGACCTGACGCCCATCACCGGTATCACCAAGAAGGTTCTCGAAGACGCCGGCTATACGGTCAAGGTGACCGAGTTCTCAGAATGGGGCATCGCCTATGCCGCTCTCGCCAAGGGTGACATCCAGGTTCTCACCTCGCAGACGGACTACGTTGCGCAGGACTACTGGGACAAGAACAAGAACCGGCTCGAGAAGATTTCGCCCGTGTCGCACGGCCTCTATCAGGGCGTAGCGGTTCCTAAATATGTCCCGATCGACTCGCTGGAACAGCTCAACGAAAACGCCGATAAGTTCAGCGGCAAGATCATCGGTATCGAACCGGGCGCCGGCCTGATGCGCGATACTTCGAACGCGGTCAAGGATTATGGCCTCAAGTTCCAGCTCGTCGAGGGCAGCACCGCCGCGATGACGGCGGCGCTGAAGTCCGCCTATGATCGCAAGGAGTGGATTGCGGTGACGATCTGGGAGCCGTCCTGGATGGTCCAGAAGTACGAGGTCAAGTACCTCAAGGATCCGAAGGGCGTATTCCCGCCGCCGCAGAGCTATTACTGGATCGGCCACAAGGGCTTCTCTGCAGAGAACCCGCATGCGCGCGAAGTGATGGCCAGCGTCTACGTGCCGATCGCCGACATCACCGCCATCAACGGCGCAGTCAATGAAGGCAAGACGATGGACCAGGCCGTGCAGGATTGGATCGGCGCGCATGCCGACCTGATCAAGCGCTGGGAAAACATCAAGAAGAACTAAACGCGTCGTGGCCGTCCGATCCGTCGGGCGGCCACCCTGAAACCTAATGAAGAAGCCAGCGCCGAATGGCTCAAAGGGGATCGCTATGAAAACCGTAAATGCCGATATCAATGACGTCCTGATCGACTGCCAATCCCTTTGGAAAGTCTTCGGCGACAAGTCCTCTGCGGCAATGAAGTCGATCAAGGAGCGCGGCCTCGGCAAAAAAGAGGTCCTGAAGGAGTTCAACTGCGTCGTCGGCGTGTCCGACGCGAGCATTGAGGTCCGGCGCGGCGAAATCTTCTGCATCATGGGCTTGTCGGGAAGCGGAAAATCGACGCTCATCCGCCTTCTCAACAAGCTGATCACGCCGAGCTCCGGCAAAGTCTTCGTCAAGGGACGCGACCTCGCCGCTCTGTCGCCGGTCGATCTCCGGCAGATGCGCGCCAGGAACATCGGCATGGTGTTTCAGAGCGTCGCTCTGTTGCCGCATCGGACAGTCCTGGAAAATGCTGCCTTCGGCCTCGAGGTTCAGGGAATTGCCAAGCCGGAGCGAAACAAGACCGCCGTTGCAGCGCTCGAGAAGGTCGGCCTCGCCGACTGGGTGAATCGATATCCGAACGAGCTTTCCGGCGGCATGCAGCAACGCGTCGGGCTCGCCCGCGCGCTTGCTTCCGACCCCGAGATCATTCTGATGGACGAGCCGTTCAGCGCTCTCGATCCACTCATCCGGCGGCAGCTTCAGGACGAATTCCGGCAGTTGACGAAAGCCTTGGGCAAATCCGCAGTCTTCATCACCCATGATCTCGACGAGGCAATCCGGATCGGCGACCGCATTGCGATCATGAAGGACGGCGTCATCATCCAGACCGGCACGGCCGAGGAGATCATCCTCAACCCGGCGGATGCCTATGTCGCCGAATTCGTCGCCGGCATATCGCGCCTCCATCTGATCAAGGCGCATTCCGTCATGCGCAGCGTCGCCGAATTCCAGCAGAGCCAGCCGAATTCCGACATCGCGTCGCTGGCGCGCACGACGCCGGACGCCGACATCGACGAACTCATCACGCTGACGATGCAGTCGGAACGCGACGCCATTGCCGTCGTCGACAACGATCAGATCGTCGGCGTGGTGACGCCACGCAGCCTGCTGATGGGCGTCAAGGGAACGTCTACCCACGATCTCACGGCGGCGTCCCACAACTGGAGCTGATTGACATGGATAGTTCAGGCTTCACCGATCTTTTTGATGAATGGACGGACTCGGCGCTCGAGTGGGTGAGCGACAACGGCGAATTCCTCTTCGATTCCATCAGGCAGCTTCTCGAAGGGCTCTATGACGGGATCCTCTGGCTCCTGCAGCTTCCGCCTTTCTACCTGGTCGCGCTGATCGTGGCGCTCATCGGCTGGCGGCTGGTCAATGTCTGGTTCGCCGTGCTCAGCGGCGTCGCGCTGGCGCTTTGTTTTTCCATGGGGCTCTGGCCGGAGACGATGAGCACCCTGGCGCTGGTATTGACCGCAACCGCACTCGCCCTGGCGATCGGTATCCCGATCGGTATTGCCGCCGGCTTCTTCACCGCTCTCGATCGATTCATCGAGCCCGGCCTGGATCTCATCCAGACACTTCCGCCATATATCTATCTGCTGCCGGCGATCGCCCTGCTCGGCTACGGACCGGCGACGGCGCTGATCGCGACGGTGATCGTCGCCGTGCCGCCGGCAATCCGCCTGACATCTCTCGGTATCCGGATGACGCCCAGGGAGTTCATCGAACTTGGTGAGGCGCTTGGAATGAGACCGGCGCAGATGTTCTTCAAGATTCGCCTTCCCTTCGCGCTGCCGAGCATCATGGCAGGGATCAACCAGAGCCTGATGATGGCGTTCGGCATGGTCGTCATCGCAGGCATCGTCGGTTCCGGCGGGCTCGGCGAGACGATCTACGGCGCGATCAGGACGCTCGACATCGCGACATCCATCAATGGAGCGATAGCCATCGTGGTTCTGACCATGGTGCTTGACCGGATAACCCAGAGCGCGGCTCGCTTGGGAACGGGGAGGAAATCATGAATCCGTCCATCCTGCAGTTTTCGCCCGGTGCTTTCCTGGCGCCGTCAGTCGATTGGCTCAACACCAACCTTCATCCGCTGTTTGCGGCGATCACCTATCTGATTGAAGCGGTTCTTTCCGGATTCGAGGCGGCCCTCCTCTTCGTGCCGCCCTATGGGCTTATCGCGATCGTCGTCATTCTGTCATTCGCCGCCGCCGGTCTGCGCGCCGCGATCCTTGCGGGACTTTGCCTGGGGTTTTGTCTCCTCATGGGGCTGTGGACGGCATCGATGCAGACCCTTTCTCTGGTCACTGTCGCGGTTCTGATCTCCGTGCTCATCGCCTTCCCGATCGGCGTCCTGTGCTCGCGCCACAAGACATTGGAGGCGATGGTTCGTCCGGTTCTCGACGTGATGCAGACGGTACCGCCATGGGTCTACCTCATTCCTGCGGTGATGATCTTCAGCCTTGGACGCGTGCCGGCAATCATCGCCACCATCGTCTATGGCATTCCGCCGATGCTCCGCTTGACCACCCTGGCGTTCAACCAGGTGCCGAGAGAATTTGTGGAACTCGGCAGCGCCATCGGCGCGCCGCCTCGTTCGGTGCTTTGGAAGATCGAGATCCCCTTGGCCAGGCAGACGCTCCTGGTCGGGCTCAACCAATGCATCCTTCTGTCGCTGGCGATGGTGGTATTGGCCGGGCTCGTCGGCGCCGGCGGTCTCGGCGCGGAGGTGACGCGCGGCCTGACGCGCATGGAGATGGGGCTTGGCCTGCGGGCGGGCCTGGCGATCGTTGCCGTGGCCCTTCTGCTCGACCGGCTGTCCCGCGGCCTGCTCGACCGTAACAGGCTGCCGAAGACGAGATGAGCAAGGATTTGAAAAGATGAGAAACAGCTTCTTCTGCATCGACTCCCATACATCAGGAAATCCCGTGCGCCTTGTCGTCGGAGGCGGTCCGCTGCTTCCGCATGCGCCAATCAGTGAGCGACGGGAGATTTTTGTCCGGGACCACGACTGGGTGCGCAAGGCGCTGATGTTCGAGCCAAGGGGGCATGACATCATGTCGGGGGCGATCATCTATCCGGCCTACCGAGAGGATTGCGATTTTGCCGTTCTTTTCATCGAAGTGAGCGGCTGCCTGCCGATGTGCGGCGCTGGCACCATCGGCGTCGTGACCGCCGCGATCGAGGAGGGGCTCGTCAAGCCGCGGGAGCCGGGAAGGGTTGCCATCGAGACGCCTGCAGGAAGGGTTGACGTCACCTATGAGGAGAAGGCCGGATATGTCGAATCCGTTCGTCTCCACAATGTTGCGAGCTATCTGCACGACGCTGATGTCGAGGTCGATGTACCGGGAATGGGCCGTCTGCGCGTCGACATATCCTATGGCGGCAACTACTATGCAGTCATCGAACCGCAGGAAAACTGGAGCGGGCTCGACGGCATGACCGCGTCGGACATCGTCGGCTGCAGCCAGAAGCTCAGGTCAGCGCTTGCCGATATCTGCGATCCCGTTCATCCCGACGATCCCAGGATCCGCGGCGTGCATCATGCCATCTGGTGCGACCGGCCTGTGAACGACACCTCGGATGGGCGTTGCGCGGTCTTCTATGGCGAGAAGGCTATCGATCGCTCGCCGGGCGGCACCGGCACCTCCGCCCGCATGGCCCAGCTCTATGGGAAGGGACGGCTTACCGTCGGATCGAGATACCGGCATGAAAGCCTGATCGGAACCGTCTTCGAGGGCCGGGTCGAAGCCGAGGCACGCATTGGGCCCTATAGCGGTATTCTTCCAAGCATCGGAGGCTGGGCACGCGTCATCGGGCACAACACCATTTTCGTTGACGATCGGGATCCGCTAGCGCATGGCTTTCAGATTCGATGAGCGCGTTTTCGTCTGAAAAGACGGGCGGCGCGGTAAAAGGCGGCAAGGAGATGACTATGCGACCTGAGCAGCATCGACAGGCAGACGCCGCCGCGAAGTCGGCTGGCCGGCTCAAGGTCGGCTTCGTTCTGGCGCGATCGTTCACGCTGTCCGCCTTCGCGCTCTTCGTGGACACGCTGCGACTTGCCAGCGACGAGCAGGATCGTTCCGGAAGGGTCCTTGCCGACTGGCAGGTGATCGGCAGCACGCGGCACCTGATCACCGCGAGCTGCGGCGTCCAGGTTGCGCCGACCTCCGATTTCGTCGATCCGTCGAAGTTCGATTACATCGTGGTCGTCGGCGGCCTTCTGACGGTGGAGAACCCTGTCGACCAGCAGACCATTACCTTTCTCAAGCAGGCGGACGCCAAGAAGGTGCCGCTGATCGGCGTGTGCACGGGTTCGTTCATTCTTGCTGCGGCAGGCCTGATGAAGCGGCACGAATCCTGTGTGAGCTGGCTGCATTACAAGGAGTTTCGGGAGCGATTCCCCGAGCTTAGCGTTCGTTCCGACCGGCTCTTCAATCTCGATCGCCAGCGCGGATCGTGTGCAGGCGGCAGCAGTGCCGCCGACATGGCGGCGTTGCTGGTCAGGAAATGTATCAGCCGCGACGCTGAACGAAATGCGCTGGAGGTCCTTCAGATCGAAAAGGCCCGGACTCCAGCGGACATACAGCCCCGGCGTCCTCTCTACGACGACTATGACGACGCCCGCGTCAAGGCGGCGATGATTACGATGGAACAGTTCGTCGATGGCAGCATATCGATTCAGAAGCTTGCCGCCACGGTTGGCCTGTCTCGGCGGCAACTGGAGCGGATCTTCATCGACAAGACGGGAATGTCTCCTGCCAAGGCCTATAATCGTGTTCGCATGGAGCGGGCGAAATCGATCCTGGCCCAGTCGAAGGCGCCACTGATCGAAATCGCGCTGGATGTCGGCTTTGAAAATGCCTCGCAGTTCACGCGAACGTTCAAGCGCACATTCGGGCAAACGCCATCGCAGCATCGTGCAGCCGCTTCGAGAGCACACTGAGCCTATTCAGATCTCTTCCCACGGAAACGTGTCGAGCCGCTCCGCTCCCTTGGCAGTGATCAGTGCCTGGGTTTCCAGCTTGATGCTCTCGGATCCAGCCTCGGCGACCAGGCTTTCGACGTTGAGCACCATGCCCTCCTCGATGATGCCACTGAAGTCAGGATCGAAATCCGGATGTAGAAGGATCCCCGGCCATTCGTCCGCCATTCCGGTTCCGTGCAGAGCAAGCGTGTATCGATAAGGCTGGTATTTCTCCGGAATCCGCCACGACAGCGCATTGAACTCCGCGAAGGTCATCCCGGGCTTCAGGATTGCGAGATTGTGCTCGATCTGATCCCTGGCTGCCGCGTAGAGTTGCTTCTGCCTGGCGTTCATCGCGACGTGCCCTGCTGTCCACGACCGCGAGAGGTCGGCGCAATAGCCGTATGGTCCGATCATATCGGTGTCGAAGGATATCATCTCCCCGCGTTTGACCACGTAGTCCGAGCATTCCTGATACCAGGGATTTGTTCTCGGGCCTGCGGTCAGGAGCTTGGTCTCGAGCCACTCGCCGCCGCTGCGTGCGTTTTCGAAGTGAAGCTCGGCCCAGATCTCTCTTTCGGTCCGGCCGGGCTCGGATACCTCGTACATCCGCGCCATGCCTGCTTCGCAGACACGGATCGTCCATCTCATCAGCTCGATTTCGTCAGCGCTCTTGATGGCTCGCGCCCGCTCGGCCAGTTCCTGGCCGTCCATGAGTGTGAATCCGCGTTCCCGCAGTTCGAACGCGCCCGCCGGTTCGAGCCTGTCCACCGCCACGCGCCTGTTGCCGCCATGGCTGTTCAAGAGATCCGCGACTTCGTCCGCCCAGGCTTTCAGGCGGGGTTCCATAAGGCTGCCTGATGTGAAGAATATCCACGACTTCGCCGGCCGGATCTCGTCGATGCCTGGAAGCCCGTCATTGACATGTTCAGCGCCCTCGAATTCGAAGAGTATCGCCGGACCATCGGCCAGGATCAGAGCGTAGCGCGAGGCGTTGTGCATCGTCCAGATGCTCATATTCGATGAATCGAAGGCATATCGGATGTTGACGGGATCATAGAGGAGCAGGGCGCCGCAATCCCATTCGCGCATCTTCGTTCGCAGGCGCTCCAGACGATAGCGGCGAGCCCGATCGAGCGTCGTGGCCGGCAAAGGACTGATAAGAGGCCGATCCGCTCCCTGAGGATTGAGATATGCCTGCTTTCGCTCATCCTTGAAGACCGTCGAGCCGGTCAGCTCAGCGGAAACGCTTTCCTCGCGCAACATTTCAGTGAGTCCCTGTTGTCGGTGAATGACGCGACGTTACCGGGCGCTCAGCGCTCGATGACAAGATCGCTGAGCGGCTTCGAGCAGCAGGGCAGAAAGAGGCCGGCGTCAATTTCCCTCTGACGAATTCCGCCATTGTGGTTCATGTCGACGGTTCCGGAGGCGAGCTTCGACTTGCAGGTGCCGCAGACGCCGTTCGCACAGGACGACGGGATCCTGACGCCCGCCTTCTTCGCGCAAGAGAGCACGCTCTGGTCGCCGGAGACGTCGATGCTGCGGGCCTGTTTCGAGAAGGTGACCTGAAAGACCTTGGCAGCGGCCTCCTGAACCGCGGGGATCTCGGGCTCGTCGATGACCGCGGCATCGAAGCTTTCCTCCAGGTAGTTCGGGCCGGCGACGCCGAGCTCGGCGGCAATACCGCGCGCAGCGGCCATGAATGGGGCGGGGCCGCAGCACATCACGGTTCGCTCGGCGATATCGGGAACTGCAAGCCCGATATAGTCTTTCGAAATGCGACCGGTCAGACCCGGCCAGGATGGCTCGCCGGCCACGGTCTCCGGGAGGAAATGGAGGCGAAGGCCTTTCAGCCTGTGGGCGATGCAGGCCAGTTCGTCGCGAAAGATCAGATCCTGTGGTGTCCGGCCAGCATGCATGAAGACGACGTCGGCGGGCTCGCAACTGTCGGCGATCTCACGCAGAATGGACATGACGGGCGTAATGCCGGAACCGCCGGACAAAAGCAGAAGCTTCGGTCTCGACGTCTCGGGCCTGACGAAATGGCCGAGTGGGCCGCTCGCCTTAACGGTTGCCCCGGGAACCAGGGTGTCATGAAGCCAGTTGGAGATCTTTCCGCCGGGAACGCGCTTTACGGTCACCGAGAAGGCGTTCGTCCGATGTGGCGAGGAGGAGATGCTGTAGCACCTGTTTTCAGCCTCTCCATTGTGTTCCAGGTCGAACAGAAAATACTGTCCTGCCTTGAACGCAAACCGCTTGCCCTCACGGGATGCGAAGGTGAATGTCTTGACGTCGTGGGTCTCCTGCTGAACGTCGAGGCAGACGAGCGCGTCGTCTTCTTCAGGGTTCCAGACGGCGTCAAGGGCGGCCCTGGCTGCAGGCGCCTGCGGGCTCCTAGTATCCATGGGCGCGCATCCGGTCGATGTACCAGGTGGCAAACTTGTCGAGGTTCGTCTCCGAGAAGCGGGAGTACGGGCCTGGCTGGTAAGCGGGGTCCGTCGCGCCGGCATGAGAGCGGGCAACCAGATCGGCGTCCTGGTCGGTCGTTGCGACCCAGACATCCGTCAGCTTGTCGAGATCGTAGTCCACGCCTTCGACGGCATCCTTGTGGACCAGCCACTTGGTTCTAACCAGCGTCTTGCCCGCGGAGAGCGGAATAACGGTTGCCACCACCGCATGGTCGCCCATGAAGTGGTTCCAGCTGTTGTGGCCCCAAAGATGCATGTCGCCGAGATCCTTGCGGGTCATGTGCCCAAGCAGCTTGGAGGATGCGGCGGTGGCATCGTGGGTCTGGGATTCACCGGCGCCTGATATGATCAGCCGCTGGGTGCGGAAGTTGGTGGCGCAGTCGGCGAGCTGCTCGACGGCAGCCGAGGGAAAGCCGTCAGCCTCCCACGCCTTTGTCTGTTCTTCATACAGCCTGAAATGCTCCTCGGCCTGCTCGCGATCCTCCGGGCTCAGCGTTTCGGGGTCGAAGCCGAAGTCGAGATCGACGAAAGAGACGCAAAGCTCCGGGTGGTTTGCGGAGCAGTGGTAGCATTCGCGATTGTTCTCCATCGTGAGCTTCCAGTTGCCATCCTCGATGACATCCGTCTGGAAAGCAATCTTTGCGTTCGGGATGTCGTAGGGGACGAGGCGCTCGGTCATGGCTTGCTCGAGGATAGCAATGTCCTCGGGCGGATTGTCGGAGAGACAGACATAAATCAGCCCGCCGATCGACTTGAACGTGACGGGCTTGAGGCTCCGGCACTCCTTGTCGAAGTCTTTTCCCATGTGAGGCGCGTAGCTGAGCTCACCCGTCAGTTCGTATGTCCAGGTGTGATAGGGACAGACGAGTTTTGAGACGATCGTCTTGCCCGGATCGAGAAGGCGGGAGCCGCGATGGCGGCAGACATTGTGCAGGACGCGAATTTCTCCGTCGTCGTCGCGCAGAAGGATCAGGCTCGTCTTGCCGATATCGATCACCGTAGCGTCGCCGGGCTCGGGAACATCGCAGTCCAGACCGACGCAGATCCAGTGATTGTGGAAGAAGACGTCGATGTCTGCTTCGAACACGTCTTCTCTGACGTAAAGGCCGGCCGGCAAAGAGTGACCGTCGGCTCGAGCGTCGAGAAGGGCTGAAATGGAAGATGGAAGTCTGTTTAGCATGAGAACCTCTTATGCGAGAGTTTCCCCAGATTGCGCTTGCAGCGCAGGCGTTTCAACGGCATAAAAAATCACGCTCGCATGAGTTTTTATCATGTGAAGAGGAGTTGCGATGCATTTCCGAAGACGGATCCCGTCGCTGACGGCACTGGTCACTCTGGAGGCGGTGCTCAGAAAGAAGAGCTTCACCACGGCTGCGACCGAATTGGGCGTCACCCAGGCGGCAGTCAGCAGGCAGATTGCATTGCTGGAGGAGGAATTCGGCCAACCCTTATTCGTGCGCAAGCATCGGGCAATCGAGCCGACAACGGCATGCATCAACCTCGGAGCCACCCTGGCGAAGAGTTTTGCCGATATTGCCGAGAGCGTGGAGGCGATCCAGTCGCGCAGCCGGGACGTGTTGACGATAGGGGCGACCGTTGCATTCTCTTCCTTCTGGCTGCTGCCGCGGCTGGCCGAATTCCGCCGAGCGAACCCAGGCATTCTGGTGCGAGTGATATCCCAGGACAGCCCGATCGCTCTCGACGACGGAGAAGTCGATGTGGCAATTCGCTATGGTGTGCCCCCCTTCAACGATGGAACCGTCATCGCCTCGCGCGGCGACGTCATCTGCCCCGTCTGCTCTCCCGATTACCTCAGGCGTCGAGGAGATGGCCCGCTAGGCTCCGTCGACGAATTCATCGAAACCGACGTTCTCGATCGTTCCTGGTATAGCTGGGCGCAATGGTTTTCGCTGACCGGCGCCAACATCGAGGTAAAACCGTCGCTTAGGTTCAACCACTATACCGAAACCATCGCAGCCGCGCGCGTAGGGCAAGGGATTGCCTTGGGATGGCGCATGCTGGTGGGCACCTTTCTGGAGGATGGAACCCTGGTGCGGATCGGCGGTGGCGAGCTTGCCGCGGAAGATCGTTACAACGTGATCGTGCCCGTCAAAGCCAAGCGAAGCAACGCGCGCGACCTTGCCGCCGCCTGGCTGACGGCATCACTGCACGGTTGATCAAAGCCGTATTCACAAGCCCAATCCTACAGTGGCCGTTCGGTGGACGCCCTTGGGGACGAAGGCGAAGCGGTCTGCCAGGCCCAGAAAATCGGCCGCCAGATGAATGACGGAAAGCCACATTTCCGTCCCCTGCAAGCTCGGTTGACCACCGTCGGCAAACGGAAACCCCTCGCCATCCCGCCATCTATCCAGAGCCCTTGATATGAGATTGCGGGCGATCGCCTCCCCGTCAGCCCGCCTGTAGTCGGTCTGCCGGGCAATCAGCAGCAGAGGGTGAATCGTATCGAGCAGGTTGCACGCATTGTATTTCGCGGCAACGAAGCCCTTGTGGTTGCGATAATTGAGGTGAACTGTTTCGAGCGAGGCATGCGGGTGGGGAAGTGCCGCGCCGAACTGGGCGTAGGTGCCACGCGTCAGGCGATAAAAGCCGTTCACAGGTTGGAGCCATCCTTCCCCCGCGGTCGGCTCACCCCAGAGCCCCGAAACGCTATTGGCATTCCGGCTCAGCCACTCGAAGAGTTCCTGCCGGGAATTCCTGATGCCGAAATACTTCGCATTGAAGTACATGGCGGTTCCGATCGCATCGACCACGCTGCCGGCGTGCCAGGCCCGGGTTGACCAGGGCAGGGCGCTCAGCCATTCATCCAGCTCTCTTGCGTCGAGCTCGACCGCATGGACAGGTTGCCGTGGACCGGAACCAAGCAGTTCAAGCGCATATCCAACCGCAAGGACGTTATAGAGCGCCTTTGGATCATCCCTCAATGCCCTCCCGTACTCCCGCGAATGCTCTTCCGGGAAAAGGCCGGTCTCCCGTTCTTGGAGACCTTGGAGAAGCTGGACCGTCTCCGCCGGATCGAGGTCGGGTGGCAGGTGGCCGAACCCGGCAGCGATCTCGATTGCATCGCATAAATGCCTGATCGCCGGTCTGCGGACGCCGTCTGCTTCCAGCGATTCATAGGCTCCCTGCGTTTTCCAGCGTGCAAGAATATCCGGCCATTGCTCTTTCGCTTTCTGACCCAGCCTGAGCAATCGATCTTCGACGTCTCCAGTGCCGGATTTCCTGGGTGCCGAGCCTCTAGCTCGCAGCACCCGGGCGGGCACACCACCGGCAATCGACATGGCGGGAATGTCGCCCGTAACCACCGCTCCGGCGGCGATCACCGCACCATTTCCAATTGTTGCGCCATCGAGGATCACTGAATTGGCGCCGATCCAGACATCGTTACCGATCACTATGCCGATGCTAACCACACCTTGCCTGTGAATGGGGATAGTCTGATCTTCGAAGCCATGATTGAAGCCGACGATCGAGGCATGCGAAGCAATCCGGACCCCGTTGCCGCACGTCACCTTGCCGGAAACACAGGCATATGGATTGATGGTGCAATCGTCGCCGAGGATCACATGGCCGCGGACGAGTGCCTGCCCGGCGATCCAGGATCGCTCGCCCATCATTAGGCTTTCGGTGAAGATCGCGGCATGCTCCGCGACATAGGACGTCTCAGCCAACTCCGCACCGCATGATCGCCGGAGTTCCGCCTTGCGGGCGAGGTGAGCGGGATGATCAAGGTCCGACGCAATGTGTTCCCAGGTCAGGTATTGAAGCCTGCGCGCTTCCTTATCTTCGCTCGCCGATGCTTGCGGGCTGTTGGCGTGATCCATCTCGATCCTCATTCTCAGGTTCAGCCGCTGAATATTCCTCTGCCTTCAACGATCCTTTGCCTCGCTACATCAGACGGCGTGATCCGTCTAAAAGCAAGACTTCCGACAATGATGGTACAGCCCTCGTTGAGATGGCCCCAATTGCTTTGGTTGCCGTGTAGGTAGTCGGTTCGGCCGAGGCGCCCGGGTTCATCGCCTGTACGGAAAGCGTACCGCCCGGCGAGAAGATAAGCCGACCGGAATAGGGTATGCTTGCCACGCTTACGTCCGAATCCGCAAAGCCGTCACACGCCACGCACCGATCATCGGCAACGTGCTGAGCCATCTGGAAAAACCTTGAGGTCGAGTTATGCCGCGCTCAGCAGTTCAGCGCTAACCGGCATTCCCATATGAAAGCCCTGGACGCGGTCGATGCGAAGATCCTTGAGAAGGGAAAATTGTGCTGCAGTTTCGACGCCTTCCACCAGGATCGTATTCCCACGATTGCGGATGAGAGCAATCATGTCCTGAAGCATCATCAAACCGCGTGGATTCGAGCAGTCGTGCAGGAAGGTTCTATCGACCTTGACCGTCTGAAACTCGATCGCCCTCAGCCAAGAGAGACCCGCGAAGCCGCAGCCGAAGTCGTCAAGCCAGATCTCGACGCCGAGTGCCCGCAGATCGGCAATGCATTTAAGCACCTCCGACTGCATATCCATGTCCAGGCCCTCGGTGACTTCCAAGGCTAGTCGCGACCCGGAGACCCCACACCGAGCAAGGATATCAGCGACACTCAAAGCAAAGCCGGGAGAACGCAGTTGTATTGGCGACACGTTGACGCTGACGGTAGCCATGCGATCGGTCATCAGTATATCACGGCATGCCGTCTCGATCGCCCACCTGCCCAGTTCGAGGATAGCGCCACTTCGTTCTGCAACGGGAATGAACGTCTTCGGCGAAACCGCGGTGCCGTCCGGCATCCTGAGGCGCATCAAAGCCTCGACAGCTCTTGCTTTCTCGTTCGTCACGTCGAAGATCGGTTGGTACACGAGCGAGACCAGTTTGCGATCAATGGCGGCCGCCAGCAGCGGGACGAGCTTACCAGCATAGTCCTCGGGGCGAGGCAACAACGGATCAAAACTACGAATGCAGTTTCGGCCACTTGCTTTGGCATTGTAGAGAGCGAGGTCGGCTTCACGTACTATTCGTTCAACTTTCTCTCCAACTTTCTCGCGGGTGAAGGCGACGCCGATGCTGACGGTTACGATCGACATATCATCTGGTCGCTCGTCGTGAGCAATGGCAAGAGACTCGACTTCCATTCTGATCTTCTCGGCGAGAGTCATCGCTACCTTGGGGAGGGCGACCGGCATGACCACGATAAACTCCTCGCCACCATACCTGCCGATCATGCCATTGGACGACTCTACAACCGCCTTCAGCGCATTGGCGATGACAGTCAGACAGCGGTCTCCTTGCTGATGTCCGTAGCGATCATTGAAGCGCTTGAAAAAGTCGACGTCGATGAGGAACACGGAGAAGTCGCGGCGTTCGTCTTTCCAGGCGGCCCAGCATTCGTCGAGTCGCCGATCCACAGCGCGCCGGTTGCTTATGCCCGTCAGGTAGTCGGTATGTGAAAGCTCGAGCAGTGACCTTCCGCGCTCGGACGCTTCCCAATGCTGGTGGCGAGCCTCCGCCGCGTTCAGCAACACGTTTCGACGCTCCACGTTCAATCGCCAATTGACGAAAGACGTGAAGGCAAAGCACGAAATGTAGAACAGCCCGAAGGCAAGCTTATAGGTTTGGCTTGAAGGAAAAAATTCCTCGATGGTAACGAAAAATGCGCAGAGAACGAGGCTCGAGGTGATCACCGAAAGCCGAAACGGGAAACTGAAAAAGAGGTTGGCGCCCATCATGAAGATGGCGCCGAATATCATGTAGTATGACATGGCGGTGACGTCGCGGGTGGCAATCGCCGGGTAAAGCCAACCCACATAGCCCACAAGCAGTGCGGCGGCACATGTGATGTCAAGCCAGACGGTTTTCGCATTTGCCAGCCGCAAGGTTTCGAAAGCCAGCAGTGCGATCGTTGCAATGACGAATCGCGCGGCGATCGTCACAGGCGCAACGTCCGGGATAAGCCATCGATCTGGAAGTGCGAAGGCCACATAAACGACGACCGCGATCCAAAGACCATGCCGTGAGCTCCGCCTTCGGGCAGCATCATTTTCAGTTTCCAGAGACTTGAGGGCCTCGGCAAATGAGAAGCTGACGGTCAATTCGTCGCGCCGCACATTAGCGTAAGCCGCGCTCATGCAAAAACACCGGCCTGGCAACGATATAGAGAAGGTAAAAAGTAAGCCATACTTCGGCGCCCTCCAAAGTTACATTCTGCAACCTGAACCCGATTGGTCTTATTGCTGAGCACTCTTAGAGGGATAGGATCTGACCCGCAATAGTAGAAATACTCTTATCCCGTGTAGATTCTAGTCGCATCCTATTTCGAGGTTGATTATGCTTAACGCTATGTCAAAGGGGTCTCGAAATGGAACAAAGCCTGGTCTTAGACGGTGAAAGTCTTGTTGCGCCAGGTGAAATTCGTCGGGCGGCAAGAAGGGTTGCTGCCCCAGATCCCGGCCACCTTATCGTTGCCAGAGCCGAGCTTGCCCTCAGCCTTGACGTATCGATCCGTCAGTTCAAATCCGGCGTCGAGCCTAATGCGATCATCGAGCGTCTTACCGACGCCTTGCATCAGATACGGCGGCGCTTTCATCCGGAGGTGTGGGACGTCATCGTTCCGATCGCGCAATCTCATCCAGTTGCTCACTATCTTCATCAAGATCCATTGACCCGCTGGTCGTTCGAAAAGCCGCGCGGCTATTCTGGCGACGCACGCCTTCTCGACTTCATCTACGGCAGACCTGAGATTGAGGACGCTGTCTTATCAGCCAGCAACTTGGGACGTTCGATCTACGCCTACACTCGAAATGCTTCGTCATCCGTCGCGGTAAGAGAGCGCCGAGACATTCTGGCTCGCCGCGTTGACGAAATCGCTTCGGCCCGGCCTGGTTCCACCGAAGTCCTCGCCATCGCGGCCGGGCATCTTCGTGAGGGGCCTTTGTCACGCGCTCTCGGCGCCGGCGCGATCAGACGCTGGGTAGCTCTGGATCAAGACCCGATGAGCGTTGGAACCGTCACCCGCGATTTCGCCGGCACGTCCGTCGAAGCGGTGAACGGGTCGGTCAAATCCCTGCTCGGTGGAAGACATGCGCTGGGATTGTTCGATTTCGTCTATGCCGCGGGTCTCTATGACTATTTGCCGGACGCGGTGGCCGTAAAGCTGACCAAGAAGTGCGTCAGCATGCTTAAGCCTGGCGGTACATTCCTATTCGCCAACTTCTCCCCGGAGACGGAGGTCGATGGCTATATGGAGACATTTATGAACTGGGCGCTGCTGTTGCGGTCAGAACGAGAGATGGGCTTGATCGCCGGTGAAAGCGTGACCGGGGCGGATGTGAAGGTGTCTGTTTGGTCCGGCTCAAACCGCAGCATTGTTTACTGTGAAATCCAAAGACCGCAGTAGGCCGCACGTTGGCTCGGGGCTGAGAAGAACGAGTCCGCCTGGAAAGGGGCAGTTGCTCCCAATTGCGGAAATTTATCGTCATTGGGTCCTTCATGCTTGAGAGGAAAGCGATTTCAGATTCCGCCCATGGAACCCTTGTTAGATGCGTTCTATGCGGACCGGATACTCGCCGCGCACCAGCAACGGAGCGAAGCCATCGTCGAAGCGGCCGAGCCGGATCAGCCCATCCCAGCGGTAGGCCGCATGGAACAGGGCCAGATTACCCCACGGTTTGAAGTAGCAAAGGTCGCCCGGCTGCTCGTTTCCGAAAGCACCACTGCCTTCTTCGGTCAGCTTGCGCGGCAGATGGACGATCTTTTCGTTCCTGCCGTAGTCCTCGATCTTGAGGTTCAAGGGCAGCATGGAAGCGAGATCGCGTGCCGTCGGATTGTCGGAGAGTGTCGCTGTCAGGGTTAGATTGTTGAAGCCTATCCTGATCCTGACGTCTGTCGCCTCGGGACTCGCCGGGCGGTCTTCGTCTTGCCCTTGCGCCACGAGAGGTAGAGCGGCGGCGGCCAAAGTTCCGCCCAGTACCGCGCGACGGCTCATGAACTTGGATGTCATCGACATAGCACGCCTCGCATTAGACAGGTTGAGCCGTGGGCCTGAACAGGATTTCGTTGATGTCGACATCGTCTGGTTCGTTCACCGCGAAGGCGACCGTTCGGGCGAATGTGTCCGCGCTGATGGCGATCTTGCTGACGAACTCCTTGGTGCCCGCCTGGATGTCCTTTTCGCTGATGTGTTCGAGGAGTTCGGTGCTCACCGCGCCGGGTGAAATGATCGTGGTGCGGATGTTGTATGGCTTCACTTCCTTCCGCAGCCCCTCCGAGAGGGCACGCACGGCAAATTTCGTCGCGCAGTAGACGGTGGCACCCGGATCGACCACGTGGCCGTAGACGGAGGACACGTTGATGATGTGCCCCGACTTCTGCGCCTTCATGTGGGGAAGCGCTGCTGCGATGCCGTAGAGCACCCCCTTGATGTTCACGTCGATCATGCGATCCCACTCGTCAACTTTGAGCCGTTCGAGCGGCGCAAGTGGCATCAGGCCGGCATTGTTCAGCATCACGTCGATGCGACCGAACGCGTTGACGGCCGTGTCGACGAGCTTCTTGACTTGATGTTGGTCCGTGACGTCGGTTTGGACTGCCTTGGCCTTATAGCCCTTGGCGGCCAGCTCCTCAGCCAGCTTAGCGATGCGTTCGCTACGCCGAGCGCCGAGGACGACCGAAGCGCCACGCTCAGCAAGGTGACGCGCGGTGGCTTCGCCAAGCCCGCTGCTTGCCCCGGTGATGACGACCACTTTGTTTTCGATTCCTTGAGACATGATGATCTCCTGTTTTGGGGTTTCTGAATCAGGAACGGCGACCGGCCAGGGCTGCGAGGACAGCCGAACCGGCGAGAAGGCAGGCGGCCAGAAGGAAGGTGCTCCACCATCCCGCGGTGTCGAACAGCATGCCGCCAGCGAAAGCGCCGCCGGCAATGGCAAGTTGGATCAGTGCCACTTGCAGCCCACCTGCCGCTTCCAACTCACCGGGGACGATGGCGGCCATCCAGGTGTTCCAGGCGACCGGAATCGGGGTTGAGAAAAATCCCCACATGACGAGCAGGGATGCCGTAACCGCCGCGAACGGCCCGAGAGCGATCAGCAGCAGGGCAATGAACGCAAGAGCGGCCGGCAAACCTACGAGAGCGAGGAGGAGGTGCCGCTGGGCGACGAAGCCAATGACGGAGGTTCCAGCTAGTCCTCCGACGCCAAGGCCGAGAAGCACCATGGACAGGACATTCAATTGCAGTCCCGTGACGCCTTCGAGGAACGGACGAAGATAAATGGACAGTGCGTTCTGGCCGATGAACGCGAGACCTGTCGCCGCCATTCCAATCGCGAATGTGCGATTGCGCAGCAGCCCGAATATTCTGGCCACCGAGACGGTTGAGGTCGCCGGCATCCTCGGCAGGACGACCAGTTGCCAGACGAGCGCGGCAATTCCGATTGGCACGGTGATGAAGAAGGTTCCGCGCCATCCGATCAACCCGCCAAGAAAACTGCCGAGCGGCGCGGCAAGGACGAGCGCGAATGCGGTGCCACCTTGAAGAAGCGCAATGGCCTTGGGCAGGTCACGGTCCGAAGCCAGGCGTGCCAGAATAGCCGTCGACAGCGACCAGAAGCCGCCGATCGCAACGCCGACCAGGGACCGCCCGACGAGAAAGACAGGGAAGTTGGGTGCGAGGGCAACCGCCAAGCTCGATGCAACGAGAACCGCCGTATAGAGCAAGACGACAGACTTCCGGTCGATCCTCGCCAAGAATGCATTGCCGAAAAGGCTGGTGATAACCGCGAAGACTCCCGACACAGTGATCGCCAATCCGGCTTGCCCTTCTGACACAGAGAGGTCCGTGGCGATCGGGGTCA
The DNA here is from genome assembly GCF_004306515.1 of Rhizobium beringeri. Taxonomy (NCBI): domain Bacteria; kingdom Pseudomonadati; phylum Pseudomonadota; class Alphaproteobacteria; order Hyphomicrobiales; family Rhizobiaceae; genus Rhizobium; species Rhizobium beringeri. The sequence goes on along the minus strand of NZ_SILG01000002.1, from coordinate 679,167 downwards.
GAAGGCTCACGGGGAGAAATTCCAACCCCACCAGAAGGAAAGTGAGAAGCGAGAGACAGGTCACCGCCGTCCATGAGGTCGCCGCGTCTTCCGTCAGTGAGGTCTCATTCAATGTCAATTCGACGGTCATACATGTGCTCCTGTCCGTTGCCAAAAAAGATAGCCGGACTGGTTTTGCGCGACTAGAAGCTATAATCTGAACGTCGTGATGAAGGAGATTCAACAATGCGGCGCGACGAGTTCACGGAAATGCGTGCGTTTCTGGAGGTGGCTCAGGAGCGGAGTTTCACCCGCGCTGCATCAAAATTGGGAGTCACGCGCTCGGCGCTGAGCCATACGATCAGCGCGCTCGAAGCACGGCTCGGTGTCCGGCTTCTCTCCCGCACGACGCGTGATGTGGCTCCCACTGCGGCCGGTGCGCGTCTCGTGGAAAGCGTTCAACCCCATTTCGAAAGCATCGCCGCCGGGATCCGCGCGATCGGGGCGCTACGTGACAAACCCTCAGGCGAAGTCCGGGTCGTGTGTCCCGACGATGCCGTCAACCTCGTGTTCCGTGGAAGGCTGCCGGCATTTCTGCGTGACTACCCTGATATCACCGTGGAACTCATCATCGACAATGGTTTCACAAATATCGTCGAACGCCAGTTCGATGCCGGCGTGCGGCTCGGCGAAGCAATCGCGCGCGACATGGTGGCGGTTCGCATCGGTCCCGACGTCTCCTATGCCGTGGTTGGATCACCCGAATACTTTGCGGGCCGCACCGCGCCTTCGACCCCGCAAGACTTGACGGACCACAATTGCGTCAACCTGCGGCTTTCCACCTCAGGCGCGCTCTATGCTTGGGAGTTCAAAAAGGATGGTCGCGAGTTCAGCGTTCGTGTGGAGGGCCAACTCGTGATGAGCAACATAGAACCGGCGATCAATGCCGCTCTTGATGGCATGGGGCTGTCCTATGCGCCGAGGGACCTCGTCCGACAATATCTTGACAGCGGCCGACTGAAGGAAGTGCTCGCGGACTGGGCTCCCACGTTCCAAGGATATCATCTCTATTACCCCAGCCGGCGACATCCATCCCCTGCTTTCTCCGCCTTCGTCGAAGCTTTTCGCTACCGGCATAGGTAACCAACACTCATGTCGAGAGGCTCCGCCGGACAACGGGCGCAACAGACTGCGCCCCTTGCCCATCAACGGTTGCCGAGGCCTGTTATCGAGCGCTGTCGATGATCGCGCCGCCGTCGGGGGTAAGGCTGTATCCCGTAATGAATTGGGAATCCTTGCTGGCCAGGAACAGCACCACCGGGGCAATGTCGTCTTCCGGCGAGCCAAAACGAGCGAGCGCGTTCGTCGGGGGAGGAACATCCTTTTCCGCGGCGCCCCAGGTGTTCGCGACCGGCAGAACGTTGTTCACGGTGATCCTGTCGGCACCCCATTCGCGTGCCGCCGTGCGAGTCAGCGCGCGCACCGCCTCCTTGGCCATGTTGTACGGACCGTAACCAGCCAACCCGATGATGCCGGCCATCGAACCGAAGTTGATGATCCGCCCTTCTCCGCCTTCTCTAAGGTGAGGATAACAAGCCTGCATGAAGCGCAGATACGCGATCGGCCCGGTGTCGAAGTTCCGTTGCATTTGCTCTACCGAAAGGTCGATGACCGAAGACAAGACCGCAGAACCATCGAAAGCATTGTTCACGAGAATGTCGATGCGGCCGTATGCGGCGACAACCTTGTCCACCGCGGCGGTGATCTGATCGGCTTCACCGACGTCGCAGACGACGCCGAGTGCTGCGCCGCCCGCTTCGACGATATCCGCGACAACGTGTTCGACGCCTTCGGATGTCCGCGAAAGAACTGCGACCTTCGCGCCTTCAGCCGCAAACAGCTTTGCGGTGGCGCGGCCAATGCCGCGGCTTGCGCCGGTGATAACGGCAACTTTTCCATTGAGTCGATCCATGTGTATCTCCATTTGATAAGGCTTGGGATTCATCGAGGCGTCAGTGGGCGGCGGCCTTGATGTAAGGGGAAGGGAGGTCGCGGGCGTCGTTCTGCGTCATGAACGAGGTGATCAGCAGCGCCAGGCCGATCGCCGCTGGCAGAGCGCCGACAGGTTTTCGAACGCCGATATGCGCAAGGCCGGATAGCAGCAGGTGAAAGAAGATGCCGGCATAGGCGAGATCGCTGAGCGGGACGCTGACGCGCGAAAGGATCGCGACCGGGCCGAGGACCTTAACAATGATCATGAACGGAACGAGGTTGTTCGCGCTATATCCGAGTTCCGTCAGCGCCTCGCGAACCCACGGTCCCTTTGTGGCATACATGTAGGCTGAGGCGAGGTAGAGCACGGATAGAAGTGCCGTGCTGGTCCAGTATCCGTAAAATTCAAGCATAAGTTCATCCCTGTCGCTGCCCACGCAGCAACATTCCTCTCGTCGGGTCTGTCGGTTTCTATGTGAGAGGCGCTTCTTTTACTGCGCCCCTGATGCATGGATGGAAAATGTCGTCTAAGGTTTATCTTTGCAAGTAGGATGAATTACTTGCAGTTAGTATGGAAAACCAGACCATGGCCGATGGCGAAATCAATATGCATGAGGAGATGCGTCGCGCGTTCGCGCTGCTCTCCGGCAAATGGAAGCTGGAAATCATGTGGCTGCTACATCAGCGGGTCTACCGGTTTGGCGAACTGAGAAAGGCTATTCCCGGCATCACCCAACACATGCTGACGGTGCAACTCCGCGAGCTCGAAGCAGACGGGCTCGTGTCCCGCACCATCTTTGCGGAGGTTCCTCCGCGCGTCGAATATGAGATCACGCAAAAAGCGCGGGGCCTCGGCCCCACCATGGAGGCTTTGACGGCATGGTGGAATGAGTACGGCAAAAGCGTGCCGGTGAAACCGAGCGCACGCGGTCGGAAAGCGAGAGATGGCTGAACTGGCTGTGGGTGGATTGCTACGGCAACTCACCGGCAGCTCGTCATAGCCTCCCAGGGATCACATTCACGAAAAACTCGAACCGGACTTGTCCCAGCCTTCCTTGACCGTCTCCATGGCGACATTCGTCGATGTGCTGGCGACGTGAGGCAGCGTCGAGATACGCTCGCCCAGAACCCGACGGTAGCGGCCGATATCGCGGGTGCGGATTTTTAAGAGATAATCGAACCTGCCTGCAATCATATGGCACTCTTCGACTTCCCCAATCTTCTTGATGGCATCGTTGAAGCTTTTCAGCGCATGCTCGCGGGTATCGGAGAGTTTCACTTCGACGAAAGCAATGTGGTCGAGCTGCATTTTCGACGGATTAAGGATGGCCTTGAAGCCTTCGATGTATCCTTCGCTGATCAGCCTTTTGAAGCGGATCTGGCATGGCGTCTTCGACAATCCGACACGCGTAGCCAGATCGGTGATCGACAGCCTTCCGTCCTCGGCGAGTGCGGCGAGGATTTTTTTATCGAACTGGTCCAATTCACTAAGGATGTCAGTTTCTGTGGCCATTTGAACTCTCGATGACGCATTAATAAGTTCATACGGCCTAGAAACTGTAAAAATCAAGTGAGATCGCGATTTATGGCTGTGATAGATTAGGTGCCGGGTGAAAGAGCGCTGTGATCGGTATCGGCGTCGACCTCAAAACGGGGGATCATACATGCATAACAACGAAGCGGATGATGACCAAAAACCCGACCTGCTCGTTCACTACCGGCCGGTGGCAATAAGGGCCGTGGCGGCGGCACTCACCCTCAAGCGCGACAAGCCGAATGCGCGCCCGCTTCGCGAGACCGAATATTCCGGCCCCGCTTTCACGGATGATGCGCTCTGGGACGATGAGCCCGCTGTTCCATTTATCCGCTAGACCAAACATCGATTGAATAGGGACTCCCATGTTGAACGCAGCGCCCCCCTCCACGCCCTCCCATGATCCCGTCGACGGCGCGCCGTTCTCCGGCTTTGCTCCACCGATCCGACCGCAATCCGAACTTCGCCAGGCCATCACGGCAGCCTATCGCCGACCGGAAACCGAATGCCTGCCGCCGCTCGTTGCCGCAGCGCGTGTCTCCGAGGCAAAACGCTATGACATTCGCAGTACGGCCCGCAGCCTGATCGAGGCGTTGCGCGCCAAGCACAAGGGGACCGGTGTCGAAGGGCTGGTGCAGGAATACTCGCTCTCCAGCCAGGAAGGCGTGGCGCTCATGTGCCTCGCCGAAGCGCTGCTGCGTATTCCCGATACCGAAACCCGGGACGCGCTGATCCGCGACAAGATTGCCGAGGGCAACTGGACCTCACATATCGGCGGCGGAAAATCCATGTTCGTCAACGCCGCCACCTGGGGTCTCGTCGTCACCGGCAAGCTGACCTCGACGGTCAACGACCGGAGCCTGTCGGCAGCGCTGACGCGGCTGATCGCGCGCGCCGGCGAGCCGGTCATCCGTCGCGGCGTCGATATGGCGATGCGCATGATGGGCGAGCAGTTCGTCACCGGCGAAACGATTGCAGAGGCGCTGAAGCGCGCCCGGCCGCTGGAAGCGCGCGGCTTCCGCTATTCTTACGACATGCTGGGCGAGGCGGCCACGACGGGCGCCGATGCCGAGCGTTATTACCGGGATTACGAAAAGGCGATCCACGCCATCGGCAAGGCGTCGGACGGGCGCGGCATCTATGACGGCCCGGGCATATCGATCAAGCTTTCGGCCCTGCATCCGCGCTACAGCAGGTCGCAGGCTGGCCGGGTGATGGGTGAGCTGCTGCCGAAGGTCAAGGCGCTGGCCGTTCTCGCCAAGACCTATGATATCGGCCTCAATATCGACGCGGAGGAGGCGGATCGGCTGGAGCTTTCGCTTGATCTCCTCGAGGAGCTTTGCTTTGCCCCGGAGCTGACCGGATGGAACGGGCTGGGCTTCGTCGTGCAGGCCTATGGCAAGCGCTGCCCCTTCGTCCTTGACTACATCATCGATCTCGCGCGCCGTTCCGGGCGCCGGGTCATGGTCCGTCTCGTCAAGGGCGCCTATTGGGATGCAGAGATCAAGCGCGCCCAGCTTGATGGTCTCGACGACTATCCGGTCTATACCCGCAAGATCTACACCGATGTCGCCTACGTCGCCTGCGCGCGCAAGCTGCTCGATGCTCCGGATGCGGTCTTCCCACAATTTGCAACCCACAACGCGCAGACGCTCGCGACGATCTATCGTCTGGCGGGTCCTGATTTCGCTGTCGGCAAATACGAGTTCCAATGCCTGCATGGCATGGGCGAACCTCTCTACGACGAGGTCGTCGGAAAGGAAAGACTGAACCGGCCCTGCCGCATCTATGCGCCTGTGGGAACACATGAGACGCTGCTCGCCTATCTGGTGCGACGCCTTCTGGAAAATGGTGCCAATTCCTCCTTCGTGCACCGCATCTCCGATCCGAATGTCTCGGTCGAGGCCCTGATCGCCGATCCCGCCGAAATCGTCGCAGCCATGCCTGTCGTTGGCGCGCCCCATGCGCAGATCGCCTCGCCGAAGGCTCTTTACGGCAATGCCCGGGCCAATTCCGATGGTCTCGATCTTTCGAACGAGGCCACCCTTTCGGATTTGGCTGAGGCGCTCGCCTCCACGGCTGCTGCCCCGTGGCACGCACTTCCCATCCTTGCCGACGGCTCTGCGGATGGGGTGACGCGGGAGGTTCTCAATCCTGCCGATCACCGGGATGTTGTCGGCACGGTGACCGAAGTGAAGGTCGAGGAGGCCGCGCGCATCGTTCACATGGCGGCGGAGCATGCGCCACAATGGGCTGCCGTGCCGCCGGCCGAGCGTGCCGCCTGCCTGGAGCGGGCGGCCGACATCATGCAGGCCCGCATCAAGACGCTGATGGGCATCGTCATGCGCGAGGCCGGCAAATCCGCGGCCAATGCCGTCGGCGAGGTGCGTGAGGCCATCGACTTCCTGCGCTACTATGCCGAACAGGCTCGCAAGACCCTCGGCCCCTCGCATGCACCGCTCGGCCCGGTCGTCTGCATCAGCCCGTGGAATTTCCCGCTGGCGATTTTCACCGGACAGGTCGCCGCAGCCTTGGTGGCCGGCAATCCCGTGCTTGCAAAACCTGCCGGCGTCACGCCGATCATCGCTTCGGAAAGCGTGAAGATCCTCCACGAGGCGGGTGTGCCCGTTGGTGCCTTGCAGTTCGTGCCCGGCAGCGGCCGCCTTGGGGCCGGCATGGTCGGGGCGGAGGAGACGGCAGGCGTCATGTTTACCGGGTCGACCGAAGTTGCCCGCATGATCCAGGCGCAGCTGGCGGAACGGCTGTCGGCGAGCGGCAGGCCGATTCCGCTGATCGCTGAAACAGGCGGTCAGAACGGCATGATCGTCGACTCCTCGGCATTGGCCGAGCAGGTGGTGGCCGACGTCATTGCCTCTGCTTTCGATAGCGCCGGTCAGCGCTGCTCGGCGCTCAGGGTTCTCTGCCTTCAGGACGATGTCGCCGACAGGACCCTCAACATGCTGAAGGGCGCCTTCCGTGAACTGACGATCGGTCGTACCGATCGGCTGAGCATCGATGTCGGCCCTGTCATCAACGATAGCGCAAAGGCGGAGATCGACCAGCATATCGAGAAGATGCGTGGTGCCGGTTGCGCGGTAGATCAACTGCGGCTGCCGGAAAGTGCGGCGGCGGGGACGTTCGTTCCGCCGACGATCATCGAAATCAAGTCGCTGGCGGACCTAACGAGGGAGGTCTTCGGACCGGTGCTGCATGTCATCCGTTTCAGGCGAAACGGGCTCGACCGTCTGATCGACGACATCAACGCATCGGGTTATGGTCTGACATTCGGGCTTCACACCCGGCTTGATGAAACGATCGCGCATGTGACCAGCCGCATCAAGGCTGGAAACCTCTACGTCAACCGGAATATCATCGGCGCCGTCGTTGGCGTGCAGCCTTTCGGCGGCCGCGGTTTGTCGGGAACGGGTCCGAAGGCCGGCGGTCCGCTCTATATCGGCCGGCTGGTGCAGCGTGCGCCTGTGCCGCCGCAGCAGGATTCCGTTCATACGGACCTTGCCCTTCGTGACTACATTGTCTGGCTCGATAAGAAGGGCCTGTCGGGCGAGGGGGAAGTGGCGCGTGGATATGCGAGCCGTTCGGCGCTCGGGCTCGAACGTGAGCTCACCGGTCCGGTCGGGGAGCTCAATCTCTATGCGCTCCATCCCCGCGGCCGTATTCTCGTCGTGCCGCAGACGGAAGGCGGGCTTCATCGCCAGATCGCCGCAGCCCTGTCGACCGGCAACCACATCGTCGTGGACGCAGGTTCCCTATCGAAGTCAGTCCTGGCGGATCTTCCGGCGGCTGTCGCCAGCCGGATTTCCTGGACATCGGATTGGGAAAAGGACGGACCGTTCTCAGGCGCCCTCGTCGAAGGCGATCGTGACAGGGTTCTGGCCGTCAATCAGAAGATCGCTCACTTGCCCGGCCCGCTTCTGCTGGTCCAGGCCGCGACGACCGAGGAATTGGCGAGCGATCCCGAGGCCTATTGCCTGAATTGGCTGCTGGAGGAGGTGTCGACGTCGATCAACACCGCGGCTGCCGGCGGCAATGCAAGCCTCATGGCCATCGGCTGAGTAACAGGACGAGGGCGCAGAAAATGCGCCCTCGAAACTCCAGACGGAAAAGAGGGCCTCTTCCCATACCGGCGGGCCTTTCTGAGCGCCGCATGACCCGAAGCGTGTCATTCCCGTCATTTGCGTAGACGATTCACGTCAAGCAGGTGGAGGGAGGTTCAGTCGAAGAAGCCCGCATCCTCTTCCCTGAGATATCTCCTGGCCGCTTCGGCATCGATATCGAGGCCCAGCCCCGGCGCTTCCAGTAGGTCGACCATACTGTCCTTCACGATCTGCGGGGGCAAGCCGACTACCAGATCCTCCCACCAGGGGTCGGTGGCGCTCGGATATTCAAATGCGATGTAATTTGCCGGCAAGGTGGCGCAGACATTGATCAACGCGCCGAGGCCTAGCAGGCCGTTGGCAACCCCGTGCGGTGCCATCAGGATCGAGTGCATGTAGGCGTGCTCGGCGACCCATTTGAGTTCGGCAATACCGCCAATATCGGCTGGATCGGGGCCGATGACGCGCACCGCCTGCGTCTCGATCAGTTCCTTGAAATTGTGCCGCAGGTAGATCTGCTCGCCAGTATGGATTGGTGTCGAGGTGGAGATGGTCAGTTCCCGATAGGCCTGCGGATTGACCCACGGCACATAGTCGCCAGTCAGCATGTCCTCGAGCCACATCAAATTGTACTTCTCGACCGCGCGAGCGAACTTGATCGCATCGGGCAGCATCCAGCCCGGGCCGCAGTCGAGCGCCAGGCTGACTTTGTCGCCCAGCACTTCCTTCATCGCGATCACGCAGTCGAGCATGTGATTGAAACCGCGCTCGCTGATCACGCCCTGATCCATGGCGCCGTGATAGCCGGCCTTCTTCTGCGTCGCGCCGTAGTGGAAGCCTTCAATGGTATCCTTCATGTTGGAGTGGAACGAGATCCCTTGCTTGACCATGAAGAAATTCTGCGGCTGCTCCATCATCCATTTGACGTCAGCGGCGTAATCCTCCGGCCGGTCGCCCGTGCGTTTCCGGCGGATCGAGCCGTTGTAGACGCGCACCTTGTCGCGCACCTTGCCGCCGAGCAGTTTATAGGCGGGCACGCCCGCGGCCTTGCCGGCAATATCCCACAGCGCATGCTCGATAGCGCTTACCGCCGCGCCGTACGGCTTGAAAGAGCCGCGTTGGCGGATCTTCAGCATCACTCTCTCGACGTCGGTCGGGTCCTCGCCGATCAGCGCCTCGCGGAAATGCAGCACCCAGGGCTTGAGGTAGGACTTGGTGAATTCGACTTCGCCCAAGCCATGGAGGCCCTCGTCCGTAACGATGCGGACGATCGGGTGTTTGCCGATAACGGCGCAGCGGAGGTCGGTGATCTTCATCTTCGTTCCTTTTCGCCTCAGCTCCAGGTGCGATCCCAGGAATACTCATCGTCCCAGTGATCCGTGGGCTGCCAGATGCCGGTGACACCCGGTTGCAGATGCTGCGAGATCACCTCGTCGACGACGTCGTCAATCCCCAGGCCCGGCTTGTCCGGAACAGTGATAAAGCCGTCCTTCACGAGTGGCTTGGGAAGGCCAGTGACGATATCGTCCCACCAGTCGACATCGACGGAGTGGTATTCGAGCGCCATGAAGTTTTCGGTCGCGGTCGCCACATGTGCCGCGGCCATTGCGGCGATTGGACTTTCTGCCATGTGGATGGCCATGGCGACACCATGGTCCTGCGCCATATCTCCAATCTTCTTGGTCTCGAGGATGCCCCCGCTGGTGAGCAGGTCCGGGTGGATAACCGAGATGCCGCCGCTCTTGAGCAAAGGCCCGAAGGCCTCCTTGAGGTAAATGTCCTCGCCGGTGCAGATCGGAACCGTGGTGGCGTCCTGCAACTGTCGATACTGCTCGGTGTACTGCCACGGGATCACGTCCTCGAGCCAGGCTGGCACGTATTTTTCAATTCGCCTGGCAAGGCGAATGCCGTTTTGCACTGAGATGTGGCCGATGTGGTCGATGGCGAGCGGAATATCCATGCCGATGACCTCACGAACCTCGGCAATGTATTGCTCAAGGAAGTCGAGGCCCTTGTCGGAAAAGTGGAGGCCGGTAAACGGGTGCGGGACGTTATGCAAATCGTACGCAGCGTTGCGGACGCGCCGTTCTTCAATGGTCTTCAGCGGGCCGCGGCCGGGGTGGTCGCGGTACCCTTCAAGTGAGCCGGCAGGAGACACGACCGCACCGGGCACATCCGCGATCTGCATCAGCCCCAGATCCATCTTGAGGAAGGTGAACCCGAGCTCCATGCGTTGCTTGAGGCGCCTCCCGGTCTCGGTGCCGCTCGGCACGGTGGCGTCGGTGTCGCAGTAGACGCGCACTTTCTCCCGAAACCGGCCGCCGAGCATCTGGTAGATGGGGACGCCATAGGCTTTGCCGGCAAGATCCCACAACGCGATTTCGACCGCCGATACGCCGCCGCCTTGCCGGCCGTGCCCGCCGAACTGCTTGATCCGGCGAAACAGGCGGTCGATGTTGCAAGGGTTCTCGCCAAGCAACCGGCTCTTCAACATCAGCGCGTAGGTGGCGCTGGCGCCGTCGCGCACCTCGCCAAGCCCGACGATGCCCTGGTTGGTGTAAATCTTGAGCAGCGCCGAGGTGAAGGGCGCGCCGACAATTTCGGCTACCCGCATGTCGGTGATGCGAAGGTCGGATGGCCTGGAATGCGTGTTCACCCGATTGAGCGCCTCGTCGGCTCCATCTGCCTCTGGCATGATTTGTCCTCGTTCTGGTCGGCGGGGCTCGTCGTCGCGCATGCTGAGGCGACGCAGAGCGTTGCTAGCTAGTCCAGCTCTATCTCGTGGCCCTGAAGGTAGTCGCGGTTCATCTCAACGCCGAGGCCAGGCTTCGGCGTAAGCTTGAGGCTGCCGTTCGAAACATCGAGTGGTGTGTCGATGAGGTGATCGTATTTGCCCAGGTTCCACTCCGACGTTTCGAGTTTGTAGAAGTTAGGAACGGTCATCATCACCTGCGCTCCCGCAACCACGTTGATCGGTCCCGCTGCGTCGTGCGGCGAGACCGGGATGTAGTAGGCTTCGCATAGGGCAGAAATTTTCTTGAGTTCGGTAATGCCGCCGGTCCAGGTGACATCAGGCATGATGTAGTCGGCGAGCTTGTTTTCGAGCACCGGCACGAAATCCCACTTCGTGTGGCCGCGCTCGCCCCACGAGATAGCGGCGCTGACCTTCTCACGGACCTGCTTCAGAGCGTTGAGGCTCTCGGGCGGACAGGGCTCCTCAAACCAGTCGATCTGACCGGCTTCCTCGAGGCTCCGGCAGAGGCGAATGGCGGTGGGAACGTCGAAGCGGCCATGCGCATCGATGAGAATGTCGACATCAGAGCCCGCGGTTTCACGGATCAGAGCCGTGAGTTCGGCGGCTTCGCGCTCGTCCTTGCGGGTCATGCTGCCATCGAGGTAGCCGTCCCGCTGCTCGCGAGACTGTCCATCGGCGGTGCGGCCTTGGTGGGGGAAAGGATCGAACTTGAGCGCAGTGTGGCCGGACTCGACGATGTCTCTAATTTCGCGGACCACAGCCTCCTTGCTGGTAAATTTGGCCTGGTTGGGATGGGTGTAGAGCGCGATTTCATCGCGTACCGGTCCGCCCAACAGCTCGTAAATCGGCTTACCAAGAACTTTGCCTCGGATGTCCCAAAGGGCTATGTCGATGGCGCTTACGCATTCGACTGCGGCGCCGCGACTGCCCATATAGGTGAAGCTGCGGAATATCTTGTGCCACAGATACTCGATACGCGCCGGGTCCTCGCCTGTTACAGCGGCACCGATCTGCCGCAGGATCGTGCAGAGGGCGCGATTGGCGAGCCTTGTCGTGGTGGTGATCTCTCCCCAGCCGCTCACCCCCTCGTTGGTTGTCACTTCGACGAACAGAAACTCTCCCCAATAAGAAGCATCGGATCTGATTAGCCACGGCCGAACGCTGGTGATTTTCATCTCAACTGCCTTTACTGACGTGGTCGGGATAACGATATTCCAGGCTATGTATTCTATCCTGCCCGAGCGGCGTTACGCGCACGCATGTGTTCGAGGATGTGCCGGCCGGAGCCCTCGACATGGCGTGCAATGAGTTCGGCTGCCTCGTTCGCATTTCCCGCTTTTACATGCGCGATGAGCTCACGGTGCTCGCTAAGGATCGCGGCACGCCGGGCGAGCGTGAAGTTGAAACGCCGGCTCACGGCTCGAAGCACTTCGCGATGCTTCCACCAAAGCTCGGCGGCATGGCGGTTGTAGTGCTTTTGGTACATTACGGTGTGAAAGGCGGTGTCCAGCTCGCTGTGCCTCAACGTGTCGGCGAAGTCGTTTTCTTCAATCAGGCCTTGGATGCGTTCGAGTTCAGCAATGTCCTCGACGGTGGCCATATTCACGAACCATCGCGTCAGTGCCGGCTCGATCAAGACTCCGATCTCGTAGATGTCCCGAACAAAATCCTGATCTATGGGCCGCACGCGCGCTCCGCGGTTGGGAACGAGGGTGACAAAGCCTTCGCCCCGCAACAGTTGCAGAGCCTCGCGCACGGGGTTGGTTGAGGTGCCGTGGCGCCGGGCGAGATCGGTGACCACAAGTCGCTCGTTGGCGGCGAGCCGCCCTTCGATGATGTCTTCCCTGATCAGTTGATAAAGCGAGGCGCCCTCGCTGGAGGCCCCGAGAGCGTCGATCCCTTCGGGGGGCTTTGCTTTAAAATCGCTTGTTTCGGCCAAGGCTGTCCCCAATCAATACACACATTGATCTCGTTATCACGCAAGATTGCTATAAACAATGTACGATTTGTCTAGTTGACAGGCAATTCGCGATCTGGAAATGTATAAAAATCTCGAAGGGATACATTGGCTGAAAGCGTCCCGCGGCCGATGAACAAAGACCGTTCGCCTCGATGCAGAGCGGCATGGGAGAGAACCTGGAGGATACCCTATGACGAGGATTTTACTCGGCGGTGCCATCCTGCGCGGCACTGTCTCCACTGCTTTGATGGTATCGCTGATGTCCGCGTCGGCGCTGAGTGCGCCGGTCGACTTGAGCAAGTGGTCGCCGGAATATGTGCGCTCCATTGCCGGCACGCAGGATTTCGACACGGCGGGCGATTGCGGCAAGGTCACCCCGCTCGACTACAAGGGGCGACTGACTTTCTGGTATCAGGGCGTGTTCGAGGGCGACCCCGACCTCCTGCGCCAGTATTACAAGGAGTTCTTCGAGACCTTCCGCAAAACCTATCCAAACATCCAGCTTGAGGAACAAGCCCTCACCTATAACGACCTTCTGGACAAGTTCCGGACCGCGCTCTTGGGCAATGCAGCGCCCATGGCGGTCCGCCTGCAAATCCTGGGTGGAACCGAGTTCGCCTCAAAGGGCTATCTGCAGCCGCTCAAACCCGAGGATGTAGGGTATTCGACCGAGGACTTCTGGCCCGGCGCAATGAAGGCCGTGACCTGGGAGGACGTGACCTACGGCATTCCAACCAACAACGAGACGATGGCGTTCATCTGGAACGCCGACATCTTCAAGCGTGCAGGCCTCGATCCGGACAAGGCTCCGGCAACCTGGGACGACGTCGTCAAGTATTCCAAGCAGATCCACGACAAGCTCGGCATTGCCGGTTACGGCCTCGTGGCTCGCAAGAATGCCGGCAATACGCCGTATCGCTTCATGCCGCAGCTGTGGGCCTATGGCGGCGGCGTCTTCGACGAAGCCACCGCGAGCCCGACCTATAAGCAGGTCGAGCTCAACAGCCCGCAGAGCAAGGCGGCGCTGCAAGCCTCGTACGATATGTATGTTCGCGACAAGTCGGTTCCGGTTTCGGCACTCACCAACCAGCAGGCAGATAACCAGCCCCTCTTCCTCGCTGGCCAGCTCGGCATGATGGTCTCGCACCCGTCCGACTACAACGTCATGCTCGACCTGCAGAAGAAGGCGACGGGCACCGACAAGGACAAGGCGCAGACCGTCATCGACAACATGCGCTACGGTCTGATTCCGACTGGCCCCGATGGCAAGCGTGCCGTCGTGTTTGGCGGCTCGAACATTCACATCCTGAAGCCCGAGTATGTCGAGGGCGGCAAGGTAGACGAGCCGGCTGCAAAGGCTATCATCTGCATGTGGTCTAGCCCCGAATGGTCGCTGAAGATGGCCTACGCCGGCTCGAACCCGGGAAACCTTAACGGCTTCAAGACCAAATGGATGAAGGAGCGTCTGGACAACATCAAGTTCCTTGATGTCACGACCTCGATGCTGCCATACGGCATCCCGTTCCCGGCGCTGCCGCAGTCCCCCGAGATCATGAATATCATCGTCCCGGACATGCTGCAGAATGCCCTGACCGGAGCCATGACCGTCGACCAGGCAGCGGACGACGCGGCCAAGAAGGTAAAAGACCTGATGGACGGCGGACTCTAGTCCAAGCCTGACCACGATCTGACCGGCTGCGCCGAGAGTGCGGCCGGTTGTTCCGAAGAATAAGGGCACGCCACGGTGACGATCTTGATCGGCAAGGCAGAGACTCGCCGAAGACTGCAACCCGATAGGTCCGGCGTGCTGCGAAAGATTTGGGAGCATCGCGCTGACTACGCGTACGTGCTCCCCGCGATCGCCGTGATGCTCATCGTCATAGCCTATCCGATTTACTACACGATCGAGCTGTCGTTCTTTAATACGCCGCCTGGCCTGCAGCTCCGGGACAAGATTTTCATCGGCCTCGGCAACTACACCGCCATCCTCACAAGTCCGGTGTTCTGGAAGGTCACCTCGAACACTCTTATCTGGACACTGGGATCCACTTTCATCTCATTTGTCCTGGGGTTTGCCACCGCGCTGGCGCTCCATCGTGACTTTGTCGGCCGCGGCCTCCTGCGCGCCGTCCTGATCATTCCCTGGGTCATCAGCGCGGTCGCCGCGTCCTATATCTGGAAGTGGATCTACCATTCGGACTTTGGGATCATCGGCGCGGTGCTGGTCGGCCTCGGATTGGCCGACCGACCGCCGAATTTCATCGACAGCGTCAGCACAGTGCTGCCGTCCCTGATCGTCGTCAATATCTGGCGGGAGTTTCCGTTTGCCATGATCATGATGATGGCTGGCCTGCAGACAGTCCCCGACCAGTTGCTGCGCGCCGCAAGAGTCGACGGAGCCAATGCATGGCAGCGGTTCTGGCACGTCACCTTCCCGCATTTGAGAAACGTCTCGACGGTGACGATCCTTCTGCTGGCAGTGGCCAACTTCAATTCTTTCATCATCCCCTGGATCATGACCGGCGGCGGGCCGTCGAACGCATCGCATATCTGGATCACCCACATTTATGAGCTCGCCTTCGGCCGTCAGCGCTGGGGTGTGGCATCGGCCTATTCGGTGCTGCTGTTCCTGTTCCTGATGTTGCTCGGCTACTTCTACGTCCGTGCGCTAAGCGGCAACGAGCGGAAGGATGGGACCGCATGAGCACGATTGCCGAGACTGCTCCTCGAGGCCAGGCCCGTCGCCGTATGCGCATCGACGGATGGCGGTGGGGCGGACGCATCTTCCTCGCGTTCATGCTGCTTTACACCGCCTTGCCGATGATCTGGATGCTGATCACCTCGATCAAGTCCGGCTTCGCGGCCATGCAATTCCCGCCGCAATGGTGGCCTGACCAACCCACCCTTGACAGCTACCAGAAGCTGCTCGATCCGCAAAACAGCGTCGGCCAGGACTTCCTTCGTTTCTTCTGGAACAGCCTTTTCGTCTCCACTGCCACGACCATCCTTTCGGTGATCGTGGCGGTTCCTGCGGCCTACGCGTTTTCGCGCTTCACCTTCCCGGGCCGGAACTTCCTGTTCTTCGCCGTCTTGCTTCGCAATATGTTCCCGGCGGTGATCTTTCTCGTGCCGCTCTTCATCCTGATGCGCGCGATCGGGCTGGTGAACACGCATGGGTCGCTCATTCTCACCTACCTCACATTCGGCCTGCCGCTGGCAATCTGGCTCCTCAAGGGCTTCTACGACAACATCCCGGTGCAGCTCGAGCAGGCGGCGCGCATCGACGGGGCAACGCGGTTCCAGGCATTTATCCTGATCGTGATGCCGCTCTCGGCGCCAGGAATCATCGCCACGGCGATCTATTCCTTCATCGGCGCGTGGAACGAGTACATCTACGCCTACACGTTCCTCTCCAAGAACGACCAGTTGACACTGCCGGTCGGCATCCAGCGCTTCTTCTCGGAAAACACGACGGACTTTCCGGGCCTGATGGCGGCCAGCTTTATGATGAGCGTGCCCGTCGTGGTCCTGTTCCTCGTCCTGCAACGATACTTCGTACGCGCCCTGACAGAAGGCGCAGTCAAGCACTAGGGAGTTGCCGGTGGCCCACGTGGTCCTCAAAGATCTTGTCAAGACCTATGGCAGCTTCAAAGCTGTCAACGATGTTTCGCTGACGGTCAATGACGGCGAATTCGTTGCGCTCGTCGGCCCTTCAGGCTGCGGCAAAACAACAACGCTCAATCTTGTGGCGGGGCTGATCCCCATCACATCGGGCGACATCGTCATCGGGGACCGGGTGGTCAACGACCTCGACCCCAAGGACCGGGACATCGCAATGGTGTTCCAGAACTACGCGCTCTATCCGCAAAAATCGGTCTATAAAAATCTGGCCTTCCCGCTGCAGATGCGCAAACTGCCAAGGGACGAGATCGACAGGAAGGTCAAGGAAGCAGCGCGAGTGCTCGACATGACGCAACTGCTCGAGCGCAAGCCGCGCGAACTTTCGGGCGGGCAACAGCAGCGTGTGGCGCTCGGCCGTGCCCTCGTTCGAGATCCGGCGGTATTCCTGATGGATGAACCACTCTCCAACCTCGACGCGAAGCTGCGCGTGCAGATGCGGTCGGAGATCAAGCGCTTCCACCAGGACCTCAAGGCAACGATCATCTATGTGACGCACGACCAACTCGAAGCCGTGACCATGGCCGACAGGATGGCGGTGATGAACGGCGGCTACCTGCAGCAATACGATTCACCGGCGCAGGTCTTTGCCCATCCGGTGAACATGTTCGTCGCCAGCTTCGTCGGCAGCCCGGCAATGAGCCTTGTTCCGCTGGAGGCATCAACGGCAAGCGGCAATACAGTGTTGACCAGCGCGGAGGGCTGGCGCCTCGAGCTCTCGCCACACAACGCCCAGAAGGTCGCGAGGGCAACCACCAAGAAAGTCGTGCTCGGCGCACGTCACTCGACGATCAGGCTGCACAAGAGTGCGGTGCCAGGAAGCATTCCTGCCAAGGCCTACACGGTGGAGCCGACCGGAGACGTCACCTTCGTACAGGCGTTCCTGTCTGGCGCCATCGTCAACGTCAGCGTGCCGCCGACCATTGCCGTCGCGCCCGACGAGCCGATTTGGCTCGAGTTCGACCAGGAGCGGATGCATCTGTTCGACGGCGAAACAGAAATGGCCCTCAAGGCCAACTGAGACAGAGCCGATGCATCTGGAACGAGGGTGTGGATGACTACGAAGCTTAAAATCACCGCTATCAAGCCCTATCCAGTATGGGTAGGAACGCGCAACCAGATGCTCGTCAAGGTCGAGACCGACAATGGCATCTTCGGATGGGGCGAGAGCGGCTTGAGCGGTCGCGAGAAGGCCGTGGTCGGCGCGATCGAGCACTATCGCGAGTTTCTCATCGGCCACGACGCGATGCAGATTGGTCGGATCTGGCAAGAAGCTTATCGCAGCCAATATTTCGAAGGCGGGCGCGTTCTGCAGGCGGCAATTTCCGCCATCGACATTGCCCTTCATGACATCAAGGGCAAGGCGCTGGGGGTGCCGGCCTACGATCTGTTGGGCGGCAAGCAGCGCGACCGCATTCCTACCTTCGCCTCGACCGGTGACGAGGCCGAGGGCGATGTTGCCATCGAACGCGCCCGCGAACTACGCGCACAGGGGTGGCAGACGATCCGCTTCTTTCCCATCGGGCAAAACAGCAAGGACATCTTTGAGCCGCGCGAATCGATCGGCGCTACAGCAAGCATGCTAAACAAGGCGCGCGAGGCGCTGGGCGACGACGTCGTCCTCGGCATCGACTATCATCATCGGCTGTCGGTGGCAGAGGCGGCGAGCTTCTGTAACAAGCTCGGCCGCGGCGTGCTTGATTTCCTCGAGGAGCCAATACGAGACGAGACACCCGAAGCCTACGAATCCCTGCGCACGATGACCGACATCCCGTTTGCCATCGGCGAGGAATTTGCCAGCAAGTGGCAGTTCCTGCCCTACATTGAGCGCGGCATCCATCAGTTCAACCGGCTCGATGTTTGCAATGTTGGCGGGCTCACCGAAGCGATGAAGGTGGCTGGCTGGAGCGAGGCGCACTATGTGGACCTGATGCCGCACAATCCCCTTGGCCCAGTCTGCACGGCCGCGACCATCCATCTCGCCGCCGCGGTGCCGAATTTCGCTTGGCTCGAGACCAGGGTGCCCGAAACAAAGCTCGGCTTCGACAATTCCGACTTCTTCCCCGTGCAGCCACGGCTCGACGGTCCCGACTATCCGGTCAGCGATCTGCCGGGGCTCGGCGTCGAGGTCAACGAAGAGGCGGTCAAGGCGGAGAGCTTTCGGTTCTGGGAAGCGCCTCACCTGAAGCGCCGCGACGGTTCTGTTACGAACTGGTAGTTCATCCACCGGAGTCTAAAATGACGCATACTCCCGACATTACGCGACCGCCCAAAGATATGATCGACGCACTGAAGGAAATCGGCGCCGCGACGGTTGCCGGCACGCTTGGCCACATGGGCTTCCGCAATCCGCACATGGTCGGTCCCGTGCCGCAGAACCGCGGGAAGTCGATCGTCGGGCCGGCGCTGACGCTCCAGTTCATGCCGCAGCGGCCGGACCTCTTCACCGAGGGAGAATATGCCGATCCAGAGACGCAGTTGCACCGGCACGTGCTCTATCACGCGCAGGAGGGTGATGTGGTCGTGGTCGACGCGCGCGGCGACATGAGCTCGGGCGTCTTTGGCGATATGATGTCGACCTATTTCAAAGGCAGAGGCGGCGCTGGCATCGTCATCGACGGGTGCATGCGCGATCGGCCCAATGTCGAGAAGCTAGATCTCCCACTATGGCTGCGTGGCTGGACTCCCAACTACCATGTGCAGACCAGCATCTATCCCAATGCCGTCAACGTTCCGATTGCCTGCGGCGGTGTCACGGTAATCCCCGGCGACATTATCGTCGCCGACGACGACGGGGTGGTGGTGCTTCCAGTCGCAATGGCCTCGAAGGTAATCGAAGAGTCGGAAAAGCATCACGATTGGGAGGAATTCTCGCGAGTGAAGCTTATGGAGGGCGGGTCGTTGCAGCGCTACTATCCGCTGCATGACGATGCCCGCGGAGAGTACGAAGAGTGGCGCAAAACAAACCGCTCGGAGAACCGAAGTTAGCCTAACCTCTTCGAGGATGGCGTCAGCGACGGCGGCTTCCGGATGGAAGGCGGTGTTTCCCTGCCGCTTCCGCCGCAATTGAGCCAAAGCGCGGCGCGCACCTGCGGCATCCGCCGAAGCCTATTGCCTGAATTGGCTGCTGGAGGAGGTGTCGACGTCGATCAACACCGTCCTTGTGGGGATTGTCGACGGAGGATACATCCTATGGTAGCATTCATGCTTCAAGATCCTCTTGGTCAGCAGAGCATTTTTGACATCAGATCTTGAAAGCATTGGCGGCCATGGTCGCCGTTATTTACCCTCGATGATGAAACAGTCCTGGCATCGGCACGAGCCGACCCTGAAGGCTTACGCGAGAAGTCGACGTCGCGACTATTGACCGATTTCAACCTGGCCCGTCAGTCGGGTCTGAAGTTCGACTTCAATCAAGATCTCCAGTTCGGCGAATCGTCCAACGGGATTGTCTGGATCAGGCGTTACGCCGCCAATTGCCAGGCGTGGTGCCGACGATAGCTGCAAAGACGCGCGTGAAATGGCTTTGATCCGCGAAGCCGCAGGCGATGGCCACTTCGGCGAGCGGAGTATTTGAGGTCCGCAAGAGGTCGCGGGCACGGTCTATTCGCTCACGAAGGACCCATTGATAGGGCGTCATACCGGTCGTCTGACGAAAAGCGCGAATAAAGTAGCCACGTGACAGGTTGCAGACCTGAGCGACGTCGGAAATCGACACGGTGCCATCAAGGTTTTCGAGAAGCAGGCTTTTCGCCAGATCCTCATGCGCCCGCGAAAGGCTACCCGACCTATCGGAGCCTACCATTGGCCGGCCGCCGTAGCGCTGGACTAGGTAGGTGCCGATGGCCGTCGTCATTTGTTCGACGAAAAGCGCGTTGGCTTCGTCTGGCTTTTCGAGCGCCGGGATCAGCGCCCGAGCGAGATTAGCAAGCACAATATCTTTTGATGCGGTTTCAACTGACAGCGACGTTATGCCGGGCATTTCAGCATCATCGGCAATTTTGCCGAGGGACGCTGGCGAAATTTCAAACAACACGAAATCGAAAGGACCGCGGAGATCCGCCTTGTAGGCGTCCGAGAGATCGCGAATATAGATCGAGTTCTCGGTAAAGTCGTGGGTTGTCGCACGATGTTCGTGGAAGATGCGGCGCGTGTGGCCACCGAGCGAGGAAACCCCCACGACGAACCCTCGATCGCTTGCCGGTGTCATGACCTGATCGAGTTCAGTGTTGACTGTCGCCTTCCGAAAGATATCGATGTCTGAACCAAATAGGCTTTGGTTGATCGACAACTGCTTCAACGAGCACCCGAACCCGTCGGTCGAGTTTCCAGTGGAAGATTGCTGGCGGAGGGGGAAAACTTGGACCACGACGCAGTTCTTTCATTTCTAGACACTCGAACACGGGACCTGCCGGCTTTGGTAGCTTTCCCACGCTACGCTTGCCTCACGACAATTTATTAAATCGGCCCCGCGAGGATCCTTTTGTTCAAGATTGCCGTTTGAAACCTGTGTAGGAAACTTTGAAGCGCGGCATCTCGTCGGTACGGCTATACAGTCCCAAGCCAGGATGATCGAGACACATATGAGTGAAGCGTTGACAGTCAGTGAGAGAATTGCGGCGTGTTTTGGGATTAATGCCGTAAGGGCGCTGGCAATCAGGCCTCTTTACGAGGCAAAGCTCGCTGTCGTCCATCTCGATCACTCCTATGACAATAGCGAACACACAATCGTCCTGCCGGCTGATGACGCCTTTCTGGTCATGCTCTATCTCGTCGATGTTGATCATTGCGACGTCCTGCCGGACGGAGCACGGACACCTCTGAAGACCTATTCCAGAGGTTCTATGTGTCTCATCAGTCTGAGGAATGGCGCCGCAATTTGTGTTCGTGGCCGCTTCGAAGCACTCGCGTTTCATATCCCAAGCGCGCTTTTTATCGAGCTCGCGGAGGAAGCAGGCGAGCCGCGTATTGATGATCTCACAACCTGCCGCGGGATTGACGATCAGGTGGTTCGCAACATCGGCGGCGCGCTGATGCCAATGTTCGACATGCCGGACGAGGTCAGGGACACACTGCTTCCTCATATCGGATTAGCATTAAGCGCCCATCTTGCGCATCGTTACGGGCGGTCCCCCATCCAGCACCTTTCGGGCACCGGTCAGTTGTCTCCGCTGCAGGAAAAGCGCATCAAGGCGTACATAGCTGCGAACCTATCGAGCGGCACACCGGTCGATAAGATCGCCGAAGCGTGCGGATTTTCAGTCGATGAGCTCTGTTCCGGATTCTTGAAAACGACCGGGCAGTCTGTTTCGGAATGGATTGCGTCATATCGAATAAGCAGAGCCCAGTCGCAACTGAACAGAACCGGCGAAACCATTGCCCGGATCGCTGAAGAGTGCGGGTTTCCGGACGAAAATGAACTCGTCGCAACCTTCACGAGGGTCGTGGGGGTGCATCCCGCGGCTTGGCGCTCGAGCAACCGACACTGACACAAAACCATCGATCAGCACTGCTGGGCTTTGAGCTCAGCTTCGCTCAGGACTGTCCTGGTGACAGCCAGCTTGGTCGGATTTGTTCGGCCGGATCCGGGTGCAGTGAAGACAGCCACACCCGGACGGTCCAATTAAGCTTGGATGAACGCCAAGAGGTCGGCGTTCAGGACCTCAGCATGCGTTGTCAGCATGCCGTGCGGATAACCCTGATAGACCTTCAGGGTGCCATTCTGCACCAGTTTGACGGAAAGCTTGCCAGCGTTGTCGATGGGCACGACCTGATCGTCGTCGCCGTGCATAACGAGCGTCGGAACGGTGATTGCCTTCAGGTCTTCCGTCTGATCGGTCTCGGAAAAGGCCTTGATCCCATCGTAATGGGCCTTGGCGCTACCCATCATGCCCTGCCGCCACCAATTCTGAATGACGCCTGGATAGACCTTAGCGTCGGGACGGTTGAAGCCGTAGAACGGACCGGTGGGGAAATCGACGAAGAGTTGTGCGCGGTTCTCGGCCACCCCCTTGCGAATGCCGTCGAAGACTTCCATCGGAAGGCCGCCCGGATTTGTCTCGGTCTTGAGCATCAGCGGCGGAACGGCGGAAACCAGAACGGCCTTGGCGACGCGCCCGGAAGGCTGACCATATTTTGCGACATAACGGGCGACTTCGCCGCCGCCAGTCGAGTGGCCGATGTGGACGGCATTCTTCAGATCAAGCGCTTCGACGACGGCAAAGGCGTCGGCAGCGTAGTGGTCCATATCGTGTCCGTCGGAAACCTGTGCCGAACGACCGTGACCACGACGGTCGTGGGCGACGACGCGGTAACCCTTCGACAGAAAGAACAGCATCTGTGCGTCCCAATCGTCCGACGAGAGCGGCCAGCCATGGTGGAAGACGATCGGCTGGGCATCCTTCGGACCCCAATCCTTGTAGAAAATTTCGACGCCGTCCTTGGTGGTGATGTAGCCCATTCTGTTATCTCCTTTGATTGAGGTGGGGGTGGAAGAAATGTTGGCAGCAAATCCGAAAGATGTGGGGAGTGCCATGGCGGCTGCAGTGGCAGCTCCGGAAAGCAATGCGCTGCGGCGGGTGATGGAAGGGAAATTCTCGGTCATTGTCGCGTACCGTGATCCTTTGATGGCTATGATTTGAAGGTAGTGGGGGATGCCGCTCTCCCGCGTTGCTAGGCGGCCCCCGGCCGGTTGATTGTGAGGAAATGCCGGACGACCGGCTTGTCCGTTCCTGAGTGATAGGCGAGGACCTGGCCCTGTAGGTCAGCATCGGCATTTGAAACCCGCTTGTGCTGGCGAAGATGCTCTGCCCAGGATTCGACCATGAACCATTCGACGATCTTTTGCGGATCAGCGGAGTCTTCCGTCACCCCCCATCCGTAGGCGCCGTCCCGGCGCCGCTCGTGGGACATCTCATCCAGCGCATGCAGGAAGGCTGTGCGATGATGTTTTTCGACATGGTATTCGATGAGGATCAGAACAGGTCCGCGGTCGTGGGCGATAGGCTCGGCGACCAATGGTTCTGGCCAGTGATTGGACGGCACCATATCCGCGTCGCCGGCCGGCAGCTTTAAGCGATGCATGATGAAGCCCGCAA
Organism: Rhizobium beringeri; assembly: GCF_004306515.1. Taxonomy (NCBI): domain Bacteria; kingdom Pseudomonadati; phylum Pseudomonadota; class Alphaproteobacteria; order Hyphomicrobiales; family Rhizobiaceae; genus Rhizobium; species Rhizobium beringeri. Next base: position 656,057 of record NZ_SILG01000002.1, on the reverse strand, counting down.
TGAGCAGTCCAACCGCGCCGATCATCAGCGCTCCCGGCACCCCGGCAGCTTCACCAACGGCACCCCAGCCAAGGCTACCTGCCGTCATCGCACCATTGAAGACGGTGAGATAGACCGCCAGGCCGCGACCGCGGACCCAGTTCGGAAGCACGGCCTGCGCTGCGCCATTCAGCGTGGTCAGGGCGGTGATCCAAGCGCCTCCGAGAAAGAGCAGGACGATAATGGCAACCCATTTTGGCGGCGCGAGCGACAAAGCGCCCATGACGAGTGCTGTGATAACAGCGGCCCCTAGAAGCAGGCCATCGGCATTCAAGCGTTCGCGCAGTTTAGGCATGAGCAATGCGCCGCCGATCGCGCCGGCTCCAACGGCGCCAAGCAGGATACCGTAGAATCCTGCATCACCGCCGAGCAATTCTCGAGCGACGAGCGGCAGGAGTGCCCAGACGGCACTGGCGAAGGCAAAGAAGATCGCCGCGCGCAAAAGTACGACATGCAAGGGCTTGCTGGCCCGGGTGTAACGCAGGCCTGCACGGAACGCGCCGAAGAAGCCTTCAGCCAGCGCATCATTTGCGTTCTTTGGCCGCGGCCACCAGACGAGCGCCGCGATGACGACGAGATAGCTCGCAACATCCGCGCCATAGGTGACGCCCGCGCCGAAGGCAGCAAGGAGAAGCCCCCCGGCGGCCGGCCCGATCGACCGGGCGATATTGATGCCGAGCGAGTTGAGCGCGACGGCACTCTTGACGTCTTCTCTCTTCACCAGTTCCGGCACGATCGCCTGCCAGGTCGGCCCCATCAACGCGGCGCCGACGCCGCCAAGGAAGGTCAGGCCGATCAGTGCACTGACCGAAAGCATGCCGGTGTTTGCCAGGATCATGAGGCTTACGCTGACTGACGCGAGCAAGATCTGCACGGCGATCAGGAACTTGCGACGATCGAGAATGTCGGTGAGTACGCCTGCAGGTATCGCCAGGAGGAAGATCGGCAAGGTTCCGGCCGCCTGCACGAGAGCGACGGCGGCCGGCGAGGCCGATAGATCAGTCATGAGCCAGGAACTGGCGACATCGCGCATAAAGCTGCCGGTATTGCCGAGGACGGTTGCAGCCCAAAGAACTGCGAAGACTGGCTGGGCAAGGGGAGCAAAGCTGCCCCCGGAGGATTTGGTAGTGCTCATTTGCCTGCTCCCTTGGTCAAATCAATTGCCGCGACAATGATGAAAGCGCCAGCAAGCCCGAGATGTTCGAAGAAGGCGTTGGTTGCCATCATGCGGTCCATGCCCGCGGGCAACTCCCAGAAACGAAGGGCGATAAGGGTGGCAAGGAGCGTGAACGCGGCGAGCGCCAGCGCACCTGCCCAGCGAAGGACCCCCGACACCACCATGGCCGAGGCCGCCAATTCGAAGGCGATGACGGCGACTGCGAAGAATGCCGCCGGATGCAGGCCGAAATGGTTCATTTCAGCGACTGCGCTGTTGAAATCAAAGATCTTGGTAATTGGCCCCTGGATATAGGCCGCGCAGAGAGCAAGGAGCGCGATGAACCGTGTTGCCGGTGCAGCGATGATCCGCGCAAGAAGCGAGCCCCTGCGACTAGTGGACGAAAATTGGTCAATCATGTCTGCTCCTGTCGTGTCGTCGATCGAAACAAGCGGCTTTGTTTGCCGTGGATGGGAGCGATATTGGCCAGAAAGATTACCGCCAACAATTGCATCAATTATTTCGATTTAATTGCGATTATCGCAATAAATGATTTGATAGATCGAAGTGGGCAGCGAAGAGCGCTGCCCACTCAATGCGGGCGCGATACCGCGTGGGGTCACACGGCCCAGCAGGCACAACCAAGCGCGCCGAAGAAGCCCTTGAGATCGGCAATCGGCAGCTTTGATGTCCAGGCGCCGGCGTGGTCGTGACCATGGACGTTGCAGGAACTGGCGCAGCCGCAGGTCGAGATCGCGGTGCGACGCAAGGAGTTCATGCCTGCGCCCTGCGGTTCGCCCCATGCCGCATAGCCGCCGAACGTGCGCACGGGAGACCAGTCCGGCATGGCGGGAGGCACGTCGCTCTCGTCGAGTGACTTGAAGTCGCCCGCACCGAAGACGATCTTGCCGCCGACCATGGTCAGATCAGAGGTCAGGAAGGAGATCTCGTCTTCGGCGCAGGTGAAGAAGTCCTTATCCGGCACGACGAGGTCGGCGAACTGGCCCTTTTCGATCCGGCCCTTCTTGCCTTCCTCGTTAGAGAACCAGGTGACCTTCTCAGTCCACATGCGCAGTGCCGTCTCGCGGTCGAGGCAGTTGGCACGTGGATAGAGCTGCATGCCGCCGACGGTCTTGCCCGTGACCATCCAGGAGAGCGAGACCCATGGATTGTAGGAGGCGACGCGGGTCGCATCCGTGCCAGCAGAGACGTTGATGCCCTTATCGAGCATGCGCCTGATCGGCGGTGTCGCTTCTGCAACGCCGTGGCCGTATCGCTCGACAAAATATTCGCCCTGATAGGCCATGCGGTGCTGCGTGGCGATGCCGCCACCGAGCGCTGCGATGCGGTCGATAGAGCGATCGGAAATCGTCTCGGCATGGTCGAAGAACCAGTTCAGGCCTTCGAGCGGGATATCCTTGTTGACCTTCTCGAAGACATCAAGGGAACGCGAGATGGTCTCGTCATAGGTGGCGTGAAGCCGCCAAGGCCAGCGGTTTTCAGCGAGGACGCGAACGACGTCCTCGAGCTCGCCTTCCATCTCCGGCGCCATGTCCGGGCGTGGTTGACGAAAATCCTCAAAGTCAGCGGCCGAGAATACGAGCATTTCGCCAGCGCCGTTGTGTCGGAAGTAATCGTTTCCCTGCTTGTATTTGACCGACTGCGTCCAGTTGAGGAAGTCCTGCTTCTCTTCCTTTGGCTTCTGCGTGAAGAGATTGTAGGCCAGACGTACCGTAAGCTGGTCCTCGTCCGAGAGCTTCTGGATCACCGCATAGTCGTCCGGGTAATTCTGAAATCCGCCGCCGGCATCGATGACGCCGGTGATTCCCAACCGGTTCAGTTCCCTCATGAAGTGGCGGGTGGAATTGACTTGATATTCGAACGGAAGCTTGGGGCCTTTCGACAAAGTCGAATAGAGAATACCGGCATTCGGCTTGGCGAGCAAAAGGCCCGTCGGATTGCCGTTGGCGTCGCGGGTGATCTCGCCGCCTGGAGGGTTCGGCGTGTCCTTGGTATAGCCGACGGCGCGAAGGGCAGCACCGTTGAGAAGTGCGCGGTCATAGAGATGCAGCAGAAAGACTGGCGTATCGGGTGCAACCGCATTGATCTCGTCGATCGTCGGCAGACGCTTCTCGGCGAACTGGTGTTCGGTGAAGCCGCCGACGACACGCACCCATTGCGGAGCGGGCGTGATCGCCACCTGTCGTTTCAGCATGTCCATCGCATCGGCGAGCGACCGCACGCCGTCCCAGCGAAGCTCCATGTTGAAGTTCAGGCCACCGCGCACGACGTGGGTGTGGTTGTCGATCAGACCAGGCAGCACACGCTTGCCCTTGAGATCGACGATCTTCGTATCCGGTCCGGCAAGCACCATGATGTCGCGGTCGGTACCCACGTCCATGAATAGGCCGTCCTTGACGGCGATTGCGGTGGCGTTCGGATTTGCGCGATCAAGCGTCGTGATCAATCCATTGTGAAGAACGATGTCTGCGTACATGGAAGCGGCTCCGGTCTTGTGGGGATCGGCGGCATTGGCCGGTGAAAACAAGTTTGAAAAGGCGAGGCTCGATGCTGCGCCCAGGAATGTGCGGCGCGTCGTCATCAGCTTTTCCCCGATGTTGAATCTTCATGGGGTGGGTTCACCGCCACCACGTTTTTCCCGCCCTTCGGGAGGTGACCGAACATGTGCGGCTTGACCTGATGAAGCCAGGAGACGGCGGCAGGCTCGCGAGCCCAAATGCTCTTTGCCAGTGGCACGAGCTGCTCGCCGACAAGGATGCCGAGCAGCCCGATGAGCGCGACGACAGGCGGGGCAGGCGAGCGGACATTGAGCAGGCTGTAGATCACGCCCACCAGCAGGCCGGCACCGAGTGACAGAAGATAGAGTTTCATGGGGGAACCTCGCGTGGTGAAAGAAAATCACTCCGGCAGGACGCAGCCTGCCGGAGTGATTGACAGTTTACTTGGCAGGGTTCGGGCCGATCCGCTTGCCGTGCTTGACGCGTTCGGCACCACCGTGGACATGCGTAACAGCATAATCGATGCCCATGCCGTAAGCGCCGGAATGCTCCTTCACCAGCGACGTGACCGCGTCGTAGGTTTCCTTGCGGGCCCAGTCGCGCTGCCATTCCAGCAGGACCTGCTGCCAGGTGACCGGAACGACGCCGGCCTGCACCATGCGGTCCATCGCATATTTGTGCGCATCGACGGACGTGCCGCCGGAAGCATCCGCAACCATATAGATTTCGTAGTCGGTATCGTTCATGCAGGAGAGCGCGAAGGTCGTGTTGCAAACCTCCGTCCAGAGGCCAGCGACGACAATCTTCTTGCGGCCATCGGCAGCGTGCTTGGCAAGCGCGTCGCGGACGTTCTGGTCGTCCCAGGAATTCATCGACGTCCGCTCAAGGATATCATTGTCCGGGACGACAGCGAGCAGTTCCGGGAAAGTGTTGCCCGAGAAGCTGTCGGTCTCGACGGTGGTGACAGTGGTCGGGATGTTAAAGATCCTCGCCGCCTTGGCAAGACCGACGACGTTGTTCTTCAAGACCTGGCGGTCGATCGATTGGACGCCGAAGGCCATCTGCGGCTGCTGGTCGATGAAGATGATCTGACTGTTCTGCGGGGTGAGAACCTGAAGCTTGCTGGACATCTCGTGTCTTCCTTTGACTAGGTTGAAGATAGGTAATGGGGCAGGGAAGGCGGCACGTCTTGAAAGTTATGCCGCCTTATTGTTGGAAAGCGACGTCAGGCGGCGAGCGGTGTCAGCCCGGCCTCGATCTGGTCACGATAAGGCTCGTAGCGAGCCGGCAGCTTCAAAACCTCGCCGAGGTGTGCCGTATCTTCATCGCGGTCGAAACCGGGTTCGTTCGTGGCGATTTCGAACAGCACGCCGCCGGGTGTCCGGAAGTAGATGGCCCAGAAGTAATCACGGTCGATGACAGGTGTTACCTGGTAACCCGTGTCCATCAGGGCCTTGCGGACTTCGAGCTGCTTTGCACGGTTCTCGACGGCGAAAGCGATGTGATGCACCGAACCTGCGCCCTGCCTTGCGAAAGGCGTTTTCGGAAGGACCTCGAGGTCGATAGTGTCCGCACCATTGCCGCCGGGGATGATGAAGCGGGTAACGTCACCATCCGTTTCGGCGCGCTGGTAGCCCATGAAACCGAGCAGTTCGGACGTGGCAGCGGCGTCATGCAGGCGGAACTTAGCACCGGTGAAGCCGCGGATGCCAACGCTTGCATCGATGCCGGCGCCATTCCAGGCCTTGCGGCCATCGTTTTCCGTTTCGATAAGGGCAAACCCTTCGCCATCCGGCCCGTTGAACAGGAGGCGGGCAGCGCCGAAGGCCGTGTCGGTATGCAGGTTGCCGGCTCCCTTTGCCGACAGGCGATCCTGCCAGAAGGAGAGTGAGCCCTTAGGCACTGCGAACTGTGTTTCGCTGACTTCGCCAACGCCTGGGCGGCCGCGCATCACGTCGGGAAAAGGGAAGTAGGTCATGACGGAGCCCGGGGTGCCGGCCTGATCACCGTAATAGAGGTGGTAGACGTTGGGGTCGTCGAAATTCACGGTCTTCTTGACGCGGCGCAAGCCGAGCGTGTCTGTGAAGAATGCGTTGTTCTGACGGGCATCCAATGCCATCGACGTGATGTGATGCAGTCCCTTGATATCCTTGATCATAATGCTCGCCCTTCCGCGGCTGCGTTGGTTTGTCTGGTGTGATTGAAAACCTACGCCCGTTGATCATCGGTCAGAATTGCAATAATAATTGTCAGTGAATTGCCTCAGGTGAAATAATCAATGAACGACTACAAGCTTCTTCGAACCTTTCTGCTGGCCGCCGAAAAACGGAACTTCGCGCAGGTCGCACGCGAGCTCGACATGACCCCCGCAGCCGTCACGCGGGCGATCGCGGCCCTGGAAGAAGACCTGGGTGTGCAACTCTTCGTGCGGACCACGCGCCAGGTGTCGCTGACGACCGACGGCGCGATCTTCGCCGCCCAGATACAGCCGGCGGTGCAGGCGTTGGACAACGCGCGCAAGGACGTGATGAATACCCACAAGGCGGATCATGGCCGCCTGCGGATCAGCGCGCCGACCTGGTTCGGCCAGCAGGTCCTGCCGCCCATCCTCTCGGCATTCAAGGAACGCTACCCGAAGATCAGCTTCGAGATCTCGCTTGCGGATGGACTCGTTGATATCATCGATGACGACTATGATCTGGCAATCCGCATTTCCGCGGCACCCTCGGACAAGTTCACGATCTGGCGCAAGATCAGCGTCGTGCGCCGTATCCTCGTCGCAGCGCCGGGCAGCCGGTTTTCCGACATGAAGCATCCGAACGAACTCATTCCCGACGATTGCCTGGCCTATAGCGGTGACAGCAAGCGGGAGACCTGGACGCTGTCGGACGGCAGCGGCAGCGCCACGATTTCTGCGGGCCGGGCATTCAGCGCCAATAGCGGAGAGGTGCTGGCGAGGATGGCGGCCGACGGCGTCGGGATCGCCATGCTGCCCAAGTTCCATGTGGCCGAGCATCTCAGGACCGGACGGCTCGTCCACGTCCTGCGGGACTGGGCGCCGCCGGACTTGTGGTTGACCCTGTACTACCCCCCGTATCAGGTGCTGCCGCCCCGTATCGCCTCGTTCTCGAAGTTCTTTGAACAGCAGGTCCCGGCGTTCATGGCCGTAATGGAGTGAGTTGCGGTCGCGATGCCAAGGTGACAAGCCGGGGAAGCTTTCGATGAAGGACGGCCTCAGCCAGCAGGAAGAGCTGCGAGCTGATGGCATTTGGGACGCCGGTCCACTTGAGGTGGAATTGCCAGTGCTGGCCGACAAGATTGCCGGGGCTTCAGATGAGCCCCGACCCTGATGGCTGAAGCCAATTTTTAGGCGTATCTGTACTTAATGGAGGTTTCCATCCTGAGCGACAAGCCGACCGCCTCTATAGACGGAGCGCGATCTTGGGACTGAGACGACAGCCTCGGCTACATGCTCCGCTTCAAGCACAATGAAATCGGCCTTTGCGCCGATTTTCAGACCGTATCCCTCCAGTCGCAAGGCCTTGGCACCGGAGGCGGTGACCACATCGAATGCCGCATTCAGTTCTTCATCGGTATAGAAGCCCGAACGGTAGCCGATCATCATCGCCCGGCCGAGCATGTCGCCATCGCCATAGGGCCACCAGGAATCGCGAATGTTGTCGCTTCCCGAGAAAACCGTGACACCTGCCGCGCGCAGCAAGGCAACCGGGGGAAACGATTGTGCGCCGGGCGCATTGGTCATGATCGACACACCGCTGCGCGCCAGTTCATCGGCTGCGCGTTTCGTAACGTCGGGAGCGACGTCGCCGAGAGCGTAGGCATGGCTGATGGCCACGCGGCCCTCCAGGCCCAGCGTACGGGTTCGGGCACAGATCTGCTCGATCGTGAAGACGCCGAGCAAACCGGCATCGTGCAGATGGATATCGACATCGACGCCGCGCCGCGCCGCCACGCCGAACACTACGGCAAGGTGGCCTTCGATATCACGGTCGAAGCTTCCCGGGTCCAGACCTCCGACCAGATCGGCGCCAAACTCGATCGCCTTGTCGAGGAGATCGGATGTTCCCGGGCTTGTCAGAATGCCGCTCTGGGGAAAGGCGACAAGCTGGAGATCGATGAGGCTACGATATTCCTCGCGGACCGTCAGGATCGTTTCGAGCGAACTGAGACCCACGGAGGCATCGACCATGACGTGACTGCGCATCGCGGTCGTGCCGTTGGCGATGCAAAGCTCCAGCTGCTTGCGGGCGCGCACGTCCATCGGCTCGGCGATCGCCATGTTCTCATGCTGGAACGCGACACGTTCTCGCACGTCGAAACCGTTGGTGCAGGGCCTGTGGGGAATCCACTTGCCGCCGTAGAAGCTGGTATCGAGATGGATATGTCCCTCGACCAAGCCCGGCAGGACCAGCCGACCACCGAGATCGACCACCGTTTCGCCGGCCTGGACCGGCACCGTGCCGGCCGCCGATATCGCTTCTATCCGGCCATCGCGGACCTTGATATCGACCGGACCGGCCTCGGCAAGCCTTCCATTGGAAAAAAGTGTCGCCACGTGGCATCCTCACTCTCTTGGCATCAGCGCGTCATGCGGCCACGATGATCCGGACACCGCGCTCGCCCAATGCGGCGGCGAGATCGGCGGGGGGCGGCGCATCGGTGACAAGGATGTTCACCTTTTCAAGCGGGACGATCCGCGACAGGGCCCGGCGTCCGAATTTGGATGAATCACACAGCACGATCACGCTGCCTGCATTCGCGATAAAGGCGCGTTTGACTTCGGTATCTTCGGGCGAATAGTCGTAGAAGCCGCTTGGATCCAGACCGGAAACGCCGATGAAGACTTTGTCGAGAAAATGGCTCTTGAGTGCTTCAACCGCCTGCGGCCCAATCACCGAATATTCTGGCCAGCGTACCTGCCCACCCAGAATGTAGACGTTGCTTTTTCCGTCCGCCATCAGCATGCTGACGCGCAGATTGTTGGTAAAAACGCGCAGATCCCTCCGGGACGCCAAGGCCCCCGCGAGCGCCAGGATGGATGTGCCGACATCGAGGCCGACGGATTCGCCCGAGGCGACCAGCTTCGCCGCCGCCTCGGCGATCGAGGATTTCTGCACCGCTTGCCGGCGCATGCGCTGCTCGAACGGTGGCTCGTCCTCGTCGAAGGCGAGCGTCGCCAGCGGACCTGCGGCGACCGCACCGCCATGCGTGCGTTCGAGCAGTCCGCGTTTTCCCAAAAGATCGAGATCGCGGCGTACCGTCATACCGGAAACGCCAAGCTCGTCGGCAAGGCTCGTGATCGACACGAAGCCGTTCTTTTCGAATGAAGCAATGATATGCGTCTGCCGCAGCACCGCCGGAACCCGGTCGGTCCGGCCTTCGCTTGGACCGGTATTCGGCTCAAGATCCATCTCGGTGTCTGCGGGTTGGCCTTTTTCCATGCTTGCTTCCGTAAACGGGTTGCCAAAGAGCGCCTGGCCGTTCTCGCGTCGTTCCTGACGGTTGCTGCCAGGGTCGCGATTTATCGGCTGTTTGTGCGTAACACAGGCATACGCGTGAATAAAGGTTGTTTTTTGTTATATAATGTTCAAAGATGCGAAAAATCGTTAAACAGCGCTCGTTTCCCAGCTTGCGAGATCAAGGGGCTTCATGTCGGAATTCGTAGGAAAATCAGTCGTGGTCACCGGCGGTGCATCAGGCATCGGCGCGGCAATTACCAGAACGTTTCACGCAGAAGGCGCGCGGGTCACGATTCTCGATCTCGATGGTCACCGCGCCGCTGCTCTTGCCGATGAGCTGGGCGAAAGTGCTTTTTTCGGCAGCATCGACGTGCGCGATCGCGCCTCCGTGCAGGCGGCGATGGACGCCGTGATCGCCGAGCGGGGCGGCATCGACATCCTTTGCGCCAATGCCGGCGTTTCGACCATGCAGGCCTCGGTTGATCTGACGGACGAGGACTGGGACTTCAACATGGACGTCAACGCCAAGGGTGTTTTTCTCTGCAACCAGATTGTCGTTCGCCATTTTCTAGCGACGGGAAACAAGGGCGTCATCGTCAATACCGCTTCGCTCGCGGGCAAGGTCGGCGCGCCGCTGCTGGCACATTATTCCGCCAGCAAGTTTGCAGTTCTGGGCTGGACGCAGGCGCTTGCACGCGAACTCGCTCCCTCCGGCATCCGCATCAATGCCGTCTGCCCGGGCTTCGTACGCACAGCCATGCAGGAGCGTGAAATCATTTGGGAAGGCAAGCTTCGCAACATGACGCCAGACGAGGTGCGTCAGGAATATGTGACGCTGACGCCAATGGGGCGAATCGAGGAGCCGGAAGACGTGGCTGTGGTCGTTCGGTTCCTGGCCTCCGACGGCGCCCGCTTCATGACCGGACAGGGCATCAACGTGACCGGCGGCGTTCGCATGGACTGATGAAATTGCGCCGCACGGACTACGCGATAGCGCGGGGGGAATGGATGAAAACGATGGAACGAAACCCTCAGATCACTGTCGACACACAGCCTGATTCACCAAGCGCCATCTACCGTCATCCGAGGGCCAGTGCGCGATTGCGGCCGCTGATCGCAGACGTCGGCCAGCGCAGCGGCGAATTTCCGGATTATCTTGCCAATCACCTGCCTATGGTGCTGGAGGCCATGGGCAGGCTCGGCGCAGCGCCGGAGCGGCTGGAAGCCTATGCCCGTCACTATACACTCGCCCATGCAGTGCCCTTTCCGCCACCGGCTGTTTCATCGCTCACCGATGCGACCTGGCGCTCGGCGCTTGGCCAGCGCGATCGGGAAACCGATCTGCGCGACTATTTCGCCGACGTCGTTTCAAGGATTGGTGGCAACGAAGCCATCCGTCTTCATCTGCCCACGCTTTTCCCCGGCGTGGCGGCCTCCGCCACCCATGGCCTTATGCGTCTTGCCTACGCCGTCCTGCGCCGTGACGAAACGGAGATCGGCATCGCGCTCGGTTACTGGGCCGCGACCTATCTCGCCTTTCCGCCGCCACTCGCCGGCTCGCTAACCGTAGACGACCCGGCCGAACTGATCCTCTCGATGCAATCGGAACCGAGTTTCCGCAATATCGCCGTTTCCTCGACGCTTTTGTGGAGATGGATCGAAGCTGTGGGCCATATACCCGCTTTTCAGCAGCGCCTCGGGCGGCTTGCGCCAACGGACGATCTTCTGATCCGGATGCGCCAGGCCTCTCTGGCGCTTTACGCGGGTACGATGAGTTTCGAGGCGCTTCACGCTCTAACCGGCAGCCATTGGCTGCGCCTTGTCAGCCCCCATCTCGATAAACCGCAAATCCTCGCAGTTCATTTCTGGGAAGTCGTGCTGTCGCTTTACACCAAGATCGGCATGCCGGATCTGCCGAGTGCCGAGATGCTCGACGCCTGGCGCAAGCTGCAAGTCCCGCCTGACGAGGCGATCGCCGCAGCCGCCGTCGCCTCCGACGACGAGCACGATCACTCGCTCGTCTTTTCGGCACTCGAGGAATACCGCCACACCGGCGATCCTCTCTATCGTGTCGTCGCAGCGCGCCGGGTCGGACTCATCGAATGATATCTGGGTTAGCCTGACTTGCCAGGCGCCGATGGCGGCTCGAAATGGATTTTGTCGTAGGCGTCGAGCGACCGGTAAAACAGATCCGCATCCTGCAGGAACAGCCCGCGACACAGACCGGCAACAAGCCGTGGGATCCCTGATTTCAGCCCGGTAATGCCGTTGCAGACCGGCCCGAGGCTTGGAACGGCCGCGCTGTTGAAGATGTGGATATCGCGCAGCAACGGCCATTGCCCGGGCGTCTTCTCCTGAAATTCGAAGGCAGAGCCGAGATAGGGATAGGCCAGAAGATCACCATCGACCTCGCCTTCCGGCGGTGTGAAACGGTCGCTCCATGTGGCCACGGCATCGACGATGCTGCGAAGTTCCGGCCGGCGCCGGAGATCGACGCTATATCCGGTGCCGAGCAACAGATGGTCGAAGGCGAAATCGCCGACAGCGGTTGCCACGGCGATACGCTCATCCTGCATCCCCAGCGCTTCGATCCGGGCACCCATGACGAGCCGGCATGCCGGGAAACGCATTGCCCGCTCGAACATCTCAGTGGTCGGCGGCGTTCTGAAGGCGAACATCCGGCGCGCGAACCGGTATCGACTGAGGTCATCCAGATCGGCGAAGTGATTGAGAAAACCGGCAAAATTCGACCAGTCGAGCACTTCGGTGCGCGGCAGGCTGCGCGAGCGCGCCAGTACGGTCACCGATGCTGCGCCGGCCTCGAGCGCTGCCACCGCCCAGTCGAAACTCGACGCCGCCGCCCCGATGACGCCTACTGCCCTGCCGGACAGAAAATCCAGACCGACGACCTCTCCGCTGTGTGTCCAGCGTTCGCGCGGCAGGGCGCCGGAGATAGCGGCTGGTACATTAAGACCGCCAGCACCATCCATGCCGGTCGCCAGAACGACCTTGCGACAGGCGATCACGCGCTCGACACCGGCTTCTTCGACACGCAAAGCAAGATGATTGTCGCGCGCCTCGATTCCGGTGAGGCGCACGCCGTTTTCGACCGCCATGCCGACAACACCCCGAAACCAGACGAGATAGGCCATCCAGTCACCGCGCTCGATCTTGTCGAGCGTTTCCCAGCTCTGCACACCATACCTTGCTTCGTGCCATGCGCGGTAGGTCAGCGACGGCACGCCAAGGTCGGGACCCGTCAGATTCTTGGGGGACCGCAACGTGCGCATCCGCGCCGTGTTAAGCCAGGGTCCTTCCCGCCCTGTGGGCGCCGAATCGATCACCTTTACGCGCGTCACGCCTTGGCGCATCAACCCGAAGGCCAGCGACAGTCCGGACAGTCCGGCGCCGACGATGACCACATCGTTGATCACACGGCCATCTTCATCGCGCCGCTCGGGAATCCAATCCCGCAAGGGCGTTTCGATAACCGCCAGTTCCAGCCGGACACGCTTTTCAAGCAACGTAAGGGCGTCGTCATCCGCAATTCGTGGGGCGACCCCCGCAAGTGCGCTGCGCGCATCAGTTGCTGATGTCTCCGGAATGCCCGTTGCGCTCTGCATATTCATGCTCCCCGTCGACCTTGAGGCGAGAATAGTGACTGCGGGAAAGTTGTAAAGTGTGTGATTATGTTATTTTTCTCTCTCACTTCCGCATTTGTAGCTGGGAATTAACAACGGAATCCATCAGCGCCGCTCCTTGGAATGGAGATCTTCGCTCCTTGCAAAAAGGTGTACATTTCTTAGGCATAGAATTTTTCTCCAGATTTCGTAGGGTTTCGGGGCGAAGCTTTAAAAATGCCGCTATAAAATGCAGATCATGCCGAATCTTTAATCAGTCCGCAGAACTATTCATCATCAATGTTCAGTTTCGTTATATTTGCGCGTTTAATGTGAAATTTTGTTTGACAGCCGCTCAAGCTCAGATAGCTTCGCTTCAGATCTTCAATCTCGTAGGAAAGGCTGGCAGCACATGACCATGATCTCCGAATTCCCGATGCCCCGGACGACCCGCCTGCTCAGCATCGCTCTTATGACGCTGATGACATCGACAGCTTTTGCGCATGCCAAGCCGCTGGATGGCGTCACTCTTACGCTTGCCTCGCAGAACGATCCGTTTGCTGGCGTCCTGACCAAGCTCGCTGCGCAATTCAAGGAAGACACCGGCGCCGAGCTGAAGGTCGAAGTCATGGATTACGGCACGTTGCTGACCAAGACGACCGCCGATTTCGTCGGGGACACCAAGGGCTACGATCTCGTGACCATGGACATCGTCTGGGCCGGCGCCTATGCGGAAAACGGCTATTCCGTCGATTTGACCGATTGGGTCAAGCGCGATGCAGCGGAACTCGACCTCGACGACATCTATCCGGTTATCCTTGAATCGCTTGGCCAGTACAACGGCCACTATGTTGCGTTCCCCTTCGCCGCCTACGCCAATGTTCTTGCCTATCGCAAGGACCTGTTCGAGGCAGCCGGCCTCGCAGTGCCCAAGACCGTGGAAGAGTTGGTGTCGGACGCCAAAAAGCTGACCGACCCGTCCAAGAAGCAATACGGCTTCGTGGCCAACGGCCAGAAGGGTCCGGCGGTCGCGCAGGACTGGATGCAGTACAACAACCAGATGGGTGGCTCCATTCTTGGAAAGGACGGCCTGCCGGCGCTCAACTCGCCCGAAAACGTCGAGAGCCTTGCCGTCTACAAGCAATTGTTCGTCGAGACCGCTCCTCCCGGCGCAATCGAATATGATTGGGGCGGGCGCGAGGAAAGTTTCCGGCAGGGTGCTGCAGCCATGATGCAGACGTGGTCGGTCGGCGCTCCCGGCTATTCCGATCCGGCGTCGTCCAACGTCGTCGGCAAGGTCGGCATTGCCGTCGCGCCGGTCGCCAACGGCGTTTCGCCGCAATACGGCGTGGGCGGCTGGGGCATGGCGATCAATGCCGATATCGATGCGAAGCAGAAGGAAGCCGCCTGGACCTTCATCAAATGGCTCACCAGCAAGAAGATCCACAAGGAATTCAATCTGGAAGGCGCCGGTTCGTTCATGCGCAAGAGCCAGATGACCGATCCGGACCTGACAGCAAAATTCGACTTCCTGCCTGTCGTCGCCAAGACCTATGAAAACGGCAATGGCGACTATCGTCCGCGCATCCCTGAATATCCGGAAATCCAGGACATCCTCGGCGCCGCCGTCAACTCCGTTTTGGCAGGCGCTGCCGAGCCGAAGGCAGCCCTGGACGAGGCTCAGGCGGAAGCCAAGAAACTTTTCTAGACTTTCCTGCTTCGATCCAGCGAAGATCAGCCTCCCCGCCGAAAGGCGGGGAGAAGGTAAACGAACGGGTATCGCGTTCAAAACGTCAGGAATGAAACCGACATGAGCCAGCCATTCCTCGCCACGGGCGAAGCCGCCGGCGGACAGCGGCGATACGGCATGAGTCTCTTCCCGATAAGCCGCAGTTTTTCCGATCGCCGCCGTTTCTTCCTCTTCTTCATGGCGGCGCCGGCTGTCCTTTATGTGCTGGCCGTGGGCATCTGGCCGCTGGCTCAGGGCGTCTGGTACAGTTTCTTCAATTACAATCTGCTGCGTCCGGCCCGCACCAAATTCGTCGGCCTTGGAAACTATGTCGAAATCTTTTCGGACCGTTCCGCTCGCCAGGCGATCGCCAATACCTTTCAATTCACCATCGCCAGCGTCAGCCTGCAGCTGATCTTCGGATTCGGACTGGCGCTGCTTTTGTGGCGTGACAGTCGCTTCAACCGCATCGCGCTGGCTTTTCTGCTCGTTCCCGCCACCATCACGCCGCTGGTCGTCGGCCTCATCTTCAAGGCCCTTCTCGGCGCGGACTACGGGCTGGTCGGCTATTTTCTAGCCGACGCCGGCATCGGTCCGCGAACCGGCTTCCTCACCGATGCGGGAACGGCACTCTGGGTGCTGATCCTCATCGATTGCTGGGAATGGACCCCGCTCATGGCGCTGATCCTGCTTGCCGGGCTCAAATCCCTGCCAAACGACGTTCTGGAGGCAGGCCGCACCGACGGGGCCACGGCCTTGCAGCGCTTCACTCTCCTCATCCTGCCGCTGATGCTGCCTTCCATCTTCCTCGCGCTCATGCTGCGCATGATGGACGCGTTCCGTGTGTTCGATTCCGTCTTCGTCACGACCGGCGGCGGCCCCAACGATGCGACCAACACGCTGATGGTGCTGGCGGTGAAGGAGGGGCTTCAGTTCTTCAACGTCGGCTACGCTTCGGCGATCGGCAACATCACCATGCTGTTCATCGCCGTCATGGCAGCCGTGCTTCTGCTCGTCGTGCGCGGTGCTGATGTCCGGATCAACGGGAAGTAATGCCGATGTCGAAGGTCTCCACACGTCAGATCGTGTTCGAGCGGACAGCCGTGCTGGTCATCACGGTGTTGTTCCTGCTGCCCGTCCTCTGGCTGATCACCACGGCCTACAAGCCGTCCAATCAGATCTTCTCCATTCCCCCGAAGCTCGGCTTCCAACCCACGTTAGACCAGTTTCGCGGGATGCTGTCTTATTTCGATGTCGTATCGCTGTTGCGATCCTCCATCGTGATCAGCCTCGGCACCACCGTTCTTTCACTGCTCCTTGGCGTTCCCGCCGGTTATTCCCTTGCCCGCTCGCGTTCCCGCTACGCCAATTTCTTCGCCTATTTCTTCCTCGCCATCCGCATGGTTCCGGCCATCGCGGCGCTGATCCCCTTCTATCTGATGATGCGCGATATCGGCTTGCTCGGAAGTTGGTGGGCCGTGATCATCATCAACACCATGCTCAACTGTGCCTTTGTTACCTGGATGATGTTTTCCTATTTCCGCGCCCTGCCGCGAGATATGGAAGAAGCGGCACTTACGGATGGCTGCACCCAGATCGGCGCGTTTCTCAAGGTCGCGGTGCCGGCGGTTCGCTCCGGGATCATCGCCTGCGTGCTGTTTTGCGTGATGTTTTCCTGGAACGATTTTCTCTACCCGATGTTCCTGACGACACTCGATTCCAAGCCGATCTCCGTGGCCCTGCTGACCGCTTACGGCACCAAGGATGTCACCTGGGGCTCGCTCGGTGCCTTGGCGCATTTCTCCACAATTCCAATTGTCCTGATGGCGCTGTTCCTGAACCGCTACTTCGTTCAGGGCGCGACCAACGGCGTACAATAGGAGCCAATCGATGGCCCAGATTTCCTTTGAGGATGTTTGCAAAACCTATGAGGGCGGTCATTCCGCGCTGCATGGACTGAACCTCGATATCGTCGATGGCGAATTCATGGTTCTCGTCGGGCCGTCCGGCTGTGGAAAGTCCACGGCGCTGCGCATGATTGCCGGCCTTGAAGACATCACCGGCGGCACACTGCGCATCAACGGACAGGTCGCCAACGATCTGGCGCCGCGCGACCGCGACATAGCCATGGTGTTCCAGTCCTATGCACTCTATCCGCATCTGACGGTTGCCGACAACATCGCCTTCGGTCTCAGGGTCCGCAACGTCAAGCGCGAGATCATCGAGAAGAAAGTGCGCGAGACAGCGGCCCTGCTCGAACTCACCGACTATCTGGATCGCAAGCCCGCCCGGTTGTCTGGCGGCCAGCGGCAGCGCGTTGCCATGGGCCGTGCTCTGGTCCGCTCCCCCCATGCTTTTCTCATGGACGAACCGCTCTCCAATCTCGACGCCCGCCTTCGCGGCCAGATGCGCGCAGAGATTGCCAAGCTGCAGCGCATGAGCGCTGTGACGACCGTCTATGTCACCCACGATCAGGTCGAGGCGATGACGATGGGCCACCGGGTCGCCGTGATGAACAAGGGCACCCTCCAGCAACTCGACACGCCGCGCCGTCTCTATGACAGGCCGGTCAATCTGTTCGTTGCCAGCTTCATCGGTTCGCCGCCGATCAATTTCCTGGAAGGGACCATTGCGGCAAAAGACGGAAAGCCTGTGGTCCAACTGGGCGCTTTCACCCTGTCGCTCGGTGCCATAGGCGAGCGCGCCGAAATCGTGCCCGGACGCAAGGTAATCGTCGGCATCCGCCCCGAAGCACTCAAGCGGTCGGGCGATACCGGCGGGGTTGGCACGATTTCGGCGCGCACCGCCTTTGTCGAGGACCTGGGCGCAACGCTTCTGGTTCATCTTGATGTTCAGGGTGCCACCATGATCCATTCCACCGTGATTGAAGAGGAAAAGGATCTGATGTCCGTCCGTCCGCGCCTGCGTTCGATGATCGACAGCGGTCATCCAGTCACGACGGGCGATATGCTGACCTTCGCGGTCGATCCTTTGGCCATCCACATCTTCGACGCGGAAAGGGGCATGGCGCTATGAGCGAACACCCCGCATCAGGCTTCTGGCCACGTGGTGGCACGTCCGTCAAAAGCGCGATGGCGATTATTCTCATCGACATGCAGATCGATTTCTGCGCGCCCGGCGGCTGGATCGATCAGCTCGGCGAAGACGTTTCCAACACCCGCGCCGTCATTCCGCCAATTGGCCAGGCACTTGCCGCTGCAAGGACCGCCGGCATCGCCGTTATCCACACACGCGAGGGGCATTTGCCTGATCTGTCCGATCTCCCCGCCAACAAACAATGGCGCACCCGCGTCCATGGGCTGGGGATCGGCGACATGGGCGCCACGGGCCGGATCCTCGTCCGTGGCGAACCAGGGTGGCAGATTATCCCGGAACTCGCTCCCGAAGCTGAAGAATTGGTCATCGACAAGCCCGGCAAATCCGCCTTCCATCAAACGGATCTGGAAGCGGAACTACGCAACCTCGGCATCTCCCGTCTGGTCATCACCGGCGTCACCTCGGACTGCTGCGTCCAGTCAACCATGCGCGACGGTTTCGAGCGCGGCTTCGAATGCGTCCTGCTTGAGGACTGCACGGCCGCCGTCGAAACGCCGAACCATCTGGCGACGCTGGAGATTCTGAAAGCCTTTGGCGGCCGCTGGGGAGGTGTCTCTTGCCTTGCCGCCTTCCAAACCATGCTGGAGCACGCCGATGTCTGACCGCGGCATCAGAACACTCCGCCAGATCCATGCGGAACCGTATTCCTTTCCATTCGACGGGCATTGGTCATCGGCTGATACCGCCCTGTTGCTGCTTGGTTTTCAGAAGGGGACGATTTCCGCGCTCTCTGCCATGCCGGCATTTACGACGGCACTGGACCTGTTGGCGGTCGCCCGTGACTGCGGCCTGCTCGTCGTGGCAGCGCGCCGCGTCGCCCGACGGGACGGTGACGATGTCGTGCCTGCCGAAGGCTCCGGCGGCTGGGACTTTCCGCCACAGCTCATTCTCCCAGACACAGCACTGGTGGTCGATCATTCCGGCGACAATGCCTTCTACAGGACGCCCCTTGAAACCGAGCTGAAGGCTCGTGGCATCCGCAATCTTCTGATCGCCGGATTGCCGACGGAAGGGCTGGTTCACGCCACGCAACGCACCGCCAACGATATGGGTTTCGAGTGCCTTGCCGTTGCCGACGCCTGCCAAGGCACGAGTGAGACGCGCCATGTCGCGCAATTGCGCATCACCACATTCGGCAATGGCCTGTTCGGCACCGTTGCTGCCGCCGCCGCCGTAAAAGCGGCCCTTACAAAAATCTGAGGAACCTGCGATGTCCAAGCAAGACTGGTCTGCCGCAACCGGCAGTCTCGATCTCGACACACTGACCAAGGCCTATGCCACCGGCGCCCTGACGCCAACCATGGTCATTTCCGCCATCTACGACCGTATCGCTTCGCGTGGCGACGACCACGTCTGGATCCATCTCGTATCGCGGCACGATGCACTCGCAGCGGCGGCAGCCCTTGAAGCCAAGGGGCATGAAGACCATCCGCTCTGGGGCATCCCCTTCTCCGTCAAGGATTGCAACGACATCGTCGGCCTGCCCACCACCAATGCGCTGAAGGAAAGCGCCTATATCGCCACCTCCAGCGGTCAGGCGATCACGCGGCTGTTCGATGCCGGCGCCATCCTGATCGGCAAGACAAATATGGACCAGTTCGGCATCGGCCTCGTCGGCATGCGCACACCCTACGGCGCCTGCTCCTCGGTTTTCGACGAGCGCTATATCTCAGGGGGGTCGAGCTCCGGGTCTGCGGTATCAGTCGCAGCCGGCCTCTCGTCCTTTTCCATTGCCAACGATGCAGCCGGTTCTGGTCGCGTGCCGGCAAGCTTCAACAATATAGTCGGCATAAAGCCCACTCCGGGCCTCATCAGCAATGCTTGCGTTTCGGGTGGCGGATGCGTGAAAACCATCGAGACTCTTGCGGTTTTCGCACTGACCGTCGAAGACGGCATGAAGGTGACAGACGTGATCGGCGGCTACGATCCGACGTACCCGTTCTCCAAACCGGAGGCCGATTCCGTCCCGCTGACGCCAGCGACCCCGCCGCCACGCTTCCGCTTCGGCATCCCCAAGGGCGAAGCTCTGGGTTTCTTCGGTGATACAGAGGCCGAGCGCCTGTTCGCAGAGGCCGTGGCCCGGATGCGGGATTTGGGCGGAGACGTTGTCGAGATCGATTTCGCCCCTTTCGAGGAAACGCAGCGCATCCTCTACGAGGGCCCGTGGATTTCGGAGCGTGCCCTCAGCCTTGATGCCGTTCTGGAAAAACACCGCGACGCCATTCATCCCGTGACACGCCAGATCCTCTCCAATTCGGGTAAGTTCACAGCCCTCGATACGTTTGCAGCCATCCACCGCATCGCCGAACTCAAGCGCGACACGCGGTCCGTCTGGGAGGATATCGCCGTCCTGATGGTGCCGACCGCGCCGACCATCTACACAAAGGATGAAATCGCCGCCGACCCGATCTCGCTGAATGCTAAGCTCGGTATCTACACGAACTTCGTCAACCTGATGGGCCTTTGCGGCATTGCCGTGCCCAACGGTTTCCGCAACGACGGATTGCCGCTTGGCGTGACGTTTCTGGCGCCTGGCTTTCAGGAAGCCAAGGCGGCGGGGATCGCCGCTGCCTTCCACCGTTCGACCGGTCTCTCGCTCGCCATGTTCGACAATCCCTATCCCGAAGCGGCAGCCCTGCTGCTTGAAGGAGATTACCGTGAGATCGCCGTTGTCGGCGCCCATCTTTCGGGCATGCCGCTCAATCACGAACTGACGACACGCGGCGGCATCTTCCGCCGCGCGGCAAAGACAACCGACGCCTACCGGCTCTACGCACTGAACGGCACTGTTCCGCCCAAGCCCGGCCTTATCCGCGCAGCAGATGGCGGCGCCGGAATCGCGGTCGAAGTCTGGGCCTTGCCGGCCGCCGGCTTTGGCGATTTCATCGCCCGCATTCCAGCACCGCTGGGTGTCGGAAAGCTGGCACTCGAGGACGGCTCGGAGGTCACCGGCTTCCTCTGCGAAAGCACGGCCATCGACGGCCAACCCGACATCACAGCCTATGGCGGCTGGCGGGCCTACCGCCAAAGCGTCGCGGCCTAGAAATGATCGACGAATATCCAGCACATCACCTGACAAACTCGAACACTGGAAACACGCATATGCCTGACCCCGGTTCACCTCGATCCGGACATCGGCATGCCTGCAAGGAAGGAAAATACAATGGTCTTTGATTGCTTCGGCGACCGCAAGAAGGTCGTGATCTCCATGGCGCATATCGGTGCGCTTCCCGGCTCGCCGCTCTATAATGCGGACGGCGGCGTTCAAAAACTGATCGACGACGTCCTGACGGATGTCGAGAAGCTGCAGGACGGCGGTGTCGATGCCATCATGTTCGGGAACGAAAACGACCGGCCCTACGTCTTCAAGGGCTCGCCGGAAAGCATTGCGGCGATGACCGCCATCGTTCAGGCGATCAAACCCGCCATCAAGGTTCCTTTCGGCGTCAACTATCTCTGGGATCCATTGGCAAGCGTGGCCATCGGCGCCGTGACCGGCGCCAGTTTCGTACGGGAAATCTTCACCGGCCTGTTTGCATCCGACATGGGCCTCTGGCAGCCGGATTGCGCCAGTGCCTCGCGTCTGCGCGCTGCCCTTCGTCGCGACGACATGAAATTGCTGTTCAACATCAATGCCGAATTCGCCTATTCGCTCGACCAGCGGCCCATCGCGCTGCGGGCCAAGAGCGCGGTGTTCTCGTCACTGGCGGACGCGATTCTGGTGTCCGGTCCGATCACCGGCCAGCCGGCCGAAGCGTCCGATCTGCGCTCGGTGTGCGAGGCCGTGACGGAAGTGCCCGTCTTTGCAAACACCGGCGTCAATCTCGACAATGTGCGCGATGTCCTGTCCATCGCGCAAGGCGTGGTGATCGGCACGCATTTCAAGATCGACGGCAATACGTGGAACGCCGTTGACGGCAGCCGTGTCAAGCGGTTCATGGATTTGGTCGAAACGCTGCGCTAGATTGGAGATTGGCGAATGACCATGGTCCTTGGCCTCGATATCGGAACGACCTCGACCATCGGTATCCTGCTGAGGCTGCCTGACGAAATCCTTGTCACCGCATCTCGATCCGTTTCCCTTCGATCGCCGGATATCGGCTGGGCGGAGGAGGATCCGGCAGACTGGTGGGCAAACGTGTGCTCGATCATTCCGGAGCTTCTGGAAAAGAGCGGGGCGAAGGCAAGCGACATCCGGGCGATCGGCACGACAGGCATGCTGCCGGCCGTGGTTCTGCTCGACGAAAACGGGACTGTCATCCGACCGAGCATCCAGCAGAGCGACGGCCGTTGCGGCGCGGAAGTCGCCGACCTCAAGGCCGAATATGACGAAGCGGCATTCCTGGCAAAGGCCGGAAACGGCATAAACCAGCAACTCGTCACTGCCAAGTTGCGCTGGATCGAACGGCACGAACCGGACAACTTCAAGCGCATCGCCACTGTCCTCGGCTCCTATGACTATATCAACTACCGGCTAACGGGCGCGCTTGCCGTGGAGCAGAACTGGGCGCTCGAAGCGGGTTTCGTCGATGTCACGCGGCACGAGATCGATGACGGCCTCGTCGCACTCGCGCATATACCGCGCTCAGTCATTCCGCCGAAGCGGGTGTCGCATGCAATCACGGGTCATATCGATGAAAAGGGCGCGCGCGAAACCGGACTTGCCATCGGCACGCCGGTCGTTGCCGGAGCAGCTGATATGATCGCTTCGGCGCTTGGCGCTGGCGTCGTCGATGCGGGCGATGTGCTTCTCAAATTCGGAGGCGCCGTCGATATCCTGACGGCGACGGATGTCGTGCGTCCCGACGCTCGCCTCTTCCTCGACTATCATCTGGTGCCGGGACTTTTCATGCCAAATGGATGCATGTCGACCGGCGGCTCGGCGCTGAACTGGTTCATCGAAACCTTCGCCGGCGGAGAAAAGGAAGCCGCTAAGGCCGCCGGGCTGACGATCCACCAGCACCTGGACGGGATGGCGGATAAAAAAAGTGCCGGCGCCGACGGATTGACGATCCTGCCCTATCTTCTCGGCGAAAAAACGCCCATTCACGATCCCGCCGCACGCGGCGTGGTTGAAGGTCTGACCTTGTCGCATGATCTCGGCCATATCTGGCGGGCCTTGCTCGAATCCTATGCCTATGCCATCCGCCATCATATCGAGGTCCTCATCGACATGGGCCACAGGCCGACGCGCTATTTCGTCTCGGACGGCGGCGCGCAAAGCCGGATCTGGATGCAAATCGTCGCCGATGTTCTCGAAGCCCCGGTCCAACGCCTGTCCGGTCATCCGGGCTCCTGCATAGGCGCAGCCTGGACCGCCGCGATCGGCGCAGGGCTGACAGATGATTGGCGCGGCATCACACGTTTCGTCACCTTCGCCGAACAATTGCAACCAAACTGGGAAAACGGCGTCCACTATGGAAAGGCCTATCGCCGCTACCGCGATCTCTACGGGCAGCTTTCTCCCCTTTGGCAATGACAATCAGGGTGCTTCGCGTGTCGAAGGGATATTTGGTGACGCTTCACCGTCGCGCGGAGAGCCATCTATGCGGAACGCTAGACGCCGAAAGCCGCTATTCCAGCCGATCATCGAGATTTTGGTGTTGTTGCCCGAAGAGCAATCGAGATGCCGGCCGCAAAAACGTCTGCCGACCATTTTTCCAGCCGGTCACTGCGGGGGAAAGCCTGGCTACGGCATCAGCGCCGGATACCGCATCGAACAGAACGAGCGTGGCGGGACCGCCGACGTCAAGCGCATATTGCTCCAGGCCCAGGAGCCGGGCGGCATTGATCGTGATCATGTCAAAGACCGCTTCGAGGGCCTCGGCGGTCCCGATCTGCGCGACATTGGCATAAAGATTGGCCATGCGGATGAGACTGACATCGCCGAAGGGGGTGAACGGATTGAGGACATTGTTGGTCGAGATCGTCGTGAGGACGCCGAGTTCCGCCAGCCGGTGTGCCGGCGTAATGCCGCGCGGAACAAGATGCGTTGCCGCCCGCCCCGTCAGAAACAGATCCGTTGCCGGCAGCACGGTTACCGCAATGCCGGCTTGCGTCAGACTGCGGCCGACGGCCTCGAATGCCTCCGGCGGCAGGGCAGACAGCTTCGTCACATGACCGACCGATACGCGCCCCTGGTAGCCACGCGCCAGAGTTTCGGCGATCACCAGGGGAAGATTGGATCCGGCCGGATCGAGATCAAAGTCCAGATGGAAATCGACCGGCACGCCGTAACGCTCGCCAAGATCGAAGATCCTGCGGATATGGTCGTCCGGGTTCGGATCGGTGTAGGGGCATCCGCCGACGAGATCCGCGCCGGACGCCAATGCCGTGTCCAGCATTTCCTCCGTACCCGGATCATTGGTCAGCCCTTCCTGGGCGAAGGCACAGATTTCGATGTCGATGGCGGCGGCGTAATCGGCACGCAGCCGCTTGATGGCGTCAAAAGACCGGAACCCGGCGCGCCCGTCGACCTCCACGAATGTGCGCAGCCGGTTCGTGCCGTTGAGGATCGCCTGCTCGACGATCCCGGCAGCGCGCGCGTAAACATCCTCCTCGGTGAAGGCAGCCTTTGCCTTCGACGTCTCGCTGACGGCTTCACCCAGCGTTCCCGTGCAGAGCACGCATCGACCGATAATCCCAGCCTTGTCGAGATGGATATGCGTTTCGATCAAGCCCCCGCTGATCAACCGGCCGCGGGCATCGTACTCCGGCGCATCGCAAACGAAGTGGGGCGCCATCGCAGCAATCCGGCCATTGGCGAACGCGATATCCGTAAAGCCATCCAACCCCGGCAGAAATGCATTGCGGATCACGAGATCGATGGCCATGCTTGTCTCCTGGGCGTGTATTGGTGACACGTTGAAACCGGTTTTGCCCAAAAGACAAGCCTTGGAAGAAAGAACGCATGACGCCGAACGAACCAGCGACCCATGGACCCGGATTTGCGCAGGGACGAGGTGGCATGGTGACGAGCCCGCATGCGCTGGCGAGCGAATCCGGCGCTCGTATTCTGCGGGATGGCGGAAATGCACTCGACGCCGCGATCGCCATCGGCGCGACGATTGCGGTGGTTTATCCGCATTTCTGTGGTCTTGGCGGCGACGCTATCTGGATCGTCGCTGATGAAGAGGGCCGAAAGGACTGCTTCCTCGGTATCGGCCAGTCGGCCAGCATCCTGCCCGGCTTTGACGGCGACATCCCCTTGCGAGGACCACTGTCGACGCTCACATCCGCCTGCGCGGTGGATGCCTGGCGTCACGCCCACGACTATTCTGTCCGGAATTGGGGCGGTGGCCTTTCCTTTTCCAGTCTGCTTGACGACGCGATCGGGCACGCGGCGGACGGTTTCCCTGTCACGAAATCGCAGAGCTTCTGGCTGGATTTCCGAAAGTCCGAGGTCGTGAACTGGCCGGGCTTGAGCGAGGTTTTCATGCCCGACGGCATCGCCCCTCAGGTCGGGACGACTTTCCAGCAGCAAGAGCTGGCGGCATCGCTGCAACTAATCGCCCGCGACGGTCCGCGAAGCTTCTACGAAGGCGAACTCGGCGCACGGATTGCAAAAGGGTTGATGGCCGCGGGATCGCCGCTCACCTCCGCCGATCTTGCCGCGACCCGGACACGCCAGAGCGAACCGGCAAGCCTGCTTTATCGCGGCGTGGAACTACTTGCCCCGCCGCCACCGACGCAGGGCATTTCGACGCTGGCGATCATGGGCATTCTGTCTTATTTCGATATAAAACAGCTGACATCCGGCGGCGCCGATCATATTCATCTTTGCGTTGAAGCGATCAAAAGAGCCTTTCTGGATCGCGGCCTGATCGCCGATCCGGACTTCGCGGACCAGCCAGTGGAGGATTGGTTGAGCCGGCCGCGCCTGGCAAGATTGGCACGCTCCATTGATCTTGAACGCGCAATGGACTGGCCGCAGCTTTTCCGCCCCGGCGACACCGTCTTCTTCGGCGTGACCGATTCCTCGGGCAGAAGCGTCAGCGTTCTGCAAAGCACCTATTTCGACTGGGGTAGCGGCGTCGTTGTCGGCGACACCGGCATTCTCTGGCAGAATCGCGGCGCTGCCTTTTCCCTTGATCCCAGGCATCCGAATGTCATCGCCCCGAAAAAGCGCCCTTTTTACACGCTCAATCCGGGACTGGGGCTGAAAGACGGTAGACCAGCCTATATCTACGGAACGCAGGGAGCGGACGGCCAGCCGCAGACACTGTCGATGATCCTGACGCGCCTGATCGATTTCCGCGAAGATCCGCTGGTCGCGCTCACCGGACCCCGTTTCCTGCTGGGCAAGACCTTCTCGGACAGCCGCGATAGCCTGAAGCTGGAAGTCAACGCAGGCGACACAGCGTTCGCCGAACTCGCCGCACGTGGCCACGTGCTATCGCCCATCGACCGGCTAAGTCCGCTTTCCGGACAAGCCGGCATCATCGTGCGGCAGGTGGATGGTTCGCTTGTGGGCGCCCATGATCCGCGTGGTGACGGGGTCGCACTACTCGTTGCGGGTAGTTGATGGCCCAAGTGGCGGGATTGGCGTAGCGTGGAACTTAAATCCGCACGATTTGGTGACGGCGAAGGCAGACTTATGAGCCCCGACGCCCAAAGTGCGTCGGAGGGCATCCGATCTCTCGCGCAAACGCCGACTAAAGGCGCTCGAAGACTGAAATCCGACAGCAAAAGCGATCTCACCGACACTCTTGTCTCCATTTTGGAGTTCGTCCTTTGCTAGGGCCATGCGCCAATGTAGCAGGTATTCAATCGGCCCCGTCCCAACAACCTTGCGAAACCTCGTTGCAAAACTGGATCGCGAAACCCTGCGCCTGTTCCTCGAGAGTTCACCGGGAGGGGTGGGCTGGTTCACCGCGCTGGCGGACCCCAGACTTGCGCAATCCATAAAGGCTATGCATTCAGATCCTTCGCACGCCTGGACACTGGAAGAGCTCGCGCGTATGGCAGGGATGTTCCGCACGACCTTCGCCCAGTACTTCCGAAGGCGCGTCAGTGAAACGCCGATCTCCTACCTTGCCAGCTGGAGAATGATATCGGCAGGAGCGAAATTGATACAGGGCAAGGAAACAATGGCCGAAATT
This sequence comes from Rhizobium beringeri, assembly GCF_004306515.1. Lineage (NCBI taxonomy): Bacteria > Pseudomonadati > Pseudomonadota > Alphaproteobacteria > Hyphomicrobiales > Rhizobiaceae > Rhizobium > Rhizobium beringeri. The sequence goes on along the minus strand of NZ_SILG01000002.1, from coordinate 629,296 downwards.
TCGATGTCGCTGGGAGATTCGTCTGAGCACGCCTTTAGCACGGCGTTCAAGCGGATCATGGGACAGTCACCCCGCCGATATGGCCGAAGTCAAAAACAGAATGTGAACAGTGATCAGTGACCTGCGACGTCTGCTTTTGGCGCATAGTTGCCAAGCCTAGCAAGGCTGCCGGTCCACCACACCGAATTGAGAACTCTTTGTCCAGGCGCAAGTGGCACACCCCTTACCGTTGTCCATACCGAAGACATAGGTAACAGATCGTACCTAATACACGGGTGACAGTCTCGCGCCGGCCCTCACGCCGGCTTCCAAATTCATCGGCTTCGGCATCAGGTGGAAGTATTGAACGAAAGAATCTCCCACTTTCAGACTGCTGACGGCCGGAGGGCATCGCCCGCAGCCCGTCCGCTGATGTCGCTGGTCTCCTGAGAGAATGCCTTCGGAAATCATCCCCTATGTGCACGGGAATCTGGGTGCTCAATGAAAGCAGGCAGAGGGTGATTGCTCAGGCGTAAGGCGTGCCCGCCAGTGCCGCGTTCAGACCGGTGGTTCCCTTATCGACAGCGGCGAGAAAGACGGCTTTTGCTTCCGCCGTATCTTGCCCCTGTCGAAAGGTCCGGTGAGCCTGGATGAAGCCCACGGTCCACGTCGCCAGCAGCAGACCGGCTGCCAGGTGGGCGTCGGGATCATCAGGTTTTCGCCCGACGCATTCGGCTAGCGCCGCCGTGACGACGTGGGCGATCTCGTCGCGTATCGCCCTCGCCCGAGCCTTGAGGGTGTCGCTGGCCTCGATCGTCTCGAAGAAGCCTTGGCTCCCAGCAGAAAATCTGACGTAGGGGCTCTCCTCCGCAACCAGCCGATGGGCGAGCAGGCGTAACGTCTCGATCGGAGAGACGCTGGGATCGCGCTGCCGCAAAGCTTCGCGCAGCATCTCTCGACCCTCCTCGTCTCGATCGAAGAACATGTCCTCCTTGCGGGGAAAGTGATTGAACACCGTCATCCGACCGACATCGGCGGCTGCCGCGATTTCATCGACCGTCACCTGATCGAAGCCCCGCTCCAGGAAGAGGCGCGTGGCGGCAGTGGAGATGCCTTGTCGGGTGGCGAGGCGCTTACGGGATCGCCGGTCCAGTGGCATTGAGTCCGATGGCATTGGCATGTTGCTCTCGATTGCGCATCTATTTATGTACTGAGTACATATTGATATCCAGTATATGGAATGTGAGATGGAAAAACAAGTTGATGTTGTTGTTGTGGGCGCAGGACCGGTCGGACTCCTGACCGCCATCGAGCTGACTTTATCAGGCGTGCGCGTCCTCGTGCTGGAGCGACTAGTTGCCGCGAGTATGGCCATCAAGGCAATGTCGCTCGGGCCGCTTGGAAGCGAGGCATTGCAGCGTCGCGGGATGGCTGCGGCCATCGCCGCCGCGGAGGCGCGGAGCCTTGCGGCGATGAAGCAGTTCGCCGAGCAGACTGGAGCGGACCTGCGTGGCCGGTCGTCCAAATTCAGCGGTCATTTCGCTGGCCTGCCTCTTATCCGAAAGGACGCGCAGAAAGAGCCGGAACGGCGTGCTCACGCAGTGGATCAACCTAGCCTCGAAGCCATGCTGGCCGATCGCGCACGCGCGCTTGGGATCGAGGTGCGCCGCGCCTGTGACGTCACCAGCTTCGTCCAGCAGGTGGACGGCGTCGAGGTGGAGTGGGCGTCTCCGACGGGTGCGGGCCATCTCCGCTGCTCCTACCTCGTCGGTTGCGACGGCGGGCGCAGCCTGATCCGCAAGATGGCCGGCTTTGAGTTCCCCGGCACGGCTCCAAGCTTGACGTTCTACCAGGTCGTCGCCGAGATCGATCATCCCGAACGCCTGCTGCCGATTGGCTGGAATCGCACGTCGGGTGGCGTATTCTCCTACGGACCCTTCCCCGGTCGACTGTTCATGCTCGACTTCAGCGGTCCGCCTGAAGATCGGCAGTCTCCGGTCACAGCTGAGGAGATCGAAGCCGTACTGTGCCGCATCAGCGGCAAGGACGTCCATGTGAAGGCGCTCGAAAGCGGGAGCCGATGGACCGACAACACCCGGCTTGCCGATAGCTACTGCCGCGGCAGGGTGCTGCTTGCCGGCGATGCGGCGCATGTGCATTCGCCGTTTGGTGGCCAGGGCATGAGCCTCGGGCTGGTGGATGCTGCAAATCTCGGCTGGAAGCTCGCGGCGGTCATTCGCGGCGACATGCCGGAAAGCCTGCTCGACACCTACACGGCCGAGCGGCGACCCATCGCCGAAGCCGTTCTGGCCAACACCCGTGCGCAGGTCGCCATCCTCCGGCCCGATCCACAGGCGGGTGCGATGCGGGACATCGTGGCGAACCTCATGCAATTCGACAACGTCAACCGGTTCATCGGCGAGATGATGAGCGGCCTTTCCACCCGTTACGATCTCGGCTCGGAGCGGGACGAGGTCGGGCGGCTGATCGGCGACGGGCCCATCGGCGACGGCGATACCGCCGTCTCGCTCTATGATCTGATGCAGGATGGCATGGGCGTTCTTCTCGACGCCTCACCTGAGGGGGCGGCATCCAGGCTCGTTGCAGCCAGCACGCAGAAGATACGTTGCGTCGCCGTCGATCGAGGCCCCTCGATGCTGATCCGCCCCGATGCCTGCATTGCCTGGGAGGGTGAGGAGAACAGCACGGACGGATTGGAGGAAGCGCTCGGTGGCTGGTTCACGCCAAAACGGGATGGCAGATCTATGGTGCGATCCGGACAGTGATCATTTCTGCCGCAGTTCATCGACGAGGGGGGACTGGTCGTCGCGCCGTTTCCGCGGGCGGCGCTGTTTCTTGCCGGAAAGGCCTTCACGCGGTATCGCCGGGCCGGTGGCTCTCGGACGGGTGTGTTGCCGGATTTCTTCATCGGCGCGCATGCTGCGGTTCAGCAGGTTCCGCTATTGACGAGAGACGTTGGTCGGTACCGGCCATACTTCCCAACTGTCGTGTTGATCTCACCGGCTCAGTGATTTCACCGCAGGGGAGGGGCAAGATACAGCCCTTGCATCTTGGCCGGCCCTGAACTTTCAAGAAAAGGGTCGATGGTTCAAATATCATCAAGGCGACCATTTAGACGCCATTCGATCATGGTCAGAAGTGCGAGGTGCTCATTGGACGATCCGGGGACACTCATGCCGATGACCTCGGCACAAGCCGCCCCGGCATGACAACCATTTCGGCATCGCGCTTTCCGGTGATCATTGCGACAATGGCGTCGACCATCTCGCCGGCGGGCTGTTCGTAGCTCGTCAGTCCATAGGCGGGGGCGCCGCCGAGCTCGATATTGTCGAAGCCGACGACTGCCAGGTCTTGCGGGACTTCGAGACCGAATTCGCTCCGGGCGACATCCATCGCTCCCAGTGCCAAAATGTCATTTTCACACATCAGCACGTCGACGCGCGATCCGGGCGCGGTAGTGCTCAAATAGGTACGCGCCGCCTCGGCGCCGGCCTGCGCGCTGTATCTCTCCGCAGCCAATTCTGTCACGCCTTCGATACCTTTCGCTCGCCAGAAGCTTGCATAATGATGGCGCCTGCCAAGCGCCGTCGACAGAGTCCTAGCTCCCGCCATAAAACCGGGACGGCGATATCCTTTGTCGAACAGGTAATCTACGATTTCGCTGAGAGCGAGTTCGGCATTGCAGGCGATGGCGGGAACGCCGGGAATTTGGCTGTCTCTCGCAAGGACGAACATCGGCGGGAAACCTGGACCAAGGCGTCGATCACCCAGTGTTTCCTCGCGAAAGGCGGTACCGAACAGGATCACCGCATCGAACTGCCGCTGGTCTGCATTGATCAAGGCGTGAACGTGATCGAAATGGCGGTTGATGTTGATCAATACGGTCAGCAGACCCTCCGCCTGCAGGCGCTCGGTCAACATCTCCAGAACCGGAAGCTTATGCGGATTGGCGAAGTCATCGACGAAGACGGCCACCTGATGCGTGGTGTTCGTCGCAAGACTGCGGGCAAGCAGGTTAGGCGAATAGTTCAGGGTCTCGGCCGCCTGAAGCACCTTTTGTCGGCTTGCTTCCGTAATCGACGCACCTGGTGTGAACGCACGAATGACGGTCCATTTCGACACGCCGGCGGCTTCCGCCACCTCTTTCGCCGTCGCCCGTTTGCGCATGACTGCCTCCTCTTGAATGGAATGAATATTCCACAAAAAAATAAAAATGGAATGGATGCTTGATTTTTGTCGACAATAAAGTAGGTTTATCGCGTTTGCTACCGGGTGCAAACGGAGTTGCAACCGGTAGCATTGGGAGGGTTCGCGTAGTGCGGACCATTTTTTGGGAGGGTAAAATGAAATTCGGTTTGAAATCGCTTCTCGCGGGCGCGGCCGTTGCTGCTGGGCTCATGTGCTCTTCGGCAATCGCCAATGCCGCTGACATTCGCATCGTCGCCGTCACCCACGGCCAGGCCAATGATCCTTTCTGGTCCGTCGTCAAGAACGGCGTCAACGCAGCGGCGAAGGACATGGGTATTAGCGTCGATTATCGCGCTCCGGAAACTTTCGACATGGTGTCGATGGGGCAGCTCATCGATGCTGCCGTCAATCAGAAGCCCGATGGACTCATCGTCTCCATTCCAGACGCCTCTGCACTCGGTCCATCCATCAAGAAGGCTGTCGCCGCCGGGATCCCGGTTATCTCAATCAATTCCGGCTCCGACGTTTCAAAGGAACTGGGAGCGCTGCTGCATGTCGGCCAGGACGAATATACCGCCGGCAAAGCGGCCGGTGGGAAACTGCATGAGCTGGGCGGCAAGGAAGGCCTGTGCGTGAACCAGGAGGTCGGCAATGTTTCGCTCGATCTGCGCTGCAAGGGCTTTGCCGACGGTTTCGGCGGCAAGGTCACGGTTCTACCCGTCAGCAACGATCCGGCTGATGTCCGCGCGAAGGTCAAGGCAGCGCTGAGTTCCAATACGGGTGTCGATACTGTGATGGCGCTTGGAGCCGGCACTGCCGGCGAGCCTTCGCTCGCGGCCGTCGAGGATGTCGGAATGACCGGCAAGATCAAGGTGGCGACATTCGACCTTTCAGCTGATTTCCTGAAGGCCGTGGCCGACGGTAAGGCTGCCTTCGCGATCGATCAGCAGCAGTTCCTGCAGGGCTATCTGCCGATCGTATTCTTGGCCAACTATGCCAAATACGGGCTTATCCCGGGGGGTAATGTTCCATCCGGCCCGAACCTTATCACCAAGGAAAAGGCCGCTCAAGTCGTGGATCTTTCCGCCAAGGGCATTCGCTAACCGGAATTGCCGAAAGGCATTCTCCCAGAATCTCCTCCCCCTTGATGGGGGAGGGGGTTTGGCTGACTGACCGCGCTGCCCAGCAGCGCCAACGCTACCCTAAATTATGATCCGTGGGAGGAGTTATGGCTTCGCTTGAGCAGAGAACGGCGGCTGCGCCGAAGGCCGATGAGCGCGTCAAACAAGTAAGTTTTCTGACGCATATGATGCGGCGGCCTGAGCTTGGTGCCGTGGCTGGCCTTGTTCTCGTCATCGTCTTTTTCTTTCTCACCGCCGACCGTACCATGTTCTCGCTTTCCGGTCTGATGACCATCATGGCGCCGGCGTCGCAATTGGGGATTCTGGCTATTGCGGCGGCCCTTCTGATGATCGGCGGCGAGTTTGATCTTTCGATCGGCTCGATGGTGGCCTTTGCGGGACTGATTTTCGGCGTCATCCTGACGAATTTCGGCCAGCCGCTTTCGGTTGCCATCGTCATGACGATGCTCTTCGCCGCGTTCATGGGGGCGATCAATGGGCAGATCGTCATTCACACGCGCCTTCCGTCCTTCATCGTGACCCTGGCATTCCTCTTCATTTTGCGTGGCCTGACGCTCGTCGGCCTGAAATGGGCGACAGGCGGCTCAACGCAGCTTCGCGGTATCGGCGACCGTGTCAAGGACAGTCCGCTGCTTGGCTTTTTTTCCGGCGATGCGCTGAAGGGCGCATTTGTCTGGCTCGCGGATCACGATCTGATCGACAAGTTCCCCAACGGCATGCCGAAGGTCACGGGCGTCCCGGTCTCCGTATTGTGGTTTGTGGCGCTTGCGCTGGCTGCGACCTGGGTCCTCCTGCGCACCCGCATGGGCAACTGGATCTTTGCCGCCGGTGGCGATCCCAATGCGGCGAGAAACTCCGGCGTGCCCGTTCACAGAGTCAAGACCGGCCTGTTTGCGCTGACGGCATGCGCGGCAGCTCTGGTCGCCATCATCACTGTGCTCGATGCCGGGTCCACGGATGCGAGGCGCGGTTTTCAAAAGGAATTCGAGGCGATCATCGCCGCCGTCATCGGCGGGTGTCTGCTGACCGGCGGCTATGGTTCGGCGATTGGCGCCTTCTTCGGCGCGATCATCTTCGGCTCGGTCTCGATCGGCCTGACCTACACCAAATTCGATTCCGACTGGTTTCAGGTCTTCCTGGGTTCGATGCTGCTGCTGGCCGTTCTTTTCAACAATTTCATCCGCCGCAAGGTTACCGGGGAGCGCTGATCATGTCTGATGTCAACAATCGAAGGCCGATCATCGAAGTGACCGATATCATCAAGCACTACGGCTCCGTGATCGCTCTCAATGGCGTGTCGATGCAAGTGTCGGCCGGAGAAGTGCTTTGTCTCCTTGGAGACAATGGCGCGGGCAAATCCACCTTGATCAAGATGCTCTCCGGCGTTGTCCGCCCAAGTGGCGGTGCCTTCCTGGTCGAAGGCAAGCCGGTCAATTTCCGCAGTCCGCGCGATGCGCTCGATGCTGGCATCGCGACCGTCTATCAGGATCTCGCCATGATCCCGCTGATGTCGATCACCCGCAATTTCTTCATGGGACGAGAGCCCCGCAAGGGCTTCTTCCCCTTCCGTCACATCGACCTTACACACTGCAACAATGTCACGCGTGAGGAGATGCACAAGATCGGCATCGATATCCGCGATCCCAATCAGGCAGTGGGCACTCTGTCTGGGGGCGAACGCCAATGCGTTGCGATTGCGCGTGCGGTCTACTTCGGCGCCAAGATCCTCATTCTCGATGAGCCGACTTCGGCGCTCGGCGTGGCGCAAACCTCGATGGTGCTGAAATACATCCACCAAGTTCGACAGAGCGGTCTGGGCGTCATTTTCATCACCCACAATGTCCGCCATGCCTATGCCGTCGCGGACCGTTTCACCATCCTCAATCGCGGCCAGACGCTTGGCACCTTTGGTAAGGCGGACATCGCGATGGATGAGCTTCAGAACCTCATGGCTGGCGGCAAGGAGCTGCAGCAACTGTCCGAAGAGCTCGGCGGTACGATCTAGTCGGCTTGCTTCCGAGGCGGCGATCGGTTGCTTTTCAAAAGCAGTCGCCGCCTTCCACTCAATTATCAAACATGGAATCCGGTCATGAACGACGGCTCGTCGAATGCCTCATCCCCCTTCACGCTCGCGGTCTGCGCTGAAATGGTCTTCAAGTCGCTTCCTGTCCTCGACAGGCTCAAGCGCATCACCGAACTTGGCTTTCACGCCGAGATCTGGGACTGGACGAAACATGACATCGCCGCCCTGGCGAAATCTGGAGCAGTCTTCTCGTCGATGACGGGCTATGTGGCCGGCACACTTGCCGATGACGAGGGCGCAGATGAATTGCTAAGAACTGCGAAGCAATCAATCCCGATTGCTAGGGAGCTCAATTGCCCGCGTCTCAACCTGCATGGGACCGGTCTCGACGGCCAGGGCCTGCCGGTGGTTAAGGCCGAGAAGGTGACAGGCGCCATGTGGCTCAAGGCGCACGACACGCTTAGCCGCATCGCCGACCTCGGCGAGAAAGAGGGCGTCACTTTCGTGCTCGAAAATCTCAATGAAGCAGTCGATCACCCCAAGACACCGTTTGCCAAGGCCGAAGATACGCTTGCGCTTGTTTCGTCGGTAAACCGACCGGCGCTGAAGCTCAATCTCGACCTCTATCACGCTCAGATCGGCGAAGGAAACCTGATCGAGCTATGCCGGCGCGCTCTGCCCCATATCGGCGAAATCCAGGTGGCGGATGTTCCGGGCCGCATGGAGCCCGGTACCGGAGAGATCAACTACAAGGCAATTGCTTGTGCACTCAAGGATATGGGCTATCGCGGCACGATAGGCATGGAGGCCTGGGCTTCCGGCGACGATGAGACGGCGCTTGCCCGTTTCCGCGACGCCTTCACGGTTTGAAGATTTCGATAGTCAACACTTACACGTCATGGAGAGACATCAATGATCAGGTTTGGAGTGATCGGCGCCGGCCGGATAGGCAAGGTGCATGCCGCGACCATTGCGGCAAACCCGAAGGCGAAGCTCGTCTATGTGGCGGATGCCTTCAAGGCATCGGCAGAGGCGCTTGCCGCGCAGACGGGCGCCGAGGTTGCCGATGCGGAGGATGCCATCACGTCCTCAAACGTCGATGCGATCCTGATTGCGACACCGACCCCCAGCCACGCCGATCTCATCGAGGCGGCCGCAAAGGCCGGCAAGGCTATTCTCTGCGAAAAGCCGGTGTCCCTGTCGGTCGAGCGCATCAATGCCTGCCTCGACATCGTCGAGAAGAACAAGTCGACTTTGATGATCGGCTTCAATCGCCGGTTTGACCCGAACTTCGCCAGCGTGGAAGCGCGCCTGCGCCGCGGGGATATCGGCGAAATCGAGATCGTGACGATCACCAGCCGAGATCCCGCGCCGCCGCCGGCTGATTACGTCAAATCCTCCGGCGGCCTGTTCCGCGACATGATGATTCATGACTTTGATATGGCCCGCTTCCTCATGGGGGAAGAATTCGTCGTCGTGAATGCACTTGGATCTTCGCTCGTCGACAAGGCGATCGGGGCCGAGGGCGATGTGGATACTGCAGCCGTGCAGATGCAGACGGCTTCCGGGCGTATTGCCGTTATCACCAATTCGCGCCGGGCGACTTATGGCTACGACCAGCGCATCGAAGTCCACGGAGCTGCCGGCATGCTTGCGGCGAGGAATATCCATGCAACCAGCGTCGAGCTTTCCAATGCGAATGGCGTTAGCGGCGATCCCGTCCAATATTTCTTCCTCGAACGCTACGCGCAGGCCTACGCCAACGAGATCAATGCCTTCGTTGATGCGATCGACAGCGGCAACCGTTCGCCGAAGCCCGGCGGAGTTGATGGACTCCAGGCTCAGAAACTGGCGGAGGCGGCCACCGTAAGCTGGCAGACAGGCAGGCCGGTGCAGGTCGATTAGCAAGCTTCGACGCGATGCGGCCATGTCCTCACACCGTCGCATCGCCACCGGGGATAACGCGCCGCCTTCCAATATGCATCCGGGTCGCACCGAGATTGCCGGAAGACGGATCTTTGGAAGGTGAAGCGCAATGCTACAGGATAGAGACCATCGTCCTCCCGCGACACTGCAGGAACTGAAGTACCTGATCGCCAAACGGCAGATCGTCTTTCCAAACAGTCTCGAACAGGTCGCGAGGCAGATTATAGAACGGCCGGAAATGATTGTATTCGAAAGTGCCGCTGTGATAGCGCGCAATTGCAAGGTTTCTCAAACGACGGTTCACCGACTTGCACAGCACATCGGGTTTCGAACATTGCGCGAGTTTCGCGCGATGATAAGAGATCATCTTCGCAAGACTTCCGCCAATCATCGCTAAGGGGCTGTCTGGCTATCCCTGTTCGACGAATGGCCGTTCCGCGTGCTGAAAAATCAGCGCTCGCGTTTACGTGGCACTTTGACATCTTCCCGCGCCTGATTGGGATTCTGTTCTTGGAACCGTAGAATTCGGTTCGCCTTTCCCAAGCTTTCACAATGGCCGATGTGGATCCCTCGATCTGCAATGAACGCACTGCCCTCTCGTCGATTGAAGAAGGCTGGCAGCGTCGCCTTGCGGCCGAATGCAGCTCTGAGCGCTCGAAGCGCGAAAAGCAGGACGTGGTCGAGGTTCTGGGGCCGAGCCGCCAGAGTGAGGCGCTGCTGTGCCAGCTCGATGATCTGCCTTATACGGACAAGGGAAAGTTCGTCGAGCAACTGGCGGGAACACCCGAGGGGCGTCGAGCGCTTGCCGAGGCTATTCAAAAATCGGCCACTTTGCCCCAGGCGGATCCCCCGAAGCGGTCGGGGTGGTAAGGCCTGGGATCGACGATCGGCTCATCGCCCGTGACGATATCGGCGATCAGATGACCGGCGCCCGGCCCGATGCCGAAGCCGTGGCCGCTGAAGCCGGCAGCGAGGATGAAACCCGGCAGGGTGGCGATCTCGCCGATCCCCGGCACGCCGTCGGGCGTGCTGTCGATATAGCCTGCCCAGGTCGCGCTGATGGCGGTTTTCTTCAAGGCGGGCAGAAGCTCGAGTGCCCGCGCATGGGTGAGCGCAATGGTGGCCTCATCGACCGTCGGGTCGAGGACGCGCATGCGCTCCATCGGCGTCGGCCTGTCAAGCCGCCAGCGGGCCAGAGATTCGTGACCCGAGCGAAAGCCCTCCAACCCGCCTGGTGCGAGACTGCGCCAGCGCCGGGCGAACATCGGCAGGAACTGCCGCGCGAAGCGGAACTGCTGTAGGGTCGGATCGACGCGGGCGCGGCCGCTGATCGCCAGCGTGTGGCCGCCATCGCGGCGTCGCGTCACCGAAACGGCTGATGTATGCAGCGCATCCGGCAGGCTGCCTGCGCCTGGAGATACGGAGAGGATCGAGGAGCGTATCGAGGCTTGCGGAAACCGAATGCCGAGCTGGCGGCAGAAGGAGGAGGCCCAGGCGCCGCCGGCAAGGATCGCGATTTTCGTGCGGATCGTGCCATGCTCAGTGACGACGCCCGAGAGCCTGCCGCCTTCGATCTCGATGCCGCGGGCAGCACAGGACTGATGCACCGTGCCCCCGAGTTTAAGGATCGCACGTGCAACGGCCGGCGCAGCGCTCGCCGGATCGGCGGTGCCGTCGGTCGGTGAAAACACCCCGCCCTTCCATGAGGCGCCGGTGGCGCGCCCGCGTTCGGTTGCCTCGGCGCTGCTTAGCATGTGCGTTGTGACGCCGACCGAGCGGGCGAAATCGCGCCAACGGGCCCAACCGGACAGTTCCTCGTCGCTATTGCTGAGGTAGAAGAGACCGCAACGACGGAACCCTGTGTCCTCACCGGTCTCAATGGCGAAGCGCTCCCACAAATCGAGGCTCTTCGTCGACATCGGCAATTCGCGCGCGTCGCGGTTCTGCTGGCGACACCAGCCCCAGTTGCGGCTCGATTGCTCGGCGCCGATCAGGCCCTTCTCGACGAGGGCGACCTTCAATCCGCGCCGGGTGAGATAATAGGCCGCGAAAACGCCGACGATGCCGCCGCCGATGACCACGACATCAGCAGTGGAAGGCAGTTCCGGCGTGGTGTCGACGCGATTGAGCGGTGCGGGCATGGGAGAATCTCCGTTTTAACCGTAGTGTAGCGGATCCGACGCCACGGCTTTGCCGGAGATCGGTTGGTGGCAGCAGAAGATTCCGTGTTGGGAGGACGCCAGCAGTCGTTTGTGCTTCGGCCTGTCTCGCAACGTGATCGACAGGCCAACGTCATGTGTTAAGGTTGGTGCCGGGAAACAAGCAGCATAATCTGCTGCGTCATTGAGGGCGTGTGCGATGAAACTCGACCGGATCGACGTAAAAATTCTCTATGAACTGCAGAAGAATGGCCGCGTCACCAATGTGGAACTCGCCGAACTGGTCAATCTGTCGCCGAGCCCCTGCCTGATGCGGGTGAAGAAGCTGCAGTCGGAGGGCTACATCGAAGGCTATTCGGCTCAGATCAACGTCAGCAAACTCGGGCAGACGCTGACCGTGTTCACCGAGATCACCCTGAAGAACCATCGGCAGATCGATTTCGCCCGCTTCCTGGCGGCGATCGAGAAGGTCGACCAGGTGATCGAATGCCATCTGGTTTCGGGCGGCTACGATTATCTGCTGAAATTCGTCACCGCCGGGATCGACGAATACCAGACGATCATGGAGCGGCTGACCGACCTGGACGTCGGCATCGACAAGTATTTCAGCTTCGTCGTCCTGAAATCACCGATCGTCAAAGCCCACATGCCGCTGACCACCTTGTTTCCGCACTAGCCGGCGAGAGGACCGCAGCCGGAGCCCCCGCTCAAACCCAAGATTTCGGGGTTTCAGGCTGACCGCACCCAACTGCATCTCCCCGATCCAATCTGTCCTAAGCAGATGCCGATTCTCCCTGTCGCAGGTTGTTCCCCCTATAATTATAAGCTTCATACTGGTTGGAAGGACTTGCGACAGAATTTCGGGCTTTCTTTCCGAAGCCATGTTCGCTGCCACTTGCAGATCTCTTGCCGTGGAACCCAGGCTTTTCAACGTGACCTGCCCGGGTGCACGCCGGGTCTGGCAAGCGCCTTGCTTTTGGTTTCCAGGAGGGCAGCGCGATAACACCTTGAATCGGCGCTCAGTGCCGGCAATAGGCCCGCACCAGCTCCGGATCCTGCTGGAGCCCGTCGAGCCAGGCCGGATCGAGCGTCGGCACCGATGAGAAGAGCAGTTGCGAATAGGGGTGTTGCGGCGCCTTCACTGTCGAGGACGTGATTTCCTCGACCTTCCGGCCTCCATACATCACGACGATCTCGTCGCAGATCGCCTCAACCACCGAGAGGTCGTGGCTGATGAAGATGTAGGAGAGGCCGAGTTCGCGCTGCAATTCCTTGAGCAGGTCGATGACAGCGGCGGCGACCACCGTGTCGAGTGCCGAGGTAATCTCGTCGCAGAGGATCAGCTTCGGATCGGCGGCGAGCGCCCGGGCGAAGTTGACGCGCTGCTTCTGCCCACCCGAGAGTTCGCCCGGCCGGCGATGGCGCAGGTTGCGGGGCAGGCGCACCATGTCGAGCAGTTGATCGATCCGGGCGTTTCGCGCCTTTCGATCCATGGCGTGGTAAAAGACCAAAGGTCTGTCGAGGATGTCCTCGACCGATTTTGCCGGGTTGAGTGCGGTATCGGCATATTGGAAGACGATCTGCATCTCGCGCAACTCATCGCGCGAACGCTCGCGCGCGTTGCGATGCAGTTCCGTGCCGTCGAAGACGATCTTGCCGACCGAGGCCGGCAGGATGCCGGCGATGGTGCGGGCGAGCGTCGACTTGCCGCAACCGGATTCGCCGATAATGCCGAGATTGCGGCCTTTCTCCACCTTCAGGCTCACATGCTCGACCGCGCGAACGAGTGGCAGGCCATCGGCCTGGCGCTGTCCATAGCCCGCGACCAGATCCTCGATGCTCAGCAGGGGAGCTGTCGCGGGTTCGGCGGGGCCAGTTGCGCCACGCGGTTTCGGTTCGAAGGCTGCGAGCAGCTCCCTGGTATAGGGGTGCTTGGCATTGTTGAGGATCTCGTCCGTGGTGCCGGTTTCCTGGGTCTCTCCGCCTTTCAACACCACGATGCGGTCGGCGATCTGGGCGACGACGGCAAGGTCGTGCGAAACATAAACGCCAGCGATACCACCCTTCTTCATGACCGACTTGAAAGCCCGCAACACCTCGATCTGGGTTGTGACGTCGAGCGCCGTCGTCGGCTCGTCGAAGATGACGAGGGTCGGGTCGCCGATCAGCGCCATGGCGGCAGCCAGACGCTGTAATTGGCCGCCGGAAACCTGGTGCGGATAACGGCTGCCGATCGTCTCGGGTTCCGGCAGCGACAGCGCCCGGAAGAGTTCGACTGCCCGGGCACGCGCCTGGTCCGGCGACATCAGGTGGTGAATACGCGTGACTTCGATCACCTGGTCCATGATCGATGTGGCCGGGTTGAAGGCGGCAGCTGCCGATTGCGGGACATAGGCGACTTCCGTGCCGCGCACCTTGGCGCGCTGCTTCTCGCTGAGCGTGACCATGTCCTTGCCGCCGACCGAAACGCTGCCGCCGGAAATGCGACAGCCCGCACGGGTATGGCCCATCAGGGTCAGGGCGATCGTTGTCTTGCCCGAGCCGCTCTCACCGATCAGCGCGACGATCTCGCCCTCGGCAACATCGAGGCTGACACCCTTGATGATCTCGACGCGCCGGCCGGAATCGGTGGTGGCCTCGACCTTCAGGTCACGGATTTCGATGAAATTGCTCATGACACACTCCGGTCGCGAATTTTCTGCGGCAGGTTGTCGATCAGCAGGTTGACGCTGATCGTCAGGCTGGCGATGGCAAGCGAGGGGAACATCACCGCCGGAGCACCAAACGGCAGGCCGCCGATATTCTCGCGCACCAGCGCACCCCAATCGGCATAGGGCGGCTGGACGCCAAGGCCGAGGAAGGAAAGCCCGGATAGGAGGAGAACGATGAAGACGAAGCGGATGCCGAGATCGGCAAGCACAGGCCCGACGATGTTCGGCAGGATTTCCGAGCGAATGAGATAGAGGGTACTTTCGCCGCGGATGCGCGCGACTGTGATGAAATCCATCGCATTGATGTTGACGGCGAGCGCCCGGGCGAAGCGGTAGGCGCCCGGGATGTAGATCACCGACAGCGTCAGGATCAGAACCGGGACCGAGGAGCCGACGGCAGCGACGACCACCAGGCCGAACAGCTTGCTCGGGATGGAGTTGAGGGCGTCGAGGAAGCGGCTGAGGATCGTGTCCAGCCAGCCGCCGGCCACCGCTGCGATCATGCCAAGCACGACGCCGCTGAAGCATGCGATCGTGACCGCCGCCAGCGAGATACCGACCGTGTAGCGTGCGCCCATCAGAATCCGCGAGAGCATGTCGCGGCCGAGATAATCGGAGCCGAACCAGAGTTCCCGGCTCATCGGGCCGAAATAGTCGAGATCGATGATCTCGCCGACTGGGTAGGGGATGACCCATGGCGCGAAGATCGCGACGAGCGCCCACAAGAGGATCACAGTGAAGCCGATCGCGCCGACGATGTTGAAGCGATAGCCAAACCGGGTTCCGGACAGCCGGCCGGAGGTGGTTTCGGAACTGGTCATGGTCATCGGAGCCTCGGATTGGAAAGGATGGCGATGATATCGGCGATGGTGATCAGCAGCAGATAGCCTAGGCAGAAAATCATCGCGCAGCTCTGGATCAGCGGCAGGTCGCGGGTGGCGACGGCATCCAGCATCAGCTTGGCGATGCCGGGATAGTTGAAAATGGTCTCGACGATGATGACGCCTCCGAGCAGATAGGACAGCGAAAGCGCAACGGCATTGACGATCGGGCCCAGCGCATTGGGTAGAGCATGGCGAAAGACCATGCGGGGCCGGGAGGCGCCCTTGAGCAGCGCCATCTCGACATAGGGTGTGTTGAGCGTCTCGATGACAGCCGCGCGCGTCATGCGGATCATCTGGGCAGAGACGACGAAGGTGAGGGTGATCACCGGCATGGCATAGACGCGCAATATGTCGGTCAGACTGTGGACTTCATTGGCGAAAGACAGCGCCGGCAGCCATTTCAGATAGACGGCGAAGATGAGCGCTGCGGAGGTCGCGACCATGAACTCCGGCACGGAGATGACGCCGATGGTGATCACGGTGACGATCCGGTCGTAGAGCGTGCCACGCAGCATCGCCGCGGTGATCCCGAGCGTCAGCGCGATCGGTACGGAGAAAAGCGCGGTGACGCCGGCAAGTTTCAGCGTGTTGACGAAGCGGCCGGCGATGAGAGCGGCGATCGGCATTTCGTTGGCATAGGACGTGCCGAGGTCGCCTTGCATCAGCCCGACTAACCAGCGCAGGAAACGAAAGAGCGCCGGTTCGTCGAGATGCATGGCCTTGCGCAGGCCTTCGACGGCTTCTGGCGTGGCGGCTTGGCCGAGCAGGATCGTCGCCGTATCTCCAGGCAACAGCGTTGTCGCGAAGAAGACGGCGAAGGAGACGATCACCAGGGTGATCACGGCAACCAACAATCTGCTCAGTACAAGGGATAAGACCTGGCGGTTCACGGGCGTCTTCCCTTTGCGTTCGAGTTGAGTTCCACCAATGCAGATGGAGGAACTGGGGCGCGGCTGCAGCCCCAGTCTGCTTTGCTGTATCAGGCTTCAAGCCAGACATATTCCGCGAAAGCGTATCCCATCTGGCCGCCTAGCGGGTTGGCTTCCAGCCCCTTGAGCTTGGCGGTCGTGGCATCGACGTTCGAGATATAGGCCGGAATGATTGTACCAGCTTCCTGGGCGACCATGCCCTGCATCTCGTTATAGATCGTCTTGCGCTTGTCTTGATCGAGAGAGCCGCGCGCCTCGATCAGCATCTTGTCGAACTTCTCCGACTTGTAGTGGCTTTCGTTCCACGGAGCGTCCGAGGTGTAGAGCAGGGAGAAGAGGATATCGGGGGTCGGCCGGGGGTTGATATTGCCGAAGTGGATCGGCGCCTTGAGCCAGTAATTGTCCCAATAACCGTCGGATGGCACTCGCTGCACGTCGAGCTTCATGCCGATTTCGGCGCCGGCCGCCTGAATGATCATGGCCATGTCGATCGACGAGCTCGCCGCATCGGAAGCGATGACCGGGATGGATTGGCCAAGCACGCCGGCCTTATCGAAGTGGAACTTCGCCTTCTCAGGATCAAAGGCTCGCGCTTTCAGCTCTGCGTCATGATAGAAGTTCGCCGGTGAAACGGGTTGATCGTTGCCGACTTCACCGAGACCGCGTAGCGCCGATTTGACGATCTGTTCGCGGTTGACGAGATACTTCATGCCCTCGATGAAGTCCCGCTTATTGCCGGGCTCCATATCCAGTCGCATGTTGAGATTGGTATAGTTGCCGGACGTCGTCTTAGACAAGGTGAAGCCGTCGCCCTGGGCCTCGACGAGGCGCATAGAGCGCGGATTGATCGTGGCTGCGAGATGGATGTCGCCCGCAAGCAGCGCGTTTACACGGGCATTGTCGTCGCTGATCGCGAAATATTCGAAGGAATCGACGTTCGGGCCGGATTTCCAGTAGTTCTTGTTCTTGATCCCGACCGAGCGAACGCCCGGCTCGAAGACTTCCTTGACAAACGCGCCGGTGCCGTTGGCCTTGGTGAAATCGGTCGTGCCGTCGGAAACGATCATGAAGTGATGCATCGACAGGATGGTCGGCAGGTCGGCATTCGGGCTGGCGAGCGTGATCTCGACGGTCTGTTTGTCGGCCGCCTTGAAGCCGGTCATCTGGGCGGCGATCTTGGCGACCTTCGAGCCGACGGATGGGTCGAGATGGCGCTTCAGCGAGAAAACCACGTCATCGGCGGTCAGCGGCTTGCCGTCATGGAAGGTAACGCCATTCTTCAGCTTGACCGTCCAGGTCTTCGCATCCTTGGACTCGATCGCTTCAGCAAGCTCCATCTGCGGCGTGCCGCTCTTGTCGAGGAAGGTGAGGCGGTTATAGAAGGAGCAGCAACGGACATAGTCGGTGGAGAGCGACGCCTTGGCGGGGTCGAGCGTATCGGCCGTGGAGGATGACCAGCCGGCCGCCTTGAGCGAGCCGCCGGAAACGGGCGTGGCGGCGAGCGCCTTGCCGGCGCGGCCAAGCACGAGCCCGCCGGCTGATATGGCCACGCCGCCCGCAAGCATCATATGCAGCAACTCGCGACGGGTGGCGCCACGACGGATGGCGCTTTCGACCATGGCGTCGTCGGATCTGGTCCAATTGGTGATCTTGTCGTTCATCTCATTCCCCTTTTCTTGTGTGGCGGGCTGCCCGTTGCGGGCAGGCCCGATCTGCTTTCAAAGTCAGGCGCGCGCGGCGGCCACGGCATCGGCAAGGCCGGCCATGGAGGTGAAATGGTAATCGGGTTTGGTGAACTCGGCCGGCTCGATCGTACCGCCGTAACCCTTCTCGGCATGTCGCCGCTCGATCCAGCAATTGGTCAGCCCGAGTTTCCTGGAAATCCCGATATCGTGGTACTGGCTCTGGGCGACATGCAGGATGTCGTCCTTTGAATGTCCTTCCGAAGCGACGTAGTCGAATACCGTCTCGAAGAATGCGGGATCGGGTTTCTCGGTCCCGGTATCATCCGCGGTGAAGGCGGCATAAAACGGATTGCCGAGTTCCTTCTCGAAGAAATCGAATGCCCAGCGGCGGGCGTTGGTCATCGCAACGAGACGGTAATCCTTCGCAAGACTTGCCAGCGCTGCGGCGCTGTCTGCAAAACCCTTCCAGCCCTTGGCCGAATCCCGCAGCCGTTCGCCATATTTTTGATCGGCGGGCAGGCCGAGCTTCGGCGCGATCGAGAGGTAGACGCGCACGAGGTCGTCGGGGAAGAGGTCGGCATCCTCGGAGTAGCGGGCTGCACGGTAAAGGCTAAGCGCCTGCTCGCCGTCGATTTCAGTCCCCGCCTCGGTCGCGATCTCGGCGAGGCAGGTCTTGAGGCCGCCTTCGAAGTCGATGAGCGTGCCGACGACGTCGAAGGTCAGGTATTTGAATTCCGGAAGGCTTTTGCTCACGCGAATTCCCCAGTGTTCCGCTCCGATGGGAGCTCGGCTTCTCGAAGAAGAAAATTCTGTTCCGCTGGCGGGGTCTTTGTCCCGCTCTTGTATGGAAGGCCGGCTTCTGCCGCGGCCTTTCGTTGATTTCAGTGTGTCACCTGCACCGCACCGGATTCGCCGAATAGGCATCATGAGGCGGCACAAAATACCGAATCTGACCGTTTCGCGATATTCTCAGGCCTGCAGCGCCCGACGCACGTCCGGGTCCTCCAGCGTCTCGTCCAGCGTGATGCGGGTGCGCTCGACGATCGCGTCTATCTCCGTTTCGGTGCAGCAGAGCGGCGGAGCATAGCCAAGCACACCATTGCCGAAGGCGCGGATGACGAGGCCGTTCTCCCAGGCGCGATCGAAGATGCGGCGGGAGGGTTCGGCGGATGCCGGCAACGGCGTCTTGTTCACCTTGTCGACCACGAGTTCGACGGCAGCCAGCATGCCGCGGCCGCGTACATCGCCGACGAGCGGATGATCTCTCAGCGACTCCAGGCCCTGCATCAGCCGCGCACCGGCCCTGACGCCGTTTTCGAGAAGGCCGTTTTCATAAAGCTTCAGGACTTCCAGGCCGACCGCTGCGCTGACGGGATGGGCCGAATAGGTGTAGCCATGGCCGACGGCGGCAGCACCCGCGCCCTCGGCGATCGTTTCATAGACATGATCGGCCATGAAGACGGCGCCCATGGGGACGTAGCCGGAGGTCAGGCCCTTGGCGGTCGTCATGAAATCGGGCACGATCTCATCCTCGCTGCAGGCAAAAAGCGGGCCGGTGCGGCCAAAGCCGGTGATCACTTCGTCCGCCACGAAAAGGATGTCGTGTGCGCGGCAGAATTCGCGCATGGCTTTCATCCAGCCTTTCGGCGGCACCAGAACGCCGCCCGAGCCCTGGATCGGCTCGACGTAGAAAGCGGCAACACGTTCCGGCCCGATCGCCTCGACCTTGCTTTTCAGCGCCGCAAGCGAGGCGTCGATGATCGCCTGCGGATTGTCGCCCGCCGGGTTGCGATAGGCGTAATGAGACGGAATTTTATGCTGCCAGTCGAAGGGAAGACCGAAGCCGGCATGGAAGGCAGGCAGCGCGGTCAAACCCGCGCCGACTGTCGAGGAGCCGTGATAGCCCTGTTCGACCGAGATGAACTGATCGCGCTCAGGCTGTCCTCGGGCATTCCAGTAGTAGCGGATGAAGCGGACCGTGCTGTCCACCGCATCGGAGCCACCGAGGGTGAAATAGATATGGTTGAGATCGCCCGGCGCGCGGTCGGCGAGTTCGCCGGCAAGCCGGATCGCGGGCTCCGAGCCGAGGCCGAAATAGGCCGTCGCATAGGGAAGCTCGCGCATCTGCCGGGCCGCCGCCTCGACGATGCTCTCGTGGCCGTAACCGGCATTGACGCACCAGAGGCCGGCGAAGCCGTCGATCAGTTGCTTGCCCGATGCGTCGGTGACCGTCGCGCCCTTGGCCGAGGCGAGCACGCGCACGCCAAGCTTTTCGTGGCCGCGGTAGGAGGCAACCGGATGAATGAGGTGGGCGCGATCGAGTTCGATGAGGGAATTGCTGTACATGGAGATCTCCGGATCAGCCGAGCGCCTGGCTGGCGAGGGCAAAGGTGGTGGCAGTCGGATCGGCGGCGTCGTTGGCCAACGGCTTTTTCATCGTGATCCCACCGCCGACATGGGCGAGCCCGTGTTCGGCGAGCCACGGGGAAAGCCCGGTCTCGGCCGTGGTGTCGACCCTGAGGAACCGCCCGGGTCGCCTGGCGATGAAATGTTCGATGAGTTTCCTGGCCTCGCCGAGGTCGGCGGCCACCACGGGTCCGATCACTTCACCGCGGCCGAAGGGACGCAGACACGCGAAGCCGGAGAGGCGGCCATCGCGACGAATGACGGCGAATTCGCCGATCCTGGTGAAATAAGAGAGCAGCCCTTCGCGGTCGGCGCCGAAGGCAAGGCGGTCGAGTGCCGCGATAGCAGGGAGGTCGGCGTCGGTAGCGGCTTCCGTTTCCGCCGGCGTGGCGATTTCTCCGGCAAGGCCCTGGTGCTGCAGCACGGTTCCCGTCTCGTGGAAGCCAAGCTTTTGGTAGAGCGGCAGGCCTGCCGTCGTCGCCACCAGCCTCAGCGGCCGGTCTCCCGCGGCCAGCAATGCGGCGTCCATCAGTCGGCGGCCGAGGCCACGGCCGCGCATCGACTCGTCGACGATGACCATATTGATCGTCGCACAATCGCCCTTGTACGGCGTGACGAGGACGGTGCCGACGACCTTGCCGTCCTCGACTGCGACCATCCCTTCGCTCAAGGCGAGCGCCAGCTGCCAGTCTTCGGTGCGATGTGGCCAGCCCGCCTGTCTTGAGAGCGCGACGGCGGCTTCCAGATGGTCGGGGCCGAACGGGACGATTTCGATCTGACTTGCTTGCATGGGGGCGTCCTTCATGTCGTGCCCGCCAGTCTGCCGGAGCGCCGGCGGGCAGATCGTCTGAAGGCCATGGTTCAAGCAGTATCTTATGGCTTTGCTGTCACGGGCCGCCGCATCTTATGCTAGAACTAACCGATATCCATCCTATCGAGGTTCTGTCAGTGCATCATCGCCAGCGCTGCGGTAAAGAAATCTTCGCCTCCGAAGTTTCCTGATTTCAACGCCAGAAGCATGTCGCCCTGCGCATTCCCGACCGTGCGCAGCACCGGCACGCCGGGCGCAATCTCCGGGCCGATCAGAAATGCCGGAATGGCAAGCCTGTCGACCGCCGCGCCCGAGGTTTCGCCGCCTGCGACCACAAGGCGCCGCACGCCTCTCCCCACCAGTTCGGCAGCGATGATCGACGTCGCGGTCTCGATCGCGTGGCCGGAGGCCTCTCGTCCATGGAGCGATTGCAGCCGGGCCACGGTTTCAGGCGCAGCGCTCGCTGCGATGACGACGGGACCGGCGGAGATGCGGTCTCCAGCCCAGGAAATCGCCGCGGCGATCTCATCGGGACCGGCAAGCAGCCGCTCCGGGTCGAGCCGCAGGACGGGCATCGACCGTTCGGCGATGTCGAGCTGGTGCAGCGTCGCCTTGGAGCAACTGCCGGCAACGATCGCTGAAAGCCCGCCCACCGGGCGAATGGCGTCCGCCGTCGTTGCAGCGTCGGAGGATATCCGACCGGAGCGGACGAGCGCGCGGGCAAGGCCGAGGCCGAGGCCGGACGCACCGGTGGACACCGGCATTTCCAACGCCACCTCGCCGAGCGTTTCAAGATCGCGTTCGAAAATTGCGTCGGCGATCACAGCAGTGATGCCTGCCGTGCGCAGGGCATCGAGCCTCGCCTTGACGGCGTCGGGTCCGGCCGCGATGGTCGTGAGATCGATCAATCCGACAGCGTTACGCGATTGTCGGGTGAGAACCCGCACGAGATTGGCGTCCTGCATCGGATTGAGGGGGTGGTCCCTGAGCGGGCTTTCGTTCAGCGGCTGTCCGCCGACGAAGAGATGGCCAAGATAGACGGTGCGTCCCGTTTCCGGAAAGGCTGGTGTCACCAGCACGACGCCGCCGCCGGCCGCATCGCTCAAGGCCTCGGTGACCGGACCGATATTGCCGGCATCGGTGGAATCGAAGGTCGAGCAGATCTTGTAAAGTACATGGCCGGCGCCCAGTTGGCGCAGCCATCGCTCGGCGCTCGCCGCGGCCGCGACGGCGTCCGAAGCCGGGACGGAGCGGACCTTCAGGGAAACGACCACGGCGTCGACATCCGGCAGCGCCAGCGCCGGATCAGGGATGCCGACCGTCTGTACCGTGCGCAGACCGTTCTTCGTCAGCGTGTTGGCGAGGTCGGACGCACCCGTATAGTCGTCAGCGATTGATCCGAGCAAAATAGCCATCGTCTAGCTCCGTGCAAAAGGTTTGAACCAGCCAAGACCGTCCAATGTGTGGCCGCGCGGGATGTATTCGCAGCCGACGAAACCGTCATAACCCAGGCGGTCGATTTCGCCGAACAGATAGGCAAAGTTCAGCTCCTCCCCGTCCGGTTCGTTGCGTGACGGCACGCTGGCGATCTGGATATGGCCGGTGATCGACAGCAGACGTCGCAACGCCATAGTGACGTCGCCATGGATGATCTGACGGTG
This sequence comes from Rhizobium beringeri, assembly GCF_004306515.1. Classification (NCBI taxonomy): domain Bacteria; kingdom Pseudomonadati; phylum Pseudomonadota; class Alphaproteobacteria; order Hyphomicrobiales; family Rhizobiaceae; genus Rhizobium; species Rhizobium beringeri. Next base: position 606,771 of record NZ_SILG01000002.1, on the reverse strand, counting down.
ATAGATGTCGAACTGGAGCTTCAGGTTCGGCAGACCGCATTCGGCGATCAGCCGCTCGGCGGCGCCGAAGTCGTTGAGGAAATACCCTGGCATGTTTCGGCCGTTGATCGGCTCGAGCAGGAGATCGATGCCCTTTTCCGCAAGCCGCCCGGCAGCATAGGTGACGGAGCGCCGGTAACAGGAGGCGGCGTCTTCGTCATGAGGGTCGGCGATGCCCGCCATCAAGTGCAATCGTCTGACGCCCGTCGCCGCCGCATAGTCCAGTGCCCGCTCGACATCCGCTTTCAGCGCATCGAACCGCCCGGGAAGAGCCGCGATGCCACGTTTGCCTGCTGCCCAGTCGCCCGGCGGCAGGTTGAACAAGGCCTGCTGCAGATCGTTGCGAGCAAGCCGTTCGGCGATTGCCTCGGGCGTAGCTTCGTAGGGAAAGAGGTATTCGACGGCGGCAAAGCCAGCCTCGGCTGCGGCGTCGAAGCGATCGAGGAACGCCCATTCGTTGAACATCATCGTCAGGTTGGCGGCGAAAACCGGCATGTCTAGCGTTCCTTTTACAGGCTCTGCGGCTCTTTGGTGGAGCTGGGCAATTCAGCGCCGGAAAGCTTGGCGTAGAGCCGCGCGAGCGAGGAATCGTCGTCACGGCCCATGCCCGCCCCGGAGGCGGCCAGATACATCTGCAAGGCGGCTGCCGCGAGCGGTACGGGATAACGCTCGGAGCGGGCCATGTCTTGGACGATACCGAGATCCTTGACGAAAATCTCGATGCTGCTGAGCGGAGTATAGTCTCCGGCCAGCACATGCGGCACGCGGTTTTCGAACATCCAGGAATTGCCGGCCGAAGCGGTGATCACCTCATAGACCTTGTCGAGGTCGAGGCCCTGCTTGGCGGCAAAGGTTATGGCTTCACAGGCGGCCGCGATGTGCACGCCGGCGAGAAGCTGGTTGATCATCTTGAAGGCCGCGCCTTTTCCGGCCTCGTCGCCAAGCTCGTAGACCTTGGCGGCCATGGCGTCGAGACCCGGGCGCGCCGTGTCGAAGGCCTGCCTGGAACCGGATGCCATGATCGTCAGTTCGCCATGCGCCGCCTTGGCCGCGCCGCCCGAAATCGGCGCGTCGAGATAATGCAGGCCGAGAGCTTCCACCCGCTGCGCCAGATCTCGTGCGACGGCGGGATCCATGGTGGCCGAGGAGATGAAGACGGCACCGGGCTTCATCGTACGCGCGACGCCTTGAGGCCCGAACAGCACGGCCTCGGTCTGCGCGCCGTTGACGACCACGGAGACGACGATGTCGGCGTCTTTTGCCGCAGCGGCAGGGGTCGCCGCGCCACGTCCGCCATCGGCGACGAAGCGGTCCACTGCCGCCGGCGTGATGTCATATCCAACGACGTCGAGTCCTGCGCGCTTCATCGACTGGGCCATTCCAAGCCCCATGGAACCAAGACCGATGACGGCTGCGACAACGGCCGAGCCCGAGTTTTCAGCAAGCGGTGACATGAGGAGGTTCTCCAGTCTTGTGAGGAAAGGTCTGCGCTCCTCCGGGTACCATCCCGGAGGGGCTGTGGTTTAGCGATTGACGCTTTTCGCAGGAACCGTCAACACGGCCAGCGAACCAATGACCAACGCAGCCGCCAGCAGATACATGCCGGCGCTGTTGGTGCCGGTGAAGTCTTTGAGATAGCCTACCAGAAATGGCCCGAGAAACCCGGCGAGGTTACCGACCGAGTTGATCCAGGCAATGCCGGCCGCAGCGCCGGTGCCGGCGAGAAAAGCCGTCGGAAGCGACCAGAACAGCGGCGCGCAACTGATGGCGCCAGCAGCAGCCAGCGAGAGGCAGACAATCGAGACGGTCGTGCTCGTCGCCATCGTCGCCGCGACGAAACCACCGGCGGCGATAAGGGCCGGGACGACGAGGTGCCAGCGGCGTTCGCGCAGCCTGTCGGCGGAACGTCCGAGCGCCAGCATGGCAACGAATGTGCAGATATAGGGGATCGCGGAAATCAGGCCGATATTGAGGTTTCCGCTGACGCCCGAGGCCTTGACGATGGTCGGCATCCAGAAATTCAGGCCATATTGCCCGAGCACGAAGCAGAAATAGATCAAGCACATCAGCCAGACGCGACGGTCGGTCAGCGTTGCGCCGATGCTGTGCGGGCTTGCCGTCTTGGCCCGGTTCTCCGCCTCGATATTGGCCGTCAGCACGCCTTTTTCCTCATCGTTCAGCCATTTCGCGCCCTGGATCGTATCATCAAGGTAGAAGAACGTCGCAACGCCGAAAAGAATGGCTGGAATGGCTTCGATCAGGAACATCCACTGCCAGCCGGAAAGTCCGTGTGTGCCGTGAAAGCTGTCCATCAGGAGACCCGAAAGCGGATTGCCGAAAATGGCGGATATCGGGATCGCCGACATGAAGGTGGTGATGATCCTGGCGCGGCGATGGGCCGGATACCATGCGGTCAGATAGAGAATGATGCCGGGGAAAAATCCGGCTTCGGCAACCCCCAGCAGGAAACGCAGGACATAGAAGACGGTTTCCGACGAGGTGAACATGAAGGCGGCGGAAATGATGCCCCAGGTGAGCATGATGCGGGCGATCCAAACCCGTGCGCCAACCTTGTTCATGATGATGTTGCTCGGCACTTCAAACAGAAAATAACCGATGAAGAAAATGCCGGCGCCGATGCCGTAGGCGGCTTCCGAGAGGCCGAGCTCGCTCGACATCTGCAGCTTGGCGAAGCCGACATTGACGCGGTCGAGATAGGCGACCACGTAGCACAGCATCAAAAAGGGTACGATGCGCCAGAATACCTTGCCATAAGCACGGTCTTCGAGCGTCTGGGCGGGATGTGCGCCAACGACTGGCGCCTGCGTCTGCAGCGTCATGATTTTCTCCTCCGATTGTTGCCGCGGTCTCCTGTTGATCCTCCCGCGGCACGCCGAGCCACTTTTTGGCAGCGCTGCCATTTTCATTAATCCATTTTGGCAGCGCTGCCAACACCAAATTGGTAGCGCTGCCAAAAAAACCTTGCTTCTTGGCGGGAGCGGTGAAAAATGGTGGCAACGCGGTGGTCATCGGGCGGGCAGGCCGGGCAACCACCTCAACAGTCGGGTTCAAACGTAACGATGGAATTCAAACATCAACCGACGGTAACGCTTGCCGAGGTCGCGGAAGCGGCCGGTGTTGGCGAGAGCACGGTGTCGCGCGTGCTGCGCAACCACGGTTCGTTTTCCGGCAAGACGCGCGAGCGGGTGATGGCCGCCGTCGAGCGGCTGGGCTATGTGCCGAACCGGATCGCGGGAACGCTGGCCTCCACCGGTTCGCGTCTTGTCGCCTTCGTCATTCCCTCGCTGTCCAACATCGTCTTTCCCGATGTGCTGCGCGGTGCCAGCGCCGTTCTGGAGGAAAACCGGTATCAGGCGGTATTCTCCGTGACCGATTATGATCCGGGCAAGGAGGAAGCGCTCGCCGCCGCGATGCTTGCCTGGCGGCCGGCGGCGGTCATGCTGGCGGGGTTCGAGCACACCGAGGGCACGGTCAAGATGCTGCGCGCCAGCGGGTGCCGGGTCGTCGAGCTGCTCGATCTGGACGGCGATGCTCTCGATATCGCGGTCGGCTTCTCGAACCGCGCGGCCGGGCGGGAGAGCGCTGCCTTCCTGCTCAAGCGGGGTTATCGCCGGATCGGCTATGTCGGTCACGACCTGAAGCGCGATACCCGTGCCGGCAAGCGGTTTTCCAGCTTTTGCGAAACGCTCGATGCGCATGACGCCCCGCTCGTCGCCCGCGAAATTCTCGAAGGCGCCTCGTCCGTGGAAAACGGCAGGTTGGGGCTGGAGCGGCTGCTTGCCCGGACGAGCGATCTCGATGCGGTTTATTTCTCCAACGACGACATGGCGCTGGGCGGCTATTTTCACTGTCTGGCCGAGGGGATCGCGATCCCCTCGAAGCTCGCCATTTTCGGCTATAACGGCCTCGATATCGGCCGGGCAATACCGCAACCCTTGTCGACCATCCGAACGCCGCGCGTGGCGACGGGGCAGATAGCCGCGCAGTTGGTCGTCGCCAACGCGCCGCCGCAGGCCGTCGATCTCGGCTTTGAACTGATCGAAGGGGCAACCGCGTAATATTGGAGGAACTGTCATGTCCGACGCGCGCCTGCGTGAGGAAATCTGCCGATACGGCCGCTCGCTGTTCGAGCGCGGGCTGACGCCCGGTTCGTCGGGCAACATATCGTTGCGGCTGGAGGATGGCGGCTGGCTGGTCACGCCGACCAACGCCTCGCTCGGCTTTCTCGACCCGGCACGGATCTCCAGGCTCGATGCCGAAGGCCGGCTCCTGTCCGGCGACAAGCCGACCAAGGAAATTCCGCTGCACACCGCCCTTTACGATACGCGCGGCAGCGCCCGCGCCATCGTCCATCTTCACTCCACCCACGCAGTGGCGTTGACCATGCTGCCGGAGATCGATCCGCGTGCCGCCCTGCCGCCGATGACGCCATATTATCTCATGCGGGCCGGCGAAACCGCGCTGGTGCCCTATTATCGTCCGGGCGATCCGGCGGTGGCCGATGCCATCCGCGGGCTGGCGGGCAAGTATTCGTCGGTGCTCCTGGCCAATCACGGACCTGTTGTCGCCGGCGACAGCCTGGAGGCGGCGGTCTTTGCGACCGAGGAACTGGAGGAAACGGCGAAGCTCTATCTGCTGTTGCGCAACCTCAATCCCCGTTTCCTCAGTCCGGCGCAGGTGGCCGATCTCGTCAACACCTTCGGCCTCGACCTTCCGTCGCATCACGATCACGATCACGACGGCGATTGAAGGCATCACTCCGCCGGCCGTTGACCGCGGGCAAGTGCGCAACCTTCTGCCAAACCCTGCTTTCGATACGATAGATTCTGCTTCCGATGCAGCCAATTCAGGCGAGCTGTCGGTGAAGCGGTGCCTATGATTGTGACACGTCCCCAGTTCCGATCGCTCAAGGATACGCAGATGACGACGTTCCGTCCGAAATACATCACCTTCGACTGCTACGGCACGCTGACCAACTTTCAAATGGCGGAAGCGGCGCGCGACCTCTACGGCAAAGAGCTCGACGAGCGGCGCATGGCGGAGTTCATCAAGAATTTTGCCGCCTATCGGCTCGACGAGATCCTGGGTGACTGGAAGCCCTATGCCGAGGTCGTGCACAATTCGCTCGAGCGGACATGCAAGCGCAACGGCGTAACATTTCGCGACGAAGCCGCCCGAATGATCTATGAGCGGGTTCCGACCTGGGGGCCGCATTCAGATGTCCCGGCCGGTCTTGCCAAGGTCGCCAAGGAAATCCCCTTGGTCATCCTCTCCAACGCCATGAATTCGCAGATCATGTCGAACGTCGAAAAACTGGGCGCGCCCTTCCATGCGGTCTATACCGCCGAGCAGGCGCAGTCCTATAAGCCACGCTTCAAGGGCTTTGAATATATGCTCGATATGCTGGGCTGCGGGCCGGAAGACGTGCTGCATTGCTCGTCCTCCTTCCGCTACGACCTGATGTCGGCCCACGATCTCGGCATCAAGAACAAGGTTTGGGTCAATCGCGGCCATGAGCCTGCCAACCCTTATTACGGTTATGTCGAAATTCCTGACATCTCGGGCCTGCCTGGCGTCGTCGGGCTCTGACGGAGACACGCGGATGCAGTTCGAATCCTACTGGCACGACACGGCACCGACCTTTGCCGGCGGCGCACAAGGCCCCGTCGAAGGACATTACGACGTTGCCGTCATCGGCGCCGGCTTTACCGGGCTTGCCGCGGCGCGCCAGCTTGCAAAGACCGGCGTCAAGGTCGTCGTGCTGGAGGCCGAACGGGTCGGCTGGGGAGCGTCGGGACGCAATGGCGGCCACCTTAACAACGGGCTTGCCCACAGTTTCCTCTCCGCCAAATCCGCACTCGGCGTGGAGCGAGCCGTCGCCCTCTACAAAGCGTTCGACGATTCCATCGACACGATCGAGGCGATCATCGCCGAAGAGGGAATCGACTGCAATTTCCGCCGCGCCGGCAAGCTGAAGCTCGCTTCCAAGCCGCAGCATTTCGATGCCATTGCCCGCAATTTCGAGGCTGTTCACAGAGAGGTCGATCCGGACACTGCACTTCTGACGGAGAGTGACCTGAAAAGCGAGGTCGGCTCGCCTTTCCATGGCGCCATGCTCTCGAAGAAGAGTGCAATGATGCATATGGGCCGTTATGTCGCCGGGCTCGCCACTGCGGCCGCCCGCCATGGCGCCGTCATCTTTGAAAGGACGGCGGTGACCGCGCACCGGCAGGGCAATGGTCGCCACAGCCTTACGACCGCACGCGGCACCGTCACCGCAGACCACGTGCTGGTCGCGACAGGCGCCTACACGCCGTCACTCTTTAATTATTTCCGCCGCCGGATCGTTTCCGTCGGCAGCTTCCTGATCGCCACCCGTCCGCTGACCGACGCCGAAATCGCCGCTACGATGCCGGGTAACCGCACCTGCGTCACGTCGATGAACATCGGCAATTATTTCCGGCTGTCGCCCGACAAGCGGCTGATCTTCGGCGGTCGCGCCCGGTTTTCCGCCACGTCCGATCAGCGCTCGGACGCAAGGAGCGGCGACATTCTGCGCGCCAGCCTGGCTGAAATCTTCCCGCAGCTTGCCGGCGTTGAAATCGACTATTGCTGGGGCGGGCTGGTCGACATGACCAAGGACCGCTATCCGCGCGCCGGCTATGTCGATGGTGTCTGGTATGCCATGGGCTATTCCGGCCACGGCGCCCAGCTCTCCACCCATCTCGGCATGATCATGGCCGACGCCATCCTGGGGAAGGCCGACCGTAACCCGATCAAGGGTCTCGACTGGCCGGCCGTCCCCGGCCACTTCGGCAAACCGTGGTTCCTGCCGCTGGTCGGGCTTTACTACAAGACGCTCGACCGCTTCCAGTAAAGCATCAGCGACTACGAAAAAGGGCGCCGAGGATGAGTCCACGGCGCCCATTTTCTTTTGCTCTTGCCGCTGGTCAGTTGAGCCCGCCGATATGGAAGCTCTTCATTTCCAGATATTCGTCGATGCCGCATTGGGCGCCTTCACGGCCGAGGCCGGACTGCTTGACGCCGCCAAAGGGGGCGACCTCGGTTGAAATGGCGCCCGTGTTCAGGCCGAGCATCCCGAATTCGAGCGCTTCGGCGACCCGCCAGGAGCGTTTCAGGCTCTCGGTGTAGAAATAGGCCGCAAGGCCGAAGGGCGTGGCGTTGGCGATGCGGATCGCCTCTTCCTCGTTGTCGAAACGGAAAAGTGGGGCAACGGGTCCGAAGGTCTCTTCGCTGGCAAGCTGCATCTCGGTCGTCGCGCCGCCGAGCACCATCGGCACCGCATATTGATCGCCTTCAGGCACTGAACCCGCGGTGGCGAGGATCCTCGCTCCTTTTTCCACCGCATCGTCGACGTGACGCTTGATCTTCTCGATCGCTGCCTTGTTGATCATCGGCCCGATATCCGTGCCGGCATCCGTGCCGGCCCCGACCTTCATGGCCGATACGCGTGCGGAAAGTTTGGCGGCAAAGGCCTCGTAGACGCCGGACTGGACGAGAAGGCGGTTGGCGCAGACGCAGGTCTGCCCGCCATTGCGGAATTTCGATGCGATTGCGCCTTCCACGGCAAGATCGAGATCGGCGTCGTCGAAGACGATGAACGGCGCGTTGCCGCCGAGTTCGAGGCTAAGCCGCTTGACGCTGTCGGCCGCGCCACGCATCAGCAGCGAGCCGACGCGGGTCGAGCCGGTGAAAGAGATCTTGCGGACGGTCTGGTTCGCCATCAGTTCGTCGCCGATGCCGGCCGGCATGCCGGTGACGATATTGATCACGCCCTTCGGGATGCCGGCGCGCTCCGCCAAGACTCCGAGCGCCAGCGCCGAATAAGGGGTGAGGTCGGATGGCTTGATGACGACGGTGCAGCCGGCGGCGAGCGCCGGCCCGACCTTGCGGGTGATCATCGCATTCGGAAAATTCCACGGCGTGATGATCGCCGACACGCCGACGGGCTCCTTCAGAACGACGATCCGCCGGTCGGTCGTCGGTGACGGAATGGTCGTTCCACCGATCCGGCGCGCCTCCTCGGAAAACCATTTGATGAACGAGGCGCCATAGCGGATTTCGCCGCGCGATTCCGTCAGTGGCTTGCCCTGCTCGCGGGTGAGGATCAGCGCCAGATCCTCGATATTGTCGAGCATCAGATCATGCCAGGCCTCCAGCAATGCGCCGCGCTCGGCATTGGTCTTTGCGCGCCATGGACCAAAGGCCTCTTCCGCTGCGGCGATTGCCGCCCTCGTATCGGCTCCGTCCATGTCGGGCACTGTGCCCAGCATATGCTGCGTCGCCGGGTCGATCACCTCGATCGCGCGTCCGGCTGCGGCCCCGCGCCATTCTCCGTCGATTAGCCCTTGCTCACGAAACAGGCCGCTATCCCTTAATCCGTTCATTCTGTTCTCCATTGATCAGCCGAGTGCCGAAAGCACCGATGCGGTGATCGCGTCGGTCTTGTCCTTGCCGGGGATTGCGCCGATGCCGCGTGCCGTCGTCGCCTCGATTGCGGCCATCACCCTTGCGGCGGCAGCCGCTTCTCCCAAATGCTCGAGCATCATCGCGCCCGACCAGATGGCGGCGATCGGATTGGCGATGCCGAGATGAGCGATATCGGGCGCGGAGCCGTGGACCGGTTCGAACATCGATGGCGCCGAACGATCGGGATTGATATTGGCGGAGGCTGCAAAGCCGAGCCCGCCCTGGATGGCAGCGCCGAGGTCGGTCAGGATGTCGCCGAACAGGTTGGAGGCGACCACGACGTCGAGACTGTCGGGCGCCATGACCATGCGGGCGGCCATGGCGTCGATGTGGTAGCTGGTCACCTCGACATCGGAATATTCGGCGGAGAGCCTCTGGGTGATCTCGTCCCAGAAGACCATTGAATATTTCTGCGCGTTGGACTTCGTCACCGAAGCAAGCTTGCCGCGTCGTGTCCGCGCCTGCTCGAAGCCGAAACGGAGGATGCGTTCGACCCCCGTGCGGGTGAAGATCGAGGTCTCCACAGCCACTTCATTATCGGTGCCCTGGTGGACGCGACCACCGGCGCCGGAATATTCGCCCTCGGTGTTTTCGCGAATGCAGAGGATGTCGAAGCCGTCAGCCCTTAACGGCCCCTGCACACCCGGCAGCAGCCGGTGCGGGCGGATATTGGCATATTGTACGAAAGCCTTGCGGATCGGCAGCAAAAGCCCATGCAGCGACACGGAATCCGGCACTTTGCGAGGCCAGCCGACGGCGCCGAGCAGGATGGCATCGAAGGACCGGAGCGTTTCGATGCCGTCGGCGGGCATCATGCTGCCGTTCTCCAGATAGTAGTCGCAGGACCAGGGATAGCTGGTTGCATCCAGAGAAAATCCGTTCAGGCTAGCTGCCTTTTCGAGCACGGCCCAGGCTGCTGCCGTCACGTCGCGGCCGATGCCGTCTCCGGGCAGAAGGGCGATCTTGTAGGTTTTCATCGCAGGTCCTCACAGGCTGATGAGCACACTCTTGCTCTTGCGGTTGGCGAGATAGGCTTCGCGGCCGAGATCCTTGCCGATGCCGGACTGCTTGTAGCCGCCGGTCGGCAGGATATGGTCGCGTGAGCGGCCGTAGCGGTTGACCCAAACGGTGCCGGCCTGAAGGCGGCGGGTCACGCGGATGGCACGCGAGAGATCGCGGGTGAAGAGGCCGGCGGCGAGCCCATAGGCCGGATGGTCGGCGAGCCCCAGCGCTTCCTCCTCGTCCTCGAAGGTCTGCATGGTCAGCACCGGTCCGAAGATTTCTTCCAGAACCGCCGGCGACGTTGCCGTCACCCCGGAAATCAGGGTCGGTGCGTAGAAATAGCCTTCGCGGTCAAGGCGGCGGCCACCTGTGAGGCACTCGGCGCCACCGTCGATGGCGGCGCGGATGATACCGTCCATGCGGGCGATCTGGCGTTCGGAGATGACGGGCGAATAATCGGTTGCTTCATCCCAGGTCGGGCCGGGGCGAATGGCGGCCAGCCTCTCGACAAGTGCGGCCGCGAGCGCGTCCGCCACCTCAGCCTCGACGATCAGGCGCGATCCGCAAACGCAGGCCTGACCGGCGTTGGAGAGAATGCTGCCGGCGATTGCGCCCGCCGCAAGCTTAAGATCGGCATCGGCGAAGACCAGTTGCGGGCTTTTACCGCCGAGTTCCAGCGTCATCGGCTTGACGCCGGTGCGGGCGATGTTCGTCATGATTGCCGCGCCGGCCGCAGTCGAACCGGTGAAGCTGACCTTGGAGATGCCGGCATGTCCGGTGATCGCATTTCCTGTGGTCGGGCCGTCGCCAAGCACGATGTTGACGAGACCGGCCGGCAGGCCGGCGCGCACCGAAAGTTCGGCGAGATAGAGCGTCGAAAACGGCGTCATTTCCGACGGCTTCAACACCACCGCATTGCCTGCCGCCAGCGCCGGACCGAGCTTCCAGCCGGCCATGGACAAGGGGAAATTCCAGGGTGTGATGGCGCCGACGACGCCATAGGGTTCCGTCATGATCATGCCGAAGTTCGCATCGTCGGTCGGGACGAGGTCGCCGCCTTCCTTGTCGGCGAACTCGGCAAAGAAGCGGATCTGCTCGGCGGTGACGGCGATGTCGCCGGCGACGAGATGACCGATGGGCCGTGTCGAGGAGAGCGCCTCGAGCCTGGCGAGGGTCTGCGCCTCGGCTTCGATCAGGTCTGCCCAGCGCTGCAGCGCCACAGTGCGCTCGCGCGGCCGCATGCCGCCCCAATTGCTTGTCTTCAATGCGGTCCTGGCTGTTTCGACGGCGTGATCGACAAGGGCTTCGTCGGCCAGCGGACAGCCGGCATAGGCCTTGCCGTCGGATGGGCGATGCATGTCGATGACAGCCTCGGCCGGAACCAGCCGGCCGCCGATGAAATGCCCGACGGGCAGGGATATCGTGTTCGGATCGAAGCTGAGTGTCATCGCATGTCCTCGGGATGGGGCTGAGGCAAGCCTAACTGGAGAACGCGAGCAGCATGCGTCGACCGGTGATGCCGCAGCGGCGAAAAATTGCGTTTTCGCCGCCGCCGCAGTCAAAACTACGGCGTCACGTCACGGTGACGTAGATCTTGCGCACCGTCTCGATTGTCTTCCAGACGCCAACGAAGCCCGGCTTCATGACGAAGCTGTCGCCGGCCTTGTAGACCACCGGTTCGCCGCCTTCCGGCGTGAGTTCGATCAGGCCGGAAAGGATGTGGCAGAACTCGAACGTCTCGCCCTTGATCGAGCGCGTCTCGCCGGGTGTCGCCTCCCACACGCCGCTATGAACCGTCTCGCCGCGGGCGACGTCCTGCGCCCAGGTCTTGAAGGCCGGATTGCCCGAGATCAGCCGTTCTGGGAGTGGACCGGACTCGCGCGGCGCGAAGGTCGGGTTGGTGTCGATCGTCTTGAGGAGGGACATGATTTTGCTTTCCTAGGTTGAGAACTCAGTAGCCGCGGCTGCGATCGATCAATCCAATCGGATCGAGACCCGCCTGGTGCCGCTTGATGTTGCCGATCACGGCCGCCGCGGCGGTCTCAGCTTGGGTGACGCTCGCAATGTGCGGCGTCAGCAGGATCTTCGGATGGCTCCAGAAGGCGTGGTCCTCAGGCAGCGGTTCCGGATCGGTGACGTCGACGACGGCGCCTGAGAGATGTCCGGCGTCGAGCGCGTCGACGAGCGCCTGATGATCGAGCTGAGCGCCGCGGCCGACATGGACGAGCGCAGCGCCGGCCGGCAGTCCGGCGAAGAGCTCGCCATTCAGGAAACCGCGCGTCTCATCCGTCAGCGGCAGCAGGCAGACAAGAATGTCGGTGGTTGCAATAAGAATATCGAGGCCGTCGCGGCCGCTCAGGCATCGGATGCCGTCGATCTCGCGCGGGCTGCGGCTCCAGCCCGAAAGCGGAAAGCCGAAGGGCTGCAGACGTTCGAGCACCGCGCTTCCAAGCATGCCGAGCCCGAGCACACCGATGCGGCGTTCGGAGGCCTGTACCGGCGCGATCGTCTGCCAGGTCCGGCGCCGCTGCTGGTCGAGATAGGTCGGCAGGTCGCGATGGAGCGCAAGTACGGCCAGCGTCACATATTCCTGCATCATCCTGGTGATGCCGTCCTCGACCATGCGCACGACCTTGACCGATGCCGGCACGGCATCGATGCGGAACTGGTCGATACCCGCGCCGATCGAAAAGAGGATTTCGAGATTGCGGTAGCGCGCGAGATTATCCGGCACCGTCCAGGTGATCAGGTAGCGCACGGCCTCGGCTTCGACTGACTTGGGATCCATGGAGAAAGCAATGTCGGGCAGTTCGCGCGCGAAGGCTTCGGCGAAGATGGCGCCGCGCTTCGCATCGGAATTGAAGAGAAAGGTCATCGCGTCGGCTCCTTGATCTCGATGTCATCAGGCGCAGCGGCGGCCAAGCGCCTCGACCATCGCCTGGCAGGCGAGCAGTTCGCCGGTGAGGATGAATTCGTCCGGCTTGTGGGCGCGGCCGATGTCGCCGGGGCCGCAGATGATCGCATCGATGCCGGCGCGCTGGAAAAGCCCGGCCTCCGTGCCGTAGCTGACCGCGGCGAGCGGCTCGATGCCGGTCAGTTCGCCAAGCAGCGCCGCAAGTGGCGCATCGGCGGCAAGCGAAAGCGCCGGATAGGCGCTGAGTTCGCGCCATTCCACCTGGAAGCCGAGCGGCGACAGCGCCTCGGCCGATGCTCGCAGCGGCGCCAGCAGCGTGATCGGATCGACGCCGGAAATAGCCCGCGCTTCGAACTCTGCCTCGCAACTGTCGGGAATGATGTTGACCGCCTGGCCGCCCTTCAGCGTGCCGACCTGAAGGGAGGAGTAGGGCGGTTCGAAAACATGCTCGAACGGGCCGGAGGCGAGCCGTTCGGCTTCGGCGCGAGCGCGAGCCAGAACATCGGTGATGGCATGGATTGCGTTCAGTCCTTGGTCCGGACGCGAGGAATGGCCGGACCGGCCCCTGACCGTCAGCCGGGCGGCGGCCTTGCCCTTGTGGGCGCGGATCGCCCGCATGCCGCTCGGCTCGCCGATGATCGCGCCAAGCGGGGCTGCACAGAGCTCCGGCAGGCGGGCGATCATGTGCGGCACGCCGCGGCAGCCGGCCTCCTCGTCATAGGAAAAGGCAAGGTGGACGGGCTGGCGAAGTGGCATGGCAGCAAGCGCTGGGACGGCGGCGAGAACGGCGGCCAGGAAGCCCTTCATGTCGGTGGCGCCGCGACCGTAGAGGCGGTCCGCTTCGGCCCGCAGGCGGAACGGATCGCTGGTCCAGCCGCCCTCGGCGGCGGGGACCACGTCCATATGGCCTGAGAGGATATAGCCCGGCGTTTCCCTCGGGCCGATGGTGGCGAAAAGGTTCGACCGGCCTCCCTCCGGGCCGGGAAGCTCCGTGACGACAGCGCCGTGGCTTTGCAGATAGTGCCGGATCCACGCCACGATCTCACCGTTCGGCGTGCCGACGACGGAGGGGAAGCCAACGAGCCTTTCGAGAATTTCAATTGCCTGCATGGCACTCCTCACAGTGCGGGGATCTTCGAGGTGCTTGCAACTGGGCTGACGGAAGGCGACATTCCAGGTTCTCACGGTGAACGGCGACTGAGGCCGGTCGGGCCTAGTCAATGACTTTAGAGAACGGTCCAGGCTTTATTTGCCGAAAGCGCAGCGGATTTGGTCGATTGTTGTGTTTGCGCCGGCCTTACCAGTGAATTGTATCGAACGATCTGTTCTAGTCTGGGCAGAGAAGTTTCCGGACGCCGGCTTGGCCAGAAAAATGCGGCAGGGGGGTGGGAGTGAGTGAACTGACATCCGAATCCAGGTTCGTCGATAGTTTCGAGACGCACATTGCCGGGATCGACAGCGTTGCCCTCGACAAGTTGCATGCGCTGTCGATGACCGTCGCCTGGCCGCATCGTGGCGAAGACTGGCAGTTCTTGCGGGAATTCGGCCAGGGCATCGTGGCGATCGATGAAATCGGCCGCATCCTGGGCTCTGCGATGTGGTTTCCCTACGATGCCCAATTTGCCACGATCGGTATGGTCATCACCTCGCCGCGTCTTCAAACCAATGGCGCCGGGCAATGGCTCATGGGCCACGCGCTGGAGCAGGTCGCCGGGCGCAACCTCGGGCTGAATGCGACGCGTGCAGCGCGACGTCTCTATCGTTCCCTGAACTTTGTTCGCGAGGCGCTCGTCTTTCAATGCCAGGGCGAAGCGATCTCGCCGCCGAATGTGGAGCTGCCGTCCGGTGCGGTGATACGGGCAGTGGAGGCTGGCGATCTGGAAGCGATCGCCGAATTGGACTGCGTGGCCTTCGGCACCGATCGCAAGCTGCTCTTGGCCCGGCTGATGGCAAATTCCAAAGGCATCGTGTTGACCCGCGCCGGCAGGATCGAGGCTTTCTCGCTTTGCCGGCGGTTCGGGCGTGGCCATGTCATCGGTCCTATTGTGGCGCGCAGTGACGCGGACGCAATCGCTGTGGTTCGCCCGCATGCGGCCGAGCATGCAGGAGCGTTCCTGCGCCTCGACACACGCGAGCAGGGCGGGATCTTTTCCGATTTCCTCTCTCGTTGCGGTCTTCCCGTTTACGACATCGTAACGACCATGTCGCTCGGCGGCCCTTGGCTTCCGGTTCCGGGGTATCAGCCGGCGCATGAGCCGAGAACCTATGCGCTCGTCAGCCAGGCACTCGGTTGACACAAGCCTACCTGGCGATCTTGTCGGGTTCTAGAGCGGTTCAGCTTTTAACGGAAGCGTAGAACCGCTCTATCCTTTTGTTTTTACGCAATTCCGGACGGAAAACCGCTGCGCACTTTTCCTGGAATTGCTCTAAGCGCCGGGACAGACCGGTATGTCGATCAGAGTCTGCCGGCGTTCACATTCGGGCCGGAACGAACGATATTGCCAGAGACCTTCCGGGCTTTCCCGTCGGTATACGGTCTCGAGCCAGAACACTGAGTCATCGATCGGCAAGACAGGATGCCACGCATACCATTCCGACCAGATTTTTCCTGCCGGGTCGCTGTCCATGATCGCCACTCGCCTCCTCATCGTCAGCGCAACTCGAACATCCGCGCGGCACTAGAGCCGCTGTCGTTACGAAACCGGATTTCGGCATCGGTCACGATCAGGTCCCGGGATCGATGGTCTCGATTTCCTGGAGTCGAGAGACACCGATCGCGAGGGGTCCGATTTCTGCTTGCTGCGATCCCAGTGTGCCTTCGGTAAATGTTCTATAATACAGAATAACAGTGAAAGAATATTCTTCAATAGAGATCATTTTCTCGTATTGCGCGAAGTCTTCCTTGTCCCCCGTCGGGAGATGTTTCAGGTTGTAAGATGTGGCTCTGTTGACGAATGATTTTCGTCGGTGGATGCAATCGCATCGATTGGGTACCGGCGATAAGCTGCGGTGTTCAATCGCCACTGATCTGTTTGCGTGATGGTTGGATGCTCAGCCGATCGAACGCAGCCCGAGGTAGGCTGCCAGACTGACGGCGGAGAGAGCGATCATCAGCCTGGGTCTCGCATCGTCGAACATGGCTGCCAGCGCAAGGCCGAGCATCAGGATGACGGATTTTGCCCAGAGATTCTGATCGGAGACAGTGAAAGCGATTGCCGCCAGAAAGACGGCGCTTGCGACGATTGTCACAGGAGCAGATTTCTCGGCGAGATCGCCGCCTGGGAAATACGGCATTAGAAAACGGCGCATGCTCAAGCCTGAAGCGACGCTCAGAAGAAGACAGGTCAAGACAAGTTGCAACATAGGGTCGTCGCCGATCGATCCGCAGATAGCCTTGCGGATGCAAACCTCATGCCAGCCTCAAACTCTCAAAACGTCATCCGTCAGAGGCAATGTCGCGGCCTGCATGGCTATTTCCTCGGCGTCGCGACCCTTTTTTCGGCAATCGCTCGTCTGCTTGGGCTCATGTTTTTCATCCGATGCCGAAACCGGCTTGAGCTGAGGCAATGATTTTTATATAGAGAATTATCTATCGTCTTAATTCCGGAAACGAGATCCTTTCATTGGACCTTTCATCGATCGAGATATTCCTCGCCGTTGCCAGCGACCGCAGTGTTACCAAGGCTGCCAAGGCCGTAGGGCGGGTGCCGTCGAATGTGACGACGCGCGTCCAGCAATTGGAGGAGGACCTCGGCGTTTCCCTCTTCAGCCGTGACGGCAAGAAGATGACGTTGACACGCGAGGGCGAGACGTTCCTCGTCTATGCCAACCGGCTTAAGGCGCTTGCGCTCGAAGCGCGCCAGGCCGTGCGGCCTCTCGCCCCATCGGGGACATTGCGGGTCGGCACCATGGAGAGCACGGCAGCAAGCAGGCTGCCGGCGGCGCTGACGCAATTCAATCAGATGTGGCCGGAGGTGTCGCTTCATCTGACGATGGGGGCGTCCCGCGATCTGACCCGCGACGTTCTCTCCAATGTCCTGGATTGCGCGTTGATTGCCCGTCCACCGAAGACGATGCGCGAGGAAGACTCAAGCTTCGATGCCGAACTCAAGGCGCTCGAAACGGAGCCGGTCTTCGTCGAAGACCTGTTGATCGTGTTGCCGTCCGGGCATCCCTCCATCAAATCCGCCGCCGACCTGCGTGTCGGATCACTCGCTGCTCTGGAACCCGGCTGCACCTATCGCAGGATCGCTGAAAACTGGGCGCGCAAATCGAGCGCCCTGCCGACGAGCGAGCTCGGTTCCTACCACGCGATCCTGGCGAGCGTTGCGACCGGCAACACGGCAGGCGTCATGCCGCGATCCGTCCTTGATCTCATGCACTGGCCGACGCCTGTCCAGACCCATCAATTGGGGCCTGTGGATACGCTGCTCGTCTACCGCAGGAATGATCGCCCAAGCGCGTTCAACGCATTCCACGAAGTCCTCAGCGCGACAAAGGGCAGAGATATCAGGCTGGCAACAAACTAGCCTGAACGTCTTCCTCCTTCGCCGCCAGATAATCCTCGCTTAAAATTGGTCTTGTCATGCAGTATCCCGTTTCCCCGAAGGTGGGACCGAGCCGCTTCCGCCGCTTCCGTTTGTTTTCACCTATTCTGGCCGGTGCGACCTTACGAGAGCGATTGATTGGATGTCTCGGCGCCTTGCTGGCCATTGGTCTCACCGGCGTCATCAGCGGCTATCTGTTCGGCCAGGGGCCGCATCTTCCCCTGATCGTCGCGCCGGTGGGGGCGTCCGCGGTGCTTCTTTTCGCGGTGCCTGCAAGCCCGCTGGCGCAGCCATGGTCGATCATCGGCGGCAATACGATTTCCGCCCTGATGGGGATTATTGCCGCATACTTCATTCGCGATCCGATCATCGCGACCGGCGTCGGCGTTTCGCTTGCCATCGGCGCGATGTCCTTCACGCGCTGCCTGCATCCACCAGGCGGAGCCGCCGCACTGACCGCCGTGCTCGGCGGTCCTGTCGTTGCCGGCTGGGGATTTCTCTTTCCCTTCGTGCCCGTTGCTTTGAACTCCTGCATTCTCGTCGGCCTTGGCCTGTTGTTCCACAAGCTCTCCAAGCGAAATTATCCGCACGTTGTTCCGAGACCGGCGGAGAACACCCATCAGACGATCGACCTGCCATCGGCCGTGCGGGTGGGTTTTCGCGAGGAGGATGTCGATGCGGCCCTCGAAGCGCTCGACGAAACCTTCGATATCGACCGGGCAGACCTCGGCCGGCTGTTGCAGCAGGTCGAGCTGCAAGCGGCCATCCGCTCAAACGGCAAGATCAGCTGTGCCGATATCATGTCGCGTGACGTGATCGCCATTGGCGAAGCTTCGGAACCGGATACCGCACGGCATCTTCTCCTGAAGCATAATATCCGCACCTTGCCGGTGAAGGACCCGGAGGGCCGTCTCGTCGGCGCTGTCGGCTTGCGGGAATTGTCGATGAGCACCGAGACCATCGCGCATGCGATCCCGAGGCCGGCGGTGGCCAGACCTTCGGATCCTGCTCTGTCGCTGTTGCCCGTTCTGACGGACGGGCGCACGCATGCCGTCATCATTGTCGACGACGATTACCGGATCCTTGGCCTGATATCGCAAACGGATCTCCTGAGCGCAGTGGCGCGGCTGCTGCCAAAGGAGGATAATACGGTTCCGGCGGTGGCCTGAGCGGTGAGCGTGGAACGTAGCTGGAGAAAAAGTCGGTGCTGATCGAGCGCGATTCAAATGGCGATTTTATCCTGGAATCAGCGGAGCTGGCGAAACGATTCGGCTTGTCGCTGGCCGATCTTCGCCGCCACATGCGCCATGGCTCTGTCGTCAGCTCCGTGGAAATCGGGACTGCTGAACACGAGGGGACGAAACGGGTGTCGCTTCGGCTCGGCAATAGGCTTTGGCGCGCCGTTTTGAACGATGAAAATGAAGTGCAGCAGGAGCAGATGACCGTTCTTCGGGGTAAAACCTCCGGAGGGCATCCGCGCTAAATCGACGCCAGCCGTCGGCCGATTGACCATGCCGGCTGCAAGCCCTTGTTCAGTGCAGTCCGAGATAGGCTTTGCGTACTTCTTGGTTGTCGAGGAGGGCGGCGCTGTCGCCGGAGAGGTGGATACGACCATTGACCATGACATAGGCGCGCTGCGAAAGCTTCAGCGCATGGTTGGCGTTCTGCTCGACGAGAAATATCGTTTTGCCCATCGCAGCAATCTCCCGCAAAACTTCGAAAACGCGCTTGACGATCAGCGGCGCCAAGCCGAGCGACGGTTCATCGAACAGGATCAGCTCCGGCCGCGCCATCATGGCGCGGGCGATGGCAAGCATCTGCTGTTCGCCGCCGGACATGGTGCCGGCGGTCTGATTTCGGCGCTCCTTGAGGCGTGGGAAGAGCTCGAACATGGTGTTCCGGTCTTCTTCGAAGCGGGCCATGCCGATCGGCGTCGTGCCCATCATCATATTCTCTTCGACCGACATCTCCTGGTAGATCTGGCGGCCTTCCGGAACGAGCGCTATGCCGCGCCGGGAAATCCTGCTGGTCGGCATCTGGGAGATGTCTTCGCCACGATGCAGTATTTTGCCGGATGAGGCGCGCGGCGCCCCGAAGATGGAGGAAAGCAGCGTGGTCTTGCCGGCACCGTTTGCGCCGATCAGGCTGACGATCTCACCGGCTGAGATATGGACGTTTACCGCCTTCAGCGCTTCTACCGGGCCGTAATGGGCATGAACGCCGGCGAATTCGAGAAGCGGTACCCGCGTGTCGGACGACTGGCTCATGCTGGTACCTCTTCTTCGCTGACACCGAGATAGGCGGCGACGACGGCCGGATCGTTGGCGACATGCTCAGGTGTGCCGTCGGAGATCACCTCGCCATGATCGAGCACGACGATGTGGTTCGAAATGCGCATGACGAGACCCATGTCGTGCTCGATGACGAGAACCGTCTGCTTGTGATCGGCACAGAGCCGTTGGATGACCTCGGCCAGATCCAGCGTTTCGGAGGGGTTGAGGCCGGCGGCCGGTTCGTCGAGGCATATGAGGCTCGGGCCTGTGCACATGGCGCGGGCGATCTCGACGCGACGCTGCCGGCCGTAGGGCAGTTCGCCGGCCAGGCGGTTGGCGTCGTCGGCAAGCTTCATCTGCCCCAGCCAGTAATAGGCCCGGTCGACAGCCTCTGCCTCGGCCTTGCGGAACGCCCGGGTCCGGAAAACGCCACTGAGGATGTTGTTGCGGGTGGCGAGGTGTTGGGCGATCAGAAGGTTCTCAATGACCGACATTTCCTTGAACAGGCGGATGTTCTGGAACGTCCTGGCAATCCCGGCGCGCGTCACGAGATGCGAGCCGCCGGTCATCGGTTTCGTCACCAATTGGCCGATATCCGTTGGACCATCGCGTCCGTTCAGCATGATGCGGCCTTCGCTGGAGCGATAGAATCCGGTGATGCAGTTGAACATCGTCGTCTTGCCGGCGCCGTTGGGACCGATCAGGGCGGTGACCGCGCCGCGTTCGACCGAGAAGCTGACGTCCCGGTTGGCGACGATGCCGCCGAAACGCATGGTGACATTCTGCACTTCGAGGATGGGGCTCATCGTCCCGCCTCCGCCTTGCCCTCAAAGGACAGTTCGGCGCCGATGCCTTCTTTCATCGAGCTCGGAAAGAATGCCGGGCGCTTGATGCGAACCAGGCCGCGCGGTTTCCAGATCATCATCACCACCATCAGGATACCGAAGACCAGAACGCGGTATTCGGCGAACTCACGCAGAAGTTCCGGAAGAATGGTGAGAACGAGCGCTGCCGAGATGACGCCCGCGGTCGATCCGAGACCGCCAAGGACGACGATCGCCAGGATGAGGGCGGATTCGAAGAAGGTGAAGGATGTCGGGTTCACGAAGCCCTGTTGCGCGGCGAAGAAGACGCCGGCGAGGCCGCCCGTGGAGGCGCCGAGCATGAAGGCCGTGAGCTTTGTGAAGACGTGATTGACGCCGAGCGAACGGCAGGCGATCTCGTCTTCGCGCAGTGCTTCCCACATGCGGCCGAGAGGGATGACGCGCAGCCGCTCCACGGCGTAGATGACGAAGCAGACGACAAGAAACAGCACGAAATAGAGAAACCAGAACCGGTAGTCCGCGCTGTAGGGGATGCCCAGATATTCATGAATGGGAACGCCGCCCTGTTTGGCGGTACGGGTGAATTCGAGGCCGAGGAAGGTGGGTGCCGGAACCGGAGCGCCGTTCGGCCCGCCGGTGAATTCCAGCCAGTTGTTCAGCACCAGACGAATGATCTCGCCGAATCCGAGCGTCACGATGGCAAGATAATCGCCATGCATCTTCAGAACGGGGAAGGCGAGGACCATGCCGAAGAGGCCGGCCAGGAATGGGGCAAGGATGAGCGCGCCCCAGAACCCGATGCCGAGATATTGCGATCCGAGCGCCAGGAGATAGGCGCCCACGGCGTAGAAGGCGACGTAGCCAAGGTCGAGCAGGCCAGCAAGCCCGACGACGATGTTGAGCCCCAGGCCGAGCAGGCAGTATATCAGGGCAAGGATCGCGATACCCAGGAAGTATTTGTCGGCGAAAAACGGCAGACTCAATCCGGCGAGAAACAACAGGGAAAGAACCAGCAGCGGCGACCTTTCCTGGCCGGTCATGACGGTCACACCGGCGCCGTTGCCTGCCATGCGCCGGGTGAGTTTTCGGCCGAGACTGCTCATCTGGAACAGCGAGAGCGCCGATCGGCCTGCCGTGACGACGGCCGCCAGCAACACCGCGCGCATCAGTTCGTTGGTGAACGAAAATCCCTCGAGCACCAGCCCCGAGATCGGGCCGAACAGGATAAGGGAGACCGTAAAAGTGAGGAGCGCTTGCTTGAAGAGCGTGCGAAAGCGGTTGGATTCCATGGCTTCTTATTCCTCCTCAGACTTTCTGGATTTCCGGCCGGCCAAGCAGGCCATACGGTCGGAAAAACAGAAGGGTGATGAGTAATGCGAAGGCGAAGACGTCCTTGTAGTCGGTGCTGACATAGCCGGCGAACAGCGCCTCGGTCAGGCCGAGGACGATACCGCCGAGCACGGCGCCGGGCAGCGAGCCGATCCCGCCGAGAACCGCAGCCGTGAAGGCCTTGATGCCCATGACGAAGCCGATGAAGAAGTTGAAGGAGCCGTAATTGAAGGTGACGAGCGTGCCGCCGACGGCGGCAGTGGCCGCGCCCATGACGAACACCGTCGAAATGATCCGGTCGGTATTGACCCCGAGTATCGCGGAGATCCGGATATTCTGCTGGGTGGCGCGGCATTCGCGGCCGATCCTGGTGTAATTGATCACATAGGTCAGCATGCCCATGGCGATCAGCGATGCGAACAGGATCACCGTCTGCATGTAGGTGATCTGCGCGAAGTGGGTATCGTTACCGATGCGAAACGCCCCCTGGATAAGCGTCGGCACACCCTGGTCGCGCGCGCCCTGGGCGATCTGGACGTAGCTCTGCAGCATCAGCGAGATGCCGATGGCCGATATCAGCGGAGCAAGCTTGGTCGAGCCGCGAAGCGGCCGATAGGCGACGCGCTCGATCACCCAGCCATAGACGGCCGTGATTGCGCAGCTGATCACCAGCACGGATATCAAGGCGAAGGGAACCGACTGAACGCTGAAATAGCCAAGGACGGCAAGCGTGATGGCGGCGATATAGGCCGATACCATATAGACGTCGCCATGGGCGAAGTTGATCATCCGGATGACGCCGTAGACCATGGTGTATCCGACCGCGATCAGGCCGTAGATCGTCCCCAGCGTGATGCCATTGAACAATTGCTGAACCAGGATGTAAAAGTCCATGGTGAACCCCTCTTATGTCTCTCGGGGATGGATAAGCCGGCCGGACCTTGAGGTCCGGCCAACTCGGGCAAAATGCCTTACTTCACCAAGACAGGGGTTCCCTTGTCGTCGAAGTTGTAGAAGACGAACTTGAAGTCCTTGATGTCGCCCTTGGCGTCCCAAGTGATCTTGCCGATGGCGGAATCGACGGTGTTGCTGCGGAGATAGTCGGCCTGGGCCTTCAACTCGTCGCCGGCCTTCAGCGCGGCAATGACGGCCTGCGCATTGGCATAGCCATAGAGGACGTAGTTTGCCGGCGTGATGTTGGCTTTCTTCAACGAATCCTGGACACCCTGCGTGGAGGGATCCGCCAGCGGATCGGGCGTTGCCGAATAATAGACGTTCTTGAGGTTCTGCGCGCCGCCGGCTGCCGCGACCAGTTCCGCCTGGGCGAAAGCGTCGCCGCTGACGATGACCACGTCGACACCTTGCTCCTTCAACTGGCGGATCAGCGGGCCGCCTTCGGGAATGAGGCCGCCAAAGTAAACGGCGTTGGCGCCGGAGCTTTTGATCTTGGTGACGAGCGCATTGAAGTCACGTTCGCCACGGGTCAGGCCTTCGTACATCACAGGCTTGATTCCGCGCGCTTCGATCGTCTTCTTGACGGCGTCCACCAGGCCCTGGCCATAGGTGTCCTTGTCATGGATGAGCGCGATCTTGTCCCGCTTCAACGTATCCAGAATGAAGCTGCCGGCGACGACGGCCTGCTGGTCGTCACGGCCGCAGCCACGAAACAGATTGTCGAAACCGCGATCAGTCACGGTCGGATTGGTCGAGGACGGCGTCATTTCGAGGATACCGGCATCATTGTAGATCTCGGAAGCGGGGATCGTGTTGGACGAGCAGAAATGCCCGATCACCGCCTGGACCTTGTCCTGGTCGACGAAACGATTGGCGACGGCAACGGCTTGCTTGGGTTCGCAGGCGTCGTCACCCTTCACCAGTTCAATCTTCTTGCCATTGATGCCGCCCGACGCATTGACGTCGGTGACGTAGGCGGACACGCCGCTGAACACCTGCTCGCCAAAGGTCGCATTGGCGCCGGTAAAGGGGCCGGCGACGCCGATCTTGATCGTGTCGGCCGCCAAAGCGTTGGAAAACAGCAAGGCGGAGCCGACGGCAGTGGCGCTAAGAAGTGTCGATATGGATTTCATGTGTTTTTCCCTCTGGTTGAAGCTGTTCGATTTTTGGTCGTTCTCGACGCGGTTTAAGTCCGCGTTCATGCTTCGCCTTAAAGGTGAAGCTATTATTTTTGTTAGGTAAATTCTCTTTATCTCAGCCGCTGAGAAGAGCGAGTTTCGAGACTTTCGACCCTTTTCTTAATTGACACTTATATGATAAGTGACATATACGAAGATCGTCAAGCAGAAATGTTGCGGCATCGCTTGCAACAGTGAAGAATGGCAGGATCGATGATCGCGCAAGCGCGGCCTCGAACGTTAAGAAAGCGGGGAACAAGACGGTGAGCAGCACGCCACGAAACTGCCGGGTGGGCGTCGATATCGGCGGCACCTTTACGGATATCGCTCTCGACATCGATGGGACGCTTCACTCGACGAAGATCCTGACGGACTATACGGCGCCGGAGCGAGCGATCCTCAAGGGTGTGAAGGCCGTCGCCGACATGGCGGGCATCGCTCTTTCAGAGATCGGCATCCTCATTCATGGCACGACGCTTGCCACCAACGCGCTCATCGAACGGCGCGGCGCCAAGACCGCCTTCGTGACGACGGAAGGTTTTCGCGACGTGCTCGAGATGCGCACTGAGAACCGTTTCGAGCAGTATGATCTCAATATTTCCCTGCCGCCGGCTCTTATCGCGCGCGCCGACCGCTTCGTCGTGCGTGAGCGTATCGATGCGGCGGGCAAGGTTCTGCTTGATCTAGACCATGCTTCGGTCGCAGCCGTCGTCGAGAAGGTCGCGGCAGGTGGCTATGAAAGTGTCGCGATCGGCTTCATTCATGCCTATGCCAATGGCGCACACGAGATCGCCGTCCGCGACGCGATCCTGAAGCGCCTTCCTGACCTCTCCGTTTCGATCTCGTCGGAGGTTTCTCCGCAGATGCGCGAATTCGAGCGCTTCAACACGGTCTGCGCCAATGCCTACGTCAAGCCGGCGATCAAATCCTATCTCGACCGTCTCGTCGTCTCGCTGAAGGATATCGGAGTCGGCTGCCCGGTCTTCATGATCCACTCCGGCGGTGGGATCGTCTCGGTCGACAGCGCCTCCGAGTTTCCAGTGCGCCTGGTCGAATCCGGTCCGGCCGGCGGCGCGATCTTCGCGGCCGACATCGCCCGCCAATACGGTCTCGATACGGTTCTCTCCTTCGACATGGGCGGCACGACCGCCAAGATCTGCCTGATCGAAAATCAGGTGCCGAAGACGGCCAAGACTTTCGAGGTCGCGCGCACCTATCGATTCCGCAAGGGATCCGGCATGCCGATCTCCATCCCTGTTGTCGAGATGGTCGAAATCGGCGCGGGTGGTGGTTCGATCGCGTCGGTCGACGCAATGCGTCAGATCCGCGTCGGGCCGCATTCGGCAGCCTCCGAGCCGGGCCCGGCCTGTTACCAGCGCGGCGGCAAGAACCCCACCGTCACCGATGCGGACCTGATCCTCGGCAAGCTCGATCCCGCCAATTTCGCCGGCGGCGCGATCCCGCTTTCCGTCGAGGCGAGCCGCCAGGCGATGAGCGACGATATCGGCTCGGTCATCGGCCTCGACCCGGAAGCTTCCGCTTACGGTACGTGCGAAATGGTCGACGAGAACATGGCCAATGCCGGCCGCGTTCACACCGTCGAGAACGGCAAGAACATTTCCGATTTCACCATGATCACCTTCGGTGGCGCCGGACCGCTGCATGCCGCACGCCTCTGCGAAAAGATGGGAATCTCGACCTTCCTCGTTCCGCCGGGCGCCGGCGTTGGTTCCGCGATCGGTTTCCTCAAGGCGCCGTTCGGCTATGAGTCCGTCCGCAGCGCCGTCTTCAACCTGTCGAATTTCGAATATTTAGAGGCCAACCGCCTCCTGCAAGCCATGAAGGCCGAAGCACTCGGCTTTGTCGATGGCGGGCTCGACGCAGGCTCCCCGGTGATCGAGCGCACGCTGTTCATGCGCTATGCCGGGCAGGGCTGGGATATTCCGGTCCCGCTTGCTGACGACAATTTCGACGCCGCGAGCGCCGAGACGATCGCAGCCTTGTTCGAAAGGGAATATGAGCGCTTCTTCGGTCGCGCCATCGAGGGTCTCGATATCGAGATCGTCAGCTGGTCGGTCAAGGCGAGTTCACCGCTCCCACCGGTGGAGCGCATCCCCTCCGTCGCCGAAGGCAATGTCGTGCAGCCGGGTAGGACCCGCCGCATGTTCGAGGCTTCGCAAGGCGCCTATCTCGAAGCCGGCATTCACGAGCGCACCGACCTGAAGTCCGGCGACGTCATCAAGGGCCCCGCCGTCATCGTCGAGCGTGAGACCTCGACCGTTCTCACCTCCTCCTTCAAGGCCATCGTTCAGCACGACGGCTGCCTTCTCGCAACCCGGATCTGAGGATAGTCACATGAACCAATCCATGATCGATATCCATATGCAGGTCATGTGGAACCGGCTGATCTCAGTCGTCGAGGAGCAGGCGCAAACCCTGATCCGCACAGCCTTCTCCACCTCGGTGCGCGAGGCGGGCGATCTGTCGGCCGGCGTCTTCGACCTGGAAGGCCGCATGCTGGCGCAAGCGGTTACAGGCACGCCTGGCCATGTCAACGCCATGGCGGAATCCGTCGCGCATTTCATTCGCGACATCGGGCCGGACAATATCTTTGAAGGCGACGTCTACATCACCAACGATCCGTGGAAGGGAACGGGCCACTTGCACGACATCACCGTCGTCACGCCCTCCTTCCATCACGGCAAGCTGGTCGGTTATTTCGCCTCGACCGCACACGTCGTCGATGTCGGGGGCCGCGGTTTCGGCCCGGATGCCCGCGAAGTTTATGAAGAGGGCATCTTCATCCCGATCATGAAATTCTTCGAGCGCGGCGAGCTGAACCGGACGCTGATCCATATCGTGCGAAACAATGTTCGCGAAAACGATAAGGTCGTCGGCGACTTCTATGCGCTCGCCGCCTGCAACGAAACGGGCCAGCGCCGGCTCGTCGACATGCTGACGGAATTCAATCTTCCTGATCTGTCGACGATCGGCGGCTTCATCCTCAAGCACAGCCGCGAGGCAACGCTGGAGCGGCTGAAGAACCTTCCGCATGGCTCCTGGAACTATAGCCTCGACCTCGACGGCTATGACGAGCCGGTGCATCTCGCCGCCAAGCTGAGCATCGGCCCCGATGGCGTCGTGGTCGATTTCGACGGCACCTCAGGCATGAGCAAGTTCGGCATCAATGTGCCGCTCGTCTATGCCAAGGCCTATGCCTGCTACGGCATCAAATGCGTCGTGGCGCCGGAAATTCCAAACAATGCGGCCTCTCTCGCGCCCTTCGAGGTCGTGGCGCCGGAAGGCTGCATCCTCAATGCCAAGCGGCCGGCGCCGGTCGCCGTCCGCCACGTTCTCGGCCATTTCGTCCCCGATCTCGTGCTGGGTGCGTTGCATCAGGCGCTTCCAGGACAGGTGCCGGCGGAAGGTGCCAGTGCGCTCTGGAACCTGCATATGAGCGTGCGCCCCGTCTCCGATCAGATCGGCGGCAAGGGCGCGGAAATCCTGATGTTCAATTCCGGCGGCACCGGCGCCCGCGCCGCTCTCGATGGCTTGAACGCCACCGCCTTTCCGAGCGGCGTGCACACGATGCCGATCGAGGCGACGGAGAATGTCGGCCCCGTCATCATCTGGCGCAAGGAATTGCGCGAGGGATCAGGGGGTGTCGGCGCGCAGCGCGGCGGTCTCGGCCAGATGATCGAGATCGAAGCGGCCGAGGGCTTCAGCTTCCGCTTCTCCGCCATGTTCGACAGGCTTGGCCACCCCGCACGCGGCCGCGATGGCGGACTGAACGGCACGGCCGGCGCCGTTGCTCTCGACGACGGTACGGTTCTCAAGGGCAAGGGGCTGCAATTCGTACCGGAAGGCCGGCGCCTGGTTCTGTCGCTTCCGGGCGGCGGCGGTTACGGCGATCCGGCACATCGCCCGGCTGATGCGATCGAGCACGATCTGAAGCATGGATACATCACAGAAGAACAGGCTGAAGCCTACGGCAGGAGCCGGACTAAGGGAGGCAGGGCATGAATATGATTGCATTCGAAAGCACACGCGTTGCGACGATCAAGTCCTCACCGTCCATGGCGGTATCGGTCGCCGCCAAGGCGATGCGGGCCAAAGGAGAGCATGTCGTCGACCTGTCGCTCGGCGAGCCCGATTTCGACACACCTGATCATATCGTCCAGGCGGCGATCGAGGCCATGCGCAAGGGGCTTACCCGCTATACCGCGCCGGACGGCCTGGTGGAGCTGCGCGAAGCGATCGTCGCCAAGTTCAAACGCGAGAACGGCCTCGACTACGCCATGGATGAGATCTCCATCGGCAACGGCGCCAAGCAGATACTCTTCAATGCATTCCTCGCCACGCTGGAGCCCGGCGACGAGGTGGTCGTGCCGGCGCCTTACTGGGTCTCCTACACCGACATCGTCATCCTGCATGGCGGCATTCCGAAGATCGTGCCTTGCGGTGTCGAGGATGCCTTCAAGATCACAGCCGAGCGGCTGGAAGCAGCCATCACGCCGAAGACGCGTTGGTTTCTGTTCAATTCTCCGTCCAATCCGACGGGGGCGATCTATACGGCGGACGAACTGAAGGCGCTTGGCGCGGTGCTGGCGCGGCATCCCCACGTGGCGATCATGTCGGATGAGATCTACGAACATATCGTCTGCGGCGACGTGCCCTTCACGTCGTTCGTCGTCGCGTGCCCAGAGCTGAAGGACCGCACGCTCATCATCAACGGCGTGTCCAAGGCCTATGCCATGACAGGATGGCGGCTCGGCTATGCGGCCGGCCCGCGGGAACTGACCCGGGCCCTGAACAAGCTTCAGTCCCAGAGCACGACCTGCCCGTCCTCGATCACCCAGTTTGCGGCCGCCGCAGCGCTCAACGGTCCCCAGGACTTCGTCACGACGGCGGTTGCCGAATACAAGGCGCGCGGCGAACTGGTCGCAAGGGGCTTCAGCGCGATGCCCGGTCTTGATGTGCGGGCTCCGGAAGGGGCCTTCTACCTCTTTCCGAAATGCGCCCACTATATCGGCAAGACGGCGCCCGACGGCGCCAGGATTTCCAACGATACGGAACTGGCCTCCTATCTCCTGAGTGAAGGCAAGGTCGCAACCGTTCCCGGTGCCGCTTTCGGTGTCGAACCCTATATTCGCCTTTCCTTCGCGACATCGCGTGACAATCTTGCCGTTGCCATCGAGCGCACCGCCGATGCATTGGCCAAACTTCGCTAAAGGGAAAATTCGATGACCGATTATCAGCGCATGCTTCTGACCGGCGCGGCCGGCGCTCTGGGAACCCAGCTGCGCAAGTCAGGAACAAGGCTTGGCAAGATCGTCAGGCTGTCTGCACGCAAGCCCTGCGAGAACCTCGAGCCGCACGAGGAGGATTTCCCGGCGGACCTTTCCGACTTCGACGCCGTTTCGAAAGCCGTGGAGGGCTGCGACGCCATCATTCATATGGGCGGTCAGGGGCTGGAAGCCCCCTGGAACACCATCCTCAACGCCAACATCGTCGGCAGCTACAACATCTATGAGGCGGCCCGGCAGCATGGCGTCAAGCGCATCGTCTATGCCAGCTCCGTTCACGCCATCGGCTTTTACGAACGTACCGAGACGATCGACGGCAACGTTCCGACCCGCCCCGACAGTCTCTACGGCGTGTCGAAGACCTTCGTCGAAAACCTCGGACGCTACTATTTCGACAAGTTCGGGATCGAGACCGTGAGCCTGCGCATCGGCTCGTCCTTCCCCGAGCCGACAGACCGGCGCCACCTCATCACCTGGCTTTCCTATCGCGATTGCCGCCAGCTCGTCGAAAAGAGCCTGTCGGCCGAACGCGTCGGCTTCATGGTCGCCTATGGCATGTCCAACAACAGCCGGGCGTTCTGGGACAACCGCACGGCGGCATCGCTTGGATACAAGCCGGAAGACAGCGCCGACGACTACGCGGACAAGGTCTTCGGCAAGACGAAACAGGGCGATCCCAACGATCCGGCGGTGCGCTTCCAGGGCGGCAGCTTTGCCGCCGCCGGCCACTATGAAGACGAGAAGAAGTGAGACGCCCTGATGCAAGCTTCCAAGTCGTCCTATGACGTGGTGATCGTCGGCGGTGCAGTGGTCGGCAGTTCGACGGCATATTTTCTGGCGACCAACCCCGACTTCAACGGATCGGTCCTGGTGATCGAGAAGGACTGGACCTATCAGCGGTCGGCGACGGCACTGTCCTCCAGCTCCATCCGCCACCAGTTCTCGAATGCGATCAATGTCAAAGTCTCGCAGTTCGGGACGGAGTTCATCCGCAACTTCAAGGAAAACGTCGCCGTTGACGACGACACGCCTGAGATTGGTTTTCACGAGGCCGGTTATCTGTTCCTCGCCGAGGATGATCGTGGCGATCAGGTTCTCAGGCGCAACCACGAGACCCAGGTCT
The DNA here is from genome assembly GCF_004306515.1 of Rhizobium beringeri. NCBI lineage: Bacteria > Pseudomonadati > Pseudomonadota > Alphaproteobacteria > Hyphomicrobiales > Rhizobiaceae > Rhizobium > Rhizobium beringeri. Next base: position 576,771 of record NZ_SILG01000002.1, on the reverse strand, counting down.
CGTGCGGAGCGGAAGTCACGCTGCTCGATCCTGACGGCCTCGGCCGGCGGTTTCCCTGGCTGAACCTCGAAGGATTGACGCTCGGCAGCACCGGCGAGCGGGGCGAGGGCTGGTTCGACAGCGTCGGTCTGCTGCAGGGCTTTCGCAAGAAGGCGCGCTCGCTCGGCGTCGAATACATCGAAGACGAAGTTGTTGCCGTCAACAGAGAGAGAGACCGCATCGTTTCCGTGTCGACGAAGAGCGGCCAGACGATCGCCTGCGGCACGATGGTCAATACATCAGGCACCAATGGCAAGAAAATCGCCCGCATGGCCGGGCTCGACGTCCCCGTGGAGCCGCGCCGACGCTCGCTGTTCGTCGTCGATTGCCGCACGCCCCTGGAAGGAAAGGTGGGCCTGACGATCGATCCTACCGGCGTTTTCTTCCGGCCCGAGGGCAAGTTCTATCTGATGGGCACCTATCCCAAACATGACCCTGAGGTGGATCCGAACGATTTCGACGTCATGCACGACGAATTCGACGAGGAAATCTGGCCGGTCCTGGCGAACCGGGTTCCGGCCTTCGAGGCGATCAAGGTCGTCAATTCCTGGGCCGGCCACTATGACTATTGCACCCTCGATCACAATGTCGTCCTCGGACCGCATACTGAGGTCAGCAATTTCCTCTTCGCAAACGGCTTCTCGGGGCACGGTCTCCAGCAGTCGCCGGCGATGGGACGGGGGCTCTCGGAACTGATTACCTATGGCGGCTTCAAGACCCTTGATCTTTCGCCATTCGGCTACGAGCGGGTAGTAGCGCAGCGCCCCTTCCTCGAAGACGCCGTCATTTAACGAACAGCAGAGGGGCTCCCCGATGAAAAACGAAACATCCAAGCGCAGCGGCGGCCAGGTGCTCGTCGATGCCTTGCGCATCCATGGTGTGGAGCGCGTGTTCGGCGTGCCGGGCGAAAGCTATCTTGCTGCCCTCGACGCCCTTCACGACGTGGAAGACGCCATCGAATTCATCGCCTGCCGGCAGGAAGGCGGCGCCGCCTATATGGCGGAAGCCTACGGCAAGATGACCGGCAAACCCGGCATCTGCTTCGTGACCCGCGGGCCGGGCGCGACGAACGCGTCCGTAGGCGTGCATACCGCTTTCCAGGATTCGACACCGATGATCCTGTTCATCGGGCAGGTGGCGCGCGATCAGATGGAGCGCGAAGCGTTCCAGGAAATCGATTATCGCCGCATGTTCGGCCAGATGGCGAAGTGGGTCATCGAGATCGAGGATGCCGCCCGCATTCCTGAGCTCATCAGCCAGGCATTCCACCGAGCCGTCAACGGCCGGCCCGGGCCGGTGGTCGTCGCTCTTCCGGAAGACATGCTGACCGATATGGTCGATGTTGCCGACACCCCGCCTTACAAGCGGGTCGAGGGTTTTGCCGGCCCGCAGCAATTCGACGAATTGCTCGGCCTTCTCTCCGAGGCAAAGCGCCCGATGGTCATCGTCGGCGGCGGCGGCTGGACGCAGCAGGCCGTTACCGACCTGAAGGCGTTTTCGGAAGCCTTCGGCCTGCCGATCGCCGCTTCCTTCCGCTGCCAGGACCTGTTCGACAATACGCACGAAAACTATGCCGGCGACCTCGGCCTTGCGGCAGGGCCGAAGCTGATCCGCCATGTGAAGGATTGCGACCTGCTGATCTCCATCGGCGCCCGTCTCGGGGAGATGACGACTGGCGCCTATACGCTGATCGACATTCCGGTTCCGAAGCAGTTGCTCGTTCACATCCATCCGGGCGCGGAGGAATTGGGGCGCGTTTATCACGCGCGATTGCCGATCAACGCCAGCGTCGCGGGTTTCCTGTCGCAGGCGGCAAAGCTGAAGCCGGCGGCTGCGCCGGTGTGGAAGGACTGGACCAGAACGGCTCATGCCGACTATCTCGAAAATCTCGAGCATCCCGAGGTGCCGGGTCCCGTGCAGATGGGCGATATCATGGAGTGGCTGCGCGGCCATCTCAAGCCCGATGCCATACTGACCACCGGCGCCGGCAATTATTCCGCCTGGGCGCATCGCTTCTATCAGTATCGCACCTTCCGCACCCAGCTCGGACCGACGAACGGTTCCATGGGCTACGGCGTGCCGGCGGCGATCGCTGCCAAGATCACCGATCCCGCGCGCACGGTCGTTGCCTTCGCCGGCGACGGATGTTTCCTGATGAACGGTCAGGAACTTGCGACCGCCATGCAGTATGACGCTCGCGTCATCTTCCTCGTCATCAACAACGGCATGTATGGCACGATCCGCATGCATCAGGAGCGTGAGTATCCCGGCCGCGTCTCCGGCACCCGCCTGACGAACCCGGACTTTGCCTCGCTGGCGCGATCCTATGGCCTCCACGGTGAGACCGTGGAAAAGACCGAGGACTTCGCCGGCGCCTTCCAACGCTGCGAGGCATGCGGCAAGCCGGGTCTCATCGAAATCCGGATCGACCCGGAAGCGCTGACGCCGAAAATGAGCCTGACGCAAATTCGCGACCAGGCGATCGCACAGGGAAAGTGATCGCAGCAAAAGGCGTCGCCTCAAAAAGCTGGGCGCCGCCTGAGCAGGCCAGCGGAAAGTGAAGTCGCTTGAGGGGCGTGGATAAGGATCATCCCGAACGGCCGGCCAGCGGCGCTGATCCTTGCTTCTTTCGGTCGTGGAATACGGCGAGATCGGAGCGCAGGAGGCGTCGCAGCAAGCGGATCATCCTTTCCTTCCCCTAACTTAATTCTCCGTTTCGCTGCTCGTCGGCTCATTGAGCATCGTGCGGTATCGATGGAGGCTTTCCTCCAGATGGGCGATCAGCGCGGCCTTCGCAGCCTTGGCATCACCCTGGGTGATGGCGGCCAGGATAGCGGCATGTTCCTTGTTGATCTTCTTCAGGTAGGTGCTGTAGCCGCGCGCCGATTGACGATGCTTGAGCACGAGGTCGAAATTGATGCTCTCTATCACCGCTTCCAGAAAACTCGGGAAGTGGGGATTGCGGGTGGCGCGGGCAATCGCAAGATGGAACTCGAAATCGGCGCGTGCCTCGACCTCGGCATCGTCCGTCACCAGATTTTCGAGGTTGTCGTAGGCGCGGGCAATTTCAGCCAGTGCCTCCGGCGTGCGCCTCGACGCGGCAAGGGCAACAGACTGGATCTCGACGCCGAGCCGCAATTCCAGGATCTGCATCGCGGAGCGGATATCCTCGATGCGGCTGATCTCGAAATTGAGGGTCTTTGCGTCCTTGTCGCTCACATAGACGCCGGCACCCTGTCGCGTGGTCACCCGCCCGCCCACCTTGAGAGAGGTGAGCGCCTCGCGAATGACGGTTCGGGATACGCCGAACTCTTCGCACAGCTGGGCACTTGACGGAATTTTCTCGCCGGGAGCATAAAGGCCGGAGTCGATGCGTTCCATCAGCTTCGCAACGACGATTTCCGCGAGATTGCCTCGTTGCGTGATGATTGACACTAGTTTGCTCCGAATTTCACGATCAAATTTAGCACATATCACATATCATGCCAAGTCTGATTGCGGAACGTCGGCTTTTTCAGACATTATCTTATCGATCACCTGAAAGGGGTGCGGCAGGCGCTTGTTGTCGATTTCCTTCACCTGCGAGCGGCATGAATATCCGGTGGCCATGAGGTTCTCGGTGTCGCCGGCGGCATCGACCTCCGGCTTCCAACTCATCGCATAGAGGCGCTCGGAGATCTGCCGATTGCGGGCCTCGTGGCCGAAGGTACCGGCCATTCCGCAACAACCCGTTTGGGCCGTTTGCAGGTCGATGCCGAGGCTCGCGAATACTTGTTTCCATTGCGCAACGGAGGCCGGCGCATTGGTGCGTTCGGTACAATGGGCCATCAATCGGAAGCTCTTGCCTTTGATGGCGGAGGGTGAAGCGGCAAGGCGGCCGAGGTTGGCGGCCAGCCATTCCTGCGGAAGGAGGATGCTCGCCTTCAGCACCCCCTTGTATTCGCTGCGGAACGCAAGCGTCATCGAGGGATCGAGCCCGACAAGCGCCACGCCCGCATCATCCAGCCGCTGAAGATAGTGCGCGGTCCGCCCGGCGGCAGCCTCGAAACGTCCGAGATAGCCATGCACGTGCAGGGCTTTGCCGTTGACGTGGGATGCGGCGAGGAAGGGCGATAGCCCCATTTTCCGCGCAAGCCCGATCGCGGCGAGGGCGACCTCAGGATCGAAATAGGCGGTAAACGCATCGGCGACGAAGATGACGCTCTGCTCCCTCTCACGCGGCGACAAGGCCTCGATCCGCCGAGGGGTCGCAAGCGGCACGCCAAGGCGGGCGACTTCCTTCGCCAGAGAGATCTGCGGCAGGCGAGGCAGGGACGTCAGCCCGGCAACGCGCATCAGCATCCTGCCGGCTCGCGTGCCGACGACCAGGTTGTAGGCAGGTCGTATCCGGTGGACCAGGGGCAGGGTGGTCTCGATGGCTGCGACCAGCGGATCCTTCAGCGGGCGGAGGTAGCGTCCGTAATAAAGTTCCAGGAATTTGGAGCGGAAGGCCGGGACGCTGACTTTCACGGGACATTGTCCCGCGCAGGCCTTGCACGCCAGACAGGTGTCCATCGAAGCGCGGACCTCGTGGGAAAAGTCATCCCGATTTTGAGGGTTCAGCGAGTTGAAGACGCGCCGAGCGAAGCTCGCGAGAGGAACGCTCTGCCGCAGGCGTTTTGCCTCCTGGCGGGGATCGATGCCTTTCTCGGCAAGCAGCCTCAGCCATTCCCGCATCAAGGCGGCGCGGCCCTTGGGCGAAAAACGCCGGTCGCGTGTCGCCTTGTAGGAGGGGCACATGGGGCTCGTTTCGTCGAAATCGAAACAGGCGCCGTTGCCGTTGCAATAGGCAGCGTTGTCGAAGGCTGCGCGGATCTCGTTGCCGATGATGCGGTCGATATCTCCCCGCAGCGGAACCTCGTCGATCTTCAGCAGCGCTTGGCCGCCGGAAGGGGTTGCGATCTTGCCCGGGTTGAGACGGTTTTCCGGATCGAAAGCCCGTTTGATCTCCTGCAGGCTGGGATAGAGGTCGCCGAAAAAATCAGGCACATATTCGGAACGCACTCCCTTGCCGTGCTCCCCCCAGAGCACGCCGCCATATCTGCGCGTCAGCGCCACGACGGCGTCGCTGACCTCCCGGACCAGCCGGACATGGTCATTGCGGGTGAGATCGAGGGCAGGCCGCACGTGCAGGACGCCGGCATCGACATGGCCGAACATGCCGTAGGAAAGGCCCGCGCCATCAAGCAATGCGCGGAACTCGCGGATATAGGCCGCGAGGTTTTCCGGCGGCACGGCGGTGTCCTCGACGAAGGCGACAGGCCTGACCGGTCCGTCCACATTGCCGAGCAGGCCGACCGCCCGTTTGCGCATCGACCAGATCGCCTCGACATCGGCATGATCCCGCGCGATCGTATAACCCAGGTGACGGGCATTCGCGCCCGCGGCAAGCGCGGCGGTCACCTCGGCCAGTTTGCGTTCGAGTTCGGCTTCATCGTCGGCGAGCACTTCGGCGATATTGATGCCATTCGTGGTTCGGCCGGCATCGTCGGGAAAAAAGCGGGCAATGCCCATCCAGACAATGTCGCCCCTGGCGAGCCCGAGAACTTTTTCATCGACCGTTTCCACCGAGGCGACCTTCAGCGCCACGAGCGTGCGGGCATCCTCCAGTGCGGTGTTGAAGTCCCCGTAGCGAATATTGATCAGTGCCGCATGGGCGGGGATCGGCAAAAGGTTGAGCTCGGCTTCGGCGATCATCGCCAGCGTTCCCTCCGAGCCGCAGAGGATGGCATTGAGGTCAAAGCGTCCGTCGTCCCGCCGGATGTGAGCGAGGTCGTACCCGGTCATATAGCGGTTGAGTTTCGGAAAAATCTCGGTGATCCGATCGCGTTTTTCGCGCGCGATGCGGTCGATCGTCCTATGGATTTCGCCGACGCGGTCCCGACGCGCGGTGATCTCCTTGAGTGCCTCCGCATCGAGCGGGCGCGACCACCAGTCGGTCCCATCCGCAAGCACGATGCGCAATCCCAGCACATGGTTGCTGGTCTTGCCGTAGAGGCATGAACCCTGGCCGCAGGCATCGGTGGAGACCATGCCGCCGATGGTGGCGCGATTGGAGGTGGAGAGTTCAGGCGCAAAAAACAGGCCGTAGGGCTTCAACGCCTGGTTCAACTGATCCTTGACCACACCCGCCTGGACCCGCGCAATTCTCCTGATCGGGTCGATCTCGAGAATGGAATTCATGTGTCGCGAGCAGTCGACGACAATGCCTGAGGTGAGGGATTGACCGTTCGTGCCGGTTCCGCCGCCGCGCGGCGCGACGGTGATCCCGCGAAAGGCCCGTTCCGACAGCACGGCCGCCGTAATCTGCAGGTCTTCGATGCCCTTGGGGAAGAGGATACCGGTCGGCTCGATCTGATAGATGGAATTGTCGGTCGAAAAAACGGTCCGGCTCGCCGCGCCGGTTTCGATGTCGCCGTCGAACCCTGCCTCGATGAGCCGCGGGAAGAATCCCACAGCGGGAAGGGGGATTGAACCGTTCGGCCGGAGGCGTGGAATCATTTCGAGACCTTCAGAATGCACTTGAGCTTTGTCGAAGTTGGCATATAAGTGATAACATACAATGCTAGCGGCGTAACTGAAAATACTGAGGTGGAACTTTGAAGAACCAGACCGCAATCATCGTCGGCGGCGCTTCCGGGCTCGGATTGACGACGGCCAAGCTGATGATCTCGCATGGGGCGACCAGGATCGGGCTGATCGATCGCAATGAGCATCTGCTTACATCGTCGGCCGAGGCGCTTCGCGCTCTCGGCGCCGAGGTGGCAACGGCCGTTGCCGACATCTCCCGGGCCGAAACGGCTCATCGCGGGTTCAACGAAATCGCCGGCAAGCTCGGTCGGATCCACGTGCTCGTCAACAGCGCCGCCATCTATCCGAGACGCCCTATCCTCGAGATCACCGACGAGGAATGGGACCTCGAAAATGCGATCAACGTGAAGGGCACCTATCATATGATGGTGGCCGCCGTTCTTCATATGCGCCAGCACGTGAACGCGCCTGCGGTTACCGGGCGGATTGTCAACGTGACCTCGGTCGATGCTTTCAAGGCTCATCCCCAGAATGCGCATTATGCCGCAACCAAGGCGGCTGTCGTCAGTCTGACGAAATCCTTTGCCCAGGAATGCGCCAAGGACCAGATCCTTGTCAATTCCGTCGCCCCTGCCGGTTTCGCGACGGATCGCGCCAAGGAGCTGGGGTTCCTTCCGGAGCTGGCCAAGGCCAGCGCGCTTGGCCGTGCAGCCGAGCCGGTCGAAATGGCGGAGTGGATCGTCATGATGGCATCGAGCCGCAACACCTATGCCACCGGCGAAAACGTCGTCGTCAGCGGAGGCTACATCTATGTCTGAGCCGCTGCCCTATCAGGTCGCCGTGGTCACCGGTGCGACGAGCGGCATCGGTCGCGCCACCGTCGGCAAACTACGCGAGATGGGGCTGACGGTTTATGCCGTTGGCCGAAACGCCGAGGCGCTCGAGGAACTCGAGCGGGAAAGCGGGGCGAAGCCCGTCCGTGCCGATGTGCGCGATACCGCCGAAATCGTCAAGCAGCTTCACGGAACAGACGTCGACATCCTGGTCAACAATGCCGGCATTCTCTCGACACGGGCGACATTCAGCGAGATCGAACCGTCCGAGATCGATGCCATGATCGACATCAATCTCAAGGCGCCGATGCATCTGACCCGCGCATTCCTGCCTGCTATGGTCGAGCGAAAGCGCGGCCACCTGATCTATATCGGTTCGAGCGGCGGCCAGGCGGCGTATCCGAACATGGCGGTCTACGGCCCCACGAAGGCCGGGCTCAGCCTGTTTTGCGACAATCTGCGCTGCGACCTGCTCGGGACCTCGGTTCGTGTGACCGAGGTGGTGCCGGGCCGCGTCCAGACGGAGCTTTATCGAACCGCGATGGCGGGCAACCAGGCGCGGACCCTGCTCTATGACGGCTACCGTCCGATACAGCCCTCTCACATTGCTTCGATCATCTCGAACGCCATCGAGCTTCCCGTCTTCGTCGACGTCGCCCGAATTGAAGTCTTCCCGACGGACCAGGCAACCGGCGGCGGCAGCATGGTCAAATTCCCGGAGCAGTAGGCAGGTGCTCGCTCGTTTCGAGGAGGCCGCGGGCCGCCTCGACCATCGATTGCAGGTGATCGGGGTCGCGCACGCCCTGTCGGTAGAGCTCGATGATGATGCTCGCCATTCGTTCGGCTTCGTCGCTGTCCCTTGCCACCCGGTAATCGGCGCTGAGCTTGTCGAAGACGCGCTGGCAGGTTTCAAGATCGCGGGAGTCCAGCGGCACCTGCGATCGGTTTTTGATCGTTTGAACCATCTCTATTCCCTCGGATGAGGCCCGCCCGGCGGGGCCGGCGGGCCGGCAAGCGCCTTAGAAGTCCATGCCGTGGCCGGCGGGCAATGGTGGCGGCGCGTCCTTCTTGGGTTTCTCGGCGATCATGGCTTCCGTCGTGACGAGAAGGCCGGCGATGGAGGCCGCATCCTGCAGCGCGGTGCGAACCACCTTGGCTGGATCGATGACGCCCTGCGCATAAAGGTCGCCATATTCGCCCGTCTGAGCATTCCAGCCGTAGGAGAACTCGCTTTTCTCGCGCAGCTTGCCGACAATGACCGAGCCTTCTGCTCCGGCGTTTTCGGCGATCTGGCGAGCCGGCGCCTCGACCGCGCGGCGAACGATGTCGACGCCGACCCGCTGGTCACCATTGGCGGTCTTGACGGTGTCGAGCGCCTTGACGGCGCGCAACAACGCTACACCGCCGCCCGGCAGAATGCCTTCCTCAACCGCCGCTCGGGTTGCATGCAGCGCGTCGTCGACGCGATCCTTCTTCTCCTTCACCTCAACTTCCGTCGAGCCGCCGACGCGGATGACGGCAACGCCGCCGGCAAGCTTGGCAAGGCGCTCCTGCAGCTTCTCGCGGTCGTAGTCGGAGGTGGTTTCTTCGATCTGGGCCTTGATCTGGGCCACACGACCTTCGATGTCTGACTTGGCGCCCGAACCGTCGACGATCGTGGTGTTTTCCTTCTCGATCGAAACCTTCTTGGCTCGGCCGAGCATGTCGAGCGTGACGGATTCAAGCTTGATGCCGAGATCTTCGGAAATGACGGTGCCGGCGGTCAGGATGGCGATGTCTTCGAGCATGGCCTTGCGGCGGTCGCCGAAGCCGGGCGCCTTGACGGCGGCGATCTTGAGGCCACCACGCAGCTTGTTGACGACGAGCGTTGCGAGGGCCTCGCCTTCGACGTCTTCAGCGATGATCAGCAGCGGCTTGCTGGACTGGACGACGGCTTCGAGAACCGGCAGCATCGATTGCAGGTTCGAGAGCTTCTTCTCGTGGATGAGGATATAAGGGTCTTCGAACTCCACCCGCATCTTGTCGGCATCGGTGACGAAGTAGGGGCTGAGATAGCCGCGATCGAACTGCATGCCTTCGACGACTTCGAGCTCGGTCTCCGCAGTCTTTGCTTCTTCGACGGTGATGACGCCATCATTGCCGACCTTTTCCATGGCTTCCGCCAAAAAGCGGCCGATTTCGGCATCGCCATTGGCGGAGATGGTGCCGACCTGGGCGATTTCGGAATTGTTGGAGATCTTGCGGGCGTTGGCCTTCAGTTCCGCGACGATGGCGGCGACCGCAAGATCGATGCCGCGTTTCAGATCCATCGGGTTCATGCCTGAGGTAACCGCCTTGGCGCCCTCCTTGACGATCGCCTGGGCCAGCACCGTTGCCGTCGTGGTGCCGTCGCCGGCGACGTCGCTGGTCTTCGAAGCTACTTCGCGGACCATCTGGGCGCCCATGTTTTCGAACTTGTCTTCGAGTTCGATTTCCTTGGCGACCGATACGCCGTCCTTGGTGATGCGCGGGGCGCCGAAAGATCTTTCGATCACGACGTTGCGGCCTTTGGGGCCGAGGGTCGCTTTCACGGCGTTGGCTAGGATGTCGACGCCACGCAACATCTTCTCGCGGGCTTCGGTGCTGAATTTGATTTCTTTAGCAGCCATGTCCTCACTCCTTCATAGGCAGCCAGAGCAATTCCAGGAAAAGTACGAAGGGGTTTTCCCCAGGCAAAGCGCGAAGCGGTTTTACCGGAATTGCGTCAGAAATAAAATGTTGGAGCGGTTCTGCGTTTCCATGAAAAGCTGAAGCGCTCCAGCGTGGACGGATGTCAGCAGGGACCTTAGGCGGCCTGCTTCTTTTCGCCCCGGGTTTCGATGATGCCCATCACGTCGCTTTCCTTCATGATCAGCAGATCCTCGCCATTGATCTTGATCTCGGTGCCGGACCATTTGCCGAACAGGATGCGATCGCCGGGTTTGACGTCGAGCGCCTGGATCTGGCCGGCGTCGTTGCGTGCGCCGGGGCCGACGGCGAGGACCTCGCCTTCCTGCGGCTTCTCCTTGGCTGTGTCAGGAATGATGATGCCGCCCTTGGTCTTTTCCTCTGAATCGACCCGGCGGACGAGAATGCGGTCATGAAGCGGTCGGAACGACATGTCTTCCTCCATCGACAAACAATGATGACGTTGTTCCCTAGCCGGACCGGATGACCAATCCGGGCGGGTGCGCAGCGCTCGCGCCTTGCGAGAATGATTTGGTTCGACGGTTTTGCAATTCAAGAGGGGATGGAAGAAAAATTGGCACTCCCTGCCCGTGAGTGCTAACGCCTGGCAGGGAACAGAAAATCGCCTCCCGCGTTCGAATAACGAAGGCGACGGCGTGGTGCCGGAGGCGAGTTCGAGCAGGATTGAGGCTTGAATCCGGATTTCGGCATTCCCAACTCTTTTTTGATCGAGGCTCAAATGAGCTCGGTCATCGTCCCACGTCTTTTTGGAGTGAGTGACATGGAAGAGAAGACCAATATAATCAAAGACCTCAGTATCGAGGAACGCGAGGAAATCCTCGTCGATATCGCTCGTACGCTGGAGGACACGGCGCGTGAGGCCTATGTCGAAGGCAACACGCAGTTTGCTGCACTTTCCAACAACATGGCCGAAGCGATCCGCGTCAACGCCGATGAACTCGCCCGTGACGATCCAGAAAATGCCGAGCTCGTATTTCAGCAGGCGACGGCGATGATCTCGCAATTCGAGGCCGTGCACCCCTATCGAATGGTGAGTATGGCCGTCCATTGATCGCCGGATGCGTGGCCCCGCTTCGATCCCCCGCTCAGATCAATCGCCCGCCACGCGGAACTCTCACTGTTTGCGAAGGTTATTGGATCACAACATCGAAAGGTGATCCATGAAGACTTTCAAATCCAGCGTGCCGCCCGAGAGCGGCACCGACGACGCGCGGTCCGCCGATACTGAACGGGCCGAGACCGATCGCAAAAGGGCATTGGAAACTGCCCGACGCAACGCCAGCTCGGCATTAGATCGTGATAGCGGCACCGAAACCGAAACCCCAAGCCTGAAGCTTGCAAAGGAATATCTCAGCCTCGGCGGCCACCGCCGGTCCATGATCGACGACAATATCACCGATGTTCGCCAATGGGACGAGGATCCGCCGGAGGCCGAACGGTTCTGGAGGGAACGGGTGGAGACGCTTCCAAAGGATCAACGCAAGCAGGTGGAGGATTTTCTTCCAACCATCAACACGCCCTGAAAGGGCGGCCGAGCCGCTCTTCGGACGGCTCATTCCAATGCGCGGAGCAGATCATGGCTATAGACAAGCACGAGCAGATACGCCAGCGCGCCTACGAAATTTGGGAGGCCGAGGGCCGCCCGGATGGCGCCGACCAGCGCCATTGGCTTCAAGCCTGCGACGAACTTGCCGGCGAGGATGAGCATGAGACGCTGCAGAACCTGCTCGATGAAGACGACAGGGATGATGCAGCGCTGCTTCAAGGCGCCGGTGAGAGCGGCGATCTCGATCGGCGGCGGGCGAGGCCTGTCCAGGCCGCCGTGGCTCCCGTCCCTGACATCGAGATGACGACGGGCGAAAAGCCTTCTCGACGAAAGATCAGGAAGACCGAGGGACCGTGATCGCCATGCAGCATCTCGACCATGCCATCCAGATCGCTCTTACGGCCCATGAAGGTAAGGCGGACAAAACCGGTCGGCCGTTCTTCGAGCACTGCCAGCGGGTAGCCCTTCTGGTTTCCGGTGACGAGACGCGAACGGTCGCCTACCTTCATGACGTCGTCGAGAAGGGAAACGGCTGGACGCTCGACAGGCTGAGGGAAGAAGGCTTTCCGCCGGCGATCATCTCCGCGGTGAATGCGTTGACACGGCGGCCGGACGAGCCGGATGACGACTTCGTCAGACGTGCGGCATCAAACCCGCTGGCCTTGCCCGTCAAACGGGCCGATCTTGAAGATAATCTCCGGCAGGCCGAACAAGCTGGCAAGAAAACGGAAAAATACCAGCGCGGCCTGGATCTCCTGCGCGACATCAGGAACGGATAATAGAACTCGGACTAGAGCGGTTCAGCTTTTAACGGAAGCGCAGAACCGCTCTATCCTTTTGTTTTTACGCAATTCCGGACGGAAAACCGCTTCGCACTTTTCCTGGAATTGCTCTAATTTGCGCAGTTCGCCTGCAACTGCCACCAAGGTCGGCAATCGGCGCAGGGGCGCACTACTCGGCTTCCATGTCATGTGCCGAGCGCGACCGCAACCTGGCCTCCCGCTGTGCAGCGGCGGAGGCCGTTTGGCCTATTTCATGCTTTGTTGGTAAACCACACCGTCGGCGCGCCGAGCACGCCTCCCGTGCGCATCGCCGTCTTCAGCTCGTCCAGCTTGCTGAATGCCTGCGCCGCTTCAAGCGTGGCAAACTCGTGGGTGACGGTAATATCGTTCGGATTGTCGATGGCTCGATAAACGGCTTGCGCCGTCACCCCATTGGCCTTCTGCACCGGCGAAAAGCCATCATATATCTTGCGCCAGGCAGCATAATCGGAGACCTCGTGCCTCACGAATAATGTCGTCATGTCATCCTCCCGCGTTGTATTTCCAAGTCTCGTCGAGATCCGTGTTACGATTGAACGAGGAACGTCATGGTCTCGGGCAAGACGCCGTCACTCGCCATCGCATCGGCCGCTGCCTTGGTCTGCATGAAAGCCATCAACTTATCCATATCAGCAACGTCCATGACCAGGCCGACGCGGTTGGACGTCTGAGGGTCTGTAAACGTGCGAATGTTCGTGACGCCAACGGGTTCCAATACCTGCTTGCGAACAGGTGAAGCGAGCCAGTGTTTCGTGTCTTTTACGTCGTGATAGATCATTATGGTGGGCATTGCGTGCTCCTCTCAAGGCCTCAAATGAAACCCGAGTATACCACGACGTTTGCCTGGATCTTAGTTCAATAATATTGCATGGAATGGGTTTTATGATCCGCTGGTCGAGAATATAAATGTAATTATTATAAGTAATCCGAAAATATTATGTTCTTCATCTGGTTTTGACACGCCCTATTTTCGGGAATGGCTTTTGCTGTAGTTCCGGAAGTTTGCGTCCGCCATTGGAGTGTTTTCAATCGCCTCTATGATGCCTTTGGCGTCAAGCGACGCGGCCACGTTCGAGCCGTTGCCTTAGCTTGCGGACTCCCCAATATTGGTAATCCTACAATCGAACACGCCTCGGCGTGTGAGATGGCAGAGGTTTGGAATGATGGAACGCCAACCATTTGATCTCAACGCCTATGTGCACGACATCGGAACAAGGCCATGCTTTATCTGCGGCTTGGTCTCTAATGACCCTGACTTCTTTCATCATCGCGTTTTTGAAGACGACGAGACGATCATCTTCCTTAGCAAATATCCCACTCTGCCTGGCTATTGCCTTGTCTGTCCGAGGGAGCACCTCGAGGATCTCGCGCGAGACATGTCGACCGATGAATATCTTCGACTACAGGAGAAGGTGCATATTTTGTCTCGCGCGCTCAAAAGCGTGTTCGACGCCGAGCGAATTTATGTGCTTTCGCTCGGCAGCCAGCAAGCCAATAGCCACCTGCATTTTCATGTCGTTCCCTTGCCCTCTGGTGTACCCCTTGAAGAGCAGCAATACCACGCGCTGATGGCGGAGCACGGGGTTCTGCAGATACCCGACGATCAAATGGCACAGCTGGCGCACCGCATTGCCGAAGCATACCGTTCCGAACTGACCGCACGATAGTCAACCGCCTGGCCCGCAGTCGAACCCCGGAAGCCAATGCTCCAAGCTACGTCCCGAGGGCGAATGCCGGCACCCGTAGGCCGTTCTCACGAAAGCGCTGCTCGACTTCGTCGAGGCGGGGGCAGGCGGGCGGGTTATCGAGCGCTTTTGCCCAATTCTCGCGACTGGGCAGGGCCATCGCGGCGGTCACGAGCACGGTGGTTCCGGGGCCGATTTCGCCGCGCAGCTGCGGCAGCAGGGTCTTGGCGTGGATGAGATTTGTGTTTGGTATCGGGCTCATCGCATGACCGGCCCTCGGGTTGGGCGATAGATCGACGATGGCACTGACGTCGGTCTGTCCGTACCAGACGGCCCGGCCATCCCTCACATCGGAGCGGTCGGCATTCAAATCCGCACGCTCGATCGCAAAGCCGCCCTCGATGGTGCTGAGGGCACGCGGCGTAGCGATGCGGTGCATGCGGATGTGCCACGGATTTGCAGGAAGCAGCCAGGTTTCGACAACGGCATCGCTCCAGGGGCGCCAGCGCGAATAGAGCAGGTCGCCTGTTATCAGCGCCTCTTCGAGCTTTTCCCGCATGCGGAAATGGACGCCGTCTTCGGAGAGGCCGAGCATGCCGTCGAAGCTTGCGGCGGAAAAATTCCGGTCGTCGGCTTCGATGTTGAAGGCGTAGCGCGTGGAGTAGACGAATTTCGAATATTTCTCGTTTGCGCCGAGCATCTTGTCGTGCTGCTGCCCTGAGGAGAGCACGACCACGTTTCCCGGCGTGTGCATGGCGACCATTCCCGCCGGCTTCAAGGCAACCGGCTCCGGAAATTCCGGCTGCGGCGCCTCCTCGGCGGTCCAGAATGGATGATCCCCCGCAAGGGCGAGCGGCAGGAAGAATTTCAGCGCCCAATAGGGCGACCCGGGCGAGTTGTAGCTCTCGCTCATGAAGAGGTTCGGATAGCCGTAGCCGACGGAGAGAACGCCGTCGCGATCGGCAATCGGCATTGCCGACCACCAGCGGATATGGCGCATGTAATAGCCCTTGATCTCCGTCCAGGGCAGGGCTTCGACGCCGGCAAAGGCAAGCGCGCCCCAGAAACCGCCCGCCGCGAAGCGGTAGGTCTGGCTACGGCCGAAGGCGAGTGCCGCGCCATCGGGGCCGAACCAGTGGCGAATATCCCCGGCAAAGGTCTGGGCGCGACCCCGGAAGCGGTCCTTGCGCGCCTCGTCGCCCTTGGCCAGCACGGCATAGATCAGGCCGTAGAAATGCATGGCGAAGGGAATGTAATGATCGACCCGCCGGACTGGTCCGTCGCGATACCAGCCTTCCCCGAGGTCGAAAGTCTCCAACTCGTCGAGATAGGCGAGGGTTTTCCGGTGATCGAACGCCGCGCTCACGCGTTCCAGCCCGAGATCGATGAGCACACGGAAGAATTTCCAATTGTTGTCGATGAATTCCAGCTCGCGCGCGCAGAGAAGATAGGCAGCGACCGTCTTCTTCTCGCTGTCGCCAAGCGGTTCCCAGATGTGCTCGGGGACAAGCGCCAGGGCGAAGCCGACGGCGGCGAGCTCGACCAGCCGCTGATTGCGGTCGGCAAGATCGCCCCAATATTCGGGATGAGCAGGATTGGTGCCGTTTGCGAGCCCGCGCCGATAGAGCTCCCAATGCGGGAACGCACCGCCGCCCGCAGCAAGCGGAACAATTCCCCAGAGCGGCCGCGCAAATCCTTCCAGATCCGCTGCTGCCCGGTCGAAGATCGCGCCGGCTGCACCGAGGCGTACACGGGCGCCGCCTTCGGAAAAATACGGCAGCAGCGGCTCGAAGAGATCGATGACGGCCTTGGCGAGGTCGTCGCGTGTCTTCAGGGGATTGCCGAAAAGCGGATTGGCCCGGGCGGGATCATATATCATTGTCAGGCTCGAATTCATAAGAACAGGATCGGCCGCGGGCAGATGGTAGCCCGCGGCCGTCGATATCTCGTGGGCCTACTTGATGGCCTTCACGCCTTCGGTCATTTCCTTCAACCCGTCGTCGACGGAGGTGTTGTCGGTCATGATCGCGTCATGCACACGGTTGAGCACGACCTCGATCTTGGCGGCGTTCGGGTTGACCGCCATCTCAAGGAAGGTTTTCAACGGCTTCAGCGCCTCCTTGCTGGCCGCATCCTCAGGAAAGCCGGGCGTTGCCGCGATCTTGGCGCTGACGTCATCCGTCTTGAGCGCGGGGAAGGTGCCCGTCGACGCGATAACGGCCGCGCCCTCAGGACCGGTGACGAATTTGATGAAATCGAGAGCGGCATCCTTGTGGTCGGAATTGGCGTTGACCGCCAGGCCGGAAATCTGCGCGGCCGTCGTACCGGCCGCGACCCCGTCGGGATGCGGGAACTTCACGATGCCCCAGTTCTTGCTCTTCGATTCACCCGATTTCACCTTGGTGATCTGGGTGCCGACGAACCAGGTTCCCATTGGCAGCATGCCGATCGTGCCGTTGAAGAAGAGCGCCGAATAATGCGTGTTTGACGTCTTCAGGAAGGCGTAGGAAGGAATCGCGCCATCCTTCTGCAGGGTGAGCGCCCTCTCGTACCACGGCTTCAGGAACTCGTAGTCGCCGTCGACCAGCGTGTGTTTTCCGTCGAGGACGCCGGGCAGCTGAACGGTCGACCGCCAGGTATGCAGGAGCGCACCGTAAGTCTTGTTGGTGCCCATGCCGCCTGAAAGCTTCTCTGCGGTCGCGTCGAATTGCGACCAGGTCATGTCATTCGTGGGGTAGGGGACGCCTGCTTTGTCGAATATGTCTTTGTTGTAATAGACGATCCAGAAGTCGGAGCGGAACGGCAGCGAATAGATCTTGCCGTCGATGGTCAGTTCCTCGATCAGGCCGCCATAGGGAGCCGGGTCGATCTTCTGATCCTTCACGAAGCTGCTGAGATCGGCGATGTTGCCGGCGCGCACCAGATTGGTGTAGCCCGGCACGTCCTTGATGGTGACGATGTCGATATCCTTGGAGCCGCCGGTCAGCTGCGTCGAGATCATCTGCTGATAGTCCTGCGAGCCGAGGTCCATCGGCTCGAACTTCACATTGGGGTGTTTGGCCTGATAGGCCTCGATCAGCGGCTTGTAATAGGCGGTCTTGTCCCAGTCCCACAAAGCCCATTTGAGCGTCACGGCGTCCTCAGCAAGCGCTGCGCCGGCAGTCGTTGCGGCCAAGGTGAAACCTGCCAAGGCAAGTCTCATCGTCCTCCCGAATTTATCCAAATACATTCCCGTTCTCCTTCCCTGGATCATCTCTGGATCAGTTGTTTTATGAAGCGTCTCGTGCATGCGGTTCGCGGTGCGGCTGCGTTGCGTTTGGCAGGTCTAGAACCGTCACCGCCGCCCGATGGACGCCGAATGCGACGGCGAACATTCCGAGTGAAAAATTGAAGGTTGCCGGCATGAACACCGAAACCGGATAGAAGAGGATATGCGCCAGCCACAGGCAGGCGGCGAAGGCGAGCGCGGCAAGCGCCGGGAGCGGACGGATGACGGAGGCGAGCGCGGCGAGGCGCAGCAGCCTCAGAGCCGGCAGATCGCGCATCACCATGAGAACGATGAGATGGCAGGCGAGGACCGCGATGAAAGCGGTGGCGACGAGGGCGATCGTCAGTGGTGCGCTCAGCAACAGATTGTCGCGTGCGCCGGCGGCATAGGTGACGATCGCATGGATGCCGATTGCGAGCGCGCCGCACAACGCCAGGCCCCAGGCGGTGGCGCGCCAGAAGTAGCGCAGAAAGGCTTCCGTGAAGTCCCGCAGCAGATAGGTGTTGCGATCTTCCACCAAGGCGACCGAGACCCGGGCCATGGCGGCGAGGGCTGCCGGCAGGGTCACGACGAAGAGGCCGGCCAGGATGAAGAGGATGTTCAGCTTGACCATCTCCCACCATTCGCGGACGAGGATCTCGGCGAACAGAGCAAGGCCGGTCCTCTTCGGCGCATCCTTCGCAATGCCCGGTCCCTCCCTCGTCCACATGTCCCGCAACCACTGCATAGCCGTCTCCCGCACGCGCCTCAGTATAGAATCGAGCGTTCCGTTTCCTTGTCGAACAGCTGCGCATTGGTCATATCGGCGACCAGCGTCGCCTCCTCGCCGATATCAGGCCGGTAGCGCGGCGACACGCGGGCGATGAGATTGCGCCCGCCTGCCACCATGTTCAGGTGCACTTCCGAGCCCATGGGCTCGGCAAGTTCCACGACCGCCTTGAGGGGCGCCAGGTTCTCCGGTGCGATGTCGGCCGGCGGCAGCTCGTGGAAATTCTCCGGACGGATGCCGAGCACCAGTTCGCGGCCCTCGTAGGGGGCGATCCTGCTCTTGTCGAAATGGGCAGGCAGCGGCAGTTCCCGGCCGTCGAAGACGGCGACGTAGCCATCGCCCCGGCGCAAAATGGTCGAGGGCAGCATGTTCATCTGCGGCGCGCCGATGAAGCCGGCGACGAACATGTTGACGGGACGGTCGTAAAGGTTCTGGGGCGTATCCACCTGCTGGATATGCCCGTCCTTCATGACGACGATCCGGTCCGCCATGGTCATGGCCTCCACCTGGTCGTGAGTGACGTAGATGAAGGTGGCGTTGAGGCGCTTGTGGAGCTTGGTGATTTCGGAGCGCATCGTGCCGCGCAGCTTGGCATCGAGATTGGAAAGCGGCTCGTCGAGTAGGAAGACCGCCGGATTGCGCACCATGGCGCGGCCAAGCGCGACGCGCTGGCGCTGCCCGCCCGAAAGCGCCTTCGGCTTGCGGTTCAGGAGATGAGAGATGTCGAGGATCCTCGCGGCGTCCTGCACCTGGGCATCGATGAAGTCGCGCGATACCTTCCTGAGCTGCAGGCCGAACGCCATGTTCTTGTAGACGGTCATGTGCGGGTAGAGCGCATAGTTCTGGAAGACCATGGCGATATCCCGATCCTTGGAAGGGACGTCGTTCATGACGTCGCCACCGATCTTGAGCTCTCCTGCCGATATCTCCTCGAGGCCGGCGATCATCCGCAGCGTCGTCGATTTACCGCAGCCGGAGGGGCCGACCAGGATGATGAATTCCTTGTCAGCGATTTCGAGGTCGATGTCGTGGACGACGGTGAGCGCGCCGTAGGATTTGTTCAGCTCTTTAAGCGAAATGCTGGCCATCGGGTCCTCCTGAATTCACCAATAGGAAGACCAGCTGCGCGAAAGGCGCGTCAAAGCTTCCATGTAATAATAATCTCCCCAGGAGACGCATTCATCGACACCCTCGCCGCGGCAGGTGTTGAACGGCGATTTCTTCGAATAGGTGGCGTGCAGCACCAGGCCGTTGGAGACGGCGGGATCCTTGACCGCATAATGATCCGCAAGGCTCTTCATCATGCGGCGCGCCAGCGTGCGATAGCGTGCGGCCGGTTCCGGCTCGACGAGATCAGCCATCTCCAGAAGGCCGCAGGCGGCGATCGACGCCGACGAGCTGTCGCGTGGCTCGCCATCGCCGTCCGAAAAGACGAGATCCCAATAGGGCACCATGTCGGCCGGCAGGCGGTTGAGATAGAAGGCGAGTAGCCGGTCGAAGGTCCTGATATATTCCTCGATCCGCTCATAGCGATAGGAGAGCGCCATTCCTGAAATGGCCCAGGCCTGTCCGCGCGCCCATGCGCTGTCGTCCCTGTAACCCTGCTTGGTGGCGCCGCGCACCGGCGCTCCCGTGACCGGGTCCATGTAGAAGGTATGATAGGTGGAATCATCCGGCCGAACCGAGTTGGCGAGCGTGGTGCGGGCGTGAATGAGAGCGATCTCACGGTATTTCGGATCGCCGGTCTCGCGGCTCGCCCAGTAGAGAAGCGGCAAGTTCAGCAGGCAGTCGATGATGTAGCGGTATTCTTCCGCCACTCCCTTGCGGCCCCAGGCCTGGATGAACTGGCCGATGGGCTGGAAACGCTCGATCAACTGGTCGGCGGCGAGCAAGGCGGCCCTGCGGCCATCCTCATCTCCGACGAGCTTCCAGGCGGCGATGCAGGAGGGCGAATAGAGAAAGCCCATGTCGTGATGATCCGTCTCGATGCGGTTCACGATCCGATGCAGGAACGACTGGACCTGGATCTGCGCGGCATTCCGGAAAACCGCCTCGCCGCTATGCTCGAAAGCGAGCCACAGCTCTCCGGGCCAGAAGCCTGCGGTCCATTGATCGTTCGCCACCGCGGGATAGAAATTTCCGACACTCGAATGGTTCTGTGAGGCATGGGTGAACTGGGGGAGGTTGCGCCTGATTTGCCCGACGGCAAGATCGAGCGCGGCTTTGACCTCCGGATCGGTGATCGGCTGCGGGGCGACGGACGAGACGGCGTTCATGGATTTAACCCTTCAGTCCCGTCGAGGCGATGCCCTCGACGAAGAAGCGCTGGAGAGAGAGGAAGACGACGAGAACGGGAATGAGGGCGACGACGGAGGCTGCCATGATGAGCCCGTATTCAGCCGAATATTGCGAGATGAACATGCGCAGGCCGATCTGGACGGTCTTCAGCTCGGTCTTGGTCAGGTAGATCATCGGCCCGAGAAAATCGTTCCAGGTGGTGACGAAGGTGAAGATCGTCAGCGTCGAGAGCGCGGGCTTCGACAGCGGCAGCATGATGCGCGCCCAGATCTGATACTCGTTCATGCCGTCGATGCGGGCCGCCTCGCAGAGTTCGGTCGGGATCGACATGTAGAACTGCCGCATCAGGAAGACGCCGAAGGCGGTGAAAGCCTGCAGGCAGATCAGCGCCAGATGCGTGTTGTTGAGGCCGAATTCGCGCATTAACAGGAATTGCGGCACCATATAGACCTGCCAGGGCATGGCGATGGTGGCGATGTAGCCGAGGAACAGGGTGTTCTTGTAGGGGAAATTCAGCTTGGCGAAGGCGTAGGCCGCAAAGCTGGAGGTCAGAAGCTGCAGCAGCGTGACGATGATCGTCAGCTTCGACGTGTTGTAGAT
The DNA here is from genome assembly GCF_004306515.1 of Rhizobium beringeri. Classification (NCBI taxonomy): domain Bacteria; kingdom Pseudomonadati; phylum Pseudomonadota; class Alphaproteobacteria; order Hyphomicrobiales; family Rhizobiaceae; genus Rhizobium; species Rhizobium beringeri. Next base: position 555,615 of record NZ_SILG01000002.1, on the reverse strand, counting down.
GAAGAGCGCAAGCGGGATCTTCGTCCAGATATCGACGTAGTTATGCCATTGCGGCTCGGACGGTATCCACTCGATCGGGAAGGAGAAGACGTCGCGGCTGAGCTTCAGCGATGCCGATAGCATCCAGGCAAAGGGCATCAGCATGATGAGCGTGACGGCGATGACGATGGCGTAGATCGCGACCGATCTGACGGTCACCTTGCGTCCGGCGATCCTCATTCGCCATCCTCCCTCTGGCGCCGGAACTGGAAGACGGTGACCGCGAGCACGAGGAAGAACAGAACGAGCGCAACCATGCTGGAATAGCCGAGATCCCAGGAAATGAAGGCCTCGTTGTAGATGTGGTAGACGAGGACGAGCGTCGAGGTGCCAGGCCCACCCTGGGTGATCATGTAGATCTGGTCGAACACCTTGAAGGACTGGATCGTCAACATGACGGTGACGAAGAAGGTCGTCGGCCCAAGCTGCGGCACGGTGACATGGATGAACTTCTGCCAGGAATTGGCGCCATCGAGATCGGCGGCCTCATAGAGCTCCGAATTGATGCCCTGCAGGCCGGCCAGATAGATGACCATGTAATAGCCCATGTTCTTCCAGATGCCGAAGAGGATCACTGTCACCATCGCCCAGTGGCGATCAGCCGCCCATCCCGGCATGTTCTTGGGATCGAGGCCGAGCGTGTAGAGGATCATGTTCACCGGTCCCATCTCGGGATTGAAGATCATGTTCCAGACGACCGCGACGGCCACCAGCGAGGCGACATAGGGGAAGAACATCGCCGTGCGGAAGAAATCGCGCCCCGCGATCTTCTGGTTGAGAAGAACGGCGAGGCCGAGCGCACATATGAGCGTCGCCGGCACGGAAGCGACCGTATAGATGACCGTGTTCCAGAACGCCGCGATGAAGGCCTTGTCGTCGAAGAGCCGCCAGAAATTGTCGAAGCCGGCGAAGGTGATCGCATTCGAACCGTCCCAATGCATGAAGGCGAGCACGAAGGCGAACAGGATCGGGCCGAGCGTGAAGACGGCAAAGCCGAGGAAGTTCGGCGCGATGAAGGAATAGGCGACGAGCGCGTTGCGTATCCTGCGCTGGCGCTTGGACAGGACCGCGACCTTCCGACCGGAGGTTGCCAGAGCGCCATCCGTCGCGATGACCGAATTCGATAGGGACACCGATGCCTCCTCTTCCTCCCGCAACGACATAGCACATATCCGGTATTGGTCAAACAAGTTCTGAACAGGTCATACGAATTTTATGGAAAGCGCAAAATACATATGATAGGTGAGCATGCAGACCAAACGGCCATCGATGCTTTTCCGGTACGGGGAGAGACATGTTCAGCGAGATTTCAGGGGAGCTGCCGGATGTGCTGGGCGATTTCACGCCCGTGGCGGTCTGCTCCGATCGCGCCAGATGGAGCGCTGTGCCGCAAGCGGTAGGGGATCTGGTCATTCAGGAGGCCGAAGAGACGCTTGCGCGCGCCTGGCCGCTGATTGCGGCCTCGGATTACCGGGAGTTCACCGCAACGGGCAACCGCTCGCGCTTCGAGGAGCTTTATTTCACGCGGCGGCGGATGCTCAACAATCTGGTGCTCGGCGAACTCATCGAAGGCAAGCTGCGGTTCCTGCCGAAGATCGTCGACGGCATCTTCCTGATTGCGGAGGAGAGCGGCTGGCAGCTTCCGGCGCATAACGCCTATGAACGAAGCGGCGCGCGCCTGCCGCTTCCCGACACTTCGCAGCCTGTCGTCGATCTCTTCGCCGCCGAAACGGCAGCCCTGCTTGCCACCATAGTCGCATTGCTTCGCGACGAGCTCGACCGCATCAACCCCGAGATTGCGGCACGCATAGAGCGCGAGATCGAGATCCGCATCCTTTCGCCCTATCTCGGCCGGCATTTCTGGTGGATGGGTCGCGGCGAGGAGCGGATGAACAACTGGACGGCATGGATAAGCCAGAACGTCCTGTTGACGGTCTTCTCCCTGAACACAGGTCAACCCACGCGTCACGCCGTCGTCAAAAAGGCGCTCGGCAGCCTCGACGCCTTCCTGAAGGATTATGCCGAGGACGGAGCCTGCGAAGAGGGTGTGCTCTACTACCGCCACGCCGCACTCTGCCTGCATGGTGCGTTGACCATCCTGGATGCCGTGGCGCCGGACCTGTTTGCCGGGGTCTGGCAGCAGCCGAAGATCCGCAACATGGCCGAATATATTGCCCATATGCATGTGGCCGGCCGCTATTATTTCAACTTCGCGGATTCCTCCGCTGTGGTCGAACCCTGCAGCGCGCGGGAATACCTGTTCGGACGGGCGGTCGGCTCTGAGATGCTGGCTGAGTTCGCTGCATCCGACAGAGCCGCTTCCGACAATCCGCATCTGCCGGGGGAATGGAACCTCTGGTATCGCGTGCAGGAACTGCTGGCCGGCCCGACGCCTCCCATTGCCGCCCCGCCGCATCCTGCGTCCGGGCGCGATATCTTCTATCCCGGCATCGGCCTGTTCATCGCCCGCGACGGGCAGTTTTCGCTTGCCGTCAAGGGCGGCAACAATGGCGAGGGCCACAATCATAACGATGTCGGAAGTGTCACGCTTTACAAGAACGGACGTCCGTTCCTGATCGATGTCGGCGTCGAGATCTATACTGCAAAGACCTTTTCGGCGCGGCGCTACGAGATATGGACGATGCAGTCGGCTTTCCACAACCTGCCGACATTCGCAGGCGTCATGCAGTCGGCCGGCGAAGCCTTTGGCGCCCGCGATGTCGAGGTCGAGTTCGACGAGGAGCACGCGCGCATATCGCTCGATATATCAAGCGCCTATCCCCCCGAAGCGCAACTGCACAGCTACTGCCGCGTCGTTTCCCTGTTGCGCGGCCGCGATGTCGAGATCGTCGACACCTATGACGGGGGCAAGCCGGCGGTCCTGTCGCTGATGACATGCCTGGCGCCGACCGTCAGCCCGGACAGGATCGATCTGGCCGACCTCGGCAGCATTTTCGTCGAGGGCGCCGGCGAAATCGAAATCGACGAAATCGTCGTGGACGACGCCCGGCTGAGATCGGCCTGGCCCGAGAAAATCTACCGGCTGCGCGTGCCGCTTGCCGGCAGGCTCCTGAGATTGCGGATCGTCTAGAACAGGATGATTTAGGCCGGGTCGGCCTGAGGTCTGAATCCTGTTCTAAATTAAATAGTTAGAGCATGATGTCGTCCGAAAATCACTCACACTTTTCGGCATCATGCTCTGGGGAGGACGAGCATGGAATTGACGCTGAAGATCGTGGATGCCGATGGGGCAGTGCTGGCGAGTTCCACAGGCCGGGACGAGACGTTCCTGGTCTATCGCCAGAGCTATCGCGAAGGCGATCGCGTGGTCGTGGAGGTCTCCGAGCCCGGACATGTCTTCCTCGCCCTTGATGGCGCGATCCAACCCGGCCTGGTCTATATGAAGGAATGCGCCTATTCGCTCGCCGTGCCCTTCGGCGACAAGCGCAAACCTTATTCGCCGAATGCGTTCAGGGGCGATATCCACCGGCTTTCAGTGCGTAGCACGCGCTCTGACGAGATTGTCGATCGGCGCAATCTCGCCCTGAACCCCTGGGACGATCACGCCAATCGGGTTCTGTTTCCGCATGCGCGCGCCAATGTCGAGACCCGGGGCGAAGCGGTCTTTGCCGCGCGCAATGCGATCGACGGCGAAAAGGCCAACGATGATCACGGCTTCTGGCCCTATACGAGCTGGGGCATCAATCGCGATCCGCAAGCGGCGCTGACGGTGGAATTCGGCAGGCCGGTCAGGATCGACGAGATCGTTTTCTATCTCCGGGCCGACTTCCCGCATGATTCCTGGTGGGAAAAGGTCAGCGTCACCTTCTCGAACGGCAAGACCGCCTGTTTTCCGCTGGTGAAATCGGGCGTCGGCCAGGCCTTTCCGATAGAGCCCTGCATCGTCGAATGGGTGGAACTGCACGGTCTGATCAAGGCCGAGGACGCCTCGCCCTATCCGGCGCTGACCCAGATCGAAATCTGGGGAACCGAGCCGCCGGAGACCGGGACGTCGCGGTTGCAGTCGAAGACCATTCCGGAAGCGCCGACGGGGGCGCTCGTTGACGACGCTTAGGGCAATCGCAGGTGATAGCATCTCTTTCTGCTTCGGTCGGGAATAAAGGCCAAGCATCAGTTGTGGAAACCGTGTCGCGCTTCCGCCGGACCGCCTGCGCATGCTAAGGAGGTCGGATGCGACTGCTTGTGGTGGAGGACAACAAGGATCTGGCGGCCTGGCTGGGTAAAGCCCTGCGACAGGCGCAATATGCTATCGACATTGCCCATGACGGCGAGGACGCGGAGCATATGCTCAAGGTCGCCGAGTATTCGGCGATGATCCTCGACCTGGCGCTGCCCAAGCTTGACGGATTGACGCTTTTGAAGCGATTGCGGCAGTCCGGAAACAAGCTGCCGGTCATCATCTTGACCGCGAATGCGAGCCTGGACGGCCGTGTTGCAGGGCTTGACAGCGGTGCCGACGACTATCTCGCCAAACCCTTCGAAATCGCCGAGCTCGAAGCGAGGATTCGTGCAGTGGTCCGCCGCGGCCAGGACCGGGCATCATCCGAGATTACCGTCGGCAACCTGCGCTTCTCCGGCGGGACGCGGCAGTTTTTCGTCGCAGGCGAGCTGCTGCAACTGACGCCGCGCGAATATGCCGTTCTTGAACAGCTCGTCATGAAGCTTGGCAACACCGTCTCGAAAGCCGCCCTTTCAGAAAGCGTGTTCGGGTTCGACGACGAGGCGGATCCGAGTGCCATCGAAATCTACGTCCACAGGCTGCGAAAGAAACTCGAGAGCAGTACGGTTCAAATCGCCACGTTGCGCGGACTTGGTTATCTCCTCAGACATGTCCAGTAGCCTCGTCACCACGGTGGGCGCGACGATCGCGCGGCTCAGCCAGAGCCTGAGGGTGCAGCTGCTCTGCTGGGTGCTGCTGACCCTGTTCGGCGCGATCGGCTTCAATCTTTACGACAGCTTCTGGACGGCTGACGCCACAGCAAAGCTGGTGACGGATCGAACACTTCTGGCATCGGCGCGCGTCATTGCCGAAGCCGTCCGCGTCGACGAGGGCGGCAATGTTCAGGTGGACGTGCCGCCTTCCGCGCTAGAGATGTTTGATACGGGCTTCGGCGACCGGGTGTCCTATCAGGTCATCACGGCATTTGGCAGTCTGGTCAGCGGCTTTCCCGACCTGCCGTTGCCGGCCGTCCAACTGACCGGTGAGAATCGTGCCTTCCACGGTGCCGATGTGCGCGTCCTGATGCTCGATCATCCTGTCGTCGGCCTTCCCGATGACGGCGCGATCTCCGTGACCGTCGCCGTTACGCATAACAGCCAGTATGCGATGCGAAGGCAATTGTGGCTCTCGGATTTTTCGAAGCAGTTCGTGCTCGTCTTCGTCGCAAGCCTGGTGACCATCCTCGGCCTTCAGCGGGGCCTGGCCCCTGCGCTGAGACTGCGGGACGCCCTGCGCCAGCGCGGGCGCAACCGTCTCGATCCGCTGCCGCCGGAGATGGTGCAGAGCGAGCTGCAACCGCTCGTTCACGCCCTGAACGACTACATGGAGCGCGTCCAGAACCAGATGGCCGCGCAGCGACGGTTCGTATCGAATGCTGCGCACCAACTGCGAACCCCCCTGGCGCTGATTTCGACGCAGGCGAGCGTGGCGGCCCGCGAAGCCGATGCGGCCCGCCGTGACGAGGCGCTTGTCGCCCTTCGCACCAGCACGAAGCAGATTTCGCGTCTTGCCAGCCAGCTCCTCACCTTGTCGCGGGCCGAGCCCGGAAGCCGGCGCCCGCGCAGCGATGCGACCGACCTTACGAAGGCTGCCCGCGAGATCCTGGAAGCGCATGCCGAAGAGGCGCTGAGGCGCAACATCGACGTCGGCCTGGAAGCCGTCCGCCCGGTCATTGTCGACGGCGACGCGACGATGCTGCGCGAGATGTTGGTCAACCTCATAGACAATGCGATCCGCTATACCCGCCCGAATGGACGGGTGACCGTCGCCGTCGGGCAGGCGGACGGCAACGCCGTGGTGACCGTCGAAGACAACGGGCCGGGTATTCCGAGCGAGGAGCGCGAGCAGGTTTTCGAACGATTCTACCGGGTCATGGGGACCGAAGGCGAGGGGAGCGGTCTGGGGCTTGCGATCGTTCGGGAGGTCGTCGAAGGCGCCGGAGGTTCAGTCTCGCTCGACGATGCGGAAGGTGGTGGGCTCATCGTGACCGTGCGGATTCCGCTCACGTGAACCGAAGTATCGCTCGTTTCAATATTGCTCCCACATCAAGTAACAGAAGGCCGGGTATGCACCCGGCCTTCTGTTCGATCTGCCTTACAGCGCCGCGCGTCTTTTCAGACGCGCAAAGGACGCTGTAACACTTTGAATCGTTGCATAATTTTATCCTGAAATCGATTCCGATTTAAGGAATTATGCAGTGGGAGGAGGTCGATTTGATCACTGGGTATCGAGGTGCTGCTGCGGGCGCCATTTCGCCAGGCGGTTCTCGATCAATGTCATGATGTATTCGGCAAAAAGCGTGACGACCATGACGAGGAGGATTGCCGCGAACATGCCGGCGGCATCGAAGGTACCCTTGGCGATCGAGATGAGCTGGCCGATGCCGAAGCGGGCACCGACGAATTCGCCGACGATTGCGCCGATGATCGCGAAACCGAAGGACACGTGCAGACTGGCGAAGATCCAGCTCATCGCCGACGGAATGACCACGGTGCGGGTGACCTGCCAATCCGAGGCGCCGAGAATGCGGGCATTGGCGATCATGTTGCGGTCGGCCTCGCGCACGCCCTGGAAGGCGTTTGCAAAGACCACGAAGAACACCATGATGAAGGCGAGAGCAACCTTGGAGGGCAGGCCGAGACCCATGATCATGATGAAGATGGGGGCGAGAACGACGCGCGGTATCGAGTTGATCGCCTTGATATAGACGGAGAAAATGTCTGACAGGAAGCGGTTGCGGCCAAGACCAATGCCGACGAAGACGCCGGTGATCGAACCCGCGAAGAAGCCGATCAAGGCCTCCTCCATCGTCACCCATAGATTATACCAGAGCGAACCTTCCGTGGTGCCTTCGGTTGCCCATTCGTAGAGGCGCTGAACGACGCCGCTTGGGCTCGAATAGAAGAATGGATCGATCCATTGCATGTTGGAAGACAGCTCCCACATGCCGATCACGAAGACCAGGATGGCGATCTGCCAGAAGCGCACCAGCGTCTTGCGCCGGCGCATTGCCTTCAGCGCCGATGCCTCGATTTCTGTGTCCGACGTGCCCGGCCGAAACATGGTGGCCGAACCGGCCTCAAGTGTGGTGTTTGCCATGATATCCTCCCTCAGGCCGCTTCGCTCGCGCGGCGGTAGCTGGTCTCCACCTCCTCGCGGAGGTCCTCCCAGATCGTCTTGCAGTAGTCGATGAAGCTCTGCTCGTAGCGGATTTCCGACACGACGCGCGGGCGGGGGAGATTGATCGTGTAGACCGACTTTACCGTCGCGGGGCCGGCGGTCAGGACATAGACCTTGTCGGCAAGGGCGACAGCCTCTTCGAGGTCGTGGGTCACGAACACCACCGAGGCCTTGCGCTCCGCCCATAGCTTTAAGAGCTCTTCATGCATGACCGTGCGGGTCTGGACGTCGAGGGCCGAAAACGGCTCGTCCATCAGCAGAATCTCCGGCTCGTTGATGAAGGTCTGTGCCAGGGAGACGCGCTTGCGCATGCCGCCAGAAAGCTGGTGGGGGTAATGATGGAGAAATTTCGAAAGGCCGACGCGGGCCAGCCAGTCGCGTGCGCTCTTTTCCGCTTCAGTGCGCGACTTGCCCCGAAACAGCGGACCGGCCATGACGTTGTCGATCACGTTCTTCCAGGGAAAGAGTGCGTCGGTCTGGAATGCGAAGCCGACACGCGGGTCGATGCCGGTGATCGGACCGCCCATCAGCCGGACTTCACCGGCGCTCGGGCGTGCGAGACCCGTCACAAGGTTGAGCGTCGTCGATTTGCCGCATCCGGTAGGGCCGACGACGGCGACGAACTCTCCGCGGGCGACAGTCATGTTGAAATCGCGCAAGGCCGTAAGGGACTTGCCGGAGGGTGAGACGAAGCGGCGGCTGACGTTGATCAGCTCGATCGCCGGGATCTGGTTCTTGTCATGTTGCATGATGATACCTGAGGCGTGCTTTGGGCGCGTGCACGCAATGCCCATGGATCGATCGGGAGGCCGCTTCCGGTTGGGACCGGAAGCGGCGCGACGCCTTACTTGACGTTCTTGACGAATTCCGTCGTGTAGGTCTTGGAAAGGTCGATCTGCTTGCCCTTGACGTTCTTGGAGAACTCCGAGAGCACGGCAAGCACGGTCTTCGGACCGTCTTCCGGCATGACGCCATCAGGTGTGAACATGCCCTTGCCCTCGTCGAGAGCCTTGATGTAGCCGTCCTTGTCGCCGACGTAGAAGTCCTTCGGCATCTTGTCCGCGATCTCGGCGGCTGAATGCGTGTTGATGTAGCGCAACGTCTTGACGAAGGCGTTGGCGAGCTTCTGTGCCTCTTCCTTGTGCGCGTCGACCCAGGAGGCTTCCATGTAGAGTGAGGCGGCCGGATAGGTGCCGCCGAGCGCCTGACGGGTCGACTCGACCGTGCGCATGTCGACGAGCACGCTCGCCTCGCCGGTCTTGATCATGCGCGAGATCGTCGGCTCGGTCGTCATGCCGGCCTGGATCTGATCCTGTTGCATGGCGGCGATGAAGGTGCCGCCGGCGCCGACTGGAATTGTCACGACGTCGCCGGACTTCAGGCCGGCCTTCGAGGCCATGAAGAGGGTCAGGAAGTTGGTGGACGAGCCGAGACCGGTGACGCCGAGGCTATTGCCCTTGAAGTCGGCCGGCGACTTGATGTCAGGATGCTTGCTCGAAACCATCTCGACTTCGCCCGGCGCCTGGCTGAACTGGACGATGGATTCGACGAATTTGCCTTTGGCCTGCAGGTCCACACAGTGGTCGTAGAAGCCGACCACGCCCTGGACGGCGCCGGCCAGAAGCTGGTTTTCGGCGTCGACGCCGGCAGCTTCATTCAGCAGTTCGACGTCGAGACCCTCGTCCTTGAAGTATCCGAGCGATTCGGCAAGCTTGGCGGGCAGATAGATCTGCTTCTCATAACCGCCGACCATGATGGTGATCTTATCGGCCGCATGTGCGGCGCTGGTAGCGAAAGATGCTGCGGCGAGAAGCGTCGAAAAAGCGACGGTGTGAAAAAGGCTGCGTGAAGAACGCATGGAAATCTCCTCCTGTGGTTTGTCAGCATCGTCGTCTCGCCACCTTGACCGTGTCTCCTCCACGATGCTGCCCCTTCCTATGACGTCGAAGCTTTCAACTAGCTTTCAGTCGTGAATGGGTCAGCAACTCGTCGAATTCCGTCGATACATCCTCCATCGCGGGAGCGACACGACGCAACGGGCGTGCAGTCATTTCTTAAGCCAGATGCGCCGTGCCTTCCACAGATGTCTGCCCCAGACGGATCTCTTACCGAGCATGCAGCATCAAGCCATTGCGGCAAGCGCTTCAACGTGAAAATAGGGAGAGAATATGTCCACGACCGTCTTCGCGATCTGGTGACCGGTGGCGAGCAGTCTATGAATCTGTGGGCAGCATTGCCCGCGCCGCGCTCGGCGGGCCGTCATTCAGACGGTTCCAGGCGCGGCGTAGCTGCCGCGCCGAACCGAAGCCTGCCCGCATCGCGACGGCCTCCATGTCCAGCCGCGAACCGGAGAGCATCTCGCGGGCAAGAGCCACGCGCATACGGTTGACGAAATCCGTAACGCTCATGCCCGTCTGCTCGTTGAACAGTCGTGAAAGGTTGCGCGGGCTGGCACCGCTGAGGCGGGCGAGGGACGCCACCGACCAGTCCTCAGAGGGGTTGGCGACCACTGCATCCTGTGCACGGTGAATGACCGGGTGAATATGGTTGCGACCTTCAAGCCAGGGCGAAAGCTGCGGATCCGAGCCGCCGCGCCTGAGATAGACGACAAGATATCGCGCCACCGCAAGCGCGCAGGCATGTCCCGCCGCTTCGGCAACGATATGCAACATGAGGTCTATACCGGCGGTGATGCCGGCGCTCGTGAGGCGGTCTCCGTCCTCGACATAGAGCCGGTTGTCCCGGACGCGCGCGGTGGGCGCGAGCCTTGCCAGATCCTCTATGCAGGCGTGATGGGTGGTGCACTCGCGGCCGTCGAGCATACCTGCCTCGGCAGCGAGCAATGCGCCCGAGCAGATCGAAGCCAGTCGAATTCCCGGACGGATGGCGCGCTTCAACCATGCGACAATGGCAGCCTGGTCGGCGCGTTCCTGTTCGTCCCACGGGTGGCTGTTTGCCATCGGCGCGTCGGCGCTGCCGGCAATGATGACAAGCGCGTTGTCGGGCAAGCGCTGCGGCAACGCTGCGACGCCTGTGACGGCAAGGCCGATCGAACTGCCGACCGTCGCCGATGGGCCGATATAGGTGGCGGTAAAGCGCACTGCGCGCTGTTCGAGGTTCGCCTTGCGCAGCACTTCGATCGGGCCGGCGACGTCGAGCAGCAGCACGCGCGGCGGAACGACGACGAAGACCGGAATATCGAAGGGCTGCGCGGCGTCTGTCATGCGGCGAGCGACTTTTCGCGCCCGGCCAATGCCTGTTCGACGGTCGCGATCCGAGCGAAACGGTCTGAGAGAACCAGTTCGGTCCGGTCCCGGATTTCCCTGGCGCTCCAGGTGCGTCCCGTTGCGTCGGTCATCGGGAAGGTCAGGGTCGCTTCGCCGACATAGTCGACTTGATAGCCGAGATCGGAGGCATGGCGGGTCGTGGTCTCGCAGCACTGTTCGGTGCGGATGCCGGAGACGAGGATACGACGGACGCCGTTCTCGGTCAGCCACACGTCGAGACCCGAGCCGACGAGGGCGCTATGACGATTCTTCCTGAACGTCGCCTTGGGAGCGATCCTGAGCGGGGCGAGCGTGCTGACGAGCCCGGATGCTTCCGAAAACGGCCCGTTTTCATCGACATGGAAGATCTGGATGATGGGTATTCCATCGGCTTCCGCGCCGTCGATCAGAGCCTGCTGACGATCGATATAGGCGGAAACGAGGTTTTCGTCCCAGTAATCCCGGTGTCTGAAGGACTCCTGAGCGTCGATAACGAAAAGGACAGTATCATGGCCGGACATTTTTTACTCCATGCGGGTTGATCATGAAGTCATATTCGGCGATTTGAAGACAGGGGAAAATGCGCGCGCCGGACAAATAGCGGACGATTCGCGCCAATATCCCCACTCGGGGGCGAACTTGCCTCAAGAGCCTCGGGCCACATCCAGCGCCTGCCGGCTGGGCGTACATAATCGGCCCGACTTCCACGCAATTCCGGATCAGGTGTCAGCTGGTAAAGCTTCGCAGATCTCTCAGCAGGTTGCGGTACCTGGCCTGGCTGCCGACCAGATGCTCGCGCATGGCGTTGCGGGCGGCGTGATCGTCCCTGTCCGAAATGGCGACGACGATCGCTTCGTGCTCCCTGTGGATCAGCTTTCGGTAGGCGGTCTGTTCGGCTGTTCGCGATTCCGGGACGAGCCTCGACTGCGGGATGATCGCCGACCCCTGGGATTCCAGGAACTGCCTGAACAGCGGATTATTCGTGGCTTCGGCGATTGCGGCATGGAGCTCCAGATCCGCATCGCGAATGGATTGATCACTCTCGATGCATTGGAGGATTTTCCGGTGGCATTCGAATATCGCCTCCTCCTGTGCCGGCGAGCGGCGTAGGGCCGCGAGGCCCGCCGCTTCGATTTCGACAGGTGTTCTGATCTCCAGTACTTCAAGATCGGAGGCGACGCGGGCCTTGTCGACTTTCCGCGCGGAGAGCGCCGGATCGGCGCCGAGCACGAAAATTCCGGCCCCCTGGCGCACCTCGACAAGCCCGTCGGAGCGAAGTGCAGCCACGGCCTCGCGCACGACCGTCCGGCTGACTCCGTGTATTTCGGTCAACTCGTGTTCACTCGGAAGCTTGTCACCGGCAGAATATTGGCCGCTTAATATGGCTTGCTGGAGGCTTTCGCCGACCTGTGTGACCAGCGACCCGGAGCCTTTGCTGCGATCCTTCATCTGCATAGCCACGCCTGCCCCCGCATCGGCTTTGATCCGAATGCCGTCCAAACGCTCGGCACTGCGAAACTCATGATTCATCACACATGTATGACAAATTTCGCGCTCTTTCAATGGCCGTGGCAGTCGGGCTTTTTCCTTGACAGTTTTTGCTTGAAAATCAGGCGCTGCGCTTTATCGCAAACTCTCGACATTCCGTCAGTCCGCCGACATGTTTCGAGCTTTTCTGAGATATAGGTGACTGGATATAATCAGAATTAATCGCTATGATTATAAGTGATTGATATGGAGTTTTCGATGGAGACCAAAGTTCTGACTGCCCATGTTCCATTGCCGCTTGCGCAGAAGGTTGATCAACTTGCATCGCGGCTCGAACGCTCGCGCGGCTGGATCGTCAAGCAGGCACTGACTGCATGGATCGACCAGGAAGAGGAGCGTCGGCGTTTGACGCTTGAGGCGTTGGCCGACGTCGATAGTGGAAACGTTGTCGATCACCAGGCTGTTCAGGCCTGGGCTGATAGTCTTGATAGTGACGAGCCGATTTCGTTGCCCCGGTGATGGAAGTCAAATGGACGAGCAAAGCGGTTTCGGATGTTACCCGCTTATACGACTTTCTCTCTCCGGTCGACCGGCGGGCTGCGGCCCGAACCGTACAGGCGCTGACGGCAGCCCCTGCGCGGCTGCTTGAGCAGCCACGTCTCGGCGAGCGACTCGAGGAGTTTGATCCTCGAGAGGTTCGCCGCATTCTCGTCGGCCGTTACGAGCTACGCTACGAAATCCAGCAGTCGACAATCTATGTATTGCGGCTTTGGCATACGAGGGAGGATCGGTAGAAGCCCTCACAGCCGCCTGGTCGATTCCCCGCGCACGAATCTCGGCGTCAGGATGAAATCTTCAGGCGGCGCGGCGGCGCCCTCCGGGCTTGCTATTCTTGTCAGCAGACGTTGTGCCGTCAATTCCCCGAGCTTCTGCGCATCCTGCACCACCATGGTGATGCGAGGCGTGATGACATTGCTCCAGGGCACGTCGTCGACCATCGCCAGCGACACGTCGTCAGGACAGCGGAAACCCATCTCCTGCATCACCTGAAGTGCTGCGAGGCCCGTCATGTTATTGGCGCCGATGATGGCGGTCGGCCGGTCGCGACGGGTCAAGAGGCGCATTGCCTGTGCATGGCCGCCGGTCCTGGTGTAGCCGCCTTCGACCACCAGCGAAGGATCGATGTCCACACCGGCGCCGGCCATCGTGTTCATGAAACCCTTCAGGCGCTCGTCGGCAGTGTGCAGGCCGCTCGGCCCGGAGATGAAGCCGATCCGCCTGTGGCCGAGCTGCAGCAGATGTTCCGTCAGGATAGTGGTGGTCAGCGGGTTGTCGGAACCGACAAAATCACGCTCGGCGCCTTCCACCTTCTGGTCGAACATCACGATCGGGGTTTTGAAGTCGCGCAGGAACGTGGCGTATTCCTCGCCGCGCCCGTTTGCCGCCAGCGCAATGCCGGCGATCTTCTGCGCCTCCAGCCGCTCCAGCAGCGCCCGTTCGAGATCGGCCCTGCCGGAGGAGTCGGCGATCAGGACGAAATAGCCGTGATCGAGCGCCTGGTGCTCGATCTCTCTACGGATATCGCCGAAGAACATGTTGCCGAGATTGGCCGAAACGAAACCGATCAGCGAGCTGCGTCCGCGCGCCAGCGTCTGGGCCACCGGGTCGATGCGGTAACCGGTCGATTTTATTGCCTGCTGGATGCGGTCAAGCGTCTCGGCGCCGACCCGCTTCGGGCTGTTGAGTGCCAGCGAGACGGTCGAGATTGAAACCCCCGCAAGGCGCGCGACATCTCGTATGGTGGTCATGACTATCGAACCGGTTCTAATGTCTTGTTATGTCCGATTTTATTGATTGGTGCAACATGTATGCTCCAAATCAGCTGCTTTGCTGGGTTTGCCTTTCTGATCTTGTGATCATGAATTTCGGCTTGACAGACGCCGGATCAGGCGAGATGATCATTTACCGAACCGGTTCGATATGACGTTGAACCGGAAAACAGGGAGGAGAAACCTGTGACGAGTTCGGAACGCCAGCCGGAAAATCCGGCATTGGGAGGGGCGGGCAAACACGCCTGGTTCAGCCAGGATCGCCTGGGCATGTTCATCCATTGGGGCCTCTATGCCTTGGGAGCCCGGCACGAGTGGTTGAAGAACCGCGAAGAGCTGACCGACGACCACTACCAGCGCTATTTCGACAATTTCGATCCTGATCTCTACGATCCCAAGGAGTGGGCGCGGCGGGCGCGTCTTGCCGGCATGAAATATGTCGTGGTGACGACCAAGCATCACGAGGGTTTCTGCCTCTGGGACAGCAAGGTGACCGACTACAAGGCGCCGAACACGCCCTGTGGCAAAGATCTGCTCACGCTACTGGTCGACGCCTTCCGCGCCGAGGGGCTGAGGATCGGCTTCTACTATTCGCTGCTTGACTGGCACCATCCCGATTTCCCGATCGACGTTCACCATCCGCTGCGCAACCATCCCGACGCCAAGGCGCTGAACGCCGGCCGTAACATAGCCAACTACGCTGCCTATATGCGCGAACAGGTGTGCGAGCTTCTGACCGGCTTCGGCCGCATCGACATCATCTGGTTCGATTTCAGCTACCCCGGGCGCGAATATCGCGGCCTGCCCGGCAAGGGGCGTGCCGACTGGGAGAGCGAGCGCCTGGTCGATCTGGTGCGCGAGCTGCAGCCTGAAATCATTGTCAACAACCGCCTCGATCTGCCGCCCGGCAACCTGCCAGACGTGACGACACCGGAGCAATATACGCCGCGCGTGGCCCCCGCCATCGCCAGCCAGGGGGTACTCTGGGAAGCCTGCCACACCTTCAGCGGTTCCTGGGGTTATCACCGCGACGAGGATACCTGGAAGAGCCCGGAACAGATCATCCAGCTGTTGATCGATTCCGTCGCGCTCGGCGGCAACCTGCTGATGAATGTCGGCCCGACCGGCCGGGGCACGCTCGATGCGCGCGCCATCGGTGCGCTCGAGGTCTATCAGAGCTGGATGGAAGTCAACGGGCGCTCCATCTATGGGGCAGGGCCATCCGGCCATCCGGTGCCGGCTGGCTGTCGTTATACCCAGCGTGGCAACCGCCTTTATCTGCATGTTTACAACTGGCCTTACCGCCACATCCACATCGAAGGTCTCGCCGACAGGATCGCCTATGCGCAGTTCCTGCACGACGCCAGCGAGGTGCACTGGCTGAGCCATGCCAAAGATGTGGATTCCAATATCGGCGTGACGGTGCCGGAAGGCATGATCACGCTCGAACTGCCGGTCCGGCGCCCGGACGTTACCGTGCCGGTGATCGAGATCGTCCTGAAGGCGTGATCTCGATCACACTCGCGTGTCCTTTGCGTTCATGGAGGGAGGAGAAACCCATGAAGGTTCTGAAGAAAACGCTTTTGCTTGCCGCTATCGGCAGCAGTCTTTTTGCCACAGCCGCATCGGCCGAGCAGGTCAACCTGACCTGGCAGATGTGGACCGGCTCCGAAACCGACACCAAGAGCTGGCAACACCTGGCAGAGATGGTGACCGCCAAGTATCCCGACATCAAGGTAACGCTGACGACGACGGGCTGGGTCGATTACTGGACGCGGCTGCCGGTGCTGGCGGCATCGGGACAGCTCGCCGACATCGTTTCCATGCAGTCGCTGCGCATGCCGAACTTCTATTCGCTGCTCGAGCCCCTGAATGACCGGGTCGAGGCTGATAAGTTCGACGTCGGCGCCTTCACACCGTCGATCATCGGCGGCATGTCCGTCGATAAGCAGCTTTACGGCTTGCCTTACGATGTCGGTCCGTGGGTCATCTACTATAACCAGGACGCGCTCGAAGCCGCCGGCGTTCCGCTGCCGAAGCCGGGCTGGACGCTTGCCGAGTTCACCGATGCCGCCAAGAAGCTGACGAAGGACGGCAAGTATGGCTTCGGTATCACTCCGACCAACTATTCGGTCCTGGCCGCGGCCTGGGGCGATAAATACGTCAACGACGCCGGCGAGCTTGACTTGACCAGTGCGAGCGCAGTTGCCGCCGCCGAGAGAGTGATCGGTTTCGCCGCCAAGGATAAGATCGCGCCGCTGGTTCCTTCGGGTGGCGCGGATCCCGGTGATGTCGTCCAGGGGCGGTTCAATTCGGGCAATGTCGCCATGTATATCGACGGCCCCTGGTCGATCATCGGCATGAAGGACCAGGCCAAGTTCAAGATCGGCCTCACCACCCTGCCGCGCGACGAAGGCGAACTCTCGGCCGTCACAGCAGGCTCCGGCTTCGGTATTTCCACGTCAAGCAAGAACAAGGATGCGGCCTGGAAGGCCATTCAGGTGCTGACAAGCCCCGAAGCGCTGACCTATCTTGCCGAAGGGGGGCGCGCCTTGCCGGCGCGCACGGCGGCGCAATCCGCCTGGTACAAGGTGGCGGCCAAGGACATCACCAATGGTGGCGAGGCCATTGACTATTCCCTGGCGCATTCCGTGCCCTACGTGATCACCAACAACTGGGCGGCGGTGGAAAACCTCTTCAACCAGTATTTCCCGCCGGCTTTCGCCGGCAGCGCCGATGCCAAGCAGACGATGGAGTCCATCCAGAGCCTCGCGCAGCAATAAAGCGAGCGCGTCCGACAGGACGCGCTAGTGCCCGCCGCGGCAGGACCTGCCGCGCATGGAGGAAGACATGTCGCAAAGCGCTGTTGCCGAAGTTCCCTTGCAGCCCGGTTGGCCCCGGCGCTTCCTGAAGCCGGAGACGCAGACAGCCATGCTGTTCCTGTTGCCGAGCTTCCTCGGCTTCATGGTCTTCATGGCCTTGCCGATCGTGGCGTCGCTGGCGCTCAGCTTTACCAATTGGCAGCTGATCTCGACGCCGTCCTTCGTCGGCTTTCAGAATTATATCAGGCTCTTCACCGTTGATCCGGCGTTCTACACAATATTGCGCAACACGCTGTTCTTCGCCGTCGAGTATCTGGCGCTGAACCTCGTCATCTCGTTGACGCTGGCGGTCTGGATATCGAGCCTGAAGCGCGGCAAGGCGATCTTCCGGGTAATCTTCTTCCTGCCGACCTTCACGCCGACGATCGCGGCGTCGGTAGTGTGGCTGCTCATCTTCACACCGGACGGGCTGGCCGACACCATCATCCGCGCGCTCGGCCTCGGCCTGCCGAATTTCCTGCTGAGCTCGAGCTGGGCCATGCAGGCGATCGTGCTCGTCACCCTGTGGGCGAATGTCGGCTACAACGTCGTGATGTTCAACGCCGCGCTCGACCTTGTGCCGAAGCATTATCTCGAGGCGGCGACGATCGACGGCGCCAATGCCTGGCAGCGCTTCTGGCGCATCCGCCTGCCGCTCATATCGCCGACCATCTTCTTCGGCACCGTGATGACGGCCATCACCTCGCTGCAGATCTTCGACGAGATCTTTGCGATGACGCGCGGCGGGCCGGGCTCGGCGACGGCGACGCTTGGCTTTGCCATCTACCAGAAGGGCTTCACCAATTTCCAGATGGGCTATGCCTCGGCTCTCGCCTGGGTGATGTTCGTCATGATCATGGCGCTCACCATCCTGCAGTTCCACATGCAGCGCAAATGGGTGCATTATGACGACTGATCCGACCTCACGGCATCCGCATTCCGTGTCCCAGCATCGTCACCGCCTATTGCGGCGCATCGGCTCCTTCGCCAGTTGCACGGGGCTTTCGGTGATCGCGCTGCTTTTCCTCTTCCCGTTCTTCTGGATGGTGTCGAACGCGGTGCGCTCCAATGCCGAGGTGATGGCCGTGCCGGTCCGCATCTTCCCCGAGGAATATCATTGGGGAACATTCGTCGAAGCCGTGGTTTCCCTGCCGTTCGGAACCTTCCTGTTGAATTCCTTTGTGGTCGCCTGTGGCGTCACCGCGATCGTGATTGCGGTCTCCTGCCTGTCTGCCTACGCTTTTGCTCGGCTGAAATTTCCCGGCCGGGAGGGGCTGCTGCTCACCTATCTCAGCACGCTGATGATCCCGCAGGTCATGCTGGTCATCCCGCTTTTCCTCATCGTCAGCAAGCTCGGCTGGATCAACACCTATCACGGCATGATCCTGCCGGTCGCCTTCAGCTCCTTCGGCACGTTTCTGCTGCGCCAGTTCATCCTCGGCATTCCCAAGGATCTCGACGAGGCGGCGATGATGGACGGGGCTTCGCGCCTGCGCATCCTGGTCACGGTCATCGTTCCGCTTGCCATGCCAGCCATCGGCCTCTTGTCGCTGTTCACCTTCATCGCGCAGTGGAAGAGCTTCCTCTGGCCGCTGATCGCCACCAGCGGCATCGAAAAAGCCACGCTTCCGCTCGGGCTCACCCTGTTCCAGACACAGCAAGGCACCGCGTGGAACTACATCATGGCCGGCGCAACGATCTCCATGCTGCCCGGCGTCATCCTGGCCATCGTGCTGCAGAGGGTGATCTACAAGGGTATCACCGTCAGCTCCGGCTTCGGCGGACGCTAGAGCATGATGCCGAAGTGTGAGCGGTTTTCGGACAACATCGTCATAAGAACAAAGATTTAAGCGCATCGCATCAAGTTTGATGTGATGCCCTTCAAGTCCGGGCGATTGCCGCCGAAGACGGCGCGCCTGCCGCCCAAGATCATATCCTCGCGCTTAACTTTTGCTTCCGGTCGAAAAGTAAAATTTAACCAAAATTTGAAATAACGCATTTCATATTCGAATTGCGCAGGGGAATTCATGAAAACGGCCACGCTTGCATCCATCGCCTTGGCGATCTCGTTCTCTGCCGCCAATGCCCAGACGATCGGGGTTTCGATGTCCGATCTCGACAAATTCAGAACGGCGCTTCTCAACGGCGTCGTCTCGCATGGGCAGACGATATCCGGCCTCAAGCTCGTCACCGAGAACGCCAAGGGCGACAACGAACTCCAGAAGCAGCAGGTGCAGAAGCTCATTGCCGACAAGGTCGACGCCATCATCCTCGCCGTCTCCGATGGCGACCTCGGACCGCAAATGACCAAGATGGCGGCAGATGCCGGCATTCCGTTGGTGTACATCAACAACGTTCCTTCCAACCTGCTGGACCTGCCGGACAATCAGGTGGTGGTCGCCTCCAACGAGAAGGAATCCGGAACGCTGGAGACCAAGCAGGTCTGCGCGCTCCTTAAAGGCAAAGGCCGCGTCGTCGTGCTGATGGGCGAACCCTTCCACGCCGCCGCCCGTGCCCGCACCCAGGATATCTCCGACGTCATTGCCACCCCGGATTGCAAGGGCCTTCAGATCGTCGAGCGGCAGGCGGCCTATTGGTCGAGCGATTATGCCGACCAGCAGATGCAGGAATGGCTGTCGGCCGGCGTCAAGTTCGACGCGGTCATCGCCAATAATGACGAGATGGCGCTCGGCGCGATCCGCGCCATGAAGAAGAACAATATCCCGATGAAGGACGTCGTCGTCGCCGGTGTCGATGCAACCGACGATGCCTTGGCCGCAATGGTGGCCGGCGATCTCGACGTGACCATTCTCCAGAGCGCCGTCGGGCAGGGTGCTGCCGCTGTCGACGCCGCCGTAAAGCTGATCCGCAAAGAGAAGGTGCCGCGCGAAAACAACGTTCCCTTCGAACTCGTCACACCTGAGAACATTGCCACCTATCTGCCGAAGAGCCAGTGAGCATAAGAGGACTATGATGTTGCATTTCTGGAATAAATTCGGCATTCGCGCACAGATCACCTCCGGCTTCGTGCCGCTGATCCTGTTGATGAGCCTGCTCACGGTCAGCGCGATCTCGGGCATGAATGGGCTCGCCTCGATCTTCGCGTCTTATCGCGCCACGGTCGGTCAAAGTCTCGCCATCTCGGACTACAGCGACCAGCTCAACGAGATTCAGATGTCGGCGGAAGCCTTCCGCTCGACGCCGACACAGGCTGTCGTCGACAGCTTTCGCGCCGGCGTGAAGGCCTTCGAGGCGGAAGACCCGCGTTTTGCCGGCAACAAGGACCTGCAGTCCGGCCTTGCGTCGATCCGTCAGGAGATCACCGCCTATGGCAAGGCTTTCGAGCAGATCGTTTCCCTTCAGGCCCGGCGCGACATGCTGATCTCCAAGGTCACTGAATTCGGCCCCTGGACCAGCATCGCGCTCAACGACGTCGTGCGCAGCGCCTGGCGCCAGAACGACGTGGCCCTGCTGCAAATGACGGCGGCGACGCTGGAGGCCTTGAACCGCAGCCTCTATTTCTCCGAACGCTTCGTGCATTCCAACGATTTTGCCGCCTATGACACGGCGCAGGCAGCACTCGCCGAAGCGGTCGCGCTCAACGATGCCGCGGCCAAGGCCGCAAAGAACGAGCTGCAGAAGAAGCGCCTGATGGGCGCCGGCCAGCTCATGCAGAACTACACCGCGCGTCTCGGCGACATGAAGGAGGTGCTGCAGGCTTCCGGCAATATCCGCCAGACGCAGTTGAACGTGCTGGCGCCGAAGATATCAGGCGAATTCAAGGATCTGCAGGCGGCGGTGACCGGCGCGCAGAAGACCCTGGACGGTTCGGTAGACGCAACGGTTGCCTCCGCGACCAGTACGACGCTCGTCATCAGCGGGCTGCTGATCGTCATCGGCCTCGTGCTTTCCTATTTCGTCGGCCGGCTGATTTCCTCGGCGGTCCGTAACATGGCACAGTCCATGGAGCAGCTTGCCCGCGGCGAGGAAGGGATCGTGATAACGGGCGTCGAGCACCGCCACGAACTGGGAGCCATGGCGCGTTCGCTGAAGGTTTTCCAGGAGACCGGGCGTGCCAAACTGATCGCCGAAGCCAATGCCGAACGCGCCCGCCTGGCCGCCGAAGAAGAGCGACTCCGCCAGGAGGCCGAACGGCTCAGCGATGCGCAGGTGATGGAGCATGCCTTCCGGCAGATTTCCGTGGGGCTGGACGCGCTTTCCAAGGGCGATCTCACCGTCCGCGTCGGCGAAGTCGACCATCGCTATGTCCGGATCCGGGATCATTTCAACAATTCGGTCGCGAGCCTCGAAGAGGCGGTCGACTCCGTCATTCGCGCGGTCGCCACCATTCGGTCCGGCCTTGCGGAAATCTCCACGGCGTCCAACGATCTCGCCCGCCGCACCGAGCAGCAG
Organism: Rhizobium beringeri; assembly: GCF_004306515.1. Taxonomy (NCBI): domain Bacteria; kingdom Pseudomonadati; phylum Pseudomonadota; class Alphaproteobacteria; order Hyphomicrobiales; family Rhizobiaceae; genus Rhizobium; species Rhizobium beringeri. The sequence goes on along the minus strand of NZ_SILG01000002.1, from coordinate 534,299 downwards.
GCAGCCTCGCTGGAGGAGACCGTCGCGGCGCTGGGTGACGTGACCCGCGGCGTCAACGGAACGGCGGAGGGTGCGAGCCGCGCCCAGGGTGTCGTGGCAACCGCCCGCACCAATGCCGAAAAGGGCGGCGAGATCGTTGCCCGCGCCATCGACGCGATGACGGAAATTCAAAATTCGTCGTCCAAGATCGGCAACATCATCAGCGTCATCGACGAGATCGCCTTCCAGACCAACCTGCTGGCGCTGAACGCCGGCGTGGAAGCGGCACGCGCCGGCGAGGCAGGCAAGGGCTTTGCCGTCGTCGCCCAGGAAGTCCGCGAGCTCGCCCAGCGCTCCGCCAATGCGGCAAGGGAGATCAAGCAGCTGATCTCCACCTCCTCGGCGCAGGTCAAGACCGGCGTCCAGCTGGTGGGTGAATCCGGCCTCTCGCTCGAACAGATCGTCGAGCAGGTCACCGCCATGAATGCGACCGTGGCCGAGATCGCCGTTGCCGCCCGCGAGCAGGCGACGAGCCTGCGCGAGGTCTCGGCTGCCGGCGACCAGATGGACAAGGTGACGCAGCAGAACGCCGCGATGGTCGAAGAGACCACGGCCGCCGCCCAGAGCCTGACACATGAAACCGAAAGCCTTGCCGAGCTGCTGCGGCGGTTCAGGACGGGCAGCGGCCGGGCATCGGAACATCGCCACTACGCAATGGCATCCTGAAGTTCGGATGCAGGCAAGCAAACGCCGCCGTCCGAAAGGGCGGCGGTGAGCGAGTGTCTGGCATGGCGTCAGTGGCTTCCTGATGCCGGACCGGCGGAATGGCCGGCAATGCTCTTGCGAACATGACGAACCGCTGTCCAGACGGCAAATAGCACGAGCGGGATGGCGCCGAGAACGGCGAGCTTCGCCACGTGGGGATCGACACCCAGTTCGGAAATACTTTCGAGACAGATCTTCGCCAGGCCGACGGTGTAGTAGGTGATGGCGATGACGGAGAAGCCTTCGACCGCCTGCTGGATATGCACCTGGATTCGCGCCCGTTCTTCCATCGACGTCAGCAGCGACGCGTTCTGATCTTCGAGCTGAACCTGCACGGTGGTTCTAAGGAGGTCTCCGGCCAGGCTCACGCGTTCGGCCAGTTCATCGAGGCGGCGTTCGGCGGCTTCGACCGAGCGGACGGCCGGTTGAAAGCGCCGATCGATAAAGGTGCCGAGCCTCTGGCGCTGCTCGACGCGTTCCTCGCGAAGCTCCGACACTCTGCTCGCCACGATCTCGGCATAGGCTTTCGTCGCGCCGAAGCGGTGGCGGGCGAGCGCCGAGAAGTTGAGAACGTCCGAAGAGAGCCTGGTCACCTCGGAAAGCAGTGCCTTGTCGACCTTGATCGCACTCTGCATATGCGCGATCAGCAGGTCGAGGCGCCGGTCGAAGACGGAGAGCTTCGAGACCGTCTCGCGCGCCATCGGCAACGCCAGCAGCGCCATCATCCGGTATGTCTCGATCTCCAGGAACCGCCTGACCATGCGGCCGGTACGATAGGCATTGAGGTTGCGGTTGAAGAACAGAAATTCGACGAAACCGCTGTCGGTCAGCCGGAAGTTCGAATGCACTTCCGCATCGCCGCCGCCGACCTGAGAGGCGACATAGTCGAGCCTCGGTTTTTCCGGACGCTGCCCGTCCTTCTCGTCCCGCACCAGCACCCGAACGGCCGCGATGATCTTCCCGTCGATCTGGCGGCAGCAGGCCTGAAAGGCTTCCGGCGGATTGCTGCCGGGTTCGGCCGATGCGGGAACGACGAAGGTCAGGGTGAGGAACTCGGTATGCGCCTCCCACTTCAGCCGGCCGTCGCCGATGCGGCCGATGCCGTGGTTGCCTTCGCGGGTCGTGGAGACATCCTCCAGTCCCGGCAGGGAATTTGGTATCTGAGGAGGAACATTTTCTCCGACGATAGCGACGTGCCACACATCCGTGTCGCCATCGAAGTAAAGCGACGGCCGCGCGTGGAGCTCGTTGTGAAGTTCCCTTCGCAGCGGATGCTCGGAGCCCATCGGCATGGAAATGCACCTCTATAAGGTAGACAGTCGCTGGGTCGCCGGACGTAACCGGGTTGCCGGCATGTGTGAGTTGACGTGGGCCCGCAGGCTGGCGCAGACCGACAACGCCTATAGCGTCTCCCGAAGCTCGTGTCACGACGCCTTCGAAGTGTTCGTGGGGAAAGAAAAAGCCACGGCCCTGTTGCGAGGCCGTGGCTGCAGCATGCGCGCATGATGCGGGACAATGCGTGACCGGTTACTTGGCGGCGAGCGCCTCGTTGACCTTGTCGACGTCGGCACTCATTGCCTTGAAGGTCTCGTCGAGGGAAAGCTCGCCGACGATCAGCTGGCTCATCCTCTGGACGATGAGCTGATAGATGGCGGAGGATCCCTTGAGACGTTCCAGGTCCCGGGCTGCCTGCGGCACGCTATTGCGGCTTCCGAGGAAGACGGCCATCGCTTCCTTGGCATTCTTGCTCTCGAGCTTGTATTGCGGGTCCTTGATGTCGGCGCCCGTCAGGATGACGTAGTTTTCAGCGATTTCACGCTGGACCTTTTCAGAGCCAAGGAATTCGATGAACGCGGCCACAGCCTCCGGAGACTTGGTGCGCTTGAAGCCGACGATCGCGGTGCCACCCGGCATCGCATAGCAGCCGGCATCGCCGCACGGCGCGCTGATCGCCGTCCAGTCGAAGGCGTCGCCGATCTTCTTCTGGAACGGATTGACCATCCAGTTGCCGGCGAGATAGGTCACGACGTTGCCGTTGACGAACTCGTCACCCATGTTCTTGTACTGGGTTCCGCCGGCAGCACCCCACATTTCCTTCGGGAAGGAGCCGTCCTTCGTCCAGCCGTAGAGATCCGTGACATAGCGCTTGGCGGCATCGTCGGGGAAGAAGAACTTGCCGTCCTTGACGTAGTTCGAGCCGTAGGAGAATGCCGCGCCGGAGAAGCGATGGCCCGAGCGATCCATCGTGAAGGGGATCTGAGCGCCGGTCGCCTTGGCGACGCGCGCCGAGGCTTCGACAATGTCCTTCAGCGTGGCGGTGGGCTTTGGAAGCGGTTCGCCGGCCTGTTCGAACAGCGTCTTGTTGACGAAGGGCAGGTTGAAGGTCTGCGACGCGATATAGCCGTTGATCGACTGCGGATCGTTGACGCCGGGGAAACGAAGCGTGTTCAGGCTGTCGCCGTGCAGCTTGGCGAAGCCATCCGGGTCTTTCATGTAGGGACGCATGTCGAGGTAATAGGGGGCAAGCTGCCAGTCGGTGATCTTGGCGATGTCAGGGCCTTCGCCGACGGCAAGCTGCACCGGCAGCTGCTTGGCGACCGCATCATAGCCCGAAGAGACGAAATTCACCTTGACGTCGGGATGCGCCGTCTCGAATTCCTTGCTGAGCGCTTCCATCCGCTCGACGTAACCCTGGTCGTCGTCGGTGAACAGAAAGGTGATTGTCTTGGTTTCCGCCATGGCCGCGCCGGACCATGCGAAAGAAACGGTTGCCAGCGCCACTGCGAGGGCACCTGAGAGATAGGTTTTCATTTTCATCCTCCCATGAAAACATTTTCATCAATCGCGGCCTCGGCCATCGATAAATGAATTTCATATACTTGACATTCGTCCCGTCAAGCTATTTTCTGAAGCAATAGCGATGGTCTTGAGCAATTTTCAAAAATGACGCGCCTGAATGACCTAATGAAAATATTTTCATAGGATTGCGGAGGAGGCGGTCTGTGAAAACGGAATGCATCAAGCAGCCGGACGATATGGCGCCAGCATACAGCGTGGCTGAGGGCCAGACGATAACGGCATGGGCCGTTTCCGGCCTCATCGCCAGCTATTTTCCCGGTGAGCCCGCGCCGGCCGAAGACCGCGTGAACTATCGTTTCATCAACGGTTTCGTCGATGTCGGCGACCTGCCCTGCCGCAAGGCCTTCTGGTCGACCATGGTGGGGCGGCCGCTCTCGCCCGATACCTCCTGGCCGACCGAAAGCCTCAATCTTCCCGGCTCGAACCGCCGCGTCGAGTTTACCGGCTTCTGGCATGTGCCGACGCATCTCAGGCGATGGCTGAAAGGCACGTTCAGGACGGAGACTGCGCGAACGCTCAATCTCAGACTGAAAACCTGCGGCGGCGTTCGCATATGGGTCAACGGACAAGAGACGGTGCGCTTCGAACCCTTCAAGCGTAACGTCGAGAGCGCAACCGACATCAGCCTGCCGCTTAAAGCCGGCGACAACCAGATTCTCGTTCACACCGAAGACCTGGCCGAGCGCGACACGACGTGGTTCTTCGAGCTCGAGATGCGGGACGAGGAGCCGCTCTGCGTGCTGCTCCCCGTATCGCTGGACCAGGATGAGGTCCGCGAGTTGGAAGCCCTTGCCCGCGGCGTGCGCCCGGCCCGCGACGTCTTCTTCAATCAGCCGCTGGAGATCATATTCGGCACCGCGCCCGAACGCGACTTGCCTGTCGAGATCAAGGTCATTGGCCATGGTCACGAACGGCCCGTTCTCGCGCACTCCCGATTGACGCTGCGCGCCCATCAGAGCAGCCTCACGGCCGACGATGTCTGCGGCATTGCGGACGGTTATCACGGCGTCCACATGACGATCGGCTCCGGCACGGGCTCGGTTACGCGCGTCATCGATGCCGCCTTCATGAGCAGCATTTCGCCGTTGCCATCAGAGGCGTCGCTCGCCGCCCGCAAGCGGCAGGCGCTGGAATACAGCGCCCGCTTCGGAGCCAACCGCGTCGGGCGCCTCATTGCGATGATGGAAACCGGTCACCACGACCAGGAAAGCTTCGACCGCATCATCGACGCGACGCTCGCCTCCATCGATGCGCGGGAGGATTGCTCGGATTTCATCATGGTGCCGCTCTTGTGGCTGCTCGGCGCCTATGCCGACCGGATGCCCGATGCCGTGGTCGATCGCATTCGGCATTCCGTCCGCTCCTATCGTTACTGGGTGGACGAGCCGGGCAACGACGCGATGTGGTTCTGGAGTGAGAACCATGTGCTCTGCTTTCACACGAGCCAGCTGCTGGCCGGACTTCTTCTGCCCGACGAGGTGTTTTCGGCCTCGGGCCGGACGGGCCGGCAGCAGGCGGAACTTGGCCGCGAGCGCCTCGGGCGCTGGTTCGACAGCGTCGAAGCCCATGGATTGGCGGAGTGGAACTCGGCGGCCTATTACCCGATCGATTTCATCGGTCTGCTGGCGCTGGAGCGCTGGGCCGAGACGGCGATGTCAGCACGCGCCCGCGCCCAGATCGATCTCATCTTCCGCATGATCGCCCTTCATACGCTCGCAGGCGTTCCGGCCGGATCGCAGGGCCGCGCTTACGACAAGGAGTTGCGCGCCGGCCCGCTGACCGAGCTTGCGCCCTTCGCCGAGGTCGCCTTCGGAACCGGCTGGCTGAACAACGGCGTCGCGGCATTGACGATGTTCTGCGCCGGCGGCTACGAGCCGCCCGCCGATCTGGCCGAGCTTGCGGCGCTCAACCGGTCAAGAAGCGTCGAGGCGCGCTACAGCCAGGGCCTCGAGAGCGGAAAACTCGTGCTGTTCAAGAACGAGGCGGCGCAGCTTTCGACGGTCGTCGATCACAAGACCGGCCAGAAGGGGCATCAGCAGCATGTCCTCGACATCCGGCTGGCAGGCCACCCCATGGCGAGGCTGTGGGTCAACCATCCCGGCGAGGACGATCCTTGGGGCAATCAACGGCCGTCCTATTGGGCCGGCAACGGCATCCTGCCGCGCGTTGCCCAGCATCGTGACGTCGCCCTCTTGATCGAGGACACCCGCGACGCACGGCATGCATGGACGCACGCCTATATCGGCCGCGACGGGCTGGATGATCTCATCATCGAAGACAAGTGGCTCATCGCGCGATCGGGCCGGGGATTTTCCGCCCTCTGGGCGTCGAACGGCCTGGAGCTGATCACCGATGGCCCGACCGCCGGCCGCGAGGCGCGCTCCCACGGACCGCTTTGCGGCTGGGCGGCCATCGTCGGATGCGGCAACGACGAGGCCTTCAAGGCGTTCATCGAACGCCTGTGCCAGACGACAGTTTCCTTCGATCCCGGGCTTCGGCGTCTCTCCCTGACACCGCCGGGCGGCCCGGCGATCTGCCTGTCCTATGCCGACGGTCTTTCGATCAGCGGCGAGGCGAGGCCCTTCACCCACGATCAGCCGCATCCGATCCTCACCCACGACAGTGCAGCCTCCGGCGCCGGCACTGACGGGCCGTTCTACTCCTGAAACATAGGTCTCCAGCATGAACACAACATCTGTCGATAACGCCGCCCTCCTGACGACGATCGATCGCGTGGCAACGGCTTTCAGCCGGCTCAGGGGCATCAAGGAAGGTCTCGTGACGGGAAATTCCGCCTCCGGAATCCAGTTCGACGAATGGGACTGGGAAGTCGGCGTCGGTCTCTACGGCTTCCTGCGGCGCGCCATTTCCACCAATGATCAGAAAGCGCTGCAGGAACTGGTCGCCTGGTATGCCGGACAGATCGAACGTGGCCTGCCGCCGCGCCAGATCAACAGCACGGCGCCGATGCTGCCGCTAGCGATCCTCGTCCAGCATGTCGACCGTCCGGATTTTCGCGCTCTCGTCGAGGACTGGGCGGAATGGCTCGTCAAGGAACTGCCAAAGACCGAAGACGGCGGCTTTCAGCACGTCGTCAAGGAGCGCCTCAACGACGGTGAATTGTGGGACGATACGCTTTTCATGGCCTGCCTGTTTCTCGCCCGGGCCGGCGTGCTCTGCGAACGCAACGAATGGATCGACGAGGCCGTCTATCAGTTCGTGATCCACACCCGCTACCTTTCCGATCCGGTCAGCGGGCTCTGGTATCATGGCTGGACCTTCAACGGGCGGCACAATTTCGCCAATGCCTTCTGGGCGCGCGGCAATGCCTGGATCACGGTCGCCATCCCCGAGCTCTTCGACCTCGTTCCGACGCTCGGCGAGAAGGACCGGCGTTTTCTGTCGAATGTCCTCGTCAGCCAGGTGCGCTCCTTGAAAGCATACCAGCGGCCGGATGGCATGTTCACGACGCTTCTGGACGATCCGTCTTCGCCGTTGGAAACCTCGGCCACGGCGGGCATTGCCTATGGCATATTGCGCGCCATCGATGCCGGCATTCTCGACAAAGACGACAGGGCCTATGCGGAGCGCGCGCTTGCGGCTGTGCTGGCGCAGATCGACGAAGAAGGCGTCGTCCACGGCGTCTCGGACGGCACGCCGATGGGCCATGACCTCGATTTCTACAGGCGCATCCCCAACGTGCCGACGCCTTATGGCCAGGCGCTGACCATGCTGCTCCTGACGGAAGTCTTTCTCGAGAACGGCGAGCGCCAATGAGCCCCGTATCTCTTGTCGTGATCGAGCCGGCGGAGGGCGACCATACGGTCCGCCTGCAGTCGGCCATCGACGGCCTGTCGGCTTCGGGCGGCGGACGCTTGGAGCTGATGGCGGGCATCCACGTCTGTCGCGGGCTCCAGCTCAGATCCGGCGTCGACCTTCATTTGGCCGCCGGTGCGATCCTGCGTCCCGTTCCGGATTACGAGGCCTATGCGCATACGATCGTTTCGGTGATCGCCGAAAAATCGGACCGCGGCATGATCGTCGCGAGCGGTGCGCGGCGGATCAGCCTGACGGGGGCGGGCCGCATCGAAGCCGGTTGCGACAGCTTCATCGTGGGAGACGACGAGACAGTCGGAACCTTCATCCCGGCCGAATTTCGGCCCCGCGTCGTCGTCTTCGAGGGTTGCGACGAGGTCGAGATCAGTTCCGTCCATATCAGCCGTTCGCCGATGTGGACGCTGCACTTCGTCAACTGCACCGATGTCGCCGTCAGGAACGTGACCATCGACAACGACCGCCGCCTTCCCAACACGGACGGCATCGTGCTGGATGCCTGCCGCGGCGCCGTCATCGAGGACTGCCGGATATCGACGGCCGACGATGGCGTATGCCTGAAGACGAGCATCGGTCCCGACCGTGTTGCCATCGGGCGGTGCGAAAACATTCTCGTCCGCCGCTGCTCCGTTCAGAGCCTCAGCTGCGCGCTGAAGATCGGCACGGAAACGCATGGCGACGTCACCAATGTCGTGTTCGAGGATTGCAGCGTCTCATCCTCCAACAGGGCGCTCGGCATATTTTCCCGCGACGGCGGCCGGATATCCAACGTGAGGTTTTCGAGAATAGCGGTAGAGTGCCGCGAGACCCCCGATGGTTTCTGGGGCTCGGGGGAGGCGCTGACCGTCAATGTTGTCGACCGCATCTCGGAACGCACGGCGGGCGCCATCGAAAATCTCATCGTCGAGGACATAACCGGGCGGATGGAAGGGGCGATCACCGTCATTTCGACCTCGTCGGCCGGCATCGGCAACGCATCGCTGGCGCGCATCTCCATAGACCAGCAGCTCGGCCAGCTCGGCACTGCGCGGTCCTACGACCTGCGTCCGACGAACGCGGACCTTTCCCCGAAAGCCGATGGCGGCGGCCGCGCCAATGCCTGGACCCGCGGGTCGGACGGCCGGGTGATCGGTCTTGAGCACTATCCGGGAGGAATGCCGGCCGTCTACGTGGCGGGAGTGACCGGGATATTGATGAATGAGGTGCGGATCAAAAGGCCGACACCGCTGCCGGAAGGCTGGAACAAAAACGACGCCGTTTTCGAAACGGCGGCACCTGATGGGAGTGGGGCATGGCAGAACTGAAACTTTCCAACGTCAACAAGTCGTATGGCTCTGTCAAAGTCCTGCATGACGTCGAACTCGATATCAAGGACGGCGAGTTCGTCGTCTTCGTCGGCCCTTCGGGATGCGGCAAGTCGACCCTGTTGCGCGTCATCGCCGGCCTCGAAGAGGTGACGTCCGGCGCAATCGCGATCGGGGCCCGCGACGTCAGCGCGCTCTCGCCGGCCGAGCGCAAGATTGCAATGGTCTTCCAGTCCTACGCGCTCTATCCGCATATGAGCGTTCGCAAGAACCTCGCTTTCGGCCTGGAGAACCTGAAGTTCAAGCGCGCCGAGATCGAGGCACGGATCGCCGAAGCTGCCAGGATGCTGGCGATCGAGCCCTATCTGGACCGGCGTCCGAAGCAGCTTTCGGGCGGCCAGCGCCAGCGCGTGGCGATCGGCCGGGCCATCGTGCGCGAACCGGATATTTTCCTCTTCGACGAGCCGCTGTCCAATCTCGACGCGGCGCTGCGCGTCCAGACCCGGGCCGAGATCACCAAGCTCCACCGCGACATCAAGACGACGATGATCTATGTCACGCATGACCAGGTCGAGGCGATGACGATGGCCGACAAGATCGTCGTGCTGCGCGCCGGGCGGGTCGAGCAGGTCGGAGCACCGCTGGACCTGTTCGATAGCCCGCGCAATCTCTTCGTCGCGGGCTTCCTCGGCTCGCCGCGCATGAACATCATCAAGGGCAAGGTATCAGGCGTCGGCGAAAGCGGCGTCGCCATCGATGTCGGCAACGGCGGCAAGATCGTCAGCGATGTCGATTTCGCCGGCATTGCGGTCGGCCAGGCCGTTCTCGCCGGTATCCGGCCCGCGCATTTTTCACGGTCCAGCGAGCAAGGCCTGCCGTTCATCGTCCAGTATCACGAGGGACTCGGGACCGAGACCTATGTCTATGGCAACCTTGCAGGGCAGGACGAGCAGATCATCATTCATGAGGCCGGTCATTTCGCGCCGGCGCCTGGAGATCACATCCTGATCGACGCCGCCCCGGGGCGGGTTCATCTGTTCGATCCCGAAAGCGGCCTGGCTTTTGCCCGGCGGCCCGGACAGGGGAGGCGCTGAACATGGCGGCGCTCAAGGCAGGTGCATTGCTGTCCCAGGCAGGCGAAGCGGCGATGAGGGTGGTCGAAGCCCCTATGAATGCGATCGAGCGCATCTTCGGCCGCAAGCGCATGCCATGGCTGTTCCTGGCGCCGAACCTCGTTCTGTTCGCCATCTTCACGTTCCTTCCCATCGCGATCGCGATTGGTTACGCCTTCACCGGCGGCACCAATCTTTTCGTGTCGGAGCGCCCCTTCGTCGGCTTGGACAATTTCCGCACGCTGCTTTCCTGCGGCAATTATCTACAGCCGGGAACCTGCCAGGAATCGCTGTTCTGGACGGCTGTGTGGAACACGCTCTGGTTCGTGGCCTTCAATGTCGTCGCCACATTGCTCGTGGCGCTGATCACGGCGCTGATCCTCAATCGGGCGATCGTCGCGCGTGGCTTCTTCAGGGCGATGTTCTTCTATCCCGTCTTGCTGTCTCCCGTCGTCATCGGTCTCATCTGGAAATGGTTCCTCGATCGCAACGGGCTCCTGAACGCCTTCTTCCAGATGATCGGCGTCCCCTCGGAGATCTTCCTGCTCGACGTCGGCTGGTCGCGCTTCTTCGTCGTCGTGGTGTCGGTCTGGTTCCACATGGGCTTTTACACGCTCATTCTGCTCGCCGGCCTCCAGGCCATTCCGAAGGAGCTCTACGAGGCTGCCTCCATCGATGCCGCCTCGCCACGCCGCACGCTGTTCAGGATCACGCTTCCCCTGCTGGCCCCGAACCTCTTGGTCGTCTTCATTCTTTTGATGATCAAATCTGTCCAGATCTTTGACGAGGCCTGGGTTCTGACCAATGGCGGCGGTCCGGGCACGGCCAACAGCTTCATTGTCCAATATATCTACCAGATGGCATTCGGCAGCGATCTTCGCCTGTTCGGTCTTGCATCCGCGGCATCGGTTCTCATGGGGCTGGTGCTTCTGGTTCTCACCCTCATACAGCTGCGCATCGGCAAGCGAATGGAGTCCTGAGATGAACCCGATCAGCTTTTTCACGCGCACACGCCGGGCCGGACGCATCGATATAACCGACATATTATCATGGGTCTGGCTGATCGGCGGAACCTTCGTGGTGTTGCTTCCGGTCCTCTGGGCGGGCCTCTCCTCGCTGAAGCCGGCCGCCGAGATCACCCGGTTTCCGCCGACGCTGCTTCCTCGGGCCGCCGTCGAACAGACCGTGCCCGGCTTCGACAAGCCGCTCAGCCTCTGGCAGGTCAACGTCGACGGCCAGCAGCGCGAAATGGCCATGGTCCGCCGCATCGGCCTCAAGGCCCAGATGGTCGACCCCGCAAATCCGGGACCACCCGTCAGCGTCGACGTGAAGGGGATGACGCCGGTGCAGAAGCTGACGGTCGCCACCCAGAACTACACCGATCCGCTGACGCGCTTCAACTTCCTGACCTTCCTCAAGAATTCGGTGTTCGTCACCTTCGTCGCAACGCTTCTGACGCTGATCGTCAACGCCATGGCGGCCTTCGCCCTGTCGAAATACAAATTTGCTGGTGATACGACGGTCTTCGTCATCATCATTTCGACGCTGATGATCCCGCTCGCCGTCGTCATGGTGCCGGCCTATCTCGTCATCGTCGGGGTCGGGCTTGCCGACAATCTCTGGGGCGTCATCCTGCCGACGGTCGCCTCTCCGACCGCTGTCTTCCTGCTGCGGCAATATATGCTGACCATACCCGACGAGCTGATAGAGGCGGCGCGCGTCGATGCGGCAAGCGAATTCTGCATCTTCTGGCGCATCATCATGCCGCTGACGGCGCCGGCTCTCGCGGTGCTGGCGATCTTTTCGGTGCTCTGGCGTTGGAACGACTTCCTCTGGCCGCTCATCGTCCTCAATAGCCGCGAGAATTTCACCCTGCAGGTCGGTCTGAACGCGTTCCAGGGCGAGTTCTCGGTGCAGTGGCACTATATCCTGGCAATGACGTTCCTCAGCCTGCTGCCTGTCACCGTCGTCTTCCTGTTCCTGCAGAAGTACATCACCACGGGCATCGCCGGAACGGGCATGAAGTGAACGGCAAGGCGGGGAGAAAGATCTCTTCGCAACCGCCGAAAGAACCCATATCGCCTCTTCCTCCCGGCTGAAGCGCGTCGCATTGAACTTGTTTCATGCGGCGCGTTTTGGTCGTTGTTTTTCCACTTTGAGCGAATGCACCCTTGCGGGGGCACTGAGGTTCACACCTGATCGCCTGGACCTCTCCAATTCCGTTTTACGAAAATGCCGGGAATTCAGCATAACGCCCGGAACTAGACATCTAGCGCGGCGGCGCGACGCTGCCGCGCAGGACGAGGTGGCATCCGAGTTCCAGGCGATGGGCCGGCCGCTGCGGATCGTTGGCGATCAGCCGCTGTTCGATGAGCGCCAAGGCGGCAGCGCCGAGCCTGTCTGTGGGAACGCTGATCGTCGAAAGCGGCGGACGGCTGAATTCGCCGGGGACGATGTCGTCGAACCCCAGGACGGAAATCGCTTCGGGCACGCGAATGTCGCGATCGGCCAATGCCTTCAGACAGCCGAGCGCCAGATTGTCGGCCGCGCAGAAGACGGCGGTCGCCCCTTTCATCGTGGGATCGCGGTCGAGCAGTGTGTTGATGGCAGCCTCGCCGTGCCGGGGCTCGTATCCCTCTGCCTCGACGATCATATCGTCAGGCACGGGAAGCTGCGCGGCGAAATAGGCATCGGAAAAGCCATCATATCGGCGCTGGATCGTCGTGCGGCCCTTCCAGGTCAGGTGCAGGATGCGGCGATGCCCGAGGGCCAGCAGGTGCTCGATGCCGAGCCTTGCCCCGAAGCGGTTTTCCGGCGTGACCGTATCGACCAGCATGGCCGGGTCCTCGCCGTTGACGATGACGACGGGCATATCAGGGGAGGCGAGGCTACGGATCAGTTCCGGCTGATCATCGTTCAGGACCACGATGCCGTCGGCGCGCTCCGACAGCGCGATCTGCCTGACCTGGGCGCCGTCAATGCGCCGGCCGGTGCTGACAAAGGGCACGATCCTGATGCCGCGGCGCTCGCACTCCCTGCGAAGGCCGTTGAGGATCGTCCAGCTCACCAGGTTGAGGTCGCTCTCCGGCGCGGCATCGTCGGGAATGGCGAGAAGCAGGACGCGTAAGGTCGCGATCGTCGCCTTCTTCCTGCGGCGGTCGAGGTAACCTAGGCGTTTTGCCGAATCCAGAACCCTCTCGCGCACCTCGATCGTCAGCGGCGCGGTTCCGTTCAGTGCGTGCGAGGCCGTGCTCAGCGATACGTCAGCATCGCGCGCGACATCCTTGAGATTGACTTTGCGTTCCAATTTTTCCGCCACGAATTGAGGCCGTGCCTTCGAAGGCGTGGCTAACTCGATGTTTTTACATAAAAACTTGAGAAAAGCTACGTGCCTGGCGCGGTATTTTTCGTCATTCGGCGATCAGTTCTTGGCAAGCAGGCCGTTGAGCAGCAGGTCGAAATAGGCCCGCAGGAAGGCCTCCTTGTTGGGAGTGGGCACGCGGCGGTCGTCGAATATCAGCCGCAGAACCGTCGTCGTCAGGATCGGCGCGACCACGATTTCGGAGAATTCCACCGGAATTTCGCGAAACTCCCCCGACGCCACACCCTCCAGAATGAGGGCGTCGACCTTGGCGATGATCGGCTCGATGAACTGATCGTGGTGGCGGTCGATCAGGTCGGGGAACCGGTGTCCTTCGGCAATGACGAGCCGCGTCAGCTCGCGGGTCGTGCGATCCTCGGCGATTTGTTCGTAGAGCAGGCCGAGAATGGAAAGCAGCCGGTCAGTGGCGCTGCCGCTGAGGCCCTCGGTGATCCCCAGCAGTTCCTGAAACGGCACGGAGAAGTGGTGGATCATGGCTTCGAAAAGCTTCTCCTTCGTCTCGAAGTAGACGTACACCGTACCCTTGGTGACGCCGACCCTTTCGGCGATGTCTTCGACGCGCGTGCCGGTGAAACCGCTTCTCACGAATTCCTCGAAGGCGGCATCCAGGATCTGGATGGGCCGCAGCGCTTTCTGTTCCGCGCGCGTGATCTTCTTCTGAGCTGCCATTTGCCTCGGCTCCCTAGTTGCGCACGCCCTCGTTCCTGCGGCACAAAGTTTCATTGACTAATGCGTCAGTCAATTATATAGGAGCTGCCGTTGAGAGCAAGAGGTCAACTATGAGAACCATTCTGGTCGCCACAGCAATCGCATGCGCCATCGGTCTCGGATCATGCAGCGATGAGCGCGGGCCGACTGAGCCAACCCCACGGCAGGTCGGCGTCGTCGTCGCCAAGCCTGAACCGCTGGTCCAAGGTGGCGCGATCACCGGAGAAGTCCGCGCCCGTGTCCAGACCGATCTGTCCTTCCGCGTCAGCGGCAAGATCATCGAGCGGCTGGTGGAAGTCGGACAATCCGTGAAGGCGGGGCAACTTCTCGCCCGCATCGATCCGGAAGAACAGAAGGCAGACCTGGATGTGGCGGCAGCCAATCTTCAGTCGGCTGAGGCGCAGCAGACCCAGGCGCAGCTCGCATATGACCGCCAGCAGAGCCTGTTTCGAACGCAGGTGACGACGCGTGCGGCACTCGACCAGGCGCAGGAGGCGCTTCTGACCGCGCAGGCATCGACGAAGTCGGCGCAGGCGCTCTTCGAAACCGCCCAGGATACTTTGTCATATACGGAGCTGAAGGCGGACGCCGACGGGGTGATCACCGCCCGCAATGCCGAGGTCGGGCAGGTGGCGCAGGCCGCCCAGGTCGTCTTTACCCTTGCCCATGACGGCGACCGGGATGCCGTCTTTGAGGTGGTCGAAAGCGCGTTCCTGCGCCCGATCGACGGCGACGGAACCGTGACCCTTCTGTCGAACCCGACGCAAAAGATCGCGGCGAAGGTGCGCGAGATTTCGCCGACGATCGATTCCTCTACCGGAACCATCAAGGTCAAGGTCGCGATATCGAGCGACGCTCCGATCCCTCTCGGCGCCCCCGTCGTCGGAAGATTCAATTACGTCTCGCAGGACGTCATCCAGCTTCCCTGGTCGACCATGACGTCCAAGGGCGGCAAGCCGGCCGTCTGGATCGTCGATCCCGCATCGTCTGCGGTTTCGGCAAGGGCAGTGGATGTCGCCGGCTACGAGACCGGCAGCTTCATCGTGAAGTCAGGCGTGTCGGAAGGAGATGTTGTGGTGACCGACGGGACCAAGTTCCTCAGGGCGGGTGAAATCGTGTCTTATGTCAAGGAAGCTTCCAAGTGAGTATTCGTCTCAACATAGTCGCACTGATGGTGGGCACGGCCCTGATCTCCTCCTGCGCGCCGCAGGAAGAAAGCAAGGAGGAAGCGCCCCGTCCCGTGCTGTCGATGACAGTCAAGCAGACGCCCGCTACGAGCCTGGGCCTGACCGGCACGATCGAACCGACGATCGAGACCGAACTCGGTTTCCGGATTCTCGGCCGGATGATCGCCCGCAACGTCAATGTCGGAGATCTCGTTAAGAAGGATGACGTCGTTGCCGCGATCGATCCGCTGGCGCTGGAGCTTGCCGTGCGCAACGCCCAGTCGGACGTGGAAAACAGCGACGCCCAGCTCAGAAACGCGGTGACCACCGAGCAGCGCCAGCGCGCGCTGCTGGAGTCGCGCTCCGGCACCGAAGCCTCGCTCGAAGAGGCCGAGCAGGCAAGGCGAACCGCCGCAGCCGCCGTCGCCAAGGCGCAGGCCAATCTCGACAAGGCCAAAGAGCAGCTCGGTTATGCGCAGCTTCGGGCGGAATTCGATGGCGTTGTGACGGCGACCTCGGCCGAGGTCGGCCAGGTGGTGTCGGCCGGCCAGACGGTCGTGACCATCGCCCGACCGGACAAGCGCGACGCCGTGGTCGACGTGCCCCAGGCCGCCGCCCAGAAACTGAAAATCGGCGCGCCCTTCGAAGTGACGCTGCAGCTCGCTCCGACGATCCGCACGTCGGGAGTCGTGCGCGAGATCGCCCCGGAGGCGGAGACCGCTACCCGTACGAGCAGAACCAAGATCGCGCTCGCTGATCCACCTGAAGCCTTCAGGCTCGGCTCCGTCATCTCAGCCTCGGCGACCATTGCCGCCGACCTGCAGATCGTCCTGCCTTCCTCGGCAATCCTTGTCGGCAGCGATGGCCCGAGTGTCTGGATCGTCGATGCGCCTGCCAGGAAGGTATCGCTTCGCCGCGTGAAGATCGACGGCGACGTCGAAGACGGCGGCACCGTTCGCGTCACCGAAGGGCTCTCCCCCGGAGAAAGGGTAGTCGTGGCAGGCGTGCATAAACTTGAAGATGGCCAGGCCATCAGGATCGACCAGGAGATCAGCCAGTGAAGTCCTTCAATCTTTCCGACTGGGCGCTCGAACACCGTTCGCTCGTCTGGTACTTCATGATCGTCTTCATTCTCGCAGGCGCCTTCTCCTACGTGAAACTCGGCCGCGAGGAAGATCCGAACTTCACGATCAAGACGATGGTGATCACCGCCCAGTGGCCCGGCGCCTCCGCCGAAGAGGTGACGCGGCAGGTGACCGACAGGATCGAGAAAAAGCTCCAGGAACTGGAATCGCTCGACTACACCAAGAGCGAGACTGTTGCCGGCCAGACGACCGTCTTCGTCGAGCTGCTGCCGACGACCAAGGCAAAGGATGTCGCGCCGACCTGGCTGCGCATCCGCAACATGATCGCCGACATCAAGGGCGACTTCCCCACCGGGGTCGTCGGTCCCTTCTTCAACGATCGCTTCGGCGACGTCTTCGGCAACATCTACGCCTTCACCAGCGACGGGCTTACCCAGCGTCAGCTTCGCGATCTCGTGGAAGACGCCCGTTCCAAGGTTCTGACCGTGCCCAACGTTGGCAAGGTCGATGTGGTCGGCGCTCAGGACGAGGCGATCTATCTCGAATTCTCCACACGCCAGATCGCCGCCCTCGGGATCGACCAGCAGTCGGTCATCCAGACCCTGCAGGCGCAGAATGCGGTCACGCAGTCCGGCTTCGTTGACGCCGGGCCGGAGCGCATCGCATTGCGGGTCAGCGGACAATTCACCTCCGAGGACAGCCTGAGATCGATCAATCTCAGGATAAACGACCGCTTCTTTCCGCTGAGCGATGTCGCCACGATCAAACGCGGCTACGTGGATCCGCCCTCGGCGTTATTCCGCTTCAACGGCCAGTCGGCGATCGGCCTTGCCATCGGCATGAAGCAGGGCGCCAATCTTCTGGAGTTCGGCGAGGGGCTCGACGCGCAGATGAAGCGGGTCGTCGCTGATCTTCCGATCGGCGTGGACGTCCACCGCGTTTCCGATCAGCCGGCCGTTGTCGACGAAGCGGTGTCCGGATTTACCCGCGCGCTCTTCGAAGCGATCGTCATCGTCCTGATCATCAGCTTCATCAGCCTTGGTCTTCGCGCCGGCATGGTGGTGGCGATCTCCATTCCGCTCGTTCTGGCGATCACCTTCGTGGTGATGGAATATTCCGGCATTTCGCTTCAGCGCATCTCGCTCGGCGCGCTCATCATCGCGCTCGGGCTGCTTGTCGACGACGCCATGATCGCCGTGGAGATGATGGTGGCCCGCCTGGAGGCGGGCGACGATCTCAGGAAAGCCGCCACCCATGTTTATACATCGACCGCCTTCCCGATGCTGACGGGAACGCTCGTCACCGTTGCCGGCTTCATTCCCGTTGGTCTCAACAACAGCGCCGCCGGTGAATTCACGTTCACGCTTTTCGTGGTCATCGCAGTTTCGCTGATCGTCTCCTGGGTGGTGGCGGTGCTGTTCACGCCGCTTCTCGGCGTCACGATCCTGCCGAAGACGATGAAATCGCATCACGAGAAGAAGGGCCGCTTCGCTTCCGTCTTCTCCTGGCTTCTGGGGCTGGCGATGCGCTGGCGCTGGGTCACCATCATCCTCACGGTCGGCGTTTTCGGGCTTTCGATCGGCGGCATGGGGCTGGTGCAGCAGCAGTTCTTCCCCAGCTCGGACAGGACCGAGCTCGTCATCGACTGGAACCTTCCCCACAACAGCTCGATCGCCGAAACCAACAGGCAGATGGCCAGGTTCGAAAAGGAGATGCTGGCCGGCAACAAGGATATCGATCATTGGACGACCTATGTCGGCCAGGGCGCGCCACGCTTCATCTTGTCCTTTGACGTGCAGACCCCCGACGTGTCGTTCGGACAGACGATCATTGTCACCAAAGGGCTCGACGTGCGTGACAAGGTGCGGGCGGAACTGCAGGCCTATCTGACGAAAACCTTCCCCGGCACCGACGCCTTCGTCAAGCTTCTCGACATCGGTCCGCCGGTGGGCAAGCCGGTGCAGTACCGGATCAGCGGCCCCGATATTCAAAAGGTCCGCGATCTCTCGCAGCAGTTTGCCGGCGTCATGGGATCACACCCGCTTCTGGCAAACATGGTCCTGGACTGGAACGAGCCGTCCCGCGTGGTGAAGGTCGATGTCCTGCAGGACAAGGCGCGCCAGCTCGGCGTATCCTCCGAAGACATCGCTACCGCGCTTAACGGCATCGTCGAAGGCTCGACGGCCACCCAGGTTCGAGACGACATCTACCTGGTCAACGTCATCGGCCGCGCCAGGGCATCCGAGCGCGACTCCATCCAGACGCTTGAGAATCTGCAGCTCTCCACCTCCAACGGCAAGGTCGTGCCTCTCTCCGCCGTGGCGAATTTCCGCTACGAGCTCGAGCAGCCGACGATCTGGCGTCGCGACAGGCAACCCACCATAACGGTCAAGGCAGCCGTCGTCGGTCCGACGCAACCGGCCACGATCGTCGCCCAGCTGAAGCCCAAGGTGGAAGAGTTCCAGAAAAACCTTCCCGTGGGATACAAGGTGGAAGTGGGCGGCGCGGTCGAATCCAGCGCCGAGGCGCAGGGGCCGATTGCAGCGGTCGCTCCGCTGATGCTGTTTGCGATGGCGACGATCCTGATGATCCAGCTGCAAAGCTTCAGCCGCCTCTTTCTGGTGTTCGCCGTCGCGCCGACGGCCCTGATCGGCGTGGTCGCGGCGCTGCTGCTGAGCAATTCCCCTATGGGCTTCGTCGCGATCCTCGGCGTGCTTGCGCTCATCGGCATCCTGATCCGCAACTCCGTCATCCTGGTCGTCCAGATCGAACATCTGCGCAGTGAAGGAATGGCGCCCTGGCAAGCGGTCATCGAGGCCACCGAACACCGCATGCGGCCGATCATGCTGACGGCCGCGGCAGCCACGCTGGCGCTGATCCCGATCTCGCGCGAGATCTTCTGGGGCCCTATGGCCTACGCCATGATGGGCGGCATCGTCGTCGGAACCGCGCTCACCCTGCTGTTCCTGCCTGCGCTCTACGTCGCGTGGTTCAGGATCCCGAGGGATAAAGGCGGTGAGGCCGCTGCCGTGGCAGACGCGTGAGCACGGGCTTCGACATCAATCGCATGCGGCCGCCGTGGCGGCCGCTGCAGGTCCTGGCTTCCAAGGAGAGAACTGGATGACGGAACAGCGTTTGAACGAGTTTCCGATGGGGGCTAAGGCGATGCTGGTCGCGATTGGCCTGGCGATGCTCGCCGGTTGCGCCACGAGGCCGTCGGCTGGTGTGTTGAAGCCGGTCCATCTGCCGGTTCATCTCAATGCATCCGATGAAGCCGCCTCGAACCACGTAAACGTGCTCGCTGCGACAAACAGGAACCCCGACACCGCGCGCGGCGGGTTCGGGAGCGCCTGGGCTGACAATCTCACCTACGAGCAATATGCGTTTTCGGTCCCTCCCAACCGGAAGGACACCGCGATCACATATCCGACCTCGAGGCCGGATCCCGAACGCCAATTTGCCGTCATCAGGCGCAAGCAGCTTCCAAGGGACGCATTCGTAGAGGAGGCCCTCCGCTCCACGCAGTCAGATGGCACCGTCGGCATCTTCGTCCATGGCTACAATTATAGTTATCAAGAGGCGTTGTTCCGCACCGCGCAGATCGCCGCGGACGCCAATATTCCGGGCTCTCCTATTCTGTTTTCGTGGCCTTCGGCCGCCGCCGTCGCCGGCTATGTCGCCGACCGCGATGCGGCGCTGTCCTCGCGCAGCGACCTCGACTCGCTTGTCACCTCGCTCTCGGCTTCAGGAAAGGTGAAACGCATCATCCTTTTCGGACATAGCATGGGCGGATTCCTGGTCATGGAGACCGTGCGCCAGCTCAAACTGCAGCATCGCGACGACGTCATCGGTAAACTGGCGGTGATCCTGGCCGCCCCTGACATCGACGTCGATGTTTTCCGGTCCCAGCTGAAGGATATCGGGCGAATGCCGGTCCCGATATCTCTTCTCGTTTCGAAGGACGATCGGGCGCTGGTGGCCTCGAGCTTCATAGCGGGAGAGCGGGCGCGCGTCGGACGCCTCGATATCGACGATCCCGTCATCAGGGAGGCTGCCTTAAAGGAAAGGCTTCGGGTCATCGATATCACGTCGATCCAGGCGTCCGACGGGTTAGGGCACGACCGCTACGCATCGCTTGCCAAGTTCGGCGCCCAGCTTGCCTCCTTCGAAAGTGGGAGACGGTCGAGCGCCGGCGACGTTGGCGCCTATGTCTTCGATGCCGCCGGCGCCGCAGTCGCAAGTCCGTTTCGCCTGGCCGGACGTGTCGTCGGCTCGCAATGATGAGAACTGGTGTCTCAGGAGGCGTCCGTGGCTAATCCTGAGGCATCGTCAAGAGATGTGTATAATGTGACTATTAAATTGTCAGCTGCACAAATGAAGAGCAGACTTCCGCCTGTGGTCGATTTGGCCTCAGGGATAGGGGAGGGCATTCATGAGCGTACGAAATCCATCTCCCTCGTTATACAACGAGGATCTTGCACCCGCCGAGGAGCGCAAATGGGGTGCATTCAGCATCTTTAACGTCTGGACATCGGACGTCCACAGCCTGTGGGGCTACTATCTGGCGGCGAGCCTGTTCCTGCTGTGTGGCAGCTTCGTCAATTTCGTCATCGCCATCGGCATCGGATCTCTGGTCATCTTCATTCTGATGAGCCTGGTCGGCAATGCCGGCGTGCGCACCGGTGTACCCTTTCCGGTTCTGGCGCGCGCCTCCTTCGGCACGTTCGGGGCGAACGTGCCGGCACTGGTCCGGGCTGTGGTCGCCTGCTTCTGGTATGGGGCGCAGACCGCCGCCGCATCCGGCGCCATCGTTGCCTTGCTGATCCGCAACGACAGCCTGCTTGCCTTTCACCAGAACAGCCACTTCCTCGGCCACTCGACGCTCGAGGTCATCTGCTACGTCATCGTCTGGGCGCTGCAGCTGCTGATCATTCAGCGCGGGATGGAAACGGTTCGCAAGTTCCAGGATTGGGCCGGTCCGGCCGTCTGGATCATGATGCTGGTGCTCGCGGTCTATCTGGTCGCCAAATCAGGCACCTTCTCCTTCGGGTCCGAAATCCCGCGCGACGTGCTGATCGAAAGGACCAAGGATGCGGGCGTGCCGGGTGAGCCTGGTTCGATTGCAGCGCTAGCTGCCGTGGCCGCCACCTGGATCACCTATTTCGCAGCGCTCTACCTGAACTTCTGCGATTTCTCGCGCTACGCAACGAGCGAGAAGGCGCTCAAAAAGGGTAACCTCTGGGGGCTGCCGATCAACCTCCTGGCGTTCTGCCTCGTCGCAGGTGTGACGACCACCGCCGCCTTCACCGTCTACGGAGAGGTGCTGCTGCATCCGGAACAGATATCGTCGAAATTCGACAGCTGGTTCCTGGCGCTGCTGGCCGCGCTGACATTCGCGATCGCAACGCTCGGCATCAACGTCGTGGCGAACTTCGTGTCGCCGGCCTTCGACTTCGCCAATGTCTTCCCGCGCCAGATCAACTTCAAGCGCGGGGGATATATCGCCGCTCTGATCGCTCTCGTGCTTTACCCGTTTGCTCCCTGGGAGACGGGTGCGGCGCATTTCGTCAATTTCATCGGATCGACGATGGGGCCGATCTTCGGCATCATGATGGTGGATTACTATCTCATCCGGAGAAGCCAGCTGAACGTCGAGGCGCTCTATCATGAGAATGGCGAGTTCCGGTTCCAGAACGGATGGCACGGCAATGCCTTCATCGCATTTGCGGTGGGCGTGCTGTTCTCCTCGATCCTGCCGACCTTCACCACCATCCTGCCGGACTGGTGGGGAACCTACGGCTGGTTCTTCGGCGTCGCCATCGGCGGGGCGATCTATTTCGTGTTGAGAATGGGCGCGCGGCGCAATCCGGCCTTCGCGTCGTGACCGAATAAAAGGCGCCCGGCAATCGCCGGGCGCCTTTTCATGTCTGGTTTTTTGCTGTCGCCTGTTTCAACGGCGAGCGGCAACCGCATGCACGGCTGCACGAGCCGCGGGCTGCGCCATCGTTCTCGCCGTCGAGCGAAGGGCTGAGGAATGGCTGGAGGCCACATCATCGAGCTTGAACTGGGCGATGAGTTCGCGAAGCTTCTGGGCTTCCTGGGCGAGCGAATCGGATGCCGCCGTCGACTGTTGCACCATGGTTGCGTTCTGTTGCGTGGTCTGGTCCATCCGGTTGACCGCGACGTTGACTTCGCTGAGGCCGATGGACTGCTCCTTCGCTGAGGTGGCGATCGAATCCATATGGTGATTGATCTGGGTGATGAAGCCGCCGATGGTCTTCAAGGCCTGGCCGGTATCGCGCACCAGCTTGACGCCGCCTTCGACCTCCTTCGAGGAGTTCTGGATCAGGCCCTTGATTTCCTTGGCAGCACTTGCCGAGCGCTGGGCGAGTTCGCGGACTTCCTGGGCGACAACGGCGAAGCCCTTGCCGGCCTCGCCGGCTCTTGCTGCTTCCACACCGGCATTCAGGGCGAGAAGGTTGGTCTGGAATGCAATTTCGTCGATGACGCTGATGATATTGGAAATCTGCTGCGACGAGGTCTCGATGCGTTCCATCGCCTCTTCGGCGTGGGAAACGACCTCAGCGGAGACCCCGGCGCTGCGATTCGCCTCCGTGGCCACCGTGCGCGTCTCCTCGGTTCGCTTACTGGAGTTCGATACGTTCGCCGTGATCTCCTCCAGCGCGGCTGCCGTCTCTTCGAGCGAGGCTGCTTGCTGCTCCGTGCGCTTTGCAAGATCGCTCGCCCCGGAAGAAATTTCCCGCGTGCCTTCGTCGATCGTGCCGATGCTGTCGGAAATTGCTCTCAGCGTCGCGCCAAGCTGGTTGACGGACTGGTTGAAGTCATGGCGAAGCGCCTCGAAGTCGGGGGCGAAGGTGTCGTTGAGCTGGAAGGCGAGGTCGCCTGCTGCCAGCCGCTTCAAACCGGCGGCGAGACCCGAGGTAGCAATGCGCAGCCGTTCCGAGGCGTCAGCTTCCGCCTGCTGCTGAGCGGCAAGGCGATCGGCTTCCGCCCTGTTGCGATTTTCGTCGGCTTCGATTGCCATCCGCTTGTTGGTGATCGCTGCCTGGCGAAAAATCTCTACCGCTCCCGCCATCGATCCGATTTCGTCGGCGCGGTCGGCAAACGGAATCTCTGAACCGGTGTCTCCCTCGGCCAGCCGCCGCATCGAGGCGGTGATGCCGGTAATCGGATTGGCGATGCCAGTCAGTACGAAGGCGACTGCGCCAAGAACGAGCAATCCCGCAAAGCCGATCGCGGCAAGCAGGTAGAATTCTATGGAATCGAAGGCTTCCTTGCTAAGCTCGGCAGCCTTGTTGCTGCCACTGACGTCCAATTGGACCAGGGTCGCCGTGGCTTCCTTGAGCTTATCCGAATAAGAGCGCATCTCGCCGCCCAGATATTGCCCGGCTTCTTCGGTCTTGTTGGCGCGGGAAAGTGCGAGCAGTTGCGAGCTGCTGGCGATGTAGCCTCCAACGCTCTCCTTGATCGTCTTGATCAGTTCGCGCTCGTGGTCGGACGACGCCAGCGGAAGATAGGCGTCCACCGATTTGCCAACTGTATCCTCGGCGACTTTAATGGCCTCTTCGCGCGTTTTCTTTTCCGCATCCGACTGCGCGATGATGTGATCACGATAGGCGAGGCGCAAATTCGTCATGGCGAGATTGATCGCCTGCGACGCCTGCACGCTCGGCAGCCAATGGGTCGCAATTTCCTCGGTGGAGCCGTTCGTCTTTCGAAGACCGTCGACCGCAAGATAAGCGACAAGCCCGAAAAGAAGAGCTGTACCGCTGAAAATCAACAGCAAACTCGATTTTATGTTTGGACGACGCATTGAAAGTCCCCATCGAACATCCGGTTTCGTACCGGATTGGCCAAGGACTTTTGTATCGAAAAGAATTTAACGATTTGTTCCATATGTAAAAACGCCGTTTACCAGTTTTCCGGAAAACTGCCGCCGCCTTCGGGCTCCGGCTCCCTCAACAGCCGCAAAATGCCTATCGATGCTGCGTCAGGGATGAGAGGAGCCAGATATGATGAAGCGCATATTTTCCGTCCTTCTTGCATTGATCCTTCCGGTGCAGGCAGCCGTTTCGCAACCCGCTGACGAGGCCGGGGCGCGCAAAGCCCGGTCTATCGCCCAGCTTCAGTCGGAAGGCGTGCCGACCATCGATCATCTGCCGACCATCGAGCCCGAAAGCGAGAGCACTCGCCGAGATACAAAGGCTGTCGTTCAGCGCACGATTGCGCTTGCGATCGTTGCCGTGAAAGGCGAGACCGGCGACCACGAAATGGGTCAGGCTCTCATCCGCCAGTTCGACGCGACAAGTTTTCTCACCCCGAAGGAACGGGCCTTCATGGACGATCCCGATCCCTCGGATCAGGACCGGACCAACTTCACCTGGCGTTACGAGGGTGTGCACGTCATGTTATGGGCGCTCGGGATCACCTCTGAGCTTGAACGCCCCGACCATATTTGCGACGTGCCATTCATTGCCAACACGCTTCGTGAACTAGGGACGGACGGCTTGATGCGTCGTGGCAAGCTTCGTCCGCAGAAAGAACTGCTCGACGCCGCCGACCTCATTTACCGCTACGATTGGGCCGCAGTGAACGCGCGGCTGAAGGGCGAAGAGCCCCCTGCCGGATTGGACAAGGGCGTGGTTTATGAACGGCATTATGCCCTCAACTGGCTGACCGGCTACATGGATCAGGATTGGGACGATATTTCCACGGACACATGACGCCGGCCGGCGCCTGGCCACGACGAAGGCGCCTGGTCAGATCCACACCGACGCGGATGATGCATGTTTTACGAAATAGCATTATGATCGGCTGAGCGCCTGACTGGCGGAGGGGCTGGCCGCGGATATGTGATCCGTGCGGAATGGAGGACGGCAGGATTTGGAACGGCTAAAGGATCTTGACGGTATTTCCGCGCGAGCAGGTGGCGGTTCTACATCGCCTCCGATTGAACGGCCTGGCGTGGTGGCTGCAGCCGTTTACCAGCATGGGCAACGCATTCGCGACATCAGGATAGAAGAGGCCGGCGAATGGCGAAGCCGGGAGAATGCCATCGTCTGGATCGGTCTGCACGAGCCGGATGAAGTGTTGCTGCACCAAGTCCAGGCCGAGTTCAATCTCCATCCGCTGGCGATCGAGGATGCAGCGCAGCCCCACCAGCGCCCGAAGCTGGAGATTTATGGGGACGCGATGTTCATCGTCGCCCGGACCGCCCATATGAAGGATGACGAAATCATCTTCGGCGAAACGCACCTGTTCGTCGGTCGCGGTTATGTCGTCTCCGTTCGCCACGGGGACTCGTCCTCCTACCTGGCGGTGCGGCAGCGATGCGAGGCGACGCCAGCCGCACTTGCCCATGGCGAGAATTATATCCTCTACTCCATCCTTGATTTCATCGTCGACAACTATATGCCGGTGATCGAGGTCGTGCAGGAGGAGGTCGAAAAGCTCGAGGATCTGGTGCTGCGCGAACAGCTGGCAAAATCCGATATCGAGCGGCTTTACCTGTTGCGGCGCAAGCTGCTGCGGCTGCGCAATGCCGTGGTGCCGCTGGTAGACGTCTGTCGGCGATACGAGCACATCGATCTTCCCGGCATGGATCCGACGCTCCAGTCGCTGTTTCGCGATGTGACGGATCACGTGCGCCGGGTTCAGGAAGATATCGATGCGCTGCGCGAGGTTCTCGCCTTCGCCTTCGAGGCCAGCGTGATGATTGGCCAGACGGAGCAGACGGCGATCGCCCGCAAGCTTGCCGCCTGGGCGGCGATCCTCGCCGTTCCCACCGCGATCGCCGGCATCTACGGGATGAATTTCAGCGATATGCCGGAACTGAAAACCCAGTATGGCTATTTCGTCGTGCTAGGCGTCATCGCCTTCTTGTGCCTGTTCCTCTTCGGTTTCTTCCGTCGGAAGAATTGGCTCTAGATATGTGACGTAGAGGGCACGGACGGGTTATGCGGGGAACCGGTTGGCGAAGGCGCGTCAGCAGAGGGTCTTCAGCAGTCGATCCCGATAGCTTCTGACATAGTCGATATCGCGCAGATACAGTCGGGCGTCTCCAGCATTCACGTCTTCCGTGAATGTCGCATCTCCGGCCGCGGCGCTTGCCAGCATGAAATCGACGAGCGCCTGAAGCCGCCGGCAGATCATCTCCGGGAGCTGGAGCCGGTCTTCCATCGTCGCCCCATATGCCGTGCAGAAGATTTCCGCCCGCCGTAACTGATCGTCGAGGCCGAAGGTCACATCAGGATTGGCGGGATCGGATAGAGGCGCCCAGCGGTAAACCGAATAGGCCAGATCCCATATGCGCGGCGCGGGATGGGCGGTGTCGAAATCGATGATCCCGACAGCCGTATGACCTGCAGTGGCGACGTTATAGGGCGCGTAATCTCCGTGGCATACGATCTCGTACGGTTCCTGCGGCGGCAACATCCATGTCTGGACCTCGCGATCCGATTCCAGAAAACCTTGAGACGCTGAATGAAATTCACGCAGAAGATTGGCTGCGGAAAGAAGCATGCGCTCCGATCCGACAAACTGGTCGCTCAAGTCTTCGCAGACGCGCCCGGTGACGTAACTGACCACTTCCTGGTTCCCGGTTATTTCAATGGGATCAGGCGCTCCCGAAAAGCCTCTGCTCCTCAGATGGCGCAAAAACCGGTGCGCGGTCGGCGTCCACGCGCCGGAAGGCCTGATCACGGTGTTGCCGTCACGCCAGATCTGCCCGGCTCGTCCGCCCTCCAACAGTTTCATTTTCCGGTCTCCAGACGTCCGCTAAGCGAATTTCAGTTTTCGAGATGGGCCTGAACCGTCGCGCCAAGGTTTGTCTTATGGCAGTTCCGGTAGAACGCCACCACGTCGGAAGGCATTCCGTCGGGGATGGGGACGAAGTCTTCAAGCCGCAGGCCGCTTGAACTGGCGAGCTGCGGATCGGCCAGCTGGCTCTCGCTCAAACTGCCGACGCGATCGGCCAGGGCTTGGAAATAGGCGAGGTTCTCATCCACCGCCGAAGGGGAGTACGTCCGGCCATGCGCTGGGATGATCAGTCTTGCATACAGGTCACGTATCCGCTCGAGCGAGGAACGGATAAGGCGGAGATCATCAGCACTTTTGCTCCAGACTTCGGGAACGGGATACTCCACCGCGTCGACGGCCAGGCAGATGCGAAGTTCGGGAATCCATACGGCGATATGGTCGGGCGTGTGTCCCGGCGTATGAATGAGTTCCAGCGTCAGATCGCCGCCGTTGAGGGTCATCGAGCCTGTGAACGTGATATCGGGACCGATGAGGTCGACATTCCGAAACCTCGAATCCTGGCTTGCCTTGTCCCTCAGGACCTCGCGTGCGGAAGGGTCGCGTAAACGGTCGAGCGCGGCGGCATGCGCGATAATCGGAGCGCGCCCCGCAATGGCGGCATTTCCCCAGAAATGATCCCAATCCATGTGCGAATTGATGACGATCAGCGGGCGAACTTTCATCTGTTCCTCGAGCAGGTCCAGCGCCGTCAGGCAGAGTTCCGGCGTTCCGAGCGTATCGATCAGCACATTGAACCTTTCGGTCCGGACAAACACGGCATCAACCTCATCCCCCGCCCTGACGATCACGATTCGATCATCGAGTTCGGGATATGAACACAATTCCACCGATGGATTCACGTCTGGTTGCCTCTATCTCAAACACAGCGATTTCATTCGGATACATCAAGTCTCGTTGGGGCGCCCGATCTTTCAGAACGGTGCGGGGCGGCGGAGGGGCTTCCCGTCTAATTTGGCTTCCGCTCTACCGGAACATGTACATCCCAACGTCTCATCACGCTGTTCGGCACTGCGACCGTGCATATCACCATCACGCTCAGTTTCGAGCGGCCAAGGCTCTTCGGCGTCCACTGTGTTTCGAGCGGGACCGCACATCGGGGAACCAGCGTCTTCAGGTTGGGCTCCAGCACGTCCCATTGCTCCTGCCCCTTGGCGTTCTCGTGCGAAATGAAGCGCCTGGCCTCCTCGCGGATTTCGAACAGGCCATGCGTGTGCTCCGTGGAACGATCGGTCTCGATGCTCCAGGAGGCCAGGCACAACGCGCATGCCGACAAGGCGGCGCTGAGGAGTATCGATCGAAGCAATGGTGCGCCGTCAGCAGCCAAGTGGGTCACCCTCCCGGGAAGTGAAAGACTACCCATACGGCACCAACCTTCAAGGTCTCTCTGCAGAGCGAGGGCCCGGGAACGCCTCTCATCGATCCCGCGCCAATACGGCCGACGATGTCCGGCGCATCGCGAATTGGCAGTTTCGGTGGAACAACCTCCGCCAAGAAAAGTTTGCCTCTAAAGCAACTCGAGGCGGCGGACGATGTCATTCTCTGCAAACCAGGGTGTGTTGAGCACCCCACCCCGGATCTATTATGTCAATCCACTCCTTCTTCAGGGTATCGATGCGTGGCGCGAGGTTTTCGACCATGCGGCGGATACGGGTTTCGACCGCGTGCTGACGGCGCCTCTTTTCGATAGGGGCGGGGAGCGCAGCGTCTTTGCCTCCCAGGATCTGAATCTCCTCGATCCTCAACTGTCGCTCGGAAGCGCAGTCAAGTATGGGGTGGGACGCCTGGCAGAGGCCGCCCGCAAGAGCGGCGTCGCCTTGATGATGGACCTGATGCTCGACGGTAAGGCTCAGGATCCCAAGGCGGGCTTTCACCCTGTCGATCCGAGGCGCTCGCCGTTGGACCCGGCGGAACCCATGACTGCGATGAGGGCGGAGTCTCAATCCAGGCTGTTGGAAGAATGGACCGAACGGCTGCGAGGATTGACCGGCCTCGGCATCTCCGGCTACCGGGTGCTCGGGATCGATCGCATTGCGCCGGCGGCTTTCAAATCGCTGATTTCGGCGGTGCGCGAGAAGGCGGACGCACAATTCCTCGCCTGGACGCCCGGCACTGATTTTGGCGCCAGGGCCGCGGTCAAGGATACAGGCTTCGACGGATGTTTTTCATCGATGGCCTGGTGGGATTTTGATGAGAGATGGTTCATCGAAGAACACCGCGTCCAGGCGCAGCTTGGCTGGCAGATCGCCTTTCCGGAGCCGCCCTTCGCCAGGAGGATCGCTCACGGAACCGAGAGTCGCGAAATCCTCGAACGGCGCGCCATAAGGGCGCTGCGCCTGGCTGCCTCACTCGGCGGCGGCCTGATGGTTCCGATGGGCTTCGAATATGGCGCAGCCGCGCCGCTCGATCCGACCCATGGGAATGGAGCCGGCTTGCGGGGGCTGCGCCATGATCTGGCTTTCGATATTTCCTCCGAAATTCGCCTTGCGAATACCGAGATCGGCAAGAAACGCCATGCGCCGGCCCCATCGCTTCGGCTCATCCGCAACGCCAACGGACCGGTCTCCGCGCTGCTGCAGGCTGAGGTGGAAGACCTTCGTAGCACTGAGAATGTGCGGTTCATCCTGCTCAACAGGGACCTTCGGAAAAGTGCGCCCGCTCCGGTGACCGCACTGCGCGAAGCGGCCTCCGGTTTCCTTCCCGCCGCAGCCGACGGCACGGCTCTGCGGCTGCGGGCAGGGGAGACCCTGGTGGTCGAAGGCCAGGCGCCAGCACCGATCACATCCCGGCCGATCCTCGACGTCGCGCAGGCGATAGCATCACCGCGGCTCGCCATCGAAAATATCCTGCCGCGGGTCGACAACGGGCGCTTTCCCGTGAAGCGGGTGGTCGGCGACATCGTCACCGTCGAGGCGGATATATTCGCCGACGGCCACGACCCGATCGCCGCGGTCCTGCTCTGGCGGCCGCTCGATGCGACGGACTGGAATGAGACGGAGATGCAATTGGTCGAAAACGACCGCTGGCGCGCCGAATTCCTGCTGGAACGCATCGGACGTTATGAGTTTGCCGTCGAGGCATGGAAGAACCCGTTTGCGAGCTTCCGCTACGAGTTGACAAAGAAGAACGATGCCAGGCTGGATCTGAAACTCGAACTCCAGGAGGGGATAAAGCTCGTCCGCTCGGCTGAGGTGCATGCAGGCGCAACGCTCAATGCTGAATTGAAAGCCCTCGGCGACAGTCTCGAAAATGCTTCGGATGCCGAGCGCGCGGCGATCCTGCTCGATGCCGGAACATCCGAATTGATGAACAAGGTGGACAGGCGGCCATTTCGGCTTCGCTCGACGGCAAGCGCCGTCGATGCCGAACGCAAGGAGGCTGCCTTTGCCAGCTGGTACCAGATCTTCCCGCGCTCGCAGAGCGGCGATCCGGACCGACACGGCACTTTCGACGACGTCATCCCGCGACTGCCCACCATTCGCGACATGGGCTTCGACGTGCTCTATTTCCCGCCGATTCATCCGATCGGTTCAACCAACCGGAAAGGCCGCAACAACAGCCTGAAAGCCGCGCCCGGCGACCCCGGAAGCCCCTATGCCATCGGCTCCGAGGATGGCGGCCATGACGCCATCCATCCCGAGCTCGGCGAGTTCGAGGATTTCCGCCGGCTGGTCGAGGCGGCAGGCCGGTATGGCCTGGAGATCGCTCTCGACCTCGCGATCCAGGCGTCGCCGGATCACCCCTGGTTGAAGGAGCATCCCGGCTGGTTCGACTGGCGTCCCGACGGCACGATCAAATATGCCGAAAACCCGCCGAAGAAATACGAGGACATCGTCAACGTCGATTTCTACACGAAAGATGCCCTGCCTTCGCTGTGGGTGGAGCTCAGAGATGTCGTGCAGCTTTGGGTGGACCAGGGCGTCAAGCTGTTTCGCGTCGACAATCCGCACACAAAGCCCTTTCCGTTCTGGGAATGGCTGATCGGCGATATCAGGGCCCGTCATCCCGACGTCGTCTTCCTGTCGGAAGCCTTCACCAAGCCGAAGGTGATGTACCGGCTGGCAAAGATCGGCTTCTCCCAGTCCTACACCTACTTCACCTGGCGCAATGCCAAATGGGAACTCGAGCAATATATGCGAGAGCTGACCGAGACGGCGCCGAAAGAATTCTTCCGCCCGCATTTCTTCGTCAACACCCATGATATCAATCCGGATTTCCTGCAGAACGCGCCGCGCCCGGCCTTCCTGATCCGAGCTGCACTTGCCGCCACCCTTTCGGGATTGTGGGGCGTCTATAACGGTTTCGAACTTTGCGAGGGGCGTCCTGATGCCAAGCGCAAGGAATATGCCGACAGCGAGAAGTACGAGATTCGCGCCTGGGACTACGACCGGCCGGGCAATATCATTGCCGAAATCAGGACGCTCAACCGCATCCGGACCGAAAACACCGCGCTGCATTCGCATCTCGGGCTGACGCTGCTGAACGCGCGAAATGACAATATCCTGTTTTTCGAGAAGGCAAGCCGCGCCCGCGACAACGTCCTGCTGATCGCCATCAGCCTCGACCCCCACAATTTCCAGCAAAGCGACGTCGAGCTGCCGCTCTGGCACTGGTCGCTCGGAGACGGCGGCACGCTGGATGCCGAAGATCTGATCGGCGGGCATCGTTTCAAGTGGACCGGCAAATGGCAGAGCATCGGGCTCAATCCTGAGGTCCTGCCCTATGCGATCTGGCGTATTCGCTCAAGGGAGGCATGAATGGACACGATGAATGCAGATAGCGCGCCGCAGCCGCTCTGGTACAAGGATGCGATCATCTACCAGCTGCACATCAAGTCGTTCTACGATGCCAATGGCGACGGGGTCGGCGACTTCGCCGGCCTGCACCAGAAGCTCGATCACATCGCAGCCCTCGGCGTCAACGCCATCTGGCTCCTGCCCTTCTTTCCCTCTCCGCGTCGCGACGATGGCTACGACATAGCCGACTACGGCAATGTCAGCCCCGATTATGGGACGATGGAGGATTTCCGCGCCTTCGTCGACGCTGCTCACCAGCGCAATATCCGCGTCATCATCGAGCTCGTCATCAACCACACCTCCGATCAGCATCCCTGGTTCCAGCGCGCCCGCCAGGCGCCGGCAGGATCGCCGGAGCGCGACTTCTACGTCTGGTCTGATACCGATCAGAAATTTCCGGAAACGCGCATCATTTTCATCGATACGGAAAAATCCAACTGGACATGGGACGCGGTCGCCGGCGCCTATTACTGGCACCGCTTCTATTCCCATCAACCCGACCTGAATTTCGACAGCCCTCTTGTCATGGAGGAATTGCTGAGGGTGATGCGCTTCTGGCTGGAAACCGGCATCGACGGGTTTCGTCTCGATGCGATCCCCTACCTCGTTGAGCGCGAGGGGACGATCAACGAAAACCTGCCGGAAACCCACGTGATCCTCAAACGCATACGCGCCGCGCTCGATGCCACTCATCCCGGCGTGATGCTGCTTGCCGAGGCCAATCAATGGCCGGAAGATACGCGCGAATATTTCGGAGAGGGTGACGAATGCCACATGGCCTTCCACTTCCCGCTGATGCCGCGCATGTATATGGCGATCGCCAAGGAGGACCGGTTTCCGATCACCGACATCCTGCGCCAGACGCCGGAGATTCCAGACAACTGCCAATGGGCGATCTTCCTTCGCAACCACGACGAGCTGACGCTCGAAATGGTGACCGACGCCGAGCGGGATTATCTCTGGGAGACCTATGCATCCGACAAACGCGCCCGCATCAATCTCGGCATAAGGCGGCGCCTGGCGCCATTGATGGAGCGCGACCGCCGGCGGATCGAGCTGATGAACGCGCTTCTTCTCTCGATGCCGGGAACGCCGGTGATCTATTACGGTGACGAGATCGGCATGGGCGACAATATCTATCTCGGCGACCGGGATGGGGTGAGGACGCCGATGCAATGGTCTCCGGACCGCAATGGCGGTTTCTCCAGGGCAGATCCGGCGCGTCTCGTCCTGCCGCCCGTCGCCGACCCGCAATACGGTTTCGAGGCCGTCAACGTCGAGGCGCAGAGCACGGACGCGCATTCGCTGCTCAACTGGACGCGCAGAATGTTGGCGTTGCGCGGCAGGCATCCCGCCTTCGGACGTGGCACGCTGCGGTTCCTTTCACCGGAAAACCGCAAGATCCTTGCCTATCTCAGGGAGTATGAAGGCGAGGTCTTGCTTTGTGTTGCAAGTCTGTCGCGGCTGCCCCAGGCCGTCGAACTCGACTTGTCGAGCTTCGAGGGGCGCATTCCCATTGAACTGACCGGCATGTCGCCGTTTCCGCCGATCGGCCAGTTGACCTATCTGCTGACCTTGCCGCCCTACGGTTTCTTCTGGTTCCAACTGACGGCTGATGCCGACCCGCCGGCGTGGCGCACCGCACCGCCGGAACAGCTTCCCGATCTATTGACGATGGTCATCCGGCGTAGCCTGCTCGACCTCGTGGATGAACCGGGTCATGCACGCATCCTGAGCGGCGAAATCCTGCCCGCCTATCTCTCCAAGCGGCGATGGTTCGGGGCAAAGGACCAGGCAGTTCAGGCCGCTCGACTGATCTCCGCGACACCAATCCCATTCGCCGACGGCGTCGTTCTCGGCGAATTGGAGGTCGTGCTGCCGAACCACAGCGAATCCTACCAACTGCCGCTCGCGGTCGCCTGGGACGATGCGCACCCTTCCGCGCTTGCCCAGCAGCTTGCGCTTGGAAGGATTCGCCAAGGTAGACGCGTCGGTTTCCTCACAGACGGATTTGCCGTGGAGGCAATGGCGCGCGGCGTTCTGCAAGGACTTCGCGACCGCTCGCGCACCACCGGCCGAACCGGCACGCTCGAATTCCTTGGGACAGAACTGCTCGACAGTCTCGATATTTCAAGCGAGCTGCCGGTGCATTGGCTATCGGCTGAACAGTCCAACAGCTCGCTGCTCGTCGGCGACGTAGCGATGATCAAACTGATCAGACACATCTTCCCGGGCATCCATCCGGAAGTCGAGATGACGCGCTATCTCACCCGCGCCGGCTACGACCATACGGCGCCGCTGCTCGGCGAGGTCGCGCATACCGATTCCAGCGGACGCCGTTCCACCTTGATCATCGTCCAGGGCGCGATCCGCAATCAGGGCGACGCCTGGAACTGGATGCTGAACAATCTACGCCGTGGGGCCGACGAACTTGTGCTGAACGATCCGGCGGTCCAACCAGACGACGACGTCTTCCGGTCGCTGATCAGTTTCGTCGCGATGGTGGGTCTCAGGCTCGGCGAATTGCATGTCGTGCTCGCTGCGAAGACCGGGGACGAGGCCTTCAGCCCGGTGGTATCAGGCGACAGCGAGGTCGAGGCCATGAGGAAGGCCGTTGCCGGGGAGGTCGCCTACGCCATGTCGAAGCTCGAGGAACGCGACGAGAATGCCGACCCCGCAATCGACCTGCTCGCAGCACCGCTTCTCGAGCGTCGTTCCGAACTCGCAGAGCTCGCCGGGAGGCTGGCGGAGAGCTCGCGCCATACGCTGATGACACGCACGCATGGCGACTTCCATCTTGGCCAGATCCTCGTCAGCGAGGGTGATGCCGTCATCATCGACTTCGAGGGCGAACCTGCGAAAAACCTGGCCGAGCGCCGCGCCAAGACGAACCCGCTGCGTGATGTCGCCGGGCTTTTGAGATCGCTGAGCTACCTCGTGGCCACCGCCCAGCTCGATAACGACGCGGTCATCGAACACGAGAACGAAGTCCGCCGCGAGGCGATCGCCCGCTTCGGGCGCCATGCCGAGGAGGCCTTTCTCGATGCCTATTCGCAGGCGGTTTCCGTATCGAAGGAGCTTGACATGCCACCCCATCAAAGACGCAGGGTTCTCGATGCCTTTCTTCTCGAAAAGGCCGCCTACGAGATTGCCTATGAAGCCCGCAACAGGCCGAAATGGCTTCCGATCCCGCTATCCGGCCTTACCGAAATCGTATCGCGACTGGCGGGAGTCAAGGCATGAATGTTGAGCGCTCGGAACTCCTGGCGGGCATCGGACAGGATGCGCTATTGGCCTTGATCGAGGGGCGCCACGGCGATCCCTTTTCGATCCTCGGTCCCCACCAAAGCGGCGGCATGACGATCGTGCGGGTATATCTGCCCGGCGCCGAAGCGGTCGATCTCATCGATGCGACGAGCGGCCGGGTGGTGGCGCCGTTCAGCATCGCCCACCCGTCCGGCCTGTTTGCGGCAGCGGCGGCCTCGAGGACGGGATACCGGCTGCGGATCACATGGCCGGATGCAATCCAAATCACCGAGGACCCCTACAGTTTCGGCCTGCTGCTCGGAGAGCTCGACCTCCATCTGATATCGGAGGGTACCCACTACAGTCTGAGCCGGACACTCGGCGCGGTTGATATGTCGATCGAGGGGATACCGGGC
This sequence comes from Rhizobium beringeri, assembly GCF_004306515.1. NCBI lineage: Bacteria > Pseudomonadati > Pseudomonadota > Alphaproteobacteria > Hyphomicrobiales > Rhizobiaceae > Rhizobium > Rhizobium beringeri. Next base: position 498,811 of record NZ_SILG01000002.1, on the reverse strand, counting down.
GTTCGTTTCGCCGTGTGGGCTCCGAATGCGCGCCGCGTCTCGGTTGTCGGCGACTTCAACGCCTGGGACGGGCGGCGCAATCCGATGCGGCTGAGACAGTCGGCGGGCGTCTGGGAGCTGTTCGTTCCCCGGCTGGCCCCCGGCGAAAGATATAAGTTCGAGATCGTCGATGCTGAGGGGACCTGTTTGCCGCAGAAGGCCGATCCGGTCGCGAGGGCAAGCGAGGCGGCTCCGTCCACCGCCTCCATCGTCGCATCGTCGACGCCGTTTCGATGGACCGATGACGGCTGGATGAAGGGCCGGTCCCGTCAAGACAGGCTGGAGGGCGCGTTCTCCATCTATGAGGTGCACGCCGGCTCCTGGCTTCGCGACCAAAAGGACGGCAACAGGTCGCTCGACTGGGTTGAACTCAGCCAGCGGCTGGTTCCCTATGCCAGCGACATGGGCTTTACTCATATCGAGCTGCTGCCGATCATGGAGCATCCGTTCGGTGGGTCCTGGGGCTATCAGCCACTCGGGCTGTTTGCCCCGACCGGCCGATATGGGACGCCTGAGGATTTCGCCTATTTCATCGACCGGTGCCATGGTGCCGGGCTCGGTGTCATCCTCGACTGGGTGCCGGCCCATTTTCCCACAGACGTCTGGGGGCTCGCCCGCTTCGACGGCAGCGCGCTCTACGAGCACGAAGATCCGCGCGAAGGCTTTCACCGCGACTGGAACACGCTGATCTACAATCTCGGCCGCAACGAGGTGAAAGGGTTCCTGATCGCCAGCGCGCTGGAATGGCTAGAGCGCTACCATATCGACGGTTTGCGGGTCGACGCCGTGGCCTCGATGCTTTACCGCGACTATAGCCGCAACGAGGGAGAATGGATTCCCAACCAATATGGCGGTCGCGAGAACCTGGAAGCGGTCGAATTCTTCAAGCACCTGAACAGCATCATTCACGAGCGCTGCCCGCACGCGATGACGATCGCCGAGGAATCGACGGCCTGGCCCGGGGTGACGAAGCCGCCCGAGCAGGGGGGGCTGGGGTTCGATATCAAGTGGAACATGGGCTGGATGCATGACAGCCTGAGCTACATCGAGAAGGATCCGATTTACCGGAGCTACGCCCATGGCACGATGACCTTCGGCATGCTCTATGCCTATTCCGAGCGCTTCATTCTGCCGATTTCACATGACGAGGTCGTCTACGGAAAGGGCTCGCTGCTGACGAAGATGCCGGGCGACGAATGGCAAAAATTCGCCAATCTGCGCAGCTATCTCGCCTTCATGTGGGGTCATCCCGGCAAGAAGCTCTTGTTCATGGGGAGCGAAGTCGCCCAGCCGGGCGAGTGGAACCATGATGGTTCGGTGACCTGGGATGTGCTGGACCGGCCTCAGCATGTGGGGGTTCAGCGGCTGGTGAGGGATCTGAACAGCCTTTACGGGCAAGAGCCGGCATTGCAATTCGGCGACTTTCATCCCGAGGGCTTCGAATGGGCAGCAGCCGACGACGCCGTCAATTCCGTCCTCGGGATGCTGCGTTATGCACCCGATCGCGCTTCGTCGATCCTGGTCATGTCGAATTTCACGCCGGTGCCGCGTTACGGCTACAGGGTCGGGGTGCCCAGCGACGGTGTGTGGATCGAGAAGATGACGACGGATGCACGGGAATATGGCGGCTCGGGCCTTGTCAACGGCGCGGTGTCGACCGAACCGGTGCCCGCCCACGGCAGGCCCGTCTCCCTGTCGCTGACGCTGCCGCCGCTATCGACGATCTTTCTGCAGGGGCCGTCGCCTTGAGCGGCTTCAGCCCTTGCCGCTTCATTCGGTGTGTGGAGCCGGATGAATGAAAGGCCAAGGGCTCGCCTCGGATCCCTTCTCGATGGGAACCTCGATGAGAACGGGTTCATCGAGAGATAGGGCTTTCTCAAGCGCGTCTTTCAATTCGCCAGGGCTCGTCACCTTGAATGCGCGAATGCCGAAGCTCTCGCCCAGCGCGACAAAGTCTGGGTTGGTGAGTTCAGAGCCAAGATAACGGCCTTTATACGCCTGCTTCTGGTCACGCAGCACGTTGCCATAGGCCGAATTGTTGAAGACGATGGCGATGACATTGATCTTATGCTGGACGGCGGTGGCAAGTTCCTGAACGCCGAACATGAAGCCGCCATCGCCGGAAACAGAAACCACTGCCTTGTCGGGATTGGCTATTTTCACGCCCAAGGCCGTGTTGAAGCCGAAACCCAGATTGTCCTGATAACCGCATGTGACGTACTGACGAGGGGCATAGACCGGGAATGCAAATCGGGCGGTAAAGCCCATCTGGCAGATTTCCTCGACGAAGAAGCCGTCCCTCGGGAGAGCTTCGCGGATGGCATCGAGATAGGCGAGCTGCGGCTGCACTGCCGAGAAGCGAGACCTAGCCTGTTTGTTGAGCTCGGCAAATTCGCGCGTGCGATCCGTGCGGCTGGAACCTGCCAGGGCATCGAGAAGAGCCTGCGTTCCAGCTTTGGCATCGGCGACCACCCCAATGTTCGGCTTGAGACGGACCATCTCGGTCGGATCGATATCGATGCGGATCACCTTGAGATGCTTGGGAAGCCACTTCCACCGCATGAATTGCAATTCGAGGCGGCTACCCACGCCGATCAGAACATCGGTGTTCTTCCAATATTCGTAGGCGGCGACGAAATTCAGGTAGTTCGGGTGATCGTCGGCGACGATGCCCTTGCCGGAGCGATGGGACGTGACGGGTGACTGCAGCAATTCCGCAAGAGCAGCGATCTCCGCTCCAGCATCCACCGCGCCACCACCAATCATGATCATCGGATTCCTGGCGCCTGATATCAGTGCCGCCGCGGCAGCGATCTCATCAGGGTTCACGGCCGGATGAGACGCTGTCATGCCGACCGGCAGATCGATTTCGGGGCCGGATTGCCCAAACACGTCCCAAGGGGTTTCGACCGCTCCCGGACCCTGGCGGCCGGAGAGCATTTTGGCGACGATCTCGGCCATGACAGGACCGGTTTCGGACTGGTGATTGATCCGCTCCGCCGTCTTTGTGATTCCGCGCATCGTGGCGAGTTGATCCGGCAATTCGTGCAACTGCCCTCTGCCTTGACCGATCAGGTGGGACATGATGTTGCCGGTGATGCACAGCACCGGGGCATTGGCGCCGTAAGCGGTGCAGAGAGCCGCACCGGAATTGAGGACGCCTGGGCCCGGAACGACAGTATAGGCGCCGATCTGGCCGGTGGATTTGGCATAGCCATAGGCCATGTAACCGGCGCCCTGCTCGTGCCTGGTGTGAATGAACCGAATTTTGTCACCGGCACCGTATAGGGCATCGTTAAAATCATACATGTGGGCGCCCGGGATGCCGAATACGGTATCGATCCCATGGGCGACGAGGGAACGGGTCATCGCCTGACCGGTCGTTTCTTTCCTGCTCATCCGAAGGCTCCAATTTCTTGAATTCGGTCAGGCGACCGTCGGCAATTTCAGGCAGCCTTCGGCTCTGAGCGCCGCGACGATGGCGTCGGCGTCGGTGGGTTGCATGCCGGCAAGGTTCATACGCCCGGAATCCGCCATGTAGATGCCGTGGCTCATTCTGAGCGCCACTGCCGTTTCCCTGGACACGGAGAGATTGGAGAACAGACCGCGTTGCCGGCTTATGAAGGCCAGATCAGGGGAGGCGGCGGCCAGCGCCGCACGATTGCCGTTGACGCGCAGGCACATCTCTTCAAGCTCAGCGTGCCACATGGCCGACATCTCTTCGCTCTCGAGAATGGTCCTGACGATCGCGGCTCCATGATCGGGCGGCATGGACCAGTTCACGCGGGCAAGTGCCGCCATGTTGCTTTCGACCTTCCCGATGTCATCGACATTGCGGGTCATGACATAGAGCGCTCCGACGCGCTCGCGATAGAGGCCGAAATTCTTGTCGCAGGAATAGGCGATCAGCGCCTCATCGACCACGTCGAGGATCATGCGCGTCGGCGCGGCGTCCTGTTCGAGACCGTCACCAAGGCCCTGATAGGCGAGGTCGATGAACGGCACCAGCCTATGCGTAACAAGAAGCTCGGTGATCCGCCGCCACTGTTCCATGGTAAAATCGATACCGGTCGGATTATGGCAACAACCGTGAAGGAGCACGACGTCGCCTTCCCGAGCAGAAGACAAGGCGTCGACCACGCTTTCGAATTTAACTTGCTGCGACATCAGGTCAACGAAAGCGTACTCCTTTACCGGCAGGCGCGCCGAGCTAAAGATCGGCGCATGATTTGGCCAGCTTGGTGTTCCGAGCAGAACCTTCGCCGATGGATTTGCCGCTTGGATGAGCTCAGCACCGAGACGCAGGGCGCCGCTTCCACCGGGTGTCTGAATGCCGACAAGGCGTTGAGTAAACTTTGGCGATTTTCCGAAGATGATGGGTTGCAGGAGGCGCACGAATTGCAGATCACCTTCCGGGCCAAGATATTTCTTGCTGTCCTGGGTCTCCAGGAGAAACTGCTCCGCTGCCTTCACGGCACGCATCACCGGCGTGCGTCCCATAGTGTCACGATAAACGCCGACGCCGAGGTCGATCTTGCCGGGGCGATCGTCGGCCTGGAAGACCTTGATGAGTGCAAGCAGGCTGTCGGCTGGCCGGCTGTTCAGTTTGTCAAACACAAGTCCACCTCGTTTTCGTAACTCTAAGTCGGAGACTAACGGAGCTTTCGCGGCGAATTTCTGCGATTATCTCCCCGTGACGGCGCATCCATGCAGACAATCGGCGCAACATGGCTATGATGTGCAGAAATTCTCCGTCTCGGTGTGGTCATGCTTGATCAGTTCGATATCAAATTGCTCGCCGCTCTCCAGCAAAACAGCGAGGTGACGCAGAGCGAACTGTCTCAGAAGGTCAATCTCTCCGCGACCCAATGTGCGCGCCGATTGGAAAGGCTGCGCAATGAGAAATATATCCAGAGCGTCGTGGCCATCCTCAATCCCGTGAAACTGGGTTTCACCGTCGTTGCTCATACTCTTGTCAGCTTGAGAGCACATACCGAAGGCGGAAACGAGCAGCTTCATCGCTTTATCGAGACCGCGCCGGAGATTCTGGAGTGCTATTCGCAGACCGGCGACGCCGACTTTCTGATGAAGGTCATGACGCGTGACCTCGAACATCTCAGCCAGTTTCTCGAAAGAATGATCCGGGTCACCGACAATCTGGCGTCGGTCAAGTCAAGCATCGTCCTCAAGACACTGAAAAAGACGACCGCTTTGCCTCTGCAGATCGTGACGTGAGAGCCGCTCTCACCTGAGATAATGGATATGCGGGCGCGAGTGATAGGGTGAGGCTTCGATGCGGGCTTCGACGGAGAAGACGTCCCGCAGAAGGTCTTCGCTCAACACATCCTGCGGCGCGCCGGAGGCGACGATCCTGCCCTGCTGCATGATGATCAGCTGGTCGCAGAACATGGCGGCATGGTTGAGATCGTGCAGGGCGACGATGCTGGTGATCGGCAGACCGGAGACGAGCCGCATCAGGCCGATCTGGTGCTGGATATCGAGATGGTTCGTGGGCTCGTCGAGGATCAGTTCCTGGGGCGACTGAGCGAGCGCCCTTGCGATATGGGTGCGCTGCTTTTCGCCGCCCGACAGGCTCTGCCAGCGATCGTCGCGCTTCTCCGCCATGCCGGCGCGCGCGAGCGCACTTTCGACCGCTTCTTCGTCGACCTTCGTCCAGCCTGAAAACATCGATCGGTGCGGGAACCGGCCGAGCTTGACGACGTCAACGACCTTCAGATTGGCATTTGTCGTGGCGTGCTGCTCGACGAAGGCGATCCGCCGGGCGATCGAGCGGCGGCTGATCGTGCCGATGTCGCTCCGGTCGAGCGTAACGCGGCCGGAATGCGGCCGCTTCAGGCCGGCGAGGAGACGCAGGAGCGAGGTCTTGCCCGAGCCGTTCGGCCCGAGCAGGCCGAGCATCTTGCCCGGCGGCGCGTCCAGGGAAACGCCGTCGAGGATGGTCTTCCTGCCAATCTTCCAGATGAGGTTGTCGGCCTTGATGCTCATGATGCGCGCTGGAACCGGTAGAGGATGATCGAGAAGAAGGGGACGCCCACCAGCGCCGTGACGACGCCGATCGGCAGGATCTGGTTCGGAATGAGGGCGCGCGCGGCGATGTCGGCGAGCACCATGAAGATCGCCCCTGTTATGGCGCAAGCCGGCAGGAGGCGGACATGCAGCGGCCCGACGACAAAGCGGGCGACATGCGGCACGACAAGGCCGACGAAGCCGATCGATCCCACCATGCTGACGATGGTCGCCGTCATCATTGCCGTCAGCGCAAAGAGCGCCATCCGCGCGCGGCCGACATTGACGCCGAGCGAGGATGCCGCCTCGTCACCGAAAGCGAAGGCGTCGAGCACGCGCGCGTAAAACAGGCAGCCGACAAGGCCGATGCCGACAACGATAGAAACCAGCGCAAATTCCGGCCAGCGCACGCCGCCGAAGCTGCCGAGCAGCCAGAACATGACGTCGCGGGCCTGCTGCGCATTGGCCGATGTCGTGACGATATAGGACGTTGTGGCATTGAATAGCTGCGATGCGGCGACACCGGCGAGGATGGTGCGATCCGCTCCGCCGCGCGTGCCGTTCGACAGGAGGGCGACGAAGAAGAAGGCTGCGAAGGCGCCGGCAAAGGCGCCGGCGGAAAGCGAGACTGCGCCAGCGCCGACGCCTAAGATGACGATCGCGACGGCGCCGGAAGAGGCGCCAGCCGAGATGCCGAGAACATAGGGTTCGGCAAGCGGATTGCGCAGCAGCGACTGCATGATCGCGCCCGACAGCGCAAGGCCCGCGCCGCAGAAGGCGGCAACGAGCGCTCGGCTGAGACGATAATCCCAGATGACAGTCTCATGGATGCGGTTCAGTTCGACCGCGGTCCATCCCAGCCGGTTGGTGACGGCCGAAAACGTGGTTGCAAGCGGGATCGGCAGGTCGCCGATCCCGACGCTGACGCCAATGGCGACGGCGATGAGGCAGAAAGAGGCCAGTAGCAGTGCGAGGACGGCTCCCAGCTGCCGGAGGATACGGCCCGCTTCCGTCACTTCAACAGACCGAGAGCCTTCAGTTGGCCAGCCACCTGCTCGGCGCCGTAGACCGTGCGGACGGTCGGGTTCATGGCCTGGCCGTCCATGATCACGATCGCCTTGTTCTTGACGGCAGGGATCTGGCTGACGGCCGGATCGGTGTTCAGGAAATTGATCTTGGCCTCCGGCTTGTCGAGCTCCCAACGGTTACGGTCGAGACTGGCGACGACAACGACGTCGGGATTGGAGGCGATGATGCCTTCCCAGCCGAGCGTCGGCCATTCCGCTTCCGCTGATATCGCGTTGTGACCGCCGAGCAGATCGGCGATGAAGCCGGACGCGCTGTTCTTGCCGCCGAGATAGGCGTCAGCCGACGGGCTGGGGCTGGAGAACCAGAAGACGTAGGAAAGGTTCTTGCCGTCCTTTGAAACGCTGGAGCGAAGCTTGGCTTCGCGCGCCTTGAAGTCGGCGATCAGCGCCTGGCCGCGATCGGCGACGTCGAAAATCTCAGAGAGTTCGTCGATCTCCTTGTAAAGAAGATCCATATTCCACAGCTCGGCGCGGCTGCCGTACTGGTCCTTGACGTCCTTGGTGCTGAGGCAGGTGCTGGGAGAAAGATAGGTCGCGACGCCGACCTTGTCGAAATCCTCGCGCTTGGCGACCTTGCTGTTCGGCCCGACCAGGCTCGGCAGAGCCGCCGCCACGAAGTCGGGATTTTCGGCGAGGATCGATTCGAAGGTCGGCATCTCGACGGTCAGAAGCTTGACCTTGGCATTGGCTTCCGCGAGCTGCGGCAGAACTTTGCTCGGCCAGAAGGCCGTGCCGGCCATCTTGTTCTGAAGGCCGAGCAGCAGCAGGATTTCAGCGCTGTTCTGGCCGAGGCCGATCGCCCGTTCGGGCGCCTTCTGGAAAGTCACCTGCGCGCCGCAGTTTTCCAGGGTCAGCGGGTAGGTCGTCGAACCGGCCAAAGATGGATTTGCGGCAAGGCCGATCATGGTTGAGAGGCCGCAGGCGGCCAGAAGCGATTTGAGGCTGGTCACGAAGAAATTCCCGATGCGTGAGTATATGCGGCCGGGGTATAGCCTCAGGAATAGGCGGAAAACAAGACGAAATAAATCAACTTATCGCAAAATTGATAGCGCATTGCTGCGGGGCAATGTGCCATCGCCGTCGAACTGCAGCCGCGTTCGCCGTCTAAACGGGGCCGACCGGTGACAGCGACTTGCCGTAGACCTCGAGGATCGCGGCAATCTCCTTGAGGATACCGGAGAGCGGAAGCGTGCCCTTTCTGTCGAACGTCATGTCGCTGCGTTCGAAAAGGGCGAGGCAGATCTCGCCCGAATCATGGCGCGATTGGTAGGCGAGGCCATCCGGCCGGTCGGCATGGTCCCAAAGCGCGTCGGTCCAAAGGCCGCATGGTCCGTAGGGGCCGGTGGAGATGGCATTATCAGTGCCGAGGGCCTGCAGGCCGGTTCCGCGCATGCGCACGATCCTCAGCGGTCTGATACAGCTGAGCTCGCTGATGGCGCGGGTGGTGATTTCGGTCATGGACACCATCAACCGCTGGGGATTGCGCAGGATCGTTTCCGCAAGCGCTCCCGTGCGGCTCATCCCGACATAGAGAATTCCGAAACGTCCGCTGGCGCTGTCGAAGCGATTGGTGGCGGCAATCCCGGGGCCGGGTCCAAAGAAGATGGGATCGAGATGCGTCCGATGGACCCTATGGAGGACCTGCCCGGCCGGAATGAGGTCGATCGGCAATGACGAATGGGCGAGCCAAGGGGGCGGGGGCAGGGCAGCTCCCGACGGCCCTCTGCCTGCATTCGCCGGCATCAGGCAAAGCCGTCGGAGGTTTCAATCCGGATCAGACGCTGGACTGCTTCACGATCGCCGTCGCGCAGCGCCTGCAGAGCTGTCCGACCACCGAGAACCGTATCGGAAGCAAGCAGAAAATCCAATGCGATCCAGGGACCGGCGGCGGCAAAGCCACGCACGACATCGGAAATCCCTGCAATCACCTCACCTTCAACCAACTGGCAGAGCGGATAGCGCCAGTCGCTGCCCTCGCGCACGGCAAGCAGCGTGCCGGCTCGCCGCCTCTTATCGACGGCCTGTCTGCTGATACCGAGGATCCGTCCGGCGTCCTCGGCCGACATCGTCCCGCCGGCCCGTTCGACGAGATTTTGCCGATGCTCGACGTTGCGAGCCAATGCCGGAACCAGCGGATCGAGATCGTTTATCGCCGCGCCCACCATATCCGAGCGGCTGAGAAGCTGTGCCAACGATCCGGCGTCGGTCGGGGCTGAAAGCGCGTCGGCCAGATCCTTTGCCGGCACATTTGCAGAAATGCGCTCGAGCGCCGACGTCGCGCGTCGCAGAAACGCGGTCCTGATGGAATTCGGCTCGTCCTGTGCGGCGGGAGTGGAGACGTGGCGGGCCATGGAGCGGCTCCTTGGTTGACAAGGTATTTATACGGCTCATGCTGATATGAAGTCAACCACATGTGTAGAGGCCAAGCGCACCAATCGGCTTCCCAAAACCCCGATTGCCCGGGAGGGAACATACCGGTTTTCGTCAGCGAAGCCTTCGAAAATGTTCAGGTCATCTTTCCCACGAGCTTGGCATAGTCCGAAAACGTCAACCGTTCGCCTCTCCTGCCTGCCTCTTCGGCAAGCTGCAGCACGCGGATGGGGAACAGGATCGCGGCGCGGTTGGCATCCGACAGTTCATGGTCGTCGTCATCCTCGACTGCCTTCTTGGCTTTCGAGAGCGCGGCATTGAGTTCCCCGCTGGTCAGCAGTTCCTTCTCGACGATTGCATCACATATCGACGCCATTGCCATGATGAGGCCCTTGAGTTGAAGGTTGGCCGTATTCATGAGAACTCCAGGGGAACGAGGGACCTATGATGGTGACGCGCCAGCGCCTCGCCGATTGCGTCGGTAATTGCTACGTCAGTCCGATTGAACCGGCCGGATCGTGTCGACGGCGACCGCACCGTCGAGGATCCCGCGCGTAACATCGCGCCTGTTCCGCTCGATCTCAATGACGGTGTAAAGCTTGTCGTCGCGAAAGGCGCTGGCATTGACCGTCGTGACATCCTCGGCGGGAGCCGCGTCCACTTCCATGAAGTCAAGCTCACGAGCCGCAGCGACGATCCTGGCGTCGCCGGCCGTTCTGGCGGCGACGACGACGGTACCATGTCCGGGGGAGTTGTCCCATCTCGGATCGCCGGGTGCCGCGATCGGCTCCAACCGGTAGATGTTGAGCATCTCGCCGCCAGCGTCGGGCGACGATTGCGCAGCCGCATCCTCGATCTGCGCCTGGCTCTCGACAGACTTCCCGAAGGTGGTCTGGCTGGTCGCGTTGTTGATCTCTTCCTTGCCTGTCCTTGAGACGTTCGACATATCGCTCTCCATTGTCAGGACGGAAACGACAGCCGGCAGGCAAGTGTTCCCCCACGCACGAAAAACCGCAAATTCCACCGAGACGATGTCCGGCGAGCACTTTGGATATCTGCAACTATCAGGCTCATTTTCGGCGCTGAATCATGTTAGTATGGACACGGGACGGCCATACCATTTTCCTAGTCGAGCACTAAATTACCAGTCGTCGAAGAGGGGGATTCTCGTGAACAACCAAACCAGCGAATTCGCGCGCGACAATGCCGCGGCAGGCAACGTCAATGGTCAGGACCACAAAGCAATGGCGTTGGACGAGGCCAGTGCGCTTCTGGAGGTGCTGGTCGCGGTAAGACGGGGCGATTTTTCGGTGCGGATGCGGTCGGATCTGACCGGTGTCACCGGCAAGGTCGCCGACGCTCTCAATGACATCATCGCCGCCAATCAGCGCATGGCCCAGCAGCTCGAGCATGTCGGGCAGGTGGTCGGCCGGGACGGGCGAACGAGCACGCGCGTGCGCTTCGGCCTGTCGGACGGCTCCTGGTCCGAAATGGAAGGATCGATCAACGGTCTGATCGACGATCTCCTGTGGCCGACGACGGCCGTGACCCGGACAATCACCGCGGTCGCCAAGGGTGATCTTCTGCAGACCGTGCCGCTCGATGTCGACGGGCGGGCGCTCAAAGGTGAGTTCCTGCGCTCGGCCGATATCGTCAATACGATGATCAAGCAGCTGAGCGTCTTCACATCGGAAGTGACGCGCGTCGCACGCGAGGTCGGCACGGACGGAAAACTCGGCGGCCAGGCGCAGGTGCCGGAGGTGACGGGTGTCTGGAAGGATCTCACCGAAAGCGTGAACTCGATGGCGTCGAACCTGACGGCGCAGGTGCGCAACATCGCGGAAGTGACGATCGCCGTTGCGAATGGCGATCTTTCCAAGAAGATCACCGTCGACGTGCGCGGCGAGATCCTGCAGCTGAAGGAGGCGATCAACACCATGGTCGACCAGCTCAGGTCCTTCGCCTCGGAAGTGACGCGCGTCGCCCGCGAGGTCGGCACCGAGGGCAAGCTGGGCGGCCAGGCGCTGGTGCCGGGCGTCGCCGGAACCTGGAAGGACCTGACCGATTCCGTCAACGCCATGTGCGGCAACCTGACCGCCCAGGTCCGCAACATTGCTCAGGTGACCACGGCCGTGGCGCGCGGCGACCTGTCGCGCAAGATCACTGTCGACGTTTCCGGCGAAATCCTGGAGCTCAAGGAAACCATCAACACGATGGTCGACCAGCTCAACGGGTTTGCGGGCGAGGTGACGCGCGTGGCGCGTGAAGTCGGCACCGAAGGTCGGCTCGGCGGACAGGCGCAAGTGCCCGGCGTCGCCGGCACCTGGAAGGACTTGACCGACAACGTCAATTCCATGGCCTCGAACCTCACTGCGCAGGTGCGCAACATCGCCGAGGTCTCGACTGCGATCGCCAATGGCGACCTGTCGAAGAAGATCACGGTCACGGTGTCGGGGGAAATCCTCGAGCTGAAGGAGACGATCAACACGATGGTCGATCAGCTGAACGCTTTTGCGTCGGAAGTGACCCGTGTGGCCCGCGAAGTGGGCACGGAGGGCCGGCTTGGCGGCCAGGCCAATGTGCGCGGCGTCGCCGGCACCTGGAAGGATCTTACCGAGAACGTCAACTCGATGGGCGGCAACCTGACGGCGCAGGTGCGCAATATCGCGGAGGTCTCGACTGCCATCGCCAACGGCGACCTGTCGAAGAAGATCACCGTCGACGTGAAGGGAGAGATCCTCGAATTGAAGGAAACCATCAATACGATGGTCGACCAGTTGAACGCCTTTGCGTCGGAAGTGACCCGCGTCGCCCGCGAAGTGGGCACGGAGGGCCGGCTCGGCGGACAGGCCAATGTGCGCGGCGTCGCCGGCACCTGGAAGGACCTGACAGACAGCGTCAATTCCATGGCTTCCAACCTCACCGGGCAGGTGCGCAACATCGCCGAAGTCGCGACCGCCGTCGCCCAGGGAGACCTGTCCAAGAAGATCACCGTCACCGTGTCGGGCGAAATCCTCGAACTGAAGGAGACCATCAACACGATGGTCGATCAGCTCAACGGCTTTGCCGGCGAGGTGACGCGTGTGGCGCGCGAGGTCGGCACGGAAGGGCGGCTCGGCGGCCAGGCGAACGTGCTCGGCGTCGCCGGCACCTGGAAGGATCTGACGGACAGCGTCAATTCCATGGCGGGCAATCTGACGGCGCAGGTGCGCAACATCGCCGAAGTCTCGACTGCGATTGCCAATGGCGACCTGTCGAAGAAGATCACGGTGTCGGTCTCGGGTGAAATCCTTGAGCTCAAGGAAACGCTGAACACCATGGTCGATCAGCTGAACCGCTTCGCTTCCGAAGTCACGCGCGTTGCCCGCGAGGTTGGCACCGAGGGCAAGCTCGGTGGCCAGGCGCAGGTGCCGGGTGTCGCCGGTACCTGGAAGGACCTCACCGAAAACGTCAACTCCATGGCCTCCAACCTTACCGGCCAGGTTCGCAACATCGCCGAAGTCACGACGGCCGTGGCGCGCGGCGACCTGTCGCGCAAGATCACTGTCGACGTGAAGGGGGAAATCCTCGAACTGAAGAACACCATCAATACGATGGTCGATCAGCTCAACGCTTTTGCCGGCGAAGTGACGCGTGTCGCCCGCGAAGTCGGCACCGAAGGCAAGCTCGGCGGCCAGGCGCAGGTGCCCGGCGTCGCCGGCACCTGGAAGGACCTGACGGACAGCGTCAACTCAATGGCGGGCAATCTGACGGCGCAGGTGCGCAACATCGCCGAGGTGGCCACCGCCATCGCCAATGGCGACCTGTCGCGCAAGATCACGGTCGACGTGCGCGGCGAAATCCTGCTCCTGAAGGATACGCTGAATACCATGGTCGATCAGCTTCGCTCTTTTGCCGGCGAAGTGACGCGTGTCGCCCGCGAAGTCGGCACCGATGGCAGGCTGGGCGGCCAGGCCGTCGTTCCCGGTGTCGCCGGCACCTGGAAGGACCTGACCGACAACGTCAACCTGCTCGCCGCCAATCTGACGACCCAGGTTCGAAACATCGCCGAAGTCACGACGGCCGTGGCGCGCGGCGACCTGTCGCGCAAGATCACCGTCGACGTGAAGGGGGAAATCCTCGAACTGAAGAACACCATCAACACGATGGTGGATCAGCTCAACGCCTTCGCCGGCGAAGTCACGCGTGTGGCCCGCGAAGTCGGCACCGAAGGCAAGCTCGGCGGCCAGGCGCAGGTGCCGGGCGTCGCCGGCACCTGGAAAGACTTGACCGACACCGTCAACGTCATGGCCGCCAACCTGACCGAGCAGGTCCGCGGCATCGTCAAGGTGGTGACGGCGGTGGCAAACGGCGACCTCGAGCAAAATCTCACCGTCGCATCCAAGGGCGAGGTGGCAGCCCTTGCCGAGACCATCAACAACATGACCAACACGCTTGCGACCTTTGCCGATCAGGTGACCACGGTTGCGCGTGAGGTGGGCGTGGAAGGCCGTCTCGGCGGTCAGGCGAATGTTCCCGGCACCGCGGGAACCTGGAAGGACTTGACCGGCAACGTCAACCTGCTGGCAGCCAATCTGACGACGCAGGTGCGCGCCATCGCCGAGGTGGCGACCGCCGTCACCAAGGGTGACCTGACGCGCTCGATCAAGGTCGACGCGCGCGGCGAAGTGGCCGAGCTCAAGGACAACATCAACACGATGATCGACAACCTCAGGCTCACCACCGAGCGCAACACCGAGCAGGACTGGCTGAAGACCAACCTGGCGCGCTTCACCAACATGCTGCAGGGGCAGCGCGACCTGACGCTGGTCGGCAAGATGCTGCTGTCGGAGCTGGCGCCTCTGGTCAGTGCCCATCAAGGGGTCATCTACCAGGTGGATGCCGACGAGCGGCAGCCGGTATTGTCGCTGCTCTCCACCTATGCGCAAGGCGGCGAGGCCGCGCACCCGGCACGTCTCGAGTTCGGCCAGGGACTTGTCGGCCAGTGCGCCAGCGACGCTCGCCGCATCCTGGTCACCGACCTTCCCGACAATGTCGTTCCGATAAGCTCCGGCGTGTTCACGACCTTGCCGAGAAGCGCCATCGTGCTGCCGGTGCATTTCGAGGGGCAGGTGAAAGCCGTGATCGAGCTGGCCTCCGCCGGCGAATTCACCGAGTTGCAGCTGTCGTTCCTCGACCAGCTGACGACATCGATCGGCATCGTCCTCAACTCGATCGAAGCGACCATGCAGACCGAAGGCCTGCTCAAGCAATCCCAGCAGCTTGCCGCCGAGCTTCAGACGCAGCAGCGCGAGCTGCAGCAGACCAACGAGCAGCTCGGGCAGAAGGCGCAGCAGCTGGAGGAACGCAACGTCGAAGTCGAGGCGAAGAACCAGGAGATCGAGCAGGCCCGGCGCGCGCTGGAGGAAAAGGCAACCGAGCTGGCGCTGACATCGAAATACAAATCCGAATTCCTCGCCAACATGTCGCATGAGCTGCGCACGCCGTTGAACTCGATCCTCATCCTCGGCCAGCAGCTGGGAGAAAATCCGGATGGCAACCTGTCGGGCAAACAGGTCGAGTTCGCCAAGACGATCCACGGCGCGGGAACCGATCTGTTGAACCTCATCAGCGACATCCTCGACCTGTCGAAGATCGAGTCCGGAACGGTCTCGGTCGATGCCGAGGAGATTTTTGTCAGCAACCTGCTCGAGATGATGGCGCGGCCATTCCGGCACGAGGCCGAAAACCGGAACCTGTCGTTCTCGGTCGACGTCGGCGCCGATGTTGCCAAGAGCCTCATCACGGATTCGAAGCGACTGCAGCAGATCCTCAAGAACCTGCTGTCGAATGCCTTCAAGTTCACCGCGCAGGGCGGCGTGACGCTTCGCGTCGCCTCGGCAACGACCGGCTGGTCGTCCGATCACCCCTCGTTGAAGCATGCGCCTTCGGTCATCGCCTTCGAAGTCGTCGACACCGGTATCGGCATACCCCCGGAAAAACAGCGCATCATTTTCGAGGCGTTCCAACAGGCGGATGCCTCGACAAGCCGCAAATACGGCGGAACCGGCCTCGGCTTAGCGATCAGCCGCGAACTGGCAAACCTCTTGGGCGGCGAGATCCAGCTGCGCAGCACCCCCGGTGTTGGCAGCACCTTCGTTCTCTACCTGCCTCTGACTTATGTGGGCGCCGGCGCGGTTGCGCCGAAGTCGGTTCCGCCGGCAAATGTCGTGGAATTTGCCGAAGCGGCAGCAAACCGCCGTGCCGACAAGCCAACCGAACATGTCGAAGACGATCGCCACCAGATAACGGCCGGCGACTCGGTGCTGCTCGTCGTCGAGGACGACGCGCATTACGCCCGCGTCCTGGTGGATCTCGCCCGCGACAACGGATTCAAGGTTCTGGTGGCGATGCGCGGCAGCGATGCTCTCGCACTCGCGCAGGACTACAGGCCGGCGGCGATCTCGCTCGACATCTTCCTGCCCGACATGCTCGGCTGGACGGTGCTGAGCCAGCTCAAGCAGAATCCGCAGACGCGGCATATTCCGGTCCAGATCATCAGCCTCGACGAGGATCGCCAGCATGGGCTGACCCGTGGCGCCTTCGCTTTCATGAGTAAGCCGACGACGCCGGAGGGCCTCGGCAAGGCGCTGTCGCGATTGAAGGCCTATGCGCAGCCGCGTCGCAAGCATCTGCTGCTCGTGGAAGACAACGAGGCCGAGCGTTTGAGCGTCACCGCCCTTCTCGGACACGACGACATCGATATCACCAGCGTCGGCTCAGGATCGGAGGCTCTCGCCGCCCTTCGGCAGAATGCCGCCGACTGCGTGGTGCTCGACCTTTCCTTGCCCGATATGTCCGGCTTCGAAGTGCTGGAGCAAATACGCGACGACGCCGAGATCGGCGAGGTGCCGGTGGTCGTGTTCACCGGCCGGGAGCTTTCCGCTGAGGAAGACGCGACGCTGCACAGCATGGCCCGGAGCGTCGTGGTGAAAGGGGTCGAGTCGCCCGAGCGTCTGCTGGATGAGACGGCCCTGTTTCTGCACCGGGTGGTCGCCGACCTGCCGGCAGCAAAGCAGGCGACGCTGCAGGACCTGCATAGCTCGGACGAGGATCTGGTCGGCGAGACCGTGCTGCTCGTCGACGACGACGCCCGTAACATCTTCGCGCTGAGCAGCGTCCTCGAACGCCGGGGAATGAAGGTCCTGACCGCGACGACCGGCAGCGAGGCCATTGACGTCATCAACAACGAACCCTCGGTCGCGATCGTGCTGATGGACATCATGATGCCCGGAATGGACGGCTACGAGACGATGCAGGTCATCCGTTCGGAGCCCCGGTTCCGGCGGCTGCCGATCCTGGCGCTGACGGCCAAAGCGATGAAGGGCGACCGCGAGAAATGCCTGGAGGCGGGCGCATCCGACTACCTGGCAAAGCCGGTCAATACCGAACGGCTTCTGTCGGCTCTTCGCATGTGGCTGCATCGCTGAGGACCTGGCCATGAACCCCGTCAACATCCTTCTCGTCGACGACCAACCGGCAAAGCTCCTGAGTTACGAGGTCATTCTCGAAGAGCTCCAGGAAAACCTCATCAAGGCGCAATCCGCTCGCGAAGCCTTCGAGCACCTGTTGCGCACCGAAATCGCGGTGATCCTCGTCGATGTCTGCATGCCCGAACAGGACGGGTTCGAGCTCGTCAGCATGATCCGGCAGCATCCGCGCTATCAGAACACGCCGATCATCTTCGTTTCCGCCGTCATGCTGGCGGAACCCGACCGGCTGCGCGGTTATGCGGTGGGCGCGGTCGACTATGTCTCCGTTCCGATCGTCCCCGAGGTGCTCAGAGCCAAGGTGCGGGTCTTTGCCGATCTCTACCGGAAGACGAGGGAACTCGAACGCCTGAACGCCGAGCTGGAGGCCCGCGTTCACCAGCGCACCGCCGAGCTCGAGGCCTCGGCAGCGCAGTTGCGTGAGCTCAACGAGGAACTCGAACACCGGATCGATCAACGAACGCGGGAGCGCGAAGAGGCGCTCGCACAGCTGTTCGAGGCGCAGAAGCTCGACACGATCGGCCACCTGACGGGTGGTGTGGCTCACGACTTCAATAACCTGCTGATGGCAGTTCTCGGCAGCCTGAACCTTCTGAAGAAACGGCTTCCGGCCGATGAACGCAGCGAACGCCTGGTGACGAATGCGATTCAGGCGGCCGAGCGCGGTACCGCGCTGACCCAGCGCCTGCTTGCCTTCGCGCGCCGCCAGGAGCTGAAGCCACAGGCGGTCGACTTCCTCCGGCTGTTCGAAAACGTCGAGGATCTTCTCGCCAAGGCGGTGGGGCCGCGCATCGAAATCCACAAGAGCATCCCGGCGGATCTCGCACCTCTTCTGGTCGACAGCAACCAGTTGGAACTGGCGCTGCTCAACCTGTTCGTCAATGCCCGGGATGCGCTCGAAAGCGGCGGAGCCGTGACGGTGGCCGCGGCGGCAGCCGAAGAAGCCCTGCCGGCCAGCCTCGCAGGTGGAAATTACATCAGGATATCGGTGTCGGACGATGGCGAGGGGATGGACGAGGCAACGGTCTCGCGTGCCGCCGAACCGTTTTTCACCACCAAAGGGGTCGGCAAGGGCACCGGTCTCGGCCTGTCTATGGTGCATGGCCTGGCAGCACAATCCGGCGGCTCGATCCAGATATCGAGCGCCAGGGGCAAGGGCACGACCGTTTCCCTGTGGCTGCCCGTTGCCGAGACATTCGTCAAGGTGCAGCCGGCCGTCGAGCCTCCGGCGACGGAGCCTTTAAAACCGGCGTCGCGGCCGCTCGCCATTCTCGTCGTCGACGACGACGCCCTTGTCAGGACGGGAACCGTAGCGATGCTGGAGGATCTGGGGCATCTGCCGCAAGAGGCGTCTTCCGCTTCCCAGGCTTTGGAATTTTTTGCTGACGGACAGGGTTGTGATCTGGTCATCACCGATCATGCCATGCCGGGCATGACCGGCGCGGAGCTTGCGCGTCACCTTCGCTCCTCCTTTCCAGGCCTGCCCATCATCCTTGCCTCGGGCTATGCCGAGTTTTCCGAAGACCATGGCCTCGGCCGGATGCTGCGGATGAAGAAGCCGTTCACGCAGGAACAGCTTCAGGCGGCCATGGATCAGGCGCTCTCGGGCAAAGTCGCGGCGGCCTGACGATCAAAGCGTAAACATGCCGAGCGGCCATCCTGGTGACAGCGGCCGCTTTCGTGCGTCCGCTTGCGGACGAAACTTTTTGCTCCCGCAAAAGTTACCCAAATCGCATCCCAATTTCATCGAAGGCTTTCCCTTGACCAAAATGACGTTCGGCCCCGCATTCACCGAAGAGGGCATTCTGTTTCGCCTCTGGGCTCCCTTGCATGAAAGCGTGTCTCTGAAGCTGGAAGGTGCTCCCCCGCGCCCAATGCAGGCGGCTGGGGACGGTTGGCACCGCCG
Source organism: Rhizobium beringeri (assembly GCF_004306515.1). Taxonomy (NCBI): domain Bacteria; kingdom Pseudomonadati; phylum Pseudomonadota; class Alphaproteobacteria; order Hyphomicrobiales; family Rhizobiaceae; genus Rhizobium; species Rhizobium beringeri. The sequence goes on along the minus strand of NZ_SILG01000002.1, from coordinate 479,852 downwards.
TACGGTCGCGCAAGCCCATGCCGGTACGCTTTATCGCTTTGTCCTGCCGGACGGTTCCGAAGTTCCTGATCCCGCCTCGCGGTTCCAGCCACAGGATGTGCACGGGCCGAGCGAAGTGGTCGACCTTTCCACCTATCGCTGGACGACGAGCGACTGGACGGGTCGGCCCTGGGAAGAGATGGTCATCTACGAGATGCATATCGGCTGCTTCACGCCGGAGGGCACTTTCAAGGCCGCGATCGAGCGGCTCGACCATCTGCAAGCGCTGGGCGTTACAGCGCTGCAGATCATGCCGCTTAGTGAATTTCCTGGCCGTTACAGCTGGGGCTATGACGGTGTGCTGCCCTACGCTCCGGACAGCAGCTACGGCCGGCCGGAAGATTTCATGGCGCTGGTGGACGCGGCGCATGAGCGCGGCATCTCGGTTTTCCTGGACGTGGTCTACAATCACTTCGGGCCGGACGGCAATTACATCCCCGCCTATGCGCCGCTCTTTACCGAGCACCACAAGACGCCCTGGGGCAACGGCGTCAATTACGACGGCGATGGATCGGAGATGATCCGCGAATTCATCATCCAGAACGCCATCTACTGGATCACCGAGTTCAGGCTAGACGGTTTCCGCTTCGATGCGGTCCACGCTATCAAGGATGACAGCGCCGAGCATCTGCTTCACGCACTTGCCCGCCGCGTCCGGGCCGCGGCGGGCAGTCGGCATGTTCACCTGATCGTCGAAAACGAGGAGAACGACAGCGACCTGCTGAAGCGTGACGAAAACGGGGAGGCGAGGCTGTTCACCGCCCAGTGGAACGATGACGTGCACCATGTGCTGCATATCACTGCTACGGGCGAAACCTTCGGCTACTATGCCGACTACGCCGGTGACGCCGGCAAGCTCGGCAGGGCGCTGGCGGAAGGTTTCGTGTTTCAGGGTGAACACATGCCCTACCGCGGCGGAAGCCGCGGCAGGCCGAGCGGCCACTTGCCGCCCACCGCTTTTATCTCCTTCATCCAGAACCATGACCAGATCGGCAACAGGGCGCTGGGGGACCGGGTCCTGGCTTCAAGCCCGGCTGATGTCGTCAAGGCTGTCGCTGCGATCTACCTGTTGGCGCCCGAGATCCCGATGTTGTTCATGGGCGAGGAATGGGGCGCCAAAGAACCTTTTCCCTTCTTCTGCGATTTCGACGAGGACCTGAACGAGAAGGTCAGGAAAGGCCGTCGTGAGGAGCTCTCCCGTCTGCCGGGCTTCGACGCAGACGACCTTCTCGACCCGACGGCGCCATCGACCTTCGCGGCTGCCAAGCTGGACTGGTCGAAACTCGCCTCCTCCGATGTCCTCGATTTTTACAGGACGCTTCTCGACCTCCGACACCGACGGATCGTGCCATCGCTGAAAGGCGCCGGCGCCGGAAACGCGGTCTATCGCTCGGCAGGAAGCGCGCTCGCGGTGGATTGGACCCTGGCGCAAAACCGACGTCTTCATCTGCGCGCCAACCTCGGCACCGAGGCGGCTACGCTCGTCTCGCAGCAGGACGATGGCGAGACGATCTTCGGTCTCGGCGGCAGCGATGGCGACAATCTCGCGCCCTGGACGGTGATCTGGAAAATCAGCGAGGCGTGACGGCGTGCTGACAGGAAGGCGATCGAACGATGAAATCCGCTGAGCTCGACAAGCTCGCCCGCCGGCACGGCATCAGCCCGACCAGGCCCAGCCCCGACAATCGGGAGGTGGCGATATCAGGCGAGACCAAGCGCAAGATCCTCTCGGCATTGAAGATCGACGTGCCGGGAGCGGCCGATCACGAGACCGGCACGCCGCGGCGGGAGCCCAAGCCGGCGGCTGAGAAGATTGCCACGTCATTTCTGCCGGATTTCCTTTCCGGCACGCGGGTATGGGGTGTGAGTCTACAGCTTTACGAACTCCGTTCGGCACGCAACTGGGGCATAGGAGACTTCGAGGATCTGGCCGATATGGCGGATCTCTTGGGTTCACTGGGCGCCGATTTCATCGGCCTCACCCCGCTTCACGCGCCATTTCTCGCCGATCCCGAGCGTTGCAGCCCCTATGAGCCCTCGAGCCGCCAGCATCTCAACCCGCTCTATATCGCGGTCGACCGGTTGCCGGGTTTTGTCTCTAGTCCGGAACTCGAACGGCAATTGGCAAGCCTTCGCCAAACCAATCTCGTCGATTACGCCGGCGTCGCACAGATCAAGCTTAGGGTCCTGCGCGATCTCTGGCCGGCCTGGCGACAGCGCAGCGTGATTGACGAGGCCTATGATCCGGCCGATTTCGATGCCTTCATCACGCAAGGCGGTAACAGCCTGCGGCTGCACGCGCTTTTCGAATGCCTCTCATTTTCCATGGTCGAGCGCGGGGCAGGCGCCGGCTGGCAACGGTGGCCGGCCGATTTCCAACGCTTCGACAGCGCCGCTGTCGCCGAATTTGAGCGCGGACACGCGGAGGATGTCCGCTTCCATATGTGGCTGCAGTGGCTCGCTCACCAGCAGCTGATGCAGGCGGCGGACCGGGCTGGGAAGGCCGGTCTGCGGATCGGGCTCTATCTCGATCTTGCCGTCGGGGAGGCGGTCGATGGCTCGGCGACATGGAGCGAGCCGGATATCTATGTCTCCAAGGCCACGATCGGCAGCCCTCCCGATCCCTTCGCCGTCGACGGGCAGGACTGGCACCTTGCCGGATACCTGCCTTCCGCGATCGCCGCAGGCGAGATGTCTCCTTTCCGGCGCATGGTAAGCACTGCCATGCGATATGCGGGCGCCATCCGCATCGACCACGCCGCAGCGCTTCGCCGCCTCTTCCTGGTGCCACTGGGCAGCAGGCCGGACGGCGGCGCCTATGTCCGCTATCCCAAGGATCGGCTGCTGCAGATCCTTGCCGAAGCGTCCGCCGAGCATCGGTGCCTCGTCATCGGAGAAGACCTGGGACTGATCCCCAAGGGATTGCAGGACGATCTGGCAGCGGCCCACATTCTCTCCTACCGCATCCTATCCTATGAACAGGACGAGAAGGGCTTCAAGCCGGCGGACGTCTATCCCGTCCTGGCTTTGGCCTGCATTTCGACGCACGACCACCAGACCCTTGCTGGCTGGTGGCGCGGCGCCGACATTCAGGCCCGGTGCGACCACGGCATCGTGCCGCCCGATCTCACCGAAAGACATCTCGAAGACCGCAAGCGCGAGCGGAGGAACCTGAAGACGGCGCTCAAGGCTGCCGGCCTCGACCTGCCGGCCCGGCTTTCCCAAGCGAGGGCAAGCGACGAGACGCTGAGGGAACTGACGGTCGGCGCCTACCGCTTCATCGCCAGGACCCCGTCGCTTCTCGCCGTGGTCCGTCTTGCCGATCTCACCGACGAGAAAAGACCGACCAATGTTCCGGGCACCAGCGACAGCTATCCGAACTGGAAGCCGAAGCTATCGGTTTTGCTCACGGATCTGGTGTCGAGCCCGCTGCTTAAGGGCGTGACGGCGGCAATGCGGGAGGAGAGGCCGCGGGCGTGACTAAGGCCGGGCGAGCCGTCAATTTCGTCCTTGTCGTTCGATCGGGTCCGCCGCGCGTATGGAAATCGATCAGGGAGGGAACGAATAGGAAGCCGGCGAATTTTGAAGGAACAAGGACAGGCATTGCCGAGATGAGGACCCGTCCGCTTTCGCCGCGTCAGATGCGGCGACTATATTGATGGAAAAAGACCATGACGACCGCATTCATCCTTATCGCATTGGCTCTGATCATCTACGCCGGCCCGACGCTGCTGTTCATCTGCGTCGGATATGCCGACTATATGCTGGAGCGGCGAAGGCATATGGTGGCTCTGAAGCACGCCGTGAAGCGTCGCAGCGACGAGTTTTAGCGCAATTCGCGGGAAAGCCGCTTCGCACCTCTCCTTGAATTGCTCGAGGCGGTGGACACCTTCGCCGGCCTTGGACGTTACCCGGCTTTCCCAGAGAAATGGATCCAGAGGCGGGTCGGCAAAATCCGCCTCTGGCAACCGGCGTTGATGAAGCGCCTCTCCGAATGGTTAGTCGTTCGCCGTGACCTTGACGCCGAGCACGGAAGGAATGGTGTTCGGTGCACCCATGGCCGCGCCGATGATCATCGGGACGGGAACCGGCTTTTCCGGTGCGGCGCTGATCGTCAGGCTTTTCGGTCCGTCGAGATAGGTGTTGACGGCAGCCGACACCTGGTTTTGCAGCTCGGGCATGTTGAGCTGCGCCATCATCATCGGCACGAGACCTTTCAGCGATTGCGCCAACTGGTCGCCCGTGACGCCCTGCTGCGAGCCGGCATAATCGAGTGCCTTCTTGGTGATCGAGGCATCGTCGAAGCGGATCGAGGCGCTGTTGATCGTCAGCTGCTGCATCAGCCCCAGCATCGCAAGGCCTACGGCCTGATTGGCCTCTTCCTTGTTCGGATTGGCCTCGGCGGTCTTCACCGCCTCCTGCAGCGACTTGATGAAGCCCAGCGTGTAACCGGAGAAGTCGACGGCGAAATTCAGCCGGCCGATATTCTTGAAGTCGAAAGCATATTCGTCGACAGCGACCTTGCCGCTTTCGATTTCCCAGATGCCCTTCATCGTCACCGTGCCGTCGAGCGTGGTCAGGCCCAGTTTCTCGATAGCCTCCTTCGCGTTCGCATCCTCGACTTGCGACAGGTCGGCCTTGAGGCCGGCGACATTGGCGTCATAGGAAAAGCCGCCATCCTGGCGTCCCAGGTTCGACTCGATGCTCTCGATCGCAAGCACGTCCTTGCCCTTGATGTTGAGAGCGATCGGTCCGGTGCTGACGGTTTCATAGAGGAGGATGTCGTTCAGCGTATCGCCCGTTGCATTGGCGGGAATCGTGAGGCCGGTGATCTGGATCTCGTTTGCGGAAAAGCGTCCTTCCTCCTGGCTGATGTCGATATCCGGGAAGGAGACGGTCTTGGCGTGATAGCCACCGCCTTCGATTTCCTCAACACCCTCGAAGGTGAGATCGCCGATCTTCAAAGTGTCGCCGGGTAGGCTCGAAGATCCCACCTGGACACCGGTCGCCGTTACCGTGTCGCCATCGGCTTCCGCCTTCTCGAAGGTGATGACCGTACCGCCGGCACTGGTTGCGGCATTGAGCTTCTTCATCATGTCCGTGCCATCAAGGGCAAGCGCCGGGCCAGCCAGCGTCAGGAACGCGGTGCTTGCCATCATCAGGTGGAGATTGCGTATATGCTTCATGGAGATGTCCTTATGTAAAAAATAGATGCGAGGATTTCGAAATTCCCAGATGTGCCAACTTCCGGTCTCAGGTCGGAAAGACGGGAGGACACGAAGAGCGCCGCTGGATATCACGGCTTTCATCTGGTCAGCTAATTTGGAGGCTGTGAGGTTAGGATCAGCCGGAACGCTTGGGCTGAAAAAATATAGTCATCCTTCCGCCGGCGACGGGCGGCAGTATTTTCTCTAGCAGGGGTAGCGTTTCGACTCATCCGCTACACAGAAAGTGTATTTCTTCGATTCTTGCAACCCTTCGAACTCGGATGCCAAACCGGGAAACGTTCGACTGGATTTAGTGCGCATTTCGAACGCCCGTGGAAACGGCCAGTCCGCCTGAATGCCACCTTCCAGTGTCCCTATGCCTGCGACACTCGCCCGCGCAACAAATAGGCGAGCGAAAAGATCACCAGGAAGGGGTAGACGAGCGCGATCAGCGGCAGACCGGCAGCCAGCGCATCGTCTTGAACATAGATGTTGAGGACTCCAGCTCCGAGCACCAAAGGATAGAGCGGGGCAAACCTGTCGAACCACATCCTGAAAGGCCCCGCCAGGAGCAGAACGAACGCCGGCAGAATAAAAATGCCGAGATTTCTCGCAACATTCAGGAACTCAGGACCAAACGGTTCGGTAAAGGAATAAAGTCGGCCGACTTGGCGGGCCGCCCACAGAGCAGCGATTGTGGCCCCTGCATATCCTGCTGGTCTTGCCAACATGGCCGAACTTCCTTTTGTTCACACTCCCGCGTCGATAGGGTCCGTTCCTGTGACGATATCCGCGCGCCTACAGTGCCGCGCGTCTTTTCAGTATGCACTGACGTTCATGGGTGCATATTGTCCAGCGGCGCCAACGCATTCAAGAATTATCGTGCGACAAACGCCGGCCTCCTGCCGCATGACAGGTTGCGCGCCAGCCCGTAGGCGATCCGGAATTCGATGTCCTTGTAAAAATAGGTCTTGGCTTTTTGTCTCAGGCGGCTCCTGTCGAAAGCGTCTGCCGTTACGACAACATGTGCGGCAAGCCGTTTGAATTGCATGGCGGAGAACCTCGCTCCTTCTCGATCAGCTCGAGATGGTAATAAGGATCGTGATCGGCGGGCTCCGGATGCTTTTAGACGGTGGCCCAACGAACGGTCCGTGTTGAAAACATCTGGTGGTTCAACCGCTCCGGCACACGCGAAGACCGGTGCGCCCAAAATGGTTGCGACAGCCAGAAGGATAGCTCCAGGACTTATTCGCATGTTCTGGAACAATGTCTGTCGTCCCCTGTTACATTGACGATGAAAACGAGTGCCGCGCGAAAGACGAAGCAGCTGGAGGGCTCGATGAAGCGGAGCATAGGATTTGGGCTGGTTTTTGCCGTTGTGCTGACCGGCTGCACGACCAGCGCAGGCAGTTATTCGTCGGCGGGACTGGCCCCCATTCCCGGCAGCATCACGTATAATGGCCAGCCTCGCACGAAGTTGACGAAATCGCCCGTGGGTTCTTCCTTCCCGCATGATTTCACAGATCAATGGGGACGCCAGGTTGAGGAGATCTACATCATCCGGCCCGACAGGAGCTTGCTGATCGCCGAGCGCCACTACCGGCCGGTCTTCGCCCTCGACGACGACTAGACAGGATGACTTTAGGCCCACTCGGCTTAAAGTTTGAATCCTGTTTTAAATTCAATAGTTAGAACATGATGTTGTCCGAAAATCGCTGACATTTTTCGGTGTCATGTTCTAGGAAGGGGAAATGATCATGCCACGCCGCAAGAGCACTGAGACGACGACCCTCGATAGCAGAGGAGCCAAGATCGGCGAGCCGGTTCCGAAGGCCGTCATCGATACGAACACAGCCTCCGTCGGCGTTCCCCGGCAGCCTGATCATGACCTGGGCGAAGAACTGAGCGTGCTGCGAAAGCAGATCGGCGCGCTTCAGCAACAAGTCCTCGATGCTGCCCGGTCGGCAAAAGGAAGTGCCGGGAAAGCAATGCGTCAGACGGAAGCGGCGGTGAAGCTCTACCCGGCCTCGACGCTCCTCCTCGTCGCGGCGGTCGCCGGCGCGCTGGCATTCGCCGGACGTCGCGCCGCACTACCGCGCCATCGGCCCCAACCCGCACTGCGTGAGTTGAGGGATCTCTACGACATGATTCGAGGCCGCGTCTGACAAGATTTCAGGATTGTCAGCGTCACGATTATGGCCGACGCTTCGTTATCGAAGCGAGGGGACATTCATGTTGGATATCATCATACGCAGCGCTCTTGATGTCGTTGGGCGGACTGAGCGCCTTGTCGAAGCAATGAGGCGACTGCTCCAGAGTGACGACCTCGACGAAGTCGAGGTCTATGAGCTCGATTATGAGATCGAGCGCCTCGGGGACGTGGTTTTCAATGTGGACGAAGCCGTTCGATCGCTAGCTCGCACGGTTGAATGCTGGTCGCAAACCGCTCTCGCACACGAGATCCGTAGGACATTGCATTGACGGCTGATTCTGCGTGTCACGCTGATGTCACGCGACCGTCGCAGCAATATGTGCTTGATTGGCGCAGTTAGGCTCAGACCAGGGCAGGGTCGAGCCAAAATTGCTTTTTCGTTGGGGCATCGCAATGAGCTTGAACACTTCGGGGGAGGAATCTCAACCCCATGAATTCATCTTTCCGGTTCACACCCGGACGATCGCAGAGATCAGATACGATAGTCTGAGCCGCGTCATGACGGTGGTCTATCACGACGGCCACTCTTGCACGACTTCCGGCATACAAGGCCCGGCGATGCTGAGAATCCTCGCCCAGCGTCCGTTGGAGCGCTCTCCGTTTCTGTTGAAGACGGTCATCTGAGGCGGAAAGACGTCGCCAGTCGTTGCCGGTATAGCGGGGCAGGGCATCGGTTTGTTAAATCAGCATGGTCGTGCATCCATTTCCGCTGGGCCGCGTTCATCCACAATAGCCGGACCTATGGAGGGAACGCCGATGACCTTTCCACCGCCGAAGACCGAATCTCCCGCGCAGCGCTTCGAAGAGGCGACCGTAGCCGCGCGCGACGCTTTGGAAAGGCTGATTGCAGCCGCCAATGAAGCCGGATGGGGCGCCGAGGAGATAACCGCGGCACTCCTTAAGGCCGCGCAGTTTCTGAGCGATGCCAACAAGAGAGAGCCCGATCCGGCCGACGACCCCTCAATCAGCGATGCGCCTGCCAGGGAGCAGATTGGTCATGGCGAACTCTATGATTAGAGGGCGTAGCGCTGGTTTTTCCGACGCAATGAGTTTGAGTGTTGCGCCTCTCGGAACCCGTTCCCAATATGCAAAGGCTAGCTAGCCATGCGGGCGGTAGGAGACGAATTGCAAGTCTATCGTCAGCGCATGAGCAGCGCGACCAAACCAACCCGGGAGTTTACCCCGAGCTTGGAATAGATGTTTCTGAGGTGGGTTCTGACCGTTTCGTAGCTGATGTGATCGGCTATGGCCACCTCCTTTGGAGAATGGCCGGAGGCAATGCTTGAGGCGATCCGAATCTCCGTCGCAGTCAGTTTGTAGGCTTCCATTAAGAAGTCTCGCCGCTCATTGAGTGGCGTGGCCACCATCGGCTCGACAATGACGGCCACGGTCGGCCCCTCCAAGAACTCAGTGAATGCATCGGACTGGAGCCGAAGGAGTGTGATGCGATAACTAGCCTTGTCCTTCCCCTTTGCGATCGCCGTATGCGGCCTTGTTTGCACACCCTTTCTTGACGTCAGGAAATCGAGAACGGCAGTCGACTTCTCGCATTAAAGTTCGAGCTTGCCGCTTGGGGCGACATGCATAGGAAAGCCAGCCGCCATTAAGGCTTCTGCGCTCTTATTCCATTGGCGTGCTCGCCCATGCTCCGAAACGTAGATCAGTCCGACGCCGATGCTATCAAACAGGGTTTGCGTTGTCTGTCTTTCCGGGGCGAGAAGATCGCGCTTCCGGATGAAGTCGAAAGCCCTTTTCAAATGCGGAGCGAGTAGCGTGTAGCGCCCGGCTGCTTCTTTGTTGAAATCGGGGTCCGCTGACGACGTGCAGGTCGATAGGACGAAGGTGCGGGTTTCCTCCCGAATGATGGAGACACCGATGCTCGTCTCGCATTGGGCCTGCCCCTTCAGCCAATCATTGTAGAATTCCGATTTGAGCAAGTCCTCGCGTGGAAAGATTTCGTCTCCACAGACACCCTGACCGACGGGCACAAAGCTCAATCTCGGAATCCAGGGGTTCACTGCGGCAAAGTGGCTGCTGAACTGGTCGACCTCGGTCCTCGAGAACCCCGACACGTAAGGAACATGGGCCACAGGCGAGGCCAGATCGTGGTAATGGAGGGCAGCCTTTCCATTCGGCGAAGTTTGCGCCACGCGATCCAGAAAATCCTGCCAATCGCACTCACCGAATAGACTTCCATAGATCAAATCTATCAGCTCAGATGAAGCGTCTTTTGACTGGAGCATGATCTTTCCGAAAATCCAACAGCGAGTATTTCCGGTATTAAATAACGTTGGTCAGGCAAAGACAACAGCAACCCCATGTAATATCAAATCGGCGGACATGGGCATTCGTGACCAATCGCAATGCGGTACTACTCGCTACTTCGCAAGCGATGCAGGTATGGCCAACTCCATAGTTCTCACCGGTCGATCGTTGCGACGGAGCCGCGCACGACGAGGCTCGTGCTGACGCGCAGGCGTTCGACGGCAAGCGGGGCGCGTTCGATACGGGCGATGAGCCGCTCGCCGGCGAGCTTGCCCATCTCATAGACGCGTTGGTCGACGATAGTGATCGGCGGAACGGTAACGCTGGTCCAGTCGGCGTCGAGAAACGAAATCATCGAGACGTCCTTGGGGATCGACAGGCCGAGCGACTGCAGCGACTTGAAGATACGCAAGCCGACGAGGCTGTCTGAAGCCAGCAGTGCCGTTGGCGGCGATCCCTCCGAGAGCAGGCGTTTGATCACGCTGTCCGTCTGTTGCTGGTTCGTGGCGCCGAGCCTGATATAATGAAGAGGGTTCGGCAAACCCGCCTCGGTCAGGACGCTGACAAAACCCTCCACGCGTTCGCGGACGGCGGAATTCGAGATCCGCCCGATATCGGTGAGCCCACCATCCTCGGCATCCATGGCAGAGACGTAGGCGAGGCGGCGATGTCCTTGCCCGATCAGATAGCGGGTCGCGGTGATGGCCGCATCCCGGTCGTCGCCGGTCACGGCGTCGACATCGAGTTCCGGGATAGCCCGGTCGAACAGGACCAGCGGCACGCCGGCGCGGCGGACGTGCTGCAGATGTTCGATGCTGTCGCAGCGGGCTGGCGTGACGATCAGGCCATCGACACGTTTGCCGATCAGGAGGTCGACGGCCGATTTTTCCGCATCGAGCTCTTCGCCCGAATTCGCGATGATGACGTTGAATCCAGCAAGACGGGCCGCGTCGCTGATGCCGCGTACCGCCAGACTGAAGAAAGCGTTCTCGATATCGCCGACCACGACCCCGATGATGCCGGACCTTCCGGTGCTCATGCTCCGGGCGAGCTCGTTCGGGCGGTATTCGAGGGCGGCGGCCGCCGCCATGACCTGATCTGTGATCTTGGCGCTGACCACGCCGTAGCCGCCGAGCACACGGGCGGCCGTCGCCTTCGAGACCTTTGCGGCCTTCGCGACGTCGGCGACCGTGACTGCACGTTTCGAATGAGCGGAATCTTCCATGAGCCGAGGACTACAAGAGTTGTTGACGACCGGTCAATTGACGGATATCAAATATGTTGTGAGACCGGTCTCTTTATACAGGAGACCGGTATCTTGTCCAGAAATCTCTATCGCAATGCGCGGTGGGGCAGGGCGACCCGACGATGCCGACAAGAGCATTCCTTTCAGAGCGGAGAACGAACATGAAGCCTTTTGAATCATTCGTGGCCACCCTCGCCCCATTGCGGGCCGGCCTTTTGACATGCCTTCTTGCGATGGGCGCAGGCTCTGCGGCCGCCGCCGACAATCCCTATAACCTCATCGAGCCCGGGGTGATCAGCGTCGGCACGATGGGCGATTCCAAGCCCTATACGTTTGCGACGGCGGACGGCCAGTTCACCGGTTTCGATATCGAGCTGTTTCTCAACGTCGTCTCCCGCCTCGGCTTTCAAAAAGACAAGGTGACGTTCACGGGCCAGGAATTTTCAGCACTCCTGCCGTCGGTCGCAAACGAACGGTTCGACGTTGCCGTTGCGGCGATCGGGACAACCGAAGCCCGCAAGAAGACTGTCGATTTTTCCGACGGCTATCTTGCCGGTTATCTCTCCGTCCTGACCCCGGATGCCGGTATCAAGGATGCCGATGGCCTCAAGGGCAAGCGTCTCGGCGTCGTGCAGGGGACCTTGCAGGAAGTCTATGCAGCCAAGAATTTCGGGGGGACTGATCTGGTGAAATTCCCCGACAACAATTCTGCCGTGGCCGCGCTCAACAACGGAACGGTCGATGCGCATTTTCTCGACTACGAGGCCGCCAAGCAATATGGCGAGCGCTATCCCGCTCTGAAGGTTGCCGTGAATATCCCGTCCTTCGATGCGCCTGCTGGCTTCGTGGTCCGAAAGGGAAATGATGCCTTTCGCACGGCGCTGGACGGCGCGCTTCACGATGCGATGCAGGACGGCACCTGGAAGACCCTTTATGAAAAGTGGTTCCCCGGATCGCCAATGCCGGAACAGTATCTTCCCAAGAAGTGACGCCGTGAGCCGCCCGCTCATGGCGGGCGGCTTACCGAGGCTCTGCCGGACGGCGGCGTCTGCGCCGGGCAAGAATTCATGGGGATCTGAATGAACTGGCTTGAAAATCTGCGCCGCAGCTTCCTGGACTGGGATGCCATGGCGGAAGTTCTGCCGAGCATGATCAGCGTCGGCCTGAAGAATACGCTGATCCTGGCCGCCGCCTCGACCGTGCTCGGCGTCGCCATCGGCATGGCTCTCGCCGTGATGGGCATCTCACAGTCCCGCTGGCTGCGGCTGCCGGCGCGCATCTATACCGATGTTTTCCGCGGGCTGCCGGCGATCGTCACGATCCTGATTATCGGCCAGGGTTTTGCCCGGATCGGGCGGGAGATCTTCGGTCCATCGCCATTTCCGCTCGGCATCCTGGCACTCAGCCTGATCGCCGGAGCCTATATCGGCGAAATCTTCCGATCGGGCATCCAAAGCGTCGAGCGCGGCCAGATGGAAGCCTGCCGGGCGCTCAGCATGAGCCACGGGCAGGGCATGCGCCTGATCGTCATCCCACAAGGCATCAGACGTGTTCTGCCGGCGCTGGTCAATCAGTTCATCGGAAACGTCAAGGATTCCAGCCTTGTCTACTTCCTGGGATTGCTCGCCTCCGAGCGTGAGATCTTCCGTGTCGGGCAGGATCAGGCTGTCGTCACAGGCAATCTGTCACCGCTGCTGCTGGCGGGCGTCTTCTACCTCGTCATCACCGTGCCGCTGACCCACTTCGTCAATTATATCGATGCGAGACTGCGGCTCGGAAAACAAGGCCGCGGCTCAGGTGCTGCGAGCGGATTGGTCGAGGTGAGCGAGTTGCAGGCCGCCGCCGGCCCTCATCCCGCGGTCAAGGCGGCCGAGGAGAGTACGCCGCGCTTCAAAGGCGGCGCCCTGAACATCCGGGACCTCACCATGGCCTATGGCGATCTCGATGTGCTGAAGGGTGTCGATCTCGACATCGCCACCGGTACGGTCACCTGCATCATTGGCCCTTCCGGCTCGGGCAAATCGACGCTGTTGCGCTGCATGAACAGGCTTGTCGAACCGAAGGGCGGCGACATCCTGCTCGATGGCGAGAGCATCCTGGCGATGAAGCCGGAGAGGCTGCGCCGGCGTGTGGGGATGGTGTTCCAGCACTTCAACCTGTTCCCCGACCACACGGCACTCGAGAACGTCATGCTTTCGCTGACCAAGATCAAGAAGATGCCGAGGCAGGAGGCGCGGCGCATCGCCGAGGCGCGTCTGGCCGATGTCGGTCTTGCAGGGCGTAGGGATCATCGGCCCGCAGGTCTTTCGGGTGGGCAGCAGCAGCGCGTCGCCATCGCACGCGCGTTGGCCATGGATCCGGAGGTCATGCTGTTTGACGAAGTGACGAGTGCGCTCGATCCCGAACTGGTGAAGGGCGTGCTCGACCTGATGGCGGCTCTCGGCCGCCAGGGCATGACGATGGCCGTGGTGACGCACGAGATGGGATTTGCGCGCAGGGTGGCCGACCAGGTCGTCTTCATGGATGAGGGCCGCATCGTCGAGGCCGGCTGCCCGCAGCAGATCTTCGACAATCCCCGAAGCGAGCGGCTGAAGCGCTTCCTTGCTGAAGTTCTCTGAAGCGCCTGAGGCAACGCATGGTGCCCCCGGTCGTCCTCACGCCGGATGCGCCGGATTTCGTTCGATGTAGCAAGAGCAGAAAACAAGGTTATCGACATGAATGCTTCCACCAAACCTTCGAAGGTCGTCGTCATCGGCGGCGGGATCTTTGGCGTCTCGACCGCTGTCCATCTGGCACTGCTCGGGGTCCGCACCGTGCTCATCAATGACGGCCCGCTCGCCAACGGCGCCTCCGGCCGTTCGCTCGCCTGGCTCAACTCGGCGCGCAAACGCTCCGATGCCTATCACCGTCTGCGTTTGGCGGGCATAGATCGCTATCGCACGCTGGCGGTGAGGTATCCCGATGCGTCGTGGCTGCGCTTCGACGGCGGCTTGACCTGGGATGCGGACGATGCCGCCAACGAGATCGCCGAGATCTTCGGCTATGAGCGAGATCTCGGCTATCACGCGCAATGGCTCGCGCCGCAAAGAATTGCCGCCGTGACGCCGGGTGTCGATGCAAGTGCGGTGACGCGGCAAGGCGCGATCTTCAACCCCGGGGAGGGCTGGGTCGATCTTCCGTCCTTGATCGGCACGCTCGTGGAAGAATTCCGCACGCTGGGCGGCGAGATCGTCACGGACGCGGGTCGCGCGAGGGTCGATGTCGAAGGCGCGGGCGTCCGCGGTGTGATCACGGCGGACGGCACGCGCCGCGATGCGGATGCCGTGCTGCTTGCTGCCGGAAGCGAGGTTCCGGCAATCGTGGCCGAGGCCGGCCAGAATATCGGCGATGCAACGCCTGTCGCCCTTCTCGTCCGGACCAAGCCGATCCGCCACCCGCTGAAGGCCGTGCTCAACACCCCTCGCGTCGCCATCCGGCCGACGCCCAACGGCGGCTTCGCGCTCGACGCCGCCTGGTCCGAGGAAGAGGTGAGCGTGAAGCCAGACGGCAGCTATGATGTCAGACAATCGACGCTGGAGGGGCTGCTGCGCGAGGCCTCCAGGGTTCTCGAAGGCAATCCGGCGCTGGAGGTCGAAGATTACGGGGTCGGCCCGAAGCCCATCCCGGGCGACGGCGAGCCCGTCTTCGGCGAGCTGCCGTCGATCTCGGGTTATTTCGTCGCTTTCAGCCACAGCGGCGCCACTCTCGGCCTGATCGCCGGCGAACTGCTGGCGGACGAGATCGTCACCGGACGCCGCCATCCGCTGCTGGCGGACTTTCGGCCGGAGCGTTTCAGCGCGTCGTGAGGTGAAGGCGGCAGCAGGAGCAGCCAATGCATCCTTCTGAGCCGTCGAGCGTTCTATCGCCAGGAAACAACTGGAGACGCATCATGTTCAAGGACGATCTCGGGGACACCGGCACAAACAAGGATATGCGCGACGGTGTAGAAACCGCGCCGGCCTCCTTCGAAGAGGCGAGCATCAACCCTGATCTTATCAGACGTGAGGGTTTCGCCAGCGAGGCTGAATATCGGGCGTATATTGCGACACTCGGTGGTCATGCTTCCGTTGGAGGCACCGTCGAGGAGCCTCTCCCGATCTACGAAGGTCATGTCCTGGAAGGCCGTCTGCAAGAATTGAGAGAGGAACTCGAAAACCTCCGCGCTCGCCTTCATGTGATCCAACATCAGGCCGCGACCGTGGTTACGGAGAACGTCCGATGGGCCGATGCCAGCGCCCATGCGCAGCTCGGCAATCAGCCCTGGCTCAAGCTGGCAGGCGCAATGGCGGCGACCTTCGTCGTCACGAGGGGCATCAGGCGGTTGCCTCTAGGAGCCGTGGCGACGACGGCGCTACCGTTGGTGGCGGCGGCGATGAACCGGAAGCTCGTCCGGTGAAAGTCGTCAGCGTCGAGGATGGTCAAGCGAAACCGATTTCTGCAAGGACAGGCAGGTGGTCCGAGGCAATCCTTGTCAGGCGGTTTTCCAGGACCGCCGCCTGTTTGACGATGAGATCGTCAGTGACGAAGATGTGGTCGAGGCGCATCAGCGGGTAGCGAGAGGGAAAGGTCGCTCTCGGCGCGGTGCCGCCTGCGAGCTGGGCGTCTTTCAATGACCGCGCGGCAAGTCGGTAAGTCGCCGATGACGGAATGGCGTTGAAATCGCCGCAGAGGATGGTTGGAAGAGGTTCATCCGCCGTGCCGCGCAGCCAGCCGGGGTTCAGCAATGTCGTCATCTGTCGGATGCGCTCGCGGCCCCGAAGGCCGAGATGGGTGTTGACGACCAGCAGTTTTCTGTCGCCGACCAGTATTTCGACGGAAATGGCGCCGCGCTGTTCGCCGATGGATGGCAATGGTCCGGCCTTGACCGCGCCTGTCGGCAGCGAAGTGATGATCGCATCGCCATACTGCTCCTCGGCAATCGACAGGGCCGGATGGAAGTGAGCCTGCATGTTCAGAAGCGAGGCGATCGCATGGGCCTGATCGACGCCGCCGGTCCTGCGCCTGAGGACATCGACCTCCTGAAGCGCGACGATATCGGCTTCAGCCTCGGCGATGACAGAAGCGATGCGGCCGGGATCGAGCTTCCGGTCGCCCCCGATACAACTGTGTACGTTATAGGTCAGGAGTTTGATTGATTTATCCGGCATGGCCCCGCTGAAAGCTCGTTCCCCCCGGAGAACATAGAACTTGTTCTCCAGGGAACACAAAACTCGTTTGATCGTTCCCGATTATCGAACCATGGCGCTCGCACTTCTGAGGACAATCGATGAGCTTGAAAAGCATGATCTGGAATGGACTGCTCGTCGCTGCCCTTTGTCTCGCAGTCTTTCTCCTCTATCGGATCTTCCAACAATACAGCCTCGATCAGATCGTCCAATCGGTTCGCAGCATACCTTTTTCGACCTTTTGCACGGCACTTCTCTTTGCGGCGGCGTCCTATCTGTGCCTCAGTTGCTTTGATCTCCTGGCGATCCGTTCGCTCGGCAAATCCTTGCCCTATTCCAGGATCGCGCTGACTTCTTTCATCAGCCTTTCGCTCGGTCACAATATCGGCTTTGCCGGCCTGAGCAGCGGGGCCTTCCGCTATCGCTTCTATTCTCGCTGGGGGCTGACGGCGGAGGACGTGGCGAAAATCATCCTGTTTTGCGGTGTCACGGTGGGGCTTGGGCTGATTACGCTGGGTGGTCTTGCCATGATCGTCAATCCTGGCGATGCCGGGCGCCTGCTGCGCATCGACCCGGCAAGTGTGCGCATCTTCGGTTCGCTGGCGCTCGTCGTGCCGGTGGTCTATGCGGGCCTGGGGTTCTTCATTCGCGGCACGTTGCGGCTGTGGCGCTGGTCGTTTCAGCTGCCGCGATTTTCGATCGCGGTCGCGCAGGTCGGGGTCGGGACGCTCAACTTCATGCTCGTCTCCGCCTGCCTGCACCAGATGCTCTCTGCCTTCGGCGACGTTGCTTTCTTCAGGTCGGTGACGGCTTACGTGCTCGCCAATTCGGCAATCCTCGCAACGCATGTTCCGGGCGGTCTCGGCGTGCTCGAGGCGACCGTCTCCTATGCCGTGCCGAAGGAGGCCTCGATCGGCGCGCTGATTGCGTTTCGCTGTGCCTATTTCTTCATTCCGCTGGCGCTCGGCACGACGCTTCTCGTCATCAGCGAGGTCGTTTTCCGGCGGACGTCACGCGGGGCGGATGAGGAGGCGGACGAGCGCGCCGAAGCCCAGTCGGTCTAGGGGCGCGAAGGGTCGAACCGGATCGAAGAGGGCGGTGCCTGAGATCGGCGAAATGCTGCCCGGCAGCTCGACGGTGAACTCCCGCAAGCCCCGAGGCCCATCATTGAGCGCGTCGACCGCCTCGATCAACGAGCCGCTTTGCATAAAGGCTGCGGCAAAGCTTTCCGGGGTGGTTCCGAGATATTCCGAAAGCAGGCGATTGCGCAGATCCGCGATCGCGCGGCGGTGCTCGCTGTTGCCGGCCTCGAACAGCATGTCGCATTCGCAATCCAGCCCTTCCGAACGATTGTTGAGGTTGGAGGAGCCTATGCGGACCAGCTCGTCATCGGCAATCATCAGTTTGGAATGGACGAGCACCTCCACCTCGCCGTTCTCTCCGGGCGTGACTGGCCCGGGCACGATTGGCCCGGGCACGACGGCATAATAGACGCGCAGGCGGTCCGCACGATCGGCGCGTTTCAGGCGGCGGATGACCCGGTCGCGATTGCCACCCATGACAATCCTTTCGATCAGCCCGTGAGAGCTGCGCGTACAGATAATGACGACTTCAGGCCCGTCTTCCTCCTGCAGCCGCGCGGCAATGGCGTCGGCGACGCGGAAGGAGGCGAGATATTGCGCCTCGATGTAAAGCTGCCGCCGTGCCCGGGCGATGACGTCCAATGTCATGGCGATGCCGTCGCTGATGCCGGGGCGAAGTGCGGTCGAGGGCTCCGTCAGCGCGAAGCTGACCGCGGTCTCCCTCATGGAAACGCCGAGATCGTCCGGCCAGGCAAAGGGGACGTTTTCGGCCAGCGGCAGGTGGTTTTCACCGGTGGTGTTTTCCCAGCGCCGCCTGGCGATATCGCCGATCAACCTGGCAGCGTCGCCGGTGACCATTGCCTGAACGTCGTGCAGCGGATCATAGGAAACACCTTTGGGGTCACGTCGCAATTTATCCTTGGCGCGGTGGAGCCAGGTGTCCCACCGGCGCGACGTCAGGTCTATGCCGCCGATGAAGGCGACGGCGTCGTCGATGCAGACGAGTTTCTGATGGTGGCAGCCGCGCAATGTCGGCTGAAGCTCGAAGCGTAGGTCGATCCGCGCGTTTCTAGGAAAGCTTTTCTTCCGCAGCATCTGCAGGGACTTGCCAGAATAAACGGGGCCGAGCGCCCAGATGAGGATGCGTATTTCGAGCTCCGGATTTGCCGCTGCCAGGGCATGCAACAGGTCGGCCAGCGTTTCGTCGGACTTATCGGGTTCCAACCGGATGTTCGGATTGAAATCCCACCCGACGATCCAGATGGTGCGCCGCGCCTGCCGCAACGCACGCGCCAGCTCGGCGAAATAGCTGTTGCCGTTGATCAGGAAGGCCGCCTTGGCAGCGCTCCCTTCCAGGCACAAGGCGCTGCCCTCCTGTTTTTGGCGGTCGCCCGGCCGTTGTGATTTTGTCTGGGGCAAGCTCGGGTTATTGAAGATGGTGTCGAATGTCGTCATGATTGCCTCGGCCTCTAACTGGAGCACAAACGCCCGGAATTTGCCTGGGTTCCCCGATGGCGTCGGACGGCGACCGCCTGCGACGCAGAATGCAAGGAAACGAGATGTCACAGCGAGCAGGCAGCGCCGATCTTCCCCTTCACGGGGGACGCGTGCCGCATTGGCTCGGCGACCGGATGACGCGGTTGGGAACGCTGATCACCGAGGCGATCGTCCATCACTATGGCCGCGACGAATTCCTGCGCAGGCTCGCGCATCCTTTCTGGTTCCAGTCCTTCGGCTCGGTCATGGGCATGGACTGGCATTCTTCCGGTATCACGACCAGCGTTCTCGGCGCGCTGAAGCGCGGGCTAAAGCCGCGTGCCGGCGAGCTCGGCCTGCATGTCTGCGGCGGTCGTGGCGCGCATTCTCGCAAGACACCGCAGGAACTCGTCTCGATCGGCGAGCGTGTCGGCCTCGACGGGGAGGGGCTCGCGACCACGAGCCGTCTCGTCGCCAAGGTCGACAGCGCCGCCCTTCAGGACGGGTTCGACCTTTATCTGCACGGGTTCATCGTCGCCGATGACGGCCATTGGGTGGTTGTGCAGCAAGGCATGAACGGCGACAAGCGTCAGGCCCGGCGGTATCACTGGCTGTCCGAAGGACTGGAGAGCTTCGTCGACTCGCCGCATGCGGCAATCGAGGGAAGGAGCCAGGGCGAGATCGTCAATCTGGCCGACAGGCGCGCCGAACACTCGCGGCGCGGTCAGCTCGATCTGCTGGCGACCCTCGGGCCCGACCGGATCATCCGCGAAGCCGCCGCACTGCTGCGTGCCGAAGCGCCGGCGCCCGAACCCGCCGAACAGCCGATGCTGCCGCACCTGATCATGCCTGCCCATCACGATGTCCGCGAGAGTGACGTCAACATGCGGCGCCTGCATGGAAATCTGGCTGCCGCGGCCGACCGCGGGCCGGCGGATTTCGCAGAGCTTTTGCTCGTTCCAGGCGTCGGCGCCCGCACGGTGAAGGCGCTGGCGATGGTGGCGGAAGTCGTCCACGGCGCGCCCTGCCGCTTTTCCGATCCGGCGCGCTTCTCGATCGCCCATGGCGGCAAGGATCGCCATCCTTTTCCGGTCCCGCTCAAAGTCTATGACGAGACGATCGCCGTGATGAAATCGGCGGTGCAGAAGGGCAGGCTGGGACGCGAGGAGGAGTTGCAGGCATTGCGGCGTCTGGACGACCAATCCAGGCAGCTGGAACGCTATGTGACAGGTCCCGACCTCAAGGAAATCATCGCCGGCGAGTTTCGCCAATCCGCCGATTTCGGCGGCCGCAGCGTCTTCGGTTGGGAGGAGCCGTCCGCGGAGTAGGGCATCCTTTATGCCATTACCTTAACTTGCTGAGCCAGGCAGGACGACCTCGCCGTTTTCCTCACCATCCCAGTACCGGATGGAGGACGCTGAAACCTTTATGAGAACGATCCCAGGAGTGTCCACTCCTTCGGGAAACCACCGCTCGAGATCGGGGATCCAATGTTCTTCGAGTGCCGCCTTGTCCCGTACCAGCGACGCGACGCCCTCGACAGCGATGAAAATCCCCGGCTTGCCGAGGAGGCTGAGAGGTGCCGTGAACGTCAGCGAGACGGTGTCGATGCCTTCGATCTCCGTGATTTTCCTGCTGTCTTCATAGGAAAAGAACCAGGAATCCCCGTCATATTCGACGTCGCCGTTATTGCTCATCGGTCGGGCCGAGATGCGGCCCGACCCGGCGTTCGTCGACAGCATGCAGAAATCGATCTTCTTCAGTTGCGAGGACAGGTCTTCGAGGGTCATGGATGCCATTGCGATCTCCGATGTTTGAATGCTTGGGAGTAGCGTGCAAGCGTCCAGATTGTTCCGTGGAAAGTCCACGCGACTACGTCTCTATCCGTTTGACTTTTAGCTTCCACCCGCGGTTCCAAATCCACGGGTTACAATGTCCTCTGTGAAGCTAAAGACAGGCAGCGCTATAACTTCAATGGCCGTCGGGCGGGACGGCTTCAACCGGAACCGTCTCTTTCAGATTCTTCCGGTGGAAGATGAAGAGCCCCGCAACGACGATGATTGCGGCACCGATGATGATCTGCGCATCGGGAATGTCGTTGAAGAAGAGGTATCCGAGGACGATCGCCCAGAGCAGCAGCGTATATTGCAGCGGCGCAAGCAGCGATGCCGGTGCGAGCTTCAGCGAGCGCGTGATGAGCAGATGCGCGCAGGAGGCGACGATGCCGAGCAGCAGCATGCCGGACCAGTCGATGAGCGTTGCCGGCTGCCAGTGACCGATGCTCAAGACGATGCCGGTGACGAGCGCGGCGATCGTCTGCCATGTCACCAGCGTCGTGTCGCTGGTCGAGCGCAGATAGCGGCTCATCACCAGCGACAGCGCAAAGGCAAGGCTGCCGGCAAGACCGAAGAGCGATGGAAGCGACAGCATCGCCGTGGACGGACGCAGCGCGATGACGACGCCGGCAAAGCCGATCAGAACGGCCAGCCAACGGCGCCAGCCGATCTTCTCTCCGAGAAAGAAATGCGAGAGCGCCGCGATATAGATCGGTCCGGCCATATAGAAGGTCATGACGTCTGCGAGCGGCAGATAGGCGACGGCAGCGTAGAATAGGGCGACATCGCAGGTCGCCATGAAAACACGGATGAACTGGAGGCCCTTCTGCTCGACGCGGAACAAGGCCATCGGCCCTTGCCGGAGGATCATTGGTCCGAGCACGATGAAAGCGCCGACCGAGCGGATCACCAGCACCTGGCCGACGGCAAAGCTCGCGACCAGCCACTTGCCCATTGCATCGTTCAGCGCAAAGAGCAGATCGCCGAGCAGCATCAGCACGACGCCAGTCATGATCAGGTTTCCGGCATTGGCGACACCCGTCTGGGTCTTCATCTCTCGCATCCTCGCAAAAACGGCCGCGCATGCGCGGCCGACTGCGGCTTCTGCCTTAACACTGCCGATGTCAATGGTCAGTTTGAAGCGATTGCATTCGAATTGGGCAGAGAGATGTGTCTTTAGGCACTTGTGCCCACTTGTCGGCAGGTTCTGGATGCAGGCCTGCCGACAATCTGGCCGTCAATCAGCCTTTTTGCGATACAGCAACGTCATGAGTGCGAGAATGCATCCCAAGGCTGCTACCGATGCGAAGATGTAGAAGTTCCACTGCGGAGCAAGGCCTGCACCCAGAACCGCACCGCCGATGGCCGGTCCTATCATGCCTCCGATACGGCCGATGCCGAGCGAGAAGCCAAGGCCGGTTCCACGGATTTCGACCGGATAGAGGTTTCCAACGAGAACGTTGGCGAGGATCTGCGTGCCGATCGTTCCCGTACCGGCAAGTGCGACGAGACCATAGACCTGGAGGCCCTGATCCACCTGCGTCAGCAACCAGATCGAGCAGGCTCCGAGAAGAAACATACCGGCCACGACTATCTTGACGTTTCCGCGGTCGGCGATCCTTGCGCCGATCAGGAGGCCGACTGCGGCTCCGAGATTGAGCGTTACGGAGAAGAGCAGGGCAGACCCCAGGTCATAGCCCATCTTGTTCATGATGGTCGGAAGCCAGTTGACCATGCCGAATGTGAGCAGAAGCGAACAGAAGTGGATGCCCCACGCGTTCAATGTCGGCAGCAGGCGACCTTCGGAAAACAGCGACCGGATGCCCACCTGGCGTGACGCAACAGGCCTGGCTATGGGATCGGGCAGCCCGTACTGGTTTGCAATCTGGTTGGCTTCGGTCTGGCGGTTCTTCGTTGCCAGCCATTCGGGGGATTCTGGGATGAGGCGGATGAAGAAAGGCAGAAGCAGGATCGGTGCGCCGCCGATGATCATCAGGGGACGCCATCCGTATGTCTGCACCAGCAGCATTCCGAGGATACCCGAGATGATGCCGCCGGCCAGATAACCGAGAAGAGCAATCGAATAGGCTATTGCCTTCCGCTTCGGCGGAGAAAACTCGATGATTAAAGCGGTTACCGTGGGAAAGAGAGCTCCAAGGCCCAGACCGGCGAGAAAGCGTGTTCCCTCGAAAATGAGAAAGCTCGGCGCAAGACCGCTACCGATCATCATAACGGAGAAGCTCAGCAGACTGCCTATGATGACCTTGCGGCGACCTATCTTGTCAGCAAGTGTTCCGGCAACGAGAGCGCCCAGCAGCATACCGAACAGAGTGATGGAGGCCGCGCGTCCGACCAGGCCGGGCGTCAGGCCCCAACTGGCTTCGCCGAGCAGCGCCGGCGCGACTGCGCCATAGACGATCAGGTCATAGCCGTCGAACAGGATCAGCAGACCGCAAAGGGCGATGATAATATTCGGGCTGCGAACGTGTTCCTTGATAATAGCGAGATCTTGTATGGCCAATTTTCCCTCCCCATACATTGAGTACAGGAAGTACGCTCCTGCCAGCGGCAGGTCCGCGTCGATCCATGTACAAATCCTCCTGGATCGTTGCCGGCGTGGTTCCTCCCAGCGCCAGACTCACCCGTGAGAGGGCGATGTCAAGACAACGATGACACGCTATTAAATACTTGCGAATAAAATATTTGCAACTGCAAACTTTTCAGTTCGCAACTTTTCCCTTTCCGGATATTGCCGGCAGGTTGCTGTGCATGCGGCGCAGCGCCTTCTTCAGGGCCGCGACCTCTTCGTCCGACATGTCCTGAACCGCGGTGCGTTCAAGCTCCACGGCAAGCGGCATAAGCCTTTCCGTCAGCTCCTCGCCCTGCGGGGTCAGTCTTACGATGACGATACGGCCGTTATCTTCCGGACGTGTTCGCGACACCAGCTTACGCTTGGCCAGTGTGCCGACGAGCCGCGAAAGCGTCGAAATCTCGACAGAGACGACGTCGGCGAGATCCCCCAGGGTGCTCTCCCGGCGCTCCTTGAGCATGGCCAGGACCCGGTACATCGCCACGCTGAGATTGTCTTCGGCGATTCTCTGCGCGAATACCTCGGCTATCCGCACGCCGGCGCGGTTGAGAAGATAGGGAACGGAATCGGTAAGTTTGTACATGTCTCTGTCTGCTGGCGGGATTCGGCTTGCTGAGGGCTCTCTCCGACATGCACCTAAATGACCGGGATGACAACATGATTGGCTTTCGGCCGCCGAGAACGGCTGGGTAGATCAAGCATTTTCCCGCCTAATTTATAAATTTGCATTGACAATAGTTGCAAATGCAATAATTTGGACACCAAGGAGACACGGGAGGAAATCATGTCTGCCACTGCTGCCCTCGGCATAGCGCCGGCCCCCGCACCAATCAGCGATGCGTTTCGATCGACCATGCGCCGTTTCCCGGCGACGGTGACGGTCATTTCCGCCTGTCGCAACGGTGCGGATCATGGAATGACGGCAACCGCCGTCACATCCCTTTCGATGGATCCGCCATCTCTCATCATCTGCCTGAACAATCGCACCTACCTGCATGACATGCTGCTCGAGGTGCCGGAATTCGCCGTCAGCGTTCTGACCGACAGGCAGGCAGCCGTATCTGAAGGTTTCAGCGGCAAGATTGCGCCTGAGCGTCGGTTCGACGCTGCCGATTGGATTCGCCATGAGCGCGGCATGATGGTGCTGGGCTCCGCTCATGCCTCGGTTGTCTGCCGCCGTATGGGCGCAGTTCCCTATGGAACGCACACGATCTTCATCGGGCAGGTGGTGGATACACGCCATTCCGACGACACGACCGCGCTGATGTACGAGAACTCGAAATATTGCGCGCCACAGCACGCGCTTCCTGCATCCCAGAACTGAAGGAAGTTCCATGAACAATACAGCTGCCCTGTTTCCCGCCTCGGCGCGGGTTGAGAACGCATGTCTTGCAGATCGTATCGCCCCGGTGCTGGACGAGATCCGTGCCGGCGCGCGCGATACCGAAAAATCCGGCCGCGTGCCGGCGCGCAATATCGATCTGCTGCGCTCCGCCGGCTATTTCGATATCGTCAAGCCTGCCCGTTTCGGCGGCGACGAGGGATCGTTTGCCGAGCTTGTTGATGCAAATATCGAACTGTCGTCGGCCTGTGCCTCCACCGGCTGGGTTGCCGGCCTTCTTTCCGCGCATCAATGGCTCCTCGCCATGTTCGATGAAAGGGTTCAGCAGGAGGTGTGGGGCAGCAATCCGGATGCGCTGCTCTGCGGTTCCTATGCGCCGGTCCGCATGGCGGAACGCGTCGAGGGTGGTTTCCGGTTATCCGGCGATTGGGCCTTTGCGAGCGGTTGCGAAAATGCCCAGTGGGCGCTCTGCGCGGCGATCATTCCGCCAAACGGCGAGGGGGAGCGTCCCGTACCGGCGTTCCTTCTGGTTCCCGCCAGCGATTATGCCATTGCCGAGACCTGGGATGTGGTCGGCCTCGCGGGCACCGGCTCAAAAAGCCTGATCCTCAAGGATGTCTTCGTTCCGGAATATCGCATGCTGAGCTTTCCGGATGCGACCTCCGGCAGAACGCCGGGCGGACGTGGCTACAAGGGTATCGGCCTTTTCAACATTCCGTTGCTCATGGGAGTTCCGTTCTGCCTCGGCAGCGCAGCCGTCGGTGCGGCGAAGGGCGCATTGGAGAGCTATATCGACCACATGGGAGCCCGTGTGACACGTGGTGCAGTGGCCGGTGGCAACAACAAGATCGCGGAATTTCCAACGATCCAGCTTCGCGTGGCGGAAGCCTCCGCATCCCTGGATGCCGCCCGCGAAATCATTCTGCGCGATATTGCCCGGGCGCAGCAACTGGCCCAGGCCCGCGAGGATGGCACTGGCGAGATCACCGAAGAAGATCGGATTCTCGCCCGTCGTAGCCAGTCCTTCGCGGTCAGCCTGGCCCTTCGGGCCGTGGAAGCACTCAATGCATCGACAGGCGGCCTCGGCCTCCAGATGTCCAACCCCGTCCAGCGGGCATGGCGCGATGCAAATGCCGTCGGGCGCCATATTTCCATGAACTGGGATGCCGTGGGCACCATGGTCGGCCAGCAGCTGCTCGGTCTTCCGCCCAAGGGACAATTCTAATCCGCCATCCCCATTATTTCGATTTAAGCCAGGAAAGAGAGCATATCGTGCAAGGCAAGATCGCGCTTGAAGAACATTTCGCCATTCCCGAGACGCTGCAGGATTCGGCTGGATTCGTGCCGGGCGATTACTGGACGGAGCTGTCCGCCCGTCTTCTGGATATCCAGGACAAGCGTCTGCGGCTGATGGATGCCCACGGCATCGAGAAAATGATCCTGTCGCTGAATGCTCCGGCCGTGCAGGCAATTCCGGATAAGGCAAAGGCCCTGGAGATTTCCCGGCGCGCCAACGACTTTCTGGCGGAGCAATGCGTCAAGAACCCGAACCGTTTCCTGGGATTTGCAGCTTTGCCCCTGCAGGATCCGGATGCGGCTGCGCAGGAATTGCAGCGCTGCGTGACAACGATGGGTTTCGTCGGCGCGCTGGTCAATGGCTTCTCGCAGGAAGGCGACGGAACGACGCCGCTTTACTACGACCTGCCGCAATATCGTCCGTTCTGGGCCGAAGTCGAAAAACTCAACGTTCCCTTCTATCTGCATCCGCGCAACCCGCTGCCGCAGGATAGCCGCATCTATGCTGGCCATTCCTGGCTGATGGGTCCGACATGGGCGTTCGCCCAGGAGACCGCTGTTCATGCGCTACGCTTGATGGGATCCGGCCTGTTTGACGAACATCCGGCTTTGCGGATCATCGTTGGTCACATGGGCGAGGGGCTGCCATACATGATGTGGCGCATCGACAACCGGAATGCGTGGGTCAAGGTGGAAAAAAACTATCCCGCCAAACGCCCGATTGCCGATTATTTCAACGAGAATTTCTACATCACGACGTCGGGGAACTTCCGCACGCAATCGCTTATCGATGCTATGCTGGAAATCGGCGCGGACCGAATTCTGTTCTCGACAGACTGGCCATTCGAGAACGTCGACCATGCTGCAAACTGGTTCGACAGCACGACCATCTCCGAAGCCGACCGTCTGAAGATCGGTCGCACCAACGCGGTTTCACTATTCAAACTCGATCGATAGCATGGTTACACCTTTCAGATACACGGCCAGCGCGGCCCAGATATTCTTCGGGAGCGGCTCGTTGAACCGTCTCCCCGAGGCGATTGCGGGGCAGGGCGGCAAGCGCGCCCTGATCCTTTCGACCCCGCACCAGAAAGCGGAGGCGGAACGGATCGCTGCTTCGCTCGGCCCGCTTGCGGCGGGGCTATTCCACGATGCGACGATGCATACGCCGGTCGATGTGACCGAGCGCGCGATGGCGGCATACAACTTGGCCGGGGCCGATTGCGTGGTCGCGATCGGCGGTGGATCTACGATCGGTCTCGGCAAGGCGATCGCCTATCGCAACGACGCGCCACAAATCGTGGTGGCGACGACCTATGCGGGATCGGAGGTTACAACGATCCTCGGCCAGACAGAAAACGGGCAGAAGACGACGGTCCGCGGGCCCGGCATCCTGCCCGAAGTGGTGATCTACGACCCTGAATTGACATTGAGATTGCCGGTCAGCATGAGCGTCAGCAGCGGGCTCAATGCAATGGCGCATGCGGTCGAAGGTCTCTATGCGCAGGATCGCAATCCCATTTCGTCAATGATGGCGGTCGAGGGCCTGCGCGCGCTGAAGCAGGCCTTACCTCAAATTGTCAATTCACCTGGGGACATCGAGCCGCGAAGCGAAGCGCTTTACGGTTCCTGGCTGTGCGGCACGGTGCTCGGAGCGGTTGGCATGGCCCTGCATCACAAGCTCTGCCATACGCTGGGCGGTAGCTTCGATCTGCCGCATGCGGAAACCCATGCGGTCATTCTTCCCCATTCTGCCGCCTACAATGCGGAGGCCGCAGCGGATGCGCTAAAACCCGCTGCCGATCTTTTTGGCGGCTCGCTGGGCGGCGGTCTTTATGATTTTGCCGCTTCGGTCGACGCCCCCTTGGCGTTGCGCGATCTGGGTATGAAAGCAGCCGATCTGGACCGTGCGGCGGAACTCGCCGCCCAGAACCCCTACTGGAACCCGCGCCCGATCGAACGGGAAGCGATCCGGGCTTTGTTGCAGAGCGCCTGGGAGGGCGCGCGGCCGCGTTAACGGCTTAGGAGGATGGCCACGTGCCTGAATATTTCAGCGAAGAGAGATCCGCGGAAGCCGTCAACTCGAGGATGGGGCGGGACATTAATCCGCGTCTGGCCGAAATCATGGCGTCGCTTGTCAGGCACCTGCATGCCTTTGCCAAGGATATCAGCCTGACCCAGGAGGAATGGGAGCTGGCCATCGGCTTCCTGACCCGAACCGGCCATCTCTGTCATGACGAGCGACAGGAGTTCATCCTGCTCAGCGATACGCTGGGTTTGTCGATGCTGGTGGATGCAATCAACAACCGGCGTCCGCCGGGCGCCACGGAAAATACCGTGTTTGGACCGTTCCATGTCGAAGGCGCGCCCATAAGGCAGATGGGTGAAAACATCTCTCTCGACGGCAAGGGCGAGAGCTGTCTCTTCATCGGGCGAGTGCTGGATCTTAACGGCAATCCGATCGAGGGAGCCCAGATCGATGTATGGTCGGATAATTCCGATGGTTTCTACGACGTCCAGCAGCCGGATATCCAGCCGAAGTGGAACAACCGGGGCATCTTCGTCACCGGCGCAGATGGCACCTATAGTTTCGTCGGCATAAAGCCGGTTTCCTATCCGATCCCGGATGACGGTCCGGTCGGGCAGATGCTGACGTCCCTCGGCCGCCATCCCTACCGTCCTGCCCATACCCATTACCTGATCACGGCTTCGGGTTATCAGAAGCTGGTAACCCACACCTTTGTCGGCGACGATCCCTATCTGGAATCCGATACGGTGTTTGGGGTGAAAAACAGCCTGGTTGCGCCTTTCGAGCGTGTCGATCGTGCGACGGTCTGGCGTTCCGATTTCGATTTCGTGCTGACGCCAGTGGACAATAGTCAATGATCGTTGCCCGCTATGCGGTATCCGACCCCGGCAAGTCTGCCGAACGTTCCCGATTGATCGAGGAACACAAGGCCTATCTGCGGGGCGCGCCGATCCGCATCCTGCTTTCCGGACCTTCTGCACCGTCGGCGGAGGGCAGAGATTCTACTGCCTTAGTGATCGCGGAAGTCGAAACGCTTGCCGAGTTCGAGGCGTTCAGCGCAGGAGATCCCTTCGTCCGCTGCGGTGTTTACGGCAGCGTCGATGTATTCGAATGGCGGCCTACTTTTGGGGTTCTTCTAGAGAGTCTCTGACCAGCGTTTCGACCTGCCGAAGGCGATGAAATGCAGAATTTGCGGAGTCGAGACAATCGTCCATCAAAGGCTCCGGCGGTCTTGGTCTTTATCTTTCGGATCCTTGCCAAAACGGCCGCGCATGCGAGGAAGGTCCGCTTCTGCCGAAGCGGTGCCTTCGAGCGCAGGAAGGCGGGCATCAATCGCCATTCAGGCCGTCGATACCTGAAATATATTTCATAGTGTGAATTATATTGACAGCACTCCGTCGTTGCGATTATCTGACCTCACCGGACTTCGAGGAGGAACTCCGGTCTTCAATGGATCATCGGCAGCCGCTGAGGCGCCGCCGGATATTTGGGAGGGGCTTCGGCCTCGAGGAGGAAACTTGCGCAATTTTCTAAGCACGACCGCATTGGCGGTCCTTGCATCGACGCTTTTTGCCGGCGTGGCCAGCGCGGACACGGAAAATCCGTTCCGCTGCAAGCCGGGTGAAAAATACGTC
This sequence comes from Rhizobium beringeri, assembly GCF_004306515.1. Classification (NCBI taxonomy): domain Bacteria; kingdom Pseudomonadati; phylum Pseudomonadota; class Alphaproteobacteria; order Hyphomicrobiales; family Rhizobiaceae; genus Rhizobium; species Rhizobium beringeri. Next base: position 450,395 of record NZ_SILG01000002.1, on the reverse strand, counting down.
ATGAACGTCATGGTATCGGGCGTCGAATATTGGTTCCCGGTCTATGAAATGTTCAAGCAGGCCGGTCAGCAGCTCGGTTGCGAGACGGCCTACACCGGCACGCCGGAATATGACGTCAACAAGCAGATCGCCACCTTCGACCAGGCGCTGGCCCAGAACCCGGCCGGTATCCTCGTTCATCCGATGAACTCCGATCCGTTCATCGAGCCGATCAACCGGGCGATCGACCAGGGCACGGCGGTCGTGACCTTCGCAGCCGATGCGCCGCTTTCCAAGCGCATCTCGTTCGTCACCTCGGACAATACCCGCGAGGGCACTTATGCGGCCGACGCGATTGCCGAAAAGATGGGTGGCAAGGGTGAATATGCCGTTCTCGAAAATCCGGGCCAGGACAACCACGACAAGCGTATCGCCGCCTTCATCGCCCGCATGGAGGAAAAATATCCTGATATGAAGCTGGTCGGCCGCGCTGCGTCCAATCAGGACCCGAACAAGGCCTATCAGGGCCTGATGAGCCTGGTGCAGGCACATCCGAACCTTGGCGCCGTCTTCATGCCGGAAGCGAACTCGGCCATCGGCGCTTCGCAGGCCAACAAGGAAAGCGGCGGCAAGATCCTCGTGATGTGCGCCGACGTCAACGCCAACATCCTCGACATGATCAAGGCGGGCGAAGTGTTCGGTTCGATCAACCCGAACCAGGGCATGCAGGGTTACATGGGCTTCATGCTCCTGTGGCTTGCCAAGCATCCGGAACTCATCGACCCGATGAACGACGCCAAGCGAGCCGGCTTCAACCCGATGAGCATTCCGTTCGTCGACAACGGCCTGTCGATCGTCACGGCTGATAATGCCGACGACTTCTACTGGGACAAGTATCTGAAGCGGCGGGGCACCAAAGGCATCGAGGAGTAAACCTTTGTGCCGGCTGTCCGGGGGCAGGAAACTCCGGACAGCCACCGCGAGCGTGAGGAGGAGACGATGATGGCGTCGGTGCCGGTTCTGGAAATCCGCAATGTCAGCAAGCACTTCGGTGCGGTGAAGGCGTTGACGGATGTGAGCTTCAGCCTGGAGAAAGGCGAGGTTCATGCGCTTTGCGGCGAAAACGGCGCGGGCAAATCGACGTTGATGAACATCATTGCCGGCGTGCTGCAGCCGACCGAGGGGGACGTTCTCGTCGATGGCGCGCCGGTAAAGGTGACGTCGCCGGCGGTGGCGCAATCGCTCGGGCTTGGCCTCGTGCATCAGGAAATCGCGCTCTGCCCCGATGCGACGGTGGCCGAGAACATGTTCATGGCCGCGACCAACCGTCGCCGCTCGCCTTTCATGAATTATCGCCGGCTGGAGCGGGATGCGCAGGTCGTGATGAATCGTCTGGCGCCGATCGACGTGCGCCGCAAAGTTGGCGACCTGTCGATTTCCAGCCAGCAGCTTGTCGAGATCGCCAAGGCTCTGACGCTCGATTGTCGGGTGCTGATCTTCGACGAACCGACGGCGGCATTGACGGAATCGGAGACGCAGATCCTGTTCGGAATCATCCGCGACCTCAAGGCGCAGGGTATTTCGATCATCTATATCAGCCACCGCATGGCCGAAATCTTCAGCCTGTGCGACCGGGTCACCGTGTTTCGCGATGGCCGCTATGTCTCGACGGAGAAGGTGGTGGACCTGACGCCGGATGATGTCGTGCGCCGCATGATCGGACGCGAGATCACCCAGCTCTATCCGGAAAAGCAGACGCTGGCGGAGCGAACCGACGAGATCATTCTGAGCGTCCGCGATCTCGGCGACGGCAGCCGCTTCACGGATGTGAGCTTCGAACTGCGCAAGGGTGAAATTCTCGGCGTCGGCGGGCTCATCGGCTCGGGCCGCACCGAGATAGCCGAAGGTATTTGCGGATTGCGGCCGGTAATCGACGGCGAGGTGCAACTGCATGGACAGCGGCTGCGGGCGCGGTCCTATGCGCAGGCCGTGCAGGCAGGCCTCGTCTACCTGTCGGAAGATCGGAAGGGCTCCGGCATTTTCCTCGATCTTTCCATCGCCCAGAACATTGCCGTTCTCGATTTGAAGTCGCTGACCGGACCGCTGGGACTGTTGAATTCCAAAGCCGAGGCGGATCGGGCTCGCGACCTTGTCCGGCGGCTCGGCGTGCGGATGGGTGGCATCGACATGCCGGTGTCGTCGCTGTCGGGCGGAAACCAGCAGAAGGTGGCGATTGCCAAGCAGTTGGCGGTCAATCCCAAGGTCATCCTGATGGACGAGCCGACCCGCGGCATCGATGTCGGCGCCAAATCGGAAATCCACCGGCTGCTGCGCGATCTCACGCGCTCCGGCATCGGCATCGTCGTCATCTCGTCGGAACTGCCGGAGCTTCTCGGTCTGTGCGACCGGGTGCTGGTCATCCACGAGGGCACTGTTGCAGGCGAGGTCGTGGGCGAGATGATGACGGAAGAAGCGATCATGCGGCTCGCGTCGGGTATCGGCGGTCATAACAATTCAAAGGCATCAGAGCATGCCGCATAAAGAAAACGCAGGGGCAGGAGACAAGGTCATGGCGGACGCTACATTGGTAACGGTACATCAGGCACGCGCGCCCGGCTGGAAACGGCTGGGGACGATGCGCGAGGCGGGATTGATCGCGATCATCCTGGCGCTCTGCATCGTCATGAGCTTTGCCTCGCCGCACTTTCTGACGCTCGGCAACTTCCGGGCGATGCTGATGTCGTTCTCGGTGGAAGGGATCGTCGTCGTCGGCATGACCATCCTGTTGATCGTCGGCGGCATCGACCTGTCGGTCGGCTCGGTCGTCTGCTTTTCGATGGTGCTGTCGGGCTCGCTGTTCCTGATGGGGCTCGATCCATGGAGCGCTTCCCTGATCGGGATCATTGCCAGCGGCCTGATCGGCTGTGCCATGGGCTTCTTCGTCACCGTCGTCGGGCTCAACCACTTCATCACCTCGCTTGCGGCGATGGTCATCGTGCGCGGCATCTGCCTGATCATCACCAAGGGTACGCCGCTGTCGCTGTTCACCTTGCCGCCCTCGTTCAAGGCGGTCGGGCAGGGCACATTCTATGGCGTCCCCTATGTGATCCTGATTTTTGTTGCGGTCGTCGTGCTGTTCGATTTCCTGCTGCGCCGGGCAACCGCCTTCCGCACGGTGTTCTACACCGGCAGCAACGAGAAGGCGGCGCTCTATTCCGGTATCAAGACCAACCAGGTGAAGTTCTGGGTGACGGTGCTCTGCGCCACGCTGTCCGGTGTTGCCGGTGTGATCTACATGTCCCGATTCGGTGCCGCGACCCCGACTTTCGGCGTCGGCATGGAGCTCAACATCATCGCAGCCGCGGTAATCGGCGGTGCTTCGCTGAATGGTGGCTCCGGCACGATCCTCGGGGCAATTCTCGGCATTGCCCTTCTGTCGGTCGTAACAAGCTCGTTGATCTTGCTCGACGTGTCCGTCTATTGGCAAGACATGATCAAAGGCTGCATTCTGCTTGCCGCCGTCTCGATCGACCATTTCCTGCACAAGCGGAAGGCTGCCTGATATGCCGATAGCCAAACTCAAACCCGCAAATGCGCCGCGCGAGGAAATTGTCATCGCCCGGCAGATGCACCAGGCTCTGGTGCTGCATTTCCTCGAAGGGCTGACACAGGCGCAGATTGCCGATCAGCTCGGCATCTCGCACGCCACCGTCAACCGCCTGATCAAGCGCGGCCGCCAACTCGGTCTGGTCGAGATCAAGATCAAGTCGCCGGTCGAGCCGCTGGTCGATATGGAAGAACGGCTACGAGCGCTTGGCGGCATCGGCCGCGCCGTGGTGGTGCCGACCGTCTCCGACAATCCGCAGACGGCGCTTCAAGCCGTCGGCGAAGCGGCAGCGCGGTTGCTTCTGGAAGAGATCATCGACGGCGATACGATCTGCATCACCGGTGGCAAAGGGGTGAGCGCCGTCGTTGCCGGTCTGCAACCGCCGCGTCGGTTCAATGTCGAGGTCATTCCAGCAACCGGCTGCGTGCAGGGTAAACACTATACCGACGTCAACCACGTCTCGACCTTGATGGCCGACCGGCTTGGGGGACGTTCCTACCAGATCCACGCGCCTCTCTTTGCCGATGATGCCGAGCAGCGGGCGATGCTGATCAACATGCGTTCCGTCGCAGACGTTTTCAAACGGGCGCGCGAGGCGAAGGTGGCGGTGGTCGGCATCGGCTCGATCCTGTCGGACGATTCGAGCTATTACGACCTGCATCCGTCCTCAAGCACCGACCGTGCCGCGATCGAGCGGTCCGGCGCCTCCTGCGAATTGCTGGCGCATCTGCTCGATGATCATGGCCAAGTCTGCGACTACAGCCTCAACCGTTCGCTGGTGTCGCTGACGCTGCCGGAATTCGCCTCGATCCCCACCAAGATCGGTGTGGCGAGCGGGCCGAACAAGGCGGGCCCGATCCTCAGCGTTCTGCGCGGCAATCACCTGGATACGCTGGTGACGGATGAGGCGACGGGTGCGCGGGTGCTGGCACTGGCGAATGGCGAAGGAAAATGGGCATGAGCGGACAGCAATTGACACGTGAGATCGGCAAATCCGGCGTTTCCGCCTCGGCGGTGGGACTGGGCACCTGGGCGATCGGCGGCTGGATGTGGGGCGGGACCGATGAGGCCGAATCCATCGCCGCAATCCAGGCATCGCTCGATGCCGGCGTCACGCTGATCGACACGGCGCCAGCCTATGGGCTTGGACGTTCCGAGGAGATCGTCGGCAAGGCACTGGCTGGGCGCCGCGACAAGGCTGTCATCGCCACCAAATGCGGCCTTGTCTGGCATACGCAGAAGGGCCATCATTTCTTCGACCAAGACGGCAAGCCGGTCCATCGTTATCTCGGCCGCGACGCGATCCTGCATGAGGTCGAGCAAAGCCTGAGGCGGCTCGGAACCGACTATATCGACCTCTACATCACCCATTGGCAGGATCCGACGACCCCGATCGAGGAAACGATGCGGGCGCTAGAAGACCTGCGCACATCGGGCAAGATCCGGGCGATCGGCGCAAGCAATGTCAGCCCCGACGACCTCAATGCCTATATCGCTGTCGGTGGTCTCGATGCGATCCAGGAGCGGTTCAGCATGATCGACCGGGAGATCGAGGCGGAGCTTCTGCCGCTGACCAAGGCCAATAGCATTGCGACGCTGAGCTACTCGTCGCTGGCGCTGGGGTTGCTATCCGGCACCATCGGTCCCGACCGCGTGTTTTCCGGCGACGACCAGCGCAAGGACAATCCGCGCTTTTCAGTCGGCAACCGCCAGAAGGCAACGGCGCTGGCCAACGACATCCGGCCGGTCGCAGAAGAATACGGCGCCAGCATCGCCCAGATCGTGATTGCGTGGACGCTGGCGCAGCCGGGCATCACCTTTGCACTTTGCGGGGCGCGCAATCCGGCACAAGCGCTCGACAATGCGCGGGCCGGGACCATCCGGCTGGATGCGGCCGATCTTGCGGCTATCGATACGGCCATAGCGGCGAAACTGACTGACATGGACAGGTAGCGGATCGCCATCATGAAACGGCAAGAGATATTGGACGGGCTCCGCCAGAGCCCGAAGGTGGACGTGTGCGTCATCGGCGGCGGCATCAACGGCATCAGCGTCTTTCGGGAACTGGCGCTGCAGGGGCTGAATGTGCTGCTCATAGAGAAGCACGACTATTGCTCCGGGGCCAGTTCGGCGTTGTCGCGCATGGTGCATGGCGGACTTCGCTATCTTGAAAACGGCGAATTCAAGCTGGTGCAGGAATCGCTGGTCGAGCGGGATCGGCTGTTGCGCAACGCGCCGCATTATGTCGCGCCGCTGCCGACGACGGTGCCGGTGTTCGATATCTTTTCCGGCCTCGGCAATGGCATCGTCCGCTTCCTGGGCCTCAGCCGCCGCCCGAGCCGCCGCGGCGCTGTTGCCATCAAGGCAGGCCTGAGCATCTACGATTTCCTGATGCGCAAGCGGGCATTGATGCCGCGCCACCAGTTTCGCGGCCGGCGCACGACGCTTGCCAAGTGGCCGGCGCTCAATCCCGACATCAAGAGTTCCGCCACCTATTTCGACGCCTGGGTCAGCCATCCGGAGCGGCTGGGCATCGAGCTCCTGCAGGATGGCCTTTTAGCAAAGTTCGGGGCGATGGCGCTGAACTATGCGGAACTGCGGCGGACAGAGGATGGCCAATATCGTGTCGAAGACCAGATCGGCGGCGCGTTCGTTGCCGTCGAACCGGCGCTGATCATCAACGCCACCGGCGGCTGGATCGACCTTGCCAATCAAACCCTGTTTTCGCCGGAAGCGTGGCCGGCACCGCTGATGGGCGGCACCAAGGGCTCGCATCTGATTATCGACAATGCGGACCTGCGCGACGCGCTCGCGGATCACATGATCTACTACGAGAACGAGGACGGGCGGATCTGCATCCTGTTTCCCTATCTCGGCAAGGTTCTGGTCGGTTCCACGGATATCCGCGTCGATGATCCGGAAACGGTGCGCTGCGAGGCGGACGAGCGGGATTATATCCTGCAATCGCTTGCCTTCGTGCTGCCAGGCATCGCCATCCGGCCCGAACAAATCGTTTTCCAGTTTTCCGGCGTGCGGCCGCTGCCGGCCAGCACCGACAGTTTTACCGGCCGCATCCCGCGCGATCACTTTTGCACCGTGTTGGAGCCTTCCGAGGGTGGTCCGCCGGTGCTCTGCATGATCGGCGGCAAGTGGACGACATTCCGGTCCTTCGGCGAACTGGCGGCCGACATGGCTCTGGAAAGGCTAGGCAGGTGCCGCCGCATTGCGACAACCGATCGGCCGATCGGCGGCGGGCGGGCATTTCCCGCCAACGCGCTCGCCTGGCTAACGCAGATGGCGGCCAGCAAAGGCCTTTCCGGAGGGCGCATGGCTGAGCTGTTTGCCCGATACGGCACGGATGCCGAGGCGATTGCCGGCTTCACCGCGGCAGGCCCCGATGCGGCGCTGCCGCACGCCGGCTACTCGATGCGCGAATTGCAGTTCCTGATCCGCGAGGAAGCGGTGGAACATCTCGACGACCTGCTTTTACGGCGCACGACGCTTGCCGTTTCGGGCGAGCTTACGCTCGACATGATGGATGCCGCACTCGACCTGCTGGCGCAAGAAAAGCATTGGACGCTCGCGCATCGCGCCCGTGAGCGCGACCGTTTTCTCACCCTTCTCACCGAACGCCACGGCGTCGACGAAAACATGCTTTCCGCAAGGAACGAACCAAGGAGCACAGAATGCGACACACCAGCAAAGTCCGGATGAACCGGCTGTTCGGCGGCGGCCGCTGCCTCGATGTGGCGATCGATCACGGCGTCTGCAACGAACCATCCTTCCTCAACGGGCTGGAGGACATTCAGGCCGTCGTCAAGGCTCTGGTTTCTGCAGGGCCGGACGCGATCCAGATGAATTACGGCCAGGCAGACCTGCTGCAGGATGTGCCGGGCAAGGACAAGCCGGCGCTGGTCATGCGCATCGACATGGGCAATCCCTATAACCGGATCCGCCACCGCGACATGTGGGCGGTGCTGCAGAACGAGGCCGAACCATTGATCGGCGCGATCGAGATGGATGCCGCCTGCGTCGTCGTCAACCTGTTCATGCTGCCGGACGAGCCGGACCTGTTCCGTCAGTGCGTGCAGAACATTTCCCGCGTCCGGGCCGATTGCGACAAGTATGGCATGCCGCTGATGATCGAGCCGCTGGTGATGCAGCCGGTCACCGACAAGGGCGGCTACATGGTCGACGGTGATGCCGACAAGATCGTTACGTTGACGCGGCTCGCCCGCGAGATGGGGGCGGATATCGTCAAGGCGGACCCAACCACCAATGCCGAGGATTTCCACAGAGTGGTGGAAGCAGCCCGTTGCCCGGTTCTGGTGCGCGGCGGCGGCAAGGAAGATCTTCGTGCCGTCTTCGACAAATCCGGCGCCTTGATGCGACAGGGCGCAATGGGCATGGTCTATGGGCGCAACATCTATCAGCACGCCAATCCGAGTGCCGTGGTGCGCGGGCTGATGGCGATCGTGCACGAGGACGCGAGCGGCGACCAGGCCTTTGCGCTCTATCAGCAGGGCTGAGCAGCGATTTCGAATCTCGGGAGGGTTCTGCATGGGAGAGTATCTTTTGGGGCTCGACGCCGGAAACACCGTTATCAAGGCGGTGATTTTCGACCGGCACGGCAACGAGATCGCGGCTGCGTCCGAAGAAGGACACAGCCGCATGCCGAGCCCGGGGCATGTCGAGCGAGGGCTGGACGAACTCTGGACGAATGCACGGCAGGTCATCCGCACCTGCATCGAAAAGGCAGAGATCCAGCCGGAGGAAATCGCCGCGATCGGTTGCGCCGGGCATGGCAACGGTCTCTATGCGCTTGATCGCGAAGGCGCTCCGCTGCTCGGCATCCAGTCGCTCGACACGCGGGCGGCCGGGTTGGTCGATGAATGGCGAGAGGCCGGCGTTGGTGACCGGACCTATCCGATTGCCCGCCAGCGTCCGTGGCCATCCCAGACGCCGACATTGCTTGCCTGGCTGAAGCGTCACCGGCCGGATCTGTTCAACCGCATCGGTACGGTGTTTTTCTCCAAGGATTTCGTCGTCAACCGCCTGACCGGCCGCCGCGTCAGCGAGGTGTCCGACATGTCGGGGGCCGGTCTGCTGGATCTTGCCGCGCGCCGCTACGACAAGGCGCTGATGGAAGCCTATGGGCTGGGCGATTGCATGGACCTCTTGCCGCCGCTCATCGAAAGCGCCGACATTGCCGGTGCGGTAACGGAAGAAGTGGCCGGGCAAACCGGGCTCGCCGCCGGTACACCTGTGGTCGGCGGGTTGTTCGACGTCGTCGCCTCGGCGCTCGGCTCCGGCGTTGCGCGCACCGGCAGCGCCTCGATCATTGCCGGCACCTGGAGCATCAACCAAGTCATCATCGATAGCCCCGACCTCGACGGGCCGGTCTTCATGTCCTCGACCTTCGATCGCAGCCGCTACATGGCGATGGAGAACAGCGCCACCTCGGCTGCCAATCTCGAATGGCTGGTGCGGGAGTTTTTCGAAGGCGAGCATGCGGAAGACGTTTCGCCCTTCGATGCCTGCTGCGCGCTGGCCAGGGCGATCGAGCCCGCGGCAGACGATCCGCTCTACCATCCGTATCTCTATGGCGCCCAGCAGGACGGCCATGCGCGCGCCGGCTTCTACGGTCTTGCCGGTTGGCACACCAAGGGGCATCTCGTTCGCGCGCTTCTCGAAGGTGTCGCCTTCGGTCATCGCCAGCACATTGAGACGATCCGAAAGGCGGGCGCGGTCTTCAACGAAGCCGTGCTGTCCGGCGGCGGCTCGCGCAGCCTGATCTGGCCGCAGATCTTCGCCGATGTGCTCGGCGTTCCGGTCAGCGTTGCACGCTCGCGTGAAACCGGTGCGTTGGGAGCGGCGATTGCGGCCGGAACCGGCGTCGGCATTTTCGCGGACTTCGGCGCTGGTGCTACGGCCATGGTTCGGGCAGAGCGGTATTATCGTCCGGATGTCTCGCTCGAGGCACATTATGCGCGGCGCTACGCTCTCTATCAGGATATCGCCGAAGCGATGGCACCGCTCTGGCGGCGTCTGACGGCGGTCCCACTGGCGGCAGCGGGAGTGGCGGCATGAACATGCGTGTGAATGATGCGGCCATCGATGCGGGAAGCTACGACTTCATCATCGTCGGCGCGGGATCGGCGGGATGCGTTCTGGCCAACCGGCTGTCGGCCGATCCGAAAACCCGCGTCCTGCTGCTCGAAGCCGGCGGCAGCGACCGGTATCATTGGGTGCATGTGCCGATCGGCTATCTCTACTGCATGGGCAATCCGCGCACCGATTGGATGATGAAGACGGCGGCGGAGGCCGGACTGAATGGCCGGTCACTGCCCTATCCGCGGGGGAAATTGCTGGGCGGCTGCTCGTCGATCAACGGCATGATCTACATGCGCGGCCAGGCGGCCGATTACGACGGGTGGCAGCAGGCGGGCAATTCCGGCTGGGGTTGGGACGACGTGCTGCCCTATTTCCTGAAATCCGAGGACAACTATCGCGGCAAGTCGCGGATGCACGGGGCAGGCGGCGAATGGCGGGTGGAAAAGCAGCGGCTTTCCTGGCCGATCCTCGATGCCTTTCGCGATGCAGCCGAAGAACTCGGCATCCCGAAGACCGACGATTTCAACGATGGCGACAATGAGGGCTCAGGCTATTTCGAGGTCAACCAGCGCGGCGGCCTGCGCTGGAATACGACCAAGGCCTTTCTCCGCCCGGCGATGAAGCGGCCCAATCTGCGTGTGCTGACCAGCGCCGAAACCGAGCGGCTGGAATTCGACGGCAGAATGGTGACCGGCGTGCGGTTCCGGCTGAACGGGCAGAATCATCTGGCTCGCGCCGGTCGCGAGGTCATTCTGTCTGCCGGTGCGATCAATTCACCGAAAATCCTGGAGCTTTCCGGGGTCGGTCGCCCGGATGTGTTGTCCGCTGCCGGACTGGACGTCGCCCATGAACTTCCGGGTGTCGGCGAAAACCTGCAGGACCATCTGCAAATCCGTACGGTCTTCCGCATCGAGGGCACAAAGACGCTGAACCAGCTCTATCACAACCTGTTCACCCGGGCGGGCATGGGACTTGAATATATGTTGCGCCGGTCCGGGCCGCTGTCGATGGCGCCGAGCCAGCTCGGTATCTTTGCCAAGAGCGATCCGGCTGTTGCGACCGCCGATCTCGAATATCACGTGCAGCCCTTGAGCACCGACCGGCTCGGCGAGCCGCTGCACAAATATCCCGCCGTCACCGTCTCCGTCTGCAATCTGCGGCCGGAAAGCCGGGGGACCGTGCATGTCGGCGGCCCGGACTTTTCCGTAGCGCCGGAAATCCGCCCGAATTATCTTTCGACCGTCGGCGACCGGATGGTTGCGACGAAATCGATTAGGCATGCTCGCCGGCTCATGGAGGCCGGTGCGATCGCCAAGTACCGGCCGCAGGAGATGCTGCCGGGCACGGAATACCGGAGTGACGACGAGCTGATCCGTCGCGTCGGCGATATCGCCACGACGATCTTCCATCCGGTCGGCACCTGCAAGATGGGCAGCGACGTGATGGCGGTTGTCGATCCGCAATTGCGGGTGCATGGGCTGGCGAAACTGCGGGTGGTCGATGCCTCGATCATGCCGTCGATCGTCTCGGGCAACACCAACTCGCCGGTGATCATGATTGCCGAGAAGGCTGCGGAGAGCATTCTATCACATGTGTGATTAGCTCTTCGCCGCGATGAGCCCCTCGCATTGTCTAAAGCGAATGCGTGGAACATCCTTTTGTCAGAGACAAAATGCTCTGGTTGCCGCCACTGGGCCGGCATGAGCGTCGTCACGCGTAATTCGGGATTTCAAAGGCGCGGGCGTTAAACAACAGACCCCGACCTCGATCGCCGTGGTTTCGGCTTAGAGTACGAAGGCAGTCGAGCCTGCGGCTCGTGATGATGAGCCCAACCCGCTCAACGCAGGCTGGGCCATCTTCGATTTTCAATCAGAGGGTCGAGACGTTCTCAGCCTTCGATTTTCCGGTCTTGCGATCCTGTCCAACTTCGAAGCTGACTTTGTCGCCTTCGCGGAGCGACCCGCCGCTTTGCAGCGCAGACACGTGAACAAAAACGTCCTGTCCGCCACCCTCAGGGGTGATGAAGCCGAAGCCCTTGTCGTCATTGAAGAATTTAACGGTACCTGTCGGCATGAGATAACTATTTCCTTGTGTCGTTCGACGATTTGCGAAGGCGAAACTATAGCTTCGGCGCTTCTCTATCAACCCTTTAGCACACTGGCGGCTTTTTAAACGCAAAAAGAGATCAGCTCCGACGAAGGTCAATGCGGCTCGTAACAACCGAGCGACCTGTGGCGGGGTCGGTATCGATGGTTGTGAGACGCATGCCCGATGCTCCGGTTTTTTCGATCGTCATCTGCGCACGCCGATCGCCGTTGACTTCTTTCGCCCATTTGATCGCGAGGCTTATGGCATTACCAGCGCGCTTTCCGCCAAGACCCGCGGTGCCGGTGCCCGCGCCCACGTAGGAGCCAGTATAGGTGTCGCCGTTGGCCTTGAGGTTAGCGCTGATGACGCGGGAAAAAACGACAAGGCTGGTACAGCGCCCATTGAGTGCGAGGGAGCTTGCATTCGCATCCGATTTGAAACGGCAAGTGACTTTAATGGTGGGTGCATTTGTCCGCACTTTCACCGTCCCGTTACCGCTCCAACTTCCCGCCAGTGTTTTCAGAAAGGCGGATTCGTCGGCGTTGGCGGCACCGGCCATGAGCATTGACGCCGTCGCAACGGCGATGGAGCATGCAAGGACCTTGATCATCTGAGTAACTTTCGATCGCGGTACATCAGGACCGCCACGCTCGGCTGTTGAGGAGGAAGGCGGTCATATAACCGCCGCACGTTGATTTCGTTCCATACGGGAAGCATCGGCTGGGCTCGCAGCAACCACTATCTCGCGAAAAAGAACCTTCGCCGGGGCCGTCGTGGGCTCGTCCGCACGGCAGCCTGAAATCAAAAACACCCATCAGTCGCCTCGGCCTCAACCGAGACAACCTCTTGAGGATCCACACCTAGAGCGCCCAGTCCTCCCCATTTTTGATTTCAGCGGCTTTATCCTCGCGGCAAATCGTTTCTAGCGCCAATGAAGCGCGACTGGAGTGCCTTTGCTTGTGCCGCAGGATTGCAAATTGACGCGACGGCAGAGGAAAGCGCACCTTCACCAGCAGACCTTGCGTCAAGAGCGGCGCGGCCACGGCACCTGAGACGACCGTTGCGCAGAGGCCTTCTCTTGCTGCCGATATGACCGCCTCGTTCGACGGCAGCTCAAGCGCGACAGCCAGATCTCCGGGGGCTATGCCGAGATTGGATATCGCCGCGTCGAAAGCCGACCGGGTTCCGGACCCTTTTTCCCGCATGACCCATTTCGTGCCTGAAACCAGCTCCGTCGGTGCAATTGGTTTGCCACGCGCCCAGGGATGGCGCGGACCGACGACGACAAGGAGTTCGTCCTCGGCAAGCGGCTGAATATTCAGCGCCGGCTCATCAACGCTGCCTTCGACGAAACCGACTTCGGCCAATCCATCGAGAACCGCTTTTGCCGCCGTGGTCGTGTTGCCAATCATCAGCTTCAGGTCAATGCCTGGGTAGCGGATCTTGAAACGCATCAGCATCGCCGGTAGCCAGTAACTTGCGATCGTCTGGCTTGCAAAAACCACCAGTTCACCCTTTTGCAACCCGCCGAGATCGGACAAGACAAGCGCCGCGGCCTTTGCGCGCGCCAGCGTCGCTCTTGCCTCCCCAAGAAACACCCGTCCTTCATATGTCAGCTCTATGCGGCGTCCGACGCGGTGGAAAAGTTCGACGCCATAGGAGGCCTCGAGATTGCGGATCGCCGAACTCACAGCCGATGGCGTCAGCCCGATCGCGGAGGCAGCGTTGGTCAGATGTTCGCGTTCCGCAACCGCGACGAAAATAGAAAGCTGTTCAAATGTCATGATTCAATCGTTCGATTTTACCGAATGAATCATACTAAACTATTCAATGGAAGTCGATAATTGAGTGTGGGACAGTGCAGTCCTTCCGCAAGGTCTTGCCGATGCTCGTTTCCGCCTCCCGTTCCCTGTCGTTTCCTGCCGTCCTGCCGGGACTTGTTCTTTGTGCGGCGGTCACGCTCGCTGCGCATCTGCTTGAGCGGCTGCAGTTGATGATCTTCGGCGCGCATTGGATCGAGAGCCTCGTGCTTGCCATTCTGATCGGCATTGCCGTGCGCTCCTCGGTCTGCCTGCCGCAGACGTTCATTCCCGGCATCCAATTCGCCGCCAAGACGCTTCTCGAAATTGCCGTCATGTTGCTCGGCGCTTCGCTCAGCACGGCTGCCATCCGGCAGGCCGGACTGCCGCTTGTCGGTGGAATTGCCGTTCTGGTTGCTCTGTCTTTGGCCGGCAGCTTTCTGATCGGGCGGCTCTTCGGGCTGTCGGCCAGTCTCGCGACCTTGGTTGCTTGCGGCAACTCGATCTGCGGCAATTCTGCGATTGCCGCGGCAGCGCCGGTGATCGGCGCCAAACCGGATGATATCGCGGCCTCGATAGCCTTTACCGCGCTGCTCGGCATCGGGGCAGTGCTGACGCTGCCGCTTCTTCATCTGCTCTTGGGTCTGAGCGACGTACAATATGGCGTTTTCGCAGGCCTGACAGCCTATGCCGTTCCGCAGGTATTGGCGGCCACGGCCTCTGCCGGAGCCGTCAGCACCCAGGTGGGCACGCTCGTCAAACTGATCCGCGTGATGATGCTTGGACCGGTCATCCTTCTGCTTGGCGCAGTTCACGGCCGTCGCGCTGGCGGCTCCACAGTCAATCTCCGCCATGTCCTCCCATGGTTCATCCTCGGTTTTGCAGCCATGGCGACGCTTCGCTCCTTTGACGCGATCCCAGCCGCGCTGCTGGCCGGGATGTCGGCTGTCTCCGCCGCCTTTACCGTCACAGCCATGGCCGCCTTGGGCCTCTCCGTTGATGTCAGATCCGTTGCCCATACCGGCGGTCGGGTCCTCGCAGCGGCGGCGCTGTCGCTATTGGCGCTGGCGGTTCTTGGGCTTTGCCTGATCGGACTGCTGAATATCGTCTGATCGAAGGTGATATGCCCAAAATAGTTGCAAAGATTCCAGTTGCCTTCCAAACGATCGACGGCTAGCCTGTATATACAGGCCGGGGAAGCAAAGATCGTCATGCGGGTCATCTCTTCACAGCAAGCTGCGGATCTTCTCGAAGACGGGATGACTGTCGCTGCTTCGGGTTTTGGAGGATGCTGTCATCCCGAGGCCATCACGGCTGCGGTGGAAGAGCGTTTCCTCGCCTCTGGAAAACCCCGCAACCTGACACTTCTGTTTGCAGCCAGCACGGGCGATCGTCAGACGCGCGGCATGGGGCATTTTGGCTATGAAGGCCTCGTCGCCTGCGTGATCGCCGGGGGATGGCGCGGAACGCCGCGCCTTGGCAGGCTGGCGATCGAGGAAAAGATCGAAGCGCATTGCTGGCCGCAAGGCGTCATCGCGCAGCTCTATCGGGCGATTGCCGCCGGTCAGCCTGGAGTGGTCACCCATATCGGGCTTGGCTCTTTCATGGATCCGCTGCATGGCGGCGGCCGCATGAATGCGACGACGCCGCGCGCGCTTGTCGAGCGTGTGTCGTTGCGCGGCAAGGAATGGCTGCTTTATCCGTCGATGCCGCTCGACTGCGTGCTTTTGCGCGGAACGACGGCCGACGAAGACGGCAATATCACCCTCGAGGAGGAGGCCTTCCCGCTCGACGTGCTCGCCATGGCGCAGGCAGGCAGAAACTCCGGCGGCATCGTCATCGTCCAGGTCAAGCGGATTGCCGAGCGCGGCTCGCTGCCGGCCAACGATGTTCGTATCCCGGCGGCGCTGGTCGATTACGTCGTCGTCTGCGATGATCCGGCCCAGCACGGCGTCAGTTTCGCCGAGACGGACAATATCGCCTATACCGGGCGCGTCCGGATGGCGATGAGCCGCCTGCAGCCGGCGCCACTGTCGGTCGATAAAATTATTCAGCGACGTGCCTTCATGGAGCTGGCGCCGCTCAATCGTCCGACGATCAACCTCGGCATCGGCATTGCGGCCGGGATCGGCCGCATCGCCAGCGAAGAGGGATTCGACGATTATACGGTGACGATCGAGTCCGGCGTCATCGGCGGCGTGCCGGCCGAGGAGCTGTCCTTTGGCGCCGCCGTCAATCCGACCGCCATCATCCCACAGGCATCGCAGTTCGATTTTTACGACGGCGGCGGCCTCGATATCGCCTTCCTCGGCATGGCCGAGGTGGATCGGCACGGTGCGGTCAATGTCAGCCGATTCAATAATTCCATCGTCGGGGTCGGCGGCTTCACCAATATCTCGCAGACAGCCAAGCACGTTGTCTATCTCGGTGCATTTTCAGCCGGCGGCGCGGAAATTGCGGTCGCCGACGGCAGGCTCGACATCGTCAGGGACGGCAGAGTTTGCAAGATCGTCGATGATGTCGACCAGATCAGTTCGAGCCCCGCCTTTGCGCCCGAAGGGCAATCACAGCTCGTCGTCACCGAGCGGGCTGTCTTTCGGGTAATCGACGGATGCCTGACGCTGACGGAGTTTGCCCCCGGCATCGATCTTGCGGCGCATGTTCTCGACCGCCTGCCGAAGGGCGTGGCTGTGTCGGACCAGTTGAAGCAGATGGATGCGCGTTTGTTTTCGACCCATGCGATGAAGGACTTTGCCCCATGAAAATCGAGGGAGCCGCCATCATCGTCACGGGCTCGGCAACGGGCGTCGGGGCCGCATGCGTGAGGCAATTCGCCGAGGGCGGTGCCAGGGTGGTCGTCAACTACAGCCGCAGCAAGAAAGAGGCCGATGAGACCGGCGATATCTGCCGCAGCCTGGGCGCGGAGGTGGAGATCGTCCAGGCCGACGTTGCCGATGACGCGGCTTGCCGCCGAATGGTCGCGACCGCCGTCAACCGATGGGGGCGGCTCGACGCCTTGGTGAACAATGCCGCAATGACGGTCAAATCCGATCCTTTCGATCTGGAGACGCTGTCGGCCGAAGATTTCCAGAACGTTTTCGGGGTCAACGTCATCGGCGCCTATCAGATGTGCCGGGCGGCGGTGCCTGCGATGCGTGACAGCGGCGGAGGTGCGATCGTCAATGTCTCATCCAATGTTGCCTTTACCGGCGGCGGCAGCTCGCTTGCCTATACGGCCTCCAAGGGCGCGCTGAATGCGCTGACCTTGGCTTTGGCGCGCACCTGCGGTCCCGATATCCGTGTGAATGCCGTTTGTCCCGGCATCATCGATACGCGCTGGATGCGCGATACGCTCGGATCGGATGCTTATGGAGCCATTGCCAAGCGATTTTCGGAAACCGCGCCGCTCGGCCGGGTCGCGACGCCCAAAGACGTTGCCGGCGCTATTGTCTGGCTTGTTCAGGGTGCAGATTTCGTTACCGGCGAATTGCTTTCCGTTGACGGCGGCATCCGCCTGTCCGGTGGCGTTCGCAAACCCGCGACATCTGGCGGAGCCGCATCGTGACGCTGTCGGCCCAATCCATCCTCGACTTCCCGGTGCCGCAAGCAACACATGTGGTTACCGCAAGAGATGCCATCCTTTACGCCCTGTCGGTTGGCTACGGCACCAATGCGCTCGACGAAAAGGCATTGAACTACGTCTATGAACGCGATCTCGTGACCTCGCCGACCCTTGCCAATATCGTGGCCCATCCGGGCCCATGGATGCAACAGACAGGCGTCGACTGGGCGCGTCTCGTGCACTCCGAACATCGCCTGACGATCCACCGGCCGGTCCCTCTCGATGTGCAGCTGATCTCCCGGTCGCGCGTCTTATCGGTGGTCGACCGCGGCGTTGAAAAGGGGATGTTCGTCAGCTTCGAGCGCCTGATCGTAACCAAGGACGGTGATGAGCCGATCGCGACGATCGTCCAGACGAACGCCTGCCGCGGCGACGGTGGGTGCGGTTCGGCGGGATCTGCGCCTGAGCCTCTGTCCAAAGTCCCGGACGGAGAGCCGGACTTCGAATTCCATGTCGACATTCCTGGTAACGCCGCTCTGCTTTATCGCCTGAACGGCGATCTCAATCCGCTGCATATCGACCCGCAGGCAGCTGCTAGGAGCGGCTTTGACCGGCCGATCCTGCATGGACTGTGCAGCTTCGGTTATGCGGGCTACGCCATCGTCGCTGCTATCGATTCAGGCATGGCTATCGGCTTGAGCGCGATTGCGGCGCGTTTCAGCGCGCCGATCTTTCCCGGGGAAACGATCACCGTGCAGATATGGCGCAACAATGCCGAGATCCGCTTCAGGGGGCTCGTTGCTTCTCGGGACGCTATCATCCTCGACAATGGCATGGCGAGGCTGTCATGACGAAAGCAGTCAAACCGGCCGCCGGTGAAGCGCGCCATTATATCAGGATCAAGGAGCAGATCCTGGCCGACATCACCGAGGGCAAGCTGCAGCCGGGGGACCGGGTATCCTCCGAAAGCGAATTGGTGGCGGCATTCGGCGTCAGCCGCATGACGGCGAACCGAGCACTGCGGGAGTTGATGTTCGAGGGTGTTCTCAAGCGATCCGCCGGCATCGGAACCTTCGTGTCGCCAAAGCACCTCGACGTGGATCTGCTTCAAATCCGCAACATAGCCGACGAAATACTTGAACGGGGTCACAAGCATAAGGCAGCAGTCGTCAAGGCTGACTTGATGAAGGCGGATGCCAACGTTGCCGACGCGCTCGAACTAACCCTCGGCGTTGAAGTGATGCATTCGCTGATCGTGCACATGGAAAACGACCAGCCCATTCAGGTCGAGGAGCGCTACGTCAATCCCCTGGTCGCTCCCGACTATCTGTCGACTGATTTCCGCAGCATGACGCCGCACGAATATCTGACGAAAGTGGCGCCGATAACGGCGTTCGAACATATCGTCCAGGCCGTCAAACCGGATACGACCATACGCAAGTATCTTGGCTTGAAGAATGACCACCCTTGCCTGCGCGTCTTTCGAAGAACCTGGTCGGGCGAGGCCGTCGTGACCTGCGCGCTGTTATACTATCCCGGCGCGCAATATCGGCTGGAAGCACGGTCCACCAAGGGTCCCTCCAAACCCGTTGCCATTCTCGGAGAGAAACAGTGAGCGCCACCAATTCTCCATCGATCATCTTCAACGCGGCGCCGCCGACGATCGAGGACATCGCAGCAATTGCCCATCGTCACGCCAGGATCGAGATATCGGCCGAGGTCGAGGCCCGGATCGTGGCCGCGCGCGCCGTCGTCGACCGCTATACGGAAAGAGATCTGCCGGTCTATGGCCTGACGACGGGACTTGGGGCGGGGGTCGACACCCGACTTGCAACGGAGGATCTGGTGGCGTTCCAGATGCGTGTGCCGCAAGCTCGCGCGGTCGGCGTCGGACAGCCGCTCGCACAGGATTCCGTGCGGGCGATGATGGCCGTCAGGGCCGCCGGCATGGCGGCGGGCGGCTCCGGCGTTTCGCTGAAAGTCTTCCAGGGTCTGATTGCCGCCATCAATGCAGGTGTCCATCCTGTCGTCCCGTCATTGGGCTCGATCGGTGCGGCGGATTTGGCGCCGCTTGCCCATATGAGCCACGGCCTTATGGGCTTCGGTGAGATCGAGCTTGGCGGCGAAGTGCTGCCAGCCGCCATCGCCCTTGAAAGGGCCGGCCTGAAGCCTCTCGAATTCGCGCCGAAGGACGGGCATGCGCTAGTTGTGGCCAACAGCCTCTCCATCGGCCTCGCCTGCTTGACGCTTGTGGATATCGAGCGGCTCTTCGATTGGTCCCTGAAGGCGATTGCCGTTAATTTCGAAGCGTTCCGGGCCAATGTCAGTGCCTTCGATGACCGCGCTCTGGCTGCGAGACCGGCCTTTGGGCAGCGCCGCGTCGCCGCTCAGCTGATGGAGCTTCTTTCGGGCAGCTCCTTGCTTGCCGCCGATGCAGCAAGACGTCTCCAGGATCCTTTGAGCTACCGCTGCACACCGCAGGTCTGGGGCGCGTTGAGGCATGCGATCGATGAGGCAAGGCAGGCGACTGACATAGAGCTCGTCAGCTCCAGTGACAATCCCGTCGTGATCGCATCCGAGGGCGTCATTCTTTCACACGGCAATTTTGACATGACCGCGTTTGTGCTCGCCTGGGAAAGGCTGGGGCAGGCGATGGCGCATTGTGCGGCAGGCACCGCCTATCGGATCATGAAGATCATGTCGCCTGGCATGTCCGACCTGCCACGCTTCCTGACCCCGATGGGCCAGAGCCGTACCGGATTTGCGACCGTGCAAAAGACCGTCTCGGCCATGGAAGCCGAAATCCGCCATCTGGCCATGCCGGTTTCGCTTTCGCCCTTTCCGGTTGCCGATGGCGTCGAAGACCAGGCATCGATGGCCCCGAGCGTTTTGGCAAAGACGCAGGCGATCGTCGAGCGCCTGCGCTATCTGGTCGCCATCGAACTGATTGCTTCGGTACAGGCCGTCGAGCTGCGCGGCGTCTCAGGCGATTTGGGCAAGGGATCGGCGGAAGCCTATGCCTTTGTCCGCAACCACGTCCCGCCGCTTGAAGAGGATCGCGCGCAAGGGCCGGATTTTGCGACGATTGCCGCATTGATCGGGCGTGGCCCGCAATAAGCCGGTTCGCCACCGCCCCGGCAAGAAGGGCAGGGCGCCGACCGGTCATGCCGACGGTTATTCCGGGGAATGCCGTCGGTTCGTTCATTGAAAAGTCAACAAGAGGGAATGACTATGAAAAATTGGACAAAAGGCATCTTTGCAGCCGGCATCGTGGCAGCCGGCATGTTCCAGTCTGCATCCGCGGAGACCATCAAGGTCGGCAGCAAGAATTTCACCGAGCAGTTCATCCTCGCCGAAATGTATGCCGCCGTTTTGGAAAATGCCGGCATCACCGTCGAGCGCAAGATCAACCTCGGCGGCACGCTGATTGCTCACCAGGCATTGGTAGCCGGCGAGATCGATCTCTATCCGGAATATACCGGCACGGCGCTCGCTTCTGTCGTCAAGGGTGAGATGTCGACCGATGCCGAGAAGGTTTACACCCAGGTCAAGGATTTCTACGCCAAGCAGTTCAACCTCACCTGGCTGAAGCCGAGCGGCATCAACAATGGCTATGTCATCGTGGTCCGGCAGGAAACTGCGCAGGCCAACAATCTGAAAAGCCTGTCGGATCTCGCCAAGGTTTCGAAGACCCTGGTCTTCGGCGGCGGCGCTGAATTTCCGGACCGCGCCGATGGCCTGCCCGGCCTGAAGCGTGTCTACGACGCCGAGTTCAAGGAGTTCAAGCAGTTTGCCAAGCTTGGCCTTCGTTATGACGCGCTGGAACAAAAGGACATTGACGTCGCCAATGGCGCCGCGACCGACTGGCAGATCGGCTCGAAGAACCTCGTGCCGTTGGCAGACGACAAGGGTCTGTTTCCGCCCTACTACGTGGCTCCCGTTGTCCGCCAGGACGTGCTGAAGGCCAATCCGAAGGTTGCCGAACTGCTGGAAGCCGTCGGCACCCATCTCGATAACGAGAAAATGCGCGTCCTCAATGCCAAGGTCGAGACTGATCACGAGGAAGCCAAGGACGTGGCGGTCGAATTCCTCAAGGAAAACGGCCTGCTGCCGAAATGATTGTCACGCCCGCGGCCGGATATCGATCCGGCCGCGACCTGGCGTGGCGATCTTCTTACGGTGTTTGTTCGAAAATCCGTCCGTTCAGCAGCCGGATAGGAATGTGGAGAAGCAGGAAATGCAGGAAATCTGGATCGATTATCTCAACGCCCTCGATGCCAAGGCGCTGGCGCTGACGAATGACGAGATTCTCGATGCGGTGTCGAAAGCGCTGGATGCGCAGGGCAGGGGCGAAACCGTCATCGAGCCGCGTGTTCATCTTGTGCCGGAGAGCTCCGACAAAGGCCATTTCAACGTGCTTCGCGGCTATGTCAAAGCGCTGAACTATGCCGGCGTCAAAGTCGTCGGCGACTTCGTCGACAACTACAAGGTCGATCTGCCCTCGGAGCTTGCGGTCCTCAACCTGTTCGACCCGAACACCGGCGTGCCGAAGGCCATCATCGACGCAACTGCTATCACCGATATGCGCACCGGCGCCGTGACCGCCCTTGGCGCCAAATATCTCGCCCGCAAGAACAGCAAGATTCTCGGCCATATCGGTGCCCGCGGAACCTCTTACTGGAATGTCCGCCTTCTCGATCATCTCTTCGACTTCGATGAAATCCGCGTGCATTCGCGCCGCCCGGAAAGTCGCGACGCATTCGCAAAGCGTCTTGAGGCAGATCTCGGCAAGAGGATCATCGTCACCGACAATTGGCAGGATTGCCTCAAGGGCGCCGATATCATGGTCGAGGCCAGCCGCCTGCCGGAACCGGCGCCGCTGTTCAAGACCGAATGGGTGAAGAAGGGAGCCTTCGTCGTGCCCTATGGCACGATGAGCGCGCTTGAATTCGATCTCACCGATATCATGGACAAGGTCGTCGTCGACGATTGGGGACAATGCGGCCCCGGCAAGCCTTTCGGAGCGCTTCGTCGTCATGTCGATGAGGGCAAGGTGACGGCCGAGAATTTGCATGCCGAAATCGGCCAGATCGTCTGCGGCATGAAACCCGGCCGCGAGAGCGACGAGGAGACGATCCTGTTCTGGCATCGCGGCCTCAGCACGACCGACGTGGCGCTCGGCGCCGCCATGGTGGCGAAGGCCAGGGAGATGAACATCGGCCAGCGGCTGCGGTTCGCATAGTCGCCATGGTGATGTCCAAGCCGGTCGCCTGTTCGAGAATGTATAATCTCAGCCCGCGCATTCGCGGCCTGTGGGACGCGCTGTTCGCGCTGGTCAGCTTGCAGTCCGGCATAGAACTCGAGATCATCGCTCATGCAGCACCAGCCCCCCTGTCGGAATTGTGGGCGAGGCCGGACATGGGCGCGGTCTTCATGTGCGGTTATCCGTTTTCGCGCATGCCCGTGGCTGCTGCGCGACCGACGATGCTTGCCGCACCCGTCTCGAGCGAGGCATGGTCTTTGGACCAGCCGCTCTATGCTAGCCACATTCTCGTCGCCTCCACCGGGCCGGTGAACGCGGTGGCCGATCTCGCTGCGGCACGCTGGGGCTGGACCGTGCGCGATTCCCAATCGGGCTACCACGCGGCGCGTTCCTTCCTTGCCGGCCAGTTTGCCGGGAAAATGAAGCAGAGCATGACGGCCGGACCGCTGCTCAACCCTCCAGGCATCGTCGCAGCCCTCAAGGATGGCAAGATCGATGCGGGCGCGATCGACGCTTACGCCTTCCAATTGTTATCGATGCACGAACCCGACGCGATCGATGGTCTTCGTATTCTGGCGACGACCGATCCGCTTCCCGCGCCGCTATTGGTTGCCGCGCAGACATTGCCTGTGGACATCATCACAGCATTACAGCAAAGCCTCGTGACGTTGCATGAAACGCCGGAGGGAAGGGCCGCTTTGGAACGGCTCGGCCTCAGACGATTTTCTACGGTCGCTCCGTCTACCTACGATGTCCTGCCGCAGAGAGCCGACGACGCCGATCGCAGATTGGGGATCCCATGGTAGACAGGCGAGCGAGCGCCCGGACGCGGAGGTCTCGACGATGAAATGGGTCCCTAAACACCTCGACCGGCTATTCGAAGCGCTGTTGGAGCACCTGTATCTCGTTTTTTCCTCGGTCGGCATTGCCCTGGTGATCTCGCTGATCGTCGGGATATGGGCGGCAAGGCGACCGCGGAGCTTCGCGGTTATCATCATCTTCACCGGTATCCTGTTCGCCGTGCCGAGCCTGGCGCTGTTTGCGCTTCTCATCCCCATCATGGGGATTGGGGCGGCACCCGCCATTACTGGTCTTGCCGCCTACTCGCTGATGATCCTGATCCGCAATATCGGCATGGGGTTTCAGGCAATTCCGCGTGACATACTCGAAGCTGCCGATGGCATGGGCTACGGCACGGCGCGGCGGATCTGGGAAGTCGAGCTGCCGCTGGCGATGCCCTATATCGTCGGTGGTATCCGCATTGCCATGGTGACGGTGATCGGCATCGCGACCGTTGCCGCCTATATCAATGCCGGTGGGCTCGGCGTCATCATTTTCGAAGGCATCGACCAGCGGTTTCCCGAAAAGATCATCGCCGGCGGGCTGCTGACGTCATTTTTGGCGCTCTTTGCCGACTACTGTTTTGCATCCTTCGAAAAGCTGCTGCGCCGGCGCAGTGGAGGTAAAGCAGCATGATCGTTATCGATGCATTCAGCTGGATCTTCAACAACTCCAGTAGCTTCTTCAATGCTTTCAATCGCCATCTTCTGATGTGCGTCCTATCGCTCGGCATCGCTTTTGTGATTGCCGTGCCACTCGGATTTACCGTCGCACGGGCACCTCGCGCCGCCTTTGCAGTGGTCAATATTGCCGGCGCCTTGCGCTCCATACCGAGCCTTGCGATCCTGTCGGCGGCGATGCCGTTTCTCGGCATCGGATTGTTGCCGTCGGTGGTGGCCCTCATCGTCCTTGCCGTGCCGCCGCTGCTG
Source organism: Rhizobium beringeri (assembly GCF_004306515.1). Classification (NCBI taxonomy): domain Bacteria; kingdom Pseudomonadati; phylum Pseudomonadota; class Alphaproteobacteria; order Hyphomicrobiales; family Rhizobiaceae; genus Rhizobium; species Rhizobium beringeri. The sequence goes on along the minus strand of NZ_SILG01000002.1, from coordinate 426,214 downwards.
TTGAGCACGATCATCGGCATCCGTGAGATCGACGCCTCCGTGATCGATGCGGCAGATGGAATGGGCATGAGCGCCGGGCAGATGCAGTGGGAGATCGAACTTCCTCTGGCCGTTCCGTCCATCCTATCAGGCGTCAGGACGAGCGCCATCCAGGTCATCGGCGGGGCGGCGTTAGCCTCCTTCATCGGCGGCGGCGGGCTTGGCGATTTCATCAATGCTGGCATTGCGATCATGAACATGCCGCGCCTTCTCGTCGGGGCGGTTCCGATAGCCCTGCTTGCGATCATTGCGGAATTGGCGTTCGGCGCCCTGGAGCGCGTCTTCACTCAACGGCGCTAAGCGGCCGAAAGCGGATATCAGGATGATTCATCTCGACCATGTTACGAAGAATTACGACGGAAGCGGCCAGCATGCGGTCGACAATCTCGATCTCCTGATCGAGACCGGTACGACAGTTGCCCTGATCGGTCCTTCGGGTTGCGGCAAGACCACGACCATGCGCATGATCAATCAGTTGGAGACCCCCACGACGGGACGCGTGCTGGTCGATGGCAGGGATATCGCCCAGGTCGATCAGAAGGAGCTTCGTCGCAGCATCGGCTATGTCATCCAGCAGGTTGGTCTGTTTCCGCATATGTCGATCGCACGCAACGTCGCAACCGTGCCGCGGCTTCTCGGTTGGGAAAAGGCGCGCAGCGATCGCCGCGTCGACGAGCTCCTGGATCTCGTCGGTCTTGATCCGGCCATCATGCGGCAGCGCCTGCCGCACGAATTGTCGGGCGGGCAGCGTCAGCGCGTCGGTTTCGCCCGCGCTCTCGCCGCCGATCCGGCGATCATGCTGATGGACGAACCGTTCGGCGCCATTGATCCGATCACCCGCGTCCGGCTTCAGGACGAATTCCGCGATATTCTGAGGAAGGTGAAGAAAACAGTCGTCATCGTCACGCATGACCTCGATGAGGCAATCAAGATGGGTGATCGCATCGCGATCATGCGGGATGGCCGCCTCCTTCAATATGATAGCCCGCAGGAGATCCTTGCGCGTCCCGTCAATGAATTCGTCAAGAGTTTCCTCGGCCCTGACCGAGCCATAAAAAGGCTGAGCTTGATTGCCGTATCGATGATTATGACCGCGCCGGAACCGTCCAACGGCGATGCCGAGATCGCCGCTGACGCCACGGTTCACGATGCCTTGGCGCTCATCCTCTCCGGTGAGATGCCAGGCCTGCACGTCAGAGCCGCCGATGGCACGCTTGCGGGATATCTGTCGCGAGACACCTTGTTGCGCGCCAATCGGCTGTAGGGCAATTCCGGTAAAGGTGCGCAGCGGTTTTGCTCGACGCGGAACAAGACCACCGGCCCTTGCCGAAGAGATCAACATGCCAATGCTACCCGCGCGTGTTGAAAGGGATTGCCGATCGCCTGTCTCAGGCTGTAGATGGGTTTCGCACAATGGGATTGTGCAAGCGGCCGGAATGACGTCAACTCCGCTCGTTCGTTATCGGCCACTGTCTGAAGCTTTCCCAGCGCACTGCGCTGTCACATGAGGGGACCTACGCCATTGTCTTCGCTTGTTCTCCCCAGTCGCCCGCTTTCGTTGGCGCGCAACGTCATCTCCACGCCGAATGCTTACTTCTGGGCAACGCCGATCATCCTGGCACTGGCTGTCTTTCTATTCGTCTCGGAAGCACCAGGCGTGATCCGCGATTTCCAGATCAGCCAGAATCCTTTGACGCTGGAAAATGGCGACGTGCAAAACGGGCGATGCACGACACGTAGGGCAGTCTTTACCGATTGCGAGGCACGCCTTGTCTACAGCTACGGCGGACGAGACTACGACACCGAAGTCGAGGTCATGTTCGTCGATTTCCATACTGGCGACTACGAAACCGGTCTTGTGATATCAGCAGATCATCCGGAACTTGCGACGATGAGCCTGGGTCTGGACATGCTCTGGAACCGGATCATCACGCTCACTGTGTTCGCGCTACTGCTTGGCGGCATGGGCCTGGGGATGATTTTCCTCGCTATCCGCATTTGGTGGGTCAAGGGCCAATTGCTTCGGCCTGCCATGCTGACCCCCGTTCCGGTCGAGGTCACCGCATTCGACCGCAGGCGCGGTGTCCTTTCCATCACCTACAATGACAAGATTGCCGACGATAAAACGGGGCGATCGGCTTACACGCGCATGAAGAATGGAGAGGAGCCTCTGATCGTCGGTGAAGCCAATGGCAAAGCGATCGGACTGGCTGTCAGGCACGGCAATACTGCCCTGCCAGTGCTTCTGGACGATCGTCTGCAGCGCGTGAAGCTTACGGATGATGAGCGCAACGCGGCTCTTGCACCTTTCGCGTATCAGCAAGAAAGCGATCGGGATGTGTCGGTTTTGATTGAAGACCCCAAGCAGGCGGGGGTATCGATCTGGAGGCGGTTGCAGGTTTTCTTCGGTATGTTGCTTCTGATCCTCGTCGGTGTGGTCGGCTTCTGGCTTTGGTACGTCACGACCTCCACGACACCATTCCAATCGCCTGGCATGGACATCAACAATCTCATGCCGGCGCCGTTAAACGAATGGGGATGCGAGCAGCTCAAGAAGCGGTTTGGTCAGGATCGCGCGCCGCTTGGTTGCGTCGCCGAGGATTACACGAGCTGGAAATGAGGTTGCCCCCTTTTTCGCCGAGTTCCGGTCTGCCAAGGACCGGTATCTTCGAACTTAGCCGTTTTCGTTGGCTGCACACTTGCCGGCAAAAAAACTTGCGGATGGCAGGTAACACCCCGTTGCGGAACCAGGAGTGCTTCGGCAAATGTCACCTTACTTAGCGTGAGGTGAGTTTATGTCATTTCGGATCGAGCTTCTGGTTGCAAAACACGTCAGCGGCGCGGCCGATGTATTGGTAAACGCCTATGCCCTGCCTCCGTGGAACGAGAACTGGTCCCTTGAAGCGGCAGCTGAAAATGTGACCTATGTGCTCCAAACCCCTAGATCGGTTGCACTTGTGGCAGTTGATGAAGGCAAGGTGCTCGGGATTGCACTGGGCATAAGACAGCGGCGCCATACCGGCCCGGTCATTTACCTGGACGAGCTTTCAGTGCAGCCCGACGCGCAGGGCAAGGGAATAGGGACCGCTCTACTTTCTGCAATGTTTGAAACAGCCAAGGCTGAAGGATGTAGCAGCGTTTGGTTGATCTCACAGCGAGGAGGCGCGCTCTCGGAGTTCTATCAGCGTAGCGGATTTGCGATGAGAAGCGACCTTGGCATCTACTCAAGGTCGAGCGGATAACGCTCGATTGGGAACCTCCGATCCGCCGGCGAAAATCCTGAGCATGCATGGTGGAAATGCGGTGGCCGAGCATCGTTCAAAGGTTGCGCAACATCATCGGCGATCGCTGCTGCCATTGGTTTAGGCAGCCGCTTTGGCTTGATGTGGATGCCGCCGCCGCGTATCAATCGAGAATTACGCCTTTCCATACATCCTGCTCGCGCGCAGCAGGCGTTGCGAATAGGGGTGTTCGACCGCACCTTTTCGCAAGGCGGCGACATCGACCTGTTCGACGATCTCGCCCGCTTCCATGATGGCGACGCGGCTGCACATGTGCGAGACGACGGCGAGATCATGACTGACGAGCAGATAGGTCAGACCGCGATTGGTGCGCAAATCCTGGAGGAGATTGAGGATTTCGGCCTGAACGGACACATCGAGCGCCGATGTCGGTTCGTCGAGAAGCAGAACGTCCGGATCCAGCATCAGCGCACGGGCGATCGCCACGCGCTGCCGCTGGCCCCCAGACAGCTGGTGCGGAAATCTGTAGCTCAGCGCCGGGTCAAGGCCGACCGATCTGAGGACCGCGTTCATGTCGACAGAATTCGTATCCAGCCCCTGGTTGCGCAGCGGTTCCTTCAGCTGCGAGCGGATGGTCTTGCGGGGATGGAGGGATCCGTAGGGATCCTGGAACACCATCTGCACCCGGCGGAAGAAAGGCCGGCTGCGCTGCTGATTTAACGGCTCGCCGTGGAGCTCGATCCGGCCGTCATAGTTGGCGTTGAGGCCGGAAAGCGCCCTCAGGACAGTGGACTTCCCGCAGCCGGACTCGCCGACCAAGCCGAAAGCAGTTCCTTTTTCGATGGCGAAGCTTACGTCTCGAACGACAGGTCGCTGCCCGGGTCCGAAACGGACCGTAAGATTGTCGATTTTAATCACCGCGGCGGCTCCAATGCGAATTCTTCAAGCCAAGCCGGATCTCGTTTCAGGATCGGCAGCCGGGCAGGGGGATCTTCGATCGTCGGCAAGGATGCCAGCAACCCTTGCGTATAAGGATGTCTGGCCTTGTCGAGATCGCGCGCCTCCAGCACTTCCACCACCCGCCCCGCATACATGATGAGGACGCGATCGCAGAAATTCCTGATGAGATTGAGATCGTGACTGATGAAGATCAGGCCGAGATTGCGGCGCAAGACGAGTTCATCGAGGAGGGCCAGAATTTCGAGCCTCACCGTCACATCGAGCGCTGACGTCGGCTCGTCGGCGATCAGCACTTCGGGTTCGGCAATCAGCATCATGGCGATCATCGCCCGCTGGCCCATCCCGCCCGAGATTTCGTGCGGATAAAGGCGGGCCACACGCTCCGGGTCGCGGATCTGGACGGCCTCGAGCATATCGAGCGCCTGCTGCCAGGTCTTTGCCCTGCTCGTCCTCGGATGATGGAAGCGGTAGGTCTCGGCAATCTGTTCGCCGATCCGCATGACGGGATTGAGCGAATATTTCGGATCCTGCAGGATCAGGCCGATCCGCCGTCCTCTGATCGTCATCATCGTCTTTTCGGTCGCCTTGAGCAGATCGACGTCGCGAAAGCGCATCCGCTCGGCACTGACGATCGCGGTCGGCGGCAGCAGCTTCATGATCGCGCGGCCGACGGTCGACTTTCCCGATCCGGATTCACCGACGATCCCGAGCTTTTCCTGTCCAAGCGAAAAGCTGACGCCGCGCACGGCCCGCACCTGTCCGCCGCCGAAGGCGATTTCGAGGTTCTGAATATCGATCAAGTCCGTCATTCTGAACCTCGGGGATCGAGAACATCGCGAAGCGCATCGCCAACGAGGTTGAAGGCGAGGCTGACGAGCGCAATGGCAATGCCGGGTGCTGCGATGACCCAGGGGCTGTCGAGCATGAATTCACGTCCGCTGGCGGCCATCGAACCCCATTCCGGCCAAGGCGGCTGCGCGCCAAGGCCGAGGAAGCCGAGGCCGGCGGCGGTGATGATGATGCCGGCCATATTGAGGGTGACACGGACGATCACCGAGGGAATGCACATCGGCAGAATGTGACGAGTGATGATTGCGAGTGATGTCGCGCCCTGCAGGCGCACGGCGGCGATGTAGTCCGCCTTGCGCAGGCTGAGCGTCTCGGCGCGCGCCAGGCGCGCGATCGGCGGCCAGGCCGTCAGCGAAATCGCGATGATCGCATTGGTGATGCCTGGACCGAGCGCTGCGGCAAAACCAAGCGCGAGGACGAGGCCGGGAAAGGAAAGGAAAATGTCGGTGACGCGCATCAGGATTTCATCGACGATGCCGCCGAAATAGCCTGAGACCGTGCCGATCAGCAGGCCGAGCGGTGCGACGATGACCGTGACGAGCATGATGATGTAGAGCGTCGTGCGGGCGCCATAGATCACTCGGGAAAAGACGTCGCGGCCAAAATTGTCTGTGCCGAGCCAATGGCTCGCGGATGGCGGCGCAAGCCGCCCGGCCATGTCCTGAACGATCGGATCATAGCTCGTCAGCAGGGGGGCGGCCAGCGCGACGACGATCAGCACGATGATGATGGCTAGTCCGGCCAATCCAAGCGGGTGCAGGCTGAATTTCCGCCAGCCCTGATGAATTTGCTGCGCCGATGACTGGAACCAACCTCGAGGCTCCGGCGCGAGCAGCCAGTTGCGAAGGCCGCCAGTGTTAGCGCTGTCTGCGTGCTCAGAGGAGATCGTCATGGCGTCACCGTGTCCTCGGATCAAGAATGCGATAAAGGAAGTCCGACAGGATGTTGATCGTCAGGAAGACGGCGCCAATCGTCAGGACGGAACCCATGACCACGTTCATGTCGTTCATCTGCAGCCCCCGGGTCAGGTACTGGCCGAGCCCCGGCCACCCGAAGACGGTTTCGATCAGCACCGCCCCCTCGAGCAGCCCGCCGAAGGTCAGCGCCATGATCGTCAAGAGCTGCACCCGGATGTTCTTGAATGCATGGCGCCAGACCACCTTACGGGTGCCGAGCCCCTTTGCCCGCGCCGTGATGATGTATTCCTGGCTTAGTTGCTCCAGCATGAAGCTCCGCGACATGCGGCTGATATAGGCGACGGAATAATAGCCGAGGATCGCCGCCGGCAGGATGATGTGGCCAAGGGCGTTGTGAAACACGTCCCATTGCTGCTCTATCGCCGCGTCGATCAGAAGAAAGCCGGTCACCGGCGTGACGAGACCCTCGTAGAAGACATCGATCCGGCCCGATGCGCCGACGAGCTTGAGCTTTGCATAGAAGATGAAGAGCGCCATCAGCCCGGTCCAGAAAATCGGGATAGAGTGGCCGGCAAGGGCAACAATGCGGGCAACGTGATCGATGATCGTTCCGCGCCTGACGGCAGCCGTGATCCCCAGGGGAACGCCGATGATCGCCCCGATGATCATGGCGATGACCGCTAATTCGATGGTGGCGGGAAAAATCGTCAGGAGATCGGTGAGGATCGGCTGGCCGGTCGTCGCCGATGTGCCGAGATCGCCTGTCGCGATCTTCCCGACATAGGCGAGGAACTGCATCCAGACAGGTTGCCCGAGCCCCAGCTCATTATAGACGCGATCATAAACCTCCTTGCTGACCTCCGCCCCGGTGATGGCAAGCACCGGGTCGGCAGGCAGCAGGCGACCCATCGAAAAGGTCAGAAAGAGCAGGCCGAGCAGCGTCGTCACGACCGCGACGGCGCGCCCTGCCAAGCGCCGCAACAGGCTCATTAGAGGGTGCGGGGCCGCATCGGCGAACCCGCCCTCCGTAGAAAGACGGCTGCTCTCCGGCTTCGATGTCAGATCGGCGCTCGCCACGGCGTTCTACTCCTTGGTCACGTCATGCCAGCGAGTCGACCATGTCGTGTGCCCATGATAGCCCTTGACGCTGGCGCGCATGACATAAGGGTCGGTTCGCTGGAAAAAGATGACGAGCGGCGAGGCCATGCCACTGTAAATGCCGTCCATCTTCTTGAAGATATCCGTGCGCTTGCCGGTATCGCGCTCCTTCATCGATTGGTCGACGAGTGTGTTGAGCTCGTCCACCTTCATGCCTGTGCGCCAAAGATAATAGCTGCCGAGGCGCGCCTCGTCGCTATTGTCGGGATTGTAGGCATATTGCGTGGCTACCGCGAAAGGATCAGGTAGTCGCGCGCCGGAATTGCCGAGCAGCACTTCGTATTTGCGCTCACGAAATGCCGGCGTGAATTCGCCTGGCACGAGATCGAGATCGAGGCCGGCAGCACGGGCGCTCGCCTGCAGCGCTTCGGCGAAGGGCAGTGTCGCCGCACCCGACGGATTGAGCACCTTCTTCAGGCCATTGGGGTAGCCGGCTTCCGCCAGCAACTGCTTGGCTTTGGCAGGATCGTAATCGTAGTGCGAGGCAGCTTCATCAGGGGCGCCGATCATGCCGCGCGGGATCATCGACTGCCAGGGAAAGCCGGTATAGCGCATGATGTTGCCGGAGATCGCCTTCCAGTCAAAGGCATGCTGGAAGGCCTCGCGAACCTTCGGCTTCTGCAGATCCGGGTCTTTCTGGTTGAGCGCGATATAATAGAAACCGAGGCCCGGAACGCTTTCGATCACCATGTCCTTTTTGTTGGACAGGGCATCGAGGTCGCCGCTTGCGAGGTACTGGCCGACATCGACGTCTCCGGCTTCGAGCTGCAGTCTGAGGTTACCGGATTCTGGAATGTGCCGGGCGACGACGCGAGCCATGGCCGGCGCCCCACCCCAATAGTCCTTCCGTGCGTTGAAGATCGCAACGTCGTTCGGCCGCCATTGCGTCAGCGCGAACGGGCCGCTGCCGGCCGAATTGGCAGAAAGCCAGGCACCGCCGAAGTCGCCATTTGCCTCATGCGACAGTGCGGTTTTCTTGTCGATGATGCCGATCGATGAGCCGGCAAGCGAATAGAGCACCAGATCGGTGTTCACGGCCTGCGGCAGTTCGATTTCGAGCGTATGTTCGTCCTTTGCCCGAACAAGCTTTTCGACGTTGTCGGGTGTAAAGCCCCAGAGGGCGACGTCGGTGGAGCCGACCTGGCCCATCTTGATGACGCGCTGGATCGACCAGGCCGCATCGTCGGCGGTTACCTTGTTGCCGCTCTGGAAGGTCGCATCGTCGCGCAATGTCAGCGTGATAATCTTACCATCCGCCGAGACGCTCCATTGCGTCGCGAGCATCGGCTTCAGCGTTTTAAGGTCGTCCGGCGACAGCTGCACGAGGTTGTCGTAAATGTTCGAGATCAGTTCGGAAACCGTGCGGGCATTGTTCTGCGCCGGATCGAGCGTCCTTATGCCGGTGAGATTGGTGCCGATCACCAGCATATTGGGCGGCGACGCCGCGAAGCTGGGCTGCGCCGTCATCATGGCGCCGGTAATTGCGATCGTCGTCAGTACCTGTCTCAACATCTCAAGACCTCCCAATCCTGTTGTTTGCGGAAATAGAGCAATTCCAGGAAAAGTGCGAAGCGGTTTCCGTCCGGAATTGCGTAAAAACAAATGGTTAGAGCGGCTCTGCACTTCCATGAAAAGCTGAGCCGCTCTCATGTCGAACTCAGCCGGCCGCCTTTGCGGAATCCTGCTGGGGTGGATGGATCTGGTTGTTGCCGGCGGCATCCCAGCGCTGAAGCAGCCGATGAAGTTCTTCGCGATCATGCCGATCGAGCAGCGGCAATCCCGGCACGCGCACGGGGCCCACATCGAGGCCGGAATAGGTGACGGCCTCCTTGACGACAGTCACGTTCGCGCCATTGCGGAATTTGGTCCGCATCCGCTCGAATGGTTCAAGCTGGTTGACGATAGCCCTTGCCGCGCCGAAGTCTCCTCTTTCCAGTGCATCGTGAACCGCAAGCGACAAATGCGGCGCGACATTGACGAGACCGGATGTGAAGCCGCGCGCGCCAGCAGCCGTAAATGTCGGCGCCCAGCTCTCCGCCAGGCCGCAGACGAACAGCGCGCCGGCCGGATCGGCTGCCGCGATCGCTCTGGACAGTAGCATCAGATCGGTCGTGGCAAATTTGATGCCGGCAATATTGCCGTGGTTTGCGAGACGGGTGATATCTTCGACACTGAAACCCTCGGCCCTGACATAGGCGATGAGGGGCAGGGTGGAAGCATCCGCAAGATTGCAGAAATAGTCGATCTGGGACGAAGGTGCTGCGAAAGGATCGACGGGCTGATGCGACATGACGGCGGATGCGCCGATCGTGGCCGCATCTCTCGCCATGCCGATCGCCTCGCGCAGCGATCGGCCGATTGCCGCCGTCACCGGCGCCTTGCCGTTGACGCCGGAAACCGCCGCCTCATGGACGATCCTGATTTCCTGCGGCGTCAGCGCATAGAATTCCCCGGTATTGCCGGCAGCGACGATGTTGTGAATGCCCGCTGCCGCCACCCGCTCATAGACTTTCGCCGTGATCCGAGGTTCGACATCACCTTTGCCGTCATAGGCAGTGACGGGAACACCCGATACGCCTGTAAGCGCCTTGCGCATGGTTGCGATGCTCATCTTTCTTCCCCGTTACCTTTCCATCTATTCGCTGTCATTTCGAAGGGATGATCGGTTCGCTGTCATCCCGGAGGGTGTCCGGCCCCGAAGCGGAAGGGCGGTAGACCCTCTGCATCCACGTCGAAGGCGATGACCGTCCCCGCCTCGAAACGTCCGGTGCGGTCCGTCGACAGGCTAGTGACAAAGAGGGTGCGCAGATCCGGCCCGCCGAAACACGGCATTGTCGGTGCCGCGACCGGCAGAATGTAGATCTCGACGATTTCGCCTTCGGGCGATATTCGGTTGAGGCGACCGGCGGAAACGCCGGCGCTCCAGTAGAACCCGTCACGATCGGTTGTCGCGCCGTCGGGCCGACCCTCGTCTTCCGTGAAGCTGCGAAGCCGGCGCCCATCGCCGAGGTCGCCCGTATCAGGATCGAAGTCGAATGCCTGCAGGAAGCATTGCCGGCTGTCGGAGTGATACATCCGCCGGCCGTCCGGCGACCAGGCAAGGCCGTTGGAACTCGTCAGTCCGGTTGCAACGGTCCGCGTGCGGCCATCGGCGCCCACCCGGTAAAGTGCGGCCTCATCGGTCTGCGGCTTGGCTTCGCTGAACGAGCCGATCCAGAAGTGCCCGTCGGGGCCGACCTTTCCGTCATTGAGGCGGCAGTTGATGTGGCGCCCGACCGGATCGGACACGAGCTCAAAATCTCCAGAGACGGGATCGAAGAGATGGACGCCCGTCTGAAGCGCCACCACGATCCTGTGATCGCGGCAAAGCCCAAGGGCGCCGATTGCGGCCGGCATGTCGAAGCGGTCGATCTTTCCTGAAGCCGAGAGCCGGACGAGTGCTGGCGCCTGAATGTCGACGAACCACAAAGTGCCGGTCTCTTCGTCCCATACAGGAGATTCACCAACCGTCAGCGGCTGCTGGATCACGGAACGGACGTCCGGGCGGATGATCCGCGGGGCCGTCATTCAACCGTCTCCAGGCTCTTGGCCAGACCCTCGGCGTCGCGCATGCGGATGGTGCCGTCGTGATTGATCTCACAGAACCCACCGCCCTGGAACGCAAGCGCGACCGGCCCTTCCGATCCCTCTTCGATGCGCGCGTGATCGCGCGGCCGGTCCTGTGGCTGGTAGCCCAATCGGGCCGCCAGACCGTTGTCCCACCAGATCTCCTCGGCATCAGAAACGCCGTAGACCACCGTTGCTGCGATCAACGGGTGCGACAGGCCGATCCTGACCAATTGCGCCAGGTCTCGGGCGCTGATCCAGATCGCAACGGATCGCTCGCTGTTGGGATAAGTGCCCGCATTGCCGATGCGGATGGAAAGAGAGCGAATGCCTGATGTGTCGTAATACAGCCCCGCCACAAGTTCGCCCCAGCATTTGGAAAGTCCATAAGGGCTGTCGGGGCGCATCGGGTCGAGCGGCGACACGAGCTGGCCGCGCGGATAAAAGCCCGTGGCATGGTTGCTCGATGCATAGACGACCCGGTGGACCTTGTTGGTCCGCGCCGCTTCGTAAAGATTGTATGTTCCAAGCACGTTCGCGTGCAGAATGGCGTTCATATCGATGCCGCTTGCAATGCCGGCAAGATGAACCACACCGTCGACATCCTTCAGCGCAGCCGTCGCCTCGTCGAGCTTTGTAAGATCGGCCTTGACGAAGCTCTCGTTTTCGCCAAGCCCGTCAGGCTCCTGGAGATCGATCAGGCTGAGGTGCTCGACATGCGACCGAAGGAGCGGGCGCAACAGAGTTCCTACACGTCCGGCAGCACCCGTCATGGCGACCCGTTTCATCATTTCTCCTCCCATTGTCGCTCAAACGCCCTGGAACATGCGGGCGCGAGCATTCAGTATGTGTTTCTTCATCGCATCGTGCGCTTCGGTTTCCCGGTGCGCGAAGATCGCCTCGACGATCACCGCATGTTCGTCCTGAACGCTGCGGATCTGTTCCGGCGTCCGCTTCAAGCTCAAGCTTCGCGTAACGGAATGCCCGATGGCGAAATGCGGCTTGAACCACTCGCGTAGCGTGATGTGGAACTGATTACCGGTCGCCATGGCAATTGCGTCATGCAGAGCTTGGTCCTCCTCGGCACCAAGCTCTCCGTTACGCAGACATTGTTCGATCGAAAGAAGCGCTGCCGTTATCCGCTCCTTGTCGGCCGGCTGCCAGTTTCGTGCGGCAAGCTCCGCCGCCTCGGCTTCGAGACCGGCGCGGAATTCGAAGAACCGCTGGACATCGGCCAAGGAGCCGACCGGCACCATTTTCAGCATCGACGAATCCGGCCTTTGCCTGACATAGGAACCGGAACCCTTGCGCGAAACGACCAGGCCATCGGCTCTCAAGCGTTCAAGCGCTTCGCGCACCACGGGCCTCGATGCGCCGAAATCAGCGGCGAGCTTCGTCTCCGGCGGCAGTCGTTCGTTCACCGGAAAATTGCCGTCGGCGATCATCCCCACGATCTTCTCGTAGATGATGTCGCTGAAGCGCGTTGCGCCCCTGTTCGAAACGGCATCGACCATAAAAGTCATTCCGGTCCTTTTCTCTCGTCTCTCGACGCCATGCGACGGCGTTGACGGTCGCACCCTGGCTGTCGCCGTCCATGATGTTCAGGGCAGCGCGCAGCATCTGACAGATCGAACGTTTTTCATCCTGCTGACCGTATTTCAGCGGCACAACATCGTATTTCGATGCTGCATCGCTACGAAATTTGTAATTATCTGTCAACTCTTGTAATCATTTGCGAACGTGTCTATGGTTCCGGTCGTAGCGCCGAGGAGGGCGTCAGCGGCGGGTCGGGAGCCCGCCGCATCAGCCGGGGCAAAGGCTGCTCCGGCACAAAAGGGAGGAATTCGATGGCCAATGAAATACTGTCGCGTGGTGTCACCCGCCGCGCCGTACTTGGTGGCATGGCTGGTGTCGCGGCGCTGTCTATCGCCGGTCGCGTCTCTGCCGCAGGTGGCGAAGCGCCAGCACTTGCGCAGCTCGCCAAGGATGGAAAGCTGCCGCCGCTCGCCGAGCGCCTGCCGAAAAAGCCGATGGTCGTGACGCCATTCGAGAAAGTCGGCACCTATGGCGGCTCGCTGCGCCGAGGCCTTCGCGGTTCATCCGACCATAACGGCATCCTGCGCATGGTCGGCAACCAGAGCCTCGTGCGCTGGAATCTCGATTTTACCGCCGTGCAGCCGAACCTTGCCGAACGCTGGGAAGTCAGCGATGACGCAACGCAATTCACGTTCCATCTCATCGAAGGCGTGCGCTGGTCGGACGGTCATCCCTTTACGGCCGATGACGTCGTCTTCGCGATCGAAGACTGCGTCAAGAACACCGAGCTTTACAGCTCGACACCGGCGCAGCTTGCGGTCGCCGGCAAGCCGGTCACCGTCGAGAAGATCGACGATTATACGGTGAAGTTCACCTTTGCGGCCGCCAATGCGCTTTATCTGGAAAACCTCGCCACGCCACTTGGTCAGCATCCGACGCTGTTCCCGAAGCACTACTGCAGCCAGTTCCTGCCGAAATATAATCCGAATATCGAGGCCGATGCGAAGAAGGCCGGCGTCACCAGCTGGACGGAGCTATTCCGCAGCCGTTGCGGCGACATCGAGATCCCGTCGCGATGGGGCAATGCCGACAAGCCGACACTCGATCCATGGGTGATCAAGGAGCCCTATGCCGGTGGCGCGACGCGCGTCGTCATGACCCGCAATCCTTATTTCTGGCAGGTCGATACCGAGGGCAATCAGCTTCCCTACATCGATGAAATCAACTTCGGCATCTCGCAGGACGTCGAATCGCTGATGCTCAACGTCATCTCCGGAAAGATCGACATCCAGGAACGCCATATCAGCGTCCTCGCCAACAAGCCGACGCTGTCCAAGAACATGGAAAAAGGCGATTATCGTCTGCTGACGCTCGTGCCTTCGGCCTCGCAACAGTGCCAGATCTACTTCAACATCACCCACAAAGATCCTGCCATGCGCAAGATGTTTGCGGATAAGGCGTTCCGGCAAGCGCTCTCGATCGGCATCAATCGCCCGGAGCTCATCGACATCGTCTATTTCGGACAGAGCGAGCCCTACCAGGCCGGGCCGCGTCCGACCCATCCCTGGTATAACGAGAAATATGCGCGCCAGTTCACCGAATATGACGCCGACAAGGCAGGCGCGATGCTCGACGAGGCCGGCTACAAGAAAGGCGGCGACGGTTTCCGGCTGCGGCCCGACGGCCAGAAAGTATTCTTCTCGATCGACGTCATTCCGACGCTCTATCCCGACCTCGTCGATGCCCTGGAACTGGTCAAGACGCATTGGGCCCAGATCGGTATCGACATGAAGGTCAACACGATCGAGCGGGCGCTCTATTACACCCGCGGCGACGACAACGCCCATGATGCTGCGGTATGGCCGGGCCCCGGTGGTCTCGATCCGATGCTCGACCCGCGCGATTTCTTCGCCTTCCATCCGCAGGGCTCGCGTTACGCCATTCCGTGGACGCTTTGGTACACCTCCAACGGTGCGCGAGGTGAAGAACCGCCGGAAAGCCAGAAGAAGCGCATGAAGCTCTTCGACGAAGCGCGTTCGACGGCCGATCTCGACAAGCGCGGCGCGATCATGAAGCAGATCTTTGACATCGCGGCGGAGGAGTTCGAGACCGTCGGCCTTTGTCTTGCCGTCGGTGGTTTCGGCATCATCCGCAACAATCTGCGCAATGTTCCCGAGAAGGAGCCGGATAGCTGGTCCTGGCCCAATCCCGGCCCTGCAATGCCGCAGCAATTCACCTTCACGAGCTGATTTTCGTCTTAAGCGCCGTGCCCGACGGTACGGCGCTTTCTTTCAGTTCGCCCTGCGAGATGCCTTGCCGGTCCTGACGGCCGACAAGGCCCGGAGGGCGGCGTTCAATGCAAGAGGCGCCTTATGCTGGTCTTTATCGCCAAACGCTTCCTATGGATGATTCCATCGCTGTTTGCCGTCAGCTTCCTCGCTTTCGTGCTGATCCAGCTGCCGCCGGGCGATTATGTCACGACCTATATTGCGACGCTGGCAGCATCCAACGAGATCGTCGATCAGAACACGGCGGCGCAATTGCGTGAGCGCTTCGGCCTCGGCGACCCGATGCTCGTCCAATATTTCAAGTGGATATGGGGCATTCTCACACGCGGCGATTTCGGCATTTCCTTCGAATGGCAGCAGCCGGTCTCTGACCTGATCTGGGAGCGCATGGCGTTGACGCTCGTGTTGGCCCTGTCGACATTGATCGCCACCTGGGCGATCGCGCTGCCGATCGGCGTCTTTTCCGCGGTGCGCAAATATTCGATCGGCGACTATTTCTTCACTGCCTTCACCTTCTTCGGCCTGGCCGTTCCGTCCTTCCTGCTGGCGCTGGTGCTGATGTATGTCGCGGCGGTCGAATTCGGACAGGATGTCGGCGGGCTCTTTTCGCCGGAATACGAGAATGCGTCATGGAGTTTCGCCAAGATGGTCGACCTCTTCTCGCATCTCTGGCTTCCCGTCATCATCCTTGCCGTCTCCTCGACGGCAAGCCTCATCCGCGTCATGCGCGCCAACATGCTTGATGAATTGCCGAAGCCTTACGTCACAACGGCACGGGCTAAAGGTCTCTCAGAGTTCCGGCTGCTGATCAAATATCCTCTGATGATCGCCCTCAATCCGTTCATCTCGACGATTGCCTGGCTGCTGCCCAACCTCATCTCCGGCTCGGTCGTCGTCGCCATCGTCCTCAATCTGCCAACGGCTGCTCCCTTGCTGCTGCAGGCGCTGATGGCCCAGGACATGTATCTCGCCGGCGCCTTCGTCCTGCTGATCTGCGCGCTGACGCTGATAGGCTCTTTGATCAGCGACATCCTGCTTGCGCTGGTCGATCCCCGCATCCGGCTGGAATAGGAGCCTTACATGGCCGACATCACCGTTACGAACATTCCGCCGGATCGCGCCGCCGTCGCGTCGCAGTGGCAGCTCATCTGGTGGGCTTTCCGCCGGCATCGCCTGGCCATGGTGGCGCTCGTCGTCACCGTGCTGATGTATATCGTCGCCCTGCTTCCCGGCTTCTTTGCCATCAACGATCCGAACCTGCAAAATGCGCGGGCGACCTTTCATCCGCCGCAGAAATTGCATCTGATCGATACGCAGACCGGGTTCTCCTTCGGCCCGCATTATTATCCGATGAAGCTGACCCGCGATCCGGAAACGCTGGCCGCCATCTTCAAGGAAGATACGACGAAGCGTGTCGACGTCCAGTTCTTCGGGCGCGGCTACGAATATTCCGTGTTCGGCCTGTTCAGGACCAACATCCACCTGATCGCCTCGCCCGACAAGACCACGCCGCTGCTTCTCTTCGGCGCCGACAGGCTTGGGCGCGATGTCTTCAGCCGTACGGTGCAGGGCTCGCAGATCTCGCTGTCGATCGGCCTCGTCGGTGTCTTCTTCTCGCTCATGCTCGGCATCGTGCTCGGCGGTATCTCGGGATATTACGGCGGCCGCATCGATTTTTTCCTGCAGCGGGTGATCGATTTCGTGCTGTCGTTGCCGACGATCCCGATCTGGCTGGCAATGGCCGCGGCCCTGCCGCAGGACTGGCCTGCGACGCTGCAATATATGATGATCACGATCATCCTGTCGCTGACCGGTTGGGCGCAGCTCGCCCGCGTCGTTCGCGGCCGTTTCCTGTCTTTGCGCACTGAGGAATTCGTCGCCGCAGCCAGGCTCGACGGTGTTCGCGAAAGGCGCATCATCTTTCGCCACATGCTGCCGAGCTTTGCCAGCCATATCATCGCGTCGATTACGCTTGCGGTGCCGGCGATGATCCTTGCCGAAACCTCTCTCTCCTTCCTGGGGCTCGGTCTGCAGCCGCCGACCATCTCCTGGGGCGTGCTTCTGCGCGAGGCCCAGAACATTCGCTCGATCGCCACCGCGCCATGGCTCTTCATGCCGGGCTGTGCCGTCGTGGTCGCCGTGATGGCGCTCAACCTTCTCGGCGACGGCCTGCGCGATGCGGCCGATCCCTACAACAAATGAGGCCGGCATGACCGATATCGTTCCCATTGCCGGCAGGCCGCTGCTCCAGGTGAAAAATCTGACGGTCGAGTTCCCTCTGCGCACCGGCGTTTTTCGCGCGGTCAGCGATCTGTCTTTCTCGATCGAGCCGGGCAAGACGCTCTGTGTCGTCGGCGAAAGCGGATCCGGCAAGTCGGTGACGGCGCGTTCGATCCTGCAGATCGTCGATGCGCCCGGCCGCATATCCGGCGGATCGATCATACTGAACGATCAGAACGGCGGCTCGATCGATCTGACCAGCCTCAATCCGCGCGGGCGCCAGATCCGCGCGATCCGCGGCCGCGACATCGCGATGATCTTCCAGGAGCCGATGTCGTCGCTGTCGCCGATCCACACGGTCGGCAACCAGATCGTCGAGGCGCTTCGCCTTCACACCAGGATGAGCAAGGCAGAGGCGCGCGCTGAAGCCATATCGCTGCTCAAGCAGGTCGAAATTCCCTCGCCTGATAAAGCGCTGGACCGATATGCCTTTCAATATTCCGGCGGGATGCGCCAGCGCGCGATGATTGCAATGGCGCTCGCCTGTAAACCGCAGCTGCTGATCGCCGACGAGCCGACCACGGCCCTCGACGTGACGACCCAGGCCGAAATTCTCGACCTGATCGCCCGGCTGCAGAAGGCCAAGGGCATGGCCGTTCTGTTCATTACGCATGACATGGGAGTCGTGGCGCAGATCGCCGACGATGTACTCGTCATGCACAACGGCGTCGCCAAGGAATATGCACCGGTCGAGCAGATTTTTCATGCGCCGAAAGACGACTATACTCGGATGCTGATAGGCTCGGTGCTGAAGCTGGAAGCGAAGGCCGAAATCCGGCTGGCGCGCCCGCCGCTCGACACGACGGCGCCACCGATCCTCGAACTCCGCAATGTCTCGATGGATTTCGGCGAGGTGAAAGCACTGGACGATGTTTCCATTTCGCTTCTGCCGGGCGAAACGCTCGGCATCGTCGGCGAGAGCGGATCCGGCAAGACGACGATGGGTCGCTCGATCATGCGGCTGATCGATCCGACTGCAGGCGAAATCCTCTATCGCCGTGCCGACGGCGACATCATCGATCTGGCAACGGCAAAAGGTCAGACGCTCGCGGCCGCACGGCGGGAATTGCGTATGGTGTTTCAGGATCCTTTCGGCTCCCTCAACCCGCGCATGACCGTCTCCCAGATCATCGGCGAGCCGCTGCTCGTCAATGGCGTCGCAAAGGGGCGGGCGCTGGAAGAGCGGGTTTGCCACCTGATGGAGCAGGTTGGTCTCGACCCGAGGGCACGCGAACGCTATCCGCACGCATTCTCCGGCGGCCAGCGTCAGCGCATCGGTATTGCCCGCGCCATCACCCTCAATCCGCGCGTCATCGTTGCCGATGAGGCAACCTCGGCGCTCGACGTTTCCGTGCGCTCGCAGGTGCTCGATCTGTTGATGCGCCTGCAGGACGAACTCGGCCTCGCCTATATCTTCATCAGCCATGACATCGGCGTTATCCGCTACATGTGCGACCGTGTCGGCGTCATGTACAAAGGCCAGCTCGTCGAAATCGGCGATGCGGAGAAGGTCTGCCGCACGCCCGAGCACGCCTATACGCAGGCGCTGATATCAGCGATCCCGCGCCCCGATCCGCGTGATCGCGATCAGTCGCGGCGTTTCCGCTACGTCGCGCCGGACATTCTGAAGAATGGGAGTTCTCTGCGATGAAAATCACCGGGATCCGCACTTTTCTCATGCATGTCGGTCAGCCAGACCCCTCGAAATGGGCTTCCGACCAACGTGCGGGTGATGGCGCCTCCGAGCAGTTCGGCGGTACCAGAAACTGGCTCTTTCTGAAGATCGATACCGACGAGGGCATCACCGGCATCGGTGAATGCTCCGGCTGGCCGCGCGTCGTCGAGACGGCGATCCATGATCTCGCCCCACTCCTGATCGGCGAAGATCCGGCTCATACCGAGCGGCTGTGGCAGAAGATGCATATCGCGATGATGGGCCATGGCATGCTCGGGACGGTCGGTGGCGGTGCGATGACCGGCATCGACATGGCGCTATGGGACATCAAGGGCAAGGCGCTCGGCGTGCCTGTCTGGATGCTGCTCGGCGGCAAGGTGCGCGACCGGATCCCGATCTATTCGCATGCGAATACACCCGAGCGCGCGCTTGCCCTCAAAGCGCGCGGTATCAAGGCGATCAAATGCGGCGGGGTCGCCGATCCGGTCCGCAAGGTTGCCACCCTGCGTGACGCCGTCGGCGACGATATGGACATTGCCATCGATCTGCATGGGCCGCCATGGCTGACGCCTGCGGATGCCTGCCGGCTGGTGCGGGCGCTCGAACCCTATGAATTGATGTGGGTGGAAGATCCGATCGCGCCGGAGAATATCGACGGCTACCGGCGCATCCGCGACGCAGCACATGTGCCGCTTGCCGCCGGCGAGCGCTCGGCGACCATCTTCGGCGAGCGCGAGCTCATCGAGAAGGAGTTGGTGGACGTGATCCAACCCGATACCGGCCGGGCCGGCGGCATCACCCAGATGAAGAAGATCGCTGCCATGGCCGAGGCGCATCATATCCAGATGGCGCCGCATTCGGGCTCGCTCGGGCCGGTGGCGGAATATGCGGCTTTGCATCTGCTTGCGGCGATCCCGAACGCCCTCATCCTCGAGCGCCTCGACGATGACTGGGACGGCCGCCGCCAGACGATCGTGCCGCACCCGCAACAGGTCGACGGCCTGATCGCCGTTCCTGATGGCCCGGGACTTGGCTGCGATATCGACGAGGCCTTCGTGGCGCGCTTCCCCAGCAACGGCAATGTCTCGGTCCCGCAAAGTGCCGGCGCCTATAATCCCGGAACCGACAACGAGCATCTCTACGTGCAGACGCGCCAGTCGCGCCGCAGCTATTTCAATCGCTAGAAGGACAGAAAGATGAAGATCGACCGCATGCGGGTTTTCATGACCCGCGACAAGGACCGTCCGCGCGTGATCGTCGCGCTCGACACCGATGACGGACTGACGGGCTGGGGCGAATGTTACAATCACGGCCCCGACAAAGCGCTTCCGCCGCTCCTGGATTATCTCTACGAATTTCTGTCCGGCCAGGATCCGACACGCGTCGACTATCTCGTCAATCTGTTGATCCAGCAAAGCCGGTTCCCGCCGGGCGCGCTCGGTCTTGCCGCGATCTCCGCGCTCGATCACTGCTTGTGGGACCTTGCCGCCAAGGCGGCGAACGTCCCGGTCTACAAGCTGTTGGGCGGCGAAGTACGTGACCGCATCAAGGTCTATGCCGGGGTCTATACCGCACCGGATGCGCCTGCGGCCCGCGACGAGTTCGATCGTCTGAAGGAGGGGTGGGGTTTCACCGCCTTCAAGCTCAGCCCCTGGCGTATCGACATGCATTCCAATCGCTGGGGCAATGTCGTCAAAGCCTCGGCGGATTATTTCCGCTCGCTGCGCGAAACGGTCAATGACGAATACGAGATCGCCTTCGACGCCCATGCGAAGATTTTCGAGCCGATCGCAGCAAGGCAACTCGGCAATGCCTTGGCACCCTACGACCCTCTGTTTTTCGAGGAGCCGCTGCGTCCTGAAAATATCGAGGCCTGGGGTGATCTGAAACAGGGGCTCAACTGCGTGCTGGCGACCGGCGAGTCGCTCTATAACAGAAACGAGTTCCTGCGCCTGCTGCAGGTCAAGGGCGCGGACCTCATCCAGCCCGACATCTGCGTGGTCGGCGGCATCAGCGAAATGCGCCGTATTGCCACGCTCGCCGAAGCCTTCTTCGTCGGGGTGGCGCCGCATAACCCGATGGGACCGCTTGCGACGGCGGTCAATGTTCATTTTTCGGCGGCGGCACAGAATTTCCGCATCCTCGAATACCGGCTGCCAAAGGGACAGGCCTACGTCTATGGCGGCCTCGATATCGAGAAGCGGGAGGGGGAAACCCGTTACGTCGTCGATCCCTATCTGCCGAAGGACGGCTATCTGGAGCTGCGTCCCGACCGGCCGGGCTGGGGCGTCGAAATGGACGAGAAGGCGATGGAAGAGGAAGGCTACATCCATTGGCAGCGGCGCGTGCCGAAGCGGCCCGACGGCTCTTACGCGTTCGCCTGAGGGTATTGCGCGCTTTAAAAACAGAAGCTGGCCGCCCGGATGGACGCGGCCAACTCCCGCAGGGCGACGCTTCTAGAGCATGATGCCGAAAAGTGTGAGCGGTTTTCGGGTGACATCATGCTCTAACTATTTAATTTAGAACAGGATTCAGATTTTAGGCCGACCGGCCTAAAATCATCCTGTTCTAGGCATCTTTCGGCAGCACTGAGCGAACCCTTGCGATGAAGACATGGAAGTCCTGCATGAAAGTGCGAAGGAAATCGGCGGTGGTGTCTTTCGTGACCTCGCCGTCATCGGTGATCAGCCCCGGCGTGAACTGGATGTAGGCTTCCGGGGCATTCATCTGGGGAGAGTTGCAGAAACTGAGCACGCTGCGTAAATTCTGCTGGGCGACTGCTGTGCCTATCGCGCCCGGCGACGTGCCGATCACCGCTGACGGCTTACGTGTGAACGAGTTGGTGCCGTAGGGGCGGCTCGCCCAGTCGATTGCGTTTTTCAGCCCGCCGGGTATGGATCGATTGTATTCGGGCGTGACGAACAGCACGGCGTCGACAGCCGCGATTGCCGCCTTGAATGCCTTGCCAGCCGGAGGGTAGTCGGCGTCGTAGTCGTAGCTGTAGAGCGGCAGGTCCTTGAAGGATATCTCCGACATTTCAAGTTCCGGCGGGGCGAGCCGCGCCAACGCCTTGGCGAGCTTGCGGTTGATCGAGCCCTTGGCGAGGCTGCCGATGAGATAGCCTACTTTATGCGTGGTCATGGCGTTCTCCAATATCTCGCATGATGATGGCAAGTCACTAATCACCGAGGAACGTGACCGTCTCGCCGAGCGCGGCGCGGCCTGTACGGGCGTAACTGACCGTGGGGTCCTCGTAGCCGATCGACATGCCGCAGAAGAGGATGAGCCCGTCCGGGGGTGAGAGGACCTCGGCGACCGTCTCGCGAACCTGCGACCACGCCATCTGCGGGCAACTGTGCAGACCTTCGGCGCGGAGCAGCAGCATGATGGTCTGCAGATACATGCCGACGTCGGCCCATTGGGGCAGGCCCAGGTCACGGTCGATGTAGCAGAACAGGGCGGCGGGCGCGCCGAAACAGTTCCAGTTGGCGATTGCTGCCCGCTGGCGCGCCTCCCAGTCCTCGCGCGCTATGCCGAGCGCGCTGTAGCGCTCCTTGCCGAAGGCGGATCGGCGCTCCCCGTAGGGGGGCTTCAGCTCGTGCGGGTACATCTCGTACTGCCGCTTGTCCCAGGGGTCACCATGGGCCACGCGCTCGACGGCGGACGTCTTGAGCTCTGCCAGCGATGCGCCGGTCATCACGTAGGTATTCCACGGCTGGATGTTCGATCCTGACGGCGACCAAGCTGCGGCGGACAGCACACGCTCAAGCACCTCCCTCTTCACAGGCTCGTCTTTGAACCCGCGCACCGACCGTCGACTTTTGACTGCCTCATATACGTCCATGATCGCCTCCGTCCGCCCGGACGGCCGGGGCAGCGTTGTGGCCCAACATCGCGCCTGGCAGCATTAGCACGCCATCGCTGACCACCTTTACGTCAATCTCGCCGATATCAAGCGCATAACGCAGCGGAGCCAGCTCGCCGGGTTCCGGTCTGCCGGGGTATGAGGTATTGTCCATACTCATGGTCGTTCGTCCTGAATGTTCCGTTCCTGATGTGGTTCATTATCTCCATTCGCGATGGAGGCGTAATCACACCGTGGTCTAGGAGGGGTACATCAAACGTACATCAGGGATCGATGCGTTCGAGGGCATGTAGGCGAAACATCGCGGGACTTGGCGCTTACGCTCAAGCCGCAGTCATCTCCGCGAAACCGCGTTCTTCGCCATTGCGCTGCTCTTCGCTGCCGCGGCGCCAATCATCAGCTGCAGGATCAATGTTTCGTCATGTTCATTGGGTGCCTATGGCTCGGACACATTCAACCTCGGTGCGAGAATACGATCCGAAGATGTCAGCGAGCGTATCGAGCATGGCCCTGGCCGCGCCGGATTGAAGTGAATAGTAGATCGTCTGGGCAGCCCTTCGCGTCTGCACGAGTTCCTGTTCTCGAAGAATTGCCAAATGCTGCGAAGTTGAAGATTGGCTCAATCCCACCTCGTCGGCCAGGACGCTCACGGACATTTCTCCCTCGGCCAGCAGATGCAGAATGTGAAGCCGTTTGGCGTTCCCCATGGCCGACAAGAAGTTTGCTTCGTTTTCGAAGGCGTTGGTTTCAGGGGAAGGCGCGGTTGACGATTGATTGTTCACGGCGAGATCTCCTTGGGGAACCAAAGCCGGGCACCAGGTCATATCGCCGAGCTTTAATTTAGGAGTAGCGCATGGGTGCGAGAGCGAAACCCTTTACCGGCGCCGCGTCGTCTTTTTTGGCGCAAATCGGATACGACTCGCCTCAAATGGACAGCGGCCGCAGATGATGTTCGAGGCCGGCATCTTCCACCATTGGAAGACACGCGGCTAAAAGCATAAATCAAAGACTTGAAGCGCGCGTCGATGATCCGGATCGATGCTGCGCGTTTTAGCGCGCGCCGGCCTGGCGCATTTGCGCGGGCAGTGTTTCCCACGCTCGGATCAATTCGCCGATGGAGGCGGCCTCCATCTTGTGCATGACATTGCTGCGATGCAGCTTGACCGTCACTTCGCTGATGCCGAGATCGAAGGCGATCTGTTTGTTGAGGCGACCGTGCGCCACTTCATGCAGAACCTCGCGCTCGCGCTGCGTCAGCGTCTCCAAGCGCTTGATATTGCGCTCGGCGACCGCGGCTTCCGCCCTTCGTTCGGCATCCATCGCAATGGCCGCTGTGATGGCGTCGAGCAGGGTCTGGTCTCGCACCGGTTTGGTGAGAAAGTCTACAGCGCCGGCCTTCATCGCCTGAACGGTCATCGGAATGTCGCCATGCCCGGTCAGGAAGATGATCGGCTTGGAAATGCCCTTTTCGGCCAGATGACTCTGCAGGTGGAGACCGCTTGCTCCCGGCATGCGCACATCGAGGATCAGGCAGCCGGGGCTATCCAAGATATCGGCGTCAAGCAGTTCGCGGGTCGAGGCAAAACTGGTCGACTGGAAACCCGTCGACAGGATCAGCTCCGACAGCGCCTCGCGAACGGCGGCGTCGTCATCGACGATAATGACGAGCGGTTGGTTCTCCTCATAACCGCATTGCAATGATAACGGCGCCGATCTCCGCAGCAACGGCTGGTCAACTCTCATGTTACCCTCCATCTGTCGATTTATGCAAAGCTTTGGCGATGGCCGCCAGCAGGGCCTGGGCATCGAAAGGCTTGCGGAAAAATCCGCCCACGCCTTGAGCGCGCCCCTGATCTGCTATCTCGTGGCGGCCCGTGATCAGGAATACCGGCAGCTCCGGCCGTGATTTCCTCACCAGGTCGCGAAGTTCGAAACCGTCGATGCCAGGCATTCCGATATCGGTGATGAGCAGGTCGAGGTCCGACAGCCCGTTGACGAGCAGCGAGCCCGCCGACGAGAAGCTGCGAGCCACATAACCTGCGGATTCCAGAAGGTCGCCCATCGATTCAAGCAACCTTGGATCGTCATCGACAATTGCCACGACGTGTCTTGTCTTGTTCATGTTCAATTCCCTCCCACTCGGCGCGAGTGGGTTATCGGTATTTCCAATCTCTCCGCGATCCGGACGAGATCGGCGAGCGATGCCGCCGCCATTTTCTGCATCACATTTCTTCTATGGATCTGCAGCGTCACTTCGCTGATCCCCAATTCGGCTGCTGCCTGCTTGTTGAGAAGGCCGCTGACGACGAGCGGCAGCACCTCGCGCTCTCGCGGCGTCAGGTCGAGATAGTGTTGCCTCAGCATGTGGAGTTCGGCGCGTTGCGACCTCTTTTCCCGATCCTCAGCGATCGCCGCATGAATTGCCGCCATCAGGTCCGCGTCGCTGAAGGGTTTGGTCAGGAAATCCACCGCGCCATGCTTGATCGCACGCACGGAGGAGGGGATGTCGCCGTGTCCTGTGATGAAGACGATCGGCGGATGGTCCCTGTCGGCGATCTGTTTCTGCAGATCGAGGCCGTTGATGTCGGGCAGCTCGATATCGAGGATGAGGCAGGCGGGCACGTCAGGCTTTTCCGCCCTGACGTAATCGCAGGCCGATTCGAAGGCGATGGCGCGCATGCCGTGCGATTCCAGCAGCTCGCCGAGGGCTTCCCGAACGCGTTCATCGTCATCGACGATGAAGACAATATGGTCATCCGCCGTCATGACGCCACCTTCATTTCTATGGGCAAGGTGAAGAGCAACGTCGCTCCGTGCGGATTGTTCTTCTCCGCCCACAATCGTCCGCCATGCAGCTCGACGATCGAGCGGCAGATTGCCAGCCCCATGCCCATGCCATTTTCCTTCGTCGTGAAGAACGGCTCGAACATCCTCTCGGGAAACGCGATACCCTGGCCGCGATCGCTGATTTCGGCCTGGATGGCATTCCCCACCTGGTGCACGCGCATTTCGATCACCTTGTCGCCCGTAATGGCTTCCATCGCCTCGATGCCGTTGCGGATGAGATTGATCAGAACCTGCTGGATCTGGACGCGGTCGATTGCGACGAGGGGAAGGTTGCCGTCGATGCCCACGTCGATCCGGACGCGACGCCGCGACGCCTCGTCGGCCATGAGGTTGCGCGCTTCATCGACCATGCTGGAGAGCGTCGTGTGGATCCTCCTGTCTACGGATTGTTTGAACAAGGCGCGAATGCGGCTGACGACATCCGCCGCCGAGTTGGAATCCCGGATGATACGCTCGACCGTCCTTTGCGCCCGCTCGATATTCGGCGGGTCGGCTGTCAGCCAGCGCTGGCAGGCGTGCGAGTTGGCCACGACGGCCGCCAGCGGTTGGTTCACCTCGTGCGCAATGGAGGCTGAAAGTTCGGCCAGGCTCGCCACTTGGCTCGCGCGTGCAAGATCCTCCCGCGCTCGACGCAGATCTTCCTCCGCGTGAACCTCACCGTCGATATCAAGGCAGATGACATTCCACTGGACGATGACGCCTTCGGCATTGCGCATCGGTGCCGCACGCGTCTCGACCCAGCGATATTCACCATCATGGCGCCGTAGACGGTGCCTACGCGCATAGGGCTCGCCAGTGGACAATGAATGGGCATAGTTTTCTTTGACCCCTGCCACATCGTCGGGATGAACACCGGCATCGAGTGTGCCGTCCAGCCGGGTTTTGCCCGTTCCGTCCAACTCCTCGAGATTATAGCCGAGGAAGTCGCGCAGTTGCTGGCTGCGATAGATCGGTTCTCCATCAGGTGCTGCGCAATCGATCATCGCCGGCAGCGTTTCGACAAGCTGCCAGAGGGAGCGTTCTCTCTCTCGCAGCGCTTCCTCGACGCGCAGTTGATCGTCGATGTCGTGCGAGAGGCCATACCACTGGACGATCCGGCCGGTCTGATCCCGCAGCGGCTCCGCGCTGCCTTTCACCCAGCGGTAGACACCATCGGCGCGGCGCAGGCGATACTGGCTGGAGAAGCGCTCGCCGGTGGCGAAGGAATGGTTGAGTGCTTCTTCGAGGGTTGCCGCATCGTCGGGATGGACCGCGGCCTCGATGAGAGCCGCCAGCCGGCTCATGCCCGGCCTGTCCATATCCGCCATATCAAGACCGAGAAAATCGACCAGGCGCTTGTTGAAGAAGGTCGGAGCGCCTTCCGGATTGAGCCGCCAGAGCAGGCTGGGAACCATATCGACGAGTTGCGAAAGTTCTCGCTCCCGGTCGCGGAGCGCTTCCTGCGCGCGCATCTCATCGTCGATGTCAACTGAGATCACGTACCATTGCATGATCGCGCCGCTTTGATCCCGCAGCGGTTCCGCGCGACCGTCGACCCAGCGATAGGCACCGTCGACGCGACGCATGCGGTATTTTATCGAGAAGGGATCGCCGCTGGCGAGGGAACCGTGAACCGTCTCCAGCAACCTCGATGCGTCATCGGGATGGACGAGGGTGTGAATGACCGAGGAGAGGCGGCTCATGTCGGGCCTGTCCATATCGCCCACGTCGAGACCGAAAAAGTCGATCAGGCGTTTGTTGAAGAAGACCGGCTCGCCTTCCGGCGTCAGGCGCCTGATCTGAACCGGGACCATGTCGACGAGCTGCGAGAGTTCTCGCTCCCGATTGCGCAACGCCTCCAGCGCGCGTACCTCATCGTCGATGTCGAGAGAAACGCCATACCATTCCGCGACCGTTCCGTCTTCGTCGCGTCGGGGCTCCACCCGGCATTCCGCCCAGCGGTAGACGTCATCCTTTTCGCGCCAGCGAAATCGCATCGCGGAGCCGTCGCCGGTTTCGAAGCAGTTCCTGAGTGTGCGCTGGATATCCGAAGCGTCTTCGGGATGAACCAGCTGCTGGAGCAGATCGTCGATGCGCGGTTCACCGAGAGCGTCGAAATTGGCGATAACGGAGCGGAAATGATCCTGATACCGCTTGTTGAAATAGAACGAGCCACCGGTGGGCTCCACACTCCAGATGCGGACCGGCACGGCGTCTATGATCTGCTGAAGCTGTTGTTGGCTCCGCCGCATAGCCTCTTCGGCATGAACCTGATCGTCGATGTCGTGACAAAGACCGTACCACTGGACGATGCGCCCCGACTGATCCCGCATCGGTTCGGCACGGCTCGACATCCAGCGATAGAGGCCGTCGGCGCGGCGCAGCCGATACCGCATGGCGAAGCTCTCGCCGGTGGAGAGGCAATGGCGAAGGGCATCTCCGAACCCCGCCGCATCCTCGGGATGAACGGTGGCCTCCAGGACGGCCTCTAGCCGGCTCATGCCGGGATTGTCGAAATCCGCCACATCGAGACCGAGAAAATCGACCATCCGTTTGTTGAAGAATGTCGGCTCGCCGTCAGGGGTCAGACGCCAGACGTGGCTCGGAACCATATCCACGAGCTGCGAGAGTTCCCGCTCACGGTCGCGCAGCGTATCCAGGCTTTGGCGCAATGTAAGCACTGCCAGCTGGTGCTGCCGGGATATGGCGGCCACGATGAGCGCCGAAAATGCCGAGATGGCCAGAAAAAGCTGCAGCATGACCTGCTTGTGCTTCTGGAACTCGGGATCACCGGCAAACTGGCTGGTGCCTGTTATCGTAAACAGCGCCGTGATCAGGGCGAGGAGAGCCAAGGATACGGCAGCGCCTTTGAACTCGAAGCGAACCGCAGCCCAAAGAAGAGGCGGCATGATAATGTATGCGAAGGGGAGGTAGCCGCTCAGAGAAAGAGCGGCAACGCCGAGAAAGATCAACCCCAGGACGCAAGCTTCTACCCATTGCGCTGCTGAGAGCCGGGTCTTGCCGCGCCAGCTTTGAAGCACAACCAGTGCCAGCGGCGCTACGATCAAGACGCCGGTGGCGTCTCCGATCCACCACAGAGGCCAAGCTGTGGAGAAAGACTGCGATTGTATGCCAAACCACGCCAGTGTCGCACTTCCCACGGTCGCACTGACGATGGGCGCAATCCCGGCGCCCAGTACGACAAATGCGAAAACGTCCTGCAAGGTTTCCAACCGAACTGGCCGCGTCAAGGTCCGGTTGACGAGCCATGCCCCGGCCACCGCTTCAAGGGCGTTGCCGATGTAGATCAGAAAGGCCGCAGGCAGGGGGCTGTGGAACCATAAGTAATTGCTGAACAGTTCAGCCAGGCAGCCCCCCAGTATCCACCAAGGCCAGCTGTAGCGGGAGGCGAGGACAAGTGTCGCGATGAAAAGCCCCGCCGCGGGCCAGATGGAAATGCCGGTTCCAGGGACGATTGCGAGCGACTGCGCGAATCCGCAGGCCAGCACATAGGCCACGATGAAAACCCCCAGATGCAGGGGGCGGGGGCGGTGCGACCAGACGCTCATCATCAGCTGCTCCTGCTGGACAGAGAAAGCCAGCGGATCGTCGGCGTTTCGTATTGTAGTTCTTCTCGATTTCGGGGCTGGCGAGCGCATGTTCAAACCGTACCCCCGCCACATTACAACCGCAACTCATGGAAACCCATGCATTGCGCGGGGATGTAGCCGCCGGGCCGGATCGGTACTTCGGCGCGAACGAGGAATTGGAGACCTGCTCTGCCTTCGTGGTGCGGCATCCTAACCCTTGGGTTGGCTTCGCTAGACCTACGGCTAAAGCGACCGGACCCCATGCACGATAGAGCGCGCCCGGCTTTCCAATCATTGTCGATGCAATCGATCGCCAAAGATTGAAGTCGATAAGGAGCAGTTCGCGATCTTGTCGTCATTCGCGCGGCGCAATGCAACAAAGGGATGCTGAGATGAAAATCACCGTAGCGGGAGCAACCGGTGTTATCGGAACACGGCTCAGTGAAAACTTGCGCCAGTCCGGTCATCAAGTCACGACCGCATCGTCGTCGCTTGGCGTCGACACGGTTAGCGGAAAGGGCCTTGAAGCGGCCTTGGCGGGGACTGAAGTCATTGTCGATGTCTCCAACGCGGCGTCTTTCGGCGACAGTGCGGCGCTGGATTTTTTTAGAGCTTCGACCAAGAATTTGCTTGCCGGCGCGGCTGAGGCCGGTGTCAGGCACTATCTTGCACTTTCGGTCGTCGGCACGCCGCGTCTCGTGGAAAGCGACTATTTCCGCGCGAAAATGGTACAGGAGAATCTCATCATGGCGTCAAATCGACCCCATACTATTCTCCGCTCCACACAGTTTTACGAGTTCATCAGCGGATTGATCGATAGCGGTGCTGACGGTGATGTGTTTCGATTGCCCCCGGCGTTCATGAGGCCGGTCGCAGCGAGCGACGTCGCCGCATTGCTGGCGCAATTGGCAGTCGGAGCGCCGTTGGACGATATCGCCGAAATCAGTGGCCCGGAACAATTCGGTATCGATGAAGTCGCCCGGATCTATCTCGCCGCGAATGAGGACGAGCGGCAGGTGGTGACGGATCCATCCGCATCGTATTTCGGGGTTGAATTGACTGAAGGCGCGCTGCTTCCTGAAGCAGGTGCGCGGATGGCGACCGAGAAACTATCCGACTGGCTCTACCAATCGATGGGGGAGTAGGCCGTGCGGTTTTTCTTCCGGCCGGTAGAAGACTTAAAATTGACCTGCCACTGAACTTTCACCGGGCTGCGATTAGAACCCCTAAAGGCTCACCGCAATCTTCAAATCGAGGTGAACGGTGGTTTTCAGGCTTGTCTTCTTAAAGATTGTGCAGTAACTAATCGTGTACGATTCAAAAGGAGTTAAACTATGTTGAAGATGTTTGTCGCCGCCGCCGCAATCTCTGCGGGAAGCTTTTTGAATGCCTACGCGGCTGAGAAGCCGACGGTCGTCCTTGTGCATGGCGCATTCGCCGACGCCTCCAGCTGGAATGGCGTAATTACACGTCTCGAAAAGGATGGATATCCAGTGGTGGCGGTTGCTAATCCGCTTCGAAGCGTAACGTCGGATGGCGATTACGTGCGCAAAGTGGTCGCGGGACTGAAGACGGACGTTGTTCTCGTCGGTCACTCCTACGGTGGCTCAGTCATCAACGAGGCCGCAGCAGACAGCGCCAATGTCAAATCACTCGTCTTCGTCGCGGCCTTCGCGCCTGATGTTGGGGACACTGCCCTCGCGCTTTCAGGTAAGTTTCCGGGAAGCACGCTCGCGCCGACCCTTGCTGAACCCGTCCCGTTGGATGGTGGAGTAAAGGACCTGTACATCAAGCAGAGCGCGTTTCACGATCAATTCGCTGCAGATGTATCCAAGGCGGAGGGTAAGCTGATGGCCGCAACACAGCGCCCCATCACTGATAAGGCTCTTGGCGAGGCCTCGACTGCGGCGAGCTGGAAGAAGATCCCTTCCTGGTTCGTCTATGGTGACGCGGATAAGAACATACCGCCGGCAGCGCTCGCATGGATGGCGGATCGGGCGGACTCGAAAGAGACGGTCGTGGTTAAAGGCGCGTCTCACGTCGTGATGGTCTCTCATCCCGATAAAGTCGCGAAGGTCATCGAAGACGCTGCGTCCAGCAAATAAACGGCGTAGCTGCGGTTCCGCGGCCGGATCAGCACTGATCCGGTCGTGGTGCGACGATGTGGTAAGGCATTACACAGCGCGGGATACGAGGCTGCTGCCGGGCCGTTGGCGACCTTTATTGGCGAGAAAAACGTGCTGCACTTGCATATCATTGATTTTGGAGCGCTTCACGTGGTCCGCGGGTCGCTCTCGATGCCGGTCATCTAGTCGTTGAACTGTGGCTTGTTGTCGTAGCGCGCAGACAGCGAAGCGTGGGTTTTCAGTTCCTTCACGGTGACCCGCATAGGGGTCTGTCTGTCCGCAAGCCGTCAGCCAGAAAAACAGGTCATCCGTTAATCGGTTGCAAACGAAGGATTGGCAATGTGACCTCTGGTGGTAGGGCCGGCAAATTGACGAACCACATTGCGTTTCTGGACGAACTTCGAGGGGTAGCTGCGCTATCCGTCGTCCTCTTGCATGCGAGCCAGATCTTCGGTTTCGGCCTTGGTTCTTACGCCTATCTCGCCGTGGATTTCTTTTTTTGCCTTAGCGGTTTTGTTCTCGCAAACGGGTATGACCAAAAACTTAGGTCCGGTGGTTTGCGGAGCAGTGCATTTTTCCTGAAGCGCTTGGCGCGCCTCTATCCCATGATCGTGGTCGGTGTTGCCGTAGGCGTTCTTGCGGCGGTATTTGCTTCAGAACCGCATATTTCTCTCCACGACATCCCAATTCTTACCGTGGGTGCATTACTTCTACTGCCCTTGGGGCTTCTGGCGGGGCAAGAAGCGTTCTCGATTAACAGCCCACTCTGGTCACTCTGCTTTGAAATGATCGCCAGCGTCGTTTATGGATCGGCCGCTCGCCGTAAAATTCGTTTATGGGGCGATGTCGCGTTTCTCGCATTGTTCGCGGTCGCGCTTTTCCAAGTTGTCGGCATCGAGGGTACAATTGGTCCAGTTGGATTTTCGAGTTGGCGAACATTCCTAGAAGGTTTTGTCAGAGTCGGTTTTTCGTTTTTTGCCGGTGTTCTGATTTTTCGCTGGAACATCAATCATCACGTTGGGAGAGTCCCGCCTCAGATTCCGCTTTTTATCCTGATCGTGGTTCTGTTCCTTCCCTTTTCCGTCCCCAGGGGGTTATACGATTTTTTCTGTATCACGATCATAATTCCAGTCGTTGTCGCGCTGGCAGCTGCAGTTCCGCCCAACCAGGAGCGGCCACTCGCGGCATACTTCGGATTGTTGCCTTATCCGCTCTACGCTATTCATCAGCCTATTATTCGACTTGGCGCTCAGTTCCAAAGCCTTACCGATGGCGTCATACCATTGGCAATCACGGTGAGCGGCACGCTCTTAGCTGCTATTGCTGCGGCACATTTTCTATTCACCCACTTCGATAAACCTATCCGTGCTTACATGGGCAGGAAGTTTTCCGTAAATTAGCTTAAGCGCGCTTTCCCAAAGATCGTCAGCTGTGAGCAACCCAGAGCGCGTCCGACGGATGCGGGCGAGCTCATGCGGCCAATAGTTTGTGTAGGGGACGACTGTCGCGATTTGGCGGCTCTTTTTCCGAGGGAGGACAAGGCCCATGGCCCCAGGGCTGTCGCGGCTCTCACGGACAGGTGATCCTGTAGACCAGCAAATCATCCGAATCCACAAGCTTGCGGGTACAATAATGAGCGAGCATATTTCCATGTCAGTTGAACAGCGTTCAACTCCAGCAGCCTAGATCAGTGCTTCGGGGATGCCCCAAGCTTGACAAAAAGACATCCGTTGCCGACCTCTATTTGAGTCAGAAGGTCCGCCCTTACCTCTTCGCCAACAACCGCTTTTATGTGCCGCCACTTTTGACTCTTTGGATGTGCGGGCACCGCTACGCCCTCTCGTAAGAACAGCGTTACTTCAGGAACTTCATCTGATTTGTAGATGCAAATTCTCACCGGCTCACGTCCCTGTTAGCAGCAAATATTGTGCACTGCAAAACAAGAAATGGCAAACATTCATTTGCCGGGTAAGTCAAAGTTGGGCCGGTGCAGATCCTGAGGTTCGCCCTGCCGTCCGATGCTGAGGACGGCGTCCGTCGGAAGGTCGAGGAGCACGACGCCAGAGGTTTGGATGTTTTCGCCTAAGTCGCCGGGCTTCACCGCCTCGAAGCGTTCAAGAAACCTTCATGAAGCTCAGGGTTGAACTCGTCGCACCCCGCCCCAAATCCCGTCGGCGGCGGTCGAAAAGGAGGGGAGGCGCACATGGGCAACGCACAGATCGATCGGGTCGGTCGGGTGAGATCAGGCTTGGGTTTCATTCTCGTCCTCGTTTCCCTCCTGTTCAGCCCTCAATCCTTCGCCGCACCCGCCGATATCGGCGGCCTGACGGTGACTCTGCCCGGCCCTGCCTCCGGTTGGAGGAAGGCGGGCAAGGGCAACCTCTTTATGCTGCAGAAAGATTTTCCGGAAACGGAGGACGACAAGCGCGGCAATGCTCTGATTCAGATCACCAAGCCGCTCCCGGCAGCGCGCAGTTCCCTGCAGGCCGGCATGAAGACCTTCGTCGCGACGCTGCCCGACATGGCGAAGGAAGATATCCTGATCAAGCACTACGGGGTCACGGTGAACGGCTATGACATCCGCGTGGAAGAACGCTGCTGCGTCCATCAGAAGAACGTCAGTATCAGCCAGATCGTCGTCGGCATCGCCGGCGACAAGCGGCAGGCCTTTCTGCAGCTCGTGCTGCTGAATGTGAACGGTGACAGAAGCAGTAGCGCCGAGGCCGATTTCGCGACCCTCGTGCGTTCGGTGAAGCTTGATTCCTCAGACAAGGATTTCGACCTTGCGCCGACGAGCGCTGACGGTGGGCTGGACGGCGTCTTCACCCATCTCGATACCGGTGTCCGGCCGAATGTCTTTGGCGGCATGGATTTTTATTCGGACAGCACGATCACCATGTTCGACCCGAAGGGGCTGTTCAGCACGGAACTGCCGAAGGGCCGCCGGAGCATCACCGAACATTGCAAGGAGACCCCGACCGATTGCGGCCTCTACAAGCTTGCTGGCGGCGGTTTTTTCTCCTCCGCCGGGTCGCTCGAAATGCGTAGTGTCACCTCTGCCTACGGCACGATCGAGATCGAGACGAGGACATTCTCGAAAAAAGGTCAGGACCTGATGATTGCCGACGCCGACTATCGCGTTGTGCCGCCATTTGATGAGGGCGCGGCGCTCGACGGCGAATGGGTATCTACCTTCGCCTCGAGCGGTATGACCGCGACCTCATCGGGATCGGTGGCGTCCAGCCATACGCTGACCCTTCATCGAAACGGTACCTTCGAACGCACTGGCTGGTCCGGCGCCTCGATGACGAACGAAATCGGCGGATCGCGATCGGGCGTCACCACGTCAAGCAACCGGCCGGGCGCAAGCGGACGCTACAAGCTTTCCGGCTATCGCCTCGACCTGACCGACGCCAGCGGCAAGACGGAAAGCATGAGCATATTCGAACCGGACAAAGGTTCCGACGGGCTTCTGGTGATCAACGGCAGCAACTACCTGAAGGACGATGAGAAATAGAGAGGCAGCGCCCAAGCTATTGATAAATTGGATTTATACGGCGATGTCATTGACCTCCCGGTCGGCTGAAAAGCCACCGTGGGTATCAGTTACTTCGAGCCGTCGGTAATGCGCGAATCACCTGAAATCTGTGTCATGTCGCCAATGGCCTCGGCCGCCTAAAAAGCGCGGTTTGGTTAAGCATTTGTAAATTGGTAACGAATCGAGGCATATAGTAACTGCGCAACTGAAGCGCTTTCGTTTAAAATTGCGCAGTTACCTGGGAAAAAGATCATGCAGCCGAGCCTTGCTCTTCAGGACGATCAAGAGCACCTGCCATCGCTTCTGGCAACAGATGCGAAGGAGTTATCCTATCAACTTCAGCAGCATCAGGCAAAAATCTTCCCCCCCCTGTCGCAAAAGACCATCAGAACATTTTCGCCGGCGGAAGCTGCGGCTTTCATCGGTATCGGCGAAGGTTATCTCCGCCAGGTAGCCGCCGACGGCCATGGCCCCGATCCGCTCGCAAACGGACGGCGGCTTTACAGTGCAACGGATATGGATCGGATTCGCCGGGTCCTCGACGAGCGAAACGGAACGCCGAAATATGTGCCGGCGCGCAGGCCGGGCGAAAAGCTCCAGATCATCTCCGTCATGAATTTCAAGGGCGGCTCGGGCAAGACCACCACCGCGGCCCATCTGGCGCAGTTCATGGCGCTGCGGGGCTACCGCGTGCTCGCCGTGGACCTCGATCCGCAGGCCTCCTTGTCCGCCTTGTTCGGCCATCAGCCGGAGTTCGATGTCGGAGAGGGCGAAACGATCTACGGTGCGATCCGATATGAGGATCCGCGCCCCATCGCCGACATCGTGCGCGCCACCTACACGCCCAATCTCCATCTCATTCCGGGCAATCTCGAGCTGATGGAATTCGAGCACGAGACGCCGAAGGCGATGGCGTCGGGAACGGCGGAGACGATGTTCTTTGCCCGCATCGGCGAGGTCCTGACGGAGATCGAAAGCCTTTACGACGTCGTGGTTATCGACTGCCCGCCACAGCTGGGGTTCCTGACGATGTCGGCGCTCTGTGCGGCAACCTCGGTCTTGATCACGGTCCACCCGCAGATGCTGGATGTCATGTCGATGTCGCAGTTTCTGACGATGACGAGTGAGCTGATGTCGGTCGTGGAAAAGGCTGGCGGACGTACCAGCTATGATTGGATGCGCTATCTCGTGACCCGGTTCGAGCCGAACGATGGACCGCAAAGCCAGATGACCGGCTTCATGCGGGCGATCTTCGGCAATCGAATGCTGCACAATGCCATGGTGAAATCGACGGCGGTCGCCGATGCCGGCGTCACCAAGCAGACTCTCTACGAGGTCGAGCGGTCGCAGTTCACACGCGGAACCTACGATCGGGCGCTGGAATCCCTCAACCTCGTGAATGGCGAGATCGAAGCGCATATTCGCTCGACCTGGGGAAGGAAATAGATAGATGGCGCGCAAGAACCTCATCGAAATTTCCGCTCCGAACCCGGAAAGGATGGACGCGGTCGCACCGCGCGACAATCGTCCGATCGCCGGATTCGTGCCGCAGGAGCGCAGTGCCGCGCCCGTCGGCGGCATTACGAAGACGCTCGGCAACATTACCGAGAAAATGGAGCGTGCGAGTGAACTGGAACGGCAGCTTGCCACCGGCCAGACCATCGTCGAACTCGATCCCGGCCTGATCGACGCTTCCTTCGTCAGCGACCGATTGGCGATCGATGCGGCCGAACTCGCACAGCTCGTCGAGCAGATCCGGGAGCACGGACAGCAGGTTCCGATCCTTGTCCGCCCACATCCCGAAACCAGGGGACGCTATCAGGTCGCCTACGGCCATCGTCGCCTGGCTGCGGCTCGAGAAATCGGCATCCGGGTGCGTGCGGTCGTTCGCGATCTCACCGACGGTCAGCTGGTCGTCAGCCAGGGACAGGAAAACAGCGCTCGAACCAATCTCTCCTACATCGAGCGCGCGCTCTTCGCATCGCGGCTCGAAGAACGCAGCTTTGGCCGCGATGTCATCATGGCGGCTCTCGGTGTGGATAAGGCGGCGCTGTCGAGAATGCTGATCGTCATACGACAGGTCCCCCTGGGGCTCGTCAACGCCATCGGTGCAGCACCTGATATCGGCCGCCGCCGATGGTTGGAATTGGGCGAGCGGCTCGAGAAAGCCGACGTCGAGAAGATCATCGCGGAGTTGTCCGCGGACGACGCGCGCAAAATTTCGAGCGACGAGCGGTTTCAGCGAGCACTTGTTCTGGCAACGAAGAAGACGGCAGCGCCGAAGCCGGTGGTGGCCAAAACCCAGGTTAGCGGCGTGCCTGTCATGATCAAGAAGACAGCGTCTGGCGCAACCTTCGTCTTCGACGGCAAGACCGCACCCGGTTTCGATCAATTCGTCCAGGAACGGCTGAAGGGCCTGTTCCAGGAGTTCAACAAGGACAGAGGAGCGTAGCGCGCAAAAGAAAAAGGCCCCCAACGACGCCGTCGTGGAAGCCCTTCTCAGATCTTAAGCACATCGAGAATCGCATTTCCACGAATCACAGTCAAGCGTCTTAGGCACCAAATTGGTGGATGGTTTTCTTTTGCCTGAACGAAGGTGAAGGCAAATGGAGAGTGGATATGTAACGACGCCCTTTGGGCGGCGGCCGATGTCGCTTGGCATGCTGGCAAGCCAGCAACTGGCCGAGACCATCGAGCCGGGGATGAAGCGCAGCAAGTGGAAGCTGTTCAGGGCAATCTGCGAGGCGCGGCCGGCGCTCGGCGTGACCGATCGGGCGCTGACTGTGCTCGATGCGCTTTTGACCTTCTACCCAGACGACGAGATTTCCGAGGAGAAGGGCCTGATTGTCTTCCCGTCGAATGCGCAGCTTTCGCTTCGCGCCCGCGGGATGACGGCAGCCACCCTCAGGCGGCATCTTGCCGTCCTGGTCGACGCCGGCCTGATCCTGCGCAAGGACAGTCCGAATGGAAAGCGCTATGCGCGCCGCGACAGGGCAGGGGCCATCGGCGAGGCCTTCGGCTTCAGCGTCGCGCCGCTTCTGGCGCGTGCTGTCGAGATCGAAAGCCTGGCCGCCCAGGCGGTTGCCGGTCGGGAGCTGTTGCGGGTGACCAGGGAACGTCTGACGGTGTGCCGACGTGATATCTCCAAGCTGATCGCGACGGCTATCGAAGAAGGAGTTTCCGGTGATTGGGAGAGTATTTCAGCGATGTTTCGAACGCTCCTTGCCCGGATTCCTCGCGTGGCGACTGCAGAAGAACTGGCACCGTTGCTTGACGAGATGGGGCTGCTGCGCACCGAGATCGTCAACGTGCTGGAAAGACGGATAAAAACACAAAAAATAAACGCCAATGAGTCTCAAATTGAGCATCACAAACAGAATTCAAATCCCGACTCCATTTATGAACTTGAACCAAGCTTCGAACCGAAGCAGGGCGAAAGGGCAGCAGCCGATCATGAACCGAACGCCGGGCCGCCGGACGAGCGAAGATTGAAACAGCCGAAGCCGTCCGGCGGGATGAGCAGCAGGGCGGGAGGCGCGGTCGATCCAGGGGCCGGGCCAAGCCTGAAATCCTTCCCGCTCGGCCTCGTCCTCCAGGCCTGCCCCAGTATTCTCGACTACGGGCCTGGCGGAACCATCGGTAACTGGCGAGACCTGATGTCGGCCGCCGTCGTCGTGCGCTCGATGCTCGGCGTCAGTCCCTCGGCGTATGAGGAAGCCTGCTCCGGCATGGGGCCGGAAAACGCCGCAACCGTGATCGCCTGTATCCTGGAAAGGGGAGGGCACATTAACTCGCCCGGCGGTTACCTCAGAGATCTGACCCGAAGGACCGAAAGTGGCGAGTTTGCGATCGGCCCGATGCTGATGGCGCTCGTTCGGGCGAACGGGCGGGCAGCGAGGCATGCCAGTTGATCGTCAGCAAGCTAGGACCGCGACAATCGTGTAACGAGGAGGTGTGTAATCATCTCTTTACAGCTAACATGTTAGTCTGCTACGTCTGACGCGGTAATTGGGAGGAAGCATAGTTGACACAGAAATTCGGGCTCTCGGTCGCGCTTGCGACACCGTTCGACAGCAATGGCGATATCGCGATCGAGGCGATGATCGAGCAGGCGCGGCGCAGCCTCGCGGCCGGATGCTCGAGCGTTACGCTGTTCGGGACGACGGGTGAAGGCTCTTCCATCGGAACGCAGGAACGTGAACGTGTCCTCGCTTCCATGCTTGATAGCGGGATAGCAGCAAAGCAAATCATCGTCGGCGTGCTGGTCGACGCGGCCCAGGATGCCGCGATGCTGGCGGGTCACGCGCTTTCCAAAGGAGCCCGAAATATCCTTCTTGCTCCCCCTTCCTACTTCAAGAACGTGAGTGATGACGGCGTCTTCCAGTGGTTTTCGGCTGTATTCGCCATCCTCGGCGACAAGGCGCGAGACATTATCGTCTACAACATTCCCTCGCTCACCATGGTTCCGCTG
This sequence comes from Rhizobium beringeri, assembly GCF_004306515.1. Classification (NCBI taxonomy): domain Bacteria; kingdom Pseudomonadati; phylum Pseudomonadota; class Alphaproteobacteria; order Hyphomicrobiales; family Rhizobiaceae; genus Rhizobium; species Rhizobium beringeri. Next base: position 387,248 of record NZ_SILG01000002.1, on the reverse strand, counting down.
ACCGTATCGTTGATCGGCCGGCTGCGGATCGCCTTTCCCAACATCGTTATAGGCGTCAAGGATTCCTCCGGCGACTGGCCTTTCACGGAAACACTATTGAAGGCGCATGGCGATCTCGTCATCCTGGTGGGGGACGAACGTCACCTGGCGAAGGGCGTGCGGCTTGGCGGCCAGGGTGCGATCTCCGGCATGGCGAATTTTGTGCCACGCGAGGTCAAGCTGATGGCGGAGGAAGGCATGGACGATTCCCGCATCGAGGATTTTGTGGAGGAACTGCTAAAATTTCCGGTGACTGCCGCCGTGAAAACCATGGTCACTCACGTGACGTCGGATGAAATCTGGCTTGCGGTTCGTCCGCCACTCGTCTCAATATCCGCAAAAGGGCAGGCGCAACTCTTTCTTGCCTTCGACACTCTTTTCCGCTCGAAAGCGGCATAGGGCGGACATGTTTCTGGGAGAGGCGATGGACGGAACCGACGAGCAGCCGACACTGCGGGAAAAGGCGTATGAAAGCTTCACACGCCACCTTCTTGCGCGTGATGTGCGTCCCGGCCAGTTCGTTTCGCAGCGTCGCCTCGTCGAGCTGACGGGGCTGACGCTTGGCGCCATCCGCGAACTTATCCCGAGGCTCGAAGCCGAAGGTCTGATCAAGACAGTGCCCCAGCGGGGTTTGCAGATCGCTCATATCGACCTTAACCTCATTCGCGAGGCGTTCCAGCTGCGCGTCTTCCTGGAGAAGGAAGCAGTCGCGCTTTTCACCCGCTCTGCGTCTGACGAGACGATCGCCAGGCTTTTGAAACAGCATCGGGATATTGCCGACGCCATTCGAAACGGCGATGGATCGCACGAATTGGAAGTGCACGCGCAAGCTGTCGATTGGGGCATGCATGACGCCTTTATCGATGCTTTAGGAAATACCATCATCTCGAACGCCTACCGGGTGAACTCGATCAAGATGCGCCTGATCAGTCAGGATCGTTTTCGAATTGATGGTCACGTCGGACCTGTGATGGGCGAGCACCTCAAGGTGCTCGAGGCAATCGAACGACGATCGGCGGCGGACGCCGTCAACAGCCTTGTCGCACACATCAATCATGCAAGAGATCGTGCGCTCAGGATATAATCGGAAATAAACAGCCGGGGGTGAGGAGATCGCCGGCAAAAGGAGGAGGAATCACATGTCATCGTTTTTAAATCCGACGAGACGCGGCTTTCTGGCGGGTACGGCCGCTTTTGGCGCCAGTAGCATGCTCGGGGTGCGGCTGGCATCGGCTGCCGTCGATTGGAAGCGCTTTGCCGGCACGACGCTCGAAGTCAACCTGGTCAAGAGCCCACGCAGCGAGATACTGCTGAAGTACCTGTCCGAATTCGAGGAGCTCACCGGCATCAAGGTCAATGCCGAAGCGACGCCCGAGCAACAGCAGCGTCAGAAGACGACCATCGAGCTGAGCTCCGGCAAGCCGAGCTTCGATGTCGTGCACATGAGCTATCATGTCCAGAAGCGACAGTTCGAAAAGGGCGGTTGGCTTGCCGATATCGGCGGTTTTCTCAAGGACCCCTCTCTGACCGACCCGTCTCTGGTTGAAAGCGACTTTGCCGAAGCCGGCCTGACTTTTGCCAAAGATCCGGACGGCGTTCTGCGTTCGCTTCCATTCTCGGTCGATTATTGGATCATCTATTGGAACAAGGCGCTGTTCGAGAAGAAGGGGCTTGCCTACCCGACGACGTTCGAAGAACTCGCCAGTGCTGCGGAGGCGCTCACCGATCCTTCCACCAACACCTACGGCTTCGTCGCCCGCGGCCTGAAGAACGCCAATACGCCGGTCTGGACGTCGCTGCTGCTCGGATATGATTCGAGCCCGCTCGGCCCTGATGGCAAGCTGCGCACGACATCGCAAGAAGCGATCGATGCGGCCAAGCTTTACCAAAGGCTGATGACCAAGACCGCCCCTCCCGGCGTCTCCGGCTTCAACTGGGCCGAGGCGCAGTCGGCTTTCCTGCAGGGCAAGATCGGCATGTGGCTGGACGGCGTCGGTTTTGCGCCGCCGATCGAGAATCCGGAAAAGTCGCGCGTCGTCGGCCAGGTCGGTTACGGCATCATGCCGAAAGGTCCGAAGGTACAGGCCGCAGGCACCTTCGGCGACGGGCTTGGCGTCGTCGCGGCAAGCCAGAAAAAAGAAGCCGGGTACCTCTTCTGCCAATGGGCGATTTCGCATGAAATGGGCGCACGTCTGCTGCAGGCCGGCGCCGGCGTTCCTTTCCGCCAGTCCGTCCTTGAGGATGCGAAGGTCCGCGAAGGCGTCAAGATGCCGGGCGCATGGCTTGATGCCGTCGTCGGTTCCGGCAAGATCTCGCGGCTCGCGCTGCCGGTCATCATTCCGGTCACCGAGTTCCGCGACGTCTATGGCGTCGGTCTTACCAACATGATCGGCGGCGCCGATCCCGAAACCGAACTGAAGGCAGCGACGGCACAGTTCGAACCCGTCCTGGCGAAGAGCGAGGGATAATGGCCTCGACAAGCATCGAAACGACCGCAGTGGCCAAGACGTCGAAAGGAAGGAGCAAACCGGATCGGTTTGCTCCCAACTACTGGCCCTTCGTCATCCCGGCGCTCATCGTCATAGCCGCGGTCATCGTCTTTCCATGGGTCTTTACGATATGGATGAGCGTCAACAGCTGGACGCTCGGCCAGTCCCAGGTCTTTGCAGGGCTGGACAATTACGCGCGCCTCGCCACCGACATGCGCTTTTGGGAGTCTCTGTGGCATACGGTGCTCTATACGACGCTCTCCGTGGTGGTTCCCCTTTTTCTGGGGACGCTCGCGGCGCTGATCTTCGATGCTCAATTTCCACTGCGCGGTCTTATACGCGGCATATTCGTGATGCCGATGATGGCCACACCGGTCGCCATCGCACTCGTCTGGACGATGATGTTCCATCCGCAGCTCGGCGTCCTCAACTATCTCCTCTCCTTCATCGGCATCGGCCCGCAGGAGTGGATCTATAATCAGAGCAGCGTCATCCCCTCGCTGGTGCTGGTCGAGACCTGGCAGTGGACGCCGCTTATCATGCTAATCGTGCTCGGCGGTCTGGCGGCGGTTCCGCGCGAGCCCTATGAAAGTGCTGAAATCGACGGAGCCAACGTCTGGCAGAAATTCCGCTATCTGACGCTGCCGATGATCGCGCCGTTCCTGATGATTGCCGTGATTATCCGCAGCATCGATGCGGTGAAAAGTTTCGACATCATCTATGCCATGACCCAAGGCGGCCCCGGCACGGCGTCGGAGACGATCAACATCTATCTCTACAACACCGCTTTCGCCTACTACGATATCGGCTATGGCTCGGCCATGGCGGTTGTCTTCTTCATCCTCATCGTCCTGCTCTCCTTCGTCCTTATGATGCTCCGGCAGCGGGTGAACTGGTCCGACGGGGAGGCACGCTGATGAAGCGCAAGACACTCGATCGCATCGGACTGCTGTTTGTTGCTTTGGTGATGATCTCGCCGGTCGTCCTGTTCTTCCTCTGGATGATCTCGCTGTCGCTGAAATATGAGATCGACAACGGCGCCTATCCGCCGATCTTCATCCCGGAGCGCTTGGCCTGGTCGAACTATCTGAAGGTCTTCGAAGAGAACAACTTCTTCCTCTATCTCTGGAATTCGGTGCTGGTGACGGGTGCGGCTACGCTTCTGGCGTTGCTGATCGGCGTGCCCGCCGGATATGGCATCGCGCGGCTGAAGGCGGAGAAGTCCGCGATGGTCATCATGATCGCGCGCATGACGCCCGGCCTTTCTTTCCTGATCCCGCTCTTCCTGCTGTTCCAGTGGCTGAACCTGCTCGGCACGCTCGTGCCGCAGATCATCATCCATCTCGTGGTTACCGTGCCGATCGTCGTGTGGATCATGATCGGTTATTTCGAGACGACGCCGATGGAGCTGGAAGAGGCTGCAAGCATCGACGGCGCAACACCCTGGCAGGTTTTCCGGCTGGTCGCCTTGCCGATCGCAAGGCCGGGCATCGTGGTCGCCTTCATCCTGTCGGTCATCTTCTCGTGGAACAACTTCGTCTTCGGCATCGTGCTCGCCAGCCGCGAGACACGCACGCTTCCGGTCGCGGTCTACAACATGCTCTCGTTCGAGCAGGTCAGTTGGGGTCCGCTGGCGGCGGCGGCGTTGATTGTCACTTTGCCCGTGCTGATATTGACGGTGTTTGCGCAACGGCAGATCGTGGCGGGCCTGACGGCCGGAGCCGTCAAGTGAACGGGTGAGACAACGGTTTTGACGACTTCTGCCTTCGACCCGCCTCCCGGTCAGGCGCGCCACGTTTTGTGTGTCGGCGCGGCGGTTATGGACACGTTGTTTCGTGTGCGCTCGTTACCGACCGGCCAGGGCAAAATTCTGCCTTACGATATGCTGCAGATTGCCGAAGGCATGGCGTCGAGTGCTGCCTTTGCGGTCACCCGGCTGGGCGGCAAAGCCAGCCTCTGGGGTGCAGTCGGCGGTGACGCCATCGGCGAACGCATTATTGCCGACCTCAGCGAGAGCGGCATAGACATGAGCGGCATGGTGCGCGTCGAAGGCGCCCGCTCGGCCGTCTCGACGATCCTTGTCGATGATCAGGGCGAGCGCTTGATCGTGCCTTTCTACGATGCAGGCCTGCACGAGACGATCAAGCCGGTCACAAAGCAGGATGTTTCTGTTTTCGATGCGGTGCTGGTCGACGTCCGGTGGCCGAAGCTTGCACTGCGGACGCTGTTGGCAGCGAGAGAAGCGGGCAAGCCGGCCATTCTCGATGGTGACGTTGCAGGCGATGGCGTGATCGAGATGCTTGCACCGGCCGCTAGCCATATCGTGTTCTCGCAGCCGGCCGCCGAACGGCTTGCCGGAACAGCCGAGCTAGTGAAGGTCGTCGGTCTTCTGAAGCGAAAGTTCGAGCATGCCTTCATCAGCGTTACCGTAGGCGAAAATGGCTGCTTCTGGTTCGATGACCGAACCGGCGAAATTGTCCATCTTGCCGCTCCGAAGGTGAGAGCCGTCGACACGCTCGCAGCCGGCGATATCTTCCATGGCGCTTTTGCGCTGGCTACTGCGGAAGGCTTGCCGATCGAAGAGACGATGCGATTGTCATCCATGGCGGCAGCACTCAAATGCCAGGTTTTCGGCGGACGTATCGGCGCGCCCACCAGAGCCGAAGTCTGCAAGGTGCTGCAAGCTTGGCACCCGCCGGTGGCGACCATGAGAGGTCACCATTGGGAGGTCGGAAGGCCGATAAAGTGATCACAACAGAGAGTTGTGACAATCCAGGCACCAACAGCCGTTAACGGTGAACGCCATGGAGGCGTTCGCTGGATCACGCTTGTGCTGTCACCCAAAGGTGACCAAGCCCATGCCGCCAGTCACACGGCGCTTAATCCATATCCTCGACCTAAGAACCGCGCACCTTGAACCAGAAGCTGTTGCCAGCGCCAATTCGCACGGGTGATCGCCGGTCGGAAATGTTCATTTGAACATTTCATTCTTGCAAAGTGAAACTCGCCTGTTACCATCGCGCTCACGTTCGTAGCGGGAGGCTTCGGACCGACAACAAGTGGGAGTGAGGATGAAAAAGATCGCTTTTTTCCTGTCCGCAGGATTGACCAGCCTATCGTTATCCGTTCCGGCAATGGCAACCACGAAGATCCAGTGGTGGCACGCGATGGGAGGCGAGAATGGCGCGAAGCTTGAACAGATCGCCAAGGGGTTCAACGCATCTCAATCTGACTATGAGATCGTCCCGGTATTCAAAGGCACCTATGACGAGACGCTGACGGGCGCCATTGCTGCGTTCCGCGCCAACCAGCAGCCCGCAATCGTACAGGTCTACGAAGTCGGCACTGGCACTATGATGGCAGCACAGGGCGCGGTCTATCCCGTTTACCAGTTGATGAAGGACGAAGGGGAGGCCTGGGACCAGGGCAAATTCATTGCTCCGGTCGTCGGTTACTACTCAGACACCAGCGGCAACGTTCTGTCCTTGCCGTTCAATTCCTCGACGCCGATCATGTATTACAACAAGGATGTCTTCAAGAAGGCGGGGCTTGATCCGGAAACGCCGCCGAAAACATGGGCGGACGTTGAAGCCTTTTCGCGGACGATCATGAAGTCCGGTGCAGCCAAATGTGGCTTCACCAGCGCCTGGATCTCCTGGATCCAGACTGAGAATCTGAATGCCCTGCACGATAAGCCGTATTCCACCAAGGCCAACGGTTTTGGCGGCTTGGACGCAGAATTCACCTTCAACAACGATCTCACGATCCGCCATTGGGGCAACCTGAAGAAGTGGCAGGACGAGGGGCTCTTCAAATTCGGAGGACCTGGCGGCGGCGATAACGCTCCTCCGATGTTCTATTCTCAGGAATGCGCGATGTACATGAACTCGTCCGCCGGTCGGGCAGGGGTCATCAACAACGCAAAGGCATTCAAGGTCGGTTTTGCGCCTCTTCCCTACTATGACGACGTTATTCCGCAGCCGCTCAACTCGATTATCGGTGGCGCCACGCTCTGGACGCTGAAGGGTCGCCCGGAAGAGGAGTACAAAGGTGTCGCGAAGTTCTTCACCTACCTGCAGAAGCCGGAAGTCCAAGCCGATTGGCATCAGTTCTCGGGCTACCTGCCGATAACCGAGGCTGCCTATAAGCTGGGCCAGGATCAGGGCTATTACGAGAAGAATCCCGGAGCAGATATCGGCATCAAGCAGCTGACGCGGGTGATACCCACCGACAATTCCAAGGGCATCCGTTTCGGCAACTACGTCCAGGTGCGAGGCATCATCGACGATGAGTTTGCGGCCTTGTTGGGCGGGAAGAAGACGGCGAAGGAAGCAGTTGATTCCGTGGTCGCACGAGGCAACGAACAGCTTCGCGATTTCCAGTCCGCCAACTAATGGGCTCCGTGACGGGCGCTGGTGAAAGACCGGCCCCCGTTTCCCATCCGTCAGTGTGAGGGCCCATGCAAACCAAACGGACCGTATTTCCCAACAAGCTTTTGCCTTACCTGCTCATCGCCCCCCAAATTTTCGTGACCGTGGTATTTTTCCTCTGGCCTGCGGGAACTGCATTCTGGCAATCTTTCCTGCGCCAGGACGCTTTCGGCTTCAAAACGACCTTCGTCTGGTTCGAAAACTACCGTCGGCTCTTTGCCGATCCGATCTACATCAATGCCTTCGGCCACACGCTCATCTTCGCCATACTCGTGACGGTCCTATCAACGTCGATCGCGCTGCTCCTGGCTGCAGCGGCGATGCGTGTGTTGCGCACCTCTCGAATTTATTCGACCTTGCTCATCTGGCCCTATGCCGTCGCTCCCGCGATCGCCGGCATTCTTTGGTGGTTCATGTTCAATCCGTCGATCGGTATCGTCGCCTATATGTTGCGGGCGATGGGGATCAACTGGAACCATCTGATCAATCCCGACGATGCCATGATCCTGATCGTGATCGCGGCGACGTGGAAACAGATTTCCTATAACTTCTTGTTCTTCTTGGCTGCGCTGCAATCCGTCCCGCGCTCGCTTCAGGAAGCCGGGGCCATCGACGGAGCCGGTCCGATGAAGCGTTTCTGGACGATCGTGTTCCCGCTGATCTCACCGACGACCTTCTATCTGATCGTCATCAACATCGTTTACGCGATGTTCGATACGTTCGGCATCATCCATGCGACCACCCAAGGCGGACCGGCGCGCGCGACGGAAATCCTTGTCTACAAGGTCTATTTCGACGGCTTTATCGGACTGAATTTGGGCTCGTCGGCGGCGCAGTCGGTCATTCTCATGGTGATCGTCGTCGCTCTGACGGCGGTCCAATTCCGTTTCATCGAACGCCGCGTGCAATATTGAGGAATTCCAAGGATGGTTGAAAATCGCCCCTTCCTAAATTTCCTGGCGCACCTTGTCCTCATCATTGGCGTCACGATCGTGGTATTTCCCGTCTACGTGGCTTTCATCGCATCGAGCCACGGCCCAAATGACTTCTTGTCAGGCGTCGTGCCGCTGACACCAGGTAGCCACATCATCGAGAACTATTCGACGATGCTCTCATCGGGAATGACAAGCTCCGGGGCGCCGCCGATCGGGCCGATGATGATCAACTCGCTGATCATGGCGGTTGGCGTCGCCGTCGGGAAGATCGTCATTTCGATCCTTTCGGCCTTTGCCATCGTCTATTTCCGATTTCCGTTCCGGACCCTGGCATTCTGGATGATCTTCATCACCCTGATGTTGCCGGTCGAGGTGCGCATCGTGCCGACCTACAAGGTCGTCGCCGACCTCGGAATGCTGAACAATTATGGCGGCCTCATCATTCCGCTGATCGCCTCGGCAACGGCAACCTTCCTGTTTCGTCAGTTCTTTCTAACAGTCCCTGACGAACTGATGGAGGCCGCCCGCGTCGATGGAGCGGGACCGATGAAGTTCTTCCGCGATATTCTGTTGCCGCTGTCGATCACCAATATCGCGGCGCTCTTTATCATCCTCTTCGTGCTCGGCTGGAACCAGTATCTCTGGCCGCTCATCACAACGACCGACCAGAGCTTTTATACCGTCGTGATGGGAATCCAGCGCATGGCAGCGGTTGCCGATGCCGAGCCGCGCTGGAACCTCGTGATGGCAGCGGTCATTCTCGCCGCCCTGCCACCCGTCCTCGTCATCGTCGCCATGCAACGCCTTTTTGTCAAAGGCCTGGTCGAAACGGAGAAATGAAATGGCAACGATCAACATCATCGACGTCAAGAAGAATTATGGCGCCGTTCCGGCGGTCAAAGGCATCAACCTTTCTGTTGCGGATGGCGAACTCATCGTGCTCGTCGGCCCGTCCGGCTGTGGCAAATCAACTTTGCTTCGCATGATTGCCGGGCTGGAAACCATCAGCGAGGGCCATGTCGAGATTGCCGGCCGCAATGTCAACAAGGCAGAGCCCGCCGACCGCGATATCGCCATGGTCTTTCAAAACTATGCGCTTTACCCGCATATGACCGTGCGTGGAAATCTCGAATATGGTTTAAAAAATCGCGGCACGGAACGGGCCGAAATCAACCGCCGTGTGGCGGAAGCCGCCCAGATCCTCGAAATCGGGCCGATGTTGGATCGTAAACCTCGCGAGCTGTCCGGCGGGCAGCGCCAGCGGGTTGCGATGGGGCGCGCCATCGTTCGCGAGCCGGCCGCCTTCCTGTTCGATGAGCCTCTGTCCAATCTCGATGCCAAATTGCGGGTACAGATGCGCGTTGAAATACGCCGGCTGCAACGGCGCCTGAAGACCACCAGCATCTATGTCACCCATGACCAGCTTGAAGCTATGACGCTGGCAGACCGGCTGGTCGTCATGAACGGAGGACTTGTCGAACAGGTCGGCTCGCCCGTGGCGGTCTACGATCGCCCGGCGAGTTTGTTTGTGGCCAGCTTCATCGGCTCACCGCCTATGAATCTTGTGCCGATCGACGTCCTCAGGGCGGCCGACAGCGAAAGTGCCCTGGCATTGCCCGCCGGCACCGACATGATCGGCCTTCGCCCAGACGCGTTGCTCGTCACCAAGCCGGTTGAGCCTTCCGTTCGTCTCAATGCAACGGTCGAGTTGCTCGAGCCAATTGGGGGAGAAAGCCATCTGCATGTGCGATTGGGTGGGAGCCAGCAGACGGTCGTCCTGACCGTACCGGGTCGTCCGGACTTTGCCGAGAATGCGAATATCGACATCTTCGCACGTGTTGACGCGATGCATCCTTTCAACAGCGATACCGGAAAACGCACAGATTGACTCCGCTTTATTCTTTCTCCATCCAACCCCGAAGAAGACGAAAGAGATGATACGATGACGACCGTAGAGTCGCGATCCGGCCCGAGACGCGGTGAAGTTCAGGCACATCGAGGCGCCTCTGCCGTCGCGCCTGAAAATACGATTGCTTCCTTTCGAGCGGCCGCGGGCCAGGGCGCGGAATGGGTCGAACTCGACGTTGCACTTCTTGCCGACGGTACCCCGGTCGTCATCCACGACGTTTCTATCGATCGCTGTTCCTCGTCAAAGGGAAATCTTGCCGACCTCACCGCATCGGATCTCGAAGCCATCGACGCGGGCTCATGGTTCAGCCCGAAATTCAAAGGCGAACCACTGCCAACGCTGGCCCGCGTTGTTTCGGCGCTGGGCGAACTCGGCCTCAACGCCAATGTCGAGATCAAGCAGCATGCCCATCACAAGTCACTCGACCAGTTGGTCAAAGTCGTTGATCAACATCTGAAGGCGCGGGCGGCGCACACCAAGATCATGATCTCAAGCTTTGATGCCGTTGCGTTGAAGCGAATGCAGGAGATTGATCCAAGCTACGAACTTGCCATGCTGTGGAGCAAGTTGCCTGCGGATTGGCTGGATGTCCTTTGGTCGATTCCCGCAAAAACCATCCATCTCGACTACAAGGCTCTGAGTATCGGGTTTCTCGAGGAGGCCGTGCATCGCGGCATCTCGGTGCGGGCGTGGACCTGCAACGATCCCAAACGGCTCGCATCTTTCTGGGATGTGGGTTTGACCGGTGTGATAACAGACGACCCCAGTGTCTACCTCACGTAAGGAGCGGCGATGGGGCAGCGGATCATATCGAGCCGACAACGTGAGATCCTTGCGCTGATCGAAACGGACGGTGTTCAGTACATCGAGGAGCTGGCACGTCGGTACGATCTGACGACGCAGACGATCCGTCGCGATATCAATGCATTATGCGATCTCGGGCACGCGCGCCGCTTCCACGGCGGCGTCGACCTGCCGGTCGAGGGCAGCAACATCTCACTCAATGCTCGCGCCCAGCTCAACCGGCGGGCCAAACGGCTGATCGCCAAGCGCGTCGCCGCCGACATAGGGGCAGAGGCGACAGTGTTCCTTGGGATCGGCAGCACAGTTCGGTTCGTTGCCGAGGCGCTACGTGATCACCAGGGCCTGACGGTAATCACCAACAACATCCACGTCGCCTTGAGCCTTTGCGATGCACCGAGTGTCGAGGTGCATTTGACGGGCGGTCTTTTGCGTCACGACGATCGCGACGTGGTGGGCACGGATGTGATCCGGTTCGTCGAAAAATTCTATGCGACTTACGCAGTCGTCGGCGCAGGCGCTTTAAGCCCGCTCAACGGTCTGATGGACTTCAGCTATAGCGAAGCCCAAATTACCAATGCCCTCCTTGAGAATTCGCAAACGCAGATTCTGGCCGCAGACGTCAGCAAGTGGACGCGAAACGCTTCCGTGCGTGTGGCGCCATTCAGCAAACTCACCCGTTTTTACACCGATCGGCTGCCTGGCGAAGCGGCCGCCACCAATGCCCTCGCCGAGAGCGGCTTGGACGTGGTCACATGCAGCGAGGACATGACATGAGCTACGTAGACCTGGCGCCATCAGCTCGTGAGTTACAGGATGTGCGCTACCTGTTCACCGACATCGACGATACCCTGACGACAGAAGGTAAACTTCTGCCGCAAACCTACGAAGCTCTCTGGGATCTCAGCCGGGCGGGTATTGCCGTCGTGCCGGTGACGGGCGGCTCCGCCGGTTGGTGCGAACATATCGTTCGTGCCTGGCCGGTGGCCGCAGTCATCGGCGAAAGTGGCGCATATTGTGTCACTCGTCGGGACGGTGCTGTCGCCTTCGACTATTGGGAGGACGCCGCCCTCCAGGCCGAGCGCCAGCGCCAGCACCTCCAGGCAATCAAAGAGCTGGTCTCGCGAAGGGGCACGGCGTTCAGAATTGCCCACGACCAGGTTTTTCGGCTGGCGGACGTCGCAATCGATATTCAGGGTCACGACCCGCGTGAGGTCGAGGATCTCGCGTCCAGTATAAAAGCCATTGGCGGAACGGTTGCGATCAGCTCCATTCACATCAACACGTGGATCGGCGATTACAACAAGCGCTCGATGAGCGAGCGCGTTTTAACCGAGATGTTTGGTGTCGATCCCGATGAAACAGCCGCTGTGACCGCCTTCGTCGGTGACTCTCGAAACGATGCACCGATGTTTGGCTTTATCCGCAATTCCTTCGGGGTCAACAACATCATCCCGGTTCTGTCACAATTGCAATACGCGCCGAAATGGGTCTCCTCGCAGCCCGCCGGGCTTGGCTTTGCCGATATTGCCCAAACGATATTGGACGCGGCTGGCGCAGGTTCTGAGACGTCTCATCAGCTTTTGACTGAGCCGGCGGTCATGCCTGCCAGGAAGTAGCGTTGAGCGACCAGGTAAAGGACCAGAAGGGGAAGGGAACCGAGCACGCTCATCGCCATCATCTCGTTCCATTCGAAGGCGTGCTGACCCATCAGAAGCTGGATGCCGATCGGAACGGTTCTGAGGTCCATCGATTTCGTCAGCGTCAGCGCGAAGAGGAATTCGTTCCAGGCCAGCAGAAACGTGTAGACCGCCGTGGCAACGATCCCGGGGATGGAGACCGGAACGATGACGCGCCAGAGTGCTGTCCAGCTCGAGCCGCCGTCGACAAGGACGGCCTCGTCCAGCTCTTTCGGCAAGGTGTTGAGATAGCCTGTCATCAGCAGGATGGCATAAGGCAGCGTGAAGACCATGTAGGTCAGGATCAGTGCCAGATAGGTATCGAAGATCCTGAAGGCGACCACCATTCCGAAATAGGGGATGAGAAGGGTGATCGGCGGAACGGTCTGGGTGCTGATGATGAAGATGTTCAAGGTGTTCTTGAACCGGAACTGATAGCGGCTGAAGCCGTAGGCGGTCACGATCGCGACGACGAGGGTCAGGCAGGTGACGACACCAGCAACGAAGTAGCTGTTGATGAAGAACCGCACTTTCACCGGATCGTTGAAGATCGTCAGATAGGCGGCCACCGTAAAATCCTGCGGAAAAAGCCGCGGCGGAAGGGCGAAGATTTCCGTATTCGATTTCAGCGAACTGAAAAACATCCACACGATCGGAAAGGCCGAAAAGACCAGGCCGATCGCCAGGCCGAGATAGGTCAGGATGGTCGGCAATACGGAGCTCTTGAAGGAACGTTTTGCCATGGCGATCACCTGCGCTGCTGGTGTTTGATGTAGAAGTAGGTGACGCTCATCGAGATGATGAGGATGATCATCGCGCTCGCCGAAGCCAACGAGAATTCGTACTGGGAGAAGGCGAGCTTGTAGGTGAAGGTGGAGAGCACTTCCGTCGAATAGATCGGCCCGCCCCCCGTCGTCATCCACACCAGCGGAAAAACCTGCATCGTCCAGATGAAGTCGAGAAGCGCAATGCTGATGATGATCGGCATCAACTGCGGAATGGTGATGTACCAGAACTTTTGGAGTTCGTTGGCGCCATCAATACCGGCTGCCTCGTAAAGCTCCTTCGAAATGCCCTGGAGGCCGGCAAGCAGGCTGACCATGTAGAGCGGATAACCCGCCCAGATATTTGCGAAGGTCAAAGCGTGAATGGCGGTGCGCGTGGATGAAAACCACTCCACCTTGAAGTTGATGATGTGGAGCGCCATCAGCACGCTGTTGACGACGCCGTTCGGGTCGAGCAGCAAGCGCCAGATGATGGCGATGATGACGGCGGTGAACAGCCAGGGCAGGATGAAGAGCACACGCAGGATGCTGCGAATGAGCGGATCGACGCGGTTGGTGTTCAACAGCAGCGCGAATGCCAAGCCGATGATGAAGTGGAAGACGACGCTCATGATCGTGAAATAAAGCGTCTGCACGACCGACTGCCAGAAGACGGGGTTCTCGAAGATGGTCACATAGTTCTGGACACCCGCGAACGCCGCGCCCTTTTTCATGATGGCGCCGTCCATCAGAGAATATTTGAAGACCATCACCATCGGGAACAGCATCAGCAGAACAAGCAGCAGGGTCGCCGGCGACACGTAGAAATACGGCACCAGCTTCCTCAAAGTGCTGTAACGAAGCCATCCTTTTCTTCGCGCTTTGGTATGCGCGGCGACCAGAGCCGTAGCCGAATGATTCATGAGCTGTGACTTTCCGTTCTGCCGAGTTGACGACTTGCACCGGCAGCGCCACGTGGCGCTGCCGGTGATCCGTGAAAGCGACGTGCTTAGAACTTCGCGAGCCAGGCCTTCTGGGTATTGGCAGCCGCGTCCTTGGCAGACTGCCCGCCATCGAACATCTTCTGAACTTCGACGTTCATGTCGCGCATCAGCTCTTCGGCGACCGGAAGGCCGACGAATTCGTTCGCAGGATAACCGCTCTGGAAGATTTTAAAAGCTTCCGCGAAGATCGGGTCCGATGCCACGAAATCCGGCTTGGCATGGACGTTGCCGGGGAAGGCGTTGGCAATCGAGACCAGACGGCCGTTGACGTCAGGGCTCATCAGATATTCGACCAGCTTCCAGGCTTCTTCCTTGTGCTGGCTGCCCTCGCTGATGCCGATGCCCCAGGAGGCATAGGGCATGCCGCGCTTGCCGGTGTAGCCGTCGGTGGCCGGCAAGGCTGATATGCCGAAGTTGAGCTTCGGATTACGCTCGCGGATGAGGTTCACATGGGCGAGGGAATCCACCATCATGCCAACGCGGCCGTTGACAAATTCCTCGACCTTGTCCTGTTCCTTCTTGGCAAAAATGCCGGGAGAAATCACGCCTTCCTTGTTGAGGGAAGCGATATAGTCGAGCGTGCCGACGACGGCGTCATTTTCGAGGTCCGGCTTGCCGTCCTTCAGCATCGAGGCCCCGGAGGCCCAGACCCAGGACATCACGTCGTTCTGGATTCCGCTCGGAGACTGTAGCGACAGGGGCAGAACCCAGCCGTACTGGTTCTTCGAAGCGTCGGTCATCTTCTTCGCGGCTTCAGCAAATTCCGTGCGCGTGGTCGGCAACTTGTCGACGCCAGCGGCCTTGGAGATATCGAGGTTCACGAAGACGGGGTAGACGAAGGATGCGAGCGGGAACATCACGCTCTTGCCATCGACCTTGACGATATCGGTGATCTGGCTCTTGTCGTACTTCGCCTTCTCCATCATTTCGTCCATCGAGGCGATCGCGCCCTGTTTGGCGAGCCCGTTTACCCAGGCACCATCCAGGCCCACCACGTCGCTCAGCGTACCGGAGGCGGCGCCGACGACGATCTGGTCACGCGTCGTGGCATAGGGACCGCTGACCAGCGTCACCTTGATGCCGGGGTTTTTGGCTTCGAAATCGTTCATAATGCCGCGCAAGGCGCCGGACGGCATTTCAGGTTCCCACCATTGAATGAATTCGATGGTGGTGTCGGCAAACGCGGATGTGGCGCAGAGCGCCCATACCGCTGCGGCAGCCCGCATGGTCACGCCAAATTTTCTGATATTCATCTGTGCCTCCCAAAGATTGTCAGTAATCGATCCTCCTCAAGATCGTAGGCAAAGTAGGTTCCCTGAAGCCCCTATCTGTCAATGAAGAACTGCGATCGGGAAAAGATGGGAAGCCGGCATTCACGGCGTCTGTTGAGTTAAATCATTGATAGAAAATAATAAAATTGATTGACATCACCAGTATTTTTCTGCAGCATTTGTGTTGCTTGTGACGCATTTTTTCTTTACTTTCGTAAACAAATGAAAGTTTAGCCAATAAAATGAAAAGCGTGGCACCCGGCGTCTTTACTGCAAATTTTTCGGATTTTGGTGCTGAAACAAGCGCCTTTTGCAACCACGCGGCGCAGATTGCGCAAGTCGCAGATGAAGCGAATATTTCGATTTTCGAAAGGGAGGGGATGGCCCGTACCAAAAATGACGGCTCACGCGTTGATTTTCGACGATCCCGGAAAACGAAGATCACCCTGTACAAATTTTCGAATGCGTGATTTGGCGCGTCAGTGGATCTTCCGTTGAGTGCGAAATCAGTTGTCTTCGTCCCGCCAATAAGGAATTGAATGGCCAAGAAAAGTTATAAATCGATGGACGACTTCGCGACCGCCGCCGGCGTATCGCGTCCGACATTGTCGAAATATTTCGATGATCCCTCGCAGATCAAGGAGGTGACCCGCAAGCGTATCGAGGCGGCTCTCAAGAAGTCGAATTTCGAGCCGAACCTTTTCGCGCGGCATCTCAATCGCAAACGGACGAGGAATATCGGGATTCTGGTCCCGACCATGTCGGATCCCTTTTATGTGCAGGTCGTGTCACTGATCGAGCTGGAGTTGCGCGAAAAGGGATTCTGGCCCGTCCAGATCTCTTCGCACACGCGGCCGGAGCTGGAGGCGGAGGCCGTGCGGACCCTGCTCTCGCTGAAGGTTGCAGGTGCGATCGTGGCGCCGCTCGGGGCCGGTTCTCGCCGTTCCGCACTGGAGAGACTAAGCGACGCAATCCCTGTCGTCTGCTTCGACAACCCTGCCAGCGCTGACCTTCCTTATGTCGGCAACGACAACGCGCAAAGCATGGCAGCCATTGTGCAATATCTCTGCCGGTCCGGTGAGCCGCCGATATTCCTGGAAATTCCGCATTTGACCGAAAATGCCGGCGAGCGGCAGGCGAGCTACCGTGCGACCATGGCGAGGGAAGGGCATTCTCCGCTGGTCATCGATTGCGACGCACCACCTTCCTGGGAATTCGAGCGTCTCGGATACGAGCAGATGCAGAGAATTCTTGCGAATGGCGGTCTTCCCGGCAAAACGCTCCTATGCGCCAACGACCGCTTCGCTTTCGGCGCGATGGCAGCCGCATTCGCGTCGGGACTGAAAATAGGCCGGAACGACGTCTGTGATGTGCGCATCGCCGGGCACGATGATCACCCGCTGAGCCGATATACCTGTCCGTCGCTGACGACCATGGCCCAGAACGCGCCCGAGATCGCGGCGAAATCCGTGGAGCTTTTGCTGGCGCATATCGAGAGCGAGGATGATGGAACGACCCCTGTGACGAACAGGGTGATCCTCGAGGCGACGCTGGTCATGCGCGACTCGGCGTGAGTCAGTCGCGGTTGCGCCTCAACGGGCAAGCGCAGGGTCCATGGTGCGCCAGGCCATTGCAATGGCTTCAAGGGCCTCTTGCGCCTCCGGAATGGCTCGTCGCTTCGATACGAAGCCATGGATCTGTCCGGGCCAGGTCCGGCTTGTGGCCTGCGCTTCCAAGCTGAGCCGCTCGGCATAAGCGGCCCCTTCGTCGAACAGCACGTCGTATCCGGCAAGGATCACGAGGGCCGGCGCCACGCCTGCCAGCGACGCCACGCGCAGCGGCGAGGCGCGCCAATCCGGCCTGCTCGCGGCTTCCGGCAGATAGTGGTCTCGGAACCATTTCATCGCTGCGGCCGTCAGGCCGAAACCCTCCGCATAACGCAAGTAGCTGTCGCTTGCCTGCAACTGGTCGGTCACCGGGTAGATCAGCACCTGTCCGATGACAGGCGGCACCTGCCCGTCCCGCGCCAGCAGGGCGACGACGGCGGCAAGATTGCCGCCGGCGCTATCGCCGGCGACGACAATTCTCACTGGATCGATGCCGAGCGCATCAGCTTGATCGGTCATCCAGACGAGTGTGGCGGCGCAATCATCGATCGCTGCCGGAAAGGGATGTTCCGGGGCCAGGCGATAGTCGGGTGAAACCACGACGGCGCCTACCATATTGGCAAGCGTCCGGCAGATATCCTCATGGGTTTCCGGCGCGCCGATCACAAAGCCGCCGCCATGGAGATAAAGCAAGGCGGGTGCGGCCTGGCGCGGCGCGGTCCGTCCGCGCCATATCTTCAACCTGATTGCGCCCAGATGCCTTTCCAGGATCTCGGCCACGTCTTCGAGCGGCCGCTGGATGTCTGCGAAACTATCCAGATATTGCTGCCGCGCCAGCGCCGGCGTGCAGCTTTCGACCGGCGTTTCCGGATCGCCAGGCCATGCAAGCGCGCGTTTGGCGGATTCATCCAGTTCTGTCATGCCAGCAAACTCCTCGCTTCGTCTTCCCGCAATTCCCTCGGCTGCACGACGATACCCGAAATCGTCTGCGCGGCACCGGTTTCGCCGGCACGCAGGATCGCTTCCATGACTTCGAGCACATGCAGCGCGAGATCGCCCGAAGCGCGGGGCTTGCGGCCTTCGATGATTGCGTGTGCCAGATCGGCAAGACCAAGCATGCGATAGTTGGCACGATCAGGCGCTGTGATCGGCCAATTGACGGCTCCGAAAAGTTCGCCTGATGTATCCGTTTCTTGCCAGGGAACGCCACGGCTGGAGAGCCCGACGGAGCCGCCGAAATTGTCGGGGTCGGGCAGGCGCAGCGAGCCTTCGGTACCGTGGAGCTCGATGGGGTGGTTGGAGTGGCGGAATACGTCCCAGGAGCTGCCGAAGGTGACCGTGGCGCCGCAATCGAATTCCAGCAGCGACAGCACGCTGGTCGGCGTACCGACCCTGAATGTGGTGCCCTGTTTCGGCCCCTCGGCGGTGATGAGCCGCTCTTCCTGCCCGCTTGTGGCGACGGCCTGCACACGGCGGATCGGCCCCATCAGATTGACCATCATCGTAAGATAGTAGGGTCCCATATCCATGACCGGGCCGGCGCCGGCCTGGTAGTAGAAGCTGGGATCCGGATGCCAGTGCTCCATGCCGCGCCCCATCATGAAGGCTGTTCCCGTCACCAGCTTGCCGATAGCGCCGGCTTCCATCTGCCGCCGGGCATGGCGTCCGGCCGCTCCCAGGAAAGTGTCTGGGGCCGAGCCGAGCATCAGGCCCTTCGCGGCGGCGGCATCCACCAGCCGGCGTCCTTCCGCGGCCGTGACGCCGAGCGGCTTCTCCGTGAAGACATGCTTGCCTGCCGACAGCGCCCGCATCGAAACGTCAAAATGCGCAGCCGGGATCGTCAGATTGAGGATGAGGTCGATGTTCTTGTCGTCAATGAGGCTATCGACGTCAGCCGCCCGCAGATCGAATTCCGCTGCGCGGCGCGTGGCGGCGTCTGCGTTGAGATCTGCACAGGCGATGATTTCGACACCGCGGAACAGCGGCGCGTTGCGCATATAGGCGAGCGAAATATTGCCGCATCCCACAACGCCGATCCTGAGTTTCATGTCATTGGTCTGTGCCATCTAAGAACCTGATTTTGCCGTTGCGGGTGCGAAGGGTTGAGGGGCGTGTTACATTTTAATCGCAAGGAATAAAATATATTGACGCACGGTAACATTTGACCGTAGGTAATGGCAAGACGCTGGCGTCGCAATCCCCGCTGAAGAGCCCGCCGTTCCGGTCTTCGGCCGCCTCTCCAGGCGGAAGGGGCTTTCGGCAAGGCTAGCTAAGCCCCGAGGATTGCCCGTGCGGGGAAGCCGCCGGCTTCGGTATCGGCTGTCATCAACGAATAGGTCAGGACCGAGATATGAAAAATGCTGAGCCGCAGATCGGCTGCCAAACATTCACCTGGGAGATGCTGGGTACCGGTTGGAGCGGCGGTCCGGACGATCTGGTGCGCGCCATTGCCGATGGCGGATATGCCGGTATCGAAATCACCGACACGATGATCGATCATTACGCGCTCAAGCCTGCCGACTTTGCCCGCACCCTGACGGATGCCGGTTTGGCGCTGGTTTCCTTTGCCTTCGGCTCCGCCAGCGGTTTCACGGTGGCGGAAAAGATTGCCTCCGATCTCGACGCGGCGCGGCGATGGGTCGATTTCGCGGCGAATTTTCCCGGTGCGCTGGTATCGATGGGATCGGCGACGGTCGTCTCGGATGGTCCACTCGATGAGAAGTTCGCCATTGCGGCCGAGTGCTACAATCGTGCGACCGAGATCGGACAGTCGGCTGGCGTCGCCGTTGCGGTCCATCCTTCCTCGCACCACAATACGCTCCTCTTCACCCGGAGCGACTATGATCGCCTCTTTGCTCTCTTGGATCCAGGCGTGGGTTGGGTGCCGGATACCGGCCATATCCTGCGTGGCGGCCAGCAGATCGGCGACACGCTGGCGGCCCACCGGGACCGGATCCGCTACGTGCATCTGAAGGATGTCGACGCCGGCGGGACCTGGGCGATGCTCGGCGAAGGCGTCTGCGACGTGCCTGCCGTCATATCGGCCGTTCGGGATGCGCCGAACTTTATCGGCTGGATCGTGGTCGAGGAAGAATCGGACCATGCCGGAACCGATCCTGCCGCGGCCGTTCGCGCGAACCGCGAGACGCTTCGACGTCTGGGATTTTAGCCCTTCTCGTATTCCATGGCGTCGGCCAAAGCCATCCGTCGACGCCAAAGCCTCTCCTGTCTCTCTTGTAAATTGGAGAGGTGGACTGCAGATCACGCGTAGCGAACCTCCACGCCCAGCTTGTCCAGCCGGTGGCGAATGCTGTGCGGCATGTTGCTGTCCGTGATGATCAGGTCGACGCGCGATAGCGAGAAGGCTTTGGAGGAGGCGCCGATGTCAAATTTGCTCGAATCCGCCACGAGGACGACACGCCGGGCCATGCGAACCAGGTTGCGCTTGGTCCGCGCAATATCCTCGGAGACATCGACGACGTCGAAGGCCTGATCGATCGCGTGGGCGCTGACAAAGGCCTGGTGGGCGACGAGGCCGCCGACCGCCTTGTCGGAGTCCGACACGATCGTGCTCACGGTGCTGGGAAATACGCGGCCGCCGATCATGTGTACGTCGAGCCCTGGCCGGTACATCAGATGCTGCGCGATGTTCATCGCCGTCGTCGCAACCACGACGTTGTTGACCGGGGGCATCTGCATGGCCACTTGCAACAGCGTCGAACCGCTGTCGAAGACGATCGACTGATTGTCGATGATCTGCCGCGCGGCCATCTGGGCGATGCGTCGCTTCGCATCGAAATTGCGCTGCATGCGTTCCTCGAAGGCGGCCGCCGGCGAGTCGGACGGCAGGGCGATTGCTCCGCCATGTGTTTTGATCAGTTGCTTCTTCGCGTCCATGATTTCGAGGTCGGAGCGGATCGTCACTTCCGAGACCTCGAAGAATTCCGCGAGCTGGCGGGTGCGTGCCTGACCGACCCGTTGAAGTTCCAGCATGATCTGCTGCCGCCTCTGCTCTGCAAGCATTTGTGATCCCGACCTGTCGCCCCTTGCGGCCATATGACTTTTGAAAAACGAAAGTTCGCCGCCTTATCCTGCGGCTCTTGCTACAAAAATAGCCGCAGGATGACGAAAATGCACGTCAAAAATTCATCATCCATGTAAAAACGAAAGAAATCGAAATATTGAATATTTGTTTGTTTTCGAGTTAGGGTTTCCTCAGCATCGGCGCCAGCAATCGCAGAGCCGGCAATCACAAAGGAAGTATCGCCATGGGTCTCGGAACCAAAGTCCGCCTCGCACGCCTGTTCTCGAACCCATCGGGTCATCTGTTCGGAGGCGCCGTCGATCATTTTGTCGGTTACGGCAATGTGCGTGAGGGCGGGCTTGCCGACCTGCCGGGTGCGCTCAGACGCGTCATGGCGGGAGGCCCCGACTACATCAGCATCCAGCCTGGCGCGGCGCGCCACCTCTGGTCGGAATATGCCGGAAAGGCAGCGCTCGTCATTCAGGGCGGTTGCTTCACCGCCGACGACCGTATTCGCCAGCTCATTGCGACCCCGGAAGACGCGGTGCGTTATGGTGCGGACGCACTGGCTGTCGCCATTCCTGTGCGCGGCGCCACCGAAGGAGAGTATATCCGCTGGCTCACCGATACGGTCAATGCCGCCGCCCGCTTCGAGATGCCGGTCGTCGCCCATGTTTATCCCCGCGATTTCTCCGACGGCGGTAAGATCGTGTTCACCCCGGATGAGATTGCCTATGCGGTGCGCATCGGCTTCGAGGCCGGTGTCGACGTGATCAAGGTCGGCTACACCGGCGATTTCGAATCCTTCCGCGAGACCGTTGCGACCTGCCCGATTCCGGTCGTGATCGCCGGCGGTCCGAAGACCGATACGCTGCTCGGAGCGCTCGTCCAGACCTCGGAGGCATTGCGCGCTGGAGCCAAGGGCGCGGTCGTCGGTCGTAACCTTTGGGGTCACGGCGATACGACCATGGCCGCGCGCGCCTTCAAGTTCGTCATTCATAACGGGATGGCGCCGGAGGATGCGCTGGCGGCGGCCGGTGCCTGAGACGTGTCGCGCCCTTTCCAGGTTCTGGGCTTCGGCGCGCTGGCAATCGATGACATCATCTATGTCGATCGGGGGCTGACGGCCGGCAAGGGAAAAGTGACGAAGCGTGCCACCGACCATGGCGGCAACGTGGCGACGGCCCTGGTTGCCGTCGCCCGGCTTGGCGGGCGCGCTGGCTTCATCGGCTGGCTCGGCGATGAGCCAACGGCCGATGTGGCGGGTTGCGAGCTCGAGCGGGACGGCGTCGATATATCGCTGGCTCCCCGCCACGCTGATGCCGCTCCGATCCGCTCCGTGATCACGGTCGGTCCCGGCGGCGACCGGTTCATCGCTTATGATGACGATGTGCTGCACGGCACGTCGGATGCGCTGCCCGACGATGTTCTGATGCAAGCCCCGGTACTGCTGATCGATGGTTATGCCACGCATTCCGAAAGTGTCGTGGCGCGCGCACGCGGCTTGGGCCTGGCCGTGATTGCCGATATCGAATGGACGGTCGGTGCCGCGACCGACCGGATCCTGGCTTTCGCCGACCATCTGGTGCTGCCGCTCGCCTTTGCGCAGGAGTACACCGGCGAAGATGATCCTACGATGATCCTGGACAAACTTTGGTCCGGGGATCGATCCGCGGTTGTCCTCACCGACGGCGAACGAGGGACTTACCTCCGCCAGAAAGGCGATGCGACCCGGTGGCATGTGCCGGCCTATCAGGTTCAAGCAGTCGACACGACCGGCGCCGGGGATTGCTTTCACGGTGCTTATGCTCTTGCCCTCGCGGAGGGCAAGAGCCCGCTTGATTGCACTGCCTATGCCACGGCGGCGGCCGCCATTTCCGTGACCGCACGGGGAGGGCGCAAAGGCCTGCCAGATCACCGGACGTGCCTGGCATGGATGGCGGCGGAGAATGCGCCCGCGCCGCTCCCGATGCCGGGATGCCGGAAATGAGCGCGATGTGGCCGGTGTCGACGCTGGTCGACCGGCCGAGCGGTGCGTCGCCGATCTGTAATTGAAGCGCCTTGCGAGATCTCTTGACAGTCATGACGCCGGCCATAAAAGTTACGCGCGATAAAAAATATAATTCCGCAAATGAATATTGATTTCATTCGAAATATCTCTATTTTTCAAATAGATATGATTGGTCGCTGATAGTTCGTGATGAATTCACCTCGATTCTTTTGTTGACTTTGAAGCTCAGGCCTGAGCTTTCTTGTCAAAAGGATCTGAGACGGCGGGGAGCGCCGTCTGAAGATGTGATCCGGACTGGTACGGGAGGACGAGACGTGGCTGTGGTTGTACTCGACAAAATCTGCAAGACCTATGGAAACAGCTACCATGCGATCAAGGATCTGAGCCTGACGATCCATGATGGCGAGTTTCTGATTCTGGTCGGGCCGTCCGGATGCGGAAAATCGACCGCTCTGCGCATGATTGCCGGGCTCGAGGAAATCAGCAGCGGAACCTTGAGCATCGGCGGTCAGGACGTCGTGGATCTCGCGCCCAAGGACCGGGACATTGCCATGGTCTTTCAGAGCTATGCGCTTTATCCGCACATGACCGTCTTCGACAACATCGCCTTTTCGATGAAGCTGGCCGGAAAGAACAAGGCCGAACGCACCAAACGTGTCCATGAGATCGCCAAGATCCTGCAGCTGGAATCCTTGCTGGGCAACAAGCCCGCACAGCTTTCCGGCGGCCAGCGCCAGCGTGTTGCGATGGGCCGCGCCATGGTCCGCGAGCCCGCGGCATTCCTCATGGACGAACCGCTCTCGAACCTTGATGCGAAACTGCGCGTTCAGATGCGGGCGGAGATCGCCAGCCTGCAGAGACAGCTGGGCGTGACGACGATCTACGTGACGCACGACCAGACCGAAGCGCTGACCATGGGCGATCGGGTCGCGGTGCTGAAGGGCGGCGTGCTTCAGCAGGTGGATACGCCCAAGGCTCTGTATCACCGTCCGCTCAATGCGTTTGTCGCCGGCTTTATCGGTTCGCCGTCGATGAACCTTTTCGAGGGACGTCTGGAGGGCGGGCGCATCCATCTGCCGGGTTTCTCCATCCCCTTGTCCGACGGCGCTTTCGAGCGCGCTCCCGGTCTTTCCGCCTTCGAGGGAAAGGCTGTGATCTTTGGGGTCAGGCCCGAGGACCTCTACGACAGCCGGTTGCCGTCAGGAGCCTCCCATCCGACGATCCCGGTTATCGTGAAGTCGATCGAGGAACTCGGGTCCGAGCTGATCGTGCATTTGAAGATCGACGCGGTCCGGATCGACTCGGGCGACCCCGATGCCGTCGAGGATCTGAGCGGTGCCGCCAACGCCGTCGCGCGGTTCGAAG
Source organism: Rhizobium beringeri (assembly GCF_004306515.1). Taxonomy (NCBI): domain Bacteria; kingdom Pseudomonadati; phylum Pseudomonadota; class Alphaproteobacteria; order Hyphomicrobiales; family Rhizobiaceae; genus Rhizobium; species Rhizobium beringeri. The sequence goes on along the minus strand of NZ_SILG01000002.1, from coordinate 362,920 downwards.
CCGTCAGCACGGTCGAGACGGGCCAATCGATCGATGTGGCAATCGACCCGGCGAAACTGCACTTTTTCCATCCTCAAACGCATATGGCGCTCTGAATTGACGAGGGAGCAGCGGGCGGCGCTGGTGGCGGCCCGGCCAGAAGACGTCGTCGATGTTTGAAAACATTCCATCCGACGCCGAAACCGGCGTTCACTTCAATATCCGACCCGAAGGGCTTTTCAATGCCAGCAAAACAGGAACGACGTCTCCGCATCGGCGTATTGGGAGCGGGCCAGATTGCCCAGGCCGCGCACTTCGAGAGCTGCACGAAGGCAGCCAATGCCGACCTCTATGCGATTTGCGACGTTGCCGAGGATCTCCGCGAACGTATGGCAATCACCCATGGGGTGGAAAAAACCTATGACGATTACGACAAGATGCTGGCCGATCCCGACCTCGATGCCGTGGTGATCGCGACCGCCGATGCCTTTCACGTCCCGGCTTCCATTCGCGCCCTTCAGGCAGGCAAACATGTCCTGTGCGAGAAACCCGTCGGTGTCACCATCGAGGAATGCCTTGAACTGAAAGCTGTAGTCGACAGGGCGGGAAAGGTGTTTCAGGTCGGGCATATGAAGCGTTTCGACGCGGGGCTCCAGGCTGCCAAATCCTTCATCCGCGATGAAATGGGCGAAATGGTTGCTCTGAAAGCATGGTATTGCGACAGCACGCACCGCTATCCGATGACCGATGCGGTTCAGCCCCTGATCGTCACCAGCGCCAATGCGCGCAAGCCCTCCGCCAATCCGAAAGCCGACCTGCGGCGCTACTACATGCTTGCCCATGGTTGCCATCTGATCGACACGGCACGTTACTTCGCCGGCGACATCGTTTCCGTCAACGCTCGCCTGTCGGAGCGCGCCGGAATCTGGTGCTGGTTCGTGGATGTGGAATTTGCCTCCGGCACGCTTGGCCATCTCGATCTCACCGTCCAAGTGCGCATGGACTGGCACGAAGGCTTTCAGATCTATGGTAAGAACGGCAGCATTTTGGGCAAGACCTATAACCCCTGGTACTACAAGACCAGCGAGGTGGACATTTTCCGAGAAACGGACGGCGCCACACATCGCGTGCTCGGTGCTGACGGCCATTTCTACCGCCGTCAGGTCGAAGGCTTCGCCCGCACCATTCTGGATGGCGCAGTGATGGAAGGCGCCGATATCGATGATGGCCTGGCATCCGTACGGGCGATGGTCGCCGTCGCGCGTTCGGCCGAAAGCGGCAAGGCGGTTGCGCTGGCCGACGTCACGGGTGGCGTGTGATGAAGCTCGGCATCTTCGCAAAGACCTTCGAGGGAACGGAACCCACAACCGTTCTCAATTCGGTCGCCGCGGCCGGGTTCACCTGCGCCCAATATAATATGGCCTGCTCGGGCCTTGCGCCGATGCCTGAGATCATCACGGAAGCCCAGGCCCGCTCGGTTGCCGGAGCGGCGCGCGCGAGCGACGTCGAAATTGTCGCCGTTTCGGGCACCTTCAACATGATCCATCCAGATCGCTCAGTGCGCGAGGCCGGCCTTCGTAACCTCGCGACGCTGGCCGAGCGCAGCGCCGGCATGTCGACCGCGCTGATCACGCTCTGCACCGGCACACGCGACCCCATCGACCAGTGGAAGGCCCACGCCGACAACAATACGCCGGAGGCCTGGCGGGACCTCCTCGAAGCCATGGGAACGGCCATCGAGATCGCCGAGCGTTATGATGTGGATCTTGGCATCGAGCCCGAGCTCGCCAATGTCGTCAACTCGGCTGAGAAAGCCCATCGGTTGATCTCGGCATTAAAGAGCTCCCGCATCAAGATCGTGCTCGACCCGGCCAATCTCTTCGAGTTCGCGACGCTGGATGAGCAGCGGAGCATCGTGTCTTCTGCCATCGACGTTCTGGCAGATCGGATCGTCATGGCGCATGCGAAAGACCGCAATCCCGACGGTAGTTTCGCGACCGCCGGCAAGGGCGTCCTCGACTACGCGCATTATCTCGGCCGTCTCAAGGCGATTGGCTTTAACGGCAGTCTCGTCACGCATGGTCTTTCGGCCTCGGAGGCGGCCGGTGTGGCAACCTTCCTGAAGAATAGCCTCGACGGTCATTCTGCGGGGGCAGGAAGATGAGACGGGCGCAACCGTTCGAAACCAGCGACGGGACCATTCTCAATGTGGATATGGCGGGCGAAGGTGCATCCGTCATATTCCAGCATGGCTTATGCGGAGACGCGGCGCAGACCGACGAAGTCTTTCCGCTCGAATCGGGTTTTCGCCGGGTAACGATCGAAGCGCGGGGCCACGGCCACTCCCAAGCCGGCAATCTCGAGCAGTTGTCGATAGCGACCTTCTGCGATGATATCGCCATCTATATCGAGAAAAACCTTATGCCGCCGATCGTGATCGGCGGCATCTCGATGGGTGCGGCGATCGCCTTGCATCTCGCGGTCAAGCGGCCCGATCTTGTCAAGGCTCTGATCATCGCAAGGCCGGCCTGGCTGACGGCACCCGCGCCTGAGAATATGGCACCCAACGCCGAAGTCGGGCGGCTTTTGAAAACTCTGCCGCCGGATGAGGCAAAGACCACGTTCCTGGCCGGGCCGGTGGGCGTGCAGCTCGCCGCCGAGGCGCCGGACAATCTGGCGTCGCTTGCCGGCTTTTTCTCCCGCACGCCTTTGGATGTGACCGCCGACCTGCTCACCCGGATCTCAAATGACGGTCCTGATGTGACCGACGAGGAAGTCGGCAATCTCGCCGTACCGACGCTCATCATCGGCCATGATCGGGACAGCATTCATCCTCTCGCCTATGCGCGCGCTCTTGCTGAGCGGATTGCCGGTGCGCGCTTCGTGCAGATCACGCCGAAGACTGAGAGCCGTCCGCAATACGTCGCCGACTTCCGGCTTGCCATGGGCCATTTTCTGAAGGAGCTCTGAAACAATGACGACCCCCTCCAAGACCTGGATCGCGGATCTTCCAAAGGATCGCCTGATTGCCGAATTCTCCGTCTGGTCGGCTGATCTGGTGCATTTGGCGGATGAACTGGCGCGTGTCGATCCTCACGTCGACATCCTCCACATCGATGTCGCCGACGGTCATTTCGCGCCAGCCATGTTGTTTTTCCCCGATCTCGTTGCCGGGGTGCGCAAAGTTTCCGCGCGCCCGATCCATGTTCACCTGATGGTCGCCGACAGCATCATCCTGTCACAGATCGATCAGTTCGCCGATGCGGGCAGCGACCTGATCAGTCTCCATGTTGAAAACGAAAGCGTCGCCGACGAGGCTCTCGATCTTCTCGACCGCCGCGGTGTTGCCGCCGGCATGGTCCTCAAGGTCGATACTCCCGTCGAGCGGGTCGAAAGATACGTTTCTCGGCTGAGCTTCGTGACGCTGCTCGGCACGGCGATCGGCGTGAAGGGCCAGGGCCTCGACGAAAAGGCCGGCGCCCGGCTGCAACAGGCCAAGCAGATCATCGCCGACTGTGGGGCGGCGCATCGGATCGTGCTTGCGGCCGACGGCGGTATTCGCGAGCACACCGTGCCTCTGCTGCGCCAATCGGGTGCGGAGACCATCGTTCTCGGCTCTCTGGCTTTCAATGCGCCATCGCTCGACGAGCGGATGGCATGGGTCCGCGCACTCTAACTCATGGTCTTCACATGCAGCAGGTTGCCATTGGAATCGACCTCGGTGGGACGCAGGTACGCGCTGCCCTCGTCGATGAGCAGGGCCGGATTCTGGCGCGTGCAGCCGAACCAACGGATGCGCTGGCGGGTCCCGACCGCGTGCTCGCCCAGATTTGCGGCCTGGCGGATGGACTGCTTGCTGCATCGAACTCTGCTTCGGTGGTGGGCGTCGGTGTATCCGCTCCGGGTCCGCTCGACACGGTCGCCGGTGTCGCGACTGATATCCCGACCCTCTCCGGCTTCGTCGATTTTCCGCTGAAGGCGGAGTTGCAGAAGCGGTTTCCGTTTCCGGTAGACCTTGAGAATGATGCTATTGCCGCTGCCATTGGTGAGTGGCAGTTCGGAGTTGGCAAGGGAGTTGATAACCTGGTCTATGTCACCGTAAGCACCGGCATTGGCGGTGGCGTTGTTGCGGATGGTCGCGTGGTGCGCGGTCGCAAGGGCATGGCAGCCCATGTCGGGCACATGTCGGTCGTGCCGAACGGAGAGCTTTGCCCTTGTGGCAATAGGGGCTGTTTCGAGGCCTACGGATCCGGACCGGCTTTTGCACGACGCGCCCGCATAAGGGCCATGGAATCTAGCGGGACGACGATAGGCAGCGATGGCGGCGCCATCGACAGCCGTAGCATCTTCGCGGCCGCGAGAAATGGCGATCGTCTGGCAAATCAACTGGTTGACGAGGAAGCGGAAATTCTCGGTCGCGGCTTCACCAGCCTGATCCATATCTTCAGTCCCGATATCATTGTGATGGGAGGCGGGCTTTCCCACGAGTTCGACCGGCTGCAACCGGGCATTCAAGGCTACATCACGCAATGGGCAATGCCGGCATTCAAGGATGTCAGGGTAATGCTGGCGGCGTTGGATCAGAACTCGGGCCTCGTTGGCGCAGCGGCTCTGGCGTTTCTGACCGGCAAGGTTCCTTCGATCGATCAGCTTTAGAAAAGCAGGCCGATCCTGCGTGCATCGGTAAACGCGCTAGCGCAAGACCCCCTTTCCGTATCGAGAGGTTGCTCTCCGTCAGGGCGGCGGGGCGGTACTTTCCCTCAGGATCAGTTCGACTGGCCACAATTCGTGGACCTCATCCACGGCACGTCCAGCGATAAGCTGTAGCGTTAGCTCAGCGCAGCGCGTGCCCGCGGCACGCATGGACGATCGTGTTGTCGAGAGCGACGGCGCCATGTTTTCTGCCGTCAGATAAGGGAAAACGTCGTCATGAGCGATAACCGACACATCCTGACCCACCGTCATCCCAAGCGAACGGACGGCACGGTAAACACCAAGCGCTGTCATCGTGGAACCGGCAACGATGGCGGTCGGAGCATTCGCGCTCTCCAGAAAAGAGCGGGCATGACGAAAGCCGCTCTCGTCGGAGAATTTATCGCAGACCATCAGGTTGGGATCGACGACGAACCCACGCTCCTGATGGGCAATCCGAAAACCATGTTCGCGATGGATTGAATACGTCTTGCCCCGCAGGCCATTGACCATGGCAATGCGGCGGTGCCCGAGATCGAGCAGGTGTTCGGTGGCTCTACGCACCGCATTTTCATTATCGATATCGAGCCACGCGTGAACGTGCTCGGTCTCCGAGCGGCCGTGAACCAGGAAAGGCAGGCCCAAGCTGTTCAGCAGCTCGATCCGCGGGTCCTTGGGGCGAGGCGAATGAATGATCACTGCATCCACTCGGCGACTTTCGACGAGGCGTCGGTAGGCCTGCATTTCGTCGTCATCATTGTGCGCGGTAATAGGCGTGATGAGAATATCGGTATCGGCCGTTTCCAGGCGCTGCGCCATCCCCGACATGAATTCAGCGAAATGGATTTCTCCCGAACGCGCCATCATGACGCCTATCGCTCCGGCTCTCCCGGTCTTTAGCCGCACGGCATTGATATCGGGGCGATAGCCAAGCCGCATTGCTTCGCTCGCAACCCGGGCGCGCGTGGCTTCGCTCACCTCGGGATAGCCGCTGAGCGCACGGCTGACCGTCGTCGGAGAGAGCCCAAGCTGCTTTGCAAATTCACGAAGTTTCATCGGATGTCTTCTTTTTCCCGGCAATCAATGGACGAAGCGTTGGCGATGCGCAACGGGCAAGTATCAGTCCGGCAAAAATTGAAATCGGTTTCAATTTTGGTGCTTTGAATCTCAGCTCGAAGGGGTAAAAAATACCTCTAATCACTGTATATCGGCCATTTTCCCATCGGAATACAACTGAGGATCGTTAATCGTGACGGCTTGACGCCTCTGCGACGTTCTGCAATGGTTTGGTGGCCAAATCGATTTCAATTTCTGGGAGGAGATTATGAAAAAGTTTGCTTTAGCTTTGTCGGCACTCAGCGTCGCTATCGCTGCCGGCTCCGTCCGTGCCGCTGAAATTTCGTTTGCCGCAAATACCACCGGCAAAAACGTCGAATTCCTTCACAACCAGCTCGCAATTTTCGAGAAGAATACCGGCAATCATGTCAAGTTCGTCACCATGCCGTCATCAAGCAGCGAGCAGTTTTCTCAATATCGCCTGTGGCTTGCTGCTGGAAACAAGGACGTCGATGTCTATCAGACCGATGTCATCTGGGCACCGCAGCTTGCCGACCAGTTCGTCGATCTGAAGGAGGCAGCCAAAGACGTGGTCGGTCAGTTCTTCCCGTCGATCGTCGCGTCTCAGACTGTCAATGGCCGGCTTGTGGCGCTGCCGTTGTTTACCGATGCTCCGGCGCTGTTTTACCGAAAGGACCTGCTGGAGAAATATGGAAAACAGCCGCCGAAGACCTGGGACGAGATGGCCGCAACCGCCAAAGAGATTCAGGATAAAGAACGCCAGGCCGGACAGAAGGACCTCTGGGGCTACGTTTTCCAGGGCAATTCCTACGAAGGGCTTACCTGCAACGGACTGGAATGGGTGAAGTCGTCGGGCGGCGGCCAGATCGTCGAGCCGGACGGGACGATCTCGATCAATAACGAGCAGGCGGCAGCAGCGCTTGAACGGGCCAAGGGCTGGATCGGCACGATCTCACCGCCGGGAGTGCTCGCATATCAGGAAGAAGAATCGCGCGGCGTCTGGCAGACCGGCAACGCTGTCTTCATGCGCAACTGGCCTTACGCCTATTCTCTCGGAAACGGTGCCGACAGCGCGGTAAAGGGCAAGTTCGACGTGATGACGCTACCGGTTGCGGCCGTCGGCGATAAGCCGTCTTCGACACTTGGCGGCTGGAACCTGGCGGTTTCGAAGTATTCCGAAAAGCAGGACGCAGCCATCGCGCTCGTAAAATTCCTGGCGTCGAAGGACGTTCAAAAGGCACGTGCCATCGAACTCTCCAATTTGCCGACCCTGACGGATCTTTATGACGACAAGGATGTTGCTGCCGCGCAGCCCTTCATGCCGAACTGGAAACCGATTTTCCAGGACGCGGTGCCACGCCCTTCGGCGACGGCCAAGGTAAAGTACAATGAGGTGTCCTCGAAGTTCTGGACTGCAGTGCACAATACCCTGTCAGGCAGCGGCTCAGCTGCCGAGAACCTCGAGCTTCTCGAAGCCGACCTAACGACCCTCAAGGGCGACGCTTGGTAGGTATTCCGACCGGCGGCTGTCAGGCCGCCGGTCCGGTCTTCGGACGCGCTAACGAGGGATAGACGGTTCATGAGCGAAATCGTAGTTCCACAAGCAGTCAAGCCCAGGGTTTCCCATGTCAGAGCCTCCACGGAGCTGCGTTCCGAGCGCATTCGATCGGCATGGATGTTTCTGGCGCCGACGCTGTTGATCTTGGCAATCGTCGCTGGCTGGCCGCTGTTCAGAACGATCTATTTCAGTTTTACGAATGCGTCGCTGAACGACCTTGGCAATGCGCAGTTCGTCGGCTTTGACAATTATTTGTCGTGGGTGACGCTGAAGAGCGGAAGGACCGTCTATCGCGGGCTGCTTGCCGATCCGGTCTGGTGGAATGCCGTCTGGAACACTGCCAAGTTTACCGTCCTTTCGGTGGTAATCGAGACCGTGCTCGGGCTGATCGTCGCCCTGGTGCTGAACGCACGGTTCGTCGGGCGTGGGATCGTACGGGCCGCAATCCTCATTCCTTGGGCGATCCCAACAATCGTCTCAGCAAAGATGTGGGCCTGGATGCTCAATGATCAGTTCGGCATTCTGAACGATATTCTGCTCAACTTTGGTCTTATCAGCGAGAAGATTGCCTGGACCGCCAATCTGGAAACGGCGATGATCGCAGTGCTGATCGTCGATGTCTGGAAGACGACGCCCTTCATGGCGCTTCTGATTCTTGCGGGACTACAGATGGTTCCGGGAGACATCTATGAGGCTGCCAGGATCGACGGCGTCAATCCGGTCAAGGTTTTCTGGCGTCTGACGCTGCCGCTGATCCGACCGGCTATCATGGTTGCCGTGATCTTCAGGATGCTGGATGCGATGCGCATCTTCGACCTGATCTATGTACTGACGCCCAACAATGCGCAGACGAAGACCATGTCGGTCATGGCGCGCGAGAACCTGTTCGACTTCGACAAGTTCGCCTACGGCGCCACCGCGTCAACGGTGCTTTTCCTCATCATTGCCTCCGTAACCGTCCTTTATATCTGGCTCGGTCGCGTCAAGCTCGGCGGGGAGGAACGTTGATGCTGCTTTCGATCGCCAAAAATACGCTCTTCTACCTGCTCGTCACAATCATCGTGATCGTTGCGGTATTTCCGTTCTACTATGCAATCCTTACGAGCCTGAAGACCGGCACGGCCCTTTTCAAAGTCGATTATTGGCCGACCTCGATCTCCTTCGGCAACTACACTTCCGTGATGGGCCAGGGCGGTTTCGTCCGCAGTCTGGCGAATTCCGCGATGATCGCCTGCGTCGTGGTTTCAGCATCGCTGCTACTTTCGATCACCGCTTCCTTCGCTTTGGCCCGGGTGCACTTCCGCGGGCGGGCACTGTTGATGTTGACCATTCTCTCGGTGTCGATGTTTCCGCAGATTGCCGTTCTTGCGGGCCTCTTCGAACTCATCCGCTGGATCGGCATCTTCAACACGCCCTTCGCGCTGATCTTTTCCTACATGATCTTCACGCTCCCCTTCACCGTCTGGGTGCTGACGACCTTCATGCGGGAATTGCCGATCGAGATTGAGGAGGCGGCGATCGTCGACGGCGCCTCACCATGGGTCATCATCACCCAGGTGTTCATGCCGTTGATGTGGCCGGCGCTGGTAACAACCGGACTGCTCGCCTTCATCACCGCCTGGAACGAGTTTCTTTTCGCGCTGACATTCACGTCGTCGGATACGCAGCGAACCGTCCCGGTGGCGATCGCCCTGCTATCGGGCAACAGCGAATTCGAGATTCCCTGGGGCAACATCATGGCGGCTTCGGTGATCGTCACCGTGCCGGTCGTCGTGCTTGTTTTGATATTCCAGCGCCGGATCATTTCGGGGCTGACCGCCGGCGGCGTCAAGGGTTGAGGGAGTAGGACATGGCAGAAATCCGACTGGAGAATATCCGCAAGAGCTTCGGCGCTTTCGAGGTGATCAAAGGCGTGACGATGGACATCCGCCGGGGCGAGTTCATGGTGTTCGTGGGGCCGTCGGGATGTGGCAAGTCCACGCTGCTGCGGCTTATCTCCGGGCTCGAGGACATCACGTCGGGAACCCTCTCCTTCGACAACAAGACGGTGAACCAGCACGCGCCGTCGAAGAGAGGCATCGCCATGGTGTTCCAATCCTACGCGCTCTATCCGCATATGACGGTCTTCGACAACATGGCTTTCGGCATGAAACTCTCCGGCAGCACCAGAGACGAATGCCGCCAGCGTGTTGAACAGGCCGCCGGCATGCTGCAGCTCTCACCCTACTTAGATCGCTTGCCGCGACAGCTTTCCGGCGGGCAGCGTCAGCGCGTCGCAATCGGCCGGGCGATCGTACGCGATCCCAAGGTCTTTCTCTTCGACGAGCCGCTGTCCAACCTCGATGCGGCGCTTCGCGTCGCGACGAGGCTGGAAATCGCGAAGCTTCATCGCAGCATGCACAACACGACGATGATTTATGTGACCCATGACCAGGTCGAGGCCATGACACTCGCCGATCGGATCTGCGTGTTGAGGGACGGCGTCGTCGAGCAGATCGGCACGCCGCTGGAGCTCTACGAAAGCCCCAATTCGGTCTTCGTTGCCGGCTTCATCGGTTCGCCGAAAATGAATTTCCTCTCGGGCGGGCTGGCGCAACCCTATGATAGCCATACGATTGGCGTGCGCGCAGAGCATGTTCGCATCACGCCCGAGTCGCCCGTTTGGAGCGGCACGGTCATCCATTCAGAAATCCTTGGCGCCGATAGCTTCGTCTATCTGGATATCGGGGCGGATGAGCCGTTCGTCGTGCGTGAAGCCGGTGTCTCCCGCCACGCGCCCGGCCAAACACTTGGCCTTGTGCCGCTTGCCGGCCACGTTCACCGTTTCGACCGGTCGGGCCGGGCGCTTGAGCGAGCATCCATGCGGGCTGCCTGATTTTCCCAGGGTCGATGTTCCTCCCAAGGCTCGATCCGTTTTTAACTAAGGAGAGAACGACGTGACCATTCGCACCGTTGTGTGGGGAGAGAATATCCACGAGAATAGCAATGAGATCGTCCGGGGCATCTACCCCGAAGGCATGCACACCACGATCGCCAATGCGCTGAACACCGATCCAAGTATCTCGGCGACGACAGCGACGCTGCAGGAGCCGGAACACGGCCTCAGCGAAGCCCGCCTAACTGAGACCGACGTCTTGACCTGGTGGGGCCACAAGGATCACGGCGCGGTCTCCGACGTCGTCGTCGAGCGTGTCGCCAAGCGTGTCTGGGAAGGCATGGGCCTGCTGGTGCTGCATTCCGGCCATTTCTCCAAGATCTTCAAGCGGCTGATGGGCACGCCCTGCGCGCTGAAATGGCGCGAGGCCGGTGAGCGTGAGCGTCTGTGGACGATCAACCAGCGCCATCCGATTGCCGCCGGTATCGGCGAGCATTTCGTGCTCGAAAACGAAGAAATGTACGGCGAGCAGTTCTCGGTGCCTGAACCGCTCGAAACGGTGTTCATCTCCTGGTTCCAGGGCGGCGAAGTATTCCGATCGGGCCTGACCTGGCGGCGCGGCGCCGGTAACATCTTCTATTTCCGCCCCGGCCACGAGACCTATCCGACCTATCACGACGTCAATGTTCAGAAGGTGCTGATCAACGGCGTCAAGTGGGCCTATAACCCCGAGGGGTCGTTGACTGGTATCACCGATGCTCCAAATGTCCCGGTAGAAAAAGCACTAGAGCCGATCGTCGAACGCGGCCCGAGACTGCACCAGGCCGGCGAAGCCGGTTACCGCTGAGGAACTGAAACACCTTCCTTGGGCGTGGACGCCACGTGTGCGATCGGCCCGGGAAAACACTGCGCTGACAGTCGTCGCTCTCCATTTGGCAAGACCATCTGGCGCTTGTGAAAGTCGACGGTTCTGGCGCTAATGATTTCGATAAACGACCATGAGGACAAAAATGCGCTTGATCATTCTCGGAACCGGAGGATGGGCAAACACCCATGCCATGAATTTTTCCGAAATCGCCGACGTAAAAATTGTTGCTGCTGTCGATACGGACGAGGTCCGGCTGCGGGCCTTCGCGCTCAGGCATGGTATCCCCCTTACCTTCACGTCGCTTGATGACGCCCTTGCCTGGGGAGAGTTTGACGCCGTGACCAATGTCACGCCGGATCGCGCGCATTACTCCACGACAATGAAGATACTCGGCGCCGGCAAGCATGTCCTCTGCGAGAAGCCGCTGGCGGTAAACTACCGCGAAGCCAAAGAGATGGCCGACGCTGCTGCTGCGTCCGGCAAGGTCACGATGGTAAACCTTACCTATCGTAATGTAGCGCCGCTGCAAGCAGCGCGTAAGATGGTGCTGGACGGACGCCTCGGCGCGATCCGCCACTTCGAAGCGTCCTATCTCCAGAGCTGGCTGGTCTCAAAGGCGTGGGGCGACTGGACCAAGGAATCGCAATGGCTTTGGCGGCTGTCGACAAAGCACGGCTCCAATGGCGTGCTGGGCGATGTCGGTATCCATATTCTCGACTTCGCGGTTTTTGCCGCCGGAAGTGACGTCAAGGCGGCCGCATCGCATCTCAAGGTGTTCGACAAGAGCCCCGGGAACCGGATCGGCGAGTATGATCTCGACGCTAACGACAGTTTCCTGATGATGGCTGAACTCGAAAACGGTGCCGCTGGCGTCATCCACGCAACGCGCTGGGCAACCGGCCATCTGAACGAATTGCGCCTGCGCCTGCATGGAGACAAGGGCGCGCTGGAGGTGGTGCATACGCCTGAAGGTTCGACGCTCAGGGCCTGTGAAGGCCCCGATGCCGACAAGGCAATCTGGCGTAAGATCGAGGTCGAACCGGTTATCACCAACTTCCAGCGATTTGCAAATGCCGTGCATAAGGGGCAGCCGGATGAGCCTGGTTTCGGCCACGCAGCCAAGCTGCAATTCGTTCTTGACCACGCAGTGAAGACGGCCGGCGCTCTGACCGAACTTTAAGCGAAGGCGCTCGAGTTCAGTACTACCTCTGCAGGTTGCTCATCGTTTTAAGGCGAGGGCACCGGTTGCGCGGGCTGGTTGGAACCGGCGCCGACAGCCTCGTGCAAATTCCTCGACAGGGGAGTTGCAAAGGGACGTCGGCTTGGTCAGATGCGCCGGTTCAACTCGTCTTCGCTGATCCCAAAGTGGTCGAGAATGATGCCGACGTTTCGGCGATGAGATTTGAAATAGACGTCGAAGAGATCGCCAAGCAGCGGAACCGTCCCGCCGGCGGCGTCGATCCCGAGATTGACGGCCATGCGTGCGAGCTTGTGGGTGGGAATGCCGAGGCGTCTTGCCTCATCGATGATGAAAAGACCGATCAGGGATCCGGCAATGTCGCCGACGGCCGGGATGAGGCCGAGAACCGAGTCCGCGCCGATACGCACGCCGATGACAGGCAATCTGACCGCGGTATCCATCAGGCGCGCTATGCCGACGGCGCGCCGAATTCTTCCAAGTTCGATGGACGTCAGGTGTTTCGTGTTGGCGGAGGCTGGCATCAGCGACCTTTTGGCGCGAACGACCGTTCCGCCTCCTCGAGTGAGGGCGCGGGAAGGATGTCGTCGCAGTGCGCCGAAATAGTCCGACGCAACGAAAGGCAGGTGCCGTCATGATGTTCCATGGCCGTGAAACGCTGCAAACCCGATAAGGTTCGCCCGCGAAAGCAAGGATCATCTCTCGTCGGGAACCACGACCAATTTGCCCACGAAGTTCTTCGCCATGAAATCGGTCTGCGCGCGGTGGAATTCCGACAGTGGATAGACGCCGCCGACGAGAGGCCGGATCTTCCGGCTTTCGATATAGCCGACGATCCGGCGGAAGTCGGCGCGGCTTCCCTGGCTCGAGCCGTGCAGCTCCAGCTGCTTCAGATACATGGTCCGCAAATCGAGCTGAACGACCGGGCCGGCGATGGCGCCGGCTGTCGTGTAACGGCCTTCGGGGCGCAGGATCTTCAGGAGGTCGTTGAACAGCTGTCCGCCGACGAGATCGGCGACGACATCGATCGGTTGGCCACGGCTGGCGGAATGGACGGCTTCGACCAGATCGCCCTTGCCGCGGGTCACCACCGCTTCGGCGCCGATATCGAGCATCGCCGCCTCCTTGCCAGGACCTGCGACCGCGATCGGGATGGCGCCGCGGGCCCGCGCGAGCTGGATGATCGCCGAGCCGACGCCACCCGAGGCGCCGGTCACCAGAACGCGTTCGCCGGCCGACAGCCTTGCCCGTTCCAGCATGCGTTCGCCGGTCAGATAGGCGCAGCAGAAGGTGGCGAGTTCGACGTCGGTCAGATCGGTTGCGACGACATGGGCGTTCTCGGCCGGCAGTGCCATGTATTCGGCATAACCGCCGTCGCGGCCATGGCCCATGTAGTCGATGTCGGCGAGGCTGTCGTCGTCTCGGTTGTAGATCGAGAAGTCGACCATGACGCGTTCACCGATGCGTGCCGGATTAACGCCGGCGCCGACGGCGACGATATGACCGACTGTATCGGTGCCTTGGATGCGCGGGAATGTCAGCGTGTTGCCTTGTCTGCGCCATGTGGAGACGGCCGACGGATCGTCCTCGGTGCCGTAGGCGCCTTGGCGGACCCAGACGTCGGTATTGTTCATGCCGCAGGCCGTGACGCGGATCAGAACCTCGCCATCGGCGGGCGTCGGGACGGGCACGTCCCTGTCATAGAGGAGCTTGTCCAGACCGCCATGGCCGGTGAGCAATACGGCCGCCATCTTTTCCGGGATCGTCATGCTGATCTTCTCCCTCAGATGTTCTTGAAGACGGTTTCGATCGCATCCGCCGCGGCCTTGACCACGATGTCGGCCTCCTCGCGTGTCAGGCAAAGCGGCGGAGCGAAGCCGAGGATGTCGCCCTGCGGCATGGCACGGCCGATGACGCCGCGTTCGAGGAGGGCAGAAGCAACCTGCGGGCCGATCTTGCGGCCGGCATCGAAGAACGTGCGGTCGTCCTTGTCCTCGACGAATTCGACGGCCGTCATCAGCCCGTCGCCGCGGACTTCGCCGACGTTGCGGTGGCCGCCGACCGCCTTTTGCAGTTCCGAGCGGAAATAGGCGCCGGTCGTGCCGGCATTCTCGACAATGCCGAGTTCATCGATCAGTTCGAGATTGGCAACGCCTGCGGCGGCACAGATCGGATGGGCGGAATAGGTCCAGCCGTGACCGATCGCTCCCAGCTGATCGGAACCCTGCACCAGGACTTGCCACATCTTGTTCGAAACGATCGTGCCGGAAAGGGGAGCGTAAGCCGAGGTCAGCCCCTTGGCGATGGTGATCAGGTCCGGCTTCATGCCGTAGTGATCCGAGCCGAACATCGTGCCGAGACGGCCGAAGCCGGTGACGACTTCATCGGCGACGAGCAGGATGTCATATTTGTCGAGCACGGTCTGGATCTTCTGCCAGTAGCCGTTCGGCGGCGGCACGATGCCGCCGGTGCCTAGGATGGGTTCGCCGATGAAGGCGGCGATCGTTTCCGGGCCTTCGGCGATGATCATCTCCTCGAGCTTGTCGGCGCAATATTGCGAGAACTGCTCCTCGCTCATCGACCGGTCGGGGCGGCGGAAATAATAGGGTGCTTCGGTGTGCAGCACCGGTGCCCGCGGCAGATCAAAAGCGTTGTGAAAGAGCGCCAGGCCGGTGAGGCTGCCGGTCATGATGCCGGAGCCGTGATAACCGCGCCAGCGCGAGATGATCTTCTTCTTTTCCGGACGGCCGAGAATGTTGTTGTAGTACCAGATGAGCTTGATGTTGGTCTCGTTGGCATCCGAGCCCGAGAGACCGAAATAGACGCGGCTCATGCCGGTGGGGGCACGGTCGATGATCATTTTCGACAGCGTGATCGAGGCTTCCGTGCCGTGTCCGACATAGGCGTGGTAATAGGCGAGGTTCTTCGCCTGTTCGGCGATCGCGTCGGCGATCTTCTGGCGGCCGTAGCCGACATTGACGCAATAGAGGCCGGCAAAGGCGTCGAGGCTTTTGCGTCCTGTCGTGTCGGTGATGTAGACGCCTTCGCCGCCGGCAACGACACGGGTCGGCGTCTCGCCGCGGGCATGCCCGCCCATATGGGTCGAGGGGTGGAAGAAGTGATCGCGGTCCCAGGCGGTGAGTTCGTTGCTTCTGTCGAGCATGTCGTAGCCTCTTTCTTGAAATGGGGTCTCACTTGAAATGGAGTCAGGCGGCCGTATCGATGCAGAGATATTTGAGCTCGGTGAAGGCCTCGAGCCCGTGGCGTGACCCCTCGCGGCCAAGGCCGGACTGTTTCCAGCCGCCGAAGGGAATAGGCCCGCCGGTGATCTTCACCCGGTTGACGGCCACCATGCCGTATTCCAGCGCACGGCCAAGCCGCATCTGGCGGGCGCCGTTTTCTGTGACGATATAGGCGACGAGGCCGTATTCGGTATCGTTGGCGCGGGCGACGACCTCTTCTTCCGTGTCGAAGGTGGTAACCGCCGCCACCGGCCCGAAAGTCTCCTCGCGCATGATCAGCGCATCCGCCGGCACATCGGTCAGCAGCGTCGGCTCGTAGAAGAGCCGGCCGGCCTTGTGGCGCTTGCCGCCGGTGACGAGCCGCGCGCCGCGCGCCAGCGCGTCGGAGACCTGCTCCTCGACCTTGGCGACGGCGCGTTCATGCATCAGCGGCCCGATTTCGGCGCCATCCTCAAGCCCCGCACCAACCTTCAGTTCGGCAATGCGGTGGGCGAAGGCCTTGACGAAGCCATCGGCGATCCGTCGCTGGACGAAGATGCGGTTGGCAGCAAGGCAATCCTGGCCTGATGTGGCAAACTTGGCGTTGACGGCGATCTCGACCGCCTTTGATATATCGGCGTCATCGAAGATGATCAGCGGGGCGTGGCCGCCGAGTTCCATCACCAGCCGCTTCAGGGTCGGCGCGCACTGGGCGGCAATCAGCCGTCCAATCCCGGTGGAGCCGGTAAAGCTCATGGCACGCACGCGGGTGTCGGTGCACATCCGTCCGACGATCGTTGCGGCATTGCCGGTGACCACGTTGAAGACGCCGGCGGGAATGCCGGCACGCTCGCCGAGCTCGGCAAGGGCAAGGGCCGAAAGCGGCGTCTCGGAGGAGGGATGGGCGACGACCGTGCAGCCGGCGGCCAGCGCTGCGGCAGCCTTTCGGGTGAGCATGGCAGAGGGGAAATTCCAGGGCGTGACGATGCCGACGACGCCGAGCGCCTCGCGCCGGACGATCATTTCCGCGCCGGGAAGATGGCTGGTGACGCTCTCGGCGTTCAGGCGCTTGCCTTCCTCGGCATACCATTCGACGAAGGAGGCGGCGTAATCGATCTCGCCACGCGATTCCGCGATCGGCTTGCCCTGTTCGAGCGTCATGATCAGCGCCAGATCCTCCTTGGCCGCCAGCATCAGCTCAAACCATTTGCGCAGGATCGCCGCGCGGTTCTGCGGCAGCATCGCGCGCCAGGCGGCGAAAGCCTCTGCCGCTGCATCGATCGCCACCGCCGTCTCATCGGCGCCAAGGCTTGCAACCCAGGCCAGCGTCGTCGATGAGGCGGGATCTGTGACCTCGAAACTTTTCCCTGATTTGCCGGCGATCCATCGGCCGCCGACATAGGCGAGATCGCGCAGGAGATGACGGTCGCCAAGCCGCGACAGCGCGTCATGATAGGCGGGGCGGGCAAAAACGGCGGTCATGTCCATTCTCCTCGTGGCGGTTGACGTCAGTCTTCCATAGGAGCGGGCGAGAGATTGTCTGTTGGCGGATGCGAAAAGAGAGAGATGGTCTAAAGGACGGCGGCCTGGCAGAGAGATTGTCTACGACGTGGTCTGGTCTTCCTCGGCGGCAGTGAAGGAAGAGACCGGAAGGACTGTTTCCTCCTTCACCGTCTTGGTGACGATGTAGGTGAAGTAGCGGTCGATGCCGAGTTCGCGGTCGAGAAGCCCGTCGACCAGCCGCTGATAGGCGTCGATATCGGGCGCGATGATCTTCAGGATGTAATCGACGCCGCCGCCGACCGACCAGCAGGCGACGATCTCCGGGATTGCGCTGATGGCGCGCTCGAAGCGTTCGAAATCCGCCTGGCGATGATTGGCGAGCGTCACTTCCATCATCACGCTGGCGACCGGCGCGATGCGCCGTGGCGCGACGCGCGCGTGGTAACCTGTGATGATCCCGGCCCTTTCGAGCTTGCGCAGCCGCATCCAGCACGGCGTCGGCGACAGTCCGGCCTTTTCGGCCAGCGCCAGTTTGGTGATGCGGCCGTCGCGCTGGACGGCGTCGAGAATGCGCAGGTCGATGGCGTCGAGCTTCATGGTGCTTTCTTTAGAAAGAAATCATTTCAAACGCAGGGAAAAGACAATGGGAGCGCATTTTTGCATTGTCAATTGAACTGATTTTCAGCAGTGTTAAAATCATGACAAAGTGGCGCCCCGATCCCTCGCAACTCCGCCGTCCGGCCTATCTCTCGCTTGCCGAGCAGATCGCAAACGCGATCACGGACGGCAAGCTCACCGATGGCACACAATTGCCGCCGCACCGGAAGATGGCGGATGATCTGCATCTCTCGGTGCAGACGGTCAGCCGCGCCTATGACGAGTTGATCCGCCGGGGGCTGATATCAGGCGAGATCGGACGCGGCAGCTTCGTCCAGACCAGGCCGCGTGAGCCGGAGCCGCCTTATCTGCCGGAACGGCTGGGCGAGGTGATCGATCTGTCGATCCTGAAGCCGGTCTGCGAGCAGATCCATTTGGAAAGGCTGCGGCAGGCCTTCGGCTGGCTTTCGGAAAACTTGCCCTCCAGCTCCGCCCTTTCCTTCAGGCCGAACATGGTGTTTCCGCGCCACCGCGCCGTCGCCACGGAATGGCTGGCGCGCTGCGGGCTGGAGGTGTCGCCGCTGAACATCAGCGTGACGAATGGTGCGACTTCGGGCATGACGGTGGCGTTGATGAGCGTCGCCCCGCCCGGCTCGACGGTTGCG
The DNA here is from genome assembly GCF_004306515.1 of Rhizobium beringeri. Lineage (NCBI taxonomy): Bacteria > Pseudomonadati > Pseudomonadota > Alphaproteobacteria > Hyphomicrobiales > Rhizobiaceae > Rhizobium > Rhizobium beringeri. Next base: position 344,687 of record NZ_SILG01000002.1, on the reverse strand, counting down.
ACCGAAGCGATCAGCCATCATACGCTGGTGCCGCTCTCGACCTATCTCGGTCTTCATCTCGAAGGGCTGGCGATCGACGAGGAGGGCATGATCCCCGAAGCGCTGGACGAGGCCTGCCGAAAGGGACCGATCCGGGCCATTTTCCTGCAGCCCTCGGTGATCAATCCGATGGCGGCGCTGATGAGCGCGGAACGTAGACAGGCGCTCGCCGCTGTCGCCGCCAAACATGATATCGCGATCATCGAAAACGACATTCTCGGCCCGATGGTTGAGAACCGTGCGCCGCCGATGGCCGCGTTTGCACCGGAGCGGACACTCTACGTCACGAGCTTCACCAAGATTACCGTTCCGGGCCTGCGGATCGGCTATCTCACCGCGCCCGACCGTTATGTCGCCGCCGTCGCCAACCGGCATCTCGTCTCCAACTGGATGGCGACGCCTGCCATGGCCGAGATCGCCACCCGCTGGGTCAGCGACGGCACGGCAATGGAACTGGTCAACTGGCAGCGCCGTGCCCTTTTGAGCCGGCACGCGATCGCGGCGGAAATGCTGGCCGGCCTGCCTTACCGGGCGCATCCGCAAAGCCTGCACGTCTGGCTGCCGCTCTTCGGCAACCATACCGAGGACGGTTTCGTATCGCAGGCAAGGCTGCGTGGTGTGGCGATCGCGCCTGGCAAATCCTTCCACACCGCCGATCAGGGCTGGACGCCGGCCGTGCGCATCTCGCTTGGTTCGACGACGGAAAGCGAGTTGCGGACCGGGCTCGGCATCGTCGCCTCATTGGCGCAAGGAAATCCGGAAGAGCTGCTGCTCGCGATCTGATGCCGCTGCCTTGTATTTGAGCGTGCGCAGAATAATTGTCATGATATTATTTTACGAATTGACATGATTTTGATGGGCCGTCATCGTTAGGACATTGCTTGTCTCAACAGGGAGAGACATGAATGCTTCCGCCCATCATCCGCATCGACAACATCGTCAAGAAATACGGCCCGCTGACCGTGCTCGACGGCCTGTCGATGAATGTCATGCCGGGCGAGAAGCTGGCGCTGATCGGACCATCCGGCTCCGGCAAGACGACGATCCTGCGCATTCTGATGACGCTGGAGACGATCAGCGGTGGCCATATCGAGGTCGACGGCGAACAGCTCTACCATATGCCGAATGGCAGCGGGTTAGTGCCGGCCGATGAGCGGCATCTGCATCGCATGCGCGAAAAGATCGGCATGGTCTTTCAGCATTTCAATCTGTTCCCGCATAAATGCGTGCTCGACAACGTGACGCTGGCGCCAATGCTGACCAAGGGCATCAAGCGGCCCGCGGCAGAAAAGCGGGCGATGGAGCTTCTCGACATGGTCGGCTTGGCCGACAAGGCAAAGAGCGTTCCGGCGCAGCTTTCCGGCGGGCAGAAGCAGCGCGTCGCCATTGCCCGGGCGCTGGCGCTGTCGCCGAAGATCATGCTGTTCGACGAGGTCACGTCGGCGCTCGACCCGGAACTGGTCGAGGAGGTGCTGAACGTCATGCGGCGGCTGGCGTCCGAAACCGACATGACCATGCTTCTCGTCACTCATGAAATGGGCTTTGCCCATGACTTTGCCGACCGTGTCCTGTTCTTCGATCGCGGCAAGATCGTCGAGGAAGGCAAACCGGGCGACATCTTTCGCAATCCGACGCAGGAGAGGACGCAGACCTTCCTGCGCAAGATCATTGCGGCGGGGCACCGCGTCTGAGCTCAGACATTGCCCGCAAGAACAAGACTCAAGGAAAGTCAGAGGAGTTGGGAACGATGAAAGCAGGATATTTTTTGAGCGCCGCCAGCCTGTCGGCGCTTCTGATCACGGCGGCCGCTCCGGCCGCCGCCGATGACAAGCTCGAGCAGCTGAAGGAGCAGGGCTTTGCGCGTATCGCCATCGCCAACGAGCCGCCGTTCACGGCCGTCGGCGCCGATGGCAAGGTGTCCGGCGCGGCCCCCGATGTGGCGCGTGCAATCTTCGAAAAGCTGGGCGTCAAGGAAGTGGTCGCCTCGATCTCGGAATATGGCGCGATGATCCCCGGCCTGCAGGCCGGCCGCCACGACGCGATCACCGCAGGCCTCTTCATGAAGCCTGAGCGTTGCGCTGCCGTCGCCTATTCCGAACCGATCCTCTGCGACGCCGAGGCTTTCGCTCTCAAGAAGGGCAATCCGCTGAAGCTGACGAGCTACAAGGACATCGCCGACAATCCGGACGCCAAGATCGGCGCGCCGGGCGGCGGGACCGAAGAGAAGCTTGCGCTCGAAGCCGGCGTGCCGCGCGATCGCGTCATCGTCGTTCCGGATGGCCAGAGCGGCATCAAGATGCTGCAGGACGGCCGCATCGACGTCTACTCGCTGCCGGTTCTGTCAATCCATGACCTGATGGCCAAGGCGAATGATCCGAACCTTGAAACCGTCGCACCCGTCGTCAATGCGCCGGTCTATTGCGATGGCGCTGCCTTCCGCAAGCAGGACGTCGCCCTGCGCGATGCCTTCGATGTCGAGCTGAAGAAGCTGAAGAAGCTGAAGGAATCGGGCGAATTCGCCAAGATCATCGAGCCCTACGGCTTTTCGGCGAAGGCCGCAATGTCGACGAGCCGTGACAAGCTCTGCGCCGCGGCGAAATAATCGAGGGGTTAGCAGCCGGCCATGCCATCGGCATGGCCGGATTGTCCCCGAACGATCTCCTAAAGCGCGTCGCGATCTTTCAGATTCGCTCTCTCGCGCTTTAGGCCCTTGTTTTTACGCATGTCGTTATCGCAAAACCGCTGCACAGTTTTGCGCGACATGCTCTAGGAAGTGAGTTGCCGATGTCGGTAGGGTCCGGCTATCTGACACTGATCCTTCAGGGCGCCCTGGTGACGCTCGAACTGACGGTCATGGGGTCTGCGCTGGCGCTGGTGATGGCCTTCCTGGCGGGCCTCGGCCGCCTGTCGCGCTTCTTTGCCGTGCGGGCTCTGGCGACGGCCTATATCGAATTCTTCCGCGGCACCTCGATCTTCGTCCAGCTTTTCTGGGTCTATTTCGTGCTGCCTTTTGCGGGTTTGACCCTGACGCCGCTGCAGGCGGGCGTGCTGGCGCTCGGGCTGAACGTCGGCGCCTATGCGGCGGAAGTGGTGCGCGGCGCCGTCAAGGCCGTCGGGCGCGAACAGTCTGAAGCCTGCATCGCGCTCAACCTTTCGCGATACCAGCGTATGCGCCACGTCATCCTGCCGCAGGCACTGCCGCTGATGCTGCCGACCTTCTGCAACAATGCGATCGAACTCCTGAAGGGCACGGCCGTCGTGTCGCTGATTTCGCTGACGGATATGACGTTCCAGGCGCAGGTGGTGCGGGCGCAGACCGGCAATACGCTCGTCCCCTTCGCGACGATCCTCATCCTCTATTTCCTCATGGCCTCGGCGATCTCCGCGACGATGCGCTGGCTGGAGCGGCGGATGGCGCGCAGCCTCGACGGCATAAGGACCTGATCAGATGGAATGGGATTGGGACTTCGTCTGGCAGATCATGCCGACCCTTCTGGAAGGGTTCAAGATCACTCTTCTCGCCACCATCCTCGGCGCAGCCGTCGCCATGATCGTCGGCCTGGCTCTTGCCATTGCGCGGCGGTCACCGGTAGCCGCCATTTCCAGGACGGTCGGCTTCGTCTCGGAATTCATCCGCGGCACTCCGCTGCTGGTGCAGCTCTACTTCATCTTCTACGTGCTGCCGGATATCGGCATCCGGCTGGCACCGCTGGTCGCAGGCGTCATCGGTATGGGCATTCACTATGCTACCTATACCGCCGAGGTCTATCGCGCCGGCATCGAGAATGTGCCGCGCGGACAATGGGAGGCGGCCAAGGCCACCAATCTGTCGACGCGCCAGGCCTGGATCCACGTGATCCTGCCGCAGGCGATCCCGCCGATGATCCCGGCGCTCGCCAACTATCTCATCGCCATGTTCAAAGAGACACCGCTGCTTTCGGCGATCACCGTGCTCGAACTCATGAACCAGGCAAAGAGCATCGCCAACAGCAATTACCGCTACATCGAGCCGATGACGCTGGTCGGCGTCTTCTTCCTCGTCATCAGCCTGATCTCGGTCGTGGGATTACGCTGGCTGGAGGAACGCTACGCAAGGATAGATGACTGACCATGACCGTAGAGATTGAGATCATTCCCGCCGGCCGGCCGCCGCGGCTGGAGGATCGGCCGCTGGAAAAGCGTATCGGCCTGGTCATCCTCGCGACCGACCACACGACGGAAGTCGACTTCCAGCGTATGGTCGCCGGCGATCGCCTCGGCGTCTATGTCAGCCGAATCCACTATGCCAATCCGGTCACACCGGAAAACCTCTTGCGGATGCAGCCGTCGTTGACGGAAGGCGCGGCACTGATCCTGCCGGACGAGGCACTCGATGCCATCGTTTATTCCTGCACCTCCGCCTCGGTGGTGATCGGCGACCGGAACATCGAGGCGGCGATCCATGCGGCCAAGCCCGGGGTTCCCGTCGTGACGCCGACGGCGGCTGCCGTGAAAGGTCTGAAGGCGCTTGGCGCCAGACGGATTTCGGTGCTGACGCCCTATACGATCGAGACCAGCCGGCCGATGGCCGACTATTTCTCGGATCTCGGCTTTGCGATCGACCGCTTCACCTGTCTCGGCCTGACCGATGATCGCGAGATGGCGCGGATCGCACCGGACGAGATCCTTGCCTTCGGGCGCGAGGCGCTGGCGCCGCAGTCCGATGCGCTGTTTATCTCCTGTACGGCGGTGCGCGCCGCCCAGGTCGCCGCCCGCATTGAAGCGGAGACCGGCAAGCCGGTGATCACCAGCAATCTGGCGACCGCCTGGGCCTGCCTGAGGCTTTGCGGCGATGATCAGGCGCGGCCCGAACTCGGTCAATTGATGACCAAGCCTTATCGGGAAGGCTGAGATCATGGTGAGCACCTTGCCTGTTTCGCTGGAGGATATCCGCGCAGCGGCGCGCCGGATTGGCGGCCGCGTGCTTAGCACACCGATGGTGCAGTCCGCTTCACTTGGCGAATTGGCTGGCGTGCCGGTCCATCTCAAGCTCGAACATCATCAGACGACCGGAAGCTTCAAGCTGCGCGGGGCAACCAATGCGGTGCTCTCCTTGTCACCGGCCGGGCGCGCGCATGGCGTCGTCGCGGCCTCGACCGGAAATCACGGCCGGGCGCTTGCCTATGCGGCAAAGGCGGAGGGTGCAGTCGCGACCATCTGCATGTCGCGGCTGGTGCCGGAGAACAAGGTTTCGGAAATCCGCCGCCTCGGTGCCGATATCCGCATCGTCGGCGTATCGCAGGACGAGGCGCAACAGGAGGTCGACCGGCTGGTCCGCGAGGAGGGGCTGGTGATGGTGCCGCCCTTCGATCATCCTGATGTCGTGGCCGGGCAGGGGACGCTGGGGCTCGAAATCATCGACGCCATGCCGGAGGCGGCAATCGTGCTGGTGCCGCTCTCGGGCGGCGGCCTTGCGGCGGGAGTTGCGGCTGCGGTCAAGGGCATCAGTTCGAAGGCCAAGGTGATCGGCCTGACGATGGAGAAGGGCGCTGCAATGAAGGCAAGCCTCAATGCGGGGCAGCCGGTGCAGGTCGAGGAAGTGGCGAGCCTTGCCGACTCGCTCGGCGGCGGCATTGGCCTCGACAATCGCGTCACCTTTGCCATGTGCCGCGAACTTCTCGACGACGTCATCCTGCTGACCGAGGCGGAAATCGCCGCCGGCATGCGTCATGCCTATGCCTGCGAACGCCAGATCGTCGAAGGCGCGGGCGCGGTCGGTATCGCCGCGCTGCTTGCCGGAAAAATCAGGCGCGGCGGTCCCATCGTCGCGATCTTATCCGGGGCGAATGTCGACATGGAGCAGCACCTGCGGGTGATCAACCGGACACAGCCACTCTACGGCGAGGAGGGACCATGAGCCGGATGATCATTCTGACGGAAGCGGAATTGAGGAACGTCATCGGACTCGACCGAGATACGGTCGCCTGCATCGAGGAGGCTTTCGCAGCGCTTGCGACCAAGGCTGTCGCCATGCCGCCGATCCTGCGGCTCGACATTCCGGAATATCGCGGCGAAGTCGATGTGAAGACGGCCTATGTGCCTGGCATCGAGGGCTTCGCGATCAAGATCAGCCCCGGCTTCTTCGACAACCCCAAGATCGGCCTGCCGAGCACCAACGGTATGATGGTGCTGCTGTCGAGCCGAACCGGATTGGTGCAAGCACTGCTGCTGGACAACGGCTATCTCACCGACGTGCGCACCGCGGCAGCGGGCGCCGTCGCGGCAAAACATCTGTCGCGGCAAAATGCATCCGTGGCCGCGATCTTCGGCGCAGGCATGCAAGCGCAGCTGCAGCTCGAAGCGCTGACGCTGGTCCGGCCGATCCGCGAGGCGAGGATATGGGCGCGCGATGCCGCCAAGGCGCAAAGCGTGGCAGCCGAATTGGCCGCAAAGCTCGGGTTTCCCGTCATCGCGATAGCGGACGCGAGAGGTGCAATGACCGGCGCTGATCTCATCGTAACCACCACGCCGTCGGAAATCCCGATCATCGAGGCCGGGTGGCTGGAACCCGGACAGCATCTGACGGCCATGGGCTCGGATGCGGAGCACAAGAACGAAATCGATCCGGCCGCCATTGCGGCTGCCGACCTCTACGTCGCCGACAGCTTGAAGCAGACGCGGCGCCTCGGCGAATTGCATCACGCAATCGACGCCGGCCTGGTTGCGGCCGACGCGGTCTTTGCCGAGCTCGGCCAGATCGTCGCCGGCATGGCGCCGGGACGGACGCGCAACGACCAGATCACCATTGCGGACCTGACCGGGACCGGCATCCAGGACACCGCCATCGCCACGCTCGCCTTTGCCCGCGCCGGCGCGGCGAAGGCCGGGACCACGTTCGAAAGCTGACCGGCGCGGCGCCGGAAAAGAAGGGAAGAAACATGACCCAGCCCAATCTCAAATTCTCGCTCGGCGAATATGCCGCGCGGTTGGAAAAGACACGGCGTGCCATGGAGGCGAAGGGCGTAGACCTGCTGATCGTCAGCGACCCGTCGAACATGGCCTGGCTGACCGGCTATGACGGCTGGTCCTTCTACGTGCACCAGGCGGTGATCGTGCCGCCGCAGGGCGAACCGATCTGGTTCGGACGCGGCCAGGATGCCAATGGCGCCAAGTTCACCGCCTATCTGAAGCACGACAACATCGTCGGCTATCCCGATCACTATGTGCAATCGACCGAGCGCCACCCCATGGACTACCTCTCGGGCATCCTGACCGAGCGCGGCTTCGGCAAGCTGACGATCGGCGTCGAGATGGACAATTACTGGTTTTCGGCAGCCGCCTTTGCGGCGCTGCAGAAGCATCTGCCGAATGCGCGCTTCGTCGACGCGACCGCGCTCGTCAACTGGCAGCGAGCGGTCAAGAGCGAGACCGAGATCGGCTACATGCGCAATGCCGCCCGTATCGTCGAGGCGATGCATGCCCGTATCTTCGACAAGATCGAGGTCGGTATGCGCAAGTGCGATCTGGTTGCGGAAATCTATGATGCCGGCACCCGTGGCGTCGACGGCATCGGCGGCGATTATCCGGCGATCGTGCCGCTGCTGCCGTCCGGCGTCGAAGCGTCCGCACCACATCTGACGTGGGACGACCGGCCGATGAAGAAGGGCGAGGGCACCTTCTTCGAGATCGCCGGCTGCTACAACCGTTATCACCTGCCGCTGTCGCGTACCGTCTTCCTCGGCAAGCCGACGCAGGCCTTTCTCGACGCTGAAGAGGCGACGCTGGAGGGCATGGAAGCCGGTCTTGCGGTCGCCAGACCCGGCAATACCTGCGAGGATATCGCCAACGCCTTCTTCGCGGTGCTGAAGAAATACGGCATCGTCAAGGATAACCGCACCGGCTATCCGATCGGCCTTTCCTATCCGCCGGACTGGGGCGAGCGCACCATGAGCCTGCGACCGGGCGATCGGACGGAGCTGAAGCCCGGTATGACCTTCCATTTCATGACCGGCCTCTGGCTCGACGACATGGGTTTCGAGACGACCGAGAGCATCCTCATCACCGAAAGCGGCGTCGAGTGCTTCGCGAACGTGCCGCGCAGACTGATGGTCAAGGATTGAGGCGGCGATGAAAGAGATTGGCTTGCGGCCGTCGCCGATCAGCGCGACGGTCAATTTCGCCGCCGAGGGCGTCCAGCACGGCTTCCTGCGCCTGCCTTACAGTCGCGACGATTCCGCCTGGGGATCGGTGATGGTGCCGATAACCGTCATCAGGAACGGCAAGGGGCCAACAGCTCTTCTGACCGGCGGCAATCACGGCGACGAGTATGAAGGGCCGATCGCGCTCTTCGATCTTGCCCGCACGCTGAAGGCCGAAGAGGTGAACGGCACGGTTATCATCGTGCCGGCCATGAATTATCCGGCATTCCTGGCGGGAACCAGAACCTCGCCGATCGACAGGGGCAACATGAACCGCAGCTTCCCGGGCCGGCCGGACGGCACGGTGACCGAGAAGATCGCCGACTATTTCAGCCGTGTGCTTCTGCCGATGGCGGATCTCGTCCTCGACTTCCATTCCGGCGGCAAGACGCTCGATTTTCTGCCGTTCTGCGCAGCCCACATCCTGCCGAACAAGCAACAGCAGGAAAAAGCCTTCGAATTCGTCAGGGCCTTTGCCGCTCCCTATTCGATGAAGATGCTGGAGATCGATGCGGTCGGCATGTACGACACCGCAGCCGAGGAAATGGGCAAGATCTTCATCACCACGGAACTCGGCGGCGGCGGCACCGCCACGGCCAAAAGTGCGGCGATTGCCAAGCGCGGCACCATGAACGTGCTGCGCCACGCAGGGATTGTCGCCGGCGCCGTCGATCCTGGTCCGACGACCTGGCTCGACATGCCGGACGGCCGCTGCTTCTCTTTCGCAGAAGAGGGCGGGCTGATCGAACCTGTCATCGATCTCGGTGAAGCGGTCACCGACGATGCCGTCATCGCTCGCATCTATCCGACCGGGCGGACCGGGGTGGCGCCGCGCGATATCCGCGCCGGCATGGACGGCATTCTCTGTGCCCGGCATTTCCCGGGGCTGGTCAAGGCTGGTGACTGCGTTGCCGTCGTGGCGATTGTTACGGCTAGAACAGGATGATTTTAGGCCGGGTCGGCCTAAAATCATCCTGTTCTAAATTAAATAGTTAGAGCATGATGTCGTCCGAAAACCGCGCACACTTTTCGGCATCATGCTCTAGGTGGTCGGACAGGCAGAGGCGGGATCAGTTTCGACTGCTGCCTCAAGCAGCTTTCTGCGGTCTGGACGTGCTGGCTCCCGCATCGACCTGAAAGCGGTTGACGACCCCCTCCAGCGTCTGCGTTTGGCTGCCGAGGGCGCGGCAGGCCGAGGCAGTTTCGACGGCCATGGCTGCGTTGCGTTGGGTTACCTGATCCAGGGCGTTGACGGAGGCGTTGATCTCGCCGATCGCTACCGCCTGTTCGGAGGACACCGAAACGATGCGGGCGATCAGGCCGGCAACCTGCTCGACCTGGCCTTCGATTTCCAGGAGCGCCTTGCCGGTTCGGTTGACGAGCTCCACACCGGTGGAGACTTGGGCCGAGGAGGTGGAGATCAGAGCTCTGATCTCCTTGGCGGCGTTGGCCGAGCGCATGGCAAGTTCACGCACTTCCTGCGCTACGACGGCAAAACCCTTGCCTGCTTCGCCCGCGCGCGCTGCTTCAACCCCGGCATTGAGCGCCAGAAGATTGGTCTGGAAGGCGATTTCATCGATGACATTGACGATGGCGCCAATCTGGGAGGACGAGCCTTCGATCCTTTCCATGGCGGCGATTGCTTCGCGAACGACGGCTGCCGAATGTTCGGCGCTGGTGCGGGTCTGAGCCATCATGCCGGTCGCCCTGCCGGCATGGTCGGAGGCGTCTTTGGCTTTGATATTCATTTCATCGAGCGCGGCTGTCGCCTCTTCGAGCATCGCGGCCTGCTGTTCCGTGCGCGACGCAAGACTGTCGGCTGCGTCGGTGATGCCGGCCGAGGAGCTGCCCACTTGCTTGGAGGTCTGGGCGATCTCCGCCATCGAAGCGCAAAGCGCGTCCATACTGTCGTTGAACTTTGCGCGCAAAGTCTCGTAGGCAGCGGCGAAGGGTGTATCGATCCGGCAATCGAGATTGCCAGTCGATAGCTGTTCCAGTCCATATGTCAGCTGATCGATCACCGTTTCGCGGATCTGCTCCTCGGTGGCCTTTTCGGCCAGCTGGCTGCGTTCACGCTCGAATTCCGCATCGCGAAGTGCGGTCTCGCGCTTCTGTGCGTCCTGCCGCTCAAGTGCGTTGCGGCGGAATACCGCGACGGCCTTGGACATGGCGCCGATCTCGTCTGAACGGTTGGCATAGGGAACGTCGCTCGAAAAATCGCCTTCGGCAAGATTGCCCATATAGGCCTTCATGCCATCGAGCGGCACGATCGCCCGGCGACGCAAGAGATAGAGTCCCACCAGCAATAGCCCGAACGATCCGAAGCCCGCAGCGCCCGCATAGATCGTCCAGGTCACGATCTCCGAGGCCGCATTGCGTTCCTCACCCTTCAGGAAGGCGTCGGAATTGGCAACGAGTTTCTCGACCGCGTCCTGATGCGAATGAAAGGCGACGCGCAGCTGCTCGATTGCACCATGTGCCTTGTCTTCATCCCTGGCATTCAGGGCCGGGATGATCTCACGGTTCATCACCCCCCAGAATGTATCGCCCTTGGCGATGACATCGTTTTCAAGCTCGTCCTTCAAAGCTTGCGGCAGCCGGGCGGTTTTCCAATAGGCGCGGCGGTCGTCGTAAGCGGCCTTGAGATTTGCGATCTTGGCAAGATTGGTTTCTGTGAGTTCGGGAAATTTGCTTGCCTCGAAGGACAGCATGTAGGATTCGACCACAAACAGCGGCGGCGGCAGAATATCGGCGATCAAATCTTTGCCGTAGACGACCTGCTCGTAAACCGGCCCGTTGACTTTCAGCCGTTCGAGCGCCGATTGCTGCAATCCAATCGACATGAAAAGGCCTGCCGAAACGGCGACGCCGAACGCCACCAAACTGCGAGCAATGGTGAATGCCAAGACTGTCTCCAAATAACTTTGGCTTCTCTACTTCGAGAGGCCTGATCTACGTATGGCATTATTTCGCAAGAACACTGAAATATGGTTAATTCTTTTGACATCGGAGCTTAGCAAGCTGTTGTAGGCCCAGGGCAACCGTCCAAAATTGGGTTGATGATTTGCGAAAGCAATGATATCAAGCCATCACTAGCCATCTTGATGGCTAGCGGCGGCTTTATATTCCATTGTAAAGGAGATCCGCATGGCCGAACCTCAGCTTTCTGTACGGAGCGCAAAAGCGCGTGATCTTGCTCACCGGCTTTCCCGACGTGAAAACCGCTCGATAGCCGACATCGTCGAACGGGCCCTCGAATCGTATGAAATACGCGAAGCCGGAAGAGAGCCAGCTGCGTCCTTCTATGCCAGGCTTTCCCAGCAAAGCGGGACGGACCTCGACCTTGAAGCCGTTATCAAGGAAGGCACGCAGGTTCATAAGGGCATCGAGCTTTGATTTTTCTCGATACCAACATTGTTTCGGAAACTTTAAGAAAATCCCCCAATGAAGCGGTGATCGCATGGCTCGTCCGCCACGATGCTGAATTGGCTCTGCCGACGGTTACGATTGCCGAGATCGCTTTCGGTATCCAGAAGATCCGGCCTGATCAGCGAGCCGAACTCCTCGAGCAGGGACTGTCGGACTGGTGTCGTCGCTTTGCAGGTCGGATTTTTGGCCTGACCGAAGAGGCCGCTCTTGCTTATGGCGACATTATGGGTTCGGCCACTCGTCAGGGACGCGGGATGTCAGCGCCCGATGGCATGATCGCCGCTATTGCACAGGTCAATGGTGGTCGACTTGCGACGCGAAATCTGAGCGATTTTGCGACCACAGCCCTTCAATTGATCTCACCATGGGAGTTTTGACTCTCGGAACATGCGTGGCGCTGTTACTTGAGTATCGACGCTTTTCAGGCCAATCGCATGAGAGTTTCATTAAGGTCGCCGATCTGTCGCAGAAGCGCGACCAGCTTATCCGTGTCGTCTTGACTGAGCCGGCCCGTGCCGCCGCTGCTTTTCCAAAGATATTGAAATTGTTGGCTCGTCTGAAGCGCGCTGCTCATGATTTCGATGATTTGCGCGCGGTTTTCCCAGGTTGCAACGACGGTCGATTCGTTCATTTCCATCGACATGTACGGTTCGCGTTCCAGCAAAAGCAATTCCTGATTCCTCTTGGCGACGGCGGGTTGGTTCGGCAGTCAGCAGCGGATGTCTGGACACCGCCGGAATTATAATTGCCCGAGGAAGACGGCAGAACCAGTGACGAGAAGGACGTGGAAACGGCTTTGTAGCCGGTGGTGTTCGCGTTGGCGATATTGTCGGAAACCGTGCTCAGCCGGTTTGCCTGGGCGCTCATGCCGGAGACGGCGGTTTTCATGCTTCCAAAAATGCTCATGGCTCGATCCTTTAAGGTTTGGGAACATGCCATGTGACGAGGGGCTTCCAGAGCCCGGATGGCGGGCGCACGACATCGCTGGCGCCGGGCAAAGGCCGACACCGGTCGATGATCTGATTGTCTGGACTAACCCCGTGATGGCGATAGGCGCTTCGGCTCATCCGCGCGCTGGTTATCCGTGCGCCTGCGACGACGCACCATTCGAACGTTTCCATATTTCAGTAGCGACCCGACCGAAGGCTCTGCCGGCTCGACTGCCGGGTCGCTTTCAAACCGTCTCAGTGCAGATCCTCCAGCGACCGCAATGGCGACGGCTTAACGACCGTCAGCTCGTGGACTGTGCAGACAATGAACCGGTGCCTGACGTGTCGAGCAGACTAAAGAGCTGGCTTGCCTGGCTTTCGGTGGCGTCGTCCGGCTTACCCGCCATGAATTCGTCCAATGTCACGAGCCCGTCTCCGTCCGTATCGAGATCGGAGAGCAGAGATGCAAACTGGTCGTCGTCAGCGGACGGCGGCGGTCCTTCGGGACGTTCCGACTGCTGAGCGGACATGGCCTCGGTCAACGTATCGACCGATAGCGAGCCGGAACCTTCGCTGTCGAAGCTGTCGAACAGCGTGCCGGCCTGCTCCTCGCTCACATCGGACGGCCGACCTGCAACGAACTCGGCTTTGCTCACGAGCCCGTCGCTGTCGGTATCGAGATCGGAGAGCGGGGATGCAAGGTCGTCATCGTCGGAGGGTGGCGGGGGCGGCGGTCCGTCGGCACGTTCCGGCTGCTGAGCGGACATGGCCTCGGTCAGCGCATCGACCGATAGCGAGCCGGAACCTTCGCTGTCGAAGCTGTCAAACAGGGTGCCGGCTTGATCCTCCGACACATCGGACGGCCGGGCTGCGACGAACTCGGCCTTGCTCACGTACCCGTCGCCATCGCTGTCCAGCTGCGCGACGTCCATGTCTGCGCCGCCGTCCTGCTGCTCGCTGGAAGCGGACTGATCGGCGAAGCCGTTCATCGTCAGCGACATCAACTGCGACATGAGTTTCTCGGCGCTGTTGGTCGCGTCTTCGCTGCGCTGCTGGGTTGTGGTTGATTTTTTTGCCGAAACCGTATTACAGGATAGGACGTCCTGGGATGCTGAGGTCGAACTCTTGCTATAGGAATAGGGAGAGATAGACGTGGCGGCGGAAATGGTCGTCATAAGCGCTCCATCGATAGAGGGTGGGGATGCAACGCATTACAGAACTTATGAGTTCTCTAAATCGAAATTGCTAATGCCACAACCGAAAAAATCGTCCCTCAGAAATCGTAGTCTCCTTTCTGCGGATGTCGGCTTGTGCTTCGATGAGGCGGTCTAGATCATCATGGATGTTGCCGACGAGCCCGCAGATGAGCCGCGCAAGCGCGGCCGGCCGAAAGTCTCCAGTGACGATGACAAGCGGGCGCATATCGTCGAAATCGCCCGCCGCGTTTTTGTAAAATACGGTTATGCCGGTAGCACGACCGCCGTCGTCGCCACCGAGGCGGGTGTTTCAAAACAGACGCTCTACAAGCTGTTTCAGAGCAAGGAAGAGCTGTTTGCCGCAGTGGTCGGCGCACATCGGCGCCTGATGCTCGACCTACCGCGGCCTGCTGAAGATCTCTCGATCGCCGAGAGCCTCGAACGTATCTTCATGATCGATATGGATGAGGACAAGGACGCGGATCGTGCCGGTTTCCTACAGCTCGTCTTTCGCGAAGCGGGGCAGTTTCCCGAACTCGTCGACATTCTGCAGCGTGAAGGCATGCTTGCCAGCCGGCAGGACCTCACCGACTGGCTGAGCGACCGCAGGGCGGAAGGCAAGTTGTCGATTGATGATCCTGACAGCGGGGCCCGGATGCTGATGGATATGATCTTTGGCGGCATGGGTCCGCCGGAGGGGCGCGCTCAGGCCTGGCCTGACCGGGCGGCGCTGCTTGCCCATCTCAGGCGTTGCATTGCAATCTTTGCCGCGGGCGTCGGCGCCGCGTGACCCGGTAAGGCGGCGATCCCTCGAATTTTGACGTCCAATTGCACTTTTGAAATAATTGCAGTACTATATAGTTCCATTAAGTTGATTCGGCCGCATGAATGCGGCTGCATGCGCCATGAGCGGCGGCACATCTCAGCAAATCAGAAGTTTCACCCGTGGCTGCCGGCAGGCTTTCGCGCGCGCTGCCGTGCTCATGAAAGGGATAGAAGTTGGTTTCCACCTATGTGAGCTATCTCGCGGTCGCGCGAAATCTGGGCGCCAGTCTCTCGAGCGTAGCTTCTCAGGCAACGGTTGCCCGCGACAGCAGCTATTACAAGGAAAACATCGGCAAGGTCACGACAGTCGATGAATTCATGGGCGGTTACAAGCTCTACTGCTGGAAAGCGATCTCAGCGATTCATCCAGCTTTGCCAATAGTCTGAGCGATGGCCGCTATGCCGAGTTTGCCGCCGCTTTCAAATTTTCCGGCGAGACGAAGACGGCGCAATCGGATGTGCAGCGGGACAATCTGCTCGATGGTTATTAGGAGTCCTTCGACACCGAGGCGGACGACATCGCGGATGAGACGGACTATTTCGAAGAGAATATCTCGTCGATCACCTCGGTCGACGAACTCCTGTCGAGTTCGAAGCTGAAGAACTATGTGCTGGCGGCTTTCGGCCTCAGCACCGAATACACCTCAACCAGCTTCCTGAAGAGTGTTTTGACGAGCGATCTCGACGATGCCGACAGTTTCGTCAACCAGCTCGACGACGATGTCTATGTCAACCTGGCGAAGGCCTTCAACTTCAACGAGGATGGCTCGACCGACGGCGAGGTGATGTCGGAAGATCAGCTCTCGCTGGTCACAAGCGCCTATGCGGTGGCCTCGGCGACGATCGCTTCCTCGGAAACCGGGGAGGCCTATGACACTTATTTCGCTGCGCAAATCGGAAACATCACCTCCGTCGACGAGTTGATGAGCGACGACAAGCTGGTTTCCTATCTGAGAACTGCCTACGGGCTTACCGATAGCGAGACCGATAACTTCATTTCCGCCGCGCTGAAAAGCGCCGACCTCGCCGACACGATCGGCTTATCTGAACTGCACGATGCCTTTAATTTCGATGAGGACGGCGCGCTTG
Source organism: Rhizobium beringeri (assembly GCF_004306515.1). Lineage (NCBI taxonomy): Bacteria > Pseudomonadati > Pseudomonadota > Alphaproteobacteria > Hyphomicrobiales > Rhizobiaceae > Rhizobium > Rhizobium beringeri. The sequence continues at coordinate 329,003 of NZ_SILG01000002.1, read as the reverse complement.
CCGATGGCGACACGGCCCAGACATCGGAACAGACCGCCGCGACCACGGCGGCCTTCGATGAAAATTACCAGGTGCTGATCGCCAATACCGACACCGAAGACGCCGCCGACAACTATACGACGCGTATCGCCAGCGTCACCTCGATCGATGATTTCCTGATGTCGAACGATGACGACGACGATGACGACAACGACGATCTCCCGGAACTGTGGGAAATGGCGTTGCGAGCCTATGACATAGACCCGGACAGCGTTTCGAGAAGCGAGGTCCGGAAAATTCTCGAAAGCGATCCCTCGGACTCGAAAAGCTATGTCAACAGCCTCGACGACGATCGGTTCGTAGCCTTTCGCAAGGCCTTCAACTTCGACAGCAATGGCGACGTGACCGTTCCGCTGCAGGCCATGTCGGAATCCGTCGTCGACGACTATGCTGCCTATTACAAGCAGAACAAGATCCGATACCTCGAGGGTGACGAACTTACCGAAGCGACCGATGCGGCGGACGAGGAGATCACCTATTTTCGCGAGCAGATGGCGACGATCACCACGGCCAGCGAATTTCTGGCCGACGATCGCCTGGTTTCCTTCGCGCTCGAGGCGAAGGGGCTCGATCCTGATGATGTCACGTCCGACGAGCTGGAGAAGATGTTTTCTTCCGATCTCGACGACGAAGATAGTTATGTCAACAAGCTGGACGACAATCGTTTCGCCGAACTCGTCGGCTCGTTCAATTTCGATCAGGACGGCAATATTTCCACTGATCCGACCGGGACTGTGCAGCAGCGCGGCGATGTGCTGGAGACGATCGACGCCTATGTCAGGCTAACGCTCGAAGACGACCAAGGCGACAACAACACCGGCGTGCGCCTTGCCCTTTACTTCGAACGCAAGGCGCCGGAGATCTCGAACGCCTATGACATTCTGGGCGACAGCGCGCTCTTCGAGTTCTTTACCACGACCTTCAACCTGTCCAGTTACGTCTCGAACATGGACGTCGACAAGCAAGCCGAGATGGTCGACAATTTCATCGACATCAAGGATCTGTCGGATCCGGAAAAAGTCGACGATCTGATCAAACGCTTCACCGCCATGTATGACATGGCCAATGGCACGGGCACCACCTCGACAGCCCTTTCGATCCTGACCGGTTCAGCGACGATAAGCGCTGACACGCTGCTGGCGATTGCGCAATTGAAAAGCGGCTGAGTGCCCGGTAGGCCGCCGGTCCGGGAGAACCTGACGGAAATTCCTTATCGCCCAACGCAGGACAGGGATCGGCCCGTTGCGCCCACGCGCGTCGTCACGACGCGGCTTACTGATACAACGCTCATTAGAAACGAAAACATACCTGTACGTTCAGTCATAATTAAATATCCATTAATGATGATAAGCGAATATTCGGAGCATGGTTGGATACACAGCAGTGAAATCTAGGGGGATTGCGCGTGAATATTCTTGATCGTGGTGCAAATGCTGTCGCGGTTCTTGCCGCTTTGTCGAATTCGCAAGCCATGATCGAGTTTGACTTGTCGGGCCGGATCCTCACTGCGAACGAAAACTTCTGCAGGGCGCTCGGCTACGAGTTGAGGGAGATTGTCGGAAAGCATCACAGCATGTTTGTCGAACCTGCCTATGCATCATCGGCAGAATACAAGGCTTTCTGGACGAAGCTGTCAGCCGGGAAATTCGATCAACAACAATATAAGCGGGTTGGAAAAGGCGGGCGCGAGGTCTGGATCGAAGCATCTTACAATCCGGTGTTCCGACGCGGGAAGCCGGTCAAGGTCATCAAGATTGCAACCGATATCACCGCGCAGAAGCTGAAATCTGCCGAGGATGCGGGCAAGATCGACGCATTGTCCCGGGCCCAGGCGATCATCGAATTCACGCCGGCCGGCGAAGTCTTGACTGCGAACGATAATTTCCTGACTGCGCTTGGTTATTCGCTGGCTGAAATCCAGGGCAAACATCATTCGATGTTCTGTGAAACCGACTACTCGAGGTCGGAGGCCTACAAGGAATTCTGGCGGAAACTTGCGAGCGGCCAGTTGGTTGCCGACGAATTCATGCGTGTGGGCAAGGGCGGACGGAAGGTTTATATCCAGGCTTCCTACAATCCGATCTTTGACCTGAACGGCAAAGTGTTCAAAGTCGTGAAGTTCGCAACCGATGTCACGGCGCGCGTCGAGAACGTCGAACAACTTGCCCGTTGCCTGACGAATTTTGCAGACGGCGACCTGTCGCAGACGATCCAGAAACCTTTCATCCCTTCACTGGAAAGGCTGCGTGCCGACTTCAACAGCGCCTCGGAGAAGTTGAAGGGCGCGATGGCAACGGTCGCCGAAAATGCCAAGGCGATATCGGCCGGTTCCAACGAAATCCGCACAGCGGCCGACGACTTGGCAAAGCGTACCGAGCAGCAAGCGGCCTCCGTCGAAGAGACGGCGGCCGCCCTTGAGGAAATCACGACGACGGTCAAGGATTCGAGCCGCCGCGCCGAGGAGGCCGGTCAACTCGTGGCGCGTACCAAAGATCATGCGGAGCACTCCGGCCAGGTGGTTCGTGACGCGATCGGTGCGATGGACCAGATCGAAACCTCGTCGCGCGAAATTTCCAATATCATCGGTGTCATCGATGAGATTGCCTTCCAGACGAACCTTCTGGCGCTCAATGCCGGCGTAGAGGCGGCACGAGCAGGGGAGGCCGGCAAAGGTTTTGCGGTCGTTGCCCAGGAGGTCCGCGAATTGGCGCAGCGGTCGGCGAAAGCGGCGAAGGAGATAAAGAGCCTGATTACCGCGTCCGGCTCTCATGTCGCAAACGGCGTCGCCCTCGTCACGAATGCTGGGTCCGCACTTCAGGAAATCGCCGGTCAGGTTCACGAAATCAATACCAACGTCACGGCGATCGTAGAGGCGGCGCGCGAGCAATCGACTGCACTCGGCGAGATCAACCAGGCCATCAACACCGTCGATCAGGGTACGCAGCAGAATGCCGCGATGGTCGAGGAGCAGACCGCGGCAAGCCATGGGCTCGCACGAGAGGCCGCCGCGCTTTTCAAACTTCTTGAACAGTTCCGTTTCGACGATGCACCGAGATCGAGGTCGTCGTTCGCGCAGACGGACCACCACGCCGCCGCACCGACGGCTTTGAAAGTCGTTCGTACCTCGACTGCCGCGTCCGCCCAGCGCGGATCGGCGGCCGCCGCGCTGAAGTCTGATTGGGAAGAGTTCTGATCTACCCGAATTGAGCCCATGTTCGAACAGTATCGGTGACGGCAGAACGTCAGCGTGATCGAAAGACCGAAGCGGTACACGATCATAAAGCTCACGAACAGCGCAATGGCCGTATACACATTGCCATGCAGCGCCCAGTACGGCTGGGCGGCTATCTGCTTGGCTGGTTGGCTCCCACAATCAACCATGATGCCCGCGGTTCAATCGAGCGACCACGAACCGGGATAGTTCGGCTTGCGACGCTCGATCCAGGCATCGAGCCCTTCGCGCAAATCGGCAGCCCCTCCGCAATGCTCTGATTGATGCCTGGTTACGGGTCACGTTCGAGGCGGCAGGAATCAAGGCGGAAGCGCCGCAGTTCGCCCGACAGATCGTCCTGCTGCTCGATGGCTCGCTCGCCGTCATTCTGTTGCATCGCGACCCGACTTATATGGAAGCCGCAGGCGAGGCGGCTGGTTCACTGATCCGCGCTGCGCCCGCAAACGCGTAAGGCGGCCGGATCCTGAGGCGCTGGCTCTAAAGGCCACATCTTCCGCCCTCGGCTTAGCCGTCAGGTCGCTGAGCGGGAAGGGCAATGATGTTGAACCTCCGAACAAGAGAACAATGCTGCACTGCCGAAAAAATCGCCACGCGCGCCACTGCGCATTTTTTCGGCATGACCCATTGACAATTCACCCTTGATGGCACTTGATAACGTTGTTCCAGTAAAGCAGACATGCGTCCATTATACTGGAATGATAGGAACCATCCATAAGGGGAACGCCATGACCACTTCCTTTCGCACCGCCGTGATGTCGCTGGCCGCCGCCGCGCTGCTGTCCACGCCTGTGCTGGCCGAAGGCAGCAAGCTCGATGAAGTGCTGGCCCGCGGCCACCTCGTCCTCGGCACCGGCAGCACCAATGCGCCCTGGCACTTCAAGAGCGCGGACGACAAGCTTCAGGGCTTTGACGTCGACATGGGCCATATCATCGCCAAGGCCCTCTTCGGCGATCCTGAGAAGATCGAGTATGTGAACCAGTCCTCCGACGCCCGCATCCCGAACATCACCACTGACAAAGTCGACATCACCTGCCAGTTCATGACCGTTACCGGCGAGCGCGCCCAGCAGGTTGCCTTCACCATTCCTTATTATCGCGAGGGTGTCGGCCTGATGCTCAAGGCGGACGGAAAATATGCCGACTACGCCGCCCTCAAGGCGGCCGGTTCTTCCGTCACCATCTCGGTTCTCCAGAACGTCTATGCCGAGGCGATGGTGCATGCGGCATTGCCGGAGGCGACTGTCGACCAGTACGATTCCGTCGACCTGATCTATCAGGCGCTGGAATCGGGACGCGCCGATGCAGTCGCCACGGACCAGTCGTCGCTCGCTTGGTACATGACGCAGAACCCGGGTCGCTATAAAGATGCCGGCTACGGCTGGAACCCGCAGACCTATGCCTGTGCCGTCAAGCGCGGCGATCAGGATTGGCTGAACTTCGTCAACACCGCCCTGCACGAAGCCATGACCGGCGTTGAATTCGACTTTTACGCCAAGTCCTTCAAGACCTGGTTCGGCAAAGATCTGACGCCGCCGCAGATCGGCTTTCCCGTCGAGTTCAAGTAACAGCCATGCGGAGCGGGACTTTTCTCCCGCTCCGCTAGCAGGATGATTTCAGGTCGGGTCGGCCTAAAATCTGAATCCTGTTTTCAATTGAAGAGTGAGAGCATGATGCCGAAAACCGCTCACACTTTTTGGCATCATGCTCTGGTCTGAAAGGGCGGCCCGTATGGGTTACACGTTGAATTTCGCTGCCGTCTGGCGCAATTTCGATTTTCTTTTGAGCGGGCTTGCACTCAGCCTCGGTCTTGCGGTGATCTCGATCCTGATCGGGGCCGCGATCGGCCTCGTCGTGGCCTTCGCGCTAACGTCCAAAAGCCGCTTTGCGATCGTGCCGGCGCGGGTCTATGTCACGGTCATTCGCAACCTGCCGATTCTCGTCCTGGTGCTTTTCGCCTTTTTCGCGCTGCCGCAGATGGGTTTGCGCCTCGACAAGATTAAAAGCTTCGTCCTGGTTCTATCCCTCTATTCCGGCGCCTATCTGGCAGAGGTGTTCCGCGCCGGGCTGTTGTCAATTCCGAGAGGACTGACGGAAGCGGGTCTTGCCATCGGCCTGACGGGGATGCAGATCCGCAGCTCCATCATCGCTCCGCTTATGCTGCGCAACGTGCTGCCATCGCTGTCCTCGACGATCATTTCGCTCTTCAAGGACACCTCGCTCGCCGCCGCCATCGCCGTGCCCGAACTGACGTTTGCTGCCCGCAAGATCAATGTCGAGAGCTTTCGCGTCATAGAGACCTGGATGGTGACATCAGCCCTCTATGTCGCGACCTGTTTCCTCATCGCCGCCGTGATGCGCTTCGTCGAGCGCCGTCTGGCCCTGCCGAGATAAGCCCTGATGTCCCACACCTTTCTCGAACAACTCTGGATCGCCCGATACGTCATCATGAACGGCATTGGCGTGACCGTGTCGATCTCTCTGCTGGCCATCCTCGCGGGTTCCGTACTTGGCGTTTTCGTCGGCTTGGCGCTCGTCTATGGTGGCGTTGTTTTGCGTCTGGCCGCGCGCGCCTATACGGATATCATCCGCGGCACGCCGGTGCTCGTGCTCGTGCTGGCGAGCTATTATGTCTCTGCCGCCGTCGGCCTCGATCTCGGGCCGTTCTCGGCCGGTGTACTCGCCCTTGCCATCTTCTGCTCCTCCCATGTCGGTGAAATCGTGCGCGGAGCGCTTCAGGCGATCCCGAAGGGGCAGACCGAAGCCGCCAAGGCGATCGGCCTGACCTTTACCCAGACCTTCACCTCGGTACTGTGGCCGCAGGCCATGCGCCAGTGCCTGCCGGCTTGGGTGAATACGGCTGCCGAGATGGTGAAAGCCTCGACGCTGCTCTCCGTCATCGGCGTCGCCGAACTTCTCCTGCGCACGCAGGAGATCATCTCCCGCAATTTCATGAGCCTCCAGTTCTATTTCCTGGCCGGTGGTCTCTATTTCATCATCAACTTCGGCATCGAGCACTTCGGCAAATATGTCGAGCGCAAGACCGCCCTGCCGTCCTGAGGAGTTCCCCCGATGGCCAAGACCATTCTCGACATCCAGGGTCTGCGCAAGACTTACGGCATCCACGAAGTCCTCAAGGGCGTCGATTGCGCCGTGCAGGAAGGCGAAGTCATTTCCATCATCGGCTCGTCCGGCTCCGGAAAGACCACCTTGCTGCGTTGCATCAACATGCTCGAGGAATTCCAGGGCGGCACGATCAGCCTCGACGGCGAGGAGATCGGCTACCGCGCCGAAGGCGCGACACGGCGCCGCAAGAGCGAGAAGGAGATTGCACGCCAGCGCGCGCTGACCGGCATGGCGTTTCAGCAGTTCAATCTTTTCCCGCATATGAGCGCCGCTGAAAACGTCATGCTCGGCCTCGTCAAGGTGAAGAAAATGACGAAGCCGGATGCGCGCGCCATCGCGGAAAAGTGGCTCGATCGTGTCGGCCTTTCCGCCCGCTCGAACCATTATCCCGGACAGCTTTCCGGCGGCCAGCAGCAGCGCGTCGCAATCGCTCGCGCCATCGCCATGTCGCCGAGGCTGATGCTCTTCGATGAAGTGACCTCCGCGCTCGACCCGGAACTGGTGGGCGAAGTGCTCCAGGTCATCAAGGGGCTTGCCGCCGACGGCATGACCATGCTGCTCGTCACGCACGAGATGCGCTTTGCCTACGACGTTTCGTCACGGGTCATCTTCATGAACCAGGGCGTCATCTGCGAGGAGGGCGATCCGAAGGACATGTTCGTGCATCCGAAGACCGAACGACTGGCAGAATTCCTCAAAACCTCGAGTTTCAACTAGACGAAAAGAGAGATCCCGTGACGGTCCGCTCTGCGGATCGTCACGGGCGCTCGGCCCAAGGATCGACGAGCTCGATCCCAAAGCCCTCGAAATCCCTTATATTGCGAGTGGCGAGGGTGAGATCGTGAGCAATCGCGGTGGCGGCAATCAGGCCGTCCATTGACGACAAGTCGCGTCCGCTTCGCTTTGCGAGCCCCATCAGGTCGCCCCAGGCTATCGCAACCGGCTGGTCCACAGGGATGACGCGCTGCTCGAAGCGCTGCGGCAGCTCCTGGGCAAGCCATTCAGCCAGCGCGTCGCGCTTCCGACCGCTTTCCATCAATGCAACACCACGCCGAATCTCCGCGATCGATACGACGCTGATGAATGAGCGATCCTCGTCGAGACTGTCCAGCCATTGTAGGGCATGTACATCGGGACGCGGCCTTGTCACCTCGGAAAGCACATTGGTGTCCAGCAGAAGTCTCACAGCTGGAGATCACGCGGTTCGTCGCGCTGCCTTTCGAGGTCCAGATCGGCGCCACGCAGCGGCGATTGCATCAGAAATTCTGCAAGGGTGCCCTTGCGCGCGGTCTTCCGCTGCCATTCCTCGGCCGAAACGACGACGACGCTTGGTTTGCCATTGCGCATGATCGTTTGCGGCGTTGCTTGCGCGCGTTCGATAACCTCAGACAGCTTGGCCTTCGCACTGGCGACGGTCCAACTTCTATCCTCTGGTCGTGATGGCTGCATTCGCTATATCCTGACTATAGTGACTATCATGACTATATAAGCCGAGGCGGTCTAGCCGCAAGCAACTTTTCGAGAGGGAGAGGCTTTGCCGGCTTTGGGCGGCCGACGCTGATCGGGGTTTGCAAGGAATTGCGGGCACTCGCTCAATTTGTTCGCAGTCTGCATTCCCAGCGTGCAAATTCCGGGGGGAGGGATCCGAGACATCTTGGAAATCCTGAACGCAGAATTTTTGGCACGAGCTTTGCTTTCCTGTCTTGTATGCAAGATAGCCAGACATCTGAGACCACGCAGAAGACCATCGAGGAGACGATCGTCTCCGGGATTCTTTCAGCCAAGATCCGGCCTGGGACGCGGCTCAGCGAAAACCAGCTGGCAACGCTCTTCAGCGTCTCTCGAACCCGCGTTCGTGAAGCCATGATGCGCCTGGAAACGCGCGGTATCGTGCATGTAAGTCCAAGACGAGGTTGGTTTGTCGTCGAGCCGTCCGCTGAAGAGGCGATCGCGGTCTATGAGGCACGGCGCGTCATCGAGGCCGGGTTGCTGCGCAGCATGCGCGCCCTGACGGACGAGGGAGGCAAAGCGCTCGACGCGCATTTGAACGAGGAAAAAAGCGCAATGGCTGCGGGCGACCGCCAGCGCCTGACTTATTTGATGGGTGATTTCCACATCCGCATCGCAGAATTGAGCGGGAACGCCATCATCGTTGATATCCTCCGCGATCTCACCGCGCGGACGATCCTCATCTCGATGCTCTATCAGTCTGAATTTCACGCAGCACAATCCCATGACGGGCACTGCCGCATCTTCGAGGCCATGCAAGCGGGCGATTTCGTCAGAGCTGCCGAGCTCTCCATCGAACATCTGGATGAAGTGGAAATGGGCCTCGACCTGACCACGCGCCCGGATCCGCTCTCGGAACTGCGCAGTTCCCTGTCACTCCCTCCCAAGGCCGTGCCCTCCGGCCCAACTGTCAGAGCCAAGAAACCACAACTTCAAAGGAGCAATTAAAACATGCTGACAAGACGAGTATTTTTCGCAATCGCGACCCTGGCCGCAACCTTCGGCTTCGGCTCCGCGTCTTACGCCGATGCTCTCGCCGACATCACGGCGCGCGGTACGCTGCGTGTCGCCGTCCCGCAGGATTTCCCACCCTTTGGCAGCGTCGGCACCGATATGGCGCCGATGGGCTACGATATCGATGTCGCCAATCTCATTGCCGAAAAGCTGGGCGTCAAGACCGAACTCGTGCCGGTCACCAGCGCCAACCGCGTCCCCTATCTGCAGACGAATAAGGTCGATCTGGTCATATCAAGCCTCGGCAAGAATGCCGAGCGCGAAAAGGTGATCGATTTCTCGGTAGCCTACGCACCCTTCTTCAACGGCGTGTTCGCGCCGGCCGATCTTTCGATCGCCAAGGTGGAAGATCTCGCGGGCAAGAGCATCGGCGTCACGCGCGGCGCTGTCGAAGATCTCGAGCTGACGAAGATCGCGCCGGCCGACGCGACGATCAAGCGTTACGAGGACAACAACGGCACCATCTCGGCCTTCCTGTCTGGCCAGGTCGACACCATTGCGACCGGCAACGTCGTGGCTGCTGCGATCCTTGCCAAAAATCCCCCCAAGCGCCCTGAGATGAAGTTCCTCATCAAGAACTCACCCTGCTACATCGGTCTCAACAAGGAACAGGCAGCTCTTCTGGAGAAGGTGAACGGCATTATCGCTGCGGCCAAAACCGATGGTGCGCTGAACGCCATATCGCAGAAGTGGCTCGGCGCCGATCTCCCGTCGGATCTCTAGGGAAGCCGGTCTCACGGATGTCATCCCGCGCCGCGCGCGGGATCACATGACGCTCCGTCACCGCAAGAGGGGACAATTCCTTGAGTTACCATTTCGAATTCGGCTGGCTGCTTGAATATTATCCTGACATCATCAAGGGCATACTGATCACCCTGGAGCTTATCGCGATCGGCGGCGTGCTCGGCATTTCGCTCGGCATCTTCTGTGCCTGGGTGCGCGCACTCGGCCCGGCCTGGCTGAAGCCTGTCGTTGCGACCTATGTCGAACTGATCCGCAACACGCCGTTCCTGATCCAGCTCTTTTTCATCTTTTTCGGTCTGCCGTCCCTCGGCCTCAAGCTTTCCGAACTGACGGCCGCCAACCTCGCGATGGTCGTCAACCTCGGCGCCTATAGCTGCGAGATTATCCGCGCGGGCATCCAGGCAACCCCAAAGGGCCAGTTCGAGGCAGGCGAGAGCCTTGCCATGACGCGCTTCGAAACCTTCCGGCATGTCGTTCTCGTGCCGTCCCTGCAGCGCATCTGGCCGGCGCTGTCGTCGCAAGTCGTCATCGTCATGCTCGGCTCATCGGTCGTGTCGCAGATCGCCGCCGAGGATCTGACCTTTGCCGCGAACTTCATACAATCGCGAACCTTCCGCGCCTTCGAGGCCTACATCGTCTCGACAGCCATCTATCTTGTGCTGGCGATCCTGCTTCGACAGGTGCTGGCGGTGGTAGGCGGGTTCATTTTCCCGAGGAGAGCAGCACGATGATCGAGTTCACACTCTGGGACATCCTGCGTAACCTGCTGCTCGCCACCCGCTGGACGATCCTGCTTTCGCTCGTCTCGTTCATCGGCGGCGGCGCGGTCGGACTGGGGCTGCTCTTCCTGCGCATCAGCAAGCGCAAGGCATTCAGGGCGCTTGCGAAATATTATATCGAGCTCTTCCAGGGCACGCCGCTGCTGATGCAACTCTTCATCGCTTTTTTCGGTCTCGGCCTTTTCGGGATAGATGTGCCGGCCTGGCTTGCTGCGGGATTGGCGCTCACTCTGTGGAGTGCCGCCTTCCTCGCCGAAATCTGGCGAGGCTGCGTCGAAGCGGTCGCGAGGGGTCAATGGGAAGCCGCCGCCAGCCTCGGTATGGGGCGGTTGCAGCAGATGCGCTACGTCATCCTCCCGCAGGCGCTGAGGGTTGCCATACCGCCCACGGTCGGTTTCTCCGTTCAAATCGTCAAGGGAACAGCGCTGACCTCGATCATCGGTTTCGTCGAATTGTCGAAAGCCGGCACGGTTGTCACCAATGCCACCTTCCAGCCCTTCACCGTCTACGGGCTCGTCGCCCTCATCTACTTCGCCCTTTGCTGGCCTTTGTCAAAAAGCAGCCAGATCCTGGAAAGGAAGCTCAATGTCGCTCATCGAAATCACTGAAGTCCGCAAGAGCTTTGGCACCACCGAGGTGCTGAAAGGCATCAATCTCGATGTGGAGGCCGGCGAAGTCATCGCCATTATCGGCAAGAGCGGTTCGGGCAAATCGACCCTGCTTCGCTGCATCAACGGCCTGGAGACCATCACCGACGGGTCCATCTCCGTGGCCGGCGCGCAGCTCCTCGATGACGAAGTGCATCTGAAGGCACTGCGCCTCAAGGTCGGCATGATCTTTCAGCAGTTCAACCTCTTCCCGCACCTGACCGTCGGTGGCAACGTCATGCTGTCGCAGACCGTGGTCAAGAAGACCCCGAAAGCCGAAGCCGAGGCTACCGCCCGCAAGATGCTCGAGCGGGTAGGGTTGGGCCACAGGTTCGACGCCTATCCCGACGAGCTCTCGGGCGGCCAGCAGCAGCGCGTCGCCATCGCCCGCGCGCTCGCCATGCAGCCGACAGCACTTCTCTGCGACGAGATTACCTCCGCGCTCGATCCGGAACTGGTCGCCGAAGTTCTGGCCGTAGTGCGCGAGCTTGCCGCCGAGGGGATGACGCTCCTGATGGTAACCCACGAGATGAAGTTCGCCCGCGACGTCTGCAGTCGCGTCGTCTTCATGCACCAGGGCCGTGTCCACGAAGTAGGCCAGCCGGAGGACGTCTTCGCCAATCCGCAGACAGCAGAGCTGAAGCAATTTCTCGGCGTCAGTTAAGAAACGACGACATGCTCTCGCTTATACCAGCCGGCATCGTCGACGGGGATGGCACGCGAGCGCCGCTTTGCTCGAGCGGAGGAAGACGAGGGAGAGGGCAACGAATGCCAGACTAATATGTCCGGTGGGCTGCTCATGGTCTACCGTCCTCAGGACTTCGACCGAGGTTGTCCCATCAACGCTTCATACTCTCTGTCGGTCAATCGTTCGATTGCCCGCAGCTGTGCGGGAATGTCCATCCGCTCGTGCAAGACTGCGGCAATGACGAAGGTTGCATCGTCAGCGACAATGTAGACGGCGTAATGGTGCTCGATTTTGTGCAATCGGAAGAGCGAGTTCCCGACGCGCTCGTCGCTCTTTGTCCTCACGCGGGCATAGGCTTCGGGGATGCCTTCAAATCCTGCCCGCAGCAGGCGGCCGTACGCCTTTGCCTGTTCGGGGGACCATTTGCGCGCCGTTTCGCGGACGGCCAGACGATAGTTATCAAGTGCGGCCGGCAGGATGAGAACGCGTGGAGCCACTAGCGCAGTTCTTCATCCAGTTCCGCGTCGATGGCATCAAGAGCCGAAAGGGGCAGCATTTCTCCGCGCAGGAATTCTTCTTCCGCCCGCAGCAGTGAGCGGATGGCATAGCGGCGATCTTCTTCGCGTGCCATATCTTCGCGAATAAGGGCGCGCACATATTCACTCGGCGTCGTGTACTGGCTCTTCCCGTTGGCGCGCATATCGACAAAGGCGCGCATTTCATCGGGCAAGCTCACATGCAGGCTGCTGGTCATGCCGCACCCTCCTTCAAATTTCTGAATGAATTGTTCTGTATCCATACCTCAATGTCAATATTTGACATTGAGACGTTCGGTTGCAGACCGGGATGCTCGCCTGGATCACGCCGCCGACACCAACGTCATGCGGCCCGCGATCACCTTCGACAAAATCTCGATCCGCTGCACGTCGCGCTCGCTCATCGCTATCAGTCCCATCCGCAATCTCCACCGTCATCAAACCCGGGGGAGTGTGACATTCCAACTTTGCAGAAACAGGACACTTCAACTTTGTGTGAGTTCATGCTGAGACGCGACTTGCGGAGCACTTCAAGCTATCCGGCATGTCTCATCTGGGCGAGCAATTTCTTTCGAAAGACCTCTGCCGGTGTTCGGTAGCCGAGGCATTTCCGCGGTGTTGAGTTCAGCCGGTTGCAAACCGCAAGAAGGTCTGCGTCCGTCACCGACAAGGGATCGACCTCTCTCGAAAGCCATTTGCGAACTCGCCCATTGGTGTTTTCGACGGTGCCTTTCTGCCAAGGCGATTGCGGATCGCAGAACCAGGTCTGGGTGCCGATGTTTGCTTGCAGATACGGCCAGTCGGTGAACTCGGTGCCGCGATCGAAGGTGATCGAGCGGCGGGCAAGATGGGGCAGGGATTGCAGCGCGCGGATCAGCCCGTCCATGACAGGCCGGGATTGCCGATCGTTGTTGCGAAGGAAGATCGCAAAGCGGCTGACCCGTTCGACGAGCGATGTCACATTGGCCTTGCCGAATTTCTTGCGAAACTGGATCAGGTCGCATTCCCAGTGCCCGAACTGCTTGCGATCGGCAACGACGTCCGGGCGGCGCAGGATGTTCAATTCTGGGCTGAAGCGCTGGCCGTGTCGACGTCGAGCATGCCGCGGCCGGCGCCTGGCCCGGTTTTCCGGCAGGTGCCGCCACAGCTTGATGGCCTGACCATCTGCGGAATAGGCGAACTTGTAGATTGTTTCGTGGCTGACCGAGATCGGATGACGCTCCAGCCGCATGCGACCAGCGATCTGCTGGGGCGACCATCCGTGCAGGATCCGGTCGATCACGGACTGCCGCACATGTGAGAACCGCGCCAGCTTTCGCAACTTGGCACGACGCTCACAAGCCATGTCATGGGCCGTCACGCAGTAATAGCCGTTGAGATCCGGTATCAGCTTGTCGACGAACGTGTTGCGCTTGAGCTCACGAAAGATCGTTGAGCGATGCCGCCCGAGTTTCTCGGCGATGATCTCGACGCTGATGCCGGCCGTCCGCCAGCGAGCGATCTTGCGGCGTTCATCCAGGTCGATATGGGAGTAGGTGTGTCTCATTGCGCTTTCCTTGCGAGCGATAACCCATTGGCATCTTTCGCAAGTCGCACTTCATCCTTGAACCCACCCCCTTACAAACATTGTGGCGGGGAAGTTGGAATGTCCGTTTGTGTGCAAAGTAGAAGTGTCACTTTGGGCGCGTCTTCAGCTATTTAGAAATGCGACACTCGGCATGTCCACTTGCGCTTAGGCAAGCCCCCGAGCGGACCGGCTGGACCGGGTTGCAAGGGAAGGGAGGGGGCGGGTGAGATGCTCCCCTTCGGCTTTAGCTTTGACAGTTGGAGCAGCCAGTCATTCCGCCGCATCGAGGCCAGAGAGCGCTTGTCGCCGTCGGGCAATGACGGCGGGATCGTTCATGAAATCCGTCTTCCGACCCGGCTTGCGGCCCCGCGGCGTGTAGCCATTCTTCTCGCTGTTGGTCCTGACCTTGGGCGCCGGCAGTTGCTCCTGACGCTCCTTGATATAGGCCAGGACATCGCCGAGCCGCTTGTTCTCGGTGATCGCCGCATGCGTCACCCGCTGGTCCTTATCGAACGTCTTGTAGGGCAGGGAATGACCTTTCCAGCGCACGTCCAGCCGGCCATCGGCATAGGCATAGGTCTCGACATAGCGGCCAACCAGGCCACGCGTCACCTCGGTCTCTTCCAGCATGATCCGCTGGCGCTCAAACGAAAACGTCAACTGCGACCCGACATAGCGCTGCTCACGCTTGCACAGGATCTCGTGTAGTCGATCCGGCGCCAGATTTATCGGCCGATGCAGGTCTTCCGACCGGGCAGGGGCAATCGCAAAGCGTGCGTTGTAGTCTTCCATGAAGCCGGGCAAAAACGCATTGCCTGCCGCCATGTCGGCTATCCCGGCCAGCCGCAATTCCTTGACCAACCGATCCTGCAGCGTCCGGTTCATCCGTTCGACACGGCCTTTGGCCTGGCTCGAATTTGCGCAAAGAATCTCGATATTTAACTCACACAGTGCACGCCCGAACTGGGTCATGCCCTGGCCACCCTTGGCGTCCTTCTTCGCCACCCGGAATACCGAATGCTTGTCGGAGTAGAAGGCTACAGGCGCGCCGTAATCGCGCAGGTAAAGCGCCAGCGCCTCGAAATAGCTGAAGGCGCTTTCCGAGCGCACGAAGCGCAACTGCATCAGCTTGCCCGTCGCATCGTCGACGAACACCAGCAGCGAGCATGGATCACCGCGGTCCTCGAACCAGCGATGCTCGGACCCGTCGATCTGCACCAGCTCGCCATAGGCTTCACGCCGCAAGCGCGGCTGATGAAACGTCCGCCGCTGCTTGCGCGAGAGCCACAGGCCCGCATCCACCATCCAGCTGCGCAACGTCTCGCGCGACACCCGCAACCCATCGCGCTCGGCAAGCTTCTCGGCCGCCAAGGTTGGTCCGAAGTCTGCATAGCGTTCGCCAACCAGCGTCACGGCGTAATCCCGTACACCGTCGCTGATTCGGTTGTTCGACGGCCGGCCGATCGCCTTGTGCCGGATCGACGCCGCACCACCCGTGTTGATCCGCTCCAGCAGACGACGCACCTGGCGCGTACTCAGATCAAGCAGATGTGCCGCCGACACCATCGTCATCCGGCCGGCGATCACTTTCGATAGAATCTCGATCCGCTGCAAATCACGCTCGCTCATCGCAATCAGTCCCATCCGCAATCTCCCAGGTCACCAAACCCGGGGAGAGTGACATTCCAACTTTGCAGAAACAGGACACTTCAACTTTGCGGCTACAAACATGTATCGCATAACGTAGTTTATGGAACTATGTGCCGATGTACTTTCGGCGGCCGCCCCAGTCGTCAAACCGGCTGAAGGCAACGCGAAAAGGGTCTTCGTCAAAGACATTATCTTCTGCCTGTGATAACGACCTGCAGTGCGCTCCTCCGACGCGACGGCTTATGCGATGATGCGCGAAAGCTCTTTCGCCATGCGCGCGTCCTTTCCTTGGGACGACGGAAGGTGAGCAACGTAACGACAGCGAAATCACTGAATACGTCGTCTGGACAGAATTTCCCGCCTTGAACGGCATCGACCGGCGTTGGCTAATCGTAAAGCACCTGATAGATCATAGACTGCCGAGTATGAGGTCTTGGCGCGATCTTCAGAGAGAACCCTCGGACCGGACTGGAGCTTTTGATGGGCTGGAAAACACCGAAGATCGAATACGTGAATGGCTATAAGATCGTTGAAGTTGAAGGGCCTACATTCAAAGTCTACGATGGCGACCGTCAGCTCGGGGACGATTTCCCCTATCCCGGCGAAGCTGCTGCTTACGCAACCTCTTTGCCAAAACGGGATCATCCACGCAGCTAGGCGAGAGGCCGCGGAAGATCATTGAAAAACCCTTTAAGGCAGCCTTACCGAATGCGGAACAAGATTTGACCAGCTCCCAACTTTCTTCACCGCTGGAACTGCTTGGGTGGTCTGAATTCTTCGCGGACCAGGTCCAGCCCAGCGAAGCGGACTTGATCCCCAGACGCATCGCTTCAGTTCACCGGGCACGCGTCGAGGCGATCGATGTCACCGGACCGGTCGGACTGGAATTTCCATCCAATACGAATACTGGTGACTACGCGGTGGGCGACTGGGTTCTTGCCGATCCACTGACTGACATGCTTATCAGACGTCTCGACCGAAAAAGCGTCTTTCAACGACGCCCGGAAGGCGGACGTGGCCAGCAACTCGTTGCCGCCAACATCGACACCCTGTTGATCGTGACCTCGTGTAATGCCGATTTTAATCTTGCTCGGCTGGAACGTTACCTGATCATGGCCAACCAGGCCGGGAGCAATCCGGTGATTGTGCTGACGAAGGCTGACACCGCGGAAGATGCCGGCATGTTCCAGGCGCAAGCCGAGGCTTTGCAGCGCGATCTGCCTGTCATTGCCTTGAATGGGCGCTCCGCGGACGCCGTTTCGCTGTTGAGGCCCTGGTGCGGCGTTGGCCAGACGGTTGCGCTGGTGGGATCCTCTGGTGTCGGAAAATCAACGCTGGTGAACACCATGACTGGGCCTGAATCTGACACAAAGCAAAAGACAGGCACCATCCGCGAATATGACGCGCAGGGCCGACACACAACCACGGCACGATCGCTGCATGCAATTTCAGGCGGCGGCTGGGTCATCGATACACCGGGAATAAGAACGCTTTACGTGAGTGATGTTGCCGACGGTATAGACACCCTCTTTGCTGAAATAACCGAACTGGCGCCGCTTTGCCGCTTTCGCGATTGCACCCACGCCCATGAACCCGGGTGCGCGGTTCAGGCAGCTGTCGCAAGCGGTGCCCTGGTCGCCGATCGCCTGGAACGCTGGCGGAACCTGCTTGCGGAAAACCGCGACCGAACACCGGTCGTGAGCGGACCCCGCGGCAACAAGATCGTTCGCAAGAAGAAATATTGAAAGTGTTGAACATTTGCGACGCTGCTCATCGGCGTCAGCCACGATCCGCCACCTGAATTGGCTGGCCTGTGGTGACAGCGTCAGCGCTCAATGTTTGGGATTGCGGTCAAGAAGAAGACCCTGCAAGCGGCCGCTCCCGCTTGTGAGGGGAATGTCTTTGAACAACCGCGATATGAGGCGCGGTCGCAATCCTTGCCTCTCATCGATGAGGAGGAATGACATCCTCTTTATCTCGATCGTGATCACGCCTGCATTGTCATGGCGACGATAATTCCCCGAATCGATTGCTTGGAATCCATTTTCCACCGCCCAGGCGGCTATCATATCCGCGTTCATCAAGGTCCTGCTTTAGGAGATGCGGACTTGCTTTTTCTAGCTGTCCCGCTCGTGCAAATCGCTTTGCAGTCCTACGGATACCGTAACTGAAACGCTCTAATCCAGCCAAATCCGTCCAAGATTCCAGTTCCCGCTCAGGTGTTGCGAGAAAGACTCGGAGCAATCGGTGTCAATCGGTACGACTTCAGCCGAGGCCCCGCCCGTTGAGTGCTCTTGAAGGGATCTGAACCGGCGGCGCCTTAACTCGGTAAGCTAAGTGCCAGATAAACCGAAATTCACGGCATAACAATGATTTATGGGACTGGAGGTAGCGGGCTATTTTTAGCGTGCTCATCGTGTTCGGAGCCGCCGTGTCCAACCGCAGGGTCGAGGTGGAAGCAAAACCCTCGAAAATCTACAGACAGTAGCGCCTGCGCCGAAGGTTGGGCTGTTATCGCGGGTGTTGAACCGCCACAGCCGGTTTTAGAGTGCGGCGCCTAGCGCGCAATCGTGGTCACAGTCAACATTGGCGCGGGGACCGTGCCACTCATCTCAGTTGATTGGCAAACGCGCATCGATGTGACCGGGCGGCAAACTTGGCTGACCGATCCCGAAGAACTCGCGCGCGGTCAAGCAAGCGCCATCCCCTGGGACGCAGGCGCGGCAGACGTCAGGCCGAAGATCGTACACTTGACAGGATGTCTCTGAACCGACGCGACCGACCAGTGCGGAGCAACGCGCACCGTCGCAACGCATTCCCTGCTCGTTCGCGGCTACGAAGTGCGCTGGCAGCAAATCGAGAGCAGCTTCTGTTTCGGTGGAAAATCTGGGCCAGGTCGACGAATAGGAGCAGCAAGCTCCGCAGCTTCGGCAATCAAAATCGATCAGTGATGTCATGACCCGCTCCTACCACACAGCCTGCTAATGATAAAGCTGCCGGCTAACTGCTCCTCTTGGAGCGAGCGCATCCATCTTCATCAGGGCTCCTCGTCCTGACGTTGGGCGGTGAAATTCCACCTTAAGAATGTGTTTTCTAAATTAGAGGTCAGTCGCGGGGATATCACGAGGGTATTAGAACAGCTGCAGCCTGGTCGGCAGCCCGCAACCCGCTTTCCCATGCCCCATGCGCGGTGGAAAAGTCGGACGGGTGCGTCGCCTCGCCGGCGAAAAACAACCGGTCGCCGACCGGGCGCGCCAGGACTGCGCGTGCGTCCGCATGGCCGGGCAGCGCATGGCTGTAGGAGCCGCCTATCCAATCGGTGCGACACCAGGAAGAGGCTGCCAGGGGCCGCAGGTGGCGGCGGATGTTGCTGCCGAGCTGCGATGACAGCTGGTCGAGCGCGAAGGCAAATGCCTCCACTAAACCCGTGCGTTCGATGACGACAGCGCCGTTTCCGCCGAAGAAGCCTTCGAGGATCGGCCGGCCGAGCGGCCGGATATAATAGCTGCCGGTCTCGGCATTTTGCGGGTCGCCGAGCAGATGGGTTTCCGGCTCTAAACCATGATTGCCATGGAGTTCCAAAAACAGCTTGTCTGCGAGGCCAAGCGGCAGCTGACTTGCTGCATGGAGGTGATCGGCGGCCTCCGGGTCGAAGATAATGGCTCCGCAGGCCAGAACGGTGGTCGATGCCGTGATGATCGCAGCACCTGATGTGACAGGACCGCGGTCGGTCTCAAGTCGGATGCCGTTTGCGGTCATTGCCACGCGTCGAACGGGCGTCGAAAGGCGCAAGGCCACGTTCGGAGCGGCCGCGCTGATCAGACTTCCATAGCCTTCGTGCACCCGCCAATTGGCGTCGGTCGCCGCATTGTCATAGGCAAGAAAGTCAGCGATCGACAATCGATCGAGCGGTGCGCCGTTCAGATATCCGCTGAGGGACTGGCAATAGGCGTTCCATTTGCCGCCGGGCTCCAGCGCGTCTGACGCCCTGTCGCTGGCGGGGGGGCTGGTCCGCATCCGCTTCTTAAGTGCGTTCCAAGCCGCCGCGGCCGCCGCGCGCTCATCCCGTGTGAAGCCGAGATCGCGCCACTGGCCTTGCCACGCCGTCGGCCCGCGCTCGATATTGAACCCGGCTGCACGGCCAATGGCGACGAGAGGATTGCGCTCGGCAGAATGTAGCCAGCCGCAACCCATATCCAGCGGCATTCCGGCCAGCTCGATTGTCCACGCTCGTCCGCCCACGCGGCTGCTGGCCTCCAGGATGATGACCGAGTGGCCGGCATCGGCCAGTCCTTTTGCTGCTGCAATGCCGGCTGCGCCAGCGCCGACAATCGCAACCTCGTAGTCCATCGTCGCCCTCCGCCACTGCGTCAGCAGCTTGATACGACACAAGCTTTACATCGGGGCTGCACCCGCTTCAATGTGTCCGAAAGCCTGCTAGTATGCTGAAATGACGTTCTTCGAAACACTTGTTGCATTGCTTGCGGTTGCCATCCTGTTGCTGCAGGTGACGCGTCGCACGCGCCTGCCCTACCCCGGCATCCTGGCTGCCGCTGGCGTCGCGGTGGCGATGCTGCCCGGCGCGCCCGCGATCCCGATCGATCCACCGACGGCGCTCGCCTTGTTCATCGCCCCCGTTCTTGTCGACTCGGCCTATGATTTCCCGGTTGGTGCGGCGCGGCGCATGCTGCTGCCGCTGTTCTTCTATGCTGTCGTCGCCGTTCTCGTCACGACAGGCGTCGTCGTGTCGATCAGCATGCTGACTGTCGGGCTTCCGATTGCGGTTGCGGTCACGCTGGGCGCAATCGTTGCGCCACCCGATGCCGCAGCCGCCACGGCGGTCCTTTCCAATTTGCCCGTTGCCCGCCGTGTGGATGCCCTGCTCAAGGGAGAAAGCCTGTTCAACGACGCGACCGCGCTGCTGCTTTTCGGGGCCGCGCTCACTGTCCAGGCGCGGGGTGGGCTGGATGCCGGGACGGCGCTTCAGGTGGGGTTCGCCGCACCCGGAGGAATCCTGTTCGGTATCGCCTTCGGCTTTCTCGTCTCGCGGCTTCGACCGATAACCGAAAACACGGTTGGTGGGACCCTGCTTCAGTTCGTCTACGCCTTTTCGACCTGGTTGATCGCCGAGCATCTTCACCTGTCGGCTGTCCTTGCCACCGTGGCGAGCGCAATGACCATCGCCACCCTGACTTCGGTCGAGGATTCGCCACGGATGCGGGTGCATTCCTTCGCGGTCTGGACAACAGTCGTCTTCCTGTTGAACGTGGTGGCTTTCTTGCTGATGGGGCTGCAGGCGCGCCGCATCCTTGAAGCGATGTCGGCTGAAGAGCTTCAGCGGGCGATGGGATTTGCCGCCATCGTGGTGGTCGGCGTTATTCTGGCGCGCATGGCGATGGCGTTCCTGCTTCACGCCGTCGTCGCGTCTCGCCACCGAAGCGGCCATGAATTGGCGCCTTTCACATCCGGGGAAACCTTGCTGGTGGGTTGGGCCGGTATGCGCGGCCTCGTTACGCTGGCGACGGCCTTCGCACTCCCTGCCGACTTTCCCGAGCGAGACCTGGTCGTGCTCACGGCCTTTACGGTGGTGCTCGCAACCCTGGTCATTCAAGGGGCGACCTTGGCACCGATGATCCATTTCCTGAAACTCGGTCGGCAGGGAGAAGTCCGCGATGAACTCAAGGCGGCCCGAAGATCGCTCGCCGAAGCGGCCTTTCAGCGGCTCGAGAAGGAAGACGGCATCGAGGCCGAAGCGATCCGGACGATCTGCAAGGATCATTGGACCGCATCAACCGATGCAAACAAGACCTCGCCGCTCGATCGCCGCCGTCACCTGACGATCGCCGCCGTCCTTGCCCAGCGTCAGCGCCTCGAGGAATTGCGCGACGCAGATCAGATCGGCGCGGCGCAATATCTCGAGCTGCAGGAGGACCTGGACTGGAAGCAGCTCTCCGTCGGCTCCGATGAAGATCGCCGCATCACAGAAAGCTAGATCCGATAAGGCAGTTGTCGATGCCAACGCGATCGGCATCAAAGGGTCTGCTGCTCCGTCAGCCCGGCATTTCCAACGAGGCGGGACGCCTTACTCGATATCCTTCAGCGCATCGAGTGGGCCGGTCAGCGCCGTGCGCGGAGGGACGAGGGTCGGCCGCACCAGATGCGTGATTGGCGGGCCGCGGTCCGCATCGAGGATCGCAAACCCCTTGGCGATCATCGCCTCGCTGTCCTGCCGGACCATGAAGACGGGGAAAGGCAGGAAGGAGCCGAAGGGATCGTAGTCGTAGCAGCCGACGATGATGCCGGCGAAGGTCTCATGCGGGTGCAGCGCGAGGAAGCGCATCAGCCCTTCGAGATTGATCGAGGAATTGACGAAGAATGTGCGTGGCAGCTTTCCGTGGCCCTCGTAGAAGGCTTCGAAGGCACGCGCCGTCATGGCAGGGGAATAGCCGGTCGGCTGGATGCAGACGTCCGGATCCGCGCCCAGCAGCGCGCGCTTTACGTCGCGGAAACCGCGAATTCGCTCATGACTGGCATGGTCGTTGCGGCCGCCGAATAGGTACAGATCGTCAGGTAAAAGCGGTCCATCCTCCTGCGCGCGTTCGATGATCGCCTGTGTCAGCATGCGCGCACCCTCGTAATTGTCGCTGATGACCGACGGCGCCAGCGTGCCGGGCAGATCGATGTTGACGTGCTTCAGCCCTGCCTTCTCGCAGACTTTGTGCACGCCATCCGGATCGGTTGCGCCGGCGATGAAAAGTTCGTCGATTGAATAGGAGATCAGTGTCTCGACGACCTGGCGCTCCTCGTCCGGATCGCGACAGGCGCTGACGACGAGGGGGCACTGGCCGCGGCTTCTGACCTGTGCCTCAAAAGATTGCGCCATGGAGGAGAAATAGCGGTTGTCGTGCACCGGCAGCAGAAGACCGACGAGGCCGGAGCGGGACGAACGCAGGCCGCGGGCCTGCAGATTTGCCGTATATCCGTGCTCGTTCGCCAGGTTCTGAATGAGCTGGGCCGTCGCTTCCTTGATACGCCGCTTCCGCCAGCTTCCGTTCAGCACGGCGCTTACGGTGGAAGCCGACGCACCCGATAGGATCGAGAGATCGTAGATTGTCGCCTTCTTCTTGCTGATGTCTGCCATATCTCGCCTTTTCCGCTGTCGTTCCCTTAGAAACAAACCCCTCTTGACGAAAGTCCTACCTTGATCGATAGTCATTGCACCATCGATTGTGCAAAAAAGAAAGATCGATTGCGCAAAAATGGTTCGCCGGAGGAGGCGGGACGGGAGGCAAGGGTATTCCCTCGCCGTGAAGCAACCAGGAACAACCTGCCGCAAAGCGGCCGGTGGTCGTCGTTCGCCATGAACGACCTTGAGGAGGAGTGAAGATGAGGAGACTTATCGTAGCGGCATTTGCCGCATCGCTGTCGCTTGCCGGGGCGGCGGCGGTCGCGTTTGCGCAGGACGCACCGAAGGTCGGCGTTGTCGTCAAGATCGGCGGCATTCCATGGTTCAATGCGATGGAAGCCGGCATCAAGGAACAGGGCAAGAAATTAGGCGTCGATGCCTTCATGATCGGCCCGACCAGCGCCGACCCGGCGCTGCAGGTGCGCGCCATCGAGGACCTGATCGCCCAGGGCGTCAAGGTTATCGGCGTGGTTCCGAACGATGCCAAGGTGCTCGAGCCCGTGCTCACCAAGGCGCAAGCCGCCGGCATCAAGGTAATTACGCATGAATCGCCCTCGCAGAAGGGCGCCGACTGGAATTTCGAACTCGCATCGTCGACCGGTTTTGGTGAGGCGCATGGCAAGCTGCTCGCCGAAAAGATGGGCGGCAAGGGCGAATATGCCGTCTTCGTCGGCTCGCTGACCGTTCCGCTGCACAATGCCTGGGCGGACGCCGCAATCGCCTATATCAAGGCGAATTATCCGGACATGAAACTCGTCGGCGACCGTTATGGCGTCGCAGAAGATGTCGACAAAAGCCGCTCGACGGCGCTCGATCTCATCGCTGCCCATCCGGATCTGAAAGGCTTCCTCGCCTTCGGCAGCCAGGGTCCGATCGGCGCCGGGCGCGCTGTCGAAGAACGCCGCAAGACCGGCAAAATCTTCGTGCTCGGCCCGTTCTCGCCCGGCCAGGGCCAGAAGCTGATCAAGTCCGATGCGATATCGGGCGGCTTCATGTGGAATCCGAAGCAGGCCGGCGAAGTCTTCGTCACGCTCGCAGATCGCCTGATCAAGGGCGAGAGCGTCAAGGAAGGTGATGACATTCCGGGTCTCGGCGTGATCAAGCCTGTTGGTAACGACATCATCGTCGATCAGCTGCTGCCGATCAACAAGGATACGGTCGACGACCTGGCCGCAATGGGCCTCTGAAGAGGCCCCCTCCCCGGGTGTCGGGCCGGTCGACATGGACCGGCCCGACGTTCGGGAAAAAGAGCGGTTTCCGGCCATGGCTGGACCATTGACCTTTCATGGCATTCGACTGGACAGGCAACCGGCATGAGCATGGCAACGGATGATGGTGTGAAGGCCCAGCCGCTTCTTTCGCTTCGCGGCATCAACATGACATTCGGCGGTGTGAAGGCGCTGAAAAACGTCTCCTTCGAAGTCTTGCCCGGTGAGGTGCATTGCCTGGCCGGCGAGAATGGTTCCGGCAAGAGCACCCTTATCAAGGTGATATCAGGCGTCTATCGGCCTGCAGACGGCGCCGAGATCGTCTTCGACGGCGAGACGATATCCCACATGACGCCAGGTATGGCCCAGTCCCGCGGCATCCAGATCATCTGGCAGGACCTCGCGCTCTTTCCGGAAATGAGCGTGGCGGAAAACATCGCCTTCCAGACCCTTTCTGGTTCGCGCCCGCGCTTCGTCAATTATGCCGCGATCCGCGGAATAGCCGAGGAGGCGCTCGCCCGGCTCGGCATCACCCTCGACGTCGACAGACCCCTCAAGGACTTCGCCATCGCGCAGCGTCAGATCGTCGCCATCGCCCGAGCGCTGGTCGGAGAGGCCCGGATCGTCTTCATGGACGAGCCGACCGCCTCGCTCACCCAGTCTGAGACCGATCATCTGCTGGCGATCGTGCGCACGCTGTCGGCTTCGGGCGTTGCCGTGGTCTTTGTCAGCCATCGCCTTGCGGAAGTGCTGGAAATCTCCTCGCGCATCACGGTGCTGCGCGATGGCGCGCTGGTCGGGGTCTATCCGGTGGAAGGCATGACCCAGTCTAGGATCACCGAGCTGATGACCGGGCGCACCTTCGAAAAGAATGTTCGCGCCCGCGACGCATCGCAGAATCCGGTCCTGCTTTCTGTCAGCAAACTTTCCCGGCCTGGCGAGTTCGAGGACATCTCCTTTGATCTGCGCCGTGGGGAGACGCTCGGGATCACCGGCCTGCTCGGCTCCGGGCGCACCGAACTTGCGCTCACGCTGTTCGGCATGCGCCGGCCCGCCGCCGGCACGATCGTGTTGGAGGGAAAGCCGATGCGCTTTGCTTCCAACCGCGAGGCGATCGCCGCCGGCGTCGCTTATCTCTCCGAAGACCGCCTTTCGCTCGGTCTCAACCAGCCGCAATCCATCGCCGACAATCTGGTCATGGCCTCGCTCAACCGTATCCTGAGCGGCGGGCTCATTTCGCCGGAAAAGAAGCGCTCGCTGGTCGCGCGCTGGATCGCCGATCTCGGCGTCAGGATCGGCAAGCAGGAGGATGCGATCTCGACGCTTTCGGGCGGCAACCAGCAGCGCGTCGCGATCGCCAAATGGCTCGCCACCGATCCCAAGGTGCTGATCCTCGATGCGCCGACGGTCGGCGTCGATGTCGGCGCGCGCGCCGGTATCTTCGAAATCGTTGCGCGTCTCGCCGAGGCGGGGCTGGCGATCATCCTGATTTCGGACGAGGTGCCGGAGGTCTATTTCAACGCCGATCAGATCATCCATATGGAAAAGGGCCGCATCGCCGGCTGGCATGCTCCGCGCGCGACCACACTGAAGGACCTGGAGGCGGCGGTCTATGCGTAAGCTGTTCCTGTCCCATACGACTGAATTCGTGCTGTTTGCCGTCATCATCGCGATGAGCATTGTCCTGGCTTTCATGACCGACCGTTTCTTGACGCTCGGCAATGTCTTCGACCTGCTCAATATCAGCGCGGTCAACATCATCTTCGCCGTCGGCCTGCTCGTGGTGCTGATATCAGGCGGGATCGACATCTCCTTCGCGGTCGCCGCCTCGATCGTGCAATATGTCACTGCACTTGCGCTCGAGAGGATCGGCGGGGGTGGATGGGTATCCGGCTTCCTGATTGCGGCCGGCATCGGCATCGTGCTCGGCGTGATCAACGCCTTCCTGATCCACCGCTTCCGCATCATCTCGATCGTCGCGACGATCGCGACCTTCAACGTCTATTTCGGCTTGCTGATGTTTTTCACCAAGGGGGTGTCGATCTACAATCTGCCCGACTGGCTGACGAGCCGCGTCATCATCTACGAGCGCGAAATGGCCGATGGGAGCTGGGCTGAGATCACGTTGCCTGTTGTGGTCATGGCCGTCTGCACGCTCGCCACCTGGTTCTTCATTACCCGCACGACGACCGGCCGGCAGCTGTATGCCTTCGGCGACAATCCAGAAGGCGCGCGCCGCTTCGGCATCAATATCGGCGCCATGCAGTTCATCGCCTTCGGCTGGCTTGGATTAATGGCAGGCATCGCCGGTCTCATGCAGGCGCATTATGCGCAGGAAGTCGTGCCGAACGCACTTTATGGCCGCGAGCTCGATGTCCTGGCCGCAGTGGTGCTCGGTGGGGCGCGGCTGGGCGGCGGCAAGGGCTCCGTGCTCGGTTGCGTGCTGGGCGTGCTGCTCGTCTCGATCACCCAGAACGGCCTCAACCTGATGGGCGTCTCGCCCTTCGCCTTCAAGATGATCGTCGGCGCGATCATCCTCGTTGCGATCACCTTGTCGAGCGCCCGCATCGGCAATCTGGTGCCGGTGTTTGCGACCCGCAAATCGACCGGTGACAGGCCTGCAGACAGGGGAGAGAGCTGATGAACGCGCTCGCCGCCCGCCTCAACGCCATCTTCGGGGCCGACATGGCCGGTCCCCTCGCCGCGCTGGCGGCGGTGCTTGTCGTCTTCAGTTTCGCCTCGCCGCATTTCCTGACGGGCGCGACCTTCGGATCGGTTGCCTTTCAGCTTCCCGAGCTTGGCGTTCTGACGCTTGCCATGCTGATGCCGATCCTCACCGGCGGCCTCAACCTTGCGATCACCTTCACCGCCAACATCGCCGGCCTGACGCTCGCCTGGACGCTGCAGGCCAATGGCGGCATCGATGCCAGTCCTGGCGCCTTCCTGCTCGGCTCGGCTCTGGCGCTTGCCGTCGGCGCCGCGAGCGGCCTGGTCATGGGCCTCGTCATCGCCTTTACCCGCGCCCATCCGATCCTCGTTTCGCTGTCGATGATGATCTTCCTGCGCGGCCTCGGCGAGTTCCTGACGCGCGGCGGCGATATCTCGGGTTTCCCCACCTTCGTCGCTCCGATCGGCCACGGCAGCATCCTCGGCATCCCGGTACCTTTGTTGATCCTGATCGCCTGCGTGATCGCCAGCCACGTCCTGCTCTCGCGCTCCAAGCTTGGCTTTTCCACCTATATGATCGGCTCCAATATCGAGTCTGCCCGCTATTCCGGCATCAACACCCGCAAGGTTCTGGTGCTGGTCTATATGCTCTCCGGCGTGATGGCGGCGGTTGCCGGCATTATCATGCTTGCGCGCTTCAATTCGGTGCGCGTCGGCCACGGCGAGTCCTATCTGTTGATCACCGTGCTCGCCTGCTTTCTCGGCGGCATCAATCCTTTCGGCGGCTTCGGCCGCGTCCTGCCCGTTTTCGTGGCGCTCATCGTGCTGCAGCTTCTCTCTTCGGGACTCAACCTGCTCGGCGCCAACCAGCACCTCACCACTGCCGTCTGGGGCATCCTGCTCATCGTTGTGATGGTGCTGCGGTGGTTCTCGGCCAAGTTCATCAGAATCGTGAAATAGGAGATACGAATCATGGAAGGTTTCGGCGTTCACACCAGCATGTGGACCATGAACTGGGATCGCGCAGGCGCCGAGAAGGCGATTGCCGGAGCCGTGCACTACAAGATGGATTTCATCGAGATCGCGTTGCTGAACGCGCCTGCCGTCGATGCCAAACATACCCGCGACCTGCTTGAAAAGAACAAGCTGCGCGCCGTCTGCTCGCTCGGCCTGCCGGAACATGCCTGGGCCTCGGTCCGCCCGGATGCGGCGATCGAGCACCTGAAGGTTGCGATCGAAAAGACCGCAGAAATGAACGCCGAGGCCCTGTCCGGCGTCATCTTCGGCGGCATTGGCGAGCGCACTGGCGTGCCGCCGACGCAGGGCGAATACGACAATATCGCCAAGGTGCTCGACGCAGCGGCAAAGCATGCGAAGAAGTACGGCATCCAGCTCGGCGTCGAGGCCGTGAACCGCTATGAGAACCACCTGATCAACTCGGCGCAGCAGGCCGTCGACATGGTGGAGCGTGTCGGCGCGGACAATATCTTCGTTCACCTCGACACCTACCACATGAATATCGAGGAGAAGGGTGCGGCAAACGGCATCCTGATCGCCCGCGATCACCTGAAGTACATCCATCTTTCAGAAAGCGACCGCGGCACGCCGGGCTACGGCAACATTCCGTGGGATCCGATCTATGCTGCGCTCGCCGCAATCGGCTTCAAGGGCGGACTTGCGATGGAAAGCTTCATCAATATGCCGCCTGAGGTCGCCTATGGCCTGGCCGTCTGGCGCCCCGTTGCACGCGATATGGAAGAGGTCATGGACAAAGGCCTGCCGTTCCTGCGCAATAAGGCGGAACAATACGGTCTCATCTGACCCCGTGCCGGATATTCCGGATTCCACTGTTGGCCGACTGCCATCAACCACGAGCCATAACAGCAGCGGCCACATGGGTGTCTGGTTGAAGAGTTCTCGCCATCACCGGCAAGGGGCATGACGCCTCATCTCTTTAGCACAGGCACTGAATTTCATTCGGCTCGTGCACGCGAAATGACTCTTGAGAAATATCATACTGTTTGTGATATTGTTATTGCCGCTTGTTACATTCCTCCTCCTATGCCATTTTGCCTATTAAAATAAGACGCTTGAACGGCTCACGCCCGGGCTCTAGTTTCGAAAAGATGGCGGCGTTTCGATCGACCATCGATATGGGGGAATCTTGGATGGCACGCATTACGCTGAGGCAACTGCTCGACCATGCTGCGGAGGAAGGTTACGGCGTTCCCGCTTTCAACATCAACAACATGGAGCAGGCGCTCGCCATCATGGAGGCCGCGGACGCGTGTCAGGCGCCGGTTATCATGCAGGCGTCGCGCGGAGCCCGCGCCTATGCCCATGACATCATGCTGAAGCACATGATGGATGCCGTCGTTGAAATCTATCCGCATATTCCGGTCTGCGTGCATCTCGATCACGGCAACGATCCGTCCAACTGCATGACGGCGATCCAGGCGGGTTTTACCTCGGTGATGATGGATGGTTCACTGAAGGCGGACGCCAAGACGCCCGCCGACTGGGCCTATAATGTCGGCGTCACCAAGATGGTGACTGATATGGCGCATTTCGGTGGCATCTCGGTGGAAGGCGAACTCGGCGTTCTCGGTTCTCTCGAGACCGGCATGGGCGAGGCCGAGGACGGCCACGGCGCCGAGGGCAAGCTTTCGCATGACCAGCTGCTGACCGATCCGGACGAAGCGGTGAAGTTCGTGCGCGAAACCAAGGTCGACGCGCTCGCCATCGCGATGGGCACATCGCATGGCGCCTACAAGTTCACCCGCAAGCCGGACGGCTCGGTACTGGCGATGAACGTCATCGAAGAAATTCACCGTAAGCTCCCGAACACACATCTCGTCATGCATGGCTCGTCCTCGGTCCCGATCGAACTGCAGGAGATCATCAACAAGTATGGCGGCCAGATGAAACCGACATGGGGAGTGCCGGTCGAGGAAATCCAGCGCGGCATCAAGAACGGTGTTCGCAAGGTCAATATCGATACCGACGGCAGAATGGCGATGACCGGGCAGATCCGCCGCGTGCTGCAAGAGGACCCAAGCGAGTTCGATCCGCGCAAATATCTGAAGCCGGCGATGACGGCGCTGACCAAGCTCTGCAAGGAGCGCTTCGAACAGTTCGGCACTGCCGGCATGGCCGGCCGCATCACGCCCCTTCCCGTTTCGGAAATGGCGAAGCGTTACAAGTCCGGTTCCCTCGATCCGGCTTTCTCCTGAAACTGGGTTAGCCCGACGCCGGGCGCGGTGCCTTTTCCGGCTCGGCGGCAACCTTGCCTGTCAGCGCTTGGCCGTGGAAGCGGCTCAGCTGGCTGACAACGTCCTGAATTTCGCTTGCCGTTCGTTCGGCATTCCAATCGAGCGTTGCCCCGGCAACGCCGGCGATTTCCCGCAGGCCCGCCAGCGTCAACCGGCCCTCGATCGCAAGCGTCGTGCGGCGCATCACTATGTCCGACAGGTGGACGACGATTTCGTTCCGGACGATCCAGTCGATTTCCCGGAGACTGTAACGCGGCGCACCCGTCAGGCGCTGCTCGTCGGTATAGCCTGAAGCAGAAGAAAGCAGGGCTGCGGCCGTCGTGCCGTAGCGGCGGAGCAGTTCGTCGGCACGCTCGGCGGCAACGCCGCTGCGTGACGCGGTATCCCTGATCCAGGCGCTACGTTGCTGGGCATCAGCCGGAAAGGCCTTACCGCCGCCGATCGCCAGATAGCGTGTCGACTGGCTGCGGCTGCGCTGCAGCCGGGAGAGAACGGTGTCGGCGACCTCTTCGGCAAAGCCGCGGAACGTCGTCCACTTTCCTCCGACCAGCGAAATGATCGGAAACGGTCTGCCGCTCTCTGGCTCCTTTACCGGCGCAGAGTGATCGCGGCTGATCAGCCCCGGTGCTGCCGCATCCGATGCCGGCAGCGGACGGATGCCGCTATAGCTGTAGACGATCTGGTCGCGATCGAAGCGGAGCGTCGGCAACAGCGAGCGGACGCTTTCGAGGAAATACTCTGTTTCCGGCTCCTCGCAGCGGACATTGTCCGGATCGTTGGCCGGAATGTCGGTTGAACCGACCAGTGCCAGCCCGAGATAGTCGTAGACCAGGCAGATGCGGCCGTCGTCGGCCTCGAAATAGATCATGTGGCCGTTGAGGCTTCGCACCAATTCGGGATGGTCGAGCAGGATATGGGAACCCTTCGTGCCGCCGATCAGGTGCGATGTAGCGCCGAGCAAATTGTTGACGTGATCGATCCAAGGGCCTGCCGCATTGACGACCAGGTTGGGAGCAACGGTGAACTCACGACCATCGGGCTGCCGGAAGGTCAAACGCCCTTCTGAAACGGCAGCCAGTGTCGCGAAATTTGCCGCGAGGCTCCTCGCATTCGCATGGAGGCCATCGCTCACGAGCTCATAGACGAGCCGCTCCGGTCTGCTGATCTTGGCATCGTAATAGATGCCGCCGGCGACGATGGCGGGGGTGACATGCGGCATTTCCTTGCGCGCCTGTTTCTTCAGGATCAGCCGGTGGCGCGGCATGACCTGGTCGCGCGAACCGAAAAAGTCGTAGAGCCGAAGCCCGATCTTGATGAGCACGGCTCCACGGCTGCGTGGCGCCGTCTTCGACCCGAAGAGCGTCCTGATCGCTGCCCAGATGCCGCGGGTCCAGGAAAAGACTGGAATGAAGGTCGGAAGCGGCTCCACGCAATGCGGCGCGTTCTTGAGCAGGAGGTTGCGCTCAAGCGTCGACTGCGCAACCAGTCCGAACTCACCCGTTTCCAGATATTTCAGGCCACCGTGAATGAGCCGCGATGGTGCAGCGCTCGTGCCGGAACCAAAGTCGGCCTTGTCGACGATCAGGCAATTGACACCCTGTATCGAGAGGTCGCGGAACAGGCCGGCGCCGTTGATGCCCGCCCCGATGATCAAAACGTCGATATCGTTCTCGCCGAGATTCGAGAAGCGCTGCTGCAAATCGGGGGTCATGCTCGTCGTCCTAAATTGCCCGCCGCAGCAGGCATCTGTCTTTTCAGTTTGCCGATTGTTCCGGCGCAAGCGCGGCAATTTTCGGCCAAAGGGGGATCATCGCGTCGGCAATGTCGCGGAACACCTGGTAACGCTTTTCATAATCCGCGCTGCGCGCCGCATCGGGCCGGCAAGTCTTTGCGATAGAGGCAGTGTCGCGCGGATCGCTCTGCGGATCGGCGAAGACCCCGGCGCCCGACCCGGCACAAAGCGCAGCACCCCAGGCGGCCGCCTCATCCGTCTCGGTTACCGTGACCGGCATGCCAAGCACATCGGCAAACATCTGCACGACGGCAGGGTTGCGCGAGATGCCCCCGGCGAGCCGCGCCTGATCGAAGGCAAAGCCGTCGCGAAGCGCGTCGACATGAATGCGATGATTGAAAGCGATGCCCTCAAGCACGGCGCGCAGCATGTCGCCGCGGTCGTGCCATCCACCGAGCCCGAAGAAGCCGGCGCTGGCCGCCGCGCCATAAGGCGAGCCGAACAGATAGGGATGGAAGAGCGCGGTCGAGGGGCGCTCGAAAGCGGCCGCGATCTCGGGCGCCAGCAGGCCGTGGATCGAGTTGCCTTGCACCTCGCCATTCTTCCGTTCGGCAGCGCAGAGCGTGTCCAGAAACCAGTCGTAATTCGCTGTCGATGCAGGCGAGATCGACATGCTGTTCCAGATGCCGGGTGCAATCCCGTTGCGGCAGAACCAGCGCCGGTCGACACGCGGTTCCGACGAAAGCGTCTCGTTGATCGAATAGGTCCCGGCAATGACCGCGACAACGCCCTTGGTATAGCCCCCTGCCCCGAGCGCCGAGGCCGTGACGTCGTGCAGACCGGCAACGACAGGCGTTCCCTCGGCAAGGCCCGTCAGCTGCGCGGCTTCACGGGTCACGCGTCCGACGATCTGGTCGGAGCGCGAGGCTGGTGGCAGCGCGTGGACGAGATCCTGCAAGCCAAACAGCCGCAGGGCATCCTCACTGTAGTTCTGCGTTTTGACATTGGTGAAGGAGGTGCTGGCTTCGGTGCGGTCCGTACCGATGGTCCCGGTCAGGCAGAACCGCAGCCAGTCCTTGCAACTGATGAAATGGCCGATGCGCTTGTAGCGCTCAGGCTCCATTTCGCGGATCCAGGCAAGCAATGCCGATGGCGCGGAGACGTGCGGGATCTGTCCCGTCAGTTCGATCGCCAGGTCGGCGACGTCGCTTTTCGTCCACCGGTCGACGATCGCCCCTGCCCGGCTGTCCAGCGAGAGAATGGCCCGGCCGAGCGGCTTCCGGGCGTCATCGAGCAGGTAGATGCCGTCTCCATGCGCGGTAGCGGCAATGCCCTCTATGTCGCTTGCCGGTCGCCCGCTGAGTGAAATCGCTTCCCGGATGGCATCGGCCGTCGCGTTCCACAATTCATCCATGTCGCGCTCGATATGGCGGGCCTTCGGAATGAACTGCGTGACGCGGCGCCGGGCGGCTGCAAGCGGCGTGCCGTCGATATCGAAGATGACCGCCTTGGTGACTGTCAAACCACTATCGATCCCGAGCAGTGTCGGCATTCACGTTTACCTCACGAGGGACAACCGGTCCGCGCCGTCAGGAGCGCCCTCCGGCGCCCTTGGCGATGACCAGGTTGATATCTCTGGACCGCATGCGGTCGATGTGCACCGGCTGGGTCTTGTCGTCGACGATAACGACGTCGAACTCATCCAGTGCTGCGAAACTGTGGAGTGCACGCCGTTCGAACTTGGTATGATCGGCAAGCAGGATGCGTTTTACGGAACAGTCGAACATGGCGCGCTTGGTATCGACTGTTTCAGGAGACTGGTGCAGCACCGTGCCATCGCTGATCGCCGACATCGAGATGAACGCGACATCTGCCCTGAGAGCCTTGATCTCGTTGATGGTTATGCGACCCATGAAGGCATTGCACCAATTGTAATACTGGCCGCCGAGGGCGAGCAGCGTCACGTCGTGCAGGCCCGTCAGCGCATTCATCAGCGTCAGGGAATTGGTAATTGCGGTGACCGGCACCTTCGAAGGCAGATGCGCCGCCATCTGAAGTACCGTGGTCGAGTCATCGAAAAAGATCGCCTGTCCCGGTTCGACGAATTGCATTGCCGCCTCGGCGATCAGCTTCTTTTCCACCGACTGACGGTTGGAGCGGTAGACGTCGCTGGATTCGATGAGATTGGTCGCCGCCGCAGTGACGATGCCGCGCGTCTTCCTGAAGAGGCCGCGGCTGACGAGTTCATCGACATCGCGGTGAGCCGTCATCAGGCTGATCCCAAAGCGGTCTGTCAGGTCTTCAATCCGCATCGAGCCTTCACCCATCACGGCCTCCGCAATCATGCGGCGGCGCGCGATCTGGCGCGTCTGCCGGCTGTCGCTGGTGAGCTGGTCCAACAGATCGTCGTCCCGGCTGGTCTTCTGTGTCACGGGTCACCCCTGTCGCTGAATTATGGATCCCAGCTTCGTACAGTGATTGCCGCGCCAAGGCAAAAAGGCGAAACGCAACCGGCGGTTGGGCCGCCGGCCATCGCTTCCGGCATGAAAATGAGGGCGCTCTTGCGAGCGCCCTTTACCGTTTACTGCGCCAGAACGAACGGGCCGGTGTACTTGTCGATGTTGTCCTTGGTGATCAACAGGCAATCGAAGAGCTGCTTCTCGCTCTTGGCACCCGTGTTACCCGTCTTGATCAGGTTATCGGCCTGCTTGACGGCTTCTTCGGAAAAGACGGCAACCGGTTGGAGGACGGTGTACTGGAGTTCGCCTGCCTTGATGGCAGCAACGGCATCCGGCGAACCGTCGAAGCCGCCGACCTTCACATTGGCAAGCTTGCCGGCTTCCTTGAGTGCGGCGATCGCACCGAGCGCCATTTCGTCATTGCCCGAGATGACGCCGACAATATCCGGGTTGGCCTGCAGCATGGACTGCATCTTGTTGTGGCCCTGGGTGCGGTCCCAGTTGGCAACTTCCTTGGCGACCTTCTTCAGATCCGGATACTGCGAAAGGACAGTCTCGTAGCCATTCGACCGCGTTGCTGCGTTGTTGTCGGACGGCGCGCCGAAGAGTTCGGCATAGTTGCCCTTGTCGCCGATCGCTTCGACCCATTGCTGTGCGCCGAGGGCGGCACCCTGCGCGTTGTTGGACACAAGCTGCGCCTTGGCCAGGCCTTCCTGGTTGATTTCGGCGTTGACGAGGATGACCGGGATGCCGGCAGCAACGGCCTTCTTGACCGCACCGACGGAACCGTCGGCGTTTGCCGGGTCGAGGATGATTGCCACCGACTTGTTGGTGATCGCCGTGTCGATCAGGTTGCTTTCGGTATTGGTGTCACCCTTGTGGGCGTTGACCGAGGCCGTGTAGCCCAGCTTTTCGGCGGTTGCCTTGGCGACATTGCCTTCCGTCAGCCAATAGGGATTCGACGGATCGTTGACGATGATCGTCATCATGCCAGCCGCCCAAGCGGAGCTTGCAAGAAGCGGTGCCACGGCCGCGGCGGCCAGAAGTATGCGCATGCCTTTCTTAAACATAGTCTCTCTCCCATTCGTGAGTTCAGTTATTGCCGGGGATCCGGCACTGCTTTCCCCAATCGGCTTCGTGGACTCCAGCCTGCCGTCGTGGATAAGTTTCGGTCTCAGCCGTCAGGACGATTTGACCCGGCGGCCGTATTGGATGCTGTTCATGAGGACGGCGAGAACGATCACAGCGCCGGTGAATACCGTCTGCCAGTAGGCCGAGACGCCGATGATCACGAGGCCGTCCGAAAGGAAGCCGATGACGAAGGCGCCGAGCATGGTGCCGCGAACCGTACCGCGGCCGCCGGTCAGCGCCGCGCCGCCGATGACCACGGCTGCGATCGCCGTCAGTTCGTAGGTTGTGCCTGCCGTCGGACCGGCGGAGGTCAGCTGCGAGGAGAGGACCAGGCCGGCGATCGCGGCACAGACGCCCGAAAGCACATAGACGATGATCTTCACGCGCTTGACCGGGACGCCGGAGAGGTCGGCGGCACGCTCGTTGCCACCTGAGGCGTAGAGCCAGCGGCCGAAGGCGGTGCGGCTCAGCACGATGCCGCAAACGATGGCGAGAACCGCAAGCACAATGACCCCGATCGGAATGCCTGCGAGCCGGTTGAAGCCGAGCCAGTCGAAGCCGGTATTGCCGAGTTCCGGACGGCCGCCGAGATTATTGTAGGTCAGGCCGTTGGTCATCAGCAGCGCGATACCGCGGGCCACGTAGAGCACGCCGAGTGAGGCGACGAAGGCCGGCACCTTGAGATAGGCGATCAGCACGCCGTTGACCGCACCGACCAGCGCACCGAGCGCACATGTGATGACGACGACGGCCCAGACCGGCGGATAGAGGATGACGCCGAAATAGGTGAGCGTGACGCCGTGCATCAGGAAACCGGCGATGCAACCTGCAAGCCCCAGCGTCGAGCCGACCGACAGGTCGATGCCGCCATTCAGGATGACGAGCAGCATGCCGATCGCCAGAATGCCGAAGATCGCGACGTGCGACGCCATGATCAGGAAGTTGTTCAGCGTGAAGTAATAGGGCGACAGGAACGAGAAGACCGCGATGATGACGATCAGCGCGAAGAAGGCCCGGCCCTCCAGGATGAGACGCACGATATTGGTATTGCGCTTCGGCCCGCTGGAAACTGATTTCTTTTCGGTGACGTTCGTGACTGACATAATCAGTGCTCCATAATCCAGGCTAGTGCGCGATCACGGCTTCGCCGGAGGCGGCCATGATCTTTTCCTTGGTGACATCCGAGCCGAACTCGGCCGATATCCTGCCACGGTGCATGACGATGATGCGGTGTGCGATACTCAGGCATTCATTGACTTCGGACGTCGAATAGATGACCGCCAATCCCTGCTTGGCGCGCTCCGCGAGCAATTTGAAAACTTCCGCCTTGGCGCCGATGTCGATGCCGCGGCTTGGCTCATCGAGCAGGATGACCTTCGGCTGGGTTGCCAGCATCTTGCCGATGACGACTTTCTGCTGGTTGCCGCCGGAGAGCGAGCCGATCGAAGCCGCACCGCCATCGGTTTTCACATGCACCCGCCGGATCGCGTCATTGACGAGATCGCGCTCCCGATGGCCGGAGGTGAAAAGCCCTTTGGTGAAGGCGCGGATACTCGCAAGCGACAGATTGGAGCCGACCGTCATCGTCTGGACGAGGCCGTCGCGCTGGCGATCTTCCGGTACAAGCACGAGACCGCTGGCAATGCGCCCGGCGATGCTGAGCCCGCTGACGTCCTGTCCTTCGAGCAGAACCTGTCCGCCACTTGCGCGCAGACGTCCGGCAATGCATTCGAGCAGTTCCGTGCGCCCCGCGCCCATCAGCCCGTAGATGCAGACGATCTCACCGGCACGCACCTTGAGAGACAGACGATCGACTGCATTATAGGCAGCGCCGGAGGGACCGGGGACACTGAGGTTTTCGATGGAAAGCGAGAAGTCACCGAAGGGGTGACCTTGCGGCGGGCTGCCAAGGTCGAAGTTCTCGCCGACCATGTTGCGGACGATCCATTCGAGATCGATATCCTTGCGCTCGGCATAAGCCGTCATGTTTCCGTCGCGTAGAACGACGGCGTGATTGGTGATCTGCAGCGCCTCTTCCAGATGATGCGAGATGTAGACGATCGACACGCCGCGGCTCGTCAGGTCGTGGATGACCTTGAAGAGCACTTCCACTTCCGTCGCGCTCAGCGCCGAGGTCGGCTCGTCCATGATCAGGATGCGCGAATTGACGGAGAGGGCTCGTGCAATCTCGACGATCTGCTGCTGGCCGAGGCGAAGATCCTCGACGCGCGTCAGCGGATCGATGTCTTCCTCGAGCTCTTCCATGAGCGCCCGGGTCTGACGCTCCTCTTCAGCGAAGTCGACGACACCGCCCTTGATGATCTCCCGGCCCATGAAAATATTGTCGCGGACACTGAGATTGGGGGCGAGGCTGAGCTCCTGGTGAATGATCGAGATCCCGCACTCGCGCGCATGGGTCGACGAGCTAAAGCTGATCGGCGAGCCGTCGAGAATGATCTCGCCGGAGCTTGGCTGCGCCACACCCGAAAGGATCTTCATCAGGGTCGACTTGCCCGCGCCGTTCTCTCCGAACAGCGTTGTGACCTGGCCACGGTGGATGTCGAAGTTCACTCCTTTCAGGGCGTGAACGCTGCCGTAGGATTTTGCGATGTTGCGGGCGGCGAGGACGACCTCGCCTTTCGCCCCGTTGCTGCGTTGCGGCTGGCTCATTTGAGCTCGACCTTCACCGGCGTGACGAGCCAGTTCTTCGGGTTGATGAGTTTGAAGACGCCGACGACGGTCGCCTGCTTTCCGTCCAAGGCGTCAGCATCCAGGCCCGCAAAAACCGCCTTCTTCATCTCGTTATTGATGGCCGAGCCGGCATCCTGATACTGGATCTGGTTGGTAAATTGGCCGAATTCGATGGTGCCGGTTGCATCGCGGAGGTCCGTGCCGTTGACCGCAGGGCCGGTCTGGACACGGACCACCGTCTCGGGAGGCAACCCATCGATCTTTATTTCGTTGGTGTTCGACTTGCGGGCGCCGAAAACGCCGGTCAGCGTAACGGGAATGACCGGTCCGGTGCTCGTCGCAGTACCGTATTTCTCGGCCGCCGCCTTCTTGTCGGCGGCAATGGCGGCCGCGAGATCGGCGGCCGCAACGGCCCGCTCCTCGACATTTGCCTTGATCTTCGGGAACTGCTCGGCGCCGAAGGTTTCCGGAGAGAATGCCTGCTGGCGGACATCGTTTTCGGAACCGATCTTGACGACCGTCGTATCGAACGCGATCGCTGCAACGACGATGACCGCCACCGCCGCGCTGACAAGGAGCCCGCGATTGCCGCTGCTCGGCTTTGATGCTGCATGATCGGGCGAGGTACTCATGTCGGACGGCCTTTGGCTTGGAATGGCAAGATGGGAGGGCTAGCGCGATGATGATCGCAGGCGCGCTGAAGCATTGCGTCGCACCGGAACAGAAGCCGGCGGGCCACCCGCAAGAGCGCAACTCTGGACGAAAATTCGCATCGGAAGCCTCCTCAACAAGACCGGCGGCTGTCTCCTCCAACCGCCTGGGCCTGCAAATTCTCCATCAGGAAGCGCACTTCCGTGATAGAAGTATGTTACTTATTCCGTAAATGATGTTATATATTTTATAAGCTGTCAACGGCACTTTAACGGCAGATCGTCTGAAATGCATGACCTTACATCTTGTTCATCACGCTGCGGTGCAGCAAAAACTGACAGCAAATGCAGGCGCCTTCTCACTTGTCATTCTACCGAATTATAGCAACATCTCTCTGTTTTTCATGCAAAATTTTACAGATCGAGCATTGCGCGCATTACCGTTTTCGATGCTGCGCGCCGATAGCTTGATGGCACGGACGTAAACTCCTTGCTCTCCTATTTTAAATGAAAAAAATTACATCGCTAGAAAAATCTTACTGGCATTGTGGTATCTTTATGTTATGTTTTCGAGCGAACTTAGGGAGGTTTCGGCTGCACGCCAGATCTGAGATTTGCCAAAGGCGGAGCGCTTGCCGTTACCCGTGAAAGGACCGACGTTTTCAGCCGGATGCATCATCCCAGAGAGTTTAGGGATCGGGAGGACTTCAGATGAATTTGATGCGCGTATTGCCCGCCGAGGCGCTTGCGATGGTGGCGAGATAGGCCTGCGATGATATCGACCCAGAAGATCATCATTGGCATAGATGCCGGCACCTCGGTCATCAAGGCCGTCGCCTTCGATCTGTCCGGACGCCAGATTGCCACGGCCTCCGTTCGCAACAGATACACCACCGGAGACGATGGCTCGGCAACGCAGTCGCTGGATCAGACCTGGCTCGATTGCGCCAGTGCGTTGCGTGGCCTTAGCGAAAAAGTCCCTGATCTTGCATCACGCACCGCAGCCATCGCCGTCACCGGACAGGGCGACGGCACATGGCTCGTCGGCCGCGGCAATACGCCGGTCGCCGATGCCTGGCTGTGGCTCGACGCGCGCGCCGCGCCAACGGTTAAGTCGCTTGCCGGCGGAACCCAGAACCGTGCCCGCTTCGAGGCAACGGGCACTGGCCTCAACACTTGCCAGCAGGGCGCGCAACTTGCCCATATGGACCGCTTCACGCCGGACCTTCTCGATCGGGCGGAGACGGCGCTGCACTGCAAGGACTGGCTCTATCTCAACCTCACTGGCGTGCGGGCAACCGATCCATCGGAGGCAAGTTTCACCTTCGGCAATTTCAGAACGCGCCAGTATGATGCAGTCGTGATCGAGGCGCTCGGCCTTGACCATAGACGCGGGCTCCTGCCCGAGATCATCGACGGCAGCGAGATCAGCCACCCGCTGACCTCGGAGGCGGCGAAGGCCTGCGGGCTTCTTGCCGGAACGCCGGTCTGTCTCGGCTATGTCGATATGGTGATGACGGCGCTTGGCGCAGGCGTGCGCAGCGGCGCTCGCAACGCCGCCTGCTCGACGATCGGCTCGACCGGCGTGCACTTGCGCGCCAAGTCCGTTGCCGACGTTCAGCTCAATCGTCAGGGCACCGGCTACGTGATCGCCCTGCCTATCCCCGGCATCGTCACCCAGGTCCAGACCAATATGGGCGCCACGATCAACATCGACTGGATCCTTGGTGTCGCCGCCTATCTCATGTCCGAGGCAGGCAAGCCTGCTTCGCATGCAGACCTCATTGCACGCATCGATGGCTGGTTTGCAGAAAGCCGACCGGGGTCGGTGCTTTACCACCCCTACATTTCCGAAGCGGGCGAACGTGGGCCTTTCGTCAACGCCAATGCGCGCGCGGGCTTCACCGGGCTTTCGATGCGTCACGGCTTCCCCGACTTGCTGCGCAGCGTGGTCGAAGGGTTGGGGCTTGCCACCCGCGACTGCTACGCGGCGATGGGCGCGATGCCCGAAGAGCTGCGGGTCACGGGCGGGGCAACACGCTCCGTCGCTCTTCGCCGTTCACTCTCGGCCGCCGTTAACGCACCGATCCGCCAGTCGCGCCGTGAAGAGACGGGGGCGGCCGGCGTGGCGATGATGGCGGCGGTGGCTGTCGGCGTCTATTCGAGCATGGACGATTGTATTGCCGACTGGGTGACGCCGCTGCTCGGCGATTCGGAGACACCGGACGCCAGCGAGGCCCACCGGTTCGACCGGCTCTTTTCCGCCTATACCGATGTGCGCCAGGCAATGACGCCCGCCTGGGACAAGCTTGCCGAAGCCGCAACGACGTCGCCGGTGGGCGCGTAATTCTGATGCAGCAGGCATCGAAGGAGCATGACATGACCGAACCCGAACTCCTGGATCTCTTCGTCATCGGCGGAGGCATCAACGGCGCGGGAATCGCACGCGATGCTGCGGGTCGCGGCCTGAAGGTCGTGCTGTGCGAAAAGGACGATCTGGCTCAGGGAACCTCGTCGCGTTCAGGCAAGCTGGTGCATGGCGGTCTGCGTTACCTCGAATATTACGAATTCCGCCTGGTGCGTGAGGCGTTGATCGAGCGTGAAGTGCTGCTCAATGCCGCGCCGCATATCATCTGGCCGATGCGCTTCGTCCTGCCGCACAGCCCTGAAGATCGCCCCGCATGGCTCGTGCGGCTCGGCCTCTTCCTCTATGATCATCTCGGCGGCCGCAAGAAGCTGCCAGGGACCCGCACGCTCAACCTGCTCCGCGACCCGGAAGGCACGCCGATCCTCGATCAATATACACGCGGCTTTGAATATTCCGATTGCTGGGTCGACGATGCCCGCCTCGTGACCTTGAATGCGGTCAGCGCAGCGGAAAACGGCGCTCTGGTGCTGACCCGCTCGCCAGCCGTGTCGGCCCGCCGCGAGAATGGCGGTTGGACCGTGGTCACGAAAAGCAACTCCACGGGAGAGACGCGAACCTTCCGTGCCAAATGTCTGGTGAATTGCGCCGGCCCCTGGGTGATGGACATCATCAATCGCGTCGCCGGTTCGAACTCCGGTCGCAATGTCCGCCTCGTCAAGGGCAGCCACATCATCGTGCCGAAGTTCTGGGCGGGCGCCAATGCCTATCTGGTGCAGAACCACGACAAACGTGTCATTTTCATCAATCCCTACGAGGGCGACAAGGCGCTGATCGGGACGACCGATATCGCGTACGAAGGCCGGGCCGAGGATGTTGCCGCCGACGAGTCGGAGATCGAGTATCTGCTCAAGGCGGTCAATCGCTACTTCAAGGAAAAGCTGCGCCGCCACGATGTGCTGCACAGCTTCTCGGGCGTGCGCCCGCTGTTTGACGACGGCAAGGGTAACCCGTCGGCCGTTACCCGCGACTATGTCTTCGATCTCGACGAGACAGGCGGCGCTCCGCTGCTCAACGTCTTCGGCGGCAAGATCACCACATTCCGCGAGCTCGCCGAACGCGGCATGCAGCGCCTGAAGCACATCTTCCCGAACATGGGAGGCGACTGGACGGAGAAAGCGCCGCTGCCGGGCGGCGAAATTCCGAATGCCGATTACGAGAGCTTTGCCAACAGTCTGCGCGATATCTATCCCTGGATGCCGCGCAAGCTCGTGCATCACTATGGCCGTCTCTATGGCGCCCGCGCCAGGAACGTGGTTGCCGGCGCGACAGGCATGGAAGGGCTCGGGCGGCATTTCGGCGGACAGCTCTATGAGGCCGAGGCCCGCTATCTCGTCGCCATGGAATGGGCCGAAACGGCCGAGGACATCCTCTATCGCCGCACCAAACACTACCTCCATCTGAACGAAGCGGAGCGCGTGGCCTTTGGCGAGTGGTTTGCTTCAACCCGCCTTGCCGCCGCCTGAAGGATGCCTCCATGCCGCTGACCCTTTCGCTCAATACCAATCCGCTGGTGAACCGCTTCGCCGACCCAGACGATCTCATCGACACGGTTGCGCATGATTTGCGGATCCGCGACCTCCAGCTGACCCACGAGTTCATCAATCCGAGCTGGCAGGCGCCCGTCATCCACCGCCTGACGCGCACGATGAGCGCTGCGCTGAAGCGCACCGGCGTACGGGTCACCTCGGGCATGACAGGCCCCTATGGGCGCCTCAACCATTTCGGGCATCCGGATGCCGATGTGCGCCGCTACTACGTCGACTGGTTCAAGACCTTTGCCGACATCACCGCCGATCTCGGCGGCCACTCGGTCGGCACGCAATTTGCGATCTTCACCTACAAGGACTTCGACGATCCAGCCAGACGCGAGGAACTGATCAAGATCGCCATCGATTGTTGGGCCGATGTCGCCGAGCACGCGCGCGCCGCAGGCCTCTCCTACATGTTCTGGGAGCCGATGAGCATCGGCCGCGAGTTCGGCGAGACGATCGCCGCCTGCCTGTCGCTGCAGGAGCGGCTGACATCCGCCGGAATGGCCATCCCGATGTGG
Organism: Rhizobium beringeri; assembly: GCF_004306515.1. Classification (NCBI taxonomy): domain Bacteria; kingdom Pseudomonadati; phylum Pseudomonadota; class Alphaproteobacteria; order Hyphomicrobiales; family Rhizobiaceae; genus Rhizobium; species Rhizobium beringeri. Next base: position 286,001 of record NZ_SILG01000002.1, on the reverse strand, counting down.
ATGATGGCGGATATCGATCATGGCGACATCACCTCCGCCGACCCCGATGACTACGACCCCTATGCCTGGGCACGCGCCGTCCCGCCGGTATCGCCGATCATCCACATCAAACAGAGCTTGATGGACAAGGGCGGGCACCGGCCCTTTACCGCCGAATTCAACGCCAAGGGCCGCATCCAGCCGGCACCTCTGCTGCAGGCGCTGGCCGAAGGTGGGGCGAAGGACAATGAAATCTGCCTGGAACTCTCCTTCAAGGAACGCGAGCCGAACGATCGCCAGGTCATCTCGCAGATCGCCGAAAGCGTCGCCTTCTGGGCGCCGCATATCGACACCGGCGTCGCTGACTTGAACATCTGAGGCAGAGATCTTTAAAAGGCAGCACTGCGATACGGCGGAATCGCCGCATGACCTTCGAAAAGGAGCCGTGATGACGGACGCCGATGATACGCTTGCCGTGCGTGCTGCCTGGCTTCACTATGCCGGTGGCCTGACGCAGTCCGACGTTGCTCGCCGCCTCGGCGTGCCGTCGGTAAAGGCCCACCGCCTGATCGCAAGAGCGGTTGCCGACGGCGTCGTCAAAGTCACCATCGACGGGGATATCGTCGAATGCGTCGAGCTGGAGATGCGGCTTTCGGAACGGTTCGGGCTTCAATATTGCGAGGTCGCACCCGATCTCGGCGAGGAAGGCTTGCCGCTGCGCGCACTCGGCCATGCCGGCGCCGGCTATCTCAAGCGCGAGATCGAGCGCGGCGACAATACGGTGATCGGCCTTGGTCATGGCCGCACGCTTTCCGCCGCCGTCCAATATATGCCGAGGGTGAGCGCGAAGAACCTGCGTTTCGTCTCGTTGCTTGGCGGGCTGACACGAAACTACGGCGCCAATCCCTATGACGTGATGCATCGCATCGCCGAAAAGACCGGCGCCCATGCCTATGTCATGCCGGTTCCCTTTTTCGCCAATACCGGCGAGGACCGCGAAGTGCTGAAGGCGCAGCGTGCCGTCAAGGAGGTCTTCGATCTTGCCAACAATGCCGACCTGAAGCTCGTCGGCCTGGGCACCGTCGATGCCGAGGCGCAGCTTGTGTTGTCCGGCATGGTTGAACCCGGTGAAATTGACGACATTGCTGCGGCAGGCGGCGTCGGCGAAATCCTCGGACACTTTTTCGACGCCGACGGCCACATCCTCGACACCGCGCTGACGGCGCGTACGCTCTCTGCGTCTTTCCCCAAGACCAAGAAAGAGCGGCTTGTGGCGCTGGCGGGCGGACAGTCGAAAGTTCCGGCCATCCGGGCAATTCTGAATAGCCGCCGTCTTTTCGGGCTGATCACCGACGAGCGAACCGCGCAGGCATTATTGAAGTAGCGATCGAATGCAACAACATTTGATCGCAAAATAACACAGACGATGTTGATTATCACGTATGTTCCGTTATCTTAACATCAAACGAGGGTGGAGAGCGGGATGAGACGGGAAGAGCGGCAGCAGTTGATCGTCAACCTGCTCGTCGAAAACAAGACCGTCGATCTCGACGACCTTGCCGATCGCTTCACCGTGTCAAAGATGACGATCCATCGCGATCTCGACGATCTCGAGCAGGCGGGCGTCCTGCGCAAGGTTCGCGGCGGTGCGACTATTGATGCCGGAACGCAGTTCGAAAGCGACTTCCGCATTCGCGAGCGCCAGGGCAACGAGGCCAAGCTGGCCATGGCGCAGACCGCGCTGGAATTGGTCGAGCCGGGGATGACGGTGATGGTAAACGACGGCTCGATGGCGGCCGTGCTCGGCGAAATGCTGCTGCAGAAGCGGCCGCTGACGTTGATCACCAACAATGCGGCGATCATGGAGCGGCTGAAAGGCGAAGCCGGCATCACCCTGATCGCGCTTGGCGGCATCTATTCGGCGAAATTCAACGCCTATCTCGGCGTCGTCACCGAGGAGGCATTGTCGCGGTTGAGGGCCGACATTGCCTTCATTTCAACGCCTGCCGTCAGCGGCAGGCTGGCCTATCACATGGACGACAACGTCGTGCGCGCCAAGCGGGCAATGATCGCATCGTCGACCAGGACCTGCCTTCTGGTCAATCATCAGCGCATCGGCCACACCGCCCTGCATGTCATGGCGAATCTGGCCGACTTCGACGCGATTATCACCGACAGCGCACCGGATGCTGCTGTCCTGGAGGAATTCGAGCAGGCGGGCATTACGCTCACCATTGCATCAACGCAGGATCCGACATGACCGAAAAGCCGCGCTTCTGGATTGGCACCAGCTGGAAGATGAACAAGACGCTTGCTGAAGCCGAACATTTCGCACGCGGCCTCGAAGCCGCCGATGCCGCGCGCGACCCGCGCATCCAGCGCTTCGTGATTCCGCCCTTCACGGCCGTGCGCGAGGTCAAGGCGATGCTTGCCAAGACCTCGGTGAAGGTCGGCGCGCAGAACATGCATTGGGCCGACCAGGGCGCCTGGACCGGCGAAGTCTCGCCGGTGATGCTGAAGGATTGCAATCTCGATCTCGTCGAGCTCGGTCATTCCGAGCGGCGCGAACACTTTGGAGAGACCGACGAGACAGTGGGGCTGAAGACCGAAGCGGCCGTTCGCCACGGTCTCATCCCGCTGATCTGCATTGGCGAGACGCTTTCCGACCGCGAAAGCGGAAAGGCTGCCGACATCCTCGCGACCCAGGTGCGCGGCGCGCTTTTGAAACTTTCCAGCGCCCAAAAGGCTGCCGAAATCCTGCTGGCCTACGAGCCGGTCTGGGCGATCGGCGAGAAGGGCATCCCGGCGAGCGCGGATTATGCGGATGCCCGCCAGTCTGAAATCATCGCCGTTGCCGAAGCTGTGCTGGGCCGCAAGATCCCCTGCCTTTATGGCGGGTCGGTCAACCCGCAGAACTGCGAAGAACTGATCTCGAGCCCGCATATCGACGGGCTCTTCATCGGCCGTTCGGCCTGGAATGTCGAAGGTTACCTCGACATCCTGACCAAATGCGCCGCCAAACTCTGAGGAGAAAGACAATGAAGCTTGCCATTGCAGGAGACAGTGCCGGCGAAGGCCTCGCCAAGGTTCTGGCCGACCATCTGAAGGACCGCTTCGACGTGTACGAAGTCTCGCGCACGAGCGCCGGCGCCGATCCTTTCTACGCCAACCTTTCGGATCGCGTCGCCTCAGGCGTCATCGACGGCACCTACGACAAGGCGATCCTTGTTTGCGGCACCGGCATCGGCGTCTGCATCTCGGCCAACAAGGTTCCGGGCATCCGCGCCGCCCTGACGCACGACACCTATTCGGCCGAGCGCGCAGCGCTTTCCAACAATGCGCAGATCATCACCATGGGAGCCCGCGTCATCGGAACCGAGCTGGCAAAGTCGATCGCTGATGCGTTTCTTGCCCAGACCTTCGACGAGAACGGCCGTTCTGCCGGTAACGTCAAGGCCATGGATGATCTCGACGCGAAGTACAGCGCCCGTTGAGAAATGCTGAGGGTGATGCCGGGCCGGAGTGTGTTCGATGCCACTGAGGCCGCACCGGGACGACTAATGCGACGACTGCTCGGCCCGATCCAGATCCGGCAGCGATTTCGGGACTTGGAATACGGGAAGCATCGACGCGTTAAGTCCCAGAATTGAGAGTCGTTTCGACTCGGAACAATCAGCCAAGTGATTTGGTTGAGTCGCGTTGTTGCCATCGACGCGAAGAAGAAGCAGATGAAAAAACCGAGCAGGGCACCCGGGGAGGTGTTAGACCTGATCATGAAGCACCCGCGCCGCCCAATTCTGCCCTTGCTTGGCGAGTCACAGTCGAAGCTGCAGTCTCGTCCGATCCGTAAGCGCGATCCTGACCAGCCCAGTCTGCCCTTCGATCCAATGCCGCTGCGCGTCGAGCCCTGCCTCGCGCTGCTGAAGCCGACCGTGCCTGTCGGGCCGGACTGGCTCTACGAGGTGAAGTGGGACGGCTACCGATTGGCAATCCATATCGAGCCGAAGGGCGTGCGGGTCATCACCCGCGGCGGCCATGACTGGACCCACCGCTTCCCCACCATCGTCGCGGCAGCAAAAGGGCTTGGGGTAACCACTGCCATTCTCGATGGCGAAGCGGTTGTGCTCGATGATCATGGCCGGTCGGATTTTGGCGCCCTGCAACGTTCGCTCGGCGGGCGGGGCGGCAAGCGGGTGTCGACCGAGTCGATCCTCGTCGTCTTCGATCTTCTCTATCTCGACGGGCACGATCTCACCGGCACCGAGCTTGACGTGCGCCGGCACCTCCTTAGGGACCTGATACCGGAAGGCGGCGATCAGGCAATCCGCATTTCGGAAGAGATAGAACTGCCGGCCGAAGACCTTCTCGAGCACGCCTGCCATCGGCATCTGGAAGGCATCATCGCCAAGCATCGCGACCGCCCCTACCGCAGTGGCCGCACGGGCGACTGGCTGAAAATAAAATGCGTCCAGAGCGAGAGCTTCATGATCGTCGGCTATGAGCAGTCGGCATCCGCCCGTGGTGGCATCGGCAGCCTGCTGCTGGCCGGCAGACAAGGCTTCGACTGGGTTTACGTGGGGTCGGTCGGGACAGGTTTCAGTGCCAGGGATGCTGAAGACCTGAAAAAAACGCTCGACCGATTGAAGACGAGCCGGCCGGTCGTTCCCCTGAACGGCAAACGCCTCGTCTTCGTGCAGCCAACGCTGATCGCCGAAATCGAGTTTCGCGGCTGGACGGATGACGGCAATCTCCGTCATGCCTCCTACAAGGGGCTGCGTGAGGTTCAGGACAATGCCGCCGTTTTCGACATGAAAGGCATCTTGGGCCGTTAAGGATCACGATTATCAGCTTTCCCCTTTGAGCTGGAATTCGCTCCTATGGCTGCCTGTTCATCGCCGACGGCTTTTACGAGATCACCGAGCCGGAAGATCCGAAGATGAAGCGTAAGGACAAGCGGTCGTTCCGGCCGTCTCTGCGAAGTCGCTAATCAAGTCCCTGCCGCCGGCACGCTGCCGATCGAGCAGGTCGGCTAAATCGCCGTGTCGTAAAACAAGATAAATGGTCGACGAAGCTGCCGACATCACGTATGCCGCTCATATGTCGCTCCGACAGGCAATAGAAAGTGACAACGATGACAAACCCGCCCCGCCGACCTGTCAATCCAATGGATGCCGCCGAAGCATTGTTCAAGCCCGTAAAGAAGAAGCTGGAACAAGCTGTCGAGCGGCCGGCACTGCCGAATACCAAGGAGCTTGTTTCGCTCAAGATCGACAGCGATGTGCTGGCCTTTTTCCAGGAAAATGGCCCTGGCTGGCAGGATCGGATCAACGATGTATTGCGCGCCGCGATGAAGAACAGGCTCTGACCTTGCTGCACCCGAGCCGCGCCGCCGCCCGACGTGTGGCCAGCTTCGCCTATCCAAATATACTGCTTGAAAGCAATTCGCAGCCAATCCTACGCAACTGGTCGAGCCGCGGATAGGCACTCCGCATGCCAGGCATTAGAGGCGCCCGTAAGATGATCGTTTTGATCGATAGGCTGGATTTCCTCGTCTTCTCGGCGCCTATCCATCGTTACGGGTGGTCGCTGTGATGCCGAATGCACTGCACCGGCTTCTCCGCAGCGGCATTGTCCATGTTCTCTTCGCCTTTTTGGCAATGGGCAGCTGGGCGGTTTTCGCCAATCGTGCGCACGCCATGCCATTGCCGCTCTATGCCGGCCTTGTGCAGGGTGCGATATCCGCCTGCCTGACGCTTTTCCTGAAATCTGTGATCGACTGGCTTTCAAAGCGCTTCTTCGGATCGGTACGATTTTGGGCGCCGCCTCTCATTGCTTGTCTCGGCTCAGCCAGCATTCTCGTGGCGATCCATGCGGCGACCGGTACACCGGAAATACTCAAGACCATCGCATTTCCGCTGCTCGTATCGACGAGCTACGCGGCAATTTACAATTATTCGATCTCGGCAAGACGAGGTTTCGATGCATGACGGGACGGACGCTGATCCCATTTAAGCTGCGGACACGCCTATCATTGCTACTGCGCACCGGTAACAACCAGTCGCAGTTGCTGCGGAAAGCAAGGGCGTGCCCGCGGTAGGCTCTCACTCCTTCACCGCCCCGGTCATCGATGAGACGTAGTAGTCCACGAAGAACGAGTAGAGGATGACCACCGGGAGCGAGCCGAACAGCGCGCCTGCCATCAGTGCTCCCCATTCGAAGACGTCGCCGCGCACCAATTCGGTCAGCACCCCGACCGGAATGGTTTTGTTTTCCGACGACTGGATGAAAGTCAGCGCATAGATGAATTCGTTCCAGGACAGCGTGAAGGCGAAGATGCCGGCTGAGATCAGCCCTGGCACCGCGAGCGGCAGGATGATCTTGGTGAGAATCTGCCATCTATTGGCGCCATCCACCAGCGCGCTTTCCTCCAGCTCGAATGGGATCGACCGGAAATAGCCCATCAGCAGCCAGGTGCAGAAGGGAATGAGGAAGGTCGGGTAGGTGAAGATCAGCGCCATCCGCGAGTCGTAGATCCCGAGCTTGAAAACAATGAAGGCAAGCGGGATGAAGAGGATCGATGGCGGCACGAGATAGGCGAGGAAGATCACCAGGCCGACTGAACGCGAGCCGGTAAAGCGGACGCGCTCGATGGCATAGGCGCCGAAGACCGAGGCTACCAGCGAGAGGAAGGTGGAGCAGACCGCAACCAGCATCGTGTTCCATAGCCAACCCGGATAGGACGTCTCGAAAAACAGATATTTGATGTGGTCGAGCGTTGGCCCGACCACCCAGAAGGGGCTGTAGTTGTTATAGTCGGTCAGCTGGTCGTTCGGCTTCACTGCGGTGATCGCCATCCAGTAGAACGGGAAGAGCAGCACGAAGACGAAGACGGCCATCGGCAGGTAGAGCATCACGATCCGCCGCGGCAGCCGGTTCAGATAGCTCATGCCTTCGGCATTGTCGGTCACGACCTGATCGGCGGCGTTTGAATTTATCGACATCATCAATCTCCTAATCCTGGCCGCCCTGTTGCCATTTGCGCCGCTGCAGGCCGAAGAAGCTGAACATGATCGCGCCGAGCAGGAAGGGCACCATGGCGACCGCGATGGCCGCACCTTCGCCCAGCTGACCGCCGGGAATGCCGCGCTGGAAGGAAAGCGTCGCCATCAGATGCGTCGCGTTGACGGGTCCCCCCTTGGTCAGCACGTAGATGAGCTGGAAGTCGGTAAAGGTGAAAAGCACCGAGAAGGTCATCACCACGGCGATGATCGGCGTCAGCATCGGCAGCGTCACATAGCGGAAACGCTGCCAGCTCGTGGCGCCGTCGAGCGAGGCGGCCTCCTGCAGCGACGCCGGAATCGTCTGCAGGCCCGCAAGCAGCGAGATCGCCACGAAGGGAATGCCGCGCCAGACATTGGCGACGATCACCGATATGCGCGCATTGATGGGGTCGCCGAGGAAGTTGATCGGTCCGCTGATCAACCCCAGCTTCATCAGCGACCAGGAGATGATCGAAAATTGGGAATCATAGATCCACCAGAAGGCCAGCGCCGAAAGCACCGTCGGCACGACCCAGGGAAGCAGCACGATTGCCCGGAAGAAGGACTTGAACGGCAGGTGCTGGTTGAGCAGCATCGCCAGCCAGAGGCCGAGCGCGAATTTTAGCACCGAGGCGACGGAGGTATAGAGAATGGTGTTGAAGACCGACAGCCAGAAGACGCTGTCGTCCATCAGGAACTGGTAGTTCTCCAGCCCGATGAAGATGCCGTCGCGGCCGATCCTCGTATCGGTGAAGCCGAGCCAGACGCCGAGCCCCAGCGGATAGGTGAGAAAGCAGACGAGGAACACGGCCGCCGGCAGCATGAACAGGAAGCCGAGCACATTGTTGTTCTGCAGGAGTGAAGAGATCGGCCCACGCCTGTCCTCCGAATTCACCATCGACATTGCCTATCTCCCAGATTGCGTTTGAACTCGCAGAGGACTTGCGGCATGCCGGGGGCCGGCACACCGCTTGCTGCGTTAAATAGTGAGAGCATGATGTCGTCCGAAAACCGCTCACACTTTTCGGCATCATGCTCTAAGGCGTGGCTCAGACGCGATAGTAGCGGTTTGCCCGGCGTTCAGCTTCCTTCATCGCATCTTCGGGCGACATCTGGCCGGTGACGGCGGCCGCATACATGTCGACCAGAACGTAGTCGGCCATGGTCGCTGCCGAGGCATAACCGAGTGGGCCGGCATAGCCGTTCGGACGCAACTTTTCCGAGGCACGCGCATAAGGCGCGTGGATCGGGTCGGATGTCCAGATCGGGTTCTTGGCAAAAGCCTTGAGCGGCTGGCAGCAATAGGCGCTGGAGCCCTGGATCCAGGCATTCATCTGGTCGGCTTCCATCATGAACTTGATGTAGGCCTTTGCCGCTTCCGGATATTTGGTGTGCTTGAAGAGAAGCAGCGAGCTCGTCTGGCAAAGTTCGACGCTCTGACCGACCGGACCGATCGGGAAATTCGTCGTGCGGATGTCCTTGGCGATCTCGGCAAGTTTCGGGTCGCCTTTGGCTGTGTAGTAGACCGAGACACCGTTGGCGATCAGCGAAACCTGGCCTGCGAGGAAGGCGCGGTTGTTGTTGACGTCCTGCCAGCTTTCCGTGCCCGGAATGAAGGTCGCATAGAGCTCCTTGGCATAGTTGATCGAAGCCAGAGTTTCCGGGCTGTTGATCGTTACCTTGCCGCCTTCGTCGACCATCTTGCCGCCATGGCTCCAAAGCAGCCAATGGGCGTAGTTGTTGCCGTCGCCGACGGCCTTGCCGTGCGGGAAGCCGGCCGGCGTGCCCTTGGCTTTCATCGCCTTGCAAAGCTCGAGGAAGCCTGCGGTGTCTTTCGGGAACTCGCTGAAACCGGCCGCCTTCACATGAGTGTCGCGATAGACCACAGCATTGCCGATTGCCGTCAGCGGCATGGCGATGAACGTGTCGCCGCGCGCGGCATAGCCCCTCACACCATCATACCAGCCGCCATATTTGTTGCCGAGATAGTTGGCGAGCTCGGTTAGGTCGACCAGCTTGTCGGGATACTGGTGAGCGTCATCGAACCAGCACATGATGAGGTCCGGGCCGGAGCCGACATTGGCCGCGACGGCGGCCTTTGGGCGGATATCTTCCCAGCTTTCCTTATCGATGCGTACCTGGACGCCGGTCGCGTCTATGAATTTCTTGGTGTTTGCAAGCCAGGCCTCCTCGTCGCCCTTGACGAAAGGTGTCCAGCGCAGCAGCCGCAGGCTAGCGCCGCTTTCCGGTGTGTAGGTCGGTTCGGCCTGCGCAAAGGATGGCCGGATGCCGAGGCCGGCGGCGCCGGCGACGGCTGCCGAGGCGGCAAGAAAGTCACGTCTCTTAATCCTCATCATATTCCTCCTCTTCAAAACAGCGGGTGCGAACTCTCCGCCATTCACCTCCCGCTTGGTGAACGGCGGTCCTTGCATCCCTGAACCAGGGTGCAGCCGACCTGCGGCTGACGGGGGGCTCCTCCGCCCCCGCGCAGCCGCCGGACGGCGTCAGTCGGTCAATCTCCGGCCGCTCTCGGCATCGAAGAGATGAATATGCGCGGCGTCGATCGCAACGCGCAGGGTCTCCCCTGGCCGCGCGCTGACGCGTTCGCGGAAGACGCAGCTGAGATCGCTGCCGCCGAGCCTGAGAATAAGGTGCGTCTCATAGCCGGTCGGCTCGATCACCACGATTTCACCGGGCAGGCCATTGGCATCGAGCAGGATGTATTCCGGGCGAAGACCATAGACGAGGTCGCGGCCCATGGCGCCGGCAGGCGGATTGGAAACCGGGAGCGCCGTGCCGTCGGGCGCCTTGAAACTTGTCGGGTTTTCAGGATCGAGCCTGCCCTTGATCATGTTCATCGCCGGCGAGCCGATGAAACCGCCAACGAACAGATTGGCGGGCTTGTCATAGAGCTCGAGCGGGGTGCCGATCTGCTCGACGACGCCGTCATGCATGACGACAATCTTGTCGGCCATGGTCATGGCCTCGATCTGGTCGTGGGTGACGTAGACCGTCGTCGTTTTCAGCCGCTGGTGCAGTTCCTTGATTTCGGCGCGCATGGCGACGCGCAGCTTCGCATCGAGGTTGGATAGCGGTTCGTCGAACAGGAAGACTTCCGGATCACGCACGATCGCCCGCCCCATGGCGACACGCTGGCGCTGGCCGCCGGAAAGCTGGCGCGGATAACGGTCGAGCAATTTGTCGAGACCGAGGATGCCGGCGGCATATTTCACCCGCTTTTCGGCTTCCGCCTTCGGCGCCTTGTTCAGCATTAACGAGAAGCCCATGTTCTGCTGCACCGTCATATGCGGATAGAGCGCATAGTTCTGGAACACCATGGCGATGTCGCGATCCTTGGGCGGCAGCGTGTTGACCACGCGCCCGCCGATCTTGATCTCACCGCCGGAAATGTTCTCAAGTCCCGCCAGCATCCGCAGCAGAGTGGATTTGCCACAACCCGACGGGCCGACCAGGATCACGAATTCCCCGTCGGCGATGTCGATATCCACGCCTTTGATGACCGGAAATGCCCCGAACGATTTCCGCACATCCGCGAATTGAACGCCTGCCATACTCACTCCTCCCAGAAATCGAGCGCTACATGCTATGTATTCGTATTTTCGTATATCTTGGCCGCGGCCGTCATCTCCTCAAGGCCCTCGGCCGCTTCAATCCCGCATCTGTGGGCGTGCCCGGTCGGGGGTTCTCCTCCCATGCGACCGTGTTAGCCCCAGTTTGATCTCATCCGGACGCACCCGGAGCGTCTTCGTCGAGGTAGACCTCAATCAACTCATCGACGGTGGTTTCGGCGATGAAACCCAATTGCGTTGCGCGTTCCGGCGTAAAGGACTTCGGCCATCCCGCGACGATCCCTTCAATGACCTCGTCGCGGCGGCGGTCGATCAAATCCGCCGCCTCGGGACCGGCAGCACGGCGCAAGGCGGCAATCTGGTCGGCAACGGTGGCGGCAACGCCCGGCATGGTGAGCGTGCGCCGAACACCCAGCGCCGATGTGTCGAGCGTCGAAGCATGGATCAGGAATTTGATGGCAGAACGCGGGCTCGCCAGCCAGTGTTTGACGGTCTCTTCGACCGGAAGAACAGCCCGCTGGCCCGCGAGCGGTTCACGCAGGATTCCAGAAAAGAAGCCCGATGCGGCAGCATTCGGCGCTCCAGGCCGGATCACGATGGTCGGCAACCGAATTCCGACGCCGTCAATGAAGCCGCGGCGCGAATAGTCGGCAAGCAGAAGCTCGGATATCGCCTTCTGGACTCCGTAGCTGGTGAGAGGTGCGAGCACGTAATCGTCGGGAATCGGATCCGGAAACGGCGAGCCATAGACCGCGATCGATGAGGAGAAGACGAACCGGGGAACATAGGCTTGGCGTGTTCCTTCCCGACGGATCGCTTCCAACAGCGATCGCGTGCCATCGAGATTGACCCGGTAGCCGAGTTCGAAATTGCGCTCGGCTTCGCCGGAAACGATCGCGGCGAGATGGAAGATCACATCGGCCCGGCGAGCCGCCAGGGCTTCTGCCGCACCGCTTTCGGAAATATCGGCAGCCAGCGCTTCCACCGGCCAGGAGATGCCTGTGGGTACCGGCGGCGGCGTGATGTCGGCGAGCGTCATGCGCGTGATCGCATGGCCGCCGAGGGAGCCGCTACGCCCCAGTGTGGCGGCGAGCTTCCGGCCGATCATTCCTCCCGCCCCTATAATGAGAATATGCATCGTGTTTCACCTCCCTGCGAGCTACGAAAAGAGCAGCTTGGTCGTCGTATAAATACGGGTTTCGTGGATCGCGAAGGCAGCGGCAGCGGCATCCGGATCCCGCGTCTCCAAGCCAGCCAGGATCATTCGGTGATCGGCGATGCTGGTGGCGATGCTCCCGGGCTGCGAAACGACGCGCCTTCGGTGGCTCAGCAGATAGGAATAGAGGTCGGCGGCCATATCAGCCAGCACCGCGTTGCCGCTGGAACGGTAGATAGCGGTGTGAAATTCCCGGTCACATATCAAAAAACGAACGGGATCGTCACAGGCGGCTTCCTGTGCTGCGATCGACTTGCCGAGATAGTCAAGAGTTGAAGGCTCCATCTTGAGCGCGGCAGCCCTGACGACCTGTGCTTCGATAAGAAGCCGCGCCTCATGAACATTGTCGAGACTGTAGGCCGCGATGTCGCGATACCGTGCAGCCTGGACAGCCAGTTCGCCGACGTCCACCGATGCCACCACCGTGCGCGTTCCGTGCACAACCGAGAGAATGCCGTGGGTGGAAAGGATAAGGATCGCGCCGCGGACGGTCTCGCGGCTGACCGAGAGTGCGGAGGCGAGTTCACGTTCGCTGGGCAGCGGATCGCCCACTTTAAGGATGCCGGTGGCGATGAAGGTCGCAATCTTCTGGACGACGAAGTCTTTCATCGACTTCTTCGGCGCTCCACCGAGCGCTGCAACGTCGTCTTCGAGCATCGCTCGAACATCCATTGCCTTTGCCCTCCCCCGCGCTCAGGTCTACTGGTCCGGTTAGTGGACCAGTAGACCTGAGCTGACGAGGGTTGTCAACGCTTCAGGGGCATGCGGCGATGTCAGGAATAGGCAAGCCTAGAATTTCGGCATGTTTACAAAGCTTCTGCCAAGGTGCATCGCCGACCGGCACGCCCTCTTCCAAGGCCGCGCGGCGCCTTCGTGCTGCGCTGTCACCCGGCATGCGCACGGGGCCATTGTTCCAGGGCGCGGGAGGATTGCTGCGGCATGCAGAGGCGAGAAAATCAGACTGCGCCGTAAAGGCATCCAGCCCAGCGAAAAAGGCGGGGTCAATGACCTGAAGGAAAGCGCTTTGCGAAAAGACACCGGACGGCGCGTTCGCCCGTCCCTTGCCGGAAAGCCCCTGCCCCAGCAATTCGACGATCAGCCCGAGCCCAAAGCCCTTGTGCCCCTTCAGCTGACCGCCGAGAGGCATCATCGTTCCGCCACGTTCGGTCACCTCGCGCGGATCATCGGTCGGCTCGCCTGCGGCGGTGAAAGCCCAGGCCTCCGGAAATTTCTTGCCGGCCTTGGCCAGGTTTTGCGTCATGGTCGTGGTGGTGATCGAGGCCGAGACGTCGATCAGGATCGGATCCTGAGATGTCGGGAATCCGGCAGCCATCGGGTTGGGCGTCAGGAGCGGCTTCGTGCCGCCATAGGGCGCAACGCGGCTTGCAGCGGGGTGCGAGACGGACAGCTGCACGATGAGGCCCCGTTCGGTCACTTGCCGCATGAAGGCTGAAAGAGCGCAGGTATGATGGCAGTTGCGGATCGCGGCGGTGACGACGCCATGATCGCCGACGCGTTCGCAGGCCTGTTCGATCGCCTTGGTCAGCAGCCATGCGCCTGGGAGGGATTTGCCGTCCCAAACAAAGGCCGCGCCGCGGTCATTGACCACCTCATAGCTGCCCGACTTCGCCAGCGAGCCGTCTTCCAACGCCTCGACATACCAGTTCAAAAGGCTGACGCCATGGGTTTCGTGGCCGATCATGTCGCCTTCCACCAGCACGGCGGCAGTCGTTTCGGCCTTGTCGGGCTCCATGCCGGCGCGGGTCAATATCTGCTCGGCGAATTGGGTCAGGGCGATGCGGTCAATCAGGGGCATAGGTATCCCTCCGTCACGTCATGGAAAGCACGGGCCGCTATTTGCGGGCGACCCGTGCCTGAGTTCGGCTTGCCGGCTTACTTGAAGCGGATTTGCGACAGCTGCAGTTCGGAATTCGTCGCGATCGTCGGCTTGAAGTCGAGACGCGGCGAGACGCGGGTGAAACCGACCATGTGAAACATCGGGATGTCCGCGATGATCTCGGTGTTCACCTTGGCGAACAGCTCCTTCCAGAGCTTTGTGCGCTCGTCGCCGGTGGCAGACGTCGCCTTGGCGATCAGCCCGTCGACAGCGGGATCCCGAACCATGGAGTGGGAGCCGTCGGTCGCGTATTTCACGAATGCGGTGAAGACGGGATCGCCGGTCGCATTATCGTGTTGCGACTGGGTCAGCGTCGGACCGGAATCGGCGACAAAGGGTGCAACGAAGTAGCCGTTCCACACGGAAACGTCATACATGTCGAGCTTCACGTTCAAGCCGACTTCCTGAAGCATTGCCATTATCGCTTCCATCGCTTCGGTGGCGTTTGGATATTGCCCGTTGCGACCGATGATGCGGATCTCACGATCGACCGGGACGCCGTCAGCTTTCGCCGCTTCGACCAGTGCTTTCGCTTTTTCGGGATCATAGGGCCAGGCGGGGATATCGGCATTGTAGCCGATCGTTGTGGGTACGACGAGCTGCGTCGCGATCTTCGCCTGTTCGGGGAACAGCGTTCCGAGCATCGCCTGCCGATCGATGGCGAGGTTCATCGCTTCGCGGATGCGCCGATCGTTAAGGGGTGCTGCGCGCGTATCGATGCGCAGCGATGTCGTCTCCGAGTTCGGATAGGCGAAATCGGTTTCCTTGTTGGTGGCATCCTGCACGGATACGGCCGGAACGATATCGGCTTCGCCGGCATCGACCATGGCCGCAGCAACGGCGCTGTCAGAGCGGAACAGATAGGTCGCCTGTTCCACCTGCGGCTTCTCCCCCCAATATTCCGGGTTACGCTTCAGCACGATCGACTGGCCGATTTCCCATTTGTCGAACGTATAGGGGCCGGTGCCAATCGGCTTGCGGGTGAATTCGTCGGCTGGTGTCGCCTCGGCCGGTTCCACAGCCATCACCGTCATCAGAAGCGGAAGAATCGGCTGCGCCGGTTTTGTCGTAATCCGGATCGTGTTGGCATCCGGCGTTTCGAAGCTGAACTCCGTGCCGCCGAAATATTTGCCCCCGGTTTCACAGCTGAGCTTCTTGTTCTTGTTGCGCTCGATGGTGAACTGGACATCTTTGGCGGTGAACGGCTTGCCATCGTGCCATTTGACATTCGGGCGCAGCTTGAACTCCCAGGTGTCGTCGTCGATCTTCGACCATTCCGTCGCCAGGCGGGGTTTGAGGCCGCCATTGACGTAGTCGAATTCCACCAGCATCTCGTTGACGTTTTCAGAAATGACCCGGCCGACGTCCTGGCGCGCTGCCATACAGGGCTCGACGACATCGACGGTTTCGGCAAGCACGACAGTGACTTTGCTCTTGGCATCCTCAGCGTGAGCCGAGCCGGCGCTCAGCGCGAGCACCGTTGTTGAAAAACAGGCAGCTAGCAAATGCAATTTCATTTCGTTCTCCTCCCATGCGCCTTTGGCGCTCCTCACAGTGAACTGCGTCCCGTTTCCGGGGCTCCGGCATTTATCTCCTCAGTAGTTTCTATAAAGTACAAGTGCACTAATATACTAGTTAACGACGGCTTTCAACCCTGGCGCTTCCAAGCGTGAAGCCTTCAACCTTGGCTGGGATGCGAAATTTTACCTTGCCGAAGCAATCAGTTCGCGCATCATCTCGACTTCCTCGTCGGTAAGATCCGTCAGCGGAGCCCGCACCGGTCCTGCCTCAAAGCCGCGCAAACGCACGCCTGCCTTGACGGCGGATACCGCGTAACCGGCCTTGCGATCGCGAATACGGGCAAAGGGATAATAGAAATCGCGCAGCATCTGTTCACAGGCCGCATCGTCACCGGCAAGGAATGCCTTGTGGAATTTCAATGCCGTTTCAGGCACGAAATTGAAGACCGCCGAAGAATAGGTCGGCATGCCGGCTCCGCGATAGGCCTGGGCAAATAGTTCATGTGTCGGCATGCCACCGATATAGGAAAGCCGATCCCCGAGCGCGATCGTGACACGGCGCACCGTATCGATGTCGCCGGTACCGTCCTTGAAGCCAATCAGATTTGGGCATTCGTCGGCAAGCTGAGCAAGCTGCTCGGCCGAAACCCGCGCCTGGCCACGATTATAAACGATAACGCCCATATTGGTGGCCTTGCAAACGGCTCGTACACGCGCGGCAATGCCATCTGCCGGCGCCTCGGTCAGGTAATGCGGCAGCAGAAGAATGCCGTCGCCACCTGCCGCCTCGATCTCGCGAGCCATGTCGCAGGCAATGCGCGTGCCATAGCCGCATCCGGCAATAACAGGCGCATCGCCGGACACCGCGCGGGCGGCCTTTACCACCTCGACCACTTCGCCCGGCGTCAGCGAGAACAGCTCACCGGTGCCGCCGGCAACGATCAGGCCGGCAACGGGGTAGGATGACAGCCATTCCAGATGCGCTGAAAACGGCCTGGGGGCAAACCGGTCCTCGGCATCGAAAGGGGTGACGGGAAAGGACAGCAGGCCGTTGCGAATAATCTCGCGAAGTTCCGTCGGGGCGATCAACTTTATACTCCTCAGTTTCAGTTGCGTAGGTCTTGCGGCAACAGGTCGGCGGGGAAATTCTGATAGGCGACGGGGCGCAGAAACCTGCGGATCGACATGGTCCCGACGCTGGTCGCGCCGAAATTGGTCGAGGCCGGGTAGGGTCCGCCATGCACCATGGAATCGACAACCTCGACGCCGGTTGGGAAGCCATTGACCAGCAATCTGCCCGCCTTCCTTTCGAGGATCGGCAGCAGGTCGCGGGCAAGGCCAAGATCGGCGTCGTCCATATGGATCGTCGCGGTCAGCTGTCCTTGAAAGCTTTCGGCAAGGGCAACCATCTCTTTAGGCGAGCCGACGCGCACGACGAGGCCGAGAGGGCCGAACACCTCTTCGCTGAGCGAGTGATCGGCAAGCCAGGCCGAGCCGTTGGTCTCGAACAGGTTCGGCGCTGCGTCGCGGCCAGCATTCTCTGCGGTGAGAACCGGCGCGACTGCATTGCTTGCCCGCATCCGGTCGACACCTTCGTGATAGGCCGTGGCGATGCCTTTGGTCAGCATCGTCTGCGGTGCGACTTTTTCAAGAGCCGACTTGGCAGCACTGGTGAACTTGTCCGCCTCCGGCCCGTCGACGACGACGGCGATACCGGGGTTGGTGCAGAACTGGCCGGCACCAAGCGTCAGGGAACCGGCCCAGCCGGAACCGATTGCCTCCGCCCGGGCAGCAGTAGCGGCCGGCAGCAGGAACATCGGATTAACGCTGCCGAGTTCCCCGAAAAAGGGGATCGGCTCAGGGCGCTGGGCGCAAAGGTCGAAGAGCGCACGACCGCCGGCAAGCGAGCCGGTAAAGCCGACGGCTTTGATGGCCGGATGCGTCACCAGAGCCGTTCCGACATCACGGCGGCCCCCCTGGATCAGGCTGAAGACGCCGGCCGGCATTCCGGTGCGCTCGATAGCGGCGGCAATCGCCTCGGCAATGATCTCACCTGTGCCGGGATGGGCTGAATGTCCCTTCACCACGACCGGGCAGCCCGCCGCAAGCGCGGCCGCCGTATCGCCGCCGGCCGTCGAGAATGCGAGCGGAAAATTCGAGGCGCCGAATACGGCGACGGGGCCGATCGGCCGTTGTACCAGACGGATCTCGGGCCGCGGCGCCGGTTGCCGATCGGGTTGGGCCGCGTCGACGCGGGCGTCAAGATGCGCGCCCTTGCGGATATGGTCGGCAAACAGTCTGAGTTGTCCGGTGGTGCGAGCGCGTTCGCCGTTGAGCCGGCCCTCCGGAAGTCCGGTTTCCTGCGTTCCAATGAGGGTGACGGCCGCGCCGCGCTTGTCGATCTCCTCGGCGATTGCCTCAAGGAAAAGGGCGCGCTCCTCGCGTGTCGTTGCCGAAAATGCTGCAAAAGCAGCTTCGGCAGCGCGGCAGGCGCGGTCGACCAGTTCCGTTGTGCCAACAGCAAAGTCATGTGCCTGCCCATGCACCGGCTCTGACCGAAATGTCGTCGTTCCGGCAATCCACTCGCCGGCGATGAAATGCCTGCCTGAAGGGGTCCAGCTCATTGTTATTCTCCTTGGCGGAGCCTCGCTCCGTCCTGATGCGTGAAGTGTTGTTTAAGGTGCGCCGCCTTAGAACGGGATGATTTTAGGCCAAGTCGGCCTAAAATCTGAATCCTGTTCTCAATTAAAGAGTTAGAGCATGATGTTGTCCGAAAACCGCTTACACTTTTCGGCATCATGCTCTAGCGGCCATTCACCTTCCGCCATTCGGCAAAGAGCGGCAGATTGCTTTCGTCGGTGGCCGGGTAGAGGCCAATGATCGTGTGACCTTGCTTGACGCGCTCGGTGACGAAATCCTCGTAAGCGGTCATCTCTACCGCTTCATCGGCGATCTCGTCGGCGATCTCGGCAGGGATGACGATCACGCTGTCATCGTCACCAACCATGATGTCGCCTGGGAAGACCGCAACATCCCCACAGCCTATCGGCACATTGATGTCGATTGCCTCGTGGAGCGTGAGGTTCGTCGGGCTGGAGGGACGATTGTGATAGGCGGGAATATCAAGGCCACCGATCGTCATGGCGTCCCGGAAGCCACCATCCGTGACGACGCCGGCGCCGCCGCGCATCATCAGGCGGGTAATCAGGATGTCGCCGGCAGAGGCTGCGCGCGGATCCTTGCGGCTGTCCATCACCAGAACAGAGCCTTCCGGGCAAGTCTCGATGGCAAGCCGTTGCGGATGTTTCGGGTTCCGAAAGACATTCATCGCATTGCGGTCCTCGCGCGCCGGCATGTAACGCAGCGTGAAGGCCGGTCCCACCATATTGCGGCCCTTCGGCTGCACCGGCCGAACATCCTGGACCGTCTGGTTTCTCAGGCCACGCTTGAACAGTGCCGAACAGAGCGTCGCGACGGAGACGCCCATCAGCTTTTCACGGGTTGCAGGGTTCATGTTTCCTTCTCCTCGTTCTCATTCAGACGCCGAAGCTGCAGGTTTCCACGGTCCAGTCACGGGCTTTGCCCGTCAGGCTGCAACCGAGCCCCGGACGGGCCGGCACGATCATCCGACCGTCCTTGATATCGAGTTGTTCGTTGAACAGCGGCGCCAGCCAATCGAAATGCTCTACCCACGGCTCATGCGCATAGGCGGCCGCCAGATGCAGATGGATTTCCATGGCGAAATGCGGCGCCAGGCGCATGCGTTTCGCCTCGGCGTGTGTGCAGATGCGCAGAAAGGGCGTGATGCCGCCGACCCGCGGCGCATCAGGCTGAATGAAGTCGACGGCATCGGCCCGGATCAGCGCCATGTGCTCGTCGGCGCTTGCCAGCATTTCCCCGGTGGCGATCGGCGTGGCGAGTTCGCGTGCCAGTGCCGCATGGCCCTCGGCATCATAGGCATCGAGCGGCTCTTCGATCCATTCGAGATTGAGCGGCTCGACCATCCGGCCGAAGCGCAACGCCGTCGTGCGGTCCCATTGCTGGTTTGCATCGACCATCAGCGGAACACGGCCATCGATATGGCTGGTCACCGCATCGAGCCGACGAAGGTCGATCATCGGGTCCGGCTGCCCGACCTTGATCTTGATGCCGCCGATACCGGAGGCGATCGAGTGATCGATGGCATCGCGGATTTCCTCGACGCTCGATGACAGGAAGCCACCGGAGGTGTTGTAGCAGGCAACACTGTCGCGATGGGCGCCAAGCAGTTTTGCAAGTGGCAGGCCGGCGCGTTTCGCCTTCAGGTCCCAGAGGCAGATGTCGATGGCGGCGATTGCCTGGGTCGCGATGCCGGAGCGGCCGACCGAGGCCCCGGCCCAGCAGAGCTTGTCCCAGATGCGCGCGGTATCGTTGGGGTCTTCGCCAATCAGGTTGTCGGCAAGCTCGCAGGCATGTGCATACAGGGCAGGTCCGCCTGCCCGCTTCGAGTAACTGAAACCGAGCCCACTATGGCCAGCCTCGGAGACGATCTCGCAAAACAGAAAGGCCACCTGCGTCAGCGGCTTCTGTCGGCCCGTCAACACCTTGGCATCGCTGATCGGTCGCGCCAACGGCAGGTAAGCGAGCGACAGGGTAACCGATCGGATGGCGTCCAGTTTGGACGGACCGGCAGCGAAGCCAGCCTTGGGAGGCTGTGCGGGGATCGTGCGTCGATTGGGATCAAACATCGTCGTGCCTCAGTTGATAGCCGGTTCCGGCGTCTTGCCACCGAATTCCGTCGTCAGGAAATCAAAGTCGCAGCCTTTGTCGGCCTGCTCGATATGGCTGGAGAACATGAACCCGTAACCGCGCTCGTAGTGGCGCGTCGGCGCCACCCAGGCGGCTCGCCGCGCTCTGATCTCTTCTTCGGAAACCAGCATATTGAGGCTGCGGGCCGGAATATCGAGCTCGACCATGTCCCCCGTTCTCAGCAGCGCCAGAGGCCCGCCAACATAAGATTCAGGTGCGACATGCAGCACGCAGGCGCCGAAACTGGTTCCGGACATGCGGGCGTCCGAGATCCGTACCATGTCGCGCAGGCCGAGCTTCAACAGCGCCTTCGGCATCGGGATCATGCCCCATTCCGGCATGCCCGGTCCACCCTGGGGGCCAGCATTGCGTAGAACGAGAACCGTGTCCGGCGTCAGTGGATAGTCGGGATCATCGATGATCTTCTTCATCTCCGCATAACTGTCGGCGACCAGCGCCGGGCCGCAATGGCGCTGGAATTTCGGGTCGCAGGCCGCTGGTTTGATAACCGCGCCATCGGGACAGAGGTTCCCCTTGAGCACGGCCAGCGAACCTTCGTGATAGACCGGGTTCGACAATGGCCGGATAACGTCGTCATTGTAGATCTTCACCTGGTCGAGACCTTCCACCAAGGGTCTTCCCGTCACGGTAATCGCGGTTGGATCCAGCTTGTCGCCGAGCTGCTTCATCAGGGCGCGCAAGCCGCCCGCATAAAAGAAATCCTCCATCAGATAGGTCGAACCGGAAGGCCGGATGTTGGCGAGAACCGGCGTCGTGCGACCGATGCGATCAAGCTCGTCGAGCTCCAACGGGACGCCGGCGCGGCGGGCCATGGCAATCAGGTGAATGATGGCATTGGTGGAGCAGCCGGTCGCCATGGCGACCGTGACCGCGTTGTCGACGGCCCCCGGAGTGATGATCTGATCCGGCGTCAGATCCTCCCACACCATATCGACGATACGGCGGCCACAGGCCGCCGACATGCGCTGGTGGTTGGCGTCGGCTGCCGGGATCGAGGATGCGCCCGGCAGTGTCAATCCCATAGCCTCTGCGATCGCCGTCATCGTCGATGCCGTGCCCATGGTCATGCAATGGCCGTAGCTGCGGGCGATTCCACCTTCGATGCCCTGCCACTCCTCCTGGGTGATCGTGCCGGCGCGCCGCTCGTCCCAGTATTTGAAACCGTCGGTACCGGAGCCTAGCGTCTTGCCGGCATAGTTGCCGCGAAGCATCGGGCCGGCGGGCAGATAAATGAAGGGAATGCCCATGCTGGTTGCGCCCATGACAAGGCCGGGTGTCGTCTTGTCGCAGCCACCCATCAGAACGGCGCCATCGACAGGATGGCTGCGCAGCAGTTCCTCGGTCTCCATCGCCAGCATATTGCGATAGAGCATGGTGGTCGGCTTGACGAAGTTTTCGGAAAGGGAAAGAGCGGGCAGTTCCATGGGGAACCCGCCCGACTGAAGAATTCCGCGCTTCACCCATTCGGCGCGTTCACGGAAATGCATGTGACACGGCTGGGCATCGGACCAGGTGTTGATCACGGCAATGATCGGCTTTCCCTGCCAGTCCTCCGGTGCGTAACCCATCTGCATGGTCCGCGACCGGTGGCCGAACGAGCGCTGATCATCCGGCAGCATCCATCGGGCGGACCGCAATTGCTCGTAGGTTTTCCTCGCGGTCACGGCTTTCTCCCACTTTTTCGCTTGCTTATCTCAGCGTTTGCACCAACTGATATTTTAGTTTGACATATATATCAATGGAAAGTTTGCGTTCTTGTGCATTAGGTCGTGCAAAGCTATGAATGGACTGAAAAGGATGCCTCACATGAATTCCCAGTTCGCCTCCACATTCGGCCTGACTGCACCCGGTTTTCCGGTCGTCGCCGGCAGCACGGTCCAGCGGGTCTATGATGATCTACGAAAGCGCATCATCACCATACAGCTGCCGCCAGACACCACGCTGTCGCGCACCGAGCTTACGGAGACTTATGAAGTCAGCCAGACTCCCATCCGAGACGCATTGCAGCTTCTCAAACAGGAGGGTCTGGTTCGCATTTACCCGCAGTCCCGCACTGTGGTGACCAGGATCGACGTCCTGCAAATTTACGAGGCGCATTTCCTTCGTGTTGCGCTAGAAACGGAGGTTTGCCGCCGCCTCGCAACCGATCCGGACCCGGACCCGAGCGTCATCACACGCGCTCGGTCGATCATCAAGATGCAGTCGGCAGTCGCTGACGACGTCGATCAGATTGCGATCTTCCAAGAGCTCGACGAGCTCTTTCACCAGACATTGTTCGCAGGCGCCAAGCGCAGCAGCCTCCACCAATTGATACGCGAGCGGTCCGGCCATCTCGAGCGCATTCGTCGTCTGCATCTGCCCGAAAAGGGCAAGATCGTCAGCATTCTCGATGGGCACCACGCCATCATCGATGCGATTGCCGCTCGCGACGAACAGGGTGCGGTCGATGCGATCCGCGAGCATCTCAGCCGCACCGTCGCAAAAGTGGAAGACCTCAGGAAGGAGTTCCCGGACTATTTCGTCTGATCTGCCGGGCCGCGGGTTTTGCCGGCGTCAATTGACCGGCGTCAGCAGCGGCCTGCCTGCGAAGAAGGCGGCAAGGTTGTCGACCGTCAATTGTGCCATCCTGTCGCGCGTTTCCTCGGTGCCGCTGGCATGGTGGGGATAGAGCACAATGTTGTCGAGCGCTGCGAAGCGCGGATCGGGATTGGGTTCGTTGAGGTAGACATCGATGCCGGCCGACGCGATCCGCCTTTCCTGCAAGGCCTTGATCAAGGCCGGCTCGTCGACCACGGTGCCCCGGGCAATGTTGATGAAGCTGCCGGTCGGTCCGAGCGCATTCAGCACGTCCGCCGAAATCAACCCTTCGGTCGAGGGGCCGCCAGGGGTTGCGACGATCAGGATATCGGCCCAGTCCGCCAGTTTTACCGGCGCGTCGAAATAGGCAAAATCGTTGCCGGCTTTCTTCGTCCTCCCATAATAGCCGACCGTCAGCCCGACAGCTTCGCATCGCCTGGCAATCGCCATCCCTATGCGGCCGAGGCCGACGATCCCGGCCTTCTTGCCCGAGGTCGACGTCGTCAGCGGCATCATGCCCTTTTGCCCCCAGTCGCCGGAGCGCACGTAGCGATCGCCTTCCGGCAGGCGCCGGCGTGCCGCCAGCATCAGAAGCAATGCCATGTCGGCAACATCGTCGCAAAGCACCTCGGATGTGTTGGTGAGCTTGATGCCGTGCCGGGTCATCGCCTCGACATCCATCTGGTCGTAGCCAGCCGAAGAACAGGCGGCGAGCTTTAATGCCGGCAATTTCGAAAGCAAAGCTTCGTCGATCGTCACATGGCCGTTGCAGACCAGCGCGGAAGCGATCGGGCCGGCTTCCCGCAACAGAGCATCCCGCTCTTCGCCTTTGACAAGATCCAGCCGGTGCAGCGTGTAGGTCTCCTCCAGCATTGCCATCTGATGGGGCCGGAGCGGATAGGCGACGATGACATCGGGCTTCATGCGGAAACGAGTCCTTCTTGTATGTGGCGGGCAGCGCGTCGGGTGGCCTGGACCTCCGGATCGGGATCGAGGCTCGCGGCAAGAAGCGCCTGCGTGTAGGGGTGGGAGGGCGCGTTGAAGATCTGTTCCACCGGCCCCTCCTCGACAATCTCGCCGGCCTTCATGACGATGACACGATCGGCGAAATCGCGAACCACCGGCAGGTCGTGCGCAATGAAGAGATAGGATAGGCCGAATTCGCGACGCAGGCCCTCAAGCAAGGCAATCACCTGTGCCTGGATCGACACGTCGAGCGCCGAAACCGCCTCGTCGCAGATGATCAGTTTCGGCTCCATCGCGAGCGCACGGGCAATCGCGATGCGCTGGCGCTGGCCGCCGGAAAACTGATGTGGATACCGGTCGGCCATATCCGGTTTCAGGCCAACCTTGACCAGCAGCTCGGCCACTCTCTCCTTCCATCTCGCCTTCGGCAGGATATCCGGGTGAATGACCCAGGCCTCGGAAATCAACCGGAAGACGCTCATCCGCGGGTTCAGTGACTGGGTCGGGTCCTGAAAGACCATCTGCAAATCGCGACGCAGCCCGAATATTTCTCTGGGGGTCATCGCAAGCAGATCGTTGCCGCGATAGAGAACCTGGCCCTCCTGCGGATCATCGAGGCGAACGATTGCCCGGGCAAGGGTCGACTTACCGGAACCGCTCTCGCCGACAACGGCAACCGTCTCGCCGGGCATGATGACGAAGTCCACGCCCTTCAGGGCCTGGAATGCGCCAAAACTCTTTTTCAAGCCAATGGCGCGCAGCAGCGGTTCGCCCTGCCGGTCACGCTCTTGCGCCATCGCACCCTTCCCGGGTGCGGCGGCAATCAGCTTCTTCGTGTAGGCGTTCTGCGGGTTGCGATAGACTTCGGCCGCATTGCCGGTTTCGACGACGCAGCCGGAATTCATCACCACGACCCGGTCGGCGATCTCAGCAACGACGCCCAAATCGTGGGTGATCAGCAGCAGGCCCATTCCGGTTTCCTGCTGCAATTCCTGCAGAAGTTCGAGCACCTGCGCCTGCACCGTAACATCAAGCGCGGTGGTGGGTTCATCCGCGATCAGGATATCGGGCTTGCAGGCAATCGCCATGGCGATCATCAGGCGTTGCCGCTGTCCGCCGGAGAACTGGAACGGATATTTTCGCATCGCCGCCTGCGGATCGCTTATCTCGACGCGCCCGATCAATTCGAGCGCCCTCGCGCCGGCCCGCTCCGCCGACTGACCATGCGTCGTCATCATCTCGGTGATTTGCCAGCCGACCGGATAGACCGGATTGAGATGGGCGAGCGGGTCCTGAAAGATCATGGCGATCTTGGCGCCGTTGATCGAGCGCCGCTCCTCTGGCGTCATTTTCAGCATGTCGCGCCCGTTGAGGAGAATTGTGCCGCTGGTGATCTTGCCGGGTGGCATGTCGATCAGGTTCATGATCGCCGAGGCCGACACGGACTTGCCCGAACCGCTTTCTCCGAGGATCGCCAGCGTCTCGCCGCGATCGAGATGCCAGCTGACATCCTGCACCGCCTTGACGGTCCCGCCGACGGTGTGGAATTCGACCGAGAGGTCACGCACTTCCAAAAGATGTTCAGCCATTTTTCCTGCCCCTCATTTCAAGGCGCCAGCGTTGTGTCGGATCGAGCGCGATGCGCAGCCAATTCGACAGAAGGTTCAGCGACAGCGTCGTCAGAATGATTGCAAGGCCCGGCCAGAAGGAAAGCCACCAGGCATTGGTGAGATAGGGTCGTCCTTGAGCAACCATGAGACCCCAGGTGATCTCCGGCGCCTGAATGCCGATCCCAAGGAACGACAGCGAGGATTCCGCCAGCATGACGAAGGCGAAATCCAGCGTCGCGATGGTCACCAGCGTGGGGAAGATCACTGGCAGGATGTGATGGAAGACAATGCGCCAGTATGATGCCCCCATGACCTTGGCTGCCTGCACGAACATCCGCTCGCGCACTTCCAGCACTTCGGCGCGCGTGGTGCGCAGATAGATGGGAATGCGGGTGATCGCCAAGACGAGGACGATATTGGTGACCGAGGGCTCGAGCATGTAGAGCACGATCACCGCCAGAAGCAGCGACGGAAAGGACATGATGACGTCGCCGAGGCGCATGATCCATTGAGCCGCGGAGGAGCGGCTGTAACCCGCGATCAGACCGAGCGCCGTACCAACGACAGATGATGCGAGCACGGCTGCCGCGGCAACCAGGATGGTGTTTTGCGCCGCCACGATGACGCGGGCAAGAAGCGGCCTGCCCAGCGCATCGGCGCCGAGGACATAAAGCCATCCGCGGGTGATATCGAACGGCGGCGCGTTCCGGCCCCGCAGGTTCTGCTTGGTGGCGACGGCCTCCAGCAGGAACGGGCCAAACAGCGCGCAGAGAAGAACGATCAAGAGGAACAGAGCGGCGAAGAAAGCGAGCTTGTCCGCCCACAGCATCGTCAGCCAGCGCCCGATCGGGCCGCTCGGTTTTTTCTCGGCGAGGATTTGTGTGTCGGTCATCGTCATCGCTCAATACCGGATACGCGGATCGAGCAGCGCATAGGCGATGTCGATCAACAGGTTCATGATGAAGATCGCCAGTGCCGAGACCATGATGACGGCCAGCACGACGGCAAAATCGCGAAGCAAAATGGAATCGATCATCAGCTTGCCGATGCCAGGAAAGCCAAACACCGTCTCGACGACAACGGCACCGTTCAAGATGGCGGCCGCCTGGTCGCCGATAACGGTGATCACCGGCAGCATGGCGTTGCGCAATCCATGAATGAAGATGATTGAGTTCGAGCGGACCCCCTTGGCGCGGGCCGTCTTCACATAGGCGGAAGACAGAACACTGATCATCGAGCCGCGGACCACCTGCAGGATCAGGCCGAAAGGCCGGATGAACAGCACGCTGACCGGCAGGATCCAGTGCCAGAAAGTTCCCGTTCCCGATGTCGGCAGGGCATGCAGTTTGACGGCGAAAATGACGATCGCCACGATGGCCAGCCAGAAATCCGGCGCAGCAGCGCCGATCAACGAGAAGAAGGTGGCAAGACGGTCGAAGACGCCGCCGACACGAAACGCCGCGAGCGAACCGATGACGATCGCGGCGATCGTGACCAGCACCATGGTGATGACAGCCAGCCAGAAGGTCCAGACGAATGCCTCCAGCACGACATCCATGGCAGGGCGGGCCTGTCGCAGTGATTGACCGAAATTGCCTTGTGCAAGATCCGAGACATAACGGCCGAACTGCATGATCAACGGATCGTTGAAACCGTTCATCTCACGGAATTGCTGGCGCATCTCCGTGGTCGCGTCGATCGGCAGATAGAGGTCGGTCGGATCGCCCGTCAACCGGGAGAGGAAGAACACGATGACGATAAGCACCACGAGCGATACGCCACTGGCGATCGCGCGTTTGCCGATGAAACTCTTCATGCCACTCCTCCCGAGTGAAACCCATAGGGGTCGTGATGTCTCGTCTTCGTCGGTACCGAAGCCGCCTGTCATACCCCTCCGGCAACGGGCACGGCTCGAAGACCAGTCGCTACAACTGAAATATTAGTGCATCTAGAATTTTTGTGAACCCCAAAAATGATCAGGGCTTATCAACCGGCGGCTTGCGTCGCCATGTCATGCCGCGGGTTCCAATAATCGCCGCGCCGATGATCACCGCCGCGCCGATCCAGGTCTGTGCCGCCGGAACTTCCGCGAAAAATGAGAAGGCCATCAGGGCCACAACGGGCAGTCGGAGAAAGTCGAGCGGTGCCAGAACGCTTGCAGCCGCCATGCCGAAGGCACGTGTGATCAGCGTCATGTTCAGTGCGCCGAGGGCTCCTTGCATGGCAAGCAGCCCGAGTTGGCTCCAAGTCGGCATTGACCAGACCGGCAGCATGACGATCACGCCAAGCGGCACCGTCGCTATCAGATTCCATGCAACCAGTCGGTCCGCACTATCCCTCAATGCCATCCGCCGCAGCATCAATTGGCTGGCCGCCGTCAAGACTGCTCCTGCCAGTGCAAAGAGCAGCCATTGGTCGAAACCGGACGCTCCAGGGCGAATGATGATCATGACGCCGATAAAACCTGCGACAATACCAGCCACGCTGGAGATGCCGACATGTTCCTTGAGCACCAGCCACGCACCGAGAACGAGAAACATGGGCATGGTGAAATTGATTGCCGTGGCATCGGCGAGTGGCGCATGCGCAAAGGCGACGAACAATGCGACCAATGAGGCAAGCTTCAGACCCGCACGCACGACATGCAGAACACGATAGGGTGAGGCTTTCAGGTCGACCCGTGACACAATCCAGGGCGTGACGACAAGAAGTCCGAAAAACGACCGGAAAAAGCCGATCATCAATGGATGCACGTCGCCAGCCAGCAAGCGTACGATGACTGCGTCGAGACTATTTAGAAAAGCGGCGGCCACCATCATGCATACGGCAAGGCTTGTGCGACCAGGCTGCATCACGCTTCTCCTGATCGAACAAAGCTGAACCCTGCTATATCGGCCTTTCGATACAGCTGCGCGTTGAACCGGCAATCCATTGGAAATAAAGCCTTCCTGGCGTGTCTGCTAATCTCCGGGCACCCAACGGTGCCACGGCGAAGACCGCTCGTTCTCACCAGGGGCCGGTAGATCCGTTATCCCCGGCGCGGATTAACGGCTTTATCTCACTCCATCTGCCGCCGTCCACACTGACAGAGCGCATTTCTGACAGGGCCGCCCTCGCCCTCGGCTAGTGGAGCACTCCGTTCGTTTTCGCCCGGTTCGAGAATTGGTGGACGAGCATGATGCCCTGCTCAAGGAGCAACTCGGCCGCCTGCAGATCGCGCGGCGTGAGATCGCCGGATAGTCCGCGAATCGTATTCGCGACGCAAATGGAGTTGGCGACGAAGCGGGCGTCGCCCTCACCTTCTGCCTCCTCGGCAGTTGCTTCCAACGCGTCGGCGACGGTGTCGAGCAGGCTCGAGCGTTCGACAAGCGTCATGTCGTTCAGGGTTTTGGAAATGCCGTTCATGATTGTCTCCTCGCGCGTGCCCAAGGCGGATCGCAGCTCCAATTTCTCGATTTCAGTCACATGGCGGTGACTGTCAGATAGGATGGTTGTCTTCAGAAGCAACTCATGGCTGCCGCGCACCTTACGCATGAGTGCAGCGAGATGACGGCTCAATCAAAAACTTCGGGCCGATCGTTCCAGATGTGTCAGGAGGCCGGGAAGCATTGGTCGCTGCCCTTTCAAGAGCTTTATGGCTGCGTCGGACAGGGAAAACCACCCCGCGCGATCAACCTCCGGAAAGCTCTTTACGCGGCCTGACCGTGGCGGCCATTCCATTTGAAATTCGGAACTCTGTATCGCATTCACGTCCAGTACCGGATCGGCTTCGATCGACCAAGCGATAACTATCTTTCCGCCAGGTTGTCGGTATTCGCCCAACGGTGTGAACCTGCCATCGACTGCTACACCCAGCTCTTCGGCAGTCTCCCTTATTGCCGCCGCGAGCTCGTCTTCTCCAGGCTCGACCAGCCCCTTCGGGATCGACCACGCAGCCTCGTCTTTCCTGGCCCAGAAAGGACCGCCCGGATGGACGAGAAGGACTTCGATGTCCCCGGAAACGTGCCGGTATATCAGAAGTCCGGCGCTGCGGAGTACCATCGCCTTGTGCCCTTCTTGTGTCGATCAC
This sequence comes from Rhizobium beringeri, assembly GCF_004306515.1. Classification (NCBI taxonomy): domain Bacteria; kingdom Pseudomonadati; phylum Pseudomonadota; class Alphaproteobacteria; order Hyphomicrobiales; family Rhizobiaceae; genus Rhizobium; species Rhizobium beringeri. The sequence continues at coordinate 256,728 of NZ_SILG01000002.1, read as the reverse complement.
GAGGCCAGGCATTCCTCACAGATGCCGCAGCCGTCATCGTCCATCCACCGACGCCGGCGCTTGCAGCAAAGGCAAGCAGCACTGTCTGGTTGTTCTTTTGTATCTTCCGGAGGAATGATCTCGATCGTCGTGTCGAATAGAGTGTCAGCCACAAGCTCCGCCATCTCGTTGCTCCATTAGTCTGTTCTAAATAAGATAGGAACGGCGATCGATACCGGCAAGCTCTCGACGACGTCAGGCGGTTCAATGAAAGGGTCAGCTTCGACGCCGGTCGGAGCGGCAAATGCCATGCCGAACCACATTCGGCGATCTCAGCATCGAACGCTGGGCCTTCTTGCGACAAGTGATATAGTTAAATTTCGGTCGTCCACCTGGACGATGCGACAAAGGAATTATTCCATGGGAGACCAGAAACGCCCTCTGCAACCAGGAGAAACTGCCCCCGCCTTCGCACTAGCCACGGCCAACTTCGACGGAACCGTCTCTTTCGCCGACTTGAGCGGTCGCCCGTTCGTGATCGGGTTCTTTCGCGGGCTGCACTGCCCGTTCTGCCGGCGCCAGTTAGAACAACTTGCCGGCGTACAGCCGACCCTGCGCGCCGCCGGTGTGGAGACCGTGGCCGTCATCAACACGCCGGTGGAACGTGCCCGCCTGTATTTCCGCCACCGGCCGACGCCAATAACGCTTCTGTGTGACCCGGACTGCCGCACGCATGAAGCCTACGGTGTGCCGCATGGCGAGTTCCTGCCCGAAGGGAGCTGCGAGCAGCCCGAATGGCCCTATGGTGCAACGATGGCGCAGTTCCAGGCGGCACGTATCAACCCCACGGGCGAGCTGCCGGAACCGCTGCACCCGATGGAAGCCAACACTGTACTCAACGCCAAGGATGGCTTCGAGCTTGACGAGGCCGATAATGCGATCTTCGCGAACCACGCTACCCAGCTCGTCGGGCACTTCCTGGTCAATGCGAACGGCACCATCGGCTGGACCCAAATCGAGGCGCTCGACGGACCGAACAGCCTCTCGATCTTCCCGACCGCGGCGGAGATCATCGCCGCCGCCGGCAGCCTTGGACGCTGACCTGCAGCGAACCCGCCCGGCCAGCGTTGCTGCACGATGTCGAATGAGGGCAACTCTCCGACCTGTCATCAGCTTGAATTCCATGTCACGTTCTGCCGGAAAATCATCAGGTTAGACGGACCTCAACCGCTTTTCGGTTTTTGCATCGAACAGATGCAGTTTGCTGAGATCTGGGGCAATGACGATCTGGTCGCCGGCGCGGAGATCAAGGCGTTCTCTTACCGTCGCAACGAGGTGATCGGCGCCAAACTTCGTGGTTATCTGGATCTCAGCACCGGTAGGCTCAACGAGGACGACCTCAGCGGCAGCAGGACCTTGTCCGATTGTGAGATGCTCAGGGCGAATGCCGTAGATAATCTGCGCGCCGCGTTCCAACGACGCTGCTTCGGGCAATGGCAACCTACCTCCGCCGTCCACGATGAACTCCAGCGGTCCCGAGGTGCTGACCTGCCCTCGAATAAGGTTCATCGCCGGCGAACCGATGAAGCCGGCCACGAAAAGGTTTGCCGGCCGGTCATAGAGATCCAGCGGCGAGCCTATCTGCTCGACGAAGCCGTCCCGCATCACAACAATCCGATCGGCCATCGTCATCGCCTCGATCTGATCGTGGGTGACGTAAATGGTCGTTGTCTTCAGTCGCTGATGCAGTTGCTTGATTTCGGAACGCATCTGCACCCGCAGCTTCGCGTCCAGGTTCGACAATGGTTCGTCAAACAGGAAGACCTGCGGATTTCTAACGATCGCACGGCCCATCGCCACACGTTGGCGTTGGCCACCCGACAGGTTTCTCGGATATCTGTCGAGTAGATGCTCAAGCCCGAGAATTTCAGCGGCCTCTCGAACACGCTGCTTGGTCTGTGCTTTGGGTGCTTTGGCCAGCTTCAGCGAAAAACCCATATTCGCCTCCACTGTCAGATGGGGGTAGAGCGCATAGGACTGGAAAACCATTGCGATATCGCGTTCTTTTGGCGCGACATTGTTTACGACCTTGCTGCCGATCGAAATCCGACCAGCCGAAATCTCTTCGAGGCCGGCGATCATCCGCAACAATGTCGACTTCCCGCACCCGGAAGGACCGACCAGGATAACGAATTCGCCGTCTTGGATATCAATATCCACACCATGCAGAACTTCGAAGTGACCGTAGCTCTTGCGGGCATTCGCCACACTTACTGACGCCATAACTTTCTCCGGCTGAATATTGATATCTTCAGGATGCAGCCGCTCGTCTGACACGGCTGTCGATTGCTCATTGGCTTGTGGTGGCGGCCGAATAAGGCGCCAATACCGCATCGACCGCAGCAAGGCAGAGCTCGCGGGCCTTCGGAGCGACCCGCTTTGACACCACATCAGAATACAGTCGGCCGAGATATTGGCTGATCAGAGTTTCGGGAATTTCATCAGGAAGCCGGCTGAACAATTCACCGACCGCGGCGGATGCTCGAGGATCCGGCCAGTAATAGCGAATTCGATCACTATAGCTGAAATGCCGTTGCAGTCGCTGCTCATCGGGACTGCCGCCATAGTGGCCCGCCCAGCTTGCCGGTTGCTCAACCATGATTTTTTCCATGGTCGTCACCAGTCCTGTTCGTGGCGTCTTCCCTGCAAGTAGATCAGCGATCGCATCGAGACCGTACAGCGCTTCGCGCAGCGCGAAAGTCAGCCCTGGTCCGACCTTGAGGATTGCAAAGCCGCCGTCAACGAGAGCAGACAAGGCTTCGGCCGGTTGGTAGTCGGTGGAATGTGCTTCGAAAACCAAGCCCGGCATGTCGTCCAGCGAACGAATGAGGCTTTTGGCCCGTTCAGGCTTGTAGAGCGCCACGTCCGTGTTGCCAAACTCCACACCCGGCTGAACTACTATCCCAATGACCCGCTCCATTGCCGACGCCAAACCTGCTGCGGCAAACGACGCCCGGTGAACCGCCAGGGTTTTCATCGCCGCATCGGCCCGCGTAATTTCGATTTCTTCGAGTGCGTGCGTTGCGCCACCTGGAGGCGGCACCTCGGTTCCGATGATATAGACCGGTGGGCGGCGGCCTGAACGAAGAGCGGCCTCCTCAGCGGCCTTTGCCAATCGAGCGGCCCGCGCCGCGGTCAATTCGTCATCGAGCGCCGTTGGTTCACCGGCACAGCCCATCGACGTGTCCAGGTGAATCTTTTCAAACCCTGCCTCGACATAGGCCGTCACCATAGCCGCGGCGCGCAGCATTGCCTCCTCGGCCGCCAATTTTCTCCATGGGTTGGGACCGAGGTGATCGCCTCCCAGGATGATGCGTTCGGCTGGAAAATCAGTCGCTGCGGCGATGTCCTCGATGAACCTGCGGAAGTCTGCCGGCGTCATCGCAGTATAGCCGCCCTCCTGATTAACCTGATTGCAGGTGGCTTCGATGAGGACCGCCCGGTGCTCCATGCCGGCACGCCGAAGGGCTGCCTCGATGACCAGTGGATGCGCCGAGCAGACCGAAGTGACGCCATGGGGAAAAGGCAGGTTCCGGGCACCGAAAAGCTTTCGCAGCGCGATCTGCCGGTTCTCTTCGATCGACGTCATGCGAGCGTCACGACCTTCGTCAGGTGACGGGGAGAAACCGTATCGATTTGCCGAGCCTGCGCGGCCCGTTCGCCGAGGACCTGCAGCGCCGGAAGGACAACGAGACCCGCAAGCGACAGATCGACATCAACGGCGAGTTCCAGATCGCCTGGACCACCTACACCGATGACAACCGCGCCTTTTTCTCTCAGTTCTCCCACCAGTTTCGTCTCCGCCTCCCTCTGGTCGGAGCTGTACAGCATGACCGCAACCGTCTTCCCGTCAACGAGGCTGATCGGCCCATGCCGGTATTCCAGCGGGTGGAAGGCCTGGGTCATGATCTGGCTCATTTCCATCAGCTTGAGCGCTCCTTCCAGGGCGACGCCGAAGAGGGGGCCCCCACCGAGAAAGACGAAGTGCGACCGGTCCGCGATAATTCCAGGCAGCGCGGCATCGAGAGCGCTGGCGAGCTGGCGGGCCGAATTCACGACAGAGGCAGGAACCTTCTGCCCGATCATCTGCAAACCGAGAAGGACCATGAGGCTTGCCGATACCGTCATGACAATACCTTCGTCCGGATGGGTTTCGGCCGCGACCATCCGATCGCAATTTTTCGCAAGAGAGCTTTCCGGTTCGACGGTTATCGCCGTCACGAAGGCGCCGGCGGCCCGGCTTGCCTTTGCGGCGGCGACTGTTTCTGTCGTCTCGCCGCTCCGGGAAAGCGCGACGACGTGCGTGTTGCGCCACTCCGGCCAGAAGGCCGACGGCCGGTTTTGCCATTCGGCACCAGGGACCGCGATTGCCTTGCGTCCGGCCATATTGGCATAGGCTGCCAGCGAGAGCGCGAGATTGAAGGATGTGCCGCAGCCGACGAAGACGAGCAGCTCCGCGCGGTCGTCGGCTGAATTCAATTCAATGGCCTTCTCCCAGTAAGGAAATTGCTCGAAAATAACCTTTTCGGTCGTGCTCATGAAGTCTCCGATTATTTGACAGAACCAGCCAACAGGCCGCTGACGAGGTAACGGTTGAGGAAAATGACGACGAGGGCGGGAATGACGATGGCGATCGAGCCGCTCGCGGTGATGAGGCCGTAGTCGATGAAGTTCTTCGTTACGAATTCCGGGATCAGAACCGTTAGGGGCTTCGTTGCCTGCGGCGAGAAAATGAGCGGTACGAGATACTGCCCCCAGGCGCCAAGGAAGGTGAGGATCGCCGCTGCCGTCAGACCCGGTCCGGCCAGCGGCAGGACGATATTGAAGAAGATGTAGAGCCGACCGGCTCCGTCGAGTTGCGCCGCCTCTTCCAGTGCGATCGGAAGCGCTTCGAACACGCTCCGCAGCAGCCATAACGACAGGGGCAGGAAGGCCGAGACATAGATCAGCGAGACGCCCACATAGGTATCGACGAGATGCAGCTTGATCATGATCTGATAGAGCGGGATCAAGACTGCGTAGGCAGGAATGGCCAGCGTCGCGACGACGGCGACAAAAAGCACTTTCCGGCCAGGAAACTGAAGCCTCGTGAACGCGTACGCTCCAAGAGAGGATATCGCGACGCAAAGCAGGGTGGCAGCGATTGATGTCACCACGCTGTTGAGCAACGCGGCCCGGAACTGTTTGAATACCTCCACACCTCCGATCCGCGCAATATTGATGCCGAGCAGCCGGGAGTAGTGATCGAGCGTAAAGTGCTGCGGGAAGAAGTTGATCGGTCGGGTCGAAAAGTCGTCGCTGGGCGTAACCGAACTCGCGATGGTCCAGTAGATCGGCCCTAAAGACCAGATCAACAGGACGCCGACGCCGGCCCAAATCATCATTCGATAGGCAATAGTGGATTTCATGAGTCGAACCGTGTGCTGCGGTAGACACGAAGGACGTAGACCAGCGAAATCAGCAGAGAAACGAGAGTGATCACGACCGATAGCGCCATGCCATACGAGAAACGGAGATTCTGGAAGGTTTCGAGGTAGATCTGGACGAGCACCGGTCGGGTCTCGAGGCTGGCACCGGCCAGAACCCAGGCCTCGTCGAAGAGATTGAAAGCGTTCACGGTTGCGTTCGTCATGGCGACAGCGATCGCACTGCGAACCAGAGGAAGAGTTACCAATGTGAACATCTGAACGCGCGTGGCTCCATCGATCCGCGCAGCCTCATAGAGATGGGCAGGGATACTCTGCATCGCCGCAAGGACAATGACGATCGTCAAAGGCATCATGCGCCAGACGTGGACGATTGTTACGGCGACGATGGCGCTGGTGCGATCGTTGAACCAGACGTGATTTTCGAAGGGAAGCCCGAGCGCCGAAAGAATGCCGTTCAACAGACCCGCGCCAGGTTGATAAATCCAAAGCCAAATGACCGAATTCACAACGCCGGGCAGCGCCCAAGGCAAGATCACTGCTGCGAGCACCCACTGCCGCCCGACCTTGATCTGATTGATGAGAGCGGCGGCAAGAACGCCGAACACGGTTTCGGCGACGACGGCCAGAACAACGTATGTGAGCGTGTTGCTCCAGGTGGTCGCGAGCTGGCCATCCGATAGCATTCTGCTGTAGTTTTCCAGGCCGACGAATGGAGTGCCGGCCTGCATGGGGTTGACCCTGTGCAGGCTGTCCCAGATGGTTCTTCCCATCGGGTAGAAGACCAAAGCTGCCATCGTGATAACGATGGGCGACACCAACAGCAAGCCGAGCGTGGCGTCGGCGTTGAAGCCGACCCCACGCTTGCTCGGGGCCCCTTCGGACGCCAAAGCTGTCATTGCGCCATCGCCTGCTTGGCGGCGGAAGCGATAGCCTCCATCGCCTGGTCGACGCTCATCTGTCCTTTGGCAGAGCTATTGATCGCTGTGTTTACGCCGCTGGAAAATTGCGGATACCAAGGCGGCGTGCCTTGCGGGAAGAGCGGCTCAACGGTTTTGGACTGCGCCACGAGAGCGTCACCGCTGTTCAGCTTTCCGGACTCGTTGAGTTCGGAAAGCGCCGACGTGCGGGTCGGCAGGAAGCCGTTCACGGCATTCTTCTTCTGGAAGTCCTTGCTGGTGAACCATTTGACGAAAGCGATCGCCGCCTCCTTGTTGGGAGAGACGTTTGGAATAGCCAGCGCTTCTGGAAGGCCGAAACTGCGCGTTTCACCACTCGCCGTCGGTACGAGGATCGCTTCAACCTGGCCGGCGACTTTCGACTGCTTCGGGTCGTTCATCTGGCCGAGACGACCGGGCTCTCCGGAGATCATGATGCTGGCGATGCCCTGCCCGAACATGCTCTCATTGATCTGGCTGTCTTTCAGGCCGGTAGACGCCGGATCGACCAGCCCTTCCTTGAGGAGCATCAGCTCGAAAGCAAGCGCCTTGTAACCAGCCGAATCCGGCGAGGTGAAGAGCGGATTGAAGTCCTTGTCGAAGAGTTCGCCACCGAAGGCCTTGGTCAGCAAGTACCAGCTCGTTGACGCGCCTTCGGTTGCTGAAACCGGCAGGCCGATCGGATACTCGACAATGCCCTTTTCCTTGATTTTCTTGGCTGCAGCAACCAGGGCGTCCAATGTTTTCGGCATCTCGGTGATGCCTGCATCCGCGAAATGCTTCTTGTTGACGAGCATCACCCGGAAGTCGTTGGTGTAGGGAATTCCCAATAACTTGCCGTCGACGGTGAAGATCTTAGCAACGCCGATATCTTTCACGGTGTCGGCGTCGATCACATCGTCAAGCGGCATATACCAACCGGCGGCGCTGAACTGACCGGTCCAGGACCAATCGAACTCGGTCACATCAGCCGGCGCTGTACCGGCAACCAAAGCCGTCACCAGCTTCGGGCGGATGTCGTCCCAGGACAAGGTCTGCAGGTCGACGTGAATGCCGGTTTCGGCCTCGAAGTCAGAGGCGATATCCGGTCCCTGCGGCGATGGCATGAGCACTGTGATCGACTGGCCGGCAAGCGGCTTGGCGTCCTGGCCAAGAGCAGGTGCGGCGATTACCAGAGCTGCTGATGCAAGTAGAGGCAAGATCAATTTATGCATGTTCCCATCCTTCATTATTCTTGAGCTCAATTCACTGGGATGCGCGGTCACCGCCTTCGGCCGTGGCCACGATTTGCCCGAACCAGCCGTCGTCTAACGGCCAGTCGAGAAGCTGGGCGGCAGCCAGGAGCGCACCGCCAATGGGGGGAAGTTTCGGCAAAGCCGGAGGCCTGCCAATTCGGCGTTCAAGCGCCTCCAAAAGAAGCCGGCTCGAAAAAGTACCGCCGGCATAGGTCCAGTCGGCATCCGGACCACAATGGCCGGCAATTGCCTCATGATGCTTCGCCAGTTCATCGGCGGCCTGCTCGATCAACGCGATCGCCCCTTTGTCGCCGCCAAGTGCGACCTGATCGACGAGGGCCGAAATTGCTGCAATGTCTGCCCGTGGGTTCGCCAAGGAGCTGGCCCAATCGCCGAGGCCATTCATGGGATTGCTCGGGTCGATGCGAAGGTGGTCAAACAAGGCCTTTGCGAGAGCCGTTGCCGGAGCACGCCCGTCCAAGCTTTGGCTGACAAGGTTGAGCGCCCTGCGCCCGATCCAATGGCTGCTGCCCTCATCGCCGATGAGATCTCCCCAGCCGCCGGTCCGCGCCGACCGGTCTTCAGAGTTGCGCGCCCATGCCATTGAACCCGTGCCGGAAAGAATGAGGATACCCGGCTCGCCCGCAAAAGCACCAAGGTGCGCCGCGTCGACGTCGTTGAGGACGCGCCGGTGGATGTTCGGGAATAGGCGCTCGATCGCATCCCGTTGTAGAACCGATAGGCGTTCAACCTCCCCGTAGGCGGGCAGCGCTGCGGCGACGGCCGCCAGATTTCCTTCACCGCGAAAGGGAAGGAGATGCTGCTCCAACTCCTGGAGCCAATTGGGATTGTCCATGGGATTGACCCCGTGGCCGTGGGAACGCCGCAATATCCGGCCACGCTTGTCAGCGAGGGCAACCAGCACCTTGCTTCCGCCACCGTCGATGCCGAGGATCAGCGCCTCGCTCACGCTTTCGCCCTCAGGTCGGCGATCGTCGCGTCGACGCCGAAGTTGACAAGCTCGTCGCGCCAGTGCCGCGAAAGCCCGGAATCGGTAATGACTTTCGCGGTGTCCAGCGGCGCGACCTTGTAGGTCGCGGTGGTTCCGAATTTCGAGGAATCGGCCAGGACGAAACGATTGGCCGACCGAGCCAGCATGCGCCGGTTGAGGCTCGCTTCCGCACTGTCCACGCTGTAGATCGCCCCGTCGGAACTAATGGCGCTGGCGCCAAGAAAGAGCTGGTCGAACCACAATGTTTCCAGCATTGCCTCCGCCTGAGGTCCGACAAGCGACGCGTTCTCGCTACGCAGCTGACCGCCGAGAAGCACCACCTCCAAATTCGGGATATTCAGGAACTCCTGCGCTACCGTCAGGCCATTGGTGAATATCCTGAGCGGCATGGGGTTGATGCGAACGAGGCGCGCAAGCTGCAGGACGGTCGTTCCCGCGTCGAGAAAGATTGCTGTACGCGGATGAAGCAGATCGTAGGCCGCGGTGGCAATCGCCCGCTTGGCCGATAGATGGCGCTTTTCCCGCTCCTGAAATGCAACCTCAACCGATGATCCTTCGGCAATGCGCGCTCCACCATGCACGCGATCAATGGCCCCCTCCTGCTCAAGGATCTGCAGGTCTCTACGAACCGTGGCAAGCGATGCTCCGATCGCATCGGCAAGAGCCTGGATGGTCGAAAAGCCGTTCGCGTAGAGGTGGCTGCGAATGGCATCCAGCCGATCGACCTTCACTCCGACTGCTTGGCTCAACGAAAATCTCCCTCACGGCCAATCCCAATTTCGATCACATTTTCATTTCAAATGATCAGTGTCAATCAATTTTCTGACGTTTTATGATTTATTGGGTGGGAGCCGGAATGAAAAAGACGCGCCGTGAATTCACGGCGCGTCAATAACGAATGAACTGCCATCCGCAGCAGCGCTTGTGGCTGGCTTACCCGCGGGATCTCACTGATATCTCGGCAACAAATCGCCGTGCGCATTGATCAGGTCGTCGACAAGGTTCCAGATTTGGTCTGGAGACAATTCCGCAGACGTATGCGGATCGAGTAGAGCGGCTTGGTAGATGCGCTCGCGGTTTTTTGTAAGAGCCGCCTCGACCGTCAACTGCTGAACAGAAACGCTCAAGTTCATGACGGCGGAAAGCTGAGAGGGGATCCGACCGACCCGGACCGGCTGAATTCCGTTTCTGTCGACATGGCAAGGCACTTCCACGATACATTCAGCGGGCAGATTCTCGATCAGGCCGTTGTTTGGGACGTTGCCGTATATCAGTGCCGGGTTGCCAGTGACGGCGGCATGAATGATGCCGGCCGCATATTCATTGCTGCGGCGCACCTCGATCGGCTTGTCGCCTTCCAGTTCCTTCCGCAAGGCATGCCACTCTTTGATCTGCACCTCGCAGCGCCGGATGTATTCGTCCAACGGGATATTGAGCTGATCGAGCAGATCCCCTCGCCCCTCCTTGATGTACCAGGAGGTATATTCGGAGAAATGCTCGCTGGATTCGGTGACGAAGTGGCCGAGCCGTTTGAGCACATCGAACCGCACCCGATCGTCCGGCGGAACGCGTCCATCGGCGGCGAGAGCGTTCAGTCTCGGATAGAGATCTTCCAGCCGTCCGTCGCTGTGAACTTTCTCATACTTCAGGAAGAAGGCGACGTGATTGATGCCAGCCGAAACGTAGTTCACGTCGGCAATGTCCTCGCCGAGGCATTGCGCGAGATGCCCGGCTGTGTGCTGCACACTATGACACAAGCCGACGGTCCGGATTTCCGGGGCCAGATCCTTGATCGCCCAGCAGTTGATGGCCATCGGGTTGACGTACTGCATCAGAAGAGCCTGCGGGCAAACCTCCTGCATGTCTCGGCAGATCGTCTCAAGGACTGGTATCGTCCGCAAACCGCGGAAAATACCCCCGATGCCAAGGGTGTCGGCGATCGTCTGACGCAAGCCATATTTTTTCGGAATGTCGAAGTCCGTGACGGTAGCCGGCTTGTAGCCACCGACCTGCATCATGAGGATGACGAAATCCGACCCGCGCAGCGCTTCCCGCCGGTCGAGCGTGGCGTCGATCCTGACACTTGAAAGCTTAAGCGACTCGCAGATCCGGCGAGCGACGATCTCTGACGTCTTCAGTCGCTCTGGATCGATATCGAAGAGGCTGATGACGTAGTCGCCCCCTCTCTGCGAGGACAGGACATCTCCCAGAATGTTCTGGGCGAAAACGGTGCTACCAGCGCCAACCAGACAAATCTTCGGCATTGCAATCTCCCCATCGGTTGTGATTGCTTATTGCTCCTTCTAGATAAGAATTTCCTCCTGACATCGGCCTATTAATTCCGGGATTCGAGTCTTCTACAAATGAAACATACCCAAAGCCGCGGCGAATGGATTGGATCCCGAGGGCAGTTCCTGATCGAGCGTCACATCGCTGATGCGATGGCCGCACCGCATTGGCACGACCACGTTGAATTAAACCTGCTCATGGCAGGCCAGATGACCTACCTTTTCAATGGAAGGCAGGAACGGGTTGAGGCCGGCCGCCTGGTTTTATTCTGGGCCGCAATTCCCCATCAGACGATCGCCGTTGCCGACAACGCGCCGCTCGTATGCCTCTATCTTCCCCTCATCGATTTCCTGGGTCTGCCGGTGGACAGAAAGGCCAGGCAGTCGATCATGCAGGGGAGGTTTCTGGCGCAGGCAAATCAGGAAACGATGGATGCGTTGACACTCCCACGATGGGAAAAGGAATGGCAGGGCGGCAGTGCGGCAAGACGGAAATTGGTCGTGGAGGAGGTTCGACTGCGAATACGTCGCCTGATTCTGGACAATGCTGAAATCGACAATTCGCCAACCCATGTCTCTCCGACATCGTTGGCTGGCCACGCAGTGCGCCACGTCGAGCTGCTGATCGACCTCATCAATTCCCGCTACGCAGATCCGGTGAGCGTACCCGATCTCGCCAAGCTTGCGGGAATGCATCCAAGCACTGCCAACAGCGCTTTCCGAAAGGTTCTCGGAATATCAGTCAACGAATACCTGACCCGACATCGGATTGCCCGGGCGATGCAGCTTCTGACAGACACGGAGGATCCTGTCCTCCAGATCGGTTTTGACTGCGGGTTTGGTTCCAGCAGTCGCTTCTACGAGATTTTCAAGGAGCGAACGGGCACGACCCCCCGTCATTTCCGAGAAGCGGTGAACTCCAGGAACAATCCGGCGCCTTGATGGGATTCGAACCGCACACCCGCGAGTTCGAGTGCTGGCGACATAACGCTTTTTTTATGGAACCCACGTAGATGCTGGCGCATTGGCGGTGGAGCAGATCAGCTAATTCAGCGTCTGATGCTGGTGCCGAGCGACCCATCAAAGGAAAATCGGAGAAGTAAAAGTCGTGCACCTGCAAGCGCGCCGTGACGGGCCGCATTGACAGCGAGTTCGTGGAGTACGAGCGCGAGTCGCTGGACAACCGGCGCCGGGAGTCTCATATCCTGACCGCTGAAAGAAGCTCGTGCTGCGGAGAATGGTGTCACCTGCAGGTGAATGAGTTCTTTAACATTGACGCTGCAGTGCGCTGGTGGCGGAAGACGTGTTCCCCTCGCCGACCGGCTTCGACCGCGACGTGCTGCCGAAGAGGTTCCCAAAGGAGTACATAATCCGGAACATGGTCGAGCCTTTCGAGGTCCTGATTGGCGTAGCGTTGACGATCGCGGGTCGAGCGATGGCCTGCGTTATCGCCGCCGGCGCTCTTCGCGGGCGCTCGTGAAGATTACAAGGATCGTGCCTTCCAAAAGTCGACCGAGCGAGTGATCACGAAGAATGTCAAGCAAAACCGCCTGCTCCGTCGCATCCACTTAGAAACAAGTTTTGATCTCCGGCCCTGTGGGGTATTCATCACAGATCAAAAGCGCTGCTCTGCTTCGAAGCGTCAATCCCCGGAGTTGCATCATGAAAATTGCGCCGCAGCAGCGGATCTATGTCTGCTTCTTTCTCTTCGCTGTGTCGCTGGGGGCGCTGCTGTCGAGGATGCCGGATTTGCAGGTTGCGCTTGGCGTCGATAAGACCGAGCTTGGGTTGACGTTGATAGGGGCTGCGATCGGCGCCTTGATTTCGTTGACTTTGTCTTCGCCCTTGATCGCCCGGCTCGGCGCGCGGACGACGGCGTTCATTACAGTTCTCGGCACATCTGCGCTGCTGTCGCTGGTGCCATGGATCGGTGCTGCGCCGGCCGTATTCTTTTTGCTTTTCGTCGAAGGGCTGCTCGCTGGGGCGCTAGAGATCAATCTCAATGTCGAGATCGACCGCATCGAAGCGCAGCTGGGACGCGGCGTGATGAACAGAGCCCATGGCTTCTGGAGCCTCGGCTTCTTCGTCACGGCGCTTGTCTCTTCGGTAGTCCGCCAAGCCGGTATTTCGATGCAGCTACATCTCGCCGTGACCTTTGTCGCGGTCCTTGTCATCGGCATCTGGGCGATCACCGGCATGCGCAATGCGCCAGCGCGGATCACGGTGGACGAGGGCAAGGCGCCGCTGGTAGCGCTTCCTACCTGGGGGCTAATGCCGCTCTGCGTCATCGGCATCGCCGCCTTTCTCGTCGAAGGTGCCGGGATCGACTGGTCGGCGATCTATATGCGCGACGTGTTTTCAGTCGAGCCCTTCATCGGCGGACTGGGATTGACACTCTTTACCTTTTGCATGGCGCTGGCGCGCCTGTTCGTTGATCCGCTGGTCGATCGGTTTGGCGCGCGGGCCGTCGCCACGATGCTGCTTGTTCTTTCGGCGATTGGCATCTACGCCGTCTGGGGCGCACCGCATGCCTATGTCGCACTGGCGGGCTTCGCCTTGATGGGCGCCGGCTGCAGCGCGGTCTATCCCCTCGCCGTCTCGGCGGCGGCCCAGCGTACTGATCGCGCGGCGTATCTCAACGTCGCCGCTCTCGGCCAGATGACCTTTGTCGTCTTCTTCCTGGCGCCGCCGCTGCTCGGCTTAATTGCCGAACATGCAGGCATCAGGACATCCTATCTCGCCTGCCTTCCGCTGATCATCTACGCGCTCTTTTCGGTCAAGGCGCTTGCCACGCGCCGGACTGCCGGCGGCGGTAGTGTTGCAACTGTTCGGAGCGTCAACGGATGACGGATTGTGCCGCCGGTTCCGCCGCGCGATTGTTTCAACGAAAGCATAGGCGATAACGCCGTTGGGCCGCCGCTCGGTGCTCCATTTTTCGCAAGGTGGAGCTGTTGGTCGAAATCTACCACCATTGTTCCTCGCCCGAGATATGGCGGCGATTTCCTGCGCGACGAGTTGGTGGTCGATGGTCGCGCGACGAATATCCTTGGCCTTGATGCGATATGAACTGTCGACCTCCAAATTGTTCGCGGGATCGACAAGAACGAGTTGATGCTCGATATACCGGCGTCAGGATCGGACAAGGTCGGTGGAAGAAAATCTCGGATTGGTGGCAAGTTCAAGCGGTGGCCGCATTCGAAACCTCTTGGCGCAAAGCCCACTCCTCCTTCGTCAGAGTCTTGATGTCGAACTGGTCGCGCGTCCTCGCATAAGTATGGCCACCCATTCGTCCGACGGCGTCCATCAGTTGCTGGTCGATGTGCAGGTTCGCCGGATTGACCGCATCGCTTCTGACATAGACGCCGAGGACTTCGCCGAGGATGATTTCGCGGGCGGGGCCGACCTGCAGGGTCGTGTGGCGGCGGCATTCCAGCGCTGCGGGGGCTGCGAGGATGCGTGGGCTTCTGACCATCTGTCCCGGTATCGTTGCCAGTCCGGCTTCCGAGAGTTCGTCGACCTCGGGCCCGAACTTGATGGCGCAGACCTCCATCCGGTCGACAAGGGCGTCATCGCAGATATGTACCGTGAACTCGCCGGTTTCGCGGATGTTGCGGGCCGTATCCTTGAAGCGCATGTCGGCATAATTCTCGACGCCGATGGCGACGATTGCCGGGTCGTGGGTGAGGACGTTGAAGAAGCTGAACGGGCCGGCATTCGGCTTGCCATCCTTGCTCACCGTCGTCACCAGCGCGATCGGGCGGGGAATGACCGTGCCGATGAGGATCTTGTAACGCTCGCGCTCGGTCAGTTTGGCGAAATCGAAATGCATGTGTTGTTTATGATGGGTCATCTCAGGCCTCGGCAGCGATGCGGTGGGTTTCAAGCGGGGTATGGCGGCTGAGGTTCTCAAAGCCGTCCTTGGTCACGACATACATGTCGCCGATATTGCAGCCGGCCGACAGCGGTTCCAGCCATTGGGTGTGGAGGACGAAGACCATGCCCTCCTCCATCCTGTCGTAGTTGTGCGAGGAGATGTTGAAGCTGTTCTGGCCGCCGGCCATGCCGACCGAATGGCCGAGGTTTGGATTGTGCGGTCCGTGCGTTGCCGGATAGACGTGCATGAGCTTGCGGCCCTGCGCCTCCCAGTCGATGTCCTTCACATACTGATTGGGGATCAGGCGTGCTCCGCCGTCTTCCATAGGCGACCAGTTATAGGGCATCGTGCGTGCCTCGGGTGACATGAGCATGCCGCGCTCGATCATCGGTTCGAAGGCGGCATTGTTGACGTCGCGCATCAATGCGCCGGGCTTGATGAGCTTTTCGGCCCGCTTGACGCCTTCGGTGCAGGCGGCAAGCACATCCTCCTGATGGCTGGTGATATCGCCGACCGCGATCATGCGGGCGGTCTGGGCCGTATAACCGCGATAGGTGACGTTGGAGATATAGAGGTTGATGAGGTCGCCGGGCCGGACGATGCGGCCATAGGGCTTGCCGCAATGGGTGCCGAATTCGTTGATACCGATCTGGTAGCCGTCGCCGGTTTCGCCGCCGAGCGCCATCTGCGCATAGGTGAAGGCGGCAAGGATTTCATGGTCGGTCACGCCTGGTTTCGCCACATGATAGGCAGCCTGCGTGCCGATGCTGATCAGCTGGGCGGCGGCGCGGAATATCTCGATCTCGCGCGGCGAGCGGACCTTCTGCATGCGGTCGAGAATAGCGTTGTCAGCCACGAACTTGCTCTTCGGCAGCAGGTCGTCCAGAGCAGACCAGAAGGTCAGCGACGTACGGTCGCCGATCCTGCCGATCTGGGCCTTGGCAAGACCGAGACTGGCGAGAACCTCGGCGCATTTCTCTGCGGTCTTGAGGACGGAATCGCCGGGGCGGTCGGCGTATTCGCGGCCGATCGGGCCAATCTGCCAGATCTCGTCGACGAGCACGGGCTCGCCGCCTGGCGGAAGCAGGACGGATTGGGTGAAGAAGGAGAGAAGTACCATCGCCTTGTCGGCATCGGTCGGAATGATCAGCACGCCTTCGCGCATCCAGTCGCAGATGTAACGCAGATAGGCATTCGAGGCGTGGAACCAGCCGACGCTGCCGGCGTGGACGATCAGCGCGTCATGACCGGCTTCGACCGCCTGACGGCGAACTCTGCGAAGGCGATCCTCGAACTCTTCGACAGGAAGCGGCAAGGGCGCGGAGAAGTCGAAATCCGGTTGGAAATCGGCCAGCAGCGATCCCATCCGATAGCCGCCTGCGTTTGTCGCGCGCATGTTCATGAGTTTGTTCCTTCCAAGTTCAGGCATAGGTCAATGACGGATTGTTCAGGCCTGCCGTGGCGGCGCGAGCACGCGCCGGGCAACCAGCAGTCCCACCAGCGTCACGGCGATCAGAATTCCCGAGATTGCCGCGACGCGCACATCGAGCGATTCCTCGATCAGCGCGAACATGCGCAGCGGCAGGACGGTCGTTCGCGCGTCGGCGAGGAAAAGCGATACCGACACATTGTCGAGCGACTGGATGAATACAAGGAATGCGCCGGCCAGAATGCCGGGCATCAGCAGCGGTAGGGTCACGCGCCGCAGTGTCATGAACCAGCTCGCGCCCATGGTTGTCGATGCCTCGGCAAGCGAGGGGTTGAGACCCTGAGCGACGACGGAGGCGGCGCGGTACATCAGCGGCCCGAAGACCACGACATGGCCTGATACGGTCAGCCAGAGCGACGGCTTGAAGCCGATGAAATTGGCGACGATCAGAGCGGCAAGGCCGTAGACCAGACTCGGCAGGACAAGCGGGGCGAGCAGCAGCGGCTCGATCGTGCCGGCGGTGCTGCGCTGCATGCGCGTCATGCCGATGGTTGCCGGAACCGCAAAGAGCAGCGATCCGAGGACGGCAAGGCCGGCGATCTTCAGCGAGTTCCAGGCGGCGATATGTTCGGTTGCCGAGCGCACGGGGTCGAGCAGCGCCGCATACCACCTGAGCGAAAAGCCCTGCGGCGGATATTTCAATGTCTGCCCCGAAGTAAACGACATCGTCAGCGCTATCACGATGGGTGCCACGAGATAGATGACGCAGAGCCCGCCAAATCCGTAGACGAATGCCTTGTAAAGCATGACGGGAATGGGATTTTCGCGACGATCACGCATGACCGACCAACCTCCTGTGACGGGACATCATGGTAAGGGCGACCAGCAGGCAACCGGTGGACAGCAGGAGAACGACGGCGATGGCCGAGGCCAGCGGCCAGTCGAACAGCGTGCCGACTTCGCGGTAGATCAGCTGCGGAACATAGACGTTGCGCGCACCGCCGATGACGGCCTGGGTGACGAAGGAGCTGCTGGTGCTAGCAAAGACGAGGATCCAGCCTGCCAGCAGGCCCGGCAGCATCAGCGGCAGAAGCACGGTGACAAGGATGCGCCAGGGACCGGCGCCGGAAACCTGGGCGGCTTCCGTCAGCTGGACGGGCGTGCGTGACAGGATCGCGATCAGCGGCAGGATGATCAGCGGCAGGTCGATCTGGCACATGGCCATGACCAGGCCGAGTTCGGTAAACAGCAGGCTCGTCGGCATGCCCACGAGGCCGAGCCCAACCAGCGCTTCGCTGATCGGCCCCTGGCGCCCGAGGATGACGATCCAGGCGAAGGTGCGCACGACATTGCTGGTCAACATCGGAATGAGCGTCAGGAAAATCAGCACCTGCCGCAGGTTTCGGCCGCCATGCCAGTAGAGAAGCGCGATCGGCACGCCGAGCAAGGTCGTGCCGATGACGGTTTCGAGCCCGAGCCTTGCGGTATTGACGAGGACGCGGAAATTGAACGCGTCCCCGAAGAAGCGGGCATAATGTTCGAGGGTTGCTCCGCCGGAGCCGGCGAAGCTGAAACCGACGAGGACGGCGAGCGGCGTTGCGAAGAACGCCACGGAAAGCAACAGCATCGGTAGGACGTATGGGAAGCCGCTCGCCTTCATCACATCACCTCAACCGGCAACGAGGGCGTCGAACTGGCGAATCCAGTCGTCGCGGTTCTTGTTGATCGCGACCCAGTCCGGATAGACCATGGTCTTGATCTGGTCGCGGGTGACATAGGCTTCGATGCCAGGTGTCAGCGCCACGTCCTTGTTGGTCGGGAACATCTCGGTCGGCGGTTCCTTGAGCTGGTCCTGGGCGGCCTTGGAGATGGCGGCATCCATGTAGGCATAGGCCGCATCGAGATTGGCCGTGCCCTTGGTCAGATGGATGTTGACGGGGGCCGCCGGCGAACCGGTTTCGGGATGGACGAACTCGGCGTTGAGGCCGAGGCTCTTCAGGTGGGCGACATTGCCGGTCGAGCACATGAACACGGCGATTTCGCCCTGCTGGAACAGCGTCATCTGATGGTTGGTGCTGTCGACCACGCCCTTCAGATGCTCCGGATGATCCTTGAACAGCTTGAAGACGGCGTCCATGTCGTTGGGGCCTGAGCCGAAGATCTTGGCGATCTCGGTATAGGCCATGACGGCGGTGTTTGAGGCAAAACCGGTCCAGGAAACCTTGCCGCTGTAGGCCGGGTTTTCAAAGAGATCGCGATAACCCTTCGGCTTCGGAACGAGATCGGGATTGTAGGCAATGCCGTTGACTTCGATGGTCACGGTCGGGCCGTATTCGCCCTGGAAGGACGGATCGAGCATGCCCCAGTTCTTGAGCTTGCTCGGATCGATCTTCTGGATGAGATCCTTCTCGATGGCGACGGCCATCTGGCCGGGCGACATCAGCAGCGTGTCATAGGGCGGGTTGCCGGGGCTTGCCATGATCTTGGCAAGCTGGTCCTGCGCCATCGCCGGGGCAATCGTCAGGTCGTAGCCTGCATCCTTGACCATCGGCGTCAGCACTGTGCGGTAGGCATCCTCCCAGCTGCCTGGGAAAGTGGCGGCAACGGCTCCGCCGCCGGCAGCGCGGGCGGAAAGCGGAAGCATGGCCGATGCGGCGACACCGGCCGCCAGGAAACCGAACCCACGACGGGTAATCTGAAAGTCCTTCATCTCGTTCACCTCTGTTGATCTGTTTCTTCACTCATGATTTCCGGTTCGGCCGGAAAGGCGTGACACCTTGCGGTGTCGATCTCGGCAAATAGCTTCGTTCCCGGTTCGGGAATGAATGTGGAGGGGCCTCTGACCTCGGAAGCGCGCAGGCCCGTGCCGTCTTCCAGAACAAGGTCATGGACGAGGGATGGGCCGAGTGGCACGGAAACCGTCATGCAAACAGGCAGGGTTCTCTCGCTCGGCTGCGTCGACAGGCGAACTTCTTCCGGCCGGAAGGTGATCGTGATCTTCGAGCCGAGGGTGAAGTTCAGCCGGCGCGGCAGGAGCAGAGTCCGGTCATTCGCGAGGCCGATCAGCGTGCTCTCGGCATCGAGCCGCAGCACCGTTCCATTGAGCAGGTTTGCCTGGCCGATGAAGGTGTTGACGAAGAGCGTCTTCGGGCGGTCATAGACGGTCATCGGCGTGTCGATCTGCTCGACATTGCCCCCGTTCATCAGCACCAGCCGGTTTGCGAGGCTCTGGGCCTCCTCCTGGTCGTGTGTGACGATCAGCGTCGTGATGCCGAGCGTCTTCTGCAGGTGCAGCAACTCCACCTGCAGATCGAAACGCAAGGCGCGGTCGAGCGCGCCGAAGGGTTCGTCGAGAAGCAGAAGGGAGGGGCGCCCGGCAATGGCACGCGCAACGGCGACGCGCTGCTGCTGGCCGCCGGAGAGTTCGCGCGGCAGGCGGTTGCCATAATCCTTGAGCCTGACGAGAGACAGCATCTCCTCGACGCGCTCCTTGCGCTGAGCGCGAGGAAGCTTCTGGCAGGCGAGCGGATAGGCGATGTTTTCTGCGACCGTCAGATGCGGAAACAAGGCATAGTTCTGGAAAACCATGCCGACGCCGCGCGATCGGGCCGAGACATTGGCGAGGTCTTGATCCCCGAGCACAATCCTGCCGGTCTTCGGCTGTATCAGCCCGGCGATGGCACGCAGCACGGTCGACTTGCCGCAGCCGCTCGGCCCGAGCAGGGCAACGATCTCGCCAGCCTCGATATCGAAAGCCACGTCGCTGATGGCGTTCTGGCCACCGTAACTGTGGGTGAGGCCCTGAACGCTGAGCCGCTTGCGTACAGCCATATTCGGTATGCCTGGCATAGGGCCTCCCTGGTTCTGGGTCGAGGTCACGGATTGCTGCGCTGTCTCCGGCACAAGACGGAGATGCGGGCCGGCGAGAAATTTTGCGTCGAGCTTGTTCATGAGAAACGAATTGCAAGCGGCATGCCAGTTTTGCTGTTCGTCCTTGTCGCCAAAGACAAGTTAATGAAAACTAAGCAGTATTTTCGACTTATAAAGTTGCGAAAGTTTATAATAATGCGTATACGATTTGAAATTCGCATTTAGTTTTTGTATAAATTTTCGCCAGCGTCGTATATTAAATGGGCATCAGATAGAAAAAGCAACGGCCCCTGAACGGGCGATCAAGCGCCGAAAAGCGCGGGATTTGGCATCTGAAGAGGTGTTTTTGGGTCTTGTGAGCGAATGAGGCGGTCAAAAGTGATGCGGCAGGGCCGGGGGAGCGTAAAAATTGTGCATTATACGTTCGAAACTTTATGCGAATTATATTGCGAAACTCTATCCGAAATGCCGTCATCAACAAAAATCCTATTGATATCAGGTAATTATTGACGCACCACTGCAGCTGGCACGGCGATTGCATGGATGATCTCGAGAATTCACCGGTACAAAAATGAAAGGGGATCACATGATGCGCATTCAGAAAATCTTGAAGGCCGGGGTTGCCGCAGCGACGGCCTCTTTGATCGCGGCCTCTGCTTATGCCGCCGGAGGTGCCGCTGAGAAGATGACGCCTGATGCCAATGTCGCCAAGCTCCCCGGCGTCGTCCTCACGCAGAAACTGGCCGACGGGCTGCCGCCCTCCATCAAGTCATCGGGCGTATTGAAGGTCGCGACCGACCTGACGCCGCCGATCAGCTTTCACGGCGAGGATGGCAAGCTGATCGGCATCGATGCCGATATCGCTGCCGCACTCGGCGTCATCCTGGGTGTCGATGTTGAGATGACCGATGTCGGGGCGGGTGCGGCGATCGTGCCCTCCATATTGGCAAAGCGCTTCGACATCTCGATCTCGGGAATCAACGACGATCCGGAGCTGGAAAAGCAGGTCGACGTCATCGACTACATGTACGACGCCACCACGATCATGACCGGCAAGGACAATCCTCTCGCCATCAAGGGCACGGAGGATCTGTGCGGCAAGAAGGTCGCCGTTCCCGTCGGCACCTTCCAGGCGAAGATGGTCGAGGCGGCATCGGCCAAATGCGCGACCCCGGTCAACATCATGTCGATCCCGAAAATGCCGGATGTGCTTCAGGCCGTCCGCACAGGGCGGGCTGACGCCACGGTCAACGGTTACGCCACCAGCGTCTACACGACCGAGCACCAGACCGGAAACGGCAAGGGCCTGCAGGCGCTGCCGGATATCCGCCTTGCCGTCGGTTATCTCGGCATGCTGACGGCCAAGGACAATCCGCAGCTGCGCGACAGTGTCGTCGCCGCCTTGCAGCAGATGGTGGACTCCGGCGCCTACGAGACCATCATGAAGAGGTGGAGCCTCGGACCGCTGGCCGTGAAGACCGTCAAGGTCAATGATGCCGCCAGCATGCCTGCGGATTGACGCCGATGGCCCTGTTTCAAGCGTCACCCATATCGCTCTCCCTTGCGCCATCGGTCGGAAGAACGATGCGTTGGGGGCAGATCGCAACCGGTGCCATCGCGATTTCAGCGCTGGCCTTCTTCGCGCTCGTCGTCGGGCAGAGCCAGAGCATCCAGTGGTCCGAGATCCCCCGCTATCTGGCGGATCCTTCGATCCTGCGCGGCGTGCTGCTGACGCTTGAACTGACGGCAGGCGCCATGGTGTTCGGCATCGTGCTCGGATGCCTGCTGGCGCTGATGGCGACGAGCCAGAATCCGGTTCTCAAGGTGATCGCCGCCGGCTTCGTCTGGTGGTTTCGCGGCGTGCCGCTGATTGTCCAGATCTTCTTCTGGTTCAATATCGCCCTCTTCATCCCGCAGGTCGGGATGGGAAGCTTCACCATTTCGATCAACGATCTGGTGACACCGGCCCTGGCCGGCTTTCTCGCACTCGGGCTGCACGAAGCTGCAAACATGTCGGAGATCATCCGCGGTGGCCTGGTTGCGGTCGATCGCGGCCAGCGCGAAGCGGCCACGGCGCTCGGGCTGAAAAAGACACAGACTTTTTTCACCGTCATCATGCCCCAGGCTACGCGTATCATCGTGCCGCCGACGGGGAACCAGGCCATCGGCATGCTGAAGGCCAGTGCCATCGTCTCGGTCATCGGTATGCAGGATCTGCTGACCCAGGCCCAGGCGATCTACGCCCGGAACTTCCTGGTCATCGAACTGCTGTTCGTCGCTTCGATCTGGTACCTCGCCATCACGACTGTCGCATCCATAGGCCAGCACTATCTCGAAAAGAGTCTCGTTCCGAAAGGCCGGACAGCAGAGAAGCCTCGCGCTCCCGGACGGGCGTGATCGCGGATCCACCGAGGTGAATTGAGATCAACAACGAAGGGGTCGCCAGTGCAGCGCGCGCCGTCAGGAAACAACAGAGGAGCATGACATGAAATTGGGAATCGACAGCATAAAGCTGCCTGAGGCGAAGAAGCGGGGGCCGATGGCAAGCCTTGATCACGTCAAGGAACTTGGGCTCGCAGGCATCTTCTTCAGTACGGCGCTGGACATGAGCCCCGACCTCGACAGCGGCCTACTGCGCGAGATCAGGGCGAAGGCCGACGACCTTGGCCTCTATCTCGAAAGCGGCATCGGCAAGATCAATCCCTATTGCAGCGCCGAGGAACCGGCGCTCCGGGCCGCCGGCGGCGGCGATATCATTGCCGGTTTCACGCGCATGATCGAGGCGAGTGCCGCGATCGGCTGCCATGAACTCTGGGTTGCTCCGGGCAATTTCAAGAGCGAATATCGCGGCAGGCTGGCCAATGACCGCTTCCGCACCGACGTGACCTGGGAAGAGCAGCTGTCCGGGATGGAAAAGGTCCTCCGGAAGCTGGCTCCCGTCGCCCGCGCCAATGGCGCGCATATGAACATCGAAACCCATGACGAGATCACGTCCTTCGAGATCCTGCGATTGATCGAGAAGGTCGGCGCAGATTGCGTCGGCGTCGTCTTCGACACGGCAAACGGACTGCAGCGGGGCGAGCATCCGGTCTTCGCCGCCAAGCGCCTGGCTCCCCATATCCGCCAGACCCATATCAAGGATGCCTATGTCGGGCGCGCTCCGGGTGGTCTCGATTTCCAGACCAGACCCGTCGGCGGCGGCATCGTCGATTTCGCCGCCATCCTTCCTATTCTTGCGGAGGCCAACCCCACGCTGAACCTGTCGCTGGAAGTCGCCCAGTCTGTCGCCGACAAGCCTCGCAAGGCCAATCCGCGCCAGTGCATCGAGATCGACGATCCGGTCTGGCGAGCTGGCCACCCGGACCTGACGGCCGATGAACTTGCGGCCTACATGGCGATGGTGGATGCCTATGAAAAGCGGGTCGCCTCAGGAGCGGTTCTCGACTGGGAAGCTTATGAGAGCCGCCGCTACGGCTACCCGACCTATGAGACGCAATCCTACGGCTTCAATGAGGCGATTGGTTTCATCAAGCAGTCGGCCCGCCACATCGAGGCTATTTGCGCCGAAAAGGGTATTGCCTTGTCCCCGCCGGCAAAAGAACAAAAGGCAGCCTAGCCTTCGAAGACAGCGCGCGGGCGGAGACTTTCGTCGGCGCCTTCAATGGGGATTTCTGACAAAATGCAGTGGTTGCGCAGAAACATTCTTATAGAAATAATTACAACGAATGGATATTCGGTACACGAGTAACTGGACGCAAAACATACCGAGGCTTGAAGTGGTGAAGGCAATAAGGAAAACGCGCCGTCAAAGCGTAAAGACGCCGTCCGCGTCCATTGGGGCGGCCGATAGCGCCGACAACAACGACGACGTCTCCGAGCGCATTCGCGCCACGCTGGCGGCAGCTATCGGCGAGGGCGCCTTAAAGCCGGGCACGAAAATCCTGGAGGAGGCGATCGCGGAGCATTTTGGCGTTAGTCGCACGGTCGTACGCGGCGCGCTCGGTGTTCTCGAAAGTGATCACCTCCTGGAGCGAAAGAGAAACCGCGGCACTTTTGTTGCCGAACCCAGCATTGCCCAGGCCAAGAACCTGTTCGAAGCCCGCCGAAAACTTGAAGGACTTCTGCTGGAACTCGTTATTGCACGGGCAACGGCCGAACAGCTCGATGCCCTGCAAAAACTGACCGACGAAGAAGAGCACATCCATCACCATGGTGATGAGAAATCCAAGACGGTTTTGTCTGGCAAATTTCATATCGTACTCGCCGAAACCGCCGGAAATCCTGTCTTGACGGAAATGCTCTCGAAGATCGTCGCTCGCCTGTCCCTCGTCATGTCCTTGTACGAAGAAGAGCGTAAGGACGACTGCGGCGCAGACCACCACCGAATGATCGTGGCGGCGCTGAAGGCCAAGGACCTGGCGAAGGCTAAGCAACTAATGGACCATCACCTGGCCGATATCGAGGGCCGCGTACGGCTCACCGAAGGACACGGTGATCGGCATACGTTCTTGGCTGTCCTGGAGAACTTCTCGTAGTTTCGAACGTCGCCCCCCGAATAAGTGAATGGCCATCAATGTTCGCCTTGGCCGGTACGACGCGTCGTCCTGCAATGACGGCTCTAGTGGAGCGTGCCGCTGATCACCATTTTTGACACGAATGCGGAAAGAAGCTGGCTATCGAAATGGCCCGGCGAATTCATCATCATGTTGATCGCCTCCGCTTGTGAGAAGGCGCGCTTATACGGCCTGATTGTGGTCAACGCTTCGTAAACGTCACAAATCGCCGCAAGCCGGGCTACGTAAGGGATCTTCTTTCCGGCGAGCCGACCAGGATAGCCAGAGCCGTCGAACTTTTCGTGGTGGTAGCGACAAATGTCGAGCACCTGCTTCGGAACATGCGCGACATGAGAAATCAGCTCATATCCCCGCTGAGGGTGCCCGCGCACAAGATCCATTTCCTCGGCCGTCAGCTTACCGGGTTTCGTCAAAATTTCGTCCGGCAGCGCCATTTTGCCAAGATCGTGAACCAGTCCACCCAGTCCCAGGACCCGTACCTCCTCTTCTCCATGACCGAGGCTGCGCCCTAGGGTGATCATAAGCGCGCTAACCGCCAGCGAGTGGAGGAACGTCAGCTCATCTTTTTCCTTCAGCTTCGCGACTGCGATCAGCGCACCGGCATTCTCGAAGGCTGCCGACATGATCCGCTCGACAGCTGAGCTTGCCGCATCGCTGGCAAAAGAGGCTTTGATCCTGGCATGGGCAAGCATTTGGCGGATCTGTGGTCTCGTATCCTCTACGCATTCCCTCGCCTGCTTGATATCCCTCGCCGAAAACACGGCACGAAGCTGGGCGTCAAACGCAGCCCGGTCGATGTCCTGTGGCGCACCCGGGTCGACATCCGCGCCTTTTCCGACGTCGATCACGACAGTCATTAGGCGGCTTGACATCAAACTCTCGACCTCACCGGCTGCCGAGATCAGGAACGGCTTGAACCGGCGTGTCCTGTCTTCTCCCTCAATTTCGACGTCCTCGACATACATTCCGACCCGCAATTGGCTGACATGTATCCGTTTTCGCATATCTGATCCGTTCAAAATGATCTTGGTACTCATGCGTTGTCTCAGGTATCCGGGCTGGCCCGAGCGTGAAAACCTCACTCAAGGAGGCTACAGGGCTCCGGCACGGGTCTTGTCTTTGTTGGGCCGTTGTCCATGCTGCTCTAAAATGGCTGCGGCAACCGTTCGATCGACTGCTTTCGAAAACAGATAGCCTTGTCCGAGCTTGCAGCCGAGCTGGCTCAACTGAGCAGCTTGGGATTCTGTTTCAATCCCCTCTGCGACAACCCGGATTCCCAGCTTCTCAGCTATTCCGATCAGGCCCTCGATGATGAAAGTCCCCGCGTCGCCCGGGACCATGCGATCGATGAATGACTTGTCGATCTTGATGATGTCGACCGGCACCGTCAGCAGGTGGGTCAAAGACGCGTAGCCCGTGCCAAAGTCGTCGAGGGCAACCAGTAACCCCTTGGACCGGAGAGCCTTTATCTCGTTCGCTACGACATAGTCCCGTTGTCCGAGATAAACCGATTCCGTCACTTCGAGGATGATGTGCTTAAGAGGAACCTCTGCTTCCACGAAAATGCGGCACAGCCTGTCTTGCAGATTACCGCCACGAAAATCTGCGGCGGACAGGTTGATGCCGACATGTTGGAGAGGAAGGCCCCGGGCGAGCCAGCTACGGATGTCCCTCGCGACCCTCAGCAACATCCGTTGGGTCAGCTCAGCAGCAATATGCGCGTCTTTCGTCGCCTCATGGAAATGCGCTGCGGCTATGATTTCGCCGGAAGGCGTGGTCATTCGACACAAGGCTTCGAAACCCACAATTTCGCGAGTATCCAGGCGCAATATCGGCTGGTAATGCGCGTCGATCCGATCGTCTTCGAGGGCGACGCCCACATCGCGAACCGCCCTGAAGCGTCGGGTCAGGGCGGTGCCTAGGCCGGGATAGTGTTGCACGTACCGGCCGCGGTTGTGTTCTTTCGCATGATAGAGCGCCACATCGGCGTTCTGGCGGATCTGGTCAGAGTTTGTTTCCATCTCAGCCAGCGCGCCGCCAATCGTCGCGGTGGGAAAGACCACATGACCGTCGCACGTTGAAGGAGAGGACAGGGCTTTGAAGATGTCGGTTGCCCTCGCATTCAGATCAAGCTCTTTGTCGTCCGACACAATGACAGCAAACTCATCTCCACCGAGCCTGAATGTGTTTTGGGAGCCTGCTGTCGCGGCGATCCGGTCTGCAACCACTTGAATCAAAGCGTCGCCGGCTGCGTGCCCGAACGTGTCGTTCACGAGTTTCAAGTTGTCGATGTCCACCAGCAAGATGCCCCAGGCGCGCCGGGATCGAGGCAGCTCTTCGGCTAGAAGCTGATTGAAACGAGCGCGATTCGACAGGCCTGTTAAAGCGTCGCTGTATGTCAGCCGCTGACGTTCCATCACCCGTTCTTCGCGATCGATGGCGATTGTGCAGAGATGGACACAAGCGTCGACAAGGTCCCGTTCGACAGCCTTCGGACCGCGGTGGTCTCGATAGTAGAAGGCGAAGCTACCAATCACCCGCTCGCCACGCTTGATCGGGCTGGACCAGCAAGCCTTCAACCCCAGCGGAAGGACCAGGGATTTGAAGTCCTGCCAACGATGATCAGTCTCGATATCGGTGACAACGACCGCTTCTCCGAAATAGGCAGCAGCGCCACAGGAGCCCGCAAGAGGGCCGGCCTCAAGATTGTCGACAGCCGCTGAATAGTGAGGCGGTAGGGAAGGTCCAGCGAGTGTATGAAGACGGCTCCCGTCGAACGTCAGCACCGAAGCGATGATCCCAGGAACGGCGGCCTCAACCTTGAGGCAAAGTTGCTCCATCGTTGCCGCAAGCGGTTCGCCTTTGGCAATCATTTCCAGAATGGCATTCTGCAACTCAAGGATCATGACGTCACTTCCCGGAAGGAGACCCTCCCTAGCAAACCGACTTTCAGATCAGGTTACGCCGTTGATTAGATTTTGATCGAATAGACGCCGGATGATCAGTTCAGGACCCGTCGTGCCGAGCTTCGCGTGCGAAAAGTTTTCTCCACCATTCGGATCTCCTTTCAACGGTGTGAGATTGACCGAATGTCACGGTTATTCTCTAAAGATGATTATGAACATACAATCCTCAGTCGTGCTCTTGAGGGCGCCGAGTCAGCGAGCACTGCATAATTTTCGAGAGTCAGAAATCAGCTTATCGGATATGGTTCGGAATGCGTTGCAATGTCCCCATCTGGCCGTCGCCGCACAATGGAAATTGGCCTAAAAGATGATCGGTGGCGATAAATATGTTGGCTCCGTAGGCAAAGCATCGCTCGCGATTATCGCGCTGATGTTCCTGTCACTGACCACCCTCTTGTCGCTCTGGCTCATATCCAGTTACGATACAGCTGTTCGCCGGGGCGATGAGCGTGTCAGCGCCGCTTCCAAAATCGTTGCAGCGAACGCGAATTGGTTGAATTCCCTTGCTCGGGAGACCCTGCACCGAATTGACGATGCTCTGGGGTCGAGTACATCTTTGCCCGGCCCGGACCGTGTGCGCGATCTGGACGCTGCCGTCTATGACCTTCCTCCTCAGGCGACTGCTTACGTCATCGGGGCCGATGGAGAAACGCTCTATTCAAATGATCGCAATATCCGGCCGATCAACGTTACCGACCGCGACTACTTCGTTCGCCTGAGAAACGGTGCTGACGAATATACATCCCCGCTGATCATCAGCCGCCTTTCCCAGCGGCAGATATTCGTCTTTAGCCGCAGGCTCGAACGAAATGGCGTGTTCGCCGGCGTCGCCGTGATTGCCTTCGACGCGAGCATCCTAAGGCCAATATGGGACGCGGTCGCGATAGGCGAGAACTCGATTGTCAGCTTCATAAGACGCGACGGGCAACTTATCGCCCGATACCCGGAACCCGCCGGACCAGTCGATATGCGAAACCACAAGCTGTTTACCGACTACATGAGGAAGGCGACATCAGGCACGTATCGCTCCGTGTCGCCAGTCGACAATGAAGATCGCCTGGTCGCATACCGAATCCTCGAGCGCACCCCTTTTGTGGCCATTGCTTCGGCAGATATCCATGTGATCATGCAGCCCTTTTGGGAGGATGCCAAAATTGCGGCTTTGTTGGTCGCTTTCGCCCTTGTCGGCGCTTTTGCCGCCGCATTGTGGATTCAGAATCTGATCAAGGTGGACACATTGCACACCAGGCAGCTTGCGGATGCGTTGCGATCGAATGAAACGCTCATGCGCGAAATACACCATCGAGTGAAGAACAACCTGCAGACGGTGATGGCCCTGCTGCGCTTGCAGGGTTTTGAAGCGGAGGCCGTTCAAAAATTAAACGAGCGCATCTCTGCAATGTCCGCAGTTCACGAGCAGATGTACGGCTTCGACCAGTTTAGCGGAATATCTGCTCGAGAATTCATTCCATCATTCGTTAAGACGCTTGTCGATGTCCACGGTCGCGCCGTTTCCGTTGACTTTGAAATCGACGACATCGTGATTGCAGCCGACAAGGCAACGCCGTTTGCCCTCCTGCTCAACGAGCTGATTGCCAACAGCATGAAATACGCGTTCGACGGTCGGGCATCCGGAAACATTCGCGTCATGCTGCACGTAACCGAAGGAGAGGAATCCCAACTTACCGTCGCTGACGACGGGATTGGATTTGATGGCCGATCGGACAGCGCCGGGATGGGGACGCGGCTGATCAAAGCCTTCGTAAATCAACTGCATGGCGAGGCGAGGTACAATCGCCTGGAAGGGACGCAGTTTACGGCAACACTCAAGCTTACCGATTGAGCGAGAGTTAATTCGAAGCCACGTCCCTGCCCAAAGCAAGCCTTCGGTTATCTCCGCTGCATCGGGGGCACTTTTCATCGGGCTTGGGGCGACACATTTTCCAGGCACCCTGCCGCTGGTGCGGGATTTCCTCGCCGTCGGCTTGCTCAATTCAGATGTCACTGGGAGCAGAAAATGACGAAAGTTCCAACCATAGCTCGTATCTGGCGTGGCCGCACGAAGCCGGAACTCGCTGATGAGTATGAAGCCTACAACCGCGCCGAGGGAATTCCTCCACTGCTAAAGACAGCACTCGACGTTCAACTGTTGCGCGAAGATCGTGAGGATGAGACATGGTTCACGACGATCTCCTACTGGGCCGACATGAAATCGATGACCGCGTTTACGAAAGGCGATCCACAGCAGGTTCATCATCTGGAGCGGGACGCAGAACTGCTTTGCGAACTTCCCGAGCGTATCCAGATACACAAGATAGTGGTCCCGCCCAGGCTGCGCTGAAAATACCCCCGCCCCTTCACACATCTCCGTGACGCCTCTGCTCGTCTTGGAAGATCATACCCGCGACGTCGACACGAAATCCAAAACGTTTTGGCTTGACTCCCAAAACGTTTTGGAGAATCTTTTTCTCACTTCGGGAGGAAGATCTTGGCCAATCTCAAACAGCTTGCGCAATCGCTGGGACTATCGATCACCACGGTATCGCGTGCGCTCGATGGTTATGCCGATGTGTCGGCCGCCACTCGCGAACGGGTGCGCGAGGCTGCCGACAAGGTCGGCTACCGGCCGAATGCTTCGGCCCGCCGCCTCCGCAGGCAGCGCGCCGAACTGGTCGCGGTCACGCTGCCAAGCGATCCCGGCCACATCGGTCCTCCGCATTTCCTCGATATGTTGTCCGGCTGTGCCGAACATCTTGCTGCTGCCGGCCTCAATCTGGTGATTGCACCGGTGCCGCGCGGCGAGAGCGAACTCGACATTTGCCGCCGCTTCGTCGATGGCCGCCGCGTCGACGCCATGCTTCTCGTTCGTACCAAGCGGAAGGACGAGCGCGTCGAATTTCTGCAGTCGCGCGGCATTCCCTTCGTCACCAACGGCCGCACCGAAAGCCTGCTGCCCCATCCCTATATCGACGGCGACGGCTTTGCCGGCTTCCGGGCCGCGACGCTGCGCTTCCATGCCGCCGGCCACCGCCGTATCGGTCATATCGCCGGCCCGCAGGAATATTACTTCGCATATGACCGCTGCCGTGGCTGGCGGGCGGCGATGGAGGAATGCGGCCTTGCCACCGACCTCTGCGCCGAAGGTGCGCCGTTGGAACAGGGCGGGTATCTCGCGGCGCTGGAAGTTTTGCGTCAACCATCGCGTCCGACCGCACTCGTCTGTGCCACGGACGAAATGGCGATCGGGGCGCTGAGGGCGCTGCGCGAGGTCGATGGCGGCAACCAGATCAGCATTGTCGGCCATGACGATCTGCCGATGGGCGCCTTCACCAGCCCGCCGCTCTCGACCATGCGCATGACCGGCGAAAACCTCGGCGCGAGCTTCGCCTCGCTGCTGCTGCGCGCCATTGGCGGGGAGCCCGCCGAAGAACTCCAGGAACTTCACGCGATCGAATTCGTCGATCGTGACAGCCATCGCCGTCCCGCCAAGGCGGCATAGACAGAAGTGCATCTCAAACAAAGAACAATGAAGGAGGAGAAAGATGAAACATATCATGTCATTTGGAATTCTGGCTTCCACCGTGCTGGCCTTCGCTTCGCCTGTGCTTGCCCAGACGGTTTTCGTGTCCACTCAGCTTCGTCCGATCGAAGAGGCGACCGTCGTCCGCGAGGAGTTGTTGAAGGATGTCGGCTCGGTTGATTACGTGGTCGAGGAGCCGCCGCAGTTTGCTGTCCGCATGGAGGCCGAACGTCAGGCCGGCAAGCGCACCGTCAGCCTCGTCGGTGCGCTGCATGGGGAGCTCTCGCCGCTTGCCGACAAGGACACGCTCGAGCCGCTCGACGATCTCGCCAAGAAGCTGGCAGCAAGCGGCATGCCGCAGTCGCTGCTCGACCTCGGCAAGCTCGGCAAGCCGACCCAGCAGTACATCCCGTGGATGCAGGCGACCTATGTGATGGCCGCCAAGAAGGAAGCGCTGCAATACCTGCCTGATGGCGCCGACGTGAACGCGCTGAACTACGATCAGTTGATCGAGTGGGGCAAGAATATGCAGGAGGCGACGGGCCAGCCGCAGATCGGTTTCCCGGCCGGCCCGAAGGGGCTGATGGCGCGTTATTTCCAGGGCTATTTCTATCCGTCCTTCACGGGCGGTGTCGTGCGCACCTTCCAGAGTGCCGATGCGGCCGCCGGCTGGGAGAAGCTGAAGACGCTGTGGACCTATGTGACGCCGAACTCCACCAGCTACGACTTCATGCAGGAGCCGCTGGCTGCCGGCGAAGTCATGGTCGCCTGGGACCATATCGCCCGGCTGAAGAATGCCATTTCCGCCGCACCGGATGATTATGTCGTCTTCCCCGCCCCCGCCGGTCCGAAGGGCCGCGGCTACATGCCTGTTGTCGCGGGTCTCGCCATTCCGAAGGGCGCACCTGACAAGGCCGGCGCAGAAAAAATCATCGAGCACCTGTCCATGCCGGACACGCAGCTTCTGACCGCCTCCAAGGTCGGCTTCTTCCCGACCCTCAAGGTCAAGCTGCCGCCGGATCTCGACGCCGGCGTCGCTCTGCTTGCCGGTGCGGTCACGGCCACCCAGGCGTCCAAGGACGCGGTCATCTCGCTGCTCCCGGTCGGCCTCGGCGACAAGGGCGGGGAATTCAACAAGGTCTACATGGATAGTTTCCAGCGCATCGTGCTGCAGAACGAGCCCGTTGCAGACGTGCTGAAGACCCAGGGAGCTACCATGGCCAAGCTGATGGCCGATACGAAGGCTGCATGCTGGGCGCCGGATGCCAAAAGCGACGGCCCCTGCCCGGTCGAATAAATCCGCCCGAGACGCGTCCGGGCGAAATGCCCGGGCGCTCCTTCACCACTCAGCTCGTCGAGGCAGGAGCCGATGACCAATAGCCGACCCTGGATCCCCTATCTGCTGATCCTGCCATCCGTCGCCTTTCTGGCGCTGCTGTTCGTCGTGCCGCTGGTGCAGACAATCTGGCTGGCGGTTTCGGACAATGGCGCGCCGTCGCTTGCGAATGCCGAGCGCATGGTAACCGACATCAATTTCACCCGCTCGGTGAAGAACACCTTCCTGCTGACGATCGCGGTCGTGCCGGTGCAGATCGCCATTGCGCTTGCCATGGGCACCATGGTCGCCAAGGTCGGCCGCGGGCGCGAGACGATCCTGTGGATCTGGACCATCCCGCTCGGCATTTCCGATCTCGCCGCCGGTCTCGTCTGGCTGTCGATCCTGCAGAATACCGGCTATCTGAATTCGCTGCTCTTCGGCCTCGGTATCATCGGCAGGCAGGCAAGCTGGCTTTCCTACCAGACGCCGGTCGCGCTCTTCATCGCGATTGCGGTTGCCGAAATCTGGCGCGGCACGGCAATCGTCATGGTCATCATCGTCGCCGGTCTCAACCAGGTGCCGAAGGAATTCAAAGAAGCCGCCGAAATCTTCGGTGCTGGTCCGTGGACGCGCTTCTGGCGCATCACCCTGCCGCTGATCCGCCCCGCCCTGCAATCGGCGCTCATCCTGCGCACCGTGCTCGCCTTCGAGGTCTTCGCGGTGGTCTATGCGCTCGGCGGGCGCAATTTCCCGGTCCTCGTCGGCGAGGCCTACAACTGGCAGAATCAGAACCAGAACTACAGCGTCGCTGCCGCCTATGCGGTGCTGATCATGATCATCTCGCTTGCCGCCACGCTCATCTATCTGAAGGCCTTGAAAGTCGATCCGGAGCGCCTGCCATGACCACGGACACAATCAGCACGGCCGCGGACACACCCAAAGCCGCCGGCTTCGTCTCTTCACGCCGCTGGCTGCTCTGGAGCGGCATTGCCGCACTCTGTGCCTGGGTGCTGGTGCCGATCTATCTGGTCGCGCTCGGCGCACTCGGCGGTCGCCAGGGCGTCTATGTCTGGCCGAAAACCGGCCTTCCCACCGGCATTTCACTGGAGCCCTTTTTACTCTTCCTGAAGACGGAAGGCGTCGTCCAGTCCTTTCTCAATTCGCTGGGTGCGGCAGGCATCACGGTGGCGCTTTCGATCCTGCTCGGCGCGCCGGCCGGTTATGCGCTCGCCCGCTACGATTTCCGCGGCAAGGACAGCTACCGTCTCCTGGTGTTGCTGACCCGCGCCTTCCCGCTGGCGATCCTGGCCCTGCCGCTGACGGTCTCCTTCATCCGGCTCGGCCTCTACGACACGATCCTCGGCGTCGGCCTCATCCATACTGTCCTGGCGCTGCCTTTCGCGGCACTCGTCACGCAAGGGATTTTCCTCGGCGTGCCCAAGGAGTTGGAGGAAGCCGCCTGGGTGTTCGGCTGCACCCGCATCCAGGCCTTCTTCAAGGTGGTGGCACCCTTGGCGCTTCCCGGCATCGTCGCAACCGCGGTCTTTGCCTTCGTCATCTCATGGAACGAGGTCTTTGCTGCCTCGGTGCTGACGGTGCGCAACCGCACGCTGACCGCCTACCTGCTGACCGTGCTTTCGGAAAGTCCGATGCATTACCGTTTTGCCGGGGGCCTGATGCTCATCCTTCCCTCGGTTGTCTTCATCTTCGCGGTCAGACGTTACCTCTTCGCGATCTGGGGCATTTCCTCCAAATAACGGGACCAGAGATATGGCCAATATTGTCATCGACCGCA
Organism: Rhizobium beringeri; assembly: GCF_004306515.1. Taxonomy (NCBI): domain Bacteria; kingdom Pseudomonadati; phylum Pseudomonadota; class Alphaproteobacteria; order Hyphomicrobiales; family Rhizobiaceae; genus Rhizobium; species Rhizobium beringeri. Next base: position 222,444 of record NZ_SILG01000002.1, on the reverse strand, counting down.
TTCGCAAGAGCTTCGGAGCCTTCCAGGCGCTGAAAGAGGTTTCGCTGACGATCAACGACGGCGAATTCGTCTCGCTGCTCGGTCCGTCCGGCTGCGGCAAGACCACGCTGCTGCGCATCATCGCCGGCCTCGAGACTGCAACATCGGGAGATGTCCGTATCGGCGACAAGTCGGTGATCGGCTTGCCTCCCAAAGATCGCGGCCTTGCGATGGTCTTCCAGAACTACGCCGTCTTTCCGCACATGACGGTCTATGAGAACGTCGCCTTCGGGCTGCGGATGCAGAAGGCCGACGACGCCAGAGTGAAGGCGCAGGTCGAGAAGGCCGCCGGCCTCCTGCATATCGAGCAATATCTCGACCGCTACCCGAACAAGCTTTCCGGCGGCCAGCGCCAGCGCGTCGCGGTCGCTCGTGCCCTTGCCGTCGAACCGAAGGTTCTCCTGATGGACGAACCGCTTTCGAACCTCGACGCGCTGCTCCGCCTCGAAATGCGCACCGAACTCAAGACCGTGCTGCAATCGGCGGGGACCACGACGATCTACGTCACTCACGACCAGACCGAAGCCATGGGCCTTTCCGACCGCATCGCCGTCATGCATGGCGGCGTGATCGAGCAGGTCGGCCATCCGGTCGAAATCTACAACCACCCGGCGACACGTTTCGTCGGCGGCTTCATCGGCAACCCGCCAATGAACTTCATCAAGGTGCCGGTCACGAACAGCCAGGTGGCGGCAGGCACCGAGCAGTTTGCCGCGCCGCAAGGGTCCGGCAATCAAGTAATCCTCGGCCTGCGTGGCGAGGCCGTCGAACTCGCGCCGCTGCCGCAGGGTCTCGAAATGAGGGTACGCGTTGCCGAACCGATGGGCTCGCACCTGCTTCTGACCGGCTCGATCCACGACCAGCCGGTGCGCGTCATCCTGCCGGCCTCGGAAACCGTAAAGAGCGGCGACACGATCGGTCTGAAGCTTGACCAGAAGCGCATCACCTGGCTTTCGCCTGAAAGCGGCAAGTCCTTTCCGGCCGTTTTGGCCTAAGAATACCGGAGTACCCGAAATGAATATGCATATCGACCAGGCGAAGCGCATTCTCGCCGCGAACGATCGCGGCGGCTATACGGTGCCGACAGACCGGCTCTATCCCTTCCAGTGGAACTGGGATTCCGCCTTCGTCGCCATGGGTTTCGCGCTCTACGATATCGATCGCGCCTATCGCGAGCTGGAACGGCTGGTCGAGGGCCAGTGGGCGGACGGGATGATCCCGCATATCCTCTTTCACGCACCAAGCGAAACCTATTTCCCGGGACCGAACGTTTGGCGCACGAAGCACACGATCGCGACCTCCGGCATAACCCAGCCGCCGGTCTTTGCGATCGCGCTGCGCAAGCTGCATGAAGCCGCCGGCAAGGGTGCCGAAGCCCGCACCCTGCCCCTCTACGAGGCGGCGCTGAGATGGCACCGCTGGTGGTATTCCGCCCGCGATCCCAATGGCACCGGACTTGTCGCGCTGCTGCATCCCTGGGAAAGCGGCAGCGACAATTCTCCCGCCTGGGACATCGCGCTCGCTCGTGTACCCACCACCACCGATACCCCCGTCTTGCGCAAGGATACCGGCCATGTCGATGCCGACATGCGTCCGCGCGACGAGGATTACCGCCGCTTCATCCATCTCGTCGATACCTATGCCGCCTGTGGCTGGGATCCGGCGAAACAATGGGAAAAGGCGTCCTTCAAGGTCGCCGAGATCCAGACGACCGCCATCCTGCTCAAGGCCGGCGAAGACCTAGAGCACCTTGCCCGCCTGTTCGACCAAACCGAGGACGCGATCGAGATCGCTGCCTTCAACAACCGCACTCGCAAGGCGATGATGGCCCAATGGCGGCCGGACCTCGCTCGCTTCGTCTCGCGAGACTTGATCTCCGGCGAAGATGTCGAAGCCGCAACGCAAGCCGGTTTCATCCCCCTCCTCTCGCTGGATCTCGGCAAGCAGGTTGCCGACGCGCTGGTTTCGGAAATGAAGGTCTGGTCCAAGGATCTCAAGGTCGCCTTTCCGACGACGAAGCCGGGCATCGCCAGTTGGGAGCCGAAGCGTTACTGGCGCGGCCCCGCCTGGGCCATCATCAACTGGCTTCTGATCGACGGATTGAAGCGCAATGGCCACGCGGATGTCGCCGAAGAGCTGCGGCAATCCACCATCGCAGCGATCGAAACGGAAGGTTTCGCCGAATATTTCGACCCGGTCACCGGCCAAGGCTGCGGTGGCCTCGGCTTTTCCTGGACAGCTGCCGCCTATCTGTGGCTTGAGCGAGGCAGAGTCCTTGCCTGAGCGTGGAGCCGCGCCCAACTTAAGCCGTTTTCTGCGATTGGCTTAACCGCTCAAGGTCGCCTATATATGTAAGCGTATGATTTAATCATATGGTGTGCTATAAAGAGATAACGGAGGATACACACCATGCGTACAACCCAACCCCTCACCATCACCCTTCCGCTGGAAATGGCGCAGATGGTGAAGGCCAAAGTCAGCTCCGGCGAATATGCGACCGAGAGCGAAGTTATCCGCGACGGTCTGCGCACCTTGGCCGCCCGCGACGCCGCAGTTGAGAAATGGCTGCGCGACGAGGTCGCGCCTACCTATGACGAGATGAAAGCCTACCCTGAGCGCGCCCTTTCCGCCGAGGAAGTCAGGCGGCGACTCGACGCCCGCATGGCCGCTCACGCCAAGAAATAGCGCAGGGCATGAACTACAATGTTATTTTTGCGCCCGAGGCGAGCGACGACCTCGAAAGCCTGCTGGTGTACCTGATAGACGAGGCCGGGCCGGAGACGGCTCGCAGCTATGTTGGTAAGATTGTGGATTACTGCCTCAGCTTTAGACGTTTCCCAAGCGAGGCGCTCTGCGTGACGATCTGCGGCCGGGGCTGCGCGTCGTTGGATATCGCGGCAAGGCAAGCATCGCGTTTATGGTGGAGGGGAACGCCGTATTAATCCTGCGTGTCTTTCATCGCGGCCAAGACGTCAGCTTCGACGATCATTAGCAACGCCGTCATGACCGGCAGCTTGCGACCAGAGTACGGGTTGCTCAGCCTCAGAAAATGGCTGACCAACTCTAACGTGGCTCTGTGGTTAATCCGGCTGCCATGGCTGCATGGTGAGCACATTGCCGCCTAGCTTCGCGAAGGCGCGCTGGCGACAGGAGAAGACGAGGATCTGCTGGTCGCGCGATTGGCGGTGCAGCGCATCGAACATTCGCTCGATCCGGTCGTCGTCGGAATAAACAAGCGCATCGTCGAGGATAACAGGCGCCGGCCGGCCGTCGCGGGCAAGCAGCCGGGCGAATGCAAGGCGGGTCAGCACCGAGAGCTGCTCCCGCATGCCGCCGCTCAGCCGGTCGACATCCTCGTCGAGGCCGTTGCGGCGCACGATCTGCGGCAGCAAGGTGTCGCCGTCGAAGGTGATCGAGATGTCGTCGAACAGCAGGCCGAGCAGTGGGGCGAGTTCGTTCATAACAGGCTTGAGATAGAGGTCGCGCGCCGCCGCCCGCGTCGCCGTCAGCGCCTTGCGCAGGCGATCGAGAACGCCGACCTCCGTCTCGAAACGCTTCACCTGCTCGCGCGCCGCTGCAAGCAAATCCCGGCTTTCCAACCAGTTTTCTTCCAGCGCACTGTCCGAGCGGGTGCGGATCTGACCGCCGAGATCGGCAAGCTCTTCGCGAAGCCTGGCAATTTCGCGGCCTGCGGCGTCGGCGACCGAACGTGCCCTGGCAAGGGCGGCCTCTGCGCCTGCAAGGTCCCGACCTGTCCTGCGCAAAGGCCCAGCCCGGAGTTCAACCGCATCGACCTGTTCTTTGGCGCTGGAAAGTTTTACGGCAAGGTCCTGTTGCAATTCAGTTCGGCCGGTTTCGGGGCCGATGACCGCCTCTATGGCCTCGAGTTCCTGGCCAAGTCTGGCGTGCTCTGTCTGCGCGCGCAATATGGCCTCGCCGGCGTCCGTGCGCATCACTGACGCCTCCCGCGCCCGATTGCGCGCCAGTTCGATGCGTCGCGTCGCATCCGCGAGACGGGCGCGCACCTCCTCCGGGTTGGCGTCGAGTTCGACCGGACCCTGGCTGAGTTCGGCAAAGCGTGCGGCGTCGAGGTGAAGTTCGTCGATGCCATTCGGGGCGAGATCGGCGAGCCGCTGGCGTGCCCGCACCAGCTCCTCCTGCTTGTTCCGCGCGGCAACATCGCGCTGTCGCGCCGCCCTCAGACTGTCGACACCAAGCTTGGCAAGCAATGCTTGGCGCGTGGCCTCCGCGGTCTCCAGCGCCCCGTCCTGATCGGCCTGCCGGCTGGAATGGATGGTCAAGGTGCCGACGCCTGTTATTTCGAGCCTCGCCATCCCGGCAAAGCTCTTATCCTCGCCCCCGGGCAAAGGCTGGCGGTCCATGCTCACCAAACCTGAGACGTCCTTCAGGTAATCGATCCTGAGCGTGGGAAGGCCGACTTCGGCGGCGGCGCGCAAGCCGACGATCTTGAGATCCAGCGCTTCGAGCCGTTCGATCGCATCGGCTGGAATGGCAAGCAATGCATGCGCCGCCTCCCCGTCCTCGATCTGCTGCCGCGCAGCTTCCGCCTGTTCGAGGCGCAGACGCACCTCGGCCAGCCGCTCGGCGGCGTGGCGCGAACGCAGCGCTGCCTCCAGCCGCGCAAGCAGTTCACGGTTTACCCGCTCCTCCTCTTCGGCCGCTTGCACCTCCGCCGTTGCGGCCTCGCTTTCGGCCAGCGATGCCGTGCGTCGCTCGGCTGCATTTGAAAGCTCTTTCTCCGCCAAGGCGAAACGCCGCGCGAGTTCGCCGCTGCGGTTCAATGCCGCCTGGAAGCGGTCGAATGCCTGCTGCGCCTCATCGCGGCGGCTGGCGGCCAAGGCAGCCTCGGCATCGAGCGCCTTGAGTTCCCTGTCATGCAGTTTAGCAGCTTCGAGCACCGACTCGGCATTGGCAATCGCCGTCTTCCGGCCGGCCTCCTCATCAGGGTTTTCCAGTTCGCTGAGTCTCGCCTGCACTGAGCGGCGGCGGTCGAGTGCGCCGTGCAGCATCTCCACCTCCTTGGCCAGCCGCGCCTCCTCCTCCTGCAGCCGGTCACGCTCCTCGAGGGCGGCGGCGAAGCGGCCTCCTGCCTTCGGCCGGAGCGTCGCGGTGACCAGGCGATTAAGTTCGTCCTCGCAGGCTTCGAGCACCGCCGACATGCGCCGTCCGCCCGTCAACGCCTCCACCTCGCCCTGCACCGAAGACAGCAGGCTTTCGCGCACCCGCTTGTCGTTCTCTTCCTCGCTCTTGCTGCGATTTTCGATGCCGGTGACGCCCTGGCGCACCCAGAGCAGACCCGCCGGGCCGGAGGTTCCGCCGGAAATGAGATCGCCGATGAAAGCTTCGGCCTCGTCGGCCTGGGCGACCAGCCGACCGCTGCCGAGATCGGTGACGCTGGCGCGCCGTCCGCCATAGAATTGCTTGGTCAGGCGGTAGCGGCCGGCTTCGATCGTGATATCGGCCTCGACGATCGGATTGCCGCCGCTATAGGGACGCAGCATCTGCACGTTCTTTGGCGTGCCGCTGTGCGGCTGGAAGAACAGGGCATGCAGCGCCTCGAAACAGGTTGATTTGCCATGTTCGTTGGCGGCGCTCAGCACATTGACGCCGTCGGTGATTCCTTCGACTGATATGCCGCGGTCGGCGAAACGTTTGACATTGTGGAGGCGAAGGGCGGTCAGTTTCATCGATCGATCGCCTCGCAATAAGAAAACAGGCGGATCAACGCTTGGCGCGCGACGTTCCTGTCGTCGCCGGAACGGGCTTCGTCGAGGCTTTCGGCAAGCAGCAAGTCCGCAGCATCGCGCAGTGCACCGGCTCGGTCGATGGTCTCGAGATCATCGCTCTCGCAGTCGGTCCCCAGAAGGTCGGTATCGATCTCCAGATGCGCAAATTCCGGCGCGACCTGCTCCAGCAGGCTGATCATTGCCGTCCGCCCGTTCAACCGGGCACGGCCGGACAGTGCGACGCGCAACAGGGTTTGTCGCCGCGCGAACGGTTCCGGCAGCGCGGCCTTCAGCACTTCAACACCGTCTTCCGATGCCAGCAGAGGAAGGTGCAACGTCTGCCAGGAAAAGCTGGCGGTCGTCACCGCCGTCGTTGTCGGCATCGCCCCCTGCCCGGCAATGGAAACGACCATCGCCTGACCCGGCCGGTCATGCTTGAAACGGTCCGGCTCGGGCGCGCCGCTATAATATGTTCTGGCGTCTACCGCTACCGATCCGTGCCAATCGCCGAGCGCCATATAATCGAGGCCGGCCAGCGCCGCGCGGTTCGGCGCAATCACGTTGGTGGCCGTGGCATCCTCGGAAAATTCCTGGATAGGGCCGTGGGCGAGGCCAATGCGGATAGCGCCGTCCGGCGTGGCGGCACCCGTCATCCATTCGGTCAGGTCGCGGCCCGGCCTCCTGGTCGTGCAAGGCGCCGGCAGGAGGATCACATCAGGTCCAAGCGGAAGGGGCACCGCTTCCGTCGCCAGGATGACATTGTCGGGCACAACGCCGCGCGCAGCACTCCAGAGCTGATCCGCCAGCAGCGAGTCGTGATTGCCCGGAAGCAGGACCCAGCGCAGCGGCGTATTCCGGGCCATCTCGCCAAGCGCCTGGCGAAGCACGGCCGGCGTCGGCGTCTCGGTATCGAAAGTGTCGCCGGCGAGCAGAATGACAGCTGCCCCATGCTCTCGTGCCGCACCGGCAAGCCTGGCGATCACGCCATGCCGCGCCTCGCGCAGGCGCCCTCTCAAATCCTCCGGAAGATTGCCAAATCGTTTGCCAATATGAAGGTCTGAACTGTGCAGGAAGGAAAACATTAATCAGCCATGTTTGCGATGCGCTGCGAGCTTTCGAGCATGGCCAAGGACCTCTCGTCCGTAGTTTCGTGATTCCGTTGTTCCGTGACAGACCATGCCTCCCGACAACAGGCGAGGCAAGTCGATCCTGGCTAAACGAGCTGTTATCCAATGCTTGTCTAACTCTCAGCGGTACTCGACATCGCATCGCCCAGCAGCCTCGATGCAAATGCCGGTGGTCCGGCACGCCCCGCGAAAGCGTCGTCCATTGTCCAATATTGTCGGCTGCCAACGGCGACGGAGTGCCGACCGGTCTTAAGTAACCTGGTTGAATACCACCATCTTGTCGTCAGCCATTTCTTCCATCGTCCAGGGAATGCCGCCGACCCCGTATCCGGACTGTCTGCGTCCGGCGAAAGGCATCCAGTCGGTGCGAAACGCCGTATGGTCGTTGACGAGAACGGCCGATGCATCCAGATGTTTTGCCGCCCTGAGAGCAACCGCGATATCGGCGGAAAAGACGCTTGCCTGGAAGGCATAGGGCAGCGAGTTGGCGATGCGGATCGCTTCGTCAAGGTCGCGGTAGCCGTAGACGCAGGTCAGCGGTCCGAAGACCTCGAGCACCGACACTTTCGCCTTAGTAGGCGGGTTCAGTAAGACAGATGGCAGCAGTGTCGTCTCGGACATCCGCCCACCTCCGATCTGTCTGGCTCCGGCGTCCGTCGCCTCCTTGATCCAGGTCGCGACGCGGTCTGCCTCGCGTGGCAAGATGAGCGGACCTACCTCGGTTTGCGCAAGTGTTGGATCGCCGACATTCAGGGCTGCAACCTTGGCGGCGAGAGCCTCGGTGAAGGAAGCCAGAATATCTTCATGCACGAAGAGGCGCTGGGCCGACACGCAGACCTGCCCAGCGTGATAATAGCCGCCTTTGACGATGGTGCCGACAATCGCATCGACATTGGCGCTGCGGTCGACGATGACGGGCGCCGCTCCGCCATGCTCCAGTGCGCATCGGGTGCCTGGCGGCAGCTTGCTCTTGAGGTACCAGCCGACCTTTGCAGAGCCGATGAAACTCAAAAACGCAACGCGACGATCGGTTGCGAAGGCTTCGGCAAGCGCATTGTCCTCGGTGATGAGGGTCTGGCACCAGCGTTCGTCGAGACCGGCCTCCCAGAATAGTTTGACGATCTCGATGCAGGAAATCGGCGTCGTTGCCGCCGGCTTCACAATCACAGGGCAACCGACTGCAATCGCCGGCGCGATCTGATGGATGATGAGATTGAGCGGATGGTTGAAGGCCGATATCGCCGCCACGACACCGATCGGCTCCCTGGTGGTGAAGGCCCATCGGTTCGCGCTTGCCGCAGTCAGCCCCATGGGGATTTCCTTGCCGCCGAAATTGCGCAATTCGTCTGCCGCGTTCACCAGGCCGTCGATCCCGCGCGTCACCTCGATGATTGCGTCGGTCAGCGGTTTGCCGCCTTCGCGGGCGATCATCATCGCAAAGTGGTCGCGGTTCTCCTGCAGAAGCGCCGACGCCTTCCTGAGGATTGCCATCCGCTGATGTGCGGGCAGCCAGCCATCGCGATCGGCGAAGGCTTTTGCGGCGACTTGAAGCTTGTGTTCGAGAGCGGCCGCGTCGTCTGTCGGCAGCTCTGCAATCGGTTCGCGGTCGAACGCCTGGGAGATCTTCATGGTAGACTGCATCTCAGGCCTCCAATATCGCGGGGAGCCGTTCGCGAAGCTCCTTCACCAGCACGCGTTCATTTTCCGAATAGTCGACTGGTACATTCACCAGATGGACGCCACCTCCGGAGAACGCCTCTTCAAGAACCTGTTTGAACTTGCCGATATCGTCGACCCTGGTTCCCCTGGCACCATAGGATTCGGCATATTTCACGAAGTCGGGATTGCCGAAGGTCATCCCGAAATCCGGGAACTCGTCCACCGCCTGCTTCCAGCGGATCATGCCGTAAGCATTGTCCTCGATGACAAGAACGACGAGGTTGAGTTTCAGCCGGACGGCCGTCTCGAGTTCCTGGGAGTTCATCATGAAGCCGCCATCGCCGCAGATCGCCATGACACGCCGCTCTGGAGAGAGCATCGAGGCAACCATGGCCGACGGCAGTCCCGCTCCCATCGTTGCAAGAGCATTATCAAGCAGCAGCGTGTTCGCCATCCGCGTCCGGTAGTTTCGGGCGAACCAGATCTTGTACATGCCGTTGTCGAGCGCCAGGATGCCGTCATGCGGCATCACCTCTCTTATGTCGTGGACCAGCCGCTGTGGCGTGAAGCGATCCTCCGTCGCCCGCGCGGCGATGCGTTCGAGAATGCGCTCGCGGAGATGAAGAAGCGCCTGAGCGTTTGGCAGCTTGCCCTCGAGGCGATCGGCCAGCGCCTTCAGCGAAGGGCCGATGTCGCCAATGACCTCGGATTGCGGGAAATAGACCTGCTCGACGGTCGCCGGCTGATATCCGATATGGACGACCTTCGGACCGCCCTTGCCCATGATGAACGGTGGCTTCTCGATGGTGTCATGGCCGATCGTGACGATAAGGTCGGCTTGTTCGATGGCCTCGTGGACATAATCCCGCTCCGACAGTGCGGCGGTGCCCATGTAAAGCTCGGTTCCACCTGGAACCGTTCCCTTCCCCATCTGGGTCGTGAAGAAGGGGATGCGCGTGCGGATCACGAATTGGGCGATGTCGGAGGTGGAGCGAGGACGGGAGGCGGCGGCCCCGAACATCAGAAGCGGACGTTTGGCCGCGGCGATGAGGGCGGCGGCACGGTTAAGCACAGCATCGCTTGCCGTCGGCAGTTCGAGCTGGTGCGGCGCAATCAGCGCCACCTCCTGGCATTCTTCGGCCGCGATATCTTCCGGAAGCTCCAGGTGCACCGGCCCCGGCCTTTCCTCCTGGGCGATGCGGAACGCCTCCCTGACCGTCGTCGGGATCATCTGCGGCGACACAATCTGCCTTGCGAGCTTGGTCAGCGGCTTCATCGACGCGACAACATCGACCACCTGGAAACGCGCTTGGCGGGATGAGAGGATCCCCTTCTGACCGGTTATCATCACCATCGGCATCGCACCGAGCAAGGCGTATGCGGCACCCGTCGAGAGGTTCAAAGCGCCAGGCCCGAGCGTCGTCAGGCAGACGCCGGGCTTTCCCGTCAGGCGGCCATATGTCGCGGCCATGAACGCCGCCGCCTGCTCGTGTCGGGTGAGCACGAGCTCAATCGACGACTTGCGGATGGATTCGACGACGTCGAGATTCTCTTCGCCGGGAATGCCGAAGATGCGCTCGACACCTTCGTTCTCAAGCGCTGCCACTAGAAGATCGGAGCCTTTGGTCATGGATGTGTGCCCGTGCTGTTTGGTTTGAGACTTTCAGAAAGGAAGGTCCCTCGAAGATATGTTCTTTTCCGGGGCTGTCCATGCGTTCGGCGGCTTCAGCCACAGTTCCAGCTTGATCTCGGATCGTGACGCGTGCTTGCGCCGTCATTGAGCGCTGGCTGATATGGACGTTCCCGAGCGCTCCCCGAGGATGAAGCTCGCTGGAGCACTGCGGGCATTTGGAGCCAGCGCTCACTTGAAAAATACGACTTGGTCTTCACCTGCGAATTTGAAGTCACCTTAAGACCAAGAACAAAATTGAAGATATTTGCGCCGCCGGCTTCGCGCGTGAAGCTGAGATAGGAGCCGAATCGTTCGTATTCAACGTTTTGAAGGTTTCGGATCGAGGCAAGAGTATCCTCGAAATCACGCCAGCACGCCTGCTTCACAATGATCTCGAAAATGCGAAGGACGGCCGGGGCGAGACGTCCCTGGGCGTCGGTCGTCGGCCCAATGATCTTGGCGCGGATCTCAAGAATATCGCCCATTTCATCTCCACGAACCTTAAGGAAGGTCGAGCTGAGCGGACGCACCTCGTCCCGTTCGTAGATCCGCTGAAAGTAACATTCATAGCTGCGATTGCGCATCGATGCGGCTTTCCATTCGCTCATCTCGATGCCGGCTTCTCGAAGAGCACCGCAAAAGTTCGACCCCGAGACGCGCCACATCCGCAGAAACTGACTTGCCAACTCCAGCTTCGGGGCCTCGATCAGCTGCAGCGGTATCGACGTCGGCGGGAGGGGAGAAGGAGCCGCCGGATCAGGGCGGGCGGCGATGCGAGATGATCGGGCAGCCTTATTGAGAGCTCGATTTTCAAGGGGGCCGACCGGATCTTCGAGGCGGTGGATTTCACGGTAAAAAACGACGATGCCTGCAAGAAGCAAAATTGATATCAAAAGCCCTGGCCAAAGCAGGGACCAGCGGTTCCTCGGCATTGGGAAATTCCGGTGCCAAGGCGGGCTGTCTCGAGGAGGATCGACTGCTGATGGCACTTTATCCACGGCGCGACCTCACAAGCAAATAGGAGCGGCTGCGAGTTCGAGCTCAATCAATCTCGATCCAATTTTCGACCAGCCGGTGTCGGTCGGTGCGTGGACCAATCAGCCCTGCTGACAACTCCCTCTCAGATGAGCAACGGATGCGAAAAACGGTACAGTCTGTCCGACTCACCTTCGACACTGCGAGTGTGAAGTCGCGTGCGTGGAGCGTCAAGCAGCAACCCCCCAGTGGATGGCGCTCGTCCCCTAGTATTCCCGCGGCGGCTTTGCAATATAGGCAGCATCGGCGAGCGTTTCAAAAGAACGAACGCACGGGTTAATCTGCGAAGAGACGGCAGCCTTAGACAATGCTTTGAAGCAATGGTGTCATGCCGTCATATGACGCGCTTGACGCCAGGCCTCATAACGTTCGAGGGTCTCCTTGTTGGGCGGGTACACGCCCAAGGTCGATTTGCCTGACTCGATTTCCAGCTTGAGAAACTCTTCCTGCTCCTCCATCGCGACGGCTTCTTCGGCAATGTCGTCGACATATTCCCGCGGAATAACGATCACCGCTTCACTATCGCCGAAGATGATGTCATCGGGGTAAACGGCAACGCCGCCGCAGGCGATTGGCTGGTTCATGTCTGAGGCATGGTGGGCAACCAGGTTCGCCGGCGCTGCCGGTCCCATGCAGAAGGTCGGGAGGCCCAGTTGCGCGATATCGGCCGTATCGCGGACGCCGCCGTCGAGCACGAGACCGGCGGCACCACGATAGACGAGGCGACGGGCGAGCATGGCGCCGATGCCGGCGACTTCCGCCAAGGAGCGGCAATCGAAGACGAGAACATGGCCGTCGGGGATCGTATCGATGGCCCTGCGCTGCTGATTGGATGGATCCGAACTGTAAGTCGAACCGTCTATATCTTCCCGTGCGGGGATGTAGCGTACGGTGATGGCTGGGCCGATCATCGGCCTGTCGGCGCTGGCCAGCGGCCGCACGCCGCGAACCGCGGTGTTCTTCAGGCCACGCTTCAGCAACAGAGTGCTGAGACTTGCAGAATTCGTCCGCAAAAGCTTTGCGTAAACTGATGGGTCCAAAGCCGTCATGAGATCCTCCATTGTCCGGTGGAAGCTCTAGCACAACGAAAAGATAGTTCAATAAAGAATTTGATGTTTCTTATTTGGATAAAGGTTGCTTGCCATTGATCGCCTTTGTCAAGATGGCGGCACTCTCCGCAACCTCGCGCTTGATTGCCCGTGCCCTGTCCGGAGTCGCTTCACCAATGAACGGGACGCTGATCGTCGTGACAAGTCGACCTTCGGAATCGAAGACAGGCGCGGCAAAGGCTCGGAGGCCAAGGTTCGATTCCTGATTGTCCTCGGCCCACCCATTGCGCCGAATTTCAACGAGTGCTTCCTTTAGCGCCTCCGGATCGGTAATAGTATATGGCGTCTTCGACTCCAGTCCGCCGCTGCAATAGGCCTCGATGTCACCGTAGTCCGAATAGGCAAGGGCGAGCTTGCCGGCGGCGCCGACATGTTTGCGGGAGCGACTGCCGACCTTGATGAAAAGCGAATAATCGCCGGGACTGGAGGCCGCAAATATCGTCATCATCTCGTTGCCTTCGGGGGCGGCCAGCCTGAAGGATTCGAAAATGCGGTCAGCCGCAGCCGTCAGGATCGGCCTTGCCGCCTCGATCACCGTTGCCCTGTCGGCGCCGGGCGAGATGCGCCGCGCAAGCTCGACGAATTTTGGCCCCAGCTCGTAGGACGCTCCACCATTCACTCGCGCGACAAGCCCATGCGCGGCCAATGAATTGAGGATCCGATAGACGGTCGAACGCGGAACTCCAAGCTGATCAACCAGCGCGGCCAGGGAAATTCCCGTCTTCGCATCGGCAACGGCCTCGAGCAAGTGGGCGGTCTTTTCGACGACGGGTGATCCATGTTTTGGTTCAATCATGAACTTGAAATTCCATATGAGAATTATAATGTTGACTTCGTGGGATCGAGCGCGCATGCTTAGTGGCGTAGGTGTCACATTTGACACTACGCGCTTGGCGGAGGAAGTAAAGCCATTTGGATACCCGCCGAGGCGGTGCGCAACCGGGTGGTTTTCACAAGACGGCACTGCGATGGACGGGATGCCGCTCGTTTGGATCTGGAGGAGGGATTTCATGAAGAAGATGAAGGGAATTGGTGCGCTGAGCATCGGACTGGCATTTCTGCTGGCTCTAGGCAGCGCAATTCGCGCCGACGCTGCCTCGGATAAGCTGACGGTGGTGGTGACCGACGAACCGAAGTCGCTCGATCCCTGTGACACCGACCTTTCCGGCAATTCTCGCATTCTGCACAACAACATCACCGAAGCGCTCGTCAATCTGAGCCCCGCCGACGGATCGGTCGTCCCGAGCCTTGCCACCGGCTGGCGGCAAGTGGACGAGCTGACCTGGGAATTCAAGCTCCGCGACAACGTCACCTTCCACGACGGCAAGACGTTCGATGCCAATGCAGTCGTTGCCGCTCTCAAGCGGGCGCAGGATCCGGCACTAGCCTGCGAAGTCGGACTTGCGACGCTGAAGGGCGTCAAGTTCAGTGCAGAAGCGGTGAACCCGACCACCCTCCTTATCAAAACTGATATCGTCGAGCCGATCCTGCCGAACAAGATGTCCGCCGTGGACATCGGTTCGCCGGCGACCCCGAACGACGGCAAGTCGCGCTCCCCGGCCGGAACCGGACCCTACAAGCTTGCAGCGTGGACGCCCGGGCAATCGGTCGACCTCGTGGCCTATGACGGCTATTGGGGCGACGGGCCGGCGATCAAGAACGCAACTATCATCTGGCGCGCCGAATCCGCTGTTCGCGCGGCGATGGTCGCCACTGGTGAAGCACAGATCGCATATGAAATTGCGCCCCAGGACGGCACCACGGAACAGGATCATGCCTTCCCGAACGCCGAAACCTCGCTGCTGAGGATCGACGCGGAAATCCCGCCACTCAACGACAAACGCGTGCGTGAAGCCCTTAATCTTGCGATCGACCGGGACGGCCTTGTCGGCACCATCTTCCACCAGGATGCCCAAAAGGCGATGCAGGCGGTGCCGCCGTCCGTCTTCGGGTTCAATCCGGACATCCCCGTCTGGATGTATGATCCCGAAAAAGCGAAATCCCTGCTCGCCGCGGCGAAAGCCGATGGCGTGCCGGTCGACAAGGAAATCGTTATCTACGGCCGCATCGGCATCTATCCCAATTCGTCCGAAAGCCTGGAAGCCATTCAGGCGATGCTCGCGGATGCAGGCTTCAATGCCCGGCTCGAAATGCTTGAAACAAGCCCGTGGCTGAAGAAGCTTCTTAAGCCTTGGGACAAGGAACGTCAGCCGTCGATCCTGCAGACGCAGATCGACAACACCGAAGGCGACGCCGTATTCACGCTGCCGAACCGTTTTACCACCGACGGCAACCAGTCGACCATTGCCGATGCCAAGCTCGATACATTGATAACCGACGCGTCGAAGGCAACCGGCGACGAACGCAAGAAACTGTTCGAGGAGGCGTTCAGCTACATCGCTGTCGATGCGGTCAATATCGTCCCGCTGTTCCACATGGTCACGATTGCTCGCATCGCCGAGGACGTCGCCTATACGCCCGATGTGCAGGCCGGCAACGAGATCAAGCTTGAGTCGATCAGCTACCGTTGACGGCGCAGACTGGTTGCCGAACGTCCCTTGAGGAGAGCGGATGTCCTTCACCTACTTCCTGAAACGGGCGGCCTTTGCGGCACTCGCGCTTGCCGCACTGATGACATCCGCCTTCTTCCTCGTGCGGTTGACGGGCGATCCCGTCAATCTCTACCTGCCCGTCGATGCCTCGGATGCGGCCCGCGAAGCCATGCGTGTCCGTCTTGGCCTCGATCGTTCCCTCCCGTGGCAATTCCTCGATTGGGCCGGGGACATGCTGAGCCTCGACTTCGGCACGTCGCTTTGGCACAACCGCCCGGCCATGGACGTTGTCCTGGAGGCGTTGCCGAATACGCTGGCGCTCGGTGCCATAGCCTTGACCCTGGCCTTCATCGCTGCCGTCATCATCGGATCGATTGCCGCTGTGAACGCCGGAGGCTGGATCGACCGGGGTATCAACGTGCTGTCGCAGGCAGCGGCCAGTGTGCCTGATTTTTGGCTCGGGCTGATGGGCGTCCTGCTGTTTGCCGTCACCTTGCGCATTCTGCCGACATCGGGTTTCGGCGGTCCGATCTATTGGATCCTGCCGGTTGCCTGTCTTTTTGCCAGGCCATTCGGGACGCTGGTACAGATCGTCCGCGGCTCGATGATCGAAGCACTGAATGCGACATTTGTCCGGACTGCGCGGGCCAAGGGCGCGCGGGGCGGCCGGGTTACCTTCGTGCATGCGCTGCGCAATGCCCTCCTGCCCGCGGTGACCGTGACCGGTGACCTCGCCGCCCAGTTCGCCGGTGGCGGTGGCGTCGTCGAGGTTGTTTTCGGGTTTCCCGGCATCGGCAAGCTGCTGATCGACGGCATCCTGAAGCGCGACTTCGCGATCGTCCAGGCATCGATCTTCGCGGTCGCCGTCGTTATCTTCTTCATCAATATCCTGGTCGACATGCTCTATGCCTCGATCGATCCGCGTGTGAGGGTCGAATGACCAGCACGTCCGCCGACGTCCTCCCCGCCCGCGAGCGCCAAAGCCGCCGCATTCTGTGGTTCATGCGCGCACTCGCGGGTGACCCGATGGCGGTCGCTGCGACAATCTGGCTGCTGATCGTCGTCCTTGCCATTCTTGCGGATGCATCGTCGCTGCTGGGCGAAAACCGCATTTCGCTGAAGGCGCGCAACCTGCCGCCCTTCGACTTCGGCCAGTCCTGGACGTTATGGCTGGGCGCCGACCCCCTCGGGCGCCCGCTTCTCGTTCGCCTCATCCAGGCGGCATCGACGACGATCGGCATAGCACTGGTGACCGTACTGACAAGCCTTATCGGCGGAACGCTGCTCGGCGTAATCGCCGGTTATTTCGGTGGCGTCATCGGCAACCTTGTCATGCGGGTGTGCGACATCATCCTGGGTTTCCCGACGCTGCTGGTGGCGCTCTTTGGCCTTTACCTGTTCGGCCCGAGCGTCGGCAACCTCGTGATCGTGCTCGCCGTTACCCGCATGCCTGCCTATATCCGCGTCGCAAGAGCCGAAACTCTGGAAGTCCGGGAGAGGCTTTTCGTTGATGCGGCGCGCGTCTTCGGCGGCGGGCCTGTCTGGATATTGCGCAATCACATTCTCCCAAGCGTCGCTCCCACGATGCTGACGCTCGCCTCGGTCAATCTCGCCATGGTCATGCTGTTCGAATCCGGGTTGAGCTATCTCGGCCTCGGCATCCAGCCGCCTGCCGTGAGCTGGGGTCTGATGGTGGCGCAGGGCCAGGGATATCTGTCATCCGCCTGGTGGCTGGGCTTTTTCCCCGGCCTGGCTGTGATGCTCACGACCATGTCCTTCAATCTCCTCGCCAACTGGTTCCGGATCGTCAATGACCCGTCGCAGCACTGGCGTCTTGTCAGCCGGAGGCGCTGATGGCTCTTCTCGAAGTCAAGGACTTGCAGGTCAGTTTCGATACGGCAGCCGGCCGCATCCTCGCACTCAACGGCGTCTCCTTCTCGCTCGAGCGTGGAGAGGTCCTGGCGCTTCTCGGCGAAAGCGGCTCCGGCAAGTCGGTGACCGCATCGGCCATCATGGATCTCGTTCCCAACCCGCCGGGCGAAATCAATCAAGGGTCGATCCGTTTTGACGGTGTCGAGCTGTTGCAACTCTCGCGAAACGAGCGGCGCGATCTCTGCGGCGATCGGATCGCGCTGATCTTTCAGGATGCGCTCGCAGCGCTCAACCCGGTCTATTCCGTGGGTTGGCAGATCGCTGAAATGTTCCGCATCCACGGCCGTACTCCCAAAGGCGGTGTCGAAAAGGCCGTGATCGACCTCCTGACGGCCATCGGCATTCCCGACCCTGAAAGCCGCGCCAGGCAATATCCGCATGAGTTTTCGGGCGGTATGCGCCAACGCATCATGATCGCCATGGCCGTGGCACTGGAACCAGATGTCATCATCGCAGACGAGCCGACGACAGCGCTCGACGTCACGATCCAGGCACAGGTGGTCGATCTTCTGGAGAATATCCGCAAACGCAGCGATGCCGGCATGATCTTCATCACCCATGATCTCGGCGTCGTCGCCGAACTCGCCGATCGCGTCGCCGTCATGTATGCCGGCCGCGTCGTCGAGACCGCAAGCGTCTTCGAACTGTTCGAGGATGCGCGGCATCCTTACAGCGTTGGATTGCTTGCCTCGCAGCCGCGCATGGACACAGATGAAGACGAATTGGCGCCGATCCCCGGCTCCGCCCCCAATCCTGTCGCCCTGCCTTCCGGCTGCGCATTCAGAACCCGCTGTCCACGCGCAGAAGCGCTCTGTGCCGAGGTCGTCCCCCATCTCGAAACCGTAGGGCCGGGCCGCCAGGCCGCCTGCCACTTCCCGGTATCTCCAGTATGATCGAACCTCTGCTCAAGGTCCAAAACCTCTCCCGGCACTTCGGCAGTGCCTCGGCGCCGGTGCGTGCCGTCGATGATGTCAGCTTCGAGATTGCCAACGGAGAGACGCTCGGCCTCGTCGGCGAAAGCGGTTGCGGCAAAACCTCGCTGGTTCGGACGCTCTTGAAGCTTGGGCCGGCGACAAGCGGCAGCGCTTTGCTTGACGGTGTGGACGTTACGACAGCCAGTGGCCGGCGGCTGCATGAATTGCGCCGCAAGATGCAAGTCGTTTTTCAGGACCCCTACCAGTCGCTCAATCCCCGCATGCGGGTCGACCGGCTGATTTCCGAACCGTGGGCATTGCACCCGGGGGTCGTGCCTAAGAGCAACTGGCGTGAAGAGACGGTCAAGCTGCTCGAATCCGTGGGGCTGCGCGCCGAGCATGCGGACCGCTATCCCTCGGAATTTTCAGGCGGCCAGCGGCAGCGCCTTGGCATTGCCCGCGCTCTCGCCCTCAATCCGACACTTCTTGTCTGCGACGAGCCTGTCTCGGCCCTCGACGTCTCGGTCCAGGCGCAAGTGATCAACCTGCTCGCCGGACTGAGGCGCGAGCGCAATCTGGCGATGCTGTTCGTCGCGCATGATCTCGCCGTTGTGCGGCATGTCTCGGACCGAGTCATGGTCATGTATCTCGGCAAGATCATCGAAACGGGACCGAAGCAATCGATCTTCAGCGCGGCGGCCCATCCCTACACGCAGGCCCTGATGTCGGCGGTCCCAACACCGGATCCGAGGCGTCGCGCGCAGCGCAAGCGCATCGTTCTGCAGGGCGATCTGCCGAGCCCCGCAAATCCGCCCAGCGGATGCCGTTTTCGAACGCGTTGCTGGAAAGCAACCTCGATCTGCGCAGAACAAGAGCCAGCCCTGACCGCGCGAACGGAAGCCCCTGGACTCCTGACCGCCTGTCATCACGCCGATCCGGAAATCGCCGACGAGATCCCTCGCCGTGTGGGAACCTGAACCCAGGCCCACTATGGCGAGGTGATCGCAAAGCTGCGCATGCCGTTGCGCCGGTCGGGTATGATTACTTTCCGCGCGTGTTTCCCGTTTGTTTTGTGGCTGCCTTTAGCACACCTTCCTGCAGATCCACCTCGTCGGCAAGAATGGCGGCGGCCTCGTCGAGCAGGACGTCTTTGGCGTTCTTGCGGGCATTCTCGATGGCAATATCAGCGCTCAGGCTGCGCTCGCCGGCCTCAAGGCCATCATCTCCACCCGGATCCTCGCCATCGCTTGCTTGCGCTCGATCCTTGAACCGTTTCTCTCGAGCCGTCGCTTCTTTGCGACGTTCGGCTTCATTGAGGGAGATAACCCCTTTTTCGCGCTGCGCCTTGAGGTCGGCAATGTCTTTTAACAGGCGTTGGAAGTCCGGATCGCTTCCAACCCGCGCATCATGGCGGCTTTGCAATGTCGGCAGCAACGTCGTGACAGTGTCGGAGGGCGTGTAGTTTGCGGGCTTGATCTGCGCCCACGGCAGGGCATTGTCATAACTGGTTTCGCCGAAAACAGTCGGATCGGAAAGTCCCGGCAAGCCGATATCAGGCGTCACGCCGCGCAGCTGCGTCGTACCGCCGTTGACCCGGAAAAACTGGGCAATCGTCACTTTCAGCTCCCCGAATTCGGGTTTGCTGTTGTGAACCATCTGGTCAAGATCGATGACGGTTTGAACGGTGCCCTTCCCGAAACTGGGTTCGCCGACGATCAAGCCGCGACCGTAATCCTGGATTGCGGCGGCAAAAATCTCCGAAGCAGAGGCCGAGCCGCGATTGATCAAGACACCCATCGGGCCTGTCCAGACAGGCTCTGCAAACTCCGCGCCTTTGACATCGATCTTGCCGTCGCTGCGACGTTGCTGAACGACCGGTCCATTGCCGATGAAGAGACCGGTCAAATCAATTGCCTCGTCCAATGAACCGCCGCCATTGTTGCGCAGGTCAATGAGAACGCTGTCGACCTTTTCCTGCTTCAGTTCGTCGAGAAGCTTGGCGACATCGCGGCTTGCGCTTTTGTAATCCTTGTCTCCTTTGCCCTTAGCTTCAAAATCCTCATAGAATACCGGCAGAGTAATGATCCCGATTTTACGCGTGGCTTCGCCCGCCTTCACGGACAGCACAGTCTTTCTGGCAGCCTGCTTATCGAGACTGATTTTATCGCGCACCAGGTTGACGACGCGATGCGTGCCATCTGCTCCGGCATCTGCCGGCAGGATGTCCAAGCGCACGACGGAGCCTTTTTT
Organism: Rhizobium beringeri; assembly: GCF_004306515.1. NCBI lineage: Bacteria > Pseudomonadati > Pseudomonadota > Alphaproteobacteria > Hyphomicrobiales > Rhizobiaceae > Rhizobium > Rhizobium beringeri. Next base: position 202,408 of record NZ_SILG01000002.1, on the reverse strand, counting down.
CCCGCGTATCATCTGCACGACCTCATCAAGGCGCGTGCCCACCACTTCCTTGATCGCCCCATCCTTGCCTTGACCAACGCCGGTAATGCGGTCTCCGACCGCGAGCTTGCCGGACAGCTGCGCCGGCCCGCCAGGCACGAGCTCACGGATCGTCGTGTAGTCGTCGCGTTCCTGCAGCACAGCACCGATACCAAACAGCGAAAGCTTCATCGAGACATTGAAGTCGGCTGAAGCGGCCGCGCCGAAATAGTCCGTGTGCGGATCGATCGACGTTGCATAGGCGTCCATGAACGATTGGAAAACGTCGTCGCTTTTAAACTTGTAGGCGCGCTCGAGTGTGTTTTCATAACGTTTGTCGAGTGTTTCGCGAATGGCCGCGTCGTTTTTGCCGCCCAGTTTCAACCGCAACCAGTCGTTTTTGACGCGCTTGCGCCAAACCTCATTGCTCTCGGCTTCCGACTGCGGCCACGGCTCTTTGTCACGCAGCACTGAATAATTTTCCTGCGCACTGAAATCGAAGCCCTGCTTAAGCAGGTTGCGCGCATAGTTCATGCGGTCGACAACGCGCTGTTGATACGCTTTGAAGATCGCAAACGGGATCTTCAAGTCCTTCTGCTCGATGGCATCATCGATTTCGCTGCGCTCAGACATGAACCCGTCGATGTCGGCTTGCAGAAAAAGCATGCGGTCCGGATCAAGCGATTTGATGAACCCATCCATGATCCTGGCCGATAAGGCGTCGTCCAGTGGAACAGGCTTATAGCTGTAGCGCGTAAGAATTTTTGCACTTAACTGAGCAGCTTGCGCCTGTCGCGTCAGCGGCGCCACAACCGGCGGCGATGCGACTTCAGCATATGCCGACTGTGCGATTGCAAGAAATGCACCAAGAAAAACATAGGCTATGCGCATTCAGCATTCATCCAATCATAGTGCGGAGTGTTGATGTATGATCTAAGTGAGACAATTATGGTTTTTTGGCAACCTGGTGGCAAACAACATGGTTTGCAAAGCCGCGGAAACATATCCAGGCGCGTCGTCGGCATCTCCGCAGCCGACGCTCAATCCGCCTGCACGTCTTGCCAGGAATCGAATGTCGCAGCCTGACCGCGACGGCATCCGCTGCGGTCGACAAGATCCCAGACGATGGCTTTCTCGATATAGAAACGCCGCCCTGACTTGGCGATGCGAATTCCACGGTAGTCGGCGATAAAGCCGTTCGCGGCCACGGCATTCAACAACCTGTCACGTTCCGCGCGCTCCGGTGCCTCCGCCGAAAGACGGGATGGCAAAGTGATGAATTCGTCCCATGAATATTCAAAGCAGCCCTGGGCAGCGCGGTTTGCGTAGATGAAGCGCGGATCGGCGTCAGTGTTGTGGGCAAGGACAACCGCCGGCGACTGGTCGTAAAGCCATTCAGCACCCCGGCCTTCCGGCGTCAGGCGGCGTCCCACACTTCGTTCGAAGCTGTCCGCCATCAGTGCGTAAAATTCGAGATCGTAAGACAAGTCGAGTCCGGCGTCGTTATAGTCGGCAATCATGCTACGCATCCTGAATTGCGGCGAGAGATCATGAAGGGATGTTCTCGCTTGAAGCTACAAAATCCTTTTGCGCTACAGAAAGTGCAAGCTCCAAATGCGACGCGGTCAAGCTGGGCGAACACGACTTCAGGCGTCGTCCTGGAGGTAGCGCTCCGCGAGCCTTGCCCACATGGCCGCGCCAACCGTCAGGCTGGCATCGGCGAAGTCATATTTGGGGCTATGCAGGATGGCGGAATTCATGCCGTTGCCGAGGCGCAGGAAGCTGCCCGGCTTGTGCTCGAGAAAGTGCGAGAAATCTTCGCTGCCGGGAATGAGCGGGCAGGTCGCGACCTTGTCTTCGCCGATCAGTTCTACCGCAACGATGCGGGCAAAATCCGTCTCGGCAGGCGAGTTGACGACGACAGGATTGCCGCGATCGTAGTCGATCTCGATGGAAGCATTGTGACCTTCGGCCACCGAGCGGGCGAGCCTGGTGATGCGTTCCTGCAGCAGATCGCGAATGCCAGGTTCGAAGGAGCGCACGCTCAATGCGAGCTTGGCATATTCCGGAATGACGTTGACTGCGTCGCCAGCATGGATCGTGCCGACGGTGATGACCGCTGTCTGGGTCGGATCGAGATTGCGCGAGATGATCGTCTGCAGCGAGACGACAAGGTTGCACGCCACGACCACCGGATCGACGGTCAGGTGCGGCCGCGAGGCATGGCCGCCTTTGCCCTTGATGGTAATCTCGACGGTATCAGACGCCGCCATCATCGGGCCGGATCGCAGCAGGATGGTGCCTTCGGGAGCGCCGGGGTGGTTGTGGAGACCAAAGATAGCGTCGAACGGAAACCGTTCGAACAGGCCGTCGGCGATCATCGCCTGGGCGCCGCTATTCTTGCCCGCCTCTTCCGCCGGCTGGAAGATCAGCGTCACCGTGCCGCTGAAGCGGCGGGTGCGGGCGAGATACTCGGCTGCGCCGAGCAGCACTGTCGAGTGGCCATCATGGCCGCAGGCATGCATCTTGCCGGGGGTGCCGCTGGCATAGGCAAGTCCGGTTTCCTCGACGATCGGCAGCGCATCCATATCGGCGCGGATGGCGATGCCCTTGCTGCCGTTGCCGGCGCTGAGCCGGGCGACAACGCCATGGCCGCCGACATCGCGGGTCACGTCATAACCCCAGCCTTCCAGCTTTTCCGCAACGTAACGCGCCGTTTCCGCTTCCTCGAAGGAGAGTTCCGGATGGGCATGCAGGTACTGGCGGGTCGCCTTCAACTCCGCCTCCATGGCTTCGAAGTCGGAAAGGCGGGCATAGGCATTGTCGAGTGTGGGCATGAAAACATCCAGTATTGATCGAAAGAACCATTGCTGCGGCCCAAGGACCGAAGCAACCGATTGACATTGTTCAGAGGAAACGGGCGAGAAACGCCTGGGTTCGGGGATGTTGCGGATTGCCGATGACATCCTCGGGCTTGCCCATTTCAACGACATTGCCGCCGTCCATGAACACGACCCGATCGGCCGCTTCACGGGCAAAACCGATCTCGTGGGTCACGACGATCATCGTCAGGCCCTGTTTGGCGAGATCGCGCATGGTGGAGAGAACTTCGCCCACCAGTTCCGGGTCGAGCGCAGAGGTGGGCTCATCGAACAGCATCAGCTTGGGTTTGATCGCAAGGGCGCGGGCGATCGCGACGCGCTGCTGCTGACCGCCGGAGAGCTGGCGAGGATAGCTACCCGCCTTTTCCGACAGGCCGACCCGATCCAAAAGCCGCATGGCGTTCTCGGTAGCGGCCTTGCGACTTTCTCCGTGCACACCGATCGGGGCTTCGATGATGTTCTGCAGCACTGTCATATGCGGATAGAGATTGAATTGCTGGAACACCATGCCGATCTTGCGCCGCTGGCTGGCGATCCCGTTGCTGGACAGCTTTTCCAGCCGGTCTTTGCGCAGGCGGTAGCCGATCTGTTCGCCATCGACTTCGATGAACCCCTTATTGATCGCTTCGAGATGATTGATGCAGCGCAGGAAGGTCGATTTTCCCGAGCCGGACGGGCCAAGCACCACGACGACTTCACCCGGCATGACGTCGAGATCGATCCCCTTCAGCACTTCGAGCTGGTCGAAGGACTTGTGGACGTTACGGGCTCTGACGAGAGGTTTTGCAATTTCGGCACCGGTCAATGGCTTGCCTCCTCGGCAAGGGTCTCGGATTTGGCGGCAGCGGTGTTGTTGCGCCGTTCGCTGCGGCCGTAATAGGCCTCGATATAGCTCTGACCGAGATTGAGGATGGAAGTGATGAAGAGGTACCAGAGGACGGCGACCAGCAGCATCGGCACGATCTCGAAGGTGCGATTGTAGATCGACTGGACGGAATAGAGCAGATCGGCCATGGCGATGACGCTGACGAGCGACGTTGCCTTGATCATGCTGATCAGCTGGTTGCCCGTCGGCGGCACGATCGAGCGCATCGCCTGAGGAATGATGATCCGCCACAGCGCCCTCGCCTTGGTCATGCCGAAGGCTTCCGCCGTCTCGAACTGGCCGCGATCGACCGAGAGCAGGCCGCCGCGAATGATTTCGGCCATGTAGGCCGCTTCGTTCAAGGCAAGGCCGACGATCGCCGCCGTCATCGGCGTGATCACCGAATTGGTCTCCCAGCTTGCGAGCGCCGGGCCGAACGGAATGGCGATCGAAAGTTCGGGAAAAAGGGTCGAGAGATTGTACCAGAAGATCAGCTGCACCAGGAGCGGCGTGCCGCGAAAAAACCAGATGAACAGCGATGCCAGCGAACTTGCGAGCCGGTCATTCGACAGCCGGGCGATCGCCAGTCCGAGGCCGAGAACGATGCCGATGGCCATCGCGACCACCGTCAGGCCCAGGCTGACGTAAAGGCCACTGATAACAGTCGGATCGAAGAAATAGGCCGCGACGACAGGCCAGCCGAAATTCTCGTTATGAGCGACGATCCACAGGAAGTTCGCGGCAATCAGGAGCACGGCCACCCACAGGACGAGCCGGCCCGTTTGAAAGGGCTTGTGGGCATGGGCAACGTCCCGGAAGTCTGCACCGCCCAAAGGCGGTGCAGCAGTCGTGCGATCGTTGCTCATTTCGGCAGGGCTCCACCAAGATTGAGGCCGGGCTGCTTGATCATGTTGTTCTCAAGACCCCACTTCTTCATGATGGCGGCATAGGTGCCGTTATCCATCAACGCCTTGATCGAGTCGATTAGAAGGGGGCCGAGCGGCGAGCCTTTCGGCACCACAGCGCCCTGATAGAGATCGTCGAAGCCATTCTTCTGGCCGACGCCGCTCAGTTCCAGTTGGCCGTTTGCCTGAGACACGAAATAGGTCAGCGGCGCCTGCGAGGAGAAGAAGGCATCGGCGCGTTTCGAGCGGACCGCCAGGATCGAGCTCGGCTGGTCGGTGTAGGACTGCACTTCGGGCGAGGGCTTGCCCGCCGTCTTGCACTTTTCGACCTGGGCCTGGATTACCTTTTCGGCGGAGCCGCCGGCCATGACCGCGATGCGATTGCCGCAGGCGCTGTCGAGCGAAGCGATGGCCTTCGGATTGCCCTTCTGGACGGAGAAGACCACGTATTCCTGAACCCAGTCGACGAAATCATTAGCCTCTTCACGGGTCTTGAAGTCGCCTATCGGGCCGAAGGCGAACTGGTATCGGCCGGAATTGATGCCGGCGAGCAATGCGGTCAGTCCGCTGACGGTTTCGTGCTCGATCTCGACGCCGAGCATCTGGCCGATCGCATCGGTAAGATCGGCGCTGGCGCCGGTCAGTTTCGTGCCGGTGACGATCTCATAGGGAGGAAAGGAACCGTTGTTGACGGAGATCATCTTGCCGTCCGTGCGGATCTTCTCCGGCAGGCGGGCGCGAAGAGCGTCGTTGACGGTCTGTTTTGGTACGGCCGCCTCCTCAGCGAAGACCGAAGTCGTCATCATCAGACCGAGCAGGGCGGCGGAAGCGATGAGTTTCAAATGCATGTCATTCCCCTTTTTTGGTTTGCGAAAATGGTAATTCAACGATGAGGCCTGCGAAGGGTTTCACCGGCCTTGTTCACCGGGCCTTGGCGTGCCACGGAAACAGCTCGGCGGGTGTCAAAAGGCGCGGCATGATCTTCTGTTCGTAGAGTTCCTCGGCAAAGTCGGCGATCATTGCCTCGTTCTCGGCAAGCCCGCTGGCCCTCCAGGTCGGCGGCAGGTCGGCCGCGCAGCGGCGCAGTTCGTCGATCATCCAGGGCGTGGTGTCGGCGTATTTCTCGCGCTTTTCCACCCAGAGACGCTGGGACTCGTCGATCAGCTCGCTGAGTTCATCCATGATCCAGGGATGCTCCTGGACGATATCAGCCTTGAAGCCGATCAGATGCATGCCCGGGATATAGCCGACTTCGTGGAAGTAAATGACTTCAGCGGCGCGGAAGTCATCCAGCACCTGTCGCAGGGGCGATTCCTGATCGAAGAAACCCTTCGGCATGAAAGGCGTGAACACGGCGTCGAGGCCGCCATCCAGTAGAAGATCGACCATCGGACGCTCGCCGGGAGCAGCCTCGATGCGGCCAGGCCGTCCAAAACCATCAAGGCGGTCGGCGATCGGGTGCGCTTCCGTCAGGCGTCCGGCATACCACATGGCGTCCTCGACGCCGACGCCCTCCCGGCGCAACGCAGCACGGGTCCAGGTATTTCCGGAATCGCGCCAGCCGGTCACGCCGATCTTCTTGCCGGCCAGATCGGACAGCTTGCGGATCGGACTATCCTTGGTGGTGATAATGCAGCGATGGCGGAAGCCGCGCATGATGAAGTTCGGCATGCCGACGATCCGATCATCGCCATCATGACGCACCTGCGAATAGCGGCTGAAGGACATTTCCGCGGCGTCATGCGCCGCGTCATCGGCGAGGCTGGAGACCAGCGTGCCTACACGATCCACTTTGATATCGAGACGGGAAGAACTGACATCACCGAGCACAAGCGGTGTCATGTAATCCCAGTCTCTAAGGGCGATGCGAAGCGTCACAGGCATGCAAAAACTCACTAAAATGGCTCGACGAAAGGCAAATTAAATGTTCAAAATGGTGAGGACAAATGTTATTACGTTATTGAACATTTAAAGTGAGAAAAAAATGGGCGACGCGGTCGAAGCCTCCTGGTTTGCCGAAAAAATAGCCGACCGCAGCATCAGGGGGATCGCTCTCGAAACGAGCGCGCTGATCCGCGCCGGTGTCCTGCCCATTGGCACGCGCCTGCCGGCGATCCGCGATATCGCTTACGAATTGCACGTCAGTCCGGCAACGATCTCCGAAGCATGGAGCGAATTGCGGCGGCAGAAGATCATCAGCGGCCGGGGGCGCAACGGCACTTGGGTCAGCGGCGACCGCTTTGTCGCCAAGCCGGAACGCCTCGCCAGCTCGGGAAACTATAGGGAAGGTGTGCTCGACCTTACCCTAGCCGGGCCGGATGCAGCACTTCTTCCCCGCCTGGCCGAAGCAATGGCCTATGGCGCGTCCGTCGATGACCTCAACAGCTATGAGCGGAGCCGGATCGTACCTGAGTTGAAGGACGCCGTTTCAGAGCGATGGCCTTATGCGGCGGAAGCCTTTCTGGCCACCAATGGCGGTTACAACGCCGTCTATACGATATTGCATGCGCTGGTCTCCTCGGGCTCGTCGGTCGCGATCGAACATCCGACCGCCATGCGACTGCTCGATATTCTGGAAGATCTCGGCGTGAAAATCATCCCTGTCGCCTGCGACGGCGAGGGCCCCCTGCCGGATTCGCTGCGCGAAGCATTGCGGCAACGTCCGGCGGCTTTCCTGTTCCAGCCGCGGCTGCATTCCGTGACCGGCGTTACGGTCAGTTCATCCCGCCTCGATCAGCTCGGAGATGTGCTGGAAGACAGCGATACGCTTGTCATCGAGGACGATGGCGTCGGCGACGTGTCGGCGGCACCTCCGCAGTCGCTCGGTGGCCGATTTGCGGAGCGGACGATCCATATCCTGTCACTCTCGAAAAGCCTCGGCCCGGATCTGCGTCTCGCGGTCCTGTCGAGTTCCGCGCCTATCGTCGACCAGATCCAGTCTTACCGCTCCTTCAGCGCCGGCTGGACCAGCCGTATCCTGCAACGTGCCGCCGCCTGGCTACTGCGCGATCCGGCAACCTGGCAGCTAATCGGCGAGGCGCGCGAGATCTATCAGCAGAGGCGCGACGCTCTTGCCGATGCACTCGGCGAACGGGGAATACCGATACCGCCAAGCCAGGGCCTGTGCCTCTGGGTGCCCGTCGTCTCCGAACCATTCGCGATGGTGACGCTCGCCGCACGCAATATCGCCGTCAATCCGGGCAACAAATTCTCCGTCTTGCCAAGCAGTCATATTCGAGTGGCGACCAGCACGCTCAGCGATCGCTGCGAGGAAGCGGCCGATGCGATCGCGCTGGCTCATGCGCCGTGAAAGGCAGTGGCCGCAGCCACGTCTCTGATCCCCGGTCATTCCGCGCAAGTCCGGAAACTACTTTCCCTCAAGCCATTCCTGCAGCTCTGCTTCAGCCCGCTCCAGAGCGCTGTAGTTCAGGAGTTTGCGCAGGAAAGCGACCGTGACGGCGCGGGCGCGCAGATTGAAGCGGCCGTCCTCGTGGTCGTCGCCGGCGCTCTGGTAGACGTCGAGCTTGTCGTAGAGCTGCTGCAGGCGGTTCTGCACGCTGCGCAGCGACAGGCCCCGACGTTTGGCGATGGCCCGGTCGGTGAGGCCGAGAGCGATATCGACGAGGATCTCGTATTCAGAATCGGTGAAGCCGTTCGTCTGGCCGAGGCTCTTCTGCTGAAGGCCCCGCACCTCGCGATCGATGACGCATTGGCTCTCGATGAAGATCGAGCGCAGCGCAAGCTTCAGCCGCTCGTCGGAGGCGGATTTCAGCACATAGCCATAGGCGGCGCCATCCGGCACGATGCGGGAGACGCCGCGCACATAGGCCTCGTCCGAATAATTCGACCAGAACAGGATGCGGGTCTCGGGCCGCTCCTTCCAGATGGTGCGCGCCGCCTCGATGCCGTTGCGGTTCGCCATCTGCAGGTCCATGACGATATGCGCCGACTTGTGGTCGCGGGCGAGCTTCTCGCCGACGGTTCCGTTCTCCGCCTCGATGACCGTATCGCATTCCGGCAGGGCCGCGTTAACCGCCTCGTGCAGATAGGATCGGTGCAGCGGGTCGTCCTCGACGATTAGAACCTTCATGGCGCCCTTCTCCTCAGTTTGGCCCGATTGCCGGGTCGTGTGGTACGAGCGGCAGCACGACGCGCACCGCAGTCCCGCGATTGTTGTGACCGGGCCCGGTCGTGAAGCGCGCCGAAATCAGCCGCGCACGGGTCTTCATATTGTCGATGCCGCCGCCGATCCGTCCCCGCGCCTTGGTGAGGCCGGTTCCGTCGTCGGAGATTTCGATCGACAGCCGCTCCTCGTCGGCCTCGAGCCGCACCGTGACGGCCAGCGGAGCGGCATGGCGCACCGCATTGTTGATCGCCTCCTGCGCGATGCGGAACAGCGCGACGCTGACGGTCGGTTCCAGTCGCTCCAGTGCGCCGTGCGTCTCGTCGACAAGGCCCCATTCGATCCCCGATCCGCTGTCGCGGGTCGATCGGTCCAGATGATGTTCGATCGCCTGGGCGAGGCCGAAGAGCTGGAGCACGGAGGGTTTTGCCTGCTCGATGATCTGCCGCAGATCCTGCATGCAATGCTGCAGCGAACGGGAGATGGGCTCGAGCGCGTCGGGCGCCACCTCGCCGTTGCGCGACAGCCGATCGATCCGGCGGGCGAGCCGCGTCAGGTCGGCGAGCGTCTGGTCGTGCAGGTCCATGCCGATGCGCTGGCGTTCCTGCTCCAGGGCTTCGGTAAGCTTCAGCGCACCTTGCCGCAAGCCCTCCTCTCGGGCGCGGGCCTCTGCCTCGACAATGGCCGAGCGTTGCGCCTGCTCGGCCGCCTGCAGCGCGAAGAAATAGGGCGTCAGCAGATCGGCGATGATGCGGGCGCGCTCGATGTCCTCCATCGTATAGACGCCCGCCCTGTGCGACGAACAGGAGAGCGCCGCGATGATCGTGCCTTGCACCTTCATCGGCACATGCAAGCGGCTCCTCAGCGACTGTTCGACGATCGGCCGCTTGAACGCTCCCTCGAAGTGGAAACGCGGGTCGGTCATGGCGTCGTCCGCCAGCAGAAAATCCACCTCGCCCCGGAGCAGCGAGCGGATGGGGCTGTTGACAACAGGCGCGCCGGCAAGGCCGCCCCAGGCGGTCTCGATGCCAGTCTCGTAGGCCGTGTGGTAGTTGCCGCCCTCAAGCAGCACGCAGACATCGAGGTGGTCGTGCGGGATGATATGGGCGACCTCGGCCGCAACGGAACGGATAGCCGAGCGGAAGTCGAGCTGGCCCGCGAGCAGCCGGGAAATGCCGAGATAATGGTCGAACATGGCTGCGGGTACGAGATGCAGCATTGTCAGTTCCTCCCCGAGACGGCAGCAGGCTCCTCAACCCGCAGTGTCTCCTTCCCAGTAAGCGCCCGCGGACGCGTCGCCGTCTTGCGTAAACCCGCAGCTTGTTGCGCAAATCCCGCAAACGACTTGCCGCCTTGCCCCTGTACAGGCCGATCGATCTCCCGCATCCTGCCCTTACTGAGAGGAGGAAGCTCAGTGCAAGAACAATTTTCACTCGGACCCAGTTGGGCCGGCAGGAGTGAAGCGATCCGCCGACCAGCGCGATCATCAGGGAGGAAGACATGACAATCCGTAAGATGCTTCTGGCATCGGCCGCTATTGCTTGCGCCGCGATGCCCGTTTCCGCTTTTGCCGACACGTCGGCCAAGAAGATCGCCCTTTCCAACAACTATGCCGGCAACTCGTGGCGCCAGGCCATGCTGACGAGCTGGGGCAAGGTTACGGGCGAAGCCGTAAAGGCCGGCATCGTTGCCGCAGCCGACCCTTTCACCACCGCCGAGAACCAGGCGACGGAACAGGCCGCGCAGATCCAGAACATGATCCTGCAGGGCTATGACGCGATCGTGCTGAACGCCGCCTCGCCGACGGCGCTGAACGGCGCGGTCAAGGAGGCCTGCGACGCCGGCATCACCGTCGTTTCCTTCGACGGCATTGTGACCGAACCCTGCGCCTGGCGCATCGCCGTCAACTTCAAGGAAATGGGCCGCAGCGAGGTCGAGTACCTGTCGAAGAAAATTCCGGACGGCGGCAACCTGCTCGAGATCCGCGGCCTTGCCGGTGTCTTCGTGGACGACGAGATCTCGGCCGGCATTCACGACGGCGTCAAGCAGTTCCCGCAGTTCAAGGTTGTCGGCTCCGTTCATGGAGACTGGGCGCAGGACGTGGCGCAGAAGGCTGTTGCCGGCATCCTGCCGAGCCTGCCCGACATCGCCGGCGTGGTAACGCAGGGCGGCGATGGCTACGGCGCCGCACAAGCGATTGCCGCGACCGACCGGAAGATGCCGATTATTATCATGGGCAACCGCGAAGATGAACTGAAGTGGTGGAAGGAGCAGAAGGAGGCGAAGGGCTACGAGACCATGTCCGTGTCCATCGCGCCCGGCGTCTCCACGCTCGCCTTCTGGGTGGCGCAGCAGATCCTCGACGGCAAGGAGGTCAAGAAGGACCTCGTCGTGCCCTTCCTGCGCATCGACCAGGATAATCTCGAAACCAACCTCGCCAATACCCAGGCCGGCGGCGTCGCCAACGTGGAATACACGCAGGCAGACGCAATCAAGGTCATCGAGTCGGCAAAGTAATTCTCCCGGCGACTGCAGCGCGGCCGCAGATGGCCGCGCGGCATTCTTTGCGCAGCAGGCATGGCGGGCAGCATGGATGACGTTTTGAAGGCGGTGATCGCCGTCGATGGCGCCAAGGTGAGTTTCGGCGCGGTCAGGGCACTCGATGGCGTGACCCTCCGCGTCATGCCGGGCGAATGCGTCGGGCTTGTCGGACACAATGGCGCCGGCAAGTCCACCATCGTCAGCGTGATCAACGGCGGTCTCACGCCGCATGAAGGAAGCGTGGCGAGCGACGGCGAGCGGCTGGAGCGCTACGGCATCAACGCGGCGCGTGCCCGCGGCGTGCGCTGCGTCTTCCAGGAGCTTTCGCTCTGCCCCAACCTTTCGATCGTCGAGAACACGCGCATCATGCATCGCCATCTCGGTGGCTTCGGCTGGCGCAGGCGTGCCGCAAAAATCATCGAGAAGAGCCTCGACACCGTCTTTCCCGGCCACGGCATCGACAGCAGCCGGACCGTCGGGGATCTTTCGATCGCCGAGCGGCAGATGGTCGAGATCGCCATGGCCTTTTCCGACGCCGGCATTGCGCCGCGTCTGGTGATCCTCGACGAACCGACCTCGTCGCTCGATGCAAGCCTTGCCCGGCAGATGCTCGACCATGTTCGCCGCTTCATCGCCACGGGCGGATCCGTCATCTTCATCTCGCATATCCTGCACGAGATCCTCGAAACCTCCGACCGCATCGTCGTCATGAAGGACGGCCGCGTTGTCGCCGAGCGCCCGGCGCAGGGCTTCGACCATCACGGTCTCGTGGAAGCGATGGGCACCGTTGCGAAGGAGGAGACAGCCCAGCGCTCGGCGCACGAAAAATCCACCGCTCCGCTCATTCTGTCCCATCAGGCGAAAGGCCCTCCCTTTGCGGCGCGCAAGGGCGAGATCATCGGACTGGCGGGTCTGGCGGGCCATGGCCAGACCGAGCTGCTGCTCGCTCTGCATGCCGCCCAGTCCGGTAACTGGTTGCCCGAGCGCGATCCGCTCGTCACCTTCGTCGCCGGCGACCGCCGCCTCAACGGCGTCTTCGAACTGTGGAGCATCCTGCGCAACTTCTCCATCGCCTCGCTCGGTGACCTCTCCCGGCACGGTCTCATCCTCGCGGGCGAAGAGGAGGCGAAAGCCGCCGACTGGAAGCGGCGGATCGAGATCCGCACGCCCGATATGAACAACCGCATCCTGTCGCTTTCGGGCGGCAACCAGCAGAAGGTGCTCTTTGCCCGCGCGCTTGCGACGCGCGCTCCGATCGTCCTGATGGACGACCCGATGCGCGGCGTCGATGTCGGCACCAAGCAGGAGGTCTACGCGATCATCCGCGAGGAAGCGGCGCATGGCCGCACCTTCATCTGGTATTCGACCGAAATGGACGAGGTCCGCCTCTGTGACCGCGTCTACGTCTTCCGTGAAGGCCGCATCACGGCCGAACTCGCCGGCGACGCCGTTAACGAGACGAATATCATCGCCGCCTCCTTCGAGGGGGTCGCCGCATGACGTTCCGGCTGTCGTCCGACGCCATGCGTCTTGCCATTCCTGCCCTGTCGCTGACGCTGCTGCTCGCCGCCGTCTTCTGGCTGCAGCCGCGCGCCATGAGCTATGTCGGGCTCAACTTGCTGTTCAACCTGGCTGTGCCGATCGCGCTTGCGACGATCGCCCAGATGATCGTGATGGCGGTCAACGATCTCGATCTCTCGATGGGCGCCTTCGTCAGCTTCGTCGCCTGCGTCACCGCGACCTTTCTGCGGGATGCGCCGGTGACCGGCGTGCTGATCCTTGCCGGGGCGATCGCAACCTATGGGGCGCTTGGCGTCGTCATCTATCTGCGCAACCTGCCGTCCATTGTCGTGACCCTCGGCATGAGCTTCGTCTGGGGCGGCCTTGCCGTATTGCTGCTGCCGGCACCGGGCGGGCAGGCGCCGGACTGGGTGCGCTGGCTGATGACCGTCAAGCCGCCGTTGGCGCCGATGGCGATCGTCGCGAGCATCGTCATTGCCGCCTTCGCCCATCTTCTCGTCATGCGGTCGTCGCTCGGCGTGCTGATGCGCGGCATCGGCGGAAACCAACGCTCGGTCGAGCGCGCTGGCTGGTCGATTGTCGCGGCACGCGCCGCCGCCTATGGCCTTGCCGGCCTCTTTGCCGTGCTCGCCGGCATTGCCCTGGTCGGCCTGACTACCTCGGCCGATGCCAATATCGCGCTGCGCTACACTCTGCTGTCGATCGCCGGCGTGATCCTCGGCGGCGGTGAGTTCATCGGCGGCCGCGTCTCCCCGATCGGCGCCGTCATCGGCGCGCTGACACTGACGCTCGCCGGCTCGTTCCTGTCCTTCCTGCGCATCTCGCCGGACTGGCAGATCGGGGCTCAGGGCGCGATCCTGATCATCGTGCTGGCACTACGCCTGATGCTGAACCGCCTGGAGAAGCGGGAGAAACGCCGATGACCCCGCTCTTGCGCCTGTTCCGCAAACCCTGGATCTGGTCGTGGCTTGCCGCCTTTGTCGTCTGGTTCCTGACGATCATGGTGACGCTCGGCGCCAGCACGCTTGGCCTGTCGCAGGCAGCCCTCACCTTCGCGGCCTTCTCGGTCATCGTCGGCATCGGTCAGATGTTCGTCATCACACTCGGTCCCGGCAACATCGATCTCTCGGTTCCCGCCACCATGACGCTTGCCGGCACGGTGGCGTTGAAGCTGATGAATGTCGAAAACGGCATGATCCTGCCCGGTCTTCTTGTCGCCATCGTCATCGGCCTTGTCGTCGGCCTCGGCAACTATGCACTCATCAAGGCGCTGCGCATTCCGCCGATCATCGCCACGCTGTCCATGAGCTTCATCGTCCAATCCGCCGCGATCTGGACGAACCGGGGATTGCGCATCAAGCCTCCGAGCGTGCTGGCGGAATTCACCACGTCGAACACGCTCGGCGTGCCGAACGTGGCAATCGTCGCACTCCTGATCTCGCTTCTCGCCTGGTTCCTGCTGGAGAAGACGATCTACGGGCGCTGGATCTCGGCGATCGGCCAGAGCATGCCGGCCGCGCGCATGGCCGGCATACCGGTCGACGGCACGCGTTTCGTCACCTACCTTTTCTGCGCCGTGCTCGCATCGGTCGCAGGCTATCTGCTCGCCTGTTTCTCCGGCGGCGCCGCGCTCAACATGGGCTCGGAATATCTCTTGATGTCGATCGCCGTCGTCGTGATCGGCGGCACGGCGGTCGCCGGCGGCGATTCCAACGTGCCGGGGATCTGGGGCGCATCGCTCTTCATGTTTCTGGTCGTCTCCATGCTCAACACGTACGGGCTCGGCGCGGGCATCCGCCTGATCATGACCGGCCTCATCATCATCAGCGTCATCATGCTTGCCGGCGGTCGCCGGGCCGGCATGCGATAAACGGAAAGACCGCCATGTCCGAGGCCAGCATCTACGAAATCCACGACCCGCGCTTCCGGCAAATGATCGTGACCAGCGCCGCTCTCGACGAACTCTATTCCGGCTGCCGCTGGGCGGAAGGTCCGGTCTGGTTCAATGACGCGAACCAGCTTCTCTGGAGCGACATTCCCAACCAACGCATGCTGCGATGGACGCCCGAGAGCGGCGTCTCCGTCTATCGCCAACCCTCCAATTTCACCAACGGCCATACGCGCGACCGGCAGGGACGGCTGATTTCCTGCGAGCATGGTCCGCGCCGCGTGACGCGCACCGAAGTCGACGGCTCGATCACCGTGCTCGCCGATCGTTTCGAGGGAGCAAGGCTCAATTCGCCGAACGATGTGGTGGTGAAATCAGACGGCACGATCTGGTTCACCGACCCCACCTACGGCATCATGTCGGACTATGAAGGTTATCTCGCCGAGCCGGAGCAACCGACCCGCAACGTCTACCGGCTCGATCCGACGACCGGCGAAATTGCGGCTGTCGTCACGGATTTCACCCAGCCGAACGGCCTCGCCTTCTCACCCGACGAGACAATCCTCTATGTGGCGGATTCGGCGGCAAGCCACGATGAAAGCGCGCCGCGCCAAATCCGCGCTTTCGATGTGGTCGACGGCAAAAGGCTCGCGAACGGCCGCGTCTTCTGCCTGATCAACAACGGCATTCCGGACGGCATCCGCACGGACGTGAACGGGAGTCTCTGGTCGAGTGCGGCTGATGGCGTGCATTGCTTCGACCCGACCGGCAAACTGATCGGCAAAATCCGCGTACCGCAGACCGTCGCCAACCTCACCTTTGGCGGGCCCCAACGCAACCGGCTATTTATCGCGGCGACGCGGTCAGTTTATTCGGTGTACGTTGCGGTGAGCGGGGCTCAGGTGCCGTGACATGACGATTTCGTCCCGCGTTGATGGAAATTGAATTGGGGACCCGCAGGCTAGGAAGACGGCGTGCCGCGACATGTTCGGTCCGGCGCACTGCCACATGCACTTGAACAAGCAAACGCACTCATCGCGGCGGTCGCGAGTGTGCCTCGGGACGTGCGGCAGGCCGTTCCTGGCCTGCGCCGCTCGTTGCTACTGCCCGCCCTGCTACTGCGCCGGCTCCAGCATCGCGCAATCATCCCCGCCGGTGCACTCTCCCGAAAGTGTACGCTGACCGAGCGCAATGATAAGGACGGTCGTGGCCCCGGCCGCCGCAGACACCCAGAATCCGCTCTGGGGACCGTAGCTGTCGACGACCCAGCCCGAGACGAAGGCGCCCAGCGCCATGCCGATGCCGATTCCGGTCATCACCCAGGTGACGCCCTCCGTCAGCACCGATTCCGGCACGCGACGCTCGATCAGCCCGAAGGCCGTTATAAAGGTCGGCGAGATCGCGATGCCGCTGACGAAGACAGCGACAGCAAGCAGGGTTACCGAGCTGCCGGCGACGAGCAGCGGCAGCGAGGTCAGGGCGAGGATCGCAACAGCGATCAGCAACTGACGGTGCAAGGGGATACGCAGATTAAGCGCGCCGAGGGTCAACCCCAATAGGAAGGAACCGAGGGCATAGACACCGATGACCAGGCTTGCCGCATTCGGCTGACCAAGCTCCTTGGTAATGGCGACGACACTCACTTCAGCAGTTGCGAAGATCGCGCCGACGAAGATCAGCGCGAGTGTGATGATCTGCACCGGGCGTTGGCGGATCGCGGAGCCAACCGAAGCCGCGCCGGCGACATGACGCACCTTCGGCTCGGTGCCGCGCTGCACGATGAAGGCGGCCGTCCCGAGCGCTAGAAAAGCTGTGCTCACCATCATGCCGGCTTCCGGGAAAAGTGACACGGCGAGCCCGACTGACAGCGAGGCGCCGGCGATATAGACCAGCTCGTCCGCGGCACTTTCGAACGCGAAGGCCGTGTTGAGCTCGGGCTGATTGCGAAAGAGTTCCGTCCAGCGCGCCCGCATCAGCGCCGGGATGCTTGGCATGGCTGCCGCGAGGAAGGCTGAGGCAAACAGGGTCCACACCGGCCAGTTCTGGTTGGCCGCCGCGATCAGCACGATGAACGCCAACACTGACACGATGGTTGTGGGAACGACTACTGCCGTCTGTCCCAACCGGTCGACCGCTCGCGAAATCTGCGGTGAAATCACCGCATTGGTAAGCGCATAGGTCGCCGACACAGCGCCTGCCAGCCAATATCCGCCATGTGCCTGGGAGAGCATGGCGACGATGCCAATCGGCGCCATGGCGATGGGAAGGCGCGCGAAAAAGCCGGCTACGGAGAAGCCCTTGGCCCCAGGTGCCGCGAATATTTGTTTATACGGATTTGACATGGGCCGATCCTTCCAGCTATCGGATAGAACACTTATATACGGAGCGTATGTGTTTAGATAATGCATACGTCCCGTATGTCAATGAAAAAGATACGCGGCGTATGTCAAAGGAGTAGCCATGCGCAAACCGCGCCAGGAGATGATCGCAGAGACCCGCGGTAAACTTATCGCAGCTGCGCGGCGTGCCTTTGGCACGATCGGCTACGCGGAAGCGTCAATGGACGATTTCACTGGCGAAGCGGGGCTGACGCGCGGCGCCCTCTATCACCATTTCGGTGACAAGAGGGGCCTGCTCCAGGCCGTCATCATGGAAATCGACGCGGAAATGACTGAACGGCTGAACGAGGTTTCGGCCGCCGCCCCGACGCGCTGGCAAGGCTTTGTCGACGAGTGCTCCGCTTATATCGAAATGGCGCTTGAGCCCGAAATCCAGCGCATCATGTTTCGCGATGGCCCTGCCGTACTCGGCGATATCTCGCAATGGCAGAACACCCCCGGCTGTATCGCCGCCCTCTCGCGTAGCCTCGACCGTCTCAAGGTCGATCGCGAGATCATCGACATTGACACCGAAACCGCCGCTCGCCTCATCAATGGCGCCAGCAGCCATATGGCGCTGTGGATCGCCAATGCGGAGAATCCGGAGGCGGTTTCGAAGCGGGCGGTCGCGGGGTTCAAGGCTATGCTGGGGAGCCTCCGCCGACAGGAATGAGGTGTTGATTTCCCGCTCAGGCGCGGCAGCTTGACAATTCCCGTCCCCGCGACACCAGACGGTTCGAGTGCCGACCCCCTCCGGGCCTAGGTGCGTTCTCGATTGCCGCCTTTTGCTACTTCCTGTTCAGGCAAACGCTTTCCACGTCGAAAGCTTTGACAGCAGCTCGCCACCGGGGCCAGATCGTTCCCTGATGATCGCGTTCCCGCACCTGCGTAGTCGCCACTCCACACTCTGATACGTTTTTGGCATTTCTTGAAACATGCCAGATACGCAGACCCGTCAGACATCACTCCGTCACAAAATGTCGCCCTGGGCGACAAGAACATGGAGTGTCTCATGAAGAAGATTGAAAATGTTCTCGCCTGGCGCCGCCTTGTCCGCGGAGCAATGGTGATGGCGGTTGGACCAATGTTGCTGTTTCCAGCCGGCTACCTTGTGCCAGCGAGTGCTGCCGACGCCACATCGGAAGGGCCGGCGAAGCCGATCGGGGCCGATGAAACTATCCGCCCGTTCCAGATCCGCGTTCCGCAGTCACAGCTTGACGATCTGCGCAAGCGCATTGCCGAAACGCGATGGCCAGACAAGGAGACCGTGAGCGACGCCTCGCAAGGCATTCAGCTTTCGCGTGTCCAGGATCTGGTCCGTTACTGGGGTACTGACTACGACTGGCGCAAGGCCGAGGCCCAGCTCAATGCACTTCCGGAATTCATCACGACGATTGACGGGGTTGATATCCAGTTCATCCATGTGCGCTCCCGTCATCCCAACGCCCTTCCGGTCATCTTGACCCATGGTTGGCCGGGTTCGACCTTCGAGTTCATCAAGGCGATCGGCCCTCTTACAGATCCGACTGCTTATGGCGGTAAAGCGGAGGACGCATTTGATGTCGTCATTCCTTCGATCCCCGGCTACGGCTTTTCGGGTAAGCCGACGGAGCTCGGCTGGGGGCCCGATCGAGTTGCGCGAGCATGGGATATCCTGATGAAGCGGCTCGGCTACGCGCACTATGTTTCCCAGGGCGGCGACCATGGTTCCGTCATCTCCGACGCGCTGGCGCGCCAAGCACCACAGGGCTTGCTTGGTATCCATCTCAACATGCCGGCTACCGTTCCGGGCAACCTCACGAAGGCCATCAATAGTGGCGACCCGGCCCCTGCGGGGCTGTCGGCGCCCGAGCGGGATGCATTTGAATCCCTGAGCACCTTCTTCGGCCGGAATGCCGCCTACGGGGCCGTGATGGTGACGCGTCCGCAGACGATCGGCTACTCGCTTTCCGACTCGCCGTCGGGCCTGGCTGCATGGATCTACGAAAAATTTGCGCAGTGGAGCGACAGCGAGGGCATTCCTGAACACGTTTTTACGAAGGACGAAATGCTGAATGACATCACGCTGTACTGGCTGACCAACACCGGATCATCATCGTCGCGATTCTATTGGGAAAACAACAACAACAACTTCAGCGCAGATGCCCAGAAGACCAAAGAGATCAAGATCCCGGTGGCGATCAGCGTTTTTCCAAAGGAGATCTACCAGGCGCCGGAGAGTTGGAGCAAGCAGGCCTATCCCACGCTGCATTATTACCACCGTGTCGATATGGGCGGCCACTTCGCCGCCTGGGAACAGCCCAAACTCTTCGCTGAGGAATTGCGAGAGGCGTTCAGGTCAGTGCGTTGATACAGCGGCGGTCAATAACCGCCCGGCGTGTCGACGTCGAGCACGAGCAGGCCCGGTGTAGCGATGGCTTTGCGGTGCCAACGCGGCACTTACAATCCAGTGGGCGGTTTCGCCCACTGGATTGTGATCCTACTTCGCTGTAGAGCGAAGAAGGTATTTTGATTGCTCTGTCCATCCCTTTAGGTGCGATTTTATGACAAAAAAAGTTTATCTCGCCGGTCCGGAGGTCTTCCTTCCCAACGCCCGTGAAATGCTCGACCGCAAGGCGGCACTTGCCCGTGAGGCGGGACTTATCCCGCTCTCGCCCGGCGATCTGGAAATCCCGCACACGAACTCGAAGCGCGAGCGGGCGGCGGCGATAAACGCGGTGGACGAGAAGATGATGATTGAGGCTGACGCGATCATCGCCAATCTGACGCCATTTCGCGGCATTGCCGCCGATACAGGGACAGCCTTCGAACTGGGCTTTATGTGCGCAAGTGGTAAGCCTGTATTCGCCTACACCAATGTGGCCCGCGATCACAGCGGACGGGTGAGCGATCTTTATGGCGGAGCCGTCGCCTATGATGGCGAAGGTCGACTGCGAGACCCGAACGGGATTGCGATCGAGGATTTCGGCCTGGCCGACAATCTCATGCTGCACGCCGGGATTGAGCGGCGTGGTGGCGTCCTCATCATCGGAGACGCGGCGCGGGATGCGCTCTATACGGATCTTACCGCGTTCAAGGCGTGTCTTGCCGTCGCCGTTGAGAAACTGCGCTAAGGCGCTCGATAATCGGCGATCCCTCGCCGACGCGAGGGCTTGCAGCTCGCTTCACGCCGCCCGAGGGGATCGCCGCTCCAGCCGCGCGTTGTGTGGGTGGACAGGTTTGAGAGTTAGCCAGACGGCGACCAATGATCGGTATCGTGGTCAGGATGCTGATGATTGGTGCTGCTGATCCGGTGCAACATCTGGGGATTGTCGGCGTAGGTCGGTCGCTCGCCCGGCACTTGAGCCAGGTTGGCGTACCAGGACACCCGGCTCTCGTTGCCGTATTGGTTTTCGGGCGGCGCGCGATCGGGCTGGTCGAGGGTACCGACCAAAACTCCGATGTCGTCACCATCGGGATAGTCGAAGGTGAGTGGGGTGCCACAGTCACGGCAAAAACCACGTCGGCCGACGTCCGAGCTGCTGAAGTAGCTGATCGCGCCACGCGTCAGGCGAAATGCGGGCTTCATCACGGGGCAGATGATCGCGAACGGACCGCCCACGGCCTTCTGGCACATCCGGCAGTGACAGATATGGACGTTTTGCGGGGGCTCCTGAAGCGCGTACCGCACGGCGCCGCATTGGCAGCCACCAGTTAGAACGACTGTTTGCATGCGGAGAAACCATGGAAGGAACGGGCTAGCGCAAAAGCGCGTGAGTCCAAGGCAGAGGCGCCTTGCCGGTACAAAAGAGTAGCGTCTTGGGTGAGCAAAGAGCACCTCCCACTTCTACATTTGCGGCACGATGACGAATGCTCGCCGACTGGCTGTGTGAATTATGCATCTGCTAGGCTCGACACGTCAATCTCCGGTAGCTGATTGTCATGAGGGGCGACGATCGCGGCCCGAAAGGCTTGTTCGAAGCGAGCCGTTAATCTGCCTTGAAACCGTTTCTTTCTATTTCTGTGATCGGGTATCAGCGGTCTCCAAGTGTACCGAAGAGGGCTCGGTGCACTTGGCAGCTGCAGCCCGCCGTCAGACCTGCCCGGGCACGACGAACACCAGCCAGGCAACGATCGGGCCGATGATAGCGATCAGTGCGCTGTAGATCAGCAGCTGTCGCAGCACCTGCTCTCTGCTGTCGTCCGGAGCATTGGCGACGACAAGAGCGCCGTTGGTGGAGAATGGGCTGGTATCGACGATCGTCGTCGAGATGGCGATCGCCGCGACCACGCCGACGGCGCTTATGTGCCCTTGCAGGAGGAATGGAACGGCGAGCGGGATAATCGCGCCGAGCAGCGCGGTCGAGGATGCAAAGGCCGAGACGATGGCACCCGTAAAGCAAAGCAGGAGCGCTACCAGCAGCGGCATGCCGAGACTGGATATGCCATTCGCCACGTAGTCGACCGTACCGGCCTTCTCCATGACGCCGACATAGGTGATGATGCCGGCAATCAGCAGCACGGTCGACCAACTGACCTTGTCGATTGCTGCCTTCTGAGTCTTCGGTGACAGCAGCGCGAGGACGACGGCGACGGTCATTGCGACGAGGCCAACGTTGAACTTGAAAACCAGGGCGCCGATGCCGAGCGCCGTCAGGCCGATCAAGGTGGTAATTCTCTCATTGTTCAGGCGCAATGTCTTCGCGGTATCAGCCGCCGTGCCGTAGGCGTGCTCCCTGATCGGTTTTGCCGGCGTGCCGCCGTGACCTCTGATCGACGCCGATACGCCCTCGGGATGCAGTTCGGGCAACGGACCAAGTGATGCGGGATTTTGCTTCATCACCCTCGCGCCGCCGAAAACGAAGAAGACCAGCACCGCGATCGCCAGGTTGAAGAAGAAGCTGGAGAGAAACAGCGAGGTCGGAGCAAAAGGCAGGCCGGCCTTGGCAACGATCTGGTTGGTGATTCCGCCATAGATGCTGATCGGCGAAAACCCGCCTGCCTGCGCGCCATGGATCACCATCAGACCCATCATCACCGGGTGAATGCGGTACTGCACGGCAAAGCTCAATGCGACGGGTGCGAGAATGGCCACCGCAGCCGGACCAAGTGCACCGAAACCAGTAATGATGGCCGCGACCAAGAACATCATCCAAGGAATCAAGCCGATCCGCCCGCGCACCAGGCGGACGGCACATTCGACGAGCCAGTCGATCGTGCCGTTGATCTGCGCTATGGCGAAGAGGTAGGTGACGGCGACGAGCGTCAGGAAGAGATCACTCGGAAAGCCGGCAAATATATCGTTGGTTTTCATCCCGATGATCATTGAGCCGAGCACGAAGGCGCCGGCAAAGGCGAGCGCACCCATGTTGATTGGCTGGATCGTCGCAATGATGAACATGGCGACCAGCAGGCCTATGGACAGTATTTCAATACCCATGATTCCCCTCCCTCCGACGCCTCCGCGTCGCAGTTGCTGTTTTCAAGATTGATGCGGGATATCGACGCGCCCTCCTCCCAGAGAGCGCGGTCGCCTTACGTCTTGGTGTAAAGATCGGCGTATTTCTGCCGCAGGATGTTTTTCTGAACCTTACCCATCGTGTTGCGCGGCAAGTCCTCGGCAAAGATGATGCGCTTGGGCTGTTTGTAGCGCGCGAGCCGGTCCTGGAGCGCGCCGACGATGGTCTTTTCATCGACGACAGCGCCGCGCTTGCGCACGACGATGGCGGTCACGCCTTCTCCGAAATCGGGATGCGGCACGCCGATCACCGCGCTCTCGACCACACCCTCGATCTGGTCGATCTCGCCCTCGACCTCTTTCGGATAGATGTTGTACCCACCCGAAATCACCAGATCCTTGCCGCGGCCGACGATGTGGACATAACCGTCCCGGTCGATCTTGCCGAGATCGCCGCTGATGAAGAAACCGTCGGCGGTGAATTCGGCCGCGGTTTTTTCCGGCATGCGCCAATAACCCTTGAAGACGTTCGGCCCCTTGATTTCGATCATGCCGGTTTCTTCAGGCGGCAGCACGAGCCCGGTGGCGGGCTCGGTGACGCGTACCGTCACATCAGGCAGCGGGAAGCCGACCGTTCCGGCAATCCGTTTCCCCTCATAGGGGTTGGACGTGTTCATATTGGTTTCCGTCATGCCGTAGCGCTCTAGAATGGCGTGACCGGTACGTGCCTGGAACTCGGCATGTGTTTCTGCAAGCAGTGGAGCCGAACCGGAGATGAAAAGCCGGATGCTGGCTACCGCTTGCTCGTCGAGGCGCGGGCTTTGCAGGAGGCGCACGTAGAAGGTTGGCACGCCCATCAGCATCGTTGCCTGCGGCATCAGCGACAGGATCTCCTCCGGGTCGAACTTCGACAGCAGGAACATCGAGGCGCCGGCGAGCAGTGTGACGTTCGTGGCGACAAACAGCCCATGCGTATGGAAGATCGGCAAGGCATGGATCAGTCGATCGCTGGCGGTGACGTGCCAATAATCTCGCAAGGTCAGGGCGTTCGAGAGCAGGTTCCCGTGCGTAAGCATCGCCCCCTTGGAGCGTCCCGTCGTTCCCGACGTGTAGAGGATCGCAGCCAGATCATCGGCGGAGCGCGAGGCATCGACAAAGTCGGCCGGCTCATCGCGTGCTAGATCCAGCAACGAGCCGCAACCATCGGCGTCGAGCGTTTCGATGATCGCGCCGTGAGACTTGGCGATTGTCTCCACGCCCGCTCGCGCCGCCGACGCAACAACCACCAAACGCGGCTCCGCATCGGCGATAAAGTAATCGAGCTCAGCCAGCGTATAGGCGGTGTTGAGGGGCAGGTAGACCGCGCCGCTTCGAAGACAGGCGAGATAGAGGATCAATGCCTCGGCACTTTTTTCGACTTGCACCGTCACGCGGTCGCCGGGGCGAATGCCGAGCGTGTCCATCGCGCTGGCAATGCGGCCGGAAAGAGCGAAGGCGTCATCATAGGTCCATGTGCGCGTGCCATCGATCCGGATGAACGGTGCGTTACCGGGCGCGGCGGCCCGCATGGCGTCGAAAAGATGGTTGCTCACTTTCGCCCTCCTCCAAGCGTTGAATTCACTATCTGTGCGAATGGCCGGGAGCCTTGCTGGCCATTGCCGGCGCTACGGCCTTCGTCGTTCTGGTTGAGCAAGCTTTTGACTGCAGGCGAGGCAATCACTTCGCCGCGCTGCGCCAGAGCCTCGTGATTGGCCACGATGTCATCGAGCTTGTAGAGGTAGTTGACCATCAGGCCGTGTGCCTGCTGCATCGCCTTTGCCGAGCGGTCGCCAAGAAAATTCAGTCTTTCAAGTCGAGCGCCGTTGCCGAGATGGAAGCGGGCGACAGGATCGACCGGGCGGCCCTCCGGCGTCCGTTCGACCAGGAAATAGCGCGCCGCAAGAGGCAGCAACACGCGCTCCACTTCGGTCGCCGTCTTCTCGTTGTCAGGCCAGTTCGGATCGTCCAGCGACATCAGCGTTTCGCGAGCCGCTTCGGATAAAAACCGGTCGGCGGCCGAGGCGCGCGCCTTGGCAAGCCAGCGGCCAAAGCCTGGAACGGGCGACAGCGTGACGAAATTCTTCAGGCCGGGCAGGTCTCTGCGCAGGTCTTCCACGACCTGCTTGATCAGGAAGTTGCCGAACGAGATCCCACGCAAGCCATCCTGGCAGTTGGAGATCGAATAGAAGACAGCCGTCGTCGCCTCGTCGGCGTTGATCTGCTCCCTGCCCTCGTCGAGCACATCGCCGATCGCGCTTGGCACGGATCGTGTCAACGCCACCTCGACGAACACCAGCGGCTCGTCGGCCAATCGGGGGTGGAAGAAGGCAAAGCATCGGCGGTCGGCGGGCGCCAACCGACGACGCAATTCCTCCCAACCGGCGATCTCGTGCACGGCCTCGTATTTGATGATCTTCTCAAGGATGTAAGCCGGCGTCGACCAGTCGATGGGCCGCAGCGCCAGAAAACCGCGATTGAACCAGGAGCCGAACAGATGCGTGAAGTCGGCGTCAAGCGCGTGATAACCTGCGGATTGATCTTTGGAAGCAAGCAGCTGCTGACGCATCCGGACGAGCTTGGCGGTGCCGTTCGGCGCGTGATTTAAACGGCGCAGAAGCTCTTGTCGCCGCGGCTCAGCTGCCTGGTGGAGAGCAATGATCGCGGCAGAGCTTTTGTCAGCGCGGTAATTTTCAATTGCCTGGTCGAGCTTGGTCGTATCGGGCCCGAACTTTTCATGAAGCATAAGGAGGAATGCCTGCGCGCCCTCGCTCTCAAGCGCGCCCCAGCGATCGAGGATCTCGGCCGCGAGCGCCATGCCCGAGGCTTCGCCCCGGCTCGACAGCAGCATTTCACAGAGTGTTTGGAGATCGGCCTTGGCTGCGACCTGCGTGGCGCGCGAGCCCGAAAACAGAAGCTGGCGTCCGCGATCCGTGATGCTCTGCAGCATGTCGGTGAAGAAGGAAGCCTCAGACATGCCATCTCTCCTCTCTTCTGCCGGCCGGCTGAGTGCGGACCGTTTTTGACGGCTGCTTCCCATCGTCGGGTTTCACCGGTAGTATGTAGAATGCCACTCTTCGTACACGAGGTCAACAATCGTGTATACAAGAATAGCATTTGTGTATGAAGAAAGCGAAAACGAAATGTCCGAGAATGTCGGCCGATGGCTTCGGGATGAGATTGAAAATTCAATTCTTTCTAACGAGTTCTCCCCCGGTGAGCGGCTCGACGAAACGGTGCTTGCGACGCGTTTCGGGGTCTCCCGCACACCGGTGCGCGAGGCGCTGATGCAGCTCGATGCGATCGGCCTCATCGAAATTCGACCGCGCAGAGGCGCTATCGTCATCGATCCGGGGCCGCACCGCGTCTATGAGATGTTCGAGGTGATGGCCGAGCTGGAGGGCCTGGCCGGGTCGCTCGCAGCACGACGGCTGGATGAGGCCTCCCGGGAAGCGATCACGGCCACCCACAGCCGCTGTGAGAAATCTGCCGCTGCCGGTGACAGCGATGCCTATTATTACGACAATGAGGAGTTCCATAAGGCCATCTACGCAGCCGGCCGAAGCGATTTCCTCGAGGAGCAATGTCTGCAATTGCATCGGCGCCTGCGACCTTATCGCCGCCTCCAGCTGCGCGTGCGCAACCGCCTGTCGACCTCCTTCTCAGAACATTGCGCCATCGTCGATGCGATCTTTGCCGGAGATGGAGACGCGGCCCGCCGGCTGCTGCGGGGGCATGTCGGCATTCAGGGAGAGAGGTTTAGCGATCTGGTCGCGAGCATGGCCGCCAGATGAGGCTCTAGGTCAATTCCAGGAAAAGTGCGAAGCGGTTTTCCGTCCGGGATTGCGCGAAAACAAAAAGTTAGAGCGTCCTTTGCGCGTCTGAAAAGACGCGCGGCGCTCTAGGCGTGGTGGTTCCAGATCGAATGCAACGGTCATCAGATAGGGAACCGAACCATCTCGCTGCCATCCAGCGAGTTAGTTCTTCATTGCGCCGCCGGTGGCCACGATATCGTCCGGCGTATCGACGTCGAGGCAAGCCGCATCGCCGACATCGACATCGAGCACGGGCAGAGCTGACGTCGCAACGATATCGCGCGCGCCGACGTCGCCCTCAAGTCTCAAGACCGCGTGATGGAGCGAACGTGGCAGGATAACGGGATTGCCGGGTTTGCCGCGTGAGACGGCGCGCACGATGGCCTCGCCGCCCGCGTTGCGAAAGGCGAAAATCAAGGCATTAAGGTGTGCCGTGGAAATGCCGGGCATATCGGCCAGCATGACGAGAATGCCGTCGGTGCTGTGGGCTGCTGAGAATCCTGCTATGAGCGAGCTCGCCATGCCGCTGGCGTAATCGGGATTGTCGACGAAAGTCAGAGCGAGCCCCTGGAGCGCAGCTTCAATTTCGCTCCTGCGATGGCCCACTACAACAGTTACAGACGCGGCATCCGCACCGAGCGCCGTCAATGCTGACCTCCGCACGAGCGGTACGCCGTCGAACTCGGCCAGCAGCTTGTGTTTCCCGCCTTCACCCATCCGGCTTGCCTTGCCGGCAGCGAGAATGACGATCGCGACCGACGCATTAAGCATAAGCAACCAGTCTTGCCGCAGCGACATCCGCCAGAACCGACAGGGCGAGCGACGTCGCATCCCGCGTCGGGCCGAACAACCCGATGGGTGCCTTGATTCGACCGATATCATCCTGCTTGAAAGCCATGGCTCTCAGCCGCTCCACACGTCGACGATGCGTCCGGGTGCTGCCGAGCGCGCCGATGTAGAACCCGGGCGACCGAAGCGCGGTCTCGAGAATGGCAGCTTCGGCGTCGAGCTCATGATGCAGGAGCACGACGGCCGTGAAGGGGTCGATGTCGGCTGCGACCCTGCCCCCCTCGCCCTGTCCCCTGACGATCACGTCGTAGCCGGAAGCTTCGGCCAGTCGTGCGACGGCCTGCGCTTCGATCGTCTGCCCGGAAAGGACGACGCGGGTGCGGGGACGGTAGACGGTCACGAAATCTCGCTCGAGCCAGCACGCCCGTGGCAGTGGGTCTACCGGTTCGAGCGTCTGCCGCTCTGGCGAATATGCAAGGCCGGCTGCCTGCCTGCGTTCGAGACGCTCCAGAACATGCCGCAAAGCTCCGACATCTTTCAGGACATGGATTGCGACAGAGATTCCGCCGCCGCAGGGAAGGACAATGTCAAAGAAGGGAGACCCGTCGCCGAACTTGACCGTGCGGTCGCGCCCTTGCGCCATTGCATGAAGCGCTTCGGAAGCGACCGCGGCTTCGACACATCCGCCGGAGACATAGCCGCAGAACCGCCCGTCTGCGGCAACCGCCACATGAGCGCCGAGCGCGCGCGCGGCCCCGCCGCGAATTTCGACGAGGGTGGCGAGCGCCACCGCGCCAAGACCATGGGCGTCTATCGCGAAGCGAAGCAGTTCCGCAGGATCGTCGGTGGACGACGCCCTGACGGGAATTGGCGCCGTGATGGGCGCGAATGTCTGATCCATGGGAAATCCTACAGGAATTGACGGCGGTTCGGCTTTCGGACCGCCGTCGACAAAATCATGCCACGTCCGGCAAGCCGCCGATGAGCTTGTCAAGCGTCAGCGGGTAATGCCGAACCCTGACGCCGGTCGCATTGTAGACGGCGTTGGCAATCGCTGCCGCGACGCCGCACAGGCCGAGCTCGCCGACGCCCTTGGCTTTCATCGGCGACGACATCGGATCGGTCTCGTCCAAGAAGATCACCTCCTGGTGCGGAATGTCGGCATGCACCGCCACTTCGTAGCTGGCGAGGTCGTGGTTGACGAAGAAGCCGCGACGGGTATCGACTGCCAATTCCTCAGACAGCGCGCCGCCGGCCCCCATCGTCATAGCGCCGATGACCTGGCTGCGGGCGGTGATCGGGTTGAGGATTCTTCCCGCCGCGCAGACTGCGAGCATCCTGCGGATCCGGCTTTCCCCGGTTGCGATGTCGACGCCAACCTCAACGAAATGCGCGCCGAATGTCGATTGCTGATGCGTCTCGGTGAGCTCGCCCCACTTGATGGTATCTTCGCCGACAAGGCTATCCGGGCCGGCAGCCTCGGCAAGAGGCACCGAACGATTGCCTGAACGGACCGCGCCATTCTCGAAGACGATGTCTTCGGAGTTGAAGCCGAGCTTCTTGGCAATGGCCTCACGCAGCTTGACACAGGCTGCATAGACGCCGGACGTGGAAGAGTTGGCACCGAACTGTCCGCCGGAACCCGCAGAAACAGGAAAACGCGAGTCGCCGAGTTGGACAGCGACCTTGTCGATTGTGACTCCCATCATCTCGGCGGCCGTCTGCGCGATGATCGTGTAGCTGCCGGTCCCGATGTCGGTCATGTCGGTTTCAACAGTCACGACGCCTTCCCGGTCGAGCTTTACCCGTGCTCCGGAAGGAAGCACGAGGTTGTTGCGGAAGGCGGCGGCAACGCCCATACCGACCAGCCAGTTACCATCCCGCCTGGAACCCGGCCTTCCTCTTTCACGCCAGCCAAACCGCTCCGCACCGAGCGTGAGGCAGCCGATGAGATTGCGCTGGGAAAAAGGCCGCTGCGGTTTTTCCGGATCGACCTGCGTGTCGTTGACGATGCGAAACTGTACTGGATCCACACCAACTTTCTCAGCGATCTCGTCGATGGCAATCTCGAGCGCCATCAGTCCGGGCGCTTCGCCCGGAGCGCGCATGGCGTTGCCCTCGGGGAGGTGAAGCGTCGCCAGCCGCATCGCCGTCATGCGGTTCGCCCCGGCATAGAGGAGACGAGTCTGGTTCACTGCTGTCTCCAGTCCGCCGCCAGGAAGGTCCCCGGACCAGCTTTCGTGGGCAATGGCGGTTATCTTGCCGTCACGCTCGGTTCCAATGCGAATCCGCTGGATCGTCGCCGGCCGGTGGGTCGTATTGTTTATCAGAAGGGGTCGAGGCAAGGCGACCTTGACGGGCCGTTTTACCGCACGCGCGCCGACAACGGCCAGCACGGCGTCGGCCCGCAGAAATAGCTTGCCGCCGAAGCCGCCGCCGATGAAGGGCGACATGAGGTGGATCTTCTCCTTGTCGATATCGAGTGTCGTCGCAAGGTCGGAACGCCACCAGTCGATCATCTGGCTGGAGGTCCAGACGGTCACCTCGTCGCCGTTCCAGGCTGCGATCGATGCGTGCGGCTCCATCATCGCATGCGACTGGTCGGGCGTCGTGTAAGTCGCTTCCAGAGTAACGGGAGCCGACGTGAAGGCAGCCTCGAAGTTGCCGGTCGCAGTGTCGGGCTGCTGCGATTCATCCGGCTTGACGGCCGAATCCTTTGCCTGGCCGAGGTCGAACGCACCCGTTTCTTCGGCATAGTCGACCTTGACCAGAGCGGCTGCGGCGCGCGCCTGCTCGAACGTCTCGGCGACGACGACCGCGATCGCCTGATGATAGTGCTGAACCTCGTCGCCACCGAAAAGCCTGGCGGTGTTGAACTTGCCCTTCTTCCGCTCGCCGATGTCGAGCGTCGTCACCACGGCAAGCACACCAGGAGCCCTCTTGGCGACGGAGACGTCCATGGCCTTGATGCGGCCCTTGGCGATGGCCGCGCCAACGGGATAACCATAGGCGTAGCGCATGTTCGGATCGTGCCACTCATAGGCGTACATCGCCCGGCCGGTCGTCTTGAGCTGGCCGTCGATGCGGTGGATCGGCTGACCGACGACCTTCAGATTGTCGATCGGGTTGGTTGTCGCTGGCGTATCGAACTGCATGGCTCAACCCCTTGCTTCGGCAATGACCGCGCCGAGCGTGCGCTCGACCAGATCGACCTTGAAACGGTTCTGTTCGGTAGGGTGGGCATCTGCAAGAAGGACGCCCGCCGCCGCCCGCGCGCCTTTCGGCAGCTCGGCTTCGGCTGCCTCGATGCGCCATGGCTTATGGGCGATGCCGCCGACGGCGACGCGTCCTGTCCCGTCCGGCTGGATGACCGCTCCGACCGAGACGAGTGCGAAGGCATAGGAGGCGCGGTCTCGAACTTTGCGATAGATGTGCTTGCCGCCGATCGGGGGTGGTAGCAGGACCGCAGTGATGAACTCGCCGCGCTCGAGAACGGTCTCGATATGGGGTGTGTCGCCGGGCAACCGGTGAAGGTCGGCGATCGCAATCGAGCGACGACTGCCGTCGGCCTTGACGGTCTCTACGGCGGCATCGAGCGCCCGCATCGCGATGGCCATGTCACTCGGATGAGTGGCGATGCAGCTCTCGCTTACCCCGACCACTGCATGCTGGCGACTGAAGCCGCCGATGGCGGAACAGCCGCTGCCTGGCTGCCGCTTGTTGCACGGCTGGTTCGGGTCATAAAAATAAGGACAGCGCGTGCGCTGCAGGAGGTTGCCGGCCGTCGTCGCCTTGTTGCGCAGTTGCCCGGAGGCACCCGCGACAAGCGCCCTGGAAAGCAGGCCATAGTCGCGGCGAACAGTTTCGTGAGCTGCAAGATCGGTGTTGCGGACCAAAGCGCCGATGCGCAGCCCGCCCTCCGGCGTGGATTCGATCTTGTCGAGGCCGAGACCGTTGACGTCGATCAGATGCGCCGGCGTCTCGATCTCGAGCTTCATCAGGTCGAGGAGATTGGTGCCGCCGGCGATGAACTTGGTTTCAGGATTGGAGGCTGCCGCCTTGGCCGCGGCCTCGACGGACGAGGCACGTTCATAGGTGAAGGCTCTCATGCTTTAATCCCCGCGACTTCCGAAATGGCATCGATAATGTTGGAATAGGCGCCGCATCGACAGATGTTGCCGCTCATGCGTTCGCGGATCTCGGCCGGAGTGACAGCCGCCTCAGCCGTAAGATCGCCGGTAACGTGGCTCGGTATGTTCGCCTTGATCTCTTCGAGCACCGCCACGGAAGAACAGATCTGTCCCGGCGTGCAGTAGCCGCACTGGAAGCCGTCATGTTTCACGAAAGCCGTCTGCATCGGATGAAGGTTTCCAGGTTGGCCGAGGCCTTCGATCGTGGTGATTTGATCGCCTTCGTGCATGACCGCCAGTGTCAGGCAGGAGTTGATGCGGTGGCCGTCGACCATGACGGTGCATGCGCCGCATTGGCCGTGGTCGCATCCCTTCTTCGTGCCTGTGAGATGCAGGTGCTCGCGTAGCGCGTCGAGCAGCGACGTTCTATTGTCGACCTCGAGATCGCGGTTCTCGCCGTTAACCGCGAAAGAAACTTTCGATGTATAGGCCATTTCATTTCCTGGGGACTGTGCCGCTGCGGGAGCGACGGCTCCGGTGACCGCAATCGTTGCGGCCGACGAGATAAGCAGATCTCGACGGGAAAGTTCCAGTTGTGTCTGGCTTGGCATGAACTGTTCCACCTTGCTCGTTGGACATAGGCGCGCGTCAACGCCGTCTGCTGAGGTAGTGCAACTCCGCCTTCTGATTAGGCCCTTTCCGTTGCATACGGTTATCGATCTGGCTCATGAATTCCCCGAGCCGCGGTCATAAGATGCTGCGAGCCACATCTTCACTGAAGTTGCCTTGGATGCGGAAGCGTCGGCGCAGCGTCTCGTTGGTGGGGTCACCGACCATGCCTACGCCGGCGGAGCAACGCCCGCGGATGCGTACGAAAAAAGGCAGCGCCATGCGCAAAAAATGATGCTTTTCCGGCTTATCTTTATTCCCTACTCCCTATCGAAGCAGGTGACGAAAAGGGAAGACCGCATGGCTACGCCGTTTTACTGGAACGAGCTCAATACATATGATTTTGCCGGCCTCTCTCCCGAGACCACGATTGCCGTTCTGCCTATCGCCTCGACGGAACAGCACGGCCCGCATCTGCCGATCGCAACGGATGTCGCCATCGCGACCGGTATGCTGGCGGAACTGAAGAGGCAGCGGCCGGAGGATCTGGACATTCTGGTCCTTCCGACACAGGAGATCGGCAAGGCCAACGAACACATCTACGGCCCCGGCACGCTGTCGCTCAGTGCCGAGCTGCTCATCCCCGTCTGGACGGCGATTGGCGCAAAGGTTGCCGAAGCCGGGCTGCGGAAGATGGTGATCGTCAATTCCCACGGCGGCAATGTCGACATCATGAGCATTGTCGCGCGCGAACTGCGCGTGCGCTATCAAATGGCGGTGGTCTCCACGCAATGGGGCCGTTTCGGTCATCCGGAAGGCATGGTCAGCGATCACGAGAGCAGATACGGCATCCATGGCGGCGATGTCGAGACGTCGTTGATGCTGCACTTCCGCCCCGAGCTGGTGCGCATGGACAAGGCCCAAAACTTTGCCTCGAAGGCCGAATGGATGCGGGAGCAATCCAAATTTCTTCAGCCTCTGCCGCCGCATTCGCTAGCCTGGATCGCGCATGACCTCAATCCCTTCGGCGTGGTCGGCGATGCCTCGATCGCCAAAGCCGAAAAGGGCGAGGCGATCTGCCGCCATCAGGTCAAGGGGTTCGTCGAGTTGCTCCAGGATCTCAAGGCCTATCCGCTTTCGAATCTCTATGTGAAATAGGCTCAGCCGCGGGTTTCACATCCGGTGGGATATGACCCTTGGCCTGCAATTCTTGCACCAGGCCGAGCAGTTCGGCGAGCAGATATTCGACGAAAAGGCTGGTGGCTGCGTCGAGCGGGGCACGGGCGCGCGCAAACAGCTTCATCTGCTGGTAACGCGCATGCGGCTCGGCGATCGGCCGGAAGACGAGTTCACCGCGCCGGCATTCGGTGATGACGTCGAGCGGATTGAGCAGTGTCAGCCCCGTGCCGCATTTGACCAGCTGTTTCAGCATCTCCGATGCATTGGTTTCCAGCACCGGCTCGACCGAGATGGGCAGGCGCGCAAAAGCAAGATTGATCACCTCGCGCAGGCTGGTGCCCGGCTGCGCCAGAACCAGTTTTTCCTGGGTGACATCGGCGAGGTTGATCGGCCCGGGACCGATCAGGTGATGCCCCGGCGGCAGCACGACACCGATCGGGATATCGAAATTTCCGAGCGTGCGGATGCCGGGCGTGGCGGGGATGTTGAAGCCGAGACCGATATCCACTTCGCCGGAAACGACAGGGTTGGCCGTCGTGCCGCCGGTGTCGTTGCGCAGCTGGACGAAAACGCGCGGATGCTCTGAAAGAAAGCGCGCGATGATTTCGGGCAGCGGCCCGGCGGCAAGCCCAACGGTCGTCACCATGCGCACCTTGCCTGCCTGCTGCATCTTCAGGCTGCGGATACGCCCCTCCAGGCGCTCGTAATTCTTCAGCACGTCCCGAATATGTTCGATGCAGAGTTCGCCGGCAGCCGTCAGCCGCAAGCCACGCGGCAGCCGCTCGAAAAGCGGCGCCCCGATCTCCTCCTCCAGCGCCAAAATCTGCCGGTTGACCGCCGACGACGCGACGTTGAGCCGCGCGGCCGCCTTGCGGATCGAACCGCAACGGGCGATCTCGTTGATGTAAAGAAGGCGTCTGGAGTGCAACACGATCTCTCCAATGCATAAATTTTGCGCAGGACGCACAAATTATCTTCAGCTTTCACAGAGATGCCGAAAAGGCATCAATGCGCACGAATTTTGATGCTTTTCAAAGCGCATGGCAATGGCTCAAATTCCCTCAAAAGGGAGCCGAGCAAGGCTTCCCTCGGCCACAAAAGGGGAACTGCCGACCATGTTGAAAGCACTGATGAAGACGCAATTTCTGAGCTGCCTCGGCCTCGCCTCGATGTTTGCCGCCGCCTCGCCGGCGCTTGCCCTCGACAAGGTGAGCTACGGGACGAACTGGCTTGCCCAGGCGGAACATGGCGGCTTCTACCAAGCCGTTGCAGACGGCACCTATGCAAAATACGGCCTCGACGTCACCATCGTCCAGGGCGGCCCGAATGCTGCAAACAGCGCGCTGCTGATCTCCGGCAAGCTCGATTTCTACATGGGCGGCCCGCAGGGCGAAATATCCGCCGTCGAACAGGGCATTCCGCTGGTCGATGTCGCCGCGATCTTCCAAAAGGATCCGCAGGTGCTGATCGCCCATCCGGACAATGGCGTCGACAAGTTCGAGGATCTCGCCAAGCTGAAAACGCTGTTCCTCAGCAAGGACGGCTACCTCACTTATTTCGAATGGATGAAGGCCAACTTCAAAGGCTTCAAGGACGAGCAGTACAAGCCCTACAACTTCAGTCCCGCGCCCTTCCTCGCAGACAAGGACTCTGCCCAGCAGGGCTACCTGACCTCCGAACCCTACGAGATCCAGAAGCAGGCAGGCTTCGAGCCGAAGGTCTTCCTGCTCGCCGACAACGGCTATTCGCCCTATTCGACGATGATCACGACGACGCAGGCGATGATCGACGGCAAGCCCGACGTCGTGCAGCGCTTCGTCGATGCCTCGATCGAGGGCTGGTACAACTACCTTTACGGCGACAACACCAAGGCGAACGCGCTGATCAAGAAGGACAATCCTGAAATAACGGACGGCCAGATCGCCTATTCGATCACCAAGTTGAAGGAATACGGCATCATCGAATCCGGTGACAGCCTCGACAAGGGCATCGGCTGCATCACCGACGCCCATTACAAGAAGTTCTTCGAAGAGATGACTGCCATCAAGGTCTTCAAGACCGACACCGACTATACGAAGGCCTTCACGACGAAGTTCGTCTGCAAGGGCACCGGAATTGCGCTGAAGAAATAAGCCTCCCAGGCCAGGTCCGCCGCTCGTCTGGCGGCGGACCGCACTCCTTCGACAAATGAGCGAGAAAATGTCCCTAGCCGAAACCAAGGCGGCGCCTTCCAAGGAAGCGAGAAAGCGGCCGCTGGTCGTCATGCAGTCAGTGTCGAAGGTCTTTTCCAGCGGCACGACAGCACTTTCGGGCATGTCGCTGACCGTCGAAAGCGGCGAATTCATCAGCCTGCTTGGCCCCTCCGGCTGCGGCAAGTCCACGGCGCTGCGCATCATCGCAGGCCTTGGCGATATCTCCGCGGGCAAGATCGACTGGCCAAGTTCACGCATCAACTCCAAGGGCCTGCCTGAAGGCGATATCGGCTTCGTCTTCCAGGAGCCGACGCTGATGCCGTGGAAGACCGTTTTCGGCAACGTCTACCTGCCGCTGAAACTGCGCGGGATCTCCAAGGCGGAAGCCCGCGACCGGATCACCGAAGCGCTGGCGACCGTCAGTCTCCAGGATTTCGCCGATGCCTATCCGCGCGAACTTTCCGGGGGCATGAAGATGCGCGTGTCGATCGCCCGCGCGCTGGTGACGAAGCCGAAGCTGCTGCTGATGGATGAGCCTTTCGCCGCGCTCGACGAGATCACCCGCCAGAAGCTCAACGACGACGTGCTGCGGCTGTGGAAGACGACCGGGATTACGGTGATCTTCGTGACGCATTCGGTGTTCGAATCCGCTTATCTCTCGAACCGGATCGTGGTGATGAAGGCAAGGCCCGGCCGCGTGCATGCCGATTTTCCGCTGACCACCAGCTTTGAGCGGGATTCGCATTATCGAACCTCGGAACAATATCGGCAGGCCTGCGAAAAGGCGTCCCGTTCGCTGATCGAGGCGATGGGCGGATCGGAGGAGCACTGATGAGCGTCGAAAGCATCGAAACCGCCGAAGCCGCATCCCCGCCCGCCTCCCAACCGGCGAACGCCCTGCGGCATGAGCTGGCGCTGCGCATCGCCGTGCCTTTCCTCGTCATCACCGTGCTCATCATCGCTTGGGAGCTTTACGTGGTGCTCTCGGGCGTTCCGCCATACATCCTGCCCGGTCCCGGCGCGGTGGCCGCGGCCTTCGTCAATGATTGGGGCACGCTTGCGCCGGCCCTCTGGGTCACCACCAAGATCACCTTCATCTCGCTGATGCTGGCGCTGGCTGGCGGCGTGGGGTTTGCAGTCTTCCTGGTGCAATCGCGCTGGATCGAGATCGCTTTCTATCCCCTTGCCGTTATCCTGCAGGTGACGCCGATCGTGGCGATCTCGCCGCTGATCCTGATCTACGCTCCCTCCACACAGGTCGCGCTGCTCATCTGCGCGTTCCTCGTCGCATTCTTCCCGATCCTGTCGAACATGGTGCAGGGCCTGAAGAGCGTCGACCATAACCTCATCAACCTCTTCGAGCTCTATGGCGCCTCGCGCTGGCAGACGCTGATCCATCTGAAGATCCCGGCCGCCCAGCCCTATTTCATGACCGGTCTTCGCATCGGCGGCGGGCTTGCGCTGATCGCCGCCGTCGTCGCCGAATTTGCTGCAGGCTCGGCCGGTGCCGGCTCCGGCCTCGCCTTCCGCCTGCTGGAAGCGCAGTACCGGATGAACATCCCGCGGCTCTTCGCGGCGCTGTTGATGCTCTCCATGCTTGGCGTAGCGATCTTTGGCCTCACCACCCTCATTGCCTGGCTGAGCCTTCACCGCTGGCATGAAAGCAGCATCAAACGGGAAAACTGATGACCTATTCCTTCATATCCCCGCCGAATGCGGCCCGCTTCGTGCTGAGCAATGCGACAGTACCCGCCGTCACCGTCGAGCATGTCGATGTGCCGGTCACCGAAGGGCTGGCCACGGTCGATATCGTCATCAGCGACGGCATGATTGCCGCCATCCGGCCGGCCGGCGCCGCACCGGTTGATTATGCCAGGATCGATCTCAAGGACGGCATGGTCTGGCCGTGCTTTGCCGATATCCATACCCATCTCGACAAAGGCCATATCTGGCCGCGCCAGGCCAATCCCGACGGCAGCTTCATGGGCGCGCTCGATGCCGTCAGGGCCGACCGGGAGGCCAACTGGTCAGCCGCAGACGTCAAACGGCGCATGGAATTCTCGCTCCGCTCCGCCTACGCCCATGGCACCAGCCTGATCCGGACGCACCTGGATTCGCTTGCGCCCCAGCATCGCATATCTTTTGAGGTTTTTGCCGAAATCCGGGATGCCTGGAAGGATAGGATTGCACTGCAGGCGGTCGCCCTCTTCCCGCTGGATGCCATGGCAGACAGCACCTTCTTTGCCGATCTCGTCACAACAATCCGGCAGAACGGCGGCCTGCTTGGCGGCGTCACCAGGATGGGGCCGGAGCTTGTCTGGCAGCTCGACACGCTCTTCAGGACTGCCGCAGAGCATGGCCTGGATATCGATCTGCATGTCGACGAGACGGATGATCGCGGCGCGGAAACACTGAAGGCAATCGCCGAGGCTGTGCTGCGCAATGGGTTCGAGGGCAAGGTGACCGCCGGCCATTGCTGCTCGCTCGCCCGCCAGGACGAAGACACCGCCGCGCGCACCGTCGCGTTGGTCGCCAAGGCAGGGATCGCGGTCATCTCACTGCCGATGTGCAACATGTATCTGCAGGATCGCTATCCCGGCCGCACCCCGCGCTGGCGCGGCGTCACGCTGTTCAAGGAACTGGCCTCAGCCGGTGTCGCGACCGCGGTCGCATCCGACAATACCCGTGACCCCTTCTATGCTTATGGTGATCTCGATCCAGTGGAGGTCTTCCGTGAGGCCGTGCGGATTCTGCATCTCGACCATCCGCTCGATACCGCCGCCCGCGTCGTCACCACCTCGCCCGCCGCCATCGTCGGACGACCGGACAAGGGCCGTATCGCCGCCGGCGATCCCGCCGATCTCGTGCTCTTCAGCGCGCGGCGCTGGAGTGAATTCCTGTCCCGTCCTCAGGCTGACCGCGTCGTGCTTCGCCGCGGCAAGGTGATCGACCGCAGCCTGCCGGATTACCGTGAACTCGATAGCGTCGTTGGAGCCTGACATGGCCGATTATCAGAAGATCAAAAAGGAACTCGAAGGCATCGCCATTGAGGACAACCCGGCGCTGGTTCGCCAGAAGAGCCGGGATTTCTATTGGTACTCGCCGATCCTGAAGGCGCAACTCGACAATGTGACGGCCGATCTCGTGGTCACGCCGAAGACCGAGGAGGAGGTCATCCGGACGCTGAAGGTTGCCTATGCCCATGGCGTGCCGGTCACGCCGCGCGGCGCCGGCACCGGCAATTACGGCCAGGCCATGCCACTTTCCGGCGGCATCGTGCTGAACCTTGCTGCCATGGACAAAATCAAGGAGATCCATCCTGGCCGCGTCATCTGCGAACCGGGCATCGTGCTTGCCCAGCTCGACAAGCAGACCAAGGCCCATTCAGGCCAGGAGCTGCGCTTCCACCCCTCCACTGCCCAGACGGCGACGGTCGGCGGTTTCATCGCCGGCGGTTCCGGCGGCGTCGGCTCGATCACCTGGGGCGGTTTGCGCGACCTCGGCAATATATTGCGCCTGCGCGTCGTCACCATGGAGGCCGAACCGCGCGTCCTCGACCTCACCGGCTGGGACCTGCAGAAGGTGAGCCACGCCTATGGCACCAACGGCATCATCACCGAGATCGAGATGCCGCTTGCACCTGCCTATGACTGGGTCGACGTGCTCGTCGGCTATGACGACTTCATGGAAGCGGTGCGCTTCTCCGATGCGCTGGCGAAATGCAACGGCATCCTCGTCAAGGAGATCGCACCGATCGCGGCTCCCATCCCTCACGACTATTTCACCCGCCACAAGCCTTACATCCGTCAGGGCCAATCGATCGTCGTGCTGATGATCGCGCCGCACTCCATCGATGCCTTTCTTGCCTTCACCGGGGCGCAGAAGGGGGAGATCATGTTCCGCTCCGACAAGGTGGAGAGCATGCGCGGGATCCCGCACGCCTATGAGCTTGCCTGGAACCACACGACATTGCGTGCGCTGAAGGTCGACCCGAGCTTCACCTATCTGCAGGTGCAATACCCCGGACCGGATCATGTCGCCAAAGTCCGGAAGATGGTGGAGATCTTCGGTGACGAAGTACCGGGTCATCTCGAATTCATCAAATTCGATGGCCAGATCCAGTGCTCCGGCCTGCCGCTGGTGCGCTATACCACCGAGGAGAGGCTGGAGGAGATCATCAAGATCCACCAGGACAATGGATGCCCGATCTTCAATCCGCATCGCTATACGCTTGAAGAAGGCGGTATGAAGCGCACCGACGCGGTTCAGCTCGCCTTCAAGCAGGAAACCGATCCGAAAGGCCTGCTCAATCCCGGCAAGATGATCGCGTGGGAAAATCCTGATTTCGATTTCAACGCCGGCAAGAATTATCTCTTCCCAGGCCTGGCGGCCCTGATGGAGGCTTCATGAGGGTTCTCGTCCTCCACTCTCACCCGGTCGAGGAAAGTTACGGCAAGGCGCTCTACCGGCAGACCGTCGAGAGCCTTGAGAAGGCCGGGCATATTGTGGACGCCTGCGACCTCTATGAAGAGCAGTTCGATCCGGTGCTCTCGCGCCACGACCGGCTCGTCTATCACGACTATCCGGAAAATCTGAAGCTGGTGGAGCCCCATGTCGAAAGGTTGAAGGCGGCCGAGGGGTTGGTGATCTGCACCCCGATCTGGAACTTCGGCTTTCCGGCAATCCTGAAAGGTTATTTCGACCGCGTGTGGCTGCCGGGCGTTTCCTTCGAGCTGGTCAACGGCAAGGTGGAATCGCGGCTGCGCCACATCCGCAAGCTTGCAGCCGTCCTGACTTATGGCGCAACGCCCTTCCGGGCCTTTGCAGCCGGCAACCCTCCAAAGAAAATCGTCAAGCGCGTGCTGAGGGCGCAGATCAATCCGTTCAACCCGGTGACCTTCCTCGCCCATTACGACATGAACAATTGCACGCCGGAGACGCGGGCAAAATTCCTCGCCCGTGTGGGAGAGGCGATGGAGCGATTCTAGAGCAATTCTAGCAAAAGTGTGCTGCGCTTTTGCCAGGCAAAGCGCGAAGCGCTTTTGAGAGGTGGAGCATCTCCGCGCTTCGAAGAAAAACGGAAATACTCTACAAGATTTTCGCGGCCGTCACCTCGACCTCGACGAGGAACTCAGGGCGGGTAAAGCCGCCGATGACGAGCAAGGTGGAAACCGGCTTGGGATCGAGCGTATAGCGATCCCGCACGGCCATATAGGCCGGGAAATCCTCGCGGCGTGTAACGAACCCCGAAATGCGGATCACGTCGGCAAAGCTCATCTCCGCCTCTTCGAGGATCGCCTTGATTGCCTCGAAGCAGAGTTCCGCCTGAGCAGT
Source organism: Rhizobium beringeri (assembly GCF_004306515.1). Lineage (NCBI taxonomy): Bacteria > Pseudomonadati > Pseudomonadota > Alphaproteobacteria > Hyphomicrobiales > Rhizobiaceae > Rhizobium > Rhizobium beringeri. The sequence continues at coordinate 161,766 of NZ_SILG01000002.1, read as the reverse complement.
AATGTCGCTCGGAACAGTATCGTCGAGACCGATACCAAGCTGGCCCGACGTGACCAGGAGCGATGCGCCGGGCGGCACCAGCAGGCCGTGATTGTAATTTCCAAAAGGCCGGCGCACCGAGGCCGGATTGAAGGTCTTCTTCATCGATCGCTCTGAAATTTACCCATAGGTCCACAGATACCGCGACCCTACAGGATGCGGCAGGATATGAGAATATCGCTGCCGCTCATGATGCCTTGCGAGGAGTGATGCGGGACAGCCGCCTTGGAGTGATCGAGCCGATGATCCTCCAGACGCTAGTTCAACATCTTCAGTACCTGATCTGACTTAGCCGCGCGTCATCTTTGCGTCACGCGCCGCGAAGCGACCAAGTGGATTGGCCTGTTGCCTTCAAAGGCCCGTCCGCTGCGCTGCCCGTCCGCTGCGCTTTTGTCGCCATCCAATTGAAACTGGTTGACCAGATCGCGCAGGCGGCCTGCCTCGGAGGACAATGAGGCAACGGCAGCCGTCGATTGCTCGACCATCGCCGCATTTTGCTGGGTCGCCTGGTCCATCTGATTTACGGCCGTGTTGATCTCAGCAAGTCCCGTCGACTGCTCGCGCGCCGATGTGGCTATCGCATCCATGAGTTGGTTGATCTGTACGACGTACTCACCGATCGACTTGAGCGATGTTCCGGTTTCGAGAACCAGTTTCACGCCATTTTCCACATCAGCTGATGACTTTTGAATGAAGCCTTTGATTTCCTTGGCCGCTTGAGCGGCGCGCTGGGCGAGCTCACGAACTTCCTGGGCGACGACTGCAAAACCTTTGCCCGCCTCACCCGCGCGGGCAGCTTCAACGCCGGCATTCAACGCCAAGAGGTTTGTCTGGAAGGCGATTTCATCAATTGCACCAATGATGTTCGAAATCTGCTGTGAACTGTCTTCGATGCGTCGCATGGCCTGTTCCGCCTGCGAGACGACAGTTGCGGACCGCTGAGCGCTGATATCGGCTTCTTTGGCCACATTGCGTGCCTCGTCGGTGCGTTTGGTCGACATCGTCACATTCGACGTGATCTCGTCCAAGGCTGCAGCCGTCTCCTCGAGAGAGGCTGCTTGTTGTTCGGTACGCTTGGAAAGATCCTGCGCGGCAGATGCAATTTCACCGGTACCATTATCGATGCTGTGCACGGTCTGGAGCACGGCGCCGATCGTCGCACCCAATTGCCGGAGCGAGGCGTTGAAGTCTTCGCGCAAGGCTTCATATTCGGCCGCAAATTGCTCCGAAAGCTGGAAGGATATGTCGCCTGCTGCAAGCCGCCGGAGACCTTCGCCCAATGTCGTGGTCGCGAAGCGCAATTGTTCCGCCTCGCGTTCGGCGCGCTGCTGGGCTGCGGCGCGCGTTGCCTCGCTCTCGCTGCGGGATTCTGCGGCTTCCTTCTCGAGCCTGACGACGTTGAGGGCATTCTGACGAAAGATTTCAACCGCACCGGCCATTTCGCCGACTTCGTCGGCGCGACCGGCATAGGGAATATCACTGTCAAGATCACCATCCGACAAGCGCCTCATGGCGGAGGCGATGCTTCGGATTGGGTTGGCGATGCCGGAAATCGCAAAGAAGATGCCGGCTACGGCAAGAAGCACAGCCAGCGCTGCGATCGCGGCCGTCAGCATGAAAGCGGATTGTGCGGAATCACCGCTCGCAGCCACGAAGCCTTCGGCCTGGCTGAGAATGAAAGCGACCAGATCCGCCACCGCCTTGTTCACCAACTCGGCTTGTGGCTCCATATTTTCCTTGAAGAGGCGGATTGCTTCAGGCGTCTTCCCGTCATTTTCAGACGCGATCATTTGCTCTGCCAGCGCGCGATATTTGGCGAGTTCCGGCTTGATCTGATTGATCAGTTCGCGCCCCCGCTCGGTGCGGACGCCTTTTTCGTATTCGGTGACAACTTTCTCGACCGCGGCGCCGGCGGCATCGATTTTTTGCTGTCCGACATTCCGCTCCTCCGCTGTATCCTCCAGGAGGTACTGAGCATAGACCAATTTCAGGTCGAGGAAGTTATCCTTGATCTCGCGAGCCGTCACAAGCCGCTGCATCCAGAAGGTCCCGATCTGCTCAGTATTGGCACGAAGTGTCGAAATCGTGCTCAGCGAGACATAGGAAAGGCCAACCATGAACAGGCTGATGATCGACAGCTTTAAGATCAGGGCTTGCTTGATACTCGGGCGCTTCATGCGGGTCTCCTCGAAGGTAGCTGGGACGACCGGTGTGCCGGCTGATGCAAGATTTCGCGCCAGATTCAATAATTTAGTATTAACTAAACAATGATCCCGCTCTATTTCCTAAGATCTTCTGAGAAGATCCATACTTCTGCGATCAATTAAACGCCCTGCGACTTAGAGTTCCTGGAAATCCAAGGAAATAGCAGCCATGCCGAGCGAAAATGTCAGCGCCATCAGGTCTCGATACCAAGAAATGGATCGGTCGACATTGATTCGGATCGGCACGATTTGTTCATCTTCGCCATGGAGAACGAGCGTTGGAAGTCAAGTTTAAATCGACCGGATGAAAGCGAGAAAAATGGGGAGGACAGTGGAGATCCTGACGGGCAAGGCGGAGCTCTGCCGATCGATCATGGGGGCTTTGCCCGACTGGTTTTCAGAACCTGAGGTCATCGAAGCGAGCGCCCAGGCGATCGAAGACCTGCCGGTGTTCGGCTATGTCGAAGCCGACGTCGTGACCGCATTGATGGCCTTGAAGCTGCACCCGCCCGGCGCCGTCGAGATCGCGCTGATAGCGACACGACCCGAACATCATGGTCGCGGCGCCGGACGCCATCTCATCGATGCGGCCGAACGTTTCGGCCATGAATCGGGTGCCCGGCTGCTGACCGTCAAGACGCTCGCCCCGCGCGGCCGCGACGAACCGCAGTTTGAGGCGACGCGGCGCTTCTATGACCGGAACGGCTTTGTGCGGGCGGAGGTTTTTGCAAAGCTCTGGCACGAGGAACATCCATGCCTGTTCATGGTCAAGCCACTCGCCGACGTCGAGGCAGCTGAGACCGCGCTTCGAGACGACGGGGCTTTCTGCTTGGCGCGTCGGCAATGACCACGCGCGCGCTATCTAGGAGCGGTCCTTCTCGTCATCGGCGACTGCCATCCGTCGACTCTTCAGGACCTTGGCGGGCCGATAGGAGCTGAATGACGCCCGTCCGGCAGCGGACAGGCTTCGCCGCAGCCAGCCACGCCCGGCAGATTGTAGCGCAGGCAGCAGACTTTTCGGCGGGCAAACTCCAGTCCGCATTGCTGGCGCGCTATGCGGATCATGCCCAACATCGGATTACGCCCGCCGCACGGCCATGCAGCTTCTTCGAGCAGCGCCATGCCGCCTTCGACAAGGGCGGGCTCGTGACGATGGGCGATCTCCTTGAGAATCCAGCAGAGATATGCCGCGACATTGTTCCACAGAAGCTTCGGAGCGACGCCGGCATTGGTGGCGATCGCCGCGATCACCGGTTCGGCGTGGCGGCGCATCAGCCGGTGAAGGTCGCCGGCGGGATCGGTGGTAACGTCTGGTCTTTCGGACATCACGAATGCTTCCGGCTCGCCCGTATGCTCGTTGCAGACGAGCGAAAGCCCGTCGATCTCCAACGGCAGCCCGATCCGGTGCACGAACATGTGGAGGCTGGGGGCGATCGTCAGCATGCTGAAATAGTAGAGCGTCCACATGGAGACGATCGCACGACGGTCGCTGCCTGGAAACTTTTGCGCATATCGGCCAATGATTTCGTCAAAGATTGCCCGGTTGCAAAGATCCCTGCAGGGAACGACAACGCCCGTCTGCGGTGGGGAACCGAGCAGCTTGCCGCGGCAATAGGAGAACGGGCCGTCGCCCACCAGGCCGTCGAGGTCGACGGCCTGGTGGGCGACGGGATGATCAGCGATCAACGTCGCGGGCTGGAGCGCTCGGGTCATCTCCGGCGCCATGTATTACCACCGATACTTCAGGGTCGCCGTCATGTTGCGGCCTTGGCCGAGATAGCAGAAGCCCTCGTTGCACACGGTGTCGCGCTGGTCGGCGATGTTGCGGATATTGAAGGCAGCCGTCAGGCCCTCATACTTCTTGTCGAGCGCGCCGAAATCATAAGCGGTGGATGCATCGACATAGAAGCTCGAAGGGTTCCTCGAGGTATTGGCGGTATCCGTCCAATTCTCGCTGACATAGCGGACCCCCGCGCCGATCGACAGGCCGTTGAACGGATTGGTTTCCTGGAAAGTATAGTTGGCCCAAAGGCTTGCGACATGCGAGGGGGTTACGGCCGGGGTGTTGCCCTCGTTGTCGCCGCCGGTGACCTCAGAATGGTTGTAAGTGTAGGCCGCAATGATGTCGAGGCCGTCGGCGATTGCTGCGCGAGCTTCAAGCTCGATGCCCTTTCCTGTCACCTCGCCGAGCGAGTCGTAGGCAAGGGTCAGCGGATTGACCAGCACCGGCTTGTTCTTTTCGACGATGTGATAGGCGACCGCCGACAGCAGGATATCGGTGCCCGGCGGCTGGTACTTCACGCCGAGCTCGTACTGTTCACCCTCGGTCGGCTCCAGGATCTTGCCGGATGTCGACCGGTTGGTCACCGGATCGAACGAGGTCGCATAGGAAACGAAGGGTGCAATGCCGTTGTCGAAGAGGTAAAGCGCACCGGCTTGCCAGGAGAAGGCGTTCTTGTTGACGTCTTCCGAGTCGTTCAACCCGAAGGAGGGATAGGTCGTGTCACGCGTCTGGTTCACCCAGGTCTGGCGGCCGCCGAGGTTGAAGCGCCAGTTTCCGGCGTCGATCTGGTCCATGGCGTAAACGCCGACTTGGCGCATATCGGCATCGGCAACGATGAAGTTATAGGCCGGCGTAGCGCCCGAGACACCATAGGTCGGGTTGGCGATATCGAAATCGAAGGCCGAGTTCACCGCCCCGATGCCGTAGCCCCAGTTCGACTGCAGATTGGTGTAATCGAGCCCGAACAGCATCGTATGGGCAAGCGGGCCGGTATCGAACTTCGCCTCGAGCTGGTTGTCGACCTGGAAGACATTCATTTCGTCCCGGATCGAGCTTGCGTTGCGATGGGCGACAGTACCGGTCCAGCTGGAGACGCCGAGGTAACGAGCCCTAAGATCGAGATGCGAATAGCGCAGGTTCTGGCGGAACGTCAGGCCGTTGTCGAATTCGTGCTCGAACTGATAGCCGATCTGCTGCTGCTTGACCTTCTGGTAGTCGTAGTCGGGATCGCTCTGCCTTATGTCGAGAATTTTGCCGTCGGCGGTCGTGATCGCGCCGACATTGGCATCGGTCTCGTCGGACTGCGCCAGGCCGTAGAGCGTGAAGGATGTGCCTTCGTCGGGCTTCCAGGTGAAGGACGGCGCCAGGAAATAGCGGTCGTCGGCAATATCGAAATTGTTGTCGCCGTGACGGGCAAGACCGACGATGCGATAGAGAAAGTCGTCGTTCCCTTCGCTGATGGGTCCACCGAAATCGAACATCGCCTGAGCCCGATCCTTGGTGCTGTAGGACATACCGACTTCGTGGATCGGCTCTTCGGCCGGAAGCTTCGATATCTTGTTCACGAGGCCGCCCGGCGATCCCGAGCCGTAGAGAACGGATACCGGTCCCTTGATCACCTCGACGCGTTGCAGCTGATAGGGATCGGTGCGGAACATGCCGTAATTGATATAGGGCTGGCGCAAGCTGTCACGATAGTCGCCAACCGTCGTGATGTTGAAGCCGCGAATGAAGATCTGGTCGAAGCGCGGATCGAATCCGTTCGGTCCGGTTGTCACACCGGCCGAATAGCGCACGGCCTCGATAATGCTCTGGGCGCCACGCTGCTCGATTTCCTTCTCGGTGGTCACCGAGACCGAACGCGGCGTTTCGACGAGCGGCGTGTCGATCTTGGTCGCGGCCGAACTGTTCTTGGCAGCGACGGACGTCCGGTCAGTCTTGCTATCAGAGGATGCACCTTGAATGACGATCGGCTCCAGCGCTGTCGCGCTAGCATCCGTGGACGCGCTCTGGGCTGAAGCGGGCGATGCCGCTAGGCCGATCAGGACGATCGCTGTCGTGACAAATACGCTATCTCCATAAATTCGCGATACATTATTAGAAACGTTCAAAAAAACACGTGCCATTGCTTGGTCCCTACGCCACGGATGCGGGCGGAACCTATGCAGCGAAATTGGCCCTGTCAACTTAAGATGATTATTTTAGTCACCTTTTAATCGACAAAAATCCACGCCTTCGACACTCCCGAACAGGTTGCACGTAGAATTGGGGCCATAACGTCCCCGTGCGGGTAAATGCCAACGCAGGCGGCTCTGTCATGCGAGAGCCCAACTGCGGACCGAGGCGACTGTCAACCTGCCGGTTTTGATGGGGACCGAGCTGACGATTCCTCATTGTTGCTGATGCAATCTATTGCCGATTTACGGGATCGCTCGGCAATCATCTGACGCTTTGTCGCTGCTATGTTGGTGCGTACCAAGGGTTGATAACGTTAAGTCCTGCGGCTTCGAAGGGACTAGTGTCGCGGGTGGCGACAATAAATCCGTTCGCCGCAGCAGTTGCGGCAATATAGGCATCTGCTTTACCGATTGCCCGACCTGCGACGCGTGCTCGCGCCATTAATTCCGAATAGCTCTGTGACGCAGCCATGTCGAAGGATAGAACGCGTCCTGAAAATAGAGGCAGAACTTCCTGTTCTAGTCGATCGTAGAGGACGGTTTTTCGTCTTCCGCCAGGCATCGCGGCAATGCCGAACCGTAACTCAGCTACTGTAATCGCTGAAACGAACAGCGTTTCCACTGCTTGGGCATCGATCCACGCCAGCACCTGATTATCGGGTGTGGGCTTCCATGGCTCTGAGATGACGTTGGTATCGATCAGGATCATTCGAAACTCATAGGTTCCGCAGGCGTTTTATCTCGGACGAGCTGCAGATTATCCACGTCGTTGTTGGAAAGCCCTGCCTCGCGTCCGATTGATGCTAGCAACGAGCCCAACATCACGCGCTCAGCTGGCCGTACCGCTGTTTCTAGGATGTCACGGATTTCTGCTTCGGTACTGCGGCCGTGATGAGCTGCCCTCACTCTCAAGGCACGATGTGTCTCCTCAGACAAATTGCGTATTGTAACTGCTGCCATCGATTGCACTCCCTTAACGCTGATGGTCATGCTATCAATATATGGAAGGTGATATCACCTGGCAACTCTCCGAATTGGTTTGGAATGACGCTTTTTGAACTGCGACAAATTGCAACCGTCATCCACCATCCCTGCGCAACCTTTGCCACCCGACCACGCTCAAGCAGTATCAACTGACTGATTAGGAGGGGTATTTCGACCGCAGATGCCGCTGAAGTGGCTCGCCGGATAGGTCGGCCGGCGGAGTTGCGCAAAACCCCATCGCTCACTTGAGCAACTGCCACTCCCATTAGAGCCGCGGGCCAATTACGGGATGAGACCCGTGGTCCGATAGGCCCGTATTGTCCGGTCATAGATGCCGATGTCCCGGCAACCGCGCGCGACCAGCTGCGCGCCTTCGATAGCAGCAAAGATCGCCATCGCACCGGCCCCCGGCCTTTGGGTACGATCGAATGTGGGTCTGGCAATCAGGACGCCGTGATCTCGTTCACCCGCGCGTCGTACAAGAGATCGTCACCAAACTCCTCCCCGACGATGCCGCCCAGTTCTGCCGACAGTGACACCGCGGCGTCCAAAGGCGCGAACGTCATCGTTACCCGCTGCACAAGCCCGGTCTCGTCGCGCTATTTCCGGAACCTCAGTTTCTCGAAGATGCAAATATCGCCTTCGTGTGACTTAGAATCGAGCGAGACCGGTCGGGGCTTCCCGCCACTCGGGCCTCAGCGACCTTCCTCCGCGGGGTCATGCGCCTGTTGGAAACAATCGATCAGCATGTCGGTCAGTACACGCACCTTCCGCGCGGGATGCTGACCCGGCGGGCGAATGACATAAACGCCTGCCGGAGGGGGCGGATGGCGTGTCATGACCGGAACCAGCGCGCCGGAGGCGACATGATCATCGATGACGCCATCGGGGATCCAGGCGATGCCTAGCCCTTTCAAAGCCGCGGCAAGGAGAGCCATGGCGTTGTCGGCCTTGAAGCGCCCACGCGGGTAGACCGTGACAATCTCCTCGCCATCCATGAATTGCCAGGCCTCCGTTCCCTGCATGAGGGCCTCGTGGGTGGCGAGATCCTCCGGCTTTTCGGGAGACCCCTGCGCCCTGATATAGTCGGGGCTTGCGACCAGCTTCCCATAGATCGGCCCAACGCGCCTTGCGATCAGGTTGGAATCCTGCAGATAGCCGACGCGGATCGCGCAATCGAAGCCCTCAGCGATGAGATCGACGAAGCGATCGCTATAGACGGTTTGGATCTGGAGCTGCGGGTGGCGTTGGGCCATGTCAGCGAGCACGGGCGCGAAGTGGGTCGGGCCGAAGGACAGCGGAACGGCCACTCTCAGGCGGCCCCGAAGGTCGCCGGCGGGCAGGATCGTTTCCCTGGCGATATCGATCTCGGCACACACTCTCGCCGCATGATCGCGAAACGTGATCCCAGCCTCGGTCAGGGCCGCGCCGCGGGTGGTTCGTGCCAGAAGCTGGACGCCGAGGTCGGCTTCGAGCCGGGCCAGCCGTCGGCTGACGATCGACTTGGAGACGCCGAGCCTGCGCGCGGCGGGCGAAACGCCTCCGGCATCGGCGACCTCGACGAATGTCCGCAGCTCTTCGATCTCCATTTTAGCGTTCCCCGTTTCGCGACACAGCGTGGCCCGAAAGGGTACTACCGCATCACAGGTGGGAACGGCAATACTGCTCCCAGGCAACGTCACTCCTGACGCATGTCTCCGGAAAAACCAATGCCGCGCACAACGGCAGCAAAGGAAGTATTCATGACCTTTCGTAATGGCCTTGCTTCGCTTCTTCGTCCCGAAGATTCGGCACTCGTTTTGATCGACCACCAGCCCTACCAGCTCGCGAACCTGAACAGCCACGATCCGCAGGCGGTGGTCAACAATTCGACCGCCCTGGCGAAGGCCGCGAAGGCCTTCGGCGTCCCCACTATCCTGACCAGCGTCGTTGCCGATCGGGGCGGCCTGATCTTCCCCCACATCACCGATGTCTTTCCCGGGCAGGAGGTGATCGACCGGACGTTCATCAACACCTGGGAGGACCAGAAGGTTGTGGATGCGGTCAAGGCGACCGGCCGCAAGCAGCTGATCATCGCCGGCCTGTGGACCGAGATCTGCGTCGCGATGCCGGTAATCCAGGCGCTGGGCGAAGGTTGGGATGTCACGGTGATCACCGACGCCTCGGGCGGCACGTCGGTCGAGGCCCACGAGGTGGCCATCCAGCGTATGATCGCGGCCGGCGCGAACATGATGACCTGGCTGGCGCTGGCATCCGAGTGGCAGCGCGACTGGGCGCGCACCGAGCATGTCGGCGAGCTGACGGAGGTGCTCAAGCAACACGCCGCTGGCAGCGGCATCGCCTATCTGTGGGAGCAGCAGTTGCTCAACACGCCGGTGCCAAGCACCGCGGACTGATCTGGGCGGGGATGACGGGACCCTTGAGGTAAAACTCACCGTCTTATCGATCCTCGTCATCCCCTCTCGATACGAAGCCGGCCATGCACGGATGCCAGTGGCCGGCATGATCAACGACCACCTGCCGCGTTGCTTCGTCAATATGCGGGTCGGAAGCCAACGCCCCTCAGGCTGACCTGGAACATTGCTTTAGCGTCGGATTTCAGCGGGCATCCTCCTCAATCTCGCTTCGGGCGAGCTTCCATCATTGGATGGCCCACCTCATCGAGGATGATTGGGGTCTTGAAAGGAATCGAACGTGAATTCGGCCTGGCACGCGTGAGACTTTGGCCCGATATGACACGTTGACGACATACTGTCGTCCCCTGGTACAAAATCATTAGGGCAAGCATATCGTCTTTTGGGGCGGAATTCGCGGCTCGTCTTGCCTCCGGTCGTCTGCTCCCTAGATCCGACACATGGATACCGAGCGAACCACAGCTCCTATCAAATCGGTAAGGGCGTCTTCGCGGAAACCTCTCCAGAGGTTGAGCCCGGCCATTGTCGAGCAGGTCGAGCGCCTGCTCGGTGGACGCACGCGTGATATCCGCTTCAATGGGGAACTGGCTCAGCTTTTTCGCGAACGCTCCTGGCCGCGGACTGCCAAGATCATCCGCGCGTGGATGGTTTGGGTTATCGTGCTCGATGTTCTGACGTTGGGCCTCAACGCGATCTTGCTTCCGACCGGAACCGTGATGTCGATGCTTTGGCCAGCGTCTATTCTTCCCCCCGCAGCTCTTGTCGCAGCGATAGCCTTCCTGCGGCCGCACGCTTTGTGGGTGCAGGGAGTTTTCATCCTCTCGGCTGTTTTTCTCATCCTCCTGTCGGTAGCCTTGGTGGGCGTTAACACCGGTGGCGAGTTTTACGAGCGGCATTTGACCATCATGCTTTTTGTGGCCGTCACTGCCATTATGATATTTCCCGTTCCACTCGGTTGGGCGATGGCGATCGGTGCTGCTGCCCTCGGTATCTACCTTGTGTTTCAGCTGCGCAATCCAGACATTGAAGCGGGGAGTGCTCTGGCCGGGACGCTGTTTTTCGCAAGCGGGGTGGCTGCAACCGTCGTTGCCCGACGCACCGCCACCATCTTCGCTCAGAAGACCTTCTTGCTTGAGTTACGAGATCGAAGTCGCCTCGCGGAGCTTACTGACGCCAATTCTCAGCTGGAATTGCTGGCGCGAACCGATCCGCTGACTGGTGTCGCCAACCGGCGTTCGATGATGGAAACGCTCCATCATTTCTGGAACGAGGACCTTAAACGAACGAACAGCGCGGCGATGCTGATGTGCGATGTCGACGACTTCAAGCGCCTCAACGATAATCTCGGGCATGCCGAAGGCGACCGCTGTCTGGTGAAAGTTGCCGGCATCATTCAGAGCAGCATGAGAGACGAGCGAGACCAGGTCGCCCGGTACGGAGGCGAAGAATTTCTCGTCTTTCTCCCAGGCCCTGATGAACAAGAGGCCCGGGTGGTTGCTGAGAGAATTCGAAGCCGAGTAGAAGCTGCGTCTCTTCCAAATCCCACCTCCCGCGTCGGTCCCTGGGTCACTGTCAGCATCGGAATAGCGATATTGATGGAAAACAGTGAACTCGTGTCAGCAGAGCACATGCAGCGACAAGCGGATGCGGCGCTCTACCTTGCCAAAAAGACTGGCCGCAACTGCGTGGTGGTCCATGCTGCAGAGGTCGGTCAAGCCTTCGGCTGAAGTCATTCCAGGAAAACTGCGCTGTTTGGCTGTTGTCGTTCTGGCGCCCAAGAACGACAGCATCAAACAGCTACGAGCGGGGGTTCGGCGTCAACCGTTTAAGCCTGACCATTTGACAGATATCCTACAAGTGGATATGTAATGGTCATCTTATTGGCGATGCGAGAAAGTGGCCGGCATGACATTGAAATCGATGAAGCCCCTGACGCGCGCGCCACTGCTGCATGTCTCCGTGCAGGAAAGTCTGCGCGCCTATATCGACGATAATGGCCTTGCTCCCGGAACCCTTCTTCCGGCGGAAGGAGAGCTAGCCACCCAGCTCGGTGTCAGCCGCAATTCGCTGAGGGAAGGCATCAAGGCGCTGGAATCGCTCGGCGTCCTGGAGACGCGGCGCGGTGTCGGCATCTTCGTGAAGGCCTTTTCCTTCGAGCCGCTTCTCGACAACCTCGCTTACGGCCTCGGCGGCGCCCTGCGGCAGATCGAGGAAGTCCTCGAAATCCGGCGCACGCTTGAAGTGGGATTGATCAGCAAGACGATCGACGTGATCGGCGAGGAGGACATCGCCGAGCTGCGCGCCACCGTCAATCGGATGCGCGCCCATGCCGAGCGCGGCGAAACCTTTGCGGAAGACGACCAACTGTTCCACCGACTGCTGTTTCGCTGCCAGGACAATGAAACGCTCGTGCGGCTGATCGATGTCTTCTGGCTCGCCTTCTACAAGGCGTCGGATTTCGTCAATCTTGAAAATCTCGATCCGATGGCGACGTGGCGCGATCATGCCGCGATCGTCGATGCAATCGAGGCAAGGGATCTGGAGGAGGCGCGCAGACGCCTGGATCGTCACTACGAGGGCATTGCGCGGGTGATTGCCAACAACAAGACAAGTTCAAACGTGGGAGGAACACATGAAAAGACTGTCTAGATTATCCGTTATTGCGCTTGGCGCCCTGCTGTCGACGGTTGCCGTTCCGGCTCTTGCCGTTTCGGGCGTTGCAGCCCAGGCTCAGGCAGCCACGCTGTCCGGCGGCTTCGATGTCGGCCCCGGAGGTTTCCAGGGCAATTTCAATCCGCTTGCCGCGACCGCAGGCTTCACCTGGCTCAGCATCTACTACGAACCGCTGATCGCCTATGACGAGAAGCTGCAGAAGGTCGTCGGCGCGCTGGCAAGCTCCTACGAAGTCAGCCCGGACCAGATGACCTACACGTTCAAGCTGGCGGACGCCAAATGGCATGACGGCAAACCGTTCACCGCCAATGACGCGAAGTTCACCATGACCCTTGCGATGGATGCGAAAACCGGCTCGGTGCTCGCTGCCCGACTGAAGGGCATATCGTCCGTCGAGGCGCCGGACGATCACACGATCGTCATGAAGCTCAGCGCACCGAGCAGCAGTTTTCTCGATACGATGACCAAGGTGATGATGCTGCCCGAGCATGCCCTCTCCTCTATCCCGGCCGATCAGCTGGCGAAGAACACCTGGTGGTCCACCGCCCCGATCGGCACCGGCCCGTTCAAATTCACCAAATACGTCTCCGATCAATATGTCGAACTTGCCGCAAACACCGATTATCGCGGTGGCAAGCCGGCACTGGAGCGCCTCATCAATCGCTATTTCGCCAACCCGGCCGCGGCGATCGCGGCGCTGAGATCCGGCGAAATCCAGTTCACCTATGTCGATTCCAACGACGTGCCGACCTTCAAGGACAACAAGGACTTCAAGGTCATCGAAGGCAACTCTTTCGTCGTCAACTATCTCGGCTTCAACCACGAATCCCCGCTCTGGAAGGATGTGCGCGTCCGTCAGGCGGTGATGTACGCCATCAATCGCGACGCCATCATCCAGAGCCTCTATGGCGGTGCGGCCAAGCCCGCCAACTGCGCCTATGTCGCCGAACAGCTAATACCGCCTGATGTTGACACCTATGCCTACGATCCTGAGAAGGCCAAGCAGCTGCTGACGGAAGCCGGCTGGGACCAGATCAACGGCGGGAAGCCGATCACGCTTCTGACCTATTACACCACGCCGCTTGCCACCAACGTGCTTGCCGCAGTCCAGGCGATGCTGGCCCAGGTCGGCATCAACATCGTCCCGCGCGCCGTCGATGCGCCGACCTATAACAGCATCGTGCTCAATGCGACGCCGGATATTGCCCAGTTCCAGTTGGTTTATGCCGGGCTGCAGAACGGGCCGGATGCCGGAAGCATCAATGTCGGCCTCAACGAGAAGCAGATTCCGCCGGCCGGACCGAACGTCGCCAGGGTTCGCATGCCTGACCTCACCAAGGCACTCGATAGCGCGCTGGCCGAGCCGGACAGTGCCAAGCGGGATGCTGCCTACCAGGACGTCTGCAAGGTGATGAACACGAACCTGCCCTGGGCGACGCTCTGGGTGGCAAACCGCTACGGCATCGTCTCGACCAAGGTGAAGGATTTCGTCTGGACGCCGGCGCCGGGCGGCGGCCCCTACCAGGCCAACCCGCAGAAATGGTCGATCGCCGAATAGGCGTTTTCCGCAAAGCCTTGAGGGTGGCTTCGGCCACCCTGACAAGACGGATGAACCATGCTCCAATACAGTCTCAGACGCCTGGTCATAGGAATAGGCATGCTCGTCGCCCTGAGCATGCTGATCTTCCTGCTGTTGCGCCTGACACCCGGCGATCCGATCGATGCCTATATCGATCCGAACCTGCCGATGTCGCCGTCTGATCTAGCCGATCTGCGCAGAAACCTCGGGCTCGATCAGCCCTTGCCCGTGCAGTATCTGGGCTGGTTGCAGCAGGCGCTGACCGGCAATCTCGGCTATTCGATCAAGCGTCTCGATCAACCGGTTCTCGGTCTGGTGCTGTCACGGATCGGCCCGACAGTGCTCTTGATGGGCACCGCACTTGCCTTCGCCATTGTCGCAGGCATCGCCTGCGGGGTGATCGGCGCCGTCCGCCGCAATTCGCTTGCCGATCTCTCCTTGTCGGTGGTTGCGCTTGCCGGCATTTCGAGCCCGGCATTTCTCAGCGCGCTGATCGGCCTTTATATTTTCTCCGTCCGCCTGCACTGGATGCCATCAGGCGGCATGCTGACGCCGGGCGAGGAATTCTCGGTGGGCGATCTCCTCCACCATCTGATCCTGCCGGCGGCACTTCTGTCTGTCGCGCAAGCTGCATTGATCATGCGCTACATGCGCGCTTCGCTGCTCGAAGTCCTGAACCAGGATTACGTGCGCACGGCCCGCGCTAAGGGCGTTCGCGAATTCTGGGTCATCAGCAAGCATGCGTTGCGCAATGCGCTTCTTCCGATCGTCACCCTGATCGGCTCCACCATCGGGCTTGCAATCGGCGGCGCCATCTTCATCGAGAGCGTCTTCAACTGGCCGGGCATGGGGCTCCTGCTCGTCGATGCCGTGCAGACCCGCGACTACCCCGTCATCATGGGGGCGACGCTCGTCATCGGCACCTGTGTTATCGTCGTCAATCTTCTGACCGACATCACCTATGCGGTCGTCGACCCGCGCATCAAGGTGGGCTGACCATGCTGGCACGCCCTTCCGAACGCCGCAGTCCTGGACCACTTGCCCGCGCCTTCAGTCGTTTTCTGCTCAATCGCGCAGCCGTTGCCGGCGTCTGCATCGCGACGCCAATGCTGCTGCTGATCCTCTCCTATCCGTTATGGTGGGCTTTCCGGCCGAACGACATCGATCTCCTGGCGATGAATAGCGGCCCGACGGCAACGCACTGGTTCGGAGCCGACGGCGTCGGACGCGACGTCTTCGCGCGCGTGCTCGAAGGCGGCCGGATTTCGCTGCTGGTCGCCGTCGCATCGACCACGCTTTCGGCGATCATCGGGTTTCTTTTCGGGGCCATCTCGGCGCTTGCCGGACGCTGGACGGACGCCGTCTCGATGCGCTTCGTCGATCTGGTGATGACCCTGCCGCCCGTCATCTTCCTGCTTGTGCTCGCCTCGATTGCCGGTACCGGCATCTGGCCAACGGTCCTCGTCATTTCGCTGCTATCCTGGCCGCTGCTTGCGCGCATGATCCGCTCGCGACTGCTGGAATTGCGTGAACGCGACTTCGTCATGGCCGCCCGCGGCATGGGCGCCGGCATCGGGCATCTGCTCTTTCGCCACGGCCTGCCGAACTCGATCGATATCCTCGTGGTCTATGCAACGCTGCAGATCGCCAATGCCATCTTGCTCGAGGCGGGGCTGTCCTTCCTCGGTCTCGGTATCGCCCCGCCGGCGGCCAGCTGGGGCAACATGCTGAACGCGGCTCGCTCGACCGCCGTACTCGAACAATATCCGTGGCAATGGCTCTTCCCCGGCGCCGCGCTGATCCTTGCCGTCCTGGCAATCAACTTCATTGGCGATGGCCTCAGAGATGCCTTCGACCCGCGTGCCGAACTGAACTGACAATCGAAAGAAGCGAAAATGACCAAATTCAAGGGTGTCGTTCCCCCCGTCGTAACACCGCTCAATCCGGATTTCACCATCGACTACCCATCCTATACACGTGTGCTTGAGCATCTGATCGGTGCCGGCTGCCATGGCGTATTCGTACTCGGCTCGACGAGCGAGGTGATCTTCCATGACGAAAAGACCCGGCGGGAAATCATCGAACATTCGGCCGAGGTGGTGAATGGCCGCGTGCCGTTGATCGTCGGCGTCATCGATCCGACCACGGATCGCGTCATCGCCCATGCGAAGGTCGCAAAGGCCGCCGGCGCCGACGCGGTCGTGGTGACGGCCCCATTCTATACGGTCACCAGCCAGTCCGAGATCCTCGATCACTTCCGTTATATCCGCGACGCGGTGGATGTTCCGCTGGTCGCCTACGACATTCCGGTCTGCGTTCACGTCAAACTGCAGCGCCAGACCGTGGTCACGCTTGCTGGGGAAGGCGCCATTATCGGCCTCAAGGATTCCAGCGGCGACGACGGCAACTTCCGCTATGCGCTCCTCGACCTTGCCGAACACAAGGACGTCTTCCTGATGACCGGCTCCGAGATCGTCGTCGACACCGCCCTGCTGATGGGTGCTCACGGCGTGGTCCCCGGTATCGCCAATGTCGATCCGCACGGCTATGTCCGCCTTTGGGATGCTGCGCAGCGCGGCGACTGGGTCGCCGCGAGGAAGGAGCAGGAGCGCCTCTGCCGCCTCTTCGAAATCGTTTGGGTCGCGCAGGGCCGCGTCAGTGGCGGCGCATCCGGCATCGGCGCCTTCAAGACCGCCATGTGCAGCCTCGGCATCATCGATTCCGCCGTCATGCCGCGGCCGCGTGCCTCTCTCAACGATGTCGAAACGGCGCGGATCGACGAGATCCTGCGTGCAACCGGTCTGCTGAACTGAGCCGACTGATGGAACAGACCGCCGAACCCGTACTCGACATCAGAGGATTGCGAACGATCTTCCGGATCCGCGGCGGCGAGATCACGGCGGTTAACGATGTCGACCTGGCCGTTGCCGCCGGCGAGACGCTCGCGCTCGTCGGCGAATCCGGCTCCGGCAAGTCGGTCACCAGCCTATCGGTCATGCGGCTGCTCACCCGCAACATCGGCGTGATCGCCGCAGGCAGCATCCGCCTTGCGACGAGCGCCGGCGTGGTCAGAGATCTGGTCTCCCTCGACGAAGAGAGCATGCGCAGGATCAGGGGCGACGACATCGGCATGATATTCCAGGAGCCGATGTCGAGCCTCAATCCCGTCTTCACCATCGGCGACCAGATTGGCGAGCCGATCCGCATCCATCGCGGCGCGGACCGCAAGGCGGCGATGAACGCCGCCGTCGCGTTGCTTGAAAGCGTCGGCATACCGGACGCTCGACGCCGTGCCGGCCAATATCCGCACGAACTGTCGGGCGGCATCCGGCAGCGCGCGACGATCGCCATGGCGCTCGCCTGCGATCCGGCGCTGCTGATCGCCGACGAGCCCACGACGGCGCTCGACGTGACGATCCAGGCGCAGATTCTCGACCTGCTCCTCAAGCTGCAGCGCGAGCGCGGCATGGCCATGCTCTTCGTCACCCACAATCTCGGCGTCGTCGCCGAAATCGCCCATCGCGTTGCGGTGATGTATGCCGGCCGGATCGTCGAAGAAGGGCCGGTCGGCGAGGTGTTCCGCAATCCCAAGCATCCCTACACGATGGGCCTTCTTGCCTCCATGCCGCGCCTTGGCGATGCGGCGCGGATGAAACAGGCCGGCGAAAAGCTCGCCGCCATTCCCGGCATGGTCCCGAGCCTGATGAACATGCCGAGCGGCTGCGCCTTTTCCCCGCGCTGCAAATTCGCGATCGATGCCTGTCGCGTCGCGGTTCCCACGCTCGAACAGGTCAATCCGCAGCACCGCAGCCGCTGCATCAGATGGCAGGAGATCTAGATGAGCGCACCGCTGCTCTCCGTCCGCGACCTTTCGAAACATTATACTTCCCGTGGCACGCGGCTGAACATTCTTCAGGGCATTTCCTTCGATATTGGCAAGGGTGAAGTCGTCGGGCTTGTCGGCGAATCCGGCAGCGGAAAGACCACGATCGGGCGTACCGTCCTTCGCCTCGTCGAGCCGTCGTCAGGCAGCGTCCGTTTCGACGGGACGGAACTCACAGCGCTTTCCGCCTCCGCGCTCAGACGGCAGCGACCGCGCATGCAGTATATTTTCCAGGACCCCTTCGCCAGCCTGTCGCCGCGTATGACCATCGGCGAGATCCTGACAGAAGGCCTGAAGATCCAGGGGATCGGCACCGCCCGTGACAGGCTGGAACGGGCGCGGTCGGCCTTGACCCAGGTCGACCTGCCCGCCGATGCGATCAATCGATATGCCCATGAATTTTCGGGTGGCCAGCGCCAGCGCATCGGGATTGCCCGTGCGTTGACCTTGTTGCCCGAATTCATCGTCGCCGACGAGCCGGTCTCGGCGCTCGACGTGTCGATCCAGGCGCAAGTGATCAACCTGCTGCGCGACCTGCAGCAGCAGCTTGGCCTGACCATGCTGTTCATCTCGCATGACCTTGCCGTCGTCGAATATATCTGCGACCGGGTGATCGTGCTTTATCTCGGCCGCATCATGGAAATCGCGCCGAGTGCCGATCTCTATGCGAGACCACAGCATCCCTATACGCGCGCGCTGCTCTCGGCGATTCCGTCGCCCGATCCTGACGCTCGCCGTAACAGGCAGATCCTGAAAGGCGATATTCCAAGTCCGGCCAATCCGCCGAGCGGATGTGTTTTTCGCACGCGCTGTCCGAGCGCGCTCGAGGCCTGCGCCGGTACGATCCCGCAATTGCGGGAAGTCGCTCCCGGCCACTTCAAGGCCTGCATTCGCGACGACCTCAACTGATCCGTCATCCATCGGAGAATAACAGATGAATGCGAAGACGCCGCATCCCGCCATCGGCGGAAATTGGGTGAGCCTGCTTTTGCCGATCGCAGCCGATGACAGCATTGAATTCGACAAGCTCGGCGAAGAGATCGACATCCTCATCGATACGGGCGTCGATGGTATTTACTCAAATGGCACCGCCGGAGAATTCCACAATCAGACGGAGGTGGAGTTCGACTGCATCCAGGCAATGCTGGCCGAGCGCTGCAAGGCGTCTTCAACCCCATTCGTCATCGGCGCCTGCCAGCCCGACCCGCTGATCATGCTCAATCGCGTCCGCCGCGCGGCCGCGCTCGATCCCCGCGCCATTCAGGTCATACTGCCGGACTGGTGGCCGCTCACCACCGCCGAAGCGATCGACTTCTTGAAACGAGCGGCCGAGGTGGCCGACGGAATTCCGCTCATCCTTTACAATCCGCCGCATGCAAAACGCGTGCTGGCACCAAAGGAACTCAGCATGGTCTGCGCGGCGGTGCCTGAGGTGATTGGCATCAAGCTCGCCGATGGCGACGGCTCCTGGTATGCCGAGGCGCGTCTGTATCTGTCCGGGCTTTCGCTCTTCGTCCCCGGCCACCATCTCGCAACCGGCACCAAGGAAGGTGTGGCAGCAGGCTCTTTTTCCAACGTGGCCTGCCTTAGTCCCCGCGGTGCTCAGACTTGGACGGTCTCGATGCGAAACGATATCGACGCTGCACTCGATCTGGAACGACGCATCTGCACGTTTATGGACGCGCATATCGTCCCGTTTCGCCAGGAATTTGGCTATTCGAATGCCGCTCTCGACAAACTTTTAAGTGCGATTGGCAATTGGGGACCCGTGGGCACCCGTTTGCGCTTTCCCTATCGCTCGATAGACATGGCAGAAGCGGTCAGGTTGGGACGCATCGCGCGCTCCAAACTCCCCGATCTTTTCCCCTAGCTCAAAGAGCGGGCTTGGCACGAAACAACCTGCGTTTGCTCGCCTTGATGGGCGTCGAACCGAAGAGACAAGGTCCGATATGGCGCAGAACGAAAAGCTCTACCATCCCAGCCGGGCCGATATCTTGCTGGAGGCCTCCTTCAGCAGAACGATGAAGCGGTCGACGTCGCTTTTTTGCGTGCGGAAGGCCGGGGCGCCGACATTCACCGCGGCGATCACGGATCCGTCGAATGCCAAAACCGGCACTGAGACGGAGACGAGTTGCTCGCTCACTTCACCATAACTCACACAAAATCCCTGGCGGCGGATTTTATCCAATTCAGCAACCAGCTTGCCACGATCCGTGATTGTGCGCTTGGTCAGCCGCGGCAAAGTCTCGGGGATCATTTGCAACTGCACCTGGGGGTGGATATAGGCGAGAAGCACCTTGTACGAGCCGGCCGTGAGCGGCCGCCTTCGACCGATCATCGCCTGAACCCGCAAGTCGCGCATCGGTTCGAACTTTGCAATGCACAGGGATTCGCCATTGTCGATGATCCTGAGCTGGGTCGTTTCGTTCGCCTTCTGGCCGACTTCTTCAAGAATAGGATTGGCTATTCGCACCAGATCAACCTGTGTCGAGGCAGCGGTCCCGAGAATGATCGCAGTCGTCCCCAGCCGGTAAGTACCCGTATCGCTCTTCCGCACTAGGCCGCGCCGTTCCAGTGTGCGTAACATGCGCAAAATTCTCGGCTTGGTTTCCCCGAGGTTCTGCGCCACCTCGGTCAGTCTGATATCCGGATTTTTGGCGACATTCAGCAATACGTCGATGCAGACATCAACAGATTGCACAATATCGCTTTTTGATGGTTGTCTTTTGTCCATGGAACCAGAATTTTCTCCGCGACAAGGGCTGAAGGATTGGCATAGTTTCAAGTTACGCCTATCGTAACGCGCTTGTTTTCCGTTTGACAGCCCCCTTGAGGCCCCCTTACCAATTTGTGTCAAGAGTGGACGGGAACCCGCTCGTACCGACCAAGCAAGGTCGGCCCAAAAACGCTAAACCGGGATGGAAGAAATGGCCGCAAAGATATTGACGCGGGCAGCGATCGGGCTGCTCGGAACGATCGCTATTCCTGCAATGGTCGCCGCACAGGAAACCCCGCTGACGATCGGGATGTCGACGACGCCGACGACGCTGGATCCCCATGAAGACAGTTCGGCGCCAAACAATGCGACCTCGCGCCATATCTGGGACAGCCTCATAAACCTCACGGGAACGTCGGCAAATGCGCCGGAACTCGCCACCGAGTGGAAAGTCGTCGATCCGACCCACTGGGAATTCAAGCTGCGGAAGGGCGTGAAATTCCATGACGGCAGCGAGTTCAACGCCGATGACGTCATCGCGTCGCTTTTGCGTGCCCGCGACAAGCCCAGCCAGAGCTTTGCTTCCTACACCCGCAATATTGTCAATGTTACGGCCACCGATCCCTATACCATCGTCGTCGAGACAAAGGTTCCGGATCCGATCCTGCTGAATTCCGTCAGCCGAATTCGCATTATCAGCGCCGATTGCAAGGAGGCGCCGGTCCAGGATTTCGACAACGGCAAGTGTGCAATCGGAACCGGGGCCTATTCCTTCGTCTCCTATTCGCCAGGCAGCAATCTGACCTTGAAGCGCAATGACAGCTATTTCGCTGGCCCCTCGCACTGGTCGAACGTCACGATGCGCTTCCTGCCCGATGACGGCGCCCGTCTGGCATCGCTTCTTTCCAACGAGATCGACATTGTCGAAGCCCTTCCTGCCGATGGAATGGCACGCGTGGAAGCGAGCGATAATCTGCAAGTCATCAACGGCCTGTCTTCCCGCTTCGTTTATCTTGGCCTCGATGTCAGCCGCGATGTTTCGCCTTTCGTGAAGGCTGCGGATGGCTCCGATCTCGACAAGAACCCGCTCAAGGATGAACGGGTTCGTCGCGCAATGCTGATGTCGATCAACCGGCCGGCAATCGTCGACCGCGTCATGCAGAAGAACGGCACGGTGGCCGATCAATTCGTCGCCCAAGGCTATGCGGGCTATTCCGAAAAAGTCGAGAAGGTGGGCTATGATCCTGCTGCCGCCAAGGCGCTTCTGGCTGAGGCCGGTTATCCGGATGGCTTCATCCTGACCCTGCATGGTCCCTCTGGCCGTTACGTCAAGGATGCCGAAGTTCTGCAGGCGGTCGGCCAGATGTTCACGCGCATCGGCATCAAATCGAAAGTCGAGGTCCTGCCTTGGTCGATGTATTCGGAAGCCTATTCAAAGGGCACCTACAGCACCTATTTCGGCTCCTGGGGTGTGAACACCGGCGAAACCACCAATCCGACTGTTGCGCTGGTCGCGACGCGCGACGAGAAAAAGGGGACCGGCAGATATAATGGCGGCGGCGTGTCCGATCCGAAGATTGACGAGGTGCTGGCCAAGGCCAGTTCGACGCTCGATCAAGCCGAACGCACGCCCCTTCTCGAGGAACTGTCGACCGAGACCTTCAACAACCTCTGGCTCCTCCCGATGCACTACGAAAACGTCGTGCTGGGCGCAAAGAAGACCGTGTCCTACACCCCGCGCGGCGATAAATATACGCTCGCTTACGACGTGAAGCCGGCGGACTGATGCATGTCGTCCAAACGCGTGCAGCGGTTTTGTGACAAATAAAGATTTGAAGTGCGTCGCATCGATCCAATCGATGCGGCGCGGTTTAAAACAGCAGCATGGGGCCGCCGAGGCCGACCTTTCTTCATCTCCCAGGAGACATTCATGCAGGAACTTGGAACGGGCGAAGCCGTCGCCCGGGCGAAGGCCATCTATGACTATGGCCAGACGGCCATCTTCGCCTCTCAGGCCGATCCCCGCCTCCATATGGTGCTTTATGTGCCACCGACGGCGGCAGACGGCCGCAAGCTCGACCTCCTGGTCGCGGTCCACGGCACCGGGCGCACGTCGGCCATCGACTTCCGCGACGGTTTCGCCGAATTCGGGCTCTACAACGACTGTGCCATCCTTTGCCCGATCTTCCCGGTTGGCGTTCTCGGCGATGGTGCGCGTTCCGGCTACAAGTTTCTTGAGGAAGGCGACATCCGCTACGATCAGGTCGTCCTTGCCATGGTCGCGGAGATGGCCGACAAATACCGCCAGGACTGGTCCAAATTCGCCATGTTCGGCTTCTCCGGCGGCGGGCATTTCGTGCACCGTTTCGCAATCCTGCATCCGGAAAAGCTCTGGGCGGCATCGATCGGCGCACCTGGTTCCGTCACCCTTCTGGATCCGACGCGTGACTGGTGGATCGGCATTCGGGATCTGGAGGCGCGCTTCGGCAAGGCCTTCCGGCCCGAAGATCTCGCCAAGGTGCCGGTGCATATGATCGTCGGCGACGCCGATCTGGAAACCTGGGAAATCACCCATAAACCGGGCGGAAAATATTATATGGATGGCGCCAACGACGCCGGCAAAACTCGGCCCGAGCGCTTAGCCGCCTTGGCGAGCTCATTCCGCAAAACGGGTGTCGATGTGACGTTCGATCGTGTTCCAGGCGTCTCTCACGACCGGATGAAAGTTCTGGGCCACGTCAAGGCCTTCCTGGCAAAGGTGCTGGAGGGCCGTCGCGCGAAATGAGAAATGCAACGATCGTAGCGCCTCAGCCGGAGGCAGTCGAAGCCGGCGCGGAAGTTCTCGAACGCGGCGGCAATGCCATCGACGCAGCACTCGCCTGTGCTTTCGTCCAAGGGGTGGTCGACCCGCAGATGGCCGGCATCGGCGGCTTCGGCTCGATGCATGTCTACATGCCGAAAAAGGGCGTGCACGAGATCCTCGAATTTTATGCGCGCGCGCCGTTGAAGGCTGCGCCTGACATGTGGCTCGACAAGATCAAGCACCAGAGCCGCGACGGCTTCGGCTACGTGCTTG
Source organism: Rhizobium beringeri (assembly GCF_004306515.1). Classification (NCBI taxonomy): domain Bacteria; kingdom Pseudomonadati; phylum Pseudomonadota; class Alphaproteobacteria; order Hyphomicrobiales; family Rhizobiaceae; genus Rhizobium; species Rhizobium beringeri. Next base: position 138,238 of record NZ_SILG01000002.1, on the reverse strand, counting down.
AAGGCAATATTTCCGATATCGGCTATCTTGCCGTCTGCACCCCCGGCTCGCTCAAGGGCTATGAGACCGCGCTGCGCGACTACGGCACCTTCGATTGGGCCGATCTCATCAAGCCGGCTATCCGCCTTGCCCGCAACGGTTTCATGATCCGAAACCACATGCACTGGTATTGGGCCAAGGACCAGTCGAATGACGGTTTTGCCAACACGCTCGACAAGCTGCGCTTTTCTGAAACGGGCCGGAGAACCTATTTCCACGATGACGGCACGCTCAAGAATGTCGGCGACCTGCTCGTCAACACGGACATGGCACAGACCCTCGTACGCATCGCGCGAAGTGGCGGCTCGGACATCTTCTATCACGGCGAACTGGCCGAACAGATCGCCGACGATTTCAAGGAAAATGGCGGCTTGATCGATCGGCAGGATCTGGCGCGGTACGAGTTGTCGAAGGTAGAGCCGGTTTGGGGCGACTACCGCGACAACCGCATCGCCACCTCGCCTCCGCCAGGCTCGGGCTTCCCGATGCTGGAACTCCTGCATATCATGGAGCAGTTCGATGTCCGCTCGCTGCAGCATGGCAGCGCCGAACATGTCCGCATCCTGTTCGAAGCCATGAAGCGGATGACGATCGACAAGGATGCGCATATGGGCGATCCCGCCTATGTCGACGTGCCCTATGAAAAGCTGCTGTCGCAAGAGCATGCAAAGGCGCATGCTGGCGCAATCAAGGCGGGCGAGATCGCCAGCGTATCGCGGCTTGATGGGTCGCAGCGCGACACCACCCACATCTCGGTGATCGACAAGGACGGCAATGCCGTCGCGATGACCCACACCCTCGGCAGTCCCTCGGGCGCGATCACCGACGGCCTCGGCTTCATGTACAATGGCACGATGAGCCGCTTTAATCCGCTTCCGGGCAAGCCCGGCTCCATCGCGCCCGGCAAGCGGCGTCCCAGCTCGGCGGCACCGACGATCGTCTTCAGGGGCGACGAGCCCAGCATCGTCATCGGAGCGCCAGGCGGCAGCTATATCGCGCCCGCCGTTGCACAATGCCTGATGAACATGATCGATTTCGACATGTCCGTGCTCGAAGCCGTCTCGGCGCCGAGGATCGTAGGGGTCTCAAACACGATCGACATCTGCAATCGCATTCGACACTCTGTCGAAGACGAGTTGCGGGCGCAGGGCTACCAGGTGGCGCGGTCGCCGCAGACATATGCGTTCGCCGCAGTCCACGCGATTAAGATTGACGGCGGCATCTCGAAAGGCGCGGCCGATCCGCAGCGCGACGGGATGGCGATCTCGGTCGCCTAGATTCAAAATTACAGCGTCCTTTGCGGCTCTCGAAAAGATGCGCGGCGCTGTAGGGAGAGGTTCAATGGTCACATCCATTATCAGGCGGTTGATACAGGCGCTGTTCGTCGTTGTCGCGATGACGATCATTGTCTTCATCGGCGTCAATGTGATCGGCAACCCGGTCGACATCCTCATCAACCCGGACGCCAATCAGGCGGAGCGGGCACTCGTCATCGCGCATTACGGTCTGGATCAGCCGCTGTGGAAACAGTATCTGCTGTTTCTCCAAGGACTTCTGCACGGGGACTTCGGCAACAGCTTCGTTTATGGGCGGCCGGCGCTCGGTCTGATCCTCGAACGTCTCCCGGCGACGCTCGAACTGGCGATCACGGCTCTCGGCATCGCGCTGCTGTTCGGCCTCCCGCTTGGGTTGTATGCAGGGCTCTACCCCAATCGGATTTCCTCCAAGCTCATCATGAGCGGCTCAATTCTGGGCTTCTCGCTTCCGACCTTCTGGGTCGGTCTCATGCTGATCATGGTGTTTTCCGTCGAGCTCGGCTGGTTGCCGACGAATGGCCGCGGCCCGACGCAAGAACTGCTTGGCGTACAATGGTCGTTTCTGACCGCAGACGGCATCAGGCACCTTTTATTGCCCGCCTTCAACTTGGCTCTGTTCAAGACGTCGCTCATTCTTCGGCTGACCCGCGCCGGCGTGCAGGAGGTCCTTCCTCAGGACTATGTGAAGTTTGCCCGTGCCAAGGGATTGCGAGAGCGGCGGATCATTTCCGTGCACGTTCTCAAGAACCTGATGATCCCGGTGGTGACCATCATCGGGCTCGAGTTCGGCTCACTCATCGCCTTTTCGGTCGTCACCGAAAGCATCTTTGCGTGGCCGGGCATGGGCAAGCTCATCATCGACTCGATCAACCTTCTCGATCGCCCTGTCATCGTCGCCTACCTCATGATGATGGTGCTGCTCTTCGTCGTCCTCAATTTCATCATCGATATCTGTTATACCCTTCTGGATCCGCGGGTCCGGCTGGAAGGAAAGGCTTGACCCTCATGGCCGAACCAAACACGCAAGACACAAGTGCTCCAGCGCCCGAACGCAGTCGTCTGTCGAAAGGGATCGCGGATTTCTTCAGCTCTCCGGCAGCCGCGATCGCCTTCCTCACGCTGGTGATCATCTGTTGCCTGGCGCTGTTTGCGCCATGGATCTCTCCGCAAAATCCCTATGATTTGATGCAGCTCGACATCATGGATGGACGGCTGCCGCCGGGGTCCGAATCCATGACCGGGCTCGTCTATCACCTCGGTACCGACAGCCAGGGCCGCGATATCCTGTCCGGCATCCTCTATGGCCTGCGCACCTCCTTGCTGGTGGGCGTTCTGTCGGCTTTCGCTGCTGCCATCATCGGAACCTCGGCCGGACTGTTCGCCGCTTACATGGGAGGGCGCACGGAAACCGCGATGATGCGGCTCGTCGACCTGCAGCTCTCGTTTCCCACCATATTGATGGCGCTCATGATGCTTGCCGTGCTTGGCAAGGGCGTGCCCAACGTCGTGATCGCACTGATCATCGCCGAGTGGGCGACCTATGCCCGCACCGTCCGCGGCACCGCTCTGGTCGAGCGCGAGAAGGAATATATCGAGGCGGCCCGGATGCTGCGCCTGCCCCGATGGCGCATCCTCTTCAGGCACCTGCTGCCGAACTGTCTTGCGCCGGTCATCGTCATCGCCACCATGCAGATCGCCCGGGCAATCGGCCTCGAGGCGACCTTGTCCTTCCTCGGTCTCGGTGCCTCCGTGACCGAACCCTCGCTCGGCATGCTGATCTCGACGGGCTACCAGTATCTTCTGACCGGCCTCTACTGGATCAGCTTCTTCCCCGGCATTGCCCTTCTGGTCACGATCGCGGCGATCAATCTCGTCGGCGACCGGCTGCGCGATGTCCTCAACCCGAGGAACATGTCATGACCCCATTGCTGCAAGTGAGCAATCTCGTCACCGAATTCGGCGGCGGCAGGGGACGCCCCAGCCTTTGCGCCGTCAATGATGTGTCGTTCACGGTGGAGCGCGGCAAGGTCCTTGGTCTTGTGGGAGAATCCGGATCCGGAAAGTCGGTGACCGGCTTCTCGATCATGCGACTCCTCGATAAGCCCGGCCGGGTTGCCGGCGGCCGGATCATCTTCGACGGCGCCGACATCGCGAAATATTCGGACGAAGAGATGCGGCAGCTGCGCGGCAAGCGGATCGCCATGGTATTCCAGGATCCGATGATGACGCTCAACCCGGTCCTGACGGTCGGGACGCAGATGGTGGAAGCCGTCCAGGCACACGACCGGGTATCGAAGGATACCGCCCGGCAGCGGGCGCGGGATGCTTTGGCGCTGGTCGGAATACCAAGCCCTGAAGAAAGGCTTGCCGCCTATCCGCATCAGTTCTCCGGCGGAATGCGCCAGCGCGTGGCGATTGCCATCGCGCTTCTTCACAAGCCGGACCTTATTATCGCCGATGAACCGACAACGGCGCTTGATGTGACGATCCAGAGCCAGATTATTTCCGAATTCCAGAAGCTCACCGAAGAGGGAAATACGGCAGTGATCTGGATCACCCACGATCTGGCGATCGTCTCAAGATTGGCCGACGAGATCGCCGTCATGTATGCCGGCCGCCTCGTCGAGACCGGACCGGTGGGCAAGGTTCTGACCGATCCTCACCATCCCTACACGGCCGGTCTGATCGCCTCCGTTCCTTCGCAAAACAGACGCGGAGAGCCCCTTCACCAGATCCGCGGCATGACGCCGGCGATCAACCGGCTCCCACAGGGATGCAGTTTTCGTACGCGCTGTGATCGGGCAACCGACGGCTGTCTGGTCATGCCGGCGCTCATGCCGGAAGGCGATCGCTCCTTCCGCTGCATTCATCCCGTAACGAAAGAGATAGCATGATGACCACGACCGCCATGCCCCTGATCGAAGCGAGGAACGTGTCGCAGCGCTTCGGAGCCAAGCCCGATCTAGCCGCCAAGATCGCGCTCAAGCTCAAACTGGCCAAACCGGCGCCTGTCGTTCACGCGCTTGATAATGTCAGCCTCAGCATTCGGCCCGGAGAGGTTGTCGGCCTTGTCGGTGAAAGCGGCTGCGGGAAGTCGACGCTCGGCCGCGCCATTGCAGGGATCACTTCGCCGAGCCAGGGCCAGATTCTCTGGAAGGGGATGGATCGAAGCGCCATGTCGAAAGGCGAGCAGCATCAGTTTGGTCTTGCCAGCCAGATGATTTTCCAGAATCCGATGGCGGCTCTCAATCCGAGGATGACCGTCGAGCAGCTTATTTGGGAGGCGCCTCGAACGCATGGGCTTGCCCGCTCGACAGAACGCGACGCCTATGTCGACAGATATTTGATGCTGGCCGGTTTCGACCCGGCCATGAAAATGCGATACCCGCACCAGTTTTCCGGTGGCCAGCGGCAGCGCGTCAATATTGCGCGCGCGCTCGCCGTGCAGCCGAAATTCCTCGTCTGTGACGAAAGCGTCGCAGCACTCGACGTTTCCATCCAGGCCCAGGTGATCAACCTGTTCATGGAACTTCGTGACAAGCTCGACCTGACCTATTTGTTCGTCAGCCATGATCTCGGGGTCGTGGAACATATTTCCGACCGTGTTGCGATCATGTATCTCGGCCGCATCGTCGAAGAAGCGCCCGTCGAGGAGGTTTTCAGGCGGCCCAATCATCCTTACACGAAGGCGCTCTTGGCCGAGGTGCCGCGCATCGAACCCGGCAAGCGACAGTTCAAGCCCGTCGACGGCGAACTCCCCAGCCCGATAAACCCGCCGAAAGGCTGTCACTTTCATCCGAGATGCCCGTTTGCGATGGACCGCTGTCATATGGAAGTGCCGGTGAAAAAGGAAATTGCACCGGGGCACTTGTCGGCTTGCCACCTCAACGATGAATGATCTCAAACGATAGGATCGCTGATTGCGTCAGGCCTAAAATCATCCCTGTTCTAATGTGCATGAGCGCCGCCCGGACGGGACACTTTTTTCAACCCGGCTCCCGCTGCAGCGGTGTCCGCCAGGGACGCATCGCCGAGCGAGATGACGCCGGTTAGGCGTTTGTCACGATTGACGACGGGAAGGCGGCGGACCTGGACCTGCCCCATATTGCGGGTCACGTCGTCGACATCTTCGTCTTCGAAACAATATTTGACATCGCGCGACATGACTTCGCGCACCTTTGCATCACCCCCGAGTCCGTCGGCAAGCCCGCGCACGACGAGATCGCGGTCGGTGATCGTTCCGACGAGCCGGTCGTTGTCGCCGACAGGCAGGAAGCCGATCTGCCTGTCGGCCATGCATCTCGCGATTTCGGCTATCGTCTGATTAGGGTTGGCGATTTCTACATCGCGCGACATGATCTCTGACACTTTCATGGTCTTTCCTCCTGCTTGTGCGGTTAGCGGAACGTCAAACGTTGCGGTGAGAGTCGTTCCGAAAGGAGGCGGCTCCATTTATGCCCGCTCCTCCTGGTCACTCCTCGACCCATCTTCAACGGGGCTTATCAGGATCCGACCTGAGGGCCTGGACTTCTGCCGGCAGTCCGTGGCGCACTTTCCGCACCTTGCTCGGATCACTATAGTAACATGGGCCCCGAAAACCGACCTTACGGTTGGCGTCGATTGAACATGATGATGGTTCGAATCTATCAAACCAGCCAGGGAGACGAAAGTTCCGGAAGCCATCGTTAATTGCTCCGGCCGCATCGTCAGGAATCCGACGTGCCCTCCTCCTCCACGAATATCCCCCAAGCGGCGATGAAGAGAGCGGCTATCAGCGGTCCGATCACGAAACCATTGATGCCTAGTAGAGAAATGCCGCCAATGGTGGAAATGAGGACAACATAGTCGGGAAGCTTGGTCTCCCTGCCGACCAGGCGCGGCCGCAGAAGATTATCGACAAGACCGATGACGAGGGCGCCGACCGCAACCAGCACAATCGCCCTCACCCAAAAGCCGGCCAGGGCCAGGTAAATGGCCGTGGGCACCCAGATCAATGCAGCGCCGACCGCAGGCAGCAGCGACAGGAAGCTCATCAGTACGCCCCACAGAAGGGCTGGCTCGACGCCGAGGGCCCAAAAGGCGATCCCGCCGATCGAACCCTGGATGATGGCGATGATAATATTGCCTCGCACGGTCGCGTGAACGACCGAAGTGAATTTGGAGGTAAAGCGAAGGGTATGGGCATCGCTGAGAGGCAGCGCTCTTCTGATGGCGCGGGCAACGGCGCGCCCATCCCGGAACATGAAGAACAGGAGATAGAGCATCACGCCGAAGGTGACGAAGAACCGCAGGGTGTTCTGACCGAGGCTCAAGGCGCGTCCGGCAAAAAAACCGCCGCCCTGCATCAATGCCGAGGAAACGCGGTCCTGAAACGTATCGACGCCATTCAGCTCGATGCTCCGGAGCCAGTCGCGGAGGAACAAGGGCAATGCTTCCTGCAGATTATGAATAAAGCTCCGGACGTCGATCTCGCCGCTGTCCATACGTTGATAGAGATGGTTGCCCTGCTGGACGAGTGAACTGAGGACGATCAGCCCGGGAATGATCACGACGCAGAGACAGATCAACACAGAGAGCGCTGCAGCAAGGTTTCCCCGCCCACCCAGCCGAGCCTCCATACGGGCGTGAAGCGGGAAGAAGATGATAGTGAGGACGACTGCCCAGAATATCGCCGAATAGAACGGTAGCACGACGGCGACGAACGCAATGGTCACGAGGACCAGAAGCACATAGAAACTGACACGCTGAAGGAGCATTCGACCTTTCCGCTTCGAGACCGCGATGATGATAGCACAGATGCGGCGGCAGCGCTGGGCCTCCCCTCCACCCTAACGGCGCGATAACGCAGGCGCCGTCTCGCGTGATTTCACCGAACTGGCATATCGATTGGCTTTGCAGGAAGCATCCGGGGCCGATCGTCAGATTGCTGAAAGGTGTCGGGCATTTGCCCCATCATGTGGTCCCTGCCGTGGCGCGACGGATGCTTGGTGATCTTGTGGAGGCATCCGCACAAGAAACGGAACTCCCGCGTGTGAGGAGCATCGGCTCGCAGGCGGTTGCGGAAGCGCCATCTCGCAAAGAGTACATGCCGGTCTTCAGAGGAGATGAATCCCCGGCCCTTTAATTCGAAGCGCCGCGGCATTCCAGAGCAACGATGGGGCAATACCAGACACAGGAGGCCCGCGACCCGATCTCTGCCTTTAGGGTGGAGATGATTTTTCTATTGTGGCAAATGAAAAATCTGATTTACTGACGCTTCGCTGCTTGGCTTTAAGGGGGATATTGCCGATGCCGTGGACACGCAGAAATATTGTGCTTGGTGGATTGGCGTTACTTGGCGCCGGTGCAGTCCGGAAACCGGCATTCGCCGCCGCGTCTTCCTTTTTCGACGGCACCATCGTCGACAATGGCGTGACGTTCCGAAGAACCAACTTCGCCAAGATCGACAAGAAGTGGCACCGCCAGGTCGTCAAATATTTCAGCAGCGAGCCGATCGGCACCGTCGTCGTCGATTCGAGGCACCATTTCCTCTACGTGATCATGGAGAACAAGACGGCCATCCGCTACGGCGTCGGCGTCGGCCGCGAGGGCTTCAAATGGTTTGGCCGCGCGACGATCGACAGCAAATCGCTTTGGCCGCGCTGGACGCCGCCGCCTGAGATGCGCAAGCGCCATCCCGAACTGCCCGAATTCGTGGCGGGAGGCTCACCGAAAAATCCACTCGGTCCCCGCGCCATGTATCTGCATCGCGACGGCGTCGACACCGGCTATCGCTTCCACGGCACGCTGGAGCCGTGGAGCATCGGCAAGGATGCGTCGAGCGGCTGTATCCGCATGTTCAATGAAGACGCCATCGATCTTTACCAGCGTTGCCCGATCGGCACCGCGGTGCAGGTTCTGCCGCATATTGCCGATCAGGCTGAGAATGCCGCGCAGGTCAGCCAAACAAGTCCGGTCGAATGAGGAATATCACCCTGATGTCTGCTCCGACGGGATATGTGAGGCGCCTTGCCGCCGCAGCCATGCTCTTGGCACTCGCCGCCTGCAGCACCACCGATATCGCCTCCGTGGAAGAACCTGCTACGGCGCCGATGACCGGCCAGACCAACGATCCAGCGCCCGGTTTCGAGAACGTTGCGATGGGCAGCGAAGAGGATTTCATCCTCAATGTCGGCCGGCGGATCTACTTCAAGCAGGATTCCGCAACACTCGATTCCGTCGCCATGGCAACCCTGGACAACCAAGCCGCCTGGCTCAACAAGAACCCGTCCTGGCTGCTCAAGCTGCAGGGATTTGCCGACGATTCCGGCTCCGCATCCAAGATGGAGACGCTGTCGCAGAAGCGCGCCGATGCCGCGATGGCCTATCTCGCCTCGAAGGGCGTGGAGGCCAGGCGCATGTGGGCCAAGGGCTACGGCAACGACCGCGAAGTCCGCGACTGCACGGAGCGCTCTTGCAAGGTCCAGAACAGGCGCGTCGTCTCCAATCTGCGCGCTCAGCCCGACGCGGTCTGATCCAGCTCGAACCACTCAACGCTTGGCGCGGACGCGCCAAGCGCTATCGGCCGGGCTCAGCTCGAATACGACATGGATCTCGCTAGCCTGCGTTTAATACGAAGGTGGCAGTACATATTCGAGTGGTGACGGCAGATCGATGATGAACCTGATATCCGCGGCATTCGACGCCACAATCAGCTGGTAATCGCCGGGTTCGGCGCGGAAGGCCCCGGCCTCGATGTCGAAATAAGCGAGATCGCGCGGCAGGATCTTCATTTCGGCCGTCCCAGTCTCACCGGGCAGCAGCGAAAGCTTTGCGAAGGCGCGCAGTTCCTTGTCCGGCCGCTCCACCCTGGATTTTGGCGAACGCACATAGAGCTGGACCAGTTCCGATCCGGCCCGATCACCGATATTGGTCAGATCGATGCTGACAGTCAGGCCCTCGGTACCCATGTCGCTCGCCGACAGGCGCGGCTCACCCCAGGTGAAGCGCGTATATCCAAGGCCGAAACCGAAGGGGAAGAGCGGCTCGACAGCGCGTGTATCGTGGTGACGGTAGCCGACGAACACGCCTTCGGCATAGCGCACATGCCCATCCTTACCCGGATAGACGGCTGTATCGCCTGTCATGGCGGAATTGTCGGCAAGCGCTTTCGGGAAGGTCTGCGGCAGGCGTCCACCGGGCTCGACGTCGCCGAACAGGACATCGGCGACGGCATTGCCCAGCTCCTGCCCGGGATACCAGATCTGCAGCACGGCGCGAACCTTGCCAAGCCAGGGCATTTCCACCGGGCCGCCGGTCTGCAGCACGACCACGGTGTTGGCGTTGACGGCCGCAACCCGCTCGATCAGTTCCTCCTGCCGGCCCGGAAGCCGCATGTCGGGCAGGTCCAAGCCCTCGGTGTCCCATTCGCCGTCGCGGCCGACGAAGAGAAGCGCCACATCGGCATTCAGCGCCGTCTCGACGGCGTCCTCGATATCGGCCTCGCCCAAGGGCTTTTCGACGCCGAACCGAATGGCCGTGAGGTTGATCCCCTCCCCGTTCGCCACCGGCGGATCATACTCGACGGTGACGGCATGGGCTCGGCCCGCATCGAGCGCCACCGTGCCGCGCTGTTCGTCATTGGCCGTGCCGAAATAGTTTTCGCCGCGTGTCCAGCCGTCATGGCCGTCGACGGTGAGCCTGCCATCGACGAAGAGCCGGGCCAGTCCGGCATTGGTCATGCCGAAGACATGATCGCCGCTCTCCTCCGGCACGAATTGCATCGTCATCCGTGCCGAGAAATCGGTGGGGTCGAGCTCGGTCGACGGCAGCTCGAACCAGAAGAACTCACCCTTGTCGACGGTCTCGACATGAAGCGGATTGCCCCGGCAACCGCGCCCCTTGAAATATTCGACGGTGATCTTTCCCTTGGCCACCTCGATCAGACGGTTATGGCGGCAGCCGACGGCGTGGCTGACGCTGTTGGCATTGGAAAGGGCGGCTCGAATGCCTTCGAGTGGGCTGACCGTATAATGCGCCGCGATCTGCGCGCTGCCGCCGCCCATGACACGCGCGCTCGCGGCGTTGGGTCCGATGACGGCGATCCGGTCGAGCGATGCCTTGGCAAGCGGCAGCATGCCATCGTTCTTCAAAAGGACCGCGCCTTCCGCGCCGAGACGCCGGATCAGCGCTCGGTCCTCCGGCAGGTCGACCGCCTGCTCCGTGAGGTCGGGCCTCTTCTCGAACGCGCCGACCCGCTCGAGCAGCAGCAGGATCCGCCGCGCCGCCGCCCGCACCGTGGCGGCTTCGACGCTGCCCTCGCGCACGGCCGCAACCAGCTTCTCGCCGCGATCGCGCGCCGGGCCGGGCATTTCGAGATCGAGACCGGCATTGATCGTCTCGGCCGTCGAATGCGAACCGAACCAGTCGGACATGACGATCCCGTCGAATCCCCATTCCTCGCGCAGCACCTTGGTCAGCAGCCACTCATGCTCGCTGGTATAGGTGCCGTTGAGGCGGTTATAGGAGGACATGACGGCCATCACGCCAGCGCGCCGGACGGCCTGTTCGAAGGGCGGAAAGTAGATTTCGCGCAGCGTCCGCTCGTCGATATCGGAAGACATGGTCTGCCGCTCGATCTCGGATTCGTTGCCGGCGAAGTGCTTGATCGTCGCCGCGATCCCCTGGCTCTGCACGCCTTTGATATAGGCGACCGCGAGTTCCGCGGTCAGCATCGGATCCTCGGAATAACATTCGAAATTTCGCCCGTTGAGCCCGGAACGATGGATATTCACCGTGGGCGCGAGCAGTACGGCGGCACCCTTGCTCTTCGCTTGGCGGGCAAGCGCCACACCCATGCGCTCGACCAGGTCGGGATTCCATGTGGCGCCGAGCGCTATGGCAGTGGGAAAGCAGGTCGCCTTGACGCCGCCGACCAGCGAACCCGCGCCGCGGGCGCCATTCGGGCCGTCCGTCACCTTGATCTTCGGCACATCAAGACGCTCAACGGGAACCGTCGTCCAGAAGTCGGCGCCGGACAGCAGGGAGACCTGCTCCTCGAGCGTCATCTTGTCGAGAATGGAATCGATCATGCAAACCTCCCCTTCAATCGAATTTCGGGTGCCGCGAAGTATTGCCGGAGCGTGCGCGGTGCTAACTCCTCCGGCGGCAAACGCGAACTTCTCAGCGCGTAAGGCAGCTCTTAAACCTACCGATTACTCGGTATTTTTAAGATGTCAACTGGCGAAGCCTGATGTATGGATAAAGAGCGCCGGAGAAACCGGCGGGAGAGACGATGGCAGAGTTTTCCGAATCGATGACCGGACAGGACGAAAAGCGACGACGCAGATCCCGCAAGGGCGAAGCGCGCCGCGCGGAGATCCTGACGGCTGCGATGCGGCGCTTCGCCGAAGACGGCTACCAGAATGCCGCCATCGGCGATGTGGCCCGCGACGTCGGCCTGTCGCTGCCCGGCCTGCTGCACCATTTCCCGACCAAGGTCGATCTGCTGCTCGCCATTCTGGACAAGCGCGATCTCGAAAGCGAAAGCTTCATCGGGCCCTATCGTTCCGATCTCCGCGGCCTGCTCAAGGGCATGGTCGAGGTCTTCCGCCGCAACGCCGAAATGGTCGAGGTCATCAGGGCTTTCGCCATCCTGAATGCCGAGAGCCTCATGAAGGATCACCCGGCCAAGGCATGGTTTCTCGATCGCGCCACTCAGCTGCAGAATGACATCGCCGCGACCTTCGAAGAGGCCGTCGCCGATGACTCGATCGACGGCGAGATTGATGGCAGGGCGATGGCGGCCGAACTGATCGCCGTGATGGACGGCCTTCAGATGCTCTGGCTGCGCGATCCCGCCCGCTTCGATATGGTCGGCGGGTTGGAAGCCTATATCAGCCGCCTGCTGGTGAGCCTTGGTTTAGAGGGCTGAATTGAGTTGAGCGCCGCGGATCATTCCGCGGCACCGAAGTGAAAGAGAGCCGTCGGCCAAGACATAGCCTCAGGCTTTCTTCAGCTTCCAGGTCCGGATTTCGAACGGCATGATGTCGGCAGGTCCCTTCCGCTCCATCGGCTCTTCGAGAATGTTGAGCGGCTGGGATGCTGCCCATCCGGAAGGCAGGTCGAGGGAGAGCTTGCCGCGCCGGCCGGCCGGTTCATAGAGGCGCAGGATGAGACCATCGCCCTCTTCCGCCGGCTTCAGGCCTGAGAACGCGACAGGAATGCCGGTGACCGCAAGCGGCGCGAAAGTGCCGGCGGAGAGGCCACTGGCTTCGGCTGAGACGAGCGGTTGGTTGAGATCGATCGCCTCGTCGAGAACGCCGCCTTCATGCCAGGCGCCTTCATGCGGCATCAGCGCATAGGTGAAGCTCTGCTCACCTTCGTCGGCGAGCGGATCCGGATAGATCGGCCCGCGCACGAGGCTCATGCCGATCACATTGCCGCGGGCGCTATGGCCGTATTTGGCATTGTTGAGCAGCGCGACCCCGAAGTCCGGCTCACTGATATCGACGAAGCGGTGCGCGACGGCCTCGAACATCGCCTGCTCCCAGGACGTATTCGTGTGCGTTGCCCGCTCGACGATGCCGAAGGCGCATTCGAACGTCGCCTTGCGGGCCTGCGCAGCGACGGGGTTCAGGGTGCGTAGAAGCGTGCGGCGGTCATGCCAGTCGATCGTCGTTTCGATGTCGAGCCGCCTGGCGTTGGCGGTCAGCACATAAGTCTGCGTGACGCTCGAATTCCGGTAACGGTAAACGACGCGGATCGCCGCGCGGTGCGGCCCGTCTTCCACGAGTGCGATACTGTCAGGCGACTCGAGGCGGACGGCCTTTTCGGCATAATCCGCATCGATGTCCCAGGCGTCCCAGTTGCGCGGCTTGTCGGCCGGATAGACCCAGAGCTGGTTTGCCGAGCCGTCGACCGCTTCCCGGCCCGTGGCCTTGTGAAGGAGGCTCGAAACCGCCCCGTCCTTGCCGATGCCAACGACGAGGTGGTCGTTTTCGAGACGGTCGGGGCCTGCCTTCAGCCCGCCTGCGGGTTTGAGCGAGCCCTTGTCAAAGACCGCGACGGACAAGGGCGCGACGAGATCGGCGGCCGCGATGGCCGTGCCGTCGGAGAGTGTCGCGCTGAGCGGTCTGGCCGCAAGAGACGGATTGACGACGACGAGGGCATCGCCGACCCCGCCCTTCGGCAGCTTGGTCGACAGCGCTTGCAATCCCCCCGCCTGTTCGGCCTTGGCATGTTCGATGACGCCGTCCAGTTCCTGCTCTGCATCCTGATAGACTTCGCGGATGCTCGAGCCCGGCAGAATGTCGTGGAATTCGTTCTTCAGCACCACGCGCCAATCCGCTTCGAGGCTTCGGGGCCTGTCTGCTCCGAGCATATGCGCCAGCGAAGTGATGGTTTCGGCGGTGATCAGCGCCCGTTCGGCCTGGCGATGCTTGCGCTTGACGCCGCTTTGCGACGTCAGCGTGGCGCGGTGCAGCTCCAGATAGATTTCGCCATCCCACACCGGAAGGTTCTTTTCCCCAGCGGTGCGGTGCGCCTGCTCGTAATAGCTTTTGACGGTGCCCCAGCGTGCCTGCGGGATCGCCGGGAAATCGCGCAACTGCACCTCGCGCTCGACCATCTCGGGCGTGACGCCGCCGCCGCCGTCTCCATAACCGACAGCCAGCAGCGAAGTATCGTGCTGCGTCTTGCCGCGGAAATTCTTCCATGTCGGCACGTAGCAATCGGCTTGCACGAAGCCGTTATAACCCTGCATCGGATTGTCGAACGTATGGGTCAGCACCTGGCTGCCGTCGAGGCCCTTCCACCAGAAGAGATCGGAGGGGATATGGTTGGTCTCGCTCCAGTTGACCTTGATCGTAAAGAAACTGTCGATGCCGCCCTGTCTCAGGATTTGCGGCAGCGCGCCTGAAAAGCCGAAGCAGTCCGGCAGCCAGCAGACCGTATGGCGGGTACCGAAGGTCTTTTCGAAATAACGCTGGCCATAGAGAACCTGACGGGCGAGACTTTCGCCGGTCGGCATGTTCGTGTCGGGCTCCACCCACATGCCGCCGACGGTTTCCCACTTTCCGTCCGCGACCTTCTTCTTGATACGATCGAGAAGCTCAGGATCCTCCTCTTCCATCTGCGCGTAATAATGGGCGGTCGATTGATTGAAGCGGAAATCGTCGGAGCGCTCCATCAGCGACAGGGCTGTGTTGAAGGTGCGCCGCATTTTCCGCCGCGTCTCGCGATAGGGCCAAAGCCAGGCGAGATCGATATGCGCATGGCCCGTCAGCAGCAGTTCTCCATTCGGCGGGAAGCGCTTCTGCAGCTCCTTCAGCCGCGCCGTCAGAGCCTCGAAGGCCGTGGCTGCCGAAGCGCTTTGCTCGTTCGTGAGGCCTGCGGGATTAGCTTCAAGCTCCGGCAGTTCCCAGATCTTTTGCTGCATGACGGCGCCGGATGTGCGGGAGATATAAGCCGCCGTATCCGACGGCCAATCGAGACTGCGCAACGCGTGCTCGGCGGCATCCATCAGATGCGGCACGACTTCATGCTCGCCGAGCACCTCGATTGCCTCGGCAACCTGCTTCAACAGAAGATGCAGGCGGTGAGCTGGACCATCGAGCCAGATAAACCGGGCCCTGTTGAGCCGCGGAGCGCGATTGGGTTCGCCGAACGGAAAGCGGGCGACGGTTTCTGTCGCGATCGAGAAGCGGCGGCCCTTCACCGGGAATTCCTGATGATAGGGATCGAGACCGAATGTTTCCGTCTCACCATCGGGATAGCTGAGCGTAATCAGGCTCTCGCCACCGAGATCGAGCTGCAGGCGAATGTCTGCGAGAGGCCACGCCTCCGGCGCTTCAGCGGTCGCGGCAAAATGCACCACCCCCTGGCGGTGCGGCCAATCCTGGTGATGTCCGATCGGCTCGCCCTCGAAAGTCCAGCCGTCGATCGCAGCGCTTTGTCGATCTCGCCAATGAGCCAACTCGGCAATGCGAACTTTGAGACGATCGAGGCGCTGGGCAATGGTCAGAGGCATGGCTTATCCTGTTGAAAATCGACGGCTGACAATCTTGTCGTCATGCTTTTGGGGTCATGGTCATGGTTTTGGGGGAGATGAAGATGGCGCGACCGACATCGCGATTGCCCTGCCCCCTCCTCCAAGCAGGCTTGCAGAGTCTTAGATTAAGTAACTTTGATTTGGCGTCAAGCCCGGAAGAAGTGAACCCCTCCCGGTTTAACGGATATCACCGTTACGCCATGTTCTTGCGAAAGCTTGCTCGACTAGACGCTCTCGTGCATGAGGTCAGATTACAAGGAGGAGACCGAAAGTCGCTCCACCAAATTGCAGGACATAACTCGACTGCTCGGGCAAACTTCGTTTCCCGCCACCACGCTATTCAACAATTCCGCCCCTTGCAGGCCGAGCTCATAATATGGCAAAGCGGCGGTGGTCAGCTCCGGCCTCAGCGCCAGGGAAACCGTCCGGAAATCGTCAAAGCCGACAATACTGACATCCTCGGGAATCCGAAGACCCAATGCCATGGCCGCGATGTAGATTTGGATCGCCATTTCGTCGTTGCCGCTCATGATTGCGGTCGGTCGATCCTTTTGTTGAAGCATCTCGGTGGCGGCAGCAAAAACGTAATTCTTCTCTGCTCCTACCGGTCCTTCCATGCCTAGACGGATACTTAGGTCGCTCTCCGCAAGGCCAAAGTCTCCGGTGGTTTTGCGGAAAGCATCGAGGCGCAGTTCCGCGCCAAGCAAAATGGGATTGAGCCGGATATAGCCGATCTTTCGATGACCCCGCTCAAGTAGATAGCGGGTAAGATCTCGCGCACCCTGATAGTCATCGGGCTCGATCGACGGCAACAGCTCGCTCGTGCGAGGTCGACAGTTGATCATGGCTGTGGGGATGCCGACGTCGCCGGTTTCGGGGTCAACGATGCGATGGTACATAGTAACGTAGAGAACACCGTCAATGCGGTGCGATTGGAACATTTTCCAAATTTTAATTTCCTGCTCGGATGCACCGCCCGTGTTTGCCATCAGGATGGTCTTGCCGTTAGCATTGGCCCAATCTTGGATCCCGCGAACGATATCCACTGAATAAGGCGTCGTCGACACGTAGTCAGCGATGATGCCAAATGTGTTAGAGCGACTTGAGCGTATTTGGCGCGCGGCCATATTCGGCACATATCCGAGGTCTCGAATTGCCCTTTCGACCCTCTCCCTGGTTTCCTCGGTCACATATGGTTCGCCGTTAATGACCCGAGACACAGTTTTGTTCGAAACTCCGGCCACTTTCGCGACGCTGACTATGCTCACCATGTATGCCAATCTCCTTGCCCGGATTTGTTTTAAACCAGACGCATGACAACGTCGACATATTTTTCTGACAACGTCGTCATTTCATATTGACAACGTCGTCATACGGGGACTACCTTCGCAGCAAGAAGGAGGGCTCAGTGCAAGTGCAGCGAGCCAACAGGGAGGAATCAATGAAGAAATTGCTTGGTGCCAGCGCACTCGCGCTTGTTTTCATAGCCGCCACTGCCAATGCCGAAACCATCAATATCTTGGTCGAAGGCGGCGGCGAAATGTTGCAGAAGGCGGTCGCCGAGAAGTTTACTGCCGAAACAGGCATCAAGGTGAACTTCACGACCGTTCCCTATCAGGGCGTCTTTGACAAGTTCTCAGCCGAAATCGCCTCAGGCTCTTCCGCGTTCGATGTCGTGACGATCGACGTCGTGTGGAATGCGAAATTCGCGAGCCACGTCGAGGATCTTTCGGCTCTTTTCACCGATGCGGTTCGCGCGGATCTGCCGCCTTCCTTGCTTGCCGACGCGAAGGTCGGTGACAAACTGATCGGCATGCCTGCCTGGGCCAATGCCGAGATCGTGTTCTATCGCAAGGACCTGTTTGATAAGGCTGAGGAAAAGGAGGCTTTTCAGGCCAAGTATGGCTATCCTCTCGCGCCGCCAAAAACCTGGCAGCAGTGGCGCGACATTGCGAAATTCTTCACGCGTGACACTGACGGCGATGGAAAGACAGACTTCTGGGGCACCGACACCATCGGCACGTTTTCAGAGGAATGGATGGCGCATGTGCTGCAGGCGGGTTCGCCAGGGGTGATCCTCGATAAGGACGGGCAGGTCATTATCGACAATGAGGCGCACAAGAAGGCACTTGAATTCTACATCGCGCCACACTGCATTGATCATTCCGTTCCCGAAAATGTGAACGAGATCGGCTGGGGCGAGGCGCAGAACCTGTTCTACCAGGGCAAAACAGCCATGATGAAGTTCTGGGCGCACGCCTACAAGATGACGCCCCCGGATTCAAAGGTCAGCGGCAAGGTCGGCGTGGTGCCGATGCTGGCCGGCGAGGCCGGGATCGCAGCTGTTCCCGGCCCTTGGTATAACGTCGTTCCCTCGACATCCGAGCACAAGGATGCGGCGAAAAAATTCATCTCGTTTGCTATCGCCAATAATGCCCTGGGTATCGAAGCTCCCCTCGGCCTTGCCGCGACGAATTCCGCCTATCGGAGCTATTCAGGCAAGGCCGGCTATGAGCACTTCCCCCCACTTCTTGAGACGCTGAGCGCGCCTGCCACCCAGGGCCGACCGATCAATGAAAAATATCAGGAAATAGTCGATGAAGCGGTGCTGCCGGCTGTCCAGCAGGCACTCACCTGCAAGGCGGATATCGGGGAGGTCCTGACGGAAGCCAAGGAAACGATCGAGGACATTCTCAACTAGCCTCGTACATTCCTCCACATCGTGGGGCAAAATATGCCCCACCCTTAGCTTTCGGAGACGGACATGTCGGGTGAAGACCGATTTGTACTTTGCATGCTCGCGCCTGCAGTCGCCATCCTCGGCGTGCTGGTCGCTTACCCGGTGGGGCTCCTGGTATTCGATTCCTTTTTCAAGGTCGATACGATCACGCCCCATATTCGCGAATGGGTCGGCCTGCAGAACTATGTCGATGCCTTGACGTCGAAACGTGTCATGGAAAGCGCTCTGCGGACCGTTCAGTATTCGCTCTTCGCGCTGTTCTTCGAATTCACCTTCGGTTTTGGTGCCGCGCTGCTTTTTTCGGCGCTTGCCGGTCAATCGCGGTGGCATCGCACGATTTTCGCTCTGCCGTTGATGGTTCCGCCCATCGTAGCGGGTCTACTTTGGCGATTTCTGCTCGTCGGCAATATCGGCATCCTGAACTACGGGCTCGTCCGATTGGGTCTGATTAGCGATCCGGAAGCGATCGCATGGTTGTCCAGCGAAGATATCGTCATCTATTCTGTTTCCTTTGCCGACATCTGGCTGACGACTTCCTTTGTCGCCCTTGTGTCCTATGCCGGGCTGACGAACATCCCGAAAGACCTGCTGGAGGCAGCGCGGATGGACGGGGCGAATGCGCTCAAGCGCTTTTGGCATGTCACCCTTCCCCTCATGCGGCCGGTGATCGCCGTCGTGGTGATCGTGCGGGGCGTGGATGCTGCAAAGACATTCGACCTGATCTGGATACAGACGCAGGGTGGTCCCAGTCACGCTTCTGAAGTCTTCTCGATGAACATCTACCAGCGCATGGTTCGGTTCGGCGATCTCGGCGAGGCTTCCGCGTCCGGAACATTGTTTCTCATCGTCATGATGCTTTTGGCGGCAGTCGCCTATTGGAAGATATGGAGGCCGGTCCATGCGTAGAGCTCCCCGCCTCAATGTCAGCGGAATCCTGATCAACGCGGCAGCCCTCGTGTTGGTGCTCTCCTACGCGCTGCCTTACATCTATCTCCTCATGACCTCCATCAAGCCGGCGGCTGATGTGCAGCAGATCCCGCCAAGCTTCTTCCCCGCCGTTGTCTCGCTCGAGAATTTCCGCGAAGTGCTGCAATCCTCCACTTTGCCGAGAGCCTTCGTCAATTCCCTTACCGTCGCTGTGCTGACGACGGCTCTCTCGCTTTCGGTGGCCGTGCCTGCTGCTTACGTTGCCACGCAGTACCGGCGCCGGATCACCACCATTTTCCTGCTCTTCGCCCTGGTGACGCGCATGGTGCCGTCAGTGGCGCTCGGAGTGCCGCTGTTCCAGCTTTTGAAATCTGTGGGTCTGCTCGATACCATTCCAGGCCTGGTGCTCGCTCACACGTCGGCTGCGGTGCCACTGGCACTGCTTCTCATGTCCGCGTTCTTCGAGGGCATACCGAAGGAACTCGAAGAGGCGGCGCGCATGGATGGCTGCACACGATTCCAGGCGTTTCGAAAGATCGTGCTTCCGGTCATGACAGGGGGGATAGCGGTCACCGCGCTCTTTACCTTCATTACAAGCTGGAATGAGTTCCTCTACGCGCTGCTGTTGACGTCCGAGGCGACCAAAACGGCGCCGATCGTCATCGCCGAATACAATTCGGTCTACGGGCTCGCCTGGGGGGCGATGACCGCCGCAGCCGTCCTCTACTCGCTGCCGGTCATCATCGTAACGCTCGCACTGCAAAAACAGATCGTCGGCGGCCTGACTTTCGGCGCTGTAAAGGGATGAGGGAGGCAAAGGCATGGCCGGCATAGAATTGCACAATATCAACAAGGTCTACGGAAACAGCTTTCACGCTCTGCACAATCTGAGCTTCGACATCAGGGATGGCGAGTTCATGGTGTTCGTCGGCCCGTCCGGCTGCGGAAAGTCGACGGCGCTCAGGATGATCGCTGGCCTGGAGAGCATTACGAGCGGTGAACTCAAAATCGGTGACAGGTTAGTCAACGATGTCGATCCCAAGGATCGTGACATCGCTATGGTCTTTCAGTCCTATGCGCTCTACCCGCACAAGACCGTGCGGGAGAACATTGCCTTCCCCTTGCTGATGGCAGGCCTGCCGAAGACCGAGATTGCCGGCCGCGTAGACGAAGCAGCCCGCATCCTCGAACTGACGACTTTGCTCGACCGCAGGCCGGCACTCCTTTCAGGAGGCCAGCGTCAGCGTGTCGCCATGGGACGGGCGATCGTCCGCAAACCAGCGGCCTTCCTGATGGATGAACCGCTGTCGAACCTCGATGCCAAGCTGCGCGTGCAGATGCGCGCCGAGATCGCCAGCCTCCAGAGAAAACTGAATGTCACGACGATTTACGTGACCCACGACCAGGTCGAGGCGATGACGATGGGTGACCGCGTCGCTGTCATGAAAGGCGGTGTGCTGCAGCAAGTCGACACACCGCAAAACCTGTACAATCGCCCTGACAATGTCTTTGTCGCCGCCTTTATCGGATCGCCCTCGATGAATTTGTACGAGGCCGTTCTGAATGGGAGGACGCTGACCCTGGGCAGCAACAGCTTGGAAATCCCCGACCGGGTTTTCGAAGGCCGCCCCTCGCTCAACGGTGCGTCCAACCGTCAGCTCATTGTCGGTATCCGGCCCGAGCATATGAACGACGCCGCAATCCGGCCCTCTTCGGCCGAGATTTCGGCGCCGGTCACTCTTGTCGAGGCGTTAGGTTCTGAATCCATGGTGCATCTGAATATCGACGCAACCCGGGTGGATGCCGGCGACCCGGACGCCGTCGCCGACATCGGCAACGAAAAGGCTGCTGTAGCCCGTTTTTCTCCGAAGAGCACAGTCCGCGCAGGTGACATCGCGCGCATCGCTGTCGATGCCGACGAACTCCATTTCTTTGAACCCGACAGTCGCTCCAGCATCTGGTGATGGTGCGCAGGATCCTGCTCCAACTCGAACAAGAGAGCCGGTTGAACGCATTTCCCAGGCGGCTTGGGCACGACAAGCCAATCAAGAACATCGGCCTACTCTCGCTGTGGAGTAGGAAATGGCCGCGGAGACATGAACTATGGCAAGTGACAACTTTTACGACGTAACACAATATCCCTTAGGCAACCCCCAGGAGGACATTGGATCGGTCATCAATAGCATCATTGCGGATATTAAAAGCAGGCAAGCGGTTCCCGATCAGAATGAGGGCGGAAAGCCCGGAGCAGTGATCTATATACCGCCAGGCGATTATCGTCTTGCCACCCAAGTCGTTATAGACCTGAGCTATCTGAAGATTGTCGGCTCGGGACATGGATTTACGTCTTCGAGCATCCGTTTCAATACACCTGCAAACGAACTGGCACAGTGGCGTGAAGTGTGGCCGGGCGGAAGTCGCATACGTGTGGACATGTCTCCGGACGCCGCCGACGGTGAGGCTGCCGGAGCCGCGTTCTACGTCAAGCGCACCGGCAATCCTCGCATAAGCTCTGTGGAATTTGCCGATTTTTGCATCGATGGCCTGCACTTCATGGACGACGGTTCGGGGCAGAATGATGCGGAAAATACCTACAGGAATGGCAAAACGGGAATCTATGTGGGCAGCGCCAATGACTCATTCCGAATAACGGGTATGGGCCTTATCTATCTGGAACATGGAGTGACTGTTCATGATGCGGATGCGCTGGCGATAGACAATAATTTCATTGCAGAGTGCGGCAACTGTATCGAATTGAAAGGTATGGGGCAGGCCTCGAGGATAGCGAATAATTTTGTCGGAGCCGGATATAGAGGACATTCCGTCTACGCTGAAAATTACGGCGGCATCCTGGTCTCTTCAAACAACGTCTTCCCGCGAGGCGCGAGCAGCGTCTATTTTTCCGGCGTGGTGCGTTCCTCGATCACAGGAAACAGATTCCATTCCTTCTATCCCGGAATGCTGGTTTTTGCTGCGAATTGTTGCGAAAACCTGGTGTCCTCAAATCACTTCCTGCGAGATCGCGAGCCGTGGGCGCCCATGCAGAAGTACGATAACGGCCTGGATGACTTGTTTGGACTCTTGCACATTGATGGCAACAACAATTCGGTCATCGCCAACCACATTTCAGAAACGATCGATACTCAATATATCAAGCCTCCCGCCGCAAAGCCTGTGATCATCAATGTCGTTTCCGGAAGCGGCAACTACATCGCCAATAATCACATCGTGGCCACAACCGAAATGTCGCAAATCAACGACGCACCAAACAGCGCCTGTTTTTCAACGCAAGTGGGCGCATTGCTTTCAACTGACAATTTGAAGGCGCTCGAGGTAACGGCAGTACTGGTGCAACGGGGTTCGGTGCGGAATACAGTTCTGGATTCAGGCCGTGCCGAACAGGTCGAGATGGACAGAACAGTGAATGCTTTCAGGGGCACTCCAGTTCCCGGGCAATCGTCGGCAGAGTTTCACTAGACCGAGCAGAGCTAGGCCGTCGGTCGAAAATCCAGTGACTATTCGGAGTTGTGTTCATGGCGAACCAAATGGATCGGGAAGATGACCCGTTGATGAAGCAAAACCTGTTCCTACCCTCGGGGTACCACTTGGAATTTTGGGGCGCGGGCGGCGGCTTTTTTCGTATCGACATTGACGGGAAAACGGTTTGGCAGGTTCGGTCATTTGCCATCCATCCGGAGTTTTTCAAATATCACCACAGGGAAGCTTGCGAGGTCACCATTGTCACCAATGCGCCGGACGCTGTTCTGTGGGCCTATGGGTATCAGCCTCAAACCGTGAACGAGACCGGTATAACAGTGTTTGAATTCTCGGAAAAAGGGATCCTTCAACGCACCGGCGCGGAAATTGAAGCTTGGCTTCGGTCCGATCCGGATCGTCCTGCACTTCATTTCTCGCCAATCCGGCATTGGATGAACGATCCCGTAGGTCTCTGCAAGATCGACGAGCTATGGCACCTTTTTTATCAATTCCATCCCGGCGGCAGTGATTGGGGACCGATGCACTGGGGACATGCGACCAGCCGCGATCTGGTCAATTGGCTTCACATGCCGGTATTTCTGCATCCCGAACAGAACCTGTGGCGTCTCGACGCCACAGGAGGCGCATTCTCCGGCAATGCCTTTCGGGATCGAAATGGAAGTTTGATGTTCTTTTACACCGAGCGCCTGCCCGCCTATGACCTTTTCAAGGGCTATCGGGAAATTCAGAAAATAGCGCGCCCAGATCGGCGGATGATCGAGGCGGAAGGCATTGTGACGGTGTTGGAGCAGCGTCCCGATGGGGTCGAACACGATTTCCGCGATCCAAAGGTTTGGTGGGACGACGCAGCCAACGCCTATCGCATGATACTCGGCGCATCGATCGAAGGCGATCCCGCGGTGTTGTTGTTCGGCTCCGGCGACGGCCTCGATTGGCAATATCTCAGGCCGCTCTACCGTGCGCCGGTTAATTTCCGCCAAGAAGGCGCGCGTGCGGTGGAATGCCCGGATTTCTTTCGGCTGGAGGAAAAGTGGGTTCTGGTGATGGGTTTTGTTGGCCATGTTGAGCCACGAACACGGCGCCACAATCTCCTTTATGCGCTGGTCGGCGAGTTTATCGACGACTGCTTCATACCCGACATGCCGGAACTGCAATTGCTGGATTTCGGCACCGATTATTATGCGATGCAGAGTTTCGAAGCGGGAGGGCGCCAGATCGCCTTTGCCTGGCTTTTCAATTGGGAATATCGCAAGCCCGAGGGCTCAGCCTATTCCGGGGAGATGTCTCTACCACGTGTTCTAAGTTTGAGTGAAGACAGGAAGAGGCTGCGCATGCTGCCGACGATCGAAGTCGACGATCAGTTTGCCGCTGACCCTGTCGTCGAGGACCAAAGCGGTAAATTCTCGCTACCGATGGCTCCCATTGAAATCTGCCTTTCCGGAGTCTTGGAAGGCAGCAAGGTCGTTGCGACGCAGGGCGGCGAACTTGCCTTCGAGGTGGGCGTCGCTGGCGGTATTCTCTCGATCCGGCTCGCCCAGGACGACGGCTCGATCCATTACGTGGCGGAGCTTGCCGACGGAAAGGACCTTCGTCTGTTTCATGATTGCGGAATCGTCGAGATTTTCGCCGATGGCGGAACTGTTTGTGGAACCCGTCGCGGCTACGCGAATATCAACCCCGATTACCTGGAAATCTCATCGTCCGCTTCAACTCGGGTGCTGGAAAGGGATGAGAAACGCTGCTGTGCTGCCGCGAGGTGAGCTATTGAATGAAACGCTTGGACCTTCACGGAATAACGAGATCTTGATCGACAACAACAGTTATCGAAACCCCCGTCGGCCCTATTTGACCGAGAATTGCACTGATATCGCAGATTTCACGCAGCGCTGGGGAGGGTGGGATGCTTCAAGTCCGCAAATTGTTGACAGCCGCGACAGCCGTCATCGTGGTTGCCGTATCGTCGTCATCCTGCACGACGACCTCGAATGACTCGATGCAAACCGGCTCGGTTGGATATAGCAGCGTCGACTATGGGCTCAGACCTGCCTGCCGCGACGGCTTCGGCAACGATCGTCCTTGCAGCTATTAGAGGCAATGGCTGCTCGACGAGCGACATCAGCGGATGAGCCGTCGGAAGCAAATATTCATTCCGCTTCAGCTTTGTCGTGAGCGTTCAAAGTAGCGATTTACGATGTCCTTGACTTCGCTTGAACTGAACCCCGGAACCGTGCGGTATCGCGACGGTCCTTTCAAGAGGCTGCCGCTTGCGCAACTGTTCAAGTATCTCCGGATCAGCATCTTTGCGCACAGTCAGGTAGATAAATCCCGCCTGCTCGGCCTGAGGGATATCAACGCGTTCGATCATTGACCAAGGGATGAGCTTCGGCAGCTTTTGACCAGCGATACCGTAGGGCCCGATCACCATTGTGGGCTTCCGGAAGTCTACCTGCCGAGCCTTTACCGCAACATAAACGATGACGACGAGGAACAGGATCGCGAACAGGCCCTCTCCGACACCGCTCGTAGGTCTGCTCATTTCGATCTGCCCAAGGGCGATAAGTGAGAGGTAGACGAAAAGGAGCGCCATGACGCCAAGGAACATGAAGAGGTATCTAATGCTCCCTCGCAATACTAGAATTGGCTGGGTGGCGTTTGGGTCGCGGTCGGCGGCGGGAGAATGTTCATCAGTCATGCGTTGAATTCAACTCTCCACGCAAGTAATTCCGAGCACACCTTAACTGGTAGAGCCGCGGCCCTTCGTTACAAGCATCTACTGGAAAATCGTTACGAACACCTGCAAGCGTGATACACAATCGAGATGGTGCTCTAGGAAGACAGTCATGCGGTATCTTCGGTCAGGGCCGCGTCGGCTTCACACTCAGGAGATGGGCGCCCCACGCGCCAAAACAGTCGGTCTGCGGTCCGGTGAAATCGCCGATCGAAATATTCGCGTCATCCTGGAAGCGATCCGCCGACATGGCCCGCTGACGCGGATGGAGCTTGGCCGGCATTGCGGCCTGACCGGCCCCGGCATTACCAATATTCTCCGCCGACTGGCCGAGGAAAAGCTTGTCACCTCCAACCGCCGCAATGGCCTTGGCGGAGGGGCCACCGCTACCGAGTTTGCCTTGCGCCCAGAAGGTGCTTTCTCGATCGGCGTCAAGCTTCGCCAAAGGCGTGGCGAGGCCGTGCTCATCGATCTGAGTGGCCAGGTCCATGACCGGGTCTATATCGAGCTGGACCCTGCTGACAAAGTCGGCCTGGTGCATGCGGCCGTCAGGGATATGGTCGATCGCCACCCCGCATTGCCGATCATCGGGCTCGGCATCGCCGCCAACGACTGGACCGAGGATCAAAGCGATCAGATCGCTGCGATGTCGACGATTGCGCGTCCCTATGTCGAGAATGAGTGTACGGCGAGCCTTCTCGCCGAGCGCACGATCGGCAGCTCCGGCAGGGAAGGCGGACTTGCGATGATCATCATCGACGACGACGTTCAGGCAGGCTTTCTCATTCGCGGTATTCCCTATTCCGGCGTCCACGGCCGGGCAGGCAGCATCGGCGAAATGCTGACCGGTCCCGACAATGTCCAGCTCAATACCGTCGTCGGTTTCGAATCCCTGCGATCACGGATTGGCGATCAGGCGTTCACTAGCCTGCTGAAGGGCGAGGAAATCTCCTCGCCGTTGCTGTCGCAATGGATACGGGAAGCCGCAGGCCATCTGCTCGACCCGATCATCGCCATGGCCGGTTTTCTCGCGCCGAGCGTCGTCATGATCGGGAGCGATCTGTCGCAGAGCGTGATCGAAGCGCTGATCCATCAGCTTTCCATCGAGCGGCGCGACACTTCCACGAGACCGTTGCTGACGCCCTGGATTTCGCCGATGAAACCCGCGAGCTTCAGCGGTGGCGGTGTTGCGCTTGGTGCAGCACTCCTGCCCTTCCTCAACACTTTGCTGCTGCCGCCAGCTTCCGCCTGATGGCCGGGTCAGCCGAGCGCTTCATCGGCGCGGCTGAGATCGGAGGCCAGCGCCTTGTCCAGGACTTTCTGGATATTGGCCGCCCGCCGGAACGAGGGTTCCTGGGTCCTGCCCGCCCGCACGGCCTGGACGAAACGCTGGTAGTTGGTCTCGACCGGATCGAAGGGGACGTCACGCCAGGTCGCGGTGTGCACGTCTTCTCCAAGGCAGGCGCGAAGTGTCGATTTTCCGGTATCGTAGATCATCTCGATCGAGCCGGTTTCGCCATAGACCCTGAGGCGCAGCTGATCCATCTGTCCGGCCGCCGTGCGCGTCGCCTGGATCGTCCCGATCGCCCCGCCGGTGAAATCGACATTCATCGTAAAGCTGTCATTCGCATCGAGATCATATTCGCCGATCTTGTGGCCCGGCGCCTTGTCGAAGGTCTTCAGCCGCGCGAAGACATGAGCAACGTCGAGGCCGGAGCCGTAGGACGCGAAATCAACGATGTGGATGCCGATATCGCCGAGCGCGCCGTTGGATCCATGCTTCTTGCTCAGTCGCCACAGCCATTTGCTTTCGCTCTTCCAGTCGCCCCAGTGACGACCGACCAGCCAGCTTTGCAGATGCGACGCCTCGACATGGCGCACTTGCCCGATTTCGCCGGCGAGAACCATCTGCCGGCCTTTCTGGAGAGCGGGCGAATTGCGATAGGTGAAATTGACCATGCCGACCTTGCCCGATCGCTCGATGGCCTCGGTCATCTCCATGGCCTTGATCGCATCGGTGGCGAGCGGTTTTTCGCAGAAGACGTGCTTGTCGGCGGCGATCGCCTGTAGCGTCGTCGGGTGGTGAATGCGGTCCGGCGTGACATTTGCGACAGCGTCGAATTCGCCCCAGGCGAGAGCTTCCTCAAGGGTCGTGAAACGGTTAGCGATGCCATGTTCAGTGCAAAAGGCCGCGAGCCGTTCCGGCACGACATCGACGCCGCCGACGACGCTGACGCCTTCGATCGCCTTGAAGTTGGCGGCATGCTGGTTGGCCATGCCGCCGGTACCGAGAATGAGTAAACGCATCTTATCCTCCATAGAATTAACTTCCCTGCCGCAGTTCGGCCGGGGCAAACCGCACTCACGCCATCGCAGCCATCCGCGATTGCCTCGTGCTCTTCTTCAGGAAAATTGCGGTCGACGCGCCGCGTGTCCCACAGGACGCTCCATCACTCTCACGGCGCAGATCCTTTTCCGAAAATCGATCTCGATTTTCCGGAACTGTGCACTAGCTGCTGTTGATTGTCGCCAGCATCTCAACCTCCCAGGTTCTGGCCTCCCAAGCTGTGGCTTGACATCAAATCAAAGTAACTTAATCTAATTAATGCAGCACGGAAATGAGGAGAGGTCAACTGACCGCCAGGCTGTATCCGTTCAAAATGGGGAGGAGACCCATCATGAAGAGCGCCACCATCAGCGCATTTGCGCTGAGCACCATGTTATTTTCAGCATCTACGTCATTTGCCCAGGAACTTGCCACGAAGGACAGGATCGGCCTTGCCGATGCGCCAAAATCCCTCGTCGTCCGTTTGACGAACGACAGTCCCAACAATTCGGATCCGGCGATCGCCGAGGGCTATCAGAAGCTCTTCGTCGATTTCATCAAGAAGCACCCGGACTGGAAATTGCAGATGCAATTCATGTCCTCGGACATCGGCACGGAACAGGCCAAGATGCTGGAGCAGGCCAAGGCCGGCAACGCGCCTGATTGCGCCGCTGTCGACTCCTTCGTGCTTTCGCAATTCATGGTCAATCACGTGCTTGCGGACTTCACGCCGTATTTTTCGAAGGAGGAAGTGGATGACCTGTTCCCCTTCATCCGCAGCGGCATCACGGATAAGGACCAGACGGTCCGCGCCTGGTGGTGGGATACGGACCTTCGTGTGCTCTACCGCAACAAGTCGATCGTTGCGGACGCCCCGCAGACATGGGACGACCTGAAAAAGGCCGCACTCGCCTCCACCAAGGAAGGCATGGAAGGCGTTCTCTTCAATGGCGGGCGCTGGGAAGGGACGACCTTCGACTGGCTCGCGAATTATTGGGCGCTGGGCGGCAAGCTCGTCGACGACTCGGGCAAGCCAGTATTCGGCGAAGGCGAGAACAAGGAGAAATTCCTGAAGGCGCTGAATTATTTCAAGGATCTCGTCGATTCCGGCGCCGCGCCCAAGCGCGTCAGCACGATCGCGAATTACGACGATATGAACGCTGCGGCCGCAGCGGCGACGACGGCTCTCTTCATCGGCGGCAATTGGCAATATGCGCAGCTGAAGGCCACGCTCGACGAGGACGAGTTCAACAACTGGACCTTCTCGCCGATCCCCGGCCCCAGCGCCGATCAGCGTTCGACCGGCACCGGCGGCTGGACGATCGCCTCCTTCAGCAAGGACAAGGACAAGGTCGAGATGTGCGCCAACCTCGCCCGCGAGGTCTACATGGGGCCGGCAAACGCGCTGCAGCAGCAGTTGCCGACCAGGAAATCGCTGTTCGACAAATATGAGGTCTTTTCCACCGAAGCCAACAAGACCTTCGCCAAGGCTCTGGTCGACGGACAGGCACGCCCGGGTGTGCCGATCTATCCTGAAATCTCCAACCAGATCCAGATCATGATGGGCGACGTGCTTTCGGGGACCAAAAAGCCGGAAGACGCTTTGAATGCTGCCTTCAACGCGGCGCTGGAGGCTTACAAGCGTCTCTAGTGCTTCTGAGCGTGACGGCGCCTGCTCCCAGGCGCCGTCGACCTACAGTGCCGCGCGTCTCTTCAGACGCGCAAAGGACGCTGTAAGACTTTGAATCTGCGCATCGTGCTTTCCGATGCGCTAGCGAAACCCCGGACAGAGAAGCTAATGAGCCCCATTGCCATCGAGGCCGACAGCCCGCCTCAAAGCAGAACGTTCATGCGCCGTTTTGCCGGTGCGCCCCTGCCCTGGATCATGCCTGTGATCGTCGTCATCGGCATCTTCTATCTTTATCCTGTCATCGACGTTTTCAGGCTTTCATTCACCAATGCCACGCTGATCGGCGACAACCAGGATTATACGCTAGGGTCGATCACCAATGCGTTGAGCTCGCCGCAGCTGCCCGACATTTTATGGGCGACCCTCATCTTTGTCGGCGGCAGCGTCATCGGTCAGCAGATCTTAGGTCTTGCGGTGGCTGTTGTGGTCATCCGCGGCGAAAAGCGCGGCCTGTTCGGCACCACCATCCTCAGAACGACGGCGCTGGTTGCCTGGGTCGTCCCCGGAATTGCCGGCGGCATCATCTGGCAGATGCTCTTTTCCGAAGCGCCTTATGGCGCGCTGAACAGCATTCTCAGGCTGATGCACATGCCGACGGTCGCGTGGCTCTCGGACCCTGCTATTGCGCCGTGGTCCACCCTCATCTCCAACATATGGCGCGGCACCGCATTTTCGATGGTCGTCATGTATGCGGCGCTGAAGTCGATCGATCCCTCGCTCTATGAAGCGGCCGAGGTCGACGGCGCGACGGCATCGCAGCAGTTTTTCTTCGTCACGCTTCCGCAACTGCGCGCGGCGATCCTGGTCAATATGATCCTCATTACGATCCAGACGGTGAATACCTTCGATGCGATCATCACGCTGACGGGCGGCGGTCCGGGGCGTGCGACCGAAGTCATCTCACTCTACGTCTTCAATATCGTCTTTAGAAACTACGACCTGTCCGGCGGCAGCGTGCTCTCCGTGCTCATGCTGATCATCAGCCTCGGGCTTGCCTTCATCTACGCGTCGTTCCTGCCGAAGGAGGAAGAGCAATGAGCGGACGGACCGGAACGCGGCTCGGCGATGCGATGAGCTATCTGTTCATGCTGATAATGTTCGTGTTCTTCGCCGGCCCCCTCACCTATCTCCTGTCGATGGCAATGCGTGACAAGCGCGAGATCTATCGCGGCGCGGCGCGATATATTCCAAACAATCCCACCATTGATAACTTCATCACCGTTTTGAACAACAGCTACTTTCCGATCTATCTCTGGAACGGTCTCAAGCTTGCCGCCCTCAGCGGACTGGGCGTCCTGATCGTCGCACTGCCCGCGGCTTACGCCTTTTCCCGATTTCAGTTCCGGGGCAAGGGCCTGTCGATGATGGGGCTGCTTCTCTTCCAGATGATCTCGCCGCTCGTCATCATGGTGCCGCTCTATCGCTACATGAACCGTCTCGGCCTGCTGGATACGCATTTTGCCGTCGTTATGGTCTACATCGCGCTGGGCGTTCCGCTGGCGACCTGGCTGTTGAAGAGCACGGTCGACGGCATCCCGCGCAGCCTCGACGAAGCGGCCATGATCGACGGCTGCAACAGGTTTTCCGTCTTCTGGCGCATCGTTCTGCCATTATCGGCGCCGGGCATAGCCTCGGTCTTCATCATCACGGTGATTGCAGGTTGGTCGCAATTTTTGGTGCCTTTTCTGTTGCTCACGAAAAATGATCTGATGCCGATCGGCGTCGGGATCTTTAACTTCCGCGGCATGCAAACCGACTCGTCCATCCAGCTGCTTGCCGCCGCCTGCCTGATCGCGGTCGTTCCGGCGATCGTCGCCTTCCTGTCGCTCCAGCGACTGATCCTCGGTGCGATGACCAGCGGCGCGGTCAAGGGATGAGCGGTTCAGTCTATGCGCACGGAAGGATTTCGAGCATGAACCAGACACTCGGCGCCAGGCTGTCGCCGGATCTGACCGGCGCCAATGTCGAAGATGCAGGCGAGCATAACAGGGCCGTCGTCCTGCGCTGCATTCATCGCCAGGCGCCGATTTCGCGCGCCGAAATTGCCAGGCGGACGGGTTTTACCAAACCGGCAATCGCCCGGATCGTCGATCGCCTGCTGGACGAGGGGCTGATCATGGAAGCCCGCCGGCGGCATGGGTTGAGAGGTCAGCCGGCAATCGAACTCGAAATCAATCCGGATGCCTGTTTTGCCATCGGCATCAATATCGATCGCGACCATCTGACAATCCTGGCCGTCGATGCCGTCGGCAATGTCCGCGCCCGCGTGCATCACGAGAAACGTTTCATCCTGCCGACGGAATTCCTGCAGCTCACGGCCGATGCTATTTCGCATTTCCAGCGCAGCCGGCTCATCGACGACGCGCGCCTCGCCGGCATCGGTCTGGCGATGCCGGATTGGCTTGGCGAGATTTCGCTCCTCGGCAAGCCCAAGACCTATCAGGAGTGGACGGCATTCGATGTGCGCGCAGCACTGGAAAACCTGACGCAGCATCCCGTCTTCATCGAAAACGAAGCCAATGCCGCCGCCCTTGCCGAACTCGATTACGGACTGGGCGCTGAAAGCAGCAGCTTCTTCTACATTGCCATCAATCCTTGCCCGGGTGGCGGCCTCGTGCTCGACGGCAACGGTCATCGTGGCGCCATGGGCCTCAGCGGCGAAATCGGCTGGCTTCCGATCGCCGACGGCGGGGACGGAAAGGCCCATAAGGTCCAGCTTCTCGGCGAGATATTCTCGCTGTTCTTCCTCTATGATTTCCTCGCGCAGCACGGCGTCGAGGTGAGTGTTCCGCACGATCTCCTGACGTTGGATGCGCATGGCAGGCGCCTCGTGTCGCAGTGGCTGAAGGAAATGAGCGCGCATCTGGCAGTCGCCGTCAAGCATATCGGCATGATCGTCGACCCCGACGCCGTCCTCGTCGGCGGCAGACTGCCGATCCGCATTGTCGATGAATTGCTGCGCTACGTGCACGAGCATCTGGATGCCGAGGACACCAGCCTTCCCTCGCTTCATCGCGCTTCGCTCGGAGAGGATGCCTCGGCCATGGGGGCGGCGGCCATGCCGATGGCAGCAGCCCTGATGCTCGCATCGGCGGACGCTGCGCAGCGCACACGTTCGCCACTCAAGAACATGGATCGCCTGAACAGTTGAAACGGCCGGCGAGGCCCACGGATTTTGGTGAAGAACGGATTTTGGTGAAGATGGGAGGATTTTGGTGAGGATCGGCTTTTACACCTCGACATTCAACGATCGTCCCCTGGAGGAAGTGGTGGATTTCGCCGCATCGGCAGGTTTCGACGCAATCGAGATCGATGTCGGCGGCCATATCAAGACGCCCGATCGGGTGGATGCCGCCGTCGCGCTCGCACGCAGCCGCGACCTCTTCGTGTCGTCGATCACCTATTTCGGCAATCAGCTCGATGCTGACCGCGCAAAGCGTGAGGCACTTCGGGCGAAGACCGCCGAGTTTGCCGGCGCGATCGGTGAAGCGGGTGTCCCAATCTTTGTGATCTTCCCAGGCCGGGACGACACCGCAAGCGACGAAGCCAACTATGATGACTTCGCCGATTTCGCCAACGGCCTGATCGCGCAGACACAATCCCAAGGCCTGACCTTTGCAATCGAGAACTGGCCGGGTCCGAAGGACAATTTCATTGGGACGACGCCAAGAGGGTGGCAGGAGCTTTTTCAGCGGATCAGGGATCCTCGTTTCGGGCTGGAATTCGATCCCTCCCACCTCATTCGCATCGGCGTCGATCCGTACCAGGCGATGGAGGCGGTGAAGGATCGCATTGCCATCCTTCACGCCAAGGACACGGCAATCGATCCGGAGAGCCTGCAGGCTGTCGGCTATCACAGCAAGGGCTGGTGGCAATACAAGCTGCCGGGGCTCGGCCTGATCGATTGGCCGCGTTTCCTGCGCCAGGCCCGCGGGGCTGGTTTCGACGGTACGCTGTCGATCGAACATGAAGATGCCGCCTATGGCTGGCCGGGCAAGGACTTAACCGCACGAAAGCAGGGCGAGCGCCTCGGCCTCGATTATTTGAGAAATGTCCTGAGCGGACTTTGATAGCGATTTCGGGAGAACTGTTATGGCCCATGTTTCGGTCAACAATGCGCGCAAGGATTACGGCGCGTTCAAAGCCATCAAAGGCGTATCAGTCGACATCGGAGACGGCGAGTTCGTCGTTCTGGTCGGCCCCTCGGGCTGCGGCAAATCCACCCTTTTGAGGATGATTGCCGGCCTGGAGGGCATCACCTCAGGGCAGATCCAGATCGGCAAGCATATCGTCAACGAGCTTGCGCCCAAGGACCGGGACATCGCCATGGTGTTCCAGAATTATGCGCTCTACCCGCATATGACCGTTGCGAAGAACATGGGCTTTTCGTTGCGGCTGAAACGAATGCCGCGGACGGAGATCGATCAGCGGGTCGGCAACGCCGCGAAGATTCTCGGCCTCGAAAGTCTCCTGGAGAGATATCCGAAGCAGCTATCGGGCGGCCAGAGACAGCGCGTGGCGATGGGGCGGGCAATCGTGCGGGACCCGGCCGTCTTTCTCTTCGACGAGCCCCTGTCGAACCTCGATGCCAAGCTCAGGGTGCAGATGCGCTCGGAGATCAAGGAACTGCATCAACGGCTGCAGACGACGACCATCTATGTCACTCACGACCAGATCGAAGCCATGACCATGGCCGACAAGATCGTCGTCATGAAGGACGGTCTGATCGAGCAGTCGGGTTCTCCGCTGGAATTGTACGATCGTCCAAACAACCTTTTCGTCGCCGGATTTATCGGCTCTCCGGCAATGAATTTCATCAGCGGCACCATGACGGAAGATGGGTTTCGAACCGCCGATGGCCTGCTCCTGCCGAGCGAGCGCCGTCCGCCTGAAGCCGTGACCTACGGCATTCGTCCCGAGCATCTCCGATTGGACCCGGGCGGCATCGAGGTAACAACGGTGGTCGTCGAGCCCACGGGTTCGGAAACGCTGCTCATCGCCCGGCTGGGAACGCAGACGCTCACTTGCGTCTTCAAGGACCGGATCAGGGCAGCCCCCGGCGAGGTGCTGAGGATCGCGCCAATCCACGATGCGGTTCATCTGTTTGCCGGAGACGAGCAGCGGATCACATCAGGCGAAGCCCCGTTGAATTGACCCGGCCGATTGCCCCTCCCCTTCGGCCGGCGCCAGCCGGGGGCGCGTTTTCCGCGCCCCCGGCCCCGAAAGCTCTCAGTCCTGCACGGCCGGTTTTCGCGCTCGTTTAAGGCCGCGTCGCTGGCGAGCGTGATGCTGGCGGCTGTGGTTTCCTCCACCATCGAGGCGTTCTGCTGGTTACCTGGTCGAGCTGGCCTATCGCCGAATTGATCTCCGACAGGTTCGTCGCCTGTTCGCGCGCCGAGGCCGCCAGCGCTTCCGACGTTGCGCACGCAGAATGGGACACTCTAACTCTAACTGACGGCGTTCCTTTTGCCGAGGAGGGCTGCGCGGATCTGTTCGCTTTTGCTCAACGAGGGAGGAGGGACCGGTGGTGTCTGCTCTGGCGCGTCGGCTTTGCCGGTGGTCTGCTTGAGGCTCAGGAAGCGTTTTTGCGCGACCAGCCGATCTTCGGACGACAGTGGTTCGACGGGTTCACCGTCAAGGTCATGGCGCATGGAATCGGGCTGGGCGCTGGCGAAATAGTAGCGCCGGCCGTGGACATAGGCCGCGGTCGCCCGCCTGAGCGTCGTGACGCCGGCATCGGGCTTCAGGAGCGGGCGGAGTTCGTTGAAAAGGCCGACGGCAAAAGGAAGGACCGGATCTCCCGCCTTGGCAGGAAGGACGCCGACCGGCCGGATCAACAGCGTGTTGATCGCGTTTGCCTTCTCCACGTCGAGCTCGGTTGCCGCAATCGGTCCGCGGCTGATCTTCCAGGGCTTGTCCATGCGTCCTCCATGTAACGTCCATAGCGACCGACTGTGATGGTATCTTGACGGACAGGGCGAGCAACGGAAGTCGCACATCGTCGGTTCCACTGCAAGCAGGTGAGACGCGGAACAGGAGCCTGGTGGCGAAAAGCCGCTCCCCCGGGGCCGATATGGTCCGGTGTCATCGGTTGGCGTTTCATCTAATCGTTTTTATCACGGAATATGCATTGACCTGCCGCATCGATTACACTTCATATCCGCGCCCAAGATGGAGTGACCGGCCGGGGGAGGATATATGCGGGTTTTCTCGAGCATTGACGAGCTGCGCCACACGCTCGATGCGCTGAGGCGGCAGGGGCGGACCGTCGGCCTCGTCCCGACGATGGGCTATCTCCATGCCGGTCATATGGAGCTCGTGTCGCGCGCTCGCGCCGAAAACGACATCGTCGTCGTCTCGATTTTCGTCAATCCGCTGCAGTTCGGCCCGGCGGAAGACCTCAGCAAATATCCGCGCGATCTGGAGCGCGATGCCACCATGCTGAGACAGGCCGGCGTCAATTTCCTCTTTTCGCCCGGCGTCGAGAACATGTATTCCCGCCCAATGCTGACCGTTGTCGACGTTCCCGATCTCGGCCGCGAGCTCGAAGGGGCGGTCCGGCCGGGGCATTTTGCCGGCGTCGCCACTGTCGTCTGCAAGCTTTTCAACATCGTCCAGCCGCAGACCGCCTATTTCGGAGAGAAGGATTACCAGCAGGTCGTCATCATCAAGCGCATGGTGGACGATCTGGCCGTGCCGGTGCGCGTGATAGCAGTGCCGACGGTCAGGGACAGCGACGGCCTCGCATTGTCGTCGCGCAACGTCTACCTCAGCGCGGCGGAGCGGCGCGCGGCGGTGATCGTCCCTCAGACCCTTGACGAGGCGGAGCGTCTGGTCGCCGGCGGCCTTGCCGATCCGGTGCAACTTGAGGCAAAGCTCACGGCGTTTCTCAATCGCGAGCCTCTGGCAAAGCCCGAGGTCGTCGCCGTCAGGGATGCCTCGACGCTGCAGCCGGTCACGTCGATCGCAGCCCCTGTCGTCGTGGCGCTCTTCGTTCGGGTCGGCTCGACACGGCTTCTCGACAACAGGGTTGTTGGTGACAACCGAGTGATCGGGAACAACAGGGTTGTCGGCCGGCGGGGCTTGCCGGGAAAGGGAGTGACCAGATGAGCGCGGCCGGAATTCAAAAGCGCCTGACACCAACGCGCATCTCAGCCATGAAGGGCGGCAAGCCGATCGTCTGCCTGACCGCCTATACGACGCCCATGGCGCGGCTGCTCGATGAGCATTGCGACCTCCTGCTGGTCGGGGATTCGCTCGGCATGGTGCTCTACGGGATGGAGAGCACCATCGGCGTCACGCTCGACATGATGATCGCGCACGGCAAGGCGGTGATGCGCGGCGTCGACAAGGCCTGCGTCGTTGTCGACATGCCGTTCGGCACCTATCAGGAATCGAAGGAGATCGCGTTCCGCAACGCTGTCCGCATTCTGCAGGAAACCGGCTGCGATGCCATCAAGCTGGAGGGCGGCGAGGAGATGGCCGAGACCATCGCCTTTCTGACGAAGCGGGGGGTTCCGGTCATGGGGCACATCGGTCTGATGCCGCAGCAGGTCCAAACCGCAGGCGGCTATCGTTCCGTTGGTCATTCCGAGCACGAGACGTCGAAGATCCGGCGCGACGCCCACGCTATCGGCGGCTCGGGAGCCTTTGCCGTCGTCATCGAGGGAACAGTGGAGCCGCTCGCCCGGGAAGTGACGGCCGCCATGCACATCCCGACCATCGGCATCGGCGCTTCTTCCGCCTGCGACGGCCAGGTTCTGGTCTCCGACGACATTCTGGGGCTCTTCAACGATTTCACCCCGCGTTTCGTCAAGCGCTACGACGAACTCGGCAAGAGGATTTCGGCCGCCGCCGCCGCTTACGCCGGCGAGGTCCGGTCGCGACAGTTTCCGGCAGCAGAGCATACGTTCAAGCGGCGATCCTGAGGCGAGGCGATGTCAGGTCCATCACCGCGCGATATACTGTTCGCGCATGCTGTCGGCTGAGCGGCGAACCGCCTCGGAAACCTGCACGAGCTGTTTGGCCATGGGCGTCGAATGGCGCCAGATCATCCCGATCGTTCGCGACGGCTGCGGAGACTGGAAGCGCGAAATCGAAACATGCGCCGAGCGCGTTTCGAGGGGAACAGCCATCTCGGGAATTAAAGTGATGCCGATCCCGGCGCTGACCATCTGAACCAGGGTGGATAAAGAGCTGCCTTCCATGACTTCCCGGGGGCGGGCCGGCCCTATCTTGCAGAACGACAAGGCCTGATCGCGAAAGCAATGGCCTTCCTCGAGCAGCAGCAACCGCATTTCGCGCAGCGCCTCGCGTTCGGGCACCGGCTTGCCCTCGTCTTCGGGCCGCCGGACCAGCACGAATTCTTCCTTGAAGAGCTCGAGCTCGGTCAGGGAGGGTTCCGACACCGGCAAAGCAACAATTGCCGTGTCCAGCTGGCCTTGCGCCAACTCCTGAACCAGCTTCGACGTCTGCGTCTCGCGCACCTCGATCTGGATGCCGGCAAAGCTCCTGTTCAGATCGTTGATGATCGCTGGCAACAGATAGGGCGCAATCGTTGGGATGATGCCGATGCGCAGCCGCGTCAGGAAGGGATCGCGCGAGGCCCGCGCCAGCTCCGCCAGTTCATCCACGCCACGCAGGATATCGCGGATCCTGAGAGCCACGGTCTGACCGAAGGCGGTCAGCTTCACCTCACGCGCGTTGCGCTCAAAAAGCTCACCGCCCAATTCTTGCTCAAGTTCTTTGATTTGCATTGACAATGCCGGCTGGGAGATCGCACAGGCGTCGGCAGCGCGTCGGAAGCGGCCATCTCTTGCCAGTGCTTCAAAATAACGTAGCTGTTTCAGGGTAAGGTTCTTCATAACCTCAGCTTATCGCAACGATCAGTAAATCCAACTTAAATTTATGAAGCGCTTCCGATATGAAGACTGCAAGGGGAGAGTGGGGCGCCAGCTCGGCTCATCTTTTTACGCGCAGACAGATCAAGCAATGAAGGAGACGATCATGGACAACCCCACTGACAGCGCAGGCAAATGTCCTGTGCCACACGGCAATACGCCTCGCAGCAGCCGATCCAACCGCGACTGGTGGCCGGACCAGTTGAACGTGCAGATTCTTCACCAGAATTCAGGCCGCGCCGACCCGCTCGGCCAAGCCTTCGACTATGCCGAGGAGTTCAAGAAGCTCGATCTCGACGGACTGAAGAAGGATCTTCACGCGTTGATGACGGATTCGCAGGATTGGTGGCCGGCCGATTTCGGTCACTATGGCGGCCTGTTCATCCGCATGGCCTGGCACAGCGCCGGCACTTACCGCATCACCGATGGCCGCGGCGGCGCCGGGGCCGGCCAGCAGCGTTTTGCGCCGCTCAACAGCTGGCCGGACAACGTGAACCTCGACAAGGCCCGCCGCCTGCTGTGGCCGATCAAGCAGAAATACGGCAACAGGATCTCCTGGGCTGACCTGTTGATCCTCACCGGCAACGTCGCGCTCGAATCCATGGGTTTCAAGACCTTCGGTTTCGCCGGTGGTCGCGCCGACGTCTGGGAGCCGGAAGAACTCTACTGGGGTCCTGAGGGAACCTGGCTGGGTGACGAACGCTACAGTGGCGAACGCGAACTGGCAGAGCCGCTTGGCGCCGTGCAGATGGGCCTTATCTATGTCAACCCGGAAGGCCCGAACGGCACTCCGGATCCGCTGGCATCCGCCCGCGACATCCGTGAAACCTTCGCCCGTATGGCGATGAACGACGAAGAAACCGTGGCGCTGATCGCTGGCGGGCATACCTTCGGCAAGACCCATGGCGCCGGCGATCCGTCGTTTGTCGGTGTCGACCCGGAAGGCGGCGAGCTCGAAGCTCAGGGCCTGGGCTGGACCAGCAAGTTCAACACCGGCGTCGGTCGCGATGCCATCGGCAGCGGCCTCGAAGTGACCTGGACCCAGACGCCGACCCAGTGGAGCAACTACTTCTTCGAAAACCTGTTCGCTTTCGAATGGGAGCTGACCAAGAGCCCGGGCGGCGCGCATCAGTGGCAGGCCAAGAACGCCGATGCCTCCATTCCGGATGCCTATGATGCATCGAAGAAGCATCTGCCGACCATGCTGACCAGCGACCTGGCACTGCGTTTCGATCCCACCTACGAAAAGATCTCGCGCCGCTTCCTGGAAAACCCTGCCGAGTTCGCCGATGCCTTCGCCCGCGCATGGTTCAAGCTGACCCACCGCGACATGGGACCGAAGGTGCGCTACCTCGGTCCGGAGGTTCCGGCCGAAGACCTGATCTGGCAGGACGTGATCCCGGCCGTCGATCATCCGCTCGTCGACGACAAGGACATCGCCGACCTCAAGGTAAAGGTGCTGGCAACCGGCCTCACCGTACAGGAACTGGTCTCGACGGCTTGGGCGTCCGCCTCGACCTTCCGCGGCTCCGACAAGCGTGGCGGCGCCAATGGCGCGCGCATCCGCCTTGCCCCGCAGAAGGACTGGGAAGTCAACCAGCCGGCGCAGCTCACCAAGGTCCTCGGTGTTCTCGAAGGCATCCAGAAAGACTTCAACGCCGCCCAGACTGGGGCGAAGAAGATCTCGCTGGCGGACCTGATCGTTCTGGCCGGTGCAGCCGGTGTGGAAAAGGCGGCAGCGGCCGGCGGTCATGCCGTCAGCGTGCCGTTTACGCCGGGCCGCACGGACGCCGCCGAGGCGCAGACCGACGCGCATTCCTTCGCGGCGCTGAAACCCCGCGCCGATGGTTTCCGCAACTATATCGGCGGCCGGCAGTTCATGAAGCCGGAAGAGGCCCTGGTGGACCGCGCCCAGCTGCTGACGCTGACCGGACCTGAAATGACCGTTCTTGTCGGCGGTCTGCGTGTGCTGAAGGCCGGCGCGCCTGAGCATGGCGTCTTCACGTCTCGTCCGGAAACGCTGACGAACGACTTCTTCGTCAACCTGCTCGACATGGCCACGCAGTGGGTTCCTGCCGCCGGCAAGGAAGGCGTCTATGAAGGCCGCGACCGCAAGACGGGCGCTGCCAAATGGACCGGCACCCGCGTCGACCTGATCTTCGGCTCGCACTCGCAGCTTCGCGCCTTCGCCGAAGTCTACGGCCAGGCCGACGCCAAGGGGAAGTTCGTCAAGGACTTCGTCGCCGCCTGGAACAAGGTCATGAACGCCGACCGCTTCGACCTCGTCTGATCGGCAGCATTTTCCCCGGGCGCAGTTGCGGCTGCGCCCGGGCATTTTCTTTTTTCATCGTCTTGCGCTTCCACCGCATCGCTTCTTCTCCCTCATCTCTGTGCTTGTCGTCACAGAGATCCAGTGCGCCCAAGTCCTTGGGCGCGGGAGACTTCCTTGCTTTGATAAGCGTCATTCACCGCGCAGACGCGCGGTGGCTGGATTCCTGTGACAGGCACAGGAATGAGGAACGCGGGTGGCGTCGCACGATCGCAGCACAGTCTCTGTGCTTTAGCGAGGCAGAATGGCGAAAGGCGAAAGTGACAGCAGATCGGGATCAGTCGTCGCCGTTACTGTCGCTACCTGGGCATGGCTTATGCTGTAGCCGTAGGTGAGGACGCGGTCACCGTCGATCATGAAGAATTGCGCCTGATCCAGGCCGGGCCGCAGCGTAGCCGTCACGGTGACGGTCTCGTACATTCTTGCCAGGTGCAAAGGCTCTTCCGGAACGATACGAACCAGTTGGTTGGGCGGAGGGGAAGGCATGTGGCTGCAGGCTCCGGCCCAAGGCACCAGCATGAATTCGTAGACAAGATCGCCATCCTGGTCGATCGGCAGAACGAAGCCCGTCAATGCGATCGGATGCCCCTCGCCATGCCAGGCGAGTGTTTCGCCCTGTGGGCCGCTGACCGCCTTGCCCGACAGCGGCACTGTCGCTTTGGCCTGATCGGCCGGCCGTAAAGCGCTCCAGAAGATAGGCTGCGCCGCAGCGTAGGCGTTAGAAATTGGCCATGCGGAACCAAATGCCAGCGCCGCGAACGCCAGGAGGAAAGGTTTGTGTTTCATCATTGCATCTCCACGGGGTCGGCCGCTTTGACTACCTTGCCGCTGCCGCGTGGATGCTTCTCTCGATCCCGCTTAGCCGTCAAAGCTTCGGGCGCGGACTACTCAGGGCTTTGCAGGGAACAGGGAGAGGGTATGCCGTGCAAGCCCTCTCTTTCGTCATGTTCGAGCCCGTCCTGCTGCTGTTCGGCAAGAAAGTGACCCGCAGCGCCAGGCAATCGCTGCCATCGACCGGAGGAAATAGCTCGGGGGAACGACGACCGAGTGGTTGGCAGTCAGGAGACCCCGCGTGAGGTGAACACGGGATCTCCCTGCCGGACCGGCAGGCCGGTGAAGCCTTACGTCTCCGGCATCATCGAAGAGTGGTGTGAGGTGATCAGCCAGTTCCCGTCCT
Organism: Rhizobium beringeri; assembly: GCF_004306515.1. Taxonomy (NCBI): domain Bacteria; kingdom Pseudomonadati; phylum Pseudomonadota; class Alphaproteobacteria; order Hyphomicrobiales; family Rhizobiaceae; genus Rhizobium; species Rhizobium beringeri. The sequence continues at coordinate 96,539 of NZ_SILG01000002.1, read as the reverse complement.
TGAACTCATAGGTATAGGTGTAGCGGGCGGGAACCTTCGAGCCGTCCTTCAGGCTGAAGGTGTAAGTGCCGACGTCGACGGCCCAGTTACATCCGATCTGGATGTCGCGGCTGTCGATGTGGCCTTTCGGCTCATTCGCCAGGAAATGCTCGAAATAGTCGATCCGGTCCGCCTGGGTCAGACGAGGTTTGTCCGACAAGGTCGCGAGAAGCACCGAGTCCTCACTGTAATTCTTGGCGACCTCCTGGGGGCTCAGCGTCGCGAGCGAGGTATTCCAGCGGTCGAAGAGCTTGGCGATTTCCGCCTCGCTTGTCGGCGCACAGGTTGCGGTTTCGGTAGCCGCCGCGGCCGACTGGACGTGAACGAAACCGAGAACGAGGGCGGCGGCAATGATGGTACGCATTTTGACTTTCCTATGTGGCGGTTCCGGCGGACATCGCATCGGTCAACCGCATGACCAGCAATTTAAGTGTCCTATGCTGCCGCCACATCTGCCGGCTGGCTTCGATCCGATCTGCCAAACGGCATAGATGACATTCCCGTCGGAATGACTATCGTGCCGGCGTCATTCATTTTCGGAGCAGTCCTATTGGGCATGGAGCACGATACAAGTTCGACGCATTCGCCAAACGTTGCGGAACTGCGGGCCCTTTACCGGGCGGCGGAAGCGCGGGCGGCTCGTCTGCGTTTCATCATCGAAGTGCAGAACCTGCTCGATGCCGCGGCATTCGAAACGGCTGCCCAAGACGTTCTGTCCCGGCTTGCCGACTTCGCAGGAGCATCGCTTGCCAGCCTCGTTTTTCCGTCGTTCCAGGGAAAAGCGCCTGTGCAGCTGACGGTGGGCAAGTCGACGAGCCCGGAAAGCGATAACATCTTGTTTGCCTCGCAGGACGGCTCCGATCTCCGTTTGACGATTATCGGCGCGTCGAAAACACGCGTCATCGATGCCGACGACCGGCAGACATTGGAGGTGGTGGCGGGACAGCTCGCCGACGCCTACAATCTCAATCGGCAGGCGGCGGAAAATCAGGCGCTTCTCGGCGATCTCCAGCGGCAGCGAAGTGAACTCGCGGCCCTTGTTGCGCAGTTGATCCAGGCGCAGGAGCAGGAGCGGCAGCGGGTGGCGCTCGATCTTCACGACGGCTCAGCGCAGCTGGCGGCAGGCCTCAGCTATCGCCTGCAGGACCTTGCGGCCCGCATCGGCGAGGCGCATGCCCTGAAGCCTGAGATTGACCAGCTGGCGACGCTCGCGCGCCATTCCGTTGCCGATCTCAGGGCAGCCATCGCGGATCTTCGCCCGCCCGAGCTCGATGACCTCGGTGTCGCCGCGGCCCTGCGCACGCGTCTCGATGCGATCGATGATCTCGAGGTGATCGCCGATCTCGATGCCGCCGCCGACCGCTGGCCGGCATCGACGGGGATCATCTTCTATCGTGTCGCGCAGGAAGCGATCACCAATGTGATCAAGCACGCCGAGGCGAGCCGGCTGGTCGTCCGTCTCTTTGAGGATGGCGCGGGCGAAGCGCATCTCGAAGTGATCGATGACGGCAAAGGCATCGGCGAGGTGCGCCATCCCCAGATGCGGGGCGGGCGGCTCGGCATCGTCGGCATGCGTGAACGGCTGGCGCTGCTCGGCGGCCGGATCGAGATCAGCGCGGGGTCTTCAGGGGGCACACATGTCCGTGCCGCGGCCCCGCTTGTGCAGGAGACGACATCAGAATGACGGCATCGATCCTTGTCGCCGACGATCATGACATCGCCCGCGCAGGCCTTATCGCCATGATCGGCGGTGAAGATGATTTTCATGTCGCCTGGGACGTGCGCGACGGCGTGGAAGCGGTGGAGGCCTGTAGGCTGCACAAGCCGGATCTCGCTCTCCTCGACATCCGCATGCCGCGCCTGGATGGCCTCGCCGCGACGAGGGAGATCCGGCGCGTGTCGCCGGGAACACGCGTCATGATCATCACCATGCATGACAGTCTCGACTACCTGGAAGCGGCGATCGAGGCAGGCGCCACGGGCTATCTGCTCAAGGACGCCAGCCGGGAAGACATTCTCCGCACGATCCGGCGGGTCCTTCAGGGCGATGCCTTCTTCGACGGTCCGCTCGTCGCAAAACTATTGCGCCGCGCCGCGACCAAGCCGCAGACCAACAGCAGCGCTCTCGAGACGCTGACGAGCCGAGAGCGCGAAGTCCTGTCTAAGGTGGCCGAAGGCCTAACCAACAAGGAGATCGCCAGGACCCTGAAGATCTCGCCCGGTACCGTGAAGATCCATGTCGAGCGCATTATCGGCAAGCTGGACGCCGGGGATCGGACGCAGGCTGCAGTCATGGCCGTTCGCGGCGGGCTCGTCGAAACATCGAAAGAGCAGCAACAATGACCCCGACAGGACGTCTGACGGGGTGGCGTTTCGCCGACCTTCCCCTTCGAGCGAAGGGCATTGTCATCATCACGGTGCCGCTGGCGCTGCTGCTTGCAGCCCTCGCCTCGGTCTTCGTGGCCGACCGGCAAAGCCGGATTGCCGAGGATCAGGTGCGGGTCACGCTCGAGATCCAGTCGGGCATTCAGGAGATCCATGCCTCGATCGCCGAAGCGGCGACCGCGATGCGGGGTTATCTGTTGACCGGCAGAACCGATTTTCTTGATCCCTTCAACCGGGCTGAGGAAAGACTGCCCGTCGTCATCGACGAAGTCGGTCGCCGATTGAGGGATGAGACGCAAAAGATCCACCTTGAACGCATCCGCACGCTGGTTGCCGCGAAAGTCGACCGTCTCGAATTGCTGAAACGGGCCGACATTCTGCGCGCCGGCGGACGAGAGGATATCGCCGCACAGCTCATCGAGGGCAAACAGGTCCTCGACGTGCTCCGGCAAGAGATCGACGCGATGAGCAGGCGCGAGGCCGATCTTCTTCACAGCAGGACAGAGGCTGCGGAGCAGGTTCGAAACTTGTCCCGAAGCCTGATGATCGCCGCCGGTTTCCTTGGTTTTGCAGGGGCGCTCATCGCCGTTTTCCTGTTTTCGGCAAGCATCGTCCGACGGGTGCATGCCCTGAAAGCCCAAGCGCACCGACTGTCGCGGGGCGATGTCGTCAGGGTAGCGGATCCCTTCCGTGATGAACTCGGCAGTCTCGAACAGGCGCTCGAGGATGCAAGCGTGCTTTTGAAAAAGCGCGAGGCTGATTTGACAGAGAGCGAGGAGCGCTTCCGGCTGCTGGTCGAGGGCGTCAGCGACTATGGTATTTTCGGGCTCGATACTACAGGGCTGGTGGTGAGCTGGAATGCCGGTGCGGAGCGGATCACCGGCTATGCGGCCGAAGAGATCATCGGCCAGCATTTTTCCCGCTTCTATCCCGCCGAAACCAAGGACGCTTTGCCGGCAGAAGAGCTTTCCAGGGCGGCCCACGGCGGACGAGCCGAGGCGGAAGGCTGGCGCGTCCGCAAGGACGGGTCTCGATTCTGGTCTCACGTCGTGGTGACCGCCCTGCATGATGAGACCGGCCGCCTACGCGGCTTTTCCAAAATCACGCGAGATATTACCGAGCGGAAGCAAATCGAAGAGGCCCTGCTTGCCGCCCGCGAGGATGCGGTTCGCGCGAGCAACGCCAAGAGCGAATTCCTGTCGCGCATGAGCCACGAGCTACGCACGCCGTTGAATTCCGTCCTCGGCTTCGCACAGCTTCTGGAGATGGATGTCACCGATGCGGATTCCAGGGACAGTGTCTCCCAAATTCTAAGGGCCGGCAGACATCTGCTCTGCCTGATCGACGAGGTTCTCGACATGGCGAGGATCGAGGCCGGTCGCATGGATCTTGCCATTGAACCGCAACGCGTCGCCGATGTGATTGATGAAGCGGTGTCGCTTGCGAGGCCGCTCTGCGGCAAGCAACAGATCCGCATAGAGGTCGTCGAGCCCGAGCGAGATCTGTCGGTCCTGGCTGACCGGCGGCGTCTCCTCCAGGTGTTCCTGAACCTTCTCTCCAACGCGGTGAAATACAATCGTCAGCTGGGAACCGTGACCGTCAGCCACCGCGAGATTGGCGACGACACCATTCGGATCGAGGTCAGCGATACCGGTCCCGGCATCCCGGCGGAACGTGTTTCCCGGCTCTTCACCCCATTCGATCGGCTGGGAGCCGAACGTATCGGTCAAGAAGGGACCGGTCTCGGGCTCGCGCTGTCGCGGCATCTGATCGATGCCATGGGCGGCGCGCTCGCCTTCAGCAACCGTCTGGAAGGTGGCGCCACCTTCCACGTCGATTTGCCGCGTCCGCCCGCGGCGACGCAGGAAACCCGAAGACGAGGCCTCTCCGTCGAAAGTCCGCCATAGAAGACGTTGCCTATGATTTAATTGCGCGCTCGATATCCTCCAACGCCTTTGACGAAATGTTTGGCCCATGACAGACCCCACCGACATCGTGCGACGATCGACGATCCTGATCGTCGACGACGAGCCCGCAAATGTTTCGCTGCTGGAGCGCATTCTCAAACGCGAAGGCTTCAAGGAACTCATCAGCACCACCGAGCCACGCGAGGCGTTGCGGCTCTTTCGCGAACATCCGGTGGATCTCGTTCTTCTCGACCTGATGATGCCCGATCTCGATGGCTTCGCTTTGCTGGAGACCTTCGCAAGGCTTATTCCTGAAAACAGCTATGTGCCGATCCTGGTTCTGACCGCCGATGCAACATTGCCGACGCGTCGGCGGGCCCTTTCTCTCGGCGCGAAGGATTTTCTGACGAAGCCGTTCGATGCGATCGAGGCCATCCTGCGCATCTTCAACCTTCTCGAAACCCGTATTCTGACCCTGGAGCTTGCTAAACACGGGCTGGCAACGCCGAAATCGGAGCGTCCCCGAATTGATTGATCGGGATCGATTGATGGCACCAGCTATCTTGACGTATGGGCGTTAGGCCATCGGCAATGTTGACCGCGCAGTGCGGTGGAAATCGGCTGCAACGAGAGAGACGGCTGAACCAAGCGCGCAGCGTCGATAATGGGGCCGGCGAGGAAGCCGGCCCCACCAACTCAGAACATGGTGTTCTTGTTTGCCGCCTCTTTCGGAACGGCCTGGATCACGTCCCAGTGCTCGACGATCTTGCCGTCCTTGACGCGGAAAATATCGACGATCGCCTGGCCGAGGTCGCCTGCGCCGTTCGTCGCGTGCACATGCAGCCAGACCAGATCGCCATCGGCGGCGCTGCGGACGATCTCAGCCTTTGATTGGGCATTGTCCTTGAAGAAGCCGGTGAAGAAGGAAATCAAAGGCTTCTTCCCATCGGGAACTTGAGGATTGTGCTGCCGGTAGTCGTCGGCGACGACCGAAGCGGCCGCAATATCGTGCTTGTTGAAGAACCGATCGTAGAACTCCACAACCAGCTTCCGGTTGGCTTCCTCGATCTTCAAATCCCGCGAGGCCGATTCAGCAAAAGCCCCGGCCGGCGCAGCAACGCCCGCCAAAATGACGAGTGCGAAAAGCGATTTCCCGAATTTCATGCATCAAGCTCCTTGGTATGGATTCGCGATCTAGTCTAGAAAGCAGACTATGAGAGCTGGTCTATGAAACCTCGACATGCCTAGCAAGAAGGCACGTTTTAGTAGCGAGGTCAGCCGATGATGACCGAGGATGGAGCATGCCCAAGGAAACGGATGAGCCGAAACAACAACCCGGGGCGGGATGCCCGATCAGAGGCGTGCTCGATCGTATTGGCGATCAATGGAGTCTGCTCACCCTTGAGGCACTGGAAGACGGAAAGAAACGCTTCAACGAGCTGATGCGTGAGATCGGGGACATATCGAAACAGATGCTCTCGAAGACGTTGAGGCATCTGGAGCAGGACGGCTTCGTGCGGCGCACCGTCTATCCGCAGGTTCCGCCTCGCGTGGAATATGAGCTGACGGAACTGGGGCAATCCTTCCTTATTCCCATGAAAACCCTGATCGGATGGGCCGAGCAGAACCACCCGGCAATCATTAGCGCGCGGCAACGAAACGAAAACGCCTAGTGACCGCGTTCGTCAGGCGAGCAGAACCTTGCCACCCGTTCGGAAGGGAAGCGCGGACTGCAGGGCTTGCCGGACACTTTCCAAAGGAAACACCTCCCGGATCTCGGTCTCAATGACCTTCGAAGCGATGTGCGCCGCGACCTTGGAATAGGCGTGCTGCACGTTGTCCATAGCTTCGGAATGAACCCATTCCCGGAGGTGAAAATAGGAAAAGGAAATATCGGGATGGGACGCCCAGAATGAATTCGGGATGCTCTGCCCCGAGAGCAGACCGTAATGCACGAAGCGTCCGCCCGGCCGCAGCGCACCGGCGAGGGTCCCGGCGCGCACACCTCCGACGCAATCGAGCACCGCGTCGAGCCCATGCCGGCCGGCGAGCCCGGCAGCCAGATCGCTTTCGTTTTCTTCCCTATCGATGATGACAGCCTCGACCCGGCCGCGCAGGCGCTCAAGTGATCCTTCGCTGCGAACGATCGCCACCGGCTCCACGCCCGCGGCATTGGCGAGGCTGATCAATATCGATCCGATCGAAGAGGCGGCAGCATTGATGGCGATACGCATGCCCGGCCTCAGCCCGATCTTGGCATGCAGCATCAACCAGGCCGTCATCGGATTGACGTAGCTGGTCGCAGCCTCGAAGTCGGTGAGCTCGTCAGGAACACGCAGGCACCAGCCGGGATCGGTATCCTTGAATTCCTGCCAGCCGCCGGCGCTGCGCACCGGCAGTACGCGTGCGCCGGGAGAAAGCCGATGAACCTCTTCACCGCACTGTTCGACCACACCGAACGCTTCGAAGCCGGGAATGAAGGGCAATGTCGTGCGTCCGCTATAGGCTCCTGATATGGTGATGATATCGGATGGATTAATCGCTCGCGCCAGCAGGCGCACCCTCACCTCGTCGCGCCGCAGGGGCGGCAGCGCAGCCTGCTCGAGCTCAACGACATCCTGAGCCAGGCCGAATTTTCGCACGACTGCCTGATATTGCATTGCATCCCCCACACACTGCGGTTAGATCACCCCGTCGAATTTTCGGTGATCGAATGAGCGTTGACGACAGGCCTTTAGCATCGTTCCGGGTCTCGATGCGAGACATCGACATCTATGGTCATGTCCACAACTCCCGTTACCTCGACTATTGCGAGGATGCGGTCGTTGAGTTCCTGCGGCAACGGCAAATTCTCAGCCATTTCCGTCACACCTCCTCCGGCGTGGCCTATCACGTGAAGAAGGCGGAGGTCACCTTTCACAGCCCCATCGACCTTGACGATGTTGTCGAGGCAAAGGTGGACGTGGAGAAAATAGGGCGCACGAGCCTGTCCTTTGGCATAGAACTCTTTCGCCAGCGCGATGGCGCTCATTGCGCATCGGCGCATTTCGTCTGGGTCTGCGTCGGCCTCTCCGACAGCCGCCCGACGCCGATTCCTGAAGCGACCAGAGCCGCTCTGTCTCCAGGCTGACGACCGAACATTCAAACCCGCGGGTGTCCATGCCGATCCATGCGCAGCTTCTTCGACATGCAACGGAGGCACCGGAAAAGCCGGCGCTGGTGATCGACGGGCGTTCGCTCAGCTATCGCGAGCTCTATGTGCGCGCCAAGGCAATTTATCGGTTTCTCCAAGATCTCCCCCGCTCGAACCGCCGCACGCTCGATCTGCCCGGTGTGGAGAAGCTTGCCGCTCTCAGCCTTGGCAACCATATCGGCTTTGCCGAGTATTTTGCGGCGGCCACCGCTTTCCCGAACGCCTGCGCGGTCATCGACCCGATCATGCCGGCGGAAAGGATCGAACGCATAATCGAGCGGCTGGCGCCTGATGTTCTGATCGTCGACGACAATGCTGGGCCGAGCGCCGAAATTGCCCGGAGATTCGGTATCCCTGTCGTCGCTGCCGGAGCGGAGGCCTTCGACCTTGCCTCGGCGGAAGGTGAAGCCGAACTGCCGGTCGATGCCGACAAGATCTTTCTGATCGGCTTCACGTCAGGGACCACCGCTGAGCCGAAGGCCTATTATCGCTCGCGCGAACAATGGCGCCGGAGCCTCGATCGCGGACGCGTTGTTTTCGAGCTCGAAGACGCGCCGTCGACAATGTGCCCGGGAGCCCTCGCGCATGGCCTGGCGCTTTATGCATTGGTCGAAGCTTTGGATGCCGGGGGGACCTTTCATTCGATAAGGAAATGGGATCCGGGCGTGGTCGCACGCACGCTCTCCTCCTGGCAAGTCGAACGGCTGGTTGCCGTGCCCACCCATATAGCCGGCATTGCAAGGGCCTGGGCAGGCGAACCCGCTCTAACCTCTCTGCGCGACGTTCTCACCGCCGGCGCAAAGCTCGACAGAAACGGGGTCGAGTCCATGCGCCGACTGTTTCCGAATGCCCGTATCCGCGAATATTACGGCGCATCCGAGCTCGGTTTCATGACGGTCTCGACCCTCGTCGGCGGCGAGATCGATTTTCCGATCGAGCGGGTGGGGCAAGCCTATCCAGGCGTGGCAATCTCCATTCGCGATCCCAATGAAAAGGATGTCGGGACCGATGTGCCGGGAACTATATTCATCGACAGCGACCTGATCGCGGATGGATATCTTTGGGGCGACGACGGTCAAGCGTTCCGGGTCACAGAAGCCGGAGCGACGGTCGGGGATCTCGGCGAACTCGACGCCAATGGCATGCTGCGGGTGATCGGCAGGGCGGGCGGCATGATGATATCAGGCGGCAACAACGTTTATCCCGCCGAAGTCGAGAGTGCGCTCAAGGCCTGCCCCGGGGTAGAGGATGCCGTTGTCTTCGGGCTGCCGGACGCCTATTTCGGTCAGCGGATCGTCGCCGTCGTCTCGGGAGAGACGATAGATCCGAAAATCCTGGGCGATCATTGCGCGCAGATGCTCGGGAAGTACAAGATCCCCAAGCAATTCTACCATATAAGGTCCTGGCCGATGACGAGCAGCGGGAAGATCTCGAGGGGGCAAGTGGAGCGGGCCGTGGTTTCTGGAGACGATCTTGTCCTACGCCTTTCAGCCTGACGAGGATTGGCAGCCAGTCGTGGTTGCCGCCTACCGGTCGCCGATTGGCCGGGCTTTCGGGTCGCTTGCGACTGTCGCGGCGGAAGACCTGCTTGTGCCGATCATTCATCGGATCCTTTCTGAAACGGGAATTGCACCCGACACCATAGACGACGTTCTGGTGGGCAACGCCGCCGGCGGTGGCGGAAACATCGCGCGGCTGGCAGCCCTCACCGCAGGTCTGCCCATGGCGGTTCCGGGTGTTTCGATCGATCGGCAATGCGGCTCGGGCCTGGAAGCGATCATCATGGCAGCCCGGCTGATCCAGGCGAAAGCCGGTTCGTGCTTTCTGGCCGGCGGCGTGGAGAGCGTCAGCACCGCACCATGGCGCGTCGAAAGACCAAAGGCGAATGGGATGCCGCCGCGATTTTACGGGCGCGCCCGGTTTTCGCCTGAAACGATCGGCGACCCGGAAATGGGAATTGCCGCCGAAAACGTTGCGCGTCAATTCGGCATATTGCGCCAGAGACAGGATGAATTCGCCCTGCGCAGCCACCGGCTCGCCGTGCAGGCGGCCGAGGCGGGCATCTTTCGGCCCGAGACTGTCGAAATTTCCACCGGCCGTGGTCTGGTCGAACGGGACGAGTGCCCACGCGTCTCCACATCTCTTGAGGCTCTCGCAAACCTCCGGCCGATCTTCGTGGCCGATGGTTCGGTGACAGCAGGCAATGCCTGCCCGCTGAACGACGGCGCCTGCCTGGTGCTTGTCATGAGCCGCGCAATGGCGAGAAGCATGGGCATCGAAAAGGGTCTTGTCTTCATCGACAGCGCCGCTGCCGGTGTGGACCCCAATCTGCTCGGCATCGGGCCGGTCGCTTCGACCAGGAAGCTGCTGCAGCGTCAGCCCGGGCTCTCGCTCTTAGACATCGATGCCATCGAATTCAACGAGGCCTTCGCGGCCCAGGTTCTGGCATCGCTGGATCAGCTCGATATTCCTGTCGACACAATCAACAGGTACGGCGGAGCAATTGCCTTGGGCCATCCGTTCGGGGCGTCCGGCGCAATCCTCGTTACCCGACTATACAGCCAGCTGATCCGCGACCTCAGCGGATGGGCGCCAGGCGCGACCGGCCTGGCGATGATCGGTATTGGCGGAGGCATCGGGCTGACTGCCATGTTCGAGGCTACCCAGCTTTCCTGATCCGCCGAAGGGCAGACAGTTAGGCGGCGGCGCGTTTGTGATCTGCCGGATGCTGAAGCCGAAAGCCGATCGCCAGCCTGTTCCAGGCGTTGATCATCGCAACACCCATCGAAAGGGCCACGAGCTCGTCATCCGAGAAGTTGGCGTGCGCCTCTTCATAAACATCATCCGGCGCATGGCTTTTCGCGATCTGAGTGAGAGCCTCGGCCCAGGCGAGTGCGGCCCGCTCCCGAGTGGTGAAGAGCTGCGATTCCCGCCACGCGTTCAGAAGCAGCAGCCGGTCATCCGTTTCGCCGAGCTTCAGCGCGTCCTGGCGGTGCATGTGCAGGCAGTGAGCACATCCATTCATCTGGGAAACGCGCACTTTGACGAGTTCGAGCAACTTCGGATCGAAGCTTTTGGCAATCCAGCCTTCAACGGCTATGAGGCCGTCGATGCCGCTGTTCTTATGGGCCATGAAGTTCAGACGCTTGATCATTCTTATCTCCATCGTGAGAGGATTGATGACGCAAGCGTCGGCTTGCAGGCCAGTGAATACGCCTTGCCTTCTAGGTCGGCCATCTGCCCCGACGGTACATCAGGCCGATGCCTGTCGACGTGATGTTCCGCCATTTCGGCGGGCTGCCTCGACCGCAGAGCCAGCTGGCCTACTACGTTCGCATAGGCTGACAGCGACCGAGGAAGAATAGTTTGGCGCAGCGATCCGGCGCATCCTCCTGCCCATCGGCTACACCGGCCGCACCGGCGACGGTCCCGATGAAGTCGCTTCGCCCATCGAGGACGCGGCGGGCATGCCGAGCAGTTGCCTGCTCACCTTCAGGTCACCAGAGGACATCCTCGTAAAGGACAGGAGACTACCCATGAAAATCGTCGTTATCGGCGGCACTGGCCTCATCGGCTCAAAGACCGTGGAAAGATTGCGCAACAAGGGGCACGAGGCATTGGCGGCTTCGCCGAACTCGGGTGTGGACACGATCACCGGCAAAGGCCTGGCCGAAGCGCTCGCCGGGGCACAGGTGGTTCTCGATCTCGCAAACTCGCCCTCGTTCGAGGACAAGGCCGTCCTGGAATTCTTCCAGACGTCGGGCCGCAATCTGCTCAAGGCAGGGGATGTCGCCGGCGTCAAGCATCATATCGCGCTGTCGATTGTCGGCATGGAGCGGCTGCAGGGCAGCGGCTACATGCGCGCCAAGATGGCCCAGGAAGAGCTGATCAAGAGCTCCGGCATACCCTACACCATCGTGCACTCCACCCAGTTCCATGAATTCATGGCTGGCATCGCCCAATCGGGCACCGTCGGCCAGACCGTGCATCTGTCGCCGGCCTATGTGCAGCCGATCGCCTCGGACGACGTCGCCGACGTCATGGCCGAGGTGGCGCTCGGTAAGCCTGTGAACGGCACGATCGAGATCGGCGGGCCGGAGAAGATCCGCCTCACCGAAATCGTGACGCGTCTCTTCAAGGCAACGAACGATCCGCGGCAGGTGATGGCGGATCCGCACGCCCGCTACTTCGGCGTCGAGCTCGAGGATAATTCGCTCGTGACCGGCGCCAAGGCGCGGCTCGGCCAGATCCGCTTCGACGATTGGCTGAGCCGGCAGCCGCCTCAGAAAAAGAGCGCCTGATACCGGGCGCCCGACCCATTCCCATCAACGCAGGAGACCAGACATGCTCAGAAAAATCATCTCGGTGGCGGCGCTCGCCATTGTCCTTGCCGCCGGCACTCAGGCTCACGCCGCAGGCGGCGACGCGAAAGTAAGCGTCGTTTTCGACCAGAAGCTTCCGAATGTTCCCGGCAAGAGCATGCGGGGGGTGCTCGTCGAATATGCGCCGGGCGGCTCCTCGCCCGGTCATACGCACCCGACTTCGGCCTTTATCTATGCCACCGTTCTCGAAGGTGCGATCACCAGCAAGGTGAATGACGGGCCGGAGAAGGTCTACAAGGCCGGCGAAAGCTTTGCCGAATTTCCCGGCGATCATCACAGCGTCAGCAAAAACGCCAGCAAGACAAAGCCGGCGCGCCTGCTTGCGGTCTTCGTGCTGGATACCAAAGAGACGGAACTGACGATCGACGACAAGTGACGCCATGCTCGATGCCCGGCGGCGTCGGGCATCGATTTCCCTGCCGTTTCTCAGGCGGCCTGCAGCGCCAGTTCCAGGTCAGCGATCAGATCGTCCGGATGCTCAATACCGATCGAAAGGCGGATGGTCGATTCCAGAACGCCGATGCGCTGGCGGACATCGGCGGGCACGCCGGAATGCGTCATGGTGGCCGGATGGCTCGCAAGCGATTCCGTGCCGCCGAGGCTGACCGCGAGCTTGAAGATCTGCAGCGCATTCAGGAATTTGAACGAGGCGGGCTGACCGCCGCGGATGTCGAAAGAGAATGTGGAGCCAGCGCCGGTGCATTGCGCGATGAAGGTCCGGCCGGCCGGCGATTCCGGATCGTGGTAGGGCAGATAGTGGACCTTCTCGACTTTCGGGTGATCGCGCAGATAGTCGGCGACGGCACGCGCGTTGCTGTTTGCCCGCTCCATGCGCAGTTGCAGCGTTTCCAGCGAACGGCCGAGCATCCAGCAGGAATGTGGATCGAGCTGGGTGCCGATCGCGCCGCGCAGGGCCTTGATCTGCTTGATCACCGCCTTTCGACCGAGAACGGCGCCGGCGATCAGATCCGAATGACCACCGACATATTTCGTCAGCGAATAGAGCGAGATATCGGCGCCGTGCTCAATCGGCCGCTGGAAGACTGGTCCCAGCAGGGTGTTGTCGCAGACGATGATCGGCATATGGCCCTGTCTTGCACCAATCATGTCGGCCACGCGTCGGATCATTGCGACATCGACCAGACTGTTGGTGGGATTGGCAGGCGTCTCGATCAGGATGACGGAGACGCGGCCCTTGGCCATCGCCTCTTCTGCCGCCTTTTGCACCGATCCTTCGCTGACGCCGTCGGCAAATCCAATGGCGGCGACGCCGAAGTTCAGAAAAGTCTTTGCCAGCAACGTTTCGGTTCCCCCGTAGAGCGGCTGCGAATGCAGGATCGCATCCCCCGGCCGAACGAAGGCGAACAGAGTGGTGGCGATCGCCGCCATGCCGGATGAAAACAGCACCCCGCTTTCCGTCCGTTCGTAGACGGCGAGCCTATCCTCGACGATCTCGCTGTTCGGATGGTTGAATCGCGAGTAGACGAGGCCTGCCCCCTTCCCCTCGGGCGGCTCGCGACGGCCCGACACGTAATCGAAGAAGTCGCGTCCATCCTCGGCTGTCTTGAAAACGAAGGTGGACGTGAGAAAAACCGGTGGCTTGACCGCCCCTTCCGAAAGTTCGGGATCGTAGCCGTAGTTCAGCATCTGCGTCTCGGGATGCAGCGCATGATTGCCGATATGAGTTTTGGAAGGATGCGGGGCGGTCATCATCGTCTCCTGTGTCGGGACTGCAGAAATGCCAGAATACATCAAAACCATATGAGGGGAGCAATCATCGCGGTCAGCTCGTGGTCTTGCCCAGAGTGTCCGCGACATAGGCCCCGCGCGATCCCATCGGCAGCGGCGCTCCCGTCGTCGTGTCCTTCGCGGTCTGATGCTCCAGTTCGGCGTTAAGCTCGCCTCCGATGATGAGAATGACGACGGAAAGCCAGATCCAGATGAGGAAGCCGATCAGTGCGCCGAGCGTGCCGTATGTCGCGTTGTAATTGGCGAAATGATCCAGATAGTAGGAGAAGCCGAGGGACATGGCGGTCCAGGCGACCGTGGTTAGAGCAGCGCCCCACGTCATCCACCGCAGCTTGGCAGGCTCCCGGCTGGGCCCGAAGCGGTAGACTGATGTAACGGCCACCGCGACGACCAGCAGAAGCAGCGGCCATCGCATGAGAAGGGCCATGTGTTCCTTGAATTGATCGAGCCAGAGATAGGAGAGGACAACCGGCATGATCCCGACGAGCGCCACCATGACCACCGTCAAAAGCACCGCGCATAAGGTGAAGCAGAGGCCGATCAGGTTCAATCGGATAAGCCCCCGCTTCTCCTCCTCCTCATAGGCCACGTTCATCGCGTCGAAGATCGCCAGCGTGCCGCTATGCGTGCTCCAGAGGGCGATGCCAAGACCGACGAAGAAGGTGATGCCGAGCGTAGCGTCGCGCCGATTGACGAGTTCCTTGATCTGGTTGGCAAGAAGATCGAACGCTCCTGATGGCAGGAGGCCGGCCAATTCGCGAAGATGTTCGGATATCGTGGCCGGATCTGCAACCAGCCCGTAGAGAGATACCAAAGCCGCCATGGCTGGAAACAGCGCCAGCAGCAGATAGAAGGTTACGCCCGCGGCAATCAGCGTGACCCGGTCGGCGAGGACCTCGTGGAAGACGCGCCAGAACACGTCGCGAAGGCCGCTGAGAGGGATGGCCTCGGGCGTGCTGGCGCTGCGGCCATGATCGTCACCTGCGCGGCCGGCATCCGCAGACGGAGCGACCGACCTGCGCTCAGTTGCCTGCATCAAGACAAATACGCCAATCGCGGCGGCCATCATTGTCGCCGCAATGGGGAATTTCTTGAGGTGAAGTACAACTGGCATGAGGATGTTCTCCGATCTGGTGCGGAGATAACGCAGGGTGCCACTAAAGGATGCAAGCCCTTGCTTTCCTGCGGACATTTAAGCCGGAGCCCGAGATCAGTCCGCTTCCCCCCGGTCGAGCCAGGCGGCAGGGATTTAAGGGTGATTGAGGCCTCGTCAAGCCGCGCCGCCACTGCGGTCAGCATCGCCTAAATCAAAGGATCTTAAGTAGCTTTAAAAATTATAAGTCATTGATATAACTACGATCGTCTCCTGCTACGGAAGCGAATCTGGACTTTAGTTTCGTTACTGCGTTGCTGGGTGTTTTTTCACAAGTCTACCGATAAGGCGGCTTGGCGGCCGCGAGGCGGTAAATTGGTTGCGCGACTCATATCGGAGGAGCGACTTGGACCTGAATTCCACCTGCTGCCATCCGATACCAGCGCCTGTCGGCGACCGGCACCTGTGGCCGACGCGCTGTGCAGCAAGCCCGCTAAAACAATAGCGCCGGTGACAATGGCCTGCAATAGCCGTTTACGTTATCAACGGGCAAATACCAGGTTTGCCCCTGCGAGCCGAATGCATTCGCTCGCCGCGCCTCATGGCTAAGCGTCGTCGAGACCGAGACCGAGACCGAGACAGTGCCCTGCCCGCGGGCGCGATCTCGATGGCCACGGTGGTTGCTTGACAGCGTCTCGGTAATCGGCAGAACGCGCATCGCGATCGCCAAGTCGCCACGCGATAGCAACTGTGTGGCAAGGCGGTGGCGACATGATGCGCGCTGCTCCGGACGTCGGTCAGCCCGCAGCCTGGCGTTACGTGCCATCGGCGCCCCTCCCCGACTGTCACTGGCAGCGCTGCTCCGGCAGTTCATTGCTGGGTATTCTCCAGCACCCCTTCGCAAGGCGCAGGATCATCTCGTGCCATATCGGCTGGGATTAACGCAGGTTTCCACATTGCATTATAGCGAGGGGCTGCGCGTCATCGAATAACGTGCATCAATGATGGGCGCCGCCCCATCTGACATGGCGGCGAAGCCGCGCCGCCACGGTCGGCTATCCCAGGACAAGGCGGAGCGGAGGCCACCGTTCCCACATGCGCTCGCTCGCTCGCTGCCAAGCAGATCGGCGATGGTCGGCGCTGGGTCATGTGCGGTGACGGACTGCCGGTCGATATCAGCGGCCACCCGTTCGCAATGAGCTGATGCGTCGGAAAGCCTCGGCTGTGACCTGCCGGTCCCGTAGGTCGAAAGGCAGCCCCTCCCCTGTCGCGTGATCCTTCCGCTCGGTCGCATGAAGAGCCGAATGCGGTGGCAGCGAGACAGCCGTCCTGTCGGTCGGCTATCGCGCGGAAGGCGCAGCCTCAGTGACGCGAGGACAGTCGACCCTCCGGTCTTCCCTCTGGCGATTACGTGAATCCTTGCAGGCCGAATGTGGCCTCACCGTGCCGTTGTCCGCGGACAACCGGATGATCAACCTGATGGCTGTCAGGTCGTTTGGACCCGAGCCGATCTCCGCAGCAATTGGTTCGCGCGGCGCAGAATATCCCTGATATCGCCCTGCTGATGGATGCCATGGACTTGCGGCAATACGGACGCCTCGATGGCTCTGCCCGGCATTGTAGGGCAGCGGTCCCATGCGCCTTGCCGAACAGGCGTGGCGCATTTGGCTCCAAGAGTTTCGAGGATCTCTGTCGGGTCTGCGGACGGGTCCGCGATACCAAGAACTTGCCCCGCGTTTAGGGAGGAGCCGAACATTGCCAATTCGAAGAGATGCGGGCTACGGCTTCGGTCACCGAAAGGGATCCGCAGCAAGGATGGCATGGCGCCGCGGCGGCGTCATCCTTGCCGCTCTTGCGCCTCCCTGATTGGGCGGTAATCGAGGCCGCCCGTCGCCCGGCGGAGGTCGTTTGGCTAACGGCTACGCCTCGGTCGCACCCCGGGGCAGATCGGGCAAACGGGGCAGCGGCCAGCCATGTCCTTCGAGGCCCCTGCGGGGCGTCTTAGGGGAGGGTTGGAGAGAGTGGGTGACAGGTGACGGCGGCGAATCCAGCAGCGTGTCAGCTCGCGGGGCATCGATCGGTTTGTCCGTCTAAGCTTGCCGATTGGTCCTCCTTCCTGAACTTTGTAGGTCAAAGGCCGAAGCCTCGAGTGATGCCGTGGATGGCGGAAAGCCGGCGGCGGCATCCGTATGTGGTGGGCGGATGGACGGATGTTCTGGTCGTCGTGGTCGTCGTCGCCAGATCAGCCAGCTTGGCGATCGCCTTGTTCGATATCTCGGCCAATTCGACCATCAGTCAGGTGGAGATAAGCGAGGCCACGCCCGTGAGCGGGTGAAGGGTTGGGCAAGTGGGTTCCAGGGCGGATCGTCGTCGATCATCGAGGCAATCTCCATTCGCTCGTCCGGTTCTTGGCGGACCAGCAGTGCTGTCCCCTGCCCTCATCAATCAATTCGTGGTGGAGCAGGTCGGCCCGCTGAAAGCTGTTGAACTCCCTCCGCCGGATCACTGGCAGCAAGTTGTCCGCGGACAACCCCTCGTCTAGCCCTGATCGCGTGCGAGTTAGGGCGGTATTTACCTGACCCTTCGTCTGCGGCATCCGCGCAGCCGCCAGGCTTGAATTTGCCGCATTGCGACATTACCTCGTGATGGACCGAAGCGCTTTCCCCTCCTAGCCGCTTCGGTCCGACGGACAGCACTTCTCCTCCCAGGCTGTCGGTCACTTTCGAAGCCCGGCGCATCTCTCCCGCGCCGGGCTTTTGTCATTCTGGCAACTCGCCGTCGGACAGGCAGCGCATCCTCACCTTCCATTCGTGCAGATCCGACCTCGCGAGATGTGTCGAGATCAGGGACGCTCGGGCCGGCGATTGGTTGTCTGTGCCGCCGATTTGTGCCGCGGCCGCCGGATCGCCTCCAGCAGGAGAGCCGCGCGTGGTGCCTTGTGAGGTCGCTGGCGAGCAAGCCGCGCGTCAAGAGCGCCGCCGACCGACGATGGCGCGGTCGCCGCGCTTGCTGATCTCAGCCGCCGAGTGCGTTAGCCAGGGTCGCGCCAGCCTATTGGAATCGATCAAGTCAGCTGTTGTGCGCCATATCTGACGCATGTTGGCCGCAGCATTTCAACAGCCGTCTACGCCCAATCCGATCTCGATCTCAGTCGGTATAACGTGGCTCCGATCCTTGCCGCGCGCTTGCTGGCACCGAGAGATGATGGATGTTGATTCCAGGCCCTCCAGCACTGGGCAGGGTAGGGTGCCGCTGGTTCGCCTAGACTAGGTTTCGAGATGGCTGGATTCGAGGGTGGGGCTCTGAGCGCGTTGTCGCCCATGCCTTGCGCCGGTTGTTGGGCGTTGCGACGTCATCGTCGGTCAGAAGTACGGCTAGCTGATTGCGTCGGTCGAAGGAAGGATGGCGTCGGGGACGTCAAGCTCTTCAGTGCCGCGGCGCGCTACGGCACTCCCGTTCCCCGCAGAGATGGGCGGTCGGTTTTGCGGAAGCGGCGCTGATGGCTCAGGCGTCGTCATAGCAGAGCGCCCATTGGTCGCCGATATGCCAGCAGCGCCCTATCCGCGGCTCCGTCTTCCAGAGCAGGCTTTTGACGAACTCGATGCCGCCGCGCCTGAAGGCGGCGGTCAGCGCCTCGATCTCGCTATCGTCGATTGCCAATCCACCGTTGGCGCAGACGAAATAGGCTGTGCCGATCCAACGCGCCGGAAATCCACCCTCACCGCGCTCAATACGAAGTGCAGCACCATGGGACGCATGACGGCCGCCTTTCGGCGGTCGGTCCTGGCGCGGTACGCCGAGTGGCAGCACCAGACGCCCTCCAGGCCGCAGCCTTTCGATCCAGGGTGCCGCGGGGCGCGCGACGGCGAAATTCACATAGATCGCATCCACCTCTTGCTGCGGCCATTGACTGCCGTCGGCGTTAACGACGCTGATATTGGCCCGATCAGCAAGCGCTGCTTGAGCGTGGGCAGCCAGATCGGGATCCATCTCGACGGCATAGACGTGACCGGAAGTGCCGACAAGCTCCGAAAGAATGGCGCTGTAATAGCCGGTGCCGGCACCGATATGGGCGATGCGATCGCCGATTCGTATGTCCAGCTCTGCCAGGAGTCGGGCATGCAGTGAGGGGCTGCCATTGTTGACACCCTTGTCGGGCTGCAGGGCGAATAGCACGTCCTGATAGGCCAGAACCAAGTCGGAGGAGGGGAGGGGGCGATATCCTCCGCCCAGGTTGGCGATCTGCCATGGCGGCGCACCGAGGAATTTTTCGCGCGAGACGGTGGCAAAGGCAGCTTCGATCCGCGGGTTCGTCGTTGCGGCGGTTGCCACCACCTGATGGGCGTAAGCGCGGCGGATCACCGCCAGTTCGTCGGCCGTGAACATCGCAGTCGGCATGGGCAAATCTCCGGGCATGCTTTGACCTGTTCCTTTTTTACGTCTTTGCGGCTCCAATTCCATCACTATCCCGATGCTTGATCTCTATGCGTGGTGGATAGCCTTCTCGGAGAGGGAAACTCGTGACGGAAGCTAGTCGCTAATTCGCTTCCATTACAGAAAAGTATGCTGTTTCTTCATGAGGTTAATATTCCCCCGGCTGCGAATTGGACCGGGCGACGCCGGGCAACGCTGAACCGGTCCAGCCCTTGGATGCCAAGCACTCCCACAGCGCCATCGACACGTTTCAGGCGTCGGGTTTCTTGTGGTGCCCAGCGTCTACTCTGTAACGCTTCTTGATCCTATCGACGGGCGTCCCGTCCTGAAGCGGAACCTGGACCAGCCGATCATAGGTCTCGAAGCCCATCTTTGCGTAATAGCCAAGGCCGCTGACGTTGTCGGCGCGAATGGTGGCGTTGATGAATTCGAGCCCGAATTCTTCCGCTGCCGCTCGGGTTGCGGGGAAGAGAGCGGTGCCGACGCCTGCGGTCCTTGGGTTCGTGCGCGCAAAGGTCGCGATGTCGGCGAAGCCTTTCGGCGGATCGCCGTATAAGCTCAGGGACTGAAAACCGACGAGCGACTGATCGTGCTCTGCAACATGGCAGGTAAGAGGAAACTCGCCATCGATGAACCAGTCCGCGAACTCGGCAGCCGAAAGCGGAGTCTCGAGTGCGGTTGTTCCGCCGGCCCGGATTATTTCGTTCAGGAGACTGCTCAGCTCCTCCGCGTCAGCAGAGACTGCCCTTCGAATGTGCATGTCCTGGCAACCTCGTCTTCGACCAACAGCCAATTGGCGAGATTAGAGAGTACAAGTCACTATTTGGTCTTCAAGGGCAAATTCCGGTTCCGCGTTCGACGGACCTGCTGACGCGTCTCATTCAGGCGCTCAAACGCTGCTGCGTCTCTCGGTCGAAGAAATGCACCTTAGCGGTTTCGAAAGAGAGCTTCACCCGCTGCTCCGGAGCCAGTTCGACACGTTCGCGAACGACCCATGTCAGCTCCCTGCCTTCGAGCTCCACGGCGACATGGGTTTCCGATCCTGTCGGTTCGACTACTTTGACCACGGCATCCACGCCGTTCTCACCGCCGAAGGTGATGTCTTCGGGACGAATACCCAGCGTCAGCGGTCTGTTGGCGGAATTGGCCGGAGCCCGCGAGAGGGGCACACGGGAACCGCCCGGCAGCGACAATAGAGGCGTGCCTGTACCGTCAATGGTCCCCTCGAGAAAGTTCATCGCGGGGGAACCGAGGAAACCTGCGACAAAGATGTTGCGCGGTCGGTCGTAGAGTTCGAGCGGACTGCCGATCTGTTCGACGCGACCGCCGTGGAGCACGACGATCTTGTCAGCCATGGTCATGGCTTCGATCTGGTCATGGGTGACATAAACGATCGTGGTCTTCAGGCGCTGGTGCAGAGCCTTGATCTCCGCTCTCATCTTCACGCGCAGTTTCGCATCCAGATTGGAGAGTGGCTCGTCGAAGAGAAAGACTTTCGGATCTCGCACGATGGCGCGGCCCATCGCGACGCGCTGTCGCTGTCCGCCCGACAGCTGAGCCGGCTTTCGATCGAGAAGCGGCTGCAATCCGAGAATTGCGGCCGCCTCACCGACCTTCTGTTCGATTTCCGGTCGCTTGACTCCGGCGAGCTCGAGCGCAAATCCCATGTTCTGGGAGACCGTCATCTGCGGGTACAACGCATAGTTCTGGAAGACCATCGCGATATCGCGATCCTTCGGCTGCAGATTGTTCACGACCCGGCCGTCGATGCTGATTTGACCGGCGGTGATATCCTCGAGCCCCGCAATCATGCGCAGCAATGTCGACTTGCCGCAGCCGGAGGGGCCGACGAGAATGGTAAATTCACCATCGGCGATCTCGACGTCGACGCCATGAATGATGTCGACCGTGCCGAAGGACTTCTTGACGTTTCTGATACTCAAGCCAGACATTTCGTACCCCTTGCCATCTTCTAGCGCTTCCTGCGCACGCGCAGCGCCTGGTACGGCTTGCGCGGGATCTTGACGCCGAAGGCAGCGTCCGGCTTGCCGCCGCGCACGACTGAGCCATGGCGCGTCGGATGCGGAACGGGCGCCTCCACCTTCTCGACCGGCGTGATCGTCATCTCCCACGTGTCGATGAGATCGACATCATAATCGTCGCCGTCGACCGGCAGGCCCGTGGACCAGATCACCGGCTGATGCTCGCCGAAATAGATCAGGCGAAAATCGCCGTCGCCGTCGCGGGCGCCCGACACGCGAGACCAGGGCCATTCGCCGATGATGCCGAGCGGCTCGAGGCCGTGCCTGACATCGGCTTCCAGGAGCTCCCGGAGGAAGGCGATGCGCTTCCACGATTCGCCGCGCAGTTCTCCGCCCTTGGCCCACCAGATCAGATCCTCAGGATGGGAATAGGTTTCCCCATGACCGGCATAGCCGCCACGCGCCATGGTGATCCAGAAGCGATGCACGAGCTCTTGCGCGTTGAGATTGCCCCATGACTGCAGGATGTCGCCCTCATATTCCGGCTCGTCATTGACGACGGGCTTGCCGTAGGCGTCGCGCCATTCCTGCGTCCGCTTGACGTCAGGGTTCTGAATGCAGGTGTGCGTCACCCATGGCTTGCGATGGTCGAAATTCGCCGTCACGTCGCCATTATGGATGGAGCGAAGGTGCTGGTAAGGGTCGTTCTCTTCCAGAATGTGGAAGTAGCGATCCCACTGCTCCATCGGCTTCGTATCGATGAGGAAATCATATTCATTGGCAAGCGACCACCAGACGTTCCGGTAGGCGGCGAGACGAGCGGCCAGATATTCGACATAGCGAAAATCCTGGTCGGCCGACATGTCGGCATAGCCCCACCGGTCATAGGGGTGGAAGATGATGATATCGGCTTCGATCCCCAGCTGGCAGAGTGCTGCGACCTGCTTCTCGAAGTGCTGGAACGAGGCGGGGTTCGGGCGGTCGAAGTCTTCCTTCCCGTCCGCTCCGCGTTCGAAGCAGGCGTGCAGCGGCTCGTTGACGTTATAGGGATAATCCTTCGGAAACACGCCCATCCGCATCTTGTTGAAGCGGGCCTTCTTGAGGGTTTCGAGGGTCTGCTTCTGCATGTCGAGCGGCTGGTGCGTCCATGCGTAGCAGGTCGTTCCGAAGGACAGGAACGGGGTGCCGTCCGCATAGGCGAAGTGGAATTTGTTGCGCACGCGCACCGGGCCGTGATTGCCGGCCGAAGGCTCGGTCGCGGTCAATGCGCCGGTCTTGCCGTCGAGTGCAGCAGTCTTGGAACGGGTCAGAAACGACCACTCGCCTTCGATGTCCGGCATGAAGCGGATACGGTAGGTGCCGTTGCCGTCATAGAAGCCCGGCACGCGGACTTCGCGGCTCTTATGGGTGAACACGGCATCGAATGCCACGTCGAGATAGGGATTGCCGCCGGAGGGTCCATCAAAGGAGGCCTCGAACACACCCCATTTTTCGACTGTTGCATCAGACATAGAATATTCTCCTCGTGGAATGCTTTTCGTGGCCCTAGCCCTTGACGGCGCCGGAGGTCAGGCCAGAGACGAAGTAACGCTGGAAGATGAGATAAACGATCGTCGCTGGCAGGACGGTCATCACGATGGCCGCATTGAGCTGGCCGTAATTGCTCGAGAACTGCCCCTGAAACGACATCAGGCCGAGCGGTAATGTCCACATGTGCTGATCCTGGAGCAGCACCAGCGCCATGGCGAATTCGTTCCAGGTGGAGACGAAGTCGAGGATGAGCAGTGCGGCGAGCACGGGCAGGCATACCGGCAGAAAGATCCGTCTGAAGATGATGAAGTGGCTCGCACCGTCGATCAGTGCTGCTTCCGACAGCTCCTTGGGAATGCCCTTGAAGAAACCATGCAGGATGAAAACCTGATAGGGAACGCCGAAGGCGATGTAGGGAAGAATGACACCGGGGTAGGTGTCGATCAGGCCGAGTGAATTGACCAAGGTAAAGAGCGGCGCAAGCATCACCTGGAAGGGGATCATCGTGCCGAACACCACAAGCAGCAGCAGGGCCTTGGTGATCTTCAGCTTGATCTTGGCAAGGGCATAGGCGGCCATCGCCGAAAGGAACAGCCCGAGCGGCACCTTGATGATCGTTATAATGACGCTGTTGAAGAAGGAGCTTGCGAAGTTGCCGCGGCTCCATGCAGCGCTGTAGTTTTCGAAAGCGAGATCGGTTGGCGGCACGAAGGCGCCCGTGCCCGTCACCGCCGCCGGCGTCTTCAACGAGGTGAAGACGATGAAGACGAATGGCGCGACCCAGACGAGCGCCACGATAACAAGCGTGATCCAGAGGCCGATCAGAATGGGATCCCGCTTCATCGACGATGGTTCGACCTGCAAATGCACTGCGGTCTGGTCGCTCGGCACTGCTGTCACGATTCAACCTCCTCGTGCTTCTGGGTCCATCTCAGATAGGGAATGACGACGGCCATGGTGATCAGCAGCAGCACGACAGAAATTGCCGCACCCCGTCCGAAATCGAAGATCTGCATGGCCTGCGTGAACGCCCAGAGCGCCAGCATCTGAGTAGACTGCGCCGGCCCGCCGCCCGTCAGACCGTAGACGATGTCGAAAGCCTTCAGGGAGGAGATGACGGAAAGAACGAGGACGATCGTGATCGTCGGGCGCAATGCCGGCAATGTCACATGCTTGAACACCGCCCAGCGGCCGGCGCCATCGATGCGCGCGGCCTCCACGAGTGTCTGAGAGACATTCTGCAGGCCCGCCAGGAACAGGACCATCGAGAAGCCGACCGTCTGCCAGAGATAGGCGACGAAGACCGAATAAAGGGCGATATCCCTGTTGCCCAGCCAGTCCTTGATCCAGCCCTGCATGCCCCACGAGGTGAGCAGCTGGCTGAAAAGGCCGAAGAAGGGATCGTACATCCACTTCCACATGGTGGCCACCGCGATGGGCGCGATGATGACGGGCAGATAGAAGATCGCCCTGAGGCCATTGCGGCCGAATATCTTCTGGTTGAGACTGAGCGCCAGCAGCAGTCCCACCATCGGCGGAAAGATCAAGCTCATCACGGTCCAGATTACGGTGTTGCGGAAGGCAACCCAGAAAACCGGATCTCTCGTGAAAATCGCCGAGTAGTTTGCAAGCCCTACAAATTGCCTCTGCGGATCCAGCCCGTTCCACTTCTGGAAGCTCAGGATGACGACATTGAGCATCGGATAGAGGGCGAACACGGCATAAATTGCCAGGGCCGGAACGAGCAGGATGAGCGCTTGCACGCGCGGATCATGTGTCGACTGTCGAAGTGACATGCTTTCCTCCCAGAGCGCCGTGCGTCCTCTCGGACGCACAAAGGACGCTCCAACTCTTTGAACCTAGGCATCGTGCTTTCCGAAAATAGATTCCGATTTCGGGCCGATGCGCTGGCAGTGAAGCCGCCGCCAGCTCATGAAAAGGTGTGCCAGCCGCCGACACGAGGATCGGCTGACTGGCGCCTTGGAGGAATCAGGTTCTGCTTGCGATGAAACTCTGCAGCTGCTTGGCCGCGTCGGCCGGCTCGGTGTTTCCGGAGGCAACGTCGTTGATGACGCGGAAATACTCCGTCGTGACGTCGAGCGGGAACGCCTGATCGCCGTTCATGTACACCTTGCTATACTTCTGGAAGATGCCCAGCCATTCCGCCTCGAGCGGTTTCTGGTTGGCATATTGTACATTCTTGTTGACGGAGGTCGAACTCAGCTGGCCGAGCAGATCCTGCTGCACCTTGGTCGAGAGGAAATAGTCGAGAAACTTCGCGGCTACGTCAGGGCTCTTGCTCTTGGTGCTGATGTAATTGTACTCGGCAAAGCCATAGAGACGGTCGGTATTGGTCGGGAAGGGGAAAATGCCGTAGTCGTCGAGATTGGCGCCGGAGCCGTCGAGCTGACTGACCAGCCAGTCGCCTTCGAGCATCATTGCCGCACGACCGGCGGTGAAGAGGCTGTAGGACTGTTTGTTGTCGATGCCCATGAATGGCTGCAGCGTATAGTCCTTCGCCCACTTGGCGAACTCCGCGAAGGATTCCGTCGCGCAGGGTTCCTTGGTCCAATCCAGCGTCATCGCCTTCAGCGCATCATGCTTTTCAGCACCGCACTTCGTTTCGAGGATGACGTCCATGAGACGCATGACGTGCCAGTTGACCGTGCCACCGAACGTAAAGGCAGGAATGCCTGCGGCCTTCAGCTTATCGGCCGCGGCAAGCAGTTCCTCGTAGGTCTTCGGCTCTTCCTTGATGCCGGCCTGTTCGAAAAGCTTCTTGTTGTAGTAGACGGCCTCACCCTTGAAGGTGAAGGGAACGCCGTGCTTGCCGCCGGGATAAAGGTCGGCGAAAGCCGCCGCTGAGGGCAACAATTCGTCTTTCCACTTATACTCGGCATAGTACTTGTCGAGGGGCAGGGACAGGCCGGCCTTCA
Organism: Rhizobium beringeri; assembly: GCF_004306515.1. Lineage (NCBI taxonomy): Bacteria > Pseudomonadati > Pseudomonadota > Alphaproteobacteria > Hyphomicrobiales > Rhizobiaceae > Rhizobium > Rhizobium beringeri. Next base: position 70,909 of record NZ_SILG01000002.1, on the reverse strand, counting down.
CATATTCGCCGCCGAGGCCGAGGCCCGCCCAGCTGAAGTAAATGTCTGGCCCCTTGTCGGAGCCTGCAGCGACGCGCAGGGCCGTCTTGTGCTCGTCGACGGCGCGCTGGACGATCTCGACATGCGTTCCGGGGTTTGCGGCTTCGAAATCGGTGGCCACCTTTTTCAGGGCCGTATTGGCGGCATTATTGTCGAAGTTGAGGGTCCAGAGCGTGATGTCTTCAGCAAGAACCGGCGTGGCCGATAGTGACGCCACGGCGATCGCAACGAGGCTGGCAGTCTTCAATTTCGCAGAAAGGGTCAGCATTACCGTCCTCCTCTTGTAAAGCCGGGCCCCTTGTTGCAGATAGTCATCGACATGTCAACTGGTATGACGAGCTAACCATCACGACGCTGAGCAAATTTGGCCATGGCGGCGATGATGATGACGGCGGACGCGGCGCCGGGATCGATGTGGCCGATCACGCGGTCCCCCAATCGCGAAGCCCGTCCCTTGGCCGCCGTCATGTTGCTGGTCGCTTCACAGCCTGCCCGCGCTGCCCGCTCGGCGGCCTCAAAACATTGGGGGAGGGGCTTTCCCGACCGCCAGGCATCGAGTGCCGCGTCAGCCGCGGGTTTCCAGGCGTCAACCATCGTCTTTTCACCGGGTTCGGCCTTTCCGCGCTCCTGGATTCCCTGCGCCATTGCCGCAAAGACGCTGAGGAAGTCGTCATCGCTCAATGTCTGCTTGTCTTTGGCGGCCGCTCCGGCGCGCATGAAGGCCGTGGCATATAGCGGGCCGGACGAAGCGCCGACCGCATTCAGGAATGCCTTTGCCGCGATGTTGAATGCGGTTGTCGGGGCAATTCCGGCGTCAAGTTCGCCGACCGCTTTCGCCGCGGCCTGGCAGCCTGCATCCATGGCAAGGCCGTGATCTCCATCGCCGATGGCACCGTCCAGCTCGCAAAGACGATCTCGTTCCGCCGCGATATCCTCGGCAATCCCAGCAAACAAGCGCTGCAGGTCTTCGGTCGTAAACGTCATCGATTACCTCGCAAACATCGCGCAATCACAGGGGTGGTCGATCAATCGCTGAAGTTCGTCGTCAAGATGCATGATTGTGATCGACGCGCCGGCCATTTCGAGCGAGGTGCAGTAATTCCCGACGAGCGACGTATGGAGGATGAGCCCGGCATCGTCGAGCCGGGACTTCACGCGCCGCATCATGATGTAGAGTTCCATCATCGGGGTCGAACCCAGCGAATTGACGAGCACGGCGACACGATCACCCCGGTCTGCTTTCATTTCGCGAAGAATGCTGTCCATGAGTTCGTCGGTCACCGCGTCGGCCGGCCTCAGCGGCTCGCGCGCCACGCCAGGCTCCCCATGGATGCCCATTCCGATCTCCATCTCCCCTTCGCCGATCAGGAAATTTGGCCGGAGAGTCTGGGGCAGCGAACAGGGGGAAAGCGCCACACCCATCGTATAGGTTCGCGCATTGGCATGGCGGGCGACACGCTCGACGTCGTCAAACGAGTAGAGAAGATCGCAGGCTGCGCCGGCGGCCTTGAAGATGAAGACGTTGCCTGCCACGCCCCGTCGTCTTTCCCTCTGATCAGGAGGGGCGGACGCCACGTCATCCGTGGTCAGGACGGTGCGTACCTCGATCTCGTCAAGCGCCAGCATCTCGGCAGCCATGTCGAAGTTCATCACGTCGCCGGCATAATTGCCATACATGAACAGGACACCGGCGCCACCGTCGACCGCCATGGCGCAGGCGACAATCGGATCGGGCGGCGGCGACGCGAACACATTGCCGATTGCGGCCGCGTCCGCCAGCCCCTTGCCGACGAACCCCAGAAATGTCGGTTCGTGCCCGGATCCACCGCCGATGACCAGCCCGACCTTGCCCTTGCGGGGCCCGTTTCTGGCAATGATCGCGCGGGGCATGTCCTCTACCGCATAGAGATGGCGCGGATGCGCCGCCAGGATCCCCTGCAGCATCTCATCGACGGCATCTGCCCCGGCATTGATAAGTTTCTTCGTCTTCATATCGATCCTCCCGAGAGCGAGTTCCGATCGCATAGATGCAGCTGCACTGCTGGAGGTCAATCCGCCAGCGCGTCGTGCTCCAGCGGCAAGACGGCGACAGCCAATGGGGCAAGCAGCAGATCCCCGCTTGAGTCCTTCCCGGTCGGCCTGCATGCGCTGCAATCGACCTTTCTCTCTTCGCTCGTCAGATTGACCACGTAAAGCCTGGCGCCTGTAGTTTCCCTTGCAACGAAAGACAGGACCTCGGCAGGAGAGGAGGAAACGCATTCCCGCCAGGTTGCGCCAGCCAATCGACACAGTGTCCGGACCGTGTCGAACAGCGGACGACGCCCGCCTGGTTCGGTCGGTTCCCCCGGACCTGCGATCAGGCCGAACGGACCTGATAAGGCTGATAGCGTCAGGCATTCCAGATCGGCATCCAGCACCCGCATCGCATAACCGAACCCGAAGGCCTGTCCGAAGCGTCCATTGTGGCGCGGGTCACGATCGGCCATCGGTATGCGGGCGCCGGACGGATTGTCCATCGTACGGCTGCCATAGGGATTCTGCCGCATCGGGATCGTCGATGGGCCGATGCGGTAAGGCTTGTCGCCGTAGATCGCACGCACCGACCGCGTGATGAAGGGCAGCGCTTCCAATGTCTGCATGACGCTGAGATCGTCGGCCGCATGCACGATCGGGTTGGTGCAGTGGCTGACGAAGTCGAGCTGTCCCTCCGGGACGCGCTTTCGGTTGAGCTCGGTGAAATAGCTCAGCATGCCGCCGCCGATGCGAATGCCGGGAAAGGCGGCGCGAGCGGCGGCATAGACTTCATCCAAAGGCGGGCAATCCGGCCATGTGCTGCCGGGCGGCGTCGACTGCCGGTCGACCGAAGGCGAGATCATGATTGCATCGGGCCCGAATTCCGCCAGCTGCATCTGGCGGGCAATCTCGGCCGCCTCGATTGACGGCGACGATTTGCAGGCAAGGGCGATCTCCAGCGTCGAGCGGCCGCGATGGGCCGCGGCGAGTATGGCGAACTGCGCGAGCGCGTCGACGCCGTGCCCGGCACCGGGGTCGAAATGGAAGAGGAGTTCCTGGGGAGCGATCTCCGTCAGGACGGACTTTGCCGAGAGGGTCGCATCGGCTTCTTCGGGTGTAATGATCACGCCGATATCCGGCATGGTGCCGGTGCGCGCACCGAGTTCAAGTTTTATGGCGCCGCCTGACACCCCAGGAGGATGCCGTGTCGAACCGCTGATATCCCTGATAATAAGCGACGTTTTCTGCCGGACAGGCTGATTGGCGGCAATCTGGTAGGGCCAGGGCAGGGCGAGCGGCCTGACATATGTCTTATAGGATGCGTCCGACCAGTTCCTTTGATCTTCCATTTCAAAAGTGTCGCCCTCCATCCGGCATTCCGCCTGAACGTCAGGCATGACCGCGTGGGTGATGGCGCGCATGTCCTTGAACGGCTGCCAGGGCTCGATGAGATCAGGAAACCGTGTCGCCACGATCTCCCCGTCGACATGGTCGACCGTCGCCGCTGAACCTGCCACGCCGACGATCGGATGCAGGATGCAGAAGCCGCAGCGGTTGGTCTCGAAGCCGGTCGGGGCGATGGCCTCAGCCTCGAAGTCGAGCCGGTTCGCGCTTCCGGTGATGCGAACGTCGATGACAAGCCTCGTATCGTCCGGTCCCTCGCAGCGGGCGAGATAGGCGACCTCGAAACGATCGTCATTCTGCTCGATCCGGAGGTCGGTGATTTCAGGGCTGTACGTCCCCCAGTCCCGGTCGCGGACAAGGTAGGAAATCGCTCGCAGCACCTCGGTCCCATCGTAGCGGATGGTGCGGAGGTTGCCGTTGGCGAGATCGGCTTCCAGTTTTCCGGCTCTCAGCCGAACCGGCGACGGATCGACGAGACGAGTGCCGTAGAGCTGGAACGCATCGACCGTCATCGCAGCATCGCTCCGACATCGATCGTCTGTCCCCTGGCCGCACTGTCATAGGCGGCCTCGACGAGCGCAAAAGTTTTCAGATTGTCGGCCCCTGACGTCGAGTGTTCCGCGCCGCGCGCCAACTGGTCGACCCAATGCTGCTGGATCGCGTAGACGCTCTCCTGGATGTTGTGCCAGGGCCGCGAGGCCCATGACAGCAGCCTCGGAGACACGTCCGTGGTCGTGGTGCCCTTGGCGTTGGTGACCTGAAGGCCGTAGCCCTGGGTCAGGCGGATCGTGCCCTCCGAACCGTCGAGCTCGATCAAGGTCTCGGGAAACGGTTCCCTGGAAAGCTTGGTGGCGTAGCTGACGTCGACGACCGACGTGGCGCCGTTTTCATGGTCGAGCAGAATGGTCGCGACATCCTCGCCCTTGATTCTCGGATTGACCCGCTTGGTGCGGGCCGTGAGCGATCGAACGTCGCCAAGGATATAGCGGGCGATATCGAGCGTATGGATGCCGAGGTCTTCGATGATGAACCGCTCGCCCTCGGCCAGATAGGGCTGGCCGGAGAAGACGTCGTAGGCTGAGCGGAAGGAGAAGCGGCCCCAGAAGGGCGTGCCGATGGCATCCGCCTCCAGCGCGTTGCGCACCGCCTGGATCGGCGTCTGCCAGCGAAAGTTCTCGTGCACCATAAGGGGTATGCCGGCATTGCGACACGCCTCGACCATCGCCTTCGCGTCCGACAAGGTCTTGGCGAATGGCTTCTGGCAGATGGCCGGCACCTTGTTTCGAGCCGCCATTTCGACGAGGGTGCGGTGGCTTTGGACGGTCGTAGCAATATCGACGAAATCAAAACCGCCATCGGCGAACAACGCCTCGGCATCGCCATAGCGGCGAGCGATGCCGAACTGATCGCCAACGACCTTCAGCCGTTCCGGGTCGCGATCGCAGATCGCGACGATGCTCGCACCCCGAACGTCGTTCCAGGCATGCATCTGGTTGACCGCAAAGAAGCCGCAACCGATCAAAGCCCCTTTCAATTCCGTCATCTCAACCTGCCTTTGCCATCTGCATGAGGGTAACGCGCTGCTGCAGGCGGCGCTGCGCCTGGTCGACGACGACGGCAATGATGATGACGAGACCCTTGATGACCATCTGCCAGAAGGAGGAAACGCCCATCATCACCAATCCGTCGGAAAGGATGCCGATGACGAAGGCGCCAATGATCGTGCCGCCGATCGTGCCGCGGCCGCCCGACATCGAGGTGCCGCCGAGCACGGCTGCGGCGATCGCATTGAGTTCGAAGCTTTCGCCGGTCGCGGGATGAGCTGCCATCAGTTCGGAGGAGATGACGACGCCGACGATAGCGGCGCACAGTCCGGAGAACATATAGACGAAGATCTTGACGACATCGACCCGGATACCCGACATGCGCGCGGCCCGCTCATTGCCGCCGACGGCGAAGATGTGACGGCCGATCGGTGTCGAGCGGGCGACATAGGCGGCCAGCAGGGCAAGCACGATCAGAATCCAGATCGAAACCGGCAGGCCGAGGATGCGCCCCGCGCCGAAGAAATCGAAGCCAGTCGTTGCGTATTCAGGCCGGCCGACAAGGTTCGGAAATGTCTGGCCGTCCGACGACAGCAGGGCGAGACCGCGGGCGATATAGAGCGTGCCGAGCGTGGCGATGAAGGGCGCGACGTTGAGCTTGGTGATCAGCAGACCGTTGATCAGACCGATGAGCAGGCCGATCGACAAGGTGATCATCACGATCTCGAAGAGGTTGAAAAAGATGGTGTAGCCGATCGGCAATTCGATGCCGTGAAGGATCAGGCCGCCGGCGACCATGCCGCAAAGCCCGACGATCGATCCGACCGAGAGATCGATGCCGCCGGTGATGATGACGAAGGTCATGCCCATCGCCAGGAAGGCGTTGAGCGCCACATGCTTCGACATCAGGATCATGTTCGCCGTCGAGGTGAAGTTCGGAGCGAAGATCGCGAAGAAGATGATGACCGCGAATAACGCGATGAACGTCCTGAGCTTCATCAGCGTCAGCAGCGCCGAGCCGTTGGCGCCCTTTGGCGCGAGAGTGGTTGATGTAGCCGCGATCATGACGCGAGTTTCCCTTGATGTCCGTGTCCCTTGGCCGAAGCCGCAATGATGGCTTCTTCGGTGGCCTCGTTCCGGTCGAAGACGGCGACCAACTGGCCGTTGCTCAAAACCGCGATGCGATCGGAAAGCGCCATGACCTCTTCGAGGTCTGAAGTCGAAAACAGAATGGCGAGCCCGTTTGCGGCCAGCCGCCGCATGGTGCGGAAGACATCGGCCTTGGCGCCGACATCGATGCCGCGGCTCGGCTCGTCCATCAGAAGCACCTTCGGATTGGTCATCAACGCCTTACCGATGACGACCTTCTGCTGATTGCCGCCGGACATCGATGTCACCTCGAAATCCGGGTTCGGCGCCTTGATCGAGAGATCGCGGATCGCATCGCGAATGGCGTTCTTCTCCGCACCTCTGTCGATATGGAAGAGCCGGGTGAAGCGGCCAAGGCTCGCCAGCGTCAAGTTGGAGGCGATGGAAAGCACCTGGACCAGACCTTCGCGCTGCCGATCTTCCGGAATGAGCGCAAGGCCGCGGCGGATGCGCCGCGTGGTGTCGCGGGCGCGAACATGCTTGCCGTCGATGAAGATCTTGCCGGTCGAGTGTGTGTGACGGCCGATCACGCATTCGAAGAATTCGCTGCGCCCGGCGCCCATCAGACCGTAGATGCCGAGGATTTCGCCTGCCTTGACCGACAGGGAGACATTGTTGACCGAAAGCCCGCCTGTCGGCCGCGGCAGGCTGATATTTTCGGCGCGAAAGACTTCAGCTCCCACGGCGTGGTCCACGGATTTTGCAAAATCCTTGGCATCCGAGCCGATCATGGAGCGCACGATCCAGCGCGTGTCGATGTCGCGGACCATCGCCGCGCCGGTAACCTGGCCGTCACGCAGCACCGTGATGTAGTCGCCGATCCGCATCAGCTCTTCGAGCCGGTGCGAGATATAGACGATCGCCACACCCTGGGCCTTCAGTTCCGCGATCACCTTGAACAGGATCTCGACTTCGGCCGCCGAAAGCGCCGACGTCGGCTCGTCCATGATCAGGATACGGGCATTCAACGACATCGCCTTGGCGATCTCGACGAGCTGCTGCTGGCCGATCGGCAAATCCTCGACCATCGTATCGGCCTCGATGCCGGCATCGAGACGCTTCAAAAACGCATTGGCTTGTTGCACCTGTGCCTTGTGATCGATGCCGAGGATGCCGCGGGTGATCTCACGCCTGGCGAAGATGTTCTCGGCGACCGACATGTTGGCGAAGAGATTGAGCTCCTGGAAGATCATGCCGATGCCATTCGCCTGCGCGTCGGCAGGGCTGTCGAAGGATACCTGCTTGCCATCCAGGATGATGCGGCCGAGCGTCGGACGCTCGACACCGGCGATGATCTTCATCAGGGTCGACTTGCCTGCACCGTTTTCGCCGACGAGGACGTTTACCGCCCCGCGGCGCAGCTCAAGATTGGCGCGCTTGACCGCAACGATACCCGAATAGACCTTCGACACCTCGTCGAGGCGCAGGATGATGTCGTCCTGTTGTGCCTCTGCCGCCGTCATGAGCCGACCTTCAGTTCCGAAGGTGTTACGAGCGGAAGCTCACCGCTTTTCGGCAGCGGAAAGGCGCCGATCGCGGTCACCGTCTTGCCGACCAGACCTTCGCGCGGGACGGCCGACAGAAAGGCTGTATTGGCCTTTTCGTTGAAGGCCTTGCCGAATTGCGCCCACTCGATCTGGTTCTTGAATTCGTTGAAATTGACGAAATCCAGCGTGTCGCGCAGGGCCGTGCCGCGGAGCGCCGGCCCGATCTGGACCTTGGCGTCGGCCTTGCCGTCGCCATCGGCGTCGACATCGAGCGTTGCCGCGCGCGAGGCCGTATCGGCCGCGACGACCTTGCCGGTGATCTTCACCGCATAGGTCCATGGCGAGCTGCTCTGCTTGCGGGGATTGCCATATTTCTCGCCGGCGGCGTCGGGGCTGGAGGCGGAAAGCTGCATGACGTCTTTGAGGTCACCGGCGCGCTTTTCGAAGTAGGGCACTGCCTCGGACTGCCAGATCGCTTCGACCTTTGCATTCGGGTCGAAGGCGGTCTTGGCCGCTGCCGCAGCTTTTTCCTCAGCCGTTGGCGTCTTGATGATCTTGCAACCGGGCAAAGCTGCCGCCACGACGGCAGCGAGCAGGGCGCCCTTCATTCTCAACATACAGTGAACCTCGACGTCTTGCGAAATGCATTGCGGAGGGCGCAGCGCTGCGCCCTCCGCAATTCGCGGCTGATCAGTTGGTCAGGGCGAAGGTTTCGAGTTTGCCGGCATTGTCGGCATTGATGAGAACGCAATCCATCAACTGCTTCTCTTCCTTTGGTGTCGTCTTGTTCTTGATGTAGGCGTCGGCCTGTTCCACCGCCAACTGAGCCTGCGCATAAGCGGGCTGCAGGACTGTTGCCTTGATGCCGCCCGACTTGATGGAGTCGCGCACGTCGTTGGAGCCATCGAAGCCGACGACGATCACGTCCTTGCGGCCGGCCGCCTGCAGCGCTGCGATCGCGCCCATGGCCATGGTGTCGTTGCCTGAAATGACGCCCTTGATGTCGGGATTTGCCTGGAGGATGGTTTCCATCTTCGAATAGGCTTCCGTCTGGCTCCAGTTGGCCGACTGCTTGGCGACGGACTTCAGGTCCGGATAGTCGTCGATGACATCATGATAGCCTTGCGAGCGGATGCCGGCATTGGTGTCGGACTCTTTGCCGACAAGCTCGACGTAATTGCCCTTCTCGCCCATCAGCTTGACGAATTCCTGCGCGCCGAGCTGAGCGCCCTGATAGTTGTTCGAGACGATCTGGGCGACGGCAACGCCGGTGGCGTTGATTTCGCGGTCGATCAGGAAGGAGGGAATGCCTGCATCCTTTGCCTTCTTGACGGCCGCGACGGAGGCGTCGGCTCCGGCATTGTCGAGTATGATCGCCTTGGCGCCGCGTCCGATTGCCGTATCGATCATTTCGGACTGCTTGTTGGCGTCGTCGTCATGCGTCATGAGCAGCGTTTCGTAGCCAAGCTCTTTCGCCTTGGCTTCGGCGCCGACGGCTTCGGCCTTGAAGAAGGGATTGTCATGCGCCGGTGTGATGATGGCGATGAGATCGGCCGAAAAGGCCGGAAGAGCCGTTCCAAGCGCCAGTGCGCCGGCAAAAGCTGCAAGTGTCAGTCTGCGCGTCAGTTTCATAGTTTCCTCCCTGTTGTGACTAAAGCCCCTTCTCCCTGGGGCGGTTGAGGGGAGGGCTTACCTCCCCAAGCCGGTTCAGGTGATACGCCGGATGCTTTCGGCGATCTCCTGCGGTTCGAATACCTTTTTCCAGTCGTCGCGCATCAGCGCCGGGATGCCGAACTCGATCGCCTTGTTGCAGGCATCCGAGAACACGCCGTCGACTTCCTTGAAGATGACCGCGCCGAGCACGTTCATATGGCCGAGCAGGAAGTCGCGGGCCGCCTGTTCAGGGACGCCGCGTGCCACGCATTCGTCCATGGCCTGTCGCATGACAACGAGCAGCGATGCACAGACGGTTTCCGACAAGCCCGGTTCGAGCATCGCAAGCTGATCGACCGTGACCCGGTGCGAGCGCATGACCGGGGCCCAAATCAGCTTGGCGATTTCCTCACCGAGCGCATAGGCGCTTTCGGGGCCCTGCATTAACGCCGAAACGATATGCTGTTTGGCGAAGAGGCCGCCGAAGTGGTCCTTTTTCGCCTGCATGTCCGTCTCGTCATTGAAAATCGGCGGATGGCAGGGATGGGTGACGAAATAGGTAAGATCATCGCGCTTCGGCAGGTGGCCGGCAAAGGGAGCCGCAGCGTCCAGCGCGATCACCATGGTGCCTGATGTGAGCTTGTCGACGATGCCTGCCGCGACCTTGCCGATCGCCGTGTCCGGCACGGCAAGGATCACCACCTCAGCACCGTCGAGCCCGATATCGACGGGCACGCAATCGACACCGAGATCATTCTTCAAACGGGCCTTGCCTGCATCGCTCACCTCGACATGGCGGACCTCGAAACGCGAGCCTTTGAGATTTTTGGCAAGCCGGTATCCCATTTTCCCGCCTGCACCGAAGAGGGCAATTTTAGTCATGTTTCCTCACCTTTTCCCGTTCTCGATAGGATCATATACTGGTATGATGAGTCAATCACCATATCACTACTTAATTTGTTGGAGTCACGTTTTTCTGCGATCGCACGTTTCGGCCGATGCCGAAGGAAAACCATCAGTGCTTCCTTCCCTCGCGGATCTGGACGAAATAGCCGTCCGTCCCGACCTGGCCGCCTTTGAGCGCGATCTGCAGGCCGTTGGTCGGCTGATAGTCGCCATGCGCGAGGCAAAGCGGAGAGCCCGGCGTCTGGGGAAGCGGAAGAAGTGTCGTCAGCGCGTCGATCTTCAACTGCCTGAGAGCATGACTGGACGTGTCGCCGCCGGCGACGACCGCACGCGAAAGCCCTTCGTTCTCGATCAGGCGGCCCAAGATCGTGCCGAGCGCGCTCCCGAGCCGGTGACGCGCACCCGGAAACCTGTCGATGTCGGCGCCGCGGTCTGCGGATGGTCCAAGCGCGGTGTAGAGAATGACGCTCTTGCCTTGCTTGAGCTTCTCGGTTCCCGCCTCTACCGCAGCACTCACCGCGCCTTCGCCATGCTCCGAGACCAGTGCAAGCGGATCGAGCGCGATACTCTCAAAGCCGTTCTCGACAGCCGTCCGGATCTGCCGCTCGGTCGTCGGCGACACGCTGCCCGATACGACGGCGAGGCGGTCGACGGGGCCGATATCGGGAAACACGGCGCCGCTTCCGCCGATGAAGCCGTTCCGCCGCCATGCGCTGAGCAGGGCATATTCGACTCCAGAGGAGCCGGCGACAAAACTTCCGGAACGGCCGGTGACACGAAGCAACTGCCGACCGGCAGCCTCCTGTGTTGCCTCGGAATCGACATCGATGAGCAGGATCCCTTCGGAATTCGACGCCAGCTCGTCGACCCGCGTATCGGCATCCGAGCCGCTGATCGCGACAAGATCCGCGAGCAGGACGGGAAGGAGGGTTTGCTTCGACAGATGCACCGCAAGGTCCGCCTCGTCCATCGGGGTCACCGGATGGCGGCTCATGACGGGATGGCGGTCGATGCGAAAGATCCGGCCCTGGTAAGCGGCAAAGAGATTGCCGAATGCCGTGTAACGCTTCAGTTGCGGCGCGCCGACGATGACCGGCACCAGGGATTGCCCGAATACCGATCGGCCGATTTCGATCGCCTTGCCGATATTGCCGATTTCGGGGCTGGAATCGAAGGTCGAACAGACCTTGTAGTGGCAGATGTCAGCGCCAAGCGAATTCAGCCATCCGATAGCACGCGCAAGGTGCTCTCCCATCCATGCGGGGGTCTCGGAACGGCTCGTTCCGGCAATGCCGATCGCACGGCAATCCCTAAAGCGCGCGAGCAATTCCGGCGTGGGAACGTCGAGGAAGAGCACGGTCGATACACCGTTCGATGCCAGGGCCTCCATCACATCGGTGGAACCGGTAAAGTCATCGCCGTAATAGCTGACGAGAAGTCCCTCCATCGCGGTCACGCGCCCTTGCCGTCGCTGAATTTTGCAATAGAGGCGGCGAGCTCCGGGTGATCTTTTGCGTAGACCTCCAGCGGTATGTCTGCGACTGCCGCCTGCCAGGCCTGCTGCACGGCGCGAACGCCGGCCGCCGGGCCGCCGGGGTGGCTGACGATGCCGCCGCCGCAGAGATAGAGAAGATCGACGGTCCGGCCGGTCCGTCGATAGGTCTCCGGGGCCTGTCCTCCCCACTGCCCCGAACCGGCAACCGGAAGCGGGCAATCGGAGGCATTAAACAGTGGTGTGCTGACCGCCTTGAAGGAAGAGACGAAGCTGTCGTCCGGCTCCCAATATTTGACCCTGATGCCGTTGATCTGAAACTGATCGACCCCCAGCAGCCGCCAGAACTGCTGGTAGACCTTGAAATCCATGCCGGCGCCGGGGTCGCGCGTCAGCACGTCCCAACCGTTTCGATGCGCGTGCAGCACCAGATTGGAGCGCTTGCGCAGAAAGCTCATGCCGCCGAAGCCGATCCAATTGATGTTGACGACGGCGCAGTTACCGCCGGCTGTGGCAACGATGTCATGGTTGCGCATCATCTCGTCGGGGTCGGCATGCGAAATGCCGAAGGCATACATCACCTTCTTGCCGGTCTTCTGCTCGTGATCGAGAATGCGCGGCATGATCGCCGCAACGCGGTCCTTGAGCGGCGAATAGGCCGGGCTCATCAGTTTTTCGTCATCCTTGATGAAGTCGACGCCGGATGAGATCAGCTCGCCGACGAGTTCCGCCGTCTCGTATGGCCTGAGGCCAAGCGCCGGCTTGACGATCGTTCCGATAATGGGACGACCTTCGACGCCGGTGAGGCGGCGGCTTCCAGGGATGCCGAACTGCGGTCCGGGATGCGCGCTTTTGAAGGCGTCGGGCAGTTTCATGTCGACGATGCGGATGCCGGTCATGCCCTTGATGGAATAAACGCCGCCGATCGCAATGGTCATCAGTGCCGAGAGATCGGTCCCGATCGCCTCCAGCGGAAAGGCAATGTCGACATCGGCCCGATTGAGCAGCGTGCCGGGGGCGACCTCGGGCCAGGTCGGATCACGCGCATCTTCGAGTGGGCGGATCGCCAGGACGCGGGCGGCGACACGCGACTTCAGCTCTTCGGTCTCACCGGGAACGGGCACGAAGGTGCCGGTCGACTGGTCGCTCGCGATCTTTTCCGCCATCGCCTCGACGCTGCCGGGCGTTTCGATACGATAGGTCAGGGTAATCATCATGAAACGGACGGTAGCTCCTCTCGCCCGGCAGATTGCCATGGCGTCAACTCATGATCTGGTATAATGAGTATTCCAACTTCTGAAAAGTAGAATCTTCGGATCCGCAAATTTTCGCCGACAGCTTTGTTCTCGACCCGGAAAACTGTTAGGAGGAAACATTTTGAGCCAGCGAGATGTGATGACCCAGCCCCTCGAACAAATCGTCCGCCGGAAACTCTCTGACGAAGTGTTTGATCGACTTGAGCGAATGATCACGTCGGGCGAGCTTCAGCCGGGCGACGAGATGCCCTCCGAGCGCGTGCTGATGGAACGCTTCGGCGTCGGCCGGCCGGCGATCAGGGAGGCCATGCAGTCCCTTGCCAACAAAGGTCTGGTCAGCATTTCGCACGGCGAACGGGCGAAGGTCCTCCGGCTGACGGCAAAGTCGATATTCCGCCAGGTCGATCTCACTGCCAAGATCATGCTGTCGCAATCGTCGGATTCGTTGGAATACCTCAAGAGCGCCCGCATCTTCTTCGAGCGGGGCATGGCGCGCGAGGCCGCGCAGCGCGCCTCTGCAAGCGATATCGCCGATCTCAGGAACATCATCGAGCGCCAGCGAATGTCGCTTGGGCGGGCCGAAGAGTTTATCGACGCGGACATGGAGTTTCACACCCGCATCGCGCAGATATCAGGCAACCCGATCTACGTCGCCGTCAGCGAAGCAATGCTTGCCTGGCTAAAGGAATATCATACCGAGATGCTGATCTGGACCGGCAAGGAAAAATTCACGCTCGCCGAACACGACGAAATCGTCGATCGCCTGGCCGCAAACGACGTGGATGGCTCGGAAACGGCACTCCTCAAGCATCTCGAGCGGTCGCGAGCGCTTTACGCGAAGTAATCTTCACGAACTCGACGATCGCCGTCGGCTGGCGCCGAATTAGCTAGTCTCCTGTGCCACCGCGTCGCGTGCTTCTTGCGCCTGCGCCCGCCATTGCTTGACCAATTCCCGCCTCTTTCCGGGATAGCGATCGGCCAGGAGTGCTGCTTTAAGGATACGGTCGGCGCGAAACATCCGGAAATCCTGTCGCAGTTCGCACCACCCGGCAATGATCCGCCTGGAATCGAAGAAGGCGACCGCAATCGGCCATATGATACGGTCGCTGCCGGCATCTCTGGCATCTCTGTAGATGATCCGCAGCTTCATCTGCTGCTGCATGGCCTGACGCAGGACCTTGAGGCTGATTGCGGGTGCCGGCAGCGAGGGGAGGCCGATATGGAAATCATTATCGGTCAATCCATGACGGAGTTCCGACGGGAGCACGGCTTCGATCTTGGCAAGGGCGTCCTGCGCCGCCGCGCGTAGATCCTCGTCCGTATGGCGGGTGACCCATTGTACGCCCAGCGTGATCGCCTTGATCTCCGCTTCCGAGAACATGAGAGGCGGCAGTATGAAACCCGGCTGCAGCACATAGCCGAAACCGGGTTCCCCTTCGATTTCCGCGCCGATGGATTGCAGCAACGAGATGTCCCGGTAGATCGTCCGCAGGGAAACGCCCGTTTCCTGCGCGAGATAGTTCCCAGAGACCGCTTGGCGATGGCGGCGGAGAATCTGGAGAATTTCGAACAATCTCTGGCTCTGGGACATGGCCATATCTTACCATAGCTTCTGCCGGACCTGCCGAAGGGGCTCCGGAGCATCGGTTTCAATTCATGCGAACCAGGACCTTTCCGTTGCTCTTGCGGCCATGTTCCAGAGCCGTCAGCGTCTCTATCCCATCGCTCAGCGGTACGATTTCGGAAACCGGAAGCCTCAGCCTGCCCTCGTCTGCGGCACGGGCAAGCCCCTCGGGGTGTCCATTGCCACCTTGATGGTGATCATTCGAAAAACTTCCGGGTAACAAGTTCAGTGCGGCTTGGCCGTCGCCATATACTCGGCAAATGGCGCCGAGTCGTAGATCACATCGGTGGATGCGATCTTCCCCCCACTGATCGTGATGAGCTCGACGGTCACTGCGTGCGGAACGGGATGGGTTTCGGCCTCATAGACGACGACGGCCTGATTATCATCGCCGTAGACCGCGAGAATGTTCACGCTTTTGATCATGCGCGCGAAGCCCTCGTGGAAGCGGCGAAACGCTTGCGTACCGCTCACTTTGCCGATCGGCGACGTGCAGATGACATCCTCGGCTGAGACTTCAAGAATAGTGTCGATGTCTTTGCTTGCGATCGCTTCGACATAGGTGCAGGCAATTGCTGTCGCGCGCCCGGTGTGTTCAGCCATGGTCATGTCCTTTCGTTGGTGATGTTTGGCTGAAACGGTCCTAGCAAGCACTGGTGACACCACATGTCAGCATTAGACGCTGCCCAGTAGAAACTAGATATCTTACCAGCAATACGTGTAATTGAAGCTGCTGCTGGCGTACTCACGCCCAGTTTGTCGCTGGTCGCGTTTGGTATCCCGCTTCGGCTATTTGTAAGCAGCAAATGCGGAACAATGACGCGCTGGCGAGGTTCTGAATGATCACGCAAAGATCCTAAGGAGGACGTCCGATGCGTATGAAACTCGTAGCAGCTTCGCTTCTCGCTATTGGCATGGCCACATCTGCTTTCGCCCAATCCAATCCGGCGCCGGCCGGGGCCACGATCGACAAGAACCACGCCGATCAGGGTGCGAAGGTCAAAACGCCGATGGGAACCGACACCACCACGACAAACTCCACGACCGGCGGCACGATGAAAACAGGCAGGACCAAGTGCCCCAACCCGGTTGACAACTCCAGCAATCTTCAAACGCAAGGCGGCACCAGCAACGCTACGCCGATGGATGAGGCCTGCGCAGCGCATAACAATTGATCACCTCTTCGCAAAGAACCCCGCTTCGGCGGGGTTTTCTGCGCCGGGCTTCGCCTATGGTCTGAACTCTCCTTCTGAGTTTATGCGGCGGATTGACGCACAACTCCAGCAATGCTATTCAGGTACTAATTGGTCAGGCCAGTTGACCAGCTGCGCGGCTTGAGGAGAAGCCGCCGGGGAGGCCCACGATGTTTTCGCCTGTTGAATCACGCCGTCTTTATAGACAGGTCGCGGATCAGATTCGCTTGATGATCGCCAGCGGTGAGCTTGCCGTCGGCCAGCGGCTGCCGGCTGAGCGCGACCTTGCGGAGCAACTGTCGGTCTCACGCCCGACCGTCCGCG
The DNA here is from genome assembly GCF_004306515.1 of Rhizobium beringeri. Lineage (NCBI taxonomy): Bacteria > Pseudomonadati > Pseudomonadota > Alphaproteobacteria > Hyphomicrobiales > Rhizobiaceae > Rhizobium > Rhizobium beringeri. The sequence goes on along the minus strand of NZ_SILG01000002.1, from coordinate 54,825 downwards.
AGGCGCTGATCGTCCTGGAGGTCGAAGGCCTCGTCAACATTCGCATGGGATCCGGCATCTATGTGGTGCGCCAGCATGCTGCGACCGTCACTGGGGCCGAGCGCGAGCCGGTGGAGGGGCCCTTCGAACTGCTGCAGGCGCGTGCCCTCATCGAATGCGCCATCGCCGAAGAAGCTGCCGGTCGCGCCAAGCCGGACGATATCGCTCTGCTCGATGAAGCTCTGACGCGTATGGGAGGTGTGGTCAACGATGCAATCGCAGTGCTCGATGCCGATCGCGCCTTCCACACCGGCATTGCCGCCATCATTGGGAATGCGACATTGATCCGCGTCACGGGCGAGATGTTCGACATGCGCATGACCCCTTATTTCGCAAGGCTCGCCAGCCACTTCGAGGGGCCCACGACATGGCGCAGCGCCCTGGACGAGCATCGCGCCATTCGCGACGCGATCGCCGCCGGCGATGCCGCTGGCGCCAAGGCGGCCATGCGCGCCCATCTCACAATGTCGCAGAAGAGGTTTTCCGAGAGCTTCGGGGAGGAGTTCTCGGGGGAAGAGGAGCGCGGACGCAACAAGCGGCCGTCGAAAGGAACGACCAAGACTTAACCCAAGCTCGGGAGGAGAGAGCAATGAAAAGCAGACTGGCAACGATACTTTGCACCGCGGCCGCGATCATGGCGAGCAGCGCGATCGCGTATGCCCAGACAGTGCTGAAATGGGCGCATGTCTATGAAACGTCCGAGCCGTTCCACACGGATTCCGTCTGGGCCGCAGAAGAGATCAACAAGCGCACCGACGGGCGCTACAAGATCGAGGTTTATCCGGCGTCGCAGCTTGGTAAGGAAGCCGACATCAACCAGGGCCTCAAGCTCGGGACGGTCGACATCATCATTTCGGGATCGAGCTTCGCGGCACGCGACTACAAACCGATCGGCGTGACTTATTTCCCCTATATCTTCCGCGGTCCCGATCACCTGATCGCCTACACCAAGAGCGATGTCTTCAAGCGTCTTGCCAAAGGCTATGAAGACAAGACCGGCAACCACATCGCCGCCGTCAGCTATTACGGCACGCGCCATACGACATCAAACAAGCCTATTGCCAAATGCGCCGATATGCAGGGCTTGAAGATCCGGGTGCCTGACGTTCCAGCCTATCTCGCCATGCCGCGCGCATGCGGTGCCAACACCACGCCGATCGCCTTTGCCGAAGTCTATCTCGCTTTGCAGAACGGCACGGTCGAGGCACAGGAAAACCCGCTGACGACAATCGAGGCGAAGAAGTTCTACGAAGTCCAGAAGAACATCATCCTCACCGGCCACATCGTCGATCACCTCAACACCGTGATCTCGAAGACGCGGTGGGCAAGCCTTTCCGACGAGGACAAGAAGATCTTCGGCGAGGTCATGCAGGAGGCGGCCGAGCGCACGAGCAAGACGATCGCCGGCAAGGAAAATAGCCTCATCGCGACCTTCAAGGAAAAGGGCCTGAATGTCACCGAGGTCGACAAGGCCGATTTCGAAAAGACCGTGATGGAAAAGGTCAAGTTCGAGGATTTCGGCTACGAGAAAGCCGATTGGGAAGCAATCCGCGCGATCCAGTAAACTCTGCGGCGCGGCGCTGTAACACTTTGGTTGCTGCAGACGCCGCGCTCCTTCATTCCGAACTGGAACAGGGCCGATCATGTCGCAAGAAATTCATACGCAAATCACGGCCGAAGAAATCGGTCACGAGTTCGAAGGGCACGCGCCGACCGCAAATGTCTCGGACTATGCCATCGAGGACTGGATCACGCTGCTCGTCTTCTGGCTGATGGCGGGTTGCGTCTTCCTGCAGTTCTTCACGCGCTATGTGCTGAACGACAGCTACGCATGGACCGAGGAGATCGCGATCAATTGTCTGATCGGTGTCGTCTTTCTCGGTTCAGTCATGTGCGTGCGCACGTCGCGGCATATCCAGGTGGACGTATTCTATCACTATATGCCTGCAGGCCTGGCGCGCGTGCTCGCCACTTTCGTCGATATCGTCCGCATCGGCTTCTTCGCCTATGGCTGCCATCTGATGTGGCGCTACGTCGACATCGTGGCGGACGAGCAGATGGTCACCGTCGATCTGCCGCGCAACATCGTCTTCTATGCCGTTCTCGTCGCCTTCGTGCTGATGTTGATCCGCGCGGTCGTCGTCTTCATCGCCAACATGCGCCGCGGCTACTCCGTTCTGGAGCGCCCCGAAGAATTCCAGACCATCGAGGATTGATCTGATGCTGCTGCTTCTTGGCTCGTTTCTGGTGCTGATGCTGGTCGGGGTGCCCGTTGCCATCTCTATGGCCGTCGCATCCGTGCTTTACATCGTCCTTTACGGCGTCGCGCCCGACATCATCGTCGCCCAGCGCATGATCGCCGGCGTCGAAAGCTTCCCGCTGCTCGCCGTGCCGTTCTTCATCCTCGCGGGCAACCTGATGAACTCGGCCGGTGTCACCGGCCGCATCTATTCCTTTGCTGTTGCTCTCGTCGGCTGGATGAAGGGCGGTCTCGCGCAAGTCAACATCATCGGTTCGGTGATCTTCTCCGGCATGTCGGGCACAGCGCTCGCCGACGCAGCGGGTATCGGCACGATCGAGATCAAGGCGATGAAGGATCACGGCTATCCGGTCGGGGCCGCCGTCGGCGTGACGGCGGCTTCGGCAACTCTCGGCCCGATCTTCCCGCCGTCGCTGCCTTTCGTGATCTACGGCATGATGGCGAACGTCTCGATCGGCGCCCTTTTCATGGCGGGCATCCTGCCCGGCATTGTCATGACGCTCCTGATGATGATCACCGTCGCCGCCTTTGCCTATTGGAAGCGTTGGGGCTCCGACGCGCCGTTCGATGTGAGGCAGCTGCTGTCGGCGGGGATGGAAATCGTCGTCGTCCTCGCGGTGCCGCTGACCATCTATCTGCTGATGCAGGCGGGCGTATCGATGAATGTTGCCGCGGGCATTGCCCTTGCCCTGCTTCTCGCGCTCGACTGGTATTTCCGCTTCTCCGCCGTCATGGCGCTGATGACACCGGTCATCCTGATCGGCGGCATGACGATGGGCTGGTTCACGCCGACGGAGGCCGCCGTCGCGGCCGTCCTCTGGTCTCTGTTCCTCGGTCTGGTGCGCTACCGCACGATGACGCCCTCGACGCTCGCAAAGGCAAGTTTCGATACGATCGAGACGACGGCATCCGTTCTCTTCATCGTCACCGCGGCATCGGTCTTCGCTTGGCTGCTGACGGTGAGTCAGGCGGCGCAGTTGCTGTCCGATGCGATCCTGTCGATCACCGACAATAAATGGGTTTTCCTGATCCTCGTGAACCTGCTGATGCTCTTCGTCGGCTGCTTCCTGGACACGATCGCGGCCATTACCATCCTCGTGCCGATCCTTCTGCCGATCGTCCTGAAATTCGGGATCGATCCCGTCCAGTTCGGTCTCATCATGACGCTGAACCTGATGATCGGCCTGCTGCACCCGCCGCTCGGCATGGTGCTGTTCGTGCTGTCGAGGGTCGCGAAACTCTCCGTCGAACGCACGACCATGGCGATCCTGCCCTGGCTGGTGCCGCTCTTCCTGGCGCTGATCCTGATCACCTTCGTCCCGGCGATATCGCTGTGGCTGCCGCAGCAGCTTGGACTGTTGAGATAGGATGGACACGATGCGGACACGTCTGGCACGGCTTTACAAAATGGGCGATCTCAGGATCGAGACCGATACGGTTGCGGCCCCTGGTCCCGGCGAGGTGCTTCTCAAAATGGCGGCCGCAGGTATCTGCGGTTCCGACCTGCATTACTACCAGGATGGAGGCTTCGGGCCGGTCAGGGTGCGCGAGCCGATCATACCCGGCCACGAGGCCTCGGGGACCGTCAGCCAAGTGGGCGAGGGGGTCGATCTGAAGGCCGGGACGCTAGTGGCGGTCAATCCCAGCCAACCCTGCGGGCATTGCGAATATTGTGAGAAAAACATGCCGATCCACTGCCTGGAAATGCGCTTCATGGGCAGCGCGATGCGCCTGCCGCATGAGCAGGGCATGTTCCGGGAATGGCTGGTGGTGCCGGCCAGGCAGTGCTTTGAGGTCGGAGTGGCGACAACTGCTGCAGAAGCGGCCTGCAGCGAGCCGCTATCCGTCTGCCTGCACGCGGCATCGCGCGCAGGGGATATCACAGGCAAACGCGTGCTGGTCACCGGAGCCGGCCCGATCGGCGCCCTAGCGGTTGCCGTCGCAGCTTATTATGGGGCTAGCGAGATCGTGGTGACCGATCTCGCGGATGCCGCGCTCGACAGGGCAAAAGCGATGGGCGCCACCCGCACGATCGATGTTTCCAAGCATGCCCCTGCACTTGCGGAATACGAGGCGGGAAAGGGCTATTTCGATCTCGTCTTCGAATGCTCGGCCGCCGCTCCGGCAATCCGCGGCGCAATTGCCGCTATCAGGCCACGCGGAACGATCGTGCAGGTCGGCGTCACAGGAGACGTCCCGATCCCTCTCAACGCCATCGTCGGCAAGGAGCTTCAACTCCACGGAACGCAGCGCTTCCACGAGGAGTTCGGTACCGCCGTCGACCTGATCTCCAGCCGCAAGATCGATGTGCGGCCGATCATCAGCCACAGCCTGCCGCTCGAAGAAGCCACCGCAGCCTTCATCCTCGCCGGTGACCGTACGGCGGCCTGCAAGGTGCAACTGACCTTTTAGAGCGCGTCGCCGAACTCATACCTGTTGCCCGGTGGCCCGATGGGTGATCGGAGGTCTCCGGTCGACTTGCCGACGCAGCATTCGCTGCGCCGTGCGGCAGCAACTTTTCCTGACCCGAACCTGCTTTCTCGCTGACTGGGCGAGCGGATTCGATTCCGGATCTCAAGAAATTCTTGACGTCTATCTTATGTCTACATAATGTCTTTCAAAAGGATTATGAGATGGACGATGGCATTGCCTCCGAGATCGGCAACCCCGATCGTAAAACGAATCTGAGCCTGACGCTTCGCAGACGCATCCTGACGATGGAGCTGCCGCCGGGTGCGGTGTTGGACGAAGTGGCGCTGAGCGAGGAGTTTGGACTGTCCCGTCCGCCGGTTCGCGAGCTGATGCGGCAGATGGCTGGCGAAGGTTATATCGAGCTGGAAGCCAACCGGGCGGCGCGTGTCAGTTCGATGAGTTACCAGTCGCTGCGCGACTTCTTTCTTCTTGCGCCGATGATCTACATCACCGCCAACAAGCTGGCGGCCGAGAATGGAACTCGCGGGCAGCTCGACGTGCTCAAGCGGATGCAGCAGTCATTTCGAAAGGCCGTCGACAATTGCGACGTCGAGGGGCGCGTCTTCTACAACGACCAGTTCCACCGCCAGATCGGCGAGATGGCGCACAACGTCTATCTGGTTCCGAGCCTGCGGCGCCTGCAGATCGACCACGCACGCATCGGCAAGGTCTTCTACAAGCACCCGAACACGCCTCGCATGCAGGAAGAGCTCGAACTCGCCACGCAACAACATGACGAGATGATCGACGCCATCGGGAAGCGCGATCCCGATGCAGCCGGAGAACTGGCGCGGCTTCACCTCGAGCTTTCACGACGAAACATGGCCATGTACGCGGCCCCAGAGGGTCTGGAGACGCCGACCCTCTAGGACCATTTGGCTCGACCCTTCGGCAGCGTAACGCGGGACACAAAACGAATGTCTGATTTCCAATTTGCAGGCCTAAATCTTGCCATCACGACGCCGTTCGACCATGCCGGACGCATCGACTACGGCAGGCTCGAACACAATGTCGAGCGCTACCTCGCAGCAGGCGTCAGGAGCTTCCTGTTCAGCTCTGGCACCGGCATGCACGTCTACCTTTCCAAGGACGACTCCGAGGAACTGATCCGACGCGGAGTGCGGATCGTCAATGGTCGGGCGAAGGTGATTGCACAGACTTCCGCGCTTCTGGTGGAGGACGTCGTCGAGCGTACCAGTCGCGCGCGAGACGCTGGCGCCGAAGGTGTCATGGTTCTTCCGCCCTTCTTCGAAGGGCCGACGGACGACCAAGGCATCGTCGATTTCTATAGCGAGGTTGCGAAGGCCGGTCTGCCGGTGATCGGCTACAACGTTCCCCAAGCGGTCGGCGTCGCCGTCACGCCCGAACTTCTCGACAAGCTGAGCGAAATCCCCGGCTTCTGTGCCGTGAAGGATAGCAGCGGCGATCTTGGAAAGCAGGCAGCACTTATCCGCACCGGCCGTCTCGTCATGAACGGCGCTGACCCTCTCGTTCCCTACGCGCTCTATGCCGGATGCGAGGGCCTGATCTGGGGTGGGGCGAACTTCGCTCCGAGAACCTGTGTCGCCCTCGTCGAGGCCGCCGCCAAGCACAAGTGGGACGAGGTTCGCGCGCTGTGGAAAATCTTGGAGCCGTCGATGGGGCTGATCTGGGAAGGCGATTACGTGCAGTCCGTCTATGCGGCGGCAGATCTGGTGGGCTACGGCGCCGGCGTTCCGCGAAAACCGCTGCGCGGGCTTGCCCCAGAAAAGCTTCCGGCCATCCGGCGCTCCCTCGAAACGCTCATGGAGCGTGAAGCGATCTAACGTGACCCAGGCCGCAAAAAACGTTTTCATTGCATCCAAGCATCCGAAACGCGCAGGCGTTTCGGGCTGGGTGGCCACACTTGCGCCGCGTACGCCACAGCCCGCGCTGAACGGACCGGTCATTGCGGATGTCACGATCATCGGCGGTGGTTTCGCGGGCCTTTCGGCGGCCCGGCGTATCTCACGCCTGGACCCGAACGCACGGGTCGCCGTCCTCGAAGCGGGTATCGTCGGCGAGGGGCCGGCGGGCGCGAACTCGGGCTTCATCATCGACCTCCCGCACGAGGTCTCGTCCGACGACTTCAGCGGAGAGTCGGAGGCCAAATTCAGGCAGTCCGTCCTCATACAGCGCTCGGCCATCGCTCTGGCGACCGAGATGGCGACCGAAAACGGTTGGGGCAAGGACGTGTTCGATCCCTGTGGTCGATACAGCGTCGCCATCAGCGCGGAAGGCGACAGGCACCTCGAGGACTATGCGCAGCAGCTCTCGAAAATGGGCGAAGATCATCGGCTCCTGAGCGCCAGCGAGATCGACGCCGTGACGGGGTCGCCGGTCTACACCTCCGGTCTGTTCATGCCCGGCACGGTCATCGTGCAGCCCGCCGCCTACATTCGCGGGGTCGCCGACTGCCTGAAGGAGCCGGTCACCCTTTACGAGCGGTCGCCAGCGCTCTCGTTCGAGCGCCTCGGTACGGGATGGCTCGTCAAGACGCCGCAGGGTTCCGTGCAGGCGGCAAAGATCATCATGGCAAACAACGGACATGCGGAGAGCTTCGGCTTCTTCCGTGGGCGTCTGCTCCATGTCTTCACTTATGCCTCCCTCACCGAGGAGTTCGACCCCTCGCGCCTCGGCGGAGAACGGAAGTGGGCCGCCACTCCCGCCCTGCCGATGGGAACAACTGTCCGCCGCATCAGCACCGGCGCGGGCGACCGAATCCTGGTGCGCTCGCGCTACAGCTATAATCCGAGCATCGCAGTCAGCGACGCCGCGATCCAGCGAGCCGGCCACCTCCACGACGGCAAGTTCTCCAATCGCTTTCCCACCCTTGGTGGCGTCGGGATGCAGTACCGCTGGGCCGGCGCGATGGCACTCACACGCAATCATGTTCCGGCATTCGGTGAGATCGAGCGCGGCGTATTCGCGGCATGCGGCTGCAACGGCCTTGGAGCGTCGAACTCGACAGCGTCAGGGATCGCGGCTGCGGAACTGGCGCTCGGACACGATTCCGAACTCGGCCGTGTCTACGCGCGCCTGGCTGCCCCGACGGCATTGCCGCCGCAGCCGTTCACGGCGATCGGAGCAAAGATCCACCTCGCCTATCGCGAGTGGAGTGCAGGATCCGAGTGATAGGCGGGTTCTCCAATCTGCGCCAGCGGCGCAGTTGATGATACAGCGAGGCTTGCCATGCGCGATGTGGATGGATGCGCGGGTGGTTCGCGGTTCAGCGCCTGCCCCTCGTGCGCGTCGCCAGAACATTGCGGATCGAGAAGCTGGAATGAATTCTGAGGACCCCGGGTAAGGTCGACAGTATCTCTTTGTGGATCCGCTCGAACTCGCCCGCATTGGCAACCTCCACGCGCAGCAGATAGTCGGAACCGCCCGTCATCAGAAAACATTCCCGGATCTCGGGATGCCGGCGAACCGCCGCCTCAAGGCGGTCGAGATAGTCCTCCGTTTGTCGCTCTAGGGTGATGTTGATGATCACGGCGATCATCTCATCCGCATTGCCGGTGTCGACCAGCACCGTATAGCCACGGATGACGCCTGATTTTTCCATGATCTTGATGCGCCTGAGGCAGGCCGAGGGAGAAAGACCGATCTCGGCGGCGAGCTTGGCATTGCTCATGCGGGCATCGAGGCGCAGCAGTCTCAGGATATTGCGATCGATGGCGTCGAGGGCGGGCATGAGAGATCGTTCCAAATTTTCATCGATTATGCGGATATAATACAAATCATGCAATAATAGACTACTGAATGACAGGCAATTTCGCTCATTATTTCATAAACTCCCTGAGATCGAAAAGGGGTGGACATGGATAGCGATATTTTGGTTTCCCGCACACGCACCGCTACGACCGCGCAGGGAGCCACGGGCTATCTGACGATCGATCTTGCCGCCCTCGGCCGTAACTATCGCAAGCTCGTATCTATGCTGGCATCGGTCCGCGCGGGGGCCGTCGTCAAGGCCGATGCCTATGGTCTCGGCGCCGAGCTGGTCGCGAGAACGCTTTACAGTGAAGGTTGCAGGCATTTCTTCGTCGCACAATTTGTCGAGGCCGTGAGGCTCCGACCGGCCCTTGCGCACGACGCCCAGATCTTCGTGTTGAACGGCTTACAGCCGGGAAACGAGATCGCCTGCGCCGAGATGGGCATTGTCCCGGTTCTCAATTCGCTGGCGCAGTGGCAGCAATGGTCTGCGGTTGCCCGCATTCTGAAGCGCTGCCTGCCAGCCGTCCTGCAATTCGACACCGGCATGTCGCGGCTCGGTTTTCCCAGGGAAGAGCGAGCAGAGCTGGCGGCGGCTCTTCGCGATGGCACCAATGTCGAAATCCTGTTCATCATGAGCCATCTGGCTTCGGCCGATGACATCGACAGCGAACAGAACGGCGAGCAATTTGCCGAGATGTCTCGCATTGCCAACGAATTTCCGGTCTTCGATATTTCCTTCGCCAATTCCGGCGGCGTTTTCTTGGGCGACGCCTATCACGGCGTGCTCGCCCGCCCGGGCATCGCGCTTTATGGCGGTGCTCCGAACGCCGGCGAGAAGAACCCCATGGAGCCGGTCGTCAGCCTTAATGTCGCCGTCGTGCAGACGCGCACCGTGCCGGCGGGGGCGAAGGTCGGTTATGGCGGCGCGCATGTCACGCAACGCGAAACCCGTCTAGCCACCATTGCCGCCGGCTATGCCGATGGGCTGCCGCGATGCCTGAGCGACCGCGGCGCCGTCTATTTCAAGGGCATCCGCCTGCCGATCGTCGGCCGTGTGTCGATGGACAGTGCGACCGTCGACATCACAGCCCTGCCCGAAGGCGCGCTGACCTTCGGCAGCCTTGTCGAAGTGCTTGGCCGCCATCAGACGCTCGAGGACATCGCCCGCGACGCCGGCACCATTTCTTACGAAATCCTAACCGGCCTGGGCGATCGTTACGACAGGCAATATCGCTAAGAGCCGGCGGCTCCATCATTGGGAACATCATGAAGGTCATCGTTCTAGGAGCCGGCATCGTCGGCGTCACATCCGCTTATCAACTGGCCAAGGCCGGCCATGACGTCACGGTCGTTGACCGGCAGTCGGGCCCGGCGCTGGAGACGAGCTTTGCCAATGCCGGAGAAGTCTCCTTCGGCTATTGCTCGCCATGGGCAGCGCCCGGCATTCCCATGAAGGCCATGAAGTGGCTGTTCATGAAGCACGCGCCGCTCATCCTGCGCCCGAAACTCGACATGGCCATGCTCTCCTGGATGGCAAGGATGCTGTCGAACTGCACCTCCGAGCGCTATGCGATCAACAAAAGCCGCATGCTGCGCCTTGCCGACTACAGCCGCATCGCGCTGGCCGATCTTCGCGCCGAGACCGGCATCGCCTATGACGAACGCATGCAGGGAACCCTGCAGCTGTTCCGCACGCAGCAGCAGCTCGAGTCCTCGGCAAAGGATGTCAAGGCACTGGCTGCCGACGGCATTCCCTATGAGGTGCTGGATCGGGACGGATGTGTCCGCTTCGAACCAGCATTGAGGCACGTGCGCGACAAGATTGTCGGCGGTCTGCTGACGCCGAAGGACGAAACCGGCGACTGCTTCAAGTTCACCAATGCGCTGGCGGCCAAAGCTGCGGCGCTCGGTGTCCGTTTTGCTTACGGGACGACGATCAAGGCGCTGGATGTCGAGGCCGGCCGGGTGCGCGGGGTCATCACCGATCGTGAGCGGATGAGCGCGGAGGCCGTGGTGGTCGCGCTCGGCAGCTATTCGCCACTGTTGCTCAAGCCGCTCGGCATCCGGCTGCCGGTCTATCCGGTCAAGGGCTATTCGCTCACCATCCCGATCACCGATGCGTCACGCGCGCCGGAATCGACCGTGATGGACGAGACCTACAAGATTGCGATTACCCGGCTCGGCGACCGCATTCGCGTCGGCGGCATGGCTGAAATATCAGGCTATACCAACGATCTCGGCCTGGCCCGCCGCAGCACGCTGGAACACTCGGTCACCGATCTTTTCCCCGGCGGCGATATTTCCAAGGCCTCCTTCTGGTCCGGCCTGCGGCCGATGACGCCGGATGGCACGCCGGTCATCGGCCCGACAAAGATCGCCGGCCTCTTCCTCAATACCGGTCACGGCACGCTCGGCTGGACCATGAGCACCGGTTCGGCGCGCCTCATCGGCGATCTCGTCGGCGGCCGCCAGCCGGAAATCGACGCGAGGGATCTCGCAATCAGCCGCTACGGCTGAAACACCCGGGCAAAAAGAGATGAACATGATTGCACAAATCCATTATCACTTGTGTACATCGTCTATCGAGGTCACGGATGTCCGTTAAATCTCATATACATAACAATGGCGGCCTCACCGGAAATCTGGCGGCGCAGAGCATGCTATTTCGGGAAACGGCGCACAGCGGAACAGACCCGGACGAACTCTCGGAAATATTGTCGACGCCAAACTCCCCGATCAAGGTTGCGGCGGAAGGCAATATGCCGATTGCATACCGCTGCAATTTTGTCTCCGTGGGAGAAGAGGTAACCGTAGCCGACTGCACCTACGAAGGCACAATCTTGATCAGGCGGGAGGCGCCCAGCGACAGGATGATCGTTTTTCTACCGATGGAAGGGAACGCATCCTTTGAAGGCATGCGGGAGCAAATATATTCGGTTCCCGCTCGTGGTACGATCCTTGAGGCAGGTCGTGCCGCAGGCGCCCGCCTGTTTGGGCCTCGCCGTCATTTCGGCCTGTTCGTCGATCAGGCGAAGATCGTCAGCCACCTCACGCATATGTTCGAACGAACGATCAGCGGCGACATCGATTTTCATCCTCACATCGATCTGACGACCGGTCCGGGGCTTGTATTGCAGCAACTTGTCTCGAGCCTCCATCGCGGCCTCAGCGGCAACGGACCGCTGCAACGGTCGCCGCTGGCCGCCGGGTCGCTCTGCGACGCGGCGATCTATCTGCTTCTGGAGGCCTGCCCCAATCGCTATTCGAATGAGCTTGCGCTCCCTGCTCCGACACCGGCCCCACGCCACGTGAAATGGGCGATCGACTTCATGCAGGAGCACATCGCTGAGCCGATTTCGCTCAACGATATCGCGATGGCAGCCAAGGTCAGCGTTCGGACTTTGCAACAGGGTTTCCGGCAGTTCAGGGATACGACCCCGATGGCCTATCTGCAGGAACTTCGGATGGTTGCCGCCCATCGCGATTTGCTCGAATCTGACACCAAGCAAGGCATTGCCGACGTCGCGCTGAGATGGGGCTTTACGCATCTGGGGCGATTTGCAGCCGAATACAGGAAGCGCTTCGGCCAGCTGCCGTCACAGACCTTGAAGCGCTGAGCGCTCACCGGGTCTCACAGATCAGCCTGTCTGGAGCCGTCGACGAACAATCCCTGCGTGGAAGTTTGCTCCATGCGAGAGGCCGGCGTCATTGAAGTCATAGGTCGGGTTATGGAGCGGCGGCGAGTGCTCGCCATTGCCCAGGAACACGAAACAGCCCGGCACCCGCGAGAGGAACTGCGCGAAGTCTTCGGATCCGGTCATTGGCTTGCGCGCGATGACGACATTCGAAGCACCGTAGAGATCGCGTGCCACAGTCAGGGCCTCCTCCGTCAAGACAGGGTCGTTCATGAGAGGCACGAATTCCCTGGTGTAGACGACATCGGCCTTGACGTTGTAGGTCATGGCCGTGCCCTCGGCGATCAGGCGCATCTGCTTCTCGATCGTCTCACTGATCTCCGAACGGAAGCTGCGGGCATCGCCCAGAATGCGGGCGAGGCCGGGGAGCGCATTCCTCGTGCCGTCGGTGATCAGTTCCGTGACGGACACGACGCCGATATCGGCCGGATCCAGCCGCCTGGAGACGATGGTCTGCAGGTTGGTCACGAGCGCGCAGGCCGCGACGAGCACCTCGTTGCCCCAGTGCGGTCGTGCGGCATGGCCGCCGACGCCCGTTAGCGTAATCTCGAAATTGTCCTCGGCCGACATGATCGCGTCAGGGCGCGTTTGGAAGCTGCCGACGCCGATCCCCGGCATGTTGTGGATGCCGTAGATTTCGTCGAACGGGAATCTTTCGAAGAGCCCGTCGGCGATCATCGCCAGCGCGCCTTTGCCCCATTCTTCGGCCGGTTGGAAGATGAAGCGCACGGTGCCGTCGAAACCGCCTTCACCGGCCAGGATCTTTGCTGCGCCGAGCAGCATCGTGGTGTGGCCGTCGTGACCGCAGGCATGCATGATGCCCGGATTTTGAGACCGGTGCGGGATGTTCGCCTGTTCGTTGATCCTGAGCGCGTCCATATCGGCGCGCAGGGCAACGGCGCGATTGCCGCTGCCACGCTTCAGCGTTGCGACGACTCCTGTGCCACCGACGCCCTCGACGACCTCGTCGAGCCCGAATTCCCGCAGCTTGGCGGCGACGAAGGCCGACGTCCGCTGCTCCTCGAAGCCGAACTCGGGGTGAGCGTGAAGATTGTGTCTCCACGCCGTCATTTCCGCATGAAGCGCGTGCCTGTCGATGGTCATGCCGGCAATCCTTCCGTGGCAAGCCGGCGAACGACGTCAAGCAGGATACTCGTGCCTGCGACGAGATCTTCGTCGGCGGTATATTCCTTGGGATTATGGCTGATGCCGCCGATGCTCGGCACGAAGATCATCGCCGACGGGGCGATCCTAGCGATCATCTGCGCATCGTGGCCGGCCCCGGAGGTCATCCGCCGGCAGGCGAGACCGCGGTCCCGCGCCGCCTTTTCGACCAGCCTCACGATCCTCTGATCGAACTTCACTGGCTCGAACCTGGCAAGCCTTTCCACCGATACGCCGACCTGTTCCTCGGCGGATAGCCCGGTCAGGAATGCTGCGAGCGCGGCTTCCTCTTCCTTCAGCCGCTCCTCGTCCGGGTCGCGAAGATCGACCGTGAACGTCGCCCGCGATGGGATCACGTTGATGACATCAGGTTCGAACCGCATGCAACCGACCGTCGCGACCGTCGGCGTGTTCGATGCCTGCGCCCGGTCGCGCAGGAAGGTGACGACCCGTGCGGCGGCATGGCCCGCGTCGCGGCGCATGGAGATCGGCGTCGTTCCCGCGTGATTGGCGTCCCCCGTGATGACAACCCTCTGCCAGGAAATGCCTTGCAGATGTTCCACGGCGCCGACGGGAATGCCCTCGCGCTCGAGGACCGGCCCTTGCTCGATATGCAGTTCGATATAGGCATGCGGTCTGAGGAACTCCGGTTGATGCTCGCCGGCATAGCCTATCCGCTCGAGTTCATCGCCGAGCACCGTTCCATCGGTGCCGATGGTGGCAAGCGCCGTATCGACATCCAGGCCGCCCGCATAGACCAAGGATCCCATCATATCGGGTGCGTAGCGCACGCCCTCCTCGTTCGTGAAGGCCGCAACGACGATCGGCCGGGATGGCGTCAAGCCTTCCGCCTTCAGCGTTTCGATCACTTCAAGCCCGGAAAGCGTGCTGTAGCAGCCGTCGTAAATGCCGGCGCCGATGACCGTGTCGATATGCGAGCCAAGCATGAGGGGCGCGGCGTCAACGGTACCTTCAGGCTTCCAGATGCCGAAGATATTGCCGATGCGATCGACCGCGACCTCAAGTCCTGCGCCCTCGATCCAGCCGACGAACCGGTCGCGGCCGAGCTTCTCCGTATCGGAAGCCGCCAGCCGGATCAGCCGGCCGTCGGCATCCCGGCCGATCTCGCCGAGCGTCCGGATCCGTCCGAGCAGACGCGCCGCATCGATCGATTGTCCGGTCATGTCAGCGCTCCTTCACGGTTCTTGGCAACGACTGCTGCGGGTGACAGTCCGACGATCTCTTGATATTTGCCCGGATCGGTCGCGCCTTCCGTATTCACGACGAAGATGCGGGAGCGGCCGTCGATCGACAGGGCGGCCCTGACCGCCGGGTCGGCGACGGCCTTCATGGCCCCTGCGAGGCCGACACCGCCGCTTTCGCCGGCGACGACCGCCGGATCGCCGGAGATCGGGTGGGCAAGACGCTTCATGACATCGGTTGCATCCGCCTCATCCACCGTCATGAAGGCGTCGGCGGCACGGGAAAGAATCCGCCATGCGACAAGGGAGGGTTCGTAACATTCGAGCATGGCCATGACGGTCGGTTCGCCATGGGCGATCGTGACCGGACGTCCGGCGCGCGCCGTCTCGAACAGGCATGCAGCGCGGGCGGGATCGACGACCGTGAAGAGGGGACGACTTTCGCCGAGTGCAATTGCCAGGTGGCCGGCCACCGCTGCGGCAATTCCCCCGACGCCGGACTGGATGAACACATGGGTCGGCGGCTCCGGCATCTGCCTGAGAGCTTCCCTGACGAGGGCGGTATAGCCTTGCATCACCAGACCGGGGATCCGCTCATAGCCCGGCCAGGACGTATCCGAAACGATGATCCAGCCGTTCGCCTCGGCCACGCGGGCCGCCTCCCGGACGGAGTCGTCATAGGTTCCCTGAACGCGGATCATCTCGGCACCGAGGCGGGCGATGGCGGCGACGCGTTCGTCGCTGACGCCTGAGTGTACGAAGATTGCGGCGCGCGCACCGACCAGTTGCGCGCCCTGGGCAACCGAACGGCCATGGTTGCCGTCGGTCGCACAGGCGACGGTCATCGCCTGCGCAACGGCGCGGATATCAGGTGAATGCAGCTCCGCCATGTCGACGACGCGGCCGAGCCGCTGCTCGGCCTGTTCGAGGACAAGGCGGATCACCGCATAGGCTCCTCCGAGCGCCTTGAAACTTCCAAGCCCGAGGCGATGGCCTTCGTCCTTGACATGGATCGCAGCGACGCCGATTTCGCTCGCCAATCCGGGCAAAGCCACGAGCGGCGTTACCCCATGGTCCTTCCGGAAGGCGAGGTGGCGTTCCACCTCCACGGCGGCGGAGGCGTCGAGCGTTTTCTCATCTCTCGGGTCAAGTGCCAGACCATAGTCCGCTGTGGTGTTCAAAAGAAACATCGCGCACCTTTATGTGTGGTTTCGCTGAACTCTATTGCAGCACATACGAAAAAGGCGCTGATATTTGACCGTTCATTTGCAATTTTGTTTCATTGGAGCATCGATTTGCGCAACCCCGTTCACCAGCCGCATCTCGACGATTTCGACCGGAAGATCCTCGCCATTCTCCAGCGGGACAATATGACCCCGCAGCGAACGATCGGCGATGCGGTGAACCTTTCCGCGCCGGCCGTTCAGCGACGGATCAAGCGCATGCGGGAGGAGGGGGTCATCCGGGCGGATGTTTCGATCATCGAGCCGCAGGCGGTCGGACAATCCATCACGATCTTCGTCGAGGTGGAGGTCATCAGCGAAACCGCCGAGCAGATCGAGCAGGCAAAGACTGAGTTCGCGGCCGCAGCCGAAATCCAGCAATGTTACTACGTCACCGGCGAAGCGGATTTCATTCTGGTCATCATCGTGCCGTCGATGGCCGACTACGAGGCTCTGACGCGCAGGCTGTTCTTCGGGAACAACAACGTCAAACGCTTCCGGACCTTCGTCGCGATGGATAGGGTCAAGGTCGGGCTTGGGGTGCCTGTGGGATAGGAGGATGCGGCGGCTGGTTTACCGCCGCATCGGGAGCGGGCCTATGCGGCGCGCTTCAGCGCATCACCGAGCGTTGAGACGATCGTTTCGATCTGGCTTTTCTCGATGATGAGCGGCGGCGAGAGGGCGATAATGTCGCCGGTCACCCGGATCAGCAGGCCCTTGTTGAAGCAGTCGACGAAGATTTCGTAGGCGCGGGTTCCCGGCGCGCCGTCACGAGAAGCCAGTTCGACTGCGCCGACCAGTCCGAGATTGCGGATGTCGACGACATGAGGCAGGCCTTTCAGTGAATGGAGGGCCTCCTGCCAGTACTCGGCCAAATCGGCTGCGCGGGTCAGCAGGCCTTCCTCCTCGTAGATCTCCAGAGTAGCGAGCCCGGCGGCGCAGGCGACCGGATGGCCGGAATAAGTGTAGCCATGGAAGAGTTCGATCGCGTTATCAGGTCCGACCATCAGGCCGTCATAGACCTTTCGGCTGGCAAAGACCGCGCCCATCGGGATCGTGCCGTTGGTGATGCCTTTTGCCGTAGTGATCAGGTCGGGCACGACGCCGAAGTAGTCGGTCGCGAAAGGGGTGCCGAGACGCCCGAAGCCGGTGATGACCTCGTCGAAGATTAGCAGAATCCCGTGCTTGTCGGCGGTTGCGCGAAGTTTCTCCAGATAGCCCTTCGGAGGCAGGACTACGCCTGCCGATCCCGACATCGGCTCGACGATGACGGCTGCGATGGTTTCGGCGCCGTGCAGCTGCACCAGGCGCTCGAGATCGTCCGCCAGTTCCACGCCGTGAGGGGGAAGGCCCTTTGAAAATGCATTGCGCCCGATGTCGAGCGTATGGCGCATATGGTCGGCCGGTATTTGCGGGAAGACCCGCCGGTTGTTGACGAGACCGCCGACGGAAATGCCGCCGAACCCGACGCCATGATATCCCTTCTCGCGCCCGATGATCCGTGTGCGGGTGCCCTGGCCGATCGCCCGCTGATA
This sequence comes from Rhizobium beringeri, assembly GCF_004306515.1. NCBI lineage: Bacteria > Pseudomonadati > Pseudomonadota > Alphaproteobacteria > Hyphomicrobiales > Rhizobiaceae > Rhizobium > Rhizobium beringeri. The sequence goes on along the minus strand of NZ_SILG01000002.1, from coordinate 37,500 downwards.
GGCGATGGCGATCTTGAGCGCCGTATCGACCGATTCCGAGCCTGAGCCGGTGAAGAAGATCCTGTCGAGCTTGGCTTGCGGGCCGCCCGGCGCATTCGCAGCCAATTTCGAGGCGAAGTCGAAGGCGATCGGATGCCCCATTTGAAAGGTCGGTGCATAGTCCAGTGTTGCAAGCTGTCGTTCGACGGCTTGGGCGATCTTCTTGCGGCCGTGGCCGGCATTGCAGCACCAGAGGCCGGCCGTGCCGTCAAGAACCTGATTTCCATCGATGTCGGTGTAATACATGCCCTCGGCTGCTGCGAGAAGCCGCGGCGTGGCCTTGAACTGCCGGTTCGCGGTGAACGGCATCCAGAAATTTTCGAGTACGGGCGCGTTCGTTTTGCTGAGCTGGTCCATCCTGGCCTCCTTTGGGATGGCGCCGAGAATGGCAATTTCTCTCTTTCAAACAAGTCCTTTTCTTTGTCGGTGCAAGCTATTGAAATTGAATGGGCGTGAAGGTATGATTTTAGATATTCTGGACAACACAAACGAACCGCGTCATGTCCGTCGATATCGGCAACCGCCTTCGCCATCTCCGCATCGCCCATAAGCTTTCCCAGCGTGAGCTCGCCAAGCGCACCGGAGTGCCCAATTCGACGATCTCGCTGATCGAATCGAACGCCTCCAATCCCTCGGTCGGGGCCTTGAAGCGAATTCTGGACGGCATCCCCATCGGCCTGGCGGAATTCTTCGCCTTCGAGCCCGAGCGTCCAAGGAAGGCCTTCTACGCGGCCGAGGAGCTGGTGGAGATCGGCAAGGGCGCCATCTCCTACAGGCAGGTTGGGGAAAACCTGTTCGGGCGCAGCCTGCAAATACTCAAGGAATGCTACCAGCCGGGCGCCGACACCGGAAAGGTTCCCCTTGTTCACGAGGGGGAAGAGGGCGGGATCGTGCTATCCGGAAGGCTCGAGGTGACGGTCGATGACGAGCGGCGCATCCTCGGGCCAGGTGACGCCTACTATTTCGAAAGCAGGCGCCCTCATCGCTTCCGTTGCGTCGGACCGGTGCCCTGCGAGGTCATCAGCGCCTGCACGCCGCCGACGTTCTAATTCCTGCCCTCGATGCGGGCAAGTACGCCGTCGAGTGCGGCAGTCAGCGCCGCAACGCCGCCCTTCTTCTCGAAGTCCGAGAAAACCTGCTCGTTCAGTCCGCCTTTGGTAGCGAATTCACGGCTCAGCGCGCTGAACGGTTCGTTGCCGGGGCTGTTCGCTTTCTGCGCGAGGCTTGCAAAGAGCGGGGCAATGTAGGCCTGTCCCTTCGCCTTTTCGAGGCCGCTTCTTTCCAGCCAGACGGCAACCTGCTCCATGATGCCGAAATAGGTCGACATCATTGCGCTCGCTGCCGCGAGAAGATCATATTCCTTCCTCGACTGGCATTGGACAGCCGTTCCGAGCGCATCGAAAAGCGCTGCGACGGCTGTATCGGGCGGATAGATGGCAGTGACGCCTTGCCGGCCTGCGACGAAGGGCAGGGGAATCGCCTGCACGAGATGCACGTCGGCGGCGATCCATTCGGAGAGGGCCTGGCGCTCCGTCGCCGCAACGAGGCTGACGACCATTTGGCCATCCCTGAACGATAGCGCGCGCACGACCTCCTCGGCGACCTGCGGCCGTATCGCCAGGAACACCATGTCGCTGCGCTCGACGACGTCCTGATTGTCCTTGGCAATTCTCACGGCGGCGAATTCGTCTGCCAGAGTCGCGGCGATATGAGCGCTTCGTGGAGACACGTGGATCTCGGAGGCATAGGCCGGCTCAGTGAGAATCCCGCGAACCATCGCTTCGGTAATCGCGCCGGTGCCGACGAATCCGATACTGTCGATTTTCATTTGCTTACTCCGCAGCCCGCAGCGGCCCCAGCGCGACATCCGTCGTGTAGTTCTCGCGCATGAAATTGATGAAATTGTCTTGGAACTGGCGCGTATGGGCGTGGGCGAGTTCGTCGGCGAGATCCACGTTCTTGTCCCTGACGGCATTGAGCATGAGCGTGTGTTCGTCGGTCAGGAGATAGCCCTCGTGCGTCCGCTCCAGATATTCGAAATGCAGGTGGAGCATGCGTTGCCCCTGCGACAGCAGCTTCTCGTAGAATGAGGCCAGATACTGGTTTTTTCCAGCATGGGCGATTGCCATGTGGAATTCCTTGTTGGCTTCCGACATGGCGAGGTGATTGCCGGTTTTAACCGCCGCTTCGAACGACTTCAGCCGCTTGGCGATGATCTTCAGGTCAGCCTCGGTCCTGAGCGCGGCGGCAAGCCGCGTATTCATGCGCTGCGCGATGTCGAGCGCCTCCACATATTTGGGAAATGTCGCCACTTCGATCGGCGCTACGATCGTGCTCCGGTTCGAAAGCGTGACGACCAGCTCGTCGGCGCCGAGCCGGATCAGGGCTTCGCGCACCGGCGAGCGCGACATGTCGAAGCGTTCGGCAAGCGTCATCTCATCGAGAAGCTGACCGGGCGGCAGAGTGAGCGCCAGGATCTCGTTGCGAAGCGTCTCGTAGACGTTCTTCCAGCCAGTCCCGCGGATTCGTTTCACTTCCGATTCATCAGACACTTAGGTCCCTTTCTCTCGACGCGGGTCACATTGGGCCAGAAAAGCAGCGTGTCGGCAATGTAATTTTTCCGCTTGACTTTGTCGACACGCTGTTGACATATCGTTCTCAGTCGACACGAAGCCGACAAGAAAAAAATAGAAACGGCTAGAGCCGACGAGTGGAACCGCGCGCTTCGCGCACAGCAAAGAGGAATGCCGATGCTTTCGAAGTTGATAACGTCCGCCTTGCGGGCGCTGCCCGCGCTCGCTCTCATGGGAGGTCTTTCCGCCACCGCTGCACAGGCTGAGACCGCTGAGGGATATTGGCAGGGTGTGCAGAAGGCGGGCGTGTTGCGCTGCGGCGCAGCCGTTGCTCCGCCCTATGTCATGCGCGATCCGGCGACCGGAGAATATTCCGGCTTCTTCGCCGATCTGTGCAAGGAATTTGCCGAAGTCCTGAAGGTGAAACCCGAATTCGTCGATACGACCTGGGACAATATCGTCGCCGGCCTGCAGGCCGGCAAATGGGACCTTTCGCTGGCGCTGAACCGGACGCCGACGCGCGCCATGGCCGTGCAGTTCTCGATCCCGGCGATGGAATACCAGATCTCGCTCGCCTATAACAAAAACAACCCGAAAATTACAGCCGGTGCTGCCTCGGTCGCCGATATCGACAAAGCAGGCGTGACCCTTGCCGTCATGTCCGGCACGGCGCAGGACAAGGCAATTTCCGCATCGGTGAAGAACGCCACGATCATGCGTCTTCCCGGCAACGACGAGACCCGCCTGGCGGTAACCTCGAAGCGTGCCGACATCCTGGTCGACGCCTCCGACACCAACCAGCTCTTCACCCAGTCGAACCCGGACTGGGCGGTGGCGATAAACCCGACGCCGGCGCTCGCCAAGCAGGGCGTCGCTTTCGGCATGCCGCACAATCTTTCGGCCGCTGACGTCGAAGTGGTCGATATCTTCCTCGAAGAAAAGGTCGCGACCGGTCACGTCGATGAGCTGATCAAGAAGGCGGTCGACGAAGTCCTCAAGGGCGCAAAGTAACCTCGCCGGGCCGGTGCGAGGATCGCGCCGGCCCTCTCCAGCTTCGATCATCGGAGATTGGCATGACCACGTCCTTCAGCCTTCCCCTCGTGAAAATGCAGGCGCTCCACAAAAGCTATGGCAACGGAGCCATTCAGGTGCTGAAAGGCATCGACATCGAAATGAAACCCGGCGAACGCGTCGTCGTCATCGGCCCGAGCGGCGGCGGTAAGAGCACGCTGCTGAGAGTGATGATGGGGCTGGAGCAGATCGACAGCGGGTCGGTCAATTTCGATGGAAAGCCTTATATTTCTTCCGAAGGCGCGCGGGGGAAGACCCAGATCGACACCAATGTCCGCCGTTCGATCGGCATGGTCTTCCAGCACTACACGCTGTTTCCGCATCTCAACGTCATTCAGAACCTGGTTCTCGCTCCCTGCAAGGTGCGTGGAGAAGCCAAGGCGAAGGCTGTGGCCCGAGCCCAGGCGCTGCTTGAGCGGTTCGGGCTTGGCGCCAAGTCCAATGCCTATCCGGCTCAGCTTTCCGGCGGACAGAAGCAGCGCGTCGCGATCGCCCGCGCGCTGATGCTCGACCCGAAGCTGATGCTGTTCGACGAGGTCACTTCGGCTCTGGACCCGGAACTTGTCAGCGAGGTGGAGCAGGTCATCCTGCAGCTCGCCGCCCAGGACATGCCGATGATGATCGTGACGCATGACATGTGGTTTGCCAAGAACATCGCCTCCCGCGTCATCTTCTGCGCGGGCGGCGTGGTCGTCGAGGACGGCCCTCCCGAGCAGGTGCTCGGCGCCCCACGCGAGGAGCGGACGAAGGAATTCATCGACCGCGTCTTCCACATCAAGCAGTAGGCCACATCCAGCAGCAGGGAGTGCATCGTGAACTATACGTTCGACTTCAATGCAGTATCCATCGCTCCGCTTCTGCAGGGGCTGTGGGTTTCGCTGGAGCTGACGGCTGCGGCGAACGTCATCGGCATCGTCTTCGGCTTCGTGCTCGCCCTTCTGATCATGAGCCCCTACCGGGTGGTGCGGCTGCCGTTCATGCTGTTCGTCGAATTCTTCCGCTGCACGCCGGCCATCGTCCAGATCGTCTGGATATTCTATTGCGTGCCGATGTTGTTCGACGTCTTCCTCGACCCCGTGACGATGGGCATCCTGGCGCTCGGGCTCAATCTGATGGCGTTCAACGCCGAGGCCTACCGGGCGTCCATCCAGGCGGTTCCGCGCGAACAGCTCGACGCCGGCATCGCGCTCGGCCTCAATCCGCTGCAGCGGGTACTCTACATCGTGTTCCCGACGGCGTTCCGCGCATCGATCCCCGTGCTTCTGACCAACGGTATCGTCATCTTCCAGCAGAGCGCGCTGGTTGCGATCGTGGCCATTCAGGACCTGATGTACCAGGGCAAGACGCTGGCCACCGAGACCTATCGGCCGATCGAGACCTTTACGGTCGTCGCTCTCATCTATTTCGCCGTGTCCTTCCCGATAACCCAGATCGTCGGCCTGCTCGAGCGCCGCCGTCAAATCCTTGTCAGCTAGGAGGCCAGAATGACACTCGACTTCTCGATCCTGCTGCGCTTCGAGCACGCACTTCTGCTCGGCCTGTGGATGACGATCAAGCTGACGGTCATCTGCATCGTGCTCGGATGCACTCTCGGCTTTCTCGTCGGCCTGATGAGGACGTCGCGCAACCTCGCACTTCGCGCGATCTCCAGCATCTACGTCGAATTCTTCCGCGGCACGCCGGTGCTAATCCAGCTCTTCTGGATATTCTTCTGCCTGCCGCTCATCCTTGGTGTCGAACTCTCGAACCTGGCGTCGGGGGTCATCGCACTGACGCTCTATATGGGCGCGATCACCAGCGAGACCTTCCGGGCGAGCCTCAAGTCCATCGGCCAGGAGCAGTTGGACGCCTGCGTCGCCCTCGGCCTGCCGCGCAGGAGCCAGGTGGTGAACGTCGTGCTGCCGCAGGCCGTGCTGCGCGCAATCCCGACGCTGCTGTCGAACTGCGTCAGCCTCTTCAAGGAGAGCGCCCTGGTCTCTGCCGTCGGCATGGCGGATCTGATGTTCGTCGGCCAGAACATCTCCAACAACACGGCCCGTCCCGTCGAAGTGCTGACGGTCGTCGCCCTCATTTACTTCGTGATCGCCTTTCCTCTGACGCGAGCCGTCTCGCTCGTGGAAGGCCGGATCCTGAAGAAACTCGCAATCTGAAGATAGTCGTTCCCAGACAGGAGAATTCCCCATGAAACTTTCCGGCGTCATGCCCGCGCTCATCACTCCCTTCGACGCGAATAACAAGATCGACTTCAAGGCGTTCGAAAAGCACCTGACGGCGCTGCGTGCGGCAGGCGTCACGGGCTGGGTGCCGATGGGTTCGACCGGCGAATACTTCTCCCTCTCGAACGAGGAGCGCGACCAGGTGCTCAAGTTCGTCAAGGACTTCGCCAATGACGACGAGATACTGATCGCCGGCACCAACGCGCCGGCCACCCGCGAGGTGATCGAGAACACGGCGCGCGCCAGGGAGATCGGCTATGACACGGTTCTGCTCGCCACCCCCTTCTACACACGTCCGACGCAGGACGAACTCCTCGCACACTACCGCGCCGTGCTTGACGCTACGGGTGTCAATCTCATCCTCTACAACTATCCTCCGAAGGACGGCATCGAGATCTCTTTTGACTTGATGGATGCGCTCGCCGACGATCCGCGGGTGATCGGCATCAAGGAGAGCTCGGGCGTTCTGCAGCGCGCCGTCGACATCCATTCGCGCTATAGGGGTCGCATCGACCTCGTCTCGGGTTCCGATGATATCGCGCTGGACTTCATGTTCTGGGGCGCGGATTCCTGGATCTGCGGTCCGGCCAACTGCATGGCGAAAGCGTGCTGCGACCTCGACCGGACGTTCCGTTCCGGCGACCTCGAAAAGGCCCGCGAGATGATGACGGTTCTCTACAGAGCGCTGAACATCCTCGAGAGCGGCAAGTTCGTCCAGAAGATCAAATATGGCTGCGAGCTCCAGGGCACACCGGTCGGCACCTGCCGCGCGCCGCTCGGCGAACTGACCGAGCTGGAGAAGGCCGAATTCAAGGCGGCGATGCAGCCGATCCTCAACTGGTAACAGGCCTCGAATGATAACAGTTACGGGGCGGCCAAGCCGCCCCGAACCCACTGAAATTGCGAGGTTCGCCGTGTCATCCATCGTGGTCGTCGGCGCCGGCATTATCGGCACCACAATCGCCTATGAACTGCAGCGCCGGGGAAAGACCGTCACTTTGCTCGACAAGGCGGCGCCGGGCCGCGGCGCTTCCTATGGCAACATGGCAAGCATCGCCGTCACCGAATTCATGCCGGCATCGCGTCCGGGCATCTGGGCGCAGATGCCGAAATGGCTGCTCGACCCGGAGGGCCCGGTCCGCATCCGGCCAGGCTATCTGCCGACATTGGTGCCCTGGTTCGTGCGGTTCCTGGCTGCAAGCCGCCCCTCGAAGCTGAGGGAACTGGAGGCAGCCGGCGCCGTGCTTTGCCGGCGCGTCTATGAAGACCTGGACGCGCTCCTGAAGGAAACCGGCCTCGGACACATGCTGACCGCCGAGGGGTGCCTCAGCCTCTATGCCGATGACGCCGAGTTCAAAGCCGATCGGGAGCACATCGAAATCCTGGAGCGCTTCGGCTTCAGGCACGAAATCCTGGGAGGCAACGCCCTCCGGGACCTCGAGCCTGTTTTGACGACGAAGATCGGCAAAGCGGTCCTCTTTCCCGACAACCGGTCGATTACCGATCCCTACAGGCTTGTCGTCGCGCTGTCGGAAAGGTTCGGGCGGCTCGGCGGCAGGATCGTTCAGGGTGATGTCGTCGATTTCGAGCAGGGCGACGCCGGCATTTCAGCGCTTCGATTGGCAGATGGGCGCACCATTGCGGCCGACGAGGTGGTGCTTGCGGCCGGCGCCTTCACCGCAAGGCTTTCCGCCCTGTTGCGGGAGCATATCCCGCTCGAAACCGAACGCGGCTACCACACGCAGATCATGGAGCCTGGCATTTCGATGCACCATTCGATCATCTGGCCGGCGCGCGCCTTTATGGTCACGCCGACGGCGGGCGGCATCCGCGTCGGCGGCACGGTCGAGATGGCCGGTCTCGACGCGCCACCCGATTATCGGCGCGCGAAGATCTTGGTGAAGCGGGCTCAGGAGGCATTGCCGGATCTGAAGGTCCGGCAGGTGACGGAGTGGATGGGACATCGCCCGGCGCTGCCCGACACCGTCCCGGTCATGGGGCCTTCCGCCAAGCGTCGCAACGTCTGGTACGTGACCGGCCACGGGCATCTCGGCCTCACCTATGCGGCGACGACCGGCCGCCTGATGGCCGATCTCATCACGGGCGTCGAACCGCCCGTAGACATGAAACCCTATCGCGTCGACCGCTTCTGAGAGCGGCGTCGGCGCAAGGCGAAGGGAGTGACTATGCGAAGCGAACTCTATATCGACGGACAATGGGTGAAGCCGGTCAAGGGCGGAACCTGCGAGGTGATCAATCCGGCGACCGAAGAGGTGATCCACAGGATCGCCGCCGCAACGGCCGAAGACGTCGACCTCGCTGTGAAGGCCGCGCGCCGCGCCTTTGACAAGGACGGCTGGCCGAAGCTGACCGGAGCCCGGCGCGCCGGATATCTCCGGGCCATTGCGGCCGGCATCCGCGCCCGCCAGGCCGAGATCGCCCGCCTCGAAGTCCTCGACAACGGCAAGCCGTTTCCGGAGGCCGACTGGGACGTCGCCGATGCGGCGGGCTGTTTCGATTTCTATGCGGGTCTGGCCGAACAGCTCGACAACAATCCCGAGGAGGCGATCGCGCTTCCCGATGCGCGGTTCACGTCCAAGGCGGTTCGCGAGCCGATCGGTGTGGCGGGCGCGATCATTCCCTGGAACTATCCGTTGCTGATGGCGGCATGGAAGGTCGCCCCGGCGCTCGCCGCCGGCTGCACCGTCGTGCTCAAGCCCGCCGAACTGACATCGCTGACGGCGCTCGAGCTCGCGGCAATCGCAGACGAAGCCGGGCTGCCTCCAGGCGTCCTCAATATCGTAACGGGCGCTGGCTCGGTCGCCGGACAGGCAATCATCGATCACGGCCAAGTCGACAAGCTCGCATTTACCGGCTCCGGACCGGTCGGCTCGAAGATCATGGCTGCGGCTGCCCGTGACATCAAGCGCGTCAGCCTGGAGCTTGGCGGCAAGTCGCCCTTCGTCGTCTTCGAGGACGCCGATATCGACAAGGCCGTCGAGTGGATCATGTTCGGGATCTTCTGGAACCAGGGCCAGGTCTGCTCGGCGACTTCAAGAGTCCTCGTGCAGGACACCCTCTACGAACGGTTGCTCGCGCGTCTGATCGAGGAAACGAAAAAGATCAAAATCGGCAACGGCCTGGACGAGGGCGTCCTCCTGGGGCCGCTGGTTTCTAAGCGCCAGCACGAGCAGGTCGTTGCGGCGATCGAAAAGGCCCAGCAAGCCGGCGCTACGGTCGCCTGCGGCGGAGTGCGCCCTGAAGGATTCGACAAGGGCTACTACCTTCAGCCGACCGTTCTGACCGACGTTCCGCTCGACAGCGCCGCCTGGGTGGAGGAGATCTTCGGGCCTGTCGTCTGCATCCGGCCCTTCAAGACCGAAGAGGATGCGGTCGAGCTCGCCAATGACTCCCGCTTCGGCCTGGCCGCTGCCGTGATGTCGAAGGACGAGGCCCGCGCCGAACGGGTGGCAGCGGCCTTCCGCGCCGGCATCGTCTGGATCAACTGCTCGCAGCCGACATTCACCGAAGCGCCCTGGGGCGGCTACAAGGAATCCGGCATCGGCCGCGAACTCGGACGCTGGGGCCTCGACAACTATCTCGAGACCAAGCAGATCACCCGCTTCGCCAGCGAAGATTCCTGGGGCTGGTACATCAAGCCGGAGGCGGCCAAATGAACTGGAACCGGACCCTCGATCTGCTGCAGGTCCACTGCCAGGGTGAGATCGGCAAGATCATCGTGGCAGGAGCGCCTGAAATACCTGGCGCGACGATGCTGGACAAAATGAACCACCTCAACACGGTCGACGACAGTCTGCGCCGCTTCGTCACCTTCGAGCCACGCGCCAACGTCGCCATGTCCGTGAACCTGCTGGTCGCGCCGACCCGCAGCGATGCAGATGCAGGCTTCATCGTCCTCCAGGCCGACCGTGCCCACCCGATGTCCGGCAGCAACTGCATCTGCGTGGTCACAGCACTTCTCGAGAGCGGGCGGGTGCCGATGTCGGAGCCGGAGACGGTCGTCCGCCTGGACACGCCCGCAGGCCTCATCGTCGCGCGTGCCGCCTGCCGCGACGGCCAGTGCCTGTCCGTCAGCCTCGACAACGTGCCGAGCTTTGCCGAAGCGCTGGACAAGGAGGTGGAAACGCCAAAATGGGGCCGCATCAAGATCGACGTCGCCTTCGGCGGCGTCTATTACGCGCTCGTGGACGTCGGGCAGATCGGCCTCGATATTGCGCCTGCCAATGCCCGGCTGCTCGCGGAAGCCGGTATCGAGCTGAAGTCGCTTCTCGCTGGGCAGGTCTCGGTCGCCCATCCCGTGCTTGGCGGTATCGATGAGATCGCTTACGTGATGTTTCGCGGATACGAGGCCGATGGCGCGGTAAGGACCTGCACGACCCTGCAGCCCGGCCGTGTCGACCGCTCGCCGTGCGGGACCGGCAGCTCGGCGAACCTTGCCGCGCTCTATGCCCGTGGTCAGATCTCCGTCGGAGGCCGCAGGACGTCGCGGTCGATCATCGGCGGCGAGTTTCTCGCCGAGGTGATCGGCGAGACCGAGGTGGGCGGCCGCCGCGCCGTGCTGCCGAGGATAACCGGCCGCGCCTTCGTCTATGGCCGGGAGCAACTGCGCATCTCCGACGACGATCCCTTCGCTGCAGGATTCGCTCTATCCGACACCTGGGGACCCCAGGTCGGCCTGCTTGGTTAGGAGCTCAACATGTCTCTCGTTCAACCACTCACCGGTCAGACCGTCCTCGTCACCGGAGCGTCGGGCGGTATCGGCGCAGCCATCGCCGAGCGCCTGTCTGCCGAAGGAGCCCGACCCATCATCCATTACGGGCGCGACAGGCAGCGCGCAGAAGCTTTGCTTCGTAAGCTCGGCGGAAACGGCCTGATCGTCCAGGCCGATCTTTCCCGTCCGGACGGCGCCTTCGCGCTATGGCGCGAAGCGCTCGCGGCAGCGGGGCGCATCCATGCCGTCGTCAACAATGCCGGCATCCGCAGCGAGATTTCGATCGACGCTGATCCGTCCGAATGGCGGACCGCCTGGCAGAAGGAGTTCCAGGTGAACTTCTTTGCGGCGGCGGATCTCTGCAAGGAAGCGCTCTTGCATTTCAGGCAGAATGGTGGCGGGCGGATCGTCAATATGGCAAGCCGCGCCGGCCAGCGCGGCTATGCGGCCGACGCCATGCCATACGGCGCGACGAAGGCGGCACTGATCAATCTCACAAAGTCGATTGCGCGCAGCTTCGGGCGCGACGGCGTCGTCGCCGTCTCCATTGCGCCGGGCTGGGTGCGGACCGATATGGCCGAGGACTTCGTGGTGAGGCACGGAAAGGATGCGGCAGTAGGCGACATTCCGATCGGCGAGATGGCCGAGACGGGGGAGATCGCCGAGCTGGTGGGGTTCCTGCTTCGCCCTTCGCAGGCCTCGGTCAACGGGGCGACCTTCGACGTGAACGGCGGCAGCTACATCAGATAGAGCATTCCAGCAAAAGCGCGCAGCGATTTTGCGTCCGGAATTGTGTGAAGACAAAGGGAAGAGGTTCCGAGATGAAAAGATTTCTGAGCAGGGTCGCCGTCGTGACGGGCGGCGGAGGCGGCATCGGGTCGGCCATCTGCAAGCGACTGGCCGATGAGGGCGCTTTCGTCGTGGTGACGGATGCGAACGCGCAGGCGGCGAGCGAGGTTGCCTCCGGCATAGAGGCAGTCGGCGGATCGGCAACCGCCATCGGAGCCGATATCTCCCGGAAGCCGGAATGCGTCGACCTCATCGAGAAAGCCTTTGCGATCAAGGGCCGGCTGGACGTCCTGGTCAACAATGCCGGCATAAACCGGCGCGGAAACCTGCTGTCGCTCACGGATGAAGACTGGCAGACGAGCTTCGCGGTCAATCTGGATTCGATGTTCCATCTCTGCCGCGCGGCGCTGCCGCATATGATCGCTGCCGGCGGCGGTGCGATCGTCAATACCGCCTCGCAATGGGGACTTTACCCCGCGCCGAACCACATCGCCTACAACACGACCAAGGCGGCGGTTGCCGCCTTCACCCAGAACCTCGCCCGCGACTATGCGCCCGACAAGGTCCGGGTCAATGCCGTCTGCCCCGGCGAAATCCATACGCCGATGCTCGAAGCAGGCGTTACGCGCGCCGGCCGGACGATCGCCGATCTCGACAAGCTCGTCCCCTACGGTCGTATTGGCAAGCCGGAGGAGGTGGCGGCGCTCGTTGCGTTCCTCGCATCGGATGAAGCGGCCTTCATGTGCGGCTCGCTCGTGGAAATCACTGGCGCGCAACCCGTGGCTTGAAAGCGCCGGTCGAGCTCGGTGACGGCATGTCGGACGCACAATCCTGCGTTCGTTTCGGATTTCATCCGTTTACGAGGCGAGAAGGCTGTGAACGATCTCCGGCTTACTTGTAAGTTATCGTGTCGCCGACCCGCGGGCGATTGAAGTAATGGCGATCGAAGCTATAGCCATTCTGCCCGGTGAAGTTTGAAAAGAATGCCGAGACCGGCGTCGTCAATGTGTACTGCACCCTGGTCAGCACCACCTGCACGCCGTCATCCTGGATCTCCGAAGGGACCTCGATTGTGCTCGCCGCGCCGGAGTTAAGTGCGGAGGTGTTGAGTGCTGCAGACCAGTTGACCGTGGCACTGCCGCTTTTGGCGATATCGTCCACCGCGACGGTGATCGTCAGCCCTGTCGTCTCATAGGGCTGCAGGATGAAGCTGGCGCCGGAGAGAAGCTTGGCGACATCGGACTTCGTCCAGGAGCCCTGCTGTGAAATCATGTCGCCTGTGGAAGAGGCGATCTCGTCGATCTTTCTGCTGACCGTGAGCGCATGGCCGAGATCGACCGTGCCGAACAGGAGCATCACCAGGATCGGCAAGACCAGCGCGAATTCCACGCCCGAAGCCGCCGACCGGTCGCGCATGAGATGACGGGCGCGGGATCGGGCAAAGCGGAAGAAGGACAGGCTCCGTTTCGTGATCATGTCAGAAAGGCTCGTTGCGGAACAGAACGGAAGATCCGAGCAGGTAGCGGCCGTCGGAAAGCTTGGCGCTCGACAGGCTGAAGAAATTGACGACGGCTGTCCATGGCAGGAACGTCTGAACCAGGATGTAGTCGCTGCCCTTGCCGATATCATAGGTTTCGGTGACCGTGAGATTGCCGCTGTCATCGATGGGGTCGGTGCTGGCGGCGGACGAGAGGTCGGAAAGCACGATCACCTTGACCAGGAGATCGCTGGAGCAGCTGAACGAGAGAAGCATGTCGCTGCAAATTCTGGCCTTGAAATCGGCCAGCGTGACCTTGGAGGACGCAACCTCGCCGGTGCGGATCATCCGGGAGATCTTGTGTACCGAAGCATCCAGCGCCGAGTTGACGAAGAACATCAGCGACACTTCGATAATGCCGAATATCATGATGAAGAGCGGCAGGGCCAGGATCGCAAATTCGATCGCGGCGACCCCTGTGCGATCGCCAAGCAGGCGGTGCAATGCTGTGTGTTTGCCTCGCCTCATTGGGTCAGCCGGACGGATGCGAGATATTGGGTGAACAGCGCCGACAGGCCTGCCGTGATCTCGGCCGACGACGAGGCTGATAGGAACAAGCTCTTGGACGATGCACAGTCGGAAAGCGCATAGGGGATGTAGTCGCGCCTTGTGATGCTGGTCGACACGCCACTTTGCATGGTGCCACCATAGGTGCCTTTCCAGTTGGCGCTGGCCATGGTCGAACCGACGGTCGCGTTGTAGCCCCAATCCGACGTGAGCGGCAGGTATTCGGTATAGAGAACCGCCATGGTGGCGGACTGGTTTTTGACGTAGGCGCACCAATCCGGATTAAGCGGCGCGACTTTGTTCCAGTATGTCCCATACGTCGCCTGCCCGTTCTTCCATGTCACCTTGTCGGTCACCCATTCGCGCTGCGACTGGACGCCGTCCGTCAGCAAGAGAACCAGCTTGAGCGGCGAGTTCGAGGAGGTTCCGTCCCCGCCGGTGCCGACTTTCTGCTTGAGCGTCGCAAGCGACACGTCAAAATAAGTGGCTGCCTTCGAGGTGGCGCTGGTGAGGCCGTAGCTTGAGTTTGTCAGGCGGTTGCGCGCCGTGTCCGTGCTCAGCGTCGGGGCCAGGACTTCCGTGAGGGTATCGCCGAGACTATATAATCCGACCTTGATGCGTTGATGATTGCTGTCTGAGGTGTCGATCAGGGCAAGCACGTCCTTGACGGCGTCGCCGGCGACATCGGCGCGCAGCTTTATGCTCTTGGCCGTGCTGTATTCATAGTTGTTATTATATGTCTTGTTGCCAATTTTGTGCGCATCGCCCGTGTGGCAGGCGAACTGGCAGCCGATGCCGGAATACATGGTCGACTGGCCGGCCGTTGTTGCCGCCAGAAGCATCGACGGCGACGTGTCGATGACGATATAGACGTTAAGATAGGAGGTGGCCGGCCCCTTGACGGCGCTTGCCACGCTCACGGGAACGGTGTCGATGTTGGCGATCTTCATCAAAGTCGTCGGAACCGTGCCGCTCGCCGTCGCCGTGATCTTATGGTTTGAAGTATCGATGTCGATGTCGCCAAGCGTATAGCTGTTTTCCACCTGCGCGTGGAACCAGTCGGAAACCTTTTGCTTGAGAGCGACGGCGTCGTCGGTATCAATCTCTTTGACTGCCGCGATCAGGGCTGTGTCGAGGTCGCTCTGCATCCTTTGGCGGACATTGTACGTACGAATATAGTCGAAGCTTGCGCCAACTGCGACGATCATCGGCACCAGGGTAAGGGCAACGACGATCGCGACATTGCCGCCCCTGTCCCTTCCGAGACGGCGAAGGGTTTTTAAGACCCGATCAAGTGAATATGAAAGACCCGAGCGCAAAAAACACCACCGTCAATAAGTCATACTAATGTGCAAGAAGTATCCAAATTGCTTAAGTCTTTGTTAATTCCTGCGTTTTCCGATAGAATGCGGGCCGCCGACGAATGGATTCCTGCGCAAATTGTATATGTTTGCGAATTATGGATATCCGCGAGATAATATATCCAAGGTGGCTGAACCTGCTTGGCTGGCAAATGTTGTCCGGTCTGTCTGCGTTCGCGGAGGGGCCCGCTAACGCGGCGATCAGCGCATCGATCGGCCGCTGGAGCGGTCACCCTTACACAAATTGCCCACAGGCAGCCGCATCTCCATTTGCTCTTATCGCAATCAGAGCCAACAGATCTTACGGAATTCCAGCAACCGCCGACCAGGCTGCCCGTGCTACCAATCCGCGCCAATTTCGACTATACTTTGGTCCACCGAATATGTTGGCTTGTTCGTCGGTCGTTCCTTCGGGAGAAGGGCGCTTCGAAATGTGAGTTTGCAGCAATTAGCCGGATCTCATCATCCCACCCGTTATGTGCCGTGGGTCAGCGAGGGGTGTTCGGATGAAACCGAAACGACGTCCCTTCCTCAAACTTGCAGTCGCGCTGGCGATGAGCTTTCCTGCTATCGCCGCCGCGCAGCAGACGTCGGCCAAGACGCCACGGATCGGCCTTCTCGCCTGGTGGCCTTGCGGTATGCCGTATGCGAGCAAAACCAGTGAGTTCGGCATGTTCATGCAAGGGCTTCACGACCTGGGCTACACGCTGCACGAACTCAGCTTCGAATGCCGGAGCGCGAGTAAGCAAGACAGTCGCCTTGCGGCCGCGGCGAGGGACCTGGTGCAACTGCCCGTGGATGTGATCGTGACGTCGTCTCAGCCGGCGGCGCATGCTGCCCAAGGAGCGACCGATGCGATTCCAATCGTGACCATCATCAGCGGTGACCCAGTTGCGGCAGGCTTGGCGAGAAGCCTCGCAAAACCTGGGGGCAATCTCACGGGCGTCACTTATTACGCCACCGAACTAGCCGCCAAACGGCTGCAGCTTTTGATGGAGGCCATACCGGGGCTTGCCACTGTCGGCGTGCTTGCAGACCCGGTGGTGTCATATCTCCCATTCGAAACGGACACCAAGCAAGCTGCTCGCCACCTCGGAGTGGCTTTGAGCCTCCAGCAAGTCAGCGAGCCGGGCGAACTCGATGCTGCGTTCTCGCGCATGAAGGCCGATGGCGCTCAAGCTGCCTTGGTGCTTCCAGACCTCATGCTGGCCGACCAGTCGTCGCGAATCGCCGCCTTGGCGATCGAGCATCACCTGCCGATCATGGCTTGGGGCTCGTGGTACGTCGCAGACGGCTGCCTGATGGCCTATTCGGCGGACTATGGTGTAATGCAACATCGGCTCGCCTATTATGTCGATCGCATTTTGAAAGGAACCAAGCCAGGGGAGTTGCCGATCGAGCAGCCGACGAAGTTCGACTTGTCGGTCAATCTGAAGACGGCAAATGCACTCGGGATCGAGCTGCCGCAGACGGTTTTGCTGATGGCTGATGAAGTCATCGAGTGAGGATGGTGTGCGGCGTTCGCTCCAGCTTCAAGCCGCCCCGATGCGCCGATCGCTGTTCCGGAAGTACTTCCTCGCCTTCTTCGCTGCGGTCATTGTTCCGCTGGCTGTTAGCGGCATCGGCGACGCCTGGTTCGGCTATCGCGACCAGCGTGCAATGCTCAGCGCTCTATTGCGGGTGGAGGCCACATCGGCGGCCGGCAAAATTCAGAGCTTTCTCGACGGCATCAAGGATCAACTGGGTTGGACGGTTCAACAAGCCTGGACCGCTGATGCCGAGGGACACCATCGGCTCGATGCACTGCGGGTGATGCGCCAAGCCCCGGCGATCGTCAGCATCACCCTTGTTGACGATGCCGGCGTCGAACGGCTGCATGTCTCCCGTATCGACTTGAACAGGATGGAAGGCGGATCGGATCGCTCTGGCGATCCTGCTGTCGTGGGAGTTCGTTCGAATGGCACATGGTTTGGGCCGGTCACTTTTCGCGACGGCTCCGAACCGTTCATGACCATGGCCATGGCCGGAAACCGCAAGGCAAGTGGCATCGTCGTCGCCGAAATCAACCTGAAGCTTGTCTGGACGGTTGTTTCGGAAATTCGCGTCGGTAGTCGTGGCCGGGCGTTTGTTCTCGATCGGACCGGCCGGCTCATCGCCCACCCGGACATCAGCAAGGTGTTGCAGGGCACGGACGAGAAGACAGCGGCGGCCCTCACCAGATTGCGGGACGAGATCGCCGCCGCAGGGGGAGAGGCGACCACGGCCAGCAACTTCGAGAACGAACCGGTCGTGACCGCCATGGCGGCGATCCCCAATCTCGGTTGGACCGTGTTCGTGGAGCAGGCGCAGGCCGAGGCTTTCGCACCGCTGTATGCGTCGTTGTGGCGGACGGGTGGCCTGCTGCTCGCCGCCGCCGTCTTCGCATCGGCGCTTGCCTACTGGCTTGCCAGGCGGATGACCGGACCAATCCGCCTGCTGGAGGAAGGCACCGAAAAAATCGGTGCTGGACAGTTCGAGCACCGGATCGACATCGCCACAGGAGACGAATTCGAACGGCTGGCGGACCGGTTCAACGAAATGGCGCAAGAACTCGCCGTATCGCGGGATCGTTCAGAGCGAATTGCACGGCTGAAGCGTTTTCTGGCGCCCCAGGTCGCGGAACTCGTCGAAAAGTCCGGCGACGAGAGTGTGCTGGCCGGACAGCGCGCAGAAGTCGTCGCTGTATTCTGCGATTTACGTGGCTTCACGGCTTTTTCGGCGCACGCCGAACCCGAGGAGATCATGCAGGTCTTGCGCGAGTACTATGAGGCGCTCGGCACGATCATCACACGCTACGGGGCCACGCTGACCAACTTCGCGGCAGACGGTTTGATGGTGCTCGTCAACGCCCCGGTACCGTGCGCAGACCCGGCACTTCGTGCTGTTGAGATGGCGATCGACATGCAGGACGCCATCCAGCGCCTGATCGCCGAATGGCGTCTGCGCAGTCATGCGATTGGCTTCGGCATTGGACTGGCAATGGGATGGGCGACAGTTGGCCGAATTGGTTACGAAGCCCGTGTTGACTACACCGCGATCGGACATGTCGTGAACCTGGCATCGCGACTCTGTTCGTCCGCCGATGATCGGCAAATCCTCGTGGATCACGCCGTGGCGCAATCCGTGCTTGGAAAAATTCTATTGGTCGCTCTCGGCCCGCGGCAGCTCAAAGGTTTCGACGAGCAAATACCTGCGTGGAAGGTCGGAACGCGCCAGGGAGAGTGACCACAGCGATCTTTCCGGTTTCTTGTTGGGCCGGCGAAATGGCGATCGAGCGCCCCAATGTGCCCGGCACGCGTCTCACCCTTCGCCCTGGATGCCGTGCCCTGGATTGGGGATGTCAACCAACTCGCGCCCTTGATGATTGATAGGCAATTAAAATCGTCACTTAAAACCGTTGTCATCCGGCTCCGAACGAGGTCAGTTTCTCCAGAAGCGCTTCCGAAATCTCGAACTGGCGCGCTGTTCCGCGCCCCATCGAGTTCTTGACGATCGTCTCGTCCAACATTCCTCGTCTCACCAGAAGATCCACCGTCTCCTTGACGCCAGTGCGCGTCAGAGCGGTAATTTCCATAATGCTGGAAAGGGTTAGCTTCTGGTGCGCCTGGTTCATGCTGTATAGGATCGTCATCATGCCGACCTGCTTCAGCCTTGCCTGAGGCGTCTCGTCTTCAAGGGGATGATCGAGGATCTCATGCAGGATGAGACCTGAGAAAGCCAGATTCCGCCATTGGGTCGTGAGTGCTCTTGTCATGTTATTTTACTGTGTTATATAATTCAGTATAAGTTGGTCTACAGACAAACCACCTCTTCCGCAATGGGATGTCCGTTGAAGGGTCGTGCTCATGAAAAACCTTCTGTTCAACTCAGTCGTGGCGGCCAGCTGCATGTTGCCACCCTACCTTACTTCACCTGGCAGGGCGCAAGCAAATGATTGGGGTTGCGAGGTTATCCTGTGCCTCTCCAACCCTGGAGGCCCGACGCAGTTCGCGGAATGCAGACCGCCGATCCAAAAACTGTGGCGGGAGCTTGCCGAGGGGCATTCGTTCCCGACATGCAGGGGCGCTACCTTCCACAGTTCGCGTCCGGGCTATGAGCCGTATTACTGCGAAACCGGATACCGGCTGGAAAGCGATTATGGTCCGCGCGGGCAGGAAACAACCTGCGTGTCGACAGCCCTCCAGCCGGTGAGCGATGCATTCTGCCCTCATGTTGGGGACGGGTATAATTTCAGCAACGGTTCGGTTCAGTCCCCGCGATGGCAGCTGCTGGATGGACGGCGCCAATGCATGGGCTACCCGACCGCCCGCCCGAACGTCAGATCGCAGCCCCACTATGTCGACGTCACAATCGACGGGGCGGCGACGCAGCGGGTCTGGTACTGATGGTCGTCGCTTTCATGGACCTCGCCCAGAGCTGCGCACCCATGGTGGACGTCAGGACGCTCGCCGCCGTCATCAGTCTCGAGAGCGGTTTCAGCCCCTTCGCCATTCGTATCAACAGCGGCCCACCGCTTGAGCGCCAAGCCGCGTCGAAGGCCGAAGCGATCGAACTGGCGACCGCCCTTGTTGCGGATCGGCAGGACATCCAGATCGGGCTCGGCGGCGTCGGCGAGGCGGAGTTGCGCAGGCTCAAGCTTTCGATTTCGGATGCGTTCGATCCCTGCCTGAACCTCAAGGCGACGGCTACCCTGCTCGACGGCTATTATCGCCTGGCCCTGCGCGCCGGCGCCGATGCGAAGCAGGCCGAAAAGGTGATGCTTCAGTCCTACTACGGGCGTGACGATCCGTCTGTTGGCGAAATGATCAAATATGACGAGCAGGTTCGCCAGGAAATGGTCCGCCTGCCTTCCGACCTGGCATCTCTCGCTATCGCCGAGCCTCGTGAAGATGCCCCTCGCGCGGACCAGCCAGCCAGCCGGGAGACAACCCCGGCCGAACACTTCCCTCCGCAATTCAGTGAAGCCCCATCGTGGGACGTCTTCAACGCTCGGCGCTCATCCCGGGTTCTCGTGTTTCAGAATGATCAATCGGAGCAAAGTGAATGATCCCAAAAATAAACCTTCGCCCTGTCGCGGCCTCTCTCCTGATGGCAGCAGCCATCATCGCCTGCCTGGTGGAGCCGGCTTTCGCCCAGGCAGCCGGGATCGAAACCGTCCTGCAGAACATCGTCGACATGCTGACCGGCAACATCGCCCGGCTGCTCGCGGTCATCGCCGTCATCATCATCTGCATTGCCTGGATGTTCGGCTACATGGATCTGCGCCGCGCCGGCTTCTGGATCATCGGCATCGGCGGGATTTTCGGCGCGACGGAACTCGTCAATACGATCGTTGGAAGCTGATCATCATGCCGACAGCCGTCGCTATCGAGGAAGAAATCCTGTTCCTTGCCTGCACCCGCCCGGCGATGATCGCCGGCGTGACGATGGAGGCGATGGGCGTGAACGTCATGCTGACGACGATCCTCTACATCACCGCGGGATCAATCGCCTACGCGCTGGTCGGCGTGGTGTTCCACTTCATATTCCGCACGCTCGTCAAACACGACCATAACATGTTCCGGATCCTGATTGCCTGGATCGAGACGCGCGGCCGGTCGCGTAACGCCGCCTATTGGGGTGGGGCCACACTCTCACCCTTGATCCTCATCCGGCGCTTTGACGAAAGGGATTTGAGCCTTGCCTAGCATCGCAACGCTTCGCTTGCGTGAACTCGGGCCGGAAACCTTCATTCCGCACGTCCGTCACGTCGACGAGACAACGATCGCGCTCGAATCCAGGGCGCTGATGATGATGCTCGCGCTCGATGGCATATCCTTCGAGACCGCCGATGTCCTGGATCTCAACAGTCTGCACCGCGACCTCAATACGCTCTACCGCAACATCGCCGATGAGCGCCTGGCGCTCTGGACACATGTCATTCGCCGCCGCGACAACGACTATCCGGACGGAGAGTTCGCCAATCGTTTCTCGCAGGGGCTGAATGCAAGATACCGCGACCGCATGATCGGAGAGGATCTGTTTCGAAACGATCTGTACCTCTCTCTTGTCTGGCATCCGGGCCGGGACCCCGCCGAAAAAGCGGCCAACCTTCTTTCACGCCTGCGCAAGGCGCGCCGCACCGGCGTCGAAGTCGACGAGGATGCCCTGAAGCACCTGCAGGACAAAGTATCCGACGTGACCGCCGGGCTGAAACGCTTCGAGCCTCGGGTGCTCTCCCTCTACGAGCAGGACGACATCATCTTCTCCGAACCGAGCGAGGTCCTGCATCAGATCGTCGGCGGCCGGCGGGAGCGCATTCCGCTGACGGAGGGCAGGATCTCCTCGGCGATCTACTCGGATCGGGTGATCTTCGGGCGCGAGACCATCGAGATCCGTCATGAGGCCGAAAGCCGCTATGCCGGCATATTCGGGTTCAAGGAATATCCGGCGACCACCCGCAGCGGCATGCTCGACGGCATTTTGACGGCGCCGTTCGAGCTCATCCTGACGCAGTCTTTCTCCTTCGTCTCGAAAGCCGATGCGCGCACGATCATGGGACGCAAACAGAACCAGATGGTAAGCGCCGGCGACAAGGCGGCGTCGCAGATCGAAGAACTCGGCGATGCCATGGACGACCTGGAATCGAACCGCTTTGTGCTTGGAGAGCACCATCTGGCGCTGTCGGTCTTTGCGCCCTCGGTGAAGGAACTGACCGACCATATGGCGAAAGCACGGGCCTCTCTCACCAACGGTGGCGCGGTCGTTGCCCGCGAGGATCTCGGGCTCGAGGCGGCCTGGTGGGGGCAGGTGCCGGGCAATTTTCGCTATCGCGCAAGATCGGGCGCCATCACCTCGCGAAATTTTGCAGCACTCGCCCCCTATCATTCCTATCCCACCGGTAAAAAGGACGGCAATGAATGGGGACCGGCCGTCGCCATGCTGAAGACTGCCTCCGGCTCGCCCTTCTATTTCAATTTCCATCACAGCGACCTTGGCAACACCTTCGTCTGCGGCCCGTCTGGCACCGGCAAGACGGTGCTCCTCAACTTCATGCTCTCCCAGCTCGAAAAGCATGATCCCCACATGGTCTTCTTCGACAAGGATCGCGGAGCCGACCTGTTCGTCCGGGCGGCGGGCGGCACTTACCTGCCGCTTCGAAACGGTGTTGCCACCGGCTGCGCGCCGTTGAAGGCACTTGAACTCACCCCGGAGAACAAGGTGTTCCTCGCCCGCTGGGTCGGTCAGCTGGTCGGATCGGCAAAGCGCGAGCTGACCGTCTTGGAACTGCGCGACATCGCCTCGGCCATCGATGGCCTGGCCGACCTCCCGGTCGAAAGACGTTCGATCGGCGCCTTGCGCACCTTCCTCAACAACACCGACCCCGAAGGCATCGCCTCGCGGCTCAGGCGGTGGGAGAGGGGAGGGCCGCTCGGCTGGGTGTTCGACAACGAGACCGACGACATCGGGATTGGCGCCAAGTTCATCGGATACGACATGACCGACTTCCTCGACAATGAGGAAATCCGCACCCCGTTGATGGCCTACCTGTTCTTTCGCATCGAGCAGCTGATCGACGGGCGGCGCATCATCATCGTGATCGACGAGTTCTGGAAGGCCTTGCAGGACGAAGGCTTTCGCGACCTCGCGCAGAACAAGCTGAAGACGATACGCAAACAGAATGGGCTGATGTTGTTTGCGGCCCAAAGCCCGCGCGACGCGATCGTCTCGCCGATCGCTCACACGATCATCGAGCAGTGCCCGACGCAGATCTTCCTTCCCAATCCGCGCGGCGACCATGCCGATTACGTCGACGGGTTCAAACTGACGGAGCGCGAGTTCGAACTGCTCTCGCGCGAGCTTTCGGTCGAGAGCCGACGCTTCATCGTCAAGCAGGGTCACAACAGCGTTGTCGCCGAATTGAACCTCAGGGGTTTCGATGACGAGCTCGACATCCTGTCCGGCCGCACCGCGAACGTCGAACTTGCCGAGGCGATCCGGGCGGAGGTCGGCGACCGGCTCGAAGACTGGCTACCCGTGTTTCAGCAAAGAAGGAGAACGGATTGATGGAAAGGGTCAGAATAGTGTTTGCGCTGGCGATGATGGCTGCGCTGTCGCCCGCAGGAACGGCATTCGCACAGGGCATTCCGGTCATCGATGAGACGGCGATCGCCAAGCAGATCGAGAGCATTACCCAGCTAAAATCGCAGCTCGACACGCTCAATCAACAGCTTCAGCAGGCACAACAGCTTTACGCATCGCTGAACAAGATCACCAACATGGCCGATGTCGCCGGTGTGCTGAACGATCCGTCGATCCGCAAGGCATTGCCGCAGGATTTCAAGGACATCGAAGGGCTGTTCAAAGGAGCAGGCACCGGTGTCTTCGGTAGCTCCGCCTCGCAATTCCTCGAACAGAATTCGACCTATCGCACAGATGCCAATGATTTCTATGCGCAGGAACTGGCCCGCGCCCAGAACCAGAATGCCGGCCAGATGAGCCTCGGCCAGCAGATCTACGATGCCGCCACCAAGCGCATCGACGGCATCGATCAGTTGCGCCAGCAGATCTCAGGTGCCGCGGATGCCAAGGATATCGCCGACCTTCAGGCTCGCCTCCAGGCCGAAACCGCCTTCCTGCAAACCGATGTGCTGCGCATGCAGGCCCTGCAGATGGTCCAGCAGGCTGAGGTTCAGGTCGACGACCAGCGCAAGGCCGAGGATTGGCGCAAGCGCCTCGATGCCATGGGAGAGGCCCTCAAATGAAACATCTCCTGCTTGGCATTGTCATGCTCACCCTTTCTGGCTGCTTCGGCGAGGAAGACAGGATCTACACTGTCGACGAGCTGATGGCTGATGAGGTCCTGCTGGCGAAGATCACAAGTGAATGCCGCAACAACCCCGGCGCCTTGCGTCAGACGCCCAATTGCCAAAACGCCGAGGCGGCGGACTGGCGGGTTCGGCTTCATCTCCCGCGTAAATCGCCAGGAGGCTGAGTGATGTACCAGGTCTTCAGCTTCGTCGACGGCCAGTTCAAGGCACCGCTGGATAATTTCATCTCGTCGGGCACCTCGAACATCGCCAGCTGGATCGGCGGCCCGCTCACCGCGGCGCTGACGCTCTACGTCGTGCTCTATGGCTACCTTGTCCTGCGGGGCTCGGTCCAGGAGCCCATTCTCGAATTCGCGTTCCGGGCGATGAAGCTTGCCATCATCGTCATGCTGGTGCGCAACGCCAGCGACTATCAGACCTACGTCACCAACATCTTCTTCGAGACGCTGCCGCGCGAGATCTCGCAGGCGTTGAACTCGGGGACGGCACCCAGCGCTTCCACCTTCGACAGCCTCCTCGACAAGGGCCAGGAATGCGCGCGCGAAATCTGGGCGCGGGCGACTTGGCCCGCCGACATCGTCACCGGCATTGGCGGAATGATGGCCATCGGCGCGAGCTTCACCGTGGCGGCGATCGGCTATATCGTCTCGCTCTATGCCCGGCTGGCGCTCGCTATCGTGCTGGCGATCGGCCCGATCTTCGTCGCGCTCGCGATGTTCCAGTCCACCCGTCGTTTCACCGAATCCTGGATCGGTCAGCTCGCCAATTTCGTCATTCTCCAGGTCCTGGTCGTTGCGATCGGTTCATTGCTGATCAGCTGTATCGACACGACCTTCACGGCAATCGAAAGCTATACCGACGTCATGATGCGTCCGGTCGCTCTTTGCGCCATCTGCCTCGCCGCCCTTTACGTCTTCTACCAGCTGCCCGGCATTGCCTCCGCCCTTGCGGCGGGCGGAGCATCGCTGACCTACGGCTATAGTGCCAGCCGAGACGCCCATGAAAGCACGCTTGCCTGGGCCGCCTCGCATGGCACCAGAGCGGTTGGGCGAGGCGCCCGTTTCGTCAGCCGCCGCCTCAGAACTTGAGGGGCCGGACGATGCCTTCTCCACAAAAAACGTTTCGGAGGTTTGCGTTCAAATGATCCGCATCATCGTCTCGCTTCTCCTTGCCATGGACCTCACCGGTTGTGCTTCGATGTCCCACCCTTTGCCCAAATGCGACGGCTATTCGCGCCGGCCGCTCAACCGCTCCATGTGGCAATGGGAGGACAACAAGCCCACCGGGCAGGACGGTTCCGACGCTGTCCAGCCGACGGCGACCGGCCATGTGTCTTCCTATGGCGAAGAGCCGTTGGCGGAGGAGCCGGCCGCCTTTTCGCATTTCGATGCCGTGGGTTCCTATCGGCCGTGCCAGGAGGGGTGAGATGGTGAATACGGACAGTATGAAGGGCTATTTCGAAAGAGCGCGCCGCTTCGATCAGGATCGGCTGGTCCAGGTGGAACGGTCGGCGCGCATCGCCTGGTTCATCGCGATCGCCGCGAGCGTGCTTGCCGCCGCCTCGATCGTCGCCGTTGCCGGCCTCACGCCTTTGAAAACGGTCGAACCTTTCGTCGTTCGGGTCGACAATTCGACCGGCATCGTCGACGTCGTCTCGGCGCTGACCTCGACCGCCGGCAGCTATGACGAGGCGGTGACCAAGTATTTTGCCGCCAAATATGTGCGTGCGCGGGAAGGCTACGTCTGGAGCGAGGCCGAGGAGAATTTTCGCACCGTCGCCCTGCTGTCGACCCAGCCGGAGCAGACGCGTTTTGCGGCGATCTATCGGGGCGGTAATCCGGACTCTCCCCAGAATATCTACGGTCGCGGTGCAACGTCGCGGATCAACGTCGTCTCGATCTCCCTGATCAACGCCAATGTCGTATCGGTACGCTATACGAGGACCGTCACCCGCGGTGACGACGTCAGGACCACCCACTGGGTGGCGACGCTCACCTTCTCCTATGTCAACGCGCCGATGTCATCGACCGACCGGCTGACCAATCCGCTTGGTTTCGCCGTCAGCGAATATCGCGCCGATCCGGAGGCCATCAATTGAAGCAGACTGTCCTGATCGCCCTCCTTGTTGCCGGCCTCTCCACGACAGCGTCAGCGCTTGATATTCCGCGCGGCGCATCGCAAGATAGCCGTATCCGTTTCGTCGACTATCAGCCCTATAACATCACGAAGATCGTCGGCACCTTGCGGTCCTCGGTGCAGATCGAGTTTGCAGCCGACGAGGAAATCGCCCACGTCGCGCTCGGTAACAGCGTCGCATGGGAAGTGGCGCCGGCCGGCAATATCCTGTTCCTGAAGCCCCGCGAAAACCAGCCCGTAACCAACATCTCGGTCGTCACGACCAGGCGGGACGGCTCCACACGCAGCTATCAGATGGAACTCACGGTTCGCGACGGCACCGTCGAGGCCGGGCAGAACACCTACTTCTATGTGAAGTATCGCTATCCTGCCGACGAAGCCGAACGCCGGAGGCTCGATGCCGCTGCTCGTGCGCAGGCGGCCCAGGCCGGCGAAGCGGACAAGGTTCTTGCTCTTCACGAAGCCTATGGCCCGCGCAACTGGCGCTATTCGGCGCAAGGGTCAGCGTCACTTGAACCGCAGGCAGTCTACGACAACGGCAAGGTCACCACCTTCGTCTTTGCCGGCAACCAGGAAATGCCGGCGATCTACATGGAAAATTCCGACGGCAGTGAGAGCCTGGTGCCGAAGTCCGTCGAGAACAACCTGGTGCTCGTGCACGCGATCAGCCGCAAGTTTATCCTGCGCAGGGGAGGCGACGTCCTCTGCGTCTTCAACGAGGCCTATGATCGTATCGGCATCAATCCCGATACGAACACCACCTCACCCTCAGTCGAGCGCGTCGTGAAGACGCAGGCAGCGAGTGGACAATAGGAGGACGTCATGGCCGAGGAAGACAGCACCCACATTCCGGGTGAGCGCGCCGAGACGACGACCCGCCGCGGTCTCGACAACAATCCGACGGTGAGACGTGGCGCGGTGGCGCTGGCAATCATCGCCTTCGTCGGTTTTGCGCTCTGGTCGATGCGCGGCCAGGAGAAGCCAGCCGACGGGGTCCAGCCAGAACGCGTCGTCATCCGTCAGACATCGGATTTCGAGCCGGCGAAGGAGCCGGCCCAACCGGTCGCCACGCCGCCGGAAACCATCCTGCCGACGCCCGGACTGCCCGAGCAGGCGGGCGAGGATGAGAAGCTTCTCGACGCTGCCCGCCGCGCGCCGGTCATCGCCTATGGTGGTGAAAAGTCCCGCCAGCCTCATGCTCGAGACCAGAATGCCAGCGTCGATGTCGCGTCGAATTATGTTCCGCTCGCAAACAGGCCGGGCGGCCTCAGTGCCGAGGCGGAAAACGAGGACCAGCGCTTCAATCGCATGCTGGCGCCGACACAGCTGCAGGGCTCGCGTGCAGGAACTCTTGGAAATCGCGACTTCATCGTCGCCATGGGGACCTCCATTCCATGCGTCCTGGAGACGGCGCTGTCCTCCGACCAACCCGGCTTCACCAGCTGTGTCATCAACCGCGACGTCCTGTCGGACAACGGCCGCGTCGTGCTGATGGACAAGGGCACGCAGGTCGTCGGCGAATATCGTGGCGGCCTTCGCCGCGGCCAGAAACGCCTGTTTGTGCTCTGGAACCGCGCAAAGACACCGACTGGCGTGATCATCACCCTGGCGTCACCGGCAACCGATGCCCTTGGGCGTGCCGGTGTCGACGGTTACGTCGATACCCATTGGTGGGAGCGTTTCGGCAGCGCGATCCTGTTGTCGATCGTCGGCGATGCGAGCTCCTATGCCAACAGCCAGCTGCAGGATAGCGATGTCGAGGCAGACAACACGACGAGTGCCGGAAAGCAGGCGGCGACCATCGCCGTCGAGCAGTCGATCAACATTCCGCCGACCCTGTTGAAACATCAAGGAGAGCTGGTCTCGATCTTCGTGGCGCGTGATCTCGATTTCTCTAGCGTCTATCGGCTTCGCGTGAGCGAACCGCGTAACCGCATTTACGATCGGGCGGTACTTGGCGATTTCGGTCCAGCCTCGACCCTGGTCACGAAATAGGCCCACTCATGAAGGAGGGAGCCGACTCCGGCGTCGTGCGCGAGCTGCTGGTACCGCTGTCGCCCTTTCTGAGTGACAAGTCTCTCTATGAGATCATCATCAACTGGCCAACCCAGGTGGTCACCGAGGGCACGGCCGGGTGGCAAACCCACGATCTGCCGGAGCTGTCGTTCGACAAGCTGATGCGTCTCGCGCGGGCTGTCGCCAGCTATTCCAACCAGGCAATCGACGAAACCCGGCCCATCCTCTCGGCCACGCTGCCGGGCGACGAGCGGATCCAGATCGTCATCCCGCCGGCGACGACAAAGGGAACCGTCAGCATCACGATCAGAAAGCCGTCGTCGGTGTCTCTGAGCCTGAACGATCTTGATCAAGGCGGCTTGTTCGCCGAGGTGGCAAGGGAAGAGGCGGACGTCTCTGCAATCGACCGTACGCTCCTGGACCTCCATCGAACCGGGTCATACCAGGCATTTCTTCGAGAGGCTGTCCATGCGCGCAAGAACATCATCATCTCCGGGGCGACAGGATCCGGCAAGACGACGCTTTCGAAGGCGTTGATCCGCCATATTCCTTCCAGCGAACGCATCATCTCCATCGAAGACACGCCCGAGCTCGTCATCCCGCAGCCGAACCATGTCCGCCTCTTCTACTCCAAAGGCGACCAGGGACTGGCAAAGGTCGGGGCGAAGGATCTGCTCGAATCCTGTCTGCGCATGCGACCCGATCGCATTCTTCTGCAGGAGCTGCGCGACGGCACAGCGTTCTACTACATTCGCAATGTGAACTCAGGTCATCCGGGTTCGATCACCACCGTGCATGCCGACTCGGCCAGGCTTGCCTTCGAACAACTGACACTGCTGGTGAAGGAATCCGAAGGCGGGCGGGACCTGGAGCGAAACGACATACGCGAGATGCTGAAGATAGCGATCGACGTCATCGTCCAATGCAAACGCATCGATGGTCGGTTTCGGGTGACCGAAATCTATTATCGGGCCGCCGCGTAGAGGGCGTTAGCCAGCTCGGTATGGCTTCAGCGACGGTGAGCGACGACAAATCCGGCGCACAGGCAATCCGGTAGATCTCCTCGCGATAGACGCGTGACTTTAACTTTCCGTCGCCGTTCCAGATCTATGGTCTAACTGCCGAGATGCGCAAAGATCGAGCGGTTGAAGTAGCGCTCTATATGGTCGCGGCCGACGAAGCGGCCGGAGGATTATGAGGTGTTGGCATTTGTCACCTTCGCACTACAGATTGGACGGATATGTATCGCGAAGCTTACAATTGTTCCAGAGGGAGACGTTCCGCGGCCTAGTCGAATTGTATCGTCGTGCCACTATTGTGGCATTGAATCCGACGGTTTAGTTTGCAGCGACAACGCCTCAACTAGAGTAAGTCGGTGCGTGATCGGCAGCACAACCTAATCGATGGTGCGGCACGGCTTCCATGCAATCCCAGCGGCTACCAGAGCGAGCGGTCCGGCGGCACCGACCGCGTTTAACATCGGGCCGCTACGGGAACTAGGACCGTCGATGTTGCTCGCAGCGATCAGCACGCAGGCTAAAAGCCCAAGTCCTTTGCGCCAAAACTTATGCGGACGTGGTTGGTTGAGTTGCAGGTCTGACATGGTCTCGTCCTTCCGCCGCTGCGCGATCAAACTGTTGCGGGCGCAAAAGTTCTGCCTTCGGCTCCGAACAAAGTTGTTATTGCAAGGCCGCCGCTCATTCCAAATCGAGCGACTGCTTCAGTTCGTCGATCCTCTTGGACGCTTCCGCCTTGGTCAGATCCTCGGCATAGGCATCGGGCTTGTGCGCCTGTTCGGACAAGGTTTTCAGATAGGACCGCTGCGCGCCGGTCATCGGTTCGTCGCCGCTCACCCAATCGTCAGGGTCCTTCTGTGTGTTGGACGATGTCTTGGTTTTCGGATTGTCACTCATAGCGGGCTCCTGACTGCGTTCTCTAAACGTTCCAAGCGATGCCTCGGTTCCAGCCCGTATGTCGATCGTCGCGTTGGTCTCTGTCGTCGGCCCTTCGTTCGGACGTAAATGCCGCACACCGTGGAGCGGAGGAGGGAAGTCTGCTCAATGCAATAGTCGCTCGGTCAATGCGGAAAACGGTGCCCGATCGATTTGCCCGAGAAAGCAGCGCTGACCCGACACCCGTCGGCTGAGATGCGCCAAGCCTCTAGGAATGAAGATCTTCCCGCCGTTCGGATGTCGCGCCGAATTCTGAAATGGCAAACGAGATGATGCTGCGCAGGCGCGGCGTCATGCGGCGGTCGCGGTGATAGATAAGTGACATCGGCCGTTCACGGAGATGCCAGTCTGGAAAGAGTTGAACGAGCAGGCCTGCCTCGACATCCGAACGCAGCAGAATAGATGGCTGCATGATTACTCCGAGGCCAGCGCGTGCAGCCATGCGGACGGCCTGACCGCTGTTGACGGTGATCGACATTTGCGGAACGACTTCGACCCTATCGTCACCTTTCGCCAGCTTCCATGGCGACCGTGCCGCCGGGGCCACTGGTTGCTTTCAGACGACGCCAGTTTCGTTACCGGGCAGGAGATAACCGTTGACGGTGGTTTCACAATAGGCGGCATACGGCTCTAGTCCGGGCAATCTCTCCATCAGGGAAATGACCGCAACACCTCGCAAAGCCGGCTCGTAGGCCGAGCTTTGCGGGGTCCTCGGCGTAGGTCCGCTCGGGCCGATGGAAGCCATTGTTAAAGCTTGCTGATCAAGCCGCGTTTCTTCCACCTGTCACGATCCGGGTCATCCTGGGGGCTAACGACTGCAGCGATTGAGTAGCCCGGCCCGTTGCGCCCGCTCCTAGTGGCTGTCGTGTTTGAGCTTTTCGAGATGCTCGGAGCAAACGGCTCTGACCAATTCAAGCAGCACGGTCGTCCGCTCGCCGAGCCAGGTGAGAGCCTCCTCGCTAATCTCATAATGCTTTGAATAGCGTGCCTTCACATATGCTTCGTTCAACGTGTTGAACCAGGCCCGTTCCCGGTGCTGATCACGCGGAAACGCCTCGGCCAGCCGGCGGTCCTGCTCCTCGGCGAGCGAGCGAAGGAACTTGATGTTGTGCGATGGTGGGCCGTAATTGGTGAGTGTGAGCAGAATGCAGGAATAAGCTTGCTCGAGGGATTGATGCATCAAGAATGCCGCCTCGTTTATCATGCTGCTCTGCTTCGCAGATTTTGCAAGGGCATTCAGATTTTGTGCTGTCGTATATCTATGCCTAAAGTGATCCGTCGCTAACCTCAACCGATCCTCAAGGGTGAGTGGTTCGGGCTCGGCCAGCGGCTCATCGTCCAGTTCGTAAAGAACAATACCTTCCTTGCGGATGTCGGAGAAGAAATACTGCCCTTCCTTGAGGTAGGTGTTCACCTCACGTCTGGAGTGTACGATGAAGCTCACCGGCGTCTCGATCGACGCTTCGTGGATCAGCCGGTCGGCGGCCTTGTACCAATATTCGGCGAACTCGCAGAGCTTGCGATTGTTAACGATGATCAAGAGATCGAAATCCGAGCGATAGCCCTTCATGGTGAATGGCTCATCGACCCACCCGCCCTTGGCGTAGGAGCCGAACAGGATGATCTTCAGGATCCTGCCGCGCTTCTTGAAATCGGCGGTGCCCTCTTTCAACGCGTCCTCGAATTCCTCGTGCAGGATTTCGAGAACCCGGCCGAGTTCTCGCTGCTTGCGAAGCGGCATATGTTCAAGCGACGATTTCATAAGCAATCGATAGGCGAAAGATTTTAAATCGTCTACTCGCAGTTTTGAGAGGGAATCTACAGGAAAGTAATCCACATCTGAGGTAGCGTCCTTTCGAGGATCGCGTTGATCGAAGATGACCTTGAATGCCGATCCCTGGGCACGTCGACGCAAACGCCCGTCACCCGAGGTGACCCTGGCGGACGGCGGCGTCGCTGTCGCTTTACCTCCCGATTTCAATTTCGTCGCTCGTGAGCGCAAGCAGCCTCCCATTGCAAGTGCAGGAAGCGCCCACATTTATTTGCGCCCGATTTGGGACCGAGTTATATCTTGCAACGACAGGCTGGTGAGCGGCAGGACGGGAATGACTGTGGACTTCAGCGAGCTTCTGGACGCGTTCGAATTCGTGAGCTCCGTCGGAATCGGAGAAAACACGGCTTTTCTGTGCAAGGAGACAGGCAAGATCTACTGGCATTCGGACTGGGCGGACGATGTTGAAGAAATACCTGACATCGAGGACAGCGAAGAATACATCCGCATTCCGGAGAAGAAAGAACTCGATCTTGGCAAGCCGTTGGTGCTGAAGTTCGCTCGCCACCACTTGCCCGACGATAGCGATAAAGTTCTGGAGATCTTCAGTCGGGAGGGTGCCTATGCCCGCTTCAAGGACCTGTTGGAGCACAGGCACGCCATCGATCGGTGGTACGCATTCGAGAGGAAGGCCACGGAAGACGCTTTGAGGACCTGGTGCGACGATAACGACATCGAAGTCAGTGGTTGACGTTTGCTCAGGATCTGACTGGCCCCTAGGGAATAGTAGCCTGAGCTGTTTCCCGCACAGTTTTCTGCGTCACGTGGCCTGAATCGAGCGTCGTGTGACGCGGAAATGTCTACTGGTCTTTAAGTCACCTATCGACGCTGAGCAAATACAAATTGCTGAATTTACCAGTATAACCATCGATAACCAGTACTTATCGATGGTTAGCTCGGCAACTATTGATCATACGATGTGAGGAACCGGAATATCCATATAGAGTTTCTTTAGCGAATCATTTACCATAAAATCAATGGTTTACGATCTCGCGAAAATCAGCATGACAGCCCTGATGCGGCGTAAGCGGGGCTGATTTGGTGGCGATGCCGAGACAATCAGCATGTCTGACGCAAAGCTGGGTGCTCGAAGGCCGAGAGCGTTCAGGCGCGTGCTGCAACCATCGAGGCGAGGGGTGGCATAAGATGATCTTCGTCACCGATCCCCAGCCGATCGCCAAGATAGTGCCAGAACGACAGGCCGAGCTTTTGGCAGGTCTTCATCAGGCCGAGCATGCTGTCACGCGCCTGCCGACCGTTGCGACTGACCGTGCCGCCGGAGATTTTTCGCTTGATGACAAGTCCGCGCAGATCTCTTTCCGATGCATTGGTATGGAGCGGGGTTTCAGGCCGCTCCAGAACCCGCAGCAGTTCGTCCTTGCGGCGACCCAGTCGAAACAGCAGTTTGTCGAGGTCGCCATAGCCGGTGCGGATGGAAAAAATCCGATCGAACCGGGCCTGAATGCCCCGGGCTGCACGCGGATCAGGTCTTCGCTGATAGGCTTTCAGGGCCCTGTAAAAGCGCCAGATGAGATCCCGCAGGGTTTCGACATGCCGTACTTGGCCGGGTGTCGCCGGCATCAGTTTGTGCAGCAAACGCTCTGCGTGGACCCAGCACAGCGCATGGGTGCCGACGCGGAATTGTCCGGCATCGTCGGACACGATCATCGCATTGCCGACCAGACCATGATGGCGGATGGCGCCCCAGATGCCGGCCTCGGCAAACGGGCGGATTATTTCTTTGTCGAAGATGTCGATACCATTGGCGGCCAGATACTCGAGAAACGGAACCTGATTGGCAAACCGCCGCGGTTCACATGTCTTCAAATGCGCCAGAAGGGCGGGATCCACCTGACGGTTTTCCAGAAAGGTGAAGGCCGCATCGTTGAGAACATAGTCCTGATAGTTGCCGCGCAGCAGGGCCAGAAAGTTCAGCCGCGACTTCGACGGCGTCGTGCGGAAGGCGGTGAAATGTTCGCCGCCGATCTGTGTCGTATGGAAATTGCGATTGGCATGGCGGGCGCCTGTGTCGTCGACCGTGACAAAGGGAGCCGAGACCAGGCCGGCATGCAGCACGGCGGCATCCTCGGCATGAAAGCCATCCAGCCGCTCTGTCAAAAACCGGATGACCTGGCGTTTGGAAATCTCGACACCGACATCGTTCAGCAAGGTCGTCAATCGCTGCGTCGTGACCTGTCCATGGCTATGAAGCATCAGGCAGAAGCGACGCAGACTGGCGCCGTAGCCGCCCTTTATCCCTGCTGGCAGCGGCGCAATGATCGTGCGTCCTTCCGGTGTCAGCCAGCATTCGCGGCGATAGCGCACCACTTCGGCCCGCACGACCAGATCCCGGACCACGCAATCCTTGTAGCCTTTAAACCGCGATCCAGGTGGGGCTCTGGCAGGCAGCACCTCTTCGCGCGTGGCGCTCCCCGTGTCGCCCTTCGGCCCGCGACGCCGCGCAGGCTTTCGGCTGCCGGCAACCGCCTTGTCGCTGGTTGCCTGGTCCATGCCCGATGGACTGAACGGTGGGCGTGGCGGCAGGTTTTTAAGCCGCGCAATCTCATCGCGCAGAAGCTGGTTGTCGACCTTCAGCCGCGTGTTCTCGATCCTCAGCTGATCGTTTTCTTCTCGAAGCTTTCGGTTGTCAGCCTCGAGCGCCTCAATCCGGATTTCTGCCCGATCGGCCCGCGCCACAAGTCCCGTCACCAATTCCCGCAGCGCCTTCAGCGACAGCGTGTCAGCATGCTCGACCATGGGGAGGCGGCGCTTCGTCATAAAGGAAGTGAATCATGATTCACAAAAAATCGGAATCCCCCGTGCCTCCAGATCTGCTCCAGTTACTGATGCGGCCGGCATTTGACGCCGGTATCGCGCTGACGCGTCTGGACGAGCGCGTCGCTCGCTCACCGGTCGGCCAGGGATGGATCGAACGATCCCATTTCTCTGATGCCTGCGCCTCGCTGTGGATCGACGGTGAACTCGTCCATCTCGAAGACCTCGTCCTCCACGACGCCACGAAGGATATTCGCACGCCCACCCATGAGCTGACAATCGCCCGCGACGTCCTGCGCATCCGCAGGCGTATTGCCACACAGCTACCCGGTTGGGCACTGTCACTCGATGGCATTCGGACGCTGCGAAAGACCGCGGAGATCACGTCGACCGACACGGGGGAGGGGGCGGCCGCCGAGGCCATTCGGCGCGCGGTCGGAAGCGACCCAGAAGGGGAGGGCGACGACGTCGACGACATCGATACTCTCCCCGGTGTCGACTATGCCGCCATCGATGCGGTGCTCGCCCGATCGGAGGCTGCGATCGAAAACGTAACACGACCTGGCCGTGCCGGCGCGGCGGAAAAAGATCCGCTGGTTTATGATCTCGACTGGGACGAAGACGCGCGGCTGGATGAATGGCGTACCGTCTTGCGGCAGGTCCAGGATTTTCCGGCGGTGCTGCAGGCGGTGGTCTCCCTCGATGCCTGGAACGAATTGTCTGTCCTTCAGCACGCCCCCTGGCTCGGCCGGCTGCTTTGCGCGTCGATCCTGCGGCAGGCCGGCATCACCACCGGCGCCAATCTGGCCGCCATCAATCTCGGCCTCAAAACCATTCCCGTCGATCGGCGCCGGAATCGTGATCGGGAGACCCGGCTGCTCGCCATCGCCCACGGATTTTTGGCGGCCGCCGAGATCGGCATGAAAGAGCATGACCGGCTGGCACTGGCCCGGCAAATGATGGAGCGTAAATTGTCGGGAAGACGAACGTCTTCGAAACTGCCGGAGCTGGTCGAGCTGGTGATGGCAAAGCCGTTGGTGTCGGCCGGGATGGTGGCCAAGACGCTGGATGTGACGCCGCAGGCGGCGCGGCGGATTGTCGGCGAGCTTGGGCTCAGGGAGATGACGGGCAGGGGGAGGTTTCGCGCGTGGGGGATAATCTAGCCTTGACCGTTTCTGGAACGACCAGATCCTCTATCGCCTGTAATTCGCTAAGTACGCGCAATCGCTTTAACATTAGAGTGTTCTAGCTGGCGCGAAAGTGCGTAGCGAGGCATGAAAAGGCAGGGGGTGGCACATGTTTACGCGCCACCTGCGCGCCAGTATGTTGATTTCCACTGAGAGCTGACCCGGCGTTTCCACCGAGAAGTGACCCGCCTTTAGGTATCGTTTGTGTTGGTCGTGGTGGTCAAGTTCCTTCGTTTCTCCTTCGTTGTTTTGGGCTCATGCGCCGAGCTGTTCTTGAAGCGGAAGCTGTCGTTTCCGGTTTCCAGGATGTGGCAGTGGTGGGTAAGCCGGTCGAGCAGCGCGGTCGTCATCTTGGCGTCGCCGAACACGCTGGCCCATTCACTGAAGCTCAGGTTGGTGGTGATGATGACGCTGGTGCGCTCGTAGAGTTTGCTCAGCAGATGGAAGAGCAATGCACCGCCTGAGGCGCTGAACGGCAGGTATCCCAGCTCGTCGAGAATGACGAGATCGGAATGGACGAGTCGATTAGCGATCTGCCCAGACCGACCCTGCGCCTTCTCTTGCTCGAGAGCGTTGACCAGTTCGACCGTTGAGAAGAACCGGACCCGTTTATGGTGATGCTCGATGGCCTGGACACCGATCGCGGTGGCAATGTGTGTCTTGCCCGTGCCGGGACCGCCGACCAGAACGATGTTGTTGGCGTCGTCGAGGAAGTCGCAGCGATGAAGCTGTTGCACGAGCGCCTCGTTGATCTCGCTGCTGGCGAAGTCGAAGCCGTTCAGATCACGGTAAGCCGGGAAGCGTGCGGTTTTGAGCTGATATGCGGTCGATCGGACCTCTCGTTCCGCAGTCTCCGCCTTGAGAAGCTGGGACAGGATCGGAATGGCAGCCTCAAACGCCGGCGATCCCTGCTCGGTCAGATCACCGACGGCGTGGGCCATGCCGTGCATCTTCAGTTGCCGTAGCATGATGACGATCGCGCCGCTTGCCGGATTATGACGCATGGCGAACCTCCGTCTTTCTCAAGGTATCGTATCGTTCGACATTGGCCTTGGGCTCATTGGTGAGCGTCAGTGCCTGAGGTGCGTCGAGGGTCGGCGGCGTGAAGGATTTGCCGTCGACCAGGCGATGCAGCAGGTTCAACACATGCGTCTTGGTCGGAACGCCGGACTTCAGCGCCATGTCGACGGCCGAGAGCACTGCCTGTTCGTCGTGCTGGAGAACAAGTGCCAGGATATCGACCATCTCGCGGTCGCCACCTGGCTTCTTGAGCAGATATTGTTGCAAGGTCCGGAATGCGTCTGGAAGCTCGGCGAACGGTGCGCCGTTGCGAAGAGCGCCGGGCTTTCGCTGCACCACCGCCAGATAATGCCGCCAGTCATAGATGGTCTGCCCCGGTCGATCATGGGAACGATCGATGACGCGACGGTGCTCGCAAACGATCTGACCTTCTGCCGCGACGACGACACGATCCGGGTAGACTCGAAGGCTCACCGGTCGATTGGCAAAGGATGCCGGAACGCTGTAGCGGTTGCGCTCCAGATGCACGAGGCAGGTTGGCGTGACCCGCTTCGTGTATTCGACAAACCCGTCGAACGGCCTGGAAACGGGCATCAAAGCTGGTGTTTCCTCTGCCCAGATGTCGGCGATGGTGCCACGCATCTGACCATGCGGGGTCTGTGCCCAGAACTCCTTGCAACGCTGCTCAAGCCAGTCATTCAGGGCTTCCAGTGATGGAAAGCGCGGGACCGGTTGGAAGAAGCGATGACGCGCATCCTGAACGTTCTTCTCGACCTGTCCTTTCTCCCAGCCGGAGGCCGGATTGCAGAACTCGGGCTCGAACACGTAGTGGCTGGCCATTGCCATGAAGCGGACGTTGACGTCGCGCTCCTTGCCACGGCCGACCTTGTCGATTGCAGTCTTCATATT